>NZ_JBGGPM010000001.1:0-2126813 GCF_041320675.1 Erwinia sp. STN24 | reverse complement strand
TAAACCCGCGCGGCCTCAGGGCGGCGGGGGGAAACAGAATTTGCCTGGCGGCTTTAGCGCGGTGGTCCCACCTGACCCCATGCCGAACTCAGAAGTGAAACGCCGTAGCGCCGATGGTAGTGTGGGGTCTCCCCATGCGAGAGTAGGGAACTGCCAGGCATCAAATTGCAACAGCCCCGACCTCACGGTCGGGGTTTTTTGCGTTTGTGGGCCGGGAAAAAGCGGCTCCGCTGCGGATAAAGCGCGCAGGGGCCCGGAATTTCCCTTTACGGCCCGGCACGTATAAAAACCGCGCTTTATTCTCTTCAGGCGGAACTCTCGCATCATTTAACTGCTCAAAATAAAAGTTGTTATCGATCTTCTGACTCGCCTCTGCGGTTATGCCTTCATCGAGCATTTATACCCTCATCCAGTTCCTTTTTGTCGTCAGAAGAACGCTCTCCTCACGGCAAAGCAGCGCTAAAACGGATCTGCGTCACAAATCTATTCGTCTCTGAAAAAACAGATTCTTAACATTACGCGGGTGCGGTTTACTGCTGGTTGCTGTTTCACTTTTGACGCTAATTATTAGCAAGGAAAAATGCGAGGAGGAATTATGTTCGATGCCGCATCGTCTAAGACAGACGCCGCCAGCACTTCTGTCATCACTACCCGTCAACGGATTTGGGCCATCGTAGGCGCTTCTTCAGGTAATCTTGTTGAATGGTTTGATTTTTATGTCTATTCCTTCTGCTCCCTCTATTTCGCCCATATCTTTTTTCCTTCGGGTAATGCCACCACGCAGCTGCTGCAAACAGCAGGCGTATTCGCCGCCGGTTTTTTAATGCGACCGGTCGGCGGGTGGCTGTTCGGCTATATTGGCGACAAACACGGGCGCAAAACTTCCATGCTGATCTCTGTTTGCATGATGTGTTTTGGCTCGCTGGTTATCGCTTGCCTGCCAGGCTACGCTGCGATTGGCGTTTGGGCGCCCGCGCTTCTGCTGCTGGCTCGTTTGTTTCAGGGATTATCAGTAGGAGGAGAATATGGCACCAGCGCGACCTATATGAGTGAAGTCGCGATTGAAGGTAAAAAGGGCTTCTATGCGTCATTCCAATACGTCACACTGATCGGCGGTCAGCTGCTGGCTTTGCTGACCGTGGTCGTTCTGCAACAGCTTTTATCCGATGAAGATTTACGCGCATGGGGCTGGCGCATTCCTTTCGCGCTGGGCGCGCTGCTTGCCGTTGTCGCGCTCTATTTACGCCGTTCTTTAAATGAAACCTCCGACAAAAAAAGCCGCACGCATCAGGATGCCGGATCGTTAAAAGGGCTCTGGAAGCACCGTCGTGCATTTATAATGGTATTAGGATTTACCGCTGGCGGTTCGTTAAGTTTTTATACTTTTACCACCTATATGCAGAAGTATCTGGTGAATACCTCAGGGATGGATACGCGCAGCGCCAGCGCATTAATGACGGCGGCACTTTTTATCTTTATGCTGATCCAGCCTTTGATCGGCGCGCTTTCCGATAAGATCGGCCGGAAAGGATCGATGCTGATCTTTGGCGGCATGGCGGCGATCTGCACCGTGCCGATCCTGACGATATTGCAAAACGTCCAAAGCAGTTGGGTCGCCTTTGCGCTGGTCATGCTTGCCCTGTTGATTACCAGTTTTTATACCTCAATCAGCGGTATCCTGAAGGCGGAGATGTTCCCGCCAGAGGTGCGTGCGTTGGGCGTGGGGCTTTCCTATGCGGTGGCTAACGCTTTATTTGGCGGATCGGCGGAATATGTGGCTCTGTCGCTTAAGGCGGCGGGAAGCGAGAATAGTTTTTTCTGGTATGTTTCCGCTATGGGCGCGGTTGCCTTCCTGGTATCGCTGCTGCTGCATAAGAAAGGGAAGGGGATGAAGCTTTAACGAGCCGTATTCCAGAGAGTATAGCCGGTGGCGGCGCCGGCTATATCCCAGCTGAAATCTTTCCAGCTCCAGCCTGAACCCGCTTCGCGACTGTCATAAAACTCCTTGCCCGCGCCCAGGCTGATGGAGAACAGCAGGCCGAAACCGCCGCTGTGGCTTTCATGCCAGTTCTGACGTTCGCCGTAAGCGGTGCCCGCCGCAGAAAGAAACGCGGAAGAAAAGAAGTGTTCCGCTTTATCTTTACCTGTCCAGCTGTCTTGGGCCATATGGCTACAGCCGGAACAGCAAAGCAGAATAAGAGGAAGCAAGCGCATAAAAAAAGCCCTGTATGACTGACAGGGCTTAGTATAGCTGGCTTACAGAATACGGCTGATTAGCCTATCGATGCGAATACGTCGCAGGCGGCGGATCAGCTTTCTGACCTTGACCGGATAGTCCGCAATGCTTTCCAAATCCCGATAGTGTTGCACAACCGTGGTATGTTCGCGGATCAGCGCCAGCTCTTTTTCGCGCTGTGCGGCCAGTTCCTGGAGCGGGTCATGGATCAACACGGCGTTTTCCAGGTCAAGCCGCCAGGCGCGCGGATTGAGGTTGTTGCCGGTGATCAGCATCCACTCTTCGTCCACCCACATGCCTTTCAGATGGTAGCTGTTCTCGCCATCTTTCCACAGCCGCACGGTCAGCTGACCGCTGGTGACATAATATTGCAGGCGGCTGAGGAAGCGGCGCAGGTTAATCTCATACAGATAAGGCAACGCGCCGATAATTTTAAAAGGCTGATCCTGCGGGATATAGAAATCATTTGCGGTCTTGTCGCCGACGATGATTTCAACGTCTTTGCCCCGGCGCAGCAGCCAGATAATATTACGGACCAGGATCGCGGGCAGGTTGAAATAGGGCGTACAAAGCGTCAGCTTCTGCTCGGCACAGGGCATCAGATGATAAATGGTTTTATTCAACAGGCTGCGTTTACCCAGCCCGACCAGCGGCGTGACCGCCAGCTGCTCGTTGTTGGCGTCGCCTTCGAAATCATAATCGAAGCCACGCAGTTCCTGACGAAACTGCCGCGTTTCGTTTTTTATCTCAGGGCTTTTCGGGCGCTCGCGCTGATCGAGCCGGTGAACGGCTTCGGCCTGAATAAGATTGGTGTCAATCCAGTTCAACAGCGTATCGGCCAGCGTGGGATTGGTAATCAGCTGGTAGCGATCGTAACGATAACGCTCGTGCTGATGCAGATAGACGTCGTTCAGACTCGCGCCCGTATAAAGCAGCGTATCGTCAATGACCGAGCCTTTCAGGTGCAGAACGCCCAGCGCTTCACGGGTATTTACCGGCACGCCGTATACAGGAATAGCGATATCGGCATTTTGTTCGGCCATCTCGCAATACCAGTCCGCGTTGGTTGCGCCGCGAGAAGCGCCGATACGGCCTCGCTGCGCGCGATGCCAGTCAACCAGAATGCGGACATCCAGCCCGGGCCGGAGGCGCTTTGCCTCGTATAGCGCGGAAAGAATAGCTCGTCCGCCGTCATCGTTTTCCAGATAGAGCGCCACAAGGCAGATACGTGTTGTCGCCGATGCTATTTTTTCCAGCAGCGTTTGGCGGAAGTCGGCAGGCGTATACAGCGTGGTAAAATCGGCAACCGACTGAGACAGTTTTGGCAGTTGCGCAAGGTGCTGTTGGTGCTTGTTACGTTTGAATTTAGACAGCATCACAGTGCGTTTCTTCTCTGTTCATGGAATAGCCTTTTGCCTTAAAATCATCGCCATAACCGCTAATGTTACCATCAGTCAGGCGGGATGTGGGCAGTTTTACGTTTCCAGACATTAACCGTTTTCCTGTAGCGTCAGGGAGAGCGCGACAATACCGTCCTCAAACTGGATATCCACGGTAAAACCCAGCTTGCGCGCCAGCGCTATCATGCCGCGATTATTCGGCATAGTAATGCCGTTGAGCTTCAGCAGACCATGTTGACGGGTATAGTCGATCATCTTTTCCAGCAGCTGACGCCCCAGGCCCAGCCCCTTCAAATCGGAACGCACCAGCACCGAAAACTCGGCGTCCACGTTGTCGGCGTCAGAGACCGCGCGGGTTACGCCGACGATCTCATGCTGACGCACCGCAACGATCGCCATCTCCCGATCGTAGTCGATCTGGGTCATGTTAGCCAAATCATCATGGGTGAACTCATTGATCTCACTAAAGTAGCGATAATAAAGATCTTCTTTCGTCACCTGAGCAATAAACTGCTGTAGCAGCGGCTCATCTTCCGGCAGGATGGGCCGGAACAGCAGCGGTTCACCGTTTTTCAGCTGTGCCTGTTCTTCCAGCTGGTGCGGATACGGACGGATAGCCAGGCGCGCTTCGGGATCGCCGTCGAAAGGCGCCAGCTGCATAGTGACATCCAGTAACGAGAAGGTTTCGCCTGCCGCCAGCAAAGGATGGATATCAAGCCGCCTGATCTCCGGACAGTCCACGATCAGGTTGGACACCTGCACCAAAACCCGGCTAAGGCCCGAAATATCCAGCGGCGAAAGCGCGCTGCGTCCGCGTATTTTACCATTTTTAATGGCCTGAATAATCAGATAGCGGGCGAGCGCCATATTCAGCGGCGGCAAGGCTACGGCGGCCTGCCGCTCTGCCTGCCACTCAATGCCGCCTTCGCCCAGCATAATCACCGGCCCGAATACGGGATCCTGCTCCATCACGATACGCAACTCCTGAGCGCCGGCGCGGTTGGCCATGCTCTGCACCAGCAGCCCGTCGATACGCGCCTGCGGCCAGGCGAGTTTGACCCGGTCGATAATGGCTTCCGCCGCCTGCTGCACCTCGCCAGCCGAGCGCAGATAGAGCATCACGCCCTGGACTTCCGATTTATGCGGGATATCGGGCGAGCGCAGCTTAAGCGCTACCGGATAGCCTGCCTGACTGGCTATCTGTACCGCCTCCACGCTGTCGCTGGCGATCCAGGTTGGCAACGTCGTTAAGCCATAGGCCTGCAAAATGCCCTGGACTTCGTGGGTATCCAGCGTGGTCACGCCCTCTTTCAGCGCCAGGTGAATGAGCTGGTGGGCTTCTGCCGTATTGGTCGCCAGATCGGCCGGAAGCGCGGGCGTTTCGCGCAGCTGCTTCTGATTACGGCGGTATTCCACCATATGCATAAACGCGGTGACCGCGCCTTCCGGCGTACGATAGGTGGGAATACCGGCCTCGCTGAAGTGGCGGCGCGCTTCAGGCGCAGAGAACTCGCCGCACCAGTTGGTCAGCAGGGCGATCTGTTTCGCTCGCGGATGCTTTGCCGTCACCTCTATTAATCGTTGCGCGGTGAGGGTAGCGGGCGCAACGGCGCTGGGCGCGTAAATCACCAGCAGCGCATCGATATCGTGGCTGCCGAGCAGCAGCGACACCACCTGCTGATAGCGTTCTGGCGTAGCGTCATCTTTCAGATCCAAAGGATTGCCGGCCTGGCAGCCGTCCGGCAGACAGCTTTGCAGCGCCGCCGTTAACGCCTCGCCCAGTGTTGCCAGTTTGCCGCCGCGCGCATCCAGCGCATCCAGCGCCAGCGCGGCAGGCGCGGCGCCGTTACTGATAATCATCAGTCGCTCACCGCGCAGCGGCCGCATATAGCTGAGGGTTTCCACCGCGGAAAAGAGCTCGTGCATATCCTGTACCCGCAGCAGGCCTGCACGCTGTATCGCCGCATCCCAGGCGCCGTCCATGCCGCCGGGCGCGCCCAGCAGCTGACGCGCCTGCTGCGAGCGCCCGCTTTTAATCACCAGCACCGGCTTGTTTCGGGCGGCGCTGCGGGCTGCCGAGACAAAGCGCCGTGCGTCGCTTAACTGCTCCAGACAGAGCAGAATAGCGCTGGTTTTGCCGTCGCGCGCCAGAAAATCCAGCAGGTCGTCCACGTCGATATCCAGACTGTCGCCGAGCGCGATAAACCAGGAGAAGCCCAGCTGCCGCTGCTGCGCCCAGTCGAGAATGGTATTAGAGACGGCGGCGGACTGCGAAATAAACGCCAGCCTGCCCTGATAAATAGGCACCGGGGAAAAGCTGGCGTTCAGCCCTTGCCAGGGCGCAAGCAGTCCCAGGCTGTTTGGCCCGAGCAGGCGGATCTGCAAACGGCTGGCGCACTCACGCAGCTCGTCATGCTGGCTGCCCGGCGAAGAGAGAATGATGCAGGCTTTGCAGCCGCGCTCGCCCAGCGCCTGGAGCAGGACGATATTATGGCGACTGTGCGTGCAGATTACCGCCAGGTCGGGGGCAAAGGGCAGGCTGGCGACATCGGGCCAGGCCATCACGCCGCATACGGCCTGATACTTCGGCGTGACCGGCAGAATGGAACCGCTAAACCCTCCCGCCAGCAGATTGCGCATCATCAGATAGCCCGCGCGTTCCGGGCGCGGCGAGGCACCAATAACCGCGATGGATTTGGGGCGTAACAGCGCTTCCAGCCCTCGTTGACTCATAGCCGTCTCCTGTGCAGAAAAAGTGAGTTTAACGCCAACCGACGTCTGGTGCCGTAGCCAGGCCGCAATCCTCGGCATCAGCTCACAAATTTATCTGGTTTACAGGCTGCCAGACAGCAGAGATGCAGCACGCCGTTGATTTTTTACCTGTGCCGTAGAGAAATTCTGTAATAACCGCGTGGATGTTAAAAAGGTTAAATTCTTAAAGGCTGAACGTTTTTATTTTGACGGACCAGCGCTGCCCGATAGTTACTTTTTTCTCTCTCTCAATTATTACTTTCCAACGGGTAATTATTAAGATTGAGTAAGCAGTACCAGACGCGTAATAATATGTCGTCAGCGAATGTTATCCGCCTTTAAGAGGAAGTGTTTTCACTGATGAATATGAATTAAATGAGTCGTCTGATTTTGTTGGTGATGGCAGGGCTTTTACTTTTCAAATAAACAAGTACCCTTGGCCTGTAACAGAAGCAGGCGGCTCATTTTCCCTTACGGGCACGCGGTTTTTCCCCTTATATCGGTACCTTCTGGAGGGCATCAGCCTGGCCTTTGCTGAGCTAAATCACCATAAGGCTGCGCAAGGGGTATCCTGTCTAAATTAACAAGTAGTGGCTTTATATCCGGCTGCTGGTTATTTTTTTGAGTGGTTTCTGCCCAATTAGAATATCGATATAATATGTAACCGATAGTCCAGAAGAGCCGGAAATATATTATTTTAAACACACATAAAACCCAGAGAGCAGAAAAGGGCGGCCAGTATAAAGGCCGCCCTTTTTTAATCGTCGGATGTCACGGCCGCGCTTTGCTGATGAGACGGATGGTGCGGCTTACCCGCCAGATAGCGCTGGCGAAACAGATCGAAGTGCCGGAACAGCGCCGTACCCGCTGCGGTATCGCCCGCCTGAAGCAGCAGCTCCGCCGCGACTTCGGCCGTACAGTGCTGGCCGTCGCCGTGCGACTCGCGAAGTTGATAGTTGGACGGGCGGCTGAGCGTCAGCGACATTACCGGCAACGCATCCAGCCACGGGCTTTTGCGGAACATCTTGCGCGCTTCGGTCCAGGTGCCGTCGAGCATAATAAACAGCGGGGGTTTACCGTTGACGGGAGGACGGTTTATCACCGGGCGATCCGCATCGGCGTAGGATTGCGGGAACACCACCAGCGGCTGCACGTCAGGATTTTTTACCGCGGCCAGCAGCCGGGGATCGGGCTCGGTGCGCGACCAGCCGAAAGCCTGCGTATCGGGCAGGATATCGGCAATCAGGCGGCCCGTGTTGCTGGGCTTCATCGGTTCGCTGTCAAACATCACCAGACAAAAACGACTGCGCGCCGCTACCGGCTGTAGAGTCTCGCACAGGCAGTTCTTTTTTGGCAGCAGGCAGCGCTGACAGCGGGGGATACGATTGCCGCGAGCAAGAAAAGGACGGGTAGCCCGCGCAAGGCGCTCGGCGCGCAGGCGAAGAACGGCGTTTTCGATCATAGGAATTTATCTGGGGAAAACGCCATTCTGGCAGAAAAGCGGTAAAAACAGTAGTGGCCAGGCGAACCTGACCACCAGGGACTCAGAGGTTTTCGTCCAGCCACTCGTTGAAAGGGGCTTTAGGCATCGCGCCGCTGAGCATATCCACCATCTGACCCTGCTTAAAGATCATAATGGTCGGGATGCTGCGGATGCGAAAACGTGCGCTGATCTCCGGCTCCGCTTCGGTATTCACCTTCAGGAAGCGAACCTGGCCGCCGCGCTCTTGCGCAACGTCTTTATATACCGGCGCAAAGTTAACGCAGGGGCCGCACCACGGCGCCCAGAAATCCACGACAACCGGCAGATCGTCCTGTAAATATTTATCCAGCGTGGCGGTAGTGGCGTTAATGACCTCGCCATTGAAAAGCTCGTCGCCGCAGCGGCCGCACTTTGCGCCGTCTTCAATACGTTCCGGCGGCACGCGGTTGGTCGCCTGGCATGAAGCACAAACCGTATTCATGATACACCTCGGTAAGCGATCGCTTACTTTGTTATGATTAAGTAGCGGTAATTATGGTTCGGCTTTGCGTCAGCAACAAAGAGATTTGTTCGATGGGTACAATAGGTCGTGACTCACGCGATTTATGCTGTCTTAAAGGTCAGCACGGCACGGAAACGAGCCTTTAGCGGGAAGTTAATAGCTAAGCGGTGCCACATCAGGTAATCTGCGCGCTTCGCGCTCAGCCAGGTGGAGGGAAAATGAACGACGAATTTAAAGGTAAAAGCGGTAAAGTCAAAGTGATGTATGTCCGCGGCGATGATGAGAGCAGCAGCCGGACGGGAAATCCCCGTACCGGTAAAGGCGCGCCTCGTCCGGACGGCGACCGCCGTTCTTCACGTAATACAGAAAAGCCGCGTGGCGGGCGCGATCGCGACGTAGCAGGCGGTTCGCCATGGCGTACGGTTTCACGCGCGCCGTCAGCGGTAGATGACAAGCCCGATTACGGCGGCATCGGCGGCAAAAGCGGTATCGACCCGGAGCAGATCCGTCGTCAGCGTAATGAAGAAACGCGCGTCTATGGCGAAAACGCCTGTCAGGCGCTGTTCCAGAGCCGTCCCGACTGCATCGTGCGCGCCTGGTTCGTCCAGAGCGTGACGCCGCGTTTTCGCGATGCGCTGAAATGGATGGCCGCCAACCGTAAAGCCTACCATGTGGTAGACGATGCGGAGCTGGCGAAGGCGTCCGGCACCGAACATCACGGCGGCGTCTGCTTCCTGATCAAAAAGCGTCCCGGCATTCAGGTTCGCGAGTGGCTGGCTAAGGCACCAGAGAAAGATTGCGTGCTGGCGCTGGAAGATATCGGCAACCCGCATAACCTGGGCGGCATCATGCGCAGCTGCGCGCACTTCGGTGTGAAAGGGCTGCTGGTGCAGGATGCTTCGCTACTGGAGTCCGGCGCGGCGGTACGCACGGCGGAAGGCGGCGCGGAACACGTGCAGGCTATCAGCGGTGAAAGCTTTGCTGAAGGTCTGGATGCGTTTCGCCGTGCCGGTTACGCCATCGTAACCACGTCCAGCCATCAGGGCGAGCCGCTGGCGCAGGCTGCGCTGCCCGCTAAGATGGTGCTGGTATTGGGTCAGGAGAGCGACGGCCTGTCCGACACCACGCTGGAGCAGGGCGACCTGAGCGTTTCTATCGGCGGCACCGGCAACGTGGAAAGCCTTAACGTTTCCGTAGCGACCGGCATTCTGCTGGCGGAATGGTGGCGTCAGAACGCCTGAGGCGAAGCGGGCCGTTAAGGTTCATGAAAGCTGACGGTTAAGCCATTAAAAACGGGCCATTGCGGCCCGTTTTTTTTATATCGACTCAGTGCGCGCCGCCGCCGCCGCTGCCGGAGCCAAACGGCGGCCGGGCAAACCAGACCAGCACCAGCAGAAACAGAAAGACGCCAGCGGAAGCCCAGAAAATTTCGTTGGCGGAGATAATCAGCCCCTGATTGGTGATCTGCTGCGCAATCCAGCCTGAAGCCTGATCGTGCGACATCCCCAGCTGATTCAGCTTGCCGTACATCTCCTGCGAATTGAAGTTGTAAGCGTTCACTGACTCCGTAAGCTGGCTGTGGTGCATCGCCTCGCGGTCGGTCCACATTGTGGTAGTGATCGAGGTGCCGATCGACCCGGCCAGCGTGCGCGTAAAGTTCGACAGGCTGGACGCGGCCGCCAGCCGCTCCGGTGGCAGCCCGGACAGCGTGATGGTGGTCAGCGGCATAAAGAAGCAGGCCACGGCAAAGCCCTGAATAAACTGCGGCCAGGCCGATGCGCCGAAATCCATGCCGGGTTCAAACGTATAGGCTCGCCAGTAAAAGCAAACCGCATACATAATAAAGCTGAAGGTGACCAGCTTGCGCATATCCAGCCGATGGGCGAACCGGCCGATAATAGGCGACAGGATCACAGGCAGGATGCCGACCGGCGCGGAAGCCAGCCCGGCCCAGGTGGCCGTGTAGCCGTAGACCTCCTGCAGCAGCTGCGGCAACAGCACTATCGACCCGAAATAGAGCATATAGGCCAGGCTGATACAGAGGCAGCCGATGGTGAAATTCCGCGACTTAAACAGCGACAGATCGATGATCGGATGGTCGTCCGTCAGCTCCCAGACCAGCAGCACCGCCAGCGCTATCACCGCGACAATGGTTAGCGTGATAATCTCCGGCGAGCTGAACCAGTCCAGTTCCTTGCCACGGTCGAGCATCATTTGCAGCGAGCCAATCCCGACGATCAGCAGCACCAGCCCCACCGTATCAATAGGCCGGATTGCCGTTGCCGTTTCCCGATTGCGCAACGTTTGCAGCGTCAGGATCACTACCACCACGCCGATAGGCACATTGATAAAGAAGATCCAGCCCCAGTGATAGTTATCGCTGATCCAGCCGCCCAGGATCGGCCCGCAAATAGGCGCGACAATCACCGTCATCGCCCAGAGCGACAGGGCGATGCTGCGCTTCGCGGGCGGATAGTTGCTGAGCAGCAGGCTCTGCGACAGCGGGATCAATGGCCCGGCCACCACGCCCTGCAGGACGCGGAAGAAAATCAACATGCCCAGGCTATTGGACATGCCGCATAGCCAGGAGGCGACGGCGAAAGCGGCGGTCGCCCAGACAAAGAGCTTTACTTCACCCACGCGCTTCGCCAGCCAGCCGGTAATGGGAATAGAAATCGCGTTGGCGACGCCGAACGAGGTCACCACCCAGGTGCCCTGCGAGTTAGAGGCGCCCAGATTACCGGCGATAGTCGGAATAGCGACGTTGGCGATAGTGGAATCCAGCACCTGCATAAACGTCGCCAGCGACAGCGCGATGGTCATCAGAACCAGCTGGGCGCCTTCAAGCGGTTTTTGTGCCATAACAGCCTCCCGCGCGCTCAGCCCGCATTTGCGTGAATGATATCGGCAATCAGCTGGTTGACCGGAGCCAGATCCAACGCCAGCGCATCGCTTTCATAAGCGGGTTTCTGGCGCACGCTGGTGGCAAGTACGCTGCCGTCTTTATTGCTGGTGTCGATTTTAACCAGCGTCGACAGACCGATGCGCAGCGGATGACGCGCGACCTCGTCAGGGTTTAGCTCGATACGCACCGGCAAACGCTGCACCACTTTGATCCAGTTGCCCGTTGCGTTCTGCGCGGGCAGCAGCGAGAACGCGCTGCCGGTGCCCATATCCAGCCCTACGACTTTGCCGTGATAAACCACGTCGTCGCCGTAAATATCGCTGACAACCGTGGCAGGCTGACCGATACGCACATCGGCCAGCTGCGTTTCTTTATAGTTGGCGTCTACCCAGAGATTTTTCTCCGGCACCACGGCCAGCAGCGGCGTAGTGGTTGAGATCTGCGAGCCAACCTGCACGCTGCGCCGGGAGATGAAACCGTCAATCGGGCTGACAATCTCGGTACGCTGCAAAGCCAGCCACGCGTCACGCAGTTCGGCCGCGCTCTGTTTCACCGCCGGCTGATTCTCCAGAGAGGTATTCAGGATTGCCGCCTGGTTGGCGTTATACTGCTCGATCGCCACCTCAAGCTGAGCCTGAGCCGTAGCGACGGCATCGCGCGCGTGCTGTAAATCTTCGCGTCCGATCAGGTTAGCGGCGCCCAGCGGTTCGCGACGTTTCAGATCGGCCTGCGCCTGCGCCAGCGCGGTTTTTTGCAGCTCAATCGTTGCCTGATACTGCTTGCCGTTGATAATCAGCTGGTGGGTCTGACGCACGCTGGTCGCCAGCGCGGTCTGCGCCTTCTCGAAAGCCTGTTCCGCGTCCGTTTTGTCCAGCGTTACCAGCACGTCGCCTTTATGAACGTGGTCAGTATCGTCAAACCAGACCTTGTTGACGCTGCCCGATACCTGCGCCATGACCTGCACCTGATTGCCCGCCACGTAAGCGTCATCGGTTTCCTGGAAATGGCGCAGCACGATAAACCACCAGGCCAGCCATGCCAGCCCGGCGATAACGAATATCAACGCCAGCACGATTAGCGCGCCTTTGCGCTTCTTCTTTTTATTGTTGGGTTGCTGCTGTGCTTCTGCACTCATAAGGTTCTCCACGTTCATCCTGGCAGGCTCCGGAGGCCGGTTCCGGATCCGAAAATGCCAGCGCAAAAGCGCTGGCATCAGTTGGGTTGCGGCTAAAATAGCGATAAGCGGCGGCGGTTGTGTCGCACAATATGCTATTGCGGGAAAGCTTAGCGAGAAAGGGCGGCGATCGTCTCGTCTTCGTCCATTTTATCCAGACGCGTCAGTAGTTTACGCGTTATGCCTTCCAGCTGGCCTTTTTCTGCCGGACTGAGCGCGGACCAGAGCAGCTGCAGACACTGATGCTGCGGCGGCAGCAGCTGGCGCAGAAAATCATGGCCTTTCTCGGTTAAATGCAGATGCAGACAGCGGCGATCGTTATCGCTTTCACGGCGTTCGATCCAGCCGCGCTTTTCCAGCTCATCGGCGATACGGGTGGCGTTAGTACGGGACGAGCCCAGCGCGGAGCTGAGTTCTGAAGGCTGAATACTGTGGTTTTCCTGCGCGTCGAGCGTGATCAGCGCCATAAACAGCGTCTCGTTAATCCCCTGTGCCTTGAGCATTTTGTTGCGGTTTTCCAGCAGCTTGCTCTGCATATGCATGCAGAGGCGCGTCAGCATAATTTCCTGTAAAGGGAAATCTTTCTGACGGTTAGCGCGGAAATTCAGCATCTGTTCAATGGGGGCAAACGAACTTTCCATCTGGGGGAACCTCATAAGTTGCAACTGGTATTGTAACGACGGCGATATAATGTCGTGTCTGTCGGCTGGCACGGCCAGCCAACGCCATCTCTAATGTCCAGGTCACTCCATAACCCAGGGCGTTATGCAGCGCCGGAACGGGGCGCTGCTACAGGTTCTACCTGTCATGCCCGAACCCGGAGGTCGGGCGAAAACGGCAAACCGGCGGGAGTGGGCTGCCAAAAAACGTCAAACCCAATCGCCTGCCAGCAGGCCGGGGTAATCAGCGCGGGGCCGGTTACCCATTATTGCTACGCTATAGCCGAAAAAAATTCCGCATAGCGCCTGCGTAACAAGGGATGCTGTACCGTTAAGAATTTAATAGTTTCAATCGAAAAAGTAACTAACCTGAATAAGTGTCAGGCTAACCATACCAGACTGTGTAAACGCTTAACAGGGCGGCGGCGCTGAAAGTGTTGCAATACGTTATCAACGGGTTAATCCGTTGTCAGCTCGTAACGGGAGCCTCGCCACCAGCTCAACAGGTTAAGCACGGTGATGAAAGCACCCACCGCGCAGACGCCGTGCCAGCCAGCGTACTGATAGGCGGCGGCCGAGAGCAGCGAACCGGCGGCGCCGCCGATGAAATAGCTGGTCATATAACCGGCGGTAAGACGGTTGCGCGCCTCCGGCATAGCGCGGTAGATCACGCTCTGATTGGTAATATGTACGCCCTGTACGGCCAAATCGAGCAGGATAATGCCAATAACCAGCGCAGTCAGCGAGTGACCGCCCATCGCGGTGATCGCCCATGAGGCCAGCAGGATCAGCAGGCCGACGGTGGTGGTCAGGCGAGCCTTACCTTTATCCGCCAGCGAACCCGCCTGACGTGCCGCCAGCGCGCCTGCAGCGCCCACCAGCCCAAGCAGGCCGATTTCGCCTTCCGAGAAACCGTAAGGCGGCGAAGCCAGCAGGAAAGCCATTGAGGTCCACAGCATACTGAAGTTGGCGAACGCCAGGCAGCCGATAACCGCGCGGGTTCTTAAGATCGGCGTAGTAAAATAGAGCGTGAAGATTGAGCGCAGCAGCTGCGGATAGTTAAGCGCTACCGACTGCTTATAACGCGGCAGATAGCGCCATAACGCCAGCGCCATCAGTACCATCAGCGCGCTGGCAACCCAGTAAACGGTGCGCCAGCCGCCCAGCTGTGCCAGACCGCCTGCAATGGTGCGCGCCAGCAGAATGCCCAGCAGCAGTCCGCTCATTACGGTGCCGACGACCTTACCCCGTTTCTCCGGCGCGGCCAGCGTGGCCGCCAGCGGCACCAGGATCTGCGCCACCACCGAAAACAGCCCGGTCAGCGCCGTGCCCAGCAGCATAAAGACAATATTGGTGGAAAGCGCGGTGATCACCATGCCGCCCGCTGCCAGCAGGCTCATCACCACAATCAGCGCCCGGCGCTCCAGCATATCGCCCAGCGGTACCAGCAGCAGTAAGCCGACGGCGTAGCCAAGCTGTGCGGTGGTGACGATAAACCCCGCTTCGTTAACGGAAAGAGAAAAAGCGCGCGCGATGGTTTCCAGTAGCGGCTGCACATAATAGTTGCTGGCAACGGAAAGGCCGGTGGCGATCGACATCAGGGCAACAAGGGCAGAGCTAAGACCGTGCTGAGGGGATTTCATGGTGATAATCAGAAATTTAAAAAGAAGAATAGCTTGATAGTAACCTGAAAAACTATTTTATTTATAGAATTATTTACAATTGGCGCGGATTGCCGCCGAAAGCGGAAAGGGAACTTTTACCGCAACGCTGTAGCCAGGGAAACGAGAGAAGAGGGCGCGTGTCCCGCGCCGGAAACGACGCGGGGCACGGCAAACCGATTATCTTCTTTCACGTAGCTATATCGTGGCGAACGGGCCGCGTTCTTTCACGTAGCTATATTGTGGCAAACGGGCCGCATTCTTCCACATAGCTATATCGTGGCAAACGGGCCGCATGCTTCCACAGGGCTATGGCCGCGTTCTTTCACATAGCTATATCGTGGCAGACGGGCCGCATGCTTCCACATGGCTATGGCCGCGTTCTTTCACATAGCTATATCGTGGCAAACGGGCCGCATGCTTCCACATGGCTATGGCCGCGTGCTTCCACATAGCTATATGATGGCTAGCCGGCCGTGCGCTTTCCCTTGTATCAAGCGGGTTTTTATTTAGCGGCGGCGAGCGCGTCGTGGATCCAGCCGTCAAACTGCGCCTGATGCGCTTTGATCCAGCCGTTGACGTGCGCATTGATATCCGCTTCGCTGGACTGACCCTGCTGCATACGCGCGTTCTGCGCATTGATATCCGCCAGCGGCAGTTTCATTTCGGCAAACAGTTTAGCCGCCGCCGGATTTTTCTCAGCCCAGGCCTTATTCGCCACGATATGCATACTGTTCACCGGGAAGCCGTAATTAGCGCCGTTCGGCAATTTAGTATCCAGAGCCTTTTGCTCACCAGGCATGGCGGAAAACGGCACCTGTAGCCAGACGACATCCCGACCGGGTACCAGCTTGTCGCTGACCCAGTAAGGCGTCCAGGTGTAGTAAAGGATCGGCTTGCCTTCTTTAAAGCGGGAAATCGTATCGGCAATCATTGCCGAATAGTTGCCCTGATTGTGTTCAACCGTATTGCTCAGGCCGTAGGCTTTGATCTGATGGTTTATAACCGCTTCGCAGCCCCAGCCTGGCGTACAGCCGGTCAGATCCGCTTTGCCGTCGTTGTTGCTGTCGAAAAGCTTCGCCAGCTCAGGATCTTTCAGCTGGTCGATTCGGGTAATATGATATTTTTCGGCGGTTTTCTTATCGATCAGATAGCCCTGCGCCGCGCCCTGCACATAGGTGCCCTGACGATAGAACTTCGCGTCGCCGCCTGCCGCTTTATACATATCGTCATGCAGCGGCTGCCAGTTGACGGCGGTAAAGGTGGCGTCGCCGGCGGCCAGCGAGGTATAGCCGACGTTGTAATCCACCTCGCTTGGCTCATCGACGGTATAGCCCAGCTTTTCCAGCGCGCGGCTGACCAGCAGCGTCTGAAAGGTTTCTTCCGAAATGGTGCTTTGAATAGGTTTAACGGTAATGCCTTTACCAGGCAAATCGGCGGCAAAAGCCGGAAGGGCCAGCGTGGAGAATGCGGCGGCTAACAGTGCTGTCTTACGCATAGAAGATCCTTGTTATTCAAAAGGCGGAGGCTGGCGACGACGTAACGCCGCCAGCAGGCAGGATTAGTGGATAAATGGACGGGTGATCAGGCCTAACGGGCCGCTGGCATACCAGCGACGGGCACCGCGGCTGCGGCTGTCGCGGCCAACGGACTGCGTCAGGCGGTCAAGGATGATGGCGAGGATAACAATGCCTACGCCGCCGACGGTGGCCAGCCCCATATCAAGACGGCCGATGCCGCGCAGCACCATCTGACCCAGGCCGCCAACGGCGATCATCGAGGCGATCACCACCATCGACAGCGCCAGCATCAGCGTCTGGTTAACGCCCGCCATAATGGTCGGCATCGCCAGCGGCAGCTGCACCTTAAATAGCATCTGGCGCGGGCTGGCACCAAAGGATTCGGCGGCTTCGGTTAAATCAGCCGGAACCTGTTTAATGCCCAGAATGGTCAGGCGCACAATCGGCGGCAGGGCGAAGATAATGGTCACCACCACGCCGGGCACGTTGCCAATGCCAAACAGCATCACGATCGGCACCAGATAGACGAACGCGGGCGTCGTCTGCATGGCATCCAGCAGGGGCCGGATAAATTTGGCGGCCTTATCGCTGCGCGCCAGCCAGATCCCCAGCGGCAGGCCAATCACCATGCAGAACAGCAGGGCAGTCAGCACCAGCGCCAGCGTCACCATCGCCTGCGACCAGGCGCCGATAGCGCCAATAATAACCAGCGAAATCAGCGTGGCGACGCCCATGCCGAAGCTGGATATCTGCCATGCGATCAGCGCAAACAGCACGATAGCGACGGGCGACGGCATCCCCAGCAGGAAGTGCTGAAAAGCGCTGAGGATATAATCAACCGGCACGCGGATGCCCTGGAACAGCGGACGGAAATGGCTGACGATCCAGTCGATCCCGCTGGTTACCCAGCTATCAAGCGGGATCAGCGTTTTGTGAAAAGGATCGAGCAGGCTGAAATGCTCCGGCGCCGGGGCTGGCGTGCTGCTTAACCAGTCGCTGCTGCTGGCCGCCGCGTCGTGACCGCCCGGCGTTCCCCAGGCATCTGCGCTGCTGGTTGAAGCGGCGTCAGCGGCTGGCGTGACGTCAGAAGGGGCGGCGGATGCGCTCTGCCACGGGTCGGTTACTGGTGTGCTCATGGCTGGCTCCCTTCACGATCTAATGCCTGTAACAACATGCCTTTGGAAATGATGCCGATATAGTGATTATCTTCGCCAACGATGGGCACCGCGCAGGGGGCCTGTGCGACATGCGACAGCAGATCGTTAAGCGACGTATCGCCGGGCATGGCGACAGGCGCGGGCAAAATAGCCTGATCCAGCCCGTTGCCTGCGGCCAGCGCGGCCTTCAGCGAATCGGTAGAGACCACGCCGACAAACTTTTGCTTTTCCAGCACGTAGCCATATTCGCGGTCTTCATCCTGCAACAGCTTGATGGCCGAACGCGGGCCAAAGCCCGGCGCTTTACGCATCAGCGCGCTGGCGCTGCGGCGGGCGATATCTTTGGCGCTGAAGACGTGGCTGATATCCACGCCGCGAAAGAAAGTGCGCACGTAGTCGTTGGCGGGATTATTCAGAATTTCATCCGGCGTGCCGACCTGAATCACTTCACCGCCTTGCATAATCGCAATACGGTCGCCAATGCGCATGGCCTCATCCAGATCGTGAGAAATAAAGACGATGGTGCGCTGGTGGCGGGATTGCAGTTTTACCAGCTCATCCTGCATCTCAGTACGGATTAAAGGATCGAGCGCGGAGAAGGCTTCATCCATCAATAATATATCCGGATTGATGGCCAGCGCGCGCGCTAATCCAACACGCTGACGCATTCCGCCGGATAATTCGTCCGGCCAGGCGTGGGCATAATTATCCAGCCCAACCTGACGCAGCGCCTCCAGCGCTTTTTCCTGCCGTTGCTGGAGCGGGGCGCCAGCTAATTCCATGCCGAAAGCCGCATTATTTAAGACGGTAAGATGGGGCATCAGCGCAAATGACTGGAACACCATGCTGATTTTATTTCGGCGCACCTGACGTAATTCGCTGTCGGATATTTTCGCTATATCGACACCGTCAATAATGACCTGACCACGGGTGGGTTCTATCAGACGATTGAGAAGGCGAACCATGGTGGACTTGCCGGAGCCGGAAAGGCCCATGATCACAAATATCTCGCCTTCTTCAATGGCCAGACTGGCATTCTTTACGCCAAGCGAGAGGCCGGTTTTTTCCAGCAGTGCTTCTTTACCCATGCCTTTATCGATATACTTAAAAGCGCGATCGGGATTTTCCCCAAAAACCTTATAAAGATTTTTAACTTCAAGTTTAATAGCCATGTAATTATTTTATTCCTGACAAATAGTTAATTTTCTTATATTTCAATCGGTCCTGGTAAAATATGAACGGTCTATACCCTAACACACTCTCAGGCTGAGGCAACCCTTTGCGCGGCCTGGCGGAATTGATCCTGAGACGTGCATCTCCGGTAATGCCAGTAAGGGTAAGGGATGACGAGGAATTTCAGACAGGGAAAATAGTGCGATATTTATTATAAAAAGACGTCCTGGAAGAGGTAATTTAGCGGGGATTTTTCGCTTGTAGACGGAATAAAGTAACGTAAAAAAGGAGAATATCTTTCAGTAAATTTTTATTGAACGTCCGATCAATAAAAATAATGCCAGCGGACGGCCAGCCAAAAAGCCGCCCGCATTTATTCAAAAATTCCAGTCCTCATCTTCGGTATCCACGGCTTTTCCCATCACATAGGAAGAGCCGGAGCCGGAGAAGAAATCGTGGTTCTCGTCGGCATTGGGAGAAAGCGCGGCCAAAATAGCGGGATCGACATTGGTTAGCTCTGGCGGGAACAGCGCCTCGTAACCTAAGTTCATCAGCGCCTTGTTGGCGTTATAGTGCAAAAACTTATTCACCTCTTCGCACCAGTCCGGGCCTTCATACAGATCCGCCGTATAGGCCAGCTCGTTTTCATACAGCGCCAGCATCAGTTCCATGGCGAACTGATGCAGCTCTTTGCGTCTGGCCTTGCTCTCTTTTTGCAGCGCCTTCTGGTATTTGTAGCCGATATAGTAGCCGTGTACCGCCTCGTCTTTGATAATCAGGCGGATCAGATCGGCGGTATTGGTCAGTTTGCCGCGGCTTGACCAGTACATCGGCAAATAAAAGCCGGAATAGAACAGAAAGGACTCCAGAAAAACGCTGGCGATTTTCTTTTTTAACGGATCGCTGTAATGATAGTGTTCCAGCACGATGTCGGCTTTTCGCTGCAAAAAGATATTATTTTCGCTCCATTCATAGGCCGCATCGACATCGCTGGTGTGGCACAGCGTGGAGAAGATAGAACTGTAGGATCGCGCATGTACCGCTTCCATAAAGCTGATATTCGATATCACCGCTTCTTCATGCGGCGTCAGCGCATCCACCATCAGCGCCGGGGCGCCAACGGTGTTCTGAATGGTGTCCAGCAGCGTCAGTCCGGTATAGACGCGGATGGTGAGCTGCTGCTCCTGTGGGGTTAACCCGTTCCAGGCCGGAATATCGTTAGAAAGCGGAATTTTTTCCGGCAGCCAGAAGTTCGAGGTCAAACGGTTCCAGACTTCCAGATCTTTTTCGTCCTCGATCTGGTTCCAGTTAATAGCGTGCACGCGTTGTAGTTTCATCATATTTTTAGCGAATGCCTTCGCTCCCTTATGGTCAGGTTAGAGCGAGCAGGAAACACAGCCTTCGACTTCAGTGCCGAGCAGGGCCATCTGACGCAGGCGAATGTAATACAGGGTTTTGATGCCTTTCTTCCAGGCGTAAATCTGCGCCTTATTGATATCGCGCGTGGTGGCGGTATCGCGGAAGAAAAGCGTCAATGACAGCCCCTGATCGACATGGCGCGTCGCTTCGGCATAGGTATCGATAATCGCTTCCGGCCCGATATCGTAGGCGTCACGGTAAAACGCCTGGTTATCGTTGGTCATAAACGGCGCGGGATAGTAGACGCGGCCCGTTTTCCCTTCCTTACGGATCTCAATACGCGAGACGATAGGGTGAATACTCGACGTGGCGTGATTGATATAGGAGATCGAGCCGGTCGGCGGGATCGCCTGCAAATTTTGATTATAGATGCCGTAGTGCGTAACCATATCGCGCAGCTGCCGCCAGTCCTCTTGCGAAGGCAGCGTAATACCCGCTTTGGCAAACAGCGCGGCGGCTTCCGGCGTGCGCGGCTGCCAGGGCTGATTAACATACTGGTCAAAGTATTCGCCGCTGGCGTAGCGAGAGGCCGCAAAACCTGCAAACCGCTCGCCGCGTTCCCGGGCAATCAGGTTAGAAGTGCGCAGCGCGTGATAGGTGACGGCATAGAAGTAAAGATTGGTAAAGTCCAGCGCCGCCGGTGAACCGTAGTGGATGCCCTCACGCGCTAAATAGCCGTGCAGATTCATCTGGCCCAGGCCGATAGCGTGCGACTGCGCGTTGCCGTTTTCGATGGAAGGCACGGAGCGGATATGGCTCTGGTCGGAAACGGCCGTCAGGCCGCGTACCGCGATCTCCACCGTGCGGGCAAAGTCAGGCGAATCCATGGTATGCGCAATATTCAGCGACCCGAGGTTGCAGGAGATATCCTTGCCGATATGACGATAGCTTAAATCCTCATGGTATTCGGTCGGCGTATTTACCTGCAGGATCTCCGAGCAAAGGTTGCTCATATTAATCCTTCCCTTGATCGGGTTGGCGCGGTTAACCGTATCCTCAAACATAATATAGGGATAGCCGGACTCGAACTGGATTTCCGCCAGCGTCTGGAAGAACTCGCGTGGATTAATAAAGGTGCGGCGGATACGCTCGTCGGCCAGCATCTCCTCATATTTCTCGCTGATGCTGATATCGGCAAAGGGCAGGCCGTAAATACGCTCGACGTCGTAAGGCGAAAAGAGCGCCATCGGCTGATTGGCCTTCGCCAGCTGGAAGGTCACGTCCGGTATCACCACGCCCAGCGACAGCGTTTTGATACGGATTTTCTCGTCGGCATTTTCCCGTTTGGTATCCAGAAAGCGCAGGATATCGGGATGATGCGCGTGCAAATATACCGCGCCCGCGCCCTGACGCGCGCCCAGCTGATTGGCGTAGGAGAAAGCATCCTCCAGCATCTTCATCACCGGGATCACGCCGGAAGACTGGTTTTCAATACGCTTGATCGGCGCACCGGCCTCGCGCAGGTTAGAAAGCAGAAACGCCACGCCGCCGCCGCGTTTGGACAGCTGGAGCGCGGAGTTCACCGAACGGCCGATCGACTCCATATTGTCTTCAATACGCAGCAGAAAACAGGAAACCAGCTCGCCGCGCTGCTGCTTGCCGCAGTTCAGAAATGTTGGCGTGGCAGGCTGAAAACGGCCGGACAGCATCTCTTCCACCAGCGCCGTCGCCAGCGCCTGGTCACCTTTGGCCAGCGTCAGCGCCACCATGCAGACGCGCTCGGTAAAGCCTTCAAGATAGCGTTTGCCGTCGAAGGTTTTCAGCGTATAGCTGGTGTAAAACTTCCACGCGCCAAGGAAAGTCTGGAAGCGGAAGCGATGCTGGTAAGCCTGCTCAAACAGCGCATTGATAAAATCAAAAGAATAAGCGTTCAGCACCTCGGCTTCGTAATAGCCTTCCGCTACCAAGTATTGTAAGCGCTCACTAACAGAGCTGAACGTCACCGTATTTGGCAGCACGTGCTGTAAGAAATAGCGGCGCGTCGCCTCACGATCTTTCTCAAACTGAATATGGCCGTCTGCATCGTAAAGGTTGAGCATTGCGTTCAGGGAATGGTAGTCGGCCGTGGCTGGCGCTATGGGTGTGCTTTCTGTTGTTGCCAAAATTGGGTTACTCCCCTGGATACGTTGGCGATGTCTTCTTCAGTGCCCAGCAGCTCGAAACGGTAGAGGCACGGGACGCGGCATTTCTGCGCAATAATGCTGCCCGCCAGGCAGTAAGCTTCGCCAAAATTGCGGTTGCCGGCGGCGATTACGCCGCGAATGCCCTGGCGGTTATCGACATCGTTAAGAAACTGAATGACCTGCTTCGGCACGGCACCTTTGGCGGTGCCGCCGCCGTAGCTGGGCACCACCAGGATATAGGGCTCAGCCACGCGCAGCGGCTGGCCGCCGATCGGGATACGGCGACAGGGCAGGCCGGTACGCAGCACAAAGCGGTGCGTGTTTTCCGACTGGCTGGAAAAATAGACCAGCATGGCGTCAGCCCTGCGCGACGGCACGGCCCAGCGCGGCGATCTTATCGGGGCGGAAGCCGCTCCAGTGTTCGCCTTCCGCCATCACCACGGGAACCTGGCGATAGCCCAGCGCTTTCAGCGTCTCCAGCTCGGTGGGATCCCGATCGAGGTTGATCAGCTGATACGCAATGCCCTGCTTATCCATCGCGCTTTTCGTCGCGCCGCACTGGACACAGTTATCTTTAGTGTAAATAATAATGCGCATGATTCGTATTTCCCTTTGTAGGCGGATATCCGGCACGGATAAGGCTGACAGACTGTTGAGCAAGCTTCCGGGCAGAAACGCCGCATAACCATATATTGTGTGTTGGTTGCTGTATTAAATACTAGATGTGGTGTTTATCGATTGCAACCTTATAGCTTGTGCGCTTATCAGCGCTAAGCGGGGCAAAGCCTTGCCGCACCTGGATTTAGCGCGGCAAAAAAATTTCAGGCTTTTTGCATGGCAGAACTGAAAGGGGATTCGGCAAACGGCGTGGCTAAAAAACAAGCGGTACGGCGCAATAAATTCATGACGAAGGCCGGATGCTGATGGCCAGCAGAGGCGGGGCGAGAAATATCCAGTAAGAGGTTATTGGGAAGGCTGTCATAAAACAGCAGGTATTGGATATAGCTGCTAAAGCAGGGCGGTAAACCACATAAACAAGATGTCGTGTAACTGTGGCAGCAGAACTTGCCGGCCGCAGCCACTTCTGCACTCTTATCCGGCAGAATTCGCCGTCCCGCAGAAATAACAATCCCCGCATAAGCGGGGACTGATCAGAGCATACAGGCGTAAAATTAATCGCGGGAAGTGCTGGTCGCAATCAGCGCGCCAAGGAAAACGCCGATCGCCGCGCCGATGCCGACGCCGTGCCACGGGTTATCCCGCACAAAGGTATCCACATGCTCGCCTGCGTCTTTAGCGACCTGAGACACGCGGTTGCCGCCGCCGTTAAGCTTAGCGCGGGTTTCTTTCAGCAGCGCCTGCGCTTTGCTGCGCGCATCGTCAACTTCTTCTTTCGATTTGCTGCCGTAGGATTTCAGCAGGCCATCAAGGGTATCAGCCAGCAGAGTGACGTCCTGGTTGATATCAATATCTTCGTTCTTTGTCGTCCGGTTAAACATTTAGCGCTCTCCTGGAAATGATACGGACTATTTACTATAGACTATCAGAGAGATATTTCGTGCGTCGGGCTGCCGCGCACCCTGTTTCTGGACAATTCCGAAAGCCCTGCGCCCTGGCGCTAAGGTAAGGTGACGGAGTTGGCAAGTATTAGAGGATTAAGCATGTATCTACGCCCTGATGAGGTCGCTCGCGTACTGGAAAAAGCGGGATTTGAAATGGACGCGGTCACCGCAAAAGCTTACGGCTATCGCCGAGGCGACAGCTATGTGTACGTAAATCGCGAAGCGCGTCTGGGACGCACCGCGCTGGTTATCCATCCCACGCTGAAGGAAAAAAGCCACAGCTTTGCGGAACCCGCGAACGAAATCAAAACCTGTGAGCACTACGTGCAGTTTCCCATGTACCTGGTCGGCGACAGCCGGGATCACTACGGTATTCCGCACGGCTTCAGCTCGCGCGCCGCGCTGGAACGCTATCTCGAATCCGTATTCGACTGATCGCCTGACGGGCTGAAAGCGCTGCTTTACGTTTCCTGACGTTGCATTACCGGCACAGACCAGGTATAACACCTGGCCTATGTAGAAGTTTAGACGTCTATACGGATAACAGGATGCAGCAGACTCAGCAGGACAATACGCAACAATTTAAACGCAGCATGAAGGCGCGCCATCTGGTAATGCTTTCGCTTGGCGGCGTGATCGGCACCGGCCTGTTTTTTAATACCGGCTATATTATTTCCACTACCGGTGCGGCGGGTACGCTGCTGGCCTATCTGATTGGCGCGCTGGTGGTCTATCTGGTGATGCTCAGCCTGGGCGAGCTTTCCGTCGCGATGCCCGAAACCGGCGCGTTTCACGTTTATGCCGCGCGCTACCTCAGCCCGGCGACCGGCTATACCGTGGCGTGGCTTTACTGGCTGACCTGGACCGTGGCGCTGGGATCGAGCCTGACGGCCGCCGGTTTCTGTATGCAGTACTGGTTCCCCCAGTCGCCGGTCTGGCTCTGGTGCCTGCTGTTCTGCGCGCTTATCTTCCTGCTTAACGTTATCTCTTCCCGCTTCTTCGCCGAAGGGGAGTTCTGGTTTTCGCTGATCAAGGTCATCACCATTCTGGCATTTATCGTGCTTGGCGCAGGCGCGATGTTCGGCTTTATTCCGTTAAAAGACGGCAGCAGCGCGCCGTTCTTCCACAACCTGACCGCGCACGGCTGGCTGCCGCACGGCGTGCTGCCAATTTTGATGACGATGGTGGCGGTAAACTTCGCGTTCTCCGGGACCGAGTTGATTGGCATTGCCGCTGGCGAGACGGAAAATCCGCACAAGGTGCTGCCGCTGGCGATACGCACCACGGTAGCGCGGCTGATTATTTTCTTTATCGGCACCGTGCTGATCCTGGCCGCGCTGATCCCGATGGATCAGGCCGGCATTGTGAAAAGCCCGTTTGTGCTGGTGTTTGAGAAAATTGGTATCCCTTACGCGGCCGATATCTTTAACTTCGTTATCCTGACCGCGATTCTGTCAGCCGCTAATTCCGGCCTGTACGCCTCTGGCCGGATGCTCTGGTCGCTCTCCAATCAGAACACGCTGCCGCGCTGCTTTGCCCGCCTGACCCGTCGCGGCATTCCGCTGACCGCGATTTCCGTCAGTATGCTGGGCGGCCTGCTGGCGCTGTTCTCCAGCGTGATCGCGCCGGATACGGTGTTCGTCGCGCTTTCCGCTATCTCTGGCTTTGCCGTGGTGGCCGTGTGGCTGAGCATCTGCGCCGCGCACTTTTTCTTCCGCCGGGCGCATCTGCGCGCGGGTAAACCGCTTGCCGAACTGAAATATCGCGCGCCGTGGTATCCGCTAACGCCGATTTTAGGTTTTGTGCTCTGCCTGCTGGCCTGCGTCGGGCTGGCTTTCGATCCCGAGCAGCGCATCGCGCTCTACTGCGGGCTGCCTTTTATCGCCGTCTGTTACGGCGCTTACTACCTTACTCAGCTGCTGCAAAAACGCGAGCAGGCAAAGGAGACTCCACATGTTGTCGATTGATGCCGTAAAACAGCAGGTAGCCGCCGGACTGGTGCTGGATGGCGCGATGGCTACCGAGCTGGAAGCGCGCGGCTGCGACCTGAGCGACGCGCTCTGGTCTGCGAAAGTGCTGATTGAAAATCCTGAACTGATTTATCAGGTGCATTACGACTACTTTAAAGCGGGCGCGCAGGTGGCGATCACCGCCAGCTATCAGGCGACGCCGCAGGGTTTTGCGCAGCGCGGGCTGGATGAAACGGCTGCGCTGGCGCTGATTGCCCGAAGCGTGGCGCTGGCCGTGAAGGCCCGCGAGGACTATCTGGCCGCCGCGCCGCAGGCCGGGCCGCTGCTGGTTGCCGGCTCCGTAGGGCCTTACGGCGCGTTTCTGGCCGACGGTTCCGAGTATCGCGGCGACTATGCGCTGCCGCAGGCGGAGATGATGGCTTTCCACCGGCCGCGCGTGCGGGCGCTGGTGGCGGCGGGGGCGGATATTCTGGCCTGCGAAACGCTGCCTTCCTTCGCGGAGATCAAGGCGCTGATCGCGTTACTGGCAGAGTTTCCCGCCACGCCGGCCTGGTTTTCATTTACGCTGCGCGACAGCGAACATCTCAGCGACGGCACGCCGTTAGCTAAAGTCATCGCCTTTTTGGATGCGCAGCCGCAGGCGGTGGCGCTGGGGATCAACTGTATCGCGCTGGATAAGGTGACGGCCGCGCTGAAAGTTTTCTCCGCGCTGAGCGCGAAGCCGCTGGTGGTCTATCCCAATTCCGGCGAGCAGTACGATGCCGTCAGTAAAAGCTGGCACAGCGACGCCTCGACCTGCACGCTGGCGGATAACCTTGCCGAATGGCAGGCCGCCGGCGCCAGGCTGATTGGCGGCTGCTGCCGCACCACGCCCGCCGATATTAAAGCTATCGCCCAACGCTGCCGATAATACCTTCAGAGCTTTGCACCATAACGCCCGCAGCCGCCGGGCGTTATTCGCTGCGCCCAACTATTCTCACTATTTAACCTGGCAGGAAAGCTTATGAAACGTATTTTACCGGTGCTGTTTGCAGCGTGGCTGCTTGGCGGATGCGCCACTATCGTGGGCGACAAAACCCAGGATGTGAGCATTCAGAGCTGGCCACAAGGGGCAAAATTTGTGGTGCAGGATGAAACCGGCCGGGCGGTGGCGGAAGGCTACACGCCAAAGACCGTGACGCTGGCAAAATCGGACGGCAGCTACTTCGGCAAAAAGAAATTTCTGCTGATGCTGGAGCAGCCGGGCTTCGTGCCGCAAACCATTCCGCTAAACGAGAAGGCCAACCTCTGGTATCTGCTGGGTAATATCCCGCTTGGCGGCTTCCCCGGCTGGCTGCTGGTCGATCCGTTTAACGGCGGCATGTACCACATCGAAGAACCGCCAGCCCGGATCATTATGAATCCTGTCGGTGCGCGCGGCTGACGGAAAACGTGGTGGCCCGCGCTGCTGGCGGGCCGGATAGCCGGGGTTATTGCGCGGTGGGCTTAACCATCGTATGCGGCGGGCGGTGCTTAGCCAGATACTGATGCTGGAAGATGCACATGCGGATGGTATTGCGATACTCGCCGTTGATAAAAAACTCGTGGATCAGCTCGCCTTCAATTTCAAATCCCAGCTTGGTGTAGATGTGGATAGCCTTTTTATTCTCTTTATCGACGATTAAATAAAGCTTGTAGAGATTGAGAACGGAGAAACCGTACTCCATGGCCAGCAGCGCGGCCTTGCTGGCAAGACCTTTGCCCTGATGGCCGGGCGCGATAATAATCTGAAACTCCGCGCGACGGTGAATATGGTTGATTTCGACCAGCTCCACCAGGCCCACTTTATCTTCCGCATACTCCACCACGAAACGCCGTTCGCTCTGATCGTGAATGTGCTTGTCATAGAGATCGGACAGCTCGACAAACGCCTCATAAGGCTCTTCAAACCAGTAGCGCATCACGCTGGCGTTATTATCCAGCTGGTGGACAAAATGCAGATCTTCGCGTTCCAGCGGACGTAATTTTACCGATTGCTCGGCCGATAAAGCAGGCATACATCATCCTTTGTTACTGAGGCACCAGGGCAAGCAGTATAGGGCGTGCAGCGGGCGGGAAAAAGCGGGAAAACAGCACCGCCAGCGCGCAAAGGGCTGGCGGTTGAGGAAGCGTTGCGGATCAGAAGTTGTAGCCGGCCACCAGATAGTAGCCCCAGCCGGTGGATTTCACTTCAAAATTACCCGTGCCGAAGTTCAGCTCCTGGCCATCTGCCCACTGGCCGCCGTTGTGGAAATAACGCGCCACCACGGAATAGTGCCAGTGATCGTAAACCAGCGACAGCACGTGGCTGGAAGCGATGGAGTTGCTGGTGCGTGAAGCATCGCTCTTGTCGCGCAGATCGGAACCCCAGTCAAAGTTGGTAAAGCCGATATAGCTCAGGTTGCCGCCCCACAGCGAAGTCAGCGGCACAAAGTATTTCACCTTAAAGCGATAGCCGTCCCAGCTGTTTTCGTTAGCGGCGCCGTAGTTCTCCCACTGGTATTTAGCGTACACGTTCAGCGACAGGTTGACCGGCGTGTGGGTATCGATATCGGTGCCCAGGCCCATGTACCAAGTGTTCTGACGGTTATCGCTGTTACGGCCCATATCGTAGATATAGTTGTTGGCGAAATACCACTCTTTCACCGGCCCGATGCTCAGATCGGTGTTGGTCAGCTTGTCGATGGAGAAGCGCGGTTCGATCTCCATAAACATCGGCGAGCCGTGGTCAAAAATGCCATTGGCGTTAGAGTTACCGGCACCGAAGAAGTTGGTCAGATCCAGGTAGCCGTAAAAATCAAACCAGTCTTTTTTGGCGAAGGCTTCATATTCCAGATAAACGTCATTGTTAAACTGCGGCCCGAACCGGGTGTGATAGCTGCCTACCACGTTAACGCTCTGGTGCCACCAGTCGGAAACGTACTGCGGCTGCTCGGGGGCAGCAAAAGAAGCGGTGCTGTATGAAAGCGCCATCACTGCGCCAGCCATCAGAGATTTATATTTCATTATATTACCACATGCTTATCGACCATTTTCTGCAGCCCGCGCGATGGTCTTATCTGTCGTTATCCGGAACGGAACAGGAAGGCGGTTTCAGTGCCGAAAGCGCCCGTATAAATGCCGGAAAAGTGTGCCGTCATCCGCGCTTAAGGAAATAGATATCGCTCACAGTTGTCAAACTCTGTTTCATTTCACTTTAATTAAAGTGTGATGCAGATCACGCAAAGGACGGAACTTAAGCGGGCTGTTGCTTGTCTGCGCCGAAAAAGCCTGTTTGTCGCCAGGTAAACGTTTGCCTGTTGAAGTAAGGGGGAATGCTGAGAAAAAGAAAGCGGTGCGGGATAAATGTTATGAGATTGTGTTATAAGATAATCTTATATAAATGACGGTTTTTTGGGCATTTTTTAGCCATGTAAAGAGAGCGAAGTTGCCAGGCGGCAGGTAACGACCGCCCCTGTTTCACGCCATCCTGGCTGGCAGTCCGGCGGCGGATAATTACCGCCGCTTTGGTTTGGCAGTCCGGCAGCGGCAGATAATTACCGCCGCTTTGGCCTTTCAATCCAACAGCAGCAGATGATTGCTACTGCTGTGGCCTTTTACTCCAACAGCAGCAGATGATTGCTACTGCTGTGGCCTTTTACTCCAGCAGGGGCAGATAGCTGCTGGAGCCTTTCACTCCAGCAGGGGCAGAACAGCCTCCAGCCGCCCGGCATCCTCACGGTCAATTGACGCCAGTGGCTGCGGTAGATTAACCGCTTCCGTCAGGCCCAGCCTGGCGGCCAGCGCGGCGACAACCCGCAAACTGCCATATTTTGCAAACAGCGCCCAGAGCGGGGCCAGCCGATCGGAAAGGTTTTGCGCCTCCAGCTGCTGACCCGCGGCGCTCAGCCGGATAATCCGCTGGCAAACCTGCGGAAACAGGCCGCCCAGCACGGAAAACCACAGCTCGCCGCCCGCATTCAGGCCTCGCGCGGCCAGCGCGTCGCCGCTGACGCCAATGGCTATTTTGTCCGGCAATAGCTGGCGCAGACGGTCTATCCGCGCTTTTGCCTGGGCGGCATCGTCCGGCACGCCGGGAATTTTAATAGCGGCGAGCCTGGAAAGCCCGGCGAGTCGACCATACAGCTCATCGCTGAAGGTAAATTGCGTGGTGCCGGGATTGTCATACAGGCACAGCGGCACGGAAATAGCGTCGTTAACGCTTTGATACAGCTGAAACACCTCTTCTTCCCGCAGCTTCTGGTAGGAAACTGGTGCCAGCAGCAGCGCTTTCGCACCGGCCTGCTGCGCATCTTCGGCCAGTTCCAGCACCTGACGCGTCCGCAGCGCGCCAATGCCCACCATCACCGGCACCTTTCCCGCTTCCTCGACGGCCAGCGAAACCACACGCTTTCTCTCCTCACGCGTCAGATAAGCGTAGTTGCCCGTCGAACCCAACACGCCAAGCGACGTCACTCCGGCTGCCGCCAGTCGCTGGATCAAACCGCGAAAAGCGCGCTCATCAATTTCTGTTTCATTCATTGGCGTTAAAGGGAACGCGCTGAGACCGGTAAACATAGAGGTTTCCTTAATAGCGTGACGGATAAACACGCAGCGTAGCACCAGAAGGATTTCGGTATAAGAGGGCAAACCGCAACGGGCATTTTCCCGCGGGTTCCGCCAGCTCGAAAGCAACATTTTTCCGCCGTTTAGCGCGCCCTTAATGTTGCCTTAATATTCCTGCGGGAAACTCTTCTCACCAACCTGAGGAGAACACTATGAAACAGCCGCACAGCCGTCCGCTAAGTGAATATACCGCCGTGATTTTCAGCGGCCTTGTGATCCTGGCTTTTCTGCGGGTTTGGTTCGCCGCCTGAGCCGCCGTCAGGAAAATTTTACCGAGGCGCGACAGCCGCCGGTTTGCGGCCGATTTTCGAGGAAAAACTGCGCCTTATGCAGCTGGGCAATGCGGCTGACGATGCTCAGGCCCAGCCCGATGCCGCCGTAACGGCTGTCCATCCGTACAAAAGCGCGGCTCAGCTCGCCGCTTTTGCTTTCGTCAATGCCCGGCCCGCAATCCTCCACCGCCAGCACCGCGCCGGAAACGTTTTCAATGCGAACGGTCACGACGGTGCCTTTTGGGCTGTAGCGATGGGCATTCTCAAGCAGGTTCCTCAGCAGGACGCTCAGCAGCGTGGCGTCGCCGCGCACCGTGACATCCTGCGTTGCCGCCACTTCCAGCGTTTGTCCACGCTGTTGCAGCATCGCCTGCATTTCCAGGCTCATCGGCGCGATCACATCCCGCATCAGCGAAACCTGCTGATAGTTGCCGGCGGTAAAGGATTGCCCGACGCGCGCCAGTTGGAGCAGCTGAGAGACGCTGTTGGTCATCTGATCCAGACGCTCGAGCAAAGGGCGCACGTTAACGGCGTGCTTTTTCTCTATCAGCTCCAGATGCAGCCGTAGTCCGGCCAGCGGCGTGCGCAGCTCGTGGGCGACATCGGCGGTAAACAGGCGTTCGCGCTCCAGACTGGTGGTCAGACGCGTAATCAGCTGATTAACAGCCTGGGTAACGGCATCCACTTCCCGCACCGAACGGGCACAGCTGATGGGATCGAGATCGTCCTCGCTGCGGTTTTCCAGCTGCTTTTGCAGTTCAGACAGCGGCCGCGTGATCCATTTCACCACCTGGAAACAGAGCAGCAGGGCGAGCGTAATCATAATCAGGCTCGGCACGGCCAGGCTGGCGACGGCCTCATGGATCTCTTTTTCCACGTGCTTGTGCTGGTCATGATTATGCAGCGCCGCGTCCACCAGCAGCTGGATCTGCTCTTTGCTTTCGTGCCACAGCCACGCCACGCTAATCACCTGGCAGAACAGCAAAATCAGGCCAACCGCCATCAGCAGGCGAAAGCGCATCGTGTTGCCTTGACGTTGAAAGAAAAATTTACTCATTCGTATCGGCCTTGATCAGGGCATAGCCAAAGCCGCGCACGGTGCGGATCGCCGACCGGCCGATTTTTTCGCGCAGGTTGTGGATATGCACCTCCAGCGTGTTGGTGGACGGCTCGGTTTCCCAGTTGTAGATATCGTTGTAGAGGATTTCGCGATGCACCGGCTGCCCGGCCTTAAGCATCAGCCGCGACAGAATAGCGTACTCTTTCGGCGTCAGCTCCAGCAGCCTGTCGGCAAGATGGATCTGGCGATGCGTCATATCCAGCGCCAGCTGGCCGAAAGTCAGCCTGCTGTCACCCTGGTTAACATCGCGGCGGATCAGCGCCCGGATGCGCGCCAGCAGCTCTTCCAGCGCAAAAGGTTTGATCAGATAATCGTCCGCGCCCGCGTCCAGCCCGGTGATGCGGTCGCCGACCGTATCCCGCGCGGTGAGGATCAGCACAGGATACTTTTTCTTCTGGCGGCGCAGGCGCAGCAAAAGGCGCAGGCCGTCCTCGTCCGGCAATCCCAAATCGAGGATCAGCAGGCTATAGAGGCCGCTGGCAAGCGCGGCCTGTGCGTCGTGGCTGGTGCTTACGCCGTCGCAAACGTAGCCTTCGCCTTCCAGCGCCATAAGCAAACCCTGTAGCAGCAGGGCATCGTCTTCCACCACCAGAATTTTCACCGATTTGTGCTCCGACAGGCCGTCAGGATATCGTCGCCAGGCACATACTCACGCGTCACCGTGCCGGTCAGCCCCAGCACCGTAGAGAACAGATTATCCTGCGACCACGTATTCTTCGTCAGTTTGTTCATACAGTCCATAGCCACCGCGTGGCGCTGCTGATAGTCGGGCGACAGCCAAATCAGCATCGGCACATGCTTCTGCTCTTCCGGCGCTATCGCGTAGGGCATACCATGCAGATAGACCCCGTTTTCGCCCAACGATTCCCCGTGATCGGAAAGATAGACCAGGCTGGTGGTAAAACGATCCTGATGTGATTTTAATACGTTAATGGCTTTATCGACGATGTAATCCACATAGAGCAGGGTATTGTCGTAGGTGTTGACCAGTTGCTCCCTGGAACAGTCCTGGATCTGGTTGGTGTCGCAGGTCGGCACAAAACGGCGGAACTGCGCCGGATAGCGATGATAATAGGTTGGGCCGTGGCTGCCGATAGTATGCAGCACGATAATGCCGTTGCCCTTCAGCTGGTTGATATAGTCATCCAGGCCGTGAAACAGCACGTCATCGTAGCATTCGCCGTCGATGCACTCGCCAGGCAGATCCAGGCGCGTCATATCCTGATGCGGCACCCTGTCACAGGCGCCTTTACAGCCGCCGTCGTTCTCATTCCACAGCACGCTCAGGCCCGCGCGCTGTACGATATCCAGCAGGCCTTCCCGATGGCTGGCAAGCACATCATCATAGTGCGCGCGCGGCATCCCGGAAAACATGCAGGGCACCGACACTGCCGTAGAGGTGCCGCAGGATATGGTCTGCGGGAAATAGATAACGTTATCTTTCGCCAGCAGGGGATTGGTCTGGTGCGAATAGCCGGAAAGCGAAAAATCCGCCGCGCGCGAGGTTTCGCCCAGCACAATAATGGTCAGGCTTTTTTTCGTGCTGTTGAGCATTTGCGGGCTTTGATGCGCATCTTCTCCCAGCCTGACCAGCGGCAGGTGCGTCAGTTGGTTGTGCTTATACCAGGAAAGCGTTGCGGCAATACTGTTGGAAGGGCTAAGCGACTTCACCAGCTCTTTATGATTGCGAAACAGCGAGGCGTAATCTTTATAGAAGAGCAGGGCGATCAGCAGGATTAAAACGGCGGAGGCGGCCAGGCTAAGCACGCGCGGCATCACGCTGCTCAACAGGCCCGACGGCGTTTTGAAGCGTATCCAGAACGCCAGCACGACGGCCAGCACGCCGGAAAGCAGCAGGCTGATAACAAACTGCGGCGTCATCAGGGCAAAGGATTCCGACGCGGTGGTATCCAGCATATTGACGATCATCGAGCGGTCGAGAACGATATTGTAGTTCCAGATAAAATACTGTGCCGCAGCGGAAACCAGGATAAACAGGGCGATAAGCAGCCTGTCCAGCCACAGAAACGAAGCCAGCGTCAGCACGATATTAATGACGCTGAACGCTACCAGCGGCATAGAAAGGAAAACCAGCGTACAGCGCAACGTGGTAAGCGGCATGGCCGCCAGCACCTGATGGTAGAAGGCAAGATTCAGAAACAAAGCAATGTAGGCGGAAAAGAGGATCAGGAAAAGGTGTCGACTCAGCGACACTCTTTTTAGCTGCATCAGTGACATACCAGCAATCCGGAGCAAGAAAAGAGAGGCTCAGCTTGCCAGTGAAAGGTTAGGAAAACCTTAAGGCCCTTAAGAAACCACGATAAAGACTGGCAAAGATGGCAAGCGTCCTCCTGATGGTCTGGAAAAGCCAGGCGCACGGAATATAAGGAGGGGGCAGGAAGCGGGAAGGGCTGAGAATGTGCCTGATGTTTCCGTCAGCGCTCAGAATTCGCCGACAGGTAATGTTTACGAAGAGGTATTCCGCCAGAAAAAGGCTTTCGCCTGATAAAAGAAAAGGCCGCATAAGCGGCCTTCAACCCGATCACGATAAGCGATTACTCAGTGACTTTCTTTTTCAGATCGCTGGCGCCTTCTTTGGTCTTATTCCAGCCTTTTTCAGTGCCTTCTTTGGTTGCATCCCAACCTTTTTCGGTACCTTCTTTGGTCTTATGCCAGGTTTTCTGCGTGCCTTCGCTGATTTTGCTGGTGGTGTCGTGGCTTTTGCCTTCCGCCGCGTGTTCAGACTTCAGCTTCAGCTCTTTGCCTTCATTCTGGGTCTGGTGCAGTTTCTCTTTTGCCGTGTTGGCGCCTTCGTTAGCGGCGGCTACGGTGTCGTCCGTTGCGTGTGTGGCGGCAAAAACAGGAGAAGCCAGCAGCAGGGCAGAAAGTGCAATAATCGTTTTTTTCATGATTTCCTCACCAAACATTGATCCGTTGTGTAGTTAAGCATGGCACGGCAAATGACGCCCCGCCTTAGGAATAACCTGTATTTGAGCATAGCTGAAGCGGGCGATTTTGCTGCTTTACCGGTGGAATGGCGGTTAAAAAGCGCTTACGCAGGGATAAAGAGAAGGATTGCAGCAGCGAGAAAGCGGGGCCGGATACTGACGAACACAAAGTATCCGTCCGGCAGGGCCGAACGGAAAGAGGGCGGTATCATATCGATCAGGCGGCACGTACCTGCGGCATGGCGATATCGGCGCTGATGCGGGTTCCCTCGGCATCAAACACCATGCAGTGATGGGGGTAAAACCCGGGCTGTAGATGTTGATAAGGGCGGAAATGCACGTCGCCGATGTGGCCGATCAAAAGCAGCAAAATTTAAAGCAGCTTGCCGAACAGCTGGAGTAGGTAACCGGCGAATGGATCCTGCCAGAATGCGCTGCTGAAAGTAGGCCTGGTGTAATTCGGGCCTTAGCGTAGCTGGCTGATGGATAAGCGCAAAGCCCTTTTCGCGTACTTTTTTAATGGCGGGGCGAATTAGCGAAACCGCCGGATTTTACTGTCGCTGGATTTAACAGGTCACTCAAGGCTGTCGTCATGGTAGAGAATGCAATCATACCTGGCGCATATCAAAGCAGGGCGTTCATGTCGGGGAAAGGCGCAATATCAGTGAGGCCGGCGGCAAGGCATTGCCGCTTCTCTTCGTCGAGATAGCCTTCCAGGGCATTTTGCTACTTCCGCATTGCTGGTGCAAGCCGGGCAGGGCGAAGGGTTATATTGCTGTCTCTACGCGAGAGAGGCAGACCTAATCAGATGTAACTTTTATAATGTCGCCATTAAGGTCTAAGCGATAATTATCGCCATCATACACAGTGAACATTAAACCCATATTTCTACTTTTATCTACAGAAAAGATAGCGTCCTTTTCGATGCAGTTTATTTTTGTTTTTATATCATTAAAACAGAGCCTGTCATATTTTCCTTCTTCCTTATACCCTTTCCCAAACAACCAGAAGGTGACATAAAAATAGCCATTTAAATCAGATTTTGGAATGGCATATTTATCTTTTAACATATTCTGGTTTTTTAACCACCATTTAATTTTCCCTTTATCAGTCGGTGGAAAACTAGTGACCAGCACATCACTGAAACCACTACTTCTGTGATGAATAGCGACAATCTCTACTGGACGCAGAGACAACCAAAACCAGTAGACAAGCAGCACCAAGCCAGCCAGAAAGAGCGAAGCTATAGTTCTCCTATTTTTCACTCTCATTTGTGAGCTCCCTTAATTTCTATTGTGGCTTCCATATTGGTCATAAATGGCTTAAAGCCAAACTGGTTGTATCGCTGGAGCACGAACCAGATACGGAAAAAATGGAACTGGCTGAATTTTTTCTTCAGTATATCGTCACTGTCGAGGCCAAAGTGATCCTGAACTTTGTAATGCACCACTGCGCGAAAGTGATCGTTATAAATATGCAGTGATTTTATGGTGATACGCGTTGCCCAGGTATCATGAACAGTGATACCCATGCCATTAAAATCATCCTGGAAACGGTCAAATTTAGGGAGTTTCCCGCCGAGGATTATTTCTTTTAATTTATCCTTTTCTTTTTCTGGGTAATGTTTTTTATGCCAATCGATATTTTTTTAATAACTTCATGCAGTCTTAGGCGAGTGCTATTTTTTGATTTGTCATTAAGAATATGCTCCTTTAAAGCTGTGTCCAGTGACATATCATGGAAAGGCGTACCGTTGCCGTTTTGCATATGGGTGATCATCTTTTCGATCAGGTGGCTGTACGGCCCATAAATGGAAAAATTACGGGATAACGAGCGGAACTCATCAAATAGCATCATGGCGCACTGCTGCCGACTAATTTTCTCCCCGGCTCCGCGCCGATTGCAACAGAACATGGATTGAGGCCGATCCATTGAGGAGCGCCGGGTCAGCATGTAAGGATCAACACGGTCAGAGATATAGTCCAGCCGGTAATGGGATTTCAGTTGTGCTTCAGTCAGATCGCCACAGCGCATATCCTCAGCGCCATAGTCATCCATCCGGTTTTGAGTTTTGAATATAGTGCAGGGATACTGTAGAGCCGCCATCATGATACTTTCCTTGTGTCATTGTCCGGTGTAGTGTTCATAGGGGATAATACGCGGTGACTGGCAGTGATGTAAATCTTCAATTATTACTGCCTGTAATCTTTTACAGCGCTCGTGCTGAGGACGAACCGCTAAGGTCTGATTTATCAAAACGCCATTTGGCAATTTTCTAATTTTCGGGATCTTCTGCCCTTTATGTTTTTAAATGGTTTTTGTGAATTTAACTTTGAGTAGTATACCAATACCGTTTCGTCTACGGATTTTCAACCGGTCGATAGTTAGTATCCAGGCATAGACCATTACTCGGGTTGTCTTTCGCTATAGCAGGTTAAAGCTATCAAAGTTAGTGACGCGATGCCGTAATATGAAAGAGTAATTGTTAAACTAATTCTTTGAAGACTCTAAGGAAAAACATTAGGGAAAAGTATTCATCCTGTTCACTTTTTAATTTTTGTGATTTATTATCAGTTACTTAAATGATGATTAATTAGGCGGAAATCCTTCGCCACTCTTCATCCGAAGGTGAACATCATTCGCCGCTCGAGGTAAAATCGGCCTGGCCAGTGTGGTGCCGACTGAGCAATGCACACTGTCTTGACCGGCTGCTTCTGCTGGTGCGAATAGTCGACTGAAGGATTTTCCGGGAAGCACTTTCATCACCGGAGAGCAGTTGGGTACAGACGTAGAAAATAATTACATCAATGAAATTTATACCGAAATAGTGATTTCCGGCGACAATTTCTATCCGGCCCTGAACAGGAGAAGCACAATGCATAAGGTCTCGAATCTACTGGTTTTTATCGGCCTTGTTAGCTTTGCAATAGCTTTGGCCGTGAACCTCTATGGCAGCCATGCCGTCAGTCATGTCAACAGCGCGCCGCTGTTCTCTACTAACTGGTGGGCGCGCTGGTTCCCGATTTATGCCTCGGGCATTGCGCTACTTTTTATTGGTCTGGTGTTGCGTCTGACCGGTCGCGCGCGTTAAGCAATAATGAGCGCATTATAGCCAGACGTCTTGCTGAGTGCAGCCTGCCAGCAGGCGCCTGGCGCACGAATTGAGGCGGACTGGCGACAGGCGAGAGGAGACCAGTTTAGCCTGACGCATCACCAGCGTTGCTTCCTGCTGCGTACATGGCGATATAGTGCATTTTCCCCTTGTTCTGGCGTAGCCGGGTTTACCTGGCGGTTAACGATATCTGCCAGCCGGATACAGGCGACGTGGCCGGATTGATGAATGAATTATCAGCAGTGATGGACTTTGCGTTTGCCGCAGAGTCAGCGGAAGGCGAGGCGGCCTTGCTGAAACTGAACGACGTGCAGATTAGCTGGCTAGCCGTTACCGATAGCTATCGTTTGGTTCATCAGCAGCAAATTACTGATTTTGATCACGCCGGCAAGCTGGCTCAGGCTATCTCCGGGCTATTGTTAAACTGGAAGCGCTGTCGTTTTCACTATTGGTCGCCCGCTACTGAGGCTGCCGGAAGCGCTTAGGGCGTGGACTACGGTAGAGAGAATGGCTGAGCGGGTTTAAGTGGAGCAATTACAGAGGTTATCGCTGATGTATAGCGGTTAATGCGGAAAGGTTTGGGCACAACGCCGCTGAAGGATACAAAAAAGCCCGTAGAGTTTGTGCCATATGGGCTCTCAGATCTTTGTCAGATGATTCTGGGCTGGCGGAATCTGAATTTTTCCTTCAAGTTACTGTATTGGTGTGATTTTTATTAATTCAACTTTGATTGGTATACCTAAGCGTATACCAATGCCGTTTCGTCTGTACTTTTCGACAGCTGATAAGTTAAGACTGCATGAAACTAAATGCTCAGGCTATCTTCAGAAAAAAAAGATTTTATGAAAAAGTGTTCACCCTGTTCACCTTTGATTTTTATTCTTAAGAATCATCATTTTATCTGGTGATCACTTAGATTGGTACTCTTCACCACTCTTCACCCGAGGTGAACACTATTCACCTTCAGACGTAAAAGTATGATGGCAATGTTTGGATTTTCGTCCACTGCGGAAGATGGCCAGTTTCACTGCTTGGCTGAAAGGAACCATTCATCTACGTTGCAAGTCGGCTTTGAGCGAAAAGCGGACATTGAAGTAGTATTACTGGCAGTGATGAATAATCTTCACAGGGATTATTGCCCTGGAGCATAGTCGCAGTCACATAATGATTCGAGAGTGCAGCTCTTAAATAACGGCGAAGCTATATGCCCGGGTTAATTTCCGCCAGTAGCCAACGCTCGAAGACATTCAGCGCCGTCTCATTAATGCCTGTTTCAGCCGGTTTAATTAAACAAAACTTTTTACTGAGTGAGATAGATTCAGGCCAGGGGGCAACAAGCTCCCCGCTATTTAACTCTTTTTCGACATACATGCGCGGCACTATTGCGACGCCTTGTCCTGATAGCGCAGCGGCGATAGACATTTCATGAAGATCATAGCGGACTCCCTGCGCTGGATTATCGAGTTCGATCCTGGTTTCCTGCGCATAGCATTGCCATGCCTGCGGATTCTGACGACGGTGAATCCGTGGCAGTTTGTTAAGTTGCGCGTTGTGTTCTTTGCTTTTTACCAGCGCTGGATGACATACAGGTAGCAGCGTTTCCTGGAAAAGAAACTGCATATGCATACCTGCCCATGCCGGATGATCAAAATGAACTGCGGCGTCAAAACCACTGCCGGTGAGAATAAAAGGATCGGTTCTGGCGACAATATTCACTGTGATATCTGGATACTGAGTGTAAAAGCTGTTCAGGCGGGGGATCAGCCAGCGGCACGTAAAGGTCGGCAGAGCGGCAATATCCAGATTTTTACTGCCTTCAGGCATACCCATGATTGATTGTGTATCTCTTTCGAGCCGCTCAAGCGTTTCGCGTATCTGATATGCATAGCGGGCGCCAACCGGATTGAGCTTAACGCGACTGCCGGTACGATCAAATAATCTGCAGTTCAGCATGGACTCAAGGCGTGCGATTTGCCGACTGATTGCGCCCTCGGTTAGTGATAACTCCTGCGCCGCGCGCGCAAAATTACCGTGCTTTGCTGCAGCCTCAAAGGCCAGCAGGGAGCGGCTACTGGGAATTTTCATGGGCATTATCGTGGCCTTAAATGTCTATGCGTAACTTGTTTCAATGACAAAAGCTCACTGAGTCATGAAATAATGTCGATTTTAACAGGGAAATAACTTGTTTAACATGATGAAAAGTCATCAGGTAGGATGTTGCTCGCCTACAATTTTTATGAGGTATTCATGCACTCTGTTATTTTTCCAACCTGTCAGATTGGTGGTTACCAGGTCATCGCGCTGAGCGATGGCACAATGGAAGCCACGCTTGATTTACTTTCAGGCATTGAGATCGCTGAGGCTGAGGGTATCCAGCGCAATGCCGGGATCGAGAAGTACGGGCGTATCCATATCAACTGCTATCTCATTCGCGGATGCGGGCGCACCATCCTGGTTGACACCGGTGCGGGCGGGCGCGACAACGTGGGAGGGCAGCTCCGGTTGAAACTTGCGATGCTCGACATCTGCCCTGATGACATAGACACGATATTATTGACGCACGGCCATCCCGATCATATTGGCGGTCTGCTGCATGAAAATGGAGAGCCAGTTTATAAAAAAGCTGAGCTCCACCTGCATCCGCTCGAAATTGCACACTGGCAGGACAATGAAAAACAACAGGCAGCCAGCGAGCGCGGCAAACGTAATTTCACACTGGTTCGCAAGACCTTAGACGCCTATGCCGGAAGGATATGTTTGCTTGATGAGAGTGAAGTAATGCAGGGAATTCGTCCTGTATGGCTGCCGGGCCATACACCAGGGCATACCGGATTTCGTATTCATTCCGATAAAAAAGAGTTGTTAATATGGGGCGATATCGTTCATTTCCCACATATTCAGTCATCACATCCCACTGTATCAATCATGTTTGATGTCGATCCTATGCAGGCCGAAGAGACAAGGAAAAAAACGTTGAAACAGGCTGTAGATGAAAAATTGATAATTGCCGGCATGCATCTGGATCAGGCAGGATTCTCCTGCTTCAAGCAGTCCGGGGAGGCCTATTTCCTTTGCAAGTTACATCAGGAATAGCAAAAAAATATCCCCGTTACCAATAGATAAAAGAAAATCTAACAAGCTTTCACAATGCCTGGCAACAGGTCCTTTAAGTGTGCAACGTCCGCTTCTGGCACAAACCGGCCGGAGCCGGTTTGGTATTCATTTTAATATTTACGCCTCGCAACGGGGTAGCCAGTCTGCCTCGCAGTCTTCGCTCAGCTCCGGGCTGGTCTGGATACCGTTCTTCGTCTTGCGCTTCAATAATTCTATCTCGTACTTCTTCAGCATCTGCGGCACCGCCTGGCCGAACGCCGTCAGGCTCATGGGGTGCTGATGACCTCTGGCCTCCATAAATGAAAGGTAGGCGTGATAGAGGTAGCGGCGCGGATTCACCGGCAGGATATTAGCGTTGCCGATAAACAGCCCGGTTGGCGTGCTCAGCGGCGTCAGGTAGCCGCAGAAGTCGACCAGCGGGTCGGCGCTGCGCTTGATTTCAAGCGCTTCCTCAGGCGACTGCTGCGCCTGCAACAGCTCGCGGGCATCATCAGGGCGGGTGAAGCGCGGCATCAGGTGGCGCACGATAACCGCCAGCTCCCCGGCAATCTTCTCCAGCAGCTTTGGATCACGTTCGTTCGCCGGTATCACATCCGGACAAGGCAGAATTACCCGGCGGCGGGGCACGCCGCCGCTGCGGTCGCTGAAGCGCATCGGATTGTTGTTCACCGCCCGTATCACCGCCGGGATGTGGGTTAAATAAGCGTCGCGGTAATTCGGGTCAATCGCCACGGCGTCGCCGCTGGTAATCGCCTTGATGCCCGCGCCACCGCTCCACTTCTCCTGGTCCGGCAGGATAATCAGGGAGTAGCCAACCATGCTTGCATGTTCTCTCGAAGATTCCGCGTGTTGATGGTTGCCGCCGTGGTATTTGTCCTCTCTGGCCAGCAATTGCGGTCATCTCGCTTGTATCGCTGCGTGACAAATTACAAACACAAAAAAGCCCGCAAAGCTTTCGCTTTGCGGGCTTTCAGGACTTCATCGAATGGTTCTGGTAGCCATCGACCAAGAATTTGGTGGAGCTGGCGGGAGTTGAACCCGCGTCCGAAATTACTACACCGTCGGCACTACATGCTTAGTCCAGTCTTTACATTCGCCAGTTAGCTGCGAACGGACACGCTACTAACAAACTAGCCTGATTGGATTTAACGCTTCAACCCCAGGCAGGGCATCCACGCGATCTCTTTTGGGTTTGACCTCTCTTGATCCCCGTCCTAAGAGCGGAGGCTAGGGAGAGAGGGCTCTTAGCAGGTTATTAAGCTGCTAGGGCGTAGTTTTCGTCGTTTGCGACTATTTTTTTGCGGCTTTTAACGAGGCAAACCGCCCCTCGGCATGCTCCTAGGGCTTCGCAAATCCCGTCGAATCCAGAATCAGCCCCAAGTACTGTTTAGCAGTATAACAGAAAAACCTCACGCAATGCCAGTACCTTAGCGATTTGCGTGCTTCATTATACGTGCTTTGTCTGTCTTCCACTCACGCTCTTTGATGTCGTCACGCTTGTCGTGCTCTTTCTTACCTCTCGCCACGCCGATTTTCAGCTTGGCCCAGGCGTTTTTCCAGTACAGCGACAGCGGCACGATGGTGTAACCGTCGCGATTGGCTTTGCCAAACAGCGTATCCAGCTCTCGCTCCTTCAACAGAAGCTTACGGGTGCGCGTAGGATCGCAAACCACGTGAGAGGATGCGCCGGTCAGCGCCTGAAAAGTTGCGCCGAACAGGAACGCCTCACCATCGCGCAGCATAATGTAGCTTTCGCTGATGTTGGCCTTACCTGCACGGAGAGATTTGACCTCCCATCCCTGGAGCGACAGACCCGCTTCGAACTCTTCCTCAATGAAGTATTCGTGGCGCGCCCGCTTGTTCATGGCAATGGTGGCAGAACCGGGTTTATGTGCTTTTTTCTTTGTCATAGTGCAACTTAGTGTACATGAAGCGGTGAATGATGGCATCCCCTGTAACAACAAGCGCGGGGAAAAGCGCTATTTTAGCAGAACGCTGGCGGCTGAGAATTTTTGTTTACAGGCCGTCGATGTTATTATTGTAAAGTTTAAGATTAACAGGAAACGTTATGTCCCAGATTAGTCGTTCTGCGCTGGTGCCCTACAGTGCTGAGCAAATGTTCCGGTTGGTAAACGATGTGGATGCCTATCCGGAGTTTCTACCAGGGTGTACCGGCAGTCGCGTGCTGGATTCCAGTGAGCAGCAGATGACGGCGTCGGTAGATGTTTCCAAAGCCGGCATCAGCAAAACCTTCGTCACGCGCAACACGCTCAACAACAACAAGAGCATCCAGATGCAGCTGGTTGACGGGCCTTTCCGCAAATTGACCGGCGGCTGGCAGTTTATCGAACTGAGCGAAGATGCCTGTAAAGTTGAACTGAATCTGGAGTTTGAATTCACCAACATGCTGGTCGAGATGGCGTTTGGCCGCATCTTTAAAGAGCTGGCCAGCAGCATGGTGCAGGCTTTCACCAAGCGCGCAAAAGAGGTTTACAGTGCCTGATATCGCGGTAGAAGTGGTCTATGCGCTTCCTGAAAAACAGTATCTTTATACGGTTAACGTGGAAGAGGGCGCCACTGTCGAACAGGCGATTAAAGCTTCCGGACTGCTGGAGCTGCGCAACGATATTGATCTTGCCAGCAACAAAGTGGGCATTTTCAGCCGTCCGGTTAAGCTGAGCGATGAAGTGCACAGTGGCGACAGGATTGAAATCTATCGTCCGCTGCTGGCCGATCCCAAAGAGCTGCGCCGCCAGCGCGCAGAGCGAGCCGCAAAAAAATAAGGCGCTCTTCAGCGCCTTATCTGTTTTTCTTCCCGTCGCCTTCCCAATCTACACGACCGCAGTCGGGCCGACAGGTTGGTCAGCCTCTGCCTTAGCGCTTATTGGACGACAGCTGAGGCTTGTTATCGATATTGGTCAATACGCCGTTGCTGTCAAAGGTCAGCGTCAGCGTCTGCTGGGTCACAGGTTGATGGCCCGGCTCCTGACGGAAAACGTAATACCAGACGTTGCTGCCGAAAGGATCGTGCATCATCGGCGTGCCCAAGGTGTAAGCCACCTGCTGTTGGGTCATGCCGGTATGGATTTTAGAGACGTCATTCGCAACCAGGTAGTTGCCCTGGTTGATGTCCGGCCGGTAAACCACTCGCTCCAGAGTGGAACATCCGGCGGTCGTCATCAGCAGAACCACCGCCGCAGCAGTCAGCGTTTTACAGCGCATAAGTATCTTTATTCCTTTTCGGGCCAACACCTTGGGCATCAGGCTATTTTATATTCTGTATCGGTTTATCGCTTCGATCACAGCGTCAGAAGCCGATGATAATAAACCTTTCCGCAGTTGGAAACCTCTACGAAGCAAGGTTATGACCGCCGGATGCCAAAAAAGTGCCGTTTCAGGCCGCCAAAAGCTCTTTTGCGTTAGCCAATGTGTTGCGCGTTACCTCGCTGCCGCCCAGCAAACGCGCCAGCTCCTGCAGACGCGCGCGCTTGTCCAGCGGCTGCATATGCGTTTCGGTCATCTCGCCGTCCGTTTCCTTGCTGACAAAGAAATGGTGATTACCACAGCCCGCTACCTGCGGAAGGTGAGTTACGCACATGACCTGGGTGGATTCACCCAGCTGGCGCAGCATTTTACCGACGACCGCAGCGGTTGGGCCGCTGATACCCACATCCACCTCATCGAAAATCAAGGCTGGGGTATCCATCTTACGCGCGGTAATCACCTGAATCGCCAGCGCGATACGCGACAGCTCGCCGCCGGAGGCGACTTTGGACAGCGGCTGCAGCGGCTGCCCTGGGTTCGTGGTCACGCGGAACTCGATACGATCTGCGCCTTCTGCGGTCAGATGGTCCGGGTTGAACTGGACTTCAATAGCCAGGCGGCCGTGCGGCATTGACAGCGCGTGCATACTTTCGCCAATCAGCTGGCTCAGCTCCTGCGCATAGTGCAAACGGCGCTCATGCAGACGCTCGGCGCATTCCACGGCGGTTTTGTGATGCTTTGCCACGGCCAGTGCCAGCTCTTCCTGATTGCTTTCCTGCTGATCGAGCTGGGCCTGCTCTTCCAGCAGCTGCTGATGATAGCCAGCCAGCTCGTCCGCAGAGATGCGATGCTTGCGCGACAGCGAGATATAGCGCGACAGACGCTGCTCCAGCTCGTAAAGACGGTTAGGGTCGAGATCTAAACGTTCGCAGTAATGACGCAGTTCGTCACTGGCCTCGCTGATCTGAATGGCCGCCTCGTCCAGCATGACGCAAACGCCGTTGAGTTTATCATCCATCGCCACCAGTTCGCTCAACAGCTGCTGCGCGGTATAAAGCTGGTTCTGCAACGTAGTATGTTCACCGTCGGCCAGCAGCATTAATGCCTGCTGGCTGGTGGACAGCAGCTGACCGCTGTTCGCCAGACGCTTGTACTCTTCGTCGATGGCTTCATATTCGCCTGCAACCGGCGCAAACTCGTTCAGCTCTTTGAGCTGATACTGCAACAGCTCGCGACGGGCTTCACGCTCCTGCGACAGCTGCTGATGCTGCGCCAGCACGCGACAGCTCTGGTTCCACTGGCGATAGCTCTGCGCCACTTCCTGCATCAGGCCGTTCTCGCCCGCGTAGCCATCCAGCAGCGTTTTCTGATGTTCCGGCTTCAGCAGCAGCTGATGGGCGTGTTGACCGTGGATCTGAATCAGCAGCTGGCCCAGATCGCGCAGCTGGGAAAGCGGAACGGAGGTGCCGTTGATAAAGCCGCGAGAGCGGCCGTCGCTGCTGATTACGCGGCGCAGCAGGCATTCGCTGCCTTCGTCCAGCTGGTTCTCCACCAGCCAGGCGAGGGCAGAAGGGGTATCTTTCAGGGAGAAGCGGGCACAGAGGTCGGCGCGATTTGCGCCCTGACGCACCATATCGGCTTCAGCGCGACCGCCCAGGCAGAGGCCGAGCGCATCGATAGCAATAGATTTACCCGCGCCGGTTTCGCCGGTGATTGCGGTCATGCCACGCTGAAAATCGATTTCAAGTTCACGAACAATCGCAAAATTACTGATGGTCAGTTGTGCCAGCATAGAAAGCGTTCCTGTATGAAAACACAGATATGGTTTTTCATACAGTATATACTGGTTCTATAACCAGTAAAGTAGCTGGCAACGGATTTTAAAACAATTTTTTCGACCAGCCAAGTTTTGAGCTTAACGTATTGAAATAGTTGTAATTTTGCGGATGAATAAGATTCAGGTGATCGTCATTACGGCGGATCAGTACGTCTTCGCCTTCCTGGATAGGCAGCGCGATCTGACTGTCGCAGCTGACTTCCAGGTCGCTGCGCATATGGGAAAAGCGCAGCCGAATCGTACTGTTGCTGTTGATTACCAGCGGCCTGGCCGAAAGCGTATGCGGGAACATGGGCACAATAGCAATCGCATCCAGCGAGGGCGTCAGGATGGGGCCGCCAGCGGAAAGCGAATAGGCGGTCGACCCGGTCGGCGTAGAGATAATCAGGCCGTCGGAACGCTGCGAAAAAGCGAAGGTCTCATCGATATACACTTCAAACTCAATCATATGCGCGACCTTGCCGGGGTGCAGCACCACTTCGTTAATTGCCGTACCGACGCGCGGCTCGCGGCCCTGGCGGCAAACCCGCGCTTCCAGCAAAAAGCGGCTTTCCGTAATGTACTTGCCTTCCAGCACGTCGGCCAGCTGCTGCTGCGCGTTATCAGGATCGAGGTCGGTCAGGAAACCCAGGTTGCCGCGGTTGATGCCGATGACCTTGATATCGTAGCGAGCCAGCACCCGCGCCGCGCCCAGCATATTGCCATCGCCGCCTACCACCACCGCCAGATCGGCCTTTTGTCCGATCTCTGACAGCGAGCCGGTTTCGACGTCGGCCAGATTCAGTTCGCGGGCTATCTGCTCTTCGATGATCACCTGATAGCCTTTCGCCGTAAGCCAGCGACAGAGCATTTCGTGAGTGGTCAGCGCGGTAGGATGGCGCGGATGGCCCACAATACCGATGCAGTTAAAATGGTTGTTCATGATGCTGGTGTTCCTCATGAGGTAAACTACCTCAGACAATGTAACGGGTTCCCTTGAAACCGCAATTCTGATCCCCATAATAAGCGAACCAGCGAGATGAATGTGCACAAACGCGGAGAAATTCATGAGTAGTAAAGAACAGAACACACCAAACGAGCAAGTCTCAGACGATATCGAGATGGAACAGGCAACCCAGGACGCGGAGACAGCAGAAGGCGTGGATCCGCGTGATGAGCGCATTGCCGAGCTGGAAGCCCAGCTGGCACAGGCGCAGGGTGGCGTTCGTGAAGCGCAGCTGCGTGCTCAGGCCGAAATCGAAAATATTCGTCGCCGCACCGAACTGGATGTGGAAAAAGCGCATAAATTTGCGCTGGAAAAATTCGCCAACGAGCTGCTGCCGGTTATCGACAGCCTGGAGCGCGCGCTGGAACTGGCCGACAAAGAGAACAGCGAGCTGACCGCGATGATCGAGGGTATCGATCTGACGCTGAAATCCCTGCTTGGCGCCGTGCGTAAGTTCGGCGTGGAAGTGGTTGGCGACGTCAACGTGCCGTTTAACCCGGAAATCCATCAGGCGATGTCGATGATTGAATCCGAAGACGTGGCGCCGAATCACGTGCTGATGGTCATGCAGCGCGGCTACACGCTGAACGGTCGCCTGCTGCGCCCGGCAATGGTTGCGGTAGCGAAAGCCAAAGGCTGATAGCTATAACGAAAAAAAGCACCTTCGGGTGCTTTTTTTGTGCCTGTCGTATCAGGCGGTTATAAGTAAATCAATCACTTATAACCGCCGCACCTGCCCTAAAACCCCCTAAAATGCCCTAACCGGTGGACAATATGTGGACGATCCTTTTAGCGGGTTATACCTGATGGCGTCCGTCAGATAGTCTGGCGCGAAGTGCGCATAAACCATCGTTTGCTCAATCGACGTGTGCCCCAGAATGCGCTGCAACGTAATAATATTGCCGCCGTTACTCATAAAATGCGTTGCGAACGTGTGACGCAAAACATGCAGCGCCTGGCCTTTCGGCAGGTTGGGTTTCACCGCTTTCAGGATCCCACGCGCACGCGCATAATCAGCGTTAAACAGCCTGCCGGATTTGCGTGTCAAAACGTAATCCGTCACTTCTTGCGAGATCGGAACCGTGCGGCGCGGGCCGGTTTTTGTCTCGACAAACGTTACCCGGTTATTGATGATGTGTTCAGCCTTCAGCTTGCTTGCTTCACCCCAGCGCGCGCCGGTATTTAAGCAGAGAACGGCCACACGCCTTTCGTCACCTTCCAGGCTTTCCAGCAGGGTTTCGATCTCGTCATCCTCCAGGAAGGCCATTTCGCTGTTTTGAAGCTTTAGCTTCTTCAGGTTGTGAATCGGGTTGTCGCCGTGAAACTCGTCAACTTCAATCAGCGTGCGGAAAATGCTTGAAATCAGCGCGAGGTCGCGGTTTACAGTGCTTGTTTTTATTCCTGCCTGAATGCGCTTAGATCTGTATTCCGACAGGAATTTCCGGGACAGCATATAAGCGCGCGGATCTCCTAACTGCTTCGTAATCCGTTCCAGCCGCTTTTTGTAGTTTTCGCCCTGGGCCAGTCCGCGCCCGCTGTAGCTCCACCACAACTCGATTAACTGCGACAGGCAACGCTTATCATCCGGTTTCTCTAACCAGTCCTTGTCGTGATAGTTAACTAATACGTATTTTTCAAAAGCCTGAGCTTCCGATTTTTTACTGAAACGCCGCCTGACTCTTCTTCCTGAAGTGCCTTGCGGACGAATGTCCACTTCAAAACGACCATCATCGAGCTTCTTAATCGACATAGCGAAGCCCTCCGGTTTGTTCCTTAAAACATTCATCATTGTGATGATTGTTATCCAGCATCCATAAAAACCAGACTATCAGCCAGCCTTGTGATCCGATTGCGTAGATTTTGTTTCGTCTTGCCCATCAGGGGAGAGAAGCGGGGAGATTTGCCCCGCTGCTGGTGCGACGGTGTCCGTCATTAACCAGAGCGTGTATTTTTGGAAGCGAGGCACGTTCAGTACTCTTTCAACAATTACTCCTCCCGCAATCGTTTGATGGGTTTCATAATTTTTAATTGTACCTAAGCCTATTCCTACTAAATCAATAAATTGCTTCTGGGTTAGCCCTTCAGCAACTCTTATCTGCCTTAGTTTATGAGAGAAATCCCTTGACGAGGTATTATTCATATGACTATCCTTTGTGTGTGGGTCATATCAAAAAGACCAACCAACAAACCCCAGAGCGCCCTAACGCACTCTGGGAGCCTAAACTGGTGGAGGATATCACAATGCAGGAAGTGGCAGAAAACGCAGTTTCCAGCCTGGTTACTCCAGAGCTTTTCGCTGCGTATATCGGAAAAACCCCCAGCGCGATACGCAAGATGGTTGCCGCAGGCAAACTGCCGGTCGTCCGCATGAAAGATCCGGCCAACCCTACAGGCCAGGGCGAAATCTATATTCATAAAGACGAGTGGGACGCTTACGCCTCGCATCTGGCCCAAGTTGCGCCGCCGGAATGGCACGCGTGGAAAGATCGTCTTTTCACGACAGAGATCGCGAATCTTAGAAGTAAAAAGGGATAGGGCTATGGAACAAGTAGTTAAGCCTTTATCAAATCATAGCTCCGTGTATCGGGGATTTGTAATCGTCCGCAGACCGCGTAATAAGCTGCAACCTGTCACGCGCTATCTGGTGAGTATGGGCGATCAAAGCTATGGACACTTCGACGCTCAGGCGCAAGCTACGTCTTTTATAGATGATCTGTTTAGCGAGCGCGACGCTTTCGACAGGAGTAGGGAGAAATGCACTATTTAATTGAATCTGCACTGGTGTTCACGCTGGCGTTAATAATCCTCAATTTAACGCAGTGGCTGATAAGACGTCATTGTCACAAAGTCGAAACAGAAAGGAGGGCTAAACGACAGGAATATATAAAGCATAGGGATGAAGTAGAATAAAAATCAAGAAAGGCTCTATAAACATTGAAGGTAAATAATTAAGAGGCTAAAAATGGAATATTTTTACGCTGAACAGATCAATAATATGCTGCAACGATATCATTTCAATTGTGAAGGTAATCCTCAGGGGCAGGATTCGCATTACGCTGTATTAGCTAGCGGCATCCAGCATCTTTACGGCCTGGCGTTTTGTGCTTCCGATAACAATGTTCTCAAATCACTACGACCCGTTATAGATTCAATATGTGATGGAGATGTGCCGCAGCCTCTATAACGATATTGCTAATTGAAAAAAATTAAATAGATGATATCTAACTGTCAATATATAAATTGGCGGCGTTTTTACTCACGCCTAAAATGAGAATTATTTTATGACTAAAAGAGAGAAATGCTTTTTTATTCTAAATGTCATTCTGCCGATGATTGATGAAGAGGGAATGACAATAAAAACTCGTTGCGATGGTGAATTAACGTTATCTCCAAATCACCCCGCCGTGCAGCACTTCGTCAGAGATTATCGGCAGCATCTTACCGAATCATTGAGGAATGCTGCTCCCGCGTCTCCATATGGAATATAAAAATGAACCATATAATGATTGATTTAGAAACGCTGGGCACTGAAGCCACGGCGCCGATAGCCGCTATTGGTGCCGTTTTTTTCGAACCTTCCACCGGTTGCACCGGCGCACGCTTCTATGCTCGCGTAGATTTTGCGACTGATATTGCATACGGTGCAAAGCCTGAATCCGCTGCCATTCAGTGGTGGCTGAAGCAGAGCGCTGAGGCGCGCGCGCAGCTTGTTGCTGACGATGCCATACCAGTCTGGAAAGCGCTGGTTCAGTTGCACGACTTCATTAAAGAAAACGCAGTTCCTGCTGATGCTGTGCAGGTATGGGGAAATGGGGCTTCGTTCGATTGCGTGATTTTACGTGCTGCTTATAAACGTACCGATCTGGATGTGCCGTGGCACTGGTCAAGCGATCGTGATGTTCGCACGGTTGTCGAAATGGGTCACGCATTGGGATATGACCCTAGGCAAGACCTGCCATTTAAGGGCGAACGCCATAACGCACCTGCTGACGCGGTACACCAGGCAACTTACGTTTCTGAGATATGGCAACGCCTGACAGCAGATAAGGAGCCAATGCTATGATCCGCTCCATGCTCAAATGGCCCGGAGGAAAGAGCCGGGTTATACCTGAATTATTACCGCACTTACCGAAAGCTGATTGCCTTGTTGAGCCATTCGTTGGCGGTGCTTCGGTGTTCCTTAATACCGATTATCGTCGCTATATTCTAGCTGATATAAATCCCGATTTAATTCGCCTGTATCGCGAAGCAAAAAACAACCCTGATTTACTTATTAGCATCACCCGGTTGTTATTTGAAAAAGGAAACTGCAAGGAAGAGTATTTGAGGAATCGCAAGTTATTTAATTCTGCTGATTCTAAAATATTGGCAAGCGTAAGGCGCGCGGCTTTGTTTCTTTATCTCAATCGTCACGGTTATAACGGCGTCGTGCGGTATAATCAAAAGGGAAATTATAATATTCCGTTCGGTAAGCACAAATCAAATCCCTATTTTCCTGAAAAGGAAATTCGCTGTTTTGCAGAAAAAGCTAACGACACTAAAGCCCTTTTTTTGTGTTGTTCTTTTCATAATACGATTGAAATTATTACAGGGGCAGATGCAGTTATTTATTGCGACCCGCCGTACCTGCCTGCCAGCGAAACCGCCAATTTCACCCAATACCACACCGAGCCATTCACCGAGAGACACCACCGCCAGTTAGCGACGGAGTTGCTCGCTGTAAATCGTAAACACGGCACGCCGATTGTGATTTCTAACAGCGACACCGAAATCACCCGCGAGATTTACCACGATTTCCGCCTGCACGAAATCAGCGTGCAACGTTCCGTCAGCACTGACGCCAGCAACCGCCAGAAGGCCAAAGAGATAATTGGAGTTCTCAACATTTGCGAGGGATGCGGGCGCGCTGGAGGTGGGTGCTGCCCGGACTGTGGGCCAGCTGCGCGCCTACGGAAACGCCATTGTCGCACCGGTCGCGGAAGCGTTCATAACGGCATATCTGGAAACGCGCGATGACCGCTGAAGTCCGAGGCCGTCGCGCGCCTTCTCCGCCGCCGCCATATCCGGGTAGCCAGGCTGACGCTACCCGGTATGTGTGGGAGTGGAATAAGCCGCGCCCGGCTATTCATGTTGATAAAAATCCTGCTGTTGATCTCGTCGAACTGGGTCAAGAGCAGGAATTTTTAGCATGGGTAAAAAAGACTCTTTCACCACTACCGCGCTTTATCCGCCTCCGACTGGCGTCACGTATTGACAGCATTCATACAGTAAAGGGGCGTCACATTGCGCGCCTGGCCCTACGCGATGTCGTGCGCAGAGATTTACCGCATATCAATCTGGTTAACGAGCAATATGCCGCTGAGCTGGATGAGGGTACTGAATCTAATGGCGATATTAACTCCATCTACCACCATTTCAGCACGCTACACGGCCTGATTGAGCGATTTAACCGGTTGCCCGATTTTACTCCAGAGGATGTGGAGTTACTGGCGGAAGACATTGCCATCTATATGCGCGCAACGCTCAGCGAGGTCAACGAGGCTTTCGCGCCGTTAGGTGATCGACAATACACAGGTCGCCTTTACGCGGAGGCGGCAAAATTGACGCTACTGTTCAAATTAACGCCATCGGGATTAAGTAGTTATCGCCGTGGGCGCCTTTCAGTTAATGGTGCGGTAACGGCCATTAAAAAAATGTTGAGTGATCGCTACTGGCACCGAAACTTAAAAAAATACGCAACGCGCTGGCGTGAACACCTGCACATTGCGTTTGGTGATGTGAAGCGGGGCGCTGCACCGTATTGCAGTAAGCACCACGTTGATGAGTGGGATGCCAGACGCAAGCGCAGCCGCGCGATCATGGCCCGTCTCGAGCTTGAAGACCAAGACACCAAAGAGCGCATCTCACTCATTGAGCAGATCGATAAGAGCATATCCAATCCGGCGCTGCGCCGCGTTGAACTCATGACCCGTATAGGCGGCTTTGAGAAAGTTGCCACCGAAAGCGGTTTCGTCGGCCAGTTTTTTACACTGACCGCGCCGTCTAAATATCACGCATATAGCATCTTCGGGCATCGTAATTCGAAGTGGAACGGCTCCAGCCCAAAGAAAACTCAGCGCTATTTAAACCGCGTCTGGCAGCGCATCCGTGCCGAGCTGGCGCGTCGAGATATTCCCGTTTTCGGCCTTCGCGTCGCCGAATCGCACCATGACGGCACGCCACACTGGCACGGCCTGCTGTTCTCGCTGCCGGAGCACGCAAGCGAACTGCTGGAAGTGATGCAAGACTATGCAACACGCGAGGACGCGGAAGAGCTACAAGGGCAACACGGTAAGCAGCCGCGCTTTGAGATGAAAGAGATCGATCCGGTTAAAGGCAGCGCCACGGGCTACGTGGTGAAATATATTTCCAAAAATATCGACGGCTATGCGCTCGACGGCGAGACAGACGACGAAAGCGGTAAGCCGCTGAAAGAAACCGCGTTGCACGCTACAGCCTGGGCATCGTGCTGGGGCATTCGCCAGTTCCAGTTTTTAGGTGGTGCGCCGGTATCGGTCTGGCGCGAGCTGCGCCGGTTTCGTAATCAGGAGCTGGCAGACCGAATAAACCCGCTATTTGCTGAGCTGCACCGCGCCGCCGACGCTGGTGACTGGCAGGAGTACACGCAGCTACAGGGCGGGCCACTGGCACCGCGCGAAAGCCGCCCGCTGCGCATTTGGTATCAGCAAACTGAAACGCCTAACGATTACGACGAATATCGGGACTTGATCAAGGGATTGCGTATGCCCGATACACCAATCCCACCCATTCCCACGCGCCTGCATTCATACAGCATCGTTAAGAAGAAACCGGAGCCGGTTAATGAGTACGGCCCGGCTTTTGACCTGGCCGTTGACCTTCCGGGCGCGCCTGCGCCCTCTAGGACTCGTGTCAATAACTGTACTGAGACCAAAAAATGTACAGATTCACCATCCGAATCGCCACCAGAAATGACGCTGTCAGCTGGGCCGCCGGAGCCAGAACAGTTGGAAATTGGTCGGCTGTCACGCGAGCAGCGAAAACGGATGATAGAAAACCTGCGTAACTACCAGCCGCAGCGGCAAAGATCGCCAGTAGAAGATTTTGAATCGCTCGCTAACGCCATTACCGCATCAGGTTGTGATGAGGTCGATCAGGCGCGGGCAGAGAATTACATGAAAGTGGCCGCTACGATTCGCCAAGAAGCAACAACCCGTAAAATCAGTACCGCTCAACTTATACCAATGACAAATTTCCTTAAATACCAGCTTGCGGCGTGGGGCATAAATTCGAAAGCCGATACTAACGTCCTACGTCGTGGCGCGGTGATTTCTTTTGGTAAGCAGCTCATTTATTTGAAAGATGGCTATCTGACAGAAGAAGTTAAAACAACTTATTGCAAGGCTAAGCATTGTAATGTTGAGTTAACTCAGGATGATCATGCATATGGCAATGAAGGCTTATGCCTGGCATGTACAGCGAAGCTAATCGGAACGGCAGCCATTGAACAACGTTGTGATGAAGCCAGGCAAAGGGATAAGGCTGAAAGAGTCCAGGAAAACGACGCGCTTTTGGAAAGGCTTAGGATTGCACTGTTCGACAGGAGATTGCATGGGTAAGTATTATGATGATTTTGAACGGGAAGATGACTACCAACGTTGGCTTTATTATCGCGAGTCTTCATATGAAAAGCGTGAGTTACAGCACATGCAGTATAGTGATAAAGAAAAACCCGCAGGCCCACAAGATAAATTGCCTGCATCAGGCATATTTCGCGATCATCCTGATCATCAGGCCATGATCGCGGAGGCAGAGCAAAAGTATTTGGAACAAAAGAAAAAGCAATTAAATTCAGACGGTTAAAAAGTGACGATTGACGTGTGCCCCTGTCCGGGAGTCAGTTACCCATGCAGCGGCAAAATCCGCTGCCGGGCGAGGAGGTTGCCTTTCTGCTGGAGTACATCGGCGAAGACATTGGAACCGGGCTGAATAGTTGCGAGCCTGTGCCGGAATCAGCCCAGGTAAAAAATTTAAATGCTGTGCTGCATTAAAAGATTCGCCGCTCCGCTATGGCGGCGGGTCGTACTAGTTTGTAAGCGGTACCGCAACAGCACTAAATCCGTACAAGTGCTCAAATGTGAGTAGTAAAGATTTCAAAACAGCGACCGATAATTAGAGATGTTCTATAGTTGTCAGAGTTGCTGAAAAAGCTAGTTGCGCAGCGATTGTCTGTAGAAGAGCTATACAAAGTAACTGTTGTAGATATGAACTAGTAGGCGTAGAATCGCCATCCGGCCATGTAGTCTGTAAATGAGAATGACTATCATCGCCGAGGCAATTTGTGGTGTTTCCTTAGAGATTAGAGAGATTAAAATGAGCCAAAAGATTATCACAGTACAAGTAAGAGGTGAGCGCGGTGAGGCTAAGCCTGTACGTCGTTCAAGGCTTGAGCAAAGTGTTAATCGTTCCCTGCGTGCATCGTTTTCTCTGGAAGGTAATAAGATTACCAATACATCATGGTCCAAAATGGAGCAAGCAGCTCGATTTTTGTCAAGAATTGCTGTTGCCTAAAGCTCTTTGATTGCCCTTGATATAAGGGCAATCAAATTCCGTTTATCATGATGGATAGCTCTTCTAACAGCATAATGATATGCACGTTTATTTTTAATACTCCCCTCAAGTTTTTCCATATCAAACTCATAACCCATTGTACCTGCCACAATTTGAAGAAATAATCTTATTGATCGCCCATTACCGTCCTGAAATGGATGGATCCATGCAAGCTCTGCATGAAGAATAGCTAATTTATTTACAAGCTGCTCTTTGCTTTTTATTTTATCAAGCTCTTTCTTATTACAAGCTCTTAGGCTTGCTTTTAAGGCTTTTTTAACTTCTCCGTGATCCATTGTCGGCCTTTCTTTATCACCAACAACAACAACATGACTCCTGTATTTTCCTGCCCAATCATAAATATGTTCAAATAAGGCTTTATGGCATTGAAGTATCGTTTTTTCGTTAAGCGTCTTTTTTTTGTCAGAAATATATTTAATCAAAAGGCTAGAGGAATTTATATAAGAAATAACAAACTCTGAAAAGTCAACTTGATATTGATATTTGGCATATGCAAGGTTCTTTGTTGCCATATAGTGATAGCGCTCGTTAGTACCATCATTTAAAAGGAAAATATTATTTTTCTGATACCTCACTTTAATTATTTCATCTTTTTGAAATGGAAAGTTTTTAGCGTGAGGTAAGATGTGAAAATATGTTTCCTTTTTCAATTTATCAACACCAACAATTGTTCCAAAAAGGAAAATAGCGGCAGTTGTGTTAAATAAAACACAAACTGAATCACCGAGTTGTATTTCTTCTCTACTCATGTCGCATGTGCTTTTTTTATACTTAAGTAAATGCGCTATAGAAGGTATCTTTTTTTTCGTTTGCAATGTGCCTGAGCCGCTTATAATTTCTTTTGTTTTATTGTTCCAATAATAATTTAAAAGACGCTTTCTTTCAGGGGTCTTTTTTATATGAACAATATCATAGTCAAGTAAGCTTAACGAAAATTCACCGTCTTTCTTTAATATCTTAATTTTATTATGTTTCATTTTTGCAAAGGGAAAGTTGATGTTAGGACAAAGATATCACGTAAAGGATAATTTGGCATATATACAGCATACAATATCGACATTTAAATTTTTCTCATTATAAACCTACACAGGGTTTGACTGACTAGCGCACAAACCCCGCCCTGACTCGGCTTTATTGTCTGTTTGCTGCTGCAAAACAGCGCACAATGTTGCACAGATTATTTTACCGGATCTTATCGCGATCAAGCCGCATTGCGCCTGCCTTCACGAAGATCTACGCTTGCACAAAAAACGAAGCGAATGTCGCGTGCAGGTGACGGGGGAACAGCCCGCGCGGCAGGGGGTTGGCAGTGGTATACCTCAGATACTGCGATCTGGAGCGTTTTCGGGCCATTTCTGGTCGTTGCGTGGGCGAAATAATGCCGCGTCCGGCTATGATGTTGCGATTGCCAGAGGCGTGCTGATGCGTTTTACAATGAGGTGAGCAGGATTGTGCCGCCGCACGGTATGCGGCGGGGCGGGCTATTCAGTTTTGAGAAGGGCGTAAGGATTGAAGCGGATCACGTCCTGACCCAACCAGTCATTGACGTGTTTTAGCGCCTCCATGGCAGGCATCAGCTCGTTAATAGCAAAGACGCGAGCGGCTTTCTCAATGTCCCCAAAACCGCCAACACCCTGCGGCATGGCGCCCATCAGCTGCGGCGGCACGCGATGCGCAGCGAGTATGTCGTCACGCGTCACTGATTTGATGTTGAGGAACTCGTCTTTCGCTGAGATCTGACTGAACGGAATGATCTGCACGCCTTTTTCTCCGCCGTTTGGCGCGTGCAGCAGAAGGTTTTTAAATGCGCCCTTGCCGCGCGCGTCCTGTAGCGTCTTTTTGACGTTCGCCATACTTTCCTGATCTACAGTCGATGCACCGATATAGATAATGCATCCGGCGTGTGACCCATTGTCGTAGTAGAGCTTACGGAACATGTCAGCAGAGTGCGACAGACTGGCGGAAAGCAGGGCGCCCATATATTCCGGCATCCCATAGATCTCCTGGTGAATATCAGGATTCAGAACATGACAAACCGTGCCGGCCGCGAACTGGTGCTCGTCTTTCCACTGCCGGATAAACCAGTAATTATCCAGATCGCTGCCGCGCCGCGTGTATTTTGCAGGTACATGGTGCAGCGCCAGCGCGCCGCCCAGTCGATTATCGCGTCGCTCCAGATAGGCATTGCCGAAAACAAACCAGTCCAGCACGAACGCAGAGAACCCCTGACGCGACAGCAGCGGATGCGGGATAAAACAGCCGGTCAGCGCGTTGCGTTTAAAATACAGCGCGGACTGGTGCCATGACGCCATACCAAACGAGCGCGCCAGCCCGTACCAGTCAACCGGCGTTTCATAGTACCGGCCGTTGTCCGTGCAATACATGTTATCCAGCAGGTCATGTGCGCCGGTGACGGGGTAGGGGCCGTCAAACGTGAATGCAGTCATCGCCGGATCGCGTTTTAATGCTTCGCCAATGTCGTGCCCGCCAGCACCGCTATTTATGGCAGAATGTTTTTTACTGCTGTGTTTTTTCATCAGAACTCCATAGCAAACCCGCCGCTGCCCCTCTCCTGACCCAGCGGTTCGTTAATAATGGCGAGCATATTCGCCCAGGCTAAATCACCGTGGCTGACGCCGCGCGAGCGGTCAGTGTCATAGGTGATGAATCCGCCAGGCGTTTTTACCTTGCGAACAGAGTTAAATGCGTTGATCAAGGCGCGTTCGCTGCGATCATATTCCCAGCGACCGGCACGGATCAGCTGTAGCATTTTCAGCACAAGGGCGCGCTTTGACGTCATTGACATGGTGTAGGGCATTGCCATCGGGAAAAACTTCTTCACTATCTGGTAAACGGCTTCACCGTTACCACCAGTTACGTCGATGCCAACATGCTGAACGTTGTATTTGAAGGTGAAGTTTTCGATAATTTTCGCCTGCTCTTCAAACTCAAGGCCGCGCACCTGTTCCGTTTCCACCGTGCGGAATTTACCGCCCGGCACCAGCGGCGGCACTACAACGCAAATCGCACCGCTGTCACCGTTGCCGCTGCTGCCGTTGGCGTCATAGCCGATCCAGACCGCGCGATTACCCATTGGCCTGGACGCAAAAGGTTTCCAGTCCGGCCATTCGTCGTAGCCATCTGCGCCGCAGCCAATCAGGGCGTTAAGATTGAAGGCCGACTCGCCATCGCGAACGAACTCGCACATGTACAGGTTGCGGAATTCATCCTCGCTGTTTTCATCCTGGATTTCTTCAAGGTCGGTGTACTCCCAGCCGTTTTCTATCACATCCTTCAGGGTGACAATCTGACGCCAAGTTTTATCCGGGCATAACAGCCCGCTGTTCAGCGTTTTCCAGCCCACATCAAACGCTTTGCGCTGTGCCTTCGGGCGCTTCTCGTTCCAGCGGTCACCCGTCCAGAACGGATACGCTTCGTGTGTTTCACCAGACGGTGTGGAGAAATAGGTGCGTGTCAGCCCCTTCAGCGTCGCCATTGCGCCTGCGACTTTGCGCAGGTTTGTGAAGTTGCTGACCCAGAAAAATTCGTCAAACTTCAAGTTACCCGTATATGACTGCGCTGTTGCAGCGGACGTGCCGAGGAAATGCAGCTCTGCGCCGTTACTCAGTACGATTTTGTCGCCACCCTTAAGCTCGACGTCTACTTCTTCCGCCACCTTCTGAATGAACCCCCTGAACTGGTGCGCCTGACGGCGGGATGCAGAAAGAAATATCTGGTTGCGCTGATAGGGATATTTAACGTCGTCGCGCAACGCATCAAGCAGCGCCTCGCGGGCAAAATACCAGGTCGCGCCAATCTGCCTGGACTTTAGGATCATCCGGTTGCGGTGATGCCGTTGCTCAAACCAATCGCGCTGATGCGAGGCCAGCGAGTCCATAATTTTCACGCGCAGCCCAGCAATCTGCTCGTCAGTAAAATGATTTTTGGGCTTACGTTTGCGGGGCGTTTTACCTGAGGCCGCAGCAGGCTGGCCGTCAGCAAGTTTTTTCAGCTGGCGAGTCAGCAGATCAATCTCTTTAAAATCGCCGCCGCTCTTGCTCTCCTTACTCGTCAGCTGAATCAGGCGCGCATCTACAGACTGGCTGACGCGCTGAATGGGCGGCGTTTCGTCCCATTCGTCGCGTTTTTTCCACGCGTAAACCGTGTTCTGGTTAATCCCCATTAATCGCGAAATTTCCGCTGGCGGATAACCCTGCCAGTAAAGTTGCCTCGCTCGCTGTCGTACAAACGCGTCCTGAATCATCAGCCCCTCCAGTCTATGGCGGGGAGATTACCGCGCGCGCGGGAGGTGTCGCCCTTCCTTTTGGCTCTGGCCGCTCTCCGACAACAAAACCTCGTTGAGACAGCGGGTTACGCTCTGTAATCATGGCCGGACAGAAAACAACCGACAGGATTTTGATATGGCGAATGCAACAAAACCAGCGCGTAAAAAATTCCGCGTCGCGGTTTCCGGCGCAACGGTAGATGGTCGGGAGATCCAGCCTCAACACCTGCGCGAAGCGGCGGCTAATTACAGTCCGGGTGTATATGCCGCGCGGGTCAACGTCGAACATTATCTTTCGCCGTTCCCGGATAGCGACTTTGCAGCGATGGGCGACGTTGTGGCACTGAGCGCAGACGATATTACCGAGGGGCCGCTTGCCGGTAGGACGGCGCTCTATGCAGAAATTGAGCCTACAGACCGAATGAAAACGATGACCGGCGAAGGGAAAAAGGTCTATTCAAGTATCGAGCTGCATCCGCAGTTTGCGCTAAACGGCAAAGCCTACGTTGTGGGCCTGGCAATGACTGATACGCCTGCAAGTCTGGGCACCGAACGCCTGAAGTTTGCCGCGCAGCAGCGTCAGCAGGTGCAGGCATTCCATCAGCGACAGGGCGAACCGGCCATGTTTACAGAAGCCATTGAAGCCGAGTTAATCGAGCTGTCAGAACAGCGCAGGGATGAGGGGCGACAGTGGTTTGGGCGTGTAATGGGGATTATCGGTAAGGGCCGCAAATCCGACGGCGAACAGTTCAGCCAGGTGCGCGAAGCCGTGGAAAGCGTTGCGCAATCCCATGCTGATCTGCTCGATAGCGTCAACAGCCTGGCGCAGCAGCGCCAGCAGGACAGCCAGACCATCACAAAACTGACAGCCGATCTGGCTGCGCTGACCGGCAAACTGGAAACACAGGACAACAACTTTTCTCAGCGCCAGCCCGCCAGTGGCGGCAATGCTGGCGGCCAGCTGGCTGATTTCTGAGAACCAACGCGAGAAACAGGATAAATGGAAAACTCTACCCGCAGTCTCTATAACCAGTACATTGCCCGTCAGGCGCAGCTGAACGGCGTGCAGCCGGGCGACGTCGCGCAAATGTTCAACGTTGATCCGGCCGTTCAGCAGCGCCTCGAAAAAGCTGCGATGGAAAGTGACGAATTTCTGAAAAAGATTAACGTATTTCCAGTAAAGGCACAGGAAGGGCAAAAAATCCTGATTGGCAGCAAAGGGCCGATCGCCAGCACTAATAACAGTAGTGACGGCTCAGCCCGTCGCCAGCCTGTTGATAACCATTCAAAAGAGCCAAACAGCTACCACTGCCGCAAGATTAACTACGATTCCGGGCTGGGCTATGCACAGCTTGACACCTGGTCAATGCAGCCGAATTTTCAGGCGTTGATCAGCCAGGCTAATGCCCAACAGATTGCGCTCGATCGCATCATGATAGGATTTAACGGCACGAAGTACGCTGAAAAATCTGACCGCGCTGCCAATCCGCTGCTTCAGGATTGCGGCGTTGGCTGGCTGCAAAAGATCCGCAACGAGGCGTCACACCGCATCATCAAAGACGTTACCCTTACGTCGCGTGATGAAGACAACAAAATCGTTGCTAAAGGCACCTACGGTAATTTAGACACCGCTGTTTTCGACGCCAAAAACAGCCTATTAGAATCGTGGCACCGCAAGGCGCCGGATCTGGTTGTGATCATGGCATCTGATCTGCTGACGGCCAGCAACTTTCCGAAACTCAACGCGCTAAGCCAGAGCAACCCGAACAGCGAACTTATTGCCGCCCAACTGATTGTTAGTCAGGAAAAAGTAGGCGGGCTGCCGACGTTCTTTGCACCTTACTTCCCGTCAAACGGCGTGCTGATCACCTCGTTTAAAAACCTGTCGATTTATTACCAGCTCGGCGCGCTGCGCCGCAGCATCGTTGAGGAACCGCATTACAACCGCATTGCGACGTATCAGTCGTCTAACGATGATTTTGCCGTTGAGGATTACGGCAAGGTGGCGTTTATTGACGGCATCCAGTTTGCGACGGCGGAATAACAGCGAAGGCGGGAATATCCGCCGGACGGGGAGAAGTTAAGATGCAGACACCGGCACAACGACATTTTCAGCGGGTCATGGCCGAGCGCCGGGGCCTGGCTGACGAAGAAAGCGATATTCAGCGCACGGCCCATGAGCAGATCCTGCACCGGCTGCGTCTCGATCAGTCGCGACTGAAAGGTGTGCAGTCAGACGCAACAAAAGCCGAAATGAAAGCGGCGATGCTGCCGGAATATGCGGGATGGATCGAGGGAACGCTGGACGGCGACAGCGGGCGCCAGGATGAGGTTATCAGCACGCTGATGGTGTGGGCGATTGACTGTCAAAATTACGCGCTGGCGCTCGCGCTGGGCAGCTATGTGATCCGTCATGGCCTGACGCTACCCGACAATTTCAACCGCGACGCGGCAACATTTTTCACCGAAGAGATCAGCAATCCAGTACTAACGCTGGCCGCTGCGGATATTGACGCTGATTTGTCCGGGTTTACTGCCGTGTTGGATGAAGTCGCAGAGATCACCGCCGAAAGTGATATGCCGGACGTCGTGCGTGCCAAGCTGTGCAAAGCACGCGCGGTTTCGCGTCGCGGCGCCAGCGATGCTGATACAAAAACGGCGATGCTGAGGCTTTATCGCGAGGCAATGACGCGTAACCCGAACGCCGGAGTGAAAAAAGAAATCGGCGTGCTGACCCGCGACCTGAAAAAGTTGCCTGCCGACAGCGTACCGGCAGACACTGACGGAGCTGTGATAGTCACTGCACCGGCGCCAGCTGCCGCAAAAACAACCGTGCGCAAACCCACGCGTGTCCGTAAAACGGGCAAAACCGCCGCCCGCAAAGGTAAGAATTAACGACTTCGGCCCCGTCCGGCAGGCGGCGCGAGCAGTTATCTGCCCGCTCCTGGTCTTTTGACCGTTCGCCCACCGCCTGATTTTTCAGGAGATCTGAGTATGAGCCTGGTAGCGCGTAAGTCTGTTTTGCCCGCTGAGGGTGACATTGCTGACGTCGATGATGGCGACGCGACAATCGCCGCTGGCGATTTCTGGCCGGTAATTAGCCTGCGTGAATTGCGCCTTGCTGCGCGGATTACCGGCGGCGTCACCACGTCGCGCCTGATGCATGTTGCAACCGAAGCCGTGGCACATGTCACAAAGCAGCTGCGTGACTGGCAGGCCGGGCAGCAGGCATCCGGCTACAGCACTTTGCAGGCTGTCCCGGCACAGCAGATTAATGATGAGAGCATAAAGGTGTGGAGCTACCGGCGCGCCGTCTATTCCATTGCCCGTGCGCTGGTACTGGAAGGCTACAGAGACGTTGATACCACCGCAAAGGGCGACAAAGAAGCCGCCGCCCTGGATTTACAGCGCGACGATCTCTGGCGCGATGCGCGCTGGAGTATCGCTGATATTCAGGATGCGCAACGACTGTTTGCGGAGCTGTGCTGATGAAAGTCAGAGCGCATCAGGGTGACACCGTAGATCTGCTTTGTTATCGCCACTATGGCACCACACAGGGCGTAACAGAAACTGTACTCGCAGCCAATCCGGGCCTGTGCAATCAGGTTTTTCTGGCGGCTGGTCAGCGGGTCGAACTGCCGGAAATCGCCAGGCAGGCAGAGCAAAAGAGAGTACAGCTATGGGATTAACAGAGTTTCAGCGCCTGAATGACTGGGTAGCGTTTGCGATGTCAGCCATGGTTACAGGCATCGGTATTATGACCATCAGCGAAAAAATTGCGCTGGCCGGTCTGTTAGTAGGGCTGGTTACGGCTGCGCGGGCCTGGCTGCACCGCCAGAGGATTGAACGCGCGCAGCGGCGACGCAATGAATTGATCAGCCAGATACTGGAGAACACCGATCGGCTTGCGCTGAGTGAGTCAGAGCAGCAGGCGCTGGCACTGTTAAAGGAGATCAGAAACAGCAATGAAACCGATTATTAAACGTTGCGCCATCGCATCAGTTGTTGCGTTGGGCATAACGCTCAGCCCGGATGCATTGCGCTCGTCACCTGAAGCCCAGCAGAAAATCGCTGGCTGGGAGGACTGTCGAAAAACGCCGTATCGTTGCATCGCAGGCGTCGCGACAGTGGGCATTGGTTCGACTAGTAATGTGGAGCAGCGCGAATACAGCGAGCAAGAGATCGCGCAACGATGGATTAACGATATGCAGCACGCTGAAAACTGCATTAATAAAAACTTTGCCGGTGAGCTGATGCCGCAGTCAGCTTTTGAGGCAATGGCCGACGCCGCGTTTAACGTTGGCTGTACGGGCCTGATGTGGTTTACAGACCGCCAGCACCGCCAGCGGCGCACGACAATCTGGCGGCATGCGCAGGCGTACGAATGGGCGGCGATGTGCAACAGGCTGACCGATTTTGTGAACAGCGCCGGGAAACGCAGTGCGGGCCTGGCTAACCGCCGCCAGGACTTTAAGGCCTGGTGCCTGCGCGATGTGGAGGCACCACGGTGAAGCTGCTGACAACCGTGCTCGCCATCCTGTTGCTAGTCGCGTTGCAGTCGGCAGGGTTTTACTGCGGCTATAAGCGCGGCCTGAACGAGGCAGAAATTGATTATACCCGCAGCCGCCTGCGCGACAGCGAGGCGGCGATCGACGAAATGCGCTGGCTGGTTGCTGAAAGCCGTGCGGCATTATTGGCCGTGCAAGAGAGCGAAAGGAAACGCAATGAAGATGGGGAGGCAAGGCGTGAAAAAATTCAGGCAGCAATACAAAGTGATGGCTGCGCCGGTACTGTTGTGCCTGCTAACGTCAGTAACGAGCTGCTCCGGCGAAAAACCGCTGGTTCAGACGCGGATAATACGCGCTCAGGTGCCGGAAAGTTTGACCACGCCGACGCCAGCGCCGCAGCTGGCAACGCCGGTAACGTGGGGCGTGATAGCAATCTGGAGTGATCGTCTGCGCGACGCGCTGGACGCGTGTAACGCAGATAAAGCCGCCATCGCCGGACTGGAAAGCCAGCATAAAAATTAAGGAGGCGCCATGCTGAAAACCGATTCATTACGCGAAGCGCTGACGCGCTCAAACAAATGGTGCCGGGCAAACCCGGAGGCATTCACCGTTTTTATTGAAGAGGGCAATATCGAGACGACCGGCGGAACCCCGTCGTTTATGTATCGTTATACCCTGGTGCTGTTTGTGATGAATTTCGCCGGAGACCTGGACGCGTTCACGCTGCCGCTGATGGCGTGGCTCTGGCATAACCAGCCCGATCTGCTGCTGAATCCGCAGAAAAACAGCGGGATAAAATTCACGACGCTTATTAACAACGACGATACGGCCGATGTTCTTTTTGAGTTGCCGATCCGTGAACGCGTTCGCGTCTCGCTTGACGATGCGGGTATTCCGCACGCTGAGCACCTGCCGGAGCCGCGTCCGCGCATCCCGTCAGCACGCGGTGACTGGAGCACTGTTTTTGATGGCATGATGTGGGAGGCTGACGCGTGAGCAGCGATCTTTTCCGCGAGCTGGATCGAGTATTCAGCGACGTGCTGATCGGCACGTCGCCAGCCGGTCGCACGCGCACTTTACGCGCGGTCGGTCAGGCGCTGCGCCGCAGCCAGCAGCAACGCATCAGGGCGCAGAAAAATCCGGACGGCTCGCCATATCACGCGCGCCGCCGCCGCGTGCTGCGCTCGCAGCAGGGCATTAAATTTATCTGGCAGGGAGAACTGCGCAGCCTGAAAAACTGGCACGGAGGACGCGGACGGCACGGCCGCACGCTGACCGGATTTGGCGAGGATCGCAACGGCATCAGAACGTTTTACCGTGCCGATATTGAACGCTATATCGAAATCAACACGCAGGCCGTGCGCAAATCCGTTAATAAAAAATCACCGCTGTTCCAGCGCCTGCGCGGTTATCGCTTTCTGAAAATGCAGACGGACAGTAACAGCGCCAGTGTGGGCTATGGCGGCGTGGCCGCCCGCATTGCCCGCGTGCATCAGTACGGCCAGCGCGATCAAATCGGGCCGGGCGCCTTTGCGAAATACCCGGTGCGCGAGCTGTTGGGCTTCACGCTGGCTGACGAGCAGGCAATACAGGAGCAGGTGATCAACAGCCTGGGGAGCGCAGCACAATGAATGCTGAACTGATGCGCCTGCTGGAAAATATTTTTCGTGTCGGCGTCGTGTTTGCTGTTGATGAAAAAAAATGGCGAGTACGCGTGCGCAGCGGCGAGCTGGAAACCGGCTGGCTGCGCTGGAGCACCGCCCGCGCCGGGGCGTTTAATGTCTGGGTACCGCCGTCCGTGGGTGAGCAGGTCTGGCTGGGCTGCATCGGTGGCAACCCTGAAACCGCATTCATCATCGGAAGCGCATACAGCAACGATAACCCTGCACCCGGCGACAGCACAAAAGAGATCGTTATCACGGCACCAGATGGCGCCCGTTTCAGTTATGACGCCGACGCCGGGGCGCTGGAAGCGCAGGGCATGAGAACGGCGCATATTCAGGCATCCGCCCGCATCACGCTGGAAACGCCGCTTGTCGAATGCACAAAACATCTGAAAACGCGGACGTTTGAACTGACAGACGGCGGCACGCTGGCTGGCGACGTTGTGCACTCCGGCGGCGCGCTGTCGTCAAATGGGGTCGTTGTTCATACGCACGTGCATGACAGGGTACAGAGCGGCCTCAGCAGAACCGGAGGCCCACAATGACAGTGCGTTATACAGGCATGAATCCTGTTGGCACAGGATTGCTGACTGACGCAGATCAGCTGTGGAGCGCCGTGCGTGATGTGCTGACGACGCCGCTCGCCAGCCGCATCATGCGCCGAGAATACGGCAGCCTGATCCCTGATTTACTGGACGAGCCGCAAAATGATGTGACGCGCCTGCGCTGCATGAGCGCGGCGGTTATTGCGTTGGCGAGATGGGAACCGCGCATTGCGCTGAATGCGATTGATATCGCTTGGTCGAAAACCGGTGCCGTCACGGCTGAACTGAGCGGCATTATCACTGAAACCATGCAGACAGCAGCTACATCCCTGACGCTGAGGAATGATAATGGCAACAGTTGACTTATCGGAGCTGCCGCAGCCGCAGATCATCGAAACGCTGGATTTTGAAACCATCCTCAGCGACGTAAAAGCCGTGATGATTGCGGCGTTTCCGCAGGAGCAACAGACGTCGGTTGCCGCTGCGCTGGCGCTGGAGTCTGAGCCTCTGAACATTATCGTGCAGGTCATAGCGTATCGCGAGCTGATGCTACGGCATCGGATTAACGAGGGGGCTGCCGCGTGCATGCTGAGCCACGCTGTTTCTGACGATCTTGATAACCTGGCGGCAAATCTGGACACAAAACGCCTGGTCATTACTCCTGCAACAGAAGCCGCCGATGCGGTAATGGAGAGCGACAGCGTCTTCCGGCTGCGCGCGCAGGCGGCTTTTGATGGCCTGAGCGTGGCGGGGCCAACCGGCGCCTATGAATATTTTGCAAAAAGCGCGAGTGGTGAGGTTGCCGACGCAAAAGCGACGAGTCCGTCGCCCGCTGTAGTTATCGTGTCCGTGCTTTCTACTGCCGGTAACGGCACGGCCAGCGCAGAACTGCTGACAACCGTAGATGCGGCGTTGTCTGCTGACAACCGGCGCCCTGTTGCAGACAGGCTGACTGTGCAGGCCGCGGAAATCGTTAACTACCAGATTGAGGCGGTTCTTTATTTCTATCCCGGCCCGGAATCAGAACCCATTCACACCGCCGCGCGGCAGGCACTGGAAAAATGGCTCAGTGAACATCGCCGCATAGGTCGCGACGTCGCGCGATCTGCAATTATGGCTGCGCTGCATGTGCAGGGCGTGCAGCGTGTCGAACTGACAGCGCCCGCCGCCGATATCGTGATCGATGATACCCAGGCCGCGTACTGCACAGGCTTCACAATTAAGATCGGGGGCACTGATGAATAGCTTGCTGCCGCCGTCAGCCAGCGCATTTATGCGCAACACTGAGCTGGCGACAGGACGACTTACAGAAATTTCTGTTGAACTTCGCAAGCTGTGGAACTCCGCCGAATGCCCGACGGAGCTGCTGCCGTATCTGGCATGGGCGCTGTCAGTCGATCGCTGGGATAAAAACTGGACGGAACAAACAAAAAGACAGGTGATCAGGGCTGCATGGTTGATACACCGACAAAAGGGAACGTTCACGGCGTTGCGCAGCGTCGTCGAACCATTCGGCTATCTGATCCGAATTACAGAGTGGTGGGAAACAGGCGGCACGCCAGGCACGTTTCAGCTTGAAATTGGCATTCAGGAACAGGGCATAACAGAGGAAACATGGCCCGAGCTGGAGCGACTGATTAACGATGCGAAGCCATGTAGCAGGCACCTGACCGGCCTGATGCTATCACTGCAATCCTCCGGCACAATCCAGATCGGCGCTGCCTGCTGCCTGGGCGATGAATTAACCGTATACCCTTATATACCTGAGAGCATAACCGTAGGCGGCCCGTGCTATAGCGGGGCGGCAATCCATTTAATTGACACCATGGAGGTCACCGATGGCGACTAAATATTTTGCGCTGCTGACAAATATTGGTGCCGCAAAACTGGCAAATGCTGCTGCGCTGGGCGAGCAGCTGAAAATTACCGAAATGGCCGTAGGCGACGGCAGCGGAACGCTGCCGATGCCTGACGTGGCTCAAACAGCGCTGGTTAATGAACTGCGACGCGGCCCGCTGAATGCGCTGACAGTTGATCCGCTTAATGCCAGCCAGATTATTGCTGAGCAGGTGATCCCGGAGAGCGCAGGAGGGTGGTGGATACGTGAAATCGGATTGTTTGATGCGGCGGGCGATCTGATTGCTGTCGCCAACTGTGCGGAAACCTATAAGCCGCAGCTCGCCGAGGGCAGCGGGCGCACGCAGGTTATTCGCATGATCCTGATTGTCAGCAGCACTGATGCAATCACGCTGAAAATCGATCCGTCAGTAGTGCTGGCGACGCGGCAGTACGTGGACGATAACATTATTGAAACCAGGACGTATGCCAGCAAACTTTTGGGCGTGCATATGACAGACGGTAATGCACATCAGCAGTACCTTAAAATTGCGGATATCGGGAGTTACATTCCTGTCGGCGTGCCACTGCCTTACCCGGCGACTACCGCGCCGGACGGCTGGCTGAAGTGCAACGGCGCATCATTCAGCGCCACGGCCTATCCGTTGCTGGCGAAGGTCTATCCGTCGCTGAAACTGCCGGATTTACGCGGCGAATTTATCCGTGGCTGGGATGACGGGCGCGGCGTGGATAACGGGCGCGGCATTGGCACCACGCAGGGCGCAACCAGCATCCGCACTGCGGCGCTGGACTACTACGGCACTGACGACACAATGTCGTCGGCTACGGTGGGTACGGCTTTCAGCCAGGCAGAAAGCATCACCAACAGCCAGCCTGCCGGTGCAAGGTCGCCGGGCAATGGCATCCTGGGCGCAACGCTGACAGATAACACCATGTCGTGCGCGCAGTCGACGGCCGGAGTAACACCGGGCGGCGTATGGATTTCCATGCGCCCCCGAAACATCGCCTTTAACTACATTGTGAGAGCTGCATAATGGCTAAGATTACCCTGGACAAAAGTGGGCTGGCGAAGGCATCCGGCACGCTGACGGTTTATAACTTTGATGCCGAAAGCGGCGAATTCACTGGCGCAACGGATGAGTATTTAGCGCAGGGCGTCGGCGTACCGGCCTTTGCTTGCAGCAGCGCGCCACCGGCTATCGATGCAGGATTTGTCGCAGTTTACCGCGACGGCGGCTGGCTGACCGTTGCCGATCACCGTGGTGAAACGGTGTATTCCACTATCGACGGCTCGGCTACAGAAATCAACGCGCCGGGCGACTATCCGGCAGGTACCACCACGCAGGCACCGGCAACCGACCATGACCAGTGGGACGGGGAAAAATGGGTAACGGATACGGACGCGCAGCAGGCCGCAGCGGTACAGGCGGCAGAGGATGAAAAGGCCGCACGTATTGCCGAGGCCAACAGCACGACGCAGGCGTGGCAGACGCAGTTAAGGCTGGACATTATCACCGAGGCGGATAAGGCTTCGCTGGTTGCATGGATGAAATATGTGCAGGCTTTGCAGGCTGTGGATGCTACTACTGCCCCAACTATAGACTGGCCGCGCGCACCGACGCGTCATAAATAACGGTGCTGGTCATACACATCGGGGAACGTTATTTTTGACGGTACAGCAGCAATAAAAAAGCGGGCGATTTGCCCGCTTTGCTTTGCCGGATAGATAATCAGAGCAGCCCGGAAACCGTATCACTGGCGGTGTTATATGCAGTGGCGGCCTTATCTTTCAGTCCAGACAGCAGATCCCCAACAGATGACGCCTGAAGGCGTTCGCGTAGATCTTCATCGCAGCGCTGAAAACTTACAGCGAACTCAATCTTTTTCGCCTTGCCGTAACGATTAAATTCCGTGTGCGTGGCGTTCAACCCTGTGAGTACATACATGCCGTAAATCTGTCCCGCGCCGCTGATAAGCGGCCACGGGCGACCGGTATATGCCTGAGTTGCCAGCAGAGCCAGCGACACATCGCCGCCTGTGATTTCAGGATACAGGACGCCGTTCAGGTTAACTTGCGTTTCCCCCGCCCCAATATACTGCCAGGCCGCAGAGCGGTTAATGCGTTCGTTTTTGACGTGTCGCCATGCCAGCGAGTGCTGCAACTGCTGATAGGGGAGCGTCTTCAGTTCAAACACGAACATGCCATAAATCATCATCATGATATTTCTCCTAATCTCTGTCCCTGAAACTGCCACGGTTCAGCCGTCCGCGCCGGGCCAGTTCAGCGCTGACTGCATCGGCAACGATCCGGCCCAGTTCGCGCGCGTCCTGGCTCTCCACGCCGTGCAGGTGAACGTGAATATCTCCTGTAAAACCGGATGATGCGACTGGCGCGGCGTCTGCCGTGCGGCTGACAGGTAACAACTCCCTCTGACGGACAGGCAGTGACGCAGCCGTCACCGCCGGGCTGACGGCGCGACTAACAGGCGCGCTGACAAGACGTGATTCTTTCCACTCGCCGCGAACGGCCAGCGCGCGCGGCAGGTTCTTAAACACGATATCGCCAGGGCCGATACGTTTTTTAGTTTCGTCCAGCAGGCCGCCGGTATTGTCTGCAATTTTTTGCAGTCGCCGCTGAGTGCCTGCATTGCCTGTCAGCGGCGCTGCCGCAGCAGGCGCAGGGGCTTTGACTTCCGTTTTTTTCGGTGCGACCTTTGTCAGATCGCCCTGCAACAGCGCGACTTTATCCTGTAAAACAGCCATACGCTGCGCATCTTCAATCTTCTTCCGCGCGCGCTCCGCTTCATCTGGCAATACACCGAGTTTTTCCAGTATCCATGCCAGCGTATCCAGCAGCATTTTTGCAGGGGTCAGAACCAGCTGTAGTGCACCGCCCAAGACATTACCAAACACCGCGCCAGCACTGGCGCATTTATCAAGCGTATCTTTGCTTGATTCGACGGGAGACAGCAATCTTTTGAACCAGTTAAAAACTGCGCTCACACCGTTACCGATGGCGTCAAAAATGGGGCTAAATCTTGAAAATGACTCGCGCAGGGGTGCCAGCTTCTCCATAATTCCCGCCAGCACGCCAGAAAAGAACGCTTTGATAGGTTGCCAGTACCGCCAGATTAGCAGGCCGGCAATTACAAACGCGGCGCCGATCAGGCCGATCGGACTTAACAGAAATGACAGCGCACCGCCCAGCCCGGATACTGCCCCTGTTATCATGCCCCAGAGCGCTGGCAGGCCTGTCAGGCGCAGGGCCAGCCCGCCGATACCCCGCACCAGTCCGCCAACTGCTACGCCGGGCGACATAAAGACTGATAACAATATGCTCCGGAGCGGTGCCAGTATGCCCGGCAGTCTGCCTGCGCTGGCCGCCAGACCGGAAAACACTTTTGACCAGCCACCAATACGTGCCATAGCACTACCTGATGCGCTGCCCAAACCACTAAACAGTTTAATAGTGCCGCCCAGCCCGCGTCCGCCTGTCAGCAAAGTAAAACCGAGCTGGAGTTTCGCAAATGGCCCTGTTAGCAGGCCCAGCGCCAGCGCCAGTCCGCCTACAGCCGCTGTTAATGTCAGGATGCTGCCTGCGGCAAGTATCAACGATTGAGTTAATCGGGGGTTTTCTTTAACCCATGCGCTCACATTTGTTATGACGTCGCTCAGGCCCTGGGTCAGTTTACGAAGTGCCCCGTCAGTGGTTTCCTCAACCTGAATGCGCAAACCTTCCCATGCGCTGTCCAACTCTTTCAAATCGCCGCCCAGGTTGTCTGCCATCACCTTTGCAGCTTTACTGGCTTCTCCTTGCGCCTGTTTCAGTTCGCCAATCAGCTTTTGTAATGCGCCGGTGCCAGCGCCCTGAACCAGCGTTTGCAGGCCGACAAACGCCTCTTCACCAGCGATGTCTTTAAAAAATGAGATCTGATCGGTTTCGCCAAATTTTTTGGTTGCGTTAAACAGGTTTGTCAGCAAGGTTTCAATCGGCAGCATTTTGCCCGTCGAATCAGCAACAGAAACCCCCAGTTCGTCTAACGCGGTCTGCGCACGTTTGGTGGGTGACGCCAGGCGCGCGAGACTGGCACGCATTGCCGTACCTGCCATGCTGCCCCTGATGCCGTTATTCGCCAGTACGCCCGCCATCGCAGCAGCTTTTTCAACCTCAATCCCCAGCTTCGACATAACCGGCCCGGCGTAAACCATCGTTTCGCCCAACTGTCGCAGATCGGTGTTAGTGCGGGTAAATGCCCCGGTCAGCACGTCGCTGACCCTGTCCATTTCGCTGGCGTCCATGCTGAATTGCGCCAGCACGTTCGATCCGATATCTGCCGATTCGCCCAGCTCCATACCGCCCGCCAGCGCCATGTTGAGCACGCCGGGCAGCGCCGCCTGAATAGCCTGCGGCGTAAAACCGGCCATCGCTAAAAACGCCTGACCGCTGGCGGCGTCACGTGTGGTAAACGCGGTCTCAGCGCCCAGCTTTTTCGCCTGGTCGCGCAGCGCTCCTAACTGTGAGTCTCCCTTATCAAGACGCGTCAGCGCCTGCACGCGCGACATCTCTGCATCAAAACCAACAGCGGGCGCCAGAAAACGCCCACCCGCATAACCTGCCGCAGTGGCACCGGCAACGGCCATCGTCCCGCCGCCGCGCAGTTTACTGCCCGCCTGCTGCATACGGTCATGACGCGCGCGCGCCTGGGTGACGGCAGCCAGCCGTTGGCGCTGCCGTTCCAGCGTCTGGTTATATTGCTCTGTGCGTCTGATGGCGCTCTGAATAGTCCTGTCGCTGCCTGCAAGCGACACGCCGTGCGATTTCAGCGCCTGCGATGCCGCGCGCAGCTTGGTCATTTCCTGCGTACGCGTGGCGTTGAGCCGCTCCAGCTTCGCAGCCAGCGCCGCCATGTGCTCACGCTGCCTGTCTGTCAGCTGCGTGCCTTCCCGCTGTGCTTTATTCAGTCCGGCCAGCGTTTTACTGGCTTCATCAATCTGACGCGAAGTTTTCTGGACGCTTTCGCGCAGACGGTTGAATGTCCGGGAGTGACCGTCCAGATTTTTGATCGCGGACTGCGTTTTTTTGAGGGATTCAGATAAACCGCCCGCGCTCTGGCGGGCGGCATTGACCGGGCGGGTCAGTTTATCTATCGCGCTGAACGCGACGCGGATATTAAGGCTTTTCATCACTGGCTCCACTTCGGGCGGCCGCCCGTTCACGCCAGGCGATCACCTCACTCAGATCCATCGTGAGTATTTCCGAGGGCGGCCAGTTAAAAACGACAGCTATGTCTGCAACCAAATCGTTGATTTGGTCAAAATGCAACTGAGTTACTGACTCTCCGTCTCCGCCGCGTTCAATGCTCCAGGCTCCGCAGGCGTCAAAAAAGGGACAAGCGCCTCCGCCATGCTGACAAAATCGCGTGTATCCATCGCGTTAATCTCTGTAAATTTGAGGCGTGGAGAGGTGACGCGAGTCAGTAGCGTGGTGATGGAATCAACATCCATATTCAGAACGCTGACCAATTTGAGGCCGCGCAGAGATCCAGCCTGCTTAATTTCATCGGTGATCGTCACCTCCGTTATGCTGTTTTTATCACGCATAATCGGTGAGGTAAGGGTAACGGTGTTTTCTTTGGTCATTTTTAGACTCCGGGCGACCCGATCGGCCGCCATAATTAAAAGGGGTGAATATGGCAGGGATTAACCCATACCCAGCGCAGACATGATGCGATCCGGGTAAATATTTTTGCCGTCTTTCCGGTAAATGAAGTTCAGTAAATCGAATTCAAACAGCGGCTTGTCATCAATAGAGAGTTTGTAATAGGTGTTTTTCATCGTATAACTGACTGACGTATCTTCACCTTGCTTACTCTCTCCGCCGTCCATCTCAGTGATGCGACCGCGCAGCTCAACTTCTACCAACAGGCTTTCGCCGTCGGTGTAATACTCCCCGGCAAAACGAAATCGCGTCTCGTCAATATCGCCGCAATAATTCAGCAGCAGTGACTGCACCAGACCGCCGACAACCATCGTTGTATCCAGTGCGCCGCTGTCCAGACCGAGATCCACAGCAGCGGAACCGATCATCCCGCCACCCTGAAAATCTTCAGTCTTGCGCGTCAGTTTCGGCAGGGTTACAGATGTAACTTTACCGATACAGTTGCTGCCGTTCACAAAGCAGGTGAACAGACGCAGCTTATGAGGAACGGCCATTTATGCACCTCCCAGCGAAGAGAACGCCGATTCAAAATATTCATCGGTGAAGGTCTGATAGAGAGTCAGATCCTCCAGTGGCGGCACCGGCGTGTACTTGTATCTGATGCGTACCTGACCCTGGCGCAGACCTGTAGTCGGGTTATCGACGATATCAAACCAGCATTCGCCACCGATCAGTCGCCCTGAAGTGATCAGCGCAGAAAGTTTGCCGCTGATGCCGCTGACCACGTCCTTAGCGTTCGCCGGGGTTAGCGGTTCGTCCACAGCTTCAAACTGTGCTTCAGCAATGCTGTCGGCCAGAATCTGCGCAGTACGTGTATAAACTTCAAAGATGTAATCTTTGGTATCGGTAGTGCGGTTGCCCCAGAACCGGAAACCGTTCCGCTTAATCAGCGTGGTGATCTCTTTGCTGTTTAGTTCGTTTGCGTCGCTGTCCTCAGCCTGTAATGACCAGAACACGTCGCGTGAGATGCCCAACACGTTGCTGACAGCGACGTTAGACAGCGACTTATGCCAGCCCTGATTGTTGTCAATCAGCGCACGCAGGCCACACGCATACGCCGGGGCCGGGAATGTTTCGTTCTCGCCAGTCAGCGGGTTATAGGCGATGAAATCGGGCCAGATAAGCATCAGCTCGCGATATGCAAATTTTGCGCGATACGCGATAGCTTCTTTCATCGTCGTGCAGCCGCTGCAACCGGCATAGACAAACGCCCGCAGGTTCTGCGCAATGACGCACAGCGCGGAGGTCACTTCTTCCGTGTCGTAGTCTGGTGCGGCCAGAATGCGCGGACGATAGCCAACCTTCTGTTCAGCCGTCAGAAATGCGTACATGCCGGTATAGCTGCCGTCTTCTGCCGTGCCGCCCATGACGAGCTGCGCCTGCGTTTTACCGCCTTCCTCTTCCGTAGCTGCTGCCACGCGCACAACGATAATTTTCGGGCTTGCCTGGTCGGCAATGGCTTTCAGCGTCTTGTACAAAGAGCCGGTTTTACCGGCTTTGCCCAGTACGCTTTTTACCCGCGTAATCAGTACGGGAGTATTCAGGGGAAAGGTTTCCGCGTCGGCGTCATCGGCCACGGCAACTACACCAATGACACTGGATTCAATGTCATTAATGGCCGTTACCAGATCCGTATTTTCGCGAACGCGTACGCCGTGGAAACGTGTCTCAGACATATTTGCCACCTTACATTATTGAGTTCACGGTAATAATCATGCATACCCGCCATCGGTTCACGCGCTTATGGGTCTGCCCGACAGCTGACAACAAAAACCAATTTTGCATTACGTGCGCGCGTGGGATGCTGCGCCAAAAACGGGAGGCATATGGCAATTTCAGACCTGGCGGGAGTGCTGAGCGACGCGGCGAACAGCTATAACAATTCGCTTACAGAGGCGGTGAAAAGCCCGGCTTTTAGCATCACGATGGGCGGCAGTGTGCTGACGCAGCTTGATGAACGGATCGTTTCTCTGTCGCTGACGGACAATCGCGGCTTTGAAGCAGATCAGCTGACGATCTCAGTAGATGATGCGGACGGGCTGGTTGCGCTGCCACGGCGCGGCGCGGAGCTGGCTGTATCGATCGGCTGGCTGGGCGAACCGCTGATCTATAAAGGTTTATACACCGTTGACGAGGTATCGCACGGCGGCCCGCCTGACGTAATAAATATCACCGCCCGCAGTGCCGATTTTCGCGACGAGTTCAACGTTAAGCGGGAAGTATCCTGGCATGACGTAACCGTTGAGCGTGTCGTGTCAGCTATTGCGCGCCGCTATGAGCTGAAGGCGCAAATCAGCGAACAGCTGATGAATATTGAAATCGACCACGCTGACCAGACGCAAGAAAGTGATATGTCGTTTTTAACTCGCATGGCGGAAATGCTGGGCGCTATCGCCACGATTAAAAACGGCAGCCTGCTGTTTATCCTGCCCGGTGGCGGCGTCACCGCATCTGGCAAGGCGCTGCCATCTGCAAGCATTACACGCAGCAGCGGCGATCGGCACAGCTTTCGCATCGCCGACAGGGATGCATATACCGGTGTCCGGGCGTACTGGCTGGATCTGAATTTTGGCAAAAAGAAAAAGGTCAGCGTCAGGCGGCGCAAGCCCGCTAAGCCGAAAAAAGAGAAGAGTAGCAGCAGGGAAGGGGAATATATTGAAGGCGCGGACGGCAACGTTTATGTGATGCGCCGGACGTTCCAGAACGAAGAAGCCGCCCGGCGGGCGGCGGCGGCAAAGTGGCAGCAGTTACAGCGCGGCGCGGCGGAGTTTTCGATCACCCTGGCGCGCGGCCGCGCCGAGCTTTATCCAGAAATGCACGTTACGGTCAGCGGGTTCAAAGATGAAATAGATAGTCAGGACTGGCTGATCGCCCGCGCTGAGCATGTGATTGACGGGAACGGTCTCACAACACGGCTGGAGCTGGAAGCAAAAATATCTGACTGGATAGCAGAAACCGAATAAAATGTAATCGAGTTCAACCCCGCAGGGGAGCCATTACATTATGTTCAGATGTCCATTTTGCAGCGCTATGGCGCGCACCCGTACCAGCCGCCGGTTAACAGAAATGACGATCCGGCAGTATCACCAATGCCAAAACCTGGAATGCAGCAGAACGTTTACAACGCTCAATACCGTTGAGCGCGAAGTCACGCAGCGCAGTAATGCGCAGTCGCTACCACCTGACTTTGTTCCGCGCGATGCGTTTCCTGCATCACATTATGGTCGGGAACAGCTTAACCTTACTTTATGAGGTGTGAAATGGTTGTAAAAATTACTAGCAATCTTGATCAAATGAAGAAGAACTTAGAGGAATTATCTGAAATTAAAGAAATCTCTTTTGGTGAATTGTTTAATGAAAGCTTTCTTGCAAGTTGTTCCTCTTTTAATAATGTACAGGAATTGTTTGACAAATCTGGGTTTAAAGTAGAATCAATGGACGATCTTGCAGCTATACCTGATGACGAATGGGATGAATACATCGCTAAGCACACAACTTATAGCAACTGGAATGATATGCGTAATGGCGCAGTAGCGAATTATACTAGCCTACGACTTACACAGGGTTTTAAAAAACTTTAGTGTAAATGCGCCCACCACAGAGGCGGGCCTGCAAGCGATGTGGTCAATGAGTGGATAGGGTTCAAAATAAATCCTTTTATTTCAAGATGTTAAGTAAAATTAAAAAGCACCTTCGGGTGCTTTTTTTGTGTCCGCAGCCGCAGCCAGAGAAGCTAGTCTGGCAGAACCGGCGTCCAGTCTATCGGCTGCTCACCGTGCTGTTCCAGCCATTCATTGGTTTTGGAAAAGTGTCCGCAGCCAAAGAAGCCGCGATGGGCCGAAAGCGGAGAAGGGTGGGGCGCCTGTAAAACATGATGGCGCTGGCGATCGATAATGCTGCCTTTTTTCTGCGCGTGCGATCCCCATAGCAAAAACACCACGTTCTCGCGATGCTCGTTAATGACGGCAATCACGCGGTCGGTAAAGGTTTCCCAGCCGAAACGGGCATGTGAATGCGCCTGTCCCGCCTCCACGGTTAAGACCGTATTCAACAGCAGCACGCCCTGACGCGCCCAGCTTTCCAGAAAACCATGATTGGGACGCTGGAAGCCCGGAATATCGGTGACCAGTTCCTTATACATATTCACCAGCGACGGCGGCACGGCCACGCCGGGCAGCACCGAGAAGGCAAGGCCATGCGCCTGATTAGGGCCGTGATACGGATCCTGACCGAGGATCACCACTTTGACATCGCCCAGCTCCGTCAGGCGAAAAGCATTGAACACGTCCTTTTGCGGCGGATAAACGGTTTTTCCGGCCGCACGTTCTTTAGCCACCATCGATAACGTCTCGATGAAGTAAGGTTTCTCTTTTTCCTCTGCCAGCACATCGTGCCAGGTCAGCGTATTGACCATGTCCGCCTCCTTTAGGGTAATCAGGGTGTAGCTTAGCGCGGATCGCTACCGACACAAACTTAAAATAAAGTTTAAAAATACAAAAAAACCAGGAAAGAGCGGTGCGGTAAAGTTGAGATAAATCATAAAGTTGACGATATGTGCACAGTAAAGGACGCTCACTTTTTGATTTCGGTCAAAGCTGCCTGGTTTCCAGGCTGTTATATAGGTCGGATACAGATCAATTTTCTCTGCTGATATTTCATCAGCCACCAACCGCCTGGGAGGCAACAATGATTTCCGGAATCCAAATAACCAAAGCAACTAATCCAGCGCTAGTTAACTCTTTCTGGCTACTCGATAATGAAAAAGAAGAGGCTCGCTGCATCTGCGCCAAGGACAGCTATAAAGAAGATCAAATTGTACCGGTAAGCGATTTCGGCCAGTTTGAATACCGCGACGTACCGCTGGATATCCAGCCGCAGGTACGCGTAGAGGGTGGTCAGCACCTGAACGTTAACGTGCTGCGCCGTGAAACGCTGGAAGATGCCGTCAAACATCCGGAAAAATATCCGCAGCTGACGATCCGCGTGTCAGGCTACGCCGTGCGTTTCAACGCGTTAACGCCTGAACAGCAGCGCGATGTGATTGCTCGTACCTTTACTGCAAGCCTGTAAGAGAAAGACGGCTGCCTGAGGATAATAAGGCGGGCGCTGAAAATAACATCAGGGAAATATTATCTTAGTTTATTGAAATATAAGATGTAATTTAAAAACAAGGAAAGGGCCGCCCAGCTGCATGGCAGAAATCAGTATTTCAGGCAGAAAATCAGGTTAAACAGTAATAAATAAAATAAAAGATGTAAAAAAACCGCCCTGACGAGGGCGGTTTTTTGTTGGGCAGCGTATTTATTCAGCGCTGTCGGTTTTTGGCGCAGAGCTCGGCTTGCGACGCTTGCCAACGTTTTTGGCATCGCGATGGCGTTTCTTCACGCGCGGCTTCTCTTCGCTATCTTTCTTCTCTTTCTGCTCTTTACGCTTCGCCAGCACTTTCTTCGACGGCTTGCCGTTCAGCTTTTCGCTTGGCGCGCGCGTGGTTGGACGCAGCTCATCAATGGTGCGGGCCTTCAGGGGCTCGTTGACGTAGCGGCTGATTTTACCCAGCAGTAAAAAGTCATGCGCTTCCACCAGCGAAATCGCAGTGCCTTTTTTGCCCGCGCGGCCGGTACGACCGATGCGGTGCAGATAGGTATCCGCCGTGCGCGGCAGATCGAAGTTAAAGACGTGACTGACATCGTCAATATCGATGCCGCGCGCCGCGACGTCGGTAGCCACCAGCACGTTGACACGGCCATCGACGACACGCTTAATCGCTTCGTTACGCTTGAACTGCTCCAGTTCACCTTCCAGATAGCTGGAGTTGATACCGGCGTCGCGCAGCCAGCCGCACAGCTCATGCACACGCTCGCGCTTGCGCACGAAGATCACCGAACGGGTGACTTCCGGCTGTTTCAGCAGGTGAAGCAGCAGGGCGGTTTTATGCTTAACGTCATCGGCGCGGTAATACCATTGCAGGATCTTCTTACGCTCGCGGCGGGCGGGATCGGCTTCAATCTCGACCGGCTCGTTAAGCAGGCGCTCGGAGAAATCTTTAATCGCTTCGCCTTCCAGCGTGGCGGAAAAAAGCAGCGTCTGTTTACGCCAGCGGGTTTCCGCCGCGATAGTTTCGATATCCTGCGCGAAGCCCATATCCAGCATACGGTCGGCTTCATCCAGGATCAGCGTCTCTACCGCGCGACAGTCAAAGTTCTCTTCTTTGATGTATTGCAGCAGACGACCGGTGGTAGCGACTACCACGTCCTGGTTTTCGCTGAACACTTCCGCATGGTTCATATAAGCCACGCCGCCGGTGATGGTCGCGATATCCAGATGCGTGTTTTTCGCCAGCTCGCGAGCCTGATCGGCCACCTGCATCGCCAGTTCGCGAGTCGGTGTCAGGATCAGAATACGCGGCGGGCCGGATTTTTTGCGCGGGAAGTCCAGCAGATGCTGGAGCGCAGGCAGCAGGTAAGCCGCGGTTTTGCCTGTACCTGTTGGTGCCGAACCCAGAACGTCGCGACCCTCCAGTGCAGGCGGGATCGCAGCGGCCTGGATTGCCGTGGGGCGCGTGAAGCCCTTTTCCTGCAGGGCGTCCAGCAGGCTTTCATCAAGTTCGAGTTCGGAAAAAGTGGTTACAGTCATGGTCTACCTCAGTTTGGGGCGCTGATTATAGACAGATTGCGCGCGATCTTCATCTCTTTGTGTGGAATGAATGACTTTTCCTTGCATCTTAATTGTCCTATGCTAGCGCCGTTTCCCTTTCAGGTCGCTTAAATGTCACAACAAAAAGCGGTATTACGCCCTAACGGCTTTACCTTTAAACAATTTTTTATCGCGCACGATCGCTGCGCCATGAAGGTCGGCACCGACGGCGTGCTGCTGGGTGCCTGGGCGCCGGTGGCGGAAGCTACCGCCGTGCTGGATATTGGCACGGGCAGCGGCCTGATTGCGCTGATGCTGGCGCAGCGTACCGGTGAAAACGTCTGCGTGGAAGCGGTTGAGCTGGATGAGCAGGCCGCGCGACAGGCGCAGGAAAACGCGGCGGCATCTCCCTGGGCCGGGCGTATCCGCATCCATCAGGACGATATTCGCCACTGGACAAAACGGTGCGAGCGCCGCTACTCGCTGATTGTCAGCAATCCGCCCTATTTTGTACCGGGCAGCGAATGCGCCACGCCGGCACGTGCCTCGGCGCGCTCTACTACCGATCTGACACATGATGTTCTGCTGGCCTGCGCCGAAGAGCTGATCACCGAAGACGGTTTCTTTTGCGTGGTGCTGCCGACAGCGGCAGGCGATCGGCTGGTGGCACTGGCGCTACAGCGCGGCTGGCATCTGCGTTTTCGTACCGACGTTGCCGACAATGATAACCGGCCGCCTAACCGCGTGCTGTTGGCGCTGTCGCCTGAATCGGGCGAGCTTTTTCAGGACAGAATGACGATACGCGGGCCGGATCAGCGTTATTCAGAAGCGCATTGCAGCCTGACCCGCGACTTTTATCTTTTCCGTTAATCAGGGCGTCAGGATGGTCGGCCTGGCTTCCGCCAGCCGCTGGGGATAATCCAGCGTATAGTGCAGGCCGCGACTCTCTTTTCTTGCCATCGCGCAGCGCACCATCAGTTCCGCCACCTGCACCAGGTTACGCAGCTCCAGCAGATTATTGGAAATACGGAAGTTGGCGTAATACTCATCAATTTCCTGCTGAAGCAGGTTAATCCGGCGCAGCGCTCTTTCCAGCCGTCGGGTGGTGCGCACTATCCCCACGTAGTCCCACATAAAAAGCCGCAGCTCATGCCAGTTATGCTGAAGGATGACCTGCTCGTCCGAGTCGTCCACGCGGCTTTCGTCCCACGCGGGCAAATTATCTACCGGCCCAACGCGCTGAAGCCAGGTGGCGATATTCTCTGCCGCCGACCAGCCGTAAACCAGGCATTCCAGCAACGAGTTAGAAGCAAGACGATTGGCGCCGTGCAGCCCGGTATAGCTGACTTCGCCTATGGCATACAGGCCGTTCAAATCGGTGCGGCCATAGTGATCCACCATCACGCCGCCGCAGGTATAGTGCGCCGCCGGGACAATCGGGATCGGCTCCTTGGTCAGATCGAAACCCAGCGTCTTCAGCTTTTCGGCAATGGTCGGGAAGTGCGCCCTGACAAATTCCGGCGGTTTATGGCTGATATCCAGATACATGCAGTCCGCGCCCAGCCGTTTCATCTCATGATCGATGGCGCGGGCAACGATATCCCTTGGCGCCAGCTCTGCGCGCTCGTCGAAGTCAGGCATAAAGCGCGTGCCGTCGGGTCGTTTCAGCAGCGCGCCTTCGCCCCGTAACGCTTCGGTCAGCAAAAAGTTTCTCGCCTCGGGATGGTACAGGCAGGTCGGGTGAAACTGATTAAACTCCAGGTTAGCCACGCGACAGCCCGCGCGCCAGGCCATGGCGATGCCGTCGCCAGAGGCCACATCGGGATTGGTGGTGTACTGGTAAACTTTGGCGGCGCCGCCGGTCGCCAGCACTACCGCCCGGGCGCGGCAGGTTTCCACCTTTTCGCGTTTGCGGTTCCAGATCCAGGCGCCCACGACGCGGCGCTCGCCCGGCAGGCCGATTTTATCTGAGACGATCAAATCCACCGCGTTGCTGCGCTCAAGGATGGTAATGCCGGGATGGCTGAGTGCCTGGCTGACCAGCGTGGTTTCTACCGCGCGGCCGGTGGCGTCGGCGCTGTGCAGGATACGGCGATGGCTGTGGCCGCCTTCACGCGTCAGATGATAGCTGCTGTCCGTGTCCGCTTTATCAAATATCATGCCGTTATCGATTAGCCACTGCACACAGTGGCGGGCATTACTGGCGATAAAGGACACTGCCTCCCGATCGCAGAGGCCGTCACCCGCAATCAGCGTATCTTCCACATGTGAGGCAACGCTGTCGGTTTCATCGAAAACGGCCGCTATCCCGCCCTGGGCATACAGCGTCGAGCCTTCGTTGATCGGCCCCTTGCTTAATACGGTTACCCGCTGCTGGTCGGCCAGACGCAGCGCCAGCGACAGGCCTGCCGCACCGCTGCCAATAATTAACACGTCACAACTGTAATCGGATGCCAGAGTCATAGTGTTTAATTTACTAAACAGGTTGTTTGCTGAGCATAGCGCCGTTCGCAGAAGCAAAAAAGGTTTTTTTCTGTACAGCGCAAAAAACAGTGCCCCAGACCGTTCGGACTGGCCTGAAAAATGGCGGCCTTCCTGTACATCCCGCCGGGCCGGTTTATTATGATGAACCTGCAAGATTTAAAGATGAAAAAGCGGCTTTCTTAGAGTACTCTGCGGCGATGATGCACATGACACCACAAATATAACGGCGCAACGGAACTTTACTCATGACCATTACTCTAAGCGGATGCTTGCTCGAAAATTATGAGTTACGGGTAGTTCAAATACGCGTGGAAAAAGATTTGGGGAGACATTACCTCGGATGAGCGAGCAGTTAACGGATCAGGCTCTCGTAGAGCGAGTGCAGAAGGGAGATCAGCGGTCATTCAATTTACTGGTAGTGCGCTATCAGCATAAAGTGGCGAGCCTGGTTTCCCGCTACGTGCCCTCTGGAGATGTGCCTGACGTAGTGCAGGAATCATTTATTAAAGCCTATCGCGCGCTGGAGTCGTTTCGCGGGGATAGCGCTTTTTATACCTGGCTCTATCGGATAGCCGTCAATACGGCCAAAAATTACCTGGTTGCTCAGGGACGTCGGCCGCCCGCCAGCGATGTAGACGCTATTGATGCGGAAAACTTTGAAAGCGCTGGCGCGCTGAAAGAAATATCGAACCCTGAGAACTTAATGTTGTCGGAAGAATTAAGGCAGATGGTTTTCCGTACCATTGAGACGCTGCCCGAAGATCTCCGTATGGCGATCACGCTTCGGGAACTGGATGGGCTGAGCTATGAAGAGATAGCCGCCATCATGGCGTGTCCGGTGGGCACGGTTCGTTCCCGTATTTTCCGGGCTCGTGAAGCCATCGACAATAAAATTCAACCACTTATCCAACGCTAGCGATAGCGGACACAGGAAGGGTACTGAGGCATGCAGAAAGAACAACTTTCCGCTTTAATGGATGGTGAAACTTTAGATAATGAAGTTTTGTCCGCATTGTCTGAAGACGCTGTGCTGCAAAAACAGTGGGAAAGCCATCATCTTATCCGCGATACCCTGCGTGGCGACGTTGCGCCGGTAATGCATTTCGATATCGCGGCGAAAGTCGCGGCGGCTATCGAAAAAGAACCGCTGCCGTTGAAGAGAGCGATACCAGAGGCGCAGCCCGAACCGCAGAGCTATGACAAGCTGCCGTTCTGGCACAAAGTGCGTCCATGGGCCGCGCAGCTTACCCAGATCGGCGTGGCGGCGTGCGTGTCGCTGGCGGTGATCGTGGGCGTGCAGCACTATAACCAGCCTGCTGAAGGGCAGTCGCAGTCAGAGTCGCCGGTATTCAATACGCTGCCGATGATGGGCCAGGCGTCGCCGGTCAGTCTGGGCGTGCCGGCGGAAACCAACAGCAGTGCGCCACAGCAGGTGCAGGATCAGCGTCGTCGCGTTAACGCGATGCTGCAGGATTACGAACTGCAGCGCCGTCTGCATTCAGAAAGCCTGCAGTTCGAGCAGACGCCTGCCCAGCAGGCAGCTGTTCAGGTGCCGGGTAACCAGTCGTTAGGAATTCAGCAGCAGTAATGAAGCAGCTTTGGTGCGCCGTCAGCCTTATGGCTGGCAGCCTGTTTTATTCCTCCTTCGCCCCGGCGCAAACCACGTCCGGGGCGCTGTTGCAACAGATGGAGCAGGCCAGCCAGTCCCTCAATTACGAACTCGCCTATATCAACGTCTCGCGGCTGGGCATTGAGTCGCTGCGTTTTCGCCATGCCGTTCTGGACAGCAAAACCTATGCACAGCTGCTGCATATGGATGGGCCGCGCCGCGAGATCGTTCAACGCGGTAACGAGATCAGCTATTTTGAACCAGGTCTGGAGCCTTTTACTCTGCCCGGTAAACATATTGTTGATTCGCTGCCGTCGCTGGTGTTCGCCGATTTCCAAAAGCTTTCCGAATATTACGATTTTGTACCGGTAGGGCGGACGCGTATCGCCGATCAGCTGTGCGAAGTGATCCGCATCGTGGCGCGCGACGGCACTCGCTATAGCTATATTGTCTGGCTGGACAGCGATACCCGGCTGCCGTTAAGGGTCGATCTGCTCGATCGGGACGGCGAAACGCTGGAGCAATATCGCGTGGTCAGCTTTGCGGTGGATGACGGCGTCAGAAAAATGATGCAGGGGCTGGATAAAGCCAGCCTGCCGCCGTCGCTTTCGGTGCCGGCCAGCGATAAAGCCACCTTCGCATGGCGGCCGTCGTGGTTGCCGAACGGCATGAAAGAGGTTACGCAGAGCCGCAGGCAGATCCCTTCGCTGAACAAGCCGGTTGAGTCGCGCCTCTATTCTGACGGGCTGTTCAGCTTCTCGATCAACGTCAGTGCGGCAGACAAAAACAGCGTGTCGCAACAATTGCGCACGGGACGACGTACGGTGCATACGGAAATACGCAATAATAAAGAGATCACGGTGGTTGGCGAGCTTCCTCCTTCAACCGCCAAGCGTATCGCTGACAGCATAGGTAGCGCAAAATGATGAGAGAATGGGCCACGGTGGTCTCCTGGCACAACGGTGTGGCGACGCTGCATTCAGAAATGAAAACCTCCTGCAGCAGCTGCTCCGCCCGTAAAGGCTGCGGTAGCCACATGCTGAACAAGCTTGGGCCAAAGAACGCGCACGTGATGAAAATCGCCAGCGCGGAGCCGCTGGCGCCGGGGCAGCGTATTGAACTGGGCATTGAAGAGAAGAGCCTGCTCAGCTCGGCGCTGCTGGTTTATATGACGCCGCTGCTGGGCCTGTTTATCGTGGCCGGGCTGTTTCAGATGCTGTTTCACAGCGATCTGGCTGCCGCTGCGGGCGCGCTGCTTGGCGGCATCGGCGGGTTTATCATCGCTAAGGGCATTTCCGGCTATTTGGGGAAATCCGCCTCTTTTCATCCGGTGATTCTGAGCGTGGCGCTTCCGCCGGATGCGCTGCGCGTTGAAACCGAATAACGCTTAATCCGGCAGGCCGTCGGCACTTTTACCCCTTATCGCTATCCTGCGTCCCGGCGCGTGTCCCGTCGCGCTGCGGTCACGATTACAGCAGTAGACGCGCGGCCCGCAGGGAAATCATACGCTATGCATGTGAATTCTTTCGTGGCGGGGGCTAACAGTGTAAGATGCGTGCTCATTGATGGCGGGTACATTGCAGTCGGTCTCTACGGCTCTGTCCACCGCAAGAACTAAACCGAACGTTTAAGCGAAAAAATTCATATAAATGAAGCATATAAGAAACTTTTCTGTCATCGCTCATATCGACCACGGCAAATCGACGCTCTCTGACCGTTTGATTCAGATCTGCGGTGGCCTCACCGAACGCGAAATGGCGGCTCAGGTACTGGATTCTATGGATCTGGAGCGCGAGCGCGGCATTACCATCAAGGCACAGAGCGTAACGCTCGACTACCACGCTCCTGACGGTGAAACTTACCAGCTCAATTTTATCGACACGCCGGGTCACGTTGACTTCTCCTATGAGGTTTCCCGCTCGCTGGCGGCCTGTGAAGGCGCGCTGCTGGTGGTGGACGCCGGTCAGGGTGTGGAAGCGCAGACGCTGGCCAACTGCTACACCGCGATGGAAATGGATCTGGAAGTGGTACCGGTACTGAACAAGATTGACCTGCCGGCCGCCGATCCCGATCGCGTCTCGCAGGAAATCGAGGATATCGTCGGTATCGATGCTACCGACGCCGTGCGCTGTTCGGCCAAGACCGGCGTCGGCGTGCCTGACGTGCTGGAACGTCTGGTGCGCGATATCCCGCCGCCGGAAGGCGATCCGGAAGGCCCGTTGCAGGCGCTGATTATCGACTCCTGGTTCGACAATTATCTGGGCGTTGTCTCGCTGGTGCGTATCAAAAACGGCACGCTGCGCAAGGGCGAAAAAATCAAGGTAATGAGTACTGGTCAGACGTATAACGCTGACCGTCTGGGTATCTTTACCCCGAAGCGCGTCGATCGCGATGCGCTGAATTGCGGCGAAGTAGGCTGGCTGGTTTGCGCCATCAAGGACATCCTGGGCGCGCCGGTAGGCGATACGCTGACGCTGGCGCGCAACCCGGCGGAAAAAGCGCTGCCTGGCTTTAAGAAAGTGAAGCCGCAGGTCTATGCGGGCCTGTTCCCAATCAGCTCTGACGACTATGAAGCTTTCCGCGACGCGCTGGGCAAGCTGAGCCTTAACGACGCCTCGCTGTTCTACGAGCCGGAAAGCTCTACCGCGCTGGGCTTCGGCTTCCGCTGCGGCTTCCTGGGTCTGCTGCATATGGAGATCATTCAGGAGCGTCTGGAGCGTGAATACGATCTCGAACTGATCACCACGGCGCCGACGGTAGTGTATGAAGTTCTGACCACCTCAGGCGACACCGTCTACGTTGACAGCCCGGGCAAACTGCCGCCGCTGAACAATATCGAAGAGCTGCGCGAGCCGATCGCCGAGTGTCATATGCTGCTGCCGCAGGAATACCTGGGCAACGTCATCACGCTGTGTATCGAGAAGCGCGGCGTGCAGACCAACATGGTTTACCACGGTAACCAGGTGGCGCTGACCTATGACATCCCGATGGCGGAAGTGGTGCTGGACTTCTTCGACCGTCTGAAATCCACCTCCCGTGGCTACGCGTCGCTGGATTACAACTTCAAACGCTTCCAGGCTTCCAACATGGTACGCGTTGATGTGTTGATTAACTCCGAGCGCGTTGATGCGCTGGCGCTGATCACCCACAACGATAATGCGCCATACCGTGGCCGCGAGCTGGTGGAGAAGATGAAAGATCTGATCCCGCGTCAGCAGTTTGACATCGCGATCCAGGCGGCCATCGGCAACCACATTATTGCCCGTTCTACCGTTAAACAGCTGCGTAAAAACGTGCTGGCGAAGTGCTACGGCGGCGACGTCAGCCGTAAGAAGAAGCTGCTGCAGAAGCAGAAAGACGGTAAGAAGCGCATGAAGCAGGTCGGCAACGTCGAACTGCCTCAGGAAGCCTTCCTGGCCATTCTGCATGTGGGTAAAGAGAGTAAGTAAAGCCTAAGACGACGAGGGAACTGGAATGGCTAATATGTTCGCCCTGATACTGGCGATAGCAACGCTCGTAACCGGTATTATCTGGTGCGTGGACAGATACAAGTGGGCGCCGGCCCGCAGGGCCAGCCAGGCGCTTGCGGAGGCTTCAGCAGACAATGTGGGCGAGAAAAAAACCGGGCAGCCGGGCTGGATAGAGACGGCCGCGTCCGTTTTCCCGGTACTGCTGCTGGTGTTTGTGGTGCGCTCTTTTATCTATGAGCCTTTCCAGATCCCGTCAGGGTCGATGATGCCGACGCTGCTGATTGGCGACTTTATCCTGGTAGAGAAATTTGCCTATGGGATTAAAGATCCGATCACGCAGACCACGCTGATCCCAACCGGGCACCCTAAGCGCGGCGATATCGCGGTGTTTAAGTACCCGAAAGATCCAAGCATGGATTATATTAAACGCGTGGTAGGGCTGCCTGGCGACCGCGTCAGCTACGATCCGCAGAGCAAAACCGTGACGGTGAATCCGGCCTGCGCGCCAGAAAAAACCTGCGATACGGCGCTGCCGATCACCTATTCCGACGTTGAGCCAAGCGATTTTATCCAGACCTTCAGCGGCTTTGACGGCAACGAAACCGGCAACGGTTTCTGGCAGAAGCCGCAGGGTGAAACCATCCGCGGCGGTCTGCGTCTCGCTACGCGTAACGAAAAGCTGGGCGACGTCACGCACCGCATTCTGCTGGTGACCCAGGCGCAAAGCCAGGCAAGCTCTTACTATCAGCAGCCGGGCCAGCCGCAGTCCACGTGGGTCGTGCCCGCCGGCATGTATTTCATGATGGGCGATAACCGTGACAACAGCGCCGACAGCCGCTACTGGGGCTTCGTGCCGGAAAGAAATCTGGTCGGCAAAGCCACCGCTATCTGGATGAGCTTTGAAAAGCAGGAAGGGCAATGGCCAACCGGCGTTCGCCTGAGCCGTATTGGCGGTATTCACTGACGGCGCGCAGGCGCCGCTGCAAAAGGGTGGCTTCCCTTGGGGAGCCACTGCACACGAAACAGTCTCGTGTTGGCGTGTCCAGCCCTGTTCCCTGTGCAGGAAAATTTTCGCATTAAGATATTGGTAACGCATGAATCCCATCGTAATTAACAGGCTCCAGCGGAAGTTGGGCTACACTTTTACCCATCAGGAACTGTTGCAGCAGGCGTTGACCCATCGCAGCGCCAGCAGTAAACACAATGAAAGACTGGAGTTTCTGGGCGACTCCATCCTCAGTTACGTGATTGCCAACGCGCTCTATCACCGTTTTCCACGCGTGGACGAAGGCGATATGAGCCGGATGCGCGCCACGCTGGTGCGGGGCAATACGCTGGCGGAGATGGCCCGGGAATTCGATTTAGGCGAATGCCTGCGTCTGGGGCCAGGCGAACTGAAAAGCGGCGGCTATCGTCGCGAGTCGATCCTGGCCGATACCGTAGAAGCGCTGATTGGCGGCGTGTTCCTGGACAGTAATATCCAGACGGTAGAACAGCTGATCCTCGACTGGTACGCCAGCCGTCTCGATCAGATTAGCCCGGGCGACAAACAGAAAGATCCAAAAACGCGTCTGCAGGAGTATCTGCAGGGTCGTCATCTGCCGCTGCCCTCCTATCTGGTGGTGCAGGTGCGTGGCGAAGCGCATGACCAGGAATTTACTATCCACTGCCAGGTAAGCGGCATGACGGATCCGGTTGTGGGAACCGGCTCCAGTCGTCGCAAAGCTGAGCAGGCAGCGGCCGAACAGGCGCTGATTAAGCTGGGACTTGAATGAGCGAACAAACCACCCATTGCGGCTTTATTGCTATCGTAGGCCGCCCGAACGTTGGAAAATCCACGCTGCTGAACCAGTTACTGGGGCAGAAGGTTTCCATTACCTCGCGTAAACCGCAAACCACGCGCCATCGCATTATGGGCATCCATACGGAAGACGGCTATCAGGCGATCTACGTCGATACGCCGGGCCTGCATATGGAAGAGAAGCGGGCGATCAACCGCCTGATGAACCGTGCGGCCAGCAGCTCAATCGGCGACGTCGAGCTGGTGATCTTCGTTGTGGAAGGCACGCGCTGGACGGCCGATGACGAAATGGTGCTGAACAAGCTGAAAGAGAACAAGGTGCCGGTGCTGCTGGCGATCAACAAGGTCGACAACGTTACCGATAAAACCATTCTGCTGCCGCATATGCAGTTCCTGAGCCAGCAGATGAATTTTATGGACGTGGTGCCGATCTCTGCCGAAACCGGTAAAAACGTTGATACCATCGCCAGCATCGTGCGCAAGCGCCTGCCGGAAGCGGAACATCACTTCCCGGAAGAGTACATCACCGATCGCTCGCAGCGCTTTATGGCCTCCGAGATGATCCGTGAAAAGCTGATGCGCTTCCTGGGCGCCGAGCTGCCTTATTCGGTGACGGTGGAAATCGAGCAGTTTGTGACCAACGATCGCGGCGGCTATGATATCCACGGCCTGATCCTGGTCGAGCGTGAAGGCCAGAAGAAAATGGTCATCGGCAACAAAGGCGCGAAGATCAAAACCATCGGTATTGAAGCGCGTAAAGACATGGAAGAAATGTTTGAAGCCAAAGTCCACCTGGAGCTGTGGGTGAAGGTTAAATCCGGTTGGGCAGACGACGAACGTGCGCTGCGTAGCCTGGGTTACGTAGACGATCTGTAATTGATGGAAGGCTGGCAACGCGCATTTGTCCTGCACGGACGTCCCTACAGCGAAACCAGCCTGATGCTCGATCTCTTTTCGGAAAACTACGGCCGCGTGCGCGTCCTTGCCAAAGGCGCGCGCGGCAAGCGTTCCAGCCTGAAAGGCGCCTTACAGCCTTTTACGCCGCTGCTGGTACGCTGGGGTGGGCGCGGCGAGGTGAAAACCCTGCGCGGCGCCGAACCCATCTCTCTTGCCCTTCCTCTGACCGGTATTTCCCTCTACTGCGGCCTGTACGTTAATGAGCTGATAGCTCGCGTGCTGGAGCAGGAAACCGCCTTTACCGAGCTTTTTTTCGACTATCTGCACTGTGTTCAGGCGCTGGCTGCGGGCGTCGGCTCGCCGGAACCGGCGCTGCGCCGCTTCGAGCTGGCGATGCTGGGCCATCTTGGCTACGGCGTCGATTTCCTGCACTGCGCGGGTAGCGGCGAAGAGGTTACGGATGATATGACCTATATCTATCGCGAGGAAAAAGGCTTTATCGCCAGCCTGGTGAAAAGCCATAAAAGCTTTACCGGACGCGAGCTGCGGGCGCTTTATGAACGCAGCTTTCCGGATAGCGAGACGCTCAGGGCCGCCAAGCGTTTCACCCGCATGGCGCTCAAGCCCTATCTGGGCGGAAAACCACTGAAGAGCCAGGAGCTTTTTCGACAGTTCGTGCCGAAAAAACGCGCGGACGCGCCCGAGTAAAGTCGCCTGGCTGTACCGGGGAACGGCGCGGACGTACACTGTAGCCCTCGTACATTATTCTGAGGTTTGTTATGGCTGAACTCCTGTTAGGCGTCAATATCGACCACATCGCCACCGTGCGCAACGCTCGCGGCACGCATTATCCCGATCCGGTACAGGCTGCTTTTGTTTCCGAGCAGGCCGGCGCGGACGGCATCACCGTCCATCTGCGCGAAGATCGTCGCCACATCACCGATCGTGACGTCAGAATTCTTCGTCAGACCATTCAGACACGCATGAACCTCGAAATGGCCGTGACCGATGAAATGGTCGACATCGCCTGCGAGATCAAACCCCATTTCTGCTGTCTGGTGCCGGAAAAGCGCGAAGAAGTCACCACCGAAGGCGGCCTGGACGTGGCGGGCCAGCAGGAAAAAATCACCTTTGCCGTTTCGCGCCTGAAAGAGGCGGGCATTCAGGTTTCGCTGTTTATCGATCCCGACCATCGGCAGATTGATGCCGCCATGGCCTCCGGCGCGCCCTATATCGAAATTCATACCGGCGCCTATGCGGAAGCGGAAGAGGGCGCGGTACGCGACGCGGAGTTCCGTCGTATTAAAGATGCGGCGGCCTATGCGCACGACAAGGGCCTGAAGGTGAATGCGGGCCACGGGCTGACCTATCATAACGTGCAGCCGATCGCCGCGCTGCCGCAGATGCATGAGCTGAATATCGGACACGCTATTATCGGCCGCGCGGTGATGAGCGGGCTTGCCGATGCGGTAAGCGAGATGAAGGCGCTGATGCGGGAAGCGCGTCGCTAATGGCTATTCTGGGGCTGGGCACGGATATCGTGGAAATCGACCGTATCGAAGGCGTGATTTCCCGCTCCGGCGACAGGCTGGCGAAACGCGTGCTGAGCGAAAACGAATGGGCGCAGTATCAGGCGCATCAGCAGCCGGTGCGCTTTCTTGCCAAACGATTCGCGGTAAAAGAGGCTGCGGCTAAGGCGTTTGGTACCGGCATACGCGGCGGCCTGGCTTTTAACCAGTTTGAGGTTTACAACGACGATCTGGGCAAGCCGGGGCTGCGTTTCTTTCAGCAGGCGGCGGAAGTGGCGCAAAGGCTGGGCGTCGCGCACGTTCATGTCACGCTGGCGGACGAGCGTCACTACGCCTGCGCTACGGTGATTATCGAAAGCTAATTCGGTCGGGCTGGTTGCATCGCCAGTCCGACCGCTGCGCGCCTCAGAGGTCGCCCGTTCAGGAGGCGACGTGATGCAGGAGCACAAACTTTTCCCACAGCCTGTCGCTGCTTTCCACACATTCCGGATCGCTGATAATCGTATTATCAATAGGGCAAACCTGCTGACAGGTTGGCGTGTCGTAATGACCCACGCACTCTGTACAGCGGTTCACATCGATCTCGTAAATGCTTTCGCCCATGGAAATCGCCTGGTTCGGGCACTCCGGCTCGCACATATCGCAATTGATGCAGCGTTTAGTGATCAGTAAAGCCATGTTCAGCGAATACCCTTAACGGAAGAAGGGGCGTAATTTACCACACTGAACGACCGTTTCCCACGGCCTGTCTTCGGGTCGTTAGCCAGCCGTTGTTGCTCAGGGATGCCAGAGCGAAGATTTCGCAATGCCGGCGACATACTGCATCTGCGTAACCTCTTCAACCGGCAGGCGGATCGGTGCGTGATCCTCATTAACCGGCAGCAGATGGTAAAAGCCGTCGCGTTTAAACAGGAAGGTTTTCACCATCACCTCGCCGCTGCTGGTGACCACCAGCACCTCATCGCCCGGATGAAAATTCTGATTCGGCTCCACGATCACAAACTCACCCTCTTTGATCCTTGGCATCATCGAATCCCCCACGCATTTCAGCGCGTAGACGTCGCGATCGCAGGAAGGCCAGCGTAGAAACCCGTCACCATTGCCAACAGGATATTGCATATCGCTCCAGTAGCCGCTGTGGCCAAGTTGAGTATTGCCCAGCACCGGCACCTTATGCAGCACCAGCGAGTGAAGCTCGCCTGTCACGCCCGGCGCATGTTGTGCAGCCGATGCCTGTAAGTCGCGCTCGATCAGATCGATGGGCGAAACGTGAAAATAATCCGCCAGAGACTTCAGCGTGGTGTACTTTGGGTCTTTCACTTCTCCCGTCAGCAGCCGGTGCAGGGTGGACTGCTGTAGCCTGACCTTTTTAGAAAGCTCCGTCACGCTGCCGATGCCCTCTCTTTCCATCAAGTGCTTGATGTTACTGTTGAATACATCCAAATCAAAGATCATTTTATCTTCCTGTTATTGCGCGCTAACGTTGCAATTATGCGTTTTTGCATTAGAATAGGTGTTGTTAAGGCGATTATGCTTCATCAGATAATGCAGTTTAGTATAATTCATCGCCACAGTCATCCTGCCCGATCGGGCAGGCCACAAAAGAGTCAGGTAAGAAAAGGAGGTCGGTTGATGCGTAATATACAAAAAGTACTGGAACGTTGGGGCGGTTGGGCTGTGGCAGAGGGCACGCAGCTTGACTGGTCGCCGGTTGCGGCGGGCTTTAAAGGGCTGCTGCCGGATGAGCGGAGAAGCCGACTCTCCTGTAGCGACAGCGACGGGCTGATTGTCGATGCGGCTATCGCCAAATTGCACAAGGTCGGGCGTACGGACGAGGTCGAGCTGATTATCCTGCACTACCTCTATAATATTTCCAAATCCGCCATTGCCCGGAAAAAGAAATGCTCGGAAGGCAAAGTAAGGAACCAGCTGATGATAGCTGAAACCTTTATTGATGCCTGTATAATTATGAGCGATGCGGAGCTGGAAATGGATGCCTGGATATAAAATTTCTTCGTTACGAATATAAAAATATAAAAGCAAAGAATAATTTAATTATGACCAGATGTCGTAAGGCAAGTCTACGTTGTTACGCAATTTGCATACATAGCAAAAATAATATTGATCAGGGCTTTTCGTAACGATTTTATACGCGTAAAGTAGCAACATGGTTCTTTAACGATTGCGAACCACAAAGAGAATGTCTTCTATATGCACTCCGTTGTCTGCCTTATTGGCAGGCAGGAGTGCATTTTTTATGCCTCAAACTTTCCTGAGTTCTTAAATAAAAAAATTAGCACTAAGGGGTTTTCGTTACGAAATAAACCCCTTAATGTAGCAGCATGGATTAGTGACAGGCAGGGAGGGATGAAAAAGGAAAAGTTCTTCGTAACGAGTTCCCCGCAGTAATATAGCATCATGGATATAAAAAAACCGGCTGCAAAAGATATTAAAGAAAATGGTTTTCGTTACGAAATAAACCCCTTAATGTAGCAGCATGGATTAGTGACAGGCAGGGAGAAATGAAAAAGGAAAGGTTTTCGTAACGAATTTCCCGCGGTAATATAGCATCATGAATATAAACAACCGGCTGCAAAAGATATTAAAGAAAATGGTTTTCGTTACGAAATAAACCCCTTAATGTAGCAGCATGGATTAGTGACAGGCAGGCAGAAATAAAAAAGCAAAAGGTTTTCGTAACGAATAGCCCGCAATAATCTGGCAGCATGTAAATAATCAAACGATCAAAAAAACTTTAAAATACATCTCAAAAAACGATGTAGGGAGCAAGCTTTCCCTGCGCCGTAATGATACAGGAGGCCAGATATAAAGCATGTTTCCTCAGGAGCCAGGCTTTTGGGCCAGTGTCGGACTCTGGCTTTACAGCCATAAAACAGAATGGGGCTATGCCGGCATCGCCGCCATGTTTTCCCTGCTGCGCAGCGCTTGTGCCCGAACCCCCTGGAGCAAGCGTGTGCTTGACGCGGTGTCGTGCAGCGCCCTGGCTTTCTTTGCGGCGCCGACGCTGCAGGTAATTGGCGCGCTGCTGAACTGGAATATGCCCGAGGCCGCCGCCCAGGTTTTTGCCGTTTATATTGGCTACGTGGGTAATGACTATATCAGCGAAAAGTTAAAGCGCTGGATCAACAAAAGAACGGGAGAGCCAGATGGAAATCAGCCCTGACGGTATCAGCTTTATCAAGCAGGAAGAAGGTGAAAAACTTACGGCCTATCGGGATAGCCGCGGCATATTAACTATCGGCGTCGGGCATACGGGCCTGGTTGCCAGTAAAACGATAGCGGACGGCATGGTCATTACGCCTGAGCAAAGTAATAAGCTGCTGCTTGCGGATATTTCGCATGTTGAGCATTTTATTAATGAAAAAGTCAGCGTCAGTCTGACGCAAAATCAGTACGATGCTTTATGTAGTCTGGTATTCAATATTGGCGTCAGCGCTTTTAATAGTTCGACGCTGTTAAAGAAATTAAATCAAGGCGATTATGAGGGCGCCGCAGAAGCCATGCTGTTATGGAAAAGGGCCGGTCAGTTATCTGACGTGCTGCTGCCACGCAGAAAAAGAGAAGCCGCTCTTTTTCTGAAAAAATAAAAACGTCCTTTTTTATTTTCTTCGCTAAAAACCGTGGCGTTTCGCTATGCCATAACCATAAAAATAACTAACCAACAACCCAAGGAAATCAAGATGATTGAAGTTAATTCATTTGCAGAGTTGCGCACCACCAAACCTTCCGCCTCTGGCGATATCGCCATGCTGAAACGTTATTACGATAAAGATTCCACCTTTCAGGGCGGCGGGCGTTTCGTCGGCTTTATTGATGCGTCGATAGCAGCATCAAAGGATGATGGCGGCTCCGTGGCGGTAGCGACGGGCGGCGGCTATTACTGGAAGCGTATTATTGATAACGTCGAAGATATTAATATCTATCATTTCGGCGGCAAGCGTCTGCGCGGCGACAGTAATTTCGATGCGGACAATGGTAAAGTCAACCATGACGCCTGCATCAATATGTATAAATGGGGACAGGCTTTTTCATCGCCGATTAGCGATACCAGCAAAAATCCGATCCACGGCGTGGGTATTCGCTTCCCGGCCGGGAAATTCCTGGTAAACCCGGTCGATCTTACCGGCGAAGGCGAAATCAACTATTTCAGCCTGTACGGTGACGACTGCGAATATGGCGTGTCACCGCGCACCATTATTGTTTCCGACCAGTCCGCCGCGACGGTATTTAAAGTGAAGGCGCGCCGCACCGCTATCCGCGGCATCTTCTGGGACGGTCAGGCCACGGCGGACACCGAAACCAATACGGGCGTGATTACGCCGGAAATGGTCAGCAACACGCAGCCCTTTTTTGAAAATACCGTGATTGAAGGCGAGTTCGTCAATATTACCTGCTGCCGCATTGAGAATATCGGCGGCGCCGCTTTCAAACTGCTCGATACGCTGGATACGCGTCTGGATCAGATTTACAGCAACACCACCTATGCGCGAGTGTTTGATATCCAGTGGTCGGATTCTGTTATTGGCGTCTGGGATCACTCGACGGCGGTCGAGCTGTCGAACTGTAATTTCCAGAAAGGATACAGCGACGCCACGCTTTATATGCCGCGCGTCACCCAGGGACTGATCCGCAACGTCTGGATTGAACACACGCGTTTCCCCGGCGATTTGAGCAATGGCCAGTGGATTATCGACGCGCTGAGCATCGAGTCTTCTGAAAATCCGCTGAAGCTGAACTACACCAGGGCCACGATGCGCGCCCTCAGCCTTCAGTCCGGCGCCAAAGTCGACCTGAGCAGATCCGGTACGCCGTGGCTGTCAGGCTTTGAATACGGCTGGCGTCGCGATGAAAACTACGGTTCGGAAATGACCGGTTCCCTGAAGGCCGGCTGGTATTCCGGCTACCGCGTCAGCAACACGACGGATGAGGATAAATGGTTCCGCGTCGGCAAATTCTTTTTCCCTCATGCCAACCAGCACTGGCATCTGGAAATGCACGGCAAAACGCTAAGGGATACCGTTACGCAGCCTGCCGATGCGCCGCTGCTGACCAACGTCTGCGGTAAGGCCTACCTGAACCTTTATCGCGGCGCCAGCTCCGTTGGCGGCAACCTGCATTATGAAGGGGATTCGGGCGTGGTTGACTGCATTGTCAGAACCAGCGACAGCAAAGGCCTGTACGGCGAAGTCTGGATCAAGCTCAAGGCGCAGTGCGGCGACGTGATGGTCAATCTGAAAACCACCGGCCCGTCGCGCTTTGAAGCGGGAGAGTGCTCGCTGTTCAGCGCCGACTTCTCAGAAGTCACCGATTTGGATACCACTAAACGCGTCACGCTCTCTACGGTGATGAATTTTCATAACGGCACTGCCGGTTATGGCTTTGACGGCAGCCTGGCGACGCTGACGACGGCAGTAGCGGAAGCGCCGGCGGCGACCGCAACGCCTGCAGGCTATATCACCGTTAAAATTAACGGCGTAAACCGCAAGCTGGCTTATTTCTGATAAATAAAAGGAGAGGACGGATGAAATGAATGAACGCTAAATGGCTAATCTTTATTTTTCTGTCGGTTGTTATGTTAGCCGCAGTAAAAACCGCGCTTTTTTATCATTCCCACTATGTGGATACCCGTAATCAGCTTCGGCAGCAGCAGGAGCAGGTTAATACGCTACAGCAACGGCTTAACGCCGCGGCCGCTATGGATAAAAAATATGTTTCGCAACTGCAACAGGCCAGGGAAAACGCTGGCCAGCTTGAGCATGATGTTGCTGCTGGCCAGCGCAGGCTGCAGCTCGCCGCCAGCTGCCACAGCGCCTCCACGGCCCGCGCCGTCGGCGTGGCTGATGCAGCCGGCCCCCGACTTACTGACGCCGCTCAACGGTATTATTTCACTCTCAGAGAAAGAATAGCGACGGCCCGCATTCAGATAGCGGGATTACAGGATTATATTCGCCAGCAGTGTCAGCCTTAATAAGCGTTATATCCCGACGGATGAAATCTTTTCATCCGCTTTTCTGCTGCCTGCAATTTGCTTTTCATTGCAATAACTAACAGGAGGTGTGCTGGTGACGAATACCAGTAAAACAGCCGGCTGGCTGACGCCGCTTAATGACGAACCAGCCAGGGACGCCGCGCTGGAAGAACAACTCAGCACGTGGATCCAGGGGCTTACCGGCCTGGCTGCCGATCGGGTGGCGGTTGACGACGGCGCGTCGCCGCCTGCATGGCTGCCGACCGGCGAAAGCGGCTGCGCTTTTATGGTGATGAAAATCGCCGCCGAAGGCACGCCCGTGTTGACTAACCAACAGGAGGACAATGTCCAGCTGTGGCGGGATGAACGGATGGAATGCCGACTGCATTTCTATGGCCCTTCCGCCCAGCTTTATGCCGCTCGTTTTCGCGACGGAAATACGCTGGCGCAAAACCTTGCCGCTTTAAAACAGCTTTCGCTTGGCGTCAGCGATTGCAGCGATATTACCACCGTATTGGAAACGGTTAATAACGCTCAGACCCGCCGTTATGAATTAACGGTCAATGTTGTTCGTAAAATATTCCGTCTCTACGGAATTTACTCACTGGTGGAAACACCCGTTCAATTTTTTGGAGAATAAAATATGCCTCAAGGATTGCCTTTATCCGGCATCGTGAATGTTGACGTCCTGATGTCACCCGTTGCCGCTTCCGGTCGTAACTTTGGCTCAATGCTGATTATGGGAAGCGCCACGGTGATCCCCCTGACGGAACGCCTGCGTCTTTATACCGCCGCCGCCGATATCGGGGCCGACTTTGGCCTGGATTCCCCGGAGTACCAGGCGGCAGCCGTCTGGTTTGCGCAGTCGCCGCAGCCGCAGCAGCTTTATATCGGCCGCTGGGCTAAAACGCTCGCCGCGGACGAAGAGGGTAAGACAGAAACGCTGGTCGAAGCCGTCAACGCCGCGCTGGAATATGCTAACTGGTACGGCCTGGCCGTGGCCACCGCCGCAGACGACGTTATCAGCGACGAAGATGTACTCGGCGTGGCGGCGGCTGTCGAATCGGCCGGTCAAAGCCGTGTCTTTGCCGTTACCACCGGCAGCGCAGCGGTGCTGGATGCAACTTCCACCACGGACGTCGCCGCCCGGCTGAAGGCGGCAGGCTATGCGCGCACCTTTGTGCAGTATTCCACCCGCAGCCGCTTTGCCGCGGTTTCCGCGTTCGCCCGTGCCTTTACCGTTAATTTCAACGGCAGCAACACCACGCTGACGCTGAAATTTAAGCAGGAGCCGGGCATCGCTTATGAAACCCTGAACGCCAGGCAGGCCGCCGCACTGGAAAGCAAAAGGGCCAACGTCTATGTCCTTTTCGCCAACGACAGCGCCATTCTGCAACAGGGCATTATGGCTAACGGCGACTTCTTTGATGAGCGCCACGGGCTGGACTGGCTGCAAAACTTCGTGCAGACCAACCTGTATAACCTGCTCTACACCTCTGCCAGCAAAATTCCGCAGACCGAAGCGGGCATTACCCGGCTGATGGGCAATGTGGAAGCGTCGATGGATCAGGCCGTGACCAACGGGCTGATCGCGCCGGGCGTCTGGAACGGCGGCGAGATTGGCCAGCTGGCTGCCGGCGACATGCTCACCAAAGGCTATTACGTCTATGCCCAGCCGCTGGCGCTGCAGTCGCAGGCCGATCGCGAAGCGCGTAAAGCGCCACTGATGCAGGTTGCCTGCAAACTGGCCGGTGCCGTGCACTACGCCGATGTCCAAATTAACGTTGTTCGCTAAGGAAAAAAATATGTCTGCCTATTCATTTATGGATGTTACCGCCTCTTTTATTGGCCCGGGCGCGGTATTTGATTTGGGAAGCGGTTCCGGTAGCTCGGAAGAGGGCATTACCGTTTCCATGAAGGAAAATAAAAACAGCATGAAGCTGGGGATTGACGGCGAAGGAATGAATACCCTGCTGCCGGGCACGTCCGGCCAGATTACGGTTAACCTGCTGGAAACCTCGCCGGTGAATAAAAAGCTTTCGCTGGCCTATAACGCGCAGAGCGCAAGCTCTGCCAGCTGGGGGAAAAATATTATCGTGATCCGCAACAGCGCCTCGGGTGAAGTCATCACCGCGCGCGGCGTGGCCTTCCAGAAGCTGCCCGATCGTAAATTCGCCAAAGAGGGCGGCACCACCGCCTGGATCTTCGACTGCATCAAAATCGATGTGGTGATGGGGGAATATTAATCGATGGAATTCACACTCAACGAAACCACGTTCCGTATCGCTAAGCTGGACGTTTTTCAACAGCTTAAAGTCTCGCGAAAGCTGCTGCCGCTGCTGGCCGGGCTGCTCTCCGACATTAACACGGTGAAATCGGCGGCGGCGCAGGGCGACTATTTCCAGGTGCTGGAAAAAGCTCTGCCCGCTATTGCGCACTCGCTGGCCGACATGAGCGAGGAAGACACCAATGCGATTTTGCATCCCTGCCTGGCGGTAGTCTCGCGCCAGCAGGCAAAAAGCTGGGTGCCGATCTTCTCTCAGGGCGTGCTGATGTTCGATGACCTCGATCTGATCACCATGCTGAAGCTGGTGCTGCGGGTAGTGGAGGATTCGCTGGGCAGTTTTTTGCCCGAACTCCCCGTCAGCAGGAGCGAGGCCCCGGCAGCGGGCTGACGCTGGAAACGCTTCCTGACGGGGAAGATTTTCTGATGCGCCCGGTGGATGCCGGGCTTATCAGCTACACCGCGCTCAAGGATGGCTCAGTGGATCTGGCGGATATTGCCCGCCTGAACGACTGGCTGGATCTGAAAGCGGATAATCAACACCGCATTGAGCAATGGAAACAGGCCAATGAACGCTGAAAATACAAAAAATTTTCTGATGGTGCTGGATACTCAGCTGGCGGCGGAGGCCGCCAGCTGGCAAAAAGTCAGGCAGTTTGTTGAGGCGCCGGGCTGGCAAAACAACGAACAGGCGGCAAAGGCGCTCGATCTGCAAAAGATCAAACAGACGGTAGAGCAGGCGGGTAAAGCGCTGGTGGAGTATATCAACCGCTTCGCCAGCCGTCTGGAGCAGCTTGGCGTCCGTGCGCAGAATGCCGGTACGCCAGCGGGCGATCTCAACGCGCTGGAATACGGCGCGGCCCAGACCGGCCTCAGCAACGATGCCATAGCGAAAGCTTTCCAGACCCTCATTAATAAGCCGGGCGCGGAAGCGCGCCTGAATAAGCTGGGCGTGGCAACGCGCGACGCCAGCGGCCAGAAAAAAACGGACAGCGAACTCTTCAGCGAGGCCAGCAGCAGGCTTGGCGCTATGCCGGAAGAGCAGGCGCTGGCGACCGCCAATAGTCTGGGACTTGCGCCCGATATCCTGGCCGCCATGCAAAGAGGGCTGGGGAAATTTATCGGCGACTATAACCAGCTTTCCGACTCTCTCGGCGTCAATATGACGCAGGCCGTCTCCGGCGCCGACCACTTTATGACGGCCAGGCGCAAGTTTGATGAGGTTGTCGAACTGCTGCAAACCAACAGCAGCAGCCGGCTGAACAACGGACTTGGGGAGATCTTCGATAACTTTACGAAGAAGCTGACCGACAACGCGCCTGACGTCGAGCGCGTGCTTGATGGCGCGGTAAGCCTGCTGCTGCTGCTTGCCGAAGTGGGAGAAAGGGTCATATTGCGTCTGATCCAGGCGGTGGCCGATTTAAGCGGCTGGTGGGGCTCGCTGGATAGCAGTTCGCAGGAGCTGATCGTCACGCTTGGCGTAATGACGGCGGCCTGGCTGGCGCTGAACAGCGCTTTTTTACTCTCGCCCATAGGAATAGTCGTGGCGCTGGTAGCGCTGCTTTTCACGCTTTACGACAGCTATAAAACCTGGCAGGAGGGCGGAAAAACCCTGATTGACTGGGACCAGTGGGCGCCAGGCATCAACGCGGCCAAAAAGGCGCTGGACTGGCTGCTGGAGAAATTCGGCCAGCTTACGGCGGGCACGCTTGACTGGAAGGGCGGGCTACAGGCTATTACCGATTTTGTGACGGGTAACTGGTCGGCGGGCATGACCGCCGCCGTGGATAAGGTGAAGAACTATTTCGATAACTTCTTTACCGATATCACTAATAAGCTGGCCAACAGTCCCATCTGGCGCTTTGTGAAAAAAATGGCCGGAGAGACACAGGCCGCCGTGTCGGACATCTCATTGCCAGGTTTGGCGGATCCAAACAGCCCGTTGAACCCGCAGCAGGCCCGGATGCTGGCGAACGTGATGACGTGGTCTGCCAATGACAATCTGACAGGCGCGCTGCCTTTCAGCATGGGCGGCCGTTTACCCTGGCAAAGTGAAATAGCGCAGAGCCGAACGGACAGCACCGTGGGCATCCAGCAGGAAACCAATATTTATGTGCAGGGTGGCGAGCCACACCTGACGGCCCAGAGAGTGGCGGAAAGCCAGTTCGATGTGAACTCGCAATTCGTCCAGACCGTAAGGAATATGCCGGTATGATAAAAGGTTTCCCCACGCTATTAATGCAAAGCAAACGTAAAATCGGTTTGCTTATTCCCAATGTGGTAATGAAAGAGAGCCACACCGACAAACTGAACGTCACCACGCATCCTGTCGAAGCGGGCGCCACCATCGCCGATCATGCTTACCTCTCGCCTGCGGAGCTGACTATGGAGGTAGGCTTTTCCGGCGGCGGTTCGCTGGTGGATTTTATGGATACGACACAGTTCGGTGTCCAGGCATCGTTAAGCCCGGCAGAAAGCTACCAGAATTTGCGGGAGCTGATGACCAGCAGGCAGCCGCTGACCGTGGTGACCGGCAAGCGGCTGTACAACAACATGCTGATTACCTCGATTTCCGTGACAACGGATGCCTCTACGGAACACGTGCTGTTCGCCTCGTTAGGCCTGACCGAGCTGATGATTACGCAGACGCGAACGCTCAGCAGCGCGGAAAAGGAGAATATGGCGCAGGGCGCAAAAACCTCTGCCGTGCAGAATAACGGTAAGAAAGTCGCCAGGCCCGGCCCGGCGAATGTGGTTCTCACGACGGGGAGCAGCTGATGACTATTACCGAAATTCCGCTGACGCCCGATAATCAGCTGTTCGATATTTCTATCAATAATAGCGATTATAAAATGCGCATTATCTGGCGGGAGAGCGGCTGGTTTCTCGATCTGCAAAACAGCGACGGCGGGGATATTATCGCGGGCATTCCACTGGTGACCGGTGCCGACCTGGTGGCGCAGTATGCTTATCTGCAGCTGGGCTTTGGCCTGTGGCTGTTTTCCGACAGCAGCGGCAATACCGCGCCGGGTCAGTACGATCTCGGTTACACCGCGCATCTTTGCATTATCACGGAGGCGGCATGAGCGTTAACTGGATGCGCTACTGTGAACTGCTGCTGGAAGATGCCAGTAAAGCGTCGATTATCCTGGGCGATTTAAAGGTCGATTTCAAAATTGTTACTCATGTGCAAAGCAAGGGCAGCACTGCGGAGATTAAAATTTATAACCTGAGTGCGGAAACCCGCAACGCGATCGTGAGCGGCAAATATAAAAAGCTGCGCCTTATCGCGGGCTATACGGGAGTCCTGCCGGATAAGAACGAAGAGGAGCCGGTTATACCTGACTATATGGTGGGAAAAGCGATCGAAAACCCGCCGGTTAAATCAGGAGGCCCAAATTACGGCGAAATCTTTAGCGGCGAAATCCGCTATGCGTTTATTGATAAGATCGGATCCAAAGAATCTACGCAGGCTAGTCCGGAAAGCGTATTGAAAATTCAGGCTATCGATGGTCATCAGGCCGCAATGGAGGCAACGGTCAACACTACCGTCGCCGCAGGTTACGATGCCAGCGCCATCCACAGGTTAACCCTGCGCAGCTTTAATCCTTACGGCGTGACCGCTGGCGCCACCGGCACCATGCCGCCCACGCGTTTCCCCAGAGGGCGGGTACTCTATCAGACGGCCAGCCAGGTGATGGATAACGTTGCCGCGCAGTGCCGCGCGACCTGGCAGTTTGTCGACGGCAAACTGCAAATGGTGCCGGAAGAAAGCTATCTCGAACGCATTGTGGTGCTGAACAGCCAGACCGGCATGATCGGCGCGCCCGAACTGACCACGGAAGGGGTCAACATCAAATGCCTGATCGACCCAACGCTTCGTCTGCATGGTCTGGTGCATATCAATCAGGCTGCGCTTAACAGCATGCGTAATGCCATGGAATCGGTCAACCGCGCGGCCGCCGAAGAAAGAGAGGCGGCGGCAAAAGGGAACAAAGCGCAGCCGCAGGCGGCGCCCCAGGGCGAGCAAAAGAACGCGCAGCCGCCTGCCGATATCGCGGCCGACGGCGTCTATATCGTTAAAGGTATCACTTACGAAGGTGATACCCGTGATAAGAATTGGTATATGACACTGACCTGCATCGTGCGGGATAAACAGACCGCCCTTAAGGCGCCCGCTGCGCCGCACTAATTCAACCATCCGCCTGAGGCGGTTTTTTTTTGGAGTTTTTATGCCCGTTTCTATCCAGTCAGTGATTGGCGGGGAAGCTCAGGCGTATCGGGCTTTAGCGGACATGGTGTCCACAACGCTACGCGTAGCCTTACCCGGCATTATTCAATCCTTCGATCCCGACACTGTAACCTGCGTGGTGCAGCCGGCCATTAAGGGCAGCGTGCGCAATGCCAGCGGCCAGCCGGTTTCTCAGGCGCTGCCTTTGCTGGTCGACGTTCCCGTGGTTTTTCCCCGCGGCGGCGGCTGTACCATCACCTTTCCCGTTAAAAAGGGCGATGAATGCCTGGTGATCTTCAGCGATCGCTGCATCGACTTCTGGTGGCAAAACGGCGACGTGCAGGAACCGGTCGATCCGCGTCAGCACGATCTGTCCGACGCTTTCGCGCTGGTCGGGCCGCAGTCCCAGAAGGAAAAAATCAGCGCTATCAGCACGGAGGCTTTGCAAATCCGTACGGATGAAGGCCAGGCCTTTATCGAGCTGAAACAGAGCGGCGAGGTCAATATCACCACTACGCGGCTAACGCTTAACGGCAATCTGCACGTCAATGGCGATATTACCTCGACCGGCGATCAGACCGCTGGCGGCATCAGCCAGATCGATCACGTTCATGGCGGCATCCAGAGCGGCAGCAGCTACACAAGGGGACCGCAATGAGATATCGCAGAGAAGAGCAGGACGGCGATTACGCCTTTGGCAAAGGGGACAGCGCTTTCCTGGTTAACTCGCCGGCGTGCGTGGCACAGGCGATTAAAACGCGGCTGCAATTATGGTATGGGCAATGGTTTCTGGATACCACGGAAGGCACGCCCTGGCTGCAATCGCTGACCGGCAAGCAGCACAGCGCGACGGCGGAAATGGTTCTGCGCCAGCGCATCCTTGCCACCCAGGGCGTTAAGTCCATTCTCTCTTTCAATACCACGTTCGACTCTTCATCCCGCCGGGCAATTTTCACGGTAACCGTGGAAACGCTGTACGGCACGACGACAGTAACAAGCGAGGCATAATGGCTCTTAAGACAGACAGGCTGGGGTTATCGGCAACGATAACGGCCCAGGGGATCGGCGCGCCTGATTACCAGACAATCCTCAGCGCGCTGACCGACTATTTCCGACAAATTTATGGCACCGACGCCTATCTGGAACCGGACAGCAAAGACGGCCAGATGATAGCGATTATGGCGCTGGCTATCCACGATGCCAATAACATGGCGATAACCTGCTACAACTCGTTTTCGCCGTCCACCGCGGTGGGCGACGCGCTGACGCGCAATGTAAAAATCAACGGTATCGTGCGTAAACCCGCGACCAACTCAACGGTGGATTTGCAGCTAGGTGGCACGCCGGGCACCACCATTGTTAACGGCTCGGTCAGGGACAGTAATAACGTTATCTGGAACCTGCCCGCAAGCGTAACGATTGCCACCACGGGATTGGTCACCGTGACGGCCACCTGCGCGGAAACCGGGCCGATAGCGGCGGTAAGTGGTTCCGTTAACCAAATCAACACGCCGACGCGCGGCTGGCAGACGGTGACCAACCTGAACGCGGCGGCCACGGGAAGCGTTGCCGAAACGGATGCGGAACTGCGGCTGCGCCAGGCGCAAAGCGTTTCATTGACGGCGCTGACCACTTTTGACGCGCTGGACGGCGCAATTTCAAATATCGCAGGCGTCGTTGGACATAAGCTTTACCAGAACGACAGCGATGATAAGGATGCGAATGGGCTGCCCGGCCATACTATTTCGGCAGTGGTGCAGGGTGGTGACGCAAATACGATCGCCGACGTTATTCGCAAAAAGAAATCGCTGGGCGTAGGCACGTTTGGCAATACCACCATAACGCTTGCCGACAGCTATGGCACGCCGCAGGCGATCCGCTTTTCGCGGCCGGTGCCGGTGCCGGTTTATCTGTCGCTGGAGCTGAAAGCGCTGACGGGCTACACCAGCCCCATCGCGGAGAAAATTAAAAAGGCGCTGGCGGCCTATATCAATAGTCTGGGGATCGGCAACAGCGTTCTGCTCAGCCGTCTTTATTCGCCCGCTAACCTGACGACAGGGCAGGACAGTACGGACAGCCAGTACTACGACATCCTGAGCCTGCTGGCAGGAAAAAGCGAAGCCGCGCTTTCCTCAGGCAATATCGCTATCGGCTATAACGAATTTGCCAGCTGCGAGGCGGATAATATTACGATATCGGTGACCTCATGAATTATACCGATCTGATCACCAACTACCATCGCGGAAAAGCGAAATACGTCGAGCACATTGATTTAACCACGCGGCCGCAAAAAGAAATTATCGATCTCTTTAGCGAAATCGTAACGGCGTTAGATTTAGACAATGCTACCGGCGCGCAGCTTGATATTTTAGGCGAGTGGATCGGGCGAGCCAGAAGTATTAACGCACCGATTGAAGATTACTTTTTTACCTTTGATAAGGCCTCGCTGGGCTTCGACCTTGGCAGCTGGAAAGACAGGTATGAACCCGATTCGGGCATTATCAAAGTAGATGATGAGGATTATCGCACGATGCTGCGCGCTAAAATCGGCGCCAATAAGTGGGACGGCACGGCCGACACGTTGCCCGCAATTCTGCAAGAAATCTATACGAAGCAGGATATCAATATCACCTTTACCGATAATCAGGATATGACCGTAACGGTATATGTGACGGCAAAAAACCTGTCGACCATTACCAAAGAAATTATTAAGCAGGGCTATCTGGCGATCAAGCCCGCTGGCGTCACGGTAAATTATGAAATTAATGGAGAATAACGATGGCAAAAAATGACTTTAAACCTTTTGCTACGGGCGAAAGCGCAAACGTGCTGTCACAGGCGGATTACGAAGCGCTGGATGCTACGGCAAACGGCTTTCAAACCGGCATCGCCAGAAGCGAACAGCTGAATAAGGTCTGGCGACAGGCCTCAACGATTGCTTCCGTCGTAGCCAGCTTTATGGCAGATAAATCCGGTAATGATGTGCTGGACGATGGCGACACAGCGGCATTACAGGCCACACTGTTAAAAGCCTTGTTAAATAATGCAACTGCTCAGCTGGATGGCCGGTATTTGCAGACCGGCAAAAACCTTGCGGATGTAAATAACGTAGCGCAGGCGCGCGGCAATCTTGGTTTGGGTAGCCTGGCGTTAAAAAACGGGCTTAGCGCGGCAGAAGTAGGGGCGTTTCCTGTTACCGGTGGTGAGATAAAAGGCGAAGTTTGGTCGAACTCAGTAGATAATTATCGGATTATTGCTAATAACAAGGGCGTTTTTTGGCGATTTGATGGTGAAAATTATTATCTGATGTTAACAAAAGATGGCGATCCCCGAGGCGGATGGAATAATTTAAGGCCGCTTGCTGTTAATTACGCCTCTGGCGATCTACGTACAGAGCGTAATTTTTCAGCAAACGGTAGGATTTCATCTGCTCAGGACATATTGTCTATGAGCAGTGTCTATGCCGGAAACGGCGCCTCGCAGCTGGCATCGGATGGTAATGTTTATGGATCTCGATGGGGAGGGTGGCTATATGATTGGGCAAGCGGTCAGCTTAATTCAAGGGTGTCTTCATTCAGACTTGCTGGCTGGGGCAGTGCAACTAATAACAATAATGATAATACGTTTGCAAATGCCCCTGATGGTACGGTAGTGGTAGGCGTGCAACAGAAAACAAACTATACCGCTGTAAACTACCGTTACCCGCAAATTTTAATCAATGGAAATTGGTATAATGTAGGAGTTGCCTGATGTTACACTTGAAGAATTTTATTAAATACTTTCCCGTTCAGAATGAAAACAATAGCGATATTTTTCATTTCATCAATGTAAATAATGTTTCGATTGTTTTTTATCAGGATGAAACTGGTCGGGACTGGTATGACAGTTTGTCTTCTTTTGAAAAGGATACGATCAAAATAGCTTACGATAAAAAAGGTGTGGTCAGGGACTTTAACCAGGATGCTTCGGCAATAGTTCCTGATGATTTAAGCGTTATTGAGATGAATAGCACCGAGCTTCCCAAAGGTTTTGACAGGCTTGGTAATTGGATGGTTGATAATGGAAGCATTATATCTTCTCCGGTAGATTATGTGGAAAAAGCAACTATTCAAAAGGCAGACTTTCTCAGAGAGGCAAATGAGAATATTGAGATTATTCGGGACGCTGAATCACTTGGTATTGTAACCGATGCTGAAGAAAAGATGCTCGCTAAGTGGAAGGCGTTTCGGGTTCTGGTGAGTAGAATCGATGTTAACGTTGCGCAAGATATTATATGGCCTACAGCTCCAAATCGCTAAAGACGATCATGTGATTTAAAATTAATTTGTTGGGTATTTTTTTATTAAGTGCATTCGGCTGGAGTGGCAAATTGTATTTATATAATGCGCTATATTACAATTTTTGATGTAGTTAAAAATATATTTATAGAAATAACCATTTGTTTTTAAATTATAATAGTGAATATCATTCTAAAATAATTTCAAGGGCCTTGTAATTCTGAGGATATCCTGGGAATATATTTTTTAAAGGTACATGGCACACTAGGGTAGTGGTCTGCTCACTACCCCAAGTGTGATTTTATAGTTAATTTTTTTTCTTAATAGAAATAAACGGCCTGACAAAAGCCAGCCACAAACTTTTCTTGATCTTTAACATTACAGGGCGTGAATTCCTTATTCTTCGCCATATTATTTTTTTCTCCTTCCTTACCAATTCTGAGCTTCTGTCCCCAATGGTTGTTACTTTTTCCAACGGTTCATAGGTATTTATCAATGATGGCACTACCCCGTGAAGATCAATTAACCCAAACTCTTGAAACGTTGTCCATTGATCTGCGACGCACCAGACTGGAAAGAGGTTGGCCAGCATCTTTTTTGCCGCCGGTTTATTGATCACATAGCCGTGCGAGAAGGCTGCATTAAGTACTTTATGAACATGATGCGTATTATCTGTAGAATAAAGCTGCTTGTTCTGATATTGGTTAATATCAGAAAGCAGAGTGACGGTACTATGCCTGTCACTGTTATTTTTAGCGATACTCTCCAAATGTTTCCCAATATCGGCGGGAACGGTGACATCATCTTCCAGAATTAAGGCTAGATCATAGTCAGAGTCCACCAGCTGCTTATAAGCCTTCAAATGGCTCATTGCGCAGCCCACTTCCCCTTTAGTGATGGCGTAGCTCACCTCTCTTTTATAGAAGAAGAACTCGTCATCGGCTATTTTCGAACCGTCGACAGCTTTAATAGTAAAAAATTCTTTACCTATAGCAGCCAGCTGTCTCTGCATAGATTGTAACCTGTCTGTAGAGACAGGCAAATTGATCACGAAAATGGCTATATTACTCATCTTTTATCCGCTATTACTTTTTTATTGCTGTTGAGGCTGGCCAACAAAATCAGTGTGCTGAGCAGTACTATATACTCTATAGAGGTCAACAGCACATCTGTCATGCCATACAGCAACGCAGAGATTGCCATAATCGAGACAGGGTTACTAAAGATACCTGCTGTACCATTATCAAAAATCAATTTTATAAAAAAGAATAAAAGGATAAGGAAGCCAAAAACGCCAAATAGCGAGGTGTACTGTAGGAATTCATTGTGCAAGTGAACATCAATATATTCCAGCGCAAATGAATCAGGATGGTTTGTGGTGATCCAGTTGCGTATTATAGTGTTTCTGGTGACCTGGGTTTGACCCAGCGGATTTTCCTGAATAGCCACAAGGCCCGATTGCCACAGGGTAAAACGAGATCCCAGGGATGTGTGGTCATCACCCTGACTGAATCGTGTTATTTCCTGCTGAGTGGTATCAACGCGTGAATAGATGATGCTCTTACCAAAGGTAGCGATGGCCGCAAAAGCTATAACGATGGCTATCACCGGTAAAGGTTTGATGAGTTTACCGCGCCAGAGCGCACTAATCATAATCGCCACTGACAGAAGCGTATGGATAAACATGGCAGAACGGGTTTCAGTCAGTAGAATGATATATATAGAGAGCAGGCAGGTAAGGATGATGGCGGTAAACCTGACGGATAGCGAATTTATTTGATTAAGCATGGTCATCATAGCCAACGCCAGCGCGCTATAAGCATAGGCGGTAAGCGTAGCGCGGTTTATACCAAGAACGATCCTGTCGACGCCGTTTATATGCTGCCAGATGCCGTAAACGCTGGAAAGGATAAAGGCAAAAGATAACGAAACCCACGTTAATTTATAAAGTAGCGTCTTACTGATCAGCTCTTTTTTTACGCCCCACAGGGTAAACAAAGCGATAAGCGTAGCTAAAAACCAGCGTTTAGCCGGGGTGAATAAGAGGCCGTTATCCACTCCTGGAATTTTGTTATACGATGCGAACAGTGACCATACTGTAAACATGATTGCCAATAGCAGGCCGGGAAGGATTATTTTGGAATTAAAAAGCGTTGAGCGGATATCTTTAAAGTTCAGTAAAATGCCAGCGGCGCAAAGATAGCTACAAAGATAGAATGAAACTCTGCTGGCCTTTTCATGAATAAATCCGAAAGGCAGTATCAATAAGAGTAATGCCAGAGAACCAAAAAATATTACCCTGGTGACTTGCTCATTTCTTGTGTATTTCCGGGAGGAAAGTAATTCGCTCATTTAGAATAGAGTCCTTGGCACAAGGGAAGATAAACCGTTACGAATGAACGTTAACTGAATAAATACCTGATAACATTTGCTGGGGATACTGCCGCCATTTCCTTTATGGATAATCATTGCGCCTGCCTTCAGGGGAGTAATTTTAGTACTGCCGACTGAGAAAATTAGCCTTCGTTTATAACTGATCTATAAAGAAAAATCAAAACAGCCCGCTTAAAGGTAAGTGCAGGGTCTTATCTATCTGTTTGAAAGAAATGATAAATCCCTTGGTTGCGCATTTGAACCATCCAGACAGTACTATCTTGTTTTACCGCTGGCGCGAGCCTCAAACCAGCTTCTTCACCAGCGCCTCGCTGTGGCGGATATGGCTGGAAGCGCGTTCGGGATCGTGCTGCACCAGCGCCATAAACAGCAGGTCGGTCAGCGTCAGCTGGGCGGAGGTCGAAGAGATTGCCGCGCTGCTGGTGGTTTGCTCTTCGGCCACCGTATAAAGGCAATGCGTGGCGCACTGTTGCAGCGTGTTCGGCGTAAAGCCGGTGAAGGCCAGCACGCTGGCCCCGGCACGCCGCGCTTCCTGAGCGGCAAGGTTGATTTCGCGGCGTTCGCCGGTATAGGAAATTGCCAGCAGCACATCGCCCGGATTTAACGCCTGCACGCTGGCCAATAGCGCATGCATATCCTGCTCGGCCACGGCGTGAATACCAATCTTCATCAGCTTCCACGAAAAATCTTTCGCCACCAGCCCCGACGCGCCGATACCTACCAGCACAATGCGATTCGCTTCCTTTAACAGCTGCAACGTTTCCGTTAGCTTTTCCTCGCTGTTGATATCCAGCGTGGCGCGGATAGCGGACTGTTTTTCTGCCAGCAGCTTCTCGCCCACGACTTTTAACGGATCGTCGCTTAAGATCAGGTTATGCACGGTAATAGCGTCTTTTTTCGCCAGCGATTCGCTCAGCGCCAGCTTCAGTGCCGGAAATCCCTTGTAGCCCAGCTTCTGCGCAAACTTCACCACGCTGGACTGGCTGACGCCCGCTTCTTCCGCCAGCCTTTGCGAACTGAGATGCCGCGCCTTATCCGGCTGCGACAGTAAAAAGTCAGCGAGGCGTCGCTCGTTCAGCGCCAGCGTGGGATAGAGTTGGCGAATACGTAATAGTGAGCTCATCGGCTCCTCCTTAAAACGGTCTGAACACGCTTCAGCACGTCAGCTACCCTTATAAAAGGCGGCCAGCTTAGTAAAAAAGACCCTTCGGAAAACGGTTATGAATATAATATTCAGCAATTAAGCCGAATACAGAATTAAAAATTCATTTGTGAGGATAGCATGGATCTTGGCGCACTGATTTCAGAAACACGTAATGCAGACACAATGGACCTCGACAGTCTCTCCACGCTGGAGATGGTAACGAAATTTAACGATCAGGACGCTACCGTTGCAGCAGCGGTGCGCAGGACGCTGCCGCAGGTGGCGCAGGCGGTAGACGCGGCAGCCGCTTCGTTACAGGAAGGCGGCAGGCTTATCTATATGGGCGCGGGTACCAGCGGGCGGCTCGGCGTGCTGGACGCTTCCGAATGTCCACCGACCTTCGGCGTGCCGCATGGGCTGGTGGTAGGGGTAATCGCGGGCGGGCCAGGCGCGCTGCTGAAAGCGGTCGAAGGCGCCGAGGATGATGAACAGCTGGGCGTCAGCGATTTGCAGGCGCTGAAGCTGACGCCGCAGGACATGGTGGTCGGCCTGGCTGCTTCCGGACGCACGCCTTATGTCATTGGTGCATTGCGTTTCGCCCGCCAGTCCGGCTGCCGCACCGCAGCGATCTCCTGTAACCCGGCCTCGCCCATCGCGCATGAAGCGGCCATCGCCATTTCGCCGGTCGTGGGGCCAGAGGCGCTCACCGGATCGACGCGGCTAAAATCGGGAACGGCGCAGAAGCTGGTGCTGAATATGATCTCCACCGGCGCGATGGTAAAAATCGGCAAGGTCTATCAGAACCTGATGGTGGATATGCAGGCGACCAACGTCAAACTGGTCGATCGCGCCTGCCGGATGGTTTGCCAGGCGACGGGCTGCGAGCGGGAAGAGGCGGAACGGGCGCTTCGGCAAACGGCATATGAAGTAAAAACCGCTATCCTGATGGTGTTGAGCGGCGTTGACGCAACAAAAGCCGCTACGCTGCTTGCCGAACACGGCGGCTTCTTACGCGCGGCATTACAGGCGAGTATGCGCTGAAGCGGATTTACCCGCACCGCGCGCAGTTTTGACATTGCTGTCTCAGCGTCCACTATTATTAACAGCGTTATGACGGCGCGAGACGCGTCTGGTTTGTGGGTTTTCCCCGAGGAGAAAGGTTTGATAACTGGTCAGGAACGACGTGTGGTATTTTTCGATCTCGACGGCACGCTGCATCAGCAGGATATGTTCGGTACTTTTATGCGCTATTTGCTATGGCGTCAGCCGCTCAACCTGTTGCTGGTGGCGCCTTTGCTGCCCGTGATCGGCGCCGGCCTGCTTCTCAAGGGGCGCGCTTCGCGCTGGCCGATGAGTCTGCTGCTGTGGGCGATTACGTTTGGCCACAGCGAAAAGAAGCTGCTGGTGCGCGAAAAAGCCTTTGCGCAGTGGTTTCGGCAACGGGTCACCGCTTTCCCGGTGGTGCAGCAGCGGCTGACCGACTACCTGAACAGCGCTGACGCTGACGTCTGGCTGATTACCGGCTCGCCGCAGTCGCTGGTGGATCTGGTCTATTTTGACTCCGCTTTTCTGCCGAAGGTAAAAACGATCGCCAGTCAGATGTCACGCGGCTACGGTGGACGAGTGCTGACAATGCGCTGCCTGGGACATGAAAAGGTGGCGCAGCTGGAAAAACGTATCGGCACGCCTTTACAGCTTTACAGTGGCTACAGCGACAGCAAGCAGGATAACCCGCTGCTTTTCTTCTGCCAGCATCGCTGGCGGGTGACGCCGCAGGGCGAACTGCAACAGCTGGAGTAAACGGGTATACTGCCCCGCGATTTTTTGCTGGAGGCTCAGGTGAGCGATACCCAAATTGATGAAAAATGGATGCGCCATGCTTTAACGCTGGCGCGCCGTGCCTGGGAAGAAGGCGAAGTGCCCGTCGGCGCCGTGCTGGTGCAGGGCGATACCGTTATCGGCGAAGGCTGGAACCGGCCTATCGGCTATCACGATCCGACCGCACATGCGGAGATTATGGCGCTGCGGCAGGGCGGCAAGGTGCTGGAAAACTATCGGTTGCTGGACACCACGCTGTACGTAACGCTGGAGCCGTGCGTGATGTGTGCGGGCGCGATGGTGCACGGCAGAGTGGGGCGGCTGGTGTTTGGCGCGCGGGATGAGAAAACCGGCGCGGCGGGGTCGTTGCTGGATATCTTAGGCCATGCGGGCATGAATCATCAGGTCAGCGTGGAGCAGGGCGTGCTGGCGGCAGAGTGCGCGGCTATGCTAAGCGATTTCTTCCGCCATCGTCGGGCGGAGAAAAAGGCGCTGCGCGACAGGCTGCGCGCGGAGCTGCTGAAAGGAGAATAAACAAGGGCGCTGGATAACAGCGCCCTTTTACAGAAAAGAGCAGAGAACGTGGCCTGGCTTAAAGACGCATAAAATGTCGCCCGTGCCGCGCTCAGGGTGTTTTTACTTCCCCGCCGTTCGCCGCGCCCACATTCAGTTCATCGCCACCTGCGGCTCCACGGCCGGATAGCCTTTACCCAGCTGCGCTTCCATTGCCGCCTGCTGCGCCAGCTTCCTTTCCTGATCCTGTAAATAGCCCACCAGGCTCAGCTGGTAAATGCGGATGTTCTCCACATAGTTGTAGGCTTCCTGGCCGCGCGCGTAGCCGTAGGTGGTCTGGCTGTAATAGCGTTTCTGGCTCAGCATCGGCAGCCGCTGCTTGACGTCGGCCCAGCTGTCCGGATTGCCTTTTTGCTTTTCGGTCAGCCTGCGCGCGTCCAGCATATGCGCGTAGCCCATGTTATACGCCGCCAGCGCGAACCAGATGCGCTCATCTTCCGGGATGGTCGGCGGCACCTTCTCCATCATTTTCACCAGATACGCGCTGCCGCCGCGAATGCTCTGTTCCGGATCGGTTCTGTCGCTGACGTTGACGCTGTCCGCCGTATTGCGGGTCAGCATCATCATACCGCGCACGCCGGTAGGCGAGGTGGCCTGCGGGTTCCAGTGCGACTCCTGCCAGGAAATAGCCGCCAGCAGCCGCCAGTCGATCTCGCTGGCGTATTTTTGAAACAGCGGGCGGATAGCAGGCAGCATACTGTCGATGGCGCGCAGAAAAGTGCGGGTATCGACATAGTCGAAGGTGCCGACGTGGCCCAGATACTTCTCGTCCAGCCGCGCCATCGCGCCTTCTTCCGCCATCTGGTTAAAGTAGTCCAGCATCGCCGCATACAGGCTGTCATCTTCGTCGCGCGCCATATACCAGGTCACCGGCTCTTCATCCGTGATATCGAAAGCCACCGCCAGCTGCGGATGGATCCGCTGTAGCAGCGCGATCGACACCGAATCGCCCACCGTATAGTCGAGCTTGCCGTCCGCCACCGCTTCCAGCAGGGCATTCGGGCTCTGATCGGTAGAGATGGCCCAGTCCAGATCGGGATACTGATTTTGCCGGATATCGCGCAGCGTCGAAGCGAACGCGGAATCGGACGCAACCGTCAGGCGGCCCTTCAGCGCGCCCAGATTCGGCGGACGCGGCTTGCCCATCCGGTAAACCAGCTGCTGGGAAACGGAATAGTAGGTCGGGCCGGTGCGAAAGCGCGACAGGCGATCGCTGTTGTAGATTAGCCCCGCCGCCAGCACGTCCGCTTTATCCTCTTCCAGGTCGTCAAACAGCTCGCTGAGGTTTTGACGCACCGTGATTTGCAGCTTTACGCCCAGATAATCGGCAAAGCGTTTCGCCAACTCGTAATCCATACCGGCCGGTGCTTTATTCACTGTGTAGTAAGTCAGGGGCGAATTGAGCGTGCTGACGCGCAATACTCCCCGTGCTTTTATCTGTTCCGTTCGGTCCAGCCCGCTGCTGTGCCACGGGATCGACGGCCACAGCGCAAGCGCGAGCAGTACCGTCACCAGCCCGATGAACAGATAATTAATTTTCAGGCGTTTCAAATGGTTATCTCTCGATTTCTCTCAGGATTCTGTCTGTAACGGCAGTATTTGTGGTCTTTAATGGTCCCTGAGCGTGGGGCATTTTGCGCAACTCCCTGCGGCGGCGCAACCAGATTTGTGCGGAATTGTGCGCTTTTCAGGCAATTCCCTGTGCCGATTAATTCTGCGCAAACGGTTTCGTAACAGATGGGGATTCTTTATAATGGCGCCCGTTTTCCCCTGTTGCGCCCAAAGAAGCGTCGCCTGGCGCTCTGACGAGAGATCTTTAATGATGGAAATTCTGCGTGGTTCGCCCGCTCTGTCGGCATTTCGTATTAACAAACTGCTGGCCCGCTTTCAGGACGCTCACCTGCCGGTGAGTGACATTTACGCCGAGTACGTCCATTTCGCCGATGTCAGCGCGCCGCTTGACGAGGCTGAAAAAGCCCGTTTACAGCGCCTGCTGAAATATGGTCCTTCTCTCGCCGAACATACCCCCGAAGGTCGCCTGCTGCTGGTGACGCCTCGTCCGGGAACGATTTCCCCGTGGTCTTCCAAGGCGACCGATATCGCCCACAACTGCGATCTGCCGCAGGTGACGCGCCTGGAGCGCGGGCTGGCCTTCTACATCAAAGCGCCGCAGCTGACCGAAGCGCAGTGGACGCAGCTGGGCGCGCTGCTGCATGACCGCATGATGGAAGTGGTGCTCAGCGATCTGTCGCAGGCCGAACGGCTGTTCGCGCATCATGAACCGGCTCCGCTCACCAGCGTGGACGTGCTGGGCGAAGGCCGTACGGCGCTGGAGCTGGCCAACCGCAGGCTGGGCCTGGCGCTGGCGGAAGACGAAATCGACTATCTGCAGCAGGCTTTTGAAAAACTCGGGCGCAACCCGAACGACATTGAGCTGTATATGTTCGCCCAGGCGAACTCAGAGCACTGTCGTCATAAAATCTTTAACGCCGACTGGATCATCGACGGCGAACAGCAGCCAAAATCGCTGTTCAAAATGATCAAAAACACCTTTGAGAAAACGCCGGATCACGTGCTGTCCGCCTATAAAGATAACGCGGCGGTGATGGAAGGCTCGCAGGTTGGCCGCTTCTATGCCGATGCGGAAAGCCGCTACGATTTCCATCAGGAAGAGGCGCATATCCTGATGAAGGTGGAAACCCACAACCACCCGACGGCGATTTCGCCGTGGCCCGGTGCGGCAACCGGTTCCGGCGGTGAAATCCGCGATGAAGGCGCAACCGGACGCGGCGCGAAGCCCAAAGCGGGCCTGGTGGGCTTCTCGGTCTCCAACCTGCGTATTCCCGGTTTTGAACAGCCGTGGGAAGAGGATTTCGGCAAGCCTGACCGCATCGTTACCGCACTGGATATCATGACTGAAGGCCCGTTGGGCGGCGCGGCGTTTAACAACGAGTTCGGCCGTCCGGCGCTGACCGGCTACTTCCGTACCTATGAAGAAGAAGTTAACAGCCACAACGGCGTCGAGCTGCGCGGCTACCATAAGCCGATTATGCTGGCCGGCGGTATCGGCAATATTCGCGCCGATCACGTGCAGAAAGGCGAAATCACGGTGGGCGCGAAGCTGATCGTGCTGGGCGGCCCGGCGATGAATATCGGCCTGGGCGGCGGTGCAGCCTCTTCAATGGCTTCCGGCCAGTCGGATGCGGATCTCGACTTTGCCTCGGTACAGCGCGACAACCCGGAGATGGAGCGCCGCTGTCAGGAAGTGATCGACCGCTGCTGGCAGCTGGGCGAAGAGAACCCGATCCTGTTTATCCACGACGTGGGCGCGGGCGGTCTGTCTAACGCCATGCCGGAGCTGGTGAGCGACGGCGAACGCGGCGGCCGCTTCAACCTGCGCGATATCCTCAGCGATGAGCCGGGCATGAGCCCGCTGGAAGTCTGGTGTAACGAGTCGCAGGAGCGTTACGTGCTGGCCGTGTCGCCGGACAAACTGGCGCAGTTCGCTGCGCTTTGCCAGCGTGAGCGCGCGCCTTACGCCGTTATCGGCGAAGCCACGGAAGAGATGCACCTGTCGCTGAGCGACAGCCATTTCGATAACAAGCCGATCGATATGCCGCTGGACGTGCTGCTGGGCAAAACGCCGAAGATGACCCGTGAAGCCGTCACGCTGAAAGCCAAAGGCGAGCCGCTGGCGCGGGAAGGCATTACCGTTGCCGATGCCGTTAAACGCGTGCTGCATTTACCGAGCGTGGCGGAAAAAACCTTCCTGATCACTATCGGCGACCGTACCGTTACCGGCATGGTTGCGCGCGATCAGATGGTGGGGCCGTGGCAGATCCCGGTCGCCAACTGCGCCGTGACCACCGCCAGCCTCGACAGCTATTACGGCGAGGCGATGGCGCTGGGCGAGCGCGCGCCGGTAGCCCTGCTGGATTTTGCCGCTTCCGGCCGCCTGGCGGTAGGCGAGGCGCTTACCAATATCGCCGCCACGCAGATTGGTTCGTTAAAGCGCATCAAGCTTTCCGCTAACTGGATGGCGGCGGCAGGCCATCCAGGCGAAGACGCCGGGCTTTATGAAGCCGTTAAAGCGGTAGGCGAGGAGCTTTGTCCGGCGCTGGGCATCACTATCCCGGTCGGCAAAGACTCCATGTCGATGAAAACCCGCTGGCAGCAGGGCACCGAGCAGCGCGAAATGACGTCGCCGCTTTCGCTGGTGATCACCGCTTTTGCCCGCGTGGAAGACGTGCGCCGCACCGTGACGCCGCAGCTGCAAACCGCCAACCATGACAATGCGCTGCTGCTGATCGACCTTGGCCAGGGCGTGAATGCGCTGGGCGCGACGGCGCTGTCGCAGGTGTATCGTCAGCTGGGCGACAAGCCTGCCGACGTGCGCGATGCGCAGCGGCTGGCGGGCTTCTTCACGGCCATGCAGACGCTGGTGGCGGAAGAGAAGCTGCTGGCCTATCACGACCGCTCCGACGGCGGCCTGCTGGTGACGCTGGCGGAAATGGCCTTTACCGGCCACTGCGGCGTTGAGGCGGATATCGCCGCGCTGGGCAGCGATGCGCTGGCCGCGCTGTTTAACGAAGAGCTGGGCGCCGTCATTCAGATTGCGGCGGCCGATCGTGAATACGTAGAGCAGGTTTTTGCCGCTCAGGGACTGGCGGACTGCGTGCACATGCTGGGCCGCGCGCTGCCTGGCGATCGTTTTGTGATCACCTCCGGCAATTCGGCAGTCTACAGCGAAAGCCGCAGCACTCTGCGTACCTGGTGGGCAGAAACCACCTGGCAGATGCAGCGCCTGCGCGACAATCCGGCGTGCGCCGATCAGGAACATGAAGCGAAGAAAAACGATCTCGATCCGGGCCTGAACGTGAAGCTGACCTTCCGGCCGGAAGAAGACATCGCGGCGCCTTATATCGCAACGGGCGCGCGGCCAAAAGTGGCCGTATTGCGCGAGCAGGGCGTTAACTCCCACGTCGAGATGGCGGCGGCTTTCCATCGCGCCGGGTTTGATGCGGTCGACGTGCATATGAGCGATCTGCTGGCTGGCCGTCGCGATCTGGCGGATTTTCAGACGCTGGTGGCCTGCGGCGGTTTCTCCTACGGCGACGTGCTGGGCGCGGGCGAAGGCTGGGCCAAATCCATCCTGTTCAACAATCGCGTGCGCGACGAGTTTGAAACCTTCTTCCATCGTCCACAAACGCTGGCGCTGGGCGTCTGCAACGGCTGTCAGATGATGTCCAACCTGCGCGAGCTGATCCCCGGCAGCGAAGCCTGGCCGCGCTTTGTGCGTAACCAGTCAGAGCGCTTCGAGGCCCGTTTCAGCCTGGTGGAAGTGGCGGCCAGCCCGTCGCTGCTGCTGGCCGGCATGGCGGGATCGCAGATGCCGATTGCCGTTTCGCACGGCGAAGGCTTTGTGGAAGTGCGCGACGAGGCCCATCTGGCCACGCTGGAGCATAAAGGCCTGGTGGCGCTGCGCTTTGTCGACAACTTCGGCAAGGTGACCGAGCAGTATCCGGCTAACCCGAACGGCTCGCCGAACGGGATCACGGCGGTGACCAACGAAAGCGGCCGCGTCACCATTATGATGCCGCACCCGGAACGCGTTTTCCGCACGGTCAGCAACTCCTGGCATCCGGCAGAGTGGGGCGAAGACAGCCCATGGATGCGGATTTTCCGTAACGCGCGTAAGCAGCTTGGTTAAGTTTAGCCTCAACCTTAAAGGCAGCTTCGGCTGCCTTTTTTTATGTTTTCTGAGCCGATGGTGAACAACCGTTGCAAAATAGCGACAGGCCGTCAATCGGGTGTCTCTTAATGGCGACATTTAACTTATTGATTATGCTGTGTTCCTGAGGTTAATCCTAATCCTGTTCCCGAACGGCGACACTTTCTGCCAGCCGGGCGAACTCTTCTGACGCCATTGCGCCGTACTGTTTTTAAAAAGCTATTTAAAATAAAGCGTTATAATTTAATTCCAAACATGGCATGGAATTTGCTATACTAGGCCCAGCGGCTCATTCACCTGGTTATGATAGCCCTGCGCAAGCGGTCAAGCGCTTCATAACGTTCCGAATGACGCACAATACGGTGCCTGCCGTCCAGCGAGACCGATACAGCTCCGGCTCTATCACACTCAGGGCGCAACGTTGAGTTAGGCACCACCTATTCAGGCATGTCGGGATCCCGGCATCGCATCGCATGACGGCAGGCTCCCTGAGCCTGCCGTTTTTCGTTTTACGCTAAGGCTTTCCTCTCGCAGCACACTCCGTTAGCATCGGGCTGACTAAAAACAGGAGAGCTTCCCGTGAAAAAATGGCGTCTGTTTCCCCGATCGCTGCGCCAGCTGGTGCTGATGGCCTTTCTGCTGGTGCTGCTGCCGCTGCTGGTGCTCGCCTGGCAGGCGTGGGAAAGCCTCTCCGCGCTGAGCAATCAGGCGGCCGATATCAATCGCAATACGCTGACCGATGTGCGCCGCAGCGAGGCGATGGCGCGCACCGCGCTTGAACTGGAACGAAGCTACCGCCAGTACTGCGTGCTGGACGATCCGATGCTGGCGAACCTTTATCAGACTCAACGAACCAAATATGCCCGCATGCTGGAAGAGCAGGCGGCGGCGGTGCCCGACGATCGGCTAACGCAGTCGTTGCAGCAGCTGCTGTCCGGACTGGCGAAAATAGCGTGCGACAACAGCAGTCCTGTTAAGACGGCTTCCGACAATCTGGAACGTTTTTCCGCCGTCAACGGCCGGCTGGTGCAGTCCACGCGTGATGCAGTATTTTCACGTGGGCTACAGCTGCAGCGCGAAATAGCCGAACGCGGCCAGTATTTCGGCTGGCAGGCGCTGATCCTGTTTCTGCTCAGTTTAGGGCTGGTGGTGCTGTTTACCCGCATGATCATCGGGCCGGTCAAGGCGGTCGAGCGCATGATCAACCGGCTGGGTGAAGGGCGTTCGGCCGGGCACAATCTCGCGCTGAAAGGCCCGCGCGAGCTGCGTTCTCTCGGCCAGCGGATCTTATGGCTTAGCGAGCGCCTGGCCTGGCTTGAATCGCAGCGACATGAATTCCTGCGCCATATCTCTCACGAGCTGAAAACGCCGCTGGCCAGCATGCGTGAAGGGACGGCGCTGCTGGCGGATGAAGTCGCCGGCCCGCTGACCACCGATCAGCGCGAGGTGGTCGCCATCCTCGACGAAAGCAGCCGCCATCTGCAACGGCTGATTGAACAGCTGCTGGACTATAACCGCAAGCTTTCAGAGGCGCAGGTGGTGCTGAAGCCGGTGGAGCTGCAACCGCTGATCGAGCGCATCGTCAGCAGCCACAACCTCACGGCACGCAAGCGCCTGATCCAGACCGATATTGCCCTGACCGCCACCGCCTGCCGGGCGGATGAAGCCCTGCTGACAAGGGCGATCGATAATCTCTATTCGAATGCGATACACTACGGCGATGAATCCGGTACCATCTGGATCCGCAGCTGGCCGCAGGGCCGCAAGGTCATCATCGAGGTCGCCAACAGCGGCACGCCGATACCGGATGCGGAGCGGGCGATGATTTTTGAGCCTTTCTTTCAGGGAAGCCAGCAGCGCAAAGGCGCGGTAAAAGGCAGCGGTCTGGGCCTGAGCATCGCCAAAGACTGCGTGCATCGCCTGCTGGGCGATCTACAGCTGACCGCCAGTAAAGAGGCCGACGTCTGCTTTCGCATCGAACTTAACTCCATTGGCGAGAACAAATAATGCGATTACCTTTCTTTTTTCCGGCTGCGGGATCGGTTATGCAGCTGGGCAAATACACGGCAGCCGCGCTGCTGGCTGGCCTGCTGGCCGCCTGCGCGAGCGACGCGCCCGGCGCTAAAATCGTGGGTCATAGCGCGCCCGTAGAACCGGAAGCAAAGATAGTGGACTACCGGCTGGTGGACTGCGCCCGGATCTGGGACGTGGAAGAGAGCAAAACCAGCAATCCGCTTTACTGGCTGCGGGCGACAGACTGCGCGGCGCGGCTTTCTGCCGCTGACGCGCGCGCTCAGGCACGCCAGCAGGGCGGCGACAGCTGGCAGGGCGCTTTCAAAGAGGCGGTGCTGATGGCCAACGGTAACGTCACGCCCGTCGAGCGGCGTCAGTATATGCTCCAGCTGGACGCCTTCAGCCGCGACTATCCCGCCGCCGTGCGCCCGCTGCTTCAGCTGTGGCGCGATAACCAAATGGCGCAGCTGCAGCTCTCCGAGGAGCGCACCCGCTACCATCATTTGCAGCAGACCAGCGATGCCCAGCTGGACGCGCTGCGCCAGCAGCAGGCGACGCTGAACAGCGAGCTTAAAGTCACCCGACGCAAGCTGGACACGCTAACGGATATTGAACGTCAGCTCTCCACGCGCCGTTCGCCCGACGGCAGCGACGGCCACAGCGAGAAAAACGACGCGGAAAAAGGAGCGCAGCGATGATAAAAAAATCGGCAAACCTGCTGCTGGTGGATGACGATCCCGGCCTGTTAAAGCTGTTAGGGATGCGCCTGGGCAGCGAAGGGTTTAGCGTATCCACCGCCGAAAGCGGGCCGGAGGCGCTGCGCACGCTGCAAAACGAGCGCATTGATTTGGTCATCAGCGACCTGCGCATGGATGAAATGAACGGTCTGGCGCTGTTTGCCGAGGTGCAGAAAAGCCATCCCGGCATGCCGGTGATTATTCTTACCGCTCACGGCTCGATCCCCGAAGCCGTTTCCGCCACGCAGCAGGGCGTATTCAGCTTTTTAACCAAGCCGGTGGATCGCGACGCGCTCTATAGCGCCATCGATCAGGCTCTGGCACATCGCGCGCCGGCCAGCGACGACGCCTGGCGGGAAAGCATTGTTACCCGCAGCCCGGTGATGCTGCGGCTGCTGGACCAGGCCAGGATGGTGGCGCAGTCCGACGTCAGCGTGCTGATCAACGGCCAGAGCGGAACCGGAAAAGAGATTCTGGCGCAGGCGATTCATGCCGCCAGCCCAAGAGCCGGCAAGGCTTTTATCGCGATTAACTGCGGCGCGCTGCCGGAGCAGCTGCTGGAGTCTGAGCTGTTCGGCCACGCAAAAGGTGCTTTTACCGGCGCGGTGAGCCAGCGCGAAGGGCTGTTTCAGGCCGCAGAAGGCGGCACGCTGTTTTTAGATGAAATCGGCGATATGCCGCAGGCGCTCCAGGTCAAGCTGCTGCGCGTGCTGCAGGAGCGCAAGGTGCGGCCGCTGGGCAGCAATCGCGATCTGGATATTAACGTACGTATTATTTCCGCCACGCATCGCGATCTGCCGAAGGCCATGGAGAAAAAAGAGTTCCGCGAGGATCTCTATTATCGTCTGAACGTGGTGACGCTGCGCCTGCCGGCGCTGCACGAGCGCGCGGAAGATATTCCGCTGCTGGCGAACCATTTGCTGAAGCAGTCCGCCGAAAGGCATAAGCCCTTTGTCCGCAGCTTTTCTACCGATGCGATGAAGCGCCTGATCGCCGCAAGCTGGCCGGGCAACGTGCGCCAGTTGGTTAACGTCATCGAGCAGTGCGTGGCGTTAAGCTCCGCGCCGGTAATAGGCGAAGCGCTGGTGGAGCAGGCGCTGGCGGGCGAAAACACGGCGCTGCCAACTTTTGTCGAGGCCAGAAACCAGTTCGAGCTGAACTACCTGCGCAAGCTGCTGCAAATGACCAAAGGCAACGTGACGCACGCGGCGCGCCTGGCCGGACGCAACCGCACGGAATTCTACAAGCTGCTGTCGCGCCATGAGCTGGATGCCTCTGATTTTAAAGAATAGTTTTTTTGTGCCGCATCGCGGTGCAGATATGATAGTTTATCTGCCCGGCAAAAGTGACAGACCGCGCGGCGGATCCTGTCTGCTGCACATATACTGAATACGCTTACCCTCCGGCTGGCGAGGGAACAACAAGGGTCTGCCATGAAAAAGATCGATGCAATTATCAAACCGTTCAAACTGGATGATGTGCGCGAGGCGCTGGCTGAAGTCGGCATCACCGGGATGACCGTGACCGAAGTGAAGGGGTTTGGCCGCCAGAAAGGGCACACCGAACTTTATCGCGGCGCGGAATATATGGTCGATTTTCTGCCGAAAGTTAAAATCGAGATCGTTATCGCCGACGATATTGTGGATACCTGCGTGGAAACGATTATGCGCACCGCCCAGACCGGGAAAATCGGCGATGGCAAAATTTTTGTCTTCGACGTGGCGCGCGTGGTGCGTATCCGTACCGGCGAAGAAGATGAAGAAGCGATCTGAGTCGCCTGCCTTCAGGTAAAAAAGGCCGGACTATCCGGCCTTTTGCGTATTACAGCACTTTATGCGGGCCGAATACCTCATAGTGCACGCGCTCAACGGCTACTCCCATGCTCACCAGCTGTTCAGCGATATGCTGCATAAAGCCGACCGGGCCACAAAGATAGAAGTGCATGGCCGGATCGCTGAGCTGCTCTGCGATCGGCAGCAGATCCATCAGGCCCGGCGTCTGATAGCGATCGCTATCGTCGGGTTGCGGATCCCGATACCAGATATGCTGTGAAAACTGCGCCAGCTGCTGGCCCGTCGCTACAACCTCACCAGCAAAAGCGTGGGTTTTGCCGTTATCCGCCGCGTGCAGCCAGCGTACCGGCGCAGGGTGGTGCTGTTCCGCCAGCACGTGCAGCATCGCCAGCATCGGCGTCTGACCGACGCCCGCTGAAATCAGCGTGACCGGCGTTTGCGGCGTGACATTCAGGAAGAAATCTCCGGCAGGCGCTGCCAGGCGCACCTCGTCGCCCACTTTGGCGTGATCGTGCAGCCAGCCGGAAACCGTTCCGCCCGCCTCATGCCGCACCGCAATCCGGTAATCTTTGCCGTTTGGCGAACGCGTCAGGGAATACTGGCGGATCTCCTGATTAGCAAAGCTTTTTTCCCGCAGCCAGACGCCCAGATACTGCCCGGCCTGATAATCGGCTACCGGCTGACCATCAACCGGGCTGAAGACAATACTTTTTATTACTTCGCTTTGTGGCGTAATCTCGCTGATGCGGAACGCGCGCGGCGTCCGCCAGCCGCCCACTTTTTGTTCCGACGCCTCATACAGCTCTTCTTCACGCTTAATAAACACGTCTGCCAGCACGCCATAGGCTTTTCCCCACGCATCCAACACTTCCTGGCCGGGGCTGAGCATCTCATCCAGCGTGGCCAGCAGGTGTTCGCCCACTACCTGGTAATGTTCAGGCTGCACGGCAAAGCTGGTGTGCTTCTGCGCGATTTTCTCAACCGCCGGCAGAATAGCGGGCAGGTTTTCAATATTGCCTGCATAGGCGCAGATAGCGTTGAACAGCGCTTCACGCTGGTTGCCGTTGCGCTGGTTGCTCATATTGAAGATGTCTTTCAGCTCCGGATGATGGCTGAACAGCCGATCGTAAAAGTGGGCGGTAAGGGCGGGGCCGGTAGCCAGCAAAGCCGGGATGGTCGCTTTGATGGTGCTGATAGTGCGGGCGTCTAACATGGCGAACTCCTGAGGATTTTTATAAGTTGCATTTTAAATGCATCTTATAGCGAAACGCGTCACGCTGTAAATAACCTTTAACCAGACAAGGGCATTTATTACCACAAAAAAGGGTCGATGTTGAAAAACCTGCACGTAGATGATGATGAAACAGACGAGCCGCCACGCCAGAGAAAAAGAGAACTAACCCTTGCCAGCGCTGGAGCCAATCGTTTGCGTAAAAACCCTGCTTTCCGGCTATCCCTGAGCAGGCAAAACGGTTTACACTGTTGGCCTTCGCCCAAAAGGGCCGTTCAATGCCGAATAGATTGTTAGCTGAGTCAGGAGAAGCGGATGTTAAAGCGTGATATGAATATTGCCGATTATGATGCCGAGTTGTGGCAGGCAATGGAGCAGGAGAAAGTGCGTCAGGAAGAGCATATTGAACTGATTGCTTCGGAAAACTACACCAGTCCGCGCGTCATGCAGGCGCAGGGATCTCAGCTGACCAACAAATATGCGGAAGGCTATCCGGGCAAGCGTTACTACGGCGGCTGTGAGTATGTTGATATTGTAGAGCAGCTGGCGATCGATCGCGCTAAAGAGCTGTTCGGCGCCGATTTCGCCAACGTGCAGCCGCACTCCGGTTCTCAGGCTAACTTTGCCGTTTATACCGCGCTGCTGCAGCCGGGCGATACCATTCTGGGCATGAACCTGGCGCACGGCGGCCATCTGACCCACGGCTCCCCGGTTAACCTTTCCGGCAAGCTGTACAACGTGGTGCCTTACGGCATCGACGAGACCGGCAAAATCGATTATGACGATCTGGCCGCGCAGGCGCAGAAGCATAAGCCGAAAATGATCATCGGCGGTTTCTCTGCCTACTCCGGCATCTGCGACTGGGCGAAAATGCGTGAAATCGCTGACAGCATCGGCGCTTACCTGTTTGTCGACATGGCGCACGTCGCCGGTCTGATTGCCGCAGGCGTTTACCCGAACCCGGTTCCGCACGCGCATATCGTAACCACCACCACCCATAAAACCCTGGCGGGCCCGCGCGGCGGCCTGATCCTGGCGAAGGGCGGCGATGAAGATTTCTATAAAAAGCTGAACTCCGCCGTCTTCCCTGGTGGCCAGGGCGGCCCGCTGATGCACGTGATTGCCGGTAAAGCGGTAGCGCTAAAAGAAGCGATGGAGCCGGAGTTCAAGGTCTATCAGCAGCAGGTTGCCAAAAACGCTAAAGCGATGGTGGAAGTCCTGCTGGAGCGCGGTTACGACATCGTTTCCGGCGGCACCTATAACCACCTGTTCCTGATCGATCTGGTGAGCAAAGGCCTGACCGGTAAAGAAGCTGATGCGGCGCTGGGCCGTGCCAACATCACCGTTAACAAAAACAGCGTGCCGAACGATCCGAAAAGCCCGTTTGTGACTTCCGGCATTCGTATTGGCTCGCCAGCGGTGACTCGTCGCGGCTTTAAGGAAGCGGAAGTGCGCCAGCTGGCCGGCTGGATCAGCGACATTCTTGACAATATCAACGATGAAACGACCATCGAACGCGTGAAAAAGCAGGTGCTGGAACTGTGCGCCCGCTTCCCGGTGTACGCGTAAAAGCCATAAGCCTGCGGGATGCTGTATCCCGCTTCAGAACGCCGGAGAATTTTCCGGCGCGATAACGAAACGGGACGCTACGTCCCGTTTTTTTCGTCTGTACATTGCCGGAGGAAAAATGGCAATCCGTTCTGCGTGGTGGCTGGGGCTGGGCTACTTCACCTACTTCTTTACCTACGGCGTCTGGCTGCCGTTCTGGGCCGTCTGGCTGAAAGGCATCGGACTTGATGCGGAAAAAATCGGCCTTTTATTAGGCGTCGGCATGGTTTCCCGCTTTACCGGCAGCCTGCTTATCGCTTCCCGCGTGACGACGCCTTCGCGCCTGATTAGCGTGCTGCGTCTGCTGGCGGGGCTGTCGCTGCTGTTTGCCCTGGGCTTTTGGTTTAGCGCGTTCTGGGTCTGGCTACTGCTGGTCATGATTGGCTTCAACCTGTTTTTCTCTCCGCTGGTGCCGCTGAGCGACGCGCTGGCCGCCACCTGGCAACGGCAGATTGCAATGGCTTACGGCCCGGTCAGGCTGTGGGGATCGCTGGCGTTTGTTATCAGCTCGGCGCTGACCGGCGTGCTGGTTAACGCTTTCTCTTACCAGGCGATCCTGTGGCTGCTCTGTGCAGGAACGGCGGCGATGCTCGGTGGGATGCTGCTTCGCCCGGCGACCCCGCCGCAGGGGAGCGACAAGGTTGTCGCACGTGCGGGCTGGCAGGACTGGCAGCGGCTGCTGAAATCATCCTGGCGCTTTCTGCTCTGCGTCACCCTGATGCAGGGCGCGCACGCGGCCTATTATGGCTTTAGCGCTATCTGGTGGCAGGATGCAGGCTATTCGGCGAGCGTGGTGGGCTACCTCTGGTCCTTGGGCGTGGTGGCAGAAATTATCGTGTTTGCCTCCAGCAACCGGCTTTTTGGGCGCTGGACCGCACGGGACCTGCTGCTGCTCTCCGGCGTATGTGCGCTGATCCGCTGGAGCCTGATGGCCTCAACCACGGCGCTGCCGCTGCTGATCGTAGCGCAGATCCTGCACTGCGGCAGCTTTACCATTTGTCACCTGGCGGCGATGCGCTTTATCGCCGCCAGGGAAGGCGCCGAGGTTATTCGTCTGCAGTCCGTATATTCGGCGCTGGCGATGGGCGGCGGCATTGCGGTAATGACGATAGTCTGCGGGGCGCTGTTCCAGCATCTGCACGGCGATATATTTTGGGTGATGGCGCTGCTGGTGGTGCCGGCGCTGTTTCTGCGGCCGGAAAAGAGCGCTCGCATTGCCGCGAAAACCTAATCGCACTGCGGCTTTGCTAAAATACTCCCCCTTTGCGCCTGCGCATTGGGGGAAGTACCTCAGCACTTATGCTTGACGATAATGTAGCCGTTAAACCTTACGGCACAATCCTTATCATTCACAAAAGGCGACACAGTTAACCGCACGGGCGGCGGCCTCTCAACAGGCAAAAAGTAAAAATCAGGCAACAAGGTATTCAGAGCCATTGGGCATTGATTTTATGCAAAACAGGTGCTTTGCCCGCAAGTTCTAACCTGCTTTTCGCAGGCCCGGGTCAGGACTCCAGCAGCAGCCTGATACGATCCTGCTGATGCGGCTGTAGCGGCAGTTCCGCATGGATTAACGGCGGAGAGTAGAGCGGCAGCGGCGTGGCATAGGGCGTAATCACCAGCGCAATACCCTTTGGGGCGCTGCTGCGCTGATATTCCGCCACGTCCAGATATTTGATGTTCAGCGGCAGCAGCGTCAGTTCGCGGAGCTGCTGTTCGAGCTCTTTTTCCAGCGCGGCATCTTTTCCGGTTAGCAGCAGTACCTGTTTTTCCTGCAGCACGTTTTCCTGCATCAGCCACGCGCCGAAAATAATAGCAATAAGCCCCATCTCTTCTTCAGAAAAACGCAGCGAGTAGCGCTGTTCAAAGCTGACTATTGCCGCCTGGGTGGTACGCAACAGCCGTGGATAAAGCTGCAGAACCTCTTCCGCCAGGCTGTTATCAATGCCGATACCAAACAGGGATCGCTCCAGCGCCTGCGCCATGTGCGTATAGAGCTGTTCGCACAGGCCCTGCACGTTGCCGATACGGTGACCGGAAAGCATCTGAAATTGCTCAATCAGCCGATAAATATCGGCAAGCAGCTGCTGCTCATAGTCATGACGGATCCCGGCGAGGGTGGGCGTATGAAGCTGGCTGAACAGCAGGGCAAGCAAGCAGGCAATATTCGCCTCCGGCGCGGCCTTACAGCGTTTTTGCCAGTGCTGCACAATCTCCTGCGCTACCTGATATTCCCGACGCTTTGCCAGCCAGGCCTGCTGGGCCTCATTAAATGACAGGGGCGCCTGGCGACCCAGCGAATGCTGCATAAACAGCACCAGAAACTGACAGTCGCGCGGCGTAAAGTCTCGTGACAAACCCTGCGCGCAGTGGTGAACCAGCGCATTCAGGTTATGGTCATCATAAAGGGCTTTTTCTATCCGCAGCGTTTGCAGCTGCTGCTTCAGCGCCGGAGAAAAATGCTGCCGAACAAAATCAGGGCTTAGCCGCAGCGCGCGTTTAAGCCAGTGCAGCAGGCACAGCCGCCGATCCAGTTCCGCACCGTCAATCCGATAGCCGTCAGTAGCGTGCTGTAGCAGCGACAGCCGGTGATAGCGCTGGATTTCTGCCGTGACCTCCGCTATATCTTGCCGGGCCACGGAAGGATCCACGCCGTTGAGCTGGCACAATAGCTCCAGCGTGACGCTGCCTGGCAGATAAAGCAGTAATAGCAGATGGCAGCGTCGCTGCGGACTGGAGAAAGCAGCTGGCCCGATTAGAGGTTGAGTCATGATCTGCTGTCCCGATAAAAGTCACCCCGCTAAGAATAGCGTGACCCGGTCGGACTAAACCGACAGCCAGCAGATTTTTTTGTAGCTTTTAAGGCAGGTCACAGATTTTTTCACCGGTTGGATAAGGAGCAGGTATTGTTACGTTATAACATTTTTATCAGACTGCTGTGCATAGCGCTGCTGATGGTAATGCCGCAAGCATGGAGCCATCCCCATAGCTTTATCGCTATGCAGGTCACGCTGGTGCAGCAGGACGATCGGCTGACCGGCCTGAAAATGCACTGGGTGATGGATGAGATCACCTCCGCCGATTTATTGTACGACGCGGGCAAAGCCAAACCGGATTCGGTGGTCTGGAAAAAACTGGCGGCGGAAGTGATGGCCAACGTGATGGCGCAGCATTATTTCGCCGAGTTTTGGCATAAAGGCAAGCCGGTGAAATTTGGCAACTTACCGCCGGAATACCGGCTGTCGCGAGAGGGAAACAAAGCCGTGCTGGAGTTTATTCTGCCGCTGGACGAACCGCAGCCGCTGGCCGGACAGCGCTACACCTTTTCCATTTTCGATCCGACTTACTTTGTCGATATGACTTTTGCATCCGAACAATCGCTGCATCTTCCGCCAGAGCTGGCGCAGCGCTGCCGATTGACGCTTAAAACGCCCAATCCCAACGCTTCGCTCCAGACCTATGCGCTGTCGCTGGATAAAGCCGATGCGCCGCCTGCCGATATGGATCTTGGCCGTCAGTTTGCCCAAACGGTGACCTTATTATGTCAGTGATGTCCGTAGCGCAGCGATCCCGCAGCCGCTGGCTTCAGGCGTGGCCGCTTTACCTGCTGCTGCTGATATTTATCGCAGCGGGCGCGGCGGCCTGGCTGTACTGGCCGCAATTATTGCTGCAAAGCGTGGTCTGGCAGCGCAATTTGCATGTGGAGATGACGGCGCTGCTGCAGCAGGTGGCAAGCCGGCCGCATCAGGTCGGCCTGACGCTGATGGGGTTCAGCCTGATTTATGGCATCCTGCACGCGCTTGGGCCGGGCCACGGCAAAGTAGTGATTGCAACGTTTCTGGCTACGCATCCCACGAAGATGAACACCAGCATCCGGCTGACCCTGGCCGCAGCCCTCCTACAGGGCGGCGTGGCGATTGCGCTGGTGACGATAATGCTGGTGGCGCTACAGCTCTCTTCCCGCCAGCTGCATGTGGGCAGCTACTGGCTGGAAAAGGGCAGTTATCTGCTGGTAGTCGGGCTGGGGCTGTGGTTGTGCTGGCGAGCGGGCGGCAGAATTGTGCGCCTGCTGAAAAAGCCCCGCCTTGCCGTTAGCCGCCTGATGCCTGTAGAACAGGGCCATCGGCACGGCGCACACTGCGGCTGCGGGCATCAGCACGTGCCGGATAGCGGAATGCTGGATAAGGCGGTCAGCGGTAAAACCAAAGCGCTGGTGGTGCTGTCAATGGGGCTGCGGCCGTGCTCCGGCGCGATTATGATGCTGCTGTTTTCTAAAGTGATCGGCGTTTACGCATGGGGCGTGCTTTCCGCACTGGCGATGGCGGTGGGAACGGCCGTTACGGTAACGGCTATGGCCGTGCTGGTGCAGGTTTCGCGCGCGCTGGCGCTGAAGCTGAGTCGACGAGAAAACGCGCAGAGCGATCGCGCTTTTATCTGGGCAACGCTGTCGCTGGCAGGCGGCCTGCTGCTGCTGGCAACCGGCGTAATGCTGTGGCTGAGCGCGCAGCCTGCGTTATCCGGCGGGATCCGGCCGCTTTTTTAAACGCGCGGCAATAAAAAAGGGCTGAACAGACGTTCAGCCCTTTCTTGAGAGTGATCTAGCGCTTCAGCGCTTCGCTCAGCTCGTCGCGCATGGTCGCCAGCATCGCTTTTACCACGCGTGGGTTACCGGCGACGATGTTGCCGGAGTGCATATAGCCATGCGCGCCAACGAAGTCGGTCACCAGGCCGCCTGCTTCACGTACCAGCAGCTCGCCCGCGGCGAAATCCCACGGCTTCAGGCCGATTTCAAAGTAGCCGTCCACGCGGCCGGCGGCAACGTAAGCCAGATCCAGCGCGGCAGAACCGGTGCGACGGAAATCCGCGCACTGGGTAAAGAGTTTACCCACGATATTGATATACGGCGTGGCGTGCTGCTTCAGCTTGAACGGGAAACCGGTCGCCAGGATGGTGCCATCCAGATCGCGAGCGGTGGAGCCGCGCAGGCGATAGCCGTTCAGCTGGGTGCCCTGGCCGCGTACGGCGCTGAACAGTTCGTTACGCATTGGATCGTAAACCACGGCCACTTCGGTGCGGCCTTTGATACGTACGGCGATAGAAATACAGAAATGCGGCAGGCGCTTAATGAAGTTAGTAGTGCCATCCAGTGGATCGATAACCCATTGCACATCCTTGTCTTCTCCGGGCAGCTCACCGCTTTCTTCACAAATAATGGTGTGCTTTGGATAAGACTTGCGGATCACCTCAATAATCAGGCGCTCGGCGTCGCGGTCAACATTGGTAACGAAGTCGTTGCTGCCTTTCTGGCTGGCTTCAACGGCGTCTGGCGTTTCATAATTCTTGGCAATTAAATTACCGGCCTTGCGCGCAGCGCGCACGGCGATGTTGAGCATCGGATGCATCGGTCTCTCTCACTGGATGTTAAAGAACGGAAAACGGCGCGGATTATAGCAGGGGGCTCGGTAAAAGTCCTGAAAATATGTTAACATTGGCAAATTATCTCACAGACCTGAACTCCTATGCTGCATAACATCCGAATCGTGCTGGTGGAAACTTCTCACACCGGCAATATGGGATCCGTCGCTCGCGCGATGAAAACCATGGGCCTGACCAACCTTTATCTGGTCAATCCGCTGGTCAAACCTGACTCGCAGGCTATCGCACTGGCCGCTGGCGCCAGCGACGTGATTGGCGAAGCGCACATTGTTGACACGCTTGATGAAGCGCTGGCCGGCTGCAGTCTGGTGGTTGGCACCAGCGCCCGTTCGCGTTCGCTACCGTGGCCGATGCTCGATCCGCGCGAGTGCGGCATCAAGAGCGTGCAGGAAGGGCAGCAGGCGCCGGTTGCGCTGGTGTTTGGCCGCGAGCGCGTGGGCCTGACCAACGAAGAGCTGCAAAAGTGCCACTATCACGTAGCCATTGCCGCTAACCCGGAGTATAGCTCGCTCAACCTGGCGATGGCGGTACAGATCATCGCTTATGAAGTGCGCATGGCGTTTTTGCAATCGCAGGAAACCACGCAGCCCGACTACGAAGAGTCGCCTTATCCGCTGGTCGACGACCTTGAGCGCTTTTACCAGCATATGGAACAGATGATGGTGAGAAGCGGCTTTATACGTGAAGGCAATCCCGGCCAGGTGATGAGCAAGATGCGCCGCCTTTATACGCGGGCGCGTCCGGAGCGCGACGAGCTGAATATTCTGCGCGGCATGCTCTCTTCGCTGGAAAAGCCAAAGAGCGAGAAGTAGTCGAGGCGCGCAAAAAAGCAGCGGTAATAGTTGAGTAAATTACCAGGTTAAATACTTGAGTGAATTACTCGGTTAAATAGTTGACCAAAACACTCAGGAATGGCAGACTTCGACCATCAAATGTTCACGAACAACCGAGGTCGTTTACGCCATGAGACTGACATCCAAAGGCCGTTATGCCGTTACCGCTATGCTTGATGTTGCGCTGCACTCGCACGAAGGGCCAGTACCTTTAGCTGATATTTCAGAGCGTCAGGGCATTTCGCTGTCCTACCTGGAGCAGCTTTTCTCTCGCCTGCGTAAAAACGGTCTGGTGGCCAGCGTACGTGGGCCAGGCGGCGGCTATCTGCTGGGCAAAGCGTCCGGCGAGATTGCGGTTGGCGCGGTGATCACCGCCGTGGATGAGTCTGTAGATGCGACCAAGTGTCAGGGCAAAGAAGGCTGTCAGGGCGGCGAACGCTGTCTGACCCACGTGCTGTGGCGCGACCTGAGCGAGCGCATCAGCGACTTCCTGAACAACATTACGCTGGCGGAACTGGTGAACAACCAGGAAATCCTGGATGTGGCCGATCGTCAGAACAACACTGAAAAAGCGCGCGTGCCGGCCGGCCGCCTGCATGAAACGATTAACGTCAATCTGCGAGCCTGATTAAAGCGGCGGCGAAAGCCGTCGTCCTCATACCACTCTGTGTCGGGGACGATGGTCACCGACGCGGCAGACCGCATTGAATGACATACTTAACTGTACGGAGTTCAACGCAATGAAAGTCCCGATTTACCTTGATTACGCCGCCACCACGCCCGCCGATCCCCGCGTAGCGCAAAAAATGGTGCAGTTTCTGACCCTTGACGGGACTTTTGGCAATCCGGCTTCCCGCTCCCATCGCTTTGGCTGGCAGGCGGAAGAAGCGGTCGACGTCGCCCGCAACCAGGTTGCCGAACTGATTGGTGCCGATCCCCGCGAAATCGTTTTTACCTCTGGCGCAACCGAATCCGATAATCTGGCCATCAAAGGCGCGGCCGAACTCCAGCAGGAGAAAGGCAAACACATCATCACCAGCCAGACCGAGCACAAAGCCGTGTTGGATACCTGTATCCAGCTGGAGCGCGAAGGGTTCGAGGTAACTTACCTGGCCCCGCAGGCCGACGGCATTATCACGCTGCAACAGCTGCAGGACGCGATGCGCGACGACACCATCCTGGTTTCCATTATGCACGTCAATAATGAAACCGGCGTGGTGCAGGATATTGCAGCTATCGGCGAACTGTGCCAGTCGCGCGGCGTTCTCTTCCACGTTGACGCCACGCAGAGCGTCGGCAAGCTGCCGGTGGATCTCAGCGAGCTGAAAGTCGACCTGATGTCTTTTTCCGCGCATAAGCTCTATGGCCCGAAAGGCATCGGCGGACTTTACGTGCGCAGAAAGCCCCGTATCCGTATCGCCGCGCAGATCCACGGCGGTGGTCACGAGCGCGGCATGCGTTCCGGCACGCTGCCCGTGCATCAAATCGTCGGCATGGGCGAGGCCTACCGTATCGCAAAGGAAGAGATGAGCAGCGAAAGCGCCCGGCTTAACCTGCTGCGCAGAACCCTGTGGGCGGGCCTGAGCGAAATTGACGAGGTGTATCTTAACGGTAGCCTGGAGCAGAGCGCGCCGAATATCCTTAACGTCAGCTTTGCGCACGTGGACGGCGAATCGCTGATTATGGCGCTGAAAGATCTGGCGCTCTCCTCCGGCTCCGCCTGCACCTCGGCCAGCCTTGAACCTTCCTATGTCCTGCGCGCGCTGGGCCTGAGCGAAGAGCTGGCGCACAGTTCGCTGCGCTTTTCGCTGGGGCGCTTTACCACGGGTGAGGAGATCGAATACGCTATCGAGCTGGTGCGTAAATCCATTACCCGCCTGCGTGACTTGTCTCCGCAATGGCGAGCGGCGTCTTCGCGCTAATCTTTTCCGTTCTACGGGCTGTTTAGCCCGTTATGCTTAATCTGTTAATCTTAAAACGAACAGGCAGCGTTATCGCTGCCGTCGGCCGTTGCAAGGTCGATATAACAAATTTTTAACAAGGAGCCAGGTTATGACAACCACGCCAATGATCATTACGCTGTCGACGACAGCGGCGGATGCGCGCTGGGGCGAAAAAGCGACCCTGACCAGCAACGACAGCGGCATGACCATCCACCTTAACGGCGGCGATGTGCTGACCACCATTCAGCGCGCGGCGCGCAAAATCGACGGGCAGGGCATTCGTCACGTCAGCCTGCAGGGCGACTGGGACCTGGAAAAAAGCTGGGCCTTCTGGCAGGGCTATCGCGGGCCGAAAGGCGAAAGAAAAGTTGAATGGGCCGCGCTGAGCGAGGCGGATCGGGCCGAGCTCGATCGTCGTCTGAAAATCATCGACTGGGTGCGCGACACCATCAACCTTCCGGCGGAAGAACTTAGCCCGGAGCAGCTGGCGCAGCGCGCGGTCGATCTGCTCTGCGGCGTGGCGGGCGAAAAGGCCAGCTACCGCATTACCAAAGGCGAGGATCTGCGTCTTCAGGGCTACAGCGGTCTGCATACGGTAGGACGCGGCTCAACACGCAGCCCGGCGCTGCTGGCGCTGGACTATAACCCGACGGGCGATGAGAAAGCGCCGGTCTTCGCCTGCCTGGTGGGCAAAGGCATCACCTTTGATACCGGCGGCTACAGCCTGAAACCCAGCGGCTCGATGGATTCAATGAAGTCGGATATGGGCGGTGCCGCCACGCTGACCGGCGCGCTGGCGCTGGCTATCGATCGCGGACTGGATAAGCGCGTGAAGCTGTATCTCTGCTGCGCCGACAACATGGTCAGCGGCAACGCTTTCCGTCTGGGCGATATTATTCGTTACCGCAACGGGAAAAGCGTAGAGGTGATGAACACCGATGCGGAAGGGCGCCTGGTGCTGGCGGACGGCCTGATCGACGCCAGCGAACAGAACCCGCAGCTGATGATCGATGCGGCGACGCTGACCGGCGCGGCCAAAACGGCGCTGGGCAACGATTATCACGCGCTGTTCAGCTTTGATGACGCGCTGGCGCAGTCGCTGCTGGAGAGCGCCGCCAGCGAGAACGAACCTTTCTGGCGACTGCCGCTGGCCGAGTTCCATCGCGGCTATCTGCCTTCTAACTTTGCCGATTTAAACAATATTGCCGCGCCTTCGCATACGGCAGGCGCCAGCACGGCCGCCGCGTTTCTGTCGCACTTTGTGAAGCACTATCAGCAGGGCTGGCTGCATATCGACTGCTCAGCGACCTACCGTAAAGGCGCGGTGGATCAGTGGTCTGCCGGCGCGACCGGACTGGGCGTACGTACCGTGGCGAATCTGCTGCTGAAATAGAACGTGTAGCCGGGCGCTGCGCCCGGCGCTTTGACTGGAAGCAAGCAATGAACGAAATCAACCAGCGCCTGGAAGAGGTGTTGAAACTGGCGGCGACCGAGCCTGCGCACCGCCCGGAGTTCTTTACGTTACTGATGGAAGCCAGCGTCTGGGTGCCTGGCGAAAGCGTGGAGCAGGCCGATGCGGAGCTGCAGCACTGGGAAAAAGAGGACGGCACCAGCATTATTCCCTTTTTCACCTCAGAGCAGGCGCTACAGCAGGCCGTCACCGAAGAACAGCCTTTTCTGGTGATGCCGGTACGCACGCTGTTTGCCATGACTCAGGGCGAAACGCTGTTTCTGAATCCCAAACTGCCCGTCGGCAAGGAGTTTTCGCCGGGGGAAATCAGCAGCCTGTTGGGGAAAGAGGGCAACGCCCTGAGCCAGCAAACGGTGCTGGAAGGCGGCGCTTCGCTGCTGCTGTCGGAAATTGCCGAACCGCCTGCGCAAACCATCGCCTCGCTGACGGAGCTGTTTGCTAAACATAAGCAGGTGCGGCGCGCATGGGTAGCGCATATTAAAGAAGCGGCGGACGCGAAGCCTAATTTGCTAATTGGCATTGAAGCCGACGGTGATATCGAAAATATCATTCAGGCGGCGGGCAGCGTGGCGACCGATACGCTGTTAGAGGATGAGCCGGTAGATATTTGCGAAGTAGTGGATAATGACAATATCAGCCACTTCTTTACCGCGCATCTCACGCCCTTTTATGAACGGCGGTGGGGCAGCTTCCTGCGCTCGCTTAAGCAGGACAGGATCCTGTAAACCGCCGGGCGACTTCTGCTTTGCTGATGGCGTTAAAACAGCGCGGCCAGTGTAAATAGCCGCGCTGAATATCGATCGCCATCGCCCGTCTTAATAAGGCTTTCTTTCCGGCCGCCAGGGCGGCTGTTTATCGGGTAGCGATCGGCAAATCGTCGCGGCTACCCCATTCGCCCCAGGAGCCGTCATAGAGCGTGACGTTTTCCACGCCCAGCGACGTCAGCGCCAGGATCAGCACGACCGCCGTCACGCCGGAGCCGCAGCTGGCCACCACCGGCTCGTCGAGCTTCACGCCCTGACGCTGGAAAATGGCCGTCAGCGCCTCCGGCGACTTCAGCTGACCGTTTTCCACCAGTTCGTTCCACGGCACGTTCAGGCTGCCGGGAATATGACCGCGATGCAGGCCCGGACGCGGCTCGTCTACTTCACCGTAAAACCTGTTGGCGGCTCTGGCGTCGACAATCTGCGCGCCGCCTTCATGGCTGATGACCATCACGTCGGTGATCCGCTTCACCACGGCCGGATCGAAACTGGCCTCAAACTCCGCTTCCGGCAGCGCGACGTCGCCGGTAGCCACCTCGTAACCGGCTTCGCGCCAGCCGCTCAGTCCGCCGGCCAGAATGGAAACCGAGGCTACGCCGAACTGACGCAGCATCCACCAGGCGCGCGGCGCAGAGAAGAGATTACCCTCATCGTAAACCACTAAATGTTTTTCGCTGCTGACGCCCAGCTCGCGCATCGCCACGGCAAAAGCTTCCGCTCGCGGCAGCATATGCGGATAAGGGCTGGCAGGGTCGGAAAGCGCTTCGATATTGAAAAAAGGCGCGTCCGGGAGATGGCCCGCACGGTACTCCGCCTGAATATCGCGAACCTTCTCCTGGCCCGGCGGCAGCATACGCGCGTCCAGTACCTGAATATCATCATCGGCATAGTGTTCCGCCAGCCAGTCGGCGGTCACAAACAAAGAGCAAGTCATAGCGGCCTCGCAACAGGAATAGTTGCCCTGAGTGTCGGTTATCCTGACGGGCATCTCAAGATCTTCTCGGGTTTTCTCCACGCCGGGCGGCGAGCTGAAGCATTTTTGCGCGATTGCGCACTAAGGTTGCCAGTCTGTAGGCGCTTAAGCGACTTTTTTAACGATTTGTTGAATATCCGATAGGAATGCGGGCTTATGCCCCCTATAATCGGCGCCATTTTCCCGGCCGGGGAGCCTTTTCACCGGCCAAACTCGACATCAAACAGGGGTCACTATGACTATCGAACGTACTTTTTCTATCGTAAAACCAAACGCGGTGGCAAAAAACGTAATTGGTGCCATTTTTAACCGTTTTGAAAGCGCTGGCTTCAAAATCGTTGGCACCAAAATGCTGCACCTGACCAAAGAGCAGGCTGAAGGCTTCTACGCAGAACACCAGGGTCGTCCTTTCTTCGACGGCCTGGTTGAATTCATGACCTCTGGCCCGGTAGTGGTTTCCGTGCTGGAAGGCGAAAACGCCGTACAGCGTCACCGCGATCTGATGGGCGCAACTAACCCGGACAACGCGCTGGCTGGTACGCTGCGTGCCGACTACGCGGACAGCTTCACCGAGAACGCGACCCACGGTTCTGACTCTGCCGAGTCTGCCGCTCGCGAAATCGCCTTCTTCTTTGGCGAAGGCGAAGTGTGCCCACGCACTCGTTAATTATTGATTATTGATGGCAGGGGAATGCGGCGCGTTTACAATTTATTTTCATAACGCCCTTTAATCCGCAGACGCTCTGCCTGTACAATAATGCGCCCCTGCTCAGCGGGGGCGTTTCATTTATACTTCTTATTAACCTCCCCAGCGCCATAACGTGTAACAACGAGGCCAGAGAATATTATGTCTGAACAAATTGTCACCCCGTCATCTGCTATCACCACGCCAAAAAAAGAAAAAATCAACCTGCTCGATCTGAACCGTCAGCAAATGCGCGAATTTTTTGTTGGCCTGGGCGAAAAGCCGTTCCGTGCCGATCAGGTAATGAAGTGGATTTATCACTACTGCTGTGATGATTTCGATGAGATGACCGACATCAACAAGGTTTTCCGCGGCAAGCTGAAAGAGCTGGCCGAAATCCGCGCGCCGGAAGTGGCGGAAGAGCAGCGCTCGGCGGACGGCACCATCAAATGGGCGATCACGGTCGGTGGCCAGCAGGTGGAAACCGTTTATATTCCGGAGAAAGATCGCGCTACGCTGTGCGTCTCCTCGCAGGTCGGCTGCGCGCTGGAGTGTAAATTCTGCTCGACCGCGCAGCAGGGCTTCAACCGCAACCTGCGCGTATCCGAAATCATCGGCCAGGTCTGGCGCGCGGCTAAAATTATCGGCGCGTCGAAAGTGACCGGCCAGCGTCCTATCACCAACGTGGTGATGATGGGCATGGGCGAGCCGCTGCTCAACCTGAATAATGTTGTCCCGGCGATGGAAATCATGCTGGACGATTTCGGCTTCGGGCTGTCAAAACGCCGCGTGACGCTGTCCACCTCCGGGGTTGTTCCCGCGCTGGACAAGCTGGGCGATATGATCGACGTAGCGCTGGCGATTTCGCTACATGCGCCAAACGACGCTATCCGCGACGAAATCGTGCCGATCAACAAAAAATATAATATCGAAACCTTCCTGGCTTCCGTCGCGCGCTACATCTCCAAGTCCAACGCCAATCAGGGCCGCGTGACTATCGAGTATGTCATGCTGGATCACGTCAACGACAGCACCGATAACGCGCATGAGCTGGCCGCGCTGCTGAAAGAGACGCCGTGCAAGATTAACCTTATTCCGTGGAACCCCTTCCCGGGCGCGCCGTATGGCCGGAGTTCGAACAGTCGCATCGATCGCTTCTCTAAAGTGTTGATGGATTATGGTTTTACCACTATTGTGCGTAAGACCCGCGGCGATGATATTGATGCCGCCTGCGGCCAGCTTGCTGGTGAAGTCATCGACCGCACGCGCCGCACGATGCGTAAAAAAATGGCCGGCGAAGCGATTTCTGTGAAAGCGCTCTGAAAGCCAGGCTCGCGGCTTGTCCGCTGAGTAAAAGGGCGTAACATCGCTTCCGCTAAGGAGGCGATGATGAATAAGGGATTATCATTTTGGCTGGTCGCGCTGCTGCTTGCGGGCTGTAGCCTGACGACACCGCGCAGCGAGCTGGCCGGGACGCGACTACAATTAGGCCTGGCCTGGCTGGCGCAGGATCAGCTGGCCCCGGCGGAACGCAATTTACGACAGGCGCTGCAGCTGGCGCCTGACGACTATCGCTGCAGGCTTGCCATGGCCCGCTATTTTCAGCGCGTGGGCGACAACGCCTCGGCGCAGGAGCATTACCGAAAAGCCGTGGCGCTGGCAGGACAAAACCGTGACGTAATCAATAATTACGGTGCGTTTCTCTGTCTTTTAGGGCAGTATGATGCGGCCCAGCAGCAGTTCAGTAAGGCGATCCGAATACCGGGTCGCGCCGACGCCCTGGAGAATGCCGGCTATTGCTATCTGCGGGCAGGTGAAGCGCAGAAGGCCAAAGCGGCGTTGCTGGAAGCGACGCAAAACGATGCGGAAAAGGGCGCTGCGCTGCTGGCGGAAGCCGAAAGGCGATTTGGAAAGAACGAGCGCGATTCATCGCGGCTCCTGTTAGATGTTTATCAACACAACTTTGCCGCTTCGGCGCAGAGCTTGTGGTTAGAGATTCGCTTCGCCGCGCGGGCAGGGCATCCGGAGAGCATCCGGCTTGCCGGGGAACAGCTGGCGCGAAATTTTCCACAATCGATACAGTACCTGCATTTTTTAGCTAATGAATACTGAAGCCACTCAAGATAAATCAGCAGTAAATTCAACAGGCGAGCGCCTGCGCGTAGCCCGTGAGCAAATGGGCCTGTCTCAGCAGAACGTTGCGGAGCGCCTTTGCCTGAAACTTTCCACCGTCCGCGATATTGAAGAGGACAAGGCGCCTGCGGATCTGGCGTCTACCTTCCTGCGTGGCTATATCCGTTCTTACGCCCGGCTGGTGCACGTGCCGGAAGAAGAGCTGCTGCCGATGATGGCGAAACAGGCACCCGTACGGGCTGCTAAAGTCGAGCCGATGCAGAGTTTTTCCCTGGGCAAACGCCGCAAAAAACGCGACGGCTGGCTGATGATTTTTACCTGGCTGGTGCTGTTTGTGGTGGTAGGCCTGACCGGTGCATGGTGGTGGCAGAACCACAAGGCGGCGCAGGACGATCTGGTTTCAATGGCCGATCAGAATGTCAGCGCAGGCGGCGATAACAGCCAGTCCATTCCGCTGAACAACAGCGGCGCGGACGGCATGTCGCCAGCTGAAGAGGCGCCGACGGCGCCGGCCCAGAGCGCGCCTGCGGATACTGCGGCCGCGCCTGACGCTGCTGCCACTTCTTCCGCGGCCAATACTTCAGCTGCCGCGACCGGTTCAGCTGCTTCTGCAGCCAATACTTCAGCCGCTGCTACTGGCTCAGCCGCGCCGGTTGCGGTTTCGCCTTCGCAGGTGCCGGCCGACAACGGCCAGATGCCGACGGCTTCTGCAGGCGTTAGCGCGCCAGCCGCCGAGGCCAATGCGCTGGTTATGAACTTCAGCAAAGAGTGCTGGCTGGAAGTTTCCGATGCGACAGGCAAGAAACTGTTCAGCGGGATCCAACGTAGTGGTGGTAAACTCAGCCTTTCCGGCACGGCGCCATATCGTCTTAAGATTGGCGCGCCGGGCGCCGTTCAGATCCAGTATCAGGGCCAGCCGGTCGATCTGAGTCGTTTTATCCGTAGCAACCAGGTTGCCCGCCTGACAGTCGGTGCGCAATAACGCATCTTCTGGTCGCGAGTAATTTCGGAGAAAGAATATGCATAACGAAGCACCCATTATCCGTCGCAAATCAAAGCGCATTTACGTCGGCCAGGTGCCAGTGGGCGACGGCGCGCCTATCGCCGTCCAGTCCATGACCAATACGCGAACCACCGATGTGGCCGCAACGGTTAACCAAATCAAAGCGCTTGAGCGCGTCGGCGTTGATATCGTTCGCGTCTCTGTTCCCACCATGGATGCCGCCGAAGCGTTCCGCCTTATCAAGCAGCAGGTTAACGTCCCGCTGGTTGCCGATATCCATTTTGACTACCGTATCGCGCTGAAAGTGGCTGAATACGGCGTTGACTGCCTGCGCATCAACCCCGGCAATATCGGCAACGAAGAGCGTATTCGGCAGGTCGTTGACTGCGCGCGTTACAATAATATCCCAATCCGTATCGGCGTTAACGCCGGATCGCTGGAAAAGGATCTGCAGGAAAAGTATGGCGAGCCGACGCCGCAGGCGCTGCTGGAATCCGCTATGCGCCATGTCGATCACCTCGATCGTCTTAACTTCGATCAGTTCAAGGTCAGCGTAAAAGCGTCGGACGTGTTCCTGGCGGTGGAGTCGTATCGCCTGCTGGCTAAGCAGATCGAGCAGCCGCTGCACCTGGGCATTACCGAGGCAGGCGGCGCGCGCGCCGGCGCGGTGAAATCCGCGATTGGCCTGGGCCTGCTGCTGTCGGAAGGCATTGGCGATACGCTGCGTATTTCGCTGGCGGCCGATCCAATCGAAGAGGTGAAAGTCGGTTTTGATATTCTGAAATCGCTGCGCATTCGTTCCAGAGGCATTAACTTTATCGCCTGTCCAACCTGCTCCCGTCAGGAGTTTGATGTGATCGGCACCGTTAACGCACTGGAGCAGCGGCTGGAAGATATCATTACGCCCATGGACGTTTCTATTATCGGCTGCGTGGTCAACGGGCCGGGCGAGGCGCTGGTTTCCACGCTGGGCGTCACCGGCAGCAACAAGAAAAGCGGGTTTTACGAGGACGGCGTGCGCCTGCGCGAGCGTCTGGATAACCACGATATGATTGACCAGCTGGAAGCGCGTATTCGTGCCAAAGCCGCGATGATGGACGAATCCCGTCGTATCGATGTGCAGCAGGTTGAAAAATAAATAATGGCGGGGCGGGCCGCAGCTTGCGCGTCCGCCCCCGAAAGGAAAGAAGAGAAAACAGTGGCGAAGAATATTCAGGCAATCCGCGGCATGAACGACTATCTGCCTGTGGATACCGCGGTGTGGCAGCGTATTGAACAAACCCTTAAGCAGGTGCTGGCCAGCTATGGCTACAGCGAAATCCGCACGCCGATTGTAGAGCAGACCCCGTTATTCAAACGCGCTATCGGTGAAGTCACCGACGTGGTTGAAAAAGAGATGTACACCTTCGACGATCGCAACGGCGAAAGCCTGACGCTGCGTCCTGAAGGCACGGCAAGCTGCGTGCGCGCCGGCATCGAGCACGGTCTGCTCTACAATCAGGAACAGCGCCTGTGGTATATCGGGCCGATGTTCCGCTACGAGCGTCCGCAGAAGGGCCGCTATCGTCAGTTCCATCAAATCGGTGCGGAAGTGTTTGGTCTTCAGGGGCCGGATATCGACGCCGAGCTGATTATGATGACCGCGCGCTGGTGGAAGTCGCTGGGCATTGCCGATCACGTCCGTCTGGAGCTGAACTCTATCGGTTCGCTGGAGGCGCGCGCCAGCTACCGCGATGCGCTGGTGGCTTTCCTGGAACAGCATAAAGAAGTGCTGGACGAGGATTGTAAACGCCGCATGTACAGCAATCCGCTGCGCGTGCTGGACAGCAAAAACCCGGACGTCCAGCAGCTGCTGAACGACGCGCCGGTGCTGGGCGACTATCTGGACGCTGACTCCCGCGAACACTTTGACGGTCTTTGCCAGCTGCTGGATGCCGCCGGTATCGCCTACACGGTGAACCAGCGTCTGGTGCGCGGCCTGGACTACTATAACCGTACCGTCTTTGAATGGGTGACCAGCAGCCTGGGCGCGCAGGGCACGGTGTGCGCTGGCGGCCGCTACGATGGGCTGGTCGAACAGCTGGGCGGTCGCGCTACGCCGGCCGTCGGTTTTGCGATGGGGCTGGAACGTCTGGTGCTGCTGGTGCAGGCGGTGAATCCGGAATTTGAACCGACGCGCATTGTCGATGTCTATGTTATCGCTTCAGGGGCTGGCGTACAGTCTGCGGCGATGCAGCTGGCGGAAAAACTGCGCGATGCGGATCCGTCTCTGAAGCTGATGACCAATTTTGGCGGCGGCAACTTCAAGAAGCAGTTTGCCCGCGCGGACAAGTGGGGCGCACGCGTCGCGCTGGTGCTGGGCGAGGAAGAAGTGGCCAACAATCAGGTTGTCATCAAAGATTTGCGCAACGGCGAGCAGCAGAAGCTGGAGCAGCATGAGGCGGCAGCGACGCTGGCAGCAATGCTGAAGCAGACGGCCGCGATTTAAGGAGAGTTTGCGTGGAAGTGTATAGCAACGAAAACGAGCAGGTCGACGCGCTAAAAGGCTTTTTCGCGCAGAACGGCAAGGCGCTGGCTATCGGCGTGATTATCGGCATCGGCGCGCTGGCGGGCTGGCGCTACTGGAGCAGCCATCAGGACACCAGCAGCCGCGAAGTCTCGGCGACCTACCAGCAGGTTTCGGGCGCGCTGGACGCCAGCAAGCCGGAAACGCTGACGGCGGCGGCGAAATTCGCCGACAGCAACAGCAACACCTATGGCGCGCTGGCTTCGCTGGATGTGGCAAAACGCTATGTTGACAACAACGAGCTGGATAAAGCCGCCGCGCAGCTGCAAAGCGGCCTGAAGGCGACCAAAGACGCCAATCTGCAGGCGGTGTTGAACCTGCGCCTGGCGCGTATTCAGCTGCAGCAGAAGCAGCCGGATGCGGTACTGAAGACCCTGGATGCGATCAAGGGCGACGGCTGGACGGCTATCATTGCTGACGTACGCGGCGAAGCGCTGCTCAGCAAGGGCGACAGCAAGGGCGCTCGCGAAGCCTGGAGTAAAGGCATTGCTTCCAACGCCTCGCCGGCGCTGAAAGAGATGCTGCAGATGAAAATGAATAATTTGCCAGGTTAATAATTGCCGCAACGGGCTTAAGAGGGATTTCATGGAATTGCGTAAGATACTGCTGCCGGCACTGATTTCAGTCACGCTGCTCAGCGGATGTTCATGGTTCAGCGGTGAAGAAGACGTGGTCAAAATGTCGCCGCTGCCGAAAGTGGAAAATCAGTTTACCCCGGAAGAGGTCTGGAGCACGTCGGTAGGCGATGGCGTGGGCGATTACTACTCCAACCTGCATCCGGCCTGGTCTGAGAACACCGTTTACGCCGCCGATCGTTTCGGCGTGGTAAAAGCGCTGAACGCGGGCGACGGCAAAGAACAGTGGAAGGTCGATCTGTCGACCAAAACGGGCTTCTTCTCTAAGAACCTGCCCGCGCTGCTTTCCGGCGGCCTCTCTTACGACGGCGGTCACGTCTATGTCGGCAGCGAGCGCGGCCAGGTTTATGCGCTGAACAGCAGCGATGGTTCCATCGCCTGGCAGACCAAAGCGGCTGGCGAAGTGCTGTCGCGCCCGGTTGCCAGCGACGGTCTGGTGCTGGTGCATACCAGCAACGGCATGCTGCAGGGCCTGGATCAGAGCAGCGGCGTCGTAAAGTGGACGGTTAACCTTGACGTGCCGGCGCTGTCGCTGCGCGGTGAGTCCGCGCCTGCTACCGCCTTCGGTGCGGCTATCGTCGGCGGCGACAACGGTCGCGTCAGCGCGGTGATGATGAACCAGGGCCAGATTATCTGGCAGCAGCGTATCTCCCAGCCGGGCGGCGCGACGGAAATCGATCGTCTTGCCGATGTGGATACCACGCCGGTCGTCGTTGACGGCGTGGTTTACGCGCTGGCCTATAACGGCAGCCTGGCGGCGCTGGATCTGCGCTCAGGACAGGTGATGTGGAAACGCGAAATCGGCTCCGTAAACGATATGATCGTGGACGCGGGACGCATCTACCTGGTTGACCAGGACGATCGCGTAGTGGCCTTGAGCACCGATGGCGGCGTAACCCTGTGGCGTCAGAGCGATCTGTTGCACCGCAACCTGACCGCGCCGGTGCTTTATAATGGCTATCTGGTCGTAGGCGATAGCGAAGGCTACCTGCACTGGGTGAATACCACCGACGGCCGTTTTGTTGCGCAGCAGAAAGTGGACGGCTCTGGCTTCCAGACCTCGCCGGTGGTCGCCAGCGACAAGCTGCTGATCCAGGCGAAAGGCGGCGAAGTCTACGCTTTCACGCGCTAATACGCTGCCTGCACGTCGAAACGGCTCCTGATTGTTCAGGGGCCGTTTCGTTTTTTTACAGGCGTGGTATCCTCTACGCCTTCAGCCTGCGTGTGCGCCAGTAATCAAGTTGCAAGCGGTCAGGCGTTTAATTTTAGTAATGAGGCTTCAATATGGTACCTGTGGTCGCGCTGGTCGGGCGTCCCAATGTGGGAAAATCTACACTTTTTAACCGTCTTACGCGCACGCGAGATGCGCTGGTAGCGGATTTTCCTGGGCTAACCCGTGACCGTAAGTATGGTCGCGCCGAGGTCGAAGGGCGTGAGTTTATCTGCATTGATACCGGCGGTATCGATGGCAATGAAGAGGGCGTGGAAACCCGTATGGCCGAACAGTCGCTGCTGGCGATCGAAGAGGCCGACGTGGTGCTGTTTATGGTTGATGCGCGTGCGGGCCTGATGCCTGCCGATCAGGCCATTGCCCAACATTTGCGCTCACGCCAGAAACCCACTTTTCTGGTAGCCAACAAAACCGACGGCATGGATCCGGATTCCGCCGTGGTCGATTTCTATTCGCTGGGGCTGGGTGAAATCCATGCTATCGCCGCTTCGCACGGTCGTGGCGTTACCGGCCTGCTGGAAATGGTGCTGCTGCCGTGGATGGATGAGGTTGCGCCGCAGGCGGAGCTGACGGAAGAAGAAGAGAACGAAGCCTACTGGGCGGAGCTGGCGGCGAAAGAGAGCGGCGCAGAGCAGGAAGAAGAGGAAGACGACTTCAACCCGCTGGATCTGCCGATCAAGCTGGCTATCGTCGGTCGGCCTAACGTGGGTAAATCCACGCTGACTAACCGTATCCTCGGTGAGGATCGCGTTGTGGTTTACGATATGCCGGGCACCACGCGCGACAGCATCTATATCCCTATGGAACGCGACGGCCGCGAATATATCCTGATCGACACGGCAGGCGTGCGCAAGCGCGGCAAAATTACCGAAACGGTCGAGAAGTTCTCGGTGATCAAAACGCTACAGGCGATCGAAGACGCTAACGTGGTGATGCTGGTGATCGACGCCCACGAAGGGATTTCCGATCAGGATCTGTCGCTGCTCGGCTTTATCCTCAACAGCGGTCGCTCGCTGGTGATTGTGGTGAACAAATGGGACGGCCTGTCGCAGGAAGTGCGCGAAGAAGTTAAAGAAACCCTCGACTTCCGTCTTGGCTTTATCGATTTTGCCCGCGTGCACTTTATCTCCGCGCTGCACGGCAGCGGCGTAGGCAACCTGTTCGAATCGGTTACCGAAGCTTACGACTGCTCAACCCGTCGCGTGAATACCTCAATGCTGACCCGCATTATGAATATGGCAGCCGACGATCATCAGCCGCCGCTGGTGCGCGGTCGCCGCGTGAAGCTGAAGTATGCGCATGCCGGCGGCTACAACCCGCCGATTGTGGTGATCCACGGCAACCAGGTGAAAGATCTGCCGGATTCCTACAAGCGCTATCTGATGAACTACTTCCGCCGCTCGCTGGAAGTGATGGGTACGCCTATTCGCATCCAGTTTAAAGAAGGGGATAACCCTTTTGCCGGTAAACGCAACCTGCTGACGCCTAACCAGCAACGCAAGCGCAAACGCCTGCTGAGCCATCTGAAAAAGAACAAACGCTGATTTGCGGGCGATGCCTTATCGCCCTGACAACGGTGTTTTCCGGGCCCGGCATTCTGTCGGGCTCGCTTTTTTGGGGTCGGAATTGATGTCGGCGAGCGGCTTTTCTCTTTGCGGGCCGCCAGCCGGTTAACTCTTTTCTTATTGCCCGACAAAGGCTGCTTCTTAAATGCGGCGGTGCAACTTTGTTTTATACTTATCAAATAAAACAGGAGAAAACGATGAGTGAACACTGCCCGATTTGCCAGCATCCCCTTGTCATCCAGGATGAACGGCTGTACTGCGCCAGCTGCCAGCGTGATTTTGCCGCCAAAGCTATCTGCCCTGATTGCGATCGGCCGCTACAGCTCCTCAAGGCCTGCGGCGCTACCGACTATTTTTGCCCTAACGGCGACGGCTTAATATCCAGAAAGCGGGTTGTCTTCAGGCCGCTGATTGAATCGCTGTAAGCGTATTAAAATAATGCTTCGCTCTGAATGCAGGTTGCTGCTAAGTGGCGAGGCCATTTTCATCAATTCTGCTTTTATTTCCCCGCCCTGAATCCGCTTTAACCCTTTCTTTTTTCGTACCGCCGCGTGCTGCTTATTAAGCTGGCGTAAACTATTATCCCGCGAAATTGTTTAGTAAAAGTTAAAATAACGTACCAATAAATGTGCTTAATACGCACGAGTGTGAAGTTTGTTAATTTTGTGTGTAGTTATTTATGAACCGCGTGGTACAATTTTGCCGTTAGCGGTCGGCAGGCCGCCAACGCAGGACGGGGTCAACCCGTATCGCCTTGTTAAGCGTCTATAGCATAATGTTGAGTTGCTTTACGCCGCGCCCGTTTAAAATGGGTGCAGAAGCAGCCTGAGATTACGCTAAACGCTGTTTTCCAGGAGTGTTTTTCCATGTCTCAAACAAATGCCCGGTCGTCGAAATGGCTGGGCCTGTGGTGCGTTCTGCTGGGCCTGATCTTGCTGGCAACCGGCCTGTTCTTCGTGGTTGGTGGCGGAAAACTGCTGTCGCTGGGCGGCAGCTGGTATTTCATGATCGCCGGTATTTTGACCGTGATTGCCGCTATCCAGTTTTTCCGCCGCAAATCTTCCGCCGTTGCGGTTTACGCGCTGGTCTTTATCGGCACGGTAATCTGGGCGCTGCTGGAGGTCGGTCTGGATTTCTGGCCGCTGGTTTCGCGCCTGATGACCATCGCCGGGCTGATGCTGCTGGCCTTGATTACGCTGCCCGCGCTGCGCAGGCACGAAGGGAAATCTGCTGCGGCTAAGCCTGCTTATATTTCTGCTGCCGTGCTGGTTGTAGGCCTGGTGGCGACCTTTGTACAGATGTTCCAGCCGCACGCGCCGGTTGCCGACGGCAGCGAACTGCCGCTGGTGCCGGTAAATAAAGCGACCGAACAGAAAAACTGGGACAACTACGGCAATACGCCGGGCGGCAGCCGCTTTGTGGCGCTGGACCAGATCACGCGCGACAACGTGAAAGACCTGAAGATAGCCTGGACTTTCCGTACCGGCGATATTCCTGACAGCCCAACCGGCAACGGCGCGGAAGATCAGCAAACGCCTTTGCAGATTGGCGATGTGCTCTACCTTTGCACGCCGCACAACAACGTGATCGCGGTCAACGCCGACACGGGGAAAAAGATGTGGGAACACGTGGTGAATGCGCAGGCAGAGGTCTGGAACCGCTGTCGCGGCCTGGCTTACTTTGACGCCACTCAGCCACTGAAACAGCCTTCAGTGCCTGGTTCTACGCCGGTGCCGCAGGCCGTGCTGCCTGCGGGCGACAGCTGCCAGCGTCGTCTGCTGATGAATACCATCGATGCGCGCCTGATGGCTATCAACGCCGACAATGGCGAACTGTGCCAGAACTTTGGCGACCACGGTGTGGTTGACCTGAAAGCGGGCCTGGGCGAAGCGCAGGATCCAAAATATCAGCTGACCTCTGCGCCAACGCTTGCGGGCACCACCGTTGTGGTCGGCGGCCGCGTTGCGGATAACGTCCAGACCGATATGCCTGGCGGCGTGATCCGTGGCTTTGACGTGATTACCGGCCAGATGCGCTGGGCCTTTGATACGGGCAATGACGATCCGAATGCAAAATTGCAGCCGGGCCAGAGCTATGCCCGCAGCACGCCTAATTCCTGGGCGCCGATGTCCTACGATCCCGCGATGAATACCGTGTTTATGCCAATGGGCAGTTCGTCGGTCGATCTGTATGGCGCAACGCGTACCGCGCTGAACCATAAATATGGCGCTTCCATTCTGGCGGTCGATGCGACTACCGGCAAAGAGAAGTGGGTTTACCAGACCGTGCACAACGATCTGTGGGACTTTGACCTGCCGATGCAGCCAAGCCTGATCGACTTCCCTATGAAGGATGGCACCAGCAAACCGGCCGTAGTGATTGGCACCAAAGCGGGCCAGATCTACGTGCTGGATCGTCTGACCGGCAAGCCGCTGACCGAAGTGAAAGAAGTACCGGTTAAAAAAGGCAATATCCCGAACGAGCAGTATACGCCAACGCAGCCTAAGTCTGTCGGCATGCCGCAGATTGGCGCGGAAACGCTGAAAGAGTCTGATATGTGGGGCGCTACGCCGTTCGATCAGCTTGCCTGCCGCGTGGCCTTTAAATCCATGCGCTACGATGGCCTGTACACCGTGCCGGGCACCGACAAAGCCCTGAGCTTCCCTGGCTCGCTGGGCGGCATGAACTGGGGCAGCCTGTCTACCGATCCGAACAATCACTACATCTTCGTCAACGACATGCGTCTTGGCCTGTGGGTGCAGATGATCCCGGCCAATACCGGCGCTACCGCTCGCGGCAGTAACGGCGGGGAAGCGATCAACACCGGCATGGGTGCGGTGCCGCTGAAAGGCACGCCTTATGCGGTAAACAAAAACCGCTTTATGTCGCCGCTGGGCATTCCTTGCCAGAAACCGCCGTTCGGTACGCTCTCTGCTATCGATCTGAAAACGCAGAAGCTGGTGTGGCAGGTTCCGGTTGGTACGGTGCAGGATACCGGCCCGTTCGGCATCAAAATGCACGCGCAGATGCCGGTAGGGATGCCGACGCTGGGCGGCACGCTGGCTACGCAGGGCGGCCTGGTGTTTATCGCGGGCACGCAGGATTACTATCTGCGCGCGTTTGACACGGCTACCGGTAAAGAGGTGTGGAAAGCACGTCTGCCGGTTGGCAGTCAGGGCGGCCCCATTAGCTACAAGTTGCCGAAAACAGGCAAGCAGTACATCCTGATTTCAGCCGGCGGCGCGCGTCAGTCCCCGGATCGCGGCGACTACGTAATTGCTTACGCGCTGGATAAATAAGCGCGATAATAAAAAGCCCCGCCAGCAACGGCGGGGCTTTTTTCTGGCTACTGGCCATTGTGCCAGAGCTGCACCAGCTCGGGCGGCGCCAGATCCTCAGGAATTAGGATCACCAGATTGCCGACCTGCTGCTGCGTGGCATAGCTGATTTCGATACGGTAATAGCGCTGATCGCCTCTTCCGGCGCGGCTTTGCTCTCCCGGCGGTTCTCCCAGCCGCAGCGCGTGGCGCAATACGCTGCACACATGTTCCCGCTGCGGAGGATCCAGTTGGGCCAGCGCGATGCGTCTTGGGCTGGACAGTTTAGGGATAAAAGCAAAACCGCCTTCGCGCGCCACGTCGATGATCGCGTCGTCGCTCAGTTCCGGAAGTGAATTCATAACACGCCAACCTCCTTCCAGGCATTTTCAATGGCCTGACCTACCGATTTATTAAAACGTTTCTGACCGTGATTAACAGTATACTGCGCGAAAGTTTTAAAGTCGGCATTCTGCGGCAGCGTTTTATCGCATACCGTGTCGTACCAGGCGTAGCCGGCCAGCTCCCAGGCGTAGCCGCCGAGCGTCTTCGCGGCCAGATAGAAAGCGCGATTGGGAATGCCGGAGTTCAGATGCACGCCGCCGTTGTCTTCGCGCGTCTGGATATAGCCTTTCATATCCGCAGGCTGAGGATCTTTGCCCAGCAGCGGATCGTCGTAGGCCGTTCCCGGCGCCGACATAGAGCGCAGCCCTTTGCCGTTAATGCCTTCGGCCAGCAGCCCTTCGCCGATTAGCCAGTCCGCCTGATCGGCCGTCTGCTTGCGGCTGAACTGCTTAACCAGCGAGCCAAACACGTCCGACAGCGATTCATTCAGCGCGCCCGCCTGCTCAAAATAGATCAGGCCGGCTTCGGTTTCCGTTACGCCGTGCGCCAGCTCGTGGCCGACCACATCCAGCGCGATGGTAAAACGATTGAAAATTTCGCCGTCGCCGTCGCCGAACACCATTTGCTGACCGTTCCAGAAGGCGTTCTGATAGTCTTTGCCATAGTGCACGGTGCCTTTCAGCGTCAGCCCCTGATTATCCAGGGAATTACGCTTATAGGCCTGCCAGAAAAAGTCGTAGGTGACGCCAAGATAGTCGTAAGCCTCATTGGCGGCAACGTCGTTATTGCCTGACTGGCCTTCGCTGCGCACCAGCGTGCCGGGAAGATTTTGGGTCTGCTCTGAATCATAGATTTCCCGCTGGACCTGGCCCGGCGTGGCGGTTTTTGCCCCGTCCGGTTTGACCCAGGTTTCCGCCATCAGCGTCTGCACGTGCGCCAGAGTCTGGCGCGCGCAGCTCTGCTGCAGGCCGGAGCCGTTATCAATGATTTTGCTCAGCATATAGGGAGGGATGACGCCGTAATGCATACCATGCTCCTTGGTCCATCGTAAATGTCCAAAAAGTATAGTGGCTGCTTTGCGTACGCGCATAAACGGGCCTGCGGCATAGTCGCACTATGTCTGCAGGAGCCGCCACAGCCTGGGTTCTCGTCAAAGTAATGCAGGACGTCAGAGCGATAAGGCAGCCAGAAATCCCAATTTGGACAGGCTATTTTATGCAAAACCAGTCTTTTTTCTTAAAAAATAGAGTTAGTGCCGGAACTGGTTTTCCTGATGTGGCCAGGGCCATTACTATCGGGATCGGATAATTATTGAACAATGACATGTTATGGAAAACGGTTTAACTATTGCGATGACGCCGGTACAGCTTGCGGCTGTAATGGCAGATGAAACCGCTACAGGGGATGCAATCAGCAACCGCATATGGGGCGGAGTAGGATTTCTGGGGAGCGTACTCGAACTTGCCAGCGCGACTGCTCTGTGTCTGGTGCCCGAGCCTACAGGTTTGACCAAGGCGGGTTGTATTATTGTGGGCGCTCACAGCCTGGACGGGATCGGTTCATCGGCTTATCAGGTATACACTGGCAAAAAGACAGCATCATTGACCGCTCGTGCCACAGCGGGTATTGCCAGAGAGCTCGGCGCTTCAAACTTATCTTGTCTTCAGCTATGACGTTAAATCCAGGATAGGAGTTGTGGTTAAATATGATGCAACCCAGGCGGCAAGTGCGACCAGGATCGAGGTTGTTATGAAGAAAAAGCAATATAACAACAAGCCTTATTACATCGCCACAGCTTATCCGGTACTTTGAAATATGAAAAACTTCACCCCTGTCAGCAATTTCTTCGTCGTCTTTTTCGGCCAGGACAGCGATGAATATGGCGACAGTTATCCAGAGATTGTTGACGCTGCTTTCAAAATTTATCTCGAAGACGGCCCGCATTATCTTGATAATTTAATTCGTAATATCGATGATTTTCGGCGTACTTATCCAGATAATGAAACGGCCGCAGTAGCGCTGAATGAATTAACGCGAGGTTCCGCAGGTGACACAAGGGAATATACTGCGACGCTTATTGGTTTTCTTGATTGGTTATCAGCCTACCTCAAAAAAAAGCGGGATGGCATCTGATTTTTTGAACATCCGCTTTTTTTCCGGATCTTATTTAATCCAGACTGGGGAGACGCATACCCTTAAATCGTAGATACGTATCTTGAGTATCAGGATGTGATTGAAAAATTTATTAAGCAAGTTGACGCGTTTTTAAAACGATTATCCAGATAATAAATCAGCAATCTCCGCCCTTCAGCTGCGCCGCCATCAGCATCTGCACGTGCGCCAGAGTCTGACGCGCGCAACTCTGCCGCAGGCCGGAGCCGTTATCAATGATTTTGCGCAGAATATAGGGAGAGATGACGCCATAATGCATACCATGCTCCCTGGTCCATCGTAAATATCCTTTGCGTACCCGAATAAACAAGCCTGCGGCGCGTCCCGCATTTTTAAAACAGCGATTTTCTTTTGGTTTCTTCAGAGGGTAGATTTGTTTACGGCAACGCTGAATGGCGAAAAGGACGCTTGAAATGTGGTCTTGTTGTGTCCACAATATCAGGCGGAGCTACCCCGACCATTTAGCCTTGACCGAAGGAGTAAATATGAACGCAGATGCACTGGTAAAGGCTCGTATCCCGCAAGATATCAAGGAACGAGCCGTCGCTGCCCTTAACAAAATGGGCCTCAGCACATCGGATGTAATCCGCATGGTAATGATCCGCGTGGCGGACGAAGGCCGTCTTCCTTTTGAGGTAAAAACCCCAAATGTGGCTACCCAGGCTGCTATGGAAGAGCTGGATAATGGCCACGGAGAACGCTTTGAATCCGCTGACGCTCTGTTTAAGGACACAGGGATCTGATGTTAAAACCGGTACTGGCGAGTGCCTTCAAAGGAGATATAAAAAGACAGCAACGACGCGGCAAAGATATGACCCGACTGAAAATATTAATCACGTTGTTGGCCGAGGGGAGGAAGATCCCCTCTGAATATGAAGATCATCCTTTGCAGGGCACCTGGCGCGGCTACCGCGATGCGCATATCGAAGGCGACTGGATCTTGATTTACAAAGTCGTAGGTAACGATCTCAAACTCGCAAGAACCGGTACGCATCAGGATATCTTCAGCAGCGCCTGAGGTGAGAAACCCGAAGGCGGCGAAGCGATATGTCTGCCAAAAGCCTCACGCCTTTTTAGCGCGGGCTTTTTTAACGGGCGTGACCGCCGTGACTTCGCTCTCTACCCAGCCGTCGCTCAGCCGGGTTTTCAGCCTGTCGCCCGCCTTCAGCTGCGCGGCCTTTTTAATGGCCTGACCGTCGGCTGCCGTAGTGACGCTGAAACCGCGCGCCAGCGTCGCCAACGGGCTGACGCCTTCCAGCTGGGCCGCCAGCGTGGCGAACTGCTGTTTGCCGCCGTTGAGCTGCGCCTGCATCGCCTGCTGTAAACGGTAGCGCCACTGCTGAAGCTGCTGCTGCGCGCGATAAAGCCGGTTCTGCGGCTGCGTGGCGGCAAGCCGCTGCGTAGCCTGTTCCTGCTGACGAGCGGCCTGGCGCAGTCGCAGCTGCATGGCGTCATCCAGCCTGCGGTGGAGCCGCATCAGCTTCGTCTGCTGGCGCGCCAGCCGTAGCTGGGGATGCTGCTGCTGTAAACGGTGGTGCAGGCGGGTAAAGGTGCGGTTCTGCTGCGCAAGATAGTAGTCCATCGCCATTTCCAGCCTTGTCTGCTGCGACTGAAGCTGGCGCAGCAGCTCAAGCTGGTTGCGGCTGACCAGCTCGGCCGCCGCAGAAGGCGTGGGCGCGCGCAGATCCGCCACAAAGTCGGCGATGGTCACATCGGTTTCGTGCCCTACGGCGCTGACGATAGCGATGCGGCTGGCGAAAATTGCCCGCGCCACGCGCTCGTCGTTGAAGCTCCACAGATCTTCCAGCGAGCCGCCGCCGCGTCCGACGATCAGCACGTCGCACTCTGCGCGCTGGTTGGCCAGCTCAATGGCGCGCACGATGCTGGCTGGCGCATCCGCCCCTTGAACCGGCGTGGGATAAATCACCACCGGCAGGGAAGGGTCGCGGCGGTGTAAAACCCGCAGCACATCGTGCAGCGCCGCGCCGGTGGCAGAGGTGATCACGCCTACCTGGCGTGCAGGATCGGGCAGCGGCTGCTTATGGCTCTGTTCAAACAGGCCTTCGCTCGTCAGCTTTTGCTTCAGCTGTTCAAACTGCTGCTGAAGCAGGCCGTCGCCGGCAGGCTGCATACTTTCGGCAATCAGCTGATAGTCGCCGCGCGGCTCATAAAGCGTGATGGTGGCCCTGACCAGCACCTGCTGGCCGTTTTGCGGACGAAAGGTTACGCGGCGGTTACTGTTGCGGAACATCGCGCAGCGTACCTGTGCGCCGTCGTCCTTCAGCGTAAAATACCAGTGGCCGGAAGAGGGCTGGGAAAAGTTAGAGATCTCGGCGCTCAGCCAGACCTGGCCCATCTCCATTTCCAGCAGCTTGCGCACCGTGGTATTCAGGCGGCTGACGGTAAAAATATTGGCGGTTGGCGGTAGCGACATGTGATAGAGATCAAACTTTAAATCAGAGGGTTAATTAACCGATACTACATGCCTGACGGGAGGGATCAAGAGTTTTTCGTAAATAATGCTGGAGGCAATCGATTACGCCCTGTATAATGCCGCGGCAATATTTTACAAGTTCTCATTCACCCTGAGGTTGAGATATTGCCATGCTAAGAATCGCTAAAGAAGCCCTGACATTTGACGACGTGCTGCTCGTTCCCGCTCATTCGACTGTGTTGCCTAATACGGCCGACCTCAGTACCCAGCTTACCAAAACCATTCGCCTGAATATTCCTATGCTCTCTGCGGCTATGGACACCGTGACCGAAGCGGGCCTGGCTATTGCGCTGGCGCAGGAAGGCGGGCTGGGCTTTATTCATAAAAATATGTCCATCGAGCGCCAGGCGGAAGAAGTCCGCAAGGTGAAGAAACATGAAAGCGGCGTGGTGACCGATCCGCAAACCGTGCTGCCCACTACGGCGCTGAGCGAAGTGAAGCTGCTGACCGAGCGTAACGGCTTTGCGGGCTATCCGGTGGTTAACGGCGACAACGAGCTGGTAGGTATCATCACCGGCCGCGACGTGCGTTTCGTCACCGATATGAGCCTGCCGGTTTCGGCGGTCATGACGCCAAAAGAGCGTCTGGTCACCGTACGCGAAGGCGAAGCGCGTGAAGTCGTGCTGCAAAAGATGCACGAAAAACGCATCGAAAAAGCGCTGGTGGTGGACGATGCTTTCCATCTGCTGGGCATGATCACCGTTAAAGATTTCCAGAAAGCCGAACGCAAGCCTAACGCCTGTAAAGACCAGGAAGGTCGTCTGCGCGTCGGCGCAGCGGTAGGCGCGGGCGCGGGCAACGAAGAGCGCGTGGACGCGCTGGTCGCGGCTGGCGTTGACGTGCTGCTGATTGACTCTTCTCACGGCCACTCTGAAGGCGTATTGCAGCGTATCCGTGAAACCCGTGCTAAATATCCTGACCTGCAGATCCTCGGCGGCAACGTCGCGACCGGCGCTGGCGCGCTGGCGCTGGTTGAGGCTGGCGTAAGTGCGGTGAAAGTGGGTATCGGCCCTGGCTCCATCTGTACCACCCGTATCGTCACCGGCGTGGGCGTGCCGCAGATCACTGCAGTTTCTGACGCGGTCGCCGCGCTGGAAGGTACCGGTATTCCTGTTATCGCCGACGGCGGCATTCGCTTCTCCGGCGACATCGCCAAGGCGATTGCGGCTGGCGCCAGCGCGGTGATGGTCGGCTCTATGCTGGCGGGCACCGAAGAATCGCCGGGCGAAATCGAACTGTATCAGGGCCGCTCGTTCAAATCCTATCGCGGCATGGGCTCGCTGGGCGCGATGTCCAAAGGCTCTTCCGACCGTTACTTCCAGACCGATAACGCGGCGGACAAGCTGGTGCCGGAAGGTATCGAAGGTCGCGTGGCCTATAAAGGCCGTCTGAAAGAGATCGTACATCAGCAGATGGGCGGCCTGCGCTCCTGTATGGGTCTGACCGGCTGCGGCACCATCGAAGCTCTGCGCACCAAAGCGGAATTCGTTCGCATCAGCGGCGCGGGCATCACCGAAAGCCACGTGCACGACGTCACCATTACCAAAGAGTCGCCAAACTACCGCATGGGTTCCTGATAACCCGGCCCGATGCCCGGCGCTGACCGGGCATTTTACTTAATCCCTGTATTTGTTTATCGCTCTGGAATAGCCCAATGACCACGGAAAATATCCATAAACACCGCATCCTGATCCTTGATTTCGGCTCGCAGTATACGCAGCTGGTGGCACGCCGCGTGCGCGAGCTGGGCGTCTACTGTGAACTTTGGGCGTGGGACGTCACTGAAGAGCAGATCCGCCAGTTTAATCCAAACGGCATCATTCTTTCCGGCGGCCCGGAAAGCACCACCGAACACAACAGCCCGCGCGCGCCGGAATACGTTTTCAACGCGGGCGTGCCGGTATTCGGCGTTTGCTACGGGATGCAGACCATGGCGCTGCAGCTTGGCGGCAAGGTGGAAGGCTCCAGCGAGCGCGAGTTTGGCTATGCGCAGGTAGAAGTTGGCGTGGACAGCGCGCTGACTCGCGGCATTGAAGATTCCCTGAGCGCGGACGGCAAACCGCTGCTGGACGTCTGGATGAGCCACGGCGACAAAGTTACCGCTATCCCGTCCGATTTTGTGACCGTTGCCAGCACCGAAAGCTGCCCCTTCGCCATTATGGCTAACGAAGAGAAGCGCCTGTACGGCGTGCAGTTCCACCCGGAAGTGACGCACACGCGTCAGGGCCAGCGGATGCTGGAGCGTTTTGTGCTGGATATCTGCCAGTGTGAAGCGCTGTGGACGCCGGCAAAAATCATCGAAGATGCGGTTGAGCGCCTGCGCGTGCAGGTGGGCAACGACAGGGTGATCCTGGGCCTGTCCGGCGGCGTGGACTCTTCCGTGACCGCGATGCTGCTGCACCGCGCCATCGGCGATCGTCTGACCTGCGTATTCGTCGACAACGGCCTGCTGCGCCTGAACGAAGCGGAGCAGGTGCTGGAGATGTTCGGCGATCACTTTGGCCTGAACATTGTCCACGTGGAAGGCGAAAAACGTTTCCTGGACGCGCTGGCGGGCGTCGACGAGCCGGAAGCCAAGCGAAAAATCATTGGCCGCGTCTTCGTGGAAGTGTTCGATGAAGAGGCGCTGAAGCTGGAAGACGTGAAGTGGCTGGCGCAGGGCACCATCTATCCGGACGTGATCGAATCCGCCGCTTCTGCTACCGGCAAAGCGCACGTTATCAAGTCGCACCACAACGTGGGCGGCCTGCCGAAAGAGATGAAGATGGGCCTGGTTGAACCGCTGCGTGAGCTGTTCAAAGACGAAGTGCGTAAAATCGGCCTGGAGCTTGGCCTGCCGTACAACATGCTTTACCGTCATCCGTTCCCTGGACCGGGTCTGGGCGTGCGCGTGCTGGGCGAAGTGAAGAAAGAGTATTGCGATCTGCTGCGTCGCGCCGATGCGATCTTTATCGAAGAGCTGCACAAGGCCGATCTGTATAACAAAGTCAGCCAGGCGTTCACCGTGTTCCTGCCTGTACGTTCAGTAGGCGTGATGGGCGACGGGCGTAAGTATGACTGGGTGGTTTCGCTGCGTGCGGTAGAAACCATCGACTTTATGACCGCGCACTGGGCGCACCTGCCTTATGAGTTCCTGGGCCGCGTCTCTAACCGCATCATCAATGAAATCAACGGTATTTCCCGCGTGGTTTACGATATCTCCGGCAAGCCGCCGGCGACGATCGAGTGGGAATAGTACTGTAGTTAACCGCCTGTTTTTATACCTGGAATAAAAACAGGCAGTGGTTTTTCTGCGTCATCAATCGTTTTGGTGCGCAGTGCAGGCCTCATCAGAAAAGCCCCTCGAAACCCTGTTCAGTTAGTTAATGCTGACAGGGTATCAGGCACGCTTGTCCGCTCAACGCAGCAAGCGAAAAGTCTCACGCACATGGTCGGTAAGCACTGCCGGGTTTTCCATCGCGGCAAAGTGGCCGCCGTGCTCAGCTTCCGCAAAGAACCTCAAATCCTCGAAACGCGCCTGCGCCCAGCGCCGTGAGAGACGAAGCAGCTCGCCCGGAAACATGCTCACGCCCGCAGGGGTGGGGATGGCAGAAGCGGGACCTTGCTGTTGCATTTCACGTATTCCTTCCCAGTAGAAGCGGACCGAGCCTGGGCCGGCGTTAGGCAGCCAGTACAGCATGATGTCATCGATCAGGGCGTTGATGTCGATTGCCCGCTCAGGCTCGCCGCCGCTGTCGGAGGCGTCCTGAAATAGCGCGTATATCCATGCGGCCAGGCCCACGGGGGAGTCTGCCAGGGCAAAACCTACCGACTGCGGCCGGGTGCTTTGCACCTTCATATAGCCCGAAAGCTCCTGGTCGTAGCGTTGCGCATCAGCCAGCATGCGCTGCTCTTCAGGGGTGGCCTGCGCGATTTCATCCTGGGTCGGCTGATACATCACCATGTTCAGGTGAATGCCGACCAGGCCTGGCGGGCGCATATGCCCCAGAGCGGTGGTCACGGCCGATCCCCAGTCTCCACCCTGGGCAGCCCAGCGCTGGCCATAGCCCAAACGCGCCATTAGCTGCACCCAGGCGCTGGCGGTTTTACCCACGCCCCATCCCGGGGAAGTTGGCTTATCACTGAAACCAAAACCCGGTAGCGCAGGGATAACCAAATGGAACGCATCGCTGGCTTGCCCCCCATAGGCCGTAGGGTCGGTAAGCGGGCCGATCATTGCCCTGAATTCAAGAACAGAGCCTGGCCACCCGTGGGTCATCAGCAAGGGAAGGGCGTCAGAATGGGGCGAGCGAATATGCAGAAAGTGAATGCCGAGGCCGTCGATCTCAGTGCGGCTGCTGTTCCACTGGTTGAGCTGGGTTTCAGTGGCGCGCCAGTCATAGTCTTTTTGCCAGTGCGCTACCAGAGCGCGAAGACGTTCAAGCTTCGGCCCCTGGCTGTTGTCGCTTACGGTTTCCGGATCTGGCCACCGGGTTTGCGCCAGGCGCTGGGCCAGATCGTCAAGCTGCGTCTGGGGAATGTGAATGGGGAAGGACTCTACAGGACTGGTCATCGTTTGATTCCTTGCATAGAGGTGTGGGCCAGTGTGTCGCGGATGGAAGCCCATTCCCGCAGGCTATGGCGTGAGCCGCTATCTTGCAAACCCTGCCGGGCGGGAAAGGGGGTTTACGCGCAGGCGTTAGCGCGCGCTACGCTGATAAGGGTGGACAGCGTCCCGATATTGCCGGGTGGTGTGATCCATAAAGCACCTGTTGGTTAGTGGATGCGGATGAGTAAAGCAACGGTTATACGTGTTGATTCCTGACGTTACCGTTTAATTAACGAACAAACAAGGCATGGATAAGTTGCAGGCCATATCGTTGACCCAATTTGGACTTTATTATCTTGTCCTGCCGGGCGGGAGTAGCGCCATACTGCTAACGCCATCGGCTACCCGCTGGCGTAGCGGAAAGTCGCCGTTATCGCTGCCATAACCAGAGCTTTGCAGGCGCGCGCAACAGCTTCTCATCAGCGGCATCCTGCTCTCTACAGCAGCGCGTCCGGCCCTCTGAAGGCCCGACGCCATTCGCTGGGGCTGACGGCAAACCGGTGTTTAAAATTCTGTCGGAACGATACCGGCGACTGAAATCCCGACATGGCTGCCACCACCTCAATACTGTGATCCGTCGACTCCAGCAGCACCTGGCTGCGCTGAAGCCGCTCGCCGATCAGCCAGTCGCTCAGCGTCAGGCCGGTAGCGGCAAAAAAGTGGCGGGTCAGGGTGCGGCGGCTCATATTGCAAAAGGCCGCCAGCGAATCGATAGTGTGCGGTCTTTCGAGGTTTCTGCGCAGATAGCCGATCAGTTCGTTAATCGCATTATCGCGAGTGGTTTCCGGGACGGGACGCTCGATATACTGCGCCTGTCCGCCTTCCCGATAGGGCGGCATCACCATGCGCCTGGCGACCTTGTTGGCTAACACGCTGCCATAACGATCGCGCACGATACTCAGGCAGCAGTCGATGCCGGCAGCCGTCCCGGCGGAAGTGGTCAGGCGTTCATCAGTGATATAAAGCGCGTTGGTATCAAGATGCACCTGCGGGAAGCGTTCCGTGAAGTCTTTTTCATATTCCCAGTGCGTAGCCGCGCGTCGGTTTTCCAGCAGTCCTGCATAGGCCAGCACGTAGGTGCCCAGACATAATCCCACCACCTCTGCGCCGCGCCGCCAGGCTGCTTTTAGCGCGCTGAGCAGCGCCGGAGAGGGTTTCTCTTCCGGACGATCCCAGAAAGGCACCACGATAATATCGGCCTTTTCCAGCAGCGCCAGCCCGTGTTTTACGTTAATAAACAGGCCAATATCGGACAGAACGTTGCCGGGCGTTTCCGCACAGATTTGCAGATCGAAGCGATCCGGCTCGGGCAGCGCCTTGCCGAAAACGATACAGGGGACGGAAAAGTGAAAGGTGCTGACTCCGGCAGTGGCAATCACGGCAACAACAGGAACGGTCACGTTTTTTCTCCTGACTGGGCTGGGAACCCGCCGAACTGAGCAGGTTCCCCAAAAGCGTCAGAATACCAGCGTTTCGCCATCTTCAGGCGCGCATACGCTCTGTTGCATACCTTTTTGCTGAGCAAACTCACGGATTTCCGCGCGGGTCAGCACGCAGTGATTAACGGCTTCCAGATGCGAAGCCACGATCGTCGCCTCTGGCAGCATTTGGTGAGTACGCAGGATATCTTCGGTGCCCATAATAATGGCGCCATAACCGTCGACCTGAGCAAAACCGGCATTAAGCACCACGACGTCCGGCCGGTGGCTTTGCAGGCTTTCCTCATAGGGTTTCACCCAGATAGTATCGCCGGCGATATACAGCACTTTTTCATCGGCGTGGCGGAACACCAGGCCGCAGGCATCACCCAGCATGGCAGCCATTTCCGGGTTTGCATAGGCTTCATCGCTGCCGTGCTGCCCGTCCGTTTTAATGATAGTAATGCCTTCATAGCTGTTTTCCGTCGTCAACACGCGAACGTTGGTAAAGCCCTGGCTGCGGATCAGCGTGGCATCAGCATCGTGCTGGGTAAAAATAAGCTTGTCGTCAGGAATAAGCTGCTGCGCCGCATCGTCCCAGTGGTCGAGATGGGTATGGGTCACGATCACCGCATCGACGTTCAGCAGGGTATCCACGGCAACCGGCAGCGCCACCAGTGGGTTACGCAGATGCGGACGTGCCGTTCCGGGAAAGCCCGGCCAGGCTTCTTTGTCCGCCAGCATAGGATCGATAAGAAATTTTTTCCCCGCATATTCAAGAATAAGCGTGGCGTTACGGATTTGCGTCAGTTTCATCGTTTCTTCCTTCTGTAGTCTTTTTCCGCGTAGCGAAAGGCTTTTAAGCAGGTACGGAAGCAGTATAGGGAGGATCAACAGCGAGGCGTGAGTAGCCCGATGGTCAATAAGCGATGGGATTGGGCCAACCTGAAAGCGAGGGTGTGCCGGGGCGTTTCGATCAGGATCGCAGCTGAATCAGCCTGCCTTCCCAGCGCACTATGCCTTTACTATCAAGCAAATACCGCGACAACTATGGTCGTTCTGAAGCATCAGCGCACAAATTACCTGGCGATCCTTTTGCAAGCGACAGGAAAATCTGCCAGGATTACCTAGTGCACTAGATAATCAACCAACAGATATTACGAGATGACTATTAACAAACAACGCCGGGAGATAGGTACCGAGCTTTCCTTTGCCCTTTACGGGGCGGCAAACAGAATGAATCGGATGCATAAACCTTTCCTCGATCCGCTGGGGCTGACCTTCCCGCAGTATCTGGTGATGCTGGAATTGTTTAACGGAACGCCCCGATCGGTAGGGGATTTGGGCGGCAGGCTGGGGATGGATACGGGCACCATTACGCCGCTCCTGAAGCGGTTGGAAGCGGCGGGGAAAGTATCCCGCCGACGCGATCCAAAAGACGAACGTCGGGTGCTGGTCACGCTGACAGAGAGCGGAGAGGCGCTGCGTGACACCCTGTGGGCCGTGACCGATCAAATCAGATCGGCCTGCAAACTGACGGAAGCAGGGCTGGTTCAGCTACGCGACACGCTCAATGACTTTGCCCATCCGGCAGCCGAATAACCCCTCAGCAATCAGGAGACATTTATGAATATCGGCATTATTGGCGCGGGAAATATCGGCGCCACACTGGCAGCCAAACTCTCTGCCTGCGGCCATAGCGTCAGGCTGGCAAATTCACGGGGGCCGGAAACCATCGCCGAGGTCGCCCGCAAGGCTGGCGCAACGGCGGTGACGCGGGAAGAGGCCGTCAAAGGCGCCGACGCCGTTATCCTGTCAACGCCCTTTACCGCTCACCAGGGTCTGGCCGAACTGTTGAAAACCGTGCCGGCCAGCGTACCGGTTATCGATACCTCTAACTACTATCCGTTTCGGGATGATGCTATTCCCGCTCTCGCGCAAGGTAAGCCGGAAAGCGTTTGGGCCAGCGAGCAGGCAGGCAGGCCGCTGATTAAAGCCTGGAATGCCGTGCTGGCGGCTACCCTGGCTGACAAGGGGATGCCTGTGGGCGTAACCGAACGGATTGCCATTCCGGTCGCTGGCGATGATGAAACAGCCAAACGCATCGCGATGGCGCTGGTCAGCGATACCGGGTTTGATGCCGTGGATGCCGGTAGCCTCGCGGAGTCCTGGCGTCAGCAGCCCGGTACGCCAGCCTACTGTACAGAACTTAGCGCAGCGGCGCTGAAGAAGGCGCTGCTGGCGGCAGATAAAGAACGTGCCCCCGTAAACCGCGAGGCGCTGCTGAAAGAGTTTATGTCTGCCAGCGAACCGCTGACCCACGAGCATATCGTTGCCCGCAACCGGGCAGTGACGGCATAACGCCGTTTGCACAATGACAATAATCACGGCGTTCGGGCTGTAGATATCGCCAAAGACACGCCGTATTGGAGAACGCTGCCCCGAGCGGCAGCCAATAAGACAGGAGAGAACCATGAACCCTTCATCCCCTTTGAAAATCGGTATTCTCGGTACAGGTCATATAGGCAAAACCCTGGTCCGTAAGCTGGCCGCCGCCGCGCACCAGGTGAAGGTCGCCAACTCGCGCGGGCCGGAAACCATCGAGGCAGAAACGCTTGCCACGGGCGCCCAGGCGGTAAGAACAGAAGAGGCCGTTAACGATATTGACGTCCTGATCCTTTCTATTCCGCTCGTCCGCATTCCGGACGTGGCGCCGCTTATTCGCGCGCTGCCTTCCGGCGTTGTGGTGGCGGATACCTCCAATTATTATCCGCACCGGGATCTGAAAATCGACGCTATCGAAAATGGCCAGCCAGAAAGCCTGTGGGTGTCAGAGCAGATCGGTCGACCCGTGATCAAAGCCTGGAACGCCATCGGCTCGGGATCTTTTGCCGAAAAGGGCATGCCGCAAGGCGCGGCGGATCGCATTGCGATACCGGTTGCCGGCGATGATGAGGCGAGTCGGCAGCTGATTATGCGTCTGGTGAATGATACCGGCTTCGATGCTTTTGACGCCGGCAGCCTGGCGGATTCCTGGCGTCAGCAGCCTGGCTCGCCGGTTTACTGCACGGATTTGCACTATGATGAGATCCCGGCGGCGTTGGCCGAGGCCGATATCTCTCGTCTGCCGAAAAGAAGAGATCTTGCCGTTGCTGTTTTCCAGGAGCGGGCTGGCGACTCGGTTACCAATCCGAACGCGGACTTTGGCGTCCAGGTATCGCGGATAATCTTCAGGTAAGCGAACCACAAATCTTAAAGTCCTGGCAGCGTGGCGTCTTTTCAGAGGATGTCGGGTGAGGATAAAAGAGTGGCCGTGGGGCGCGGGTACAAAGTGAACAGGCTTTGTGCGCGCGCCCCGGACGATACCGTTACTTATGCAGTAAAAAAATCGTCGCCAGCCCTAAGAAAATGAAAAAGCCGCCGGTATCGGTCAGCGCAGTGATCAGAACGCTGGAGCCGACTGCCGGATCGCGTTTTAGTTTGGTCATAATCAGCGGAATAAGGACGCCCATCAGCGCCGCTAGCAGCAGATTCAGCACCATCGCCAGCATCATGACGCCGCCCAGCGCCGGATTGCCGTACATCGCCCAGGTGACGCCGCCCATAATACCGCCCCAGCAAAGACCGTTAATCAATGCCACGCCCAGTTCGCGCGCGATCAAAAACGAAAAGTTACCCGGTTCGACCTGATGTAGCGCCAGCGCGCGCACGATCATGGTAATGGTCTGATTGCCGGTATTGCCGCCGATCCCGGCTACAATCGGCATCAGCGTCGCCAGCGCCACCAGCTGGGAAATCGTATCCTCAAACAGGCCGATCACGCGTGAGGCGACAAAGGCTGTACAGAGGTTAACCGCCAGCCATGTCCAGCGAGTGCGTACCGCTTTCCTGACCGGGGCAAAAACGTCCTCGTCAGGGTTTACGCCGCCCATCTTACGAATATTGCTGTCGTTCGCCTCGTTAACCAGGTCGATAACGTCTTCGATGGTGACGCGCCCCATCAGCTTGCCTTTGGCATCGATAACGGCGGCAGAGATCAGATCGTAACGCTCAAACGCGCCCGCCGCGTCTTCAGCCTTGTCATCCAGCCGAAAGGTCACCGGCCTGTCGTTCATCACCTCGAAAACCCGCTTGCCGGGCTTGTTCAGCAGAATATCCATCAGCGTCAGCTCGCCCAGCAGCATATTGTTTTCGTCGGTAATAAAAAGCTTATCGGTGCCTTCCGGCATCACTTTCTTCCGTCGCAGATAGCGCTGTACGGTTGCAAGTTTGATGTCGGCCGGTACGGTAACCAGCTTAAAATCCATGATGCGCCCGACGCGGTCGCGGTCGAAATCCATCACTTCCAGCACGCGTGAACGCTGCGCCGGATCGAGCGAGGTCAGCAGCCGGCCCGTTAAATCACGCGATAAATACTTGGCGAGATAAACCTGTTCATCAATATCCAGCGGTTCGATCGCCTGGAGCAGATCGCGATCGCTCATCTCCTCGATCAGGCTTTCCCAGACGTTTTCAGACGCTTCGACCAGCACTTCGCCGCGTCGGTTGGTACCGACCAGCTGCCAGAGCGCCTGGCGTTCCTCTTCCGGCAGCGCTTCCAGCAGGTCGGCGATATCCGCCGCGTGCAGCAGCGGCAGGTAGTCTCTCAGCTCCTGCACCTGCTCCTGATGCGCTGCAGCTTCCGCTTCGCTTTGTTTCAGCGGTTTGCGGAGCAGCGTATCCACGAGGTCGTTGTCGTTGAGCAGAAGATTAAGTATACGGTTACGGATTTCAGCAAGCTGCTGAGCATGTGACTGAGCTACAGACATAAAAATTCCCTTGTGTCTGGCAAAAGCGGACAAAGAAGTAAGTATTGCTTAATTTGGGCGGATGAACGGAATAAGTTGCACTTTTTCAGGCGGCCAGGCCGCTATTTAGCGCCGGGGGCAGAGACCGTCGTTTCCTGCTGTTTTTGTTTGTGGTGTTCGATAGCCCCGGGCAGCACATAAAGCAGGCGTGCTGCCAGGATAATAAAGCTGACCAGCAAAACGATCCGGGTCATACGGCTTGTTTTACGCTGTTTTCTGAATGGCATGGCGCGGTTCACGCAAGTTTCCTGAAGTTAGCCCGTAGGCAATTGCACAATTTAGACACAGCGCGGCCGCCAGGTCAATGCCGATCGCCCGAAGGAGAGGGCTTTGTTCAGACGCGCGGCGCGGCGGGTTTACCTCTCAGCTTCCCTGACGGCAGCGAGATTCTGGCAGAGAAAAGCATTGAAAATGATGAAGATCAATTTTAGCCGGAGGAATATGCATAGTATTGCGGATACGCCAGCGCCGGTCTGCTCCGGCCTATCCTGTTCGGGCGTGATCGCCCTGTTATCCAGCGAGTATCATGATCATCACGGCCCGCCTTAACCGCTTCCGTCAAAGCCCCTGGGGGCTTGCCCTTATTCTGCCGGCTATTCTGATGCCGCTCACCACGCAGCTTTCGGTGCGCCTTTGGATGCTGGATGGCTACGTTTATCTGATCTATCTGCCGCTGGCTATGATCATAGCGATGCTGCTGGTGTATGACTGGAAGGCTTTTCCGGGGATAGCAACAGGGCTGAGCCTCTACTATTTTAACCGCTACGCGCCCGGGCCTGCGGCGGCGATCGCCGCCACCTGGCTGTTGGTGCTGTTAAGCGGCTGGAGCGGCTACCGGCTTCAGGTGAAACGGCGCTGGGGCGTCAGCTATGGCGAGCTGCGCCTGATGCCCAACAGGCTGTTCTGGCTGGCTTTTTTTATCCCCTCGCTGTTTGTTTTTATGATGCAGGGGCTGGCGACGGCAGGCCTTGTGCCGCTAAAAGGCTCGATTTTCCCCTGGGAACCGTTTTCGCTGCATACGTTGCTGAATTTTCAGTCCGTGCTGCTGGCTTGCGTCACTATGGTGCCGGTCTGCTATCTGGTTGTCCGCAGCCTGCGCAGTCCGGGCTATCTGCGGCTGACCATCTTTCGCCTTCGCCAGCAGTTTTCACCCGAGGTCAGCAAAACGGAAGGCGTGGTATGGACGCTGCTGTTGGCGTTTCTGTTGACCATGCTGCTACAGGTCGCGCCTGGCCGGCAGAATCTGTTGGCCACCGAATACGGTTTGCCCCTGATGCTGCCTTTAATGCTCTGGGCAGCGATGCGTTTCGGCTATCTTTTTACCGGCCTGCTCTGGGCGCTGCTGCTGATGGTGCTTTATCAGCTGCGCGATCGTTTTCTTCATCCGGATACCGGGCCTTATCAGCTGGCGGTTATTTCAGCCAACCTGCTGGTGTTCAGCCTTAGCCTGCTGCTGATGGCGGCTATCACCACGCGCCAGCGCCGCACGCTGGCCAGAACCAAAGCGGCGGCGTTAAACGATCCCGTCATGAATCTGCCTAATCTGCGCGCGCTAAGCCTGGCGCTGGCAAACAGCCCCGGCTCCACGCTCTGCTTTCTGACTATCCCCGATCTGGATCGCCTGAGCCGCATCTATGGACTGCGCCTGCGTATTCATTATAAAAGCAGCCTGGCCGCCCATTTGAAGCCTGAACTTCAGCCGGAGGAAGACGTTTATCAGCTCCCCGGCTTCGATTTAGTGATGCGGCTGGAAGGGAGCGGGCAGCTGGCGCGGATTGAAAAGATCACGGCCCGGCTGAAAGATTACTGCCTGAGCTGGGACGGCCTGCCGGTGCATCCCGGTATCGGCGTCAGCTATTGCAGCGTCCTGCCGCCGGTCAATCATCTTTATGAGCTGCTCGGCGAGCTGAGCGGCATGGCGGAGCTCTCGCTGACCAGCGGCATAACGGAGAACCTGCAGCAGAAAATGACGCAGCCGGTGCAGTACCGCATCAGCAAAAAAATCGCGCTGCTGAATACCATCCAGCAGGCGCTAAAATCCAACGGTTTCCAGCTGATTGCGCAGAGAATTTGCGGCGTGCGCGGCGACGACTATCACGCGGTCTGGCTTGCTTTGGAAAACGACCATCGCGAACCGGTACCGGCAACAGAGTTTTATGCGGTCATCAACGAGTTCGGCTTAACCTGGGAGCTGGACTGCTGGCGGTTGCGCCAGATCCTCTGTTTTATCAACCAGCATCGGACAAGGCTGCCCGGGATCCGCATTGCGACGGAGCTTTTCACCCTTAGCCTGTGCAGGCCGGGGCTGGCGAAAGAGATACAGGCGATGTTACAGGATTACTGCGTTGAGCCGTGGCAGCTGATCTTTTACGTGGAAGAGTCGCCGATGCTGACGCCGCACGGCGGTGGCTATCGGGCCATCGACCAGCTGCGCTATCTGGGTTGCCGCGTCGCTATCAGCAACTTTGGCCACGGCTACGGCAGCTACGCGCTGTTAAAGCAGATCGAAGCGGATATGCTGCGGCTTAACGGCGAGTTTGTCCGCAATATGTTTAATAACAGCCTGGATTATCAAATCATTGAATCAACCTGCATTATGGCCCGGCTGAAAAAGATGCAGATTGTGGCGGCGGATGTGGAAACGCAGGAGGCAGACACTCTGCTGCGCAAGCTGGGCGTGGATTACCTTCAGGGCGCGCTGTACGGCGAAGCAAAGCCGCTGTATTCGCTGGTGGAGAAGGACGAGGCGCCTCCGCAGAGGCTGCCCGACTAGCCGCTACTCTTTCACCCGTTCTTTTTGCGCCAGCAGCGTGGCGAAACGCAGCGAAATGCGGTTGCCGTGCTCGTCCGTGCGGTGCAGCTGGCCGACATGCTCGTTATATTTCACGATCCGCCATTTGCGATAGTACTCGCTCAGCTCGCCGGATTTAAACGTGAAGGGGAACAGCGAACACGGATAGTCCTCCGTGTCCATCGCCGAGACAATCAGGTTATAGCCGCCCCGTACCGTGCTGGCCTGCATATCGGCAATCAGCTGCGGAATGGCTTCCGGCTGTAAAAACATCATCACCACGGTAGAGAGCACCAGCTCGTAAGCGCCGTTAAACCTCACATCATTAAGATCTTTAACCGCCGTGTGAATGCCGCTCAGCTGCTCTTCCGCAATAATTTGCTCAAGACGCGCCGGATTGCGATCCCAGGCGGTTACCTCAAATCCCTTCAGATGGAGATAAAGCGAATTCCGCCCGCTGCCGCAGCCCAGATCGAGCGCCCGACCGCCGGGCGCTATCTGACTAACGGCCGCCACCACTTCAGAGTGCGGGGCGGTAAGCTGATACTTTTCGGTGTAGTAATGGTCGGGCTTCTGGTTCATTCATCGGACTCTTTGATCGTCAGCTGCCAGCCGGTCACCTCTTTCCAGTAGCTCTGTTCGCGTTCCAGATCGAGCTGAACCAGATTGTTCTGGCTAAAGTAATCGCGGGGGAAGGTCAGCGTCCAGTGGCCGTCGTCCGTCTCCAGCAGCAGCGAATCGGGCGTCGAAGTCGCCTGGCGCTGATTGTTCAGCAGCGTGCCCAGCCGCAGCAGAAACACCAGCGGCAGAAACTGCTTTTTCTTGTACAGCGTCAGGCGCGGCAGCTCGTCCACCTTCACCGCTTTGCGATGCCAGCGTACCAGCGTCGCCAGCAGCGTTTGCTGATCCTGATTAAAGCCCGGCATATTGGTGTTTTGCAGGATATAGGACGAATGGCGATGCAGGCCGCTATGGTTGATGGTCAGCCCCACCTCATGCAGCATCGCCGCCCATTTCAGCAGCGCGGCCAGCTGCGGATTCGCCTGCTTAGGATTTTGATCCCGCCACTGGACGTAGAGCTGTTCGGTGGTGTCCAGCACGCGCCGCGCCTGGTCGCTGTCGATAGCGTAATGGTTCGCCATGCTCTGCGCGGTACGGCTGCGAATATCCTGATGGCGGAAGCGGCCCTCCATCTCATAAAGCACGCCTTCGCGCAGCGCGCCGTCGGAAAGCCGAAGCTCGCGGATAGCCAGCGCGTCAAAAACGCCGCAGAGAATCGCCAGGCCCGGCACAAACACCACCTTACGCTCGTCGGAAAGGCCCGGCAGGCTCAGGCTGTCGAAAGACTTATGCTTAATCACCTCGTCATAAAGACTCTCCAGCCGCTCTGGCGTAATCAGCTTGTCTTTCTCGCCCATCGCCTGGAGCACTTCCACCGTGGCTTTGATGGTGCCGGACGCGCCCAGCGCGTACTGCCAGCCGTGCAGGCGATACTGCCAGGAGAGCGTTTCCAGCTTTTGCGTGGCGGCCAGCCGCGCGCGGCGGAAATTCTCTTTGCTGATGGCGCCGCCGGGGAAATAGAGATTGGCGAAGCTGACGCAGCCCATGCGGCGGCTTTCCACCAGTTTAGGTTCGAAATCTTCACCGATCACCAGTTCGGTCGAGCCGCCGCCGATATCGATCACCAGCTTGCGGCCTTTTTCAGGCTGGGTGTGCTCCACGCCCATAAAAATCAGGCGCGCCTCTTCCTGCCCGGAAATAACTTCAATCGGGTAGGGGATGACGTCCGCCGCGCGCCGTAAAAAGTCTTCCGCATTCACCGCCTGGCGCAGCGTGTGGGTGCCGACGATGGTAACGTTGGCCGCGCTGAAGCCCTGCAAACGTTCGGCGAACAGCGCCAGACAGCTCAGGCCGCGTTCAATCGCCTCTTCGGCCAGCACGTTGTTGTGATCCAGGCCGTCGGCCAGATGCACCCGCTGTTTCAACCTGCCGAGCACCTGCATGGCGCCGTCCACCACGCGGGCAATCACCATATGAAAACTGTTTGAGCCCAAGTCGATGGCGGCGAATTCCTGGGGTTTGGGCGTACTTTTCTGGGATATTGGCATAGTGGTTAGTCAGGTTGTTCCAGAGATTTAATGTAATCGTAAATAGCCAGCTGCGCGCGCACCTTACGGCGGTTGCCGCGCGGAACGTAACGGTTGCTAAGCTCTTTGTCTACGAAGCGCGCCTTAAGCGTATCACTGAAGAGGATGCCAATAATATCCAGCACCCGCTGTTTCAGAATAGGGTCAAGGATGCAGCAGGCCACTTCAATACGGTAATCGATATTGCGTGTCATCCAGTCGGCGGAGGAGAGGAACACTTTTTTGTCGCCGCCGTTATCGAAAATATAGACGCGATCGTGCTCCAGATAGCGATCGACAATGCTGATCACGCGGATATTATCGCTGATGCCTTCCAGATTGGGGATCAGCGAGCACATGCCGCGCACCAGCAGGTTAACCTTCACGCCGACGCTGGAGGCGGTGTAAAGCCGATCCACCAGGCCTTTATCGACCAGATTGTTGATCTTCAGCGTGATGCCGGCCTGAATGCCTTTCTGCGCGTTGGCTATTTCGTTATCAATCAGCTGATAGAGCATCTGACGCGAGTTCTGTGGCGACACCATCAGGTGCTCGAAACTCACCGGACGATAGGGGTTTTCGATAAAGTTAAAGACGCGTCTGACCTCGTTGGTGATGCGGGCATCTGCGGTCAGTAAGGAGTAGTCGGTGTAAATCCGCGCCGTTTTTTCGTTGAAATTGCCGGTGCCGATATGGGCGTAGCGGACGATCTCGCCGTTTTCACGACGGGAAATTAAAAACAGCTTGGCGTGAATTTTCAGGCCCGGCGCGGAGAAAATCACGTGCACGCCCGCTTCCGTCAGGCGTTTCGCCCAGTGAATATTCGCCTCTTCGTCGAAACGCGCCTGTAGCTCCACCACCACGGTGACTTTTTTACCGTTATAGGCCGCGTGGATCATCGCATCGATAATGCGTGAATTCTTCGCCACGCGGTAAATGTTGATCTTTATCGCCAGCACGGCAGGGTCGAAAGAAGCCTGGCGCAGCAGCTCCAGCACGTGCTCAAAGGTGTGATAAGGATAGTAAAGCAGCACGTCGCGATTGCGGATGGCGTCAAAGCCGTTGCGGAAGCGGTCAAACCAGATGTGGCGCAGCTGCGGCAGCGGTTTGTTGACCAGATTGGCCTTGCCGACGTTCGGGAAGCCGATAAAGTCTTTAAAGTTATGGTAGCGGCCGCCGGGCACTATGGAGTCATAGTTGCTGATGTTCAGCTTCTTGCTGAGCATCTCCACCATCGCGTCGGGCATATCGCGCTGATAGACAAAGCGCACCGGCTCGGCGGTCAGGCGCTGCTTCAGGCTGGAAGACATCAGCTCCAGCAGGCTGGACTCCATTTCGGTGACCAGGTCATATTCCGCATCGCGGGTCATCTTCATCGAATAGGCGTTCAGCGCATCGTAATCAAAAAAGCCGCGGAAGATATCGCCCAGACAGTAGCGCAGAATGTTATCCAGCAGGATCATCGGTTTGCGGCGGCGCGGTGTTTCCGGCGGCAGGTTGACAAAGCGCGGCACCTTATCAGACGGGATCTCCAGCAGCGCATAGTCAATCTTTTCGCCGCGAATAATCTCTACCGCCAGATAGGTGTAATCGTCTTTCAGAAACTCAATCAGATCGGTGTCGGGATAAACCAGGATCGGCGTAATGTGCTGCCGCAGCTCGTGTTTAAAATAGTGCCGCAGCCAGCTTTGCTGATTGGGAGAGAGCTGACGTTCGTTGATCAGAAAAATTTGGTTGCGCGCCATTTCCAGCAGCAGATCGTTATACAACCCGTCAAATTCCTGATCGGCTTTCAGCACGCGCGCCTGGATTTTTTTCAGCAGATGGCGCGGCGTGTCGGGCGAACCCTGTTCTTCCCCAATCAAAATGCGGCGTTTCAGATCGGCGAAGCGGACTTTATAAAACTCTTCCAGATTATTGGAGTAGATGCCCAAAAACCGCATCCGTTCAATCAGGGGATTGGATTTGTCCGCCGCTTCCTGTAAAACGCGCTCATTAAAGGATAACCAGCTTAGTTCTTTCTCTATATAAAGCTTTTCCTGACCCATTTTTACTCCGTTCCACAGATCCTGTAAAAAACCAGGCATTGTCTCGGGGCATTATGACGAGAGTATGACAGCCCTGTCTATGGCGAATCCCGATTGTCTTATTAGCCACATACGGGCAACATAAGGCGCTTAAGCGCATTTTATAGCGAAGACTGGCATGAACCCAATTCCCATTCCTGCACATTATAACGATCGGCGGCGGCAGTTTATCGATCGGCTGACCCGACGCGTGGTGATGGCCTGCGGACTGGCGATTTTGCTGGTGATGCTGCTGCTGTTCGTCTGGCTGATCTGGGTGGTGGTGCCGCTTTTTTCGTCGCCGACGCTCAGCAGCGTTAGCCGCATTGCGCTGGATCAGGACCAGCCGGCCGTAGCGATGGGCATGGACGCGCAGCAGCAGTGGGGATGGCGTATTGACGCGCAGGGCAGGGCGGAATTCCTTTCGCTGATGAATCAATCGAAAGTGCCTGCGCTACGGCTGGCGCAGGGCCGCGTCGCCGTTGCGACGGATAACGACAGCGTCCTGCTGAAAAGCGCCGCCGGCCTGACGCTGGTGCAGCCCGACTTCAGCGAAGCGGAGCCGCGCTGGAAGTTTCCGCTGGGCGACCAGCCGCTGGGCGGCAATCCCGACGCGAAGGTTATTGCGCTGGCGCAGACGGCGGAAAACCGCTGGCTGGTGGCCGAGGCCAGCGCCACGCAGATCACGCTTTACCGCTTTCAGCCGCTACAGGCGACGGCAAGCTTCAGCGTCAGCGTGCCGGACGTCAGCCAGCTGATGATTTCGCCCGATGGACGGCTGCTGTACGGCCTTGCCAAAAACAGCCTGCGCGTCTGGCGCATCACCGACGGCGGTCTGACGCTGCGCGAATCCCACACCTTACTGCAACAGCCGGAACGGCTGGCCCAGCTCAGCGGGGGCAGCACGCTGCTGATGGCTGACCACGACAGCATCACACAGTGGTTTGATATCGCCAGCGCGACCGGCCCGCATCTGAACGCTATCCGTGCTTTCCATCACGCCAGCAACCAGCCTCTGCTGTTAAGCGAGGCGCATCGCCGCGTGTTCGCTACCTTAAACCCGGCGGGCGAATTTAAGCTGTTCGCCAGCAAGCAGGAAGGCGTGGTGCTGCGCAGCCAGCTCGATCCCGGCGTGCTGAACGCGGCCTTTGCGCCGCGCGGCGACGGGCTGCTGGTGGAGCGACAGGGCAGCTGGCAGCATTATCACCTCAGCAACCCCTGGCCGGATATCAGCTGGCGCAACCTGTGGCAAAAAGTCTGGTATGAGCACTATCCGCAGGCGGACTACGTCTGGCAGTCCACGTCGGCCAACGACGATTACCAGGGCAAGTTCAGCCTGGTGCCAATGGTGGTCGGCACGCTGAAGGCGGCGGGACTGGCGATGCTGTTCGCCACGCCGCTGGCGCTGGCCGCCGCTATGTATACGGCCTGGTTTATGGCGCCCGCGCTGCGTCGCTGGGTAAAACCGGCGATAGAGATGATGGGCGCGCTGCCCAGCGTGGTGATCGGGCTGATTGCCGGGCTGTGGCTGGCGCCGCAGCTGGCGGATCGCCTGGCGGGCGTGCTGCTGTGGCCGCTGGCGCTGGCCGCCGCGCTGCTGCTGTGCAGCCACGTTTCACAACGGCTGCCGGAAAAATGGCGCAGGCGGCTGTGCGACGAAGGGCGTGAAATCTGGATTTTACTGCCGGTGCTGCTGCTGGTGACGCTGGGCTGCCTCTGGCTGCTGCCGATGCTGGAACATCGCGTGCTGGGCGTCAGCCTGGCCGACAGCCTGTGCGGCGGCTATCAGCAGCGTAACCTGCTGATCGCCAGCGTGGCGATGGGCTTTGCGCTGGTGCCGCTGATCTTCACCCTGGCCGAGGACGCCATTTTCAGCGTGCCGCCGTCGCTGGGGCAGGGATCGCTGGCGCTGGGCGCGACGCAGTGGCAAACCTTAACGCGCGTCGTGCTGCCGGGCGCGTCCGCCGGTATTTTTGCGGCGCTGATGATCGGCTTTGGCCGGGCGATAGGAGAAACCATGATCGTGCTGATGGCAACGGGCAACACGCCGGTGACGGAAGGCGGATTGTTACAGGGCGTACGCACGCTCTCCGCTAACGTGGCGATAGAAATGCCGGAAGCCGCTGCAGGCAGCGGCCATTATCGGGTGCTGTTTCTGAGTGCGCTGGTGCTGCTGGTCTTTACGCTGGTGGTCAACACCCTGGCGGAGCTGGTGCGTCAGCGGTTGCGTCAGCGCTTCAGCCAGCAGGAAATGCAGGGATGAGCGCCGTTAGCCGCAATCATCGCTGGCGATGGCTGACCGGCGGCGCGGTGGCGCTGAGCCTGTTGGCGTTTCTGTTGCTGATCGCGCTGCTCGGCTGGTCGGCCATGCGCTACTTCTGGCCGCAGCCGGTGACGCTGTTTACGGTGGATCATGCGCCGCAGACGCTGGGTGAAATCGCCAGCTCTCAGGGCGTCCCGCGCGAGCGTCTCGAGGCCAGCGGCGCGCCGCTGCCGGATAATCTGCCGGAACACGTGACGCGTTACCTGATTAAAACCGGCAACCGCGACTTCAGCGACAGTGATTTTCACAGCCTGCTCAGCAGCGATATTATCGCGACGGAGCGGCCAGGCAACGTTATCGCCCTGCAACGTCGCGTCGGCGGTATGGCCTACGGCTGGTTTGACGGCCTGCGCGAAAACGGAAGGCCGCTGGTGGCTGCCGATATGATGCGCGTGCTACAGCAGCGGATTAAAGAGACGCGGCAGCGCCAGCGGCAGGCAGAAAAAATTCGCCATGTGGCGCTGGCGCGGCTGAACAGCGAAATGGAGCAGCTGGATCGTAAACGGCAGCGCCTGGAGCAGGAGCAGCGCTATACGCCGCAGGCGCAGAGCATCTGGCAGGCGGACAGCGCCGAACTTCAGCGGCAGTTTCGCCAGCAGGCGCAGGCGCTGACCGGACTGAGCCAGGAGAACGAAGGCACCGTGCTGGTGCTGCGCGACGTCACGGGATCGCAGCATCTTATTCCGCTGACGCAGATCCTGGCGGCCTGGTATCCCAACGCCATGAGCTACGGTGAAAAGTGGCGCCATTTTGGCTCGCAGCTGTGGCATTTTGTCAGCGGCGCTTCCGGCGGCAGCCTGGGCGAAGATGGCGTATTTCCGGCTATTTTCGGCACGATTTTAATGGTGCTGCTGATGTCCGTGGTGGTGATGCCGCTTGGCGTGGTGGCGGCGATCTGGCTGCATGAGTATGCCGGCAACGGTTTTCTTACGCGTCTTGTGCGCATCGCGGTAGTCAATCTTGCTGGCGTGCCCTCCATCGTTTACGGCGTGTTCGGGCTGGGCTTTTTTGTCTGGCTGGTCGGCGGCAGCCTGGATCGGCTGTTCTTCGCGCACGCGTTGCCCGATCCCACTTTCGGCACGCCGGGCCTGCTCTGGGCGTCGCTGACGCTGGCGCTGCTGACGCTGCCGGTGGTGATTGTCGCCACGGAAGAGGGGCTGTCGCGCATTCCGCAGACGCTGCGGCAGGGATCGCTGGCGCTGGGCGCAACCCAGGCGGAAACGCTGTGGCATGTGGTTTTGCCGCTGTCGATCCCGGCGATGCTGACCGGGCTGATCCTGGCGGTGGCGCGAGCGGCAGGCGAAACCGCGCCGCTGATGCTGGTTGGCGTGGTGAAAATAGTGCCGGAGCTGCCGGTGGATGCGGTTTTCCCCTATCTGCATCTTGACCGCAAATTTATGCATCTTGGCTTCCAAATCTACGATCTGGCGTTTCAGAATCCCCATGCGCAGGCGGACAGGCCGCTGGTTTTCGCCACGGCGCTGCTGCTGGTGCTGATTATTCTGGCGCTGAACCTGCTGGCGATGGCGCTGCGCCACCGGCTGCGCGAACGCTACCGCGCGCTGATTAATTAATGGAGAAGAGCGTAATGCCAAACGAGCAGGACACCGCGCTGAAGGTGGAGAACCTTTCGCTGTGGTATGGCGAGAAACAGGCGCTGAAGGCAATCGATCTGCGCGTGCCCAAAAACCGCATTACCGCGCTGATTGGCCCGTCGGGCTGCGGTAAATCGACGCTGCTGCGCTGCTTTAACCGCATGAACGATCTGATTGACGGCTGTCGGGTTACGGGCGATATCCGCCTGCAGCAGCAGTCGATTCTGGGCGGCAATGAGGATCTCGCGGCGCTGCGCAGAAGAGTCGGCATGGTTTTTCAGCGGCCAAACCCGTTCCCCAAAACCATCTATGAAAACGTGGTGTACGGGCTGCGTCTTCAGGGCGTACGCGACAGGCGCGTGCTGGACGAGGCGGTGGAAAGCGCGCTGCGCGCGGCGGCGCTCTGGTCAGAGGTAAAAAACAACCTCTGGCAGAACGCCTTAACGCTCTCCAGCGGCCAGCAGCAGCGGCTGGTGATCGCCAGAGCCATCGCCATCGAACCGGAAATTTTGCTGCTGGACGAGCCGACCTCGGCGCTCGATCCGATCTCCACGCTGGTGATTGAAGAACTGATGAGCACGCTGAAACAGCATTTCACGCTGGTGCTGGTCACGCATAATATGCAGCAGGCCGCGCGCGTATCCGACTATACCGCGTTTATGCATCACGGCAGCGTGGTGGAGTTTGACGAAACGGACAGGATTTTTACCGCGCCGCGCCAGCGACGCACAGAGGATTATATTACGGGACGCTATGGCTGAATAAAAAAGGGAAACGCCGGTTTCCCTTTTAGCCCCAGGCGTAGCCTTCCGGCGGCAGTTGCTCGCCGTCCAGCCAGGCCGCGCCGTCCTGCATTTTCAGGCGGCCATCCGCAAACCAGCCGACCACCAGCGGATAAATAGCGTGCTCCTGATGCTGCACGCGCGCCGCGACCTCATCGATCGTATCTCCGGAAAAAACCGGTACTTTGGCCTGAAGGATCACCGGGCCACCGTCCAGCTCTTCGGTAACGAAATGCACCGAGGTGCCGTGCTCTTCGTCGCCGTTTTCAATCGCCTGGCGATGCGTGTGCAGGCCAGGATATTTCGGCAGCAGGGAAGGGTGGATATTCAGCATCCTGCCCGCGTAGCGCGCCACGAAATCCGCACTCAGAATACGCATATAGCCTGCCAGGATCACCAGGTCGGGCGCGTAGGCGTCAATTTCCAGCATCAGCTGGCGATCGAAGGCGTCGCGATCGGCAAACTGCGCGGCCGCCAGCGCATGAGCGGGCACGCCCGCCTCGCGCGCGCGCGTCAGGCCGTAAGCGTCGGCTTTGTTGCTGAACACGGCAGCAACGCTGCCGTGGATCCGTCCCTGCCGGCAGGCGTCCAGAATGGCCTGGAGATTGCTCCCCTGGCCGGAAACCAGCACGACGAGCCGCTTCATGCGTTAATCACCACGCGCTCTTCGGCATCGGAGGCTTTAATCACGCCAATCTTCCAGGCTTTTTCGCCGGCGGCGGTCATCAGCTCTACCGCTTTATCCGCTTCGCTGGCGTCCAGCGCAATCACCATGCCGACGCCGCAGTTAAAGGTGCGATACATTTCAAAGCGGCTGACGTTGCCCGCTTCCTGCATCCAGCCGAACACGGCAGGCCACTGCCAGCTTGACTCCGACAGCACCGCCTGGGTGTTGTCCGGCAGCACGCGCGGGATGTTTTCCCAGAAGCCGCCGCCGGTCAGGTGGGCGATAGCGTGGACGTCAACCTGCTCAATCAGGCTGAGAATATTTTTAACGTAAATGCGGGTTGGCTCCAGCAGATGATCCGCCAGCGGCTTGCCTTCAAGCAGGGTGGTTTCCGGGTCGGTATTGCTGAACGCCAGAATTTTGCGCACCAGCGAATAGCCGTTGGAGTGCGGGCCGCTTGAACCCAGCGCAATCAGCACGTCGCCGTCTTTGACTTTGCTGCCGTCGATAATTTCCGACTTTTCCACCACGCCAACGCAGAAGCCCGCCACGTCGTAATCTTCGCCGTGATACATGCCGGGCATTTCAGCCGTTTCGCCGCCGACCAGCGCGCAGCCGGACTGCAGGCAGCCTTCTGCGATACCGGTGATCACGCTGGCGGCCGTCTCCACATCCAGCTTGCCGGTGGCGTAGTAATCAAGGAAGAACAGCGGCTCGGCGCCCTGAACCACCAAATCGTTTACGCACATCGCAACCAGGTCGATACCGATGGCATCGTGGCGCTTCAGGTCCATGGCCAGACGCAGCTTGGTGCCGACGCCGTCAGTGCCGGAAACCAGAACCGGTTCACGGTATTTTTGCGGCAGCGCACAAAGCGCACCGAAACCGCCCAGTCCGCCCATCACTTCCGGGCGACGAGTCTTTTTCACTACGCCTTTGATACGGTCGACTAAAGCATTGCCAGCATCGATATCTACACCGGCGTCTTTATAGCTGAGAGAGGTTTTGTCGGTCACTGCGAAATCCCCACGCGGTTTGCGGTTGGTGGTTGGTAATAAAGCGCGGCAATTCTAACAGCGCAGGCAAACGTTTGCGAGCCTCATCTTCGCCACCATTGCGCCGCGCTCACTTTGCGCTAATCCTTAAGGGGATGGCAGGGATCCGGCAGAAGTCGGATTAAGTAATAGGTACTGGCTGCTAAATGGCGCTATAATCTCGCGATTTTTTTTTGCAGCCATACACTCCGGGAGTAAAACAATGAAGATCGTGGAAGTCAAACACCCGCTGGTCAAACATAAACTGGGTCTGATGCGTGAACAGGACGTCAGCACCAAACGTTTTCGTGAACTCGCCTCGGAGGTGGGAAGTCTGCTGACTTATGAAGCCACATCGGATTTAGAAACGGAAAAGGTCACTATCGAAGGCTGGAACGGCCCGGTAGAAATCGACCAGATCAAAGGCAAAAAAATTACCGTTGTGCCTATCCTGCGTGCCGGCCTGGGCATGATGGAAGGCGTGCTGGAGCACGTGCCCAGCGCGCGCATCAGCGTCGTGGGCGTGTATCGCGACGAAGAGACGCTGGAGCCGGTGCCTTATTTTCAGAAGCTGGTTTCCAATATCGAAGAGCGCATGGCGCTGGTGGTTGACCCTATGCTGGCGACCGGCGGCTCGATGATCGCCACTATCGACCTGCTGAAGAAAGCGGGCTGCAGCAGTATTAAAGTGCTGGTGCTGGTTGCCGCGCCGGAAGGCATCGCGGCGCTGGAAAAAGCGCATCCGGACGTGGAGCTGTATACCGCCTCCGTCGATCAGGGACTGAACGAAAAAGGCTATATCATTCCGGGCCTTGGCGACGCGGGCGACAAGATCTTCGGTACGAAATGATAAAGCCTCAGGCCTTTTTATCCGCCCGTCCGGGGTCGGACAGCGTCCGGCATCGCCGCGCGTTGCCCAACGGCCGTGCCGGGCATCGGCCTGCAACCCGCGTTTTATCATGACTGCCAGCGATCAAGCCGACCAGAGAGTCGGTTTTTTATTGTGAAAAATAAGGGGTAACTCACCATGACGCGTCGCGCTATCGGCGTAAGCGAGCGGCCACCGCTGCTGCAAACCATCCCACTCAGCTTCCAGCATCTGTTCGCCATGTTTGGCGCGACGGTGCTGGTGCCTATCCTGTTTCATATCAATCCGGCCACCGTGCTGCTGTTTAACGGCATCGGCACGCTGCTGTACCTTTTTATCTGTAAAGGGAAAATCCCGGCCTATCTGGGCTCCAGCTTTGCCTTTATTTCGCCGGTGCTGCTGCTGCTGCCGCTGGGCTACGAGGTGGCGCTGGGCGGCTTTATCCTTTGCGGCGTGCTGTTCTGCCTGGTGGCGCTAATTGTAAAAAAAGCCGGAACGGGCTGGCTGGACGTGATGTTTCCACCGGCTGCGATGGGCGCTATCGTGGCGGTCATCGGGCTGGAGCTGGCCGGCGTGGCGGCGAATATGGCCGGTTTGCTGCCGGCTAACGGCGCGGCGGTCGACGGCAAAACCATTCTGATTTCCATGGTGACGCTGGCGGTGACCGTTTTCGGCTCGGTGCTGTTCCGCGGCTTTCTGGCGATTATCCCTATCCTGATCGGCGTGCTGGTCGGCTATGCGCTTTCCTGGTTTATGGGCATCGTAAACTGGTCATCGGTTGAAGCGGCACCGTGGTTTGCGCTGCCGACCTTCTACACGCCGCGCTTCGAGTGGGCGGCAATGCTGACCATTCTGCCTGCGGCGCTGGTGGTGATCGCCGAGCATGTCGGGCATCTGGTGGTTACGGCGAACATCGTTAAAAAAGACCTGCTGAAAGATCCCGGCCTGCATCGCTCGATGTTTGCCAACGGCGTCTCGACGATTTTTTCCGGCCTGTTCGGCTCTACGCCTAACACCACCTATGGCGAAAATATTGGCGTGATGGCAATTACCCGCGTTTACAGCACCTGGGTGATTGGCGGCGCGGCTATTCTTGCCATTCTGCTTTCCTGCGTTGGCAAGCTGGCCGCCGCGATCCAGGCGGTGCCGGTGCCGGTGATGGGCGGCGTGTCGCTGCTGCTGTACGGCGTGATTGGCGCTTCCGGTATCCGCGTGCTGATTGAATCCAAAGTGGATTACAACAAGGCGCAGAACCTGATCCTGACCTCGGTGATCCTGATCATCGGCGTCAGCGGCGCCACGGTGCATATTGGCGCGGCAGAGCTGAAAGGCATGGCGCTGGCGACTATCGTCGGCATCGGGCTGAGCCTGATCTTCCGGCTGATAACACTGATCCGCCCGGAAGAGGTCATTCTGGATCCGCAGGATCGCGAGTAAAGATCTGACGGGCAGCGGCGCTGCCCGTTTCATAATCCTTAAAGAACTGTGATAAACTGCCGCCGGATTTCGACCCATTACTGAGGTGCTTCTGAACACTCCGGCACAGCTCTCACTGCCGCTCTATTTGCCCGATGATGAAACCTTCGCCAGCTTCTGGCCGGGGGATAACCCGTCGCTGATCGCCGCGCTGCAAGGGGCGTTACAGCAGGAGCACGGCAGCTATCTCTATTTCTGGTCGCGTGAAGGCGGCGGGCGCAGCCATCTGCTCCACGCGGCCTGTGCGGAACTCTCCGCGCGTGGCGAAGCCGTGGGCTACGTGCCGCTCGACAAGCGTACCTGGTTCGTGCCTGAAGTACTGGACGGTATGGAACAGCTGGCGCTGATCTGCATCGACAACATCGAGTGCATCGCCGGCGACGAACCCTGGGAAATGGCGATTTTCGATCTCTATAACCGTATTCTGGAAACGGGCCGCACCCGTCTGCTGATCACCGGCGATCGCCCGCCGCGCCAGCTGAACCTGAAGCTGCCCGATCTCGCTTCCCGTCTGGACTGGGGACAAATCTATCGTTTGCAGCCGCTGTCGGATGACGACAAGCTTCAGGCGCTCCAGCTGCGGGCGCGGCTGCGCGGTTTTGAACTGCCAGAAGATGTCGGCCGCTTTCTGCTAAAAAGGCTGGATCGGGAAATGCGCACGCTGTTTATGACGCTGGACAAGCTGGATCGCGCCTCGATCAGCGCCCAGCGCAAGCTGACCATTCCCTTCGTGAAAGAGGCGCTGGATCTTTAAAGGATAGCCAGCACCTGCTCCGGCGGCCTGCCCAGCCGCGCCTTGCCGTTAGCCACCACGATCGGGCGCTCAATCAGCTCCGGATAAGCGACCATTGCCGCCAGCAAATCCGCTTCGCTAAGCGTGGGATCGTCCAGGTTCAGCGCCTGATAGCGCGCCTCTTTGCTGCGCATCAGCTTGCGCGCAGAGCTGAAGCCCGCCTGAAGGAGCAGTCTTTCCAGCGTGGCGACAGTCGGCGGATTTTTCAGATAGAGCACGACTTCCGGTTCAATCCCTTTACTTTGCAACAGCGCCAGCGTTTCGCGGCTTTTGGAGCAGCGTGGGTTATGGTAAATCTCAACGTTCGACATCATTCGCTTACCTTTTCTGATACTGACGGAAACGCTGCTGTAAATAGCGCAGCTGATCGATACGGGCATCGTAGCGGGCCTGCTTGAGGCTGCCCAGCGGCACGGCGGCGCTGGCGTCGCTCAGGCTGCGGATCGCCTGATCCAGCTGGCCGTTCAGCGCCAGGCTTTCCGCCCGCGCCGCCTCTTCTTCATCCGTCAGCCCCTGAGCGGACGACGCCTGCGCCAGCAGATCCCAGCCGTTGGGATCGTCTTTATGCGTCCAGGTATAGCGATAAAGGATTTTGCTGGCGCTGGCGGGCTGCTTCGCCTCGACGTAAGCGTTAGCCAGGTTGAGCTGTACCACCGGGCTGGATGCTTTGGCTTTTTCCAGCAGGGCGATAGCGCGCTGCGGCTGCTTCAGGCCGATATCAATATCGGTCATCAGATCCAGATACCAGACGTTATTCGGCTGAGCGGCCAGCAGCGGCGCGATAATGCGTCGGGCGTTGTCATAGCTTTTCGCCTGCAGGAACTGAACGGCCTTGCCGTACTGCGCGGCGGTCTGCTCGCGCGTGTTGCCTTTACTCAATGTTTCCAGCAGATCGTCACCAAGCTGGTTTTTTCCCGTCGCGTACATGCCCAGCACGCGCACTTTCGCCATATAGAAATCCTGTGACGACTGCACCACGACGGGCTTCATCTGGTTGGCGCGGTTGCGGGCATCGGCCAGGCGGCTGTCGGGCAGGGGATGGGTCAGCAAAATTTCCGGCGGCTTAGAGGCGAAGCGGGACTGGTCGGACAGCTTTTGCAGAAAGTTGGGCATCGCCTGGGGATCGAACCCCGCGCGCTGCAAGACCTGAATGCCGATACGGTCAGCCTCCTGCTCGTTCTGCTGGGTAAAGCTGATCACGCCCTGCTGCGCGCCCGCCAGCGTGCCGCTTAACGCCGCCATCCCGGCCTGCGGGTTTGCCATCGCCAGCAGAATGGAGCCAAGCGCGCCCACCCAGGTCAGCGGCGCGTTACGCTGCTGCTCTTCCATCGCGCGCGCCAGGTGACGCTGGGTAACGTGAGAAATTTCGTGTGCCAGCACCGAGGCCAGCTGGCTTTCGTTTTCGGTATAGCGGAACAGGGCGGAATGCAGCACCACGTTGCCGCCGAAAAAGGCAAAGGCGTTCAGCTCGTCATTGCTGACCAGGAAAAAGTGGAACGGCGTCTTGACCGACCAGGCGTGCGCCACCAGCCGCTGGCCCAGCTGGTTGATATAGTCATTGAGCAGGGGATCGTTGATCAGCGGCGCGCTGGCCCGCAGCTGGCGAACATAGAAATCCCCCATCGCCAGTTCCTGATTAACGGAAAGCGTATTGCCTGCGGTGGTGCCGATATCCGGCAAAGTATCGCTGATGTCGGCCCTGGCAGGCTGCGCGGCTATCGTGGGCAGCAGGATCAGCGACGCCAGCGCGCACCTTTTCAGTCGGTTAATCATGCAAAATCCTATTCTGATAACGTCCTCAATTGCCCGGCAGAAGGATTAACGGTTCTGCAGGACGGCGCTCTTCAGCGGCTATCTTAACCAGAGGTGATAAGGAAGGAAACGCCGCTAAGCATGAATAAATACCGGGCCGGACGAGCATACCTTAAAGTCAGCGAAAAAAACTGAACGTAGGCCCTGCTGGCACACAGGGGCAGGAAAGCGGATTATTAAGTAAATTCAGGTAAATTTATTCAGTAAAATTGAATATGGCACGAAAATTGTTTAGGTTTACTCCTAAAAATGGCTGTAAACCGATCCTTCTCGCCGTCTCTTGCACAGGCCTTCCTTGCGTTTATCTTTATAATCCCGCTCCAGGCTTTATCAGAATTTTTTGCTTAGCCAAAGAACCATGGCTGACTCAGCAGGAATAATAAAAAGCGTTGAGGAGGAAATGCTTTTATACGCTGGCACTTTTTTCTGATTAAAAATATATCTCGCTTTTAAATAAAACAGATAAATAAAACCGACGAGCAGTGCCGCACTTATAAAAGCAGAGTAGCGCTTATTTACAGCAAGAAATAATTTACTCAATCTTTGCGTCAGATTTACACGATAACTTCACTTCCCTCTGTTCCGTTTCCGATTCGTTACGCTTTCTGGAGAGCATACTATGCGTCCTGTTGTGTCTTACGTTTTAATCGCTGCCGTGGCCGGTTTTATTGGCGCCAGCTTCTCTTCCGCCCCGGCTATTGCAGAGAAAATCAGCCAGCACTTCGGCGTTCAGGATAACGATCCTGACGGCTTCTGGAGCACGCCGGCTATCGATGGCTACGGCAAAATTCATTATGAGGCGGATGCGGCTTATAAGCCGGCCGTGGGCGACAGCAATAAAGTCGTGTTCCAGATAACCAAAGCGGAAAATGGCCCTAAAGTCCCTAACCTTGGCCTGGAGCGCGTTGCCCGCGTGGTGAATTTATATATTGCTTCCGGGGTGCCGCAGGAGCAGCTTAAATTTGTGGTCTCGGTGACCGGCGACGGTACGCCAGCAATGTTAAATAACGCGGAATATAAAAAAGTCTTCGGCGTGGATAACCCTAATCTGAAGCTGATTAGCGAACTGCGCGCTAAAGGCGTGGACGTCTCCGTCTGCGATCAGTCAGTGGCTTTCCATCACTTTAAGCATGAGTGGATTGATACCTCCGTTACCCATGCACTTTCCAGCCCGACCACGGTCGCCACGCTGGAAAACCAGGGTTACGCTTTCCTCGCTATGTAGCCATCTTTGTCCCGCCCGTTATCGGTGCGGGACGCTACCCCCGCTGTCGCCTGAATTCGCCTTCTTATCAGTTACCTCTGCCCATCTGCAAAAAATTGAGTTAAAATCTCTAAGATTATTCCTAATGCTGACGATACTCCTTGTATGACTCCATGCTTCACCAGGGCATGACGCGTTACCAAACCAAATTAAAAAAAAGAAGCGACATCTATGAAATGTTTCCTCGGGGCTAATCTATGAGGCTTCCTCGTCTGAAGCTGGATTTGCGCACGCTGATTATGCTGCTGGCCTTCGCCAGCATTGCCATCACGTTGGCCAACTCTTTGTACGCCACCCGGCAAGTGCAGCGGGAAGTGCTGATCGAAAATACGCTGGAATCCAACCGGGTTTATGCGACCAAGCTCGCCTCTACCACGGAAATGTTTTTTCAGCTGGCGGAATCGCAGCTGGCTTTCAGTGCCAAAACGCTGGGACAGGGCGGCAATGATGACGCGCTGATGCAGCGTGAAGTCATGCGCCTGCGCGAGCAGACCAACAGTTTTAACTCGGCGGTGATTATCGATGCCAACGGCTGGGTAAAAGCCATCTCTCCCGACTCGCTGATGCTCAAAGGCGTGCATCTGACCACGCCGGTTACCCGACAGGCGCTGAAAGAGCGTAAACCGCTGGTCAGCCAGCCTTCGCTGTCGGTCGCCAATAATTTAATGGTGTTCGTCTCCTATCCTATCTGGTCGCCCAACGGCGTCTATCTGGGTTTTGTTGGCGGCACCATCTACCTGAAGAAAAAGAGTATTCTCAACGAGCTACTGGGCGAGCAGTTCTACCGTGACGGCTCTTCTCTTTACGTGGTCGACAGCGGCAACCGCGTGCTGTATCACCAAAACGGCACGTTAATCGGGCAGAAAATCGCGCCGCTGATTAGCGACGAGATGAAACAGGATAACGGCTCTCAGCAGGTGTCGAAGCAAAACGGCGAGCCGATGCTGGCGGGCTACGCAATGGTTGCCACGCCCGGCTGGATGATTGTGGCGATGAAGCCGACGCCCACCACGCTGACGCCGCTTACCAGCATGATGCTGCAGGTGGTGCAGCGCGCCGTTCCGCTGGCGCTGTTGACGCTGGCGTTAGCCTGGCTGTTTGCCTGGCTGATCGCGCGGCCGCTGGGGCAGCTGGCGGACAACGCCAGCCAGATGGATGCGCCCGGCGCGTCTACGGAGATTGGCGCCATCCGCTCCTGGTATTACGAAGCGGCGCAGATCAAGCGGGCAATGCTCACCGGCCTCGGCCTGCTGCAGGATAAAATTGGTCGCCTGAAGTTTGAGGTGCAGACCGATCCTATGACCTCCTTGCTGAACCGTCGCGGCCTGCACGCCGTGCTGGAGTATTTTTACGCCACGCGCCAGCCTTTTGCCGTGCTGGCGCTGGATATCGATCACTTTAAACGCGTCAACGACGGCTGGGGCCACGACGTGGGCGACAGCGTGATTAAAAGCGTGGCGCAGGAGCTGAGCAAAAGCTCGCGCCAGACCGATGTGGTATGCCGCAACGGCGGCGAAGAGTTTTTGATGATCCTGCCGGGCGCGGACCGGGAAATGGCGGCGGTAATTGCCGAGCGCGTGCGTAAAAAAATTGAACAGCTGGTGCTGGCCCCGGTGGGATGCGTGACGCTGTCGATTGGCGTAGCGCTGTGGAACGCGGACGAGATGCCGCTGGAGCAGGTATTTAAACAGGCGGACGACGCCCTCTACAGCGCCAAACATGCCGGACGCAACCGCGTGGTGGTGAGCGGGCAATGGCAGGAAACGGCGCAGGAGATTTACCGTCAGTATGGCTGAGGCCGGCGCTGGAAGCCGCGCGGCCAGCCATTTTTTCAGGTAGACTCTGCGGCTTCCTTCAGTAAGCCAGGACTTTTCCATGCTGGATCTTCTACTACAGTGGTATCGCCGGCGCTTTAGCGATCCCCAGGCTATCGCGCTGCTGGCGATACTGCTTGCCGCTTTCGGCATCCTTTTCTTCTTTAACGGCCTGCTGGCGCCGCTGCTGGTGGCGCTGGTTGTTGCTTATCTGCTGGAGTGGCCGACGGTACGTCTGGAACGGCTTGGCTGCTCGCGCGCCTGGGCCACTACTATCGTACTGATTTTCTTCGCCACTATTGTGCTGGTGCTGATCCTGGTCGTGGCGCCCGTCGCCTGGCAACAGGGCATCAATTTAGCGCACGAGCTGCCTACGATGCTAACCAGCCTGTATCACTTTGCCACGCGTCTGCCGGAGCGTTTCCCGGCGCTGATAGATGTCGGGCTGGTCGATATCGTGGTGGAAAACCTGCGCGCCAGGCTGAGCGGTATCGGCGATCAGCTGCTGCGCTATTCTCTGGCTTCGTTGGTGGGCCTGATGACGCTGGCGATTTACCTGGTGCTGGTGCCTCTGATGGTGTTCTTCCTGCTTAAGGATAAAGAGCAGATGCTGGCGGCGATCGGCCGCATTTTACCGCGTAATCGCGGCCTGGCCGGACAGGTCTGGCTGGAGATGAATCAGCAGGTTTCCAACTATATTCGCGGCAAAGTGCTGGAAATGGTGGTGGTCGGCGTGGCGAGCTGGATCGGTTTTCTGGCTATCGGCATGAACTACGCGCTGCTGCTGGCGGTGCTGGTTGGCGTGTCGGTACTGATCCCTTACATAGGCGCGCTGGCCGTGACCGTGCCGGTTATTGGCGTAGGCCTGGCGCAGTGGGGGCTGGGCGGCGATTTCTGGACGATGATTATCGTTTATCTGATTATTCAGGGTCTGGACGGCAATATTCTGGTGCCGGTGCTGTTTTCCGAAGCGGTGAATCTGCATCCGCTGGTAATTATTCTGTCGGTGGTTATCTTTGGCGGCCTGTGGGGCTTCTGGGGCGTATTTTTCGCTATTCCGCTGGCCTCGCTGGTGAAAGCGGTGCTTCATGCCTGGCCTGATGAATATGGCGACGCTTATAATAAAAAAGATTGATTTAAATATCAGCAGTTGTGTAATTTACAACGTACGTGCTGGATTAGTGAGCAACTTTTACTACACGCTTTTCTTTTGAGGTCGGAGCAAACCAGATGGAGCTAAATGCTGAAGAAGTAGCCATAGCAAACCGAGCAAAAGCGGAGGCAAAAACGCTAAAAAAAGCTGTTTATTTGGACTTCTCAAAAGATATTGTAGCGAATGAAAAGCCTGTCTTGATTATGATGTCGGGAGCGCCTGGGGCGGGGAAAACAGAAGTAGTACAAGAGCTTATGTAAGAATTAAGAAACATAAACAGCATAGACCCGGATAGTTATCGCCCTTTATTTAAAGAATACAACGGTGATAATTCACATCTTTTTCAGGGGGCTTGTACTGCTCTGTTGAGTCATGTTTATGAAAATGCGGTAAAAAATAAGCTCAACATCATATTAGACACAAATCTTATTAATTTTGACGTGGCCATGAGGAATCTTCTTAAGGCATCGGGCTTTGGCTATAAAATAATGGTTTATCATGTGTCTTTAGACCCATACATAGCATGGCGATTTGTAAAAACCCGCACGCGAAAAATTTTACCTGAGACTTTTAAGCGTAATGTATTCCTTGTTCGGGAAGTATTAGTCAAGTTATTGCAACATGAATCCGCGAAAAATGTTCGACTTACGATATTGCATAAATGGGTAGATCTGGAAGAGCGTGATAAACCGATCAGGGACCTGATTTTATATAAAAAAGTTACTCAAAACGCTAACGTGACCATGCTGGACATGGTAGCGCCAATGATGTACAGCAGGGAAGATTTAGAGGATTTTGTGGTATGATTAATCAGCAGCAGCAAATGAACGAAGGGGGCTAACATGGCGCAGACGATGGTTAAAGATAAAATCGATCCCTTGGATCTGTTTGCCGATCGCGTATCACCCGAGGTCGAACAGATGATGACGAAGGTGGCCGAGCGTTCCACTCGGCTTCAGCTAGATGCTATTGATCAGTATGAAAGCGCAAAAGAACTAACCTCGGAAAAGTTTTTGCAGGCAAGCATTAAAGAACTTACCGATCGCGAAAAGCACCTGGCAGAAGCCTATTCCAGTGCGTTTTACAGAAGAGCATCTTTCGGAGCCAGGCAGCGCGCCAAAAAGTTAAATCCGAAGTTTATGAAACAGGCTGCGCTACCGGTTGAGGGAAAAATTTACACGCTGGCTTATAAAGGTGCCTCTGTACAAATTCTTGAAGATGCAGATAAGAATATTACGGTGTTCAGGGTGTCTTCCGCTCGCCTGCCAGGTTTAAAAAGAGCCGCGCGTAATCCGGCTGCAGGCTTAAAAAAGTTGAGTAAATAAGCAAAGATGTAAACGACAGTTTTATTACGATAAAACCCCGCATAAGCGGGGTTTTTTGTCAGTCAGGCCTGAGCCGATTGCAAATAGTCCATCACGATATCGTGGTGGTTGCTGGTTTTGAAATCATCAAACACTTTTTCGATTTTGCCGTCGGTACCAATCAGGAAGCTGATGCGGTGGATGCCGTCATAGGTTTTGCCCATAAAGGTTTTCTCGCCCCAGATGCCGAACTGCTCGCAAACCTGATGATTTTCATCCGACAGCAGCGTGAAGTTCAGCAGCTCCTTCTCGACAAAACGCGAGAGTTTTTCCGGTTTATCGGTGCTGATGCCCAGCACTTCCACGCCCGCTTTTTTCAGCTCGTCCATGCTGTCGCGCAGACCGCACGCCTGTACGGTGCAGCCCGGCGTCATGGCTTTTGGGTAAAAATAGACCAGAACGCGCTGTCCCTGGAAGTCGGTCAGGTTTACCTGCTCGCCATCCTGGTCGGGCAAGCTAAAGACGGGTGCGGGATCGCCGGCTTTCAGTGGATTCATCACTATTCTCCGTTTTTTCATCATGCTGTGGATACTGGACGACGCTAATAGTGCCTTGTGCACTTAACTCTGTACAGAGGCTGTTAAACGCCTGCTCAATAATGGCAGCATCCTGGCTGGCAGGACTGTGCGCGGTAATTTGAATATAGAGCAAGGACGGCTGATTTTCTGCCGCAGGTTGCGTGCGTGAGACCAGTTCAGCAATATGCATCTGATGGGAATCAAAGAGATCGGTAAAGCGTTCGATAATATGCGCGGAGTCGGTGACTTCAATCTGCACCCAGACGGTAGCGGGCATAGGCGGCCTTTCGCGAAAGGTGGTGCGCTTCATCACGATCAGCAGCTCCAGCTCGGCGCCTTTCAGCGGCAGCGTCGATTCAATCAGCGCGATAGCGTTCCAGCTTCCTGAAAGCAGCATAATAAAAGTGAATTCATCACCCAATATGGCCAGGCGGCTGTCTTCGATATTGCAATCGCAGCTGCTGACGTGGCGGGTAATGGTATTAACAATCCCCGGTCGGTCGACGCCCACGGCGGTAATAACCAGGTGATGTTGCTCTGACTGCGGCAAAATAATGCTTCCTGTACGTCTCAGTGATTAGCAATTGTGATAACTCTTAGGTAAACATAAAAAATACCCTGTGCCAAGGGGCCTGGCAGGCTTGCCCGCTTGCTTTTCGTGGGCCGTCAAACGTACCATGAAGCACTTGTTTGTGGAGGGGATGGCTAATGTTTACGGGAAGTATTGTTGCGCTCGTTACGCCGATGGACGACAAAGGGTCCGTCTGTCGCGCAAGTCTGAAAAAACTGATTGATTATCATGTTGCCAGCGGAACAGCGGCAATTGTCTCCGTAGGAACAACGGGCGAATCGGCAACATTAAGCCACGACGAGCATGGTGACGTGGTCATGCTGACGCTGGAGCTGGCCGACGGGCGCATTCCCATCATTGCCGGTACCGGCGCCAACGCCACGGCAGAAGGCATCGCGCTGACGCATCGTTTTGAAAACAGCGGCGTGGTAGGCTGCCTTACCGTCACCCCATACTACAATCGTCCAACCCAGGAAGGGTTGTACCAGCACTTTAAAGCCATCGCCGAAAGCACCGATCTTCCGCAAATGCTCTACAATGTGCCGTCGCGTACCGGTTGCGATATGCTGCCGGAAACCGTAGGCCGTCTGGCGAAGATCAAAAATATTATCGGAATCAAAGAGGCGACCGGGAACTTATCGCGGGTTAGCCAGATCCAAGAGCTGGTCGATGACGATTTCGTGCTGGTCAGCGGCGACGACCTTTCTGCCCTCGACTTTATGCAGCTGGGCGGCAGGGGCGTTATCTCCGTAACGGCCAACATCGCCGCGCGCGAAATGGCGGAGCTCTGCGCGCTTGCGCAGCAGGGCAACTTCCGGGAAGCGCGCCGCCTTAACCAGCGTCTGATGCCTCTGCATCAGAAGCTATTTATTGAGCCTAATCCTGTCCCGGTAAAATGGGCTGCTAAAAAATTAGGATTAATTGCAACCGATACGCTGCGTCTACCAATGACGCCGATGACTGATGCCGGTCGTCCGGTTGTTGAGCAGGCACTGAAAGACGCAGGCCTGCTGTAAATTTAGGGAGAAGTAATGGCTTACTCAGTACAAAAGTCGGCAATCGCAAAAGTGGTTGGCCTGTCGCTGGTGATGTTGTTGGCGGCATGTTCGAGCGATCAGCGCTACAAGCGCCAGGTCAGCGGCGACGAATCTTACCTCAAAGCTGCGGATATCAACGAGCTGCACGCGCCAGCAGGAATGATCCTGCCGCTGCAAAACGGTGATTTTGATATCCCTTCCGCCAGCGCGAAAGGCGCCGTCGGCAAGCAGCTGGATATCCGTCCACCGGCCCAGCCGCTGGCGCTGATCAACGGCGCCCGCACTCAGTTTGCCGGCAACTCCGGCGTGCTGCTAATCGATAACGCCAGCGGCGCGCTGTGGCCGCAGGTTGTGACGGTAGTGCAGACGCGCAACTATCCGATTGCCAGCCGCACCGACGGCAGCCAGACGCTGACCACCGACTGGGTGCAGTGGAACCGCGCTGATGAAGATCATCAGTATCGCGGCCGCTACCAGATAGCCGTGCAGCAGCAGGGCTATCAGCAGGCGCTGAGCGTGAAGCTGCTGGAGCTGGAGCAGGAAGGTAAAGCCGTTACTTCACCCGTCCAGCTGCAGCGCTACACCGCGCAGATGCTGAACGAGCTGAGCGCTGGCCTGGATAAAATCGCCACGACTCGCGACGACGCGGCGGTTAAAGGCAGCACTGCGCAAATCAACGTGCAGAGCGGCGCGGACGATACCGGCCTGCCTACGCTGGTGGTGCGCGCGCCGTTTAACCTGGTCTGGGAGCGTCTGCCGACCGCGCTGGAGCGCGTGGGCATGAAGATCACCGACCGCAACCGTCCGCAGGGCAGCCTGAACGTGACCTACAGCGCCCCGTCCAGCGAGACCTGGGACAGCATTGGCGCGAAAGATCCTGAGCTGACCGACGGCAACTATAAGCTACAGGTCGGCGATCTGGATAACCGCAGCAGCCTGCAGTTCCTGGATCCAAAAGGCCATGCGCTGACCCAGTCGCAAAACGATGCGCTGGTCGCCGTGTTCCAGGCGGCATTTAACAAATAATCGAAAGGCCGACGCGCGTCGGCCTTTTTTATTTGCTGCCGCGTAATCGATTGCTTCGGTTTTTTCGCGTCCGATCATACAATGGACGCAACAGTTCATACCCGACCGGTTTCGGCCTGTTCGCAGGCGCAAAGCACCGGGCATTTCACGTTTGGAGTAAAGAGATGAAAAAGCAAGCTGAGTTGTATCGCGGCAAAGCGAAAACCGTTTACAGCACCGAAAATCCGGATCTGCTGATACTCGAATTCCGCAACGATACATCAGCCCTGGACGGTGAGCGCATCGAACAGTTTGACCGCAAAGGAATGATTAACAATAAATTTAATCACTTTATCATGAGCAAGCTGGCGGAAGCGGGCATCCCTACCCAGATGGAAGCGCTGCTGTCGGACAATGAAGCGCTGGTCAAAAAGCTGGAAATGGTGCCGGTGGAGTGTGTAGTGCGCAACCGCGCGGCAGGGTCGCTGGTGAAGCGCCTGGGCGTGGAAGAGGGCACCATCCTGAACCCGCCGCTGTTCGATCTGTTTTTAAAAGACGATGCGCGTCACGATCCCATGATCAACGAATCCTACTGTGAAACCTTTGGCTGGGTGAGCAAAGAGAACCTGGCGCGTATGCGCGAGCTGACCTACAAAGCCAACGACGTGCTGAGCCAGCTTTTCTCCGATGCCGGTCTGATCCTGGTGGACTTCAAGCTCGAGTTCGGCCTGTTCCACGGCGAAGTCACGCTGGGCGATGAGTTTTCCCCGGATGGCGCGCGCCTGTGGGACAAAGAGACGCTGAATAAAATGGATAAAGATCGCTATCGCCAGAGTCTGGGCGGTCTGATTGAAGCCTATGAAGAAGTGGCGAATCGTCTGGGCGTGAAGCTGGACTGATTTCCCCCGGCCGTGGGTGTCGCCACGGCCGCTTTTCTCTTACCTGCTCCGCTAATCTACCTCTATTCTGAAATACCTTTCCGTTCCGGCCCGGCAGCCGCCGCAAGGCTGGTGTTAGCGGCTATGCGCGACTAAAATCACTCCAACAGTTCATAATCCGAGGTAGTGTATGCGTTGGCAAGGGCGCCGTGAGAGCGATAACGTGGAAGATCGCCGTAATGAATCCGGTGGTAACTCAATGGGCGCGGGACGGATGCGTATTCCGCGCGGCAAAGGCGGCATTATTCTGCTGATCGTCGTGATGATTGCGGGCTACTACGGCTACGATTTAACGCCTTTATTGACCGGCGAGTCGACCTCGCTCTCTTCACAACAGCAGCAGCAGCGAAGCACGCCGCAGCAGGATGAGGCGGCGAAATTCACCTCGGTGATGCTGGCCACCACGGAAGACACCTGGCAAAAAATCTTCGAGAAAATGGGCAAAACCTATACGCCACCCAAGCTGGTGATGTATCGCGGTGCAACCCGTACCGGCTGCGGCACGGGACAGTCCGTGATGGGGCCGTTCTACTGCCCGACCGACAGCACCGTCTACATCGATCTGTCGTTCTATGATGAAATGAAAAACAAGCTTGGCGCCGATGGCGACTTTGCGCAGGGCTACGTGGTCGCGCACGAGGTCGGACACCACGTGCAGCATCTTCTTGGTATTGAACCTAAGGTGCGTCAGCTGCAGCAGCAGGGCGGCCAAAAGCAGGCGAACCAGCTTTCCGTGAAGCTGGAGCTACAGGCCGACTGCTTTGCCGGCGTTTGGGGCCACTACATGCAGCAGGAAAACGTGCTGGAGCCGGGCGATTTGCAGGAGGCGCTGAACGCCGCCGAAGCGATCGGGGACGATCGTCTGCAACAGAAAAGCCAGGGACGCGTAGTGCCGGACAGTTTCACCCACGGCACCTCGGAGCAGCGCTACAGCTGGTTTAAAAAAGGGTTCGACAGCGGCAATCCTGGCCAGTGTGACACTTTCAGTGGCTGATCTGCGCGACGTCATTACGCAAACGGAACAGCTACAGCGGCAGGGAATGCGCAGGCTGATGGTTATCAGCGGCGAGGCGGAGTGGTGCCAGCAGCAGGCGCAGCAGTGGCTATCGCTGCTGCCCGGCGACTGGCTGTGGCTTGGCGATGCGCCGCAAAGCCCGCTGCATTGCGCGCCCGAAGCGGTGCGGACGCTGCTGGGGCAGGAGTTTCTGCACGCCGTGTTTGACGCGCGTCACGGCTTCAACGCCGAGGCGCTGGCGGTGCTGGCGGGCACGCTGAAAGCGGGAAGCTGGCTGCTGATGCTGGTGCCGGAATGGGCCGGCTGGCCAACGCAACCCGATAAAGATTCGCTGCGCTGGGGAGATACCGCTACGCCGCTCGCCACGCCTAATTTTGTCTCCCGTCTGCAAAAGCTGCTGCTGGCCGATCCACAGGCCGCGCGGTTTTGCCAGCATCAGGCGCCCGTTTTGCCTGCGCCGCCGTTCGCGCCAGACTGGCAGCCCGATGACGACGGTCAGCAGCAGGCTCTGTTGGAGCAATTGCTGATGGCGAAACCGGGTATCTACGTGGTCACCGCGCCGCGAGGACGAGGCAAATCCGCGCTTGCCGGGTTGCTTGCCGCCCGCTGGCCCGGCCGTGCGCTTATCTCCGCCCCCGCGAAAGCCGCCACCGACGTGCTGGCAACCTACGCGGGCGACGCTTTTGATTTTATCGCGCCGGACAGGCTGCTGGCGCTCGACCCGGCGGCGTGTCCCCGGGATGTTGACTGGCTGCTGATTGACGAAGCGGCAGCGATCCCCGCGCCGATGCTTGAGCAGCTGGTCAGGCTTTTTCCGCGCACGCTGTTAACCACCACCTTGCAGGGTTATGAAGGGACGGGGCGCGGCTTTATGCTGAAGTTCTGCGACAGCCTGCCCAACGCTACGCTGTGCCGACTTGACCAGCCTTTGCGCTGGTCGGCGCACGATCCGCTTGAGCAGTTTATCGATCGCGCCCTGCTGTTCAGCGAAGCGGAGCCTGAAATTGTCAGCGCGCCGGTGCGCTTTTGTTTTCCGCAGCAGGCGGAATGGCAGGAAAACCCGGCGGTGCTGGAGGCGATTTATCAGCTGCTCGCCAGCGCGCACTACCGCACTTCGCCGATCGATCTTCGGCGCATGATGGACGCGCCGGGCATGCGCTTCAGCGCCGCGCTGCAGGCGGACAAAGTTCAGGGCGCGCTCTGGCTGGTGGAGGAAGGCGGATTAACGGCGGAGCTGGCGCAGGCCGTGTGGGCGGGACTGCGTCGTCCGCCAGGCAACCTGGTGGCGCAGTCGCTGGCGGCCCACGGCGGCTGGCCGGAAGCGGCGCAGATGCGCTCACGCCGTATCAGCCGCATCGCCATCATGCCCGCGCTGCGGCGGCAGGGTGTCGGCAGGGAGATGGTGCGGCACAGCGTCAGTCAGGCGGAAGGGCTGGACTTTTTCTCGGTGAGTTTTGGCTATACGCCTTCGCTATGGCGTTTCTGGCAGGCCTGCGGGTTCCGGCTGGCGCGGGTGGGCACGCGAACGGAAGCGAGCAGCGGCTGCCACACCGCGATGGCGATTCTGCCGCTGAGCGAACGGGGAAGGGCGCTGGCCGACAGGGCGGAGCGTCGGCTGGCGCGCGACTGGCGCTGGCTGCGTCCTTTTCTTCATGACGTCGATCTGACTTTCCCGAACGTTGAGGCCACTGGCCTGGATGAGGACGACTGGCGCGAGCTGGCGGGCTTTGCGTGGGCGCAGCGCTCGTTCGAGGCCGCTATCGGTGCGCTGGGCCGACTGCTGGAAAACGCCCCGCAGCCGCTGCCGTTATTACAGGGCGCGCTGACGGAAGGGCTGGCTCAGGCAGAGCTGGTCAAACTGTCGGGGCTGTCGGGGCGTAAGGCGTTGCTGAACGGCTGGCGGCAGGAGGCGGAACGGGCGCTGACAGCGCTGGATAATGAGCGGGCAGAAACATGGCGGCTAAAGATAATGAAGACAGGGCAGTCGGACATAAATTAAAACAGGGGCCATCGCCCCTGTCGTTTACTTCTTCTTCGGCCAGTCGTCTTCATCGTCCCATTTATCGTTAAAATCGCGATGCGGCGGCAAATCCGGGCGGTTATCCATATATTTTTTATGGTCGATACGCTTCAGGTCTTTATACACATTCATCAGAATGCCCACCATCAGCACAATCCCCAGCAACCACCAGTACTCTTTCAGCCATTCCATATTTGATCCTTACGCTATCAATTGTTCCATAATGCGCTGATACATCCGACTCAGCAGCTGGAGGTCGGCAGCCTTAACGCACTCATTTATTTTGTGAATGGTGGCGTTGACCGGCCCTAACTCCACAACCTGCGCGCCCATACGGGCAATAAAGCGGCCGTCGGACGTGCCGCCGGTCGTCAGCAGCTGCGGCTTGATCTCATTATAGTGCTCAACGGCGTTTACCACCGCCTCGACCAGTTTGCCGGTAGAGGTTAAAAAAGGCTGGCCGGAAACCACCCAGTCAAGCGTATAGCGCAGCTGATGCCGATCCAGCAGCGCCTGTACGCGCTCTTTGATCAGCGCGTCGGTCAGCTCGGTGCTGAAACGGAAATTAAACTGCACGAAAAACTCGCCGGGGATCACGTTGTTGCTGCCGGTTCCGGCCTGGACATTGGCAATCTGCATGCTGGTCGGCGGGAAAAACTCGTTGCCCCGATCCCATTCTGTCGCCGTCAGCTCGTTCAGCGCAGGCAGCGCGCGATGTACCGGATTATCAGCGAGGTGCGGATAAGCGACGTGGCCCTGTACGCCATGAATGGTCAGGTTGGCGGTCATCGAACCGCGACGGCCGTTTTTCACCACGTCGCCCACGATTTCCGTGCTGGAAGGCTCGCCGACCAGGCAGTAGTCCAGGCGCTCGTTGCGCGCCATCAGCGTCTCGACAACTTTGACCGTGCCGTTTACGGCGCTGGCTTCTTCATCGGAGGTAATCAGAAAGGCCAGGCGGCCCTTGTGGTGCGGATGGGCGGCGACAAAACGCTCGGCGGCGACAACCATGGCGGCCAGCGAGCCTTTCATATCCGCCGCGCCGCGTCCAAACAGCATGCCGTCGCGGATGGCGGGTTCAAACGGCGGGTTGATCCAGCGGTTGGCATCACCTGCGGGCACCACGTCGGTATGCCCGGCAAAGGCCAGCGTTTCGCCTTCGCCGCGCCATGCCCAGAAATTTTGCGTATCGCCAATATTCATTAATTCAACGGTAAAGCCCAGCGCCTTAAGGCGCTCGATCATCACAGCCTGGCAACCGGCATCATCCGGGCTGAGGGAAGGGCGACGAATAAGCTGCTGCGTCAGCTCAATGACCGGACAATACATAATCAGGACTTCTCCACGATAAAAGATGCGTAAGCGGTTTCGTTAAAACCCAGCAGCATAGAGCCGTCGGCCCGGCAGAGCAATGGGCGTTTAATCATCGCCGGCTGTGCCAGCATAAGCTGCTGCGCGGCCGCCGCGTTGTCTACCGCGCTGCGCGTCGCTTCATCCAGTTTGCGCCAGGTGGTTCCACGCGTGTTCAGCAACGCCTCCCAGCCCAGCGTATCGCTGAAGCGCTGGAGCAAATCCGCCTCCAGCCCGTCGGCGCGATAGTCGTGAAACTGGTAAGCTACACCGTTAGCATCCAGGTACTTTCGTGCCTTTTTGATGGTGTCGCAGTTTTTAATGCCGTACATCGTCAGCATGGCGGGTTCCCTTCTATTTTCTGTGGGCTTCATCTATATTCGATACTGCTCAGGCGCTGAGTTTACAATGGATACGCCTGCGAGGCACGGAAGACGGCATAAACCCAGGAACAGAGGAGAGGGAGGGATAATATGAACTATATGGAAGCGTCTTCCGCCCATACGGTTGAAGAGACGAAATCGACAATTGTGATCGCCAGAAAAAAAGAGACCCGCTGCGATGAGTTTAATCACATCGTTGAAGCGGTACTGGCCGAGCATCCCGATGCCAAAACCCATATAGACAGCGAGAGCGGCGGCTACGACAAAATTATTGTGCTGAAGTAGTAAATGCGCGAGGGGGCTTCAGGCCCCCTCAAAAATTTCCCGTGCTTCATACCTCGTGCTTCGCCTGATGTCTCTTACCGCGTACCTCGTACTTTGTGCCTGATGTCTCTTACTGCGTATTTCAAACCTTGAACTTCGTGCCTGATGTCTCTTACCGCGCGCTTCGTATCTGAAGCCCGGTTGTGTCTTGCCAAATGCCTTTTACCAACATACTAGCCTAATCAAGCGGTTAGCCGATCGTCCGATCCCTGATGATAAGCAGGCTATTAATTCCCTTAAAAATCAACCGATAAGAAATGTGCGCGGCCGCACGTTTTAAGATAATTCTTAATTTTATACCCCCTGTTCATGGCCGAAAGTTGTTCACTTCGCCTTAGGAATAATCCTATAATGACCGCAACACAACGAGAGAGGTGATGTATGATTGATTTAGAACTGGGGAACTGGAAAGACTTCATCGAAACGATGTTGACTCGTAAGTAACACATTCATAAAGAAAAATCCGGCAGCACGCCGGCAAGCTTTACCTTCAGTAACCGAATTTAAAAAAGGCAGCCTTCAGGCTGCCTTTGCTCTTTTATGCGATCGGCCTCTCTTTTAACGGAAAGCGTCGGCGCACCAGCACAAAGAAAATCGGCACAAAGAACAGCGCCAGTACGGTGGCGGCGATCATCCCGCCCATCACGCCCGTGCCTACCGCGTGCTGGCTGCTGGAGCCTGCGCCGTTGCCGACAGTCATCGGCAGCACGCCAAAAATAAAGGCCAGCGACGTCATCAGAATAGGGCGCAGGCGTTGACGCGAGGCTTCCAGCGTCGCCTCCAGCAAATCGCGTCCGTTACTGTTCATCTCGTTAGCAAACTCCACGATAAGAATGGCGTTTTTCGCCGACAGCCCGATCACCGTCAGCAGCCCTACCTGGAAATAGACGTCGTTTTCCAGCCCGCGCAGCCAGGTCGCCGCCAGCGCGCCCACCACGCCCAGCGGGACGACCAGCATCACGGAGAAAGGCACCGACCAGCTTTCATAAAGCGCCGCCAGGCAGAGAAAAACCACCAGCAGAGAAATGGCATAGAGCGCGGGCGCCTGCGAGCCGCTCATCCGCTCCTGAAACGACGCGCCGGTCCACTGCACGCCAAAACCGGTCGGCAGCTTGCTGACCAGCTGCTCCATGCTGTCCATCGCGGTGCCGGTGCTGACGCCCTGAGCGGATTCGCCAACGATCTCTACCGATGAATAGCCGTTATAGCGCTCCAGACGCGGCGAGCCGGTTTCCCAGCGGGTGCTGGCGAAAGCGGAAAAGGGCACCATGCCGCCGCTGCTGTTGCGCACGTACCATTTATTGATATCGTCCGGCAGCATGCGGAAAGGCGCGGCCGCCTGCACGTAGACTTTTTTTACGCGTCCGCGATCGAGAAAGTCATTTACATAGGTCGAGCCCCAGCCGGTGGTGAGCGTGTCGTTGATATCGTCCACCGACACGCCCAGCGCCTGCGCCTTGTGCTGATCGATATCGATCCGCAGCTGCGGCGTATCGTCCAGGCCGTTATGACGCACGCGAGCCAGTGACGGATCGCTCTCCGCCATCGCCAGCAGCCGATCGCGCGCCTGCATCAGCGCGTCGTGGCCCAGACCGGCATGATCCTGCAATTCCATATCGAAGCCGGCCGAGTTGCCCATGCCGGTGATTGCGGGCGGGCTGCTGGCGATCACGCGGCCCTCGCGGATTGATTTAAAAGCCACGGTTGCGCGTTCAATAATGGCAAACGAGCTGTTGTCCTTGCCCGGCCGATCCCGCCAGTCTTTCAGCCGGACAAACATGCGCGCCACGTTCTGTCCGTTGCCGCCTGGCCCGGCGCCGATAGTTGAAAACACCGACAGCACGTTATCCTTTTCCCGGGTCAGGTAATATTGCTCAACTCTATTCACCACTTTATTCGTCTGTTGCAGCGTGGAGCCTGGCGGTAGCTGCACCTGAGTGGTAAAGACGCCGCGATCTTCCAGCGGCAGAAAAGAGGTCGGCAGATGCAGGAACAGCAGCGCCATGCCGGCGATAAGCAGCACATAAAGCAGCAGCCAGCGTCCCGCTTTCGCTACGATGCGCCCTACGCCGCGCTTATAGCGGTCTGCGTTACGGTTAAAGGTGCGGTTAAACCAGCCGAAGAATCCTCGCCGTTCATGATGCGCGCCCGGCGGCAGCGGTTTTAACAGCGTGGCGCAGAGGGCGGGCGTCAGCACCATCGCCACCAGCACGGAAAGCACCATAGCGGAAACGATAGTGATGGAAAACTGCCGGTAAATGGCGCCGGTGGTGCCGCCAAAAAAGGCCATCGGCACGAAAACGGCGGAGAGCACCAGCGCTATCCCCACCAGCGCGCCCTGAATTTGCCCCATCGACTTTCGCGTGGCCTCGCGCGGCGAGAGGCCTTCCTCACTCATTATGCGTTCAACGTTTTCCACCACCACAATCGCGTCGTCCACCAGCAGGCCGATCGCCAACACCATCGCAAACATCGTCAGCGTGTTAATACTGAATCCGCAGGCAGAGAGAATGGCAAAAGTGCCAAGCAGTACCACCGGCACGGCGATGGTGGGAATAAGCGTGGCGCGAAAATTCTGCAAAAACAGATACATAACCACGAACACCAGTACGATGGCCTCCAGCAGCGTTTTCACCACGTCTTCAATAGAGGCGACCACGAAAGGCGTGGTTTCATAAGCGATTTCCGCCTTAAGGCCGGGCGGGAAATAGTGGGAAAGTTCTTCAATGCGCGCTCTGACCAGCTTGTCCGTTTGCAGCTCGTTCGCGCCCGAAGCCAGCTTTACGCCCAGACCCGAAGCGGCCTGGCCGTTGTACTGGCTCAGATAGTCATATTTTTCCGCGCCCAATGCCACCTGCGCCACGTCGCCCAGCCGCACCTCCGAACCATCCTGATTAACGCGCAGCGTAATCTGACGAAATTGCTCGGGCGTGGTCAGTAACGACTGAGAGTTAATAGTAGCGTTGAGCGCCTGGCGTTCTACGGAAGGCAGGCCGCCCAGCTGGCCCACGGCAACCTGGCTGTTTTGCGATTCGATGGCGCTGACGATATCGGAGGTGGTCAGCGCATAGTTGATCAATTTGTCAGGATCGAGCCAGATGCGCATGGCGTATTGCGAGCCGTAGGCGTCTACCTGGCCCACGCCGTCGATGCGGCTCAGCGGATCCTGCACGTTGCTGGCGACGTAATCCGCAATGTCCTGTTTGTCCATGCTGCCGTCGGTAGAGACGAAGGCCACCATCAGAATATTGGTGTCACCGGTTTTGGTTACCGTCACCCCCTGAGACTGCACGGCCTGAGGCAGCTTGCGCAGCGCGGTTTGCAGCTGGTTTTGCACCTGCTGGCGCGCCTCGTCGGGATTGGTGCCCGCAACAAAAGTCAGCGTAATCGTCGCCTGGCCGGTATTGCTGCTTTGCGAAGACATGTACATCAGGTTATCGATGCCGGTCATATTCTGCTCGATCACCTGAGTAACCGTATTTTCCAGCGTCTGCGCGGAAGCGCCGGGATAGTTAGCGGTAATACGGACGTTAGGCGGCGCCAGCGCCGGATATTGCTCTACGGGCAGCGAAAAAATAGCCAGAGTACCGGTCAGACACAGCAAAATTGCTATCACCCACGCAAATATGGGGCGATCGATAAAAAAATTCGCCATCAGCGGCTCCAGGCTAGCGTCGGGAAAGGTTACGACCGGGCGACGCCGTGCAGAATGCATCGCTGCCCGTAACAAAGCGTTTAAGCAGAGCGTTTCACTTTACCCGGCGTCCCTGGCGGAATCGTGGAGAAAATGAGGATAAAATGTAAATTATCATGCAAAATTTCAGCGCCGTGCGCCTTAGCTTTTGTCCGGTATAAAACGGAGGAGCACCCGCGTGCCGCCTTGCGCTTGCGGGGTAATTTCCAGCTGCGCGTTCAGACTTTTTGCGCGCTCCTGCATTATAGCCAAACCGTAGTGGCCGGGTTTGGCATCGGCCAGACAAAATCCCTGGCCGTTATCGCTGACCTCAATATGCAGCAAATCGGCGGCCGACTGCGTAACGCGTACCGCAATGTCGCTGGCGCGCGCGTGGCGGAGAGCGTTGAGCAGCGCTTCCCGGACGATTTGTAAAACGTGTACCTGCTGTTGCGCATTCAAACGCTGCTGCCGCGCCTCGCTGATAAGCTTAATATCCGCTTCCGTTTGCCGGTTAAGCTGCGCGACGACCTGTTCCAGCGCGGTCGTGAGGTCGGCCGGCTCCACCGACAGGCGAAAAGTGGTCAGCAGTTCGCGCAGCTGGCGATTGGCTTCGGCCAGCGCCACGTCGATTTCGCCGACGATAGCTGCCGGCGGCGTCTCTTTGTCGACCACGCGCTTCAGCCGTGCCAGCTGAATGCGCAGGTAAACCAGCGACTGCGCCAGGGAATCGTGTAGCTCTCTGGCGATAGTGGCGCGCTCTTCCATCAGCAGCAAATGGCGGCCTTTTTCTTCAGCGTCGTCCAGCTGTAACGAGCGGCCCAGCATCGTCGCCAGCCCCTGCATCAGCGAGGGTTCGCTGTCACTTGCCTGCCAGCGCAGCACCCCGCCTTGCGTCTGCTCCAGCGGCAGGCTGTGCCAGGCGAGACGTTTATCCTCTTCGCCAGCGGTCAGCTGCCAGCGAGGCGCCACGTCCAGAGCGATAATCGGCAGATTTTCATGCTCTTTCGCCAGCTCAAGCACCTGCGCATAGGCCTTATCGTGTCCGCGCAGCATCTCGGAGCAGCGATAAAGCAGTTTCAGGCGGCGATTCGCCTGGCGCAGATCGCCGGTTCGCTCTTTGACCGCCTGTTCAAGCCACAGATACTGTTTTTCTAAATCGCCCGACATGCGGGCAAAGGCTTTCGCCAGCAGGGCAATGGCAATAAAGCCCAGCAGGCAGGCGCCTGCCACCAGTTTCATTTTCAGCTCCGCCCAGCGCTGCAGGGCAAGCACAAATCGATCTATCTGCGCGACATAGTGCGAGACATGCTGCCGGAAGCGCTGACCATCGTCCCTGGTCAGCTCGGGCTGTAGCTTTTGCCAGGCCGTCAGCATTTCGTGATAGCGCGCTTTAACATTGTTTGGCACCCAGGCATGCTGTAGCGAAAGCAGCACCGGCGCCTGAAGCGACTGCTGATAGCTGAGGATATCGCTGTCCAGCGAGGGCGAGCGGGTTGCGGCATCCAGCGCCAGGCGGTAGCTCTGCATGCGCAGCGAACCGGCCATATTGAGCGCCTCGGCATCGCGCAGGCTGGCTGAAAGCGTCAGCAGCGCCAGAAAAGAACAGCACACGGCCAGCAGCACGATAGCGAACAGCGCGCGAGCCAGGCTGCGGGTAACGGAACGTTTTAACATGCAATGCTCCCGTAAAGGGCGTTAACGCTGCGGATAGCGTCATCGGCCAGCGTCAGCCAGATAAGGCCTGCCGCAGTATAAGCTTTTCCTCGCGCGGTGCAGCGCACGAACGCCGGCGCTTTGCGAAAGATCAAAAGTGTGCGGTCGCGCACTTGAAGCCAGACGCGGCGGCGGGTAGAGTTAAAAAGTCGTCATAAAATTACGCTGCGCATTAATATAAAGTTACATCATGCAGAAAAAGTAACTTTTATTGACGCTTCTTGGGATAAATGTTTGTCACGCCCACATTCCTTTAACGCTTTTACCGCGCGCTTACCCTGCTTTGCACCTCATCCGTCATAGTTAACGCCGTATCCCGAATCATGCTATCCGCTAATCCGGATAAGGAGCTAACTATGAATAAACTGCCTACAACGATTGCCGCTGCCATTCTGGCCGCCACCTCATTTTCAACGCTGGCCGCCACCCAGGTCAGCACTGAACAGAGTCAAAACCTGCAACAAATGGGCACGGTTTCCGTGACCGGCGTGACCGGCTCGCTGGATGACGCCACCGCGCAGCTGGCGCAAAAAGCCGAAGAAATGGGTGCCAGCCACTATCGCGTGATCCGTGCCGACACCCCCGGCGACTCCAGCCTGTGGAGCGGCAACGCCGAGATTTACCGCTAGAACCTGTCCTGTCCCATGTAGCCTTTCCCTGTTGGAGAACCGACCGTCTTAAGCGGTCGGTTTTTTTTTGCCTCCTCTGATGGAAGTCACAAAACCTCACGATTTCGCCTACAGATTTTTTGCGTCGGCTTTACAGAACGGTTAGGATGCATCGCCGTGATTTTCCCGCTTCCGTCAACACAATAACTACAGGAAGAGGGGAAAACGCCCGAACGCCTGCGGGCAACGCAATCGTTTGGTTAGCGCAACAGAAATCAGGTCGCCCGGGAATGGTAGCCGTATCACTGTGGACAGGATAATTAGGAAAGAAAATGAAAGCTGATAAAAAAGCGGTAGCAGACAAGCGCGCCGCAAGAAGACGTTGGTTAAATTCTCATGATTCCGGCTATCACAAAGCGATGGACAATCGCCATGTGCAGATGATTGCTATCGGCGGGGCTATTGGTACCGGCCTGTTCCTGGGTGCGGGCGCGCGATTGCAAATTGCCGGTCCGGCGCTGGCTATCGTCTACCTGGTATGCGGCATCTTCTCTTTCTTTATACTCCGCGCGTTGGGCGAGCTGGTTTTACATCGTCCTTCCAGCGGCAGCTTCGTTTCTTACGCACGTGAATTCCTGGGCGAAAAAGCCTCGTACGTTGCAGGCTGGATGTACTTTGTTAACTGGGCGATGACCGGGATCGTGGATATCACCGCCGTAGCGCTTTATATGCACTACTGGGGCGCGTTTGGTGATGTGCCGCAGTGGGTATTCGCGCTGGGCGCGCTGGCTATCGTCGGTACCATGAACATGATCGGCGTAAAATGGTTTGCCGAAATGGAGTTCTGGTTTGCGCTGGTGAAGGTGCTGGCTATCGCGCTTTTCCTGATTGTGGGCGTGGTGTTTCTTGGCAGCGGCAAGCCGCTGGACGGCAACGCCACCGGCTTCCACTTGATTACCGATAACGGCGGCTTCTTCCCGCACGGTTTGCTGCCTGCGCTGGTGCTGGTGCAGGGCGTCGTTTTCGCCTTCGCCTCTATCGAGCTGGTTGGCACGGCGGCGGGAGAGTGTAAAGATCCGAAGACCATGCTGCCGAAAGCGATCAACAGCGTGATCTGGCGTATCGGCCTGTTCTATGTCGGCTCCGTGGTGTTGCTGGTGCTGCTGCTGCCGTGGAACGCCTATCAGGCGGGTCAAAGCCCGTTTGTTACCTTCTTCTCGAAGCTGGGCGTGCCCTATATCGGCAGCATCATGAATATCGTGGTGCTCAGCGCAGCGCTCTCCAGCCTGAACTCTGGCCTCTATTCTACCGGCCGTATTCTGCGCTCGATGTCTATGGGCGGATCGGCACCAAAGTTCCTCTCTAAAATGAGCGGTCAACAGGTGCCTTATATGGGCATCCTGGTCACCATAGCCGTCTATATCGTGGGCGTCTGGCTGAACTATATCGTGCCTTCGCGCGTGTTCGAAATCGTACTGAATATCGCTTCCTTAGGGATTATCTCTTCCTGGGCCTTTATCGTGGTTTGCCAGATGCGTCTGCGTAAGGCGATTAAAGAAGGCCGCGCGGAAGACGTCAGCTTTAAGCTGCCGTGGGCGCCGTTTACGTCCTGGCTGACGCTGCTGTTCCTGGCCAGCGTGCTGGTGCTGATGGCGTTTGACTACCCGAACGGCACCTACACTATCGCCGCCGTGCCGCTGATCGCCGTCGTGCTGGTGCTGGGCTGGTTCGGCGTGCGTAAACGCGCTAACCAAATCGCGCAGACCGAGCACGATCACGTGGCGGAAGAGACGTCGCGCTGAAGCTGAAGCAGCAGTAAAAGGCGGCCCCGGTGGCCGCCTTTTTTATGTCCGCTGATAGTTTTCCCCCAGGGCAGGCCTTATGATGGCTCACTTCCGCTAAAGGCAACGGAGCCTGTATGTCAGTCAAAGTCGAAGTGATCAAAGATAAAATCCTGTCGGAAAATTGGTTCCTGCTGCGCAACTTCACCTATGACCTTACGACGAAAAATGGGGAAACCCTGCGTCATAAGCGCGAAGTTTACGATCGCGGCGACGGCGCCACCATCCTGCTTTACAACCGTGAAAAAAACAGCGTGGTCCTGACCCGTCAGTTTCGTATCGCCACCTGGCTGAACGGCAACGACAGCGGCCTGCTGATCGAAACCTGCGCCGGCTTGCTGGACGATGATTCGCCGGAAGTCTGTATCCGTAAGGAAGCGGTTGAAGAAACCGGCTATGAAGTGGGAGAAGTGGTCAAGCTTTACGATCTTTATATGTCGCCAGGAGGCGTAACCGAACGGCTGCATTTTTTTGCCGCAGAGTATAACGACTCGCTGCGGGCCACGGCAGGCGGCGGCGTTGACGATGAAGATATTGACGTGATGGAGCTGAGCTTTGCCGATGCCTGGAGCAGGGTGAAAACAGGGCAGATTAAAGATGCTAAAACGGTGATGCTGCTCCAGTATGCGCTGATTGAAGGTTGGTTAACGCTGGGTTAAAAATGACGGACTGATGATTAACAGCTGGTCTTAATAAGATAAGAGCGTCCGGGTCAATAAATAAAATAATCCGCAAATATTAACCTTAGTTTTTGCGGGTTAACTTCAGTTAATTATTTATTTAATATCTTCGCAGACGATGGCATAAATATAAGCTAAACAGGGAGGAGAATAAACTTTTTGCATGTGCCTCTGAGCAGGCTATTCAGGCTGGCATCAGAACTATCTGCTTATATGATGAAATTTCAGGCTTAACAATCTTATTCGGACAGCTTGCAGCCGCCGCACAGGCTTTGCCGCGCCGGGTGCAAAAGGTGATGAAGCTCACACTATTACCGCAGTTTTAATCCTTTCTAAACAAAAAAACTTTATTTTCATCTGATAATAAGCGATTTTTTGACGGTCCTGCGGCGCTTTTTTCCTTGTCCGATTTATCTGATTGAGCCGCCTGCACATAAAGTTCAATATAATTAAAGCGGGTAATTATTCTTTTAATGCGCTGCGGCTGATTTAATTGTGCCGAGCGGTAACCGCTACGCTATGCTTACTGCTTAACTGTCATTCGGGGATACGGGTATCGATGCATTATTGGATAAAGTTACCTTTGGCGCTGCTGTTTTTTGCCGCCGGACTGCATGCCGAACCCCTGCAAAAAACCTTTTCTGACTGGCAGATAACCTGTAATAACCAGAACTACTGCGTGGCCCGGAGCGTGCCGGGCGTCAACGGGCTGGTGATGACCATCAGTCGTCATGCCGGCGTTAACGATCGGCCCTTTCTGCGTATTGATTACGGCAGTCGCTATACCGGCAAGCTGAGCGGCGCGCCTTTGCAGGACAATCTGCTGCTGGACGGCCAGCGGCTGAAGCCCGATTTAAAACATTGGGAGGTTCAGCCGCATCACCTTTCTACCGGCCATGCTATCTCCATCAATGAGTTTCTGTCGCTGGTGATGGACGCTGATAATCTACAGCTGCTTTATCGGCCGCGCGCCACTATCTCGCTGCACGGCCTGAAAGCGGCGCTGCTGCTGATGGATGATATCCAGGGGCGGGTCAACGGCATGAGCGCCTGGATTAAAAAGGGTGAACGTCCGGCAATGGACGTGCCGCCACCGCCCGATTTCCCCGAAGCTCCCCGTCTGCAACCGGTGCCGCCCGCCCTGACGCGTGAAGAAACTACCGGCCTGCTGGATTACGGCACCTGGCGCGTCAATACCGATCGCTGCTCGTTGGATCCTCAGCGTCGCCAGGTCAGCGTCGCGCCGCTGAACGATAAAAAAGCCCTGTTGCTGGTCAGCTGTGAAATGGGTGCCTATAACGTTATCGATCTTGCTTTCGAGGTCACCCGCAGCCAGCCCTATATGGCCAGAGGATTGACCCTGACGCTGCCTTTTACGCCGCCGCGTCATGGAGAAAAAAAGCTGGAGCTGATCAATGCCGATTATGATGCCAGCCGCGGCGAGCTGCTGACGTTTGGCAAAGGAAGAGGCCTTGGCGACTGCGGTACGGCTACCCGCTGGCAGTATGACGGGCGCGAGTTTGTGCTGACGGAATATGCGGAAGAGGGAACCTGCGATGCCTGGCACGGCAGCGACGACTGGCCGACGCTCTGGACCAGCAAAAGGGATATGCCGCCTGCGCCAGAGCAGGCGTCTACGGAGTGAAAAGGCTTCATTGAGTATGCTTTCCTGAACGGCGTAGAAAAGCGCAAAGCTTTTACCTGATTCACGGCGCCCCAGCCCGGTGAGGCGCCCGTTTACGCGATCAGCTGCCGCGATAGGTTGAGTAGCCGTACTGGCTAAGCAGCAGCGGCACATGATAATGCTCGGCCGTGTTGCTGATATGAAACTCTACCGGGATCTCCGGGAAGAAGCTCTCCTGCTTTTGCTCGCTAAAATAGCGTCCGGTTTTAAATACGACGCGGTAATCGCCGGTGGCTGCAGGCTGCGCAGGCCAGAACTGTTTAATACGTCCATCCTTATCGGTGCTGGCCTTGTTAAGGAATTTCCAGCCCGCGTCCTGTTTCTGCTCCAGCGTAACTTCCACATTCGATGCCGGTTTGCCAGTTTGCTGGTTCAGCACGTGTACGCTTAAAAGATTCTGCTCTGCGGCCATCGCGGAGGCAGAAGCGGTAAGGGCGAGCGCCAGCGCTGCCGCGTTGAAATATTGTTTCATCATCACTTCTCCTGTTTGAATATGCCTCTTTATAACGTAGAACAAAGGGAAACAACCTGACGCGAGCATGACAAAAATGTCAGATTGGCTGAAGTTCGGGGACAAAATTTCCGCCTCGTGGCAGACTTGTGCTTATGAAACTATTGCTGATTGAAGATAACCAGAAAGCCAGCGACTGGCTTTGTCAGGGCCTGCGCGAAGCCGGATTTGTGGTGGACAGCGTCACCGACGGCCGCGACGGACTGCACCTGGCCCTGAGCCAGAACTATGCGCTTATCGTGCTGGATATCATGCTGCCCGGCATGGACGGATGGCAGGTATTACGCTCGCTACGCACCGCCCGCGCCACGCCGGTAATTTGCCTGACGGCAAGAGATTCGGTAAACGATCGCGTTAAAGGGCTGGAGCTGGGCGCCAATGATTACCTGGTCAAACCTTTCTCTTTTGCCGAGCTGCTGGCCCGCATCAGAGCGCAGCTGCGCCAGAATCACCCTACACAAGCGGTGCTGACGGTTGGCGATCTGGTCATGGATTCGGTGCGGCAGACGGCCAGCCGGCAGGGCGAATCGGTCGCACTGACCCGTAGAGAATTCGCGCTGCTGTGGCTGCTTGCCAGCCGACGCGGAGAAATAGTGCCGAGAACGCTGATCGCCAGCGAGGTCTGGGGCATTAATTTTGACAGCGAAACGAACACGGTTGACGTAGCCATCCGCCGTTTGCGTCGCAAGATAGACGACCCCTACGAGCCGAAACTGATCGACACCGTGCGCGGGATGGGATACCGGCTGGCAGAGCCGGGAGAACCGCATGCGTAAGATCTCGCTGACGGCCCGACTCACGATCATTTTTGTGCTGATTATGGCGGCGGCCTGCGGCGGCATCACGCTGACGCTTTACGGCGCGTTACGCCACGAGCTGATCTGGCGTGACGATCGCACGCTGATTAATCGGGCGCTTCAGCTGCGCCAGCTGTTGCAGGATGGCGCGAAGCCGGAAATGCTGCCGCTTTATTTCAGCCGCATGGTGGACACGCAGCAGGATATCCTGCTGATCCGTCAGGCTGCGGGGCCGGACGTGACGATTAACCAGACGGGCATTGGGCTGGCGGCGCTGACCGCAGAAAACCAGCCGGGCGTGCTTCGCCGACAGCGCACCAAAGAAGGTGAAGAGCTAACCATTCTCAGTCTGCAAGGCGAATCGAACGGCGGCGCGGTGACGCTGACGGTAGCGCGGCTGGCGCGCGAAAGAGCCAAAATGCTGGAGCAGTATCGCCAGGAAAGCCTGCTGGTGTGCCTGGCTGCGCTGATGCTTGGGGCTATCCTGAGTCCTCTGCTGATCCGGCGGGGACTAAGAGCCATAGGCGCGCTCAGCAAAATCACCGCGGCCACCCACGCCGACAGGCTTTCTGACAGCGTTCCGCTGAATACTTTGCCCCGCGAGCTGCTGCCGCTGGGCGAGGCGCTTAACGTGATGCGCAGCCGCCTGGCGCACGATTTTACCCGGCTGACCCGATTTGCCGACGATCTGGCGCATGAGCTCCGCACGCCGGTCAACGTGATGCTCAGCCAGAATCAGGTCGCACTGGGGCAGGAGCGCACGCCGGAAGCGTACCAGCAGCTGCTGGAAGGAAATATCGAAGAGCTGGAGAATCTCTCTCGCCTGACCGACAACATTCTGTTCCTGGCCAGAGCCGATCACCACAACGTGGCGCTCAGAAAAGAGGTTTTTTCGCTGCCCGACACGCTGGAAAATATCACCGATTTTCTGGAGCCGCTGGCGGAAGAAAAAGGGCTACGTTTTGCGCTGGAGGCGGAAGGCGATATTCAGGCCGATAAAATGCTGTTTCAGCGGGCGCTGGTCAATCTGATTACCAATGCCGTTCGCCACGCGCCGGAAAACACGCTGGTTCGCATAAAAACCGAGGCGACAGGAGAAGCTGTCGATATAGCCGTGGGTAATAAGGGTGAGCCTTTGGCGGAGACGGAAAAATTATTTGAGCGCTTCTGGCGCGGAGACGAGGCGCGCAACAGCGTGGGATCGGGACTGGGTCTGGCGCTGGTTAAAGCTATTGCGGAACTGCACGGCGGCTACGCCTGGTATCAGCATCGCGAAGGGGAAAATCTGTTTGGTATCAGGCTGGGCGGTGAGACTCCTGCCCGCCAGGGGCGGGCAGGAGAACAGGCTTAGTGAGGCTTCAGCAGTTTTTCTGCATGGCTGACGATGTTTTCCACCGTGAAGCCAAACTCGTTAAACAGCTTCTCTGCCGGTGCGGACTCACCAAAGGTGGTCATTCCGACAATCGCGCCGTTCAGGCCGACATACTTATACCAGTAGTCTGCGATGCCCGCTTCCACCGCCACGCGAGCGGTAACGCCGGAAGGCAGCACCGATTCGCGATAGGCCAGATCCTGCTTATCAAACAGGTCGGTTGAAGGCATAGACACCACGCGAACTTTATGGCCGTTGGCGGTCAGTTTTGCTGCCGCGCCCAGCGTGATTTCCACTTCAGAACCGGTTGCGATCAGGATCACTTCCGGCGTGCCTTCGCTATCTTTCAGCACGTAGGCACCGCGAGAGATGTTTTCCAGCTGCTCTTTGGTACGCTCCGGCTGCGCCAGGTTCTGACGGGAAAGGATCAGCGCGGTCGGGCCGTGGTGGCGCTCAATCGCGTGTTTCCAGGCCACGGCGGTTTCTACCTGATCGCAAGGACGCCAGACGCTCATGTTTGGCGTAACGCGCAGGCTGGCGATCTGCTCAACCGGCTGGTGCGTCGGGCCATCTTCGCCCAGACCGATGGAGTCGTGTGTGTAGACCAGGATCTGACGCGCCTTCATCAGCGCCGCCATACGCACGGCGTTACGCGCATACTCGACGAACATCAGGAAGGTAGCGGTGTAAGGCACAAAGCCGCCGTGATGCGCGATGCCGTTAGCGATAGCGGTCATACCGAATTCGCGCACGCCGTAGTGGATATAGTTACCCGCCAGGTCATCTTTAATCGATTTGGAACCGGACCAGATAGTCAGGTTGCTTGGCGCCAGGTCAGCGGAACCGCCCAGGAATTCCGGCAGCAGCTTGCCATAGGCTTCCAGCGAGTTCTGGGAAGCTTTACGGCTGGCGATTTTCGCCGGATTAGCCTGCAGCTCTTCGATAAACTTCTGCGTTTCCTGCTGCCAGTTTTCCGGCATGCCGCCATCCATACGACGAGCGTACTCTTTCGCCAGTTCCGGATAAGCCGCTTTATAAGCTGCGAACTTGTCGTTCCATGCTTTCTCATACTGCTGGCCCGCTTCTTTGGCATCCCACTGTGCGTAAATTTCCTGCGGGATTTCGAACGGCGGATAGTTCCAGCCCAGCTGTTTGCGGGTCAGTGCGATCTCTTCATCGCCCAGCGCCGCGCCGTGCGCTTCTTCTTTACCGGCTTTGTTTGGCGAACCGTAGCCGATAATGGTACGGCAGATGATCAGAGAAGGCTTATCGGTCACGCTCTGCGCTTCTTTGATCGCTTTCGCTACCGCTTCGGCGTCGTGACCGTCTACTTCGCTGATCACATGCCAGTTGTAGGCTTCAAAACGCTTGGCGGTATCATCGCTGAACCAGCCTTCCACTTCGCCGTCGATCGAAATGCCGTTGTGATCGTAGAAACCGATCAGCTTGCCAAGGCCCAGCGTGCCGGCCAGCGAGCAAACTTCATGCGAGATACCTTCCATCAGGCAGCCGTCGCCCATAAACACATAGGTATGGTGATCGACGATCTCATGATCGGGACGGTTAAACTGCGCGGCCAGCGTGCGTTCGGCAATCGCCAGACCCACGGCGTTGGCCAGACCCTGACCCAGCGGGCCGGTAGTGGTTTCCACGCCTGGCGTGTAGCCGATTTCCGGGTGGCCCGGCGTTTTGGAATGCAGCTGGCGGAAGTTTTTCAGTTCTTCAATCGGCAGGTCATAGCCGCTCAGGTGCAGCAGGCTGTACAGCAGCATGGAGCCGTGACCGTTGGAAAGGATAAAACGGTCGCGATCGGCCCAGGCAGGGTTAGTCGGGTTGTGATGCAAAAAGTCGCGCCACAGCACTTCTGCAATATCTGCCATGCCCATTGGGGCGCCTGGGTGACCCGATTTGGCTTTTTGCACCGCATCCATACTCAGCGCACGGATTGCATTAGCCAACTCTCTACGTGAAGACATATTTTTCTCCCTGATATTTTTGGGGGGACGAACTGGGCAAATAAACGTCGGGCGACTTTCCCCGACGCGCGTCGGGGAGGCCCGTGAACGAAATTACAGCTTAGCGGCCAGCACGTCTTCCAGGTGCTGTTGGTCAACGGCAAACTGGCGGATACCTTCGGCCAGTTTTTCTACCGCCATAGGATCCTGATTGTGCTCCCAGCGGAACTCCGATTCAGAAAGCGGAGCAGGCTGGTGGAAAGCTTCAGTTGACGGCGTCAGCTTGCGCTCAACCGGCGCGTCGCTGGCCTGCAGCTCTTCCAGCAGGTTTGGTGAAATAGTCAGGCGATCGCAGCCCGCCAGCGCGATGATTTGTTCCGTTTTACGGAAGCTGGCGCCCATGATGATGGTGTTATAGCGGTGCTGCTTGTAGTACTCGTAGATTTTACGAACGGAAACCACGCCTGGATCTTCATCCACCACATAAGGGTCAAGCGGCTTGCGGGTGTTGTACCAGTCGTAGATACGGCCGACAAACGGCGAAATCAGGAACACGCCCGCTTCCGCACAGGCGCGCGCCTGGGCAAAGGAGAACAGCAGCGTCAGGTTACAGTTGATGCCGTTTTTCTCCAGCTCTTCCGCCGCGCGGATGCCTTCCCAGGTGGAAGCGAGCTTGATCAGAATACGTGAACGGTCGATACCGTTGTCTTCGTACATTCTCACCAGCTTCTCGGCTTTGGTCACGCACATGCCGCGGTCAAACGACAGGCGAGCGTCCACCTCGGTAGAAACGCGGCCAGGCACGCTTTTCAGGATTTCCATACCGAGGTTGACGTTGACTTTGTCGCTGGCGTTGATGATTTGCGTCTCTTTGCTGCCGCCCTGTTTTTTGGCGTAGTCGATAGCGTCGGTGATCAGGTGCTTGTAAGAGTCGAGGCTGGAGGCTTTCAGGATCAGAGATGGGTTGGTGGTGGCATCTTCAGGGTGATAATTACGAATAGATTCGATATCGCCACTGTCCGCCACCACGGTGGTGTATTGTTTCAGTGCGTCTAGCTGGTTCATCTCATGGCTCCTTGATGGGCAATCTGCAAAACTAATGATGACCGTGCCGGAACATCGGCTGTCGCCGGGCTACAAAGCCCAATAGCGAACGAACCGGGCCGCAATCCTGTGCATTTACGCAGGGCCGGCTTCCGACGCGGTGGATTATTCTCAGGCCAAACATTGCATCAGACGTCCTGTAATGGGAATGCGTTTTCTCTGATTGTTGCAATGGGTTAGCCCAATGGCTGGTAAAACGCGGTACCTGAAAGTGTAGCACTTCTTCAGGATTACGGCAGGCGGTAGCACTGGCTGCTACTTTTTTGGAATCATGGAACACATCCAGCCGGGCTACCGGGGACAATGCCTCCGCCACCGGCTGCTTGTTTATCGTGAGCTAGTGTTTGGGGAGTTGTTCAGAAAAGTTTTTATAATCGGTTGTCCCCTGCGATCTCTCTTGCAGATAGCCTGAATGCTTAACGGCGCTCTTTAGAGCATGTTGATACTCGCTGCTTTCAGGGCCATAGGTATTAAGCGTCAAGTTCACCAGCTGATGATAAAGATCTTTCTGAAAGGATAGTGAAGCTTGCGCCTCGTTTTCCGGGAATGCGGAACCGCGCAGCGACTTTACCAGCGCCCTGACAGCGTCTGAAGACTCCATTTCATTTAAAAACGCTTTGAAGCCGACACGGGCAATAGCTTTCAGTAACACATTTGCTACCGTACTTTGCTCGTTAATCGGCGTCGTTAAAGTTAAGGCCGGCTTGTCAGCTTGCGCAGGCTGCTTACTGGCCAGCACTTGCTCAATGGTTGAAAAAAATGACGCTACGTCAGGAATATCGGCACCATAATCGAAACGGCGTAAAAAGGCGGTGTCAAGATCGTCCTGATATGCCTGCCGGAAAGCAGAAACTTCGGCCAGCAGTTCCCGGATCGCTTTACCGGAAACGCGAGTCGTGTAATAACGAAGCATTCCTTCAAGCGTATCTTCGCCGGTGATCTCTTCAGCATCCATATTGATGTACGTCATCATTAGCTGTTTCAATCGCGGGTAGCTGTCAATCATAAGTCGTCTCCGGTTTTGGATAAGCCGTCAAAATAAACTTGTCACGATCATGAATCGTCAGGCCTTCTTCCGCCCATTGCAGGATAACAATTAATGTCCTGCTAACTATCGGCGCACCGCCTGCGGGATGGCGACGAAAAAAACGTCCGATGGGATAATTATTCGTATATTCCACTGCTAAATCCCGGACTTCATCCTCATCGCTTCCAGCTGCCGCACCAGCCGTTTTTGGCGTTGTATACCAATCATACACTTTTTCAAGATTTGACAGCAGAGCCTTAGCGATAATGGTTTCCACAAATTCTCTATCGTGATAAAAGCCGCCGTTTTTGGAAGGTGCACGGGGCTGAGAAAATCGCGCATTCAGTTCCGTATCTGTTTTATTAACGTGACGCGCAAGCGTATGGCCGCCGGGTTTTGTGGGTGCCTCATGCTGTCTTAAATCGGTTTTCATGATATCTGACATGATGTCAGTCAGCCGCTTTGCCTCAACGTCAACTGTCAAAGGCTGATTCCACAGATCCATTCAGGTCTCACTTAGCATAAATATTTTAAGCCTCTCACAATAATATGACAGGCTTAAGGTAAGTGATAGCAGCGGCTGCTAACTTTTGAAGCGGTCTCGCATAACAGGCTGAATAATTAAATCCAGGCTTTAACCGGCAGGAAATCGGTGTACAGCGCGGCTTCCGGCGTGCCCGGCTGCGGCTGGTAGTCGTATTCCCAGCGTACCAGCGGCGGCATCGACATCAGAATGGATTCGGTACGGCCGCCGGTCTGCAGACCAAACAGCGTGCCGCGATCCCACACCAGGTTGAACTCTACATAGCGGCCACGGCGGTAAAGCTGGAACTGGCGCTCGCGCTCGCCCCACGGCAGCGTTTTGCGCCGCGCCACTATCGGCAAATAAGCGTTGAGGAAGCCTTCGCCGACCGCCTGCATAAAGCGAAAACAGTGGTCAAAATCCGGCGTGTTCAAATCGTCAAAAAACAGGCCGCCGATGCCGCGCTGTTCGTTACGGTGTTTGATAAAGAAATAGTCGTCACACCACTTTTTGTAGCGCGGATAGACCTCTTCGCCAAAGGGCTGACAGAGATCGGCCGCGGTTTGATGCCAGTGCACCGCGTCTTCCGTAAAGCCATAGTAAGGCGTCATATCGAAACCGCCGCCGAACCACCATACCGGGTCGGCGCCCGGCTTTTCGGCAATAAAAAAGCGCACGTTGGCGTGGCTGGTGGGCACGTAAGGATTGGACGGATGGATCACCAGCGATACGCCCATCGCTTCAAAACTGCGGCCGGCCAGCTCCGGCCGGTGCGCGGTGGCGGAGGCGGGCATCTGGTCGCCGTGCACATGAGAAAAGTTAACGCCAGCCTGTTCAAACACCGCGCCGTTGCGCAGCACGCGGCTTCTGCCGCCGCCGCCGCCTTCGCGCGTCCAGCTGTCTTCCGCAAACTGCGCCTTGCCGTCAGCCTGCGCCAGCTGCTGACAGATTGTGTCCTGTAACCTGAGCAGAAACTGCTTTACCAGGGCGATATCGGGTGTATTCATGGTTTTGCCTGACTGTAAAATGACGCGCGAAGTATACGTCAAAATGCCCTAGCCGGGGCGGCGGTTGTTGGCATCGAACTCATTAAAATAGCTGATAACGCCATCCACTATAGCGCCGGCGATTTTCCGACGGAAAGCGGTGGTGCCCAGCAAGCGCTCTTCGGCGGGGTTGGTAATAAAAGAGGTTTCCACCAGCACCGAAGGGATAGAAGGCGATTTCAGCACGGCAAAAGCGGCCTGCTCGGGATGCTGACTGTGCAAATGGTGAATCGGCCGGATCTGGCTCAGCACGTGCTTGCCCAGCGTCAGGCTATTTTTAATCGTATCGGTCTGCACCAAATCAAACAGCACCTGCTGTAGATAGTGATCCTTTTGCGCTACCTTGACGCCGCCCACGGCATCGGCAGCGTTTTCGCGCTCGGACAGATAGCGGGCCATTCGGCTGCTGGCACCACGGTTAGAAAGGGCGAAAACCGAAGCGCCGTTGGCATCGGGGCTGGTAAAACCGTCGGCGTGTATCGACATAAAAAGATCGGCGCCGTGCTGGTGTGCAATTTCCACGCGCTCGCCCAGCGGGATAAAGCGATCGTTATCCCGCGTCAGTCGCGCCTCGATATGAGGATGATCGCTCAGCATCTGACGGATATGTCCGGCTATCTCCAGCACCACGTGTTTTTCTTCCGAACCTTCTTCACCTACCGCGCCAGAATCGATGCCGCCGTGGCCGGGATCGATCATCACAATCCTTTTACCCTTTGCTTCAGGCGGCGTGGCCCCGTGCGCGGATGCTGTTTTAAGCGGTGCTTCTTTTGCCCTGGCGGCACTGCCGCCCAGCAGCGCCAGCGCCAGGCCGGAAAGCAGCAGCTGACGGCGGGAAGTAAGCGGGGTCATCGGGCCAAACTTTTTCATTACAACATCCTCAGGGCGCAAAGTGCTTACTGTTATATCGTAACAATAAGACGACAGCGAGGCGGGAACTATTTCAACGTTTTACTTTTTATTTCAGGCCGCTAACGGCAGCGTAAATTCACTGCTCATGCAGCCAGCTGGAAAAGCGATCGCGTGCTATCTGGGGATTATGTAGCCGCTTTCTGCCACTTTCTGGCAATTATCTCTTCGGAGGGTTGCGCCCGCGAAAGAAACCGCGATAATCAGCGAATTGTGGTTAACATCTGGGACAACGCTATGGAAATTCGCGTATTTAGCCAGGACGATTTTGAAGAAGTGATCACCCTGTGGGAACGCTGCGATCTGCTGCGCCCGTGGAACGATCCGGAAATGGATATTGAGCGCAAACTTAATCACGATCCCGACCTGTTTCTGGTGGCGGTGGTCGGCGGCGCCGTGGTCGGTACGCTGATGGGCGGTTATGATGGCCATCGCGGTTCAGCCTACTATCTGGGCGTGCATCCCGACTATCAGGGCCGTGGCTTCGCCAATGCGCTGATCAACCGGCTTGAAAAAAAGCTGATTGCGCGCGGCTGTCCGAAAATCAACGTGATGGTGCGGGAAGAGAACGACGCGGTGTTGGGTTTCTATGAAAAGCTGGACTACGAGACGCAGGATAGCATGTTACTCGGTAAGCGCCTGATTGAAGACCGCGAATATTAAGCCAGCCGACCGTTCCGCCACGCGCCTCTACACGCCCGACGACTACGATGCCAAAGGCCAGCTGAAGCTGCCGCTGACCTTCTGGGGCGTGCTGCTGCTGCAGGCGCGCACCTGGCTACTGTTTATTATGGCCGGTGCCTCTCGCGATCAGGGCACGGCGCTGCTGGCGCTGTTCTATCCGGATACGCGCGCGTTCTGGACGGGCATTGCGCTGGGCGTGCCTGCGGCGGTAGGGCTGCTGCTGACCGGCTATCGCCAGCGTCTGCCGCGGCTCTGGCAGGCGTGGCGCTGGGTACTCTGCCTGTCGCTGGCCGTGATGCTCTGCGTGCAGTTCGCCAGCCTCTGGCTGGGCGAGGACACGCTGTCGCCGTGGATGATCCTGTTTACCGGTTTCGATCTGCTGGCGCTGGGCTGGTTTGCCTTCAGCGCGCGGCTGCGCGACTGTTTTGCGCCAGAGCAGCACCTCGAATAAACTTTTCTGCCGATCCGTACTCCAACCTTTCTTTGGGGCTGCCGTAAAAGGCGTTGTGCTATGGCAGCCGCCTCTCTTTTTGTCAGGAGTTTTCATGAAAACCGTTCGTCCTTTAGCCCTGGCCGCGGCCGTTATGCTGGCTGGCTGCGCCAGTTCCGGCGACGCCGCACCGGCCACTCACGGGGCCACCTGGTGGAACCCGCTGACCTATTCCTGGTCCAGCCTCTCGCCCTGGCACTGGTTCGGTTCTGCTACTGAGGTCAGCGAGCAGGGCGTTGGCGGCCTGAACGGCGCGACCGCGATGAACGAGCAGGCGGTTGGCGAAGCGCTGAACGACGACTATCAGATACGTAAAGGGATGCGCGGCGAAAACGGCAAGGTTATCACCTTCTTCCAGGCGCTCGACGGCAAAGAGGTGAAGCTGGAAATCACGGGCGAAACCAGCGTCAGCGAGGTGCGGGTGATGGATGACAGCATCCAGACTACCTCTGGTGTGAAGATCGGCACGCCTTTCAGCGACCTCTATAGCCGCGCTTTCGGTGCCTGTCAGAAGGCTGCTGGCGGCAAGGGAGTAGAGTGCCGCGCGCCGGACAGCCAGCATATCAGCTACGTCTTTACCGGCGAATGGCACGGGCCGGAAGGGCTGTTGCCGTCTGATGATACGCTGAAGAAATGGCAGGTAAGCCAGATCGTCTGGCGCCGCTGATTGGCCTGCGGCTGTGTGTCACAGGACAGATAGCCGCCGCTACCGTTATCAGAAACAGATCGGGATAGTCATTGCGCTTGCTGTCCCTTTCCCGATTGTTCCACGCGCGCAGCCAGCACACGCCGCCCGGCGTATCCGCGACAGTTCCCTGGACATGGTGTTCCCCTTGCGCGATCGTTGCTTCAAACAGGCTTTCTATTTCTGCCCGCTGCATAACCTGTCCCGCCCGCTTATAGCTTTTTAAACTTCCAAATCACCAAACGGTATATAAAACAGTTACTCCTTTTCGTGTGGTTATAAATAAACTGAACCCTCTCAGGCCGTGAGACGGGCCATCATTCCGGGATGAACAGCATGACCACACTGAAAAAAATCTGTAGCGGCGCCGTTCTGCTGCTGCTGGCCGGGTCAGCCCAGGCGACAGAGCTGCTGAACAGCTCTTATGATGTCTCACGCGAACTGTTTGCGGCCCTGAACACGCCTTTTGAACAGCGTTGGGCGCAGCAAAACGGCGGCGACAAGCTGACGATCAGGCAGTCACACGCCGGGTCGTCCAAACAGGCGCTGGCCATTTTGCAGGGCCTGAAAGCCGATGTCGTAACCTATAACCAGTTGACCGACGTGCAGATCCTGCACGATCGCGGCAACCTCATTCCGGCGGACTGGCAGCAGCGTTTGCCCAACAACAGCTCGCCTTTCTATTCCACCATGGCTTTTCTGGTGCGCAAGGGCAATCCAAAGCAGATCCATGACTGGCGCGACCTGGTCAAAAGCGACGTAAAGCTGATATTTCCTAATCCAAAAACCTCCGGCAATGGTCGTTATACCTGGCTGGCGGCGTGGGGCGCGGCGGATAAAGCGGACGGACACGACAAAGCAAAAACCGAACGGTTTATGGCGCAGTTCCTTAAAAACGTCGAGGTTTTTGATACCGGCGGGCGCGGCGCGACCACCACTTTCGTCGAGCGCGGGCTTGGCGACGTGCTGATCACTTTTGAGTCGGAAGTGAACACTATCCGTAATCAGTACCCGCAGCAGGATTTTGAGGTAATTATCCCGCACAGCAACGTGCTGGCGGAATTCCCGGTCACATGGATCGATAAAAACGTGGCGGCCAACCATACGGAAAAAGCGGCCAAAGCGTACCTGAACTATCTCTACACGCCTGCGGCGCAGAAAATCATCACTCAATATTATTACCGCGTAAATAATCCTGAGCTGATGGCGCAGCAGCGGCAGCGCTTTCCGGCCGTCGATTTGTTCCGCGTGGAACAGGTATTCGGCAGCTGGGAGCAGGTCATGAAAACGCAGTTCGCCAGCGGTGGCGAACTGGATAAGTTGTTAGCAGCGGGACGTGAGTAATGTTTGCCACTAAAAGTAAGCGCGTGCTGCCCGGCTTTGGACTGAGCCTGGGCAGTAGTCTGTTTTTTACCTGTCTGATCCTGCTGTTGCCGATCAGCGCGCTGCTGATGCAGCTGTCTGAGATGACGCTGGCACAGTACTGGGATGTGGTAACCAATCCCCAGATGATTGCCGCCTATAAGGTGACGCTGCTGTCGGCGGGCGTCGCCTCGGTGTTTAACGCCTTTTTCGGCATGCTGATGGCCTGGATCCTGACGCGCTACCGTTTTCCGGGGCGCGCGCTGCTGGATGGCTTAATGGATCTGCCTTTTGCGCTGCCGACGGCGGTAGCAGGCCTGACGCTGGCCGGGCTTTTTTCCGTGAACGGCTGGTACGGGCAGTGGCTGGCGCAGTTCGATATTAAAGTTTCCTACACCTGGCTGGGGATCGCCGTGGCGATGGCCTTTACCAGCATTCCTTTCGTGGTGCGCACGGTGCAACCGGTGCTGGAAGAGCTTGGCCCGGAATATGAAGAGGCGGCGGAAACCCTCGGCGCCACGCCGTTTCAGAGCTTCCGCCGCGTGGTGCTGCCGGAAGTTGGCCCGGCGCTGCTGGCCGGCACGGCGCTCTCTTTTACCCGCAGCCTGGGCGAGTTCGGCGCGGTGATCTTTATTGCCGGTAATATCGCCTGGAAAACCGAGGTGACCTCGCTGATGATTTTCGTGCGTCTGCAGGAGTTCGACTATCCGGCAGCCAGCGCCATCGCTTCAGTGATCCTGGCCGCCTCGCTGCTGCTGCTGTTTGCGATTAACACTCTACAAAGCCGCTTTGGCCGTCGTCTTGGAGGTCAATAATGGCTGACGTTACCGAACTGAATCACGTTGGACGCGAGCGTCCGCGCTGGGGCAAATGGCTGCTGATCGCCACGGGCATGATCGTCTCGCTCGGCCTGCTGGTGGTGCCGCTTATCGCTATTTTCGCCAGCGCCTTTTCCGACGGCGTGACGGCGATGTTCAGCAACCTGAAAGATGGCGACATGCTGCACGCCATCTGGCTGACCGTGCTGATGGCGCTGATCACCGTGCCGGTTAACCTGGTGTTCGGCACGCTGCTGGCCTGGCTGGTGACGCGCTTCACCTTTCCCGGCCGCCAGCTGCTGCTGACGCTGTTTGATATTCCTTTTGCCGTGTCGCCGGTGGTGGCGGGGCTGATGTATCTGCTGTTCTGGGGCGTAAACGGCCCGGCGGGCGGCTGGCTGGACGAGCACAGCATTCAGCTGATGTTCTCCTGGCCGGGTATGGCGATGGTCACTATCTTCGTGACCTGTCCGTTTGTGGTGCGCGAACTGGTGCCGGTGATGCTGAGCCAGGGCAGCAGCGAAGATGAAGCCGCGGTGCTGCTTGGCGCCTCCGGCTGGAAGATGTTCTGGCGCGTTACGCTGCCAAATATCCGCTGGGCGCTGCTGTACGGCTTGGTATTAACTAACGCGCGCGCGATTGGCGAGTTTGGCGCGGTTTCGGTGGTTTCGGGATCGATTCGCGGCGAAACCTACACGCTGCCGCTACAGGTAGAATTGCTGCATCAGGACTACAACAGCGTGGGCGCTTTTACCGCCGCCGCGCTGCTGACCCTGATGGCGATAGTCACGCTGTTTCTGAAAAGCGCGCTGCAATGGCGTTTAGAACGCCGCGCGCAACGGGAGGGGGAACAATGAGCATTGAAATCAGTAACATCAACAAATCCTTTGGCCGGACTAAAGTGCTGAACGATATTTCGCTGGATATCCCTTCTGGTCAGATGGTGGCGCTGCTGGGCCCGTCCGGCTCCGGGAAAACCACGCTGCTGCGTATTATCGCCGGTCTGGAGAGCCAGAACAGCGGCCGTCTGAGCTTTCACGGCAACGATGTGACGCGGCTGCACGCCCGCGACCGTCGCGTCGGCTTTGTATTCCAGCACTATGCGCTGTTTCGCCATATGACGGTATTCGACAATATCGCGTTTGGACTGACCGTGCTGCCGCGCCGCGAGCGTCCTTCTGCGGCGGCCATTAAAGAAAAAGTCACGCGCCTGCTGGAGATGGTGCAGCTGGGACATCTGGCCGGGCGTTTCCCGGCACAGCTTTCCGGCGGTCAGAAACAGCGGGTGGCGCTGGCGCGTGCGCTGGCGGTCGATCCGCAAATTCTGCTGCTTGATGAACCCTTTGGCGCGCTGGATGCGCAGGTGCGTAAAGAGCTGCGCCGCTGGCTGCGACAGCTGCACGAAGAGCTGAAGTTCACCAGCGTCTTTGTTACCCACGATCAGGAAGAGGCGATGGAAGTCGCCGATCGCGTGGTGGTGATGAGCCAGGGCAATATCGAGCAGGCTGGCGCGCCGGATGAAGTATGGCGCGATCCGGCCACCCGTTTCGTGCTGGAATTCCTGGGCGAAGTGAACCGCTTTGATGCTGAAGTGCACGGTTCGCAGTTCCATGTCGGCGCGCATCGCTGGCCACTGGGCTATGCGCCAGCGCACCAGGGTGCGGTCGAACTGTTCCTGCGCCCGTGGGAAATCGACGTCAGCCGCCAGAGCAGCCTGGAAACGCCGCTGCCGGTGCAGGTGCTGGAAGTCAGCCCGCGCGGCCACTACTGGCAGCTGGTGGCACAGCCCACGGGCTGGGGTGAGCAGCATGAACCGATCACCGTAGTGATGGAAGGCGAGCAAACCGCGCCGATCCGCGGCGAGCGTCTTTTTGTCGGCCTGCAACAGGCGCGCCTTTATAAAGGCGATACGCCGCTGCGGCAGGTTGCCTTTGCGCAGAGCGCCTGATATTTTCTACCGCCATCCGGGTCAGGTTATGCCTGACCTTTTTTGCCGGTAAGGCCTTCTTCAGGAACCATCACTTGACCACGCTCGAACACACCATCGGCAACACGCCATTGATCAAGCTTCAGCGGCTGACGCCAGACAACGGCAGCGAAATCTGGCTGAAGCTTGAGGGCAATAACCCCGGCGGCTCGGTCAAAGATCGCGCCGCGCTGTCGATGATCCAGCAGGCGGAGCGGCGTGGCGAAATCCGGCCCGGCGATATGCTGATCGAAGCGACCAGCGGCAATACGGGCATCGCGCTGGCGATGATCGCCGCGATGAAAGGCTACCGTATCAAGCTGCTGATGCCCGATAACATGAGCATGGAACGTCAGGCGGCGATGCGGGCCTACGGCGCGGAGCTGCTGCTGGTAAGCCGCGAGCTGGGCATGGAGGGCGCGCGCGATTTGGCCCGCGATATGGAAGCGCGCGGAGAGGGCAAAGTGCTCGATCAGTTTAACAATCCTGATAACCCGCTGGGCCACTACGTTACCACCGGCCCGGAAATCTGGCAGCAAAGCGCAGGAAGGCTGACGCACTTTGTTTCCAGCATGGGCACTACCGGCACCATCACCGGCGTGGGACACTATCTGAAAGAGCAGAGCGGAACGGTAGCTATCGTGGGGTTACAGCCCGCCGAAGGCAACAGCATTCCCGGCATTCGCCGCTGGCCGCAGGCCTATCTTCCCGCCATCTATCGACCGGAGCTGATCGATCGTATCCTGGATATGACCCAGCAGGAGGCGGAGGAAACCATGCGCCTGCTGGCGCGCCGTGAAGGCATTTTCTGCGGCGTCAGTTCCGGCGGGGCGGTGGCCGGCGCGCTGCGTATTGCGCAAGAGCAGCCCGGCAGCGTTATTGTCGCTATCGTCTGCGATCGTGGCGACAGGTACCTCTCTACCGGCGTGCATTCGTCACCAGACTGATCCCTCTATCGGCGTGCATACGCCAGACCGATCTCCCTCCTGGCAGGCCCACGCTTTCGGGCCGCTCAATTTGTGCTCATGCCGTTACACTGTAAGGATTGGGTAAAACCTGCTGCTATTGTTTGAGCAACAGGTGAAAATAGCGCCTGGCCTGGAGAGAGATAACGCATGAAAATTTTACTGGTTGATGACGATCTGGAGCTGGGCACCATGCTCAGCCAGTATCTGATTGCCGAAGGATTTGACGCCACGCTGGTACTGAGCGGCAAAGCGGGGATTGAAGGGGCGATGTCGGGCGGCTATAGCGCAATGATCCTGGACATCATGCTGCCGGATATGAGCGGCATTGATGTGCTGCGTCAGGTGCGGCAGAGTAGCCGCCTGCCGGTCATCATGCTGACGGCGAAGGGCGACAATATCGATCGCGTCATCGGCCTGGAAATGGGTGCCGATGACTATATGCCTAAACCTTGCTATCCGCGCGAGCTGGTCGCCAGGCTGCGCGCCGTGCTGCGCCGCGTTGAAGAACAGCCGGTGGTGGTGGAAAGCCGTGAAGTGGTCAGCTGGGGCGAGCTGACGCTAAACCCGGCCACGCGCATCAGCGAATGGCAGAAGCAGCCGTTCGATCTCACCGCTTCGGAATTTAATCTGCTGGATCTGCTGCTGCGCTCGCCCGATCGCGTGGTTTCTAAAGATGAGCTGTCGGAAAAGGGGCTGGGTCGTCCTCGCGAAGCCTACGATCGCAGCGTGGACGTGCATATCAGCAATATCCGCCAGAAGCTTTCCGCTTTAACCTGTGACGCCATCACCATCGAAACCGTTCGCAGCATCGGCTATCGCATCCGATGACAGCGGGCTTTCGTGGGCTGCTCTTCTGGAAGATCCTGCTGGGTTTCTGGCTGACGTTTCTGATTATGAGCCAGCTGCTGTGGCTGAGCTTTTCCCTGTATGGCCGGCACCACGAACCGCCGGAAAACCTGGCGGCCCGGCGCATCGTTAATTTGCAGATGACCTCGGCCGTGTCGGTATTGCAGCGCGGCGGCATGGATGCGCTCAACGATATGATGGCGGACTGGTCCGCCAACGATCGCCGCTTCTTCTCGGTACAGGTGATGAAAAAGCCGCCGCAGGAGCTACCGCACGGCGACCTTAACCGCGATTTGCGGCCCGGCGAGTTCCCGAAAGAAGTGATCGAATGGGTGACCGGTGCCGATGGTCAGCAGTATCAGCTGCGCTACGACGTGCAGGGGCTGCGCGAAGACAGCCATATGGCCGGTGGCCACCGCAGCTTTCTGAATATTCCTGAACCCATGCTGTTTATGGCGGGCGGCGGCGGGCTGCTGTTCAGCCTGTTTCTGGCGTGGAACCTGACCCGACCTATGCGTCAGCTGCGAGAAGGTTTCGATCGCGTCTCCAAAGGCGATCTCTCCGTGCGGCTGTTTCCCAAAATGCGTCGGCGGCATGACGAGCTGTCGGTGGTGGCGCAGGATTTTGACGCCATGGTTGAACGCCTTTCCGTGCTGGTTAAGGCGCGCGAGGAGCTGCTGCACGATGTTTCTCACGAGCTGCGCTCGCCGCTGGCGCGTCTTCAGCTGGCGACCGGGCTGGCGCGGCAAACGCCGGAGTCGGTAGGGCAATCGCTCGACAGGATCGACGAAGAGGCGCGGCGGCTGGATAAGATGATCGGCGAGCTGCTGACGCTGTCGCGCGCCGAGCATCAAAGCCTGCCGGACGAGCAGTATTTCGATCTGCTTGGGCTGCTGGAGGCGGTCGCCAACGATGCGCGCTACGAGGCTCAGGGTTCCGGCGTGGAAATCATGCTGAATGCGGACCAGAACGGCGACTACACGGTTAAAGGCGACGCCAAGCTGATCCGTTCCGCAGTGGAAAACGTGGTGCGTAACGCGCTGCGTTTTTCCGGGCAGGGGCAGCATGTCAGGATCTCGCTACAGCAGGACAGCGGCTGGCTCACCATCGGCGTCAGCGACCAGGGCCCCGGCGTGGATGCGGACAAGCTTTCCAGCATTTTCGATCCCTTTGTGCGCGTGAATTCGCCGCTATCCGGCAAAGGCTACGGCCTGGGGCTATCAATTGTGCGTAAGGTGATCCTGGCGCATCAGGGCGAGGTCAGCGCGGTGAACGGTAAAAACGGCGGGCTGGAACTGACGCTGAAGCTACCGCACTGGGTGGCTTAGCTTAACGAGGGTGCTATCATTGTCCGACACCTTTTATTCGCATTTATGAGGTAAAGGATGAATAAAGCGTCGTCCAGTAAGCAACAGGAAGTGCAGCGGATTGTGGATGCCATCTCCAACGCCATTGCGCAGCATCGGCTTAAGCCGGGCACACGGTTAATCGAAGCCCAGATTGTCGAGGTGCTGGTGGCCAACCGCAATCACGTGCAGAGCGCGCTACAGCGTCTGGCGATGCAGCATATCGTCACCATTGAACCGCATCGCGGCGCGATGGTCGCCAAACCGGAAGCGCGCGAAGCCCGGGAAGTCTTTACCGCCCGGCGAGCGGTAGAGAACGCCATTATAGCCGGTATCACCACGCAGCAGATGCAGCGCTATCAGACTGAGCTGATCGCGCAGCGACAGGCGGAGAAAGAGGCAATTGCCAGCAATAACCGCCTGGAAATTGTACGGCAGCTGTCGCAGTTCCATCTTTTGCTGGCGGAAATCAGCGATAACCGCGTGCTCAGCGAAATTCTTACCAATCTTACCGTACGCAGCTCGCTGATTGTCGCGCTCTACCAGCGCAATGAGGATCCGGCCAGCCACTGCGAACAGCACAGCTCGATAGTCGCTGCGCTGCAGGCGGGTGACAACCACCGCGCACAGCAGTTGATGCATCATCATATGCATGAACTTGAGCTACAGCTGTCGCTGGATGAGATAGAAGAAGTGCCCAGCCTGCGCGATGCGTTAGCCTGAAAAAAAAGGCCGCCTGATTGCTCAGGCGACCTTTCAGACAGGCACGGCTTACTTTTTGATGCGGATCACCGGTGTTTCGCCCACGGTAACGCTACCCGTCAACTTAACCAGCTCTTTGATCTCGTCCATATTAGAGATCACCACCGGCGTCAGCGTAGATTTCGCTTTTTCTTCCAGCAAAGGCAGATCGAATTCGATGATCACGTCACCTTTCTTCACTTTCTGGCCTTCTTCAGCGATACGCTTAAACCCTTCACCCTTCAGTTCAACGGTATCAATCCCGAAGTGAACGAACAGCTCAATGCCGCTGTCCGATTCAATGGAAAATGCATGATTGGTTTCGAAGATTTTACCGATGGTGCCGTCAACAGGCGCCACCATTTTGTTGCCGGCAGGTTTGATTGCGATACCGTCGCCAACAATTTTCTCCGCAAATACCACGTCCGGCACGTCTTCAATGTTTACGATTTCGCCGGACAGCGGTGCCACGATCTCAATGGCACCAGATGCGGTATCTGACTTATCGCCAAAAAGTTTTGAAAACAAACCCATGATCTTCTCCTAAGCAGTAATATTTGGCCAGCGCTTCTGGATCTCAGCAGAGTGTTTTTTCTTCAATGAACTTGTTGACCAGGTTCATCAACTCTTCCGCTGTCGGTTGAGCCAGAGCCTGTTCTGCTAACGCCTTAGCATCTTCAAAATTCGTATTACGAATAATTTTTTTGATGCGCGGGATAGAAATGGCACTCATGCTGAATTCGTCCAGCCCCATTCCCAGTAACAGTAGTGTAGCACGTTCATCGCCTGCCAGCTCACCACACATCCCTGTCCATTTCCCTTCAGCATGAGATGCGTCAATAACTTGCTTGATCAGCGTCAGCACGGAAGGGGTCATTGGGTTGTACAAATGCGAAATCAGATCGTTACCGCGATCGACCGCCAGCGTGTACTGCGTCAGGTCGTTGGTGCCGATACTGAAGAAATCGACTTCTTTAGCCAGATGATGCGCGATTGCGGCTGAAGCTGGCGTTTCCACCATAATGCCGACCTCAATCTGCTCGTCAAAGGCTTTGCCTTCTTCACGCAGCTGCGCCTTCAGCGTTTCCAGCTCGGCCTTCAGCGTGCGCACTTCCTCAACGGAAATGATCATCGGGAACATAATGCGCAGCTTGCCGAAAGCGGAAGCGCGCAGGATGGCGCGCAGCTGGGCGTGCAGGATTTCCGGGCGATCCATCGCAATACGGATGGCGCGCCAGCCGAGGAACGGGTTGTCTTCTTTTGGCAGGTTCATATAGGGCAGATCTTTATCGCCGCCGATGTCCATCGTGCGTACGATAACGGCCTGCGAACCCATCGCTTCCGCCACGGCTTTGTAGGCCTGGAACTGCTCTTCTTCGCTCGGCAGCGAGTCGCGATCCATAAACAGGAATTCGGTACGGTAGAGGCCCACGCCTTCCGCGCCGTTACGCTCCGCGCCAGCTACATCGCGCACGGTGCCGATGTTGGCGCAGACTTCAACCTGATGACCGTCAAGCGTTACCGCAGGCAGATCTTTCAGCTTGGCCAGATCGTTCTTTTCCGTCACGTACTGAGTGTGGATAGCTTTCAGTTCGTCGATCTGCTCCGGCGTTGGATTAACGTAAACCTGGTTGTTCACGCCGTCCAGAATCAGATAATCGCCATTCTTCACCTGGCTGGTTACGTCGCCCGTGCCGACGATGGCCGGCAGCTCCAGCGAGCGCGCCATGATGGAGGTGTGGGAAGTACGGCCGCCCAGGTCGGTAATAAACCCAAGCACTTTGTTCAGGTTCAGCTGCGCGGTTTCAGACGGCGTCAGATCTTTGGCAACCAGCAGCACTTCTTCGGCAATGGCGCTGAGATCGACGATATGCAGGCCGAGAATGTTTTGCAGCAGACGTTTACCGATGTCGCGCACGTCGGCGGCGCGCTCTTTCAGGTACTCGTCGTCCAGTTCTTCCAGCGCTTTCGCCTGGCCTTCAATCACGGAGTGGGCGGCCGAGTCGGCTGAGGCCAGCTCGTCTTTAATCAGGGCTATGATTTCCTGCTCAAGCTCTTCATCTTCCAGCAGCATGATGTGGCCTTCAAAGATGGCCTCTTTCTCTTCGCCGAAGGTCTCCCCGGCTTTGGTTTTGATCGCCTCAAGCTGCGCGGCAGCCTTGCTGCGACCATCGAGAAAACGCTGAACTTCCTGCTCAACCTGGTCGGTAGTAATTTTTTTCCGGTTGATGACTATTTCATCTTCTTTCAGCAGAAGCGCTTTGCCAAAAGCGATACCCGGTGATGCTAAAATGCCTGAAATCATAACCCTACCTTTTTAATTACTGATAATCGCGAGCGAGAAACTGCGGCGAACCCGGCACCGGCGAGAAACCCGGCGGCCACCCGCATCTGACAGGCGCTCCACTGTATTAAAACAACAACGCGGACATGCTGTCCGCGATCAATTATGTTGCAATAAAGTGCCTGTCGCGTAGAAAAAGCTGACGCTTATTCGAGTTCGGCCATCAGTTTGACCAGGTGCTCAACGGCTTTCTGCTCGTCTTCGCCTTCGGCGGAAAGCGTCACGACGGTGCCCTGAGTCAGGCCCAGCGTCTGCAGTTTAAACAGGCTTTTGGCGCTGGCGGATTTGCCGTTAGAGGTCACGGTGATTTCAGAAACGAAAGCCTTGGCTTCTTTAACAAACTGAGCAGCAGGGCGAGTGTGTAGACCGTTAGGCGCGGTAATGGTGACTTCTTGCTGGAACATGTTGTTTCCCCAACTTAATTTATTTGGCGTTATTCCAAAGCTTAGCCTGGCGGCGCCGCTTTGGCCTGAATGTCTCGCGCAGGTCCGTGTTTAACAACGTGCCAGAAATGCGCCGAAATATGACAGATAGCGCGCGGATAACATGGCACACCGGCTGCGCTTTCTTCCTCTTCATTATGCCGTGCTTTCTGCTTTCGCGCCAAACCGGTAAATCGATTCAGCTACAGGCAATTCACGCAGCGATTAATTTTGAGGTTCGAAATAATTGGTTGCTTAGATACCAGACACCCGCAGGTAAAAGCAATGTGGAAAGTGGCAAAAGTTTGACGTGCTCCACAAAAAAGCACCCTGGCGGGTGCTTTTTCAGACAGTTTCAGGCAACCGCAATCGCTACTGTAATTCTTTCTCGGTAAAGAGATCGGCAAACAGCGCCGTACTTAAGTAGCGCTCGCCGGAAGAGGGCAGGATCACCACGATAGTTTTATTGGCAAAAGCTTCATCTTCCTGCAGCTTGAGGGCAGCGGCAACCGCAGCGCCAGAGGAGATCCCGGCCAGAATGCCTTCTTCTTCCATCAGACGGCGCGCCGTAGAGATAGACTCTTCGTTGGTGATAGCCACCACACGATCGACCAGATCCAAATCCAGGTTGCCAGGGATAAAGCCGGCACCGATACCCTGAATTTTATGCGGGCCAGGCTTGATCTCTTCACCAGCCAGCGCCTGGGCGATGACCGGCGAATCCGACGGCTCTACCGCGACGGCGATCAGATCCTTTTTGCCTTTGGTATTTTTGATATAGCGGCTGACGCCGGTCAGCGTGCCGCCCGTGCCCACGCCGGCGATAAAGACGTCGACTTCGCCGTCAGTATCTTCCCAGATTTCCGGGCCGGTGGTTTTTTCATGAATTTCCGGGTTAGCCGGGTTGCTGAACTGCTGTAGCAGCACAAATTTGTCCGGATCGCCGGCGACGATTTCTTCCGCTTTGGCAATCGCGCCCTTCATGCCCTTAGCGCCTTCCGTCAGGATCAGATTCGCACCCAGCGCCTTCAGCAGCTTGCGGCGCTCCACGCTCATGGTTTCCGGCATGGTCAGCGTCAGCTTGTAGCCGCGCGCGGCGGCCACGTAGGCCAGCGCGATGCCGGTGTTGCCGCTGGTTGGCTCAACCAGTTCGACGCCAGGTTTCAGAATGCCTCTTTTCTCGGCGTCCCAGATCATGTTGGCGCCGATGCGGCATTTCACGCTGAAGCTCGGGTTACGGGATTCGACTTTAGCCAGAATGCGTCCGTTACCAATCCGGTTCAGGCGAACCAGAGGCGTATGGCCGATTGTTAACGAATTGTCTTCATAGATCTTACTCATAACCCGTCCTTAACTGTATGAAAAATGGGAACTGCATCAAGCATACCCGGTTCAATTTTTCAAGGAAGTAAAGAAATAGTATATATATATGTTCTGCGGCAATAAGGGTGAAGCAAAAAGCATAAGCCTTATTTTACCTGCCCCAGCGCGCCGCGATAGCGATCGACCCACATGGCGGTCGCGCCGCAAACGGCTACCGGCATAATCGCCAGATTCAGTATCGGCACCATGGTAAATAAACTCACCAGCGCGCCGAACTGCATCACATCCGTTTTATGCCGTTTTAGCGATGTACGCATCTGCCGAAAACTGACCTTATGGTTATCAAACGGATAATCGCAGTACTGAATCGAGAGCATCCAGGCGCTGAATAAAAACCAGAGAACAGGCGCGACCGTTTGCCCAAATCCGGGGATAAAATAGAGCAGTAGCAGAACGAGCGCGCGCGGCAGATACCATGCCAGCTTTTGCCATTCGCGCTTCATAATGCGCGGAATATCCTTCACCATGCCCGCCCAGCCGCTGTCCGGCATCGGTTTTCCGGTGAGTTTAGCCTCCAGCTGTTCGGCTAACAGCCCGCAAAAGGGCGCGGCTATCCAGTTGGCCACGGTCGAAAAGAAATAGCTGAATACCAGCAGCACAAAAATAACCGTCAGCGGCCACAGCAGATAGTTGAGCCAGTGCAGCCAGTCGGGCACATGAGACATTAAAGCGGGAAGCCACTGCTCCAGCCTGAAGAACAGCCAGATAAACGCGCCACCCATCAATAAAAAATTAAGCGCCAAAGGCACAATAACAAAGCGGCGAATGCCGGGCAGTCGGATCAGCTGCCAGCCTTGGGCAAAATAGTGGATCCCATTGCCGGAAGCGCCGGTACGGTGAAGAGCCATGTCTGCTTTCCTTAAGTTAACAAGCCGTGCGCGGCTATCATAACTCAGCCGTTTGCGCTGAGCAGAAGAGATTTGCGCGAAAAAACAGCAAATAACCGTGTCGTTTCACGCTTATTTGTCAGAAAATACTGCACGGACTTGCACTTGTGCAGCGGGGCAAATACAGTTAGGGGATAAAGTTTGCCGCGGTGGCAAGGTATTGGAACAACAGAGAATACAATGATGCAGGATTTGCGTCTGATATTAATCGTTGTTGGCGCGATCGCTATAATAGCGCTTCTGCTTCACGGCTTCTGGACCAGCCGTAAAGAGCGCTCATCCGTTTTTCGCGATCGTCCTCACAAACGTTTAAAACAGGATAGAGAAGAGGCTTTTGACGACGTCGATGATGACGCGGGCAGTGCTCGCGGCAAAAGCCCGCGTCCGCGTAAAGCAGAAGAAGATGAGCCGGTAGTCGGCAGCTTTGACGAGCAGGCGCCGCCGCGCCCGGTAAAACCGCGCGCTCAGCCAGAACCTGTTCGCCATCAGCATCCGGTTGATGAGTCTCCCGAGCTGGATCCGCTCTTCGGCGGCGATTTGCCGCAGGAAGCCGATGACGAACCTTCCGTTCCGGTAAGCCGCAGGCAGCCGGAAGCGCCGCAGCCGGTTCAGTCTGCTCCGGCACGGCCTCAGCCGGTTGAGTCTGCTCCGGTACAGCCGCAGCCGTCCCCGTCTGTTCAGCCTGCTCCGGCACGGCCGCAGCCGGTACAGTCTGAACCGACCTTCGTCGAGCCGGAACCGGAACCCGCGCCGCAGCCTGAGCGCCCGGTCGCACCGCAGGAAAAACCTAAAGAAACGGTACTGGTGCTGCACGTTAGCGCCCATGCCGGCGGCGTACTGAACGGCGAGGCGCTCCTGCAGGGCGTGCTGCAGGCCGGTTTCCAGTTTGGCGAAATGAACATTTTCCATCGTCATCTCAGCCCGGCGGGCAGCGGCCCGGTGCTGTTTAGCCTGGCGAATATGGTCAAGCCCGGCTCGTTTAATCCTGATGAAATGTCAGATTTTTCTACGCCCGGCGTCTCTATCTTTATGATGGTGCCTTCCTATGGCGATGCGAATCAGAACTTTAAGCTGATGTTGCAGTCCGCCCAGCGCATCGCTGACGACGTTGGCGGCGTGGTGCTGGATGACGAGCGCCGGATGATGACGCCGCAAAAGCTGGAAACCTATAAAAACCGCATTCGTGACGTTATTGAGGCGAACGCCTGAGTTACCGGCACGCCTTCCTCTCTGTACACAAGACCCCCGCCAGCCGGGGGTTTTTTATCGCTATGGTGCCGCTATGGAATCCGTACAAGACAAAATCATCGCTCTGCAAACCACGCTTCGCCATTACGAATACCAGTATCACGTCCTTGATGAACCGGTAGTGCCGGACGCCGAATACGATCGCCTGATGGGCGAATTGCGCAAGCTGGAAGCGGCGCATCCCGATCTGGTGATGCCCGATTCGCCGACCCAGCGCGTAGGCGCCGCGCCGCTGAGCGCGTTTGAGCAGGTGCGTCATGAAATCCCGATGCTGTCGCTGGACAATGCTTTTGATGATGAAAGTTACCTTGCCTTTAACAAACGCGTGCAGGACAGGCTAAAAAGCGTTGATGAAATCACTTTCTGCTGTGAGCTAAAGCTGGACGGCCTGGCCGTCAGCCTGCTGTATGAGAACGGGCTGCTGGTGCGGGCGGCAACGCGCGGCGACGGCACCACCGGCGAGAACATCACCTCTAACGTGCGCACCATCCGCGCTATACCGCTGCGGCTGCACGGTGACAATATCCCGGCACGCGTTGAAGTACGCGGTGAGGTTTTTATGCCGCAGGCAGGTTTCGAGGCGCTGAACGAAGAAGCGCGGCGTACCGGCAGCAAAGTTTTCGCCAACCCGCGTAATGCTGCGGCCGGGTCGCTGCGCCAGCTCGACCCGCGTATTACCGCTAAGCGTCCGCTAACGTTTTTCTGCTACGGGCTGGGGCTGTTGGAAGGCGGTGAAATGCCGCGCAGCCACCTGGGCCGCCTGCAACAGTTTAAGGCCTGGGGGCTGCCGGTCAGCGACCGTGTGCGCCTCTGCCACACGCCGGAAGAGGTGCTGGCTTTCTATCGCAAGGTGGAAGAGGATCGCGCCACGCTGGGCTTCGATATTGACGGCGTGGTGATAAAAGTGGACTCGCTGGATCTCCAGGAGCAGCTGGGCTTCGTGGCGCGCGCGCCGCGCTGGGCGATAGCGTTTAAATTCCCGGCCCAGGAGCAGATGACGCACGTGCGCGACGTTGAATTCCAGGTTGGCCGGACGGGCGCGATTACCCCGGTCGCCAGGCTGGAGCCCGTACAGGTCGCGGGCGTGATGGTCAGCAACGCCACGCTGCACAATGCTGATGAGATAGACCGTCTGGGCTTGCGTATCGGCGATCGGGTGGTGATCCGCCGCGCGGGTGACGTTATCCCGCAGGTAGTCGGCGTGATCGAGGCCGATCGTCCGGCAGATGCCAGAGCGGTAGAGTTTCCTACGCACTGCCCGGTTTGCGGCTCGGACGTGGAGCGTGTAGAAGGCGAAGTGGTGGCGCGCTGTACCGGCGGCCTGATTTGCGGCGCGCAGCGCAAAGGCGCGTTAAAACATTTCGTTTCCCGCCGTGCGATGGACGTGGACGGCATGGGCGATAAAATCATCGACCAGCTGGTGGAAAAAGAGTACGTCAAAACGCCTGCCGACCTGTATAAGCTGACCGCGGGCAAGCTCACCGGCCTGGATCGCATGGGGCCGAAGTCTGCACAGAACGTGGTGGACGCGCTGGAAAAATCGAAGCAAACCACGCTGGCCCGTTTCCTTTATGCGCTGGGCATTACGGAGGTGGGCGAGGCGACGGCAGCCAACCTCGCCGCGCATTTTGGCTCGCTGGAAAGCATCATCAGCGCCGATCTGGACGCGTTGATCGGCGTGCAGGATGTCGGTAAGGTAGTGGCTGCCCATGTGCGAAATTTCATGGACGAGGAGAGCAACCGCGAGGTTATCCGCCAGCTGGTGGAAGAGGCCGGTATTCACTGGCCAGCGGTTGCGGTAGTCAAAGCGGAGGAGATCGACAGTCCTTTCGCCGGCAAAACCGTGGTGCTGACCGGGTCGCTGACGCAGCTTTCGCGCGATGAGGCCAAAGATCGCCTGGCCGCACTGGGCGCTAAAGTCAGCGGCAGCGTCTCGAAAAAAACCGATCTGGTGATTGCCGGGGAAGCAGCAGGCTCCAAGCTGACCAGGGCGCAGGAGCTGGGAATTAAGGTGATCGACGAAGCGGAGATGATTCGACTGCTGGGTGAATAAATGGAAAAAGAGCACCTGATTGAGATTGCCAATACCGAAATGCCCTTTGGAAAATATAAAGGGCGTTTCCTGATCGATTTGCCGGAGCCTTATCTGCTGTGGTTTGCGCGTAAGGACGAGTTTCCGGCAGGTCATCTGGGCGAGTTAATGCGTCTTACGCTGGCAATAAAGATTGAAGGCCTGGAAGGCCTGCTTAAACCACTTAAAAAAAGCTGAAATAACGGGGGAAGTCGCTTCCCCCGCTGCGGCTATTTCTGCGATTCCACCACCGTTTTAGCTTTCGATACCTGCTTTTCCACCTGTTTTTCTCCTGCCTTTTTATAGCGTTGCGCCAGCATAGAGCAGACCATCAGCTGCACCTGATGGAAAATCATCAGCGGCAGCACGATGATGCCGACCGCAGCAGAAGGAAACAGGATATTTGCCATCGGCACACCGTTCGCCAGGCTCTTTTTCGATCCGCAAAACAGAATGGTAATTTCATCCGCCCGGTTAAAGCCAAACAGACGCGCGGCCAGCAGATTAATGGCCAGCGCCACAAACAGAATGCCGAGGCTGCCGATCAGGATATAGAGCAGGGTCATCGCGCCGACGCGGTGCCAGATGCCGTTTACCACCGCTTCGCTAAAGGCGGAATAGACTACCAGCAGAATAGAAGCCTGATCCGTTTTACCAATCAGCCCGCGATGTTTTTCGACCCACTCTGCAATCCAGCGACGCGAGATATGCCCCAGAATAAAAGGCACCAGCAGCTGCAGCATAATGCTGCCTATCTGCGTCAGGCTACCGTTGGCGGCATCGTTATGCACGTTCATCACCAGCCCGACCAGCAGCGGAGAGATAAACACGCCCAGCAGGCTGGAAGCCGACGCGCTGCACACCGCAGCCGCCACGTTGCCGCCAGCCAGCGAAGTAAGCGCAATTGCCGACTGCACGGTCGCGGGCAAAATACAAAGGTAGAGGAAGCCGGTATAGATTTCTGCGCTGACCGGCAGCGGATGCCACCAGACAAACAGCAGGCCGAGCAAAGGAAACAGCACGAAGGTGCTGATCATTACCCATAAATGCAACCGCCAGTGGCCGCCGCCGGCAATGATTTTTTCGCGCGACAGCTTGGCGCCGTGCATAAAAAACAGCAGGGCGATAGCGGCCGTGGTCAGCCACTCAAAGAAAGTCACAAAGTGGCCGCGCGCGGGCAGGAACGTTGCCAGCAGTACGGTAATAATCAGTTTAACCATCATGGGATCGAGCCGGAGAAACCGCATTGTTAATGCCTCGTTAATAAATCAATGTCGCTATTGTGCGTCAGCAGGGTTTAGAAATAAAATTGATTTATTGAATTCATATATGAGTTAAATCGATGAATTATACGCTCAGGCAGCTGCGGGTGTTTGTCGCCGTCGCGCAGCAGAGGAGCTTCAGCCAGGCGGGCCAGATGATAGGGCTGAGCCAGTCGGCCGTCAGCCACAGCGTCAAAGAGCTGGAAAGCGAGATGGGTATCCGTCTGCTGGACCGTACAACGCGTGAAGTGATGCTGACCGAAGCTGGCGTCCAGCTGGCCAGCCGCCTGGAGCGCCTGTTGGAAGAGCTGAATACCACGCTGCTGGACGTGCGCAGCTACGGTCAGCAGCGCAGCGGCACGGTCAGGATCGCCGCCAGCCAGACCATCTCCGCGCATCTGATGCCGCAGTGCCTGGCCGCCAGCCAGCTGCATTTTCCTGAAATTAAAATCATGCTTCGCGACAGGCCACAGCAGTGGGTACTGCAAAGCATCCGCAACGCGGAAGTGGATTTCGGGATCGTGATAGGGCCGCTCCAGGTAGACGATCTGGAGGGCGAAGCGATTCTGGAAGAACCCTTTCTGCTGCTCTGTCGTCAGGACGATCCGCTCGCTGCAGAGAAAGAAATTAGCTGGCAAATGCTGAACCGACGGCTGTTGGTGCTACAGGACTATTCATCAGGTAGTCGGGTATTAATCGACGAGGCGCTGCGCCAGCAACAGGTAAAAGTGGAAATCGTGCAGGAGATAGGGCATCCGGCGACGCTTTACCCGATGGTGGAAGCGGGAATAGGCATCAGCATTTTGCCGGCGCTTGCGCTGCCGCTGCCGCAGGGGAGGCCGCTGCTGGTAAGAAGAATAACGCCGGAAATCAATCGCTCGATTATGCTGGTCAGACGCAAGAACCGCTCGCTGTCGCCCGCGGCGGAAGCTATCTGGCAGGAAGTGCGCCAGCAGGCTGCCCTGCTGACGCAGCAACGCGCGCTTGCGCCAGCGTTTTAGATATAAACGTTGAGCGAATTAGCTGCGGTTGGCCGGTTTACGCCGTCGGCTACTTTGCTGTAGGCCGAGGCCGGATCCTGCTGTGCTTCCTTTTTATCCTGCGCTTTCTGCGCCTGCTGCTGCTCCAGCTGAGTAATTTGTGCCTGTAGCAGCTGGATCTGACTATTGATAACCTGTTCCTGCTCCGTTTTCTGCTCATTGGTGAGGGTGGTATCCGTCGCCAGCGATTTTAGCTGGTTTTGCAGGTTGACTACCTGCTTGTTCAACGCAGCAATTTTGGACGTCGAGCCGGCCGATGAACTGCCGGAACCGATCGAAGTGTTGGTACTGGTTGTAATTGTTGTCATCGCTATCTCCTTTGTATTTAACCACTACGGTTATCGGTAAGCACCACGGGAGACTTGACTACAAAAAGCGTAAAAGAAGTGATAAGAATTCGAAAGGGGGCGAGAACTTACATTAATGGCAGATTTGCGTGCAAAAGTTAACCCTCGCATAAAATGGAACATCCGCAACACCGGCTCAGGGAGAGGCCTTATTGCCGCCGCTATTGCATTTATCCTCCTTCTCGTCCAGCTCACACTTTTTAGCTATTTCTGTAGACAGGATCGACACGCCAGGATGGTCAGAAAAAATCTTACCGATTTTTTCTTCCAGACGTCGTGCTTTTTTAGGTTGGCCAATGCGTTGATAATAAGAGTTGTATACCGCATAGAGCGCCGCGCTTTTTAGTGCGATATAATCGTCATCCATATCGGCATGTTCCTTGAGAAAATGGTCCGTTAAATCTTCCAGGAATTTTACAAATGGTGCTTCCTCTTTTGTAAACGTATTAAGCGGACGATCGGCCTTGATTAATTCCAACCAGGAATAGAACATGACGGGCGTAGGGTTTTTTTCAAAGACATATTCATAAAAATCGCCAATAACCTGATTTTTAATCTCTTGTGGCAGCGTCTCCGTAATCTGAATCAAACGATCGATCAGTGTCAGATCGGCAGTGGTATCTTTATCTAATTGCCAGGAAGCATAATTACCTTTGGCAAAATTCCGGTTAAACGTTGCTTCATCCGTATAGGGGTAATAAGGATAAGTCGTTAGCGCCTGCATCAGCAGTTCGGCATGTGTGGCGTTATCGAGCTCATCATTATAGACATCACTGAAAGAGATGATGAGTCCGCTCATTAAATAATTGAGCTCGGGTTTGATAAAGGGATGCGCTTTTTGTAGTTCACTGATTGCATCAAGCGTCTTAACGATCTGATTAGCGATACCAATTGAGCCGATCTCTGCTTTTTTAGCCCTTAATGACCGCGCGTTAATATCGATAAAGAGGATGGTAGCAATGATGGAATGCTTCCGATCTTCACTTAGCGTTTTATTACTGATAACTTTAGCGAAAAGATGGTTATACCAATCGTTTTCATGTGTCAATGAATGGGCATTAGGATCCATATAGTTTTGATTGATACTGTAACGCAGCTCGCTGAGTTTGCCTTCCTGAGAAAAACCGACCAGAGTGACCGGCGCCTGCGATTTCTTTTGCGCCAGGGCAATCAGTTCTTCTTTCGACATATTCGTCAGAAATAAAGAGGGGAAACGCCAGCTTTCTGTCTCATCTGGTGAGGTAAAAGTAAAATATGGATTTTCTTTCGCGCTAATTTTTTGGCTGATTCGCTTTAAATTCTGGCTAATTTTTTCCGCATTGGTATCTGTCGCCGCGCTGACCCATGCGCCGTCTTTTTCGCTATAAAAACCTGAAATACCGATCAGGGATGCCGATGGATAGGGATTATAGAACAATGCGGTAAGGCTGGTTGCTATTGCCAGGATAAAAACAACGCAGCCATTTTTGCCAGGCCACCTCTTTTTGTAATAAAAGTAACCGGACATAGCCAGAATCAGGGCTATTGAAAGGCTAATTATTGGCGTTCGCCAATAATTCAGGAAGAAGAAAAAGGCGGTATGGTTAAAAAATAGCAATGCCGCTACAGCTGCCAGCGCCGTGATGAGTCCCGCAACTTTACTTATATTATCCATTATCATCAGTCCGTACTTCAGCCACGCAGGTCAGTAACGAAGATAACAGATTAATGGATGTAATGTTTAGTAGCAATGACTGAAGGAAAATGACACCCCGTGGTAAATGGAAACTGTCCGAATTACGCACGGCAAAAAGGCGCCTTTAGGGCGCCTTTCTACATTGGTGGGTCGTGCAGGATGACTCGGCTGAAGCCTCGCCCTTCGGGTCGTTGCCTGCGGCAACGCTGTCTCCCTCTGGTCGACTCGACCTGCGGCAGGTTCGAACCCCGCCCGAATTACGCACGGCAAAAAGGCGCCTTTAGGGCGCCTTTCTACATTGGTGGGTCGTGCAGGATGACTCGGCTGAAGCCTCGCCCTTCGGGTCGTTGCCTTTGGCAACGCTGTCTCCCTCTGGTCGACTCGACCTGCGGCAGGTTCGAACCCCGCCCGAATTACAAACGGCAAAAAGGCGCCTTTAGGGCGCCTTTCTACATTGGTGGGTCGTGCAGGATTCGAACCTGCGACCAATTGATTAAAAGTCAACTGCTCTACCAACTGAGCTAACGACCCGAAGTGGTGGGTGATGACGGGCTCGAACCGCCGACCCCCTCCGTGTAAAGGAGATGCTCTACCAACTGAGCTAATCACCCACTTCGGTACTTCAAACCAGGCCTGCAAGAGATGGTGGGTGATGACGGGCTCGAACCGCCGACCCCCTCCGTGTAAAGGAGATGCTCTACCAACTGAGCTAATCACCCATTTCTTACACTCTGGGAACTGCTACACTGCGAAGCCACCGTTTAGAGTGGTGGGTGATGACGGGCTCGAACCGCCGACCCCCTCCGTGTAAAGGAGATGCTCTACCAACTGAGCTAATCACCCCCGCTGTGTGGAGTCGCATTATAGGGATCGCGCAAAATGAGTCAACGATTTTTAGAAGGAAAAATTGCGTTCGTCTTAAAATTAAACAAGATGTTGCGATTTCAGGCAAAAGCGTCACGGTGCCGTCGGCTTTTGCAGCAAAGGCGGCGCGAAAGCAGGGGATTGCCGTTGAGGATTCATCTTGTGATGATAGAATGTTGCCCACTTTATTCTGGATTTATCAGAGCTCCCCGCTTCTGATAGCGTAAAAAGGCAGCTGTTAATGAAAATCAAAACCCGTTTCGCACCCAGCCCGACGGGCTACCTGCACGTTGGCGGCGCTCGTACCGCGCTTTATTCCTGGCTGTTTGCCCGTAACCAGGGCGGCGAATTCGTGCTGCGTATAGAAGATACCGATCTGGAGCGCTCCACCCAGCAGGCTATCGACGCGATCATGGACGGCATGAACTGGCTGAACCTGGACTGGGATGAAGGCCCGTACTATCAGACCAAACGTTTCGATCGCTACAATGCAGTGATCGATCAGATGCTGGAAGCGGGCACGGCCTACAAATGCTACTGCTCCAAAGAGCGTCTGGAAGCGCTGCGCGAAACGCAGATGGCGAACAATGAAAAGCCACGCTATGACGGTCGCTGCCGCGACAGCCACGAACACCATGCCGATGATGAGCCTTGCGTAGTGCGTTTCCGCAATCCGCAGGAAGGTTCGGTCATTTTTGACGACCAGATCCGTGGCCCCATCGAATTCAGCAACCAGGAGCTGGACGATCTGATCATCCGCCGTACCGATGGTTCGCCGACCTACAACTTCTGTGTCGTGATCGACGACTGGGATATGGAAATTACCCACGTTATCCGCGGTGAAGATCATATCAATAACACGCCTCGCCAGATCAACATCCTGAAAGCGATCGGCGCACAGGTGCCGGTTTACGCGCACGTCTCCATGATCCTGGGCGACGACGGCAAAAAGCTTTCCAAACGTCACGGCGCCGTAGGCGTGATGCAGTATCGCGACGACGGTTATCTGCCGGAAGCGCTGCTGAACTATCTGGTGCGTCTGGGCTGGTCGCATGGCGACCAGGAGATCTTCAGCATTGAAGAGATGAAGCAGCTGTTCGATCTGGATGCGGTCAGCAAATCCGCCAGCGCCTTCAACACCGAAAAACTGCAGTGGCTGAACCATCACTACATCACCACGCTGGCGCCGGAGTACGTGGCGACGCATCTGCAATGGCATATCGAGCAGGAAAATATCGATACCCGCACCGGCCCTGAGCTGGCTCAGCTGGTTCGTCTGCTTGGCGAGCGCTGCAAGACGCTGAAAGAAATGGCCGCTTCCTGCCGTTACTTCTACGAAGACTTTGCAGAATTTGATGCGGATGCGGCGAAAAAACATCTGCGTCCCGTAGCCCGTCAGCCGCTGGAAGTGGTTCGTGACAAGCTGGCCGCCATCAGCGTCTGGAACGCGGAAAACGTGCATCAGGCTATTCAGTCCGCTGCGGACGAGCTGGAAGTGGGCATGGGCAAAGTCGGCATGCCGCTGCGCGTTGCCGTTACCGGTGCAGGCCAGTCACCTGCGCTGGACGTGACGGTAGAAGCAATTGGTCAGTCGCGCAGCGTTGCGCGTATCGAAAAAGCGCTGAGCTGGATTGCGGCTCGCGAAGCGCAGGCTTAATCCTCTAAATAAAAGAACCGGCATCAGCCGGTTCTTTTTTCAACGTGCAACCTGCACGGCAGGCGTGGAAACCTACTTCTCAACCTGAGAAATATCCAGCCGTTGCAGCATACCCTGAATGCCTTCACGTAACAGTAATGCATAAAGCTTCTCTTGTTCATCGCTGTTCATTTGCTGAATAGAGGTCATTAGCAGAGCGGGAAGAGAGTTTTGCGTGACGCGATAGGTGGCGGTCGGCTCGGCGACGTGGCGGGTGGATTTCAGGAAATTTCTTACATTCTCATCAATATGGATCATACGGGCCTTGCCGCCCTGTACGCCGGGCTTGGGTACGGTCGTCCATTGCTCTTTTTTAACCCATTTATTGATAGTCTGACGGCTGAAACCTGTTTCCTGTGCCAGTTCTTCCGGCGTTAACCATTCCTTTTTCATTATGCAATATCCTTTTTGCGTTGATATGTAACGGACATATATTACAGGAATTTATTGTTCGAACAACTAACAGGCAAGACTAATCTGAGCAGATAATTAGCAGCGGGGAGAAATGATATTTCCCCCTGCCGGGCGGCAGAGGGAAGAAAGCCTTACTGTGGGGTAGCAGCAGACTGATTTTGCGGACGATAGGCGATGTAGTAAGCCAGACCGACAAATACCGCGCCACCGACCGTATTGCCCAGGAAAACGGCAGCAAAATTAGGCAGGTAGTCGGCCCAGCTCAGCTGGCCGGCAAAAATAGCGGCCGGGATAATAAACATGTTCGCCACCACGTGCTGGAAGCCGATAGCCACGAACGCCATCACCGGGAACCACATGCCAAAAATCTTGCCGACCATGTCTTTACTGGCGAACGCCATCCAGGTCGCCAGACACACCAGCCAGTTACAGCCGATACCGGAAATGAAAGAGTGCATAAAGTCGGCGTGGACTTTGGCCGAGGCGATAGCCACGGTCTTTTTAAGGTAGTCGCCTTCGGTCATGCCAAGCACATGGCCAAAGAACCATGCTACGGCTATGCTGCCGATAAAGTTGGCAATGGTTACCCAGAACCAGTTACGCACTACGCTAAAGCCGCTGACCTGACGGGCGAACCAGGCGATCGGCATGGTCATCATATTGCCGGTCAGCAGCTCACCGCCAGCCAGCACGGTCAGAATAATCCCCACCGGAAACACCGCTGCGCCAAGCAGGCCGCCAAAGGAGCCCCAGTTAGCGGGCAGTTGATTAATAACGTGCAGATCCAGCAGGAAGCCGGTGGCGATAAAAGCCCCTGCAATAAAGCCGAGGATCAACAGGGTAGGGACAGACGAACGGCTTTTGGCGATACCAGCCTGAATAGCGACCGCCGCAATTTCTTTAGGTGAGTACAAGGACATAGTGGCTCTGATTCTGGTGTAGTGAAAGAAAGAATGGCCGAATCCGTCGCGTTATACGCGCGCATCCAGCGCTGAGAAGGGTTCGGCATTCGAAAACGCGGGAAGTTTTGCACGAGATTTTAACAAAAACAAGCGCAATTAAGCGCACAATTAACGCTCTGTTTACAGGATTAAACCCGACGCGCTGTGATTGCAGCGGGAACGTTGCCGGATTGCATTCACGACACCATTTGATCGCTGACATAACGGCGATTAAGGCGGATTATGCTGTGTGGCAAAAGGTGCGGATGCGGCCTTTTGCATCGCTTTGGCCGCTTTTTCAGCGATCGCACACAGATTGGCATTTTGCCGTTGACACGTTCGGCCCCGTTTCATATTATGCCCGCCGTCAAGACGACAAAGGTTTTTCGGCTCGGGGGTATAGCTCAGCTGGGAGAGCGCTTGCATGGCATGCAAGAGGTCAGCGGTTCGATCCCGCTTATCTCCACCAAATCTTCACCAGACGATTTGGCGCGAAAAACCGGTATTTTGTTGTGGGGGTATAGCTCAGCTGGGAGAGCGCTTGCATGGCATGCAAGAGGTCAGCGGTTCGATCCCGCTTATCTCCACCAATCACTTCTTTCGTTCTTCTCTGTTTCTGGCAGCGCTTGCGCAGCCGCATCCCTGTTTTTTTCTTCTGTTTATCAGCTCCCGATCCTGTTTTGCCTGTTACCTGATAAATCGGGCCTTAATCCTGTAAATGCGTTAAATCCTCCAGCTGAATAGCTGAATAAGGGGCCGCAGCTAAAATCTGGGTTAGATCTTCCGTAAGGCCAGGGCCGCGTATTTCTCCTGAGAACGCCGCAACAATGGCATTAATGTGAACAATTACGCTAATCCCGTTTACAAAACGCGCGCCAGTGATTGAGAAAAAGCGGAGACGTTAGTCTCCGCTGGGGCAGGTTAAAGCGTGGCGGCGAAGGTCAGCATTCTTTCAGCCAGCTCTTGTGGCGTTTGTAGCGGCATCAGGTGGCCCGCGCCCGCAATCACTTCCAGCCGCCCGGCGGGAAGGTGCGAGAGCGTCATTTTCTGCTGATCTTCAGCAGAAGGCACCTGATCGTCGGCCGAGCCGGCGATCAACAAGGCCGGACAGTCGACGGTACCGATACGCGTCGACCAGTCTTCCCGACTCCCTGCTTCAGGCCAGGCACGCCAGGCGTTAAGATTCGCGCGGCGGGCGTCGCGGATAGCTATCTCGCGCACCACATCGGGCAAACGCTCGCTGGCTGCCGTATCCACAAACTGTTCCGCTTCTTCCCGGCTGCCGCCATAGTTAATCTGGCTACGGCGATCTCCCTCGCTCATCGGCTGCGGGCCGGGCGGCGAAGGCGCGACCAGAATCAGTCCTTTCAGATAGTCTGGCCGACGCGCCGCCAGCGCCAGGGCGACTTTTCCGGTCATCGAATGACCGACCAGGATACAGTTGTTGAGCTGCAGTGCACGAATGCTTTCGTCGAACTGCGCTACCATCGACGCTACGTCATAGCCGGGAATATTGGTCGCTGCGCCAAAGCCTGGCGTATCCAGCGTTACGCAGCGGTGGTGCTCGTCCAGCCAGCTGATGGTCGGATACCAGGTATGTCCAGAGCCGCCTAAATAGTGCAGCAGGACGAAAACCGGCGCATCGTTTGCCTTGCCGTGCAGAGAACAGGGCAGCATAAAACACTCCTAACGTAATTGATCTTTGACGTCACCGAGCATGGCGATAGCCTGCTCATCATAACCGCGCGCCCGCAAAGGCTGGTTCACTTCGGCTTCCAGATCCGGCACATAGCCCACCAGGAACTCGCCGGGTGTGCTGAAAGTGACTTTGCCCAGCGCGGCGGGCAGCAGCAGCGTTTCCGCGCGTTCCAACGTCCAGCTTTCGCCCGCCGCCTCAATTTGCAGCGGCTCGCCCAGGTTGGAAATAATGCGCGCGCGCGTGAAGCCGTAGTCACAGGCGGCGGAAACCCGCCAGCGTTCCAGCGCGAAATAAGGCCCGGCACAGCAAAACAGCCGCGTGACCCGATCGTTTTCTTCCACGGTCAGGCCCTGATGCGGCCGCGTGGTCAGCTCCGGACGCAGCTCCGCCAGCAGCGCGTCGATGTTCTTCTCCCGCTCCTGCGGCGATATTTTGCTGCCGTCCTCCATCTGCCACGGCATGGCGTGCTGCTGGATATTGGACGTTTGCTCAATTTCATAAATCAGCGTATCCGGGCCGAAAGAGTGCAGCATGCCGCCCGGCACATAAAAAGTGTCGCCGGTTTTAACCGGATAGCGTTCCATTACCTCGTCGTATTCTTCAGCCAGCAGAGCAGCGCGCAGGCGTGGCTGGCTGACGCCGGGCTTGATGCCTGCCAGGCAGCTGGCACCGGGCGCGGCCCATAAAATATGCCAGGCCTCGCTTTTGCCGTTGGGCTGCTGCTCAAGGCGCTGCGCTGCCTCATCGTTGGCGTGCAGATGCACCGGCAGCATCCCGGTGCCGTCAATAAATTTGCTCAGCAGCGGGAAATGCGGGCCGCGCCAGCCGGGCGCAACCAGCTCGTCGGGATAGCGTTCGGTCAGCTCGTGCAGGCTCATACCGGCATAGTCGCCGTTTTTAACGGTGGCGCGCATGCCTTCCACATCGCTAACTTCCCAGGTTTCCGCTATGCGTCCGTCAGGCAGGCCCGTTTTGGCGAGGCGGGTTTTAATCAGTTCGCCACCGAAGATATGGGTGGCAATCGGCAGCGTCAGCCGTAAGGGATAGGCTTTCATCTTCGCTCCTTAAAAGACGTCCGTTCTCTGTCCTTAGGGCGTGACGAGGCCGTCCGGGCAGGAAAGCGGGAAGAGAACGGGCGAGAAGGCTATGGAGCCGCAGCCCCATAGCCAGACGATCAGATGACGGCAACGCCGCCGGTGACGGCAATGGTCGCGCCGGAGATATAGCTGGCTTCGTCGCTGGCCAGCATCACATAGGCAGGTGCCAGCTCGGCAGGCTGCCCGGCGCGCTGCATCGGCACTTCGCTGCCGAAGTTTTTAACCTGTTCGGTCGGCATCGTGGCAGGGATCAGCGGCGTCCAGATCGGGCCAGGGGCCACGGCGTTGGAGCGAATACCCTTATCCGCCAGCAGAGCAGCCAGGCTGCCGGAAAAGTTGATAATCGCCGCTTTGGTGGCGGAATAGGCAATCAGTTTCGGCTTGGGCTGATCGGCATTAACCGAGGCGGTATTGATAATAGAGCCGCCCGCAGGCATATGCGGCACCGCCGCTTTACAGATGCGGAACATGGCATAGATATTGGTTTTCATCGTGCGGTCAAACTCGTCATCGCTGATCTCATCCAGCGACTCACGGGTCATCTGGAAGGCGGCGTTATTGACCACGATATTGATTTCGCCGAAGGCTTCCACGGCCTTGCTAACGATAGCCTTGCAGTGTTCCGCTTCGGTCACGTCGCCAGCCACCAGTACTGCTTTCTGTCCCGCTTCTTCAATCAGGCGCGCGGTTTCTTTCGCATCTTCGTGCTCGTCCAGATAGGAAATCAGCACGTCCGCGCCTTCACGAGCATAGGCGATAGCCACGGCGCGGCCGATACCGGAGTCGCCACCGGTAATAATGGCTTTTTTACCTTTCAGACGGCCGGAGCCTTGATAGCTGGCTTCGCCGTGATCGGGAACGGGCTGCATTTCGTTAGTCGCTCCCGGCCATGTTTGCTGTTGTTCTGGGAGTGGAGGTTGGGGGCGATTTGTCGTCGACATAGGCTCTCCTCTTGAACCAGCAAGAATGCCGGTGATAAATGAATTATGCTGCCGCAGGAACCGGAGTTCGCTCGGCAACAGAATGAATAACAATGATTTTTACAACGGATTCGGTGATTTCTGACCGTTAAGGACTAAGCATAGTCAAAAAAAACCAAAGTGCTAAACCGATTCGACCAACGGGGCAGAAAAGCGGCGGGCGGGAAACCAGGCCGCTTTAACACGGCCTGGCAAAGTCAGGCGGAGGGCGTAAGGACGTTAAAACCGTGCGTGCCGTCGCGATCCAGCTGCGCAATCAGGCCATATTCCCAGTCAAGGTAGGCCTGCATCGCAGAGGCGGCGTTGTCGGTGCCTTCATAAGGGCGACGGTAGCGATCGTCCCGCGGTTGCAGAAGTCTTGTTTCACCCTGCTGTATGGGTAAACCGGCAGCTCGCCAGGCTGCGTTGCCGCCTTTAAGAACCGTTACCGGTTTTTGCGTCAGCGCGGACAGCTCTTCCACGGCGTAGCGAGCCAGCAGACTGCTGCCGCAGGTCACCACGTAACGCTCTGCCGGCGGCAGCGCAGCGCTGCCCGTCCGCGTCAGCAGCGAGCGTTGCAGCCAGGACGCGCCGGGGATATGGCCCGCCACATAGTTCGCGCTGGTGGTGAAATCCAGCACCTGCGTGTCGCCCGCTTCCAGCCATGCGGCCAGCCCGGCTGGCTCCACTTCCGGCAGGGCGGGCAGGGGCGGCACCGTGGGTTTCCAGTCGCCGTGCTCGATAAAATCTTGTCGGCTGATATTATCCACAACCGCAACGTCCCAGCCCATCTGCGTCAGCCAGGAGGCACTCATATCGGCGCGCGCTTTTTTGTCGTCAACCAGCACGATTTTTGCACCGCGCACGCTGGCATAGTGATCCGTTTCCTGCACCAGCTGGCCGCCCGGCACGTGGCGAGCGCCGGGTAAATGACCCGCTGCGTATTCTTCGGCGTCGCGCACGTCAAACAGATAAACCGTGCGCTGGGTTTGCTGCCGCAAAGCGGTCAAATCAGCGAGCGTAATCTGCCTGACGCCAGCGCGATCGGCAACCTTCCGGGCGCTGCGTGCGGCCTGAAGCTGCGCGGTCTCGCTCACCTCGCCGTAACGGCGGTTCTGCTGATGATCCAGCGCCAGCCCGGCCAGCGTCCAGCCAATGGTGCCATTGCGCAGCGCATAAATCGGATTACGCACGCCCGCATTGACCAGCGACTGCGTACCGATAATGCTGCGAGTGCGTCCGGCGCAGTTGACGATAATTTTTGTTTCCGGCGACGGGGCCAGATCCCTGACCCGCAGCACCAGCTCGGCGCCCGGCACGCTGATGCCGCCCGGAATGCTCATGGTCTGATATTCGTCAAAGCGGCGGCTGTCCAGCACCACTACCGGCTCACCGCTTTGCAGCAGGGCATGGACCTCCTGCGCGGGCAGCGAAGGCGTGTGGGCACGGCTTTCGACCAGTTCGCCAAACGCCTTGCTCGGCGAATTGACGTCGATAAAGATTTCGCCGCCCGCTTCGATCCAGCCCTGCAGGCCGCCCGCCAGCAGCGCCACGTTGCTGTAGCCCAGCGCGATTAACCTTTCGGCGGCGGCCTGCGCCAGGCCTTCGCCGTTGTCATACAGCGTGACGGGCGTCGCCAGGCGTGGGACGCGGTTAATTATTTCCAGTTCCAGCTTCGACAAGGGAATATTAGCGGCAAACAGCGGGTGGCCTTCGGCGTAATAAGCCTCTTCCCGCACGTCCAGCAGCGCAGTTTCCTGGCGCTGGAGCAGGGCGTAGCGAATATCGCTGTAGTGACGTAAAGGCAGTGATTGCTTAGCCATGTGAGAGATCCCAAATATTTGGTAAAAAAGCGTTGTTATAGCCGGAGATGAACGGTTTTTCGCTGCCGTCCTCGTCATAAACGGCCCGTTTCACCGCGCCGATATTGCCGCCGTAAACGTGAATGCTGATGGAGGGGCGATCGGCAAAAGCGTTGCTGACGCGGTGGATATCACCCACCTCAGGCGAAACGGCCTCTACGTCGCCAGCATTCAGGCGAACGGGCTCGCCTTCGGGCCAGAGTGCGCCTTGCTCATCACGACGAAAGTGCTGCGCAACTTCCGCGCCGCGCAGCATGCCAATTAACCCCCAGACCCGGTGGTCGTGCACCGGCGTTGACTGGCCCGCTCCCCAGACGAAACTGACAACAGAAAAGCGCTGCTGCGCGTCGGCATACAGCAGATATTGTTGATAGCGCTGCGGATCGGTCTGCGCAAAAGGCTCAGCCAGCCAGTCATCGTGGCGGATAAGCTGTTTTAGCAGCTCGCTGCCTTCTTGCAGCACGCGCTGTTCTGGAGGCTTTGTGTCCAGCAGCGTAGCCAGATCGCCGACAAAGGCGCGCAAACGATGGTGCTGAAGGTTACTCATGGCTGTTCTCCCCGGCAGGCTGTGTTAATCCGGCGGCCGCCTGATTAGCCTGGCCCGCCAGCTGATAATCGAAAGCCTGGCGGACATTCACCGCTTTCGGCAGCACGCGGTAACGTAAGAAAAAGTCGGCGGAATGCTGGAGCGAATCCGCCAGCGTGGGCGTGAAATTGACCGGACGGATCTGCGCGTTGGCGATCCAGCGCTGCGTAATGGCGGGCGGCATCCCCAGCGATTTGCTCAGCGCGTCGGCAAAGGCTGCCGGATGCTGTATCGCCCAGATCTGCGCTTTGGCCAGTCGGCCCTGAAGATCGGCGATCGCCTGACGTTTAGCCGGATCCTTTAACGCTTCCTCGCGGGCGAGCGCATACGAATAGCCGGAAAGAATGCCCTTGCCGCCGCCCTGCGGCACCAGTACCGCGTTATCCACCACGATAGCCGAAGAGACATAGGGTTCCCAGGTCGCCCAGGCATCTACGGCATGGCTGGCCAGCGCGGCGCGGCCATCAACCGGGCCAAGAAAACGCAGCTTAACGTCGGCGGGCTTCAGTCCGGCGCGCTCAAGCAGCCCCAGCACCAGATAGTGTCCCCAGCCGCCGCGATTGACGGCGATCTGTTTGCCTTTCAGATCGCTCAGCTTGTGAATACCGCTGTCTGGCCGCGTCAGCAGGGCGATGCTGTCGGGATTGTTTTGCCATGCGCCTACCGCCTTCACCGGCGCGCCGGCGGCATAGACAAACAGGAAAGGCAGATCGCCGGTAAAACCTACGTCCAGCGCGCCGGCATTCAGCGCTTCCTGCACCGGCGCGCCGGAGTCAAATGAGGTCAGTTTCAGCTCATAAGGTAAATTATTCAGCTCGCCGGACTCTCGTAGCGAAATAAAGCGATCGCCCTTAACGTCACCCAGGCGCAGCGTCACTTTTTCTGCCGCCGTAGCGGCGCCAGCCATAACCGAAAGCAGGATGGCGACGACCACACGCATCAGGCGCTCCTTGCGACACGGCGCGCCGCAACTTTTTCGCGCGTCAGCGGGATCAGCTCTTTGCCATACTCCAGCGCGTCGTTGAGCGGATCGAAACCCCGGATCAGCACGCTTTCGATGCCCAGGTTGTAGTAATCCAGTAGCGCGTCGGAAACCTGATCCGGCGTGCCGACCAGCGAAGTGGAGTTATAGCCGCCGCCGACCAGTTTGGCGATGCCGGTCCACAGATTTTTATCCAGGCGATCGCCTTCGTTAGCAGCGGCGAACAGCCGTTCCGCACCGACGCTCTGCGGTTTTGGCAGGCCGAAGTCGTGGCCGGTAGCGAGCAGCTTCTGCCGGGCCGTTTCGCGGATATACTCCGCTTTTTCCCAGGCTTCTTTTTCGGTCGCGGCGATAATCGGACGGAAAGAGATATTAAAACCGATCTGTCGACCATGGCGAGCGGCGGCGGCACGTACCGCACGCACGGTTTCGGCCGCGCCCGCCAGCGGTTCGCCCCACAGTGCAAAAACGTCGGCATGTTTCGCCGCCACGCTAATCGCTTCCGGCGAGGAACCGCCAAAATAGACCGGCAGCTGCGGCTGTAGCGGCTTGACGGCGGAAAAAGCCTGTTCAGCCTGATAAAGCTCGCCCTGATGGTCGAAAGGCGCTTCGGCCGTGAGGCTGTTTTTCAGTACCTGCAAAAACTCATCGGTGCGCGCATAGCGTTCGGCTTTGTTAAGGTAATCACCGTCGCGACGCTGTTCGGCATCGTTGCCGCCGCTGATGATATGCACCGCCAGGCGGCCATCGGTCAGCTGATCCAGCGTCGCCAGCTTGCGGGCGGCAAGGGTAGGGGAGACAAAGCCGGGACGGTGCGCCAGCAGGAACTTCACTTTTGAGGTATGTGCCGCCGCGTGGGCGGTGACCAGAAAGCCGTCGGGCTGATCTGACCAGTAACCGACCAGAACGCGATCGAAGCCGGCCTGTTCATGGGCGCGGGCGAAGTCGGCGATATACTGTTTGTTAAAAATGGGGCCGCTGGGCGGAATGATTTCCGAGGCCAGGCGATGGCCGATCATGCCAAGAAACTGAATGCTCATCTTGAATTCTCCGAAGTGGGCGGGCAGAAAAGGGCGTAGAAGGAACCCTACTTTCAGAGACGTAAGCTGTGAAATTCTTATATGTGCTGAGGAAAGTTAAAAAACAGCTATGGCGAAGGCGGCTTTTGGCGCATAACGAGCGAGCCGCTGGCTAAACGCTGAAGTGTATTGGCTAAACGGGCGAGATGCTGGCTAAACGCTGCTGTGTGTTGGCTAAACGGGCGAGCCGCTGGATAAACGCTGTTGTGTTTTAGCTAAACGGGCGAGATGCTGGCTAAACGCTGAGGTGCACTGATTTAACGCTGAGGTATGTTGGCTGAATGCTGCGGCGTGCTGATTAAAAGAGAAGGCGTGCTGGCTAAGAAGATAACGCGAAGCAAGCAGCGCGCCGGAAGCCTGGGAGGCTTATCGAACCGACCCGCGAAAGGCGGGTCAGGAAAGGCAAAAGCTTTCAGTCACCCATCTTAAAAGGCTTGCTGACTATCTCGCCTGCCTGTTCCGCTTTTTTCTTCGCCTGCAGGAGCTGCCTAATCATTGCCTTTTTTTGCATGCGGATAGCGTCGAAATCAATATGTTGGGTTGGGGTTTCAATTGTCCGTTTGTAGCACATAGTTCGCTCCTTCTTTAAATACCCTGAGGTTGCGCTGGCCAGCCTGCTGTCTGACCAGCCGATCGTAAACTTTAATCAGTTGAGGAGTATACGCCTGGAAGGCCAAGAGTTGTATGTTTTCTCGCCTGGCAACCTGCAGAATGATGTCGATCAGAGACGCGTAAAAAAACAGCGTTTCATGCAGCGTAAGCGCGGCGGCGGCTGGCGGCCTGTCGAACATATCGCAGTCGGGATTATCCTGTGCTTCAAGGTTGTAAAAGCTGACGACGGCCAGGTTGGCGTCAGCTACTTCATCACCGAACAGCTTTATGAGTAGCGGTATTTCGGCTGCCGCTTTCGCAAAAAAGGCCAATCGGAAAGTCATCTGCCGATTTACCTGGGCAGCAAACATAAATCTGATATCCATCGTCCTGTAGACATCAAATCCCTGCAGCTCGCTATGTAAGATTTCATAGTGGCAGCCCGCCATAACAAATCCTCATCCTGAGTCTCATGGGCTGCTTTATAGCATTACTTTTATTATGGGTTAAAGGCGATCTTCCCGGATGCGCGACATAAAATGTTTTACTGCGAGACGATACGCAAAAAAAAGGCGAACCCGGAGATTCGCCTTTCTTGTCGAGCCAGACCGCTATCAGCCCAGCACCAGGCCTGCAATGGAAGCGGAGAGCACGCTAACCAGCGTCGAACCGTACAGCAGCTTCATGCCGAAGCGCGACACTACGTTGCCCTGCTCTTCGTTCAGGCCTTTGATAGCGCCCGCCACGATGCCGATAGAGGAGAAGTTGGCAAAAGAAACCAGGAACACGGAAAGGATGCCTTCGCCGCGCGGCGACAGAGTACCGGCAATTTTTTGCAGGTCGATCATCGCCACGAATTCGTTGGAAACCAGCTTGGTCGCCATGATACTGCCGACCTGCAACGCTTCGCTGGCGGGCACGCCCATTACCCAGGCAAAAGGATAGAACACATAGCCCAGCACGCCCTGGAAGCTGATACCAAAAATCGTATCAAACAGCGTATTGACGGCGGAGATCAGCGCGATAAAGCCAATCAGCATCGCGGCGACGATGACCGCCACTTTGAAACCGGCAAGGATATATTCGCCCAGCATTTCAAAGAAGCTCTGTCCCTGATGCAGATCGTTCAGCTTCAGGTCTTCTTCGTTTTCGATGCGGTACGGGTTGATCAACGACAGCACGATAAAGGTGCTGAACATATTCAGGATCAGCGCGGCCACCACATATTTCGGCTGGAGCATGGTCATATAGGCGCCGACGATGGACATCGATACGGTCGACATCGCCGTAGCGGCCATGGTGTACATGCGGCGCTGCGACATTTTGCCCAGAATATCTTTATAGGCGATAAAGTTTTCTGACTGTCCCAAAATCAGCGAGCTTACCGCGTTAAAAGATTCCAGCTTACCCATGCCGTTGACTTTTGACAGCACGGTGCCGATTGCCCGGATAACCACGGGCAGAATACGGAAGTGTTGCAGAATACCAATAAGGGCGGAGATAAAGACGATAGGGCAGAGTACGTTAAGCCAGAAGAACGCCAGGCCTTTATCGTTCATGCCACCAAAGACAAAGCTGGTGCCCTGAGCGGCAAAGCCCAGCAGCTTGTCGAAGAAGCCGGCAAAGCCTTTGACAAACCCTAAGCCGATTTCGGAGTTCAGGAAGAACCAGGCCAGTAGCACCTCGATCACCAGAAGCTGAATAATAAAACGGACGCGGATATTTTTCCGATCGCTGCTGACCAGTAAGGCCAGTAACGTCACCACCACCAGCGCCAAAGCAAAATGCAGAATGCGGGACATGAGTGCTCCAAATTTGAAGGCTGTTATATTTCGCTGCACATTCTATGTAACAAGTTGCAGAAAAACGAGACTAAAGCCTCAATATAATAAATTCCTATCGGCTTAAATCGACATTCTGCTTTCCTGTCACATCCTGATACTGTTTAAAAAACCACCCGTCAACTTGTGGGGGAATACTTTTTAACCTAAAGTAAGTTTATCGCTTACAAATCGGCCACACGAAACGCTACCTTTGGGTATAGCAAAGGCTATACTTTTTAGCGTAGGCTATTACAGCGATAAGTTTAACCAGTACAAATGATGTTGATAATCATTATCATTTGAATGACAATACCTTCCTCGGGTGTATTAAGGGGTAAGACGATGTTTGAAGGCCGCACCGCGGAGCAGACGGTCCGTAGTTCCCGTAAAATCAAATTCGCGCTGATGGGGCCCGCTTTTATTGCGGCGATTGGCTATATCGATCCCGGCAACTTCGCGACCAATATCCAGGCTGGCGCTTCCTATGGCTATAAGCTGCTGTGGGTGGTGGTCTGGGCCAATATCATGGCGATGGTGATCCAGTTAATGTCCGCTAAGCTGGGCATCGCCACCGGCAAAAACCTGGCGGAGCATATCCGCGATCGCTTTCCGCGTCCTGCCGTATGGTTCTACTGGATCCAGGCGGAAATTATCGCCATGGCCACCGACCTGGCCGAGTTTATCGGCGCGGCTATCGGCTTTAAGCTGCTCTTTGGCGTCAGTTTACTGCAGGGTGCGGTGCTGACGGGCGTGGTGACGTTCCTGATTTTGATGCTGCAAAGCCGGGGCCAGAAGCCGCTGGAACTGGTCATCGGCGGCCTGCTGCTGTTTGTGGCGGCGGCCTATGTGATCGAGCTGTTTTTCTCTCAGCCAAAAGTGATGGATCTGATGCAGGGCCTTGCCGTGCCGACGCTGCCGACCGCCGATGCGGTGCTGCTGGCGGCGGGCGTGCTGGGCGCAACGATTATGCCGCACGTGATTTATCTGCACTCTTCCTTAACGCAAAGCCCTGACGGCGGCAGCCGCGCAGAGCGCTACTCCTCGACAAAACTGGATGTGGCGGTCGCCATGACCATCGCGGGATTTGTGAATCTGGCGATGATGGCGACGGCGGCGGCGGCTTTTCACTTCAGCGGCCATACCGGCATCGCGGATCTGGATCAGGCCTATCTGACGCTCGATCCGCTGCTGGGCCGTGCGGCGGCCATAGTCTTCGGTCTGAGCCTGCTGGCGGCCGGACTCTCTTCCACCGTAGTGGGAACGATGGCGGGGCAGGTGGTAATGCAGGGCTTTATCCATATACGTATTCCGCTCCTGGTGCGGCGTGTTGTGACGATGCTGCCCTCGTTTATCGTGATCCTGGCTGGCTGGGAGCCGACGCGCATTCTGGTGATGAGCCAGGTGCTGCTCAGCTTCGGTATCGCGCTGGCGCTTATCCCGCTGCTCTCTTTTACCGGCAATCGCGAACTGATGGGCGAACTGGTGAACTCGCGCCTGATGCAGGCGGCAGGCAAGGTTATCGTGGTGGTGGTGGTGGCGCTGAACTTCTATCTGCTGATATCTATAGCGATGGAGCTTTAGGCGAGACGCTAAGCAACAAGTGAAAAAGGGTGCTCCTGTGAGCACCCTTTTTTTTACCAGCGTCCGTCGTGGTGACGATCCCGCTCGTGACGCCATTCGCGCTGCCGTTCGTGGTCGCGCCAGCGCTGGTCGCGTCGCCATTCATGCCGTTGACGCATCTCCTGTTGACGGCGCCACTGTTCATGGCGCCACCAGCGGCCTTCGCCATAGCGATAGTTGTTGCGCCACCAGTGGCCTTCGCGCCAGCGGCCGCCGTCCCAGTAACGCCCGTGACGATCGCGATCGCCCAGATGAAGCGAAACGCCCGGCGCTAACATAATCCGGGCGCTGTCAGCCTGTGCTGTGTGTAAGGCTGAACCTGCCAGCAAAGCGGCAATAAGCAATAGATGTTTCATTTTCTCTCCTTATCAGCGGCACAACTGCTCCGCCCTGATGCCAGTATTATAAGGAGAGCGCAGGGGTTTCGCCTGGCTAATTCCTAAAAGTGTCGAAAAAGTGTTAAAGGAAATGTCAGTAAGACAGGCCGCCGCAGGACTCGGCGGCAAAGGGATCAGGCGAGGATCGCGTCGATGCGATCCAGCTCGCTTTGACTGAATTCGCGCTGGTTCAGCATCATTATGGCATCGTCTATCTGACTGGTTTTGCTGGCGCCGATCAGCACTGACGTGACGCGACCGCCGCGCAGTACCCAGGCCAGCGCCATTTGCGACAGTTTCTGGCCGCGCTGCTGCGCCAGCTCGTTCAGCTGCCGCACTTTCTCCATCTTCTCCGGCGTCAGCTGCTCGCTGCTGAGGAAACGGCTGCCGCTGGCGGCGCGTGAATCTTCCGGAATGCCCTGCAAATAACGATCGGTCAGCACGCCGCCCGCCAGCGGTGAGAAAGCAATACAGCCGACGCCCTGCTGTTGCAGCACGTCCAGCAGGCCGTTTTCCGGCGCGCGTTCAAACATGGAGTATTTCGGCTGGTGGATTAGGCAGGGCGTACCCAGCTGCTTAAGGATGGCAATGGCCTCCGCCGCCAGCTGCGCCGGATAGTTAGAAAGCGCGATGTAAAGCGCTTTCCCCTGGCGCACCAGGTGATCCAGCGCGGTCATGGTTTCTTCCAGCGGCGTTTCCGGATCGGGACGGTGGTGATAAAAAATATCGACATAGTCCAGGCCCATACGCTTCAGGCTCTGATCGAGGCTGGCGATCAGATATTTACGTGAGCCCCAGTCGCCGTAAGGCCCGTCCCACATGGTATAGCCTGCTTTGGAAGAGATAATCAGCTCGTCGCGCAGCGAAGCGAAATCCTGACGCAGAATGCGACCGAAGTTTTCTTCTGCCGAGCCGGGCGGCGGGCCGTAATTATTGGCAAGGTCAAAATGGGTAATGCCCTGGTCGAAGGCGTGGCGCAGCAGCGCGCGGCTGTTCTCTACCAGCGTGCTGTCGCCAAAGTTATGCCACAGGCCGAGCGAGATGGCGGGCAGCTTCAGGCCGGTGCGGCCGCAGCGGTGATAACTCATTGTCTGATAACGATTTTCGTCAGGCTGATAAACCATGAAAAGTTCCTGTGCTCAGAAGGAAAGGCAAAATGAGCATAGCAGTGTATACGGTTACACCGAACCGGTTCGCGCGGCGGATCGCAACTTGCGGAAAAGTCTCAGGCGTCATCTTTGCTTGCCATCGCGGGCGACGACGGATTTCACATGGCACGCAAAGGATGCGCAATACTCATTACAACCTATCAGAGGAGAAAGCCATGCAAAGCGTTGGAGACTATCTGTTGCTGCGTCTGCAGGAAATCGGCATCGGGCATCTGTTCGGCGTGCCGGGCGATTACAATTTGCAGTTTCTGGATCACGTTATCGCCAGCAAAAAGATTGCCTGGGCGGGCAGCAGCAACGAGCTGAACGCGGCCTATGCCGCCGACGGCTATGCGCGCTGTCGCGGCGCGGCGGCGCTGCTCACCACTTTCGGCGTGGGTGAACTGAGTGCCTTAAACGGCGTGGCGGGCAGCTATGCCGAATATCTGCCGGTTATTCATATCGTCGGCGCGCCAGCCAGCGCGGCGCAGGAAGAGAAGCTACTGCTGCACCATACGCTGGGCGACGGCGACTACGCGCATTTTCTACGCATTGCCCGTGAGGTCACCGTGGCACAGGCCGTATTGACCAGGGAAAACGCGGCGGCGGAAATCGATCGACTGCTGCTGACCGCGCTGCGCGAACATCGTCCCGTTTACCTCTTTATGCCCACGGACGTGGCGGAAGCGCCCATCCAGCCGCCCATCGGCACGCTGACTTACCGGGCCGAATCGCTGCAAAGCAGTCTGGATTCCTTCAGCGCGGCGGCGGAAGCCCTGCTGGCGGAAGCTGAAAGCGTCTCGCTGCTGGCCGATTTTCTTGCCGATCGCGCCGCAATGCGTGAGCCGCTGCATAAACTGGTAACGGCAACGGCTTTGCCTTTTTCAACCTTGCTGATGGGCAAAAGCGTGCTGCCGGAACAGCAGCCGGGCTTTGTCGGCACCTACTCAGGCGCCGCCAGCGCGGGCGATACGCAGCGGCATATCGAACAGCGCGACGTGGTGATCACCGTCGGCACGCTCTGGACGGATACCATCACTGCCGGGTTCACCCAGCATATCGATCCGCTACGTAATATTGATATTGGCCTGTATCGCTGCCGGGTTGGTACACAGACGTTCAGTCAGATCGCCATGAAGGATGCCGTTGCCGTGCTGCATCAGCTGGCAACACGCTATGGCGAAGGCTGGCGCGATATGCAGGCGCTGCCGCCGGCGCTGCCCGAGCTGACCGCTGGCGCGCTAAGTCAGAATGCGTTCTGGCGCATCATGCAGGACTTTTTGCGTCCCGGCGATATCGTGCTGGCAGATCAGGGCACGGCCGCGTTTGGCGCGGCGGCGCTGCGGCTGCCTGAAGACGTTACCTTTATCTGTCAGCCGCTGTGGGGATCGATCGGCTTTACGCTGCCCGCCGCCTGGGGCGCACAGCTTGCCTGTCCGGCGCGGCGCGTGATTTTGCTCTGCGGCGACGGAGCGGCCCAGCTGACCATCCAGGAGCTGGGATCGATGCTACGCGACGGCCTGAAACCGATCGTCTTTATTCTTAATAATGACGGCTATACTGTTGAGCGGGCTATTCACGGCGAGCATCAGCGCTACAATGACATTGCTCAGTGGAACTGGACACAGCTGCCGCAGGCGCTGAGCACGCGCGGCGAGGCGCAAAGCTGGCGGGTAGAAGAGAGCGCTCAATTGCAGGAAGTGGTAAAAGTGATTGAACAGACCTCGCGTCTCTCGCTGGTGGAGGTTATGCTGCCGCAGCTGGATGTGCCGCCCCTTTTGCAGGCGGTAACGGCGGCGCTGGACAAGCGCAACGCGTCCTGAAAAATCTGATAACGGATTCAGACGCCAGATTCAGATTGATGCCCGTGGGAAATTGCGGCCAGTGCAGGTAAGGTAGTCGGTCGCAGCGCGATTTTACGTTCGCCCGTGAGGGTTGGGCGTTGTTGTTTGAGTGGGGGAAATTTATAGTGTGTACAAATGACGTAAGCGGAGCAAAACAATAATGACTAAGTATGCTTTGGTAGGTGATGTAGGCGGCACCAATGCGCGCCTGGCACTGTGCGAAGTCGAGAACGGTGCCATCTCACAAGCCAAAACGTTCTCCACAGCAGACTACGATAGCCTTGAGGCAGTCATCCGTTTTTATCTTGCCGAGCAGCAGCAGGATGTCACGGATGGCTGCATCGCCATCGCCTGCCCGATCACCGATGACTGGGTGGATATGACCAACCACGACTGGGCTTTCTCCACCAGCAAGATGAAGGCGAATCTGGGCTTTGATCATCTTGAGATCATCAACGACTTCACTGCCGTGTCGATGGCGATCCCGATGCTGACCGAGCAGGACGTGATGCAGTTTGGCGGCACGACGCCGGTTAAAGACAAACCGGTCGCCGTCTACGGCGCCGGAACCGGTCTGGGCGTGGCGCATCTGGTTCATGTGGATAAACGCTGGGTGAGCCTGCCGGGCGAGGGCGGCCACGTGGATTTCGCCGCCAACAGCGAAGAGGAAGATCTGATCCTGGAAGTGCTGCGCGAAGAGCTGGGCCACGTGTCCGCCGAGCGCGTGCTGTCCGGCGCGGGCCTGGTCAACCTTTACCGCGCGATTGTCAAAGCCGACAACCGCGTGCCGGAGAATCTGAAGCCGAAGGACGTTTCTCAGCGCGCGCTGGACGACAGCTGCACCGACTGCCGTCGCGCTCTGGCGATGTTCTGCGTGATCATGGGCCGTTTCGGCGGTAACCTGGCGCTGACCATGGGCACCTTCGGCGGCGTCTATATCGCTGGCGGCATCGTGCCTCGCTTCCTGGAATTCTTTAAAGCCTCCGGTTTCCGTGCCGCTTTTGAAGACAAGGGCCGTTTTAAAGATTACGTGCAGAATATTCCTGTCTACCTGATTACGCATGAAAAGCCTGGCCTGCTGGGCGCGGGTGCGCATCTGCGTCAGACGTTAGGCACCATTCTGTAAGCAAAAAAGGCCGGTTTTCCGGCCTTTTTTACAGCCGCATCAGCTGGCGAAACTCCCGCACTTTACTGCGGCTGACCGGCACCTGAAACTCCAGGTCGCGCAGCTTCAGAATATAGGTATTGTTAAACCAGGGTTCAATTTCGCGGATTTTGCTCAGATTCACGCAGTAAGAACGATGGCAGCGGAAAAAAGCCTCTTCGGGCAACCGACTGCAAAATTCGGTGATATTCATCGACATCACGTACTCCTCCCGCCGCGTATAAACAAATGTCATTTTTTCATGGGCTTCGGCGTAATAAATATCGTTGATATCCGTCACGATAATGCGCTCGTCCCGCGTCAGGTTAATGGTATGCACCTGGCTACGCGGGCTGTCTGTGCCGCCGGAAGCGGCCTGCTGTAGCGTATTTTCCAGCTTGCGCAACATGGTGATAATACGCATTTCATGGTAGGGCTTAAGGATATAGTCAAACGCCTCCAGCTCGAAGGCCTCTACCGCGTGCTCTTTATAGGCGGTGATAAAAATGATATGCGGACGATGGGCGAATTTACTGATATTTTGCGCCAGCAGCACGCCATCCAGCGACGGAATATTAATATCCAGAAAGATGACGTCCGGCTGGTGGTTTTGCAGATATTTCAACACGTCCAGCCCGTCGTCGAACGTGGCCTCGATTTGCAGCTGGCTGTGCTGGCGGATCAGCCAGCTCAGCTCCTGCTGCGCCAGAAATTCGTCTTCGACAATAATGGCTTTCACATCGCTTTCCCGGTGAATGCGGCCCTAAGCCGTCAGTGAAACACGTTCGGGCAGAGTCGCCCCTTTTTTGGTGATATAAAAAGCAATTTCGGTGCCCGGATGGCGACGGTGAATATGCAGCCCCTCGCCGTAAAGCAGCCTGACGCGGTGATGCACGTTGAGCAGGCCAATCTTGTTGCCGGGCATCTCGTTGCGCTCCACGCGCTGGATCACCTCTTCGCTGATGCCGTTGCCCGTATCGCGCACCGCAATACGTATCCGCTCACCCGCATCCTGCACGCTGATGGTGACCACACCTTTGCCGCGACAGGGATGTACGCCGTGCACGATGGCGTTTTCCACCAGCGGCTGGATCAGCAGGCTGGGCAGCGAGCAGCTGATGTCTTCGTCAATTTCATAAATGACCGTCAGCTTATCGCCAAAACGCGCCTGTTCGATGGCGATATAATCTTTGATTTGATAAAGCTCTTTTTTAATATCAATGATTTCGTCGTCGTTCAGCTCCAGGTTGTAACGTAGATAGCGCGAAAGGTTGCTGATCAGCTGCCTGGCGGTATCGGGATTCAGGCGGATCGACGACGAGATGGCGTTCAGCGCGTTAAACAGAAAGTGCGGGTTTATTTTGCTTTGCAGCGCGCGTAGCTCGGCCTTATTCGCCATTTCACGCAGCTGTTCGGCGCGGGAAACTTCCAGCTGCGTGGAGATAATTTGCGACAGACCGATGGCCATTTCCCGCAGCGACCAGGTAATGCGGTGCGCGTGGCGATAGTAAATTTTCAGCGTGCCGGTGACTTCGCCCAGCTCCCGCAGCGGGATCACAATCATTGAATGGATTTCCGGCGTGCGGTGCGCCTCATCGTTGTTGCGGATAATGATTTCGCCATTGGCGATAGCTCTGGCCGTGGTCGGGCTGATGCCGTCGTCGCCTTCGCGGTAATTCTGCTCGCCGACGCCGACATAGGCCAGGATCTGATTTTTGTTGGTGATGGCAACCGCATCCGCGCTGATATCGTCGCGAATAATTTCGCAGACTTTACGCAGCGAACGGCTGTTGACCTGGCGAAACAGCGGCAGCGTTTTATTGGCGATATCCAGCGCCAGCTTGGCCTGACGGGCGGCTATCGCCTCTTTTTCGCCCTCGACGCTCTGGATCAGCAGCACGATCAGGCCGATGCTGACCGCGCCCAGGATCATCGGCACGGCGATCTCTTCGACGATCGCCAGGCCCAGCGCGTAAGGTCTGGCCCAGACCAGGATCAGGATCATCGTCAACGACTCACACAGCATGCCGCCGATAATGCCGACGCTCCAGCGCCGCGCTTTGGCGACCTTCAGGTTAATCCAGCCTGCGGCGATGCCCGCGATAATGCTGGTAATCAGGCAGGGCACCGAGGTGACGCCGTGGACATCGATTAAAAAACGGTGCAGCCCGGCCACCACGCCGGTCACAATACCGACCCACGGGCCAAACAGGATACCGCCGGCCATAATCGCAATGGTGCGCACGTTCACCAGCGAGCCGTCAACGTTGATGCCGCTCCAGGTGCCAAACAGCGCGAACAGCGAGAAGATAGCCGTTACCGCCACCAGCTCCTGACGTGAGTGCTCATCTTTCTGTAACAGTTGACGAAAATGACGGGTGCGTGTCATAAAAAACAGGCAGATAAGCATAAGAGCGGCGCGATCTAATACCGCAAGCAACATCTCAAACATCGAATGCACGGGCGCCTCGGCTGGCGGAGAAACAGTAGCGACATAATAAGGAAAGCGAACGGGATGCGCCAGGCAAGCGCGCGCCGATTTCAGTCAATCCCTGTCTGGATCAATTTTGTTACGATTAGCCGTGCGTAAGGTATCAAGGTAGCCTCGCTGCAAAGCCTGGGTGAAAAGGGGAAACCCTGGTAACAAAAAGGGGATGTATCATGCAATTAACGACCGAAAGATTGCTGTTGGAAAAGCTCCAGCCGGAAGACTGGTCGCTGTTCCACGAGGTGCACAGCGATCCCGTCAGTATGCAGTTTATCAGCGCCGTCCCGCAGCTGGCGGATATCCGGCAGCGCTTTCAGACCCGACTACAGCCCTGGCAGGTAACCAGCCTGCATATGCTTTGTTTAACTGTGCGGCTGCGGGCAAGCGGCGAAGCGATAGGGCTGATAGGCGCGAATGCGGAATGGACGCCCTGGCGGCAGGCCGAAGTCGGCTACTCGCTGCTGAACCGCTATACCGGCAAGGGCTACGGCAGCGAGGCGCTTGGCGCGATGGCCGCTTACCTGCTCAGCCAGTGTCGCTTCCACAAGCTGACCGCGCAGGTGGTGGAGGGCAACTGGCCTTCGCGACGCGTTCTGGAAAAAAACGGCTTCCGGCTTGAGGGCACGCTGCGGGAAAATTATCTGCTGCGCGGCGAGTGGGTTGACGACTGGCTGTTCGGCAAGCTGGAATCTGATTAATTCGGCTCGACAGCCTGGCGAACTCTGCGCTATGTTGGCTCTTCGACCATTTTCTGGTCAGCGTCGCTCGGACGGTTCCGGGCGCTAACGTACTCAGAGGTCTTTATGGCTGACAACAGCTCCGCACGCCGATTTTCCCGTATTGAACGCCTTCCGCCCTATGTTTTTAATATCACTGCCGAACTGAAGATGGCGGCGCGCCGTCGCGGCGAAGATATTATCGATTTCAGCATGGGCAACCCGGACGGCCCTACGCCGCCCCATATCGTTGAAAAACTCTGCTCGGTGGCGCAACGAGAGGACACGCACGGCTATTCGACTTCGCGCGGCATCCCGCGTTTGCGTCGGGCAATTTCACGCTGGTATGCCGATCGCTATCAGGTGGATATCGACCCGGAGTCAGAAGCGATTGTGACCATCGGCTCGAAAGAGGGGCTGGCGCACCTGATGCTGGCTACGCTCGATCATGGCGATACCGTGCTGGTGCCGAATCCCAGCTACCCCATCCACATTTACGGCGCGGTTATCGCGGGCGCTCAGGTGCGCTCCGTGCCGCTGGTGGAAGGCGTGGACTTCTTTAACGAGCTGGAGCGTGCCATTCGCGAAAGCTATCCCAAACCCAAAATGATGATCCTTGGCTTTCCGTCCAATCCTACTGCGCAGTGCGTCGAGCTGGACTTTTTCGAGCGCGCGATCGCGCTGGCCAAACAATATAACGTGCTGGTGATCCACGATCTGGCCTATGCCGATATCGTCTATGATGGCTGGAAAGCGCCTTCGATTATGGAAGTGCCGGGCGCTCGCGACGTGGCAGTAGAGTTTTTCACGCTCTCCAAAAGCTACAATATGGCGGGCTGGCGTATCGGCTTTATGGTCGGCAACAAAGAGCTGGTCGCCGCGCTGGCGCGGATCAAAAGCTATCACGACTACGGCACCTTTACGCCGCTGCAGGTTGCCGCCATCGCCGCGCTGGAGGGCGATCAGCAGTGCGTGCGGGATATCGCGCAGCAGTACAAGCGCCGCCGCGACGTGCTGGTGAAAGGGCTGCACGAGGCGGGCTGGATGGTGGAAACGCCCAAGGCCTCGATGTATGTCTGGGCGAAAATCCCGGACCACTATGCGCATATGGGTTCGCTGGAATTCGCTAAGCATATGTTGCAGGAGGCGAAGGTCTGCGTCTCGCCGGGTATCGGTTTTGGCGACTACGGCGATACGCACGTGCGCTTTGCGCTGATTGAAAACAGCGACCGTATTCGCCAGGCGGTAAGAGGGATTAAAGCGATGTTCCGCGCCGACGGTATTCTGCCGGGAACGGTAAAAAGCGAGGCGGACCAGGGTAGTTAAGAACAACTGTTAAGGGCAGGCCAGGCGCCTGCCTTCTTCGTTAGCCAGCGGACTACAGCATCAGATAGAAGGTGCCTGCCCAGGCCAGCAACAGAAACGAAATGCCCATTAATGCATATTTCACGAAAAAACTCCTTTGAGCGATGATAGCCGGAACCTGCGTCGCCGCGTTTTCCGGCTCGGGCCGTCAGCTTCCGTCACAGGATCGCCCGCTAATTTACCCGCACCGCGCGGCAAAATAAAGCCGGCATTTCCAGGAATTATCTTTTTTTTCAGGACCCTGCTTTACGCGCGGGCGTTGAATAAACCGCCCGCGTCCGGTCAGCGGGCCAGCTCCGGCACCACCGACATACCTACCTTCAGGCGCGCCAGATCGGGCTGGCCCGGTTCAAGCAGGATTTTGACCGGCAAACGCTGCGCCACTTTGGTGAAGTTGCCCGTGGCGTTATCGGCGGCGATAGCGGCAAACGTCGAGCCGGTGGCAGGCGCTATGCTATCCACATGGCCACGCAGCGTGACGCCAGGCAGCGCGTCCACGCTCAGCGTAACGCCAGCACCGGCCTCTACGCCAGCCAGCTGCGTTTCCAGGAAGTTTGCCACCACGTAAGTTTGCTGTAGCGGCACCACGGCCATCAGACGCGTCCCGGCGGCAACCCAGGCGCCCTGGCGTGCCGCTCGCTGACCGACGGCGCCATCGATTGGTGCGGTGATAACGGTATAAGAAAGATTCAGCCGAGCCTGATCGACGCTGGCGGTTGACGCGGCGATATCCGCTTTAGCCTGGCGCAGGCTGGCTTCCAGCACGCCCACTTCTTTACGGGCGGCCAGCGCGGCGGCCTGGCTTTGACGCAGCTGCGCCGCCGCTTCCTGCATGGATGCGCTGGTTTTCTGCTGCTCGTCTGCCGTGGCGGTGCCGCTTTTCAGCAGGCGGCGATAGCGTTCGGCATTTTGCCCTGCATAGTTCAGGGTCGCCTGGCTGGCCGCGACGGCGGCGTCGTTTTGCGCAATGGTCGCCTGCTGCTGCTCAAGCTGGGCCTGAACGCTGGCCAGCTTCGCCTGGCTGACCGCCAGGTTCGCTTCGGCAGTTTCCAGCGCGACGCGGTAGTCACGATCGTCAATCGTCGCCAGCACGTCGCCCGCTTTTACCTGCTGGTTATCGCCGACGTTAACGGTGCGAATATAGCCGGAAACTTTCGGCGCGATGGCCGTGTAGTCGGCGGTCACTACGGCATCATCGGTACGGGCCTGATGGCGGCTCATGGCCGACCAGACGAAAAAGGCGATCCCCAGCAGGACCAGCAGCAGCGCGGCCAGCGTTAAGGTTCTTTTTGCAGGTGTGAACATTGTTATTATCTCACGGCTTTAGTTTGAGTTTGAATAAGGGTTTGCGGCGGCCAGACACGTTTAGGCAGCCAGGCAGTCAGCAGCACCAGCAGCAGCGCGAAGCCGATCAGCAGCAGGTAGGCGTCGCTGATGCTAAGGATCACCGCCTGGTGCTTAAGCAGCGTGGCGAAATGACCTAAATTTTCGGCCGAGCTGGCTGAACCGTCCGGCAGCAGCGGCTTCATCGCCGAGGCATCGGTGCTGTTCGCCGCCGTCATCAGCCACGGACGATTGCCCAGCTGATCGACCAGGGTGTGTGAATGAAACTTTTCCCGGTGGGTCAGAAAATTCTCTACCAGGCTGCCGGCCGCCACGCTGGAAAAGCCGCGCACGGTATTAAACATCGCCGAGGCGTACGGCCCTTCAGGCGGCAGGATCACGCTGGTGGCGCTCATCAACACCGGCAGAATCAACATTGGCTGCCCAAAAGCCTGTAGCAACTGGATCAGCCAGAAATTTTGCCTGGCCCAGTCGTCGGTCAGCTGCGCGCCCATCAGGCACGACACGCTGAGCAGCGCCGCGCCGCAGGTCAGCATCCAGCGGCAGTCGATCCAGCGCAGGTTCAGCAGGAAAGCCATAAAAGGCGCAATCAGCAGCTGCGGCAGGCCGATAGCCAGCGCCAGCGGCGCAAACTGCACGGTGCGGAACCCTTCCACCTGAGCGAAATAAGCCGAAGGCAGGGCGGAGCCGGAAAGCGCCACCAGCAGCACGCCAGCCAGCACCAGCAGCCCGTGCGTTAAATTTTTACGCTGTAGCAGCTGCAATTTAAACAGCGGCAGCGGATGCGACCACTCGTTGATTAAAAACGCTACCAGCAGCGCGACGGACGCGCACAGCATGCCGGTAATCAACGGCGATTGCAGCCAGTCGAGCCGCTCGCCCTGCGACAGCGTCAGCACCATCAGCGCAACGCCGCTACAGCCGGTCAGCATGCCGAACAAATCTATCTGCTTAAAACGCTCCAGGCGCAGCGGATCCTGCGGCAATCCCCAGCCAATCAGCACGCCGGCAAGCAGCAGCGGCGGCACAATCTGCCAGAACACAAACTGCCAGCCGACGGCATCGGTCCAGAAAGCTGCCAGCGAGGCGGCCACGTTGGGGCCGAAAGTGGCGGTTAAGGCATAGGCGGACAGCCCGTAAAGCTTGATGCCCGGCGGCAAAAAACGCAGCGCTACCGTCATCAGCAGCGGCGGCAGCGCGCCGCCGAACAGGCCCTGGATAACACGCAGGCCGATAAACAGCCCTGGCGTCGCGGCAAAGGGCTGCAGTATGCCGGCCAGCGCAAAACCAAACGCGACGGCCAGCGCAAAGCGGCGCAGCGAGAAGGTCACCGCAAACCAGGGCGCGACCATCATCGCCGCCACTTCGGCAGCCTGATAGGCCGAGGTAATCCAGGTCGCCCGATCGTAGCTAAAACCGATAGCGGCGCGAACGTCGACCAGCGCTAAGTCGGTTACGCGATCGTTAAGTCCTGAGGTCAGCGCAGCAATCAGCACGCCCACCAGACCCAGCGCCAGACGCAGGGTAAAAGGGTGGGTGGCCGGGGCTGCGGGTTGAGCGTTCATAGCCGGTGCTCCGCAAGAAAAGATGAAGTGATGCACTGTATTGCATTGTGATACATTGGCGGCAGATATTACATGGTGATTGACTGTATTGCAATGCGATACAGCCTGCCGGAGAGGGGAAAAGAGTGCTACAGTATCGCCATCAACAAGGAAGGAGATCTCATGTCTGAACCTGCAGCTTTACGCGACGAGGAGCGTACCGGCGGTATCCAGGTTATCTCGCGCGCGGCAAAAATTCTGGACGCTTTAGGCGACAGCCCCAACGGCATGAGCCTGGGCGAAATCGCTCAGGCCGTCGATCTGCCTCGCTCAACCGTGCAGCGTATCGTTGGCGCGTTGGATTCGGTGCAGCTGGTGCGCAGTCACGGCGCGGGCGGCGTACGTCTTGGCCCGGCGCTGCTGCGGCTGATCGCCAGCGTGCACACCGATGTAGTGGCGATTGTGCAGCCGTGGCTACAGGCGCTGAGCGACGCCACGGGCGAAACAGTGTCGCTGGCCCGCGCCAGCGGATTACAGCTGGCTATCGTGCATTACGTGGTCGCCGATCGCGAGCTGCGCGTGGTGCCGCGCATCGGGCTGAACCTGCCGCTTTACAGCACCTCCGGCGGCCGCGCGCTGCTGGCGCTGGACAGCGACGAAGAGGCCAGGGCGTGGGTAGGTGATGCCTACGAAGCGATTACCGAACTGACCGTCAAAGCGTATCCCGATTTGATGGAAAGACTGCAGGAAATCCGCCGCACCGGTCTCTCTTACGATCGTGGCGAGACGCTGGAAGGGATCTCCACCATGGCGGTAGCGATAGATACCATACTGGGACGCTTTTCCATCAGCCTGCTGGTGCCTTCTGCCCGTTTTCAAAAGCACGAAGCGCTCTTCCGCGAAGAGATCCTGAAGTGCAAAGAGGCTCTGGTGGATGAAATTGGCAAAGCGACTTTACGTGACTGACAGGAGCGGCAAATGAAAAAGCTTTTAGTGGCGGTGGATAATTCGGCGCTGGCGCGCAAGGTGGTTTCCCTGGCGACAGAGCAGGCGCGCGCGCTTGATGCGGACGTGGTGGTGTTGTGCTGTGTCGACGCCAGCTATGCCAGCACGACGGCGGATTACGTTATTGAGGCGGGGGAAGATCCCGGCGACTTCGGCAGCGCGCTGGACGAGCAAAACACGGCGGAAGCCGCCGTTCGCCAGGCGCTGGCGGAGCTACAGGGCAGCGGCGTTCGCGCTACGGGGCGGGTGCTGGCGGGCGAATCCGCCGAAACTATCGTAGCCCACGCCAACCAGATTGGCGCCGCGATGATTATTATGGGCCGCCGCCATCTCTCTTCCTTTAATCGCCTGCTGAAAGGATCGGTCAGCGCTGCCGTTATTGAGCGAGCCAGCTGCCCGGTGCTGGTCGACGTGCGCGCCGACTGAGCGCACGCCTTTTAATAACGGCACTTCAGGTTAATTTCTCAGCGGGCGCAGCGAATATAATAGCGTCCGCTTCCCGAATTTAGCGCAAAAAAAAGCCCGCTCGCCGCGGGCATAAATCTTTGTAATTATAAATAAAATTCCTGGTGTTGCGCAGACATGTCGCTGTGTCTGGATGTATATTGGCATTCATTTTCGCCTCGCGCTACACGGCAGCCTGAATCGATTCAATCGGTAAAATATTGCATCAAGGTTAAAGAAGTGCAAAAGCGGTTTTTTCCGATGGTATCGCCGTGCCGCTTAAGTAAGATGCGTCGGCAAAGAAAGGAGTTAAGATGAAAAAAATAATTGGCGCGCTGGCGCTTGCTGTTTTGCTGTCCGCTGGCTGTACTTCCCACAAGCCCGGCGCTTTTGAAAAGGTAGCAGAAGACCCTGCGGTAAATAGCGTGCTTTATCGTTTCGATCCCGATACGGTAAACAAAACGGCCATGGAGCAGGACGTTGAGCATTATTGCGCAGAGCGCGGCTTTGATAAAGTCGAGCCGATAAAGCCGCAGGAAAGTCGACTGCCAGGGTTAATGAAAGCCTGGTATCAGTGTAATTACAGCATTAAAAGCTAATAAAAGAAGGCGGGTAATTACCCGCCTTGAAGACTGCATTTTATTTTTATATTGCCGTGTGCAGGCTTTGCCCGCTTTCAGGATGAAAGAACTTCACCCATTTATAATTCTTTACCAGCCCCTGTGCTGGCCATGGTGTCCGCCGTGATGATAGCCCGGCCCGCCGTGGTGGTGGCCGCGATAGCCGTCATGAATAATACAGCCGCTCAGCATACTTATTACGCCCAGAAGCGCAATCGGTCTAATTAGTTTCATTATTCTTACTCTCTCGCTTTCCAATAGCTAACACTCTACAAAACAAAAGTGGAGGAATAATGCCGCTTTTGTAGAGTTATTAGAGTAAATATTTCCAAATAATTCAGTATGGAAATTTTGCGATCTATTCCACCAGAAAGAAATAAGAGAAGGCTTAAAAGACCCACTTTTAACACAGAATGTTCTTAAATAGACTTCTTTATCCGGTCGAATGAAAAATTTGCGTTAATAACGGCAGAAAAGGATTTATGCGATAGACTTAAGGCAATTTTTCAAGACAAGGACATGCTATGCGTTATCAGGTTAAAAATGTGCTGGCGGCCCAGGCAGAGCTGGGCGAGTGCCCGGTCTGGTCAGTGCGCGAACAGGCGCTTTACTTTGTCGATATTCTGGCGCCTGCGCTGCATCGCTTCGATCCGCAAAGCGGCGAGCATAAAATCATGCCGGTGCCGGAACATATCGGCTGTTTTGGCCTGAACGAGCAGGGCGGCTTCGTGGCGGCGCTGCGCAGCGGCGTTTGCCTGCTGGATGAAGAAGGCATCATCACCCGGCGCGTGGCGGCCAATCCTGGTGAAGCTGCCTTCAGCCGTTTTAACGACGGCCGCGTTGACCGACACGGGCGCTTCTGGTGCGGCAGCCTGTGGGAGCCGCAGGATCGCAACGGCGGCAAGCTCTGTCGCCTGGACGAGCATCTGCGCCTGACCGTCGAGGCGGAAGACATCAAAATTTCCAACGGGCTGGCCTTTTCGCCTGATGATAAATGGATGTACCACACCGACACGCCCAACGGCGTGCTTTATCGCTATCCGGTCGATGACAAGGGCGATATCGGCCCGCGTGAAGTCATTCGGCATTTTGTGCAGGAACAAGGCGGCCTGCCCGATGGCGCAGCGGTAGACTGCGAAGGGTTCTACTGGTCGGCGATGTTTGACGGCTCGCGGGTCATTCGTCTTAATCCGGTCACCGGCGAAATCGTGGATGAGATCCCGCTGCCGGTGCGCTGGCCGACGATGGTCGCTTTTGGCGGGCCAGATTTGAAAACGCTCTATATTACGAGTTCACGCGAAGATCGAAGCGCAGAGGAGCTGGCGGCTTATCCGCAGTCTGGCGATGTGTTTGCCGTGGAGGTCGCCGTTGCGGGCCTGCCGGAACCGCTTTTCCGGCAGGCATAAGGTAAGTAAGAAGAGTCAACTACAGCGGCTGCGCCTGGCGCAGCCCTTCTGCGGCTTTAGCCGGACAGTGCGGCAGACGGATAGTCAGCGACATAATCAGCGACAGCACCAGCAGCGCCATAATCAGGCTAAAGGTCACCATAAAGCCGCCAAACAGCGAAGCAATTAGCGAGCCCAGCACGCTGCCAATGCCGAAGCCCAGATAGATCAGGCCGTAATTTTTGGTCAGGTTGTTCAGGCCGAAAAAGTCGCTGACCAGCGAAGGATAAACGGTGATGGTGCCGCCGAAGCTGAAGGCCACGCAGGCTACGGAAATAAAGAAGGTGGTTTCGGTCATATGGCTGAACAGTAAAATGCCCATGCCCGCCAGCGAAACGATTTGCGCCAGCGTAATCACGCGAATGCGCGCCATCCTGTCGGAAAGGATCCCCAGCACCAGACGACCGCTCAGGTTGGCAATAGCAATAACCGTAACGGCACTGGCTGCGGTTTGCGTGGAAAGATTAACCATGCCTTCGCCAATATCCTTCGCCACGCCAATGACGTACAGCCCGCTCATACAGGCGGTCAGAAACATTACCGCTAACATCCAGTACTGCGGCAGACGCGCCGCCTGGGTCAGCGAAAAGTCGCGAACGCTGGCGGCGTCGCCTGCTACCGCCTGCTGTTTCGGCGCGTCTTTCATCAGCAGCGCGCCGGCGATAATCATCGCCATCGCTATACCGCCCCAGATCAGGAAAGTGTGCTCCAGGCTGTTTACGCTCAGCAAATAGCTGCAAATAAATTTAAAGCCCAGGCTGCCCAGCCCATAAGCGCCAATCGCACAGGCCGAAATCACGCCTTTGCGTTCGGGAAACCACTTCACGCAGTTGGAAAGCGTCATCAGGTAGCCCGCGCCGTCGGCCAGACCAACCAGTACGCCCGCGCTCAGATAGAGCATAAACAGGCTGTCGGCCTGCGAAGTCAGCCAGAAGCCGAAAGCCATCAGCACGCCCGCGCCGATCGTTACGTTGCGCACGCCAAAGCGTTCCTGAAGCTTTCCGGCCAGCGAAGAGGAGATGGCCAGCCCCAGGCTCAGCAGGCCGAAAGAGAAGGCGACCTGGCTAACCGACGCCTCCAGCTTGTGGGAGAGCTGGCCGTTGAACAGGCTCCAGGTATAAACCGAGCCCAGCGCAAACTGCGTAATAATGGTGCCGGCCAGGGTTAGCCAGCGAACGCGAGAACTGACGGTTGGTGTGCTCATGGGGATGCTCCCGGAAAGAGTAATAAATTAAGCACAGAATACGGCGCGTTTTAGCAATGCGGGGCGAAGAGGGCATGAACTGCCGTCATTCAGGAATGAAATGCCGCTGAGGCGGAATGAACGGCGGCGTAAAATGCAGCGAAAGCAGGGAAACGACGGGCGCAAGCAGACAGGAGCAGCGGCGAAACGACGGGCGCAAGCAGACAGGAGCAGCGGCGAAACGACGGAGGCAGGCAGACAAGAGCAGCGGCGAAACGACGGGTGCAGGCGAACAAAAACAGGCTAAGCGACGGGCGCAAGGCTGCGCCCGTCCGAGGCGTTACTCCGCCGACTGGATGCGCAGGTTACGCAGATCGTTGCCGGTCGGCGTCTGATGCACGCGCAAACCGAACTCCGGCAGAACGGCAAAAATATGGTCAAAGATATCGGACTGGATCCTTTCATATTCCAGCCAGACGGTGGTGTTGGTAAAAACGTAGATCTCCAGCGGCAGGCCGTCCGCGCCCGGCGCCAGCTGACGCACCATCAGCGTCATGCCTTTATGCGTGTGCGGATGCGCCCTGAGCCAGGCCTCCAGCCAGGCGCGAAATGTGCCGATATTGGTCATGCGGCGGCCGTTCAGCGGCGTGCTGGTATCCAGACCGGCGTTATAGGCCGAAACCTCCTGCATTTTGCTTTCCAGGTAGGGCGTCAGCAGCTGAGCGCGCTTCAGTCTGGCTACCTCATCTTCGCTCAGAAAGTGAATGCTGGTGGTATCAATATTAATGCTGCGTTTGATGCGGCGGCCGCCCGACTCCGACATTGCTCGCCAGTTTTTAAAGGAGTCGGAAATCAACGCGTAGGTAGGAATAGTGGTAATAGTGTTATCCCAGTTGCGCACTTTTACCGTGGTCAGCGCGATATCCACCACCGAGCCGTCCGCGCCATATTTCGGCATATCCAGCCAGTCGCCCAGCTTCAGCATATTGTTGGCGGAGAGCTGGATCCCGGCCACCAGCCCCAGAATGGGATCCTTAAAGACCAGCATCAGCACGGCGGTCATCGCGCCCAGACCGGTCAGCAGCACCAGCGGCGATTTACCGATAAGCACCGAGATAATCATCAGCGCCACCAGCAGCGCGGCAATCAGCTTCAGGCTCTGGAAAATCCCGCGCAGCGGCATCTGGCTGGCCATTGCGCTTTTCTCCGACAGCTCCAGAAAGATATCCAGCAGCGAGAAGAACATCAGCAGGCCGAATACCATGATCCAGACCTCGCTAAGGATCATCAGCGCGCTGTAAGCCGGTTCCAGGCCGGAGAGAAACAGCTCCAGCTGGATTTGCAGAAAAACGCCCTGCATCAGCAGCGCAAAGCGGCTGAAAAGCTTGTTATCTATCAGTGATTTTGGCCACTGACGGCTCGATTTTTCCGCCATACGCCGCAGCAGAGGCAGCAGCACGCGGTGTAACAGGCCGTGCGCTATCAGGGAAATCAGCAGAATGACGGCCAGAACGGCCACGAGCGCAATCAGCGGCGCCCAGGGCACAGCGAACGCGTTGAGCTGCGCAAGAATAAAATGGTGCATATGGTTAGTTCCCTCTAATCAGGTCAGTCCAGAACGCGCGAAAACAGCGCGTTATGACGCAGAAGCAGACGTTCTGCGCGGCGTCAGGGTAGCCTGGCCGCTGTGGCAAAATCAAATCGGATTTTCCTCAGGGTTTTATGCTGCGCTACGGGCGTTATCACCCGGCAGGCGCGTTCAGGTTTTAGCCAGCTTTGCCGATAATCCGCGTAAGCGCTGACGAAATATCGCGCAATTCAACTATTCAGGCGCCGTTTTGCCACTGTTCTGTTTTGAGGAATACATTATGCCGGGGATACCAGTTCGTCTGTCAGGGAAATTGATCTTTGGCGGCATTTCGATGCTGCTGTTAACCATGCTGCTGGTTTGGTTCGCTATTACCCTGCGCGGACAGCCGCGCGTGGTCGAGGCCAGCAACAGCCTGATCCAGCAAACCGGTGAAAACATCGTGGGCCAGCTGAATCAGCAACTGCTGCGCATTGAAGGTGAAGTGGTGAGCATGGCGCGCCTGGCGGAAGTGCTGCCGCACCAGGAGACATTGGTGAAAAGCGTGCTGCCGCAGATTATCGACAGCAAGGGCGATAAAAGCATTGCGGGCGGCGGTATCTGGCCGGAACCCAACGCCTTTACCGAAGGCGTTGCTCGACGTAGCTTCTTCTGGTCTCGTGGCGCAGGCGGCGCGCTGGTCTGGTCAGACGGCTACAACGAGCCGGGCAGCGCGGGCTACCATAACGAGAGCTGGTATACCTCTGCCCGGGAAGCGTCGCGCAGCAAATGCAGCTGGTCGGAAGTTTATCAGGATCCGATTTCCCAGGTGAATATGGTCACCTGTAGCGTGCCTTACGTGCAGGGCGAAAAGTTTGCCGGCGTGGCGACTTTTGACGTGCTGCTGGATAATCTTTCCGGTTTTATGCAGAGCCACGGCAATCTGACCGGCGGCTACGCCTTTGCGTTGGATGGCGCGGGCAACGTGCTCTATTTCCCCGGCGGCAAAGATAAGGCGCTGAAGAAGTTCAGCGCGCTGGCGGCGGAAAAACCCTGGCTGGCACCGGTGCTGAAGGGCATCGCGGAAAATAAAACCATGACTACCCTGAATCACATTCAGGATGGCGTACTGAATAAGCAGGCGCAGGTTACGCTGTTCAGGATGCCCGACACAGGCTGGATTATCGGCCTGGTAACGCCGCAGGCGAAAGTCACCGCGCTGGCGGATAATATCCTGCAGGATATCTTTATCGTACTGATCCCGGCGCTGGTGGTTCTGCTGGTGCTGGTCTGGCTGTTTGCCCGTCGTCTGGCGGCAAGGCTGGAGTCAACCCGCGCGGCGCTGGATGAAATCGCCAACGGCGACGGCGACCTGGCCCGTCGTCTGGCCACGGTCGGTAAAGATGAAATCGCCGAAATCGCGGTGTCGTTTAACCAGTTCGTCGATAAAATCGCAGGCGTGATCACCAGCGTACAGGCCAGCGGCGTCAACGTGGCCGCCAGCGCCAGTTCGCTGGCGGAAGGCAACCAGGCGTTCTCGGCGAAAATCAGCGATCAGGCGGCGGCGCTGGAGCAGAGCGCGGCGGCAATGGAGCAGCTCAACGCCACGGTACAGCTGAATGCGGAAAATACCCGTCTGGCGGACTCCTTTACGGAGCAGACGGCGCAGATCGCCCGCAGCAGCAGCGAGGTAATGAATCAGGTGATTGCTACTATGGCTTCGATCAAAACGTCCTCCAGCCGCGTGGGCGAAATCCTCAGCGTGATTGATGGGATCGCCTTCCAGACCAATATACTGGCGCTGAACGCGGCGGTGGAAGCGGCCAGGGCGGGCGAACAGGGGCGTGGCTTCGCCGTGGTCGCGGCGGAAGTGCGTGCTCTGGCGCAGCGCAGCGCCGCTGCGGCGCAGGAGATCAAAGCATTGATTAGCGAGTCCGACACCACGGTGCTGGCCGGCAGTCGGCTGGTGGAAGGCGCGGGCGAAAAGCTGGCGGGCCTGGTGAACGACGTGCTGAAAGTCAAAGAGGTAGTGGGTGAAATCCGCGTAGCGGGCGACGAACAGAGCAAAGGCATCAGCGAGGTCACCCTGGCGGTGTCGCAGATGGAGCGCGGCATTCAGCAGAACCTGCTGCTGGTGACGCAGACGGCGGAAAACACCGAAGCGCTGCGCACGGAAGCCGCCCAGCTGGCGCAGGATATCTCCGCGTTCAGAGTGGCCTGACGCTAACTAATAAAAACCCGGCATCGTGCCGGGTTTTTATTTTCGTTCCTGCATCGCTTTATGGAGAAGGGCGATGGCTTCAGGATAAAGGGTTACGCGATCTTTATCAGGCGTAATCCGGCCTGTAGATCAGCGTTTGCAGCCAGTCGTCAATCTCCTGCGGCTCTTCCACACCGGCCAAACCGTGCTTAAACAGGTAGCGTATCAGGCCGCTGGCTATGGCGATTTCCGTTTTAACGATATCGGCCTGGGAAGGATAGAGCTTGCCTTTTTCCCGCTCCGCCTTGCTGACCTGACGTGCGCACAGGCGGGCCGCTTCGATAAACAGCTTGTCGTCCACGCGCGCCGGTCTGGCGGCGTAAATCGCCAGGCTGACCGCCGGGAAAATATAAAAATTATTCGCCTGGCCGGGATAGCGCGTTTCACCGTTAATTTTTTCTTCTCCGAACTGCACGCCCGCCGCAAACAGCGCCTTGCCGTCGCTCCATTCATAGGCCTGTTTTGCGGTACATTCCGCATTTTCGGTGGGGTTGGAGAGTGCAAAAATGATTGGCCGGTCGTTCAGCTTACTCATCGCTTTTACCACGCCTTCGCTGAACAGCCCGCCCTGAGTGCTGACGCCAATCAGCATGGTGGGCTTAACGCGCTCAACCACTTTTTGCAGATCGCTTTCTGCGGGCATGTCGTGCGCATAGGCTTTTTGCGATGTATTCAGGTCGTCGCGCTCAGCGGTAATCAGTCCTTGTTTATCAAACAGCGTAATTGCCTGTTGCGCTTGTTTCCGATCGGCACCTTCCTGCACCATAGCGTCAACCAGCATATTGGCGATACCGGTGCCTGCCGAACCTGCACCGGCAAACAGCACGCGCTGTTCCGCCAGCCTGCCGCCGGTTGTCTCCAGCGCGGTCAGCAGGCCCGCAAGCACCACGCTGGCAGTGCCCTGAATATCATCGTTATACACCAGCGCCTGCTGCTGGTAGCGCTGGAGATAGCGGATGGCGTCGTCGCCCTGCCAGTCCTCAAAATGGATGCAGCAGCCGGGAAATACGTCGTTGACGGCGGCGACAAATTCATCCAGCAGCTCGTCCAGCGCCTGCTGGTCAAGCTTTGCTTCCCGCAGGCCGGTATAAAGCGGATCGTCCCGAAGCTGTTCGTTGCCGGTGCCGATATCCAGATGCACCGGCAGCAGCCCCTGAGGCGGCACGGCGGCGCAGGCGGTATAAAGCTGCAGCTTGCCCACCGGAATGGGCGCGCCGTTGGCGCCAATATCGCCCAGCCCTAAGATGCGGCCACCAGAGGTCACGCAGATAAAGCGCACCTCTTTTTGCGGCCAGTTACGCAAAACTTCTTTCAGTCGGCCTTTCATTTGCCGGGTCAGATACATGCCTTTGGGACGTCGATAGATATGGCCATATTTTCGGCAGGCGTCGGCGATAGTCGGATCGTAAACCAGCGGGATAAAAGTAACCGGATCGGACATCAGCGTGGCGTAAAACAGCGTTTCGTTGCGGTCAGCCAGCTCCTGCAAATAGATATACTTCTCAATATCGTCGGGTTTGTTGTCCAGATGTTCCAGCACACGCTGCATTTGCGTTGCCAGCGAATCCACCGCAGGCGGCAGCAGCCCTTCAAGATGCGCGTCCGCTCTTTCCTGCTGGCTGAAAGCGGTATCTTTATTCTGCGTGGCGGAAGCCAACAGGCGGTAGTCTGGTCTGGTCATCACATTCCCTTACTGGTCGCAATACATCAATTCGGTAAGCCTGGCTGAAAGCGCTTAACGTTGCTGGAGGGAAAATGTAACAAAATCAAAGAGGATAAACGGTAAGGGCAAAAAAAAACCTCGCCTTGGCGAGGTCAGGAACCTACTTAATATAGCTGCGGATAGCCTCAGCAATGGCTTTGTTCGGACCGCGGTGATCCTCGCGCTGTTCCGTATCATCGGCCACTTTTTGCAGGTATTTATTCAGCTTGCCGCCGGTCGGCACGTTGCCATAGGCAATCAGCATCTGCACGATCTGCCTGAGCGCAAGCAGCTCGACGGTAAGACGTTCAACAACAGGATCTTTATCTGGCATCAGGGGGGACTCCGGTACGGTTTTTCAGTGACTTTATGGTGATTTTACGGCGGGCGCGTAAAAACCAATCAGTGGAATACCGCAGAATAACGGCGTCAAATCCCGGCGGTGCAGGCGTCAGGAAAGATAAAGCACCGCGCCCGGCACCTGTAGCAGGGTGTAAAGCTCCGCAGAGGAAGGGTCAGCAAGCTCCTGCTGTAGCTGCGGTGAACGGTAGCGCATCACATGGATTTTCTTCAGCTGATGCCAGACCAGGATAGCGGAAACCGTCAGCGAGCAGGTATGGTCGCTTTGCAGACAGAGCAGCGTGTAATGCCACTCCTCATCCAGCTCGTTGGAAAAAAACTGTACGCTTTCCGGCGGCAGCAGCGCGCGCAGATCCGGCAGCAGAAACTGGCTGACGTCCCGGGTAAGACGCAGGGTAAAAGTGGCGGTTCGCATAGAGCATTCCTTGTCGTTAGTCGGCCGTTGCAGGCGCTGAGGCGAGTATCAATCCCAATCCTTTGGCGTTAATCGTTAACTCAGTGAGCGGTGATTGACGTACAACACCTTAAACTATAGCGCTTACTATTGTTATCTGACTGATAATGAGACGCAATGGGATCCATCTGAACAGAGGTGATAATGAGAAATAATTTATTGTTTATCTGTGCCTTATTGGCAACCGGCTGTGCGCAGAATGTCAGTAAACCAGCCTCGCTGAACATGAAAAACCCGGCGGCGGCCTGGTGCATTGAGCAGGGCGGTACATCAGAGATCGTGAAAACGGCGCAGGGCCAGAGAGGCTACTGCACGCTGCCTGGCGGCGAGCGCATCGACGAGTGGCAGCTTTATCGACGGGATCATAAATAAAGGCGGGCTCAGCAAAGAAATGCCGGTAGTAAAGGGAATAACTTTATGTGCCGGCATTGCTGTACAACGCGGTTTATCTGTCTTGTAAAATTATAAAGGTACGTTTTTGCTATGCCGTAGTTGATTGAGTATTTTAAGGCAAAGCTGCAATGTATTTTTGAAGTCTGGTTGCGTATGAGTGAGTATTCGCGTCAACGCCTGCAGGCTCGTCATCCTTCGCCACCGACAATCTTACGCTGGCCGTGGGTCTACACAGTTGGATTTGTACCGGCTGGCTGACGTTATTGTTTTGATAAAAATAAATAAGCCTCGTTCAAGTGAATAATAAAAAGGTATGAAATTCTGTATATTTCATCAGTTTTGTACATGCTCAGTCACGTCCTGGCTCTCATTTTTGATAAAAATACAAAATCAAAAATTCACGTGATTGAAGGAGGTTTTATACGGTTTTATCCCTAAGTTAAATTGATCTTTTGTTGCACACCCTTATTCCATAAGGTCTGAAAGGGCTATGCAATAAAATTCATACAAATCATAAAGATGATCTAATTTTGTTAAACCTTTTCTATGTAATATTTAGTTACATTATTTTGTTTTTAGTCATGCGCAAACATTCTTACACTCCGGCTATAAGGTCTTGTCCGAAAATCTTCGATTTCAGATAAAAGCCCAAAAAATATAGTGTCGATATGCTGGTGAATGGAATGCGCTCGCTTTTAATTCCGGGGTGTTGATTCTTGTCGGATGATGAGAACCGGGATGTTGTTCTGGCAGGGTTTGCCTTTTTCGTTAATTTCTCACTGGTATTGACCGTTTCTATAATTTCATAGAACAGGGACAGCCATGTCTGACTCTTCCTTTCAGTGCGAAATACCCAAGGCACGTATTAATTTAAAACTTGATTTGCATACGGGTGGAGCGAGCAAGAAAACCAAGCTCCCCCTGAAATTACTGGTTGCGGGCGATTTCAGCAACGGCCGGGAGTCTGCACCACTATCTGAGCGCAAAAAAGTTAATCTGAACAAAAATAACTTTGACTCAGTTCTTTCTGAATATTCCCCAAAAATAAATCTGACCGTTAAAAATACGCTTGCCGGTGACGGTTGCGAAGACAACGTCAGTCTGACATTCCGGAGCATAAATGAATTCTCCCCGGAGCAGGTTTCCCGACAAATCCCGCAGCGGTACGCGACTGGATGCGTGACACCGGCGATGTGCCGGAAAGCTGTTTTGCGGTGCAGGGCTATAGCGCAAGCCGTCCGATCGCAACCAATGACGCCCCGAAGGGCCGTGCACTCAACCGCCGTGTCGAAATCAGTCTGGTACCGCAGGCCAACGCCTGTCAGATATCGGGCAAAACCCTGGCGTCATCGCAGGATGATGACGCATCACAACACAATGGAGAGTAATTTCATGGCAATTCCTGTTTATCTTTGGCTGAAAGACGACGGTGGTGCGGCCATTAAAGGGTCTGTGGACGTTCAGGATCGTGACGGTAGCATCGAAGTGGTGGCGCAGGAGCATAACCTGTACATCCCGACCAACAATAACACCGGCAAGCTGACCGGTACCCGTATCCACACCCCGTTCCTGTTCACCAGGGAAATCGACTCGTCCAGCCCGTATCTGTACAAGGCGGTGACCACCGGTCAGACCCTGAAATCTGCGGAATTCAAGTGGTACAAAATCAACAACTCGGGCCAGGAAGTGGAGTACTTCAACACCAAACTGGAAAACGTGAAAGTGGTGAAAGTAAACCCGGTGATGCACGACATCAAGGATCCTGCTTACGAGAAGCATAACCACCTTGAGCAGATCGAGCTGCGTTACGAAAAAATCACCTGGACCTACAAAGACGGCAACATCATTCATTCCGACTCCTGGAACGAACGCGCCACCGCCTGATTACGCGTCATATTTCGCGCCGCAGGTGCGTTGGCTCGCTCCGGTCATACAGTTATCTATGTTCCCGGAGACTTACGAACTTGCCGCCTTCCTGCGACACGAACTCTTTAGCGTAATCCTCGTTTTTAAGCGGAGGGGATAACCTTTCTGCTGTTTTGCTGAACGTCTGCAGTACGCGGGCTTTCAGCAAAGAAACCGACAAACTGTCTGCCAGCCTGACCTTGTGCGCTTTGGTCCCCTGAACAAAGGGAAACAGCGAAGGGCGGTAGCGTGACCAGGAACCGATAAAGAGAGAATCTCATGGAGAATCCGGCAAGCCTTCTTCGACGTCTTAATCCCTACTGCGCCCGTGCGATGGAAGGGGCTGCCTCCCTGTGTCAGACCCGCACCCATGCAGAAATCCTGCCTGAGCACTGGCTGCTGACGCTGCCCGAACAGGGGGAAGACCATCAGAGGGTGGACATTCTTTCCCTTCGTCGTAAGAACAACCCGATCCTGGTTGGCGAGCCTGGCGTGGGTAAAACCGCGCTGACCGCCGCCTGCCTGCTGCCGGATACCGGCGCACGCAACGTCAACAGTCTGCTCAATCAACAAATTCTGCCGGTGCTGAGTCAGCAGTTGCTGACCCACATGGCTGCAAAACAGAAACCCGGTCGTACGCCTTAGCTCGAGTGAGAAAGAGGGTATCGGACTGGAGTTTGGCCGTACACAAGGAGTGAACGTATGAGCATCAACTTGCCGATAAGATTCAGCCATAACCACCATCAGCTGGCGGTAAAAGAGTGCAGTTCGGAGCTTGATGTGCTGGCGTTTGAAGGTGATGAAGCCCTGAGCACGCCGTTCAGCTACCGTATTGAATTTACCAGCGGTAACCATGCCATCAGCAAAGAAATGATGCTGATGAAAGCCTCCTCTCTGACGCTGCAGGCCCCGGTTGACCGGGGTTACGGTATTAAAGTGCAGCAGCCAGTGCGGGTAATTCAGGGCGTGGTTACGGGCTTTGAACGTCTCAGTACCTCAAAAGATGAGACGCATTATGCCCTGACGCTCCGGCCACGCCTGGCCCTGCTTGACCGTTCACACCAGAACGCCATTTACCAGGACATGTCGGTGCCACAAATCGTGGAAAAAGTCCTGCGCGAGCGTCACAACATGCGCGGTCAGGATTTTCTGTTCTCGCTAAGTCGTGAATACCCGCGGCGTGAACAGGTGATGCAGTACGGTGAAGACGACCTGCACTTCATCACCCGCCTGTTGGGTGAGGTGGGTATCTGGTTCCGCTTTACCACTGATACGCGTCTGAACATCGACGTCGTGGAGTTTTACGACGGTCAGCAGGGGTATGAAAAAGGCCTGACGCTGCCATCGGTTCCGCCATCAGGACAGCATTCGGAGGGCGTGGACCCGGTCTGGGGCATGGAGAGCCACCATAACGTGGTACAGAAGCAGGTCAGCACCCGTGATTACAACTACCGTCAGGCCACGGATGACATGGACACCCGGGTCGATGCCACCCGCGGGGATGCCACCACCTACGGTGAGGCCTATCACTATGCGGATAACTATCTGACGGCGGGTGATACCCATGACCACAATCCGGCACCGGAGTCCGGGGTGTTTTATGCCCGCATTCGTCATGAGCGCTACCTGAATGGCCAGACGCAGACCCATGCCATCACCAGCTGCCCGACGCTCTCTCCGGGGCAGGTTCTGAAAGTCACCGGCGGGTACGAAGTGGCCGACGTGTTTGCTCATGGCGTGGTCATCACGGCGATGCACAGCCATGCGCGGCGTGATGAGGACTTCGGCGTCAGGTTTGACGGTATCCCGGACAGCACCGACTTTTGTTATCGTCCTGAGCCCGGTTCACGCCCGGTGATGGCCGGCACATTACCGGCCCGCGTCACCAGCACCATCGAAAATGACACCTACGGCCATATCGATAAAGACGGCCGCTACCGCGTCAACATGCTGTTTGACCGTGATAACCGGGAGACCGGGTTCGAGAGCCTGTGGGTCCGGCAGTCACGTCCCTATGCCGGCGATACTTACGGTCTGCACCTGCCGCTGCTGGCGGGCACCGAAGTGGCGATTGGCTTTGAAGACGGTAACCCGGACCGGCCGTACATCTCCGGCGTGCTGCACGACTCGGCCCACGGTGACCATGTCACTATCCGAAACTACAAACGTAACGTCCTGCGCACCCCGGCGAACAACAAAATCCGCCTCGATGACAGTCGTGATCAGGAGCATATCAAGGTCTCCACCGAGTACGGCGGCAAGAGTCAGCTGAATCTGGGACATTTAGTGGATGCTGAGAAGCAGAAGCGCGGTGAGGGTTTTGAGCTCAGAACCGACAGCTGGGGAGCCATCCGGGCACAGAAAGGGATGTTCATCAGCGCTGATGGCCAGACGAAAGCGCAGGGCCAGGTGCTGGAGATGCAGCCGGCGGTCAGCAATCTGGGTAATGCCCGGGAGCAGATGACATCCATCTCCGATGACGCGCAGAAGGCGACCGCGAACCCGGCCGATCTCCAGGCGCAGGTCACGCTGCTGGAACAGCAGCTGACGGGCCTCAAAAAATCGGTGCTGCTGCTCAGCGCGCCGGAGGGTATGGCGATGACCAGTGGACAACATCTGCAGGTATCTGCTGGCCAGAACCTGATAGCCACTGCCGGTAAAAATGCAGACGTCAGCGTGGTGAAAAATCTGTTCATCGGCGTGGGTAATGCCCTGAGCGTGTTTGTTCGGAAGCTGGGGATCAAGCTCATCGCGAACCAGGGGCCGGTAAAAATACAGGCGCAGAATGATTTGATGGAACTGGTGGCGCGTGGGGAACTCAGTATTACCAGCACTGAGGATGAGATCAAAATCATCGCAAAGAAGAAGCTGACTCTGAATGGTGGTGGAAGCTATATCAGGATTGATGCAAGTGCGATTGAATCTGCTACTGCAGGTGAATATCGTACGAAAGCAGGACACTATGGGCGTAAGGCAAGCGCATCAGAAAAGGTCACGCTGCCTGTATTTCCTGTAATGGAACCTGGCGAACAAAGTTTACGTTTTGCTTTCCCTGGTGCCGATAGTGTCATTCAAAGTATGGACTGGATGACAAATCAGCCATACAACATTACTGACAGCAATGGGAAAATCCTGTCGACCGGCACAGTAGACAGTTCAGGTCGCTTCCCGAAAATAGTGCTTCCTGAAAGCGATACATTAAACTTAATCATAGGGCGAGAAACCTGGGTTAAAGAAGAGCTTCCAACATCAGTTGCAGAGGCTGAGGTAGATAGTGCGGAAGATATAGAATCACTGGAGCCTGATACTGATTCGGATGATACCGAGACAGCTGAAAGTCATACTTCTGCGCTAACTGAATCAATGATTGCAAAACTATTAAATTTAACTACGACAGGATGAACTATGTTAAAGGAAATTTGGAAGTCTATTTTTTGCTTTATAATCGTGCTTTCTGGCTTTAGTGCATCTGCAACTTGCCTAAAGGAAGGGGATAAAGTAAGTCTCACAGGAGTTGTTAGCGAAGAATTATACTACGGCCCTCCTGGCTGGGGAGAGGATAAAATCAATGATGAGAAACTATATGAGTGGATATTGCATTTAAAACAGCCACTCACATGTGTAATAGACGCAGATACTGACAATCAAAACTGGAATCAGGACGTTCAGTTGATAATGCATGATAGTAATGAGTATAAAGTAAATAAAAATCTTCTTGGGAAAAGTGTCACTATTGATGGTGTAATATTTCTTGCCGAGACCGGATATCACATGACGCCAGTTTTATTAGATGATGCCAGGTTTGAAGTTGCGAGCAAATAGTAGAGAGGATTAATTAAAATGCGCTTTATAAATGCTATCTATCATGCATCGACGAAAACGGTAGAATATGAGTCATCGAGTGGCACAAGATTGTTAAAAACTGGGGGCTCACTGAATTGGCGATTCAATAACCCAGGGAATCTCATTTCTGTAAAAAACCAGCAAGGAAAAATCGGTGTTGGGGTTGTCTACAATCCAGGAAAACATTCATTTGCTATATTTTCTAGCATAGAAGCTGGTGATAATGCAAAACGATCTCTTCTTAAAAGAAAATATAATGATTATACTATTCCAGAAATGATGGAAAAATATGCACCGTGGAGTGATGGTAATAACCCTGAAGCTTATGCCGATTTTATCATGTCTGAAAGCGGGGTCGCCAAGGGGGAGAAAGTAGGAGATCTTGACGATACAAAATTCAGTAAGGTAATCAAGGCAATTAGCAAAAAGGAAGGTGGCTTGAAGCCGGGCACTGAAAAATGGGTGTATGTGACAAATGTGACTGTTTCTGATGGCTCTCGACCAGTTGCTGATGTGCCATTTAAAGTGACACTAGGAAGCACTAGCTACGAGTGGAAAACAGATGCTTACGGCAAGCTCAAGACAATCATCCATACGAAACAAGGAATGGCTATTGTTGTCAAATATATGAATTCTGCTGGAAAAGAGGATGTTGTTTATTCAGGTGTTGCTGGGGATGAAACGAAAAATATACTGCTTACAAGAAAATTTTCGCAATTCTCTGCAAAAACACTTTCCGAGACTCCCGAAGCTCCACGTGAGAAGAGCACTCAGAAGCCGATTGAGTACATAGTCATGTCAGGTGACACTCTCTCGAAAATTGCCGAACGTTATAAGTCAAACGCTGATGAAATAGCCAAAAACAATAATATAAAAGATGTGAGTAAGATCTTTCCAGGTCAGCATTTGACGATATATGGTGTCAATGCTAATAGTCATTCGATCTATACCGTTGCTCCAGGGGACACTTTGGCGAAGATCGCAGAAAAAAATGGTGTGAATGTTGAAGATATTGCGCGGCAGAATAATATATCAGATCCTAATAAAATATACCCGGGACAATCAATTTCTATAGACAAAAATGGTAGTAACACTGCGGGCGAGACCAAAAAATCAGCAGTTAATCCACCAACCTCAAAAAAAGTGAGTAAACAACAGAAAAAAAATAGCGAAATCAATACTCATAAGAAAGCGCTAGAACCGGTTGGAGGAAAAAATTCTGGTAATCCGATTGCGTTACTCCCTCATGATCAGAGAGAGGCTCCATGGATGGCGGTTGCAATTAAAGCAGCTAAAAAATGGAAGGGAACTGGAGAAAAAAGTATAGAAGATAATTACCACTATTTAATTAACGCTAAAGGTTCCTTATCGAATACTGCATGGTGTGCATCATTTGTAAATTATTGTTTGAAAGAATCTTCTTATGATTACTCAAAAAGTTACCCTCAGTCTTCTCAATTTCCTGCATATGATAAAGTAAAATTTGTAGAAATTGATAAGCCAGTTTATGGCGCATTAATGGTATTTCGAACCTATACAAATTCTGGGGATCGTTTTACTGGAAATGGACATGTATCATTGGTTTATGGTAAAACTATACATGGGGATATTGCTGGGCTTGGGGGGAATCAAGGTGGTTCTAAATTTGGCGGAGGTACAATAAAATTGTCCATATATAGCACTACTAAAGTGGTGTCCAGATTTAGAATGACGGTCAAGGAGGAAAGGAACGTCCCCGTATATCAAAAATTTTTTAGATTCTATGTCCCAGTAGTTTATAAAAACTATGCAAAAGAAAGTTCTGCAGAGTTGATGGTTGTTGATGTGGATGATGTAAATAATAATTTATTCTGTTTTGATAATAAAGAAATTTCCTCTCGAGATGAAGGCGGTGGTCGATGAAGATATTAATGCCCATATTTATTTTTTTCTATTCAATGAATGTTTTTTCTGGTGAGCCCGGAGGAATAACTTTGTATGTTAAGCCATTATCTTCAGCTATAGATTATAAATATGTAATTGATGGTTTTTTTAGGAATTATTATGGGATTGACAATGTAAATACGCCAACATGTAACTTAAATGACTACAACCCTTATGTAGATAAGGTATATTTAAATACCCCTTTAAAAGGGGTGGGCGATCATGACCTTCTTCAAGCTATACATTCTCATGAAACTCGGATAAGAGTAGCCAATATTTTATCAAAGTTTAAGGATGATAAAGTGTCTGGGTTTGATGGGATTATGTTCTATGAGCTAAAAAAAGATGAAATAATTATTTATACATTTGATTCGAGAGATCCTGATAAGTTGTACACAACTAAAATTAAAGTTTACAATTTGATATCTAAAAAATCACTTGGTGAGGCAATATGCAACTCTATTAGTTCAAAAATACTTCCTCCTTCACCATAATTTGATGGGGGCGTTTTTCTGAGTTAGTTAATAAAGTGATTTTATGGCATCGAAATTGTTTTTGAGTATTAGGAAATGATAATCTTCACTTTCTAATATTGAATGACAGAGTGAATACATTTGACATGCAAACCATCTGGTAAGGATGAAAAATGCCATATTAATTGGTTTGCTTGTTGAGGATAATATGAAGTTTCTTTCTATAGCATTATTGCTTATTTACTCTTCCTATGCTTCGGCTAACGAATGTATAGCTATATCAGATGTTGAGTCATTTATTATGACTTTCAAAAAAAATGATAAGCAATCACTGATTGATATAGTTGTTGATTCAGTAAAACATTATATTGAGTATGATTTACTTATCAAAAATAAAATCATCATCCTTGTTAATATATCTGAAGTTTACTATGGCTGGGATGTGAACAAAAAATCAAAATATCCTGTTAATACATCAGCAGTTTTCCAAAATGAAAAAGTGTGTATCTGGAATGTATCTTTTGCACTTCCGGAGTCCATGAGAAAAAATGTGATGATGATGCTTATGGGTATTTTATTGGATTTAAGAAAGTTATTGGAAAAACAATTCTATATAACTTTACCTTTTTGTTTGATTCTCTTCTCGTCGGAAATTTATCTTGCAAAGCTGCAATAAATTCATGCAGAAAAAAAGCTTGTGAGAAGAGGTGGTTGTTTATTCAGCTATTGCCGGGGGTGAAACGAAGAATATACTGCTTACAAGAAAATTTTCGCAATTCTCTGCAAAAACACTTTCCGAGACTCCCGAAGCTCCACGTGAGAAGAGCACTCAGAAGCCGATTGAGTACATAGTCATGTCAGGTGACACTCTCTCGAAAATTGCCGAACGTTATAAGTCAAACGCTGATGAAATAGCCAAAAACAATAATATAAAAGATGTGAGTAAGATCTTTCCAGGTCAGCATTTGACGATATATGGTGTCAATGCTAATAGTCATTCGATCTATACCGTTGCTCCAGGGGACACTTTGGCGAAGATCGCAGAAAAAAATGGTGTGAATGTTGAAGATATTGCGCGGCAGAATAATATATCAGATCCTAATAAAATATACCCGGGACAATCAATTTCTATAGACAAAAATGGTAGTAACACTGCGGGCGAGACCAAAAAATCAGCAGTTAATCCACCAACCTCAAAAAAAGTGAGTAAACAACAGAAAAAAAATAGCGAAATCAATACTCATAAGAAAGCGCTAGAACCGGTTGGAGGAAAAAATTCTGGTAATCCGATTGCGTTACTCCCTCATGATCAGAGAGAGGCTCCATGGATGAATATAGCACTGAGTGAGGCAAAAAAATGGCATGGGACTAAGGAAAACCGTATCACTAGTAATTACCATGCATTAATAGGTCATGGATGGTTAAAAAATCTAGTTGGAACATTAAATGCCTGGTGTTCGTCTTTTGTAAATTATTGTTTTCAAGAGAGTGGGTATCATAAAACAGTTCCAGACCCGTATCGTGCAATTTCTTTTTTTAGAGATAGGGGCAATTTTTTTGAGATCAAAAAACCTATTTACGGTTGTGCCGCATCATCAGGACATCACGCAACTTTTGTATATGGCAAATCGAAGTCGGGAGCATTAATTTGCTTGGGAGGGAATCAAGGTGACACGATAAAATTCTCTCCCTTTAATGGTTTGAGATTTTTTTTACCAGTGGCATACAAAGGATATTACGAGTCAAACGCACATAAAGAATTAGAAACCTTTGATGTAAATGAGCTCAATGAAATGATTGGTATTCATTCCAAAACAACTGGACGTGAGAGTACAAGATGATTCTAAAAATAACACTTACTTTAATTTTGGTGGCTTTACCTGTAATTAGTGGTTTTGCATCTACCCTTACCAAGGAGTTTGATCGCCCGGATGGTACTCATAAGGTGAAAATTGATATTAACGAAGAAAATTTTGGCAACATTAAAAATGCAAGAATTACCGCTTCGGAATATGTAAGAGACAAAAAGATATGGAGTCTTGTCGATTATGTAAATAAATGCCCGCTTGATATAAACATGGCTTTGATTAAGGACTCGTTCGAGATTAAAAAAATCAATGGCTCATTTGATGCAGTGTTATTTTCTTATACCATAGGTTGTGTGGGTGGTCTTGATCCAGTTACTGTAAAATATTTTGCTTACGAAAATGGTGTGAAACATTCTCTTCGAGGAGAAGAACGGATGATTATACCTAATGGGGTGATTGATGATAATGTTAAACCGGTGCCTGATACTAATTTGAAAAATAACATCCTATTATATAAATACATGACCAGTAACTGGCATAAAGCGTCAACGGTTGTTCTGGAATAAATCTGTTTTGATTAAGTATTTAGTAAACCTGGCAGGCCAAAATGAAAGTAGCAACAGTGGTGATTTGGAACCTAATTATTACTTTTACGTTTGTATTATCCCAATCAGCTTTTGCAAGTTCTGAATCCTTCCAAAAGGTATGGAATGATAATTCCGGTAAACATGTTCTAATTATAGATAAAAAACTTGATAGCAAAGACGGTGGAGTGGCCTTACTTGTTAAACAAGTCACAGGGAACAGTAACGATTGGATCCTTAAGGATTTTGTCAGAAACTGCGACGAAGATATAAAATTAGATATTTTACCTGATTCTGTCGAGGTGAATAAAAAATTTTCTGATGGTGTGGGAACCATTTTATTTGCCTACAAAATAGGGTGTGTTGGTGGGGTTGACCCTGTAACTGTAAAATATTTTGCTTTTAAAGATAGTGTAAAATATTCGTTAAGGGGAGAAGAGCATATTATTGTCGGTAGTGAGGGATTCGGTGGGGAGAAGATTCCAGTGCCTGATTTCAATCTCAAGAATGACAAATCTCTTCTGAAATACATGATGGGAAAATGGGATTCTATTTTCACAACAAAAGTGAATTAAATCGTGTGGTTTTAAGTCATAAATCTACAGAGGAGCCATTTAGCTTAGTGATATTTTTAAGGAGAGAGGGTGAGGTGGTTTATAGCGATCGTTTTGCTTTCTGTGATTTCATTTAATGCTTGTTCGGTTGATGTTGAACTTATTGAAGATGACGCAATTGGTATAAAATAAAAGTCAGTAGTTAAAAAAATATATTTGGATACCATAGTTAATGGTTATAGAGTTAAATGTGACGGTTCAAAAATAGTCATATGGGAGAAGCCAAAAAGATAAATGAAGAGAACTCTCAAACTACCAATATAATACTAATTAATCTTAACGCTCTTATAAAAATATAGAGAAAAGTGTTAGTGATGGTGTTTTCGATGTGAATTATCTGAGGTCTATAGCCCTTGCATATCTTGATAATAACCAAGGTTTTTTATAGATCTGGCTAATGGGGATTTTATTGGAATTAGCTCAGCATTCGATTCTTTAAGCGATAATAATTTTGAATTATGCACTGGATATAAATCATGGCAATTCAAAAAGTATAGATGATTTTGATTGTTTTAGATAATTAAGTAAGCAAAGGATAATCATGCCATATACACTTAAACATTTACCAGAACGCTATCCCAGACCTAAGCCTCTAAAATTTTCTCGTTGGCTTATTGCTCTGGTTGCCATGCTTTCGGTCAGTGTTATATTAATGCGTATATTTGGGCGTTATGTTGAAAATCTGTATTTTTGGAAAATTTCTTTAGGTGTGCCTGTTGTTTTGTGGAGTGTTCCGTTTGCTTCTTGTCTGCTTCTGTGGGCATTGCAGGATAGCAAAGCAAATGCTTTCGACAAACAGCGAGAACAATGGATTCTTCGAGAAACCCGTAATGCACGTCGTGCACTGCAGGTGCTGAATGCAACATTTATTACCGGCCACTCATTAGTTGCTCAGAAAGATACAGCTATTGCCATGCAAAATAACGATAGTATTATTGTTTCGCAGGTCGACCGGGATGGTAATGAAAGCTCCAGGATGAGCCAAATTTCTTCTAGCCCGCAGGACTCGCTAAAATTCGTAATAACGAATATTTTTTCGAAGTTGATTACTGGCATTCCTTTCGCACGAATCCCTGACAAAGTACCACTGGTAGTATTTTTTGATGTAACAACATCGCTGCCTCTGGAGAGTATTCGCCATTACTGGGATGAGGCCTGGCAAAAGAACAATATTACTCTTTCTGTTGAATATGGTGAAGGGAGTGGGCTCAGTGTAATTGACCGCTGGTTGAATGAACGCATTAAAGATAAAGCAATGTTATTGATTGTTGGCCTCCAGATTGACCCGGTTGTTTCAAACAATACTGCTGAAGCAGCCGTTGCTCTGCTTCTTGGCAACCGCCTGACCCAGGAGGCGCTCGAGCCTCTCGCGTTGCTGCACCGGCCTGATCCTGCTCCATCAGGTGAACTGCGCGAGGGGATGAACATGGCCGCCTGGAACGTCCCGCTCAAAGAAAATATCGTGAAAAATTTATGGCTTGCCGGTCTTACGGGTAAGCAGCGCGCAGAGGTTATCGAGTGCCAGAATGCTCACCCTGCGCAGTCTGTAGAGGACGAAGCCGTCATTTCGCTCGATATATCCATGGGACATGCCGGAGCCGCAGCCCCCTGGCTGGCTATCGCTGCCGCCACTGAAATCGCCCGACAAACTCAGTCACCACAGATGATTATCTGCGGAGATACCACACAGAATGTGCTGTGGAGCACGCTCATTACCCCGATTGCTTCCCGACAGGAGATGGATCCGTGAAGCTACCTTTAGCACCGAAGACTACGGAAGGCCGCTATCTTGCTGTCGCATTGATTTTCTTTTTGCTGTTAGCCGTTATGACGTTCATGGTCTGGAAGCATCCGGATATTGCCGGGATTGAAGACGGTAGTCAGCAGCAAATTTACTGGCTTATCGCTGGCGGATGTATTTCAGGCTGTGCCCTAATTGTATCAGTGGTGCTTCTGGCGGCAGTACGTAGTGTCGGTAAGCAGGAGTTTAATGCGCTTGTCGACAATACCAACGGTGATGATGAGAAAAAGAAACGGGAAAATGATAAAGCGCCTGTTCATCCTGCGGTGGCCATGTGTGACAGGATTCGGGGGCATCTCCGCTCCCGTATTGGCCTTTACTGGCGTCGTAAAACCCGCCTGTTGCTGATTACCGGTGACGAAGCTGCGATTGAACAGCTGGTACTCGGCCTGCAACAGCAGCAGTGGCTTGAAGGCAACCGTACCGTGCTGATTTACGGCGGTAGTCTGACTGCTGAACCGGACAAGGGAAAATATACCGCGCTACGCAAACTGCGTCGCGGACGCCCACTGGACGGTATTGTCCGCGTCTTACCTCAGTCACTTAACCTCACACCTCAGATTAGCGATAACGATTTACGCGGGCTGGAAAAAATCAGCGAATTACTGCGCTATTCCGCCCCGGTCTGGCTGTGGCAGCTGTGCGACAGCAAGTGGTCGCAGGCAAAACGCACTGAACAGACGGTAGGTGCCAGTTTCCCGCTGCGTGCTAAGCCTGACGAAATTACCCGCCAGCTTGAGCTGATGCTTCCGGCCCTGCGAACGCAGGGGATGAGTCAGGTCGCTGAGAACAACGGCCACGACTTCCTGCTGCGCCTGGGCCAGCACCTCAAAGACGGCGGTATCGCCCGCTGGACTCAGCAACTGGTGCCATGGCTGGCAGCCTCCCAACAGCGCGTTCCGCTGCGTGGCCTGATGTTTAGCCTGCCGGAGAATAAACCCGCCGCTATCGCAGGAGAAACAGCCGGTGCTGCAGCTGCCAACGCTGAGAAATATATCCCGGAATCACAACGCCATGCGCTGACCCTGCCGGTGACCTGGCAGGGGATCGTTGATGACTGTACCCGCGTGCGTGGCCGCCGTGTCGGTATGGCGCGGGAACAGACGCTGGCCTGGACACTGATGGCCATTATCGGTGTCTGGGGGGCGGGGACGTTGCTGTCGTTTGCGGTCAACCGTCTGCAGATTGTCTCTGTGGCGCAGCAGGCGCATGCTCTGGTGGAGCATTCTTCCGTATCGGATTACCAGCTGACGGCTCTGCATATGCTGCGTAATGACGCCGGCCGCCTGCAGCAGCATATTGAGGATGGTGCCCCTTGGTACCAGCGCTTCGGTCTTGACCATAACCAGCAACTGCTCGATGCGTTGCTGCCCTGGTACGGTGTGGCAAACAACCGCCTGATACGTGACCCGGCGAACGAGGCGCTTACGCAGAAGCTCAGCGCGCTGGCAGGCTCTGTACCCGGCAGCGACCAGCGGGCACAGCTGGCGAAGCCGGGCTATGACCAACTGAAAGCCTGGTTAATGATGGCCCGTCCGGATAAAGTCGACGGCGCGTATTACGCCCAGACCATGAAAGCCGTGCAGCCGACGCGGATGGGCATTTCAACCGGCCTTTGGCAAAGCCTGTCGCCGGACTTGTGGGCCTTCTACATCACCGAACTGCCTGAGCAACCACAGTGGAAAATCAGGCCGGATGCGCAGCTGGTGAGTCAGAGCCGCCAGGTACTGTTGCAGCAAATTGGACGGCGTAACGCCGAAAGCACCCTGTATGAGAACATGCTCAAATCGGTACGTCGTAACTTTGCCGATGTGTCTCTGGAAGACATGACCAGCGGTACCGATGCGCGGCGACTGTTCACCACCGAGGAAGTGGTGCCAGGCATGTTTACCCGCCAGGCGTGGGAAGGGGGCATCCAGCAGGCTATCGCAAAGGCCGCAAATTCCCGCCGGGATGAAATTGACTGGGTGTTGAGCGACTCCCATAAGGCCATATCAGCTGACCTGTCACCGGAAGCCCTGAAGGCGCGTCTGACGCAACGCTACTTCACCGACTTTGCCGGCAGCTGGCTGAGCTTCCTCAACAGCCTGCGACTTAACCAGGCAAACAACATTGCTGACGTTACCGACCAGCTGACGCTGATGAGTGATGTCCGGCAGTCGCCACTGATTGCCCTGATGAATACCCTCGCCTGGCAGGGGCAGACCGGCCAGCAAAGCGAAAGTCTTTCGGATTCCATCATCAAATCGGCTAAAGATCTCGTAGGTGGAAAAGATAAACCCGCGATTGAGCAGTCTGCGTCAGGGCCGCAGGGGCCGCTGGATGAAACCTTTGGTCCACTGCTTCAGCTTCTGGGTAAAAATAAAGGCAGTAACGTCATGTCGGCTGACACCTCCCTGAGCCTGCAGACGTATCTGACCCGTATCACCCGCGTGCGTCTGCGACTGCAACAGGTGGCCAGCGCCTCAGATCCGCAGGCGATGATGCAGATCCTGGCGCAGACCGTATTCCAGGGCAAAAGCGTGGATCTGACAGACACTCAGCAATACGGCAGTCTGATTTCGGCAAGCCTTGGCGAAGAGTGGAGTGGTTTTGGCAACACGATGTTTGTGCAGCCGCTGACCCAGGCCTGGGAGACTGTGCTTCAGCCGTCGGCAGCCAGTCTGAATGATAAATGGAGCCGCTCGGTTGTCGCGAACTGGCAAACTGCTTTTGACGGGCGTTTCCCGTTTGCGGCCAGCAAAAGTGATGCTTCTTTACCCATGATGGCTGAATTTGTGCGTAAGGACAGCGGACGTATAGAGCGCTTCCTGACCACGGAACTCAGCGGTGTGTTGCACAAAGAGGGCAGCCAGTGGGTACCGGATAAGGTCAACAGCCAGGGGCTTACCTTTAACCCGGCCTTCCTGCGGGCCATTAACCAGCTGAGCCAGCTGTCAGACATTCTGTTCACCGATGGCAGTCAGGGCATCCGCTTTGAGCTGCAGGCGCGTCCTGTACCACAGGTGGTGGAAACTCAGCTGACTATTGATGGACAAAAGCTGCACTACTTCAACCAGATGGCCGACTGGCAAAGCTTCCGCTGGCCGGGAGACACTTACAAGCCGGGGACTATGCTGACCTGGATCACGGTCAATGCCGGAACGCGTCTGTTCGGGGATTACAGCGGGGCCTGGGGCTTTATTCGCTGGCTGGATCAGGGCAAGCGCCAGCAGCTTAACCGTAGCCAGTGGATGATGAGTTTCACCGCGCCAGATGGTCGCACGCTGCAGTGGGTACTGCGTTCACAACTTGGAAAAGGTCCGCTGGCGCTACTGGATCTGCACGGTTTCACGTTACCGGATCAGATATTCAGTGTCGACAGCGCGGCTACCGCTCAGGCGCTGATGGCCAACACCGGAAACAGTGACATGGATGAAGTCGAATAATAAGCACTCTGCAAAATCTGGTCGCCGCCTGTCAGACTAACGACAGCAACAGGCACACGCACGGAAAGCTGGCAGCCCTGGCTTGCTGCGGTAAGTGCCACCAGTCCGACCGGAGAAGACCCATGCTCAAATGCCTCTATCTGCAGCAGAGCTGGCTGGAGATTCTGGAGCAGGCGGACAGCACTTTCTCGCGTGGCGCCAATCACCTCTGGCTGGATTTGCAGTGGTATATCCATCAGACGATATTCTGGCCCTTGAGCCGGAAGCGCTGGAGAAAGCAGACAGCGAAGGCCTGGATGCCACGCTCCACTGGCTGCAGACCCGGTCAGGAACCGACTCTATAAGAGACAAATGGCTGCTGCGTCTGCTGATAGCCGGTGTGGCCGAGCAAAAGGGCAAAAATGAACTGGCCCTGCATCTGTTGGATGAACTCGACAGCGCCGCACAGTCAATCACCCTCACGCAGTGGACACAGGCACTGCTATTTGAAGTGAAATTGCGTCGCCTCAGACTGCTGTGCATGAAAGCCACACGCAGTAAAACCGATAAATCACAGCTTCAGCCGGAGATGGACCAGCTTCTGTCCGGTCTGATTGCGCTCGATCCGGCAAGCAGTGCGGTGCTTTGCGGATAACCCGGACAGAATTCAGCTAAAGGGAAAAATATGGCAGCAGAAGGCTTTTATCTGGTGCAGGGCGATAAGACGACCTGCGGAGGGAAAATCACCACGGGCGCAGAGGATCACACGCTGTTTGATAAACCTGTGGCCCGAGAGCAGGACAGTGTGACCTGCGGTAAACATGCCGGGCTTTTCAGGATAGCCGGTGGCATTGACAACGATACCATTCATGACCGGCGAATGGCCGGAACCCTCGACAGCTACAGTACTTGTCCTTGTAAAGCGAAGTTTATTCCGTCGATGATGGATGATACGTACGAGAAGAGCAGTGGAGCTTCCGCTGGCGAATCGGCAGCAGGTTTTGTGGCACCGGGGCAAACTTCCCCGGAATTGCCCTCTTATCTCACTGGTGAGCAAAAGCCAACGGGATTTGTACCTGATTATCCAGTTTTACGGAATACGCATGATTTACCTGATGGTAATTTGAGGGCAATGCTAAGGCAAACTAATCAGGATGTGATGCTGCTCACTCTTCCAGAAGCTTTCGAAATATTGTCCTCGTGGGGGGCATGGAAACACGGATGGGTAGCAATAACAGAAAGTGACCCCGGACAAATAGTTGTAAATTATGGAACAAATATTAAGGATGTTGTGACTGCATCCATGTTGATCAACCAATTGGGAAGCTTCAGCATAAAAGCAACAACATATGTAAACCGCAACGGTACAGAACTGATAAAAATAAGTGGTTATCCTGGTGTAAGGAAGATATTGAATGCACCTGTGTTTGCGGCTAAAAATCCAAAGATTGTTGATTTGGGAATTGGTAAATATGGGTTTGCAAAATCTGTTGTTGAAGGAGCACGGCTGACATTTTATGTTGCAGCCGCTTACAGGACTCTTGATTTTATTTTGAACGATGAGAGATCTTTAGCTGAATTCATAGGATCTCTGGCTACTGATGTAATGAAAATCGGCATTGTATCAGTAGTCACATTTGTCGTTGGAAGTGTCGTAGTAACCCCGTTGATTGCATTTAACCTTGTAATAGTCATTGGCGTTGGATTTTTTGCTGCCTGGGGTTTAAATAAGCTGGACCAGAAGTTTGGTGTGACAGACAAAGTAGTTGAGTACATTGATGCGGCTCAACAAGAATTTGCTGAAAAAGCCAGAGAAATGGAAGAAGGTTTTTGGGACTTAGGTGCTATGCTTGCAGAGCGAATGTTAATTAAAGGCAAGCAAATTATAGAGTCAGAAATTAGAGGTTTTTTGAGAAACTCAATTGACGATATTACCAAGAGGATATACTAACATATGACGAAAAAAACCAATGCTGTTTTTTCAATTCTTATATTGTTGGTTTTTTCTATTCTGTCTTTTTATTTTTGGTTGAGCGAGGTCTTTGATTATCTCAAATTTCATGATGAAATTATTTTTTCGTGGATGTCATTAAGTCTTATATCAATACCAATTATTTTTGCGTTTCCTTTATACTGGTTTTACCTTTCGCTCCGATATGAGCAAGAATACGCACTTAAAAAAGTGAATAAAGTTATTCCGCTTTTCAAGTGTATGTGTGTGTTTGCTTTTGCTTTGTCATGTACTATTTCGTTTGGCTATTTTTCAGCATTAAAAAGCAAAGGTTACATTCTTTGCTCAGGAGTACCATCTGGATGGACACCCGGAACGGCCAGCAAGTATGTGGTCGATAAAAAATTATGCTTCAGTTCGGGTAAGCAGCATGAAAGATAGAATTCGTGCATTTTTCGCTATAATGATCATTCTTGGGTCGTGTACTCTGAGCTTTTATCTTAGGAAATGTATATTTAAAGAATATTCCAGCTTTGGTGATGAAATTGCTTTTTCATGGTTAACCTATCTGGCGGATCACCAACAGAACGGCGTTCTCGCTGATCGGCTTCTTTTTGTCATTGCGGCCGGCGAATACAAAATCGGATACCGGCGCCGTGATAGGTCTGAGCATCTCCAGCAGGGCAATAACCTGATCTGACATTGGGACGATGTGGATACGGCGGCCTTTCATTACGTCAGCGGCAATCGTAATCGTCCTGGTTGCAAAGTCGACGTTCGCCCATTGCATAGACCGGAGTTCTTTCGTTCGGAGCGCGGTGTACTGCAGAACCTGTGTAGCGACACGAGAAACAATGCTCCCTGAGTAGCCTGCCAGCGCACGGTTAAAAGCCGGTATCTGGTCAGCGGGGAGGAAAGGGTAGTTCTGCTTTCTGTATCCCTTCATCGCATCGGCCAGATCCGGTGCCGGGTTATATTTGGCCCGTCCGGTCACAATGGCATAGCGGAAAACTTCTCCACAGCGGCGCCTGGCCTTATTGGCCCTCTCCATCGCGCCTCGCTCTTCAAACCTGCGGATCACTTCCAGTATCTTCATCGGCTCAATTTCGTTGATTTCTAGCCCGCCGATCATTGGCAAGATGTCATCCCGGAACATCCGCGCCAGCTCGTCAGCATATCCCAGCGACCATACCTGCTTTTTGTGCTCATACCATTCATTGTAAATAGCGCCAAAAGAGTTGTCTTTAATTGATAGTTTTTTCGCTTTAACCGGATCCACGCCCACCGAAACATCCTTCCTTGCCAGCCAGGCTTTCTCTCTGGCCTCCTGCAGTGACATCAATGGATATTTGCCCACAGTCAGCACTTTCTCTTTACCGTCGATTTTGTATCGCAGTTGCCATACCTTTTTACCGGAAACCGGAACGTAGAGGTACAGGCCGTTGCTGTCCAGCAAGCGGTAAGGTTTGTCTTTTGGCTTGGCCGCGTCGATCTGCTTAATGGTCAGCATGGGTAAAATTCCGGTGGGTAAAATTATTTACCCGTTTTTTACCCGCCGAAGTGTGCGGCTGTCAACGGACGATTGCGAACTATGGCGAACGATTAGTTTACGGGGCGCTTGGTTTCTGAGGGTTTTTGCGAACTACTACGGATGGGAGCGAACTGTGAAATGGTGTCCCCTGCAGGAATCGAACCTGCAACTAGCCCTTAGGAGGGGCTCGTTATATCCATTTAACTAAGGAGACAGCAACAGGATAAACGGGGGCGTTCATCCAGTTGCATATGTTACCGTAAGTGTGGCTGCGCCTCAAGGCCTTCATTTCTCAACACGTTTTCCCCTGTACCGGTCTTTGCATCATATGGTGGCAAATTGAACGCATTGGCGTTTAAACAGGCGAATGGCAAATAATGCACCGGAAATACGTTCCATTTCGCCTGGGTTTTAAGCAAAAGTCACGAGTCCGCCACGGTGGCAGGCTCAAGCGGTTCAGATGAACAGTTACCAGAGCCAGCAGGATCAACAGCGAGACGATCGGCAGCGGCCAGCGTAGCTAAAGACGCCTGGAGAACTTTATCCGTATCGAAAGGAAGGGTGGTTCTGTTAACGATTATTTGCCGTACGTTTTCTCCAATGGGCTTGAAGACAGTATTACTCTGTAACACATCGTTATAATTAATATTGGTAGAATAAAAGATACTGACGAGTTTTTTATTTAGCGCGCAGGCGACATGGACAATAGCTGTTTCCACCGAGATAACGAGATCGGCCTTATTGACCAACGAGATGGTATGCCACAAGGAATCGAAGGCGCAGATAAAAACATTGGCTGAGGTATGATCAAGCGTCGCCAGCTGGTGCTTCTCACCCGTAATAAAAATGTTGCAATCCACACTATGCTGCAGCTTTGCAATAAGATCGAAGATTTGCTGTCGCGTCATGGTTCTTTCGCTCACGCTGGCGAAAGGGCTCAGCACAATCAGGGGTTTTTTAGCATATTTCTGCAGGCAGTTTTTGATAAACGCATCGCTAAAAGACAAGGGATTTAGCCAATAGCGCAGTGTATTACACGGATGTCCCAGCGCTGCCAGCAGCTGTTTTTGCGGATCGGTAATATGAAAGTTATCGGCTAAATCCAGCGTGATATGATAAGGACGCTTCAACCAGCCACCGATGCTGATAGCATAGCTATAATTAATCCGCGACAGCAGTTTTATCTCCAGAAGCTCCTTGCGCTGCATCCAGGAGTACATGCTGATAACGATATCGCTATCGATTTTCTCCAGCCGGTCAATATGATTGACATCGACAATAAACACGTCATCGACACAGTCCAGCCCTTTAAAAAATACCTCGCTTCTGGTCTCGGCGATGATTTGTACTCTGTAGCCCAAATCCTTTAATTTTCGCCATAATCCGGTATGGCATACCGCATCGCCAATCCCAAGGTTAACAAAAGGAAAAACCACGCGCTGCGGCGCCTGAGGGATTTTTTCATGCTTGTTGGCGCTACGCAGAAGCATGGCTGACAGCACCAGCCGAATTCTTCTTTTTTGCTCGTGAAGGTAACGATTTCTTTGCCGGTTAAGTCTTTTTAACGCGCCAGGCAGTTCTGACAGAGACAGGCTCATTCGTAGGGGCACTCCTTATACGCCTCGGGTTTTTCATCCGTGAAAAAATAATGCGATAAAATAAAACCCACCATTAACCATGAAGAAATAAAACAAATTAAAAACATGTATTTTACTTTATTGTGATGATGGCTTTGCGGAAGGTTATAGTAACAGATAATAGCAGTGCCGCAAGGAAGAGGAAATTCTGCTGCCGGTATTTGAAATATTGTTTATTAATTATTAAGGTAGTTTTTTGTTATTTTTATTTTTGATTTATTTTAAATGTGAGTATTGGCTTTATTATTTATAATAAAATATATAAAATTTTCAGCTTTGATAATATTTTTGTAGCTGAGTAGCTGAGTAGCTGAGTAGCTGAGTAGCTGAGTAGCTGAGTAGCTGAGTAGCTGAGTAGCTGAGTAGCTGAGTAGCTGAGTAGCTGAGTAGCTGAGTAGCTGAGTAGCTGAGTAGCTGATTAAGCTGGCCGCTGAGTGATTAACGTTGATCTGAACAAGGTTGAGCAAAGAAGCCGTTAGCCGATTAGTGGAAGATAGTTGCGCTGGATCAAGAACTGCGATCTGACAGAGGACTAATGTAAAGCGAATTCAAGCAAGGTTACTCGTTTGTTTAGCTCATAAAAGAGGTCGCTATGTCCCTGAAACTGTCGCTCGGTCTTATCATGCTGGTCTGGCTGGCCTATGTCGCTTTCGCCAGCAATTTCTATATGCACACTTTTGCGCTGTTCAGCTAAAGCCGCCCCATAGCTGGATGCTTTTTCTGAACTGCCCGCCGATAACGGCAGCGCCCCCTATGAGACGACTGCCGCTTAGCGATAACTTTAGCGGCTTGCCGCCAGCCGGTTAACCCTCTTCAGCCTTCTCTTTCTTATCACGCTTTTTCTTCGCTTCGGCTTTCGCTTTCGCCTCCGCTTTAGCGCGGGTGCTCATATCGTTGCGGATCTGCGCGTGGCTAATCAGTGCAAAAATAAAGGTGCCGCCGATAATATTGCCGGCCAGCGTAGGAAGAGCAAAAGGCCATAAAAATTCCTGCCAGCTGATAAGACCGTTAAAGACCAGATAAAGGACTTCTACCGAACCCACCACGATATGCGCCAGGTCGCCCAGCGCCACCAGCCAGGTCATCAGCACAATTACCCAAATTTTCGCGTTGCCGGCGGAAGGAAACATCCAGACCATCGTGGCGATAATCCAGCCGGAGATCACCGCATTGGCGAACATCTCGCCCGGCGTGTTTTCCATCACTTTCTGGCTGATAGCCACAAAAGCCTGCCGCGTGGCATCGTCAAAGATCGGCATATGGGTAAAGGCCAGCGAAGCCAGCGCCGTTCCGATCAAATTGCCGAACAGCACTACGGCCCACAGCCTCAGCAGCAGGACCAGATTGCCACCGGTTGGTTTGTGCATAACCGGCAGTACGGCGGTCACGGTGTTCTCTGTAAACAGCTGCTGGCGCGCCATAATGACAATGATAAAACCAAAGGTGTAGCCAAGATTTTCCAACAGAAAAGCGCCGGGCACGCCGTCAAGATGCGCCTGAAAAATCCCTTTCGCCATCAGCGAGGCGCCCATAGAAAGCCCCGCAGCGATAGCCGAAAACAGCAGCGCCAGGCCGTCGCGCTCCAGCTCTTTCTCGCCGTCCTGGCGTATCTCCTCATGGATAGCCGCCGCACGCGAGGGCAGCGCTTCCTCATCCACCTCTATCTCTTCTCCTTCACGTTCTTCACTCTCGACTTCCACATTATCTTCTTTCATTCTTCCTGCTCCCGTAATCGACACTCTGCCTAAGCGTAGCGGGTTTTAGCGTTGCTGAAATGTAACTGCGTTTCAGAATAAACGTAACAAGGATTTAACGAGGCGGCATTTTTCGGCATTAAGCGGCCTGCACAGGGCATAATAGCGGCAACTTAAGCATCCAGTGATACCGCGCAGGCTGCGATACCATTATCAGCTGTGGTACTATTTCACGCACTATTAACAAGCGCGATGCCACCTGATGCTCCAGGCCCACAATCTGACCTGCGTTCGTGATGAACGTACGCTGTTCAGCGAACTCAGTTTTACCGTTTCCGCAGGCGATATCGTTCAAATAGAAGGCGCCAACGGCGCGGGAAAAACCTCGCTGCTGCGCATTCTGGCGGGCTTAAGCCGGGCTGAGCAGGGCGAGGTGCTTTGGCAGCAGCAGCCTGTGCGCAAACAGCGAGAGGTCTGGCACCGCGCGTTACTCTATCTGGGGCATCATCCCGGCGTGAAAGCGGTGCTGACCGCACGGGAAAATCTGCAATTTTTTCATGCGCTGGAGCCGGAAGAAAAACTGTGGCAGGCGCTGGAAGAGGTCGACCTGGCGGGATATGAAGAGGTGCCTGTCGCGCAGCTTTCCGCGGGACAGCAGCGTCGCGTTGCGCTGGCCAGGCTCTGGCTGAGCCGTTCCCCGCTGTGGATCCTTGATGAGCCGCTGACCGCTATAGATAAATCAGGCGTGACAAAGCTGATGGCGCTGTTTGCCCGTCATGCCGATAATGGCGGTTCAGTGATCCTGACCACCCATCAGGAGCTGCCGGGATCGGCGCAGCGCGTGCGCAAAATTCGGCTTTCCGTCACGGAGGCGGGATGATGATCGGACGCATTATTATGCGGGAGCTGCGCGTGGCTTTTCGTAGCGGCGCGGAAGTGGTTAATCCGCTGTGGTTTTTCCTGATCGTTATTACGCTGTTTCCGCTGGGGATTGGTCCCGAACCGCAGCTATTAGCGCGTATCGCGCCGGGCATTGTCTGGGTCGCGGCGCTGCTCTCTTCGCTGCTGGCGCTGGAAAGGCTGTTTCGCGATGATTTTATCGATGGTTCGCTGGAACAGCTGCTGCTGTTGCCGACGCCGCTGCCGATAACGGTATTGGGGAAAGTGATCGCGCACTGGCTGGTGACCGGCCTGCCGCTGCTGCTGCTTTCGCCGTTGGTGGCGCTGCTGCTGTCGCTGGATTTCGCCACCTGGCGTGCGATGGCGCTTTCTCTGCTGTTGGGCACCCCGACGTTAAGTTTCCTGGGCGCGATAGGCGTAGGATTAACGGTCGGGCTGCGACGCGGCGGCGTTTTACTGAGCCTGCTGGTGCTGCCGCTGGCGGTGCCGGTACTGATTTTCGCCTCGGCGGCCATTGACGCTGCGGGAATGGGCCTGGCGATAAACGGCCAGCTGGCCATCCTCGGCGCGATGCTGGTCGCCAGCGCAACACTGGCGCCTTTCGCTACGGCTGCGGCACTGCGGGTTAGCGTACACTAACAATAACAGACAGAAACGCGTTTCTTTTTAGATGAGCAATTAACAATGTGGAAATGGTTACATCAGTCAGGGAAGCCCGACAGGCTTTACCAGTTATGTGGTCGCCTGCTGCCCTGGTTTGCAGTTGCCGCGACGGTTACGTTAGCCACCGGCTGGATATGGGGATTTGGTTTTGCGCCGTCCGACTATCAGCAGGGCGACAGCTATCGCATCATTTATATTCATGTTCCCGCCGCGATGTGGTCAATGGGTATCTACGCCGCCATGGCGATCGCCGCGTTCACCGGCCTGGTCTGGCAGTGGAAAACGGCCGATCTTGCCGCTGCGGCGATGGCGCCCGTCGGCGCGGTGTTCACCTTTATCGCGCTGGTCACCGGCTCCGCCTGGGGGAAGCCGATGTGGGGAACCTGGTGGATCTGGGATGCGCGCCTGACCTCGGAACTGGTGCTGCTGTTCCTCTATATGGGCGTAATCGCGCTTTATAACGCCTTTGACGATCGCCGTATGGCGGGCCGGGCGGCTGGCATCCTTGTCCTGGTGGGCGTGGTAAACCTGCCGATAATCCACTATTCGGTGCAGTGGTGGAATACGCTGCATCAGGGCTCTTCCGGCGTCTTCCAGCAGGCGATAGCGCCTTCCATGCGCACGCCTTTACGTTGGGCTATTGCGGGCTTCTGGCTGCTGTTTATCTCGCTGACGCTGATGCGTCTGCGTAATTTGCTGCTGTTGAGCGAGCGCCATCGTCCCTGGGTAAGGGAAGTGGCGGAAAAAGGAGCGCGCCAATGACGGCTTTCTCATCCTGGCAGGCCTTCTGGGCGATGGGCGGCTACGCCTTTTACGTCTGGCTTGCCGTCGCCTGCACGCTGATGGCGCTGGGCGCGCTGGTGCTGCACACCATCATTAGCCGTCGGCGGCTGTTGGCCGACATTCGCCAGCGCGAGTCGCGGGAACGCCGCATCAAAGCGGCAAAAATGAAAAAGCAGGGAGCATCATCGTGAATACCCGTCGTAAAAATCGCCTGCTCGTAGCGATTGCCATCCTGGCCGGACTCGGGCTGGCAACCGCACTGGTTATGTATGCGTTACGTTCGAATATCGATCTGTTCTACACCCCCAGCGAAATCCTGAACGGCAAAGGCGAAAGCCAGCAAAAACCGACGCCGGGCCAGCGTCTGCGCGTCGGCGGCATGGTGATGCCCGGCAGCGTCAAGCGCGATCCCAACACGTTACAGGTTTCCTTTAAACTCTACGACGCTAACGGTGTGGTCAGCGTAAGCTATCTTGGCATCCTGCCGGATCTGTTCCGGGAAGGGCAGGGCGTGGTCGCGCAGGGCGTGCTGGAGCAGGGCAACCTGATCGAAGCGAAAGAAGTGCTGGCGAAGCATGATGAAAAATACACGCCGCCGGAAATTGAGGATGCAATGAAAAAGAACCATAAGATTGCGGTGAACCAGCCATGATACCGGAAATCGGCAGTTTTCTGCTTGCACTGGGCGTGGCGCTGGCGCTGCTGCTGAGCGTCTATCCCCTGTGGGGCGCTTCCCGTCAGGACAGACGGCTGATGGGCCTGGCCAGGCCGCTGAGCTACGCGCTGTTCGCCTGCGTGCTCGCCGCTTTTATCGTGCTGGTGCACGCCTTTGTGGTGAATGATTTCAGCGTCGCTTACGTCGCCACCAACTCCAACACGCTGCTGCCGGTCTACTACCGTATTGCGGCGACCTGGGGCGCGCACGAAGGTTCGCTGCTGCTGTGGCTGCTGCTGCTCAGCACCTGGACGCTGGCGGTCGCGTTGTTCAGCCGCGCGATGCCGCTGGATTCCGTGGCCCGCGTGCTGGCCGTCATGGGCATGATCAATCTTGGCTTTTTGCTGTTTATCACGCTGACCTCAAACCCGTTTACCCGCACGCTGCCTGACTTCCCGATCGACGGCAGCGATCTTAACCCGATGCTGCAGGATATCGGCCTGATCTTCCATCCGCCGCTGCTTTATATGGGCTACGTCGGGTTCTCCGTGGCTTTCGCTTTTGCCATCGCCTCGCTGATGACGGGCAGGCTGGATACCGCCTGGGCGCGCTGGTCGCGTCCCTGGACCACGGCGGCCTGGGTTTTTCTGACCGTCGGTATCGTGCTCGGCTCGGCATGGGCCTATTACGAGCTTGGCTGGGGCGGCTGGTGGTTCTGGGATCCGGTAGAAAACGCCTCCTTTATGCCGTGGCTGGCGGGTACGGCGCTGATCCACTCGCTGGCGGTAACGGAAAAGCGCGGCACCTTTAAGGCCTGGACGGTGCTGCTGGCTATCACCGCGTTTTCGCTCAGCCTGCTGGGGACGTTCCTGGTGCGTTCGGGCGTGCTGATTTCGGTGCACTCTTTCGCCTCCGATCCGGCGCGCGGCATGTTTATCCTGGCTTTTCTGGTGATCGTTATCGGCAGTTCGCTGCTGCTGTACGCCATCAAAGGCAGCAAGGTGCGCGGCCGCGTACAGAACGAGCTTTGGTCGCGCGAATCCTTCCTGCTGGGCAACAATATTCTGCTGATTGCCGCCATGCTGGTGGTGCTGCTCGGCACGCTGCTGCCTTTGGTGCACAAGCAGCTGGGCCTGGGCAGCATCTCTATCGGCGAACCTTTCTTTAATACGCTGTTCACCTGGCTGATGGCGCCGCTGGCGCTGCTGTTGGGCATCGGGCCGCTGGTGCGCTGGCGTCGCGACGAGCCGCAAAAGCTGTGGAAGCGGCTGGCGCTGGCGCTGGTTGCCACGCTGGCGTTGTCCATTTTGCTGCCGTGGCTGATGCAGGACAGCATTGAAGCGATGACGGTAGTGGGACTGCTGATGTCGCTGTGGGTTATCTTCCTGACGCTGATGGAGCTGCACGAGCGCGCTACCCATCGCCATCGCTTTTTCACCGGGCTGCGTCACCTTTCACGCAGCCACTGGGGCATGGTGCTGGGGCATCTTGGCGTCGCCGTGACCGTTATCGGCATCGCTTTCAGCCAGAACTACAGCGTGGAGCGCGATGTCCGTATGCGTGCGGGCGATACGGTTGATATCCATAACTATCACTTTATCTTTCGCGATGTGCGTAACCTACAGGGCGCAAACTACACCGGCGGCGTGGGCATCATCGACGTAACGCGCAACGGCAAGCATGAAGCAACGCTGCATGCCGAAAAGCGCTACTACAGCGTGGCGCACACTATGATGACCGAAGCGGCAATCGACGGCGGCTTTACGCGCGATCTCTACGCGGCGCTGGGCGAAGAGCTGGAGGATAATTCCTGGGCGGTGCGTATCTATTACAAACCATTCGTGCGCTGGATCTGGTTCGGTGGCCTGTTTATGGCGGCCGGCGGCATATTATGCCTGCTCGATCCGCGCTATCGCTCGCGTAAAAAGGTGCCGGCATGAAAAAGACCCTTTATATTCCGCTGGCGCTGTTTCTGCTGCTGGCCGCCGCGCTGATGTGGCAACTCACCCGCAACGCCAACGGCGACGATCCGACAAAGCTGGAATCGGCGCTGGTAGGCAAGCCCGTACCGGTTTTCCGGCTGGAATCGCTGGACAGGCCCGGCAAAATCTACGACCAGTCGGTACTGCATGACGGTAAACCGATCCTGCTCAACGTCTGGGCGACCTGGTGTCCTACCTGTCGCGCCGAACACCAGTATCTCAATACGCTGGCGGTACAGGGCATCCGCGTCGTGGGGCTGAACTACAAGGACGATCGCAGCAAGGCCGTTAACTGGCTCAACTCGCTGGGTAATCCTTATGCGTTGAGTCTCTACGATGGCGACGGTATGCTGGGGCTTGATTTGGGCGTCTACGGCGCGCCTGAAACCTTTTTAATCGATGGCAAAGGGATTATTCGCTATCGCCACGCCGGGGATATGAACGACCGGGTATGGAACAGCGAAGTAAAGCCATTGTGGGATAAATACAGCAAGGAAGCAGGCCAATGAAACGCGTTTTACTTCTCGCCGCACTGATCTTCTCTTTCGGCGTACTGGCGGACAACATAGACACCTACCGATTCTCATCGGTAACCCAGGAGCAGCAGTACCGGCATCTGACGGAATCGCTGCGCTGCCCCAAATGCCAGAACAACAGCATTGCGGATTCAAACGCGATGATTGCCGCCGATATGCGGCTGAAGGTTTATCAGCTGCTGCAAAGCGGCCAGACGCCGGAGCAGGTCAAAGCCTGGATGGTGGCGCGCTACGGTAATTTCGTCACTTACGAGCCGCCGGTGATGGCCTCCACGCTGATCCTGTGGGCTGGCCCCGTGCTGTTTGTAGTCGCGGGCGCGGTGGTGATGGTACTACGCAGCAGAAAACGCACCGGTTCCGGGCTGGATGCGGAGCAGCAGGCGCGGCTTGACGCGCTGTTAAATAACAGGAAGCAACCATGAGTGAATTCTGGCTCACCGTTCTGGCTTTACTGGTGGCCGCCAGTACGCTGCTGCTGATCGCCGGAGGCCGCAAGCGCGCGGCGCTGGCGACAGACCGTGACACGCTGAACAAAACTTTTTACCATCAGCGCCTTCAGGAGCTGGAGCAGGACGAAGCGCAGGGCGTCGTGGCAGAGCGCGCGGAGATGATCCGCGAGCTACAGCAGACGCTGCTGCTGGACATTCCTCAGGAAGCGCCAACCCACGAGCGCGCGCTCAGCCGCTGGGTCTTGTTGCCCGGCGTGGTGATTCTGGTGGTCGTCAGCCTGGGCGTCTATTTCAAAACCGGCGGCTTTGCGCAGGTGCTTGCCTGGCAGCAGGTCAATAACGAACTGCCCACGCTGCGGGCGCAGCTGATGGATCCGCAGGCAAAGCCGCTGACAATGGAACAGCTGGCCCGGCTTGGGCTGGGGATCCGCACCTCGCTGCAACAGGATCCGCGCAACGTAAGCGACTGGCTGATGCTGGGCCGTATCGGCATGGTGCTGAACAACGCCGCTACGGCAACCCAGGCTTTTCGCCGCGCCATGCAGCTTGCTCCCACGGATCCGGAAGTAAAGCTAAGCTATGCCGATGCCCTGACGCGCTCGCAGGATCCGCAGGATAATCGCCAGGCAACGGCTATGCTCAACGAGATGGTGAAAAGCGACGGCGACAATATTCGCCTGCTCAGCCTGTTGGCATTTAATGCTTTTAGCCAGCAGCGTTACGCGCAGGCCACAGCGGTCTGGCAAAAGATGTTACAATTGTTACCGGCCGACGATAAGCGGGTGGCGGCGATCCGCCGCAGCATCGAGCAGGCTAAAACCGAGTCCGGCGGACAAACCAGCCGCCTGGCGCTGACCGTGACGCTGGCCGCCGGCGCGGAAAAGCAGCTGCCCGAAGGCGGCGTGCTCTATATTTCTGTTTCCGACGGCGTGGCGAAAGTGCCGGTGGCGGTGAAAAGAGTGCCGTTGAGCCATTTCCCGCTCTCGCTGACGCTGGATGACAGCAACGCCATGATGCCGGAGCGTCTGCTCTCGGCGCAGCATCAGGTTCAGGTGCGCGTGCGCATCTCGCGAGACGGCAGCGCCAATCCGCAGGCCGGCGACTGGTTCGGTGCCAGCGCGGTCACGCCTTTCGATGGTCATCAACAGCTGGCCGTTGAGATTAACCAACAGCAGCCGTAGTCGGCTTGATTTAACAGGGAGAGAGAGATGAACTACCGCGTGATGGGCGTGACGTTGGCCAGCGTACTGCTGATTGGCTGCGCCAGTTCGCAGACGGCGGATGAACCCCAGGGGCGCTCCGATCCCCTGGAAGGGTTCAACCGCACGATGTTCGACTTTAATTACAACGTGCTGGATCCCTATGTTGTTCGTCCCGTCGCCGTCGCCTGGCGCGATTACGTGCCGGTGCCCGCGCGCAGCGGCCTGAGCAACTTTCTCGGCAACCTGAGCGAGCCGTCTACCATGGTGAACTACTTTATTGAGGGCAAGCCCTATAAAGCGATGATCCACTTTAACCGCTTCTTCCTGAATACCATTCTGGGTCTGGGCGGCTTTATCGACGTGGCCGGCATGGCCAACCCGACGCTGGCGAAGGAAGAGCCGCGCCGTTTCGGCAGCACGCTGGGCAACTATGGCGTGGGTTATGGCACCTATGTTGAATTGCCGGGCTACGGCAGCTTTACGCCGCGTGAAGACGTGGGCGGCATGGTCGACGATCTTTATGCGCCGCTGAGCTGGCTGACCTGGTGGATGACCGCCGGTAAGTGGGCGCTGGAAGGCGTGGAAACCCGCGCGCAGCTGCTGGATTCCGACGCTATTCTGCACAACAGCAAAGATCCCTATGCCTTTGTCCGCGCGGCCTATTTCCAGCGCCACGATTTCCTTGCCAGCGACGGCAAGCTGATCCCGCAGGAAAACCCGAACGCCGCCGCCATTCAGGGCGATTTGGACGATATCGACGCCAACTGATTTGCCGCATGCTGTTTGCAAAAAAGGCCCGAATCGGGCCTTTTTTATTGGCTTAAGCCTCAGAACTTGTAGTTAAAGTTAGCGCCGTAAAGCCAGGCTTTGCCGGTGGAACGGAAAGTATAGGGGCCTTCCTCTACCGTGACGTGCTGGCCGTGCATATAAGAAAGCCCCACGTCCACGGACGCATCCTGATTAAAGGCGTAGGACGCGCCGGTGCTTAGCCACAGGCGATCCTGATCGGGGATAGAGATGGAGCGCTGATCGGCAGGTACCGGGCTGTCATCAAACGCGATACCGGCGCGAAACGTCCAGTTATCATCGTAGAAGTAGGACGTGCCCAGCGCGAGGCGGTAAGCATCCTTATAACTCTCTTCCTTATAGAACAGCGTCTGACCGCCGCTGCCGGTGGCCTTCAACTCCTGGAACTGGCTCCAGCTGGTATAGGTCAGGCTGTAGTGTACGGCCCACTGCGGGGCAACTTTATGGTAGCCCGAGACTTCCCACATTTCCGGCAGGTTTAGCGTCAGCGCGCCGGGAATGGTCGATCCGCTGGTGCCATAGGGCAGGCCCAGGTTAAGCGCCTGATTAAGCGGGTTGATAGCGCCCGGAATGCTGCTTTTATAGTCGCCGTCGAAATCGACTTTAACCTCGGAACGGTAAGTAAAGCCGAAGCGGTTATCCTCATCCACTTCGTACAGGATGCCCGCGTTCCAGCCGTAGCCCCACTCATCGCCCTTCAGGTGCGCAATTTGCGTATCGGTTGGAAAGCCCAGCGCGCGGCCCGCTTCGCCTGCGTAACGTTCAATCTTCGCGCGCGCATAGACGGCATCAAAGCCGACGCCAAAGCTGAAATGCTGATTCAGTCTATAAGCGGTGCTTAAGTTAAAGTTAACGGTTTGCAGATCCGTTTTACCGGCATACGGCCCGGCGGCGTAATCATTATTAAATTCCGTCGCCAGTCCATAATTAGCGGTCGCGGACGCGCCCAGCCACCACTGGTCGTTTAGCGGCTGCACGTAATGGAGATTGGGCACCCACTGCGTGGGCGCGATATTGTCCGCGTTCAGACTCTGGCCGGACAGGCTGCTGGTGCCGTCAATACTGACGCCCGGATCGATAAAAACCGCGCCTGCCGAAAACATTGGACGATCCATCAACGCCATGGTCGCCGGGTTACGGCTGGCGGAAGCGGCGGTATCGCCCATTGCGCCTTCGCCAGAATAGGCACGACCTAATCCGGCAGAGGAAAATTCATGAAGTTGAAAGCCGGCTGCAAAAGCATGGGAAGAAACAATGGCCACTGCGGCTGCAAGAGCAGACTTCGCAAACAGGTTTTTATGGTTCATGACCACAACCTCTTTATCTGATTTTATTAATACCGTTACGCAGGCAACGGCAGGACGCTACAGAGGGGCTGAAAGACGGCTAACTAATCAGACCAGTGGCCCCAGTATAGGTCTGGCCCCTGTAGTTGTTGCAATATTGTTTTATAAATATTTCTAAATTGATCAATAAAAAGCGATCTGCTTAACAAAAACCTGCGAGTCACAACAGGCGGCGTTGAGTCTAGCCTGTTTCAGATCAAATTTATCTTTGATTTTCATTACCGGATGACGCTTATTCACTGAATCACCGGACAGAAAAAAAGGGCAGGCGTAGAATAAAAGCATTATGACCTTAAGTCCGCCCCGAGCGGCCGCTAACCGGAGGATCTTATGACCCACGCCATCAATAAATGTAGCGCCAACGAAACCGCCGCCTGTTGCTGTGTGGATGTCGGTACTATCATGGATAACACCGACTGCACAGCCAGCTGGCGTCACCTGTACGAAAATCGCCAGCAGGCTGAAGCCGCCCTGCAGGAGCTTATCGGCAAGGCGCGCCAGGTGGAATCCGAACCTTGCGATATTGTCGGCCGTTTCGAAGAGAAGCCGGACGGCGTGCAGCTGGATGCAGATTTTACTTTTAGTTGCCAGGCAGAAACGATGATCTTTCAGCTGGCGCTGCGCTAATTGTTCAACGCGGAACCGCCGGGCCTGGCCCGGCATTCTTAAAAAAATGAGTGGGCTACGCCCGCTCATGGTTCCCAAAACCGTGGTTTCCCTCGCACTTTTCTTTTCCACATTATGCAAAATGTAAAAATCTGGTTAACAATAAACAGGTCTGACCTCTTTTGGCAGTGATGCCGCTGATTTTTACAGGTGAATAATGAAAGCGCTCCCCTTGCTGACGCGTCAGGGTCAACGCATAGCGATAACGCACGGTTTACGCACCCCTTTTGCTCGCCAGGCCACGGCGCTTCAGGCTATCCCGGCTATTGAGCTGGGGCGAATGGTGGTCAGCGAACTGCTGGTACGCAGCGATATCCCGCCCGACGTTATTGAACAGCTGGTGTTTGGCCAGGTGATCCAGATGCCCGAAGCGCCGAATATCGCGCGCGAAATCGTCCTCGGCACTTCCTTAAGCGTACATACCGACGCCTATAGCGTAAGCCGCGCCTGCGCCACCAGTTTCCAGGCCGTCGCTAACGTGGCCGAAAGCCTGCTGGCCGGCACCATTCAGGCCGGTATTGCAGGCGGCGCGGACTCCGCTTCCGTCTTGCCTATCGGCGTCAGCAAACAGCTGGGCCGCGTGCTGGTGGACCTCAGTAAAACCCGCTCTCTGGTGCAAAAATTACGGCTGCTCAGCCAGCTTCGCCCGCGCGACTTGCTGCCCGTGCCGCCTGCCGTAGCGGAATATTCCACCGGCCTGCGCATGGGCGATACCGCAGAACAGATGGCGAAAAGCTACGGCATCACGCGCGAGCAGCAGGACGCGCTGGCGCATCGTTCGCACCTGCGTGCGGCAAAGGCCTGGGAAGAGAACAGGCTGGCGCAGGAGGTAATGACGGCCTGGGTGCCGCCGTGGCGCAGCCCTTTACAGCAGGATAACAACGTGCGTCTGCATTCCAGCCTGAAAGATTATGCCCGGCTACGTCCCGCTTTCGACCGTAAACACGGTACGGTAACGGCGGCTAACAGCACGCCGCTGACCGACGGCGCGGCAGCGGTAGTACTGATGACGGAAGCGCGCGCCAGAGAGCTGGGCATTACGCCGCTGGGCTATCTGCGCAGCTACGCCTTCACCGCCATCGGCGTGCAGGAGGATATGCTGCTTGGCCCGGCCTGGGCATCGCCGCTGGCGCTCGACAGAGCAGGCATTACCCTGAAGGATTTAACGCTTATTGATATGCACGAGGCATTTGCGGCCCAGACGCTGGCCAACCTCAACATGTTCGCCGATGAGCGGTTCGCTCGTGAAGTCCTGAACCGGCCTCATGCGCTGGGCGAGGTGGACGAAGAAAAATTTAACGTGCTGGGCGGCTCTATCGCCTATGGACATCCTTTTGCCGCGACCGGCGCACGCATGATCACCCAGACGCTGCACGAGCTACGGCGTCGCGGCGGCGGCCTGGGGCTGGTCACGGCCTGCGCCGCTGGCGGTCTTGGTGCGGCTATGGTTCTGGAGGCGGAATAATGACGGCATCCGCATTTACATTCAGCCTGCGTGCCGACAACGTGGGCGTCATTACTTTCGATGTGCCGGGTGAAAAGCTCAATACGCTAAAGGCAGAATTCGTCGGGCAGATCCGGGAAGTGATTGCGCAGGCGCGTCGTCAGCCGGAGCTGGCTGGCCTGGTTTTTATCTCCGGCAAGCCGGACAGTTTTATCGCGGGCGCGGATATCACCATGATTGCTGCCTGCCGCTCGGCAGAAGAGGCGGCTGCGCTGGCGCGACAGGGGCAAAAGGTCATGGCAGAGATCGCCGCCTTGCCTTTTCCGGCGGTGGCCGCCATTCACGGCGCCTGTCTGGGCGGCGGGCTGGAGCTGGCACTGGCCTGCCACCAGCGCGTCTGCACGCTGGACGAGAAAACGCGGCTGGGCCTGCCGGAAGTGCAGCTGGGCCTTTTGCCCGGCTCCGGCGGCACGCAGCGGCTGCCCAGGCTGATTGGCGCCTCTCACGCGCTGGATCTGATACTGACCGGCAAAACGCTGCGTGCAAAGCAGGCATTAAAGCTGGGCCTGGTGGAAGAGGCCGTGCCGCAGACAATTCTGCTGGAAACGGCGGTGGACATGGTGCTCAGAGGCCGACAGCCGCGCCGCGTGCTGCCATTGAGCGAGCGGATGCTTAACGCGCCCATGGGACGCGCGTTGCTCTTTAAGATGGCGACCAGACGGGCGGAAGCGAAAACGCGCGGTAACTATCCGGCCACGCGCAAAATTCTTTCGGTGGTGCGTACCGGCCTGCAGCAGGGCCGTAGCGCCGGTTACGCCGCCGAGGCTAAAGCGTTCGGCGAGCTGGCGATGTCGCCGGAATCCATCGCGCTGCGCGGCCTGTTCTTTGCGACCACGGAAATAAAGAAAGAGAGCGGGGCACAGGCGGCGCCGCAAGAGGTGAAATCCGTTGCGGTGCTGGGCGGTGGACTGATGGGCGGCGGCATTGCTTACGTCACCGCCTGTCGGGGAAATCTGCCGGTGCGCATCAAAGATGTGCGGCCGGAAGGGATTACGCATGCGCTGAAATATAGCTGGGATCTGCTGGAGAAAAAGATCGCGCGCCGCCAGCTGACGCCGGGTCAGCGCCAGCGGCAAATGGCCCTGATTAGCGGCGGCCTGGACTATCAGGGATTTCGGCGTCGCGACCTGGTGATCGAAGCGGTATTTGAAGACCTTTTTTTGAAGCAGAAAATGGTGGCGGAAGTGGAGGCCAACGCGTCGCCCGACACGATTTTCGCCTCCAATACTTCCTCGCTGCCGATTAGCGATATCGCCGCGCACGCCCGCCGCCCGGAGAATGTTATCGGGCTGCACTATTTCAGCCCGGTCGACAAAATGCCGCTGGTGGAGGTTATCCCCCACGCGCAGACCAGCGAGCAAACCCTCGCTACCACGGTAAAGCTGGCGAAATTGCAGGGCAAAACGCCGATAGTGGTGGCGGACAGCGCCGGGTTTTACGTTAACCGTATTCTGACGCCGTGCATCAACGAGGCGCTGCGCTGCCTGCTGGAAGGCGAGCCGATAGAAAACATTGATGAGGCGCTGGCGGACTTCGGCTTTCCCGTCGGGCCGATCCAGCTATTGGATGAGGTCGGCATCGATACAGGTGCCCATATCCTGCCGGTGCTGGCCGCAGCCTGGGGCGAACGCTTTCAGGCGCCGCCCGCGCTGGACGCCGTCCTGAACGATAACCGCAAAGGACGCAAAAACGGGCGGGGATTTTATCGCTACGGCAAGAAAGGGGGCGGCAAAAAACGGCCCGATGCGACAATTTATAAATTACTGAACGTTCATCCAAAAGCGCACCTGAGCAAAGAGCTTATCGCGCGACGCTGCGTAATGATGTTGCTGAATGAAGCGGCGAGGGCGTTTGATGAAAACGTGATTCGCTGCGCGCGCGACGGCGATATTGGCGCGGTGTTCGGGATAGGTTTTCCGCCGTTTACCGGCGGCCCGTTCCGCTATATGGACGCGCTGGGCGCGGGGCAGATAGTGGCGCAGCTGGAACAGCTTTCCCGCACCTGCGGCGCGCGTTTTACCCCCTGCGAACGCCTGCAAAAAATGGCGCAAACGGGAGAAACCTTTTACAAAACTACAGGTAAGGCGAATACCCAGCCTGTTTCAACGGGTTAGATCGGACGCTTCTGAAAGGTGCTGATAACCGTTTGTCAACAGGCGGTTATTTAGTAAACAATCGGTTGACTTGCCTTCTGGCATTAGGGTACAACACAGCGTTCATTCACAGAGTGAAGAGTCGGAAAACCTGATTTTCCGGCGTTTATGTTTAATAACAGCGGTGCAATATGCAAGTTTTCATTATGCGTCACGGCGATGCGGCACTGGATGCAGCCAGTGATGCGGTACGGCCTTTGACCCACTGCGGCTGCGACGAGTCGCGGCAGATGGCAGGCTGGCTCAACGGTCAGAAAGTGGATATCGATCGGGTGTTGGTCAGTCCCTATTTGCGAGCTGAGCAGACGCTCTCTACGGTACGTGAAGCCCTGATCCTGCCCGTGGAGCAGGAAGTGCTGCCGGAGCTGACGCCGGGCGGCGATCCGGCGCTGGTGGCCTGCTATCTTCAGGCGTTGGCGAAGGAAGGCGTCAAAGCGGTGCTGGTGATTTCCCATCTGCCTCTGGTGGGCTATCTGGTGTCCGAGCTTTGCCCGCAGGAAACGCCGCCGATGTTCGCCACTTCCGCCATCGCCAGCGTCACGCTGAACGACGAAAGCGGCTGCGGCAAGCTGGAATGGCAGGTCAGCCCTGGACGGCTGGCAAAAGCGATGTGATCGCACCGGGCCGGTTGAACCGGCCTGCTTCGTGGCTGGCGTCGCGTCGTAAGATAAAGCGGCCAGCCCCAACGCTGTTCGCCGGGAGGCGGCCTGACTAAGGCAGCTCCGGCGGCTGCCACTCTTCTACTTCAATCAGCACCAGCAAAGCGGCATCGCCGCCAAACATTTTCGGCGCCTGATGAAAGGCCATCACCATAGGATGCTGCGCCAGCCACAGCGGCGTCTGCTGCTTGAGCACGTGCTTGCCGTGACCGTGCATCACGCTGGCGCAAAAGATATGCTCGCGGCGGCAGGCGGCTATCAGCGCGCCCAACTCCTCTTTTGCCTGTTTCTGCGTCAGCCCGTGCAAATCCAGAAAAATCTCCGGCGTATAGTCGCCTCGCCTGAGCTTCTTCAGCTCGTAATGGCTGACGTCGCTTCTGACGTAGCGCACTGGCCCTTCAGCGGACAGCAGAGGCTGAAACTCATCGGAAAAATAGTGGCTGTTGTCTATCTGCTCGGACAGCAGGCGCTTTTGCGGCACCTGCGAGAATGTTTTCCGCAATGGCTTATGCACTATCGTGTCCTGAGCCAGCTTACGCGTGCCGGTCATTAATCCACGGAACAGCGCTTCATCTTCGGCGCTCAGGGGCTGTTTTTTACTCATCTGATCCTCAGGCGGCACGCGGCGGCGGGATTTTTAACAATAATCCCATCAGTTTACCCTGTCTAATCCCTGCAAATAAACAAATGTCAGTTTTTTCACGCCTGCGCGCTGGATTCTCGTCAGCTTCATGGCAAACTAGCTGCCGAGTTGAGTTTGGCCTGTGGAGGGCACTTTGGACAAAATTTTCGTTGATGAGGCAGTCAGTGAGCTGCATACCATCCAGGATATGCTGCGCTGGACGGTGAGTCGGTTTGCCGCCGCGGAGATCTGGTACGGCCACGGCACCGATAACCCCTGGGACGAAGCCGTTCAGCTGGTGCTGCCCACGCTGTATCTGCCGCTGGATATCCCGGAAGATATGCGTACCGCGCGCCTGACTTCCAGCGAGCGTCACCGCATTGTCGAGCGCGTTATTCGCCGCATCAACGAGCGTCTTCCCGTCGCCTATCTGACCAACAAAGCCTGGTTCTGCGGCCACGAGTTTTACGTGGATGAACGCGTGCTGGTGCCGCGCTCGCCGGTCGGCGAACTGATCAATGACCGCTTCGCCGGCATTATCGCGCATGAACCCAGCCATATTCTGGATATGTGCACCGGCAGCGGCTGCATTGCCATCGCCTGCGCCTATGCCTTCCCGGAAGCGGAAGTGGACGCCGTAGATATTTCTGCGGACGCGCTGGCCGTGGCCGAGCAGAATATCACCGCGCACGGTATGGATCATAACGTGACGCCGATCCGCTCCGATCTGTTCCGCGATCTGCCAAAGACCCCTTACGATCTGATCGTCACCAATCCGCCCTACGTGGATGAAGAGGATATGGGCGATCTGCCGGAGGAATATCAGCACGAGCCGGAGCTGGGGCTGGCCGCCGGGCGCGACGGCCTGAAGCTGGCGCGCCGCATTCTGGCCTGTGCGCCGGACTACCTGAGCGAAGAAGGCGTGCTGGTCTGCGAAGTGGGCAACAGCATGGTGCATATGATCGAACAGTATCCCGACGTGCCGTTCACCTGGCTGGAATTCGCCAACGGCGGCGACGGCGTATTTATGCTGACCCGCGAGCAAATTGTTGCTGCGCAACATCATTTCGGCATTTATAAAGACTAAAAAACATCACAGGCATCCCCGGCGCAGGCGGTTTTGCTCCGATCAGCGCGGAAACCGTAGCCTGTGCACGGATTTCGCGCTGGCCGGAACGGAAGCGGCAAACGGGATGGCCTCCTGAAAAGTTCAGAGGACTTCATGGCTGGTAATACGATTGGACAGGTTTTCCGCGTCACCACCTTTGGTGAATCGCACGGGCTGGCGCTGGGCTGTATTGTCGACGGCGTGCCGCCCGGCATCCCCCTGACGGAAGCCGATTTGCAGCACGATCTGGATCGCCGCCGTCCCGGCACCTCACGCTACACCACCCAGCGCCGCGAGCCGGACCAGGTCAAAATCCTCTCCGGCGTGTTTGAAGGCGTCACCACCGGCACCAGCATCGGCCTGCTGATTGAAAATACCGACCAGCGCTCGCAGGATTACGGCGCCATCAAAGACGTCTTCCGTCCCGGCCACGCCGACTATACCTATGAACAAAAGTACGGCCTGCGCGACTATCGCGGCGGCGGGCGCTCTTCCGCGCGTGAAACCGCTATGCGTGTGGCGGCGGGCGCTATCGCCAAAAAATACCTCGCCCTGAAGCACGGCGTGAAGGTGCGCGGCTATCTGGCGCAGATTGGCGACGTGGCCTGCGAGCTGAAGGACTGGGATCAGGTGGAACAGAACCCGTTCTTCTGCCCGGATCCGTCAAAAATCGAGGCGCTGGACGAGCTGATGCGCGCGCTGAAGAAAGAGGGCGATTCTATCGGCGCTAAAGTCTCCGTAATGGCGGAGAACGTGCCGGTTGGCCTGGGCGAGCCGGTTTTCGATCGTCTGGACGCGGATCTGGCGCATGCGCTGATGAGCATTAACGCGGTGAAAGGCGTGGAAATCGGCGACGGCTTTGCCGTGGTCAACCAGCGCGGCAGCGAACATCGTGATGAAATTCGCGCGGACGGCTTTCAGAGCAACCACGCGGGCGGCATTCTGGGCGGCATCAGCAGCGGCCAGCCGATCCTGGCGACGCTGGCGATGAAGCCAACGTCCAGCATTACCGTGCCGGGCAAAACCATTACCCGCACGGGCGAAGAAACGGAAATGATCACCAAAGGCCGTCACGATCCCTGCGTAGGGATCCGCGCCGTGCCGATCGCGGAAGCCATGATGGCGATCGTGCTGATGGATCATTTACTGCGTCATCGCGGACAGAATGCGGACGTGCAGACGAACATTCCACGCTGGTAATCACCATGAAAAAGACGCTGTTCGCGCTTTGCGGCCTGCTGCTCAGCGCTTCCACGCTGGCGGCTACGCCCTGGCAATCGATCCGGCAGCCAATAAGCGGCGCGCCGCACGCTATCGGCTCTTTCGCCAACGGCTGTATCGTCGGCGCGCAGGCGCTGCCGCTTAACGATCCGACCTATCAGGTGATGCGTCAGGACCAGCGTCGCTTTTATGGTCATCCCGATCTGATCCTGTTTATTCAGCGGCTGGGCGCTCAGGTGCATAATTTGCAGCTGGGCGAAGTGCTGATTGGGGATATGGGCATGGCGGCGGGCGGTCGCTTCAGCAGCGGCCATGCCAGCCACCAGACCGGGCTGGATGTCGATATTTGGTTGCAGTTACCGCAGGCGCGCTGGAGTTCACAAATGCTGCTGAAGCCGCAGCCGCTGGATCTGGTGGCCGCAGACGGGAAAAACGTGGTGGCGCGTCACTGGCAGCCGCAGATCGACAGCCTGATCAAGCTGGCGGCAAAAGATGACGACGTCACGCGTATCTTTGTGAATCCGGCGATTAAAAAACAGCTCTGCGCCGATGCGGGCAGCGATCGCGACTGGCTGCGCAAGGTACGCCCATGGTTCGGCCATCGGGCGCATATGCACGTGCGCCTGCGCTGTCCTACGGACAGCCTGGAGTGCCAGGATCAGCCCGCGCCGCCGCCAGGGGATGGCTGTGGCGCAGAGCTGGCAAGCTGGTTCGCGCCGCCAAAACCTTCCGGCGCGCCGATAAAACGCGAGCCGCCGCCGTTGCCGCCTTCCTGTCAGGCGCTTCTGGATAACCATCAGCTTTAGGAAGAAAAAATGGAATGGTTTGCCGTCAGCCCGCTGCTGCTTGGGCTACTGTTTTGCATCGCCGTGCTGGCCGCTTTTATCGATTCTATCGCCGGCGGCGGCGGGCTGCTGACTGTTCCGGCGCTGCTGGCGGCCGGGCTTTCTCCGGCGCAGGCGCTGGCGACCAACAAGCTTCAGTCCGTCGGCGGCTCTTTTTCCGCCAGCCTCTATTTTATCCGGCGCAAGGCGGTGGATCTTAAAGCGCAGCGGCTGAATATCCTGATGGCGTTTATCGGCTCGATTCTCGGCGCGATGCTGATCCAACACATTCAGCCGGGGCTGCTGCGCCAGGTGCTGCCGCTGCTGATTATCTCGATAGGCCTCTATTTTCTGCTGATGCCTAAGATCGGCGAAGAAGATCGCCATCGTCGCCTGCACGGCCTGCCGTTTGCGCTGGTGGCGGGCGGCTGCGTCGGCTTTTATGACGGCTTTTTCGGGCCGGGCGCTGGCTCCTTCTATGCGCTGGCCTTCGTCACGCTTTGCGGTTTTAACCTGGCGAAATCTACCGCGCATGCCAAGGTGCTGAATTTGACCTCTAACCTGGGCGGCCTGCTGTTTTTTATTTTCGGCGGCAAAGTGGTGTGGGGCACCGGCCTGATTATGCTCCTCGGCGCCATTTGCGGCGCACGGCTCGGCGCACGGCTGGTGCTGAGCCGGGGGCAGCAGCTGATCCGCCCGATGGTGGTCACCGTTTCCATTGTCATGAGCGCTAAGCTGCTCTACGACAGCCACGGCGCAGAGATCGCCGCCTGGTTTCACCATCTGTTTAGCTGAATCTTAATGTTGACGCGTCGCAAGACGTGAAATTTTTGCAGAAGAGAACAATGCGTACTCACGACTATTCGCAGCTGATCGAGATTTTCGACCGCTGTTTTTTTGACGATTTTCAGACCCGCCTGGTGAAGGGCGATGACGAACCCATCTACCTGCCCGCCGATGAGGAAGTCAGCTATCACCGCGTGGTGTTCGCCCACGGCTATTACGCCAGCGCGCTGCATGAAATCTCCCACTGGTGTATCGCCGGAGCCGAGCGGCGCAAGCTGGTGGATTTCGGCTACTGGTATTGTCCCGACGGCCGCGACGCCATGACGCAAGGCCAGTTTGAAGCGGTGGAGGTCAAGCCGCAGGCGCTGGAATGGCTGTTTTGTGTAGCGGCGGGCTTTCCCTTCAACGTAAGTTGTGACAATCTCAATGGCGATTTCGAGCCGGATCGCATTGCGTTCCAGCGCAAGGTACACGCGCAGGTAATGGCTCATCTGGAAAAGGGAATTCCGTCACGGCCAGCCCGTTTTATCACCGAACTGGGTCGCTACTACTCAACGCCGCCGCTGACCGCAGCGCAGTTTCCCTGGCCGGAAGATCTCTGACCAGCATGGTAAATAAGGAATTGTATGATTGATGAATTTGAAGCGCGTATCCTGGCCCTGATCGATAACATGGTGGAGAGCGCCAGCGATGACGAGCTGTTCGCCAGCGGCTATCTGCGCGGGCATCTGACGCTGGCCGTGGCCGAAATTGAGCAGTCGGGCGAGCACACGCCGGAAGCGCTGCAAATCCAGGTGCTGAACAGCCTGGAGACGGCGATCCACGCCGGTGAGCTTTCGCCGCGCGACCAGGCGCTGGTGCTGGGCATGTGGGATAATTTGTTCCTGCAGGCGCGCCATCCCTCCTGATCCCTGACGGCGCCGTCGGCAACAAGCAAGGCCGCCGTGATTTTAGCGGCCTGATGCGTCCGGCGTCTCCGGTTTCCAGTCTGCCCTGGGCGGCATCCCCAATTTCCTGTCTGCTCTACGCGACGTCTCCGGTTTCCTGTCTGCCCTCCAGGGCGGCAGCGGCTTTTAGCCTGCCGCCTTCACCGCTTTACCTTTCAGCAGCTTGCGCACCCAGTAGCGATTAGGATGGGTGGCCGCCAGCGTCTGCCTGTCCAGCGGGATCGGTTCGCCGCACAGCTCCGCCGCCAGCGCTTCTGCCGCCAGCGGCGCGCTGCATAATCCCCTGGAGCCTAACGCGCCCAACACAAACAGGCCGCGCCAGAGGGGCGCCGGCTGCGCCGTGGCTTTGTTTTGCGCCAGATCTGCGTATTGCGCCAGCGTTTGCTGATAGTCCGGCAGCGGGCCAATCATCGGCAGATGATCGCGGGTGGCGCAGCGCACGCCGTTGCGGGCGCTGCCTGCGCTAACGTCCACTTCGCGAGGCCATTCCGCCTCCGGCAGACAGCGGAGCAGCCGCTCGCGGTTTTCCTGCTGATCTTCTTCGCGATAGGCGGTAGCGCTGTCGGCGCGATGATAGCTTGCGCCGATACAGTGCTGCTGATTATGCGGATTAACCGGCGTCAGATAGCCGTCGTAGCATAAAACCTGTTTAAGCTGGCCCAGCGCGGGCGTAGTCGGGATATGGCTGACCTGGCCGCTGACGGCATAGGCGGGCAGCTTTTCACTCTGCGGCAGCGCGGTCAGCGCGTGGCCGGTCGCCAGCACCACGTTGCGGTGAGTCTGCGCGGGCCGATCGGCAAAATCGAGCTGCCAGCCCGTCGGTGTTGCGGACAGTGCGGTCAGCCTGTGATGCCAGCTCGTAATCAGCCCCTGCTGCTGCGCCAGCGCAAACAGCGCAGGCGTCAGCTGGGCGGGTGAGAGCCAGCCGCCAGCCGGATAGGTAATGCCGCCAAAGCCGGTTTCCACCCCGCACAGCGCTTCGGCTTCCTGCCTGTCCACACCGCGAGCGATGGTTTCCGGCAGCTGCATGGTCAGCATTTTAGTGATTTTGTCCGCGCTTTTTTCATCCCAGCCCAGCTGGGTAACGCCACACCACTCGTGATCGAACGCGACCGGCAGGCTATCGTAAACACGACGGGCAAAGGTAAATGCGGCCGGAAAAAAGCGCGCCAGCGCCGGATCGTGATGGTTCAGCAGCGGATAAAGCGCGCCCTGGCGGTTGCCGGAAGCGCCCCGGGCCGGTTCGCCGTCGGCGCTGTAGAGCGTGACTTTTTTACCGCGACGCAGCAGCGCCAGCGCCAGCAGCGCGCTGGCCACGCCGCCGCCGATTACCGCAATGTCGTCGCCTTCCGCCGCCGGACGGTGATACCACGGCGCTTCGGCTGGCGCGTCGATAGCGTTCTCCAGCACGCCCGCCAGCATTTCCCGTTTGGGGCCGAAGCCTTTACGCTTGCCGACGGTAAAACCCGCCTCCTGCAATCCGCGTCGCACAAAGCCTGCCGAGGTAAAGGTGGCCAGCGTGCCGCCGGGACGCGCCATTTTCGCCATGCAGGCGAACAGTGCCGGCGTCCACATGTCAGGATTTTTCGACGGCGCAAAGCCATCCAGAAACCAGGCGTCGACCTGATGATTGAGGCTGTCATCGAAGGTCGGGATCAGCTGGTTAATATCGCCGAACCAGAGATCGAGCGTGACGCGACCCTCGGCCAGCAGCAGCCGGTGACAGCCGGGCAGGGCGGCTGGCCACTGTTCGCGCAGCGCGCGCGCGTATGCTGCCAGTTCAGGCCAGCTTTGATGCGCGCTGGCGAGATCGTTGACGCTGAGCGGATACTTTTCACAGCTGATAAAGTGCAGGCGCTGCAAACGAGCCTGCGGCTGCTCGGCGCAAAAGCGCTCGAAAGCCTGCCAGAGCGTTAAAAAATTCAGGCCGGTGCCAAAACCGGTTTCCGCCGTGATAAACAGGTCGCGAGAATGGTGCGCAAAACGGTCGGGCAAGCCGTTGCCGCCAAGAAACACGTGACGCGTTTCCTCCAGGCCGTTTGCGTCGGAAAAATAGACGTCGCCAAAGGTTCGGGATACAGGTGTACCCTGTTCATTCCAGCTTAGTTCTGCATACTCTATTGGGGCGCTGTTCACGGCAAAAGCTCAGTTATCTCGCGGTGCGGCGATTGTAACTCTGGGGGTACGCCTACGCAAATTTACAAAAATCAGGCGCTGGTTGGACTTGTTCGGCTTACAACTGTACGCTAAAGTGCGTGTCGAATCCTAATATAAGTAGTTAACGAGGTATTGAATGAAACGTGCAGTGATTACTGGCCTGGGTATCGTTTCCAGCATTGGTAATAACCAACAGGAAGTCCTTGCATCCCTGCGTGAAGGCCGCTCCGGCATTACCTTCTCTCAGGAGCTGAAAGATTCCGGTATGCGTAGTCACGTCTGGGGCAACGTCAAACTCGATAAAGACGAAATCTCCAGCCTCATCGATCGCAAAACCCTGCGTTTTATGAGTGATGCGTCCATTTATGCCTATATTTCTATGCTGGAAGCGGTAAAAGATTCCGGTTTGACCGTTGAACAATACCAGAACAACCCGCGCGTGGGTCTGGTGGCCGGTTCCGGCGGCGGCTCGCCGATCAACCAGGTAGCCAGCGTTGACGGAATGCGCGCCAAAGGCCTGCGCGGCGTCGGCCCTTATATGGTGACCAAAGCGATGGCGTCCGGCGTTTCCGCTTGCCTGGCGACCCCATTCAAAATCCACGGCGTAAACTACTCTATCAGCTCCGCCTGCGCGACCTCGGCACACTGCATCGGCAACGCCGTTGAGCAGATCCAGCTGGGCAAACAGGATGTGGTATTTGCAGGCGGCGGCGAAGAGCTGTGCTGGGAAATGTCCTGCGAGTTCGATGCGATGGGCGCGCTGTCCACCAAATATAACGAAACGCCGGAAAAAGCGTCCCGTACCTATGACAACAGCCGCGACGGCTTTGTTATCGCAGGCGGCGGCGGCATGGTTGTTGTGGAAGAGCTGGAGCACGCGCTGGCTCGCGGCGCGCACATCTACGCAGAAGTGGTTGGCTACGGCGCCACCTCCGACGGCGCAGACATGGTAGCGCCATCAGGCGAGGGCGCAGCACGCTGTATGCGTCTGGCTATGCACGGCCTGGATACGCCGATTGACTATCTGAACACGCACGGCACCTCTACGCCGGTAGGCGATGTGAAAGAGCTGGGCGCCATCCGCGAAGTCTTCGGCGACAACACGCCGGCGATGTCGGCCACCAAAGCCATGACCGGCCACTCTCTGGGTGCGGCGGGCGTGCAGGAAGCTATTTACTCGCTGCTGATGCTGGAGCACGGCTTTATCGCGCCAAGCATCAACATTGAAGAGCTGGATCCGGCGGCGGAAGGTCTGAACATCGTGACCAAACCAACCGAGCAGCAGCTGACTACCGTGATGTCCAACAGCTTCGGCTTCGGCGGCACCAACGCCACGCTGGTGATGCGCAAGCTGTAATCAGTAAGCAATTTCAAAAAAGGATGCTCCGCAAGGGCATCCTTTTTTTATGGCCGCAGTATGCCGATGTATAAGATAAGCCTCGCCAGGGACAAAGGTTAGCAGCCATGCCGTAAGGCCAGGCGTTAGCGTCAAATACGTTAACCTTCCCACTCCGCTGTAATCACAGAAGCGTTGATAGCCGGATGACCATCAGGCATATCGCCCGGCTGAGGGCGCAGGGACATCCACCGTTTCGCGCGGGCTGAATGGCGAAGGCCGCGTCAGTCAGAAAACGCGTGAGAAAGCGGAAGCCGTTAGCCTGCAAAAACACGAGCCAGCTTCTCCACCGCGCTGACAATTTCTGCTGGCGCCAGGGCGGAAAAACCCAGCAGCCAGCCTTCCTGCTGCGCATCTCCCTGATACAGGGGCGACAGGCGCGGCAGCACCAGGCCTGCCTGCAAAGCCTGACGCGTTAATTTTTCTTCGCCGCCGTCCGGCAGCGTGGCCGTCAGCTGTAGCCCATGCTGGTGGCTCAGCGGATGCAGCCTGTCTCCCAGCTTTGTCGCCAGCTCTGTCAGCAGCAGTTCGCGGCGGCTGCCGTAAAGTTTGCGCATCAGCCGCAGATGCGCCTGAAAATGGCCGCGATCGAGAAAATCCGCCGTCACCGCCTGCATCAGCTGCGCGCTGTGTCCGTCCATCACGCTGCGCATCCGGCAGCAGGCGTCAACCAGCGCGGGCGGCACCGCCAGATAAGCCAGCCGCAGGGAAGGGAACAGCGTTTTGGAAAAGGTGCCGAGGTAGAGCACGCGCCCGGCCTTATCCAGCCCCTGAAGCGCGGGCGCAGGCTGTGCGCCGTAATAAAATTCGCTGTCGTAGTCATCCTCAATCAGCCAGCTACCGTGGGCGCGCGCGTACGCCAGCCAGGCCAGACGACGCGTCAGGCTCATGGTCGCGCCGGTGGGATACTGATGGGATGGGGTCAGGTAGATCAGCTTCGCCGCTGGCCGGTCGGGTATTTTTGCGCCCTCGTCGTCCAGCTCCAGCGTGCCGATGGTCGCGCCCGCGCTGTTGAAAGCATGATAAGCGCCGCGATAGCCCGGCTCTTCCAGCCAGACGGCATCGCCCGGATCGCACAGCAGCATCGCCAGCATCTGCAACGCCTGCTGAGAGCTGGTCAGGATGATAATTTGTCCGGCATCGCAGCGCACGCCGCGCGCCTGGGCAAGATAACGCGCCACCGCTTCACGCAGTTCAGCCAGCCCCTGCGGCGCGCCATAGCCCATCATTTTTTCCGGCGTATGGCGCAGCCGCTGCGCCACCAGCCGCCGCCAGATAGCATGAGGAAAAGCCCGCAGATCCGGCGAACCGGCGGCAAAAGCCTGGGGAAAAAGCGGATCGTCGCAGCCGCCAGAGGCGACAATGTTGCTGCCGCGTGACGAGAGCGCGGCAGCCGCTGTCGATGACGCTGGCGTGGGGCGTCGCGGCGCCGGCAGATCGGCGGCGACGAAAGTGCCTTTGCCGCTGTGCCGCAGCAGGCAGCCTTCGCTTTCCAGCTGCGCATAGGCCGCTTCCACCGTCACTCGGGACAGCGACAGATCGACGGCAAGCAGCCGGGAAGAGGGTAGCCGCTCGCCTTGCCGCAGCGTGCCGTCGGTGATGAGCTGACGCAAGGCGGCGCATAGCCTGTCCCGTCGGGTGCGGGCCTGCTGCGAGGCGAACAGCTGGATTAAGGGCACGTTGGTCAGCGGCATAATGGTCTTATCACCTGATTAAAATGGGTATCCTTTTTAAGGCCGTTTTACCCTATCATCAGGCAGACCTTAAGCAAAGGAGTACACATGATGACCCTGTCCGCCGTTTTACAATTTCCACCGCCTGACGCCGCACGCAGCGAAGCATGGCTACGCGAAAAGCTGGCTTACTACAGCGATGCCTGGGATCTGGCGCAGGATCTCGCCAACGGCATTACCGATATCGTGGTGATCGATACCCGTGCGGCAGAGCAGTATCAGGCCGCGCATATTCCCGGCGCGATAAGCTTTCCTCACCGCACCATGAGCGCAGAAACGCTGGCGGCGCTGGACAGCAGCAAAGTTTACGTGACCTACTGCGACGGCATTGGCTGCAACGGCTCGACCAAAGGCGCATGGAAACTGGCGTCGGCGGGACTGCGGGTTAAAGAGCTGATTGGCGGGCTGGATTTCTGGCTGCGCGACCGTCATCCGGTCGCGCAAGGAGAAGAAGCGGGCAGCTGGCCGCAACAGGATTTACAGGCGTGCGGCTGTTAAGCCTAAAGGAACAGCCACAGCAGAAAAATAAACAGCACCAGCGCGGCAAAAGCGGTTACGGCCGGACGCGTCGCCATCGGCCTTAGCACCGGCGGCACGTAGCCGGAAATAATCGGCTGCGGATGGATCTCGCTGTCGGCCAGCGGCATCTCCTTCAGCCGTTCGGCCCGCCGCGCAAACAGCAGATTCATCAAATCCTGCGCCTGGGCTGCGGTAAGGATCGCCTGCGGCGGCAGCTGGAAGCGCTGCTGGCTGGCCTCCTCCAGCATGCGCTGCTCTGCATGATCGGAAGGCACCTTCAGCGAGGCGAGAAGCGTATGCAGCGTCGGGGCAGGCTGCTGGCTCAGCGTCTGGCTAACCTGAAGATACTGGGTCAGCAGCGGGAACAGGCGTGAAGGAATGGGATCGCCGCTGTGCAGGTTGACCACCTTCAGCACGGAAGTCCACAGCTTCACCGGCTGTTCGCCGGTAACGGCAGCCAGGCGAGCGACCTGCTGATTGAGCGCGTGGTGCTCCGCAGGCAGCAGCGAGCGATCGGTGACGCGGTTCTGCTGCGGCTGCGGGATCGCCATCTGGCCATTTTGCAGCATGGTCAGCACCTGTCGCAGCTGATCGGGATTCAGCGAGCTGAGCACCGTATGACCAAACTGCTGCCGGATAAAATCGCTCACCGCCTGGCGATTATTGCCCGCAGGCAGCAAATCGCTCAGCTGCTGAAACAGCTGTCGGGTGGCGTGCGTGTTCTGCACCTGCGCAAGCCGCGTATTAAGAAACTGCTCCGCCGCCGGAAAATGACGCGCCAGCAGCCCGGCATCGTTCTTCACGCCCACTTCATGACGCAGTCCGGCCCATAGCTCCGGGGCCTTTAGCGAACTGAGCGACATGATTTTGACAATCAGCCTTTCCAGCGTGGTGCGCTGAGCAGGGGTCAGCGGCTGATCGCCCGGTCCGGTTCGGCCGGTATCAGCGACCGTCGCTCGTTCGCCGGGTAATGGCGCGCCTGGGCCATTAAGAGGTTGCATGGCAAAATCCTTAACTCAACACTGTCCGGAAAGCGCCGGAAAAAAGGGGGATTGGCTATGATAACAATCCCGTTACGCGATAGGTAGTAGCGGCGCGCCGCGCGGCGGATTATTTTTCAGGGATCCGCCGTCGCGCGCGCTGTTTTGCCGATCCGCAGCGGCGTACGCAGCCGCTGCGCCAGGATCACGCCGCATAACGTGACGCCGCCGCCGATAAAGTGATAGCTGTGCAGCTTTTCATGCAGAAAAAGCACGGCGATAACTGCTGTAAAGACAGGCGTCAGATTCATAAAAATCGAGGCGGTGCTGGCACCCATGCGCATCACGCCCTGGATCCATAAAAACGGCGCAAGAATAGAAGCCGGAAGCGCGGCAAACAGCACCAGCGGCAGGTTATGCGCGTTCAGCGCCACATCTTTTGCCAGTAAAAAGCCCGGCAGCAGCAGTATGACGCCAAACACAATCTGCACGTACAGGCTTTGCCAGTTTGGCAGCGGGATCGCCCAGCGACGGGTCAGCACGCCATACAGCGCGTAAGAGGTGGAAGCGGCAAACAGCATCAGCTCGCCCGTGCCCATGCCCTGCGTCAGCAGCCGTTCGGGACTGCCCTGGCTAATCAGCCACACCAGCCCGCCAAAAGAGAGCACGCTGCCGATAAGAATGCCCAGCGTGGGCGCCACTTTCAGCAGCACAATGCTGATCAGCACGGTCAGCAGAGGGATCAGCGAAACCAGAATACCCATCGAAAGCGCGCTGACGCTGTGCGCGGCATAGTAGGCAAGGCTTTGATAAAGCACCATGCCGAGCAGACCCAGCGTCAGCAGCCGCCACCACTGCTGCCTGACCTGCGTCCGGTTGCGCCATACCGCAGGCAGCACGAAGGGCGTCAGCGCCACCAGCGCTATCAGCCAGCGATAAAAGGAAATAGCGGCAGGATCGATAACGTTTGCCGAGACTTTGCTGACGATGGCGTTAAACGACCAGATCAACACCGCCATCAAAGGATAAAGAAAATTCATTGTCGAGCCTGAATCAGTAATAAGAGCCGAGAGTGTACCCGTCTGCGGCTACAAATAAATAACCTTTATTACCGCTGCCTGATTTTTCTCTTGCCTCTTCTCTGCATAGTAAAGCGTCACTGCGTAAAACCCTCCAGGCGGAAATAAGAAAAGGCTATGGCAAAACGGCCTGAAGCCTTTTACTCCTTTTTCGGCAACGTCCAGAATTAATTCAGGAAATGACAGTTTTATGACGGCAAAACTGAAAAAAGGAATTTGCACGAGCTAAGCGCTAACGTCCACTACGCTAAGGCAGGAATTACGATGAGTTATTCAGCAAAACCGCCATCCACGCTGGGCGATGGGTTATCCAGTCGCCAGGTCACCATGATTTCCATCGCCGGGATTATCGGCGCCGGTCTGTTTATCGGCTCTGCCAGCGCCATTGCCACCGCAGGGCCGGCTATCTTAATTTCTTATATATTAACGGGTTTTTTGGTGCTGCTGGTGATGAGAATGCTGGGAGAAATGGCGGTTATGCAGCCTGATTCCGGCTCCTTTTCCACCTACGCTTCACGGGCGCTTGGCCCCTGGGCAGGCTTTACCATCGGCTGGCTCTACTGGTGGTTCTGGGTGCTGGTGATCCCGGTGGAGGCGATAGCCGGCGCGAACATCCTTCATACCGCTTTACCCGCCGTGCCCGCCTGGGTTTACACACTCTCTATTATGACTCTGCTGACCTGCACCAATCTTTTCAACGTGAAAAACTTCGGCGAGTTCGAATTCTGGTTTTCCCTGATTAAAGTGGTGGCTATCCTGGCTTTTATCGCGGTGGGCATCGCGGCGGTCGCGGGCTACTGGCCTCTGGCACACGTCAGCGGCGTGTCGCGCCTGTGGGATAGCGGCGGCTTTATGCCACACGGCGGCGGCGCGGTGCTTTCCGGCGTGCTGATCACCATCTTCTCCTTCTTTGGCGCGGAAATCGTGACCATTGCCGCCGCCGAGACAAAGGATCCGGGGCAGCAGATTCGGCGCTCGACTAACCTGGTGGTTTACCGTATTGCCTTGTTCTATCTGCTGTCGATTTTCCTGGTGGTGTCGCTGGTCGCCTGGAACGATCCACAACTGAAAGAACAGGGAACCTTTCAATACGCGCTGAACGTGCTGCATCTGCCGGGCGCGGGTATCCTGGTCAGCTCGGTAGTGTTTATCGCCGTATGCAGCTGCATGAACTCCGGGCTGTATACCGCCTCCCGCATGTTTTACTCGCTGGCGCAGCGTGGTGATGCGCCGCGGGCCGGCGCGCGAATTTCCGCCGGCGGCGTGCCCCGCGTTGCCGTACTCAGCTCAACGCTGGCCGGTTTTGCAGGCTGTTTCGCTAACTACGCTTTTCCCGGCAGGGTTTTCGACTTTCTGCTTTCCACCACCGGCGCCATCGCGCTGCTGGTCTATCTGGTTATCGCCGTTTCCCAGCTGATTATGCGCCGCAGGCTGGAACGCAGCGGCCGGACGCCGGAATTTAAGATGTGGCTGTTTCCGTGGCTGACGCTGTTTACCATCGGCATTATTCTGGTGGTATTGGGCTATATGTTTATTTCGCCCGATTATCGTTATGAAACGCTGATGACCGCCGCCGTGGCCGCTATCGTGCTGATGCTGAGTTTTATTGTCACGCGCAGGCGCACGGCGCAGACGCAAAAAATCGGCAGCGGCAAAATGCAGCCTCGCGCGGTGCAAACGATGCGTTAACGGAGGTTGCTGACAAAATCATCCTCTGTCATCAAGTCGCGTTCAGGCCGGTGAAAAGCAGCGGAGGCCGGAACAACTCGTCCACGGGGGCTCGTTTCGCGCATCCATGCGCGAACGGCTGGCCGTTCAGCCTCTGCTGCTGTGAAGCTGCCGTTTCGCGGCAAAAAATCCAGGCCGCACGAACCCTCTGGCTTTGTCAGCAGTCTGAGCCATTCCTGCGAATGGCTTTTTTAATGGCTGCAAGCTGGCTGCGGACTAGCTGCCGGCCCGCTGCGCAAACAGGCGAAAAACAGGGCGAATAACCGGCCGCCGGGCGCTATGCTTGAAGAAAGGCTTTCGCTGTTTAGGCGCCCTCTATCATAAGGCCAGACTATGACCCGGTTTAGTTCACCCGATGCGATCCGCGACGCCTTTTCCAAAGCGATGTCGCTGATGTACCAGCAGGAAGTGCCGCAGTACCGCACGCTGTTGCAGTTAGTGAAAGAGGTGAACGCCCGCTATTTGCAGGCCCATCCCGAGACCTTTGCGGACGCCGACAGCGCGCCGGAGCTGAACCGGCTGGCCGTTGAACGGCACGGCGCTATCCGCCTTGGCAAAGCGCAGGAGCTGGCGACCATGCGCCGACTGTTTGCGGTAATGGGCATGTATCCGGTCAGCTATTACGATCTTTCTGCGGCAGGCGTGCCGGTGCACGCTACCGCTTTCCGCCCCGTCGACGCGCGTTCGCTGCAATATAATCCTTTCCGCGTGTTTACCTCGCTGCTGCGCCTGGAGCTGATCGATGATGACGGACTGAAGCAGAAGGTGAGCCAGATCCTCGACCAGCGGAATATCTTTACGCCGCGTCTGCTGGAACTGCTTGAGATCGGCCATGCTCAGCAAGGCTTAACCGCCGCACAGGCGGATGAGTTTGTCGCCGAAGCGCTGAAAACCTTTCAGTGGCACAGCGAAGCGCAGGTGGACGGGGCAACTTATCAGTCGCTGCTGGATCAGCACCGCCTGATTGCGGACGTGGTTTCTTTTAAAGGGCCGCACATTAACCACCTTACGCCGCGCACGCTGGATATTGACGCCGTGCAGCGGCAGATGCCCGCTTATCAGATCGTGCCGAAAGAGAGCATTGAAGGGCCGCCGCCGCGTCGCGTGCCCATTCTGCTGCGTCAGACCAGCTTTAAGGCGCTGAGCGAAAAAATCACCTTTACCGACAACAGCGAGGGCAGGCACACCGCGCGCTTTGGTGAAATCGAGCAGCGCGGGCTGGCGCTGACGCCCGCAGGCCGTGCGCTTTACGATCGGCTTTTGCAACAGCCGACGGCGGGGGATAAAGCCGCCGGGCTGGCCGCGAACTTTGCCGCTTTCCCGGATGATATGCACGAGCTGCGTCGGCAGAAGCTGGGCTATTTTAGCTATCGGCTGTCGGCGGGCGCGACGCTGCCGGAGCAGGCCAGCCGTGAGCAGCTGCAAAGCCTGATCGACGACGGCACCATAGAGGCCAGGCCAGTGGTTTATGAAGATTTTCTGCCGGTCAGCGCCGCGGGCATTTTCCAGTCGAACCTGGGCAGCGAAAGGGGAGCAGCGGGCAAGGGCCATCCCAATCAGTTGGCCTTTGAGCAGGCGCTGGGCTGCGCGGTTATCGACGAGTTTTCGCTGTATCAACAGCTGGAAGAGGCGTCGCTGGCGGCCATTTTCGATCGCCCTTGACCGCGCTCTGTCTTTGACGTGGCTGCCGACTTAAGCCTAAAGTTAGCGCGGCGCACAGGCCGCTTTTCAAGGAGAATTTTATGTATACCCGGCTGGCTATTCTGCTGCTATCCCTGTTTCTCGGCATGGGGAACGTTTATGCAGCCACCACGCAGGAAGTGGATCAGCGTCTGGATTTTCTGTTTGGCTCCCATCAGAAATACCAGGATTTTCTTGGCGAACTGCAACAGGCGGTGGCGGCAAAAGACAAAGCCAAAGTGGCGACGATGATTGCTTATCCGCTTGAGGTCGGTTTAAAAGGGAAAGCGAAAACCTATCGCACTGCGGCAATGTTAAAGAAGCACTACGGCAGCGTATTCACGCCCGATTTAAGCCGCGTCATTATCGCGCAGAAATATGAAGATCTGTTCGCCAGGGATCAGGGCGTAATGGTGGGCGACAGCGGCCAGCTGTGGTTTAGCGAAGTGTGTCAGGACAAAGCCTGTCACAACACCCGCGTGCTGATTACACGCATCAATCAGTAGCCGATAATGCTTCAAGGACTCAATCATTTAACGCTGGCCGTTACGGACTTACGTGTTAGCCTGGCATTTTACCAGCGGCTGGCGGCCTGTCGCAAAAACCCTTATGCAAAAATGATCTTTAAATAGGGCGGCTTATTGGCTCGCCGCACCACGGGCTTATCCCTTTCCCGGCTTTATGGCAGAATAACGTCCCTCACTGTTACCGAGCAGGAACCCCGATTGTGAAAATTCTCGTTGATGAAAACATGCCCTATGCGCGCGAACTGTTTAGCCGCACGGGCGATGTAGTGGCCGTTCCCGGCCGTCCCGTCCCGCAGGCCGAGCTGGATGACGCCGACGGCCTGATGGTGCGCTCCGTGACCAAAGTCAATGCGGAGCTGTTAAACGGCAAGCCGGTAAAATTTGTCGGCACGGCCACGGCGGGCACCGATCATATTGATGAGGCTTTTCTGCAACAACAGGGGATCGCTTTTTCGGCGGCACCGGGCTGTAACGCCATCGCCGTGGTGGAATACGTTTTCTCTGCGCTGCTGTTGCTGGCGGAACGCGACGGCTTCGCGCTGAAAGATCGCACCGTCGGCATTGTCGGCGTCGGCAACGTCGGCGGGCGCCTGCAGGCTCGTCTTGCCGCGCTGGGGATCCGCACTTTGCTTTGCGATCCTCCGCGTGCCGATCGAGGCGACGAAGGGGACTTCCTGCCGCTTTCACAGCTGGTGGCGGAAGCCGATATCCTGACCTTCCACACGCCGCTGTTTAAGCAGGGCGCCTACAAAACGCTGCATCTGGCCGACGAGGCGCTGCTGCGGGCGCTGAAACCCAACGCTATTCTGATCAACGCCTGCCGTGGGCCGGTAGTGGACAATCAGGCGCTGCTGAAGGTGCTGGAAACGCGCCGCGATCTCAGCGTGGTGCTGGACGTGTGGGAGCCGGAGCCGGAGCTTTCCCTGCCGCTGCTGGAAAAAGTGGATATCGCCACCGCCCATATCGCGGGCTACACCCTGGAAGGGAAAGCGCGCGGCACCACCCAGGTATTTGAAGCCTGGACGCAGTTTTTAGGCAACCCGCAGCAGGTGGCGCTGGAAACCCTGCTGCCCGCGCCGGAGTTTGGTCAGATCACGCTGCGCGGCGAGCTGGATCAGCCGACGCTGAAAAGACTGGTGCATCTGGTGTATGATGTGCGCCGCGACGACGCGCCGCTGCGAAAAGTGGCGGCCGTACCGGGTGAATTCGATCGCCTGCGTAAAAATTATCTGGAACGTCGCGAATGGTCTTCGCTGCGCGTGCAGTGCAATAGCGAAAGCACCGCGACGCTGCTGTCGGCGCTGGGTTTCAGCGCGTACTGGCAGGCCGATTGCTAAAAATTTCAGGCGGCGCGCCCCCACGTAAGGGCGCGACGCCCGCTACGAAAAATTCTGAATCGTCGGGCGGTGTCGTCACCGCCCTCTGTTTTTTATGTACATTATCTGGAGTAAACCAACATGTCTGACGGCTGGAATATTGCGCTACTGGGCGCGACAGGCGCAGTAGGGGGAGCAGTACTGGAATTACTGGCCGAGCGTCAGTTCCCGGTTGGTGAGCTGTATCTGCTGGCGAGCGAACGCAGCGCGGGCGAAAACCTGCGTTTTGAAGGCAGAACGCTGCTGGTTAACAACGCCAGCGAGTTCGACTGGTCGCAGGTGCAGCTGGCCTTTTTCGCCGCCGGTCGCGAAGCCTCGGCGCGCTATGCCGAAGAAGCCGCGAGCGCGGGCTGCCTGGTGATCGACAGCAGCGATCTTTTCGCGCTGGAGCCGGACGTGCCGCTGGTGGTGCCGGACGTGAACCCGCAGGTGCTGGCCGACTACCGCAACCGCAATATCATCAGCGTGGCCGACAGCGTCACCAGCCAGCTGCTCTGCGCGATCAAACCGCTGGTGGATCAGGCGGGCCTGGGCCGTTTGCAGGTGACCAGCCTGATTGCCGCTTCGGCACACGGCAAGGCCGCCGTGGACTCGCTGGCGGGCGAAAGCGCGCGGCTGCTGAACGGGATGCCGGCGGAAGAGAACTTCTTCGGTCGCCAGCTGGCTTTCAACATGCTGCCGCTGCTGCCGGACGCCGAAGGCAGCGTGCTGCAGGAGCGCCGCCTGATCGATCAGGTGCGTAAAGTGCTGCAGGATGAAGGGCTGCCGATTTCGGTCACCACCGTTCAGGCGCCGGTTTTTTACGGCAACGCGCAAATTGTGCACGTGGAAAACCTGCGCCCGATGTCGGCGGAAGAGGCGCGCGAAGCGCTGATGCAGGCGGAAGATATCGCGCTTTCCGATGAAAACGACTATCCGACGCAGGTCGGCGACGCATCGGGCAGCGCACTGCTCAGCCTGGGCTGCGTGCGCAACGATTACGGCATCCCGGAGCTGCTGCAATTCTGGTCGGTAGCGGACAACGTACGCTTTGGCGGCGCGCTGATGGCGGTGAAAACCGCTGAGAAACTGGTACAGGAGTACTTCTGGTAATGTCGGCGCCGCAAACGTACAAACTGGCGCTGGGCATTGAGTATGACGGCAGCCGCTATTACGGCTGGCAGCGGCAGCAGGAAGTCAGAAGCGTGCAGGAGAAGCTGGAAAAAGCGCTCTCTAAGGTGGCCGATCATCCGGTGGTGGTGTTCTGCGCAGGCCGAACCGATGCGGGCGTGCACGGTACTGGCCAGGTGGTGCATTTTGAAACCACCTCGCTGCGTAAAGATGCCGCCTGGACGCTGGGCGTCAACGCCAACCTGCCGGACGATATCGCCGTGCGCTGGGTGAAGCCGGTTGCGGACGATTTTCACGCCCGCTTCAGCGCCACGGCGCGGCGCTATCGTTACGTCATCTATAACCGTCGTCTGCGTCCGGCGATTTTGCACGGCGGCGTAACGCATTTTTACCATCCGCTGGATGTGGAAAAAATGCAGCGGGCAGGGCAGGCGCTGCTGGGCGAAAACGACTTTACCTCTTTTCGCGCGGTGCAGTGCCAGTCACGCACGCCCTGGCGCAACGTCATACACCTTAATGTCAGCCGTCACGGGGCTTACGTGGTGGTGGATATCAAAGCCAACGCTTTTGTGCACCATATGGTGCGCAACATTGTCGGTAGCCTGATGGAAATAGGCTGTGGAAATCAGCAGGAAAGCTGGATGGCCGAGCTGCTGGCGGCGAAAGATCGCACGCTGGCGGCGGCAACGGCGCGGGCCGAAGGGCTTTATCTGGTCGCGGTCGATTACCCGGAACGTTATGATTTACCCCGTCCGCCGATGGGGCCGCTATTCCTCGAGGATTAACGCATTAAGGAACCTGTATGGAAGTGATTCACACCGTCATCGACTTTATTTTGCACATTGATGTGCATCTGCAGGCGATGGTTGCACAGTATGGCGTCTGGATTTATGCCATTTTGTTTTTGATTCTGTTTTGCGAGACGGGGCTGGTGGTTACGCCTTTCCTGCCCGGCGATTCGCTGCTGTTTGTGGCGGGTGCGCTGGCGGCTATCCCGGACAGCGCGCTGAACGTGCACGTGATGGCGCTGCTGCTTTGCGTGGCGGCGATTGTCGGCGATGCGGTGAATTACACCATCGGACGCCTGTTCGGCAATAAGCTGTTCAGCAATCCGAACTCAAAAGTTTTCCGCCGCAGCTACCTGGATAAAACGCATCAGTTCTATGAGCGTCACGGCGGCAAAACGATTATCCTGGCGCGCTTTGTGCCGATAGTCCGCACATTTGCGCCGTTCGTCGCCGGTATGGGCAAAATGTCCTATCGCCATTTTGCGCTGTTCAACGTGGCGGGCGGTATTCTTTGGGTGGTGCTGTTCTCTTATGCCGGCTACTTCTTCGGCAACCTGCCTGCTATCCAGCAAAATCTGCACTATCTGATCGTCGCTATTATTCTGGTTTCGGTTCTGCCAGGCGTGGTGGAAGTGTTACGTCATCGCCGCGCGGCGCGTCAGCAGAAGCCGCAATAGCCTCTCTGTTATCGTCCGTCCGCCGGCAGCGGCGGCGGACGAGTTCCTTCCTGATGCTTTTGCTCATAAAATACGTTTTCATGGTCGTTGCTGACCGCTTCGCGGCATGATAAATAAACAGCCCGGCCCGCCCGTGCGCGGTGGTGCAAAAGGGAAACGCGGGCCGTTGACGAATTGGTAGCGCGCAAAACGGTTTTATGATGTAATACCGCCTAATTCTCAGGCGATAATCTGTGTTAAGTATCTGATTTAGCACAATAAACAACATAACAGGTCATCAATGAGCTGGATTGAAAGAATTCTCAACAAGAGCACAATCACCCCATCGCGCAAAGCCAGCATTCCGGAAGGCGTCTGGACCAAATGCGACAGCTGCGGCCAGGTTCTCTACCGTGCCGAGCTGGAACGCAATCTGGAAGTTTGCCCGAAATGCGATCACCATATGCGTATGCACGGACGTGACCGTCTGCACAGCCTGCTGGACGAAGGTTCGATGACCGAACTGGGCAGCGAGCTGGAGCCGAAAGATGTGCTCAAGTTCCGGGATTCCAAAAAATACAAGGATCGTCTGGCCGCGGCGCAGAAAGACACCGGCGAGAAAGACGCGCTGATTGTGATGAAAGGCACGCTGCACGGCATGCCGGTTGTGACGGCCGCGTTTGAGTTCTCCTTTATGGGCGGCTCAATGGGCTCCGTGGTTGGCGCTCGCTTTGTGCGTGCCGTTGAGCAGGCGCTGGAAGACAACTGCCCGCTGATCTGCTTCTCCGCCTCCGGCGGCGCCCGTATGCAGGAAGCGCTGATGTCGCTGATGCAGATGGCGAAAACCAGCGCCGCGCTGGCGAAAATGCAGGCGCGCGGTCTGCCTTATATCTCCGTGCTGACCGATCCGACCATGGGCGGCGTTTCCGCCAGCTTCGCCATGCTGGGCGATCTGAACATCGCCGAGCCTAAAGCGCTGATCGGCTTTGCCGGCCCACGCGTGATCGAACAGACCGTGCGTGAAAAACTGCCGCCGGGCTTCCAGCGCAGCGAATTTTTAATCGAGAAGGGCGCTATCGACATGATCGTGCGCCGTCCGGTGATGCGCTTTAAGCTCGCCTCCGTGCTGGCGAAGATGATGAATCTGCCGGCGCCGCAGGAAGAGCGCGTGCCAGAGGTGGAAGAGGCGCCACAAAGCCCTGAAGCCTGACCGATGTCCGAAAGGGCGCGCGTCGCCCTTTCACCAATGAACCGTAACTTGTGAACGGGATACATGGATACTCTTCCTCAAGCCACGTCGCCTCTGGCCACGTGGCTTCATTATCTTGAGAATCTGCATTCTCAGGCTATCGAACTCGGGCTGGCGCGCGTTCAGCGCGTCGCCGCACGGCTTGACCTTCTTAAACCTGCTCCGTTTGTTTTTACCGTCGCCGGCACCAACGGCAAAGGCACCACCTGCCGGACGCTGGAAACGCTGCTGATGGCCGCCGGCTATCGCGTCGGCGTCTACAGCTCGCCGCACCTGGTGCGCTATACCGAACGCGTGCGCATTCAGGGGCTTGAGCTGGCCGAAGCGGAGCATACCGCCTCATTTGCCGATATTGAAAAAGGGCGCGGCGACATTTCGCTGACCTATTTCGAGTACGGTACGCTTTCCGCGCTCTGGCTGTTTAAGCGTGCGCAGCTTGATGTGGTGATCCTGGAAGTGGGGCTGGGTGGCCGCCTGGACGCGACCAATATCGTGGATGCCGACGTATCGGTAATCACCAGCATCGCGCTCGATCATACCGACTGGCTTGGCCCGGATCGTGAAAGCATTGGCCGCGAAAAAGCGGGCGTCTTTCGTGGCGGCAAGCCTGCTATCGTTGGCGAACCTGATATGCCGCATACCATTGGCGAAGTGGCCGATGAGCTGGGCGCGCAGTTATTGAAGCGTGGTCGCGACTGGTCTTACCGCGTTGGCGGGCACGACTGGAGCTTTACCGACGCGCAGGGCACGCTGAACGGCCTGCCGATGCCGCAGGTGCCGCTGCCGAATGCCGCCACCGCGCTGGCCGCGCTGCGCGCATCATCGTTAAAAGTTGATGACGCCACGCTTTACGAGCTGGACAAAGCGATTTTGCCCGGTCGTTTTCAGACCGTTGCACAATCGCCGCGCATTATTCTGGATGTCGCGCATAATCCTCATGCGGCTGGCTACCTGGCCGAACGCCTGGGCGAGCTGCCGAAAGCCGGAAAGGTCCATGCGGTGGTCGGCATGCTGCACGACAAAGATATCGCCGGGACGCTGGCCTGCCTGGCGCCGCAGGTCGACTACTGGTACTGCGCGCCGCTGGCAGGGCCGCGAGGCGCAAGCGCGGAGCAGCTGCTGGCGCATTTGCCGGGCGCGCAGGCCTGTGCCAGCGTGGCGGCGGCGTTTGACCAGGCGCGGCGGCAGGCCGGGCCGCAGGATATCGTGCTGGTGTGCGGTTCTTTCCACACCGTAGCGCAGGTAATGGAAACGATGGAAACGGAGAGTGGCAGTGGCAAGTAAGTTTCAAAATCGTTTGGTCGGAACGGTGATCATCGTGGCGCTGGGCGTTATCGTGCTGCCGGGCCTGCTGGACGGTAAGAAAAAGCACTATAAAGAAGAGTTCGCCGCGATCCCGCTGGTGCCTAAACCTGGCGATCAGCAGGAAACGGAGATGGTGCCGCCGGTCACGCAGTCGCTGCCAGCCCAGCCGCCGGAAGGCGCGGGCACGGCGATAGCGGGCCAGACCAATGAAAATACCTCGCAGGCTGAAAGCGGCTCTACCGCGCCGCAGGCGGGCAACCAGCCGACCGTGGTGTCGCCGCCGCCGGTAAGTCATGTTGTGACGGAAAAACCGGTCGAAAAACCCAAAGCGCAGCCAAAACCCGTAGAGAAGCCGAAGGCGGAACCTAAGCCGGTAGCGAAGCCGGAAACCAAACCGGAACCGAAACCGGAGCCGAAGCCCGTACAGCAGGAGAGCGCGCCGGCAGGTCAGGCGTGGGTCGTGCAGCTGGGGGCGCTGAAGAACGCCGCTAAGGTTAACGAAATCGTCGCCTCGCTGCGCCTTTCCGGCTATCGCGCCTTTACGGTGCCGTCAACGCCGGTGCAGGGCCAGATTACCCGCGTTTATGTCGGGCCGGACGCTTCAAAAGCGAAGATGCAGGCCGCCGTGGGCGAGCTGAAAGGCATCTCCGGACTGAGCGGCGTGGTAAAGCCTTATAGCGCACGTTAGATTGTTGCTATCGCAGCAAGAGACGGCGCCTTTCAGGCGCTGAAATCGGGCTGTCGTTGTGCCGTTTCAGGCGAGGCGGCAGCCCGTAAAACAAAGTAAATCAAACAGTTGCCGGGACGAGTCGGCCAGCCTGTTTTCCCGTTATCTCTGCAGGTTTTGCGCTGGTTTTTTTCACGCCCGGTTTTCATCAGGACGGTTAAGGAAAAGCTACGCAAACGTTTTCTTTTTCTGTTAGAATTCGCCCCGAACTCAGGTTGTGTCCCTGTGCTGCCCGTGCCGACGCGGCAGACAGCAGAGGGATGCAGCCTGATCAGAGGCACAGTCGCTGGAAGAGTTCATGGTCTGGATAGATTACGTCATTATTGCGGTTATTGGTTTTTCGGCTCTTGTCAGCCTGATCCGCGGGTTCGTTCGGGAAGCACTTTCGCTCGTCACCTGGGGTTGCGCATTTTTTGTCGCCAGTCATTATTACTCCTTCCTTGCTGTCTGGTTCACAGGTTTTGAAGACGAACTGGTTCGAAATGGAATCGCCATCGCGGCATTGTTTATCGCCACGCTGATTGTCGGCGCGATAGTCAACTATGTGATTGGCTCGCTGGTTGAAAAAACCGGCCTGTCGGGAACCGACAGGGTGCTGGGAGTCTGTTTCGGGGCATTACGCGGCGTACTGATTGTGTCGGCCATGCTGTTTTTCCTTGATACCTTCACCGGCTTTTCCAAAAGCCCGGACTGGCAGCAGTCCCAGCTGATTCCCCAGTTTAGCTATATAATCAGGTGGTTTTTTGACTACCTGAAAAGCACGTCGAGTTTTTTACCCCGGTAATTGAGCCGGGGTTGCGGCTTATGAGGAAATGACCACATGTGCGGTATTGTCGGGATCGCCGGTTTTATGCCGGTCAACCAGTCGATTTATGATGCGTTAACGGTGCTGCAGCACCGTGGCCAGGATGCCGCAGGCATCGTTACCATTGATGCCCTGAACTGCTTCCGCCTGCGTAAAGCAAACGGCCTGGTGAGCGATGTTTTTGAAGCCCGCCATATGCAGCGTTTGCAGGGCAATATGGGGATCGGCCACGTCCGCTACCCGACCGCCGGAAGCTCCAGCGCTTCTGAAGCGCAGCCCTTCTACGTTAACTCGCCTTACGGCATTACGCTTGCGCACAACGGTAACCTGACCAACGCCCACGAGCTGCGCAAGCAGCTGTTTGAAAGCGGCCGCCGTCACGTGAACACCACTTCCGATTCGGAAATCCTGCTGAATATTTTCGCCACCGAGCTGGATCGTTTTCAGCACTATCCGCTGGAAGCGGAGAATATTTTCGCGGCGGTGGCGGCGGTGCACCAGCACGTGCGCGGCGCTTATGCCTGCGTAGCGATGATTATCGGCCACGGCCTGGTCGCCTTCCGCGATCCCAACGGCATCCGTCCGCTGGTTATCGGCAAGCGCGCAATGAAAGACGGCCGCAGCGAGTATATGGTGGCTTCCGAAAGCGTGGCGCTGGATACGCTGGGCTTTGAGTTCCTGCGCGACGTGGCGCCGGGCGAAGCGGTTTACGTCACTGAGAAAGGGCAGCTGTTCACCCGTCAGTGCGCGGAAAACCCCAAATGCAACCCGTGCCTGTTCGAGTACGTCTATTTTGCCCGCCCGGATTCCTTCCTGGACAAAATTTCCGTATACAGCGCCCGCGTGCGCATGGGCACCAAGCTGGGCGAAAAGATTGCCCGCGAATGGGAAGACCTGGATATTGACGTGGTGATCCCGATCCCGGAAACCTCCTGCGATATCGCGCTGGAAATGGCGCGCATTCTGGACAAGCCTTACCGTCAGGGTTTTGTGAAAAACCGCTACGTGGGCCGCACCTTTATTATGCCGGGCCAGCACCAGCGCCGCAGCGCGGTGCGCCGCAAGCTGAACGCCAACCGCGCGGAGTTTCGCGGTAAGAACGTGCTGCTGGTGGACGATTCCATCGTGCGCGGCACTACGTCGGAACAGATTATCGAAATGGCGCGCGAAGCCGGGGCGAAAAAAGTCTATCTGGCTTCCGCCGCGCCGGAAATCCGCTTCCCGAACGTCTACGGCATCGATATGCCAAGCGCGACCGAGCTGATTGCGCACGGGCGGGAAGTGGACGAGATCTGCAAGCTGATCAAAGCCGACGCGCTGATTTTCCAGGACCTGGACGATCTGATTGAGGCGGTGCGCGAAGAAAATCCGGATATTGCCCAGTTTGAATGTTCGGTGTTTAACGGCGTTTACGTGACGAAAGATGTCGATCAGCGCTATCTGGAGCATATCCAGTCGCTGCGCAACGACGATGCGAAAGCGCTGGCGCGCCAGAACGAGGTCGAAAACCTGGAAATGCACAACGAGGGCTGATGCGCTCGCCGCTTTCCTGGTATCATGGGTCGGAAGCTATTCCGGCCCATTTTTTTTGGGCCGGCCCCAGGAAGGTTAAGGATTATTATGAAACGACTTATCATCGGCATTTCGGGCGCCAGCGGCGTAATTTACGGCATTCGCACGCTCCAGATACTGCAACAGGTCGACGGGGTGGAAACGCATCTGGTGATGAGCCAGGCCGCGCGGCAGACGCTGGCGCTGGAAAGCGACTATTCCGTGCGCGACGTGCAGGCGATGGCGGATGTGGTGCATGACGCGCGCGATATCGCCGCCAGCATCTCTTCCGGCTCGTTCAAAACCGACGGAATGGCTATCCTGCCCTGTTCAATGAAAACGCTGTCCGGCATCGTCCACAGCTACAGCGACGGTCTGCTGACGCGTGCGGCGGACGTGATCCTGAAAGAGCGTCGTCGGCTGGTGCTCTGCGTGCGGGAAACGCCGCTGCATCTTGGGCATCTGCGGATGATGACCACGGCGGCGGAGCTGGGCGCGATTATCATGCCGCCCGTACCGGCCTTCTATCATCGTCCTGAGAACGTCATGGACATCGTTGACCAGACGGTCAACCGCGTGCTGGATCAGTTTGATATCGAGCTGGATAACGATCTTTTCACGCGCTGGCAGGGTGCATAGAAGCCTGTCTCCTGCGCTTTTTTGGTGCGCCCGCTCCCATAAACACGCTTTGCGTGCAGAAAATGCACCAAAGCGAGGCATTCTTCTTCCATAATCCTGCTGTCGGGTCGCGTTTTTTTAACTTCTTTATGCGCCGGTGCGCTTTCGTGACCCTCTGGTAAAGGTGGCATGAAAGCTGCACGTCTTTACGCTGGCCCCTCCATAATAAAAGTGACTCTGAGGATAATCTATGAAGAAGCAGGTGATGGCTCTTTCTCTGCTGCTGGCATTCTCTGCCGGTAGCGCGCTGGCCGCCGTGCCCAAAACGCTGCGTATCGGCACCGACCCAACCTATGCGCCGTTTGAATCCAAAAACGCGCAGGGCGAACTGGTGGGCTTTGATATCGACCTTGCCAACGAGATCTGTAAGCGTATGGCAACGAAATGTACCTTCGTCGAAAGCGATTTCGACGCGCTGATCCCGTCGCTGAAGGCGAAAAAAATCGATGCGATTATCTCTTCGCTTTCTATTACCGAAAAGCGTCAGCAGGAAATCGCCTTCTCTGAAAAACTTTATGCCGCCAACGCCCGCCTGATCGCCCCTAAAGGTGCCAAAATCGAACCGACCGTGGCGTCGCTGAAGGGCAAAACTATTGGTTTGCTGCAGGGCACAACGCAGGAAACCTATGCCAACCAGTACTGGCGCACGCAGGGCGTAACCGTAACGCCTTATGCCAATCAGGATTTGGTTTATCAGGATCTGACGGCGGGACGTATCGACGCCGCGTTTCAGGATGAAGTGGCCGCCAGCGAAGGCTTCCTCAAGCAGCCCGTTGGTAAAGACTACGCTTTTGCCGGCCCGGCAGTGAAGGACGAAAAAATCTTTGGCGTCGGCACAGGTATGGGGCTGCCGAAAGAAAGCACCGAGCTGAAAGCCGCTATCGATAAAGCCGTGGCGGCGATGCGCCAGGACGGCACCTATGACAAGCTGGCGAAAAAATATTTTAACTTTGACGTCTACGGCGGCTAAGAAAACCTGTCAGGGGGCGGCGCTGGCGGCTCCCGATTTGCCCCCGGCGTTGGGGCAAACGCCTTAAATCAGACAGGAAACTGCTTATGCTGTATGGCTACTCTGCAATCATTTTCAAAGGCGCGATGGTGACGCTGGAGCTGGCGCTGTGTTCGGTGCTGCTTTCGGTGGTGCTGGGCCTTATTGGCGCGGGCGCAAAGCTTTCCGGCCGTCGTCCGCTGGCAATGCTGTTTGAAGGCTACACCACGCTAATCCGCGGCGTGCCCGACCTGGTGCTGATGCTGCTGATCTTCTATGGGCTGCAAATCGCGCTTAACCAGGTTACCGAGCTGATGGGCCTCAGCCAGTTTGATATCGATCCGATGACGGCGGGCATTATTACGCTGGGTTTTATCTACGGCGCCTATTTCACGGAAACGTTTCGCGGCGCCTTTATGGCGGTATCGAAAGGGCAAATTGAAGCGGCCACCGCGTTCGGTTTTACCGCGTCGCAAACGTTCCGCCGCATCCTGTTCCCGGCGATGATGCGCTATGCGCTGCCCGGCATCGGCAACAACTGGCAGGTGATCCTCAAGGCGACCGCGCTGGTGTCGCTGCTGGGGCTGGAGGATGTGGTAAAAGCCACGCAGCTGGCGGGCAAAAGCACCTGGCAGCCGTTTTATTTCGCCATCGTCGCCGGTGTGGTTTACCTGATTTTCACCACGCTTTCTAACGGCGTGCTGTGGTGGCTTACGCGTCGCTACTCCGTGGGCGTGAAAAGGGCGGACTTATGATCGACATTTTGCAGGAATACTGGAAGGCCCTGCTGTGGACGGACGGCTACCGCTTTTCCGGCGTGGCGATTACGCTCTGGCTGCTGATTATCTCCGTGGCGCTGGGCGGCTGTCTGGCGATACTGCTGGCGATCGCCCGCGTGTCGTCCATTAAAGCCGTACGCTTTCCGGTCTGGCTGTTTACCTATCTGTTTCGCGGCACGCCGCTGTATGTCCAGCTGCTGGTGTTCTACTCAGGCATGTATACGCTGGACGTGGTTAAAGGCAACGATCTGCTGAATACCTTTTTCCGCAGCGGCCTGAACTGTACGCTGCTGGCGCTGACGCTGAATACCTGTGCCTACACCACGGAAATTTTCGCTGGCGCCATCCGCGCCGTGCCGCATGGTGAAATCGAGGCGGCGCGCGCCTATGGCTTCTCTACCTTTAAGCTCTATCGCTGCATTATTCTGCCTTCGGCGCTGCGCATCGCGCTGCCCGCCTACAGCAATGAGGTAATTTTGATGCTGCACTCTACGGCGCTGGCCTTTACCGCGACCGTGCCCGACCTGCTGAAGGTCGCGCGCGATATCAACTCCGCCACCTATCGGCCTTTCGTTGCTTTCGGCATCGCGGCGGCGCTGTATCTGATTATCTCTTATGTATTGATTAGCCTGTTCCGCAGGGCGGAAAAACGCTGGCTGGCGCATATGAAACCTTCATCGACCCATTGAGTAGATCTATGTCCAATAAACTAAACGTCACCGAGCTGCATAAACGCTATGGCGATCATGAAGTGCTGAAGGGCGTCTCGCTCCAGGCGAAGGCGGGCGATGTCATCACCATTATTGGCTCTTCCGGCTCGGGGAAAAGTACCTTTTTGCGCTGCATTAACTTTCTGGAGAAGCCGAGCGAAGGCTCTATTGCCGTTAATAATCAGCTGATTAATCTGGTGCGCGACACCGACGGCCAGCTAAAAGTCGCCAATAAAGAGCAGCTGCGGGCGCTGCGCACCAGCCTGACGATGGTGTTCCAGCACTTTAACCTCTGGAGCCATCTGACGGTGCTGCAAAACGTGATGGAGGCGCCCATCCAGGTGCTGGGCCTGAGCAAGGCCGAGGCGCAGTCGCGGGCCATTCGCTATCTGGATAAGGTCGGCATCGACGAGCGCGCGCGGGCAAAATATCCGGTGCATCTCTCCGGCGGCCAGCAGCAGCGCGTTTCCATTGCCCGCGCGCTGGCAATGGAGCCGGAAGTGCTGCTGTTTGATGAACCAACCTCGGCGCTCGATCCGGAGCTGGTGGGCGAAGTTCTGCGGATTATGCAAAAGCTGGCGGAAGAGGGCAAAACCATGGTGGTAGTGACGCACGAAATGGAATTTGCCCGCCACGTCTCCAGCCACGTGATTTTTTTACATCAGGGCCGGATAGAAGAGCAGGGGCCGCCGGAGGTGCTGTTTAACCATCCGCAAAGTCCGCGGCTGCAGCAGTTTTTAGCGGGCGCATTGAAATAGGGCCGTTACACCACGTCCGCCAGCGCTTCGTCCAGCTGATACCAGCGAAAGCTGAAGCCTGACGCTTCCAGCCGCTTCGGCAACACGTGCTGACCGCCCAGCACCAGTACCGCAGATTCGCCCATCATCAGCTTAATCGCGCTGGCGGGCGTGCGCATAAAGGCTGGTCGGTGCAGCGCGTGACCCAGCATGGCGGCGAACTGCTCGTTGCGTACCGCGTAGGGCGAAACCATATTGAACGGCCCGCGCAGATCCGGGTTATCCAGCAGCCACAGGATCGCGTTCAGCATATCGTCCAGGTGGATCCACGGCATATATTGCTGTCCGCTGCCAAGGGGGCCGCCGATGCCCAGTTTGAAGGGCAGCTTCATTTTGCTCAGCGCGCCGCCGGTTTTAGCCAGCACGACGCCGGTACGCAGCAGGCAAACCCGTGTTCTGTCGCTGTCGGCCGCCATCGCCAGCGCTTCCCAGTGCGCGCACAGCTTATGGGTAAATTCCGCATGGCCGGGATCGTCTTCAGTGATCACCACATCGCCGGTATCGCCGTAAAACCCCGTTGCCGAACCGGAGATAAAAACTTTCGGCGGGGTCGTACTGGCATTGATCAGCGTGGCCAGCTTTTCGGTCATCTGCCAGCGGCTTTCACAAAGATGCTGCTTTTGCTGTTCGGTCCAGCGCTTGTCGGCGATAGGCTCGCCGGCCAGGTTGATAACGGCATCCACGCCGTCAAGGTTACGCTGCTGATCCAGCCCGGACCACAGGCTAACCTTTTCCCCCAGTTTCTGCCGTGCGCTGACGACGTCGCGCGTGACCACGCTCACGCTGTCGCCCCGGGATAGAAGACGAGGGATCAGATGGCTGCCGATCAGACCGGTGCCGCCCGTGAGTAAAATGTGCATTTTTTTCTCCTCAAAGGGTGTCGTCAATGCCATAAGCTTAGGCGAAGTTGACGGGAAAGCGCGACGCGCGTCGGCAAAGTAACCGACGCCGGTCAGGAGAGATTGCCTTCTGTTAAAAAAATGGGTAAACAGGTTGCAGACGCCGCCTGATAAGGAACCGAGGATGAATTATCCCAACGTTGTTTTGTGGTCAGATGCCTGTTTTTTTAGTCCCTATGTGATGTCTGTTTTTGTGTCGCTCAGCGAAAAGGGGGTGCCTTTTTCAGTAAAGCGTGTCGATCTGGCCAGCGACCAGCACCTTGAGGCGGGCTATGGCGCGCTGTCGCTGACGCGCCGCGTGCCCACTTTGCAACTTGATGATTTTATGCTTTCTGAATCCTCCGCCATCGCCGAATATCTGGAGGAGCGCTTTCCTGCGCCGGAGTTTGAACGGCTTTATCCGCAGGGCCGGGAAAAGCGCGCCAGGGCCAGAGAGATCCAGGCCTGGCTGCGCAGTGATTTTCTGCCGCTTCGCCAGGAGCGCCCCACGGAAGTTCTGTTTGCTGGCGAAACCTTTGCGCCGCTGTCGACGGCGGCGCAGCGCTCCGCTAATAAACTGATAAGCGCCGTTGAAAAGCTGCTGCCGTCGGGCCAGCAGAATCTTTTTGGCGAGTGGTCGATAGCGGATACGGATTTAGCGATAATGATTAACAGGCTGGCGCTGCATGGCGACAGCGTACCGGCGCGCGTGGCGGATTACGCTCATTTTCAGTGGCAGCGGGCGTCGGTGCAGCTTTGGCTGTCTGAATCTTCTAAAGATACCGCAGAATGACACAGCGGGATCAGTATCTTAAGGCGACCCGTGGCAGACTGCGCGGGCAGGCATCAACGAGCGCGAAGGCGCCAGAAAAGTAAGGGTTGGGGATGGTGGAGCAAGACAGCGGCACGGAGTGGGTGGATATCGTTAACGAAGATAACGAGGTAATCGCGAAGTCCAGCCGGGCGCAGATGCGGGCGCAATGTTTACGTCATCGCGCCACCTATATCGTGGTGCATAACGGCGCAGGCAAGATCCTGGTGCAGCGCCGGACGCAGAACAAAGACTTTATGCCGGGAATGCTGGATGCAACCGCTGGCGGCGTAGTACAAAGCGGCGAAGAGATGCTGGAGTCGGCGCGTCGGGAAGCAGAAGAAGAGCTGGGCATTGCCGCTGTACCTTTTGCGGAGCATGGTCTGTTCTATTATGAAGACCAGCACTGTCGCGTGTGGGGAGGCCTGTTTAGCTGCGTGTCTCACGGCCCGTTCGCGATGCAGGAAGAAGAGGTCGAAGAGATATTCTGGATGACGCCGGAAGAGATCACTGGCCGCTGCGACGAGTTTACGGATGATTCGCTGAAAGCGCTGTCGCTGTGGCTGAGCCGCAACGGCGAGCAGAATCGCTAAAAAAAAAGGCCGCATAAGCGGCCTTTTTAGCACTGGTAATTAGCGAGTTTCGCGTACGGCCAGGCGGGGCTGTGTTTTACGACCCAGCATACCCATCCAACCTGCGATCGCGGCTTCCACCAGCAGCGTGATCAGGGCGATCCAGCTGGCTTTTGCCGTAGCGGCGGCGGCTTTTTCACCGGCTTCACGGGCTTTCTGCTCCGCTTGTTTTTTCAGTTCCTGATATTTCTGGTAAGCCTGCTCATAGCTCTGTTGCGTCTGAGCAACGATCTGATCGACTTCCTGATCGCTCTTACCAGTACGGGCTTTAACGATGTTTTTCAGCGCGTCAACGTCGGCAGCCTGAAGGGTAGCCTGGTTACGCTGCACGACGCCTGAGAACCAGCTGGCTAAATCGGTATCGGCATTCTGCTGATCTTTGGCAGTGTCCTCAGCCTGATTTTGCGCGGTATCGGCTTCTTTATTAGCGTCCTGCTGCAGTTTTTCCGGCTGCAATTCTGGCTTGCCGGTCTGACGCAGCGTGGTTTCCAGCTCGTTTTGCAGATTGTTCAGGTCAATATTGTTTTCCTGCAGTTTCTGCTTAATGTTCTGGCCTACAGAAGGCGCTACGCTGGAAATACCGTTGCCCAGCATGTTGAAGCCGGAGCCGATCACGCTGGCAGTACCGCTAACGGCGCTGCTAAGCACAATAGCGAACAGCCACACGCAAACCAGCGTGTTCACAGCCCACATCAGTAATCCGTGCAGCGCGCCTTCACGCTGTGCTAGGCGGCCGGTGATATAGGCGCCCGCACCGACAGAGATCAGCATGCTCAGCCCTGTCCAGATAGTGGCGCCCGTGCCCAGGCCTTCAAGCGGATTTTGTTCTTTTAACGGATCGATCGTGGTCGCGCCAATTGCCGTACCCAGAATGGTTAGCAGCAAATAAATAACCACGGAAAGGATCACGCCTGCGAAAATAGCGCTCCATGAAATACGCTTTAGCGGAATGCCGCTATTTACTTCATTGTAAACCGGATGAACTTGGTGATCGCTCATGAGAGAACTCCCTTGCCTGATATAGGTGTTGTTCCTGAAGACATTATTATCAAAAAGACTCTGTCTCTTGCCATGATAAGCCTGGCACCGGAACCTGGATTCTACCAGGAATAATTTTATTCAGAATTTTTATTTTTTATATCAGAGAGTTGTGTGTTTTTTCTTTGCGTAAAAATGAATGTTTCAGGACGGGCGCAAATACCGGGGGTAATGTTATTCCGCCAGGATGACTTTTTTATTTCCGCAAAAAAAAAAGCGGACCTTTCGATCCGCTTCAATTTAAAGTGCGTATTAACCTTCGGCCTGTTTCGCCTGAATGGCGGTCAGGGCGATAGTATAAACAATATCGTCTACTAACGCGCCGCGCGACAGATCGTTAACCGGCTTGCGCATACCCTGCAGCATCGGCCCGATGGAAATAAGATCGGCAGAGCGCTGTACGGCTTTATAGGTGGTGTTACCGGTATTCAGATCCGGGAAGATAAACACGGTGGCGCGACCGGCGACCGGTGAATCCGGCGCTTTGGATTTGGCGACGTCGGCCATAATCGCAGCGTCGTACTGCAACGGGCCGTCGATCACCAGATCCGGGCGTTTCTCTTTGGCGATGCGCGTAGCCTCGCGCACTTTTTCCACGTCGCTGCCCGCGCCGGAGTTGCCGGTCGAGTAGGAGATCATCGCCACGCGCGGCTCAATGCCGAAAGCGGTAGCGGAATCGGCAGACTGGATGGCGATTTCAGCCAGCTGCTCCGGATTCGGATCCGGATTGATGGCGCAGTCGCCATACACCAGCACCTGCTCCGGCAGCAGCATAAAGAACACCGAAGAGACCAGCGAACTGCCCGGCGCGGTTTTAATCAGCTGTAACGGCGGACGAATGGTGTTGGCCGTGGTGTGCACCGCGCCGGAAACCAGACCGTCCACTTCGCTGCTTTCCAGCATCATGGTGCCCAGCATCACGTTGTCTTCCAGCTGCTCCTGCGCCACAACCTCGGTCATACCTTTGTTTTTACGCAGCTCCACCAGGCGAGGCACATAGTTTTCCCGCACCTGCTGTGGATCGACGATTTCGATGCCTTTGCCCAGCTCGACGCCCTGGGCGGCGGCTACGCGCTGGATCTCATCCGGATTGCCCAGCAGCACGCAGGTAGCGATGCCGCGTTCGGCACAGATAGCGGCCGCTTTAACGGTACGCGGCTCGTCGCCTTCCGGCAGAACGATGCGCTTGCGGGCATGGCGGGCCAGCTCGGTCAGCTGATAGCGGAAGGCCGGCGGCGACAGGCGGCGGCTGCGCTCGGAGGCGGCGGTCAGCGAGTCAATCCAGTCGGCGCTGATATGGCTGGCCACGTATTCCTGCACCCGCTCAACGCGCTGGGTATCGTCGCTGGGCACTTCCAGGTTAAAGCTTTGCAGGCTCAGCGAGGTCTGCCAGGTATTGGTTTTCACCATAAACACCGGCAGGCCGGTCGCGAAGGCGCGTTCGCACAGGCGCTGGATAGGCGCATCGATCTGATAGCCGCCGGTCAGCAGGATAGCGCCGATCTCCACGCCGTTCATTGCCGCCAGGCAGGCAGCCACCAGCACGTCAGGACGGTCGGCGGAGGTCACCAGCAGCGAGCCGGGACGAAAATGCTCCAGCATATGCGGCAGGCTGCGGGCGCAGAACGTCACCGACTTCACGCGGCGCGTGGCAATATCGCCTTCGTTAATAATCTGCGCATTAAGATGGTGGCACATATCGATAGCGCGGGTAGCTATCAGATCGAAGCTCCACGGCACGCAGCCCAGCACCGGCAGCGGACTGTTGACGGCCAGCTGCTGCGGATCGATATTGGCAATGCTGGCCTTGGTGGAGTCATCAAAAATTTCGGAAAGGTCGGGACGGGTACGGCCCTGTTCATCAACAGGCGCGTTCAGCTTATTAACGATCACGCCCGTGATGTTTTTATTTTTGCTGCCGCCGAAACTGCTGCGCGTCAGCTTGATACGCTCCTGTAGCGCTTCCGGCGAATCGTTGCCGGGCGACATCACAAAAACGATCTCCGCGTTCAGCGTTTTGGCGATCTCATAGTTCAGCGCCGTAGCGAACTGATGCTTGCGCGTCGGCACCAGGCCTTCCACCAGCACCACTTCTGCATCTTTGGTGTTCTCGTGGTAGCGCGCGATGATCTCTTCCATCAGCACGTCCTGCTGATTAGCGCCGAGCAGCGATTCCACGCGGCTCATCTGCAGCGGTTCGGCTGCCGGAATCGCGGAGTTTTTACGGATAATCAGCGTGGTCTGGTCAAGCGAATCGCCGCCGGTACGCGGCTGGGCGATAGGTTTAAACACGCTGAGACGGACGCCTTTACGCTCCATCGCGCGGATAACGCCAAGGCTGACGCTGGTAAGACCGACGCTGGTGCCGGTAGGGATGAGCATTATGGTACGAGACAAGGTAAACCTCTCATAATTAGACCCGTTATGCCGATGCTTTAGCGATAACTGCCGGAAAAACAGCGGCGGTGGGTTTCCTGATGTCTGAAACAGCACCGTCAGCCTGAGCTGACGGTGTGCACTTAAGCGGTTAAGCGGCTGGCGTCCTGCGCAATCACCAGCTCTTCGTTAGTCGGGATGACAATAGCAGGTCGGGTGCCTTCTTTATTGATAAAACCCGCTTTGCCGAAGCGAGCGGCCAGATTACGCTCATGATCGGGTTCAAAACCGAGCAGCGCCAGTTTTTTCAGCGTCAGCTCGCGCACCATTGCGGCGTTTTCGCCAATGCCGCCGGTAAAGATAACCGCGTCCAGCCGGCCTTCCATCAGCGCCGTATAGGAACCGATGTATTTGGCAAGGCGATGGCAATAAACGTCCATCGCGCGCTTAGCATCTTCTTTGGTGGTGTAGTTCTCTTCCACGTAGCGGCAGTCGCTGGTCACGCCGGTCAGGCCAAGCAGCCCGGACTCTTTGGTCAGCATTTTGTTGATGGCGTCAACGCTCATCCCCAGCGTGTCGTGCAGGAAAAACACAATCGCCGGATCGATATCGCCGGAGCGGGTGCCCATGACCAGGCCTTCCAGCGGCGTCAGGCCCATAGAGGTGTCCACGCACTCGCCGTTACGAATTGCGCTGACGGAACCGCCGTTGCCCAGATGACAGGTAATGATGTTCAGTTCATGCAGCGGCTTGTTAAGCGCTTTGGCCGCTTCGTGCGTGACGTAGTAGTGGCTGGTACCGTGAGCGCCGTAGCGGCGCACGCCGTGCTCCTTATATAAATGATAAGGCAGGGCATACAGGTAAGACTCTTCCGGCATGCTCTGATGAAACGCGGTATCGAACACCGCCACGTTTTTATCGGAAAGATGCGGAAAGTTTTTCATCGCTTCATCGATACCGATCAGGTGCGCCGGATTATGCAACGGCGCAAAAGAAGAGGCGTCTTTAATACCCTGAACAACGTCCTGGTCAATCACCACGGACTGGGTCAGCTTTTCGCCGCCGTGCACGATACGGTGACCTATTGCAGTAATTTGTGCAGACAGCGCTGGTTTTTGTGCCAGAATAGTTTTAACGATAAAGTTAAGAGCTTCACTGTGAGCTGCGCCAGCGCCCAGGGCCGCTTCCTGTTTTTCGCCTTCCAGTTTCCACTTGATGCGCGCTTCGGGCAGGTGGAAACATTCGGCTAAACCGGAAAGATATTCGTCGCCGTTTGCGGGATCAAGAATGGCGAATTTTAACGAAGAGCTACCGCAGTTCAAAACCAGAACTAACTTACTCGACATGGTAGGTCCTATTGGTTGAGGGTGGCGAAAAAAAACTCAATCAGACTATCAGCGTAGCGCATGAAAGCTGGTACATTATGATGAACATCATGCTGTCGGCATAATTTGTCCGAAAGCAAAAAAATTTCATAAAAACCCAAAGATTTTTTGAATTTGTGCGGGCCGGCCCGTGTGAGCTCAGCAGAATCGCAGCAAGCATGTAACAGCCATTCAACAATCGCGCACAGGATAACCAGAGTGCCTTGTAAAGACAAAATTTTTTGAAGGCTGTAAGGTAAAGTTGTTACGTGGTATTTTTTGTTTAATTTTTATCCGTGAAGTTGAGGTCAACCATGGCAAATGAATCCGGCACTGTCGGTTGGGTCAAGCTGTTTCAGAACGGGCAGCATTATATGAAGACGTGGCCAGCCGACAAGCGTCTTGCGCCTCTGTTTCCGGAAAACAGAGTCACCACGGCGACGCGATTCGGCATCCGTTTTATGCCGCCGCTGGCCGTCTTCGCCATGACCTGGCAGATCGCGTTGGGGGGCCAGCTTGGGCCTGCCGTCGCCACCGCGCTGTTCGCCTGTAGCCTGCCGATGCAGGGCCTGTGGTGGCTGGGCAAACGTTCCGCCACGCCGCTGCCGCCCACGCTGCTTAGCTGGTTTCACGAAGTGCGCGAAAAACTTCAGGCCGCTGGCCAGGCGCTGGCGCCTGTTGAAGGCAAACCTACTTACCAGGCTCTCGCCGACGTGCTGAAGCGCGCTTTCGGTCAGCTGGACAAAACTTTCCTCGACGATCTCTGAGTTCTACGGTTTTCGCCGCTGCGGCGGCGAAAAACTGCCCTGCATCAAAGAAGTAGCGGTTTGCTGTGCCTCGCCACAGCGCGTTATGCGATCCTTGCGCCATCCTTTCATTTTGTCCACCGTGACACCAGGAGTTGATGATGGAAATGAGCCATGCGCAGCGTTTAATCCTTTCTAACCAGTACAAGCTGATGAGCCTGTTGGATCCCGATAATCTTGAGCGCTATCGTCGTCTGCAAACGATCGTCGAACGCGGCTATGGCCTGCAAATGCGCGAGCTGGATCGCGAATTCGGCGAGCTGCCGGAATCCGTCTGCCGTACGCTGATTGATATTATGGAGATGCACCACGCGCTGCATGTGTCCTGGACAAATCTGAAAGATCCCGGCGAAATCGAAGCGCGTCGCCTGCAGTTTTTAGGCTTCGACGCCGCTACCGAGGCGCGATTCCTTGGCTACGTGCGGTTTATGGTACAGATTGAAGGCCGCTATACTCAGTTTGATGCGGGCAGCCACGGCTTTAACGCCCAGACGCCGATGTGGGAAAAGTATCAACGGATGCTGGCCGTATGGCACACTTGCCCAAGGCAGTATCATCTGAGCGCGAACGAGATCGCGCAAATCATCAACGCCTGAGAAGGAACATGTAGTGAAGTGTAAAGGTTTTCTGTTTGATTTGGACGGCACGCTGGTGGACTCTCTCCCGGTAGTCGAACGCGCCTGGGTAAACTGGGCCTCGCGGCACAACATCGCAGCGGATGAGGTGCTGAATTTTATCCACGGCAAGCAGGCTATCACCTCACTGCGTCATTTTATGGCCGGCGCGTCTGAAGAGGCCATCCAGCAGGAGTTTCTGGCGCTGGAAAAAATCGAAGCGGAAGATACCGACGGCATCGTAGCTTTACCGGGCGCGCAGGAACTGCTCGCCACGCTTAACGAGCTGCATATTCCGTGGGCTATCGTTACGTCCGGCTCTGTTCCCGTTGCTTCTGCCCGGCGTAAGGCGGCTGGCCTGCCGGAACCGGAGGTATTCGTCACCGCTGAACGCGTGCAAAACGGTAAGCCGGCACCGGATGCCTATTTACTGGGCGCCCAGCTGCTGGAGCTGGAGCCAGAAGAGTGCGTGGTAGTGGAAGACGCCGCTGCGGGTATCCTTTCCGGCCTCGCGGCGGGCAGCCATGTGATTGCCGTCAACGCCCCTGCCGGTTCACCTCGTCTGGAAGAGGTCGCCATGCAGCTCAGCTCGCTGGAGGAGCTGATCATCAATAAAAACGGTGACGGCACCATCGACGTGCATCGAAAGCACTAACTTATGATTTAGCCCCGCATCCGCGGGGCTTTTTTATGGCATCCTCCCGACAGTTTTGCTCATAAGCGGGAAGCGGATGTGAATAACGAGCTTATCTGGGTGCTGAGCCTGCTGGCAATGGCGATCGCGCTGTTTGTCAGCGGCAAGGTGCGTATGGATGTTGTGGCGCTGCTGGTAATTATCGCCTTTGTGCTTAGCGGCACGCTGACCTTGCAGGAAGCCACGATGGGCTTCAGCGACGCTAACGTGCTGCTGATCGCGGCGCTGTTTGTGATCGGTGAAGGGCTGGTTCGTACCGGCGTGGCGCTGAGAATGGGCGACTGGCTGATGAAAATGGCGGGCAGCAGCGAAGCGAAAATGCTGGCTTTGCTGATGCTGACCGTAGCCGGTCTGGGCGCGTTTATGAGCTCTACCGGGGTGGTGGCGATTTTTATCCCGGTGGTGATGAGCGTCTCGGCGAAGATGAACCGTTCGCCGGGCAGGCTGATGATGCCACTGAGCTTCGCGGGGCTGATCAGCGGCATGCTGACGCTGGTCGCGACGGCGCCCAATCTGGTGATCAACAGCGAGCTGGTGCGGGAAGGGCTGGCGGGTTTCGGCTTCTTCGACGTCACGCCGATCGGGCTGGTCGCGCTGCTGCTGGGTATCGGCTATATGCTTGTCGCGCGTTTCTGGCTGGGCGCGGCGGAAAACAAACAGGCCAGAAAAGGACAGGAACGCACTTTCCGCGATCTGATCAGGGATTACAGGCTGAGCGGCAGAGCGCGCCGCCTGGCCGTGCACCCCGGTTCGCCGCTGATTGGCGAGCCGCTGGACGATTTACGGTTGCGCGAGCGCTACGGCATTAACGTGGTTGGGCTGGAGCGCTGGCGCAAATTCCGGCGTGTTATGGTGCCGGTGACCGGCATGACGCAGTTTCGCGCCCGCGACGTGCTGCTGATCGATATGTCCGCCGCCGATATCGATATCCGCGAATTTTGCAGCGAATACCGGCTGGAACCGATGATCCTGCGCGGCGAATACTTTTCCGATCGGGCGCAGGATGTCGGCATGGCGGAAGTGCTGATTTTTCCCGATTCCGAACTCCAGGGCAAAACGCTGCGGGAAAGCTCGTTCCGTACGCGTTACGGCGTGAGCGTGATCGGCATCCGCCGTCGCGGCGAGGTACTGGAAGGCTTACTGAGCGATCTGCCGCTGGAGCTGGGGGACTGTTTGCTGGTGATCGGCGACTGGAAAAAAATCACTCAGCTGCAGCTACAAAAGCGGGACGTGCTGCTGCTCAGCCTGCCTGCTGAGGTTAAAGACGTCGCGCCCGCCAGCAGCCAGGCGCCGCACGCCATTTTTTGCCTGGCGCTGATGGTTGCCATGATGCTCACCAATGAAATCCCCAATCCCATAGCGGCGCTCATTGCCTGTTTGCTGATGGGTAAATTTCGCTGCATCGATATGGAAAGCGCCTACCGGGCGATCCACTGGCCGAGCATTATTTTAATTGTGGGCATGATGCCGTTTGCGCTGGCGCTGCAAAAAACCGGGGGAATAACGCTGATTGTCGACGGATTGATGGATCTGGCCGGCGGCTATACGCCGCACGTCATGCTGACCTGCCTGTTCGTTCTGTGCGCGACTATCGGTCTGTTTATCTCTAATACCGCCACGGCGGTGCTGATGGCGCCGGTTGGCGTCGCCGCAGCGCATCAAATGGGCGTTTCGCCTTATCCTTTCGCCATGATTGTCGCGGTAGCGGCTTCCAGCGCCTTTATGACGCCGGTTTCCAGTCCGGTCAACACGCTGGTGCTGGGGCCGGGCGGCTATCGCTTCAGCGATTTTGTCAAAACGGGCGTGCCTTTTACGCTGCTGATTATGGTGGTCAGCGTGCTGCTGGTGCCGCTGCTCTTCCCGTTTTAATCGCGGCTACAGCGATTGCTGGCTGATTTCATCCAGCGACAGGCTGAAGCTCGGCACGAAGACCTCTACAAAATAGTCCATTTCCGGGCTGCGCCGTTGAGTCAGGGTCTTTTCCAGCCGGGCTTTCGCCAGCTGAAACTCATGGTTACCGGCGGCCAGCTCTTCCAGACATTTCAGGTAGGCGCAGAGCGCATCAGCCTGCTTGACGATAGCCGTCTCGTCTTCGCTGCGCTGCTGCTCGTCCAGCAGCGGTCGCCAGGCATCCTGCAGCTCGTCGGGCAGCATCTCGACCAGCTTCTGCTGCGCTATCTTTTCAATCTTCTTATATTCGTTGGCGATCTGCGCGTTGTAATACTTTACCGGCGTTGGCAAATCGCCCGTCAGGACTTCGCTGGCGTCGTGGTACATCGCCATCAGCGCGATCCGTTCCGCGTTAAGGTTGCCGTTGAATTTTTTATTTTTAATCACCGCCAGCGCATGGGCCACCATCGCCACCTGCAGACTATGTTCGGAAACGTTTTCCGTGCGCACGTTGCGCATCAGAGGCCAGCGGTTGATGAGTTTAAGACGGGAGAGATGGGCGAAAAAATGACTTTGATTCATCGGACGGTTTCCTGTGCCTGAAGACCAGAGCGGTAAGTATTCCGCTCTGGCATCACGGTAGTTTACAGAATGCAGCGATATTGGCCGATCCGGTTCGGTATCAGACTACTGGCGATAGCCTTCCAGGAAACGGCCGAACTTGCTGATAGCCATTTCAAGATCGTTTACGTGGGGAAGGGTAACGATGCGCACATGATCCGGCCATGGCCAGTTAAAGGCGCTGCCCTGCACCAGCAGCACTTTTTCCTGCAGCAGGAAATCCAGCACCATTTTCTGATCGTCATGGAGATTGAATTTTTTGGCATCGATTTTCGGGAACATATAAAGCGCGCCGTCCGGCTTGACGCAGCTGACGCCCGGAATATCGTTGATCAGTTCCCAGGCGCGCTGGCGCTGTTCATACAGCCTGCCGCCCGGCACGATAAACTCGCTGATGCTCTGGTAGCCGCCCAGCGCGGTCTGAATGGCGTGCTGCGCAGGCACGTTAGCGCAGAGGCGCATTGAGGCCAGCATTTCCAGCCCTTCAATGTAGCCTTTGGCATGTTTTTTCGGCCCGTTCAGCACCATCCAGCCCTGGCGGAACCCCGCCACGCGGTAGGTTTTTGACAGGCCGTTAAAGGTAATGGTTAACAGATCCGGCGCCAGCGCGGCGATAGAGTGGTGCTGAGCGGCGTCATAAAGGATTTTGTCGTAGATTTCATCGGCAAAAATGATCAAATTATGCTGTCTGGCCAGCTCCACGACTTCCAGCAGCAGCTCCTTGCTGTAAACTGCGCCGGTTGGGTTATTTGGGTTAATAATCACGATACCGCGCGTGCGCGGAGTGATTTTACTGCGAATGTCGTCCAGGTCCGGGAACCAGCCAGCCGACTCGTCACAAAGGTAGTGCACCGCTTTACCGCTGGAAAGCGAAACGGCGGCCGTCCATAGCGGATAATCGGGCGCCGGCACCAGCATCTCATCGCCGCTGTTCAGCAATGCCTGCATCGATTGCACGATCAGTTCGGAAACGCCGTTGCCGATATAAACGTCCTCGACGGTGATTTCGCGCAGGCCGCGAGCCTGATAGTGCTGCACGATAGCTTTACGCGCCGAATAGAGACCTTTAGAGTCGCAGTAACCCTGCGCGCTCGGCAGGTTGCGAATAACATCGACCAGGATTTCGTCAGGGGCTTCAAAACCAAAAGGCGCAGGATTGCCAATATTGAGCTTGAGGACTTTATTGCCTTCTTCTTCAAGGCGTCTGGCTTCTTTTAATACCGGGCCTCGGATGTCATAACAAACGTTATCGAGCTTGCTGGATTTATCAATTGGGGTCATTTCATTCGCCTTTGGCTGAGCCGCATTCCTGCCGTGGAAAAGTAAACCCGCACAATGTACTCCTCTCGCCAGCGCTTTTGAAGCCCGATAGCGGGTTTGCCCGGCGCGCCTGCGCGTTGTCTGAACGGCACAGCAGCAAAGCCCGTTCAGGTTCGACGCTTTTTCCTGGAGAAGGTTTAATAAAACTTACGCCTGCATTGGGTGCAGGAGCGTGTAAAAAAGCCCGTTTTTTTGCAAGCAAGAAGGCCATTTTTGTAACGATTAGGTAAAATAAGATGTATTGACACCGCATGAAACTATTCAGCTTTGCTTAACTGGCTGGTCAGTGGTTGCCCATCACCGCAGCAACAGGCGACGGTGACAAAAAGCGACAGAACCTTAACGGGAGAGCAGTCGTTGCTGATATATTGTTACTAATTGATAAATTTTTATGGTGCAAAGCGAGCAGAAGGTGCGATCCACAATAAAAAATTATTTTACTGATAAGAATAATCGGATTTGGGCTTAAAAAGTAATCGACAGTATGTCAGGATATCCTTCAGGAAAAAGGACGTATGACGAGCCTGTTTCCGGAACAATATTTAGCGCGTTTTATCGCCAATAATGTTAAGCTTTGTTTATTATTATTCCACTGTGACTACAGTGTTCTGGCTGTTTGATTTTTTATGGTTGTCTTACACTAACAGCGCCGGGCTAATCCAGCGGGCGGCTGGACGGTAACAGGGTGTGGCGGCAGGTAACCTGACGCACGCTGAAGTACCAAACGTATAAATCTGTCAGCGGCCTTGCAACGGCATCAGTCGGGCATATTGGGCCGCTGGGATAACGCGTTTGTGATTAAGGCAATGACGAGCCAACGGGTCGCATTGCCTACGGTTGTCTCTCTATCTTATTGATAAAGCAGATAATAACACCAGGATAGTAGTATCTTAAAAATCTTATAAAAGTGAAGAAAACATGACCAGTGCAAATCGTCCAATTCTTAATCTCGATCTCGATCTGCTCAGAACGTTTGTGGCCGTCGCCGATCTGAATACTTTTGCCGCTGCCGCGGCGGCAGTATGCCGTACGCAGTCTGCTGTCAGCCAGCAGATGCAGCGTCTGGAGCAGCTGGTAGGGAAAGAGCTGTTCGCCCGGCATGGCCGTAATAAGCTGCTGACCGAGCACGGTATTCAGCTGCTGGGCTACGCCAGAAAAATCCTGCGCTTTAACGATGAAGCCTGCACCTCGCTGATGTACAGCAATATCCAGGGCGTGCTGACTATCGGCGCTTCTGACGATACGTCAGACACCATTCTGCCTTTCCTGCTCAACCGCGTGACCTCGGTTTATCCGAAGCTGGCTATCGATGTTCGCGTCAAGCGTAATCCATTTATGATGGAAATGCTGAACCAGGGAGAAGTAGACCTGGTGGTAACCACTTCCAGCCCGATGAACTTTACCTGGCAGGTCCTGCGTACTTCGCCCACGCTCTGGTACTGTGCGGCCGATTACGTGTTCCAGCGCGGAGAAGCAATTCCTCTGGTGCTGCTGGACGAGCCAAGCCCTTATCGTGATATGGCTATTGATCACCTTAACGAAGCGGGTATCCCGTGGCGCATCTCTTATGTGGCCTCTACGCTGGCTGCCGTCCGCGCCGCCGTTAAAGCGGGTCTGGGCGTGACCGCTCGTCCGGTAGAGATGATGAGCCCGGAACTCCGCGTGATGGGTGCAGCCGAAGGGTTGCCGATGCTGCCGGATACGGAATACCTGCTGTGCCGCAATCCGGAAAGCGACAACGAACTGGCGCTGGCTATTTTCAACGCCATGGAGTCAAGCAACGATCCCTACAATCTGACCGCTACGGGTCAGGATCGCTCCGCTTTTGCAGATGAAGACGAGTGATAATTCGGTTTCTCTAACATCCTGATTAATATTCACAAAAGTTAGCAGAGCTGTCTAAAAAAGCCTTTCGAAACGGTTAGTGTTTCGGAGGGCTTTTTTTATGCCTTAATTTCCTTTCTCCCGCGTTTTTCTCCTGGTCTTTTTTATACTGGTGTTTTAAAAAGCGCCAACGCCGTTTGTTGACCTTATCCGGCATCGTGAAAAAATTAAAAATCAAATTGAATTGATTTTGCTCACTTCTGCCTGGCTATTTTTTTCTCATAAAGACTAAAACCGTGTGCTGGATCAAAAAAATAACCCTTGTAAGGGGAAGGAAATGCAGGCAATTCCTGCCAGAATAGCCTGTGTTAAAACCGCGATCCGTGCAGGGAAATACCCGCTACACTTTAGTGCAGGGTCGGTCACTGACACGATTTAGCGCAATCTTTGCGCATCAAATGTTAAATAAATGCTACTTGTGTAAAATAACCTACGGATACTTTTATGAAAGTTGACAGAAGGTTATATAAAGGAGTAAAAAACCCCATAAAATTGCTGCTTAATCAACAAAGACAGCATAGTTTATCTGGTTTTTTATTTTTTCCCGTGAATCGAGGCTTCAGCCAACTGCCGTGCATGAGAGCAGCCCCCTGACGCCCTTTATTGAGTTAAGCAGAGTGTATGTCAACAACCACTGAAGTCGTCGCTCATCATTGGGCGTTTGCCGTATTTCTGATCGTCTCCATCGGTCTGTGCTGTGCAATGTTAGCCGGAGCGTGGTTTCTGGGCGGAAAAGCACGCGGAAGATACACAAATACCCCTTTTGAGTCCGGCGCCGCGCCGGTCGGCACCGCCAAGATGCGCATGTCCGCCAAGTTCTACCTGGTCGCCATGTTCTTCGTCATTTTCGACGTGGAAGCGCTCTATCTGTATGCATGGTCGACCGCCATCCGCGAAAGCGGCTGGATCGGCTTTATCGAAGCCACCATCTTTATTTTGGTACTGCTTGCCGGACTGGTTTATCTGGTGCGGATCCGCGCGCTGGACTGGGCACCCCCACCTCGCCGTGTGGTAGCCAAAACCACTACCGTTTCGCATTCCCATCGTCACACGCAGTAAAAGCGAGGCATAACAATGGATTATACGCTAACCCGCGCAGACCCGAACGGCGATAACGATCGCTACCCGCTGCAGAAGCAGGAGATCGTCACCGACCCGCTGGAAAAGCACGTTCATCAAAGCGTTTATATGGGCAAGCTCGAACATGCTCTGCACGATATGGTGAACTGGGGACGTAAAAACTCTCTGTGGCCGTTTAACTTCGGCCTTTCCTGTTGTTACGTAGAGATGACAACTTCCTTTACCTCCGTGCACGACGTGGCGCGATTTGGTTCCGAAGTTATCCGCGCCTCGCCTCGTCAGGCCGACTTCATGGTAGTAGCCGGTACGCCTTTCACCAAAATGGCACCGGTTATTCAGCGTCTTTACGACCAGATGCTGGAGCCCAAGTGGGTGATTTCGATGGGCGCCTGCGCTAACTCGGGCGGCATGTACGATATCTATTCCGTGGTGCAGGGCGTGGATAAATTCCTGCCGGTTGACGTTTATATTCCCGGCTGTCCGCCACGCCCCGAAGCCTATATGCAGGCTCTGCTGCTGCTCCAGGAATCGATCGGCAAAGAGCGTCGTCCGCTTTCCTGGGTGGTCGGCGATCAGGGCGTTTATCGAGCCAACATGCAGTCCGAACGTGAAAGGAAGCAGGGCGAACGCATTGCGGTCACCAACTTGCGCACCCCGGACGAAATTTAAGAGTTAATGAACAAGGCCCAAACAGCACGCAGAAAAAAATAATACGCGGGCGGCCTGTTCTGACGCCAATACTGAGTGCCTGTCAACAGGCCCACATGGTGAACGACCTATGACAGATTTAACCACGCAAGATCTCGCTCAGCCAGAATGGCAAACCCGGGATCACCTGGATGATCCGGTGATCGGCGAATTGCGTAACCGTTTTGGGCCAGATGCCTTTACCGTTCAGCCAACCCGCACCGGCATTCCGGTGGTCTGGGTAAGACGCGAACAATTATTGGAAATTGTAGAGTTTCTGCGCAAGCTGCCGAAGCCTTATGTCATGCTGTACGATCTGCACGGTATGGACGAACGCCTGCGCACGCATCGCGACGGACTGCCAGCGGCGGATTTTTCCGTTTTCTATCACCTGCTGTCCATTGAGCGCAATCGCGACATTATGCTCAAGGTGGCGCTGTCCGAAAACGATTTGCATGTACCTACCATCACCAAAATTTTCGCCAACGCCAACTGGTACGAGCGCGAAACCTGGGAGATGTTCGGTATTACGTTTGACGGCCATCCGCACCTGACGCGCATCATGATGCCGCAAACCTGGGAAGGTCATCCGCTGCGTAAAGATTACCCGGCGCGCGCTACCGAATTCGATCCCTTCGAGCTGACCAAGCAGAAAGAAGATCTGGAAATGGAGGCGATGACCTTCAAACCGGAAGAGTGGGGCATGAAGCGCGGCACCGCCAACGAGGACTTTATGTTCCTCAACCTGGGCCCTAACCATCCTTCGGCGCACGGTGCTTTCCGCATTATTTTGCAGCTGGACGGCGAAGAGATTGTCGACTGCGTGCCGGATATCGGCTACCACCATCGTGGCGCGGAGAAGATGGGCGAGCGCCAGTCATGGCACAGCTATATCCCCTATACCGACCGCATTGAATATCTTGGCGGCTGCGTAAACGAGATGCCTTACGTGCTGGCGGTAGAAAAGCTGGCGGGCATTAAAGTGCCTGAGCGCGTTGACGTGATCCGCGTGATGCTTTCCGAACTGTTCCGTATCAACAGCCACCTTCTCTATATTTCTACTTTTATTCAGGACGTCGGGGCGATGTCACCGGTGTTCTTTGCCTTTACCGACCGCCAGAAAATTTATGACGTGGTGGAAGCTATTACCGGCTTCCGTATGCATCCGGCGTGGTTCCGCATCGGCGGCGTGGCGCACGATCTGCCGAAGGGCTGGGATCGTCTGCTGCGCGAATTCCTTGACTGGATGCCGAAGCGCCTGAAGGCCTACGAACAGACGGCGCTGAAAAACTCCGTGCTGATTGGCCGCGCCAAAGGCGTATCCGCCTACAACATGGAAGAGGCGCTGGCATGGGGCACCACGGGCGCGGGCCTGCGCGCAACCGGTCTGGACTTCGACGTGCGCAAATGGCGTCCTTACTCCGGCTACGAAAACTTTGATTTTGAAGTGCCGATTGGTGACGGCATCAGCTGCGCCTACACCCGCGTTATGCTGAAAATGGAAGAGATGCGGCAGAGTATGCGCATCCTGGAACAGTGCCTGAAAAACATGCCGGAAGGGCCGTTTAAAGCCGATCATCCGCTGACCACGCCGCCGCCGAAAGAGCGCACGCTGCAGCATATTGAAACGCTGATCACCCACTTCCTGCAGGTTTCGTGGGGTCCGGTGATGCCGGCCAACGAGTCTTTCCAGATGATTGAAGCTACCAAAGGGATCAACAGCTACTATCTGACCAGCGACGGCAGCACCATGAGCTACCGCACCCGCGTGCGCACGCCTAGCTTCCCGCATCTGCAGCAGATCCCTTCCGTCATCAACGGCAGCCTGGTATCCGATCTGATCGTTTACCTCGGCAGTATTGATTTTGTTATGTCAGACGTGGACCGCTAATTATGCACGATCAAAGAATTGCGATCGAAACGATCGAGCCTTCAGATGCTTTCGTCCTGAGTGCGACAGAGCATGATGCGATAGAACAGGAAAAGCACCATTACGAAGATGCGCGGGCGGCGTCGATTGAAGCGCTGAAAATCGTGCAGAAACAGCGTGGCTGGGTGCCGGATGGCGCTATCAAAGCCATTGCCGACGTGCTGGGCATTCCGGCCAGCGACGTAGAGGGCGTAGCCACGTTTTACAGCCAGATCTTCCGCCAGCCGGTTGGCCGCCATGTGATCCGCTACTGCGACAGCGTGGTGTGCCATATCACCGGCTATCAGGGTATTCAGGCAGCGCTGGAAGCCAGCCTGAACATCAAGCCCGGCCAGACCACGCCGGACGGCCGCTTTACGCTGCTGCCGACCTGCTGCCTGGGCAACTGCGACAAAGGCCCGACGATGATGGTGGATGAGGACACGCATGTGCATCTCACGCCGGAAAACGTCGTCACGTTACTGGAGCAGTATCAATGACCATTAAAGAGATTGTTCGTACAGCAGAGACGCACCCGCTGACCTGGCGTATGCGCGACGACAAGCAGGCGGTGTTCCTCGATGAATATCGCAGCAAAAACGGCTATGCCGGGGCGGAAAAAGCGCTGAAGGGCATGGCGCCTGACGAAATCGTGGCGCTGGTAAAAGATTCCGGCCTGAAAGGGCGCGGCGGCGCAGGCTTCTCCACGGGACTGAAGTGGAGCCTGATGCCGAAAGACGAATCCATGAACATTCGTTACCTGCTGTGTAACGCCGATGAGATGGAGCCGGGCACCTATAAAGACCGTCTGCTGATGGAGCAAATGCCGCACCAGCTGGTGGAAGGGATGCTGATCAGCGCCTTCGCGCTGAAAGCGTATCGCGGCTACATCTTCCTGCGCGGCGAATATATTGAAGCTGCCGTCAACCTGCGTCGCGCCATCGCGGAAGCGACCGAAGCGGGCTATCTCGGCAAAAACATTCTGGGCACCGGCTTTGATTTCGAGCTGATCGTGCATACCGGCGCGGGCCGCTATATCTGCGGCGAAGAAACCGCGCTGATTAACTCGCTGGAAGGCCGCCGCGCTAACCCGCGCTCCAAGCCGCCTTTCCCTGCTTCGGCAGGCGTCTGGGGCAAGCCGACCTGCGTCAATAACGTGGAAACGCTGTCCAACGTGCCGGCAATCCTCGCCAACGGCGTCGACTGGTACAAGAACATCTCTAAGAGCGACGATACCGGCACCAAGATGATGGGCTTTTCCGGCCGGGTGAAAAACCCTGGCGTCTGGGAGCTGCCTTTCGGCACCACGGCGCGCGAAATTCTGGAAGAGTACGCGGGCGGCATGCGCGATGGCCTGAAGTTTAAAGCCTGGCAGCCGGGTGGCGCGGGCACCGACTTCCTGACCGAATCGCATCTGGATCTGCCGATGGAGTTCGCCAGCATTGGCAAAGCGGGCAGCCGTCTGGGCACCGCGCTGGCGATGGCGGTCGACCACGAAATCAATATGGTATCGCTGGTGCGCAACCTGGAAGAGTTTTTTGCTCGCGAGTCGTGCGGCTGGTGTACGCCGTGCCGCGACGGCCTGCCGTGGAGCGTAAAAATCCTGCGCGCGCTGGAGCGGAAAGAAGGGCAGCCGGGCGATATCGAAACCCTGCTGCAGCTTTGCCGCCAGCTTGGGCCGGGCAAAACTTTCTGTGCGCACGCGCCGGGCGCGGTAGAGCCGCTGCAGAGCGCCATCAAGTATTTCCGTGAAGAATTTGAAGCCGGCATGGCGCCGCAGGTTTACAGCAACGCGCACGCGATCGCCGGTATCCAGGCGAACCTGTTGAAGGCGCGCTGGTAAAAATACCGTGCAAACAAAGAAATGCGCGAAATAACCAAATTAATTGGCGTTGTAGCCAGGCAGCAAGAGAACGCATCCCCGGCAGCTTACTTCAGTAAGTGACCGGGGTAAGAGAACGCCGCTAACACCGCTACAACGTCAGGTAAGACGGTTATTTAAAGAATTGTGTTTAACGCTCGGTTTCGAGCCTTACTTGAGCAATTTCACTATGGCTACAATTCATGTAGACGGTAAAGAATACGACGTCGACGGCGCGGACAACCTGCTACAGGCTTGCCTCTCGCTCGGCCTTGATATTCCTTATTTTTGCTGGCATCCGGCGCTCGGTAGCGTCGGTGCCTGCCGCCAGTGCGCGGTAAAGCAATTCCAGAATGCCGAAGATACCCGTGGTCGCCTGGTGATGTCCTGTATGACGCCAGCCTCCGACGGCACCTTTATTTCTATTGATGACGGCGAAGCGAAAGAGTTTCGGGAAAGCGTGGTGGAGTGGCTGATGACCAACCACCCGCACGACTGTCCGGTCTGTGAAGAGGGCGGTAACTGCCATCTCCAGGATATGACGGTGATGACCGGCCACAGCTTCCGCCGCTACCGCTTTACCAAACGCACCCACCGCAATCAGGATCTCGGCCCGTTCATCTCGCACGAAATGAACCGTTGTATCGCCTGCTATCGCTGCGTGCGCTACTACAAAGATTACGCGGACGGCAAAGACCTGGGCGTGTATGGCGCGCATGACAACGTCTACTTCGGTCGCCCGGAAGACGGTGTGCTGGAGAGCGAGTTCTCCGGCAACCTGGTGGAAATCTGCCCTACCGGCGTATTTACCGATAAAACGCACTCCGAGCGTTATAACCGTAAATGGGATATGCAGTACGCGCCAAGCATCTGCCAGCAGTGCAGCGTCGGCTGCAACACCAGCCCCGGCGAGCGTTACGGCGAACTGCGTCGTATTGAGAACCGCTATAACGGCACCGTAAACCAGTACTTCCTGTGCGACCGTGGCCGCTTCGGCTATGGCTACGTCAACCTGAAGGATCGTCCGCGCCAGCCGATGCAGCGTCGCGGCGACGACTGGATCGCGCTCAACGCCGAGCAGGCGATGCAGGGCGCGGCGGACGTGCTGCGCCAGGCGAAAAAAGTGATTGGTATCGGTTCGCCACGCGCCAGCGTTGAAAGCAACTTCGCGCTGCGTGAGCTGGTCGGTACCGAGAACTTCTCCACCGGTATTCCGGCTGGCGAGCAGGCGCGTCTGGAACTGATGCTGAAAGTACTGCGCGAAGGCGGTATCCATACGCCAGCGCTGCGCGAAATCGAAAGCTACGATGCCGTGCTGGTGCTGGGCGAAGATCTGACCCAGGTCGGCGCACGCATCGCGCTCTCCGTGCGCCAGGCCGTTAAGGGCAAAGCGCGCGAAATGGCGGCGGCGCAGAAAGTGGCCGACTGGCAGATTGCGGCGATTATGAACATCGGCCAACACGCCAAACATCCGCTGTTTGTCACCAACGTAGACGAAACCCGTCTGGACGACATCGCCGCCTGGAGCTATCGCGCACCGGTGGAAGATCAGGCGCGTCTGGGCTTCGCTATTGCTAACGCGCTGGATGAAACGGCGCCGGCGGTAGACGGTCTCGATCGTGAACTGAGCGGTAAGATCGACGTAGTGGTACAGGCGCTGGCCGGCGCGAAGAAACCGCTGATTATTTCCGGCGTGCACGCGGGCAGCGAGGCGATGATCCAGGCGGCGGCTAACGTTGCCAGAGCGCTGAAAGGACGCGGCGCGGACGTGGGTATCACTTTGCTATCCGGCGCAGCCAATAGCGTGGGCCTGGGCATGATCGGCGGCAAGCCGCTGGATGCAGCGCTCGACGAGCTTTCAAGTGGCTCTGCCGATGCTGTTATCATTATGGAAAACGATCTCTATCGCCATGCGCCAAAAGCCCGTGTCGATGCGGCGTTGACCAACACGCCGAACGTGATCGTTATCGATCATCAACGCACGGCGACCACCGAGAAAGCGGGTCTGATCCTTTCCACCGCCAGCTTTGCAGAAAGCGACGGCACCGTGGTCAATCAGGAAGGCCGCGCGCAGCGCTTCTTCCAGGTTTACGATCCGTCCTACTACGATGACAAAATCCAGATGCTGGAAAGCTGGCGCTGGCTGCACTCGCTGGCCAGCACCATCAGCAGCCGCGAAGTGGACTGGACGCAGCTCGATCACGTGATCGATGCCTGCGTGGCGGCACTGCCGCAGCTGGCCGGGATCAAGGCCGCCGCGCCGGACGCCAGCTTCCGTATTCGCGGTCAGAAACTGGCCCGCTCGCCGATCCGCGCCAGCGGCCGTACCGCGGCTCGCGCCAATATCAGCGTGCACGAACCGCGTCAGCCGCAGGATAAAGACACCATGTTCGCCTTCTCTATGGAAGGGAACAACCAGCCGAATGCGCCTCGTTCGCAGATCCCGTTTGCCTGGGCGCCAGGCTGGAACTCTCCGCAGGCGTGGAATAAGTTCCAGGACGAAGTGGGCGGCAAACTGCGCTTTGGCGATCCGGGCGTGCGCCTGTTCGAAGCGGGCGAAGGCCAGCTGGAATGGTTCACCGCCGTGCCGGAAGCCTTCGCGGGCAAAGAGAACGGCTGGCGCGTCGCGCCTTACTTCCATCTGTTCGGCAGCGAAGAGATGACCCAGCGTTCACCGGTATTCCAGCAGCGTATGCCGCTGCCTTACGTGATGGTTAACCCGCAAGACGCGGCGAAACTGGGCGTCAACGCAGGCGCTACGGTCGCCTTCCGCTGCGCAGGCGAAACGCTGCGTCTGCCGGTTCGCTTCTCGACCGCCTTGCAGGCAGGGCAGGTGGGTTTACCGTTGGGCTTGCCGGGCGTACCGCCGTTCCTGCTGGGGGCAAGTATTGAGGATCTGCAGGAGGCAACACAATGAGCTGGCTGACACCGGAAGTTACAGATGTACTGATTGCCGTCGGCAAAGCGCTGGTGATCCTGTTTGTGGTGGTAGGCTGCGGCGCCTTTATGAGCTTTGGCGAACGTCGCCTGCTGGGCCTGTTCCAGAACCGCTACGGGCCAAACCGCGTCGGCTGGGGCGGTTCGCTCCAGCTGGTGGCGGACATGATCAAAATGTTCTTTAAAGAGGACTGGACGCCGCCGTTTACCGACCGCGTGATTTTTACGCTGGCGCCGATGATCGCGTTCACCTCGCTGCTGCTGGCAATGGCCATTGTGCCGGTCACCTCGACCTGGATGGGCGCGGATCTGAATATCGGTCTGCTGTTTTTCCTGATGATGGCCGGTCTGGCCGTGTACGCGGTGCTGTTTGCGGGCTGGTCGAGTAATAACAAATACTCGCTGCTGGGCGCGATGCGCGCCTCGGCGCAGACGCTGAGCTACGAAGTGTTCCTCGGCCTGTCGCTGATGGGCGTGGTGGCGCAGGCCGGTTCCTTCAATATGGTGGATATCGTCAACAGCCAGCAGCACCTGTGGAACATCATTCCGCAGTTCTTTGGCTTCCTGACCTTTGCCATTGCGGGCGTCGCGGTCTGTCACCGTCATCCTTTTGACCAGCCGGAAGCAGAGCAGGAGCTGGCCGACGGTTACCACATCGAATACGCCGGTATGAAGTTCGGCCTGTTCTTTGTCGGTGAATACGTCGGTATCGTAACCGTCTCTTCCCTGATTGTGACGCTGTTCTTCGGCGGCTGGAACGGTCCGTGGCTGCCGCCCGTTTTCTGGTTCGCGATTAAAACAGCTTTCTTCATGATGATGTTTATTCTGATCCGTGCTGCGCTGCCGCGTCCGCGCTACGACCAGGTGATGTCGTTCGGCTGGAAAGTATGTCTGCCGTTGACGCTGTTGAACCTGCTGGCGACTGCCGCAGTGATTCTGTACAACGCGCAGTAAGAGGTTATTACCATGAAAATAAAAGATATTCTGGTAGGGTTCGGCACCACGGTACGCAGTATCGTCCTGATCGGATCGAATGCTTTTGCCAAGCGTGAAACGCAGATGTACCCGGAGGAGCCGGTCTATTTGCCGCCTCGCTACCGTGGCCGCATCGTGCTGACCCGCGATCCCGACGGCCAGGAGCGCTGCGTGGCCTGTAACCTGTGCGCGGTAGCCTGTCCGGTAGGCTGTATTTCGCTGCAAAAGGCAGAAACGCTGGACGGCCGTTGGTATCCGGAGTTTTTCCGCATCAACTTCTCGCGCTGCATTTTCTGCGGCCTGTGTGAAGAAGCCTGTCCGACCACCGCTATCCAGCTTACCCCTGATTTCGAGCTGGGCGAGTTTAAGCGGCAGGATCTGGTTTATGAAAAAGAGAACCTGCTGATCTCCGGGCCGGGCAAATATCCGGAATATAACTTCTACCGGATGGCGGGCATGGCGATCGAAGGCAAAGACAAAGGTGAAGCGGAAAGCGAAGCCAAACCCATCGACGTCAAGGGTTTGTTACCTTAAGGAGCCAGGCATGGAATTTGCGTTTTATCTTTGCGGACTGGTGGCCGTGCTGACGACGTTGCGCGTTATCACCCACACCAACCCGGTCCACGCGCTGTTATATCTGATTATTTCACTGCTTTCGGTGGCGGGCGTGTTTTTCTCGCTGGGCGCTTATTTCGCCGGGGCGCTGGAAATTATCGTTTATGCGGGCGCTATCATGGTGCTGTTCGTGTTTGTGGTGATGATGCTAAACCTGGGCGACAGCGTGCAGGCGCAGGAGCGCGAGTGGCTGAAGCCGGGCGTCTGGTTCGGCCCCGGTCTGCTGTCGCTGCTGCTGCTGGTGGTGATGGTTTACGCCATCCTGACTATTAATGACCAGGGCATTGACGGCACGATGATCGATGCCAAAGCGGTCGGCATCAGCCTGTTCGGCCCTTACGTTCTGGCGGTGGAGCTGGCTTCCATGCTGCTGCTGGCCGGTCTGGTGGTGGCTTACCATATCGGTCGCGAACAGCGTCCGGGCGAGGTGTTAAGCAATCGCCCTGATGCGGTGAAGAAGGAGGAAAACGCATGATCCCTTTGCAACACGGGCTTATCCTGGCGGCCATCCTGTTTGTGCTTGGCCTGACCGGCGTGGTGATCCGCCGCAACCTGCTGTTTATGCTGATCAGCCTTGAGATCATGATCAACGCGGCGGCGCTGGCGTTTGTGGTCGCGGGCAGCTATTGGGGACAGGCGGACGGTCAGGTGATGTATATCCTGGCGATCAGCCTGGCCGCTGCCGAGGCAAGTATTGGCCTGGCGCTGCTGCTGCAGCTGCATCGTCGCAGCCAGAACCTCAATATTGATAAAGTGAGCGAGATGCGCGGATGAATCTTCTCTATTTAACTATTTTATTCCCGCTGATCGGTTTCGTGCTGCTGGCGTTTTCGCGCGGCCGCTGGTCAGAAAATCTGGCCGCTACGGTAGGGATGGGCTCCGTAGGGCTGGCCGCGCTGGTCACGCTCTATGCCGGACTGGATTTCTTTGCGCAGGGCCAGGCTGTTTTTAATCAGGCGCTGTGGACCTGGATGCACGTTGGCAACTTTGATATCAAAGTCAACCTGACGCTGGACGGCCTGTCGCTGACCATGCTGTCGGTGGTCACGGGCGTTGGCTTCTTTATCCATATGTTCGCCTCCTGGTATATGCGCGGCGAAGAGGGCTACTCGCGCTTTTTCGCCTATACCAACCTGTTTATCGCCAGCATGGTGGTATTGGTGCTGGCCGATAACCTGATGCTGATGTATCTGGGCTGGGAAGGCGTGGGGCTTTGCTCTTACCTGCTGATCGGTTTCTACTATACCAACCCGAACAACGGCGCGGCGGCGATGAAAGCTTTTATCATCACGCGCGTCGGCGACGTCTTCCTGGCGTTTGCGCTGTTTATTCTCTACAACGAGCTGGGCACGCTGAACTTCCGTGAGATGGTCGAGCTGGCGCCTGCGCACTTTGCGGCGGATAACCCTATGCTGCAATGGGCGACGCTGATGCTGCTTGGCGGCGCGGTAGGTAAATCGGCACAGCTGCCGCTGCAAACCTGGCTGGCGGATGCGATGGCAGGCCCGACGCCGGTTTCTGCGCTGATCCACGCCGCGACCATGGTAACGGCGGGCGTTTATCTGATTGCCCGCAGCCACGGTCTGTTCCTGATGACGCCGGAAGTGCTGCACCTGGTGGGGATTATTGGCGCGATTACGCTGGTGCTGGCGGGATTTGCCGCGCTGGTGCAAACCGATATCAAACGCGTGCTTGCCTACTCCACCATGAGCCAGATTGGCTACATGTTCCTGGCGCTTGGCGTGCAGGCGTGGGATGCGGCGATTTTCCATCTGATGACCCATGCGTTCTTTAAAGCGCTGCTGTTCCTCTCGTCCGGTTCGGTGATCCTGGCCTGCCACCACGAGCAGAACATTTTCAAAATGGGCGGCCTGCGCAAAAGCATCCCGCTGGTTTATGCCTGCTTCCTGGTAGGCGGCGCGGCGCTGTCGGCGCTGCCGCTGATCACCGCTGGCTTCTTCAGTAAGGACGAGATCCTGGCGGGTGCGCTGGCGAACGGTCATATTAATCTGATGGTGGCCGGTCTGGTCGGGGCCTTTATGACCTCGCTCTACACCTTCCGCATGATTTTTATTACCTTCCACGGCGAAGAGAAAATTCACGCGCACGCAGGCAAAGGCATTACGCACCATCTGCCGCTGATTGTGCTGCTGATCCTCTCCACCTTTATTGGTGCGCTGATTGTTCCTCCGCTGCGCGGCGTGCTGCCGGAAACCACCGAGCTGGCGCACGGCAGCGTGCTGACGCTGGAAATCACTTCTGGCGTAGTGGCGATTATCGGCATCCTGCTGGCGGCCTTTCTGTGGCTGGGCAAACGCTCGCTGGTTAACAGCATCGCTGGCAGCGCGGTTGGCCGATTCTTCACCACCTGGTGGTTCGCCGCCTGGGGCTTCGACTGGCTTTACGACAAAATTTTCGTCAAGCCTTATCTGTTCGTCGCCTGGGCCCTTTCACGCGATCCGCTGAATGCGCTGATGAATATCCCGGCCCTGTTCTCCCGCCTGGCTAACAAAGGGCTGGTGGTCAGCGAAAACGGCTATCTGCGCTGGTACGTCGCTTCGATGAGCGTCGGTGCGGTCGTGGTGCTCGCGCTGTTGATGGTGGTCTAAAAGTTTGTGAGCGGGGTGGGGTAAACACTCACCCAGAATTAAAAGATGTTAAAAATTACCTGAATGTTGGGCGTCATCGGCGCAGTCAGTTTTGTCACCGCCAGCGCGCCGCACCCGCAGCATACTTTAGTATGTGAGGACTGCGAGCACTGCCGGGGGCAAAAATGGCCAGTAAGATAGCCCATGCAGGTTCAGAAAAGGGAATCAAATCGCCATGTTATTACCCTGGCTTATACTCATCCCGTTCATCGGCGGCCTGCTTTGCTGGCAGTTTGAACGCTTCGGGAGCAAGGTGCCGCGTTGGATAGCGCTGATCTCGATGGGGCTGACGCTGGCGCTCTCGCTACAGCTCTGGCTGCAGGGCGGCTATTCGCTGACCCAGGCCGCCGGGCTGCCGCAGTGGCAATCCGAGTTTCTGGTTTCCTGGATACCGCGTTTCGGTATCAACGTGCATCTGGCGCTGGACGGCCTGTCGCTGCTGATGGTGGTGCTTACCGGCCTGCTGGGCGTGATGGCTATCCTCTGCTCCTGGAACGAAATTGAGAAATGGCAGGGCTTTTTCCACCTGAACCTGCTGTGGATCCTGGGCGGCGTTATCGGCGTGTTCCTGGCTATCGATCTGTTCCTGTTCTTCTTCTTCTGGGAAATGATGCTGGTGCCGATGTACTTCCTGATCGCGCTGTGGGGACACAAGGCGTCGGACGGGAAAACGCGTATCACCGCGGCCACCAAGTTCTTTATCTACACTCAGGCCAGCGGCCTGGTGATGCTGATTTCGATTCTGGCGCTGGTCTTCGTTAACTACAACGCCACGGGCGTCTGGACGTTTAACTACGAAGATCTGCTGAAAACGCCAATGAGCAACACCGTTGAGTATCTGCTGATGCTGGGCTTCTTTATCGCCTTCGCGGTGAAAATGCCGGTGGTGCCGCTGCACGGCTGGCTGCCGGATGCGCACAGTCAGGCCCCGACGGCCGGTTCCGTTGACCTGGCGGGCATTCTGCTGAAAACGGCGGCTTACGGTCTGCTGCGCTTTGCGCTGCCGCTGTTCCCGAACGCGTCCGCCGAGTTCGCGCCGATTGCGATGTGGCTGGGGATTATCGGGATTTTCTACGGTGCCTGGATGGCCTTCTCGCAGTACGACATCAAACGCCTGATCGCCTACACCTCTATTTCGCACATGGGCTTTGTGCTGATTGCTATCTATACCGGCAGCCAGCTCGCTTTCCAGGGCGCGGTGGTGCAGATGATTGCGCACGGTCTTTCCGCCGCAGCGCTGTTTATCCTGTGCGGCCAGCTTTATGAGCGTCTGCACACTCGCGATATGCGTCAGATGGGCGGGCTGTGGGCGCGCATCAAGTGGCTGCCAGGTCTGTCGCTGTTCTTTGCCGTAGCGAATCTGGGGATGCCGGGCACGGGTAATTTCGTTGGCGAATTTATGATCCTGACCGGCAGCTTCCAGTCGGTGCCGGTGATCATCGTCATTGCTACCTTTGGTCTGGTGTTCGCTTCCGTATACTCGCTGATTATGATGCAGCGGGCCTATTATGGCGCACCGAAGTCAGAAACGCCGCTGCGGGGGATGTCGCCGCGCGAGTTCCTGATGATTATGGTGCTGGTGGTTCTGCTGCTGCTGCTGGGCGTTTACCCACAGCCGATTCTGGACACCTCACATGCTGCAATGAGCAATATTCAGCAGTGGTTTACCGCTTCAATTTCAACTACAAGGCCGTAATTCGCCATGACAATAACTCCTCAACATTTGATCGCGCTGCTGCCCATGCTGATCGTCGGATTGACGGTGGTAGTCGTGATGCTCTCCATTGCGTGGCGGCGCAACCACTTCGTCAATGCCACGCTGGCGGTAGTAGGGCTGAACCTGGCGCTGTTCTCACTCTGGTTCGTGGGACACGCGGGCGCGATGGACGTGACGCCGCTGCTGCGCGTCGATGGCTATTCAATGCTCTATACCGGCCTGGTGATTTTAGCCAGCCTGGCAACCTGCACCTTCGCCTATCCGTGGCTGACCAACTACCCGGATAACCAGGAAGAGTTCTACCTGCTGGTGCTGATTGCAGCATTGGGCGGCGTGGTGCTGGCAAGCGCTAATCACCTGGCTTCGCTGTTTATCGGTATTGAGCTGATTTCCCTGCCGCTGTTCGGCCTGGTGGGCTACGCCTTCCAGCTGAAGCGCTCGCTGGAAGCCAGCATCAAATACACCATTATGTCCGCTGTGGCTTCCTCTTTTCTGCTGTTCGGTATGGCGCTGCTTTATTCCAACTCCGGCAACCTGGGCTTTATTGCGCTGGGCCGCAGCCTGAACGACGGAATGCTGCAACAGCCGCTGCTGCTGGCGGGGCTGGGCATGATGATTGTGGGCCTGGGCTTTAAGCTGTCGCTGGTGCCTTTCCACCTGTGGACGCCGGATGTCTACCAGGGCGCGCCTGCGCCGGTGTCGACCTTCCTGGCGACCGCCAGCAAAATCGCCATTTTCGGCGTGGTGATGCGCCTGTTCCTGTACGCGCCGGCCGCCGACAGCGAAGCGGTACGTCTGGTGCTGGCGATTATCGCGTTTGCCTCGATTCTGTTCGGCAACCTGATGGCGATTTCGCAGAGCAATATCAAACGTCTGCTGGGCTACTCTTCCATTGCGCATCTGGGCTATCTGCTGGTGGCGCTGATTGCTATCCAGACGCATCAGCTGTCGCTGGAAACGGTGGGCGTTTACCTGGCCGGTTATCTGTTCAGCAGCCTGGGCGCTTTCGGCGTGGTCAGCCTGATGTCCAGCCCGTATCGCGGCCCGGACGCGGACTCGCTGTATTCCTATCGCGGCCTGTTCTGGCACCGTCCGATCCTGTCGGCGGTGATGACGGTAATGATGCTGTCGCTGGCGGGTATCCCAATGACGCTGGGCTTTATCGGTAAATTTTACGTGATTGCCGTAGGCGTGGGCGCGCAGCTGTGGTGGCTGACTGGTGCGGTAGTGGTAGGCAGCGCAATCGGCCTTTACTACTATCTGCGCGTGACCGTTAGCCTGTATCTGAACCCACCGGAGCTGTTGCAGCGCGATACGCCAGCTAACTGGGCCTTTACCGCCGGCGGCGTGGTTGTACTGATCTCGGCGATTCTGGTGCTGGTGCTGGGTATTTATCCGCAGCCGCTGATCTCGCTGGTGCAGATGGCGCAGCCGCTGATGTAACTCAGCAGGCTGTTAAAAAATCCCGGCTCCTGACTGACAGGCCGGGATTTTTTTTGTGCGCAACCGGGCAGGCTTCAGTCCACCAGGTTGACGCCCAGGCTTTCCAGCAGGCTTAACGCTTCCAGACGGGAAAACGTTGCGCCTGCCACCGAATTGTTCAGTACATTGATGGAGAAATCGCGCGAGTCGGTCAAATCCGCCGCCTGAAGATTGGTTCTGTTAAACAAGCTTCCGGCCAGATCGCAGTTCAGTATTTCGGCTTTGCTCAGATCGCACTCTCTGAAATCCACGTCATGCAATTGGCACTCCATCATTTTCACTTCTTGCAGCGTCAGGCCGAAAAAGGAGGCGTTGGACAACAGGCATTGCGTAAAACGCAGCTCGTGATCCAGATTAAAAGCGGGCCAGTAAGCGCGCGTCCAGTCTGTGCCGCTGAGTTTGCATTCGGTAAAGCTGACCTCGTTAAAACGCGAATCGGGCATTTCCATCACGCTGAGATTACACTGGTCGAAGCGGCAGTTAATAAATTTGCAGCGGATAAACCTGGCGGCGGTAAAGTTGCAGTGGCTGAAGTCGCATCCTTCAAAAATGACGCCTTCAAAACAGGCGGACGGCAGCGCCTGCCTGTCGAAGCAGGTATCGAAATACTCTTTATGATCGGTTATTTTTGTCATATAAAACCTTAGCCTGTGCGGAAGGGAATGGCAGTATCCCTCACCCGACAGTAACAAAATTGACGCACATCGGGAGAAAGAAAATGGAGATCCGCTGGCAGAATCTACATCATAGCGAGCTGAATGCAACTCAGCTGTACCAGATCCTGGCGTTACGCAATGCGGTGTTTATCGTCGAGCAGAACTGTCCTTATCAGGACGTGGACGGCGCGGATCTGGCCGGTGAGAACCGTCATTTACTGGGCATAGCGAATAACCAGCTGCTGGCCTATGCGCGCCTGCTTGCGCCAAAAAACGACGAGGAGCCGGTGAAGATTGGGCGAGTGATCGTCTCTGGCGAGGCGCGAGGCCTGAAGCTGGGCAACCGGCTGATGGAGCAGGCGATTGTTGACTGCGAGCGCCACTGGCCGCAGCACGACATCTTTTTATCCGCTCAGGCGCATCTGCAGGATTTTTACGGACAGTTTGGCTTTAAGCCGACGGGCGAGGTCTATCCGGAAGACGGCATCCCGCATGTGGATATGGAAAGGGCGCGGATACACAAATAAGTAAGAGAGCGGAAAGACGCCTTAACAATGGCTTCTTAACAGCACGTCGGCTGCTGACATTTGCCAGCGGTGGCAAGCCCTGCGTTAGCAGGGCTATCCGGGCGGGTCACGCCACTTTTTTTGCTTTCTTGCCGGACTGTTTTTTCATCTCTTCAGAGTGAACCTGGCGTAAAATTCTTTTTTTCTCGCAGTCGGTAAATCTTGTCAGCACCTGCCTGATCAGCGGCTGATAGCCCAGCCCCGCAAGCTCTGCAATCATTTTGAGATCTTCAATCAGCGACTTGTTAAGACGTATTGAGATGGGCTGTAGCTCAAGCGCCTCATTAATCTCTTTTTCAAACGCCGCAGCGCTTGCCTCGCTGGAAATTTTAACATGCGCTTCGCTACGCCCAAGCACGCCTTCTTCCCATGCGGCATCCGTTGAGGCGATGAGAGAGGCGTTTTGGTCTGGCTTGTTAACGTTGTTACTCATAGTTTTTCGTATCCATATTTGTTGTAGATGCGTATTTCGTCATCGTTAGGGGCGTAGGCCGTCCTGATAGCTACCCCTCTACCCGGATAAAAGATAAAAACCACTTTGAGTTTTATTCCATAATCCGTTTCAGCAATAAACCAACGCGTCGGAGGATCTGACTGATGATCCTCTCTGTTATCTTCAAGAAAATGCCCGTCCCTGTTGGAAAAGCACTGGATTATTTCATCTTCCGTTACGGGAGGCTTTTTTTCAGACAGTTTCAGCCTGATTTTCTGAGAAATCATCAGCTCCATGATGTTTCATCCTTCTTCCCTGATTTTTGTATATACAAGATAAGTCCACTTTATAGCCATTTCAAGTGGTTTTCTTATTTTAATACCAAAGTTAAAGGATTTTTTGTATATACAATTTTCCATTGCGGATATTGGCGATCGGATTGATGACAGAGGCCAGCAAGCTCGATACGGAGTGGCTGGCTTAGAATTACTTAGCTCAACCGGGCGTGAGGCAGGGGCGTCAGGTTGGCTTGCGCTACCCGATGGGATAATGCTGTCCGATTTTTTCTACAGCAGGCAGCGCCGTTCTTCTCGCGCCAGGCATCGTAGCCTGATGTCGGCACAGGACTTTCTTTGTAGGTAACAGAAATTAGCCGGACGGCTTTTGCGAGTACCCCTGTGCCATTTGCCTGAATTGAACAGGGATAAAAAAGGCGAGGAGTTCCTCGCCTGTTAACGTTTAGCCCGCCGTCATCTGCCGGTCATCAACGTATTTACGCTTATCCGGCGCCGGTGGGAAATACTGATAGAGCCAGGTTTCGGTCAGCGTCTGGTCTTTGGTGCGCAGGAACAAACGCAGGTTAACCGGCTCGACGGAATCGCTGTTCGGATACCAGTCAAACAGAATGCGATAGCCGTCAATCGGCTCGACATACAGGATCTCGACCTGTTTAACGGTGCCCGAGGTGACCGTAATCACCGGTTCGATGCCTTTTGGCGCGGCCGCTTTCAGATCGCCGCCGACAAAATCCACCGCAAAACGGCGTGCCCAGACGTCCGGATAATGCTCGCCCGGCGCCCAGCCTTCAGGGAAGCCGCCCATACCGGTGCGGGTTGCCTTCACGCGCGACAGATCGCTGTGAACCGGCGGCAGGCCGCTCCAGTAAAGCTTGTAGCTGAAGCTGTGCGCGCTGCCGGCCTTGATGCTTTCTGTAGGACGCCAGAAGCACACGATATTATCCAGCGTTTCGCCCGTGGTCGGGATCTCCATCAGGTTAATTGCGCCTTTGCCCCACTTGCCGACCGGCTCCACCCACAGGCTCGGACGCTTGTTGTACCAGCCGATCACATCCTGATAATTCTCAAAGTCGTGATCCAGCTGCAACATGCCGAAGCCGCGCGGGTTCTCGTCCTGATAGGCGTTAAACGTCAGCCGCTGTGGATTATTCAGCGGGCGGCAAATCCACTCGCCGCTGCCGGTCCACATCGCCAGGCGATCGGAGTCGTGGATCTGCGGATGGATAGTGTCACACATGCGGCGCTCGTTGGTGCCGCAGCTGAACATGGTGGTCATTGGTGCAATGCCCAGCTGGTCGATATCTTTACGGGCATAAAGGTGGTTTTCCACCTCCATGACTACGCGTTTCTCTTCGCAGTGAATAATAAATTTAAACGCGCCGGTGCAGCTCTCGCCGTCCAGTAAGGTATAGACGGTGAAGGTGGTGTCATCGGCTTTTGGCGTTTCAAACCAGAAGGCGGTAAAGTCCGGAAACTCTTCTTTGCTGCCGAAGGTGTTGATAGCCACGCCGCGTGCGGAAAGACCATACTGATAAGTATCGTCAACCGCGCGGAAGTAGCTGGCGCCCAGAAAGGAGACGATATCACGGCTGGCCAGCTCCGGCTTTTTAAACGCGCGGAAACCGGCGAAGCCTAAATCGGTTTTGCCTTCCAGCTGTTTAGTATCGACTTTGGCGTCGTTGTAGTTAAACAGCTCGGGGCGGAAGTGAATTTCACGCGCCTGCCGATCGGCATCCACGGAGAACATGCGTAAACGGCGTTTAAACCCCATGCCGACGTGGAAAAACTGCACGTCAAGCTCGCGATCGGCGTTGCCGTTCCACAGCGAATGATTCGCATCGTACTGAATTTCGTTGTAGGCCTGCGGCGTCAGGGTGGCCAGCGTTTCGGGCAGGGGAGCGGGCGCGCCGCCGTAAGGTTTCTGCGCAAGGGTTGCGGCCATTTTTTGCAACACGTCAAAATCGAAACGCTTTGCCGAGCCGTCGGCGATATCGGTGTCGGCCCAGGCGGCCTGTGCAAACAACGTCGATAAACCGGACATCCCGCTTACCGTAGCGAAAGCCATTGACGCCTTCATAAACATTCTTCGATTCATGCCAGAGTCATATCCTTTGCTGAACGGAACTGTAAAAACTGCGCTAGATCTGTGGCTATAAGAGCCTGTTTTAGCTGAATTGTGAGCGGGTCACAGGGAGTTACGACAGCGTGTGGCGTCAGAAATTCAGTCAGGCAAAATTTAGCAGATAAATCTGACAAAAGCAGGCATTTAACGGGAATCAATATCAGCCGATTCCTGGGCGGATAAACAAGCAAAGCGGCAAAAAGTGTCTATAGTTAAAGGTATTATTCGCACAAGGAGATGTTATGGCTAAGACAACTGACCCACAAGAACTCGACACCCGCCTGGATGACGATCTGGCTCTGCTGACCGAAACGCTGGAGGAAGTGCTGAAATCATCTGGCGATCCGGCCGATCAGAAATATGTTGAGCTGAAAGCCAAAGCGGAAAAATCGCTGAACGACGTTAAAGCACGCGTCAGCAACGCCTCAGATAACTACTACCATCGCGCTAAACAAGTTGCCAGCCGTGCTGATGAGTATGTTCATGAGAAGCCGTGGCAGGGCATCGGCGTAGGCGCTACGCTGGGCCTGGTGGTAGGACTGCTGCTGGCGCGTCGCTAAGCGATAACGCCGGGCGCTACGCCAGTAATAACGGGCACCTTCAGGGTGCCCGTTTTGTTTTTGCCGCCCAGGTTGCCAAAGTGAAAATAACACGTTAATCCTGCCCTAAATCAAAATCGGCCCGCCAAGGCGCTCTTATACTGCCCGCTGCTTGTTTGATCTGGAGTGGGTGATGTCGCACAGTATCTTCAACCGCCGCTGGGCCGCCGTTATACTGGCAGCCCTTAGCCGTCATGGCGTGCAGCACATCTGTATTGCACCCGGTTCCCGATCCGCGCCGCTGACGCTGGAAGCCGCCGCGGGCAACCTGATCTGTCATACCCACTTTGACGAGCGCGGCCTCGGCTATCTGGCGCTGGGCCTGGCGAAAGCGACGCAGCGTCCGGTGGCGATAATCGTCACTTCCGGCACCGCCGTCGCCAATCTTGCGCCCGCCGTGATCGAAGCCAGCCTGACCGGCGAACGCCTTATCGTGCTCAGCGCCGATCGCCCGCCGGAACTCATCGGTTGCGGCGCCAATCAGGCCATCATCCAGCCCGGTATTTTCGCCAGCCACGTCGGCGGCGCGCTGGATCTTCCACGACCCTCTGCGGATATTCCGTCTCGCTGGCTGGTTTCGGCCATTGATGCGCTGCTGCAACAGCATCCTACAGGCGCCGTACATATCAACGTGCCTTTTGCCGAACCTTTATACGGCGAAGCGTCCTCGGCGTTCCAGACCTGGCACGATGCGCTGGGCAAATGGTGGCTCGAAGACACGCCCTGGCTGAACATCCATGCGGAGCGGGCCACGCCTGTGCTCGACAGCTGGCCGCGCTGGCGGCAAAAGCGTGGGCTGATTATCGCGGGCAAAATCACGGCGCAGGAGGGCGTGGCGCTGGCCAAATGGGCAGAGACGCTGGGCTGGCCGCTGCTGGCGGATATACAGTCCCATACCGGCGCGCCGTTTCCCTGTAGCGAACTCTGGCTCCAGGAGGAACATGCGCGGCAGGCGCTCGATCGGGCGGAAATCCTTATTCAGTTTGGCGCCCGGCTTACCGGGAAAAGGCTGACCAGCTGGCTGGCGGCAGCGGATCCGGCGGCATACTGGCTCATCGATCCGCTGCCCGGCCATCTGGATCCCGCCCATCATCGCAGTCAGCGCATAGTGGCCGACATCGACAAATGGCTTGTCGCGCATCAAGCCGTTTCGCAACCTGCATGGCTGCCTTCTCTACAGGCGCTGGCGCTGGAAACCCATGCAGCGCTCGCCGAAAGGCTACAGGAGTTTGGTGAAGCGCAGCTGGCGCAGCGGCTGGCAGAGCTGCTGCCGGAGCAGGGCGCGCTGTTTCTGGGCAACAGCCTGACCATCAGGCTGGCCGACGCCTTTGCCCGCCTGCCTGCTGGCTATCCCGTCTATGCCAGCCGCGGTGCCAGCGGCATTGATGGGCTACTTGCCACCGCGACCGGCGTACAGCGCGGCAGCGGCAAACCGTTGCTGGCGATAGTGGGCGATCTCTCGGCGCTGTATGACCTCAACAGCCTGGCGCTGACCGCCGGGCCGCTGGTACTGATTGTGGTCAATAACGGCGGCGGACAGATTTTTTCCCTGCTGCCAACGCCTGAAAACGAGCGGGCGCGCTTTTTCACCCTGCCGCAGCAGGCGTGTTTCGCCAGCGCCGCCGCTATGTTCGGCCTGGATTACCGTCAGCCGGAAGACTGGCCATCGCTGCAGGCCGCTGTTGAAGCGGGCTGGCGCAGCACCACCGCCACGCTGATTGAGCTGAAGGTTGAGGCGGGCGCACCGTGGCTCGCCGGAGCATGGCGAAAATGATGCTGCACGCGCGCTGGCAGGGCGAACACCGCAGCGACAGGCCGACGCTGGTCTGGCTGCACGGCTTTTTGGGCAGCGGTCGGGAATGGCAGCCGGTGCAGGATTTTTTCCGCGACTGGCCGCAGCTGAGCATTGACCTACCCGGACACGGCGGCTCACGGGCGCAGCAGGTCAGCGGTTTTGAACAGCTTTCGGCGCGGCTGAACGCCACTTTGCGACAGCATCGCATTCAACGCTACTGGCTGATCGGCTATTCGCTCGGCGGCCGCGCGGCGCTGTATCACGCCTGCCGCTATGCAGATTCGTCGCTGGCTGGCGTGGTGGTGGAAGGCGCTCACTTCGGGCTGGCGTCGCCCCATGAGCGGGCGCAGCGGCTGGCTGACGATCGCCACTGGGCCAGCCTGCTCCGCCAGCAGCCGCTGGGCGACACGCTGCATAAGTGGTATCGCCAGCCGGTATTTGCCGATCTGCGCGAACCGCAGCGGCAACAGCTGATCGCCCTGCGAGCCGATAACGATCCGCAGGCGCTGGCCGCTATGCTGCTCAATACCTCGCTCGCCCGCCAGCCGTATCTGCTGCCGGAAATCCAGCGCCTTCCTGTTTTCCACTATCTCTGCGGCGAGCACGACCTCAAATTTCAGCGTCTGGCCGCCGGGGCCGGGCTGCCGGTTACCACTATCCCGGCGGCGGGTCACAACGCCCATCGCGCCTGCCCACAGGCCTTTGCCGCCGCCCTGGCGCAAAAGCTCAACCCCGTTTAAGGAGAAATCATGATTTATCCCGATGAAGCGATGCTGTATGCGCCGACAGAGTGGCGGCCATGTGGCGACTACAGCGATATCCTCTATCACAAAACGTCGGACGGCATCGCCAGGATCGCCATCAACCGGCCCGAGGTGCGCAACGCTTTTCGGCCGCAAACCGTTAAGGAGATGCTGCATGCTCTGAGCGACGCGCGGCACGACGAGCAAATCGGCGTCATTATCCTTACCGGATCGGGCGATAAGGCTTTCTGCGCCGGCGGCGATCAAAAAATTCGCGGTGACTACGGCGGCTACCGCGACGAGGCAGGCGTACATCATCTTAACGTGCTGGATTTTCAGCGTCAGATCCGCACCTGTCCCAAGCCGGTAGTGGCGATGGTGGCAGGCTACGCGGTCGGCGGCGGGCACGTGTTGCATATGCTGTGCGATTTAACGATAGCGGCGGACAATGCGCAGTTTGGCCAGACCGGCCCCAAAGTCGGCTCTTTCGACGGCGGCTGGGGCGCGTCTTATATGGCGCGCATTGTTGGTCAGAAAAAGGCGCGTGAAATTTGGTTCCTGTGCCGGATGTACAACGCGCAGCAGGCGCTGGAAATGGGCCTGGTTAATACGGTCGTGCCGCTGGCTGAACTGGAAAAAGAGACGGTGCGCTGGTGTCGTGAGATGCTGCAAAACAGCCCGATGGCGCTGCGCTGCCTGAAGGCGGCGCTGAACGCCGACTGCGACGGCCAGGCAGGCTTGCAGGAGCTGGCGGGCAACGCCACGATGCTGTTCTACATGACGGAAGAGGGCCAGGAAGGGCGCAACGCTTTTAATCAGAAGCGGCAGCCGGATTTCAGCCGCTTTAAGCGAAATCCCTGATGCGCCGGGCGACGCTCTTTAATTACAACATACTAATGACGGCGGGCGTGGTACTGCGCGATCGGCGGGTAGCATCGCGCCACGGGCTGCTGGTCAGGCTGGAAGAGGCGGGCCGGGAAGGCTGGGGCGAGATAGCGCCGCTGCCCGGCTTCAGTACGGAAACGGCGGCGCAGGCGCAGGCTGAAACGCTGCGTTGGCTGCAAGGCTGGCGATCGGGCGCGGAAACGGGACACGGCTTGCTGACGCCCGTGTCGCCATCGCTTTCGTCCTCAGCGCCATTACCAAAAGAGCACGGCCTGTCGCCTTCCGTGGCGTTTGGCCTCAGCTGCGCGCTGGCGGAACTGGCTGGCCTGCTGCCGTCAGCGGGCAACTATTCTGGCGCAATGCTGTGCACAGGCGATCCCGACGAGCTGATTGTTCAGCTTAACCAGCGGCCGCAGCCGGTAGCCAAGCTGAAAGTGGGCCTTTACGAAGCGGTGCGCGATGGCATAACCGCATCGCTGCTGCTGGAAGCGGTACCGACGCTGAGGCTGCGGCTGGATGCGAACCAGCAGTGGAGCCTGGAGAAAGCCAGGCAGTTCGCCCGTTTTGTGCCGGAGCCTCTGCGCTCGCGTATCGCTTTTATCGAGGAGCCGTGCCGAACGCAGGAGGATTCACGTCTCTTTGCGCAGGAAACGGGCATCGCGCTGGCCTGGGATGAGAGCAGCCGAAGCCCAGGGTACGTCCCGACGGCGGAACCCCATTTGCGCGCTATCGTGATCAAGCCAACGCTTGTCGGCAGCCTGGCGACGGTTTGCGAAACTATCGCCCGAGCCAGCGAGGCCGGCCTGACGGCGGTGATTAGCTCGTCGGTGGAGTCGAGCCTGGGCCTGACGCAGCTGGCGCGGATAGCCAGCTGGCTGACGCCTGGCGTCGCGCCCGGTCTGGATACGCTTTCGCTAATGCAGCAGCAGCTGGTACGCGCCTGGCCGGGGTCGCCGCTGCCGCTGACGGCTGCTGAAGACCTGGAGGAAGTATGCTGAGCGCTGACTGCTGGCCCTGGCTGTACTGGGCGAAGCTGGCGCCGACTCGCCTCGCGCTGACGGTTGACGATCGCGCCTACTGCTGGGCGCAGCTGGCAGACCAAATCGAGGCGCTGGCGGCAGGCTTCCACGCGCAGGGCGTAAGCGCCGGAAGCGGCGTGGTGTTACAGGCCGCCAACTGCGAACGGGCCGTGCTGGCCTGGCTGGCGCTGCTGCGCTGCGGCGCACGCCTGCTGCCTGTCAATCCCCGGCTGCCGGCCTGGCAGACTGCCGCGCTGCTGCCTTCGTTAAATATGGACTATGCGCTGACGCTGAACGGCGAGGGGCCAGCAAATATCCCTGCGTTAAAGATAATCAATCAAGCTGGCCCGATCCCGGCCCGCTGGCAGCGCGACGCCATCGCCACGCTGACGTTAACCTCCGGCTCCACCGGCCTGCCGAAAGCCGCTGCACACACCTTTAACGCGCATTTCGCCAGCGCGCACGGCGTAACGACAAGGCTGAACTTCGGGGCGGACGACAGCTGGCTGCTCTCGCTGCCGCTGTTTCATGTTTCCGGCCAGGGCATTTTCTGGCGCTGGCTTTACCGCGGCGCAAGGCTGGTGCTCAGCGATAACAAAATCAGCCCGGAAGCGACTTTTGCCTCGCTGGTGCCTACGCAGCTCTGGCGTTTGCTGCAGAAGCCGACGCTGCGGCTGGGCACCGTTTTGCTTGGCGGCGCGGCTATTTCGCCAGCCTTGACCGCTCAGGCGGAAGCGCGCGGCATCGCCTGCTGGTGCGGGTACGGCATGACGGAAACGGCCTCGACCGTGGCGGCGAAAAGGGCGGACGGCGAGCCAGGCGTCGGCGATCCGCTGCCCGGTCATAGCATCAGGCTAAACGAGGGAGAAATTACTATACGTTCAGAGGCGTTGGCCTGCGGCTACTGGCAGGACGGGAAGCTGCTGCCGCTTACCGATAAGGAAGGATGGTTTCACACGCGCGATGGTGGTGTGCAGCGCGGTAACAATCTGCTGATTAGCGGGCGTCTGGACAATCTGTTTTTCTCGGCGGGGGAAGGTATTCAACCCGAACAGCTGGAAGCGGTGCTGGCCCGGCACGAAACGGTGGAGCAGGTTTTTATCGTGCCGCAGCCTGATGAGGAATATGGTCACCGGCCGGTCGCGCTGGTGGCGCTCAAGGGCACGTCTTCGTTCGCGCCGCTGCAGGACTGGGCGGCAAAAAATCTGGCCGGGTTTCAACGCCCGGTGCGCTGGTACACACTGCCGAAGCTGAGCGGCGGCGGCATCAAGCCTTCCCGCAGGCAGCTGGCGGAGTGGGTGTTACGGCAGGAAAAACAGTAATGCCGGAACAAATTCCGGCATTACTGACTGTTGACAAAACTATGCTCAGCCGTCAGTTCGCTACTTCGTTGGGTGAATAGCCGCAGAGACAGAGCGGAACACGGAGACGCCGTGAATACGACTATCCAGGCTTGTTTCGCGCGTCCATGCGCGATCGCCTGTCCGCTCAGCCTCTACCGCTGTGGTGCTGCTGTAAAAAACGGCAATACACCCGCAGGCTTTTAAGTTGGTCATCAAACAATAATGCCGGGAAAATATCCCGGCATGGCTATGCTGACTGGCGCTATCGAGGCCAAAGACGGCCCGACATTTAGCCCTGTTTTGCTTCTTTCAGCGCCTGTTCCACGCCTGCGCCGTAGGCCGGATGCACCTGATAAAAGAGCGCGAGCTGGCGCTGCTGGATAAACTCCGGTATCTGACGCAGCTCTCCGGCGATACGCTGGAACATCCGCTGGTGTTCCTCTTCGCTCAGCAGGTTAAACAGCGCGCGCGGTTGGGTGAAGTAGTCATCATCTTCGCGATGGTTCCAGTGGTCGGCTGCACCTTCCAGCGACAGCGGCGGCTCGCTGAAATCGGGCTGCTCCTGGAACACGTTAAAGCTGTTGGGTTCGTAGGTGGCGCCGTTGCCGCTGTTGCCGTCCACGCGCATCGCGCCGTCGCGATGATAGTTGTGGAAGGGACACTTCGGCGCGTTCACCGGGATCTGATGATGGTTGACGCCCAGACGATAGCGGTGCGCGTCACCATAGGAGAACAGGCGACCCTGTAGCATCCGATCCGGCGAGAAACCGATGCCGGGCACTACGTTAGCCGGGCTCATGGCGACCTGTTCCACTTCGGCAAAGTAGTTGTCCGGATTGCGGTTCAGCTCAAACTCGCCCACTTCAATCAGCGGATAGTCGGCGTGCGGCCAGACTTTGGTCAGATCGAACGGGTTGTAAGGCGTGGAGGAGGCTTCGGCTTCCGGCATAACCTGCACAAAGAATTTCCAGCGCGGGAAGTTGCCTTGCTCAATGGCGTCGAACAGATCGCGCTGCGAGCTTTCACGGTCGCGACCAATCAGCAGCGCGGCCTCATCGTCCATCAGGTTCTGAATGCCCTGTTCGCAGCGCATATGGAATTTAACCCAGAAGCGCTCCTGCTGGTCGTTGATAAAGCTATAGGTGTGGCTGCCGAAACCGTGAATATGGCGATAGGAAGTAGGCAGGCCGCGATCGCTGAAGTCGATGGTCAGCTGGTGCAGCGACTCCGGCAGCTGCGAGAAGAAATCCCATTTGTAGGTTGGGTTACGCAGGTTGGTACGCGGATCGCGTTTCACCACGTGGTTCAGATCGGGGAACTTCAGCGGATCGCGCAGATAGAAAACGGGGGTGTTGTTGCCGACCAGATCCCAGTTGCCTTCTTCGGTATAAAATTTCATCGAGAAACCGCGAATATCACGCTCGGCATCCGCGCCGCCGCGCTCGCCGGCCACGGTAGAAAAGCGCATAAACAGGTCGGTTTTTTTGCCCACTTCGGAAAAAATCTTCGCCCGGCTGAAACGGGTAATATCTTTAGTTACGGTAAAGGTGCCGTAAGCGCCGGAGCCTTTGGCGTGCATACGGCGCTCCGGGATCACTTCGCGGTCGAAGTGGGCCAGCTTTTCCAGAAACCAAACGTCCTGTAGCAGCATCGGGCCGCGGCGTCCGGCAGTCATTACATTATTATTATGGGCGACTGGCGCGCCTGAGGCGGTGGTGAGTCCTTTTTTGGTCATGAGCGCATATCCTCGTTAACTGAAGTGATACCTTTCAAAATTTCTTTTTCAATCGGCACTGGCTATTGTGTGGGCTATATTGCCCGCTTCGGTTAATCGACGGCAATCTGGCGTTAGCTATTGCTGCCATTTGCCGTATTGATGGTGAAATGACGTTGTAATTTCCCGTGAGGCTTCATACTGTTAAACAGGTCTGAACAATGCGGAGAAGATCATGATCAGAGTGGAAATGCTGTCTACCGGCGATGAAGTGCTGCACGGGCAAATCGTGGATACCAATGCGGCCTGGCTGGCCGAACTGTTGTTTCAAGAGGGATTACCCATGACGAGCCGCCAGACCGTTGGCGACAGTATGGAAGAGCTGGTCAGCGTGCTTACCGAGCGCAGCAAGGTGGCGGATGTGCTGATCGTCAACGGCGGCCTGGGGCCGACCAGCGATGATTTAAGCGCGGTTGCGGCGGCGAAAGCGGCAGGCGTCGGGCTGGTGATGCAGGAAGAGTGGCTGGCGAAGATGGAGGCGTTTTTTGCCGGACGCGGCCGCAAAATGGCCGACAGCAACCGCAAGCAGGCGGAAATCCCGGCGGGCGCCGAGATGATTGACAATCCGATCGGCACCGCCTGCGGTTTTGCGCTTCAGCTCAACCGCTGCTGGATCTTCTTCACCCCCGGCGTGCCGTCAGAATATAAAAGAATGGTCGAGGAGCAAATTCTGCCTCGTCTTAAAGCTCGCTTCCCGGTGTCAGACCCGCCGGTATGCCTGCGGTTGACTACCTTTGGTCGCGGAGAAAGCGATCTGGCGTCAGAAATCGAACCGCTGCCGCTGCCGGAAGGCGTGGTAATGGGATACCGCGCCTCAATGCCGATTATCGAGCTGAAGCTGAATGGCCCGGCCTCTAAGCTGCCTGAGATGGAGCAGTTCTGGCAGCAGGTGCGCGAGATCGCTGGCGAAAGCACGATTTTTGAAGGTACGGAAGGGCTGCCCGCGCAGCTGTCGCGTCGCCTGCAGGAACAGACCCATCGCCTGGCGGTCAGCGAACAATTTACCGCCGGACTGGTGCAGTATCAGCTCGCCTCGGTACAGGCGCCGCTGGCGGCGGGCAACGTGCTGCCGTCACAGGATGAAAGCCTGGCTGAACTGATGCAGCGCGCGCAACGGTTAGCCGAAGCGGATAAAGCCGATCTGGCGCTGGTGGTTGGCGCAGAAAAAGAAAATCACCTCGGCTTTGCCCTCTTTACGCCGCAGGGCTGCTGGAGCCAGCGGGTAAAGTTCAGCAACAACCGGCACGGGCTGAAGGCGCGTCAGGACGTCTCTGCCATGATGGCGCTGAATATGCTGCGGCGCTGGCTGGATGGTCTGGAGGTTACGGGCGGCCACGGCTGGATTGGCGTGGTGGAGACGCAGCGAGGCTAAAAAAACCGCGCCGGAGGGCGCGGTTATTTAGCGTACAACTAAAGGTGCAGGATCTCGATCTCAATATCACCTTTAGCCTTGCAGCAGCACGGCAGGATCTCTCCCGGCTGAATAAAGGCCAGCGGTTTCTCCGCATAGCTGACTTCCCCTTTTACCAGGCGCATACGACAGGAGCCGCAGTAGCCTTCACGGCACTGAAACTCCACCTGATAGTTGTGGGCTTCCAGCGTCGTCAGCAGGTTAGGGTGATCCTCAGCGCATTCCAGACGCGTGCCGCAGGCGCTGAGGGTAACGTACATCCGCATGTTACAGCTGGAAGTCGTCGAAGTCGTTTTCGCCTACTTCGGAATCGATCTGCCCAACCAGATAAGAGCTGACCTCTACTTCCTGCGGCGCAACCTGCACGTTGTCCGAAACCAGCCAGGAGTTGATCCACGGGATCGGGTTAGAGCGGGTTTTAAACGGCAGCTCCAGACCCACAGCGTTCATGCGGATATTGGTGATGTATTCGATGTACTGGCAAAGAATATCTTTGTTCAGGCCAATCATCGAGCCGTCGCGGAACAGGTATTCCGCCCACTCTTTCTCTTGCTGCGCGGCCAGCACAAACAGGTCGTAGCACTCCTGCTGGCACTCTTTAGCGATTTCCGCCATCTCCGGATCGTCTTCGCCGCTTCTCAGCAGGTTCAGCATATGCTGAGTGCCGGTCAGGTGCAGCGCTTCATCACGGGCAATCAGCTTGATGATTTTCGCGTTGCCTTCCATCAGTTCACGCTCGGCAAAAGCAAACGAGCAGGCAAAGCTGACGTAGAAGCGGATCGCTTCCAGCGCGTTCACGCTCATCAGGCAGACATAAAGCTGTTTTTTCAGCGCTCTCAGGTTAACGGTCACGGTTTTGCCGTTGACCTGATGCGTGCCTTCGCCCAGCAGATGCCAGTAGTTGGTCATCTCGATCAGATCGTCGTAGTAGCCGGAGATATCTTTGGCGCGCGACAGGATCTGCTCGTTGGTAACGATATCGTCAAACACCACCGCCGGATCGTTAACGATGTTGCGGATGATATGCGTATAAGAGCGCGAGTGGATGGTTTCAGAAAACGCCCAGGTCTCGACCCAGGTTTCCAGCTCGGGGATCGAAATCAGCGGCAGCAGCGCCACGTTCGGGCTACGTCCCTGAATGGAATCCAGCAGCGTCTGGTATTTCAGGTTGCTGATAAAGATATGCTTTTCGTGGTCCGGCAGGCCCTGGTAGTCGATGCGGTCGCGCGACACGTCCACCTCTTCCGGGCGCCAGAAAAAGGAGAGCTGCTTTTCGATCAGCTTTTCAAAAATGCCGTATTTCTGCTGGTCGTAGCGGGCGACGTTGACCGGCTGGCCGAAAAACATCGGTTCGTTCAGCTGGTCGTTTTTATTTTGCGAGAACGTGGTGTAAGCCATGACATTATCCAGTGAGGAAGGGCAGGGAAAACCCGGCCCGACGTAAAATCAGGGGGCGAAGCTCGCCCCGCTTTGGTTAAATCTTGCAGGCGCCGCTTTCACAGCCGTCATCCTGAATGGATGGCGCCAGGTCGTCCTGAGCATCTTCCGCGCCGTCGCGGGTGTTCTGGTAATAAAGCGTTTTCACGCCGAACTTATAGGCGGTCAGCAGATCTTTCAGCAGCTGTTTCATCGGCACGCGACCGTTGGCAAAGCGCGTCGGATCGTAGTTGGTGTTCGATGAAATCGCCTGGTCGATAAACTTCTGCATCAGGCCGACCAGCTGCAGATAGCCGTCGTTATTCGGCATATCCCACAGCAGCTCATACTGATCTTTCAGACGCTCATACTCCGGCACTACCTGACGCAGAATGCCGTCTTTGGAAGCCTTGATGCTGATATGGCCGCGCGGCGGCTCAATGCCGTTGGTGGCGTTGGAGATCTGCGAAGAGGTCTCTGACGGCATCAGCGCGGAAAGCGTGGAGTTGCGCAGGCCGTGCGTTTTAATCGCCTCGCGCAGCGCTTCCCAGTCCAGGTGCAGCGGCTCGTTGCTGATCGCATCCAGATCTTTCTTGTAGGTGTCGATCGGCAGAATGCCCTGCGCATAGGTGGTTTCGTTAAACCACGGGCAGGCGCCTTGCTCCTGTGCCAGCTCGTTGGAGGCCTTCAGCAGGTAGTACTGAATGGCTTCAAAGGTTTTGTGCGTCAGGTTGTTGGCGCTGCCGTCGGAATAGCGCACGCCGTGCTTCGCCAGATAGTACGCGAAGTTGATCACGCCGATACCCAGCGTACGACGGCCCATCGCGCCGCGTTTGGCGGCCGGGATTGGGTAATCCTGATAGTCCAGCAGCGCATCCAGCGCGCGCACTGCCAGCGTGGCCAGCTCCTGCAGATCGTCCAGACTTTCAATGGCGCCAAGGTTGAACGCCGACAGCGTACAGAGCGCGATTTCGCCGTTCTCGTCGTTGACGTCCATCAGCGGTTTGGTCGGCAGCGCAATCTCCAGGCAGAGGTTGGACTGGCGCACGGGCGCGATAGCCGGATCGAACGGGCTGTGGGTGTTGCAGTGGTCAACGTTCTGAATATAGATACGGCCGGTTGAGGCGCGTTCCTGCATCATCAGTGAGAACAGGTCTACCGCTTTTACGCGCTGCTTGCGGATGCTGTCGTCCTTCTCGTATTTGGTATACAGGCGCTCAAACTCTTCCTGATCGGCAAAGAAAGCGTCATACAGGCCAGGCACGTCGGACGGGCTGAACAGGGTGATTTCTTCGCCCTTCAGCAGACGGGTGTACATCAGTTTGTTGATCTGTACGCCGTAGTCCATGTGACGCACGCGGTTGCCTTCCACGCCACGGTTGTTTTTCAGCACCAGCAGGCTTTCTACTTCCAGATGCCACATTGGGTAGAACAGCGTCGCTGCACCGCCGCGCACGCCGCCCTGCGAGCAGGATTTCACCGCCGTCTGGAAATGCTTGTAGAAAGGAATACAGCCGGTGTGGAAGGCTTCGCCGCCACGGATCGGGCTGCCCAGCGCGCGGATGCGGCCAGCGTTGATGCCGATACCGGCGCGCTGGGAAACATATTTCACGATGGCGCTGGAGGTGGCGTTAATCGAATCCAGGCTGTCGCCGCACTCGATCAGCACGCAGGAGCTGAACTGGCGGGTTGGGGTGCGCACGCCGGACATAATCGGCGTCGGCAGGGAAATCTTAAAGGTAGAAATCGCGTCGTAGAAACGTTTTACGTAATCCAGACGCGTCTCACGTGGATAGCCGGAGAACAGGCAGGCCGCCACCAGAATATAGAGGAACTGCGCGCTTTCGTAGATATCGCCGCTCACGCGGTTCTGCACCAGATATTTGCCTTCCAGCTGCTTAACGGCGGCATAGGAGAAGTTCATATCGCGCCAGTGGTCGATAAAGCCGTCCATCTGCTCGAACTCTTCCACGCTGTAGTCTTCCAGCAGGTGGCGATCGTATTTACCCAGATCGACCATGCGCTTCACCTGATCGTAAAGCTTCGGCGGCTCAAACTGGCCGTAGGCTTTTTTACGCAGGTGGAAGATAGCCAGGCGCGCGGCCATGTACTGATAGTCCGGCGCATCGCGGGAGATCAGGTCGGCAGCAGACTTGATGATCGTCTCGTGGATGTCGGAGGTCTTGATGCCTTCGTAAAACTGGATATGGGAACGCAGTTCAACCTGAGAGACGGAAACGTTTTGCAGACCTTCTGCAGCCCAGTCAAGCACGCGGTGGATTTTATCCAGATTGATGCGTTCGGTGCGGCCATCGCGTTTAGTGACAAGCAGGCTCTGATTCATGTGGCGTTTTTATCCTGTCCGTGAGATCGAAAATATCCCCCGTTTATACACAGACTGCTCACGTGTGAGTAACTCTGTGGATAAACACTATATATAGGGGGTGGATGAAGTATTGATAACAATATGGTGGTTATTTTAGTAATTTCTGCGATCTTAACAAGCCTTGACGCAGCGGCAATTTTACTGATCGCGGGCTGGCCGTTTTCCTAAGTCCGCGTTTCTCAAGGCCCTGGGTCCATGTCAACAGGGCGAGAAATTTTTTCTTATTTTTCCTGAATGCGGGATCTTTGCGCACCCTTGATCCGCCGCCTTTTTTTTTGGCCAAAAAGTATACTTCAGATGCTGAAAATATCCTGACGAATGGCGAAAAAAGCGACGCAGGCACGAAATAAAATTTACGCCGAAGCTAATAAGAAATTCCTGCAAAGGCAGAAGGACAAAAAGTGCGGTGCGAGAAGGGAAGTGCAGCCAAAGCGGAGGCAGGAAAAAATTTCCCTTAAGAAACAGCGTCCTTAAGGGAAGAGGCGTTATTCCGCAGGGCGGTGCGTATGCACCATATAGTTAACGTCGACGCCCGGCGCCAGCTTGAACTTGTTGGTCAGCGGATTGTAATGCAGGCCAATCATATGACGCTCGCGCAGCGAGGTTTCATCAACCCAGTTCAGCAGCTCGCCGGGGCGGATAAACTTTTTAATATCGTGCGTACCGCGCGGCACCATGCGCAGCACATACTCCGCACCGATCACCGCCATCAGCCAGGATTTGCTGTTGCGGTTAAGGGTGGAAAAGAACACTTCGCCGCCGGGCTTAACCAGCTTCGCGCAGGCGTGCACCACCGAGCGCGGATCCGGCACGTGCTCCAGCATCTCCATACAGGTCACCACGTCGTACTGACCGGCGAACTGCTCCGCATGCTCTTCAACGGTTTGCTGTACGTAGTCGACCTTCACGCCGCTTTCCAGCGCATGGAGACGGGCGATCTCCAGCGGTTCCGCGCCCATATCCAGGCCGGTCACTTCGGCGCCTTCACGCGCCATGCTTTCCGCCAGGATGCCGCCGCCGCAGCCGACGTCCAGCACCTTTTTGCCAAACAGGCCGTCGCTGTGCTGAGCGATATAACCCAGGCGCAGCGGGTTAATGCGGTGCAGCGGTTTAAACTCGCCTTCCAGATCCCACCAGCGCGACGCGACCGCCTCGAACTTGGCAATTTCCTGATGATCCACGTTAGCCGTGGCGCTGTTTTGCTCTGCCTTCATTGTTTCTTACTCCCTGGAAGTTTGGCTTCAGTATACATCTTTCCGCAGGCGAACGGCCGACAGGATAAAAGCGCGCGATTAAAGCGGGCGGAACGACGCTTTCCGTTCACCATAGTGCCTAAAGGTGATATACTTTCGCACCTTTAAATCCGGGTATAATTTAGAAGGAAAGCGCCTCCATGAGTGACCTGGCCAGAGAAATCACACCGGTCAATATCGAAGAAGAGCTAAAGAACTCTTACCTTGATTATGCCATGTCGGTCATCGTTGGCCGTGCATTGCCAGACGTCCGCGATGGCCTGAAGCCAGTACACCGTCGCGTGCTCTATGCCATGAACGTGCTGGGCAATGACTGGAACAAACCTTATAAAAAGTCAGCCCGTGTTGTCGGCGACGTTATTGGTAAATATCACCCGCATGGCGATACCGCCGTGTATGACACTATCGTGCGTATGGCGCAGCCTTTCTCGCTGCGCTACATGCTGGTAGACGGCCAGGGCAACTTCGGTTCCGTTGACGGCGACTCCGCTGCGGCAATGCGTTATACCGAAGTGCGCATGTCTAAAATCGCTCACGAGCTGCTGGCGGATCTGGAAAAAGAAACCGTCGACTACGTGCCGAACTATGACGGCACCGAGCAGATCCCGGAAGTCATGCCGACCAAGATCCCGAACCTGCTGGTTAACGGTTCTTCGGGCATCGCCGTGGGCATGGCGACCAACATTCCGCCGCACAACCTGACGGAAGTGATCAACGGCTGTCTGGCCTATATCGAAGATGAGAACATCAGCATTGAAGGGCTGATGGAACACATTCCGGGGCCTGACTTCCCGACCGCCGCCATCATCAACGGCCGTCGCGGCATCGAAGAAGCCTATCGTACCGGGCGCGGCAAAATCTATATCCGCGCGCGTGGCGAAGTGGAAGTGGACGCTAAAACCGGCCGCGAAACCATCATCATCCACGAAATTCCCTATCAGGTGAACAAAGCGCGCCTGATCGAGAAAATGGCGGAGCTGGTGAAAGAGAAACGTCTGGAAGGGATCAGCGCGCTGCGCGATGAGTCCGATAAAGACGGGATGCGCATCGTGGTGGAAGTGAAGCGCGATGCGGTAGGCGAAGTGGTGCTGAACAACCTCTACTCGCTGACCCAGCTGCAAACCTCTTTCGGCATCAACATGGTGGCGCTGCATCAGGGCCAGCCGAAGATCATGCCGCTGAAGGATATTCTGGAAGCCTTTGTTCGCCACCGCCGTGAAGTGGTGACGCGCCGGACTATCTTTGAACTGCGCAAGGCTCGCGATCGCGCGCATATCCTTGAAGCGCTGGCGATCGCGCTGGCCAACATCGATCCTATTATCGAGCTAATCCGCCACGCGCCAACGCCAGCGGAAGCGAAAGCGGGTCTGGTGGCGCGTCCGTGGGAGCTGGGCAACGTTTCCGCCATGCTGGAACGCGCGGGCGACAACGCGGCGCGTCCGGAGTGGCTGGAAGAAGAGTACGGCATTCGCGACGGCCAGTATTACCTGACCGAACAGCAGGCCCAGGCGATCCTGGATCTGCGTCTGCAGAAGCTGACCGGCCTGGAGCACGAAAAGCTGCTGGACGAGTACAAAGAGCTGCTGGAGCAAATTGCCGAGCTGATCCGCATTCTGGAAAGCGCAGAGCGCCTGATGGAAGTGATCCGCGAAGAGCTGGAGCTGGTGCGTGACCAGTTTGGCGACAAACGCCGCACGGAAATCACCGCCAACAGCGCCGATATTAATATTGAAGATCTGATCAACCAGGAAGATGTGGTCGTGACCCTGTCGCATCAGGGCTACGTGAAATATCAGCCGCTGACGGATTACGAAGCGCAGCGTCGCGGCGGCAAAGGCAAGTCGGCAGCACGCATCAAGGAAGAAGACTTTATCGACCGCCTGCTGGTGGCCAACACCCACGATACGATCCTCTGCTTCTCCAGCCGTGGTCGTCTCTACTGGATGAAGGTCTATCAGCTGCCGGAAGCGAGCCGTGGCGCGCGTGGACGTCCTATCGTCAACCTGCTGCCGCTGGAAGCGAACGAGCGCATCACCGCAATTCTGCCGGTGCGTGAATACGCGGAAGGCTGGAACATCTTTATGGCGACCGCCAGCGGCACCGTGAAGAAAACCGCGCTGACCGAGTTCAGCCGTCCACGCAGCGCCGGCATTATCGCCGTCAACCTGCGCGAAGACGATGAGCTGATTGGCGTGGCGCTGACCAACGGCAACGATGAAGCGATGCTCTTCTCTGCGGCGGGTAAAGTGGTGCGCTTCGCCGAGAACGCGGTGCGCGCGATGGGCCGTACCGCATCGGGCGTGCGCGGCATTAAGCTGGCGGAAGGCGATCGTGTGGTCTCGCTGATCGTGCCGCGTGATGACGGCGCTATCCTGACGGTGACGCAGAACGGCTACGGTAAGCGTACCGCCAACAGCGAGTACCCGACCAAGTCTCGTGCGACCCAGGGCGTTATCTCGATCAAGGTCACCGAGCGCAACGGGCCGGTTATCGGCGCGGTGCAGGTGGTCGACAGCGATCAAATCATGATGATCACCGATGCCGGTACGCTGGTGCGTACCCGCGTGTCTGAAGTCAGCGTGGTTGGCCGTAACACCCAGGGCGTTATTCTGATCCGTACTGCGGAAGATGAAAACGTGGTGGGCCTACAGCGCGTGGCCGAGCCGGTTGCTGAAGAAGAGCTGGATGCTATCGACGGCAGCGTGGCCGAAGGCGACGAGGACATCGCGCCGGAAGTGATGGAAGATGACGCGCCGGAAGGCGACGAAGAAGAGTAATTTCTTCCGCTTAAGGTGCCAGAGGCCGGTTCAGTGAACCGGCCTTTTTTTATGCGCCGAAGAAAATGCGGAAGAAGCTACGCAGGATTGGCGTCCGAAACGGACAGCGGCGAAGAGGATTGCTATACACGCAGGGCGAACTACGGAGGGTTGCCATGCAAATCAAAGCCGAACGTTATTTTTCTCCGCTGACGGGCAGGGGAGAATGTTATCTGGTCAGCGTAATTAAGTGGGACGGAAGAAACCGGAAATACATTGTTGAGATCAATCCATTACACAGGGCAATGTACTTTCTTTTTACTGGAAACTGGACGCATGATTATGTTGAAAATTTCGCCTGGATAGTAAGCTTTTATCCGCACGATGCGCTATTGTTGCCAGGCAAAGAGGGACGTTTTAAGCCTGACGGCGGCATGAACTTTACGCGTAGCGAGCTGGAGAAGTTTATGGTGCAGGGAATTGGGGCCGCCATAGAGGATTTTTCGCAACGGCATCGGCCGATGATGCTGGTAGCGGTGGCGATCCGGAAAAAGCTGGGCAGGTTGTATCATCGTCTTCTTATCCGGCACGCAGAGGCGGCCGGTTATCTTTATCATCAGACATATGTGCAGGAGGCTATTTATGTTATCGAGAAAAAATCAAAAAGCGCAAAGCCAGAGCGCGCGCCGACCTTCCAGAGAGGAGATTATTGCGCTATCGCTGGGTTGTATGAATGAATCTGCCGAGAAACTGGCCGCGCTGGCGCAAAAAAGCGACGTTTTTGCGGCCTGTCGCCGTTCCGCTGACGGTTATCCAGAAAAGTCTTAAGTAAGCGCGGCGTTTTACGCAGAAAACAGCGCGTTGAGCGTACGGGTAACTGGCTTTTTAACGGCTCTGGCGGTACTGTAGCGGGATCGTATTTGTCATCCCGACCAGCCGCCACTGTAGGTTCCGTTTGAAATATTTAGTCTCGTTCAGAACAACGTTAAGGATCTCTCGCTATCTGTTCCGGGCGCTGGCGCTGATGCTCTGGACGCTCGGTGCGCTGCTCACCACCTTTTATATTATTAACGTGCTGCACGAGAAAGAGGCGCAGGTACGGCAGGAGTTCAACGCCAGCTTTGAGCAGGCGCAGTGGTATATTCGCCATTCTACAGACGTTACGCGAGAACTGAAATATATCGCCGAGAACCGGCTGAACGCGTCCGCCAATGGCCTTGACGTGCTCAACGGCGTTTTTCCCGGCAAAACGGCGCTGCCACAGTTCTATCCGCTCTATTCCGACTCTGACTGTAGCGCCATGAGCGATGTCTGGCGCAATTCGCTGGAGTCGCTGAGCTATTTCCTGCACTACTGGAAAGCCAATTTCGCTTCCGCCTATGAGCTGAACAGGGTGTTCTTTATTGGCGGTGAAAGCCTGTGCCTGGCAGACTTTGGCGTCGGCAACGCCTCCGCCGACCGCGAGCGCGCGCTGAAAGCGCTGCACGAACGCATCCTGAAATACCGCAGCGGCAATGATGAAGAGCGCAAAAACAGCTTCTTCTGGATCGCGCCGGCCAGCCAGCCCGGTACGGGCTACTACTATATGGTGACGCCGGTGTATGTCGCCAGCAAAATGGCGGCGCTGCTGGGCATTGAGCAAACCATCCGCCTGGATGATTTTGTGGTGCCGGGCAGCTTCCCGGTCAACGCTATGCTGCTGGACGCAGACAATCAGCGCGTGCTTGCCTCTTCCCGGCCCGGCAGCCGGGTATCGCTGGACGATCTGCCCGACGACAGTACCTGGTTCGGCTATATCAACGGCTACAAACAGCTGGTGCTGAAAAAAACGCTGACGCCGTCTTCGCTGACCATGGTCTATTCGGTGCAGACCAACGAGATGGTCGAAAAGCTGAAAATGCTGATCATCAATGCCATTCTGCTGAACGTCATCAGCGCCATTATTCTGTTTACGCTGGCCTGGCTGTTTGAGCGGCGCATGTTTTTGCCCGCCGAAGATAATGCCCATCGCCTGGAAGAGCACGAGCAGTTTAACCGTAAAATCGTCGCCTCTGCTCCGGTCGGCATTTGCATCCTGCGCACCAGCGACGGCACCAATATCCTCAGCAACGAGCTGGCACATAACTACCTCAGTATGCTGACGCAGGAAGACAGGCAGCGCCTGACCGAAATTATTTGCGGCCAGCAGGTTAACTTTGTCGACGTGCTGACCGGCAGCAATACCAATTTGCAAATCAGCTTTGTGCATTCGCGCTATCGCAACGAAAACGTGGCGATTTGCGTACTGGTGGACGTCAGCGCACGCGTGAAAATGGAAGAGTCGCTACAGGAAATGGCGCAGGCTGCCGAGCAGGCCAGCCAGTCGAAATCCATGTTCCTGGCCACGGTCAGCCACGAGCTACGCACGCCGCTGTACGGCATTATCGGCAACCTGGATCTGCTGCAAACCCGCGCGCTGCCTAAAGGCGTAGAGTCGCTGGTCACGGCGATGAATAACTCCTCCAGCCTGCTGCTGAAAATCATCAGCGATATTCTCGACTTCTCTAAAATTGAGTCCGAGCAGCTGCGTATTGAACCACGGGAATTCGCGCCGCGCGAGGTGATCACCCATATCGCCTCTAACTATCTGGCGATGGTGGTGAAAAAACGCCTGACGCTCTGGTGCTTTATCGACAGCGACGTGCCGGTCACGCTGGACGGCGATCCGATCCGCCTTCAGCAGGTCATCTCTAACCTGTTGAACAACGCAATTAAGTTTACCCACACCGGCGGCATTATTTTGCAGGCCTACGTTAAAGACGGCTATCTGGCTTTCCGCGTGCGTGATACCGGCGTGGGCATACCGGCCAAAGAGATCACCCGCCTGTTCGATCCGTTCTTTCAGGTCGGCACCGGCGTGCAGCGTAATTTCCAGGGCACCGGCCTGGGGCTGGCTATCTGTGAAAAGCTGATCAATATGATGGACGGTGATATTGAGGTCGATTCCGAACCGGGAATGGGCAGCCAGTTTATCGTGCGCATTCCGCTTTATAACAGCAAGGTGAAAACCCCGCAGCGGCACGAAGGCCTGGAAGGCAAAACCTGCTGGCTGGAACTGCGTAACGAGGCGCTGGCCGCTTTCCTGGAAAAATTGCTCGACGGGCACGGCCTGAAGGTGCAGCGCCTGCATGAGCTAAGCCGCTGCGAGCCGGATGACGTGATCGTGACCGATTACGACTTCCAGAGTCAGCAGGTGCACCGGGCGACTATCCGCTTTGACGGCAGCCATAACGATGGCCCGCAGGAGCTCTCGCCGGGGCGTTGGGTTTACGGCACCACCACGCCGCACGAGCTGCCCGCGCTGTTGGGACGCATCTATCGTGTTGAAGTAGAGATGCCGGACGCTTCGTCAGAGCTGCCGGAAACGGACGAGAAAAGCGTCACCAACGAAGATATTCTTATCCTGGTGGTGGACGATCACCCTATCAACCGCATGCTGCTGTCCGATCAGCTTGGCTCGCTGGGCTATCGGGTGAAAACGGCGCAGGATGGCGTGGATGCGCTCAACGTGCTGAGCCGCAACGAGATTGATATTGTCCTGACCGACGTCAACATGCCGAATATGGACGGTTATCGCCTGACGCAGCGCCTGCGGCAGCTGGGCCTGACCTTCCCGGTGGTCGGCGTCACCGCCAACGCGCTGGCGGAAGAAAAACAGCGCTGTATGGAAGCGGGTATGGATAACTGTCTGTCGAAGCCGGTTACGCTGGACACGCTACAGCAGACGCTGGCGTTTTACGCGGATCGGGTCAGGAAAAGCCGGGAAGGGTAACGCGGACAATAAAAAAAGCCTGGCGGGAGCCAGGCTCAGGACAAGCCCTGGGGGTTTAGTCTTTATCCACCGGCATGGTGCTGACGGATGAAAGATAGTTCAGCAGCGCGATATCGTTATCCACGCCCAGCTTCATCATCGCCGACTTCTTCTGGCTACTGATGGTTTTGATGCTGCGGTTCAGCTTCTTGGCGATTTCGGTTACCAGGAAACCTTCCGCAAACAGGCGCAGCACTTCGCTCTCTTTCGGGGACAGGCGCTTGTCGCCGTAGCCGCCCGCGCTGATTTTCTCCAGCAGTTTAGCCACGCTTTCCGGCGTATACTTCTTGCCTTTTTGCAGTGCGGCCAGCGCTTTAGGCAGGTCGGTTGGCGCGCCCTGTTTCAGCACGATCCCTTCAATGTCCAGGTCCAGCACGGCGCTGAGGATGGCCGGGTTGTTGTTCATGGTCAGAACGATGATCGACAGGTCCGGATAGTGACGCTTGATATACTTAATCAGCGTAATACCGTCGCCATATTTTTCACCAGGCATCGACAGATCGGTGATCAGGACGTTGGCGTCGAGCTTGGAAAGGCTGTTGATTAATGCTGTGGAATCTTCGAACTCACCGACAACATTGACCCATTCAATCTGTTCAAGTGACTTGCGAATGCCGAACAGAACAATAGGATGGTCATCGGCAATAATTACGTTCAGGTTGTTCATATTATTGGTTACCTTGCTGCAGCAGTTCGTTGACGTAGCGGTCAATTTCACTGGTGGTATTTTTAATGTTTGAATTGTCACACTCGGTTATGTGCTGTTCTAACGTTTCACAAAGCTGCTTGCCCGGTGTCAAATTAAGCATGGCAAACACACCCTTCAGGCGATGCGCAGTCTGAGCAAGCGAACTCAAGTCCCTTTCTGCTGCCTCATTATACAATCTCTTTACATCATCTGGTACTGTCTCAACAAACAGCTGGAAATAGCCTGGCGCGAACAGCTGCGCAGGCGTCTCCTCTTCTTCGGTCTCATCCAGGGCCAGCTGAAGCTCAATAAGCTGCAGTAACGCATCCTGCATAGCGCTGCTGATATTGAAATTCACCCTGAAGCGATCGCGGGAAAGCGCGGTGTAGCCCGCCTCATCATCCGTCAGCAGCAGCGACCAGGCCGTCAGGCTGGCCGGGTCGTCCGTGACCAGCACATCGTGATCCTGTCCGGAAAAGCGCTCGTCCGGCGTAATACAGCTGGCGCCCCAGTTTTCTAACTGGTGCACCACAATTTTTCTGACCTCATCCACGTTGATATCAATTAACGCGGTCAGACCTTCCAGCAGCTTCTCTTCCTGAGCCTGCTGGTGTTCCTGCGGCGCATGAACCTGGATGCTGTAACGGGTGCCGATATCGGGACGCGCGACAATTTCAAGATGCCCGCCAAGCTGTTTGCACAGCTGCTTACAAAGGAAAAACGCCAGCCCCGAAGCCTGACCAAAACGGTCAAAGCTGGTTTCGCCGAGGAAAGGAAAATCGGTGTTGCCCATCTCGTCCACCGTCAGTCCGGCGCCGGTATCCACCATTTCAATCGCCAGCCTGTCCGGCCGATCGGCAGGATGGCTGACCTCAATAGAGATGCGGCCCCAGCTGGTGCTGGTAATGGAATAGTGCAGCAGAGTGGTCAGGATTTTGTAAATAGCGCGCCGATCGCCAAAACGGTTCTCGTCGCTGTTCAGACGGTTGCTGACCACCAGCTTCAGCCCCTTACGCCGCAGCGAGGGCAGGGCCTCGGTCACCAGCTCATCAAGCACGCTTTGCAGGTTAAAGGCTTCGGCGTCCGGCGCCCAGTCGTGCGTTTCCAGACGATTTAACAGCACGATATCATCCACCAGCCGACGCAGCGCCTGCGCTTCCTGCAGCGCGTCTTCCAGCTGCTCGCCAGGCTGCGCGGATTCGATAGCCTGCAAATGGCCGATCACATCGCCCAGCGGCCGGTTCAGCGCGTGTCCCAGATTCTGCAACAGCTGCTGACGCGTCTGGTGGCTTTTATCCAGCACCTGCTGCGCTTTTTGCAGCTTTTTATTCACCAACAGCTCGCGATCCTGATCGCGCATCATAAACAGCTGGGTGCTGGCCGCCAGCATACTGCGCGCATGGCGGATCTCATAAACTTCGTTGTTGACGGTAGCCTGCAACACGCCCTGATGCTGATCGGACATATTGATGATCTTTTGCAGATTGAGATGCGGCAGCAGGTGCTCGGCGATTTTGTTGCTGATAATCGTGCGGTTGCTGGCAAAGTCATACACCAGCAGGCCAACCGGCAGGCTGGCCACAATCTCTTCGTTGAGGATGCGCAGCGACTCCAGTTCGGCGCTCTGGTTTTCGCTGGGGCGCAGCGACTGCTGGCGCAGCAGCAGCAGACCGGCCAGCGAAAGCAGCAGCAGCACAAAATTCGCCAGCAGCGGCCACATCAGGTTACGCAGCGTGTCGGCGATCAGGCCGAGGATCGGCACGCGATAAACCAGCTGCAACGGCGTGCTGGACAGCGAGGCGGCGATTTCTACATTGGGATTCAGCAGCGTGACTTTAGTGCTGTGCGTACTGTCTTCATCCACGCTGGCGCTGCTGCCGGTACCGGCCATATCCTGCTTCAGCTGGAAATTTTCCAGCGGCATATTCAGTGGGATCAGATCGTTAATCGGCAAATCGAAGGCGACCACGGTGGCCAGGTGGCCCGGCTGGTTAAAGGTGGTGCGCACGGTAAAATAGTGGTCATTCTGCCAGGTAAAGCGGCGCAGCGGCGAGAAGCTTTCCCGCTCGTCCAGCGCGTTGGCCTGCTGGAGCATCTCCGCGCGGCGCGCATCGACAATAGTGCTGATGGCGCTCTCTTTATAACGCGTCGCCATATCTTTTAACGGCAGCGTCGAAATTAAAATCAGGCTGTTATCCTGCCCGTTGAGAAAATACATTGACCAGGTGCTGTTTTCGGCGCCCCATAGCGTATCCAGATAGTTAGACATACGCAGCGTCATATCCAGCGTGCTGCTGTCGTGCGAGCCAAAAATCAGCGCTTCGGTTTTACGGCGGGTTTTCTCAAGATAATAGACATCGGGACGCAGGCGGGTTTCCTGCAGGCTGTTCGGCGGCGAGCCTGCGGCATTGGCCGCAAGATTTTCATAAATCTGCCAGGTAGCGAACCGGTAGGTGTCGATACGCTTCTGCATAACGTGAGCGATATCCGCCATCGCATAGCGTTTATCGGTCAGCCAGGCGTTAACGGCGTTGTGGATCATAAATCCGGATGCCAACAGCAGTACCAGGATAAACATCACGAAAAACCGGGTGACGTTACCGGAAGTCAGTGGAAATTTGTAGGGCATCATAGCCGTGGAACCCCAGTTAACGAGCCATCAGTCAGGCACAGGTAAAGGCAAGCCGCGAACAAAAGGCCGGATGAGACAACGGAAGGCGGGCAGTGGCTGCCTGGCGATTCATGGGAACACACGGATCTGTTGTGCGGCCACGCGCGCGTAAACAAAGAAATCGCGTGGGGTGCTGCCAGCGCGCAGGCGCTTGCGGGTCTGGCATCCTGAATCGTCATAGGTTCCGTTAAAAGCTTGTCGCGGTAAACACTACTTTTTATCACATTTCGCTAAATTAAAGAAGAACGCGCCACGGGCAAGGCGCATATTATATCGCGACAAAACCATAGCGACGCGGGCGTTTGTGTTAAATAACCTGAAAAAAAGCCCCTGTTAATCAAATATTGAGGCTAAAGGTGATTTTACAGATAACTCCTGGTGGATAGCGCGCGATCTTCGCTTAACTCAAATCATTGGCTGGAGGTAAAAAAAATGTTTTGACGCGCTTTAGCTCCGCTTTACGCTCTTGCTGTTTTTTTGTACTGCCCCTGCCGTTTGCCTTTGCCGATTTCTGCACGCTGATATGAAAATTTGCGCGCGGTCAAAAAAAACGAGCCGCAGCAGCGGCAGAAAGTTTTCTGGAAGCTGTTACATTTTTTACACTTCCTTAAAAAAATTCCTTAAGTTAAATCAATTTATTAATGCGTTATTTCATCAATTTTACTTGATAGTTGACAGTTTCCAGAATTGTAAACTAAGTCAAATTATAAATTATGTTTATCCTGTCGATAAATATTAATCAAGGCGAGTGGCGGGGTTTTTCATACTATCAGAAAGATAAAAGTTAAAAAAAATAGCGTATCAGCGCCTCTTTTTAGATTGTTTTTAACATTTCTACGCCGTCCGGAAATGTCGTTGCACCAGGTAAAGCCGCCTGCCCTCGGGTAAGGCGATCTATTACTTTGCGCGTAAAGCTGAAGGTTTTCTTCATGTTTACGTGCGAAACATCCAATGTCTGGTGTACACGAGGTTACTATGGCTCAGCTTACTGATGGCAGCGTGGAAATACTTTCGCGCGACGATGGCAGCATTCTTTCTCAGGTCGCAGCAGGGAATTCCAACAATACCATCCTCCTGAATCAACCCAGCGTAGTCCGCATTCATGGAACCCGCGCCATGGTGACCGAGTTCGAACGCCAGGGTAACGATCTCATCGTCCACATGCGTGACGGCAGCGTTAAACGCTATCAGCAATTCTTCCTGGATGACGTTGACGGCGATCACAGCGAGCTGGTTTTTGATGACGGCGTCAATCCGCCTGAGCACGCACTCTTCCCGGTCACCAACGAATTCGCCGATGCGCAGGCGGTGGTAGCGATTACGCCACAGTATGAGTCGCTTGGCTCGCTGGAACCGCTGCTGCTGGCTGATACCGGTGCTACCACCGGCGTTATCACCGCCGCAGGTATTGGCGCGCTTGGTCTTGGCGCAGCAGGCGTCGCCGCACTGGCGGGCGGCGGCGGTGGCGGTGGCGGCGGTGATGATGCAGTGACAGTAGCGCCATCCCTTACCGTCAATCCGTTAACCGGCGATAATACCCTGTCGACGGCGGAAAAAAATTCTGACCAGACGCTGAACGGCACCACCAGCGGCACGGAAGCGGGCAACACCGTTACCGTCGTGCTCAACGGCGTGACCTATACCACCACGGTCGGGGCAGACGGCAGCTGGAGCATCACCTTACCGGCCGCCGCGCTGGCTACGTTGCCGGAAGGCAGCAATACGCTGACCATCAGCGTGACCAACAATGCAGGCGCCACGGCGACCACCGCTGAAACCTTTACGGTAGAGGCCGGTGCGGTCACGCCCACCACGCCTTCCATCGCTATCGCCGCTTTTGCAGGTGACGACGTGCTGGATAACGGCGAGCAGCAGCAGGCGCAGATCATCAGCGGCACCACCACCAACGTGCAGCAGGGCCAGACCGTTACCGTTACCCTGAACGGCCAAACCTACACCGCCACCGTTGACGGCAGCGGCGCGTGGAGCGTGGCCGTTCCGGCTGCGGCCGTGCAGGCGCTGGCGGCGGGCACCACGACCATTACCGCCACCGTTACCGATGCGGCGGGCGCGGCGGCAACCACCACGCACGATTTCACCGTTAGCGCCCCGGCTACCGCTCCGGCCATCACCATCGCCGCCTTTGCGGGCGACGACGTGCTGGACAACGGCGAGCAGCAGCAGGCGCAGATCATCAGCGGCACCACCACCAACGTGCAGCAGGGCCAGACCGTTACCGTTACCCTGAACGGCCAAACCTACACCGCCACCGTTGACGGCAGCGGCGCGTGGAGCGTGACCGTTCCGGCTGGCGCCTTACAGGCGCTGGCGGCGGGCACCACGACCATTACCGCCACCGTTACCGATGCGGCGGGCGCGGCGGCAACCACCACGCACGATTTCACCGTACCAGCCTTTGGCATCGGCAGCATTAGCGTTAATGCGCCGGGCGGCGACGGCTATCTCAGTATTACCGAAGCGCAGTCCGATCTCACCGTTTCCGGCTCTTCAGCCGATCTTCCTGCCGGCACGGTTATCCGGGTATCGCTGGGCGGGCGCGAATATACTGCCACCGTGGCGGCAGACGGCAGCTGGAGCGCCACCATCCCCGCCGCCGATCTGCAACAGCTGTCGCAGGGTCAGAATCTCATTATCGCGTCAGCCACCCTGGCGGACGGCACCGTCGTACAAAATGGCTCTGCCGCTTCGCTTAACGTTATTACCACCGAACCGAACGCCGGGCTTAATGTGCCCTTCGGCGACAGCGTTATCAGCGGCAGTGAAGCGGGCGCCGATCAGACGCTGACCGGCAATACCGGCGTGGCGGGCGCAGGCCAGTCGGTCACAGCGACAATAGGCGGCACGGACTATACCGGCACGGTCAACAACGACGGTAGCTGGAGCGTGACGCTGCCGGCCGGCTCGCTGCAAAACCTGCCGCAGGGCAGCAACGATATCACCGTAGTGATTACCGATCCGGCAGGCAACAGCAGCACCTCGACCACGCCGGTAAACGTAGCGACCGCCGCGCCAGCTCTTACCGTTACGCCACCGGATGCGACGCTGAACCAGGACGATGTAACCCAGCCGCTGATCCTGAGCGGCGTCAGCGCTGACAGTCAGAGCGTCACCGTCACGCTGAACGGCGTGACCTATAACACCACCGTTAACCCGGACGGCAGCTGGAACGTGAATATTCCGGCTTCCGATCTGCAACAGCTTGCCGATGGTGATTACACGCTGGGCGTGGTCGCTACCGACGGTTACGGCAACAGCACCACGCAAAATATTCCGCTGGCCGTGGACGCCACGCCGCCGACGGCGACGGTTAATCCGCTGGGCGGTGACGGCTATGTGAATGCGGGCGAAGTTGGTCAGCCGCTGGTTATTACCGGCACCACCCAGCCGGGCAGCACGGTGCTGGTGCGTTTTGACAGCGTTGACGTGCCCGCCACTGTCGACCCGGTTACCGGCGCCTGGACGGCGACGTTAAGCCCGGACAGCCAGGCCGCCATTGCTGACGGCACCTACGTCGTCACCGTCGTTACCACCGATGCGGCCGGTAACGCCAGCGAGACCTATACCACTGTAACCTATGCAACCACCACGCCGATCGTGACGGTTAATGAACTCACCGCCGACGGCTCGCTGAACAGCGCAGAAGTCACGGTCGATCAGGTGCTGACCGGGACGGCCACTAATGTCGCCCCAGGCAGCCCCGTGACCCTGCAGCTGGCAGACGGCACAATCTTTACCGGCAGCATTGAGCCGGGCGGCAACTGGAATATCACGCTTCCTGCGGCCACGCTAACGGCGCTGGCGAACGGCACGCAAAACTATACCGTTAGCGTCAGCGATGCGGCGGGCAATACCGGCAACGCCACCGGCAGTTTTGCGGTGGCCGTTGATAACACCGTGGCCGCGCTGGCTATTGCGCCGGTCAGCGGCGATAACGCTATTAACGCGACAGAAGCGCAGGCGGATCTGGTTATCAGCGGCAGCAGCGCTGGCCTTGCCGCCGCCACGCCGCTGACGGTTACCTTTAACGGCGTGGATTACGCCTCTACGGTTAATCCGGACGGCAGCTGGACGGTAACCGTGCCTGCCGCCGCCTTGACCGGCATTGCCAACGGCAGCTATGCCGTTACCGTGACGGGCACGGACGCCAACAGCAATCCGATCGCCGGCACCAGCGACGTGAACGTGCGTACTTCGTTCCCGACAGAAATTATCCTTAACTCGCCGTTTGGCGACGGCGTGCTGAACGCGGCTGAAAGCACGGCGGCGCAAACGCTGACGGGCAATACCGGCGTCAACTTCCCGGATCAGGCGGTAACGGTAACCGTTGACGGCGTAAGTTATCCCGCTACCGTCGATACCCTTACCGGCAGCTGGAGCGTGGCGCTGCTGCCGCCGGCGTTGGCCTCGCTACAGGACGGCACCGCAGATATTGTCGTTACCGTTACGGATTCGCTGGGCAATACGGCCAGCTCAACCACGCCAATCGTGGTCGATACCGCCGCGCCAGCGTTGGACGTCGCCATTCCGGGCGATAACGGCGTGATTAACGCGCAGGCGCAGAACCAGCCGCTGACCGTGAGCGGCACGGCGGAAGCGGGCAGCACGCTCAGCATAGTGCTGGCGGGCGTCACTTATTTAACCGGCGCAGATGCGGACGGCAACTGGAGCCTGGCGATTTCGCCTTCCGCACTACAGTCGCTGCCGGACGGTAAATATGATATTACCGTGACCGCTACGGACGCGGGCGGTAACCAGACCACCTCATTGACGCCGGTAACCCTGGATACCGCGACGCCTGCATTGACCATTGCGCCGGTTTCCGGCGACGGCTATCTGAACGCGGCGGAACACGACGCCGCGCTCAGCGTAGCGGGCACGGCCGATGCGGGATCGGCGATTGTCGTTACGCTTAATAACGTTACCTATAACGCCGTGTCCGACGCCAACGGCAACTGGAGCGTCAGCGTGCCTGCTGGCGACGTCAATGCGCTGACGGACGGCACCTATGCGGTGAGCGTGCAGGCCACGGACAGCGCGGGCAACGCTACGTCAAGCCTGCAACCGCTGACGGTAGTGGCGGGCGCGGGCGCGCAGCCAACAATCGCCGTAGACGCCTTCACGGGCGACGGCGTGCTGGACGGCGCGGAGCAGGATCTCAATCAGCTGGTTACCGGCACCACGACCAACGTTCAGGCAGGCCAGATCGTTACGCTGACCATGAACGGCGCGCAGTATACGGGTACCGTACAGGCGGACGGCAGCTACAGCGTGCTGGTGCCGGCTACGGCCTATTACGGACTGGCCAACGGCACGCAAACCTTTACCGTTGATGTAGCCGACGTCGCGGGCAATCCGGCCACGGCGACCAGCGGCTATACCATCGATAATACCTTTAGCTCAATTGCTATTGGCGTCATCAGCGATGATAACGCTATCAACACCGTTGAAGCGCAAAACCCGCTGGTGATCCACGGCAGCACCCGCTTTGTCGCCTTTGGTGCGCGCATCCTGGTGCGCTTTAACAATGCGGATTATGAAACCACCGCCAATAATGACGGCAGCTGGAGCGTGACCGTTCCGGCCAGTGCGCTGAGCGGCCTGCCTAACGGCAACCAGACGATCACCGCGACGGCGACCGACGTTAACGGCAACCAGATCGCTACCACGCAGAGCCTGGATTCCGCTATTAATCCAGACTTTACCGTGACGCTGAACGAGCCGTTTATCGATGGTGCGCTGAACGGCACAGAGGCGCTCAGCGACCAGTCCCTTTCCGGCTCGACCGGCATTACCGGCAGCGGCCAGGCCGTTAGCCTGCTGCTGAACGGCATCACCTATACGGCAAACGTGGATGCGGACGGCAACTGGTCGGTCACGCTGCCCAATGCGGTGCTGCAAGGCCTGCCGCAGGGCGATAACACGCTGACCGTGACCGCCACCGATCCGGCTGGCAATACTTCTTCACTGACCAATACCTTTACCGTAGATACCTCAACGCCGACGCTGACGCTGAATGCGCTGGCGGAAGATAACCGCCTGAGCCTGGCGGAGCAGGGCCAGGCGCTGACGGTAACGGGCGACGGCGAGCCGGGCAACGTGGTCACGCTGGTGCTGAACAACACCACCTATACCGCGACGGTGACCGGCACCGGCAGCTGGAGCATTGAGCTGCCGGCGGCGGCGCTGCTGGCGTTAACCGACGGCAGCTATCCTGTTTCGGTCAGCGTGGTTGATGCGGCAGGCAACGTCTCTGCGCTGACCCGCACGCTGGATGTGGATCTGACGCCGCCAGCGTTGACGGTGAACCCCGTCTCTGGCGATGGCTATCTTAACGCTGCCGACACCAGCCAGCCGCTGGTGGTCAGCGGTACGGGCGAAACCGGCAACACTATCGCCGTCGAGCTGAACGGCACCGTTTACAACACTATTGTTGGCGCTAACGGTCAGTGGACGCTGACCGTGCCCAACACGGCGGTAAATACGCTGGCGGAAGGTAACTATACGCTTGCCGTTACCGCCAGCGATGCGGCCGGTAACGTGACCACCGCCAGCACGCCGCTGGTGGTGGATACCAGCGCGCCGGTTATTGCCGTTAACGATCTGACCGCTAACAATATTATCGACGGCGCGGAACAGCAGACCGACCAGCTGCTCAGCGGGACGGTAACCAATGCGGAAGTGGGGCAAACGGTCACCGTGACCCTTAACGGTGCCGATTACGTGACCACGGTGCAAACGGGCGGCGGCTGGCAGGTGGCGATCCCGGCCGCCGATCTGAGCGCGCTGGCCAACGGCACGCAGACGCTCAGCGTCACCGTGGCCGATCTGGCAGGCAACAGCAGTACCGTTGCCAAAACCTTTACCGTCGACAGTACGCTCAGCAGCGTGGCGTTCGATCCGCTCAGCGGCGACGGCTATCTGAACGCGCTTGAGGCGCAGACGGATCTGACCGTTACCGGCTCTACGGCGAACGTGGCGGCTGGCAGCACGGTCACCTTTACGCTCGGCGGCCAAACCTACACCGGCACCGTAGCGGCAAACGGCAGCTGGACGGCGACTATCCCGGCAGCAGATTTGCAGGCGCTGGCAGAAGGGCCGCAAACCGCGACGGCCAGCGTTATCGCGCAGAACGGCAATACCGTGACCAGCGAAAACACGCTGAACGTATACGTCGATCGCGTGCCGGATCCCACGCTGCAAACGCCGTTTATTGACGGCACCCTGACCGGCCAGGAAGCGGGCGTCACGCAGACGCTGACCGGCACCACGGGGCAGGAAGGCGTTGGTCAGACCGTAACGGTCAATATCGGCGGCACCGATTATGCCGCCACCGTTAACAGCTCCGGCGTCTGGACGCTGGATCTGGCGCCGGCGGTGCTTCAGGCGCTGCCGCAGGGACAGTCTGCCGTGACGGTGACGGTCACCGACGTGGCGGGCAACGTTTCCGCCATTACGCCAGCGCCAGTTATCACCGTGGCCACTGCGCTGCCAACGCTGACGCTGGATCCGGTCGCAGGCGGCGATAACATTATCAACGCCGACGAGCAGGGCGCAGCGCTGGCTATCAGCGGCACGGGCACGGCTGACAATGACGTTACCGTTACGCTGAACGGCGTAACCTATACCACCACGGTCAATACGGACGGCAGCTGGAGCGTAACCGTTCCGGCGACCGATCTGGCGGCGCTGGCCGACGGCCCTTATGCGCTTCAGGTCAGCACCAGCGATGCCTTTGGCAATACCGCTACGCAAAACCTGGGTCTTTCCGTGGATACCGCGACGCCAGCCTTTACGGTGGATCCGGTCACCGGCGACAACACCATTGACCAGGTCGAGCAGGGCCAGGCGCAGAACATTACCGGCAGCGGCAGCGAAGGCGACACTATCTCCGTTACGCTGGGCGGCGCTACCTATACCACTACCGTCGGCACTGGCGGACAGTGGACGATTAGCGTACCGGCCAGCACGCTGGCTAACCTCACGGAAGGCGCTAATACGCTGACCGTAACGGCGACCTCGCCTGCGGGCAACGTCGCGAGCCAGGACACCACGCTGACGCTGGATACGGCGGTAGACGTGACCCTGATTATCAATGCCGTTTCCGGCGATGATTTAATCAACGCCGCCGAAGCCGCCCAGGGCTTTACCGTGACCGGCAGCGTGCCTGATGACACCAGCACGGTAGTCGTAAGCTTTAACGGCACGGATTATCCGGCGACCGTGGGCGCAAACGGCCTGTGGAGCGCGGCGATCCCGGCCGCGGCGCTGGCGGGCGTAGCGGACGGTGATTACACCCTGACCGTCACCGCCTCGCCTGCCAGCGGCGGCAGCCTGTCGCTGCCTCACGCCATTACCATAGATACCGCTGCGCCAGTTCTGACCGTCGCGGCTATCGCTGAAGACAACTTCCTGAACGCCGCCGAACAGGGTCAGCCGCTGGCTATTACCGGCACCGGCGAAGCGGGCGACAGCGTGCGCGTGGCACTGAACGGCAGCGTCTATACCGCCACCGTAGACGGCGACGGCAACTGGACGGTTACGGTTCCCGCGACGGCGACTATTGCTTTAACCGGCGGCAGCTATCCGGTCACCGTCACCGCGACGGATCCGGCGGGCAACGCCGTCACGCAAACCAGCGCGCTGGTTGTGGATGTCAGCACGCCTGTGCTGACGGTTAATCCGCTGAGCGGCGACGGTATCCTGAACGCCGAAGAGCAGGCGCAGCCGCTGACCGTTAGCGGCACGGCAGAGAACGGTTCAACCGTTACCGTCACGCTGGAGGGCACGGACTACACCGCCACGGCAGGCGCTAACGGCCAGTGGTCGCTGGCTATTCCGGCTGCGGATCTGGCCGGGCTGGCCAACGGCGACTACACGCTGACCGTAGCGACCGCCGACGCGGCAGGCAACGTGACGACTCAGGAGAGCACGCTGACGGTAGTGGCCGATGCCGCTACGCTGCCAACGCTGACGCTGGACAATTTTGCGGGCAACAACATTCTGGACGGCGCAGAGCAGCAGGTCAGCCAGACAATCAGCGGCACCACCACTAACGTCCAGGCGGGCCAGGTGGTGACGGTGACGCTGAACGGCTCGGTTTACAGCAGTCTGGTGCAGGACAGCGGCGCGTGGAGCGTCACTATTCCTGCTGCGGTACTGGCAGCGCTGCCAGCGGGCACGCAGACCTATAGCGTTTCCGTGGGCGATGCGGCGGGCAATGGGGTTACGGCAGGCGGCAGCTTCGATGTTAATACTGATATCAGCTCGGTAGCCATTAACCCGCTTAGCGATGACGGCTACCTGAACGCCACGGAGGCGCAGGGCGATCTGACCGTGAGCGGTGCGGTTTCTAACGTGCCGGAAGGCAATACCGTGACGGTAACCCTGAACGGCATTGACTACACCACTACGGTAACGACGGGCGGTACGTGGAGCCTGACGGTACCGGCGGCGGATCTGGCGGCGCTGGCTGAAGGCCCGGTGACCGTCAGCGCCAGCGTGCCTGACGTGGACGGCAACGCCGTGACCAACGAGGCGACGCTGAACGTAGCGACCACGCTGCCGACGCTGGCTATCGAGACGCCGTTTACTGACGGCGCGCTGAATGCAGGCGAGGCGGGAACGGCGCAAACGCTGACCGGTACGACCGGCCTCACGGGCGACGGTCAGAACGTCAGCATCGCTATTAACGGCAGCACCTATGCCGGCACCGTTGACGGCGACGGCAACTGGCGCATCGTTCTGTCGCCGGAAGTGCTACAGGCGCTGCCGCAGGGCGATACCCTGGCGACCGTTGCCGTCAGCGATGCGGCGGGCAACTCGACGACTGCTCCGCTGACCTTGAGCGTGGACACGCTGCCGCCTGCGGTTGCGGTTAACGCTATCGCTGGCGACAACATTCTTAACGCGGCGGAACAGGGCAGCGATCTGCCTGTTAGCGGCACAGGTGAAGCTAATGCCGCTATCGTGGTGACGCTGAACGGCATCGACTACACCACTACGGTGGGCACGGATGGCCAGTGGACGGTAACGGTGCCGGCAGCCGATCTGGCCGCGCTGGCGGACGGCAGCTATGTGATCACCACTACCGTGACCGATCCGGCAGGCAACAGCGCAACCGCCGACAGCCCGCTGACGGTTAAAGCCAGCGCGGCCGCGCTGCCAACCCTTTCTGTCGATCCTTTCACCGGCAACGATACGCTTAACGGCGCCGAACAGCAGACTACGCAATATCTCAGCGGTACGACCACTAACGTCGAGGCTGGGCAGCAGCTGACCGCCACGCTTAACGGCGTGGCTTACACCACGCGCGTGCTGGCCAGCGGTGCATGGCGCGTAGCGATCCCTTCTTCCGTGCTGGCGACGCTGGCTGACGGCACGGCGACCTTCAGCGTGGCGGTCAGCGACGCGGCGGGCAATCCGATCACCGTCAGTCATGATGTAACCGTGGACAGCACGGCGGCGGGCATCAGCCTCGATCCGCTCAGCACTGACGGCTACCTGAACGCTGCGGAAGCCCAGGATGCGCTGATTGTTACCGGCACCACCACCGGCCTGGCGCAGGGCGCGCCGGTGACCGTCACCTTTAACGGACAAACTTTTACCGGCGTGGTCGGCACCGGCGGCACCTGGAACGCCGTGATCCCGGCCGCCTCGCTGGCTGGCCTGGCGGACGGTGCTAACACGCTGACCGTCACCGCGACCGATGCCAGCGGTGCTACGGCAACCGGCACCGCTACGCTGAACGTCCAGGTCAACGATTTGCCTGCGGTCGCGGCGGATACGCCATTTAACGGCGGCGTGCTGAACGGCGCACAGGCGGCGACGGATCAGACGCTGACCGGTTCTACTGGCGTAACGGGCGACGGGCAAACCGTTGCCGTGGCGGTGGGCGATACCACCTATACCGGCACTGTAGACGCGAACGGCAACTGGAGCGTCACTATCCCGACCGCTGAACTTCAGGCGTTGCCGCAGGGCGCAAACGCGCTACAGGTTACCGTAGCCGATGCGGCCGGCAACGCCAGCACGGTGGCGGTGCCGGTCACCGTGGATACCGTCGCGCCGACCCTGACGCTTAATCCGGTGGCGGGCGACGGCGTGGTCAACGGTAGCGAAGCAGCGGCGGATATCACCGTCAGCGGCGGCAGCACCGGCGCGGAAGAAGGTCAGCTGGTCACGGTTTCGCTGAACGGCCAGACTTACACCACCGCCATCGCGGCGGACGGCAGCTGGAGCCTTGCGCTGCCGGCCGGTCTGCTTCAGGCGTCGCCGAACGGCACTTATCCTGTTACCGTTTCCCTTAGCGACGCGGCGGGCAACACGGCTTCAACCGCTGCCGATATCACGCTGTCGACCGTGGCGCTACAGCCAACGCTGGATACGCCATTTATCGACAGCTACATCAACGTTACCGAGTCGCAGAGCGATCAGACGCTGAGCGGCACGACCGGCGCGACCGGCGCAGGCCAGACCGTAACGGTCAATATTGCCGGAACGGACTACACCGCCACGGTGGATAACGCCGGCAACTGGACGCTGCCGGTCAGCGCCGCCACGCTACAGGCGCTGGGCGAAGGCGTTCAGGGCATCACCGTGACCGCCACAGATGCCATCGGCAATACGGGCACCGCGACGACTTCTGTTAGCGTTGATCTGACTGCGCCAACGCTGACGGTCAATCCGGTCGCGGGCGATAACATTATCAACGCGGCGGAAAGCGTAGGGCCGGTAACCATTACGGGCACTGCTTCAGCCAGCGAAGCGGGCCAGCTGGTGACCGTCACCTTTAACGGCGTCGACTATCAACAGTCGGTGCAGGACGACGGCAACTGGACGGTCAATCTGCCCGCCAGCGTCACTCAGGGCATTGCGGACGGGACTTATCCAGTGAGCGTCAGCCTGACCGATGCGGCGGGCAACGTGTCTACTCAGGCGCTGACGGTCGTGGTCGATGCCAGCCTGGCAAGCCAGCCGACCGTGGCGCTGGATGCCATCAGCGGCGATAACTACCTTAATCAGAGCGAAGCGGGCGCGGATCTGGCCGTTACCGGCACCACCACCAACGTGACGGCAGGGCAGACCGTGACCGTCACGCTTAACGGCGTCGCCTATACGGCGCTGGTGCAGGCGGACGGCAGCTGGTCCGCGACGGTTCCGGCGGCGGATCTTGCCGCGCTGACCGACGGCGCGCAAACGCTGACCGCCACGGTCGCCGATGTGGCGGGCAACACGGGCAGCAATTTCGCGGAGTTTACCGTGGTCGCCCAGGCCGCCAGCCTGCCGACTATCTCTATCGATCCGGTCACCAGCGACGATGTGGTCAATAATCAGGAAGCGCAGAACGACGTGCTGATCACCGGCTCCAGCCAGCGCATCCCGGAAGGCGGCACCGTGACGGTAACGCTGAACGGCGCGACCTATACCGGCACCGTTGACGCCGACGGCAACTGGAGCGCTACTGTGCCGGCGGCTGCGGTACAGGCGCTGACGCCGGGCGCCAATACGCTGACCGCCAGCGGCAGCGACGTGGCGGGCAACGTGGCGACGACAGCGGATAACTTTACCGTTGATACCACCGCGCCGGTGCTGAACGTGGCGTTAAGCGCGGGCGTGGATAACGTGCTGAACGCGGCGGAAGCGGCGGCCGGTCTGGTCGTCAGCGGCACCACCGATGCGGGCCTGCCGGTGAGCGTCACCCTTAACGACAAGGTGTACGCAACCACGGCAGATGCGGACGGCAACTGGAGCCTGACTATCGCCAGTGGCGATCTGACGGCGCTGGGCGACGGCACCACTCCGCTCAGCGTGGCGGTAACCGACGCCAGCGGCAACGTCGCTACCAGCGTCACCAACCTGACCGTGGCGGTCAATGCGCTGCCGGCGCTGACGCTGAATACGCCGTTCGTCGATGGTCTGGTCAACGCGACCGAAGCGGCGGCAGAACAGACGCTGACCGGCACGGCGACCAACCTTGCCGTCGGCACGGCGGTAACGGTTACGCTTGGCGATCAAACCTTTACCGGCGCGGTCAATGCGGACGGCACATGGAGCGCCGCCGTGCCGGCAGGCACGCTTGCCGCCCTGACCGACGGGCTCTATCAGCTGACGGTCGCCAGCGCGGATGCGGCGGGCAACCCGGCGACGGCCGAAGCCAGCATAGAGGTGCTGGTCACGACGCTGCCGACGGCCGCGATCAATACGCCGTTTATTGACGGCCTGCTGAACGCTGGCGAAGCGGGCGTCGATCAGGTAATTAACGGCACCACCGGCATTACCGGCGCGGGCCAGACGGTTACGTTGAATATCGACGGCAACGCCATTGCTACTACGGTCGACGACAACGGCAACTGGACGGCCACGTTGACGCCTGCGCTGGCGGCCACGCTGGGCAACGGCGAGCACACCATTAACGTGACGGTTGCCGATGTGGCGGGCAACAGCAGCACCGATTCGCTGGCCTATACCGCTATCGTTACCGGACTGCCGGCGCCGACGCTGACCCAGCCTTTCGTCGATGGCATATTAAACGCCGCTGAGGCGGCAGCGGGCCAGACGCTGGCGGGCACCACCGGCATTACCGGTGCGCAAACCGTTAGCGTGGATATCAACGGCACCGCTTACCAGGCGAACGTCGATCCGGCTACGGGTGACTGGACGCTGCCTCTGGAGGCTGGCGTGCTCTCTGCGCTGCCGGACGGCACGCTGCCGATTACGGTGACGGTCACGGATGCCGTGGGCAACGTCGGGACGGCCGGCGATTCGGCACTGGTCGCCGTTAACGCGCTGCCGGCGGTCACCATCGATCTGCCATTTACCGATGGCCTGCTCAACGTGGCTGAAGCTGCCACCACGCAGACGCTGAGCGGTAACACCGGGCTGGTCGCGGCGGGGCAGACGGTCACTGTTGCTATCGACGGCGGCGCGCCGCTAACGGCGACGGTCAACGCCAACGGCAACTGGACGCTCGATCTGACTTCGGCACAGCTGACCGCGCTGGGCAGCGGCACCCATACTTTTGCGGTCACCGCGACCGATACCGCAGGCAATGCCAGCACGGCCACGCTTGATTTTGACGCGCTGCTGGCGCTGCCGCAGCCGACCATCGGTTCACCGCTGTTTACTGACGATATCCTGAATATTGCCGAGGCGGGAACGGCTATCACTCTGGCGGGCACCACGGGCGTCACCGGAGCGAATCAGGGCGTGCAGCTGCAAATCGATGTAGCTGGTATTACTTATACCGGCAGCGTGGACGCCAACGGCAACTGGGCGGTGGCGCTACCAGCCGGGGCGCTGAGCGCGTTGGCTGACGGCGCGCACACCGTAGATGTTACCGTGATTGACGCGGCGGGCAATATCAATACCAGTTCACTCGGCTTCACCGCCGCGCTGACCGCACCAACGCCGACGCTGGATGTGCCTTTTGATGATACCTGGCTTAACGCGGCCGACGTGGCTGCGGGCGTGGCGCTTACCGGCACTACCGGGCTGGCAGGCGCGGGCCAGGCCGTTACGGTCACGCTGGGCGGCGTTAACTACGACGCAACGGTAGATGCAGACGGCAACTGGACGCTGCCGCTCTCCACGGCGCAGCTGGGCGCGCTGGATCAGGGGCTGCAAAACTATACCGTGGTGGCGGCAGATATCGGTGGTAACACGGCGACGGCGACGGGCAGCTTTACCGTCGACACGTCCGTGCCAACCATCGCCATCACGCCATTCACCGGCGATGGGGCGCTGGACTATCTGGAAAGCCTGACCACCCAGACGCTGAGCGGCACCACGACCGGCGCGGGCGAAGGCCAGGTGGTGACGGTCACCATCGGCACGGCGACCGTGAGCGGCGTGGTAGCCGCAGACGGTAGCTGGTCGGTTAACCTGACGCCGGAAGCGCTGGCGCAGCTGGGCACGACAGGCGATACCGGCACCATCAACGCTTCGGTCGTGGATGTCGCAGGCAATACGGGCACCGCGACCGCTGCGGTCACGGTCGACCTGACGCCGCCTCCAACGCCGCTGCTGACGCTGGCGCCGGTTTCCGACGACAACATCATCAACAGCACGGACGGCGCGACGCTGACGCTGAGCGGAACATTCGCTAATCTGCCTGTCGACGGCGGCGGCGCGGTGACGGGAACCGTAGCGGTCAGCATCAACGGCGTGGCGCAGGCCGGAACGGCCGTGGTCAATAGCGTCGACGGTACCTGGACGCTCACCGTGCCGAACACGGCGGCGAATATCGCCGACGGCATCGCCACCGTAACCGCGACGCTGACCACCGATCAGAACACTACGCTGGAGGCAAGCAGCCAGGTGCTGGTGGATCGCTCCGTGCCTGTCGTCACCATCAACGCCTTTGCCGGCGACGACGTGCTGAACGGCGCGGAAGCGGCGGTTACCCAGATAATTAGCGGGACGGCGTCCGCCAGTGAGGCGGGCAGAGCGGTAACCCTCACGCTGAATGACAAGACCTATACGGCCATCGTTCAGGCGGACGGCAGCTGGTCTGCCACGCTGCCGTCAGGTGATTTGCAGGCGCTGGGCCAGGCGGGCCAAACTCTGACCGCCACGCTGACCGATGCGGCGGGCAACACCGGCACCATTACGCGCGACTTTACCGTAGACACCGGCGCACCGCTGATTGCGGTGGACGCGCTGGTGGGCGATAACGTATTGAACGCTGCGGATATCCTGACCACTCAGGTAGTGACGGGAACAGCTAGCGGTGCCGAAGGCCAGACTATCGGCCTCTATCTGGGTGACGGCGCGCCGATCGCCACGGCGCTGGTCAATGCCGACGGCACCTTCAGCCTTGATCTGACGCCGGAGGTGTTGGGCAGCCTCACCGACGGCACGCTGGTGTTCGGCCTGCGGGTTAACGACGCCGCGGGCAACGCCACCGACGCCACGCTGACGGTAAATAAAGTGGTCAACGCGGCGCTGAATCTGGTGGTGGATTCCGTCTTCGGCGACGGCTTCCTGAACGCGGTCGACACCACGGTAGCGCAAACCATTACCGGTCTGGCCAGCTCCGCCGGGATTGGCGCGACCGTATCGCTGACGCTGGGCGGCACCACGCTGACGGCGGATGTCGGTCAGGATGGACGCTTCGCGTTGGTCGTACCGCCAAGCCTGCTTGGTTTGTTAAGCGATGGCGACACCGCGCTGAACATTGTGCTGACCGATGGCGCAGGCAACACCCGCACCGTGGGTGAAACCGTCACCGCCATTCTGGAAGCGCCGACCATCAGTGCCATCACCGGCCTGTTTGGCGGCGACAACCTGCTGAACATCGCCGAAGCGGCGCTGGCGCAGACGGTTGGCGGCACCATTGACGGCGCGGTCGGCTCCACGGTGACCGTGACGCTGGGCAGCAAAACCTACCAGACCACGCTTCAGGCGGGCGGCGCATGGAACGTGACTATTCCGCCGCTGGATCTGGCGGCGCTGACCACCGGCAACCAGACGCTGGGTGTCTCGGTGACCGATCCGGCGGGCAACACCTCGTCAACGTCGGCCACTATCGGCATCTTTACCGCCCAGCCATCCATTACGCTTAACCCAATCTTTGGCGACGGCATTCTGAATATCGCCGATGCGCTGGTTAACCAGACCATCAGCGGCACGGTCAATAACGTAGCGGCCGGTTCGACCATTAACCTGACGCTGGGCAATTCTACGGTGCAGGCGGCGGTAGGGCCGAACGGCGCCTTTACCGCCACGGTCACGCCGGACATTCTCGGTACGCTGACCAGCGGCACCCTGGCGGTGGGCGCCAGCGTGACCGATGCGGCAGGCAACATCGCCACCACCACCGGCAACCTGGTGGCCAAGCTGACCGCGCCGGTAGTCAATATCGCGCAGCTGTTTGGCGACGGCCTGCTTAACGCGGCGGATGCGGCGCTGGGCCAGACCATCGGCGGTACCATTACCAATGCCGAGCCGGGATCGCGGGTGGTGGTTAACGTAGCCGGGACGCAATTTGTGACCGCCACGGCAGCGGACGGCACCTTTAACGTGGCGCTGACGCCGACGTTATTGAAAGGGCTGCTGGACGGCAACCTGACCGTGGGCGTCAGCGTAACGGACAGCGCAGGCAACACTACTACCGCTAACGCCGGCGCGACGGTCGGCGTCAATACGCTGCCAACCGTGACGCTAAACCCGGTCTTTGGCGGCGATGGCGTGCTGAACCTGGTGGAATCGCTGGTCACGCAGACCATCAGCGGGACGGCCAGCAATGTAGCGCCGGGATCGACCGTTACCATCAACCTCGGCAACACCATTGTTACCACCACGGTCGGTGCGAACGGCTCCTATAGCGCCCAGGTGTCGCCTGCTCTGCTCAGCACGTTGCTGGACGGTAATCTTACCGTGGGCGTCGCCGTTACCGATGCGGTAGGCAACACCGCCAGCGCCAGCACGGGCGTGCGGGTTGGCATCCAGACTACGCCAACCCTGACGGTCAATACGGTATTCGGGGACAGCGTGCTCAGCGCCAACGATATCAACACCGTCCAGACCATCAGCGGTATAGCCCGTAACGTTACGGCTGGCTCCATTGTGACCGTCACGCTGAACGGTAAAACCTACACGGCGCCGGTTAACAGCAGCGGCGGCTGGACGCTGAACGTGCCGAAAGCCGATCTCAGCGCGCTGGCGAACGGCGTGCTGACGGTCAACGCCTCGGTAACGGACAGCTACGGCAACGTGGCGACCAATACCGGACAGCTGGTTGTGATTGCGCAGACGCCGCCGTCGGTCACTATCTCCAGCATCTTTGGCGATGGCCTGCTGAGCGCGGTCGATGCGCAAACCGCCCAGACGATTACCGGTTCGTCTACCAATGCCGAAGGCTCGATCCTGAACGTGCGCGTAGGCACCTCGACGTTGACCACCACCATCGGCGCGAACGGCACCTGGAGCGTGCTGGTGCCGGCCGCGACGCTGGCCGCGCTGCCGGATGGCAACGCGACAGTCACCGCCAGCGTAACCAATGCGGTAGGGAATACCGGTTCCGGTACTGATACGGCGGTGGTGAAAACCCATACGCTGCCAAGCGTGACTATTAATAACAGCACCATGTTTGGCGGCGACCACTACCTCAATCTGAGCGAGGCCAACACGCCGGCCACCATCAGCGGCAGCTCGGTTAATGCGGTCGGCAGTACGGTGACGGTTAATATTGCGGGCAACCTTTACACCACAACCGTGGGTTCTACAGGCGCATGGAGCGTCACGGTGCCTTCCGCCACGCTGAAAGGCATCGCCGACGGCAGCTATACCGTCACGGCTACCGTGTCCGATGTGGTAGGCAACACCGCCACAGGCAGTAATACCTTTACGGCCATTACCCATAACCTGCCGGCGATTGGCGTCGATCCGGTGCTGAGCCTGGTCAGCGTGCTGGTAACAGGGCTGACCGTGACCGGCGGCACGCTGAACCTGCCGCAGGGCACTACGCTGAGCGTCACGCTGAACGGTTCAACGCAGACCACCACCACGGATGCGCTTGGCCGCTATAGCGTGAAGTTCACCGGCGGCCTGTTAACCTCTATAAGCCTGAACTCTATCGTTACCGTAACCGCAGCAGATGTGGCAGGCAACCGCGCCACCACCAGCAATACCCTGCTGCTGGGATCGCTGTTGCCGGCTGCGGGCACCTCTTCTGCGGCGGCGGCAACGGCGCTGTTGGCAATGGCGGCGGATGATGCCACGGCTATCGCCTCTGCGGATACCAGCGACGCCGGCAACGCCTCTGTGGCTACGGCTTCCGCACAGGTGGCGACGGCGAACGCGGCACACAGCGAGTCAGACAGCGCGACGGCCAGCAGTACGGCGGATGCCACCACCACGACAGATGCCACCACCACGGCGGCGGCGACCACCACGACAGAGACTACGGCTACAGCGGATGCATCCGCTACGACCGCCGTAGCCGATGACGGCAGCTACAGCATCGGTGGGTTAATCGCGGCGCTGGCGGATGGTCAGACGGTAGAGGGTGCGTCGGTCGCGGGCAGCAGCGGCGAAGATACCGTAACGCTTAATACGCTGAACTTTACGCATATTGATGGCGGTGCGGGTACCGATACGCTGGTGCTCAACGGCGAGCATATGACGCTGGATCTCACCACGCTCGGGCTGAAGGTGGAGCATATCGAAATCATCAACTTAGGGCAAAGCGGCACCAACAGCGTCAAGCTGGATCTCAACGAGGCGCTGAATATTACCGATAAACAGACCGACGATCTGATGATCAAGGGGGTAACCGGCGATCAGGTTACGCTGGCCAACGGCGACGGCGGCACCTGGGCTGCCACTGCGCAGCGTACGGTAGACGGGCAGGTATTCGACGTTTACCACAACTCGGCGCTGGATGCGGCAAACACCCTGGGCGATGTGCTGATCCAGCATAATCTTCAGGTTCATCTGGTATAACAAGACCTTCCCTGCGCGAGGGCGGTATGGCTCGCGCAGGGAGGTTAACGTTAAGGAGGGTTTATCATTTGTAACAACAAAAAAAGCATAAACGAAAATAAAGAATGGCGAGGTTTTGTCATTTTTGCGTAAAGTGACGTTAAAGACATTAATAAGAAAAAATTGCCGTTTGGAACCACTTTCCAGATTTACGCCAGTAGTAAAGTGTGTATTAGCGGACTAGGTTATCCACTATCCAGCGTCGACTGCTCGCCTTTTTTTGACGATAAGTTATTGAGGTAAAAAGTGGTAAGTCGGGCCGAATCTCGGTTATGGCAAAGAGTGGTACTGTTTTTTTTTGCCGGCGAAATAAAATCCTCGCCTTGTCGTTAGCATTTTTTTTGGAAATTTTTTTTACCATTAGCCTTGTTGTGGATTATTTTGTAAATCCAGAAAGCACCGGGTCTGGCCTGGCACCTTTTTTGAGGCGCTGGCCGCTGCATGTCCGCTTTAAGTAAAGTAAATCTTTACTTTTACGCGGCGTCACTTTACTCATTTAACTGGTGCACAAGGGGATTTTTATGGCGTATTCAGGCTCAGGCCGCGTCAATATCGTGTCGCTGGCAAGCGGTGAAACACTGCTCGTCGAAAACGATTCACAGGCTTACACCCTCAGCGAACCCAGTATCGTCACCTTACAGGGCGCGCCTTCTCAGGTTTCTGCCTGGCAGAGGCAGGGCAGCGATTTGATCCTGCATCAGGATGGCGGCGTCTCGCGTTTTCAGCAGTTTTTTAGTACCGATCCACAATCGCAAAGCCAGCTGATTTTTCAGGATGGCGCTACGCAGCAGCAGGCGCTGTTCGCAAACGAAGCAGATGAGGCTGAAACAACCGTCACACTGACGCCGACGCTGGCTGCGGTGCCGGCAGCCGTCGAAACAGTGGATTCCACGCTGATTGTTAACAATATGGCCGTGCCTGTTGATAGCGTAGCAGCGGCCGTCACCACCACTCCCACAACGCCTTCGCCAACGCCTGGCACCAGCGCTGTTACCGCAGAAGCCTCGACCACACTGCCGACGCTGACCATCAATCCGGTTTCTGGCGATGACGCGGTTAACTATAAAGAGGGCGTTTACGGCGTCGAAATTACCGGCACCAGCACGCAGCTGGCCTCCGGCACGCGGGTAGAGCTGACGCTGGATGGTAAAACCTGGTCCGGCTACGTCAATAACAACGTCTGGTCGGTGCAGGTTGGCGACAGCGATCTGGCGGCGATCAAAGACGGCAGCTACACCTTTTCCGTCAGCGCCACCGACGCCAGCGGCAACAGCGTCAGCGCCACGCGCGATCTGCTGCTTATCAGCCACTACAACAGCAGCATCCCGCTGGTCACCACCGATGAGCTGACGCTGGCCGACGTGACTTATCAAAACGGCGAGCCGATCTACACCGTGACCGGTACGATGCAAACGCCTTTTCCGCTGACCATGTTTGCCGTTAAAGGTGAGATCGAGAGCTATCGTACCGGCACGCTGAATGCGGACGGCAGCTGGAGCGTGCAGCTCACTTCCCAGGATATCCATACTCAGCATGGGCAAAACGCGCTGGTGCTGGGCGTGCAGGACGGCGCGGGCAACTGGTTCGAGCAGCAGATTTATGTTACCACCGATTTGGAGACGCCGGTCGGCACGGGCGGCGGTGGCGCGGAAGTGCCGGTTCCTGTTCCGCCGGTAGAAAACCCAACGGACGGTACGCCGCCGGATAACCCAGGCACCACGCCGCCGGAAACGGGCGGCGGCGCGACCGCTACGCCGAAGCCAACTATTGCCGTACCTTTCGGCGATGGCTGGCTGAATCACGATGAGAAAACCCATAGCGAAACGCTGAGCGGCACCACGGGCGTGACGGGCAGCGGTCAACAGGTAGCGATCAATATCAGCGGCAGCCGCTATCAGGCGACGGTGGCGGACGACGGTAAATGGAGCCTGGCGCTGACCTCCGCCCAGCTGATGGGCACTGATTTCTCTACCGGCAAGCACTGGATTAACGTCTACGCCACTAATGCCGAAGGCGAAAGCGGGAAGACCGGCGCCTACTTCTTTACCGATATCAGTACGCCGCATGTCAGCGTCGATACGCTGTCGAACACGGATATCAACCTGAATAGCGCCCGGCAAAACGGCCTGGCCTTTACCGGCACGGGCGATGCGGGCGACGGACTGACGCTGACGCTGGGCACCCAGACCTGGCAGACGCTGGTCGGCTTCGACGGCACCTGGCGGGTAGACATCACGCCGCAGCAGGCGCAGCAGCTGCAATTGGGCAACTATACGCTGAAAGCCAGCGTGACCGATCCGGCGAAAAACGTTGGCACGGAGACGCAGGATATTACGTTTTACAACGGCGCGGTGACGCCCGCTGCGGCTGTTGACAGTGTTTCCGCCGACGATGCCGCCGCAGCCGCAGCCGCGACCGCCGGGCAGGCGATCCCCGCTGCCCAGCCTGAAGCAGACAGTAGCGGCGTGCTGCTGGCCGCCACCGCCGTGCCGCATCCCACTATCAATACGCCTTTTGGCGATGGCTGGCTGAATCGCAGTGAAAAGCTTGACGGTCAGGCCCTGGTCGGCACGACCGGCGCGATCGGCAGCGGCCAGACGGTTACGGTGAATATCAACGGCGTGGACTACCAGGCCGCGGTGACCAACGATGGGAACTGGCGTCTGGATCTGAATACCGAAACGCTGCTGCACAGCGAATTTAATACCGGCAAGCGCTGGATCACCGTGACCGCCAGCAACGCGGAAGGCGAAACGGGTAGCACCCAGGCTTACTTCTTTACCGACGTCAGCACGCCGCAAACGGCTATCGACACCCCTGCTGACGGGACGCACATCAATCTCAACCAGATCGCCGAAAATTATCTCTTTACCGGCACGGGCGATGCGGGCGATGCGCTGACCCTGACGCTGGGCGCGCTGACCTGGCACACCACGGTCGGCTTTGACGGAACCTGGCAGGCGGCGCTGACGCCGCAGCAGGCGCAGCAGCTGACCGCGGGCGACTACACGCTACAGGCCACGATTTCGGACATGGCGAAAAACGTCGGCTCCAGTTCGCTGGCGCTGGACTTTTACAGCGGCAGCACGTCGCCGACCGTCACCATTAACAGCCTCTCCGACGACAACCGCGTCAATCTCAACACCCTTACCGATGATTACGCCATCAGGGGAACCGGCGAGGTGGGGGCCAGGGTTACCGTGTCCATCGGCTCGCTTGCACTCGGCTCGGTTATCGTAGGGCAGAACGGCGAATGGACAACCTGGCTGTACGAGAACGACGCTAAGCAGCTGACCGCCGGTAATACCACGATACTCGCCAGCGTGCAGGAGTCGGCCGGGCATGAACACAGCGCGTCGCTAAGCGTGGAGCTTTATGCGGCGGACGTGCAGCCAACGCTGACCATGGATACGGTGGAAATCAACGATATCGTTGATTACGCCAACTATCAGAATGATGTCCAGCTGCACGGCGACAGCTGGGGTCTGCATACGGACACCGAAGTCACCATTACCCTGGCCGACAAAACCTATACTGGCTATGTCTACGCCAATCACTGGATGGCCACGATCCCTTCAGCGGATATAGAGGCGACGGCGGACGGCTACTATAACCTTAAGGTCAGCGTTGAAAGCGCGGGCGGCAATGCCAGCGCCAGCCGCGACGTCCTGCTGCTGTCGCATTTTCACAGTAGCGATCCCGTGCTGACGTTTAACGCGCTGACGCCAGAAGATGTTGTTTATCACGACGATAATGCTTACTACCTTATCAGCGGCACGGTGACCGAACCGCTCCCCGTAGACAAGCTGTCGTTTTATGGCGGCGAGCTGCTTAATTACTATGATATCAACGTGGCGGCGGACGGCACTTTCACCTCCGAGGTGCCGGTAAGCGAATATACCTCCATTTCTTCTACGCCTGGCTTCTACGTCTCCTATCAGGACGCGGCGGGCCATTGGTATGAGACGCGGGATAGCGTCACTCTGCCGGATGCGCCAGCCACAGTAGAAACGGCCGATCAAAGTACGTTTAGCCTGCTTGCGGAGGCTAATCCCCTGGATGACGTTAGTCACGCCAGCGCCACGGATGCGCACGAGAGCAGCGCGGCAGCCGTAACGGAAAGCGGCGCTACCGGCGGCGAACCGGCCGTAGCCAGCCACGTCGAAAGCGTTGCTCCCACCGCTGGCACCGAGGGCAATGACACCTTTACGCTCTCCACGTTGAATCTGCTCAGCAATCTGAACGGCGGCGCCGGTCACGACACGCTGGTGCTGAACGGCGCGCACGAAGCGCTGGATTTCGCCTCGCTGGGCCTGAAGATTGGCAGCGTTGAAACGATCGACCTCGGCACCTCCGGCAGCAACAGCCTTACGCTGGGGCAACAGGATCTGCTGGCGCTGACCGACAACGCCAGCGAGGCGCTGACCATCAAAGGCGCGGACGGCAGCGCGGTGACGCTGAGCACCGCCGAAGGCAGCGTCTGGAACGAGGCCGGTATGCAGACGATCGCCGGTCAGCAGTTTGATCTCTATCACAATTCCTCCGCAAGCCATGAAGGCACGCTGGCGGATGTCTTAATTCAACATAATCTACAGGTACAGACTGCCTGACGTAACAGGCCGGCGCGGGGTTGCCGCACCGGCCGTTTTTTCACCAAAAAGGAAGAAGGAAGAGAGGACCAGGATGAAGAAAGTGTGGGTATCTTTGTGCCTGGCCGCGCTGTGCGGCACCGTGGGACAGAATGCGCTGGCAGCAAAGCAGCAGAAAGTGGAATTTAACTGGCGTGCCGCTCCCACCGAGGAGCAAATCTCAACGCTGACGCTACGTGAAGCTATCCTCCGGGCCTTTGCCCGCAACCCAAAAATCTCCGAGGCCGCCGCGCAAATCCGCGTGGGCGAGGCCGATCTGGATGCCGCCGAAAGCGCCTGGTATCCGCAAATTTCCCTGGCGGCGACCGGTGGACGATCGCACACCACCGACTCCTCCGGCAGCCTCAACAACAACGGCTCTGGCGGCATTACCCTCAGCCAGCTGCTGTATGACTTTGGCCGCACCGGCGGCGCTATTGACGAACAGCATCACCTCTCTGAAGCCTATCGCTTCGCCCTTTACGACACCATGACCACGGTGGCGCAGGATACGCTACAGGCCTATTTGCAGGTCAAACGCTACCGGGCGCTGGTGGAGGCGGCCAAAAACAACGTCGCCTCGCTGGAACATGTCAAGGACATCGCCCATATGCGCGCCGACGCGGGGTTAAGCTCGCAGTCGGACGTGCTACAGGCGGAAACCCGCATCGCCGGGATGCACGCGACGATGGAGCAGTACCGCGCTTCAGAACGCTCTGCGCTGGCGCAGCTGACGGTGCTGACCGGCGTGGTGCCCAGCGCGCTGCCGGAGCTGCCGCAGTCGCTGTTGAATCAGCAGATCACGCTGGACAGGATCGCCTACGAAAAAAGCGCGGCGGTGCGCAGCGCGCAGGCCAAACAGGAAGCGGCGATCGAACGCGTTCGCCAGGCGTCCTCTAACCACTGGCCGACCATCAAAGTGCAGGCGGGCCGCACGCGTTATGAAAACGCCACCCGATCCTATTGGGACGATGAGCTACAGCTTCAGGTAGAAGCGCCGCTTTATCAGGGCGGTCTGGTCAACGCCAGAACCCGCGCGGCGGAAGGCGACCGCGAAGCGGCCCAGGCCGCCGTCGAACAGTCCAAGCTGGATATCAATCAGAGCGCCTCCACCGCCTATGCCGACATGATTGGCGCGCAGCAGCGCCAGACGGCAGGCGAGCAGCAGCTGAGCAGCGCCGCTCACACCCGCTCGGTTTACGCCGACGAATACAAATTAAATAAGCGCAGCCTCAACGATTTACTGAGCGTTGAGCAGGATGTCTTTCAGGCTGACAGCAGCCGTCTGACCGCGCTTTACGACGGCTGGGACGCCACCGTGCGCTACGCTTCCGCCGTCGACAACCTGCTGGATATTATGGGCATCGATCGTGAAGCCACCAGCGGACAAACCCTGCCATCGCTCTGATGCCAAACAAGATAAGGCCGTACTTATGACCAAAACCGCTAGTACTGAAAACTGGATTGACGCGATGCTGCGCGTGGCGGCGCGCTTTGGCAAACCGGCGGATGGCTCCACGCTGCGTCAGCAGATGCGCTGGTTCGAGCATCTGACGCCCGCGCAGCAGCTGGAACGGCTGGCGGGCCTGCTGGGCCTGCATCTGACCATGATGCCGCGCGATAAAATTCGCTGGCGGCAGGAGGTGACGCCGGTGGTGCTGATTATGGAAAACGGCAGCGTGGTGGTGGTGGAAACCATCGATACGGAGGGCAAAGCGCGCTACTGGCTGAGCGACGGCGGCGACGTGGTGCGGGAAAGCGAGCTGGCGCTGCTGCTGGCGCAAAGCCAGGAGCAGGTCGGCATTGTCGGCGTGGCGGCGCGCGGACGCGACGCGCGCATCGACGAATTTGTGCAGCCGTACAAAAAGCACTGGTTCTGGGAAAACTTTCGCGGCATGGGCCGCCGCATCATGGAGATTTCGCTGGCTTCGGTGGTCGGCAACGTGCTGGCGCTGGCCGGCATCCTTTTCTCCATGCAGGTTTATGACCGCGTGATCCCGGCGCAGTCGGAGCCGACGCTGTGGGTACTGTTCGCCGGCGTGCTGATTGCCGCCGCCATCGAATATGTGATTCGTTTGATGCGCACCCAGGTTTCGGATCTGATGGGAAAGCGCATCGATCTGAAAGTTTCCTCCATGCTGTTCGCGCGTGCGATGAATATTCGCAACGAAGCGCGGCCAAAATCCACCGGGTCTTTTATCTCGCAGCTGCGTGAAATCGATCAGGTTCGCGAGCTGCTGACCTCGACCACCGTTGGCGCGGCGGCGGATATGCCTTTTGTGATCCTGTTTTTATGCCTGATGGGCTTTATCGGCGGCCCGCTGGTGATTATTCCGCTGCTGGCGATCCCGCTGATCGTTATTCCGGGGCTGCTGGTACAGTTCCCGATGGCGAAGCTGGCGAAAGAGGGGCTACGTGAGGGCGCGCTGCGCAACGCGGTGCTGGTGGAAACCATCGAAGGCATCGAAGATATCAAATCTTTACAGGCGGAACCCTATTTCCAGCGGCAGTGGGAGCAGACGCATGAGGTCAGCGCCACCATCGGCATGCAGCAAAGGCTGTGGGGCGCGAGGCTGACCGGCTGGGCCTCGACGGTGCAGCAGCTGACCTATGCCAGCATGTTGGTGTTCGGCGTTTACCTGGTGCTGAACGGCGATATCACCACCGGGACGCTGGTCGCCAGCAGTCTGCTCTCGTCGCGCACTATCGCGCCGCTGATGCAGCTGACCATGGTGTTTTCGCGCTGGCAACATGCCAAAACCGCGATGGCGGGTCTGGATGAGCTGCTGAAAAAACCGCTGGATCAGCCGGAAGAGGGCGAAATGGCGCACTGTCCGACGCTGACCGGCCATTACGATCTGCGCGGCGTGCAATACAGCTACGATGAGGAAAACGTCAAAAACGTGGTGACCATCAACCAGCTGCAAATCAAGCCGGGCGAGCGCGTGGCGATCCTCGGTAAGGTCGGCGCGGGGAAATCCACGCTGCTGAAGCTGCTGGCCGGCCAGGCGCGGGCAACGCAGGGCAAAGTGATCGTCGACGGCGTGGACGTTCAGCGCATCGATCCGGTAGATCTGCGTCGTCAGCTGGGCTGGCTATCGCAGGACTCGCGCCTGTTTTTCGGCACGCTGCGGCAAAACCTGATGCTGGGCAATCCGCACGCCAGCGAGCAGGAAATGCTCCAGGCCCTGAAGGTCAGCGGCGCGCTGAGCCTGGTGCAGCAGGATGCGTCCAGCCTTGACCGTATTATCAACGAGGGCGGGCGTGGCCTGTCCGGCGGGCAGCGGCAGATGGTGATGCTCAGCCGCATGATCCTGCGGCAGCCGCAGGTGGTGCTGATGGACGAGCCGACCGCCTCGATGGATGAAGCGCTGGAAGAGTATGTGATCCGGCAGATGCAGGGCTGGCTGTCGGGCCGCACGCTGGTGCTGGTCACGCACCGTCCGGCGCTGCTGAAGCTGGTGGACAGAATTATCGTTATGGATAACGGGCGCATCGTGGCGGACGGCCCGCGCGATGACATTTTACGCGCCGCCGCCGCGCAGACGGCGAAGCAAACCGGCGGACAGGGGGACGCAGCATGAGCCTGATACTGATCGACCGCAGCCTGAAACGTAACGAAAAGCGCACCTCGGCTATTATCTGGCTCTGTACCGCCGCGCTGGTGATCTTTTTTGTCTGGGCGCATTTCGCCATTCTGGACGAGGTCACGGTCGGCACCGGTAAAGTCACGCCGTCCAGCCGCGCGCAGATTATCGACAGCCTGGACGGCGGCATCGTCAATCAGCTGAACGTGCATGAAGGCGATATCGTCGAAAAGGGCCAGGTGCTGGGCCGTCTCGACCCCACGCGCTTTCAGTCCAATTTTGGCGAGGCGGCAGCTAAAGCCCGCACGCTGCGCGCCTCGGCGGAACGACTGCGTGCTGAACTGACCGGCGCGCCGCTGGCGTTCAGCGCTGAAACGCTCAAGGAGCCGGAGCTGGTGGCGCGCGAGACGCAGCTTTTCCAGTCGCGTCGGCGCAACCTCACGGAAACGGTCAGCAACCTTACCCAGTCGATGAAGCTGGTGCAGGACGAGCTGCGCATGACCGAGCCGCTGGTGGCGAAAGGCGCGGCGGGGCAGGTGGAGGTGATCCGGCTGCGTCGGCAGATTAGCGATCTGCGCGGTAAGATCGACGAGGCAAAAAATGACTACGCGGTACGCGCGCGCGAGGAACAGGTTAAAAACAATGCCGATCTGGATGCTCAGCTCCAGGTACTGACCGGTAAAGAGGATCAGCTGACGCGCGCCACGCTCTATTCGCCGGTGCGCGGCATCGTCAAAGATATCCAGGTCACCACCGTCGGCGGTGTGCTGCAACCGGGCGGTAAGCTGATGGAGATTGTTCCGCTGGAGGATCAGCTGCTGATTGAAACCCGCATCAACCCGCGCGATATCGCCTATATCCGTCCGGGCTTGCCTGCGGTGGTCAAAATCACCGCCTACGACTCTTCTATCTACGGCAATCTGGATGGCGAAGTGGAGACGGTTTCGCCGGATACGCTGCAGGACGAGGTTAAACGCGACCAGTATTACTATCGCGTTTACGTACGTACGCAGAAAGCGGAGCTGGTCAATAAGGCCGGCAGAAAATTCCCTATCGTGCCCGGCATGGTGGCAAACGTTGAAATTAAAACCGGCCAGAAATCCGTCATGGATTACCTGGTTAAGCCGCTGAATAAGGTTAAAGAGTCGCTGCGCGAAAGATAATTACTTACGCCGCTGAATAGTGAATGAAATAAACTTTTATCATTCGCCGTTCAGCGGTTTTTTTTGGCCTTAATTATAACCGTAGAAACAGCGAGGCGTTCTGCAGATAGCGGCCATAAAAAAAGCCGAACACAAGGTTCGGCCGAAAAATAGGGTAAAACAAAACATTCGGGGTGAATGAAGGTAATAATGAAATAAAATGATGATAGCCCGGTTATTATAAACCAAAATGCTACGCCTTTTTATCATTCAGTGCTCACACAAGTAACATTACATAACCATATGAATCTTCAAAGATTAGCTATTACTTGACATTAAGTGCGTTATTTTTTATCACTGCGTGCGGCCATAAAGTTCCCGGTTATTATCATTTTGTAATATTTGAATTACAAAATGAAACACATTCGGAAATTTAGTAGCATTTTCTTTATAGATTATTACTGTCCGCGCTCTACCATGAGGGTGCCGACTGAATTTTCGACGTTCAGCACGCAGTGGTAAATAAGGCATATAACAAGAGGGTAATACAAAATGAAACTTCGCGTTCTCTCCCTGGTCGTTCCGGCCATGCTGATCGCAGGTTCTGCCGGCGCGGCAGAAATCTACAATAAAGACGGGAACAAGCTCGACCTGTTTGGCAAAGTAGACGGCCTGCACTATTTCTCTGATAACGATGGCTCCGATGGCGACCAGTCTTATCTGCGCTTCGGCTTCAAGGGCGAAACCCAAGTCAGCAACGAGCTGACCGGTTACGGCCAGTGGGAATACCAGGCGGCGCTGAACACCACGGAAAATGAAGGCACCGCAGACAGCTACACGCGTGTTGGCTTTGCCGGTCTGAAATTCGGCGATGCGGGCTCTCTGGACTATGGTCGTAATTACGGCGTGGCTTACGATATCGGCGCATGGACCGACGTGCTGCCGGAGTTCGGCGGCGACACCTACGGCGCGGACAACTTTATGTTCCAGCGCTCCAGCGGCCTGGCGACCTACCGCAACAATAATTTCTTCGGTGCGGTTGAAGGCCTGAACTTCGCTATCCAGTATCAGGGCAAAAACAACAGCGGCACCGAGCTGGACGGACGTGACGTGCTGGCGCGCAACGGCGACGGCTGGGGTTTGTCCACCACTTACGATCTGGGTTCCGGCTTCGGTATCGGCGCGGCGATGTTCAGCTCTGACCGCACCAACGAACAGAACAATAACACCAACGGCATTCTGGGTAACGGCGACAAGGCAACAGCCTATACCGGCGGTCTGAAATATGATGCTAACAACATCTACCTGGCGGCGATGTATACCCGTTCTTACAACGCAACCCGCTTTGGCGACAGCAGAAGCGACGACAGCATCTACGGTTACGCCAACACGGCGGATAACTGGGAAGTGGTGGCGCAGTATCAGTTCGACTTCGGCCTGCGTCCGTCTCTGGCGTTCGTCAGCTCTCGCGGCTCCGATATCGAAGGATACGGCACGCAGAACCTGAAAAAATATGTGGATGTAGGCGCGACTTACTACTTTAACAAAAACATGTCTACCTACGTTGACTACCAGATCAACCTGCTTGATGACAACAACTTTACCGACGCTGCCGGCATCAACACCGATGACGTAGTGGCGCTGGGCTTAGTATACCAGTTCTGATTTACGCGGGAGCGCGCCATGCGCTCCCGCTTCTTAACTCTTCGCCGTTTCCCTGCGCTTAGCGTACCTCCCTGACCACTTTCTCAGCGAAAACGTGGACGATTGAGCTGTCTGGTATGCGTCTGCTTGTAATGCTTGTAGCCTGAAAAGATAATCAGCGCGAGACAGACGAAAGGCAGCAGAAAGTAGATCATAAAGACCTCCATTATTGCGGCAAAGCGCCGCGGTAAAGTGGGTTCAATGGGTATACTGAGTAGCATCCGTCAGAAGATCAACCCCGCCTGGTCCGGCGCCATGCTGCATTTTCACGCTTTCAGGACCAAAACTATTGCAGGGAAATTTGCGTAATATGAAGAAGAAATGGCTGTACTATCCTGTTATGGCAGCATTTATCCTGCTTTCCGGCTGTGACCGTCATCGTGAAACCGTTGGTGCGTCAGCCATGGTGCTGGAAGGACGCACTATGGGAACATTCTGGAGGGTTAGCCTCGCCAACGTTGACCCCGGCCTGAAAGAAAATCTGCAAAAAGCGGTACAGCAGCAGCTGGACAATGACGATCGGGAGCTGTCGACCTGGAAAGCCGATTCGGTGCTTTCGCGCTTTAATCAGTATCGCGGCAGCGACCCGCAGCCGGTCAGCGACAACATGGCGGACATCGTCACTCTGGCGCTGCGCATCGGCCAGAAAACGCACGGCAAAATGGACATCACCGTCGGGCCGCTGGTCAATTTGTGGGGATTTGGGCCGGTTAAGCAGCCTGCCACCGTGCCGACGCAGGCGCAGATTGCGGCGGCGCGCGCGCTGACCGGCCTGCAACATCTGCGCGTTATCCAGCGCAGCGAAGGGGCTTATCTGCAAAAGGATCTGCCGGATCTTTATGTCGATCTGTCCACCATGGGAGAAGGGTTCGCCACCGATCATCTGGCGCGCCTGCTGGAAAAAGAAGGGATCAATAATTACCTGGTTTCCGTTGGCGGCGCGGTGCTGACGCGCGGCCAAAACGCCGAAGGCAAGGCGTGGAAAGTAGCGATCCAGAAGCCTACCGATAAAGAAAACGCGGTGCAGGCGGTAGTGGATCTGCAGGGGCACGGTATCAGTACCTCCGGCAGCTATCGCAACTATTATGAGCTGAACGGCAAACGCATTTCGCATGTGATCGATCCGACCACCGGCGAGCCGATCCAGCACAAGCTGGTTTCCGCAACGGTGATCGCGACCACCGCGCTGGAAGCAGACGGTTGGGATACCGGCCTGATGGTGCTTGGCGAAGAGCAGGCGAAGGCGCTGGCGCTGCGCGAACAGCTGGCGGTTTATCTGATCGTGAAGCAGGGCAACGGCTTTAGCAGCTGGATGTCGCCGCAGTTCAGCGCCTTCCTGCTGCCGGAAGCGCAATAGCGGCATTTACTCACGGGCAACGGCCCGCTAAGGAGCCATTATGCTGGACTTATTTAGTGAAGAAGCGCCCTGGCTGGAGCCGCTGGCGGAAGGCGCGGCTATCCTGCGTCGACGCGCGCGGGACGAGGCGGCAGCGCTGCTGGCGCTGGTTGACGATATCGCCGCGCAGAATCCTTTTCATCACCGCATTACGCCGGGCGGACACCGCATGTCGGTGGCGATGACCAACTGCGGCGATTTCGGCTGGTCGACGGACGCGCGCGGCTATCAGTACAGCGAATACGACAGCGTCAGCGGCCAGCGCTGGCCGGCCATGCCGGATCGCTTTCGTCAGCTGGCGGTGGCCTGCGCGGAAGAGGCCGGCTTTCCCCATTTTCAGCCCGATGCCTGCCTGATTAACCGCTATGCGCCGGAGGCGAAGCTCAGCCTGCATCAGGACAAGGACGAACAGGATATGCGCCAGCCTATCGTCTCTGTTTCGCTGGGCCTGCCCGCCGTGTTTCAGTTTGGCGGCTTCGAGCGAGGCGACGCGGTGCAGCGCGTGCTGCTGGAGCATGGCGACGTGGTGGTATGGGGCGGGCCGTCGCGCCTGCGCTATCACGGCATCCTGCCGTTAAAAGCGGGCAGCCATCCGGCCACCGGCGCATTTCGCTATAATCTGACCTTCCGGCGCGCTTTTCGGTAAACGAGAATTATTATTGCTATCGTCCCGCTTCTCATTAAACTGCAGGCTGCTCAGAATAATGGGATAGTGTCATGGAGTTGCTTCGCGTCGTTTACCGCCAGTATCGCTGGCCTTTTGTGCTGGTTATTGGCCTCAGTTTGCTGAGCGCCGCGCTCGGTATCGGGCTGATCGCTTTTATCAACCGCGAGCTGATTGTTTCGCTGAACGCCGGTACCTGGCTGCTGCCGTCTTTCCTTGGGCTGCTGCTGCTGCTGATGGCGGTGACCCTGGCCTCGCAGCTGGCGCTGACGCTGCTTGGCCACCATTTTGTTTATCGGCTGCGCGGTGAGTTTATTCGACGCATTCTGGATACGCAGATCGAACGTATCGAACAGATCGGCAGCGCCCAGCTGCTGGCCGCGCTGACCAGCGACGTCCGCAGCATTACCCTTGCCTTTGTGCGCCTGCCCGAGCTGATCCAAGGCGTGATCCTGACTTTAGGTTCGGCCGCTTACCTGGCGTGGCTGTCGCCGAAAATGCTGCTGATCACTACCCTCTGGCTGACCATCACCATCGTCGGCGGCTGGCTGCTGGTCTCCAGAGTCTATCGCCATCTGGCGAAGCTGCGCGAGCTTGAAGACGCGCTTTACGCCGACTATCAAACCATTATCGAAGGGCGCAAAGAGCTGGCGCTTAACCGCCAGCGCGCGCAGCAAATTTACGAGACGGTTTATCAGGAAGACGCTCGAGCATATCGTCACCATATTGTGCGCGCCGATACTTTCCATCTCAGCGCGGTGAACTGGTCGAATATCATGATGCTGGGCGCCATCGGGCTGGTCTTCTTTATGGCTAACGGTCTGGGCTGGGCGAATACGGCGGTAGCGGCGACCTATTCGCTGACGCTGCTGTTCCTGCGCACGCCGCTGCTTTCCGCCGTCGGCGCGCTGCCTACGCTGCTGAGCGCCCAGGTTGCCTTTAACAAGCTCCACACCTTCAGGCTGGCGGCTTACCAGGAAAGCTTTGCGCAGCCCGCCGCCGCGCGTGCGTGGCAAACGCTGGAGCTGCGTGACGTGGTGTTTCATTATGGCGACGGCGGCTTTGCCGTCGGCCCGATCGACATGACGCTGAAACGCGGCGAGCTGGTCTTTCTGATCGGCGGCAACGGCAGCGGTAAATCCACGCTGGCGATGCTGCTGACCGGCCTTTATCAGCCGGTATCCGGGCAGATCCTGCTGGACGGCGTGCCGGTGGCGGCAACGGAGATGGCGGACTATCGACGCCTTTTCTCCGCCGTCTTTACCGATGTTCACCTGTTTGACCGCCTGATCGACGCCAGCGGCGAGCCGGCCGATCCGGCTCAGGTACAGCTGTGGCTGGAGCGCCTGCATATGCAGGATAAACTCAAGCTGGAAGGCAACCGGGTGCTGAACCTTAAACTGTCGAAAGGGCAGAGCAAGCGTCTGGCGATGCTGCTTGCTACGGCGGAGCAGCGCGACATTCTGCTGCTGGACGAATGGGCCGCCGATCAGGATCCGCATTTCCGCCGCATCTTCTACCGCGAGCTGCTGCCGTGGCTGAAAGAGATGGGCAAAACCGTTGTTGCCATCAGCCATGACGACCACTATTTTCTGCACGCCGACAGGCTGCTGGAAATGCGTGAAGGCAAACTAAGCGAGCTGATCGGCGAAGCGCGCGATCAGGCTACGCTGGATGCGGTAAAACGCACCGGCACCGACTAGCCTGCCGACGCCGGCTTGCCGTCACTCAGGCTGGCTAAAAAATGGATAAGCCAGCCTGAGGCTATGGCTTAATAAGGGCCAGTGGGCGTATCGGCCGCCTGCGTGACGATGACCCAGCTGGTCAGCTGCCCTTCAGCCAGCGCCACGCGGCCGGTAAACAGCGTGCCGACGGGAAAGCCTGGCGATAAGGCCCGGTTCAACCGCAGCGTGACGTTGGTCAGGCCGGCCCGGCAAGCGATGATTTCCGCCTCGTTGAAATGCATAAACTGGCGGAAAAGCGGGAACACCGCCTTATACAGACTCTCCTTGAGGGAAAAAGCGGCGGTGAGCGCGGTCGCGAACGGCACGCCGCTGCTCTGTAAAATGCCGTGTTCGCGCTCGTTAATAATCATCTCACGCATCTCTTCCGCCGCTTCGGGCCGCATAATCTCTTCGCAATCCACGCCGGGCTGCTTTCCCGTCACCTTATCGGCCAGCAGGAGGCTGATGCAGGCGCGGGTATGCGAAAGGGAACCCGCTATTCCTTCTGGCCAGACCGGCGCGCGGTCGGCATCGTTAGTCAACAGGAAGTCGTCAAAGCCAAACTGACGCAGCGCTGCACGCACGCACAAGCGGCTGGCAAGGTATTCCGCCCGGCGTTTCGCCACGGCTTTATTCAGGTGAGCAGGGAAGGGCAGGCGATAGTCGGTGAACAGTTGGTCGCTGTAATAAGCCAGATCGTAGCGGGCCTGTACCAGCAGAACATCAGGATGTTCTGCCAGTCGGGAACTGACGGGCGCGGTTAAAAACCGATCTTTGGGTAAGGTGGCGCCCGACAAAAGCGCCGGTTCGCCCTGTGCCGGTCTGTTGAGCCAATCAGAACGCATTTCTTCTGCCTGTTAATCAAAAAGAGGATTTAAGCAGGTTAGCGTACCGAGAGTAAAGCGCGGCGCAGGTTACTTGTTGGGAGGAATGTGCAGCCCTTTCAGTGAAACGACAAAGTGCTTATTGCCGCGGGAAATCTTCGCGCCGCGATCGCACCAGTGGCTGGCGAATCGAAAAAAATCATCGCTGTCAATGTCATAGGCCAGTTCAACCTTGCTGATACCGGACTGCAGCATCTCTTCAGCGTCCCTGTAATTTCTTGCCTTAATGATTGCCATTGGGTTACCTGTTACTGCCTCAAAAAGTGTAGGGTCAGCCTATGTCAAGAAGATGACAGTTTTGTTGCAGCGTCTGGCTTTAAGATTAAGGCTAATGCCAACCGGGCCGGCAAGAAGTGTGCTTTATGACGGAAGCACTTTCGTAGAGGCTTTCTGGTCAACGCATTGAAGATAAATTAGCGACTTTTTAATGATTTATAATTGGCCTCAGGATCGCAGCGCGCTGAAAATGCTGGCCTGACACCTGACACCTGACACCTGACACCTGACACCTGACACCTGACACCTGACACCTGACACCTGACACCTGACACCTGACACCTGACACCTGACACCTGACACCTGACACCTGACACCTGACGCCTGACGCCTGACGCCTGACGCCTGACACCTGACACCTGACACCTGACTCCTGAGCCTGAGCCTGAGCCTGAGCCCCGAAGGCTGTAAGGAATTATACGCGGCTGTATCAGGCTGTTGGCCAGTCAGCGCTAAACCACCATACCGCCTTGATCTGGCTGATATCTCAGTAACCACTGGCTGATAATTTCTGATAATAATTAATTAGCGCGATATTCAAGTGTGGAAAATGGTTACTTTCACTATCTGAATAAGCTGGGCGGCGGGCAAAAAGGCTGAATTGTAAACGTTTACAGACAGGCAAAGCTTTTTCAGAACTTTCCGGTAAGAGACGTCACCTTATGCTCGTTTTCGTTATACTTTGTAAGTTATTTAAAATTAAGGTGATTTTTTTACAACCCTGCTTCTCTGGCGGCCAGCTTTTATGCCGCATCCTTTTCTAAGATTCCTCCCATGTGTGAAGTGTTGTTTATGAGTGCTATGTTGCCGCTTTTGTTGTTTTAGGCTATCAGAGGTCACCATGGAAACGCGAATAAAACACCTGGATGGAATGCGGGGACTGGCAATACTGCTGGTGATCGGCTTTCATGCCTGGGCCAGATGGCCTGAATACCTGGGGTACGTTTCGTTTACTAAGGATTTTCCTTTATTCGCCTGGGGCTATCTGGGCGTGCCGCTGTTCTTTATGATTTCCGGGTTCGTTATTTTTATGACCCTGGATAAATCAAAAAGCTTTATAAATTTTATGTTTAAGCGCTGGCTGCGGCTCTTCCCGGCCATGCTGATAGTAACGCTGCTGATCTTCGCTACGGCCAGCTTATTTAGCGAAAGACCGCTCGGCGTCCCGCATCCGGCCAATGCCATTCCGGGCCTGACTTTTATCAGTCCGGAGATACTCCAGTATTTGACCGGTGTGACCTTTAAACCGCTGGAAGGATCGTTCTGGTCGCTTTACGTTGAAGCCGCGTTTTATATCTTTATCGGTGCCGTCTACTTTACGCTGGGCAGAAAATACTGCCTGCCTTCGCTGCTGGTGCCGATGTTTCTGGTGGCGGGCGCCTCCGCCTTCAAAATGATTGGTCATCCGGCCATTGCGGATTTTATCTCCAAGTTCGGCTTTATCCACTACTCATGGTTTATGATCGGTTGCCTGGTGTATGAGCGGCTGCATCAGCGCGACGCCAAATTCCATTACGCACTGGTGCTGGTGGCGGTGTTGATTAACTTCAGTTATTACATCAAAAACAATGGCTATATCGTTATTTTACCGCTGCTGCTGATGCTGGCGCTGTTTATCGTCAGCTTTTACAGCCGGCTCGTGGAACGACTGCTGTCAGGAAAGTTCCTGACGCTCACCGGCTTTATCAGCTACACCATCTATCTGCTGCATGAAAACATGCTGATCGCTACGTTAAGGAAGCTGGAGCGCCATATCAGCAGCGATTACGTGATGGTCTTTATGCCGATAGCGGTAGTCGCCGCGCTTTACCTGGTTGCCTGGCTGATCACTAAATACATTGAACCGGCCGTCAGAGATACGCTGAGGAACCTTATTCTGTTCCGAGGGAAAAAGAAGGCACTGCCCAACGGCTAAGCGCGAACGGGCAGGGCGGTTGCTGGCAGAGAGGGCACAGCGGCCGTAAAGCCGTAAAAAAAAGGGCGCAGATGACTGCGCCCTGAGTTTATTTCACTTCGGTAATCACGCTGCCTTCATGGGTGGACGGCTGCTCTTTTGTCTTGCGGAAGATCGCCACCGCCAGCACCAGCGCCGCGACGGCAGGTATAGCGCCGATATAGCCCACCGAGGACATGGAAAGATCCAGGCTAACCTTATTGCCCAGCAGCGCGCCCGCGCCGATGCCAATATTGAAAATACCGGAGAACATCGCCATAGCAACATCGGTGGCGTCCGGTGCCAGCGTCAGCACTTTCATCTGCATCCCCATGCCGATCATCATAAAGGCCATGCCCCAGAACAGCCCCAGCACAATCAGGCCGGCCTTGCTGGCCGCTACCGACGCCAGCAGCAGCAGGCAGATCGACAGCAGTGCGATAGAGCCGGTCAGCAGCGGCGACAGGCGTTTTTCGCCGCTCTTGCCAAAAATAATGCTGCCGGTAATGCCCGCAATGCCGAAAATCAGCAGCAGAAGCGTGGCGAAGCTTTGGTCAAATCCGGCTACTTTCTCGACAAAAGGTTCAATGTAGGTAAACGCGGTAAAGTGCGCGGTCACCACGGCGACGGCCAGCACGTAAAGGCCTACCAGCGCAGGGCGGCGCAGCAGGTCCGGCAGGCTTTTCAGCGAACCGGTATGCTCCGACGGCACGCGCGGCATAATTTTTAAAATCAGACCCAGCAGCACTAAAGCCCCGACGCCAATGGCCAGGAAGGTGCTGCGCCAGCCGAATGCCTGACCGATAATTCTGCCCAACGGCAGGCCCAGCACGGAAGCCAGCGCGGTAGCGGTCGCAATCAGGCTCAGCGCCTGCGCTCTTTTACCCGGCGGGGCCAGCCTGACCGCCAGCGATGCGGTGATAGACCAGAACAGCGCATGGGCCAGCGCTACGCCCGCGCGGCTCAGCAGCAGCACGTCGAAACTCCAGGCGAAAAAGGCCAATACATGGCTAAAGGTAAACAGGCCAAAGATCGCAATCAGCAGCACGCGCCGATCGGTATTGCTGGTCATCAGCATCAGCGGCAGCGACATTAGCGCCACAATCCACGCATAGATGGTCAGCATAATGCCCGCCTGCGCCGATTCCATGCCGAAGCTATGGCCGATATCGGACAGCAGGCCGACAGGCATATATTCCGTGGTATTAAAGATAAACGCAGCAACAGCCAAAGCCAGAACGCGTGACCAGGCAACTTTGCGTGAAACGGTAACGGTGTTCATATCAGTCATAGGCTTCTGCTCCGCAAAACTCAAAACGCGTCATTCTAGAGCCGGCCGCATAAAATTCAATCCGAAAGTGATCGTCATCACACTTTTTACATAGTTTGAAGGTTTAGAAAAGGCTATATCCTGCTACGACGTCGCTGGCCAACAGACCTGGGGAGTTATTTGCGGGCAGGTAGCAGCATGCGGTCAGGCGTAGATGTTCAGCAAAGGAGGAAACAGATAAGCATAAAGAGAGGCGCTAACGGGGGGGCCGAGGACAGTCTTGGTTACGCTGCGTTTACCACCTCGTTGATATCAGCCGCACGCTTTTGGCTTTTCCCTTCTGGTCATTTTCAGCCCCTGAATGCATTTGCGATAAAACAGCCCTGTGAGGGGCTTTGATCTATCTATAAAAGCCTGACGTCTGCCCATCAGTTCAGGCCCTCACACCGTTGCGGGCCATCACCAGCGGTTTAAAAGCCAGTCAGGCGGCGTGTTGACCTGCTGCCATGATCCGATCGAACACGTCTACGGCAGCGCTGGCACCGCCTGCCTGAGAGATTTCTTGCTGTAAGACGGCCAGGTTTCTCTGACAGGCCGGATCGGCGCTTATCTCCTGCGATGCCATAAGCAGACTGGTTGCAGAAAGGGTTTCCCGAGGCAAATATTTTCCTATGCCCAGCGCCTGAATCCGCCGGGCATTGAGGCGTTGTTCGGCCTGCTGCGGTACGGCTATCATCGGCACCCCGAAATAAACGGCCTCCATCAGGCTGTTCATTCCGGCATGGGTGATAAACAGGCTTGCCGCCTGTAGCACATCAAGCTGGGGTATCTGACGGTGAATTTCAATATTGGCGGGCAGCTCTCCCAGCTGGGCAGAATCGACATAGCGGCCAATAGCCATTACGACATGCCACTCGCTATTGGTGAAAGCCTGAATGCAGGTGCGGAAAAAAGCGGTCTGATGCGTATAAACCGAGCCCAGCGAGATGACGACAACCGGCCGTCCTGCTGTTTTTAGTCGCCAGCCAGGCTGCGCGGCCAGTGGCCTGATTTCGGGCCCGACAAAGGTTACGCCAGGGGGAATAGTGTCTGGTTTTTCCTGAAAAGAGCGCGGAATAAAGGCAATGGCAGTATCGCGGGCAGCCAGGATGGCACGAAGATCCACGTTCAAATTATTGTCGTGCAGCATTTTTTCCAGAATCGGTATGCAGGGCCACTCTTCGCCCGACAGGCCCAGCCACTCCTCGGACTGCCCCTGATAGCTGACGTGGGTGGGATTAAGGCTGATGGCCGGAACTTGCCAAAGATGGGCGAATATCTTGCCCAGCCAGCTAAGCGGGCCGTAGGCGATAATGTCGGGCCGGTCGTTCTCAAAGGCCGCCAGCAAAGGGCGACAGGTCGCCTGTGCTTCCCGTGCCAGCTCGCGGACAACGTAGCCCATCTCCTCTGGTCGTGGCTGCTCTTTAGTAAAAGTGGGTTCAAACAGAACCGGCGTGGCGCCGCAGGAAGCGACAAGAGAGGAAAACTCTGGCGAGGTGGTATAGCTGACCCTGTAGCCCCGCACGACCAGTGCCTTGACCAGCCCGAGGGTCGGGTTGACGTGTCCTTGTTCAGCGCAGTTAAAAATGGCCACGTGCCGTTGGGTATTCTTGCCGCTTATATTCACCGTCATAGTCAGTTTTCCTGAAAGAATGAGAGTTAAAACCGCTTTAGTTTTCCCTGTGCCCGGCCACTGTTGTAACCGCCCGTATAGCTGGCCATTGCTATCAGTCACGTTGGCTCAGGGATTCTCAAAGATATCATTCAGTTAATGAAATTAATATGTCAGGATTTTCTCATAACACAGAGCGCCGCCGGGCTAACAGCCTTGCACCGGGTATGAGCCGGCATGACAATATTTGGGATAATGTGGTGGCCGAGTCGTTCTTCGATTTACTGAAAAAAGAGCGTATAAGAAAAGGATCTACAAAACTCGCGATCTGGCCCGCGCCGATATCTTCGATTACATTGAAGTGCTCTGAAATCAGGCCCGGTATCATAGCCAGCCCGGGGCATCAGTCCGTAGGCCTGCGGACAGGTTTCAGCGTGAGGACAGGATCTGTCTATTGTTGAGAGGGCAGCGCGGATCTTAGCTTCTGTTGGATAGCTTTTGCCGTATGTGGTATTGCTGGCTTTGCTGCTTCTCATCTTGTCAGAGAGTGGATGGATAAAAAATGAAGAAACTTTTACTTATAGTCGCTATTTCCATGAATATAGTTAACTTTGCCTGTGCGTCTCCTACACCCAATCACACCGTTCCTGCTGGTAAGGTTGCGCAGTGGAAAGGGTATGATGTCATTGTTAAGAGGGACAGCTTAGGGATTGTCACTGTTGACGGAAAACCAGCGGCTGTGGATGAAATCACAGAGAAGGCTACAGCCTATCAGCAAGGGCTGTTTAGTGTGATCATCTATAAGAGCGGTAAAGTCGCTTTGATGAAGCAAGGGCAGTTTGTAGGCTATTTGAAGAAAAGCTGACCAGGAAGGGCTGATGAGCCTCTTTTTTATGGGGCATTTGGGGAAATGTACATCATACGAGGACAGGCTTATCAAGCGCTCTGTACTATCCTGATCCCAAAATGAGTCCCTGACTGACAGACTCAGTAGTGATGCCTTTGCCAGGCCATAACTACTGTGGATTGACCGCAAATAAGGCTTACTTTTTGTGCATCACAATGCAAATAAATCCTTACAGCGTGGCGATGAGTGTACATATAGTGATTATTAACGAAGCGACTTACACCTGTCAGGAACAGTTCGTTGCCCGGTCGGACAGAGTTGTGAGCCTCTCCAGACCAATCTTAAAAAATCCATTTGTATACGTTAAATCCCGCTACCTACAGGCAACAAAAAACCCGCAAACTCAAAGAGAATGCGGGTTCTTGCGGGGTTTCCATCAGTAACCGGTACTGACAGAATAGGTATTTGGTCGGCACGAGAGGATTTGAACCTCCGACCCCCGACACCCCATGACGGTGCGCTACCAGGCTGCGCTACGTGCCGACGCGTGAGCTAATAGTACGCAAATTCGCTACGATTGCAAGCGGCTAACACGTTGACTGCTATGAAAATAGCCAACGTTGCCGTCTGGTTTACGCAGAGCAGGGCGCGGGAAATAATCTTTAAAACCCACGCCTCAGTTAGCGATAAAGCGTTTCTCTTCCGTCAGCACCTGCAACAGCAGCGTCAGCTGCGGCTTGTGATCTTTCAACCGCTGGCCCTGAGCATCCCAGGCGGTATAGCTGCCGTTGCTGTTCAGCTCCAGCGTCAGGTTCGGCGTAGTCACCACCAGCTGGCCGTCATGCATACTGGTTATCCAGTTATGGCTGCGGCGCACGGCAAACAGATCTTCGCCCTGCGAATAATCAGAAGCTGGCGTACGCACGTGCAGCAGCCGCTGCATCAGCGTAGTCATAATATCCTGATGGCTGGTCAGCTTATCAATCTGCTGCGATGGCGTATTCGGCCAGTGGATCACCAGCGGCACCTGTAGGTTTGCACGGTTGCCCATATCGTCATCGTCGTTCAACGCCACGCCGTGCTGCGCCGTGATCACCACCACCGTATTATCCAGCAGGCCTTTCTCCTGTAACGTGGCGAGCACGTTCTGGATTTGCCCATCCACCTCTGCCGCACTGCGCGCGTAGCGCCGTGCCGCTTCTTTCGCCACGCCAGCGTTTTTGCCGCCGGACAAAGAAAGATAGGAGAACCAGGGCGCGCTTTTCGCTTTCTGCGTCTCCAGCCAGCGTTGCCACTGCGCAACGGTTTGTGCATCGGACTGGCTTTCTGAAGTGGGCAGCGAATAGTCCGCCAGCAGCGCCTGACGATAGAGCGGCGAGGCAAAGCCGTCGCTGGCAAACAGGCCAAACTGGTAACCCTGTTTCGCCAGCGCCTCCGTCAGCGCCGAAGGCACGCGCGAAGAGAGCACGCCGTCCATATAGCCTGCCGAAATACCGTAAAAGAGGCCGAACAGACCGCTGTCGGCCTGGCTGCCCGCGCTGAAATGCTGCGTAAAACGCACGTTGTCCTGAGCGAACCGGGCCAGATGCGGCAGCTGTTTCGGCATCGTGGCCTCGTTCAGGCCGTCCACGGTGACGATCAGCAGATTGCTGCGGGCGCCGCCATCGCGGAAAGTAATATCGTTCAGCGGATAGGCGACCGAAAGCGCCTCCGGATTACCCTGCTGCACCAGCCTGCGCTGATACTCCTGCGCATCCAGCAGGCCGTGGCGCTCCAGAAAGCGGCGGGCCGTCATTGGATAAGAGAGCGGCAGGTTGGAACGCTGCATGGTGACAGGCCGATAGAAATTCGCATCGGCCCAGATATACATCAAATGGCTGGCAAAGAACGTTACGATAAACAGCACGGCCAGCGGCTTGCCAAAGCTGCGGCGGTTCAGGCTGCGCAGCTTTTGCCAGCTCCAGGTAGCGAACAGCATCTCGACCAGGAAAATAGCCGGTACGCTGATAAACATCAGCTGCCAGTCACGCGCCATTTCGCTTTGATCGGGATTGACCACCAGCTCCCAGACGACCGGGTTAAGGTGCAGGTGGAAGCGGGCGAACACCGCGCTGTCAATAAGCAGCAGCGTCAACCCGGTGGTAGCGATGATGGCGGAAAGAAAGCGCAGCAGTCTTTGCGACATCACCACAAACGTCAGGGGAAAAACAATCAGCAGATAGGCGGCGAAAACAATAAAGCTAAAATGGCCTGTCCAGCTGGTAAACGCATAGATACGCCCGACCAGCGAGGCAGGCCAGTCGGCAACAATCAGATAGCGACTACCCAGGATAAGGGCAAAGATAATGTTAAACAGGGCGAACCAGTGCCCCCAGCCAATCATCTGGGAGACTTTATCACGGTAGCGCGGCTGACTTGTTACCATAGCGGGATCACATCAGTGTGCTTTATCTTCACGTACCGAAGCCTGAAGCGCCTCGGCAAATGAACGCGCAAGCGCGCGGCGTTGCTCCGGAGCAACGCTGGTGTTCAGCAGGTTAGTCACCATATTGCCCAGCACCATCAAAGAGAGATCGGTGGGCGCCTTGTCTTTTTCAAGCACGTTGACCATTTCGGCGAGGAGTTTTTCCACGCGGTCGTCGCTGTAACGGGATGATTGTGGCATAGCGTCAAATTTATCGAGTATTAAAAGGCGGCATCTTACCGTAAAAGCGCGATTCTTTCTGCAATTTTATCATGTGGAAAAGGTTAATGTTGTTGCCTGTTGATCCCGACCACGCTCGGTGATTGAATACGCGCTTAAGTTTAAAGGAGAGTTTACATGAGTCTGGATATCGAGCAGATTGCCCTTCATCAGATGATTAAGCGTGACGAGCAGACGCTGGAGCTGGTGCTGCGGGAGTCGCTGCTGCCGGCCACTGGCCCGGTTACGGCGATGATGGAGGAGCTGCATCGCGTCTACAGCGCCAAAAGCAAGGCTTACGGCCTGTTTAATGAAGAGAGCGAGCTGGCCGACGCGCTGCGCAACTGCCGGAAGGGCCAGGATGATTTTCTGGCCTTCAGCCGCGCGGCGACCGGACGTTTACGCGACGAACTCGCTAAGTATCCCTTTGCGGACGGCGGCGTCGTGCTGTTTGCCCACTATCGCTATCTGGCGGTGGAGTATTTGCTGGTTGCGGTGCTGAACAGCCAGAACAGCATGCGCGTTAACGAAGAGCTGGATATCAGCACCACGCACTATCTGGATATCAACCATGCGGATATCGTGGCGCGTATCGATCTGACCGAATGGGAAACCAATACGGAATCAACTCGCTACCTGACCTTCCTGCGTGGCAGAGTAGGGCGCAAGGTCGCCGACTTCTTTATGGATTTCCTTGGTGCCAGCGTGGGCCTGGATACCAAAGCGCAAAACCGTGGTCTGCTCCAGGCGGTGGACGACTACTGTGCCGAGGCGGCGCTGGATAAAAACGAGCGTCAGAACTATCGCCAGCAGGTTTACAGCTACTGTAACGAACAGCTGCAGTCGGGCGAAGAGATTGAGCTGGAAGGCCTGTCGAAAGAGCTGGCGCCGCTGGGCGAAAAAACCTTTCAGGATTTCACCCAGGAGCAGGGCTACGAGCTGGAAGAGAGCTTCCCGGCGGATCGCAGCACGCTGCGCCAGCTGACGAAGTTCGCCGGCAGCGGCGGCGGGCTGACCATTAACTTTGACGCCATGCTGCTGGGCGAGCGCATTTTCTGGGATCCGGCTACCGATACGCTGACCATCAAAGGCACGCCGCCTAATCTGCGCGACCAGCTACAGCGTCGCAGCGGCGGCAAATAAGCGCAGCGGCAGGGATGCCCGCTGCTGACAAACGCCCATAAAAAAACGCCGCATTAAGCGGCGTTTTCTTCACACAGAGATCGGTCGGCGATTAAGCGCGAACGAAGTCGATGTGGTGCAGTTTTGGCTTGAACGGGTGACGCTGTACAGCCTGCACTTTTACCTTAGTTTCTTTACCGTCAACAACCAGAGTCAGCACGTCGGTGTAGAACTCAGGCTTAACCTGCATGTTCATCACGTAGTCGTGATCCAGTTCGATAGCTACAGCTGCTTCGTTACCGCCATAGATGATGGCCGGGAATTTGTTAGCTGTACGCAGGCGGCGGCTCGCACCCTTACCCTGCTCTTTACGTTCTTCTGCATTGATAGTGAACATTGTTCAGTCTCTTTCTAAGTAATTATCCTGCTACAGGCGACCCAGCAACAGGTTGGATTGTTCAGCTTTCGCCAGCGGCAAAAGCGGGGCGCATTGTAGCAGGCAAGGCCGGTGCGGGCAACGCATTAAACACCGTGTGCCCTAACGGATCTCATTAGCGCGTCGAAAACGGCCCTGATAATCGAACACTTTTTCACGGATCTGCCAGAAATTGCGCTGTTTGCGGGCCACCACAAAATCGGGATGGCGTAGCAGCGGCTGCATCGCTACGATATCCGCCGCGTTTTCCCAGCCGAGCGGCACGCCGGGCGCTCGCTGATGCGGCCGCATGAACAGCTGCTCGAAGGCTTTGCGCTGCGCGGGCGTGCTCAGGCGGAAGCGCTCACTCACTTCGGTTGCTTCCTCATCGAAATAGCGCGCCTTCAGCCACTCGCCTTTCTCATCACGACCGTTTTCCAGCACCATCGCAGCGCAGCGCAGCACCAGCGCATCCTTCAGCTTTAGCGCCGCTTTCAGCATATCGTCGGGATCGACCAGCACCGCGTCGCACTGATGGCAGCGGCGGGCGGCGATATCGTTCTCGGCGTTGCAGTGCGGGCAGCTTTTAAAGCGGAAGCGGAAGTCGCACTGCTCGCGTTCGCCGTCGTCGTCTTCCATCACGCCCTGACAACGGCGGCCAAAGTGCTCAATGATGGTGCCGTCGGCGGTGGTTTTGCCCCAGAACGTATTGGCAAAGCCGCAGGCCGGGCAGAAAACCTGCACCGGTTTATTGTCGCTTTTGCCCTTGGGCGCGCCCACTTCCGGCGTAAAGATATCGTGCGGATTACCCGCGTAGTCCAGGATCAGGCAGTCGGTTTTGCCAGGGCACAGCCGCAGCCCGCGTCCGACAATCTGCTGATACAGGCTGACCGATTCCGTAGGGCGAAGGATGGCGATAAGATCGACGTGCGGCGCGTCAAAGCCGGTAGTCAAGACCGCCACGTTAACCATGTAGCGCAGCTCGCGCGCTTTAAAGGCGGTAATAAGGGCATCGCGCTCGGCGGCGGGCGTGGTGGCACTGATCAGCGCCTTGCTGTCGGGCAGCAGGCCCAGCACCTCTTTGGCATGCTCGACCGTGGCGGCAAAAATCATCACGCCCTGGCGATCCTGCGCAAACTCAACGATCTGCTGAATAATATGCGGCGTAATGCGCTGCTGCTGCTTCAGCTCCAGGTTGAGATCCGCCTCGCTGAACAGGCCGTTTTCCCTGGCGGTCAGGCGGCTGAAATCGTACTGCACCACCGGCATATCCAGCCTTTCCGGCGGCACCAGAAAGCCGTGTTTGATCATATAGCGCAGCGGCAGCTCGTAGATGCAGTCGCGAAACAGCGCCCGCTCGTCGCCGCGCACCATGCCGTGATAGTGGAACTGATAGATCCAGCCCTTGCCCAGGCGATAGGGCGTGGCGGTCAGGCCCAGCAGGCGCAGCTGCGGATTGCGCTGGCGCAGATGGTTGAGGATCTGCTGGTACTGGCTGTCTTCGGCGTCGCCAATGCGGTGACACTCATCCACAATCAGCAGCGAAAACTCGCTGTCGAACTGCGCCAGATTGCGGGCCACCGACTGTACGCTGCCGAACACCACCTTGCTGCGGCTCTCTTTCTTTTGCAGACCGGCGGCAAAGATATCGGCCTGCAGGCCGTAAGCCTGATATTTGCTGTGGTTCTGCGCCACCAGCTCTTTGACGTGCGCCAGCACCAGCACGCGTCCGCGCGCCAGCCGCGCCAGTTCGGCGATCACCAGGCTTTTGCCCGCGCCGGTCGGCAGGACAATCACGGCGGGCTGGTGAGAGCGACGGAAGTAGCTGAGCGTGGCGTCAACGGCTTCCTGTTGGTAGGGGCGCAGGGTAAAGGACATGATTAAATCCGCGAGCAAAGCCGCATTATGCCACGAAAGTCCGCTCCGTGCGCGCGCGCCTCTGTGCCTGAGCCGCAACTCCCGATATACTTCTGCTGTTACTCTCTTCTGACGTTCCCTACAGGAACGGTGAATTCATTCATTGAAACAGGCAGTGCAGATTTAATGCGACTTGATAAATTTTTATCTCAGCAACTGGAAGTCAGCCGGGCGATTGCCGCTCGCGAGCTGCGCGCGCGTAAGGTGACGGTTGATGGGGAAGTGGTGCGCGAAGGTTCTTTTAAGCTCAGCCCGGAAAGCGAAGTGGAATATGACGGCAATCCGTTACGGCTGCAGATCGGCCCGCGCTATTTTATGCTGAACAAGCCGCAGGGCTACGTCTGCTCCACCGACGATCCGGATCACCCAACGGTGCTCTATTTTCTGGAAGAGCCCACCGCGTATAAACTGCACGCGGCAGGGCGGCTTGATATCGACACCACCGGCCTGGTGCTGATGACCGATGATGGCCAGTGGTCGCACCGCATCACCTCGCCGCGCCATCACTGTGAAAAAACCTACCTGGTGACGCTGGAAAACGCGCTGGCCGAGGATACGGCGGAGCAGTTCGCCGCAGGCGTGCAGCTGCATAACGAAAAAGACCTCACTAAGCCAGCCAGCCTGGAAGTCATCAGTGAAAATCAGGTGCGGCTGACCATCAGCGAAGGGCGCTATCACCAGGTAAAACGGATGTTCGCTGCGGTGGGTAACCACGTGGTGGCGCTGCATCGCGAGCGTATTGGCGATATCGTGCTCGATGAGGAACTGGAGCCGGGCGAGTATCGCGCCCTGACGGCGGAAGAGATCGCCAGCGTGAGACTGCCCGCAGAATTAAAATAAGGAAACAGGGATGCGTAAGGAAAAGAACTCGTCGGCGGGACTGGTCGTTATTCTTGGCCTGCTGGCTATGCTAATGCCGTTGTCGATCGACATGTATTTGCCTGCGCTTCCGCAAATCGCCCGCGAATTTGGCGTGTCGGCCGGCAGCGTGCAGATGACGCTGAACCTCTATATCCTGGGCTTTGCGCTGGGGCAGTTAATCTACGGCCCGCTGGCCGACAGCTTTGGCCGCAAGCCAGTGATAGCCGTGGGCACGCTGATTTTCGCCGTCGCGGCGGCGGCCTGCGCGCTGGCGCAAACCATCGATCAGCTGATCTTTATGCGTTTGCTGCACGGCCTGTCGGCGGCGGCGGGCAGCGTGGTGATCAGCGCCCTGATGCGCGACAGCTACTCGAAAGAGGAGTTCTCGCGCATGATGTCCTTTGTCATGCTGGTCACCACCATCGCGCCGCTGCTGGCGCCTATCCTGGGCGGCTGGATGCTGCTGCTGTGGAACTGGCACGCCATCTTCTGGGCTATCTCGCTGGCCGCCGTGGTCACCACGCTGCTGGTGGTCACGCAGATCAAAGAGACGCTGCCGCACGATAAGCGGCAAAAATTCAATATGCGCACCACGCTGCGCAACTTTCTGTCGCTGTTTCGCCACAAGCGCGTGTTCAGCTATATGCTGGCCAGCGGCTTTTCCTTTGCCGGGATGTTCTCTTTCCTTAACGCCGGCCCCTTTGTGTATATCGAGCTGAACCATATTTCGCCGCAGGATTTTGGCTACTACTTTGCGCTGAACGTGGTTTTCCTGTTCCTGATGACGCTGCTGAACAGCCGCTGCGTGCGCCGCTTCGGCCCGCTGGCGATGTTCCGTCTGGGGCTGCTGATCCAGTTTACGATGGGCATCTGGCTGGTGGTGGTCAGCGCACTGAACCTCGGTTTCCTGCCGCTGGTGTTTGGCGTGGCAATGTTTATCGGCTGCGTGGCGATGGTTTCTTCTAACGCCATGGCGGTGATCCTGGAAGAGTTTCCGCATATGGCGGGCACCGCTTCCTCGCTGGCGGGCACGCTGCGCTTTGGCGTGGGCGCGCTGGTCGGCGCGCTGCTCTCCACCATGACCTTTACCAGCGCCTGGCCGATGGTTGGCTCCATTTTTATCTGCGCCGCGTTTTCCGTGCTGCTGTTTATCTACGCCACGCGCCCGCGTAAAAGCCGTCAGCGCAGCTTGCCATAACATCGACGCCCGCATCCGCGTAATAGCCTGACCCGCTTAATCCTCGCCAAAACGGGAAGCCTTGCTTCCCGGCTTTTCTGAAGCCTTGCTTCCCGGCTTTTCTGCTGATACACGCTATAATGTTGCCTTATTGTAAAAATAACTAAGCTTAAATTACTTTTGTGCAACAAAATTGATTGTTATTACGGCGCCGACGCGGTAAAAATGAGAACAAAATCACGAACTGGCGGTACTAAGCCCTCGCAGATGGGGTATGTCCACGACCAGAAACAGGCAGAAATGATGATGGCTACGGGCTGGGGAGTAGGGGTGAACAGATTACAACATTCGGTGGTGCATCGCCTGCCGCAAAGCTATCGCTGGGGAGCCGGAAAGCGGCTGGAGCCGCGTGCGCTCAGTGGTACAGAGGCGGAGGATGACCTGGTAGGCCTGAGCCTGCTCAGTCATCAGGGCGTACAGGCCTGGGATATCATGCAGATGCTGAAAGAGGCGCTGGCGGAAATTCAGCTCGACTGCGCCGTGGTCGAGTGGGAAGGCGAGCCGTGCCTGTTCGTGGCGCGTAATGATGAATGCGCCACTACCTGCCGCCTGAAAAACTTTGGCGTCGGCATTGCTGAAGCCTTTAAAAATATACCTGCCTGAGCCAGGCCTCAGGCAAGCGCAATTAGCTCCTGCGTATAGCGCGCTTTCGGCGCGGTAAAAATAGTTTCGCAATCGCCTTGCTCCACGACTTCTCCCTGGCGCAGCACCACCACCTGGTGGCACAGCGATCTGACTACGCGCAGATCGTGGCTGATAAAAATATAGGCCAGCTGACGATCCCGTTGGAGCTTTTTCAGCAGCGCCAGGATCTGTTTTTGTACGGAACGATCCAGTGAAGAGGTTGGTTCATCCAGCACGATCAGCTGCGGCTGAAGGATCAGCGCGCGCGCGATGGCGATGCGCTGCCGCTGTCCGCCGGAAAACTCCGATGGGTAACGATGACGGGTTTCCGCATCCAGTCCCACTTCCTGCATTGCCTGGATCACCAGCGCCTCGCGCTGTTCCGCGCTCAGTTCAGGCTGGTGCACCTGCAAGCCTTCCGCAATGATCTGCTGCACGTTCAGCCGGGGATTGAGCGCAGAATTCGGATCCTGAAAAACCACCTGCATTTCCCGACGTACCGGCAGCATTTGCCTGCGATCCCACTGGTGCAGCGGTCTGTCGCCCAGCCAGATTTCGCCTTTGGCCTCGATTAGCCGCAGCAGCGCCAGGCCGGTGGTGCTTTTGCCCGAGCCGGATTCCCCGACCAGCCCCAGGCTTTCGCCCGGACGTAGCTCAAAACTCAGCGACTTCAGCGCCTGATGCGCACCCACTACGCGGCGCATCAGACCCTTTTTCAGGGAAAAAGCGACGCTGAGGTTGCTGACCTTCAGCAGTGGTGGCGCCGCGCTGTCAACAGGATCGGGGCTGCCTTCCGGCTCCGCATCCAGCAGCGTGCGGGTATAGGGATGTTCGGGCGCGCTGAACAGCTGGCGACTGGTATTGCGCTCCACGCCCTGGCCGTTACGCATCACCAGCACGTTGTCGGCCAGCTGCCGCACAATATTCAGGTTGTGGGTGATAAACAGCAGGCCCATATTCATCTCCTGCTTCAGCTCCTTCAGCAGAACCAGGATCTGCGCCTGCACGGTAACGTCCAGCGCGGTGGTCGGCTCATCGGCAATCAGCAGCTGAGGCCGCGTCAGCAGCGCCATCGCAATCATTACCCGCTGCCGTTCGCCGCCGGAAAGCTGATGCGGAAAATCGCCCATTCGCCTGGCGGGCTGCCGAATGCCCACGCGATCCAGACAGCTAAGGATCTCGGCCTTCGCCGCCGCCGCGCGCATGCCACGGTGCAGCGATAACACCTCATACAGCTGTTTTTCAATGCTGTGCAGCGGATTCAGCGACACCATCGGCTCCTGAAAAATCATCGCCATACGGTTGCCGCGCAGGCCGCGCAGCGTGCGCTCATCGGCCTTCAGTACATCCTGACCGGCGAACAGAATTTCGCCCTGCGGATAGACCACCGGCGGCGTGGGCAGCAGGCGCATCATCGACAGGGCGGTCACGCTTTTGCCCGAGCCGGATTCGCCCACCAGCGCCAGCGTCTCGCCCGCTGCGACGCTCAGCGACAAATTATCGACAACCTGACGCTCAACGCCGGCCTGGCGAAAGGCAATGCTTAAGTTTTTGACGGTCAGCAACGACATCAGTGCACCTTACTGGGATCGAAGGCGTCACGAACCGCCTCACCGATAAAGATCAACAGCGACAGCAGGATCGCCAGCGAGAAAAAGGCCGCCATGCCGAGCCAGGGCGCCTGAAGGTTATTTTTGCCCTGTAGCAGCAGCTCGCCCAGCGAAGGCGACCCCATCGGCAGCCCGAAGCCGAGGAAATCCAGCGAGGTCAGCGTAGTAATAGAGCCGCACAGAATAAAGGGCAGATAGGTCAGCGTCGCCACCATCGCATTCGGCAGCATATGGCGCAGCATAATAGTCCGGTCGCCGACGCCCAGCGCCTGCGCGGCGCGAATATAGTCAAAGTTGCGCGCGCGTAAGAATTCAGCGCGCACCACGCCGACCAGCTGCATCCAGCCAAACAGCACGTTAATGGCCAGCAGCCACCAGAAGCCGGGCTGCACCACGCTCGACAACAAAATAATCAGAAACAGCGTAGGCATACCCGACCAGACTTCGATAAAGCGCTGGCCCCACAAATCTACCCGCCCGCCATAATAGCCCTGACAGGCGCCGACGATGATGCCGACTACGCTGGACATCAGCGTCAGCATCAGGCCAAACAGCAGCGAAATACGCGCGCCGTAGAGGATCCTTGCCAGCACGTCGCCGCCGTTAGCATCGGTGCCCAGCCAGTTTTGCAGCGAGGGTGGCGAAGGGAAGGGGACGCTGGAGGCGAAATTGATGGTGCCGTCGCCAAATTTGATCGGCGCCCAGATGGCCCAGCCTTCCTTATCCAGGCGAGATTTCAGCCACGGATCCTGATAGTCGGCTTTGGTCGCCAGCTGGCCGCCAAAATCGGTTTCGCTGTAGTCCACCAGCAGCGGAAAATAGAAGCGATGATCGTAGCGCACCAGCAGCGGCTTATCGTTAGCCAGCAGCTCGGAGCCAAGGCAGAGCACAAACAGAACGGCAAAAATCCACAGCGACCAGTAGCCACGACGGTTATGTCGAAAACGCTGCCAGCGCGCGTGATTAACGGGGCTTAATCGGCTCATCAGCGACCTTCAAAATCAATGCGCGGATCGACCAGCGTATAGGTGATATCGCTGAGGATATTCAGCAGCAGGCCGATCAGGGTGAAAATATAAAGCGTGCCGAACATAACCGGATAGTCACGCTGAATGGTGGCGTCGTAGCCCAGCAGGCCCAGCCCGTTCAGAGAGAACATCACCTCAATCAGCAGCGATCCGGTAAAGAACATGCTGATAAAGGTGGCCGGGAAACCGGCGATCACCAGCAGCATGGCGTTGCGGAAAACATGACGGTAGAGAATTTTGCTCTCGTCCAGTCCTTTGGCCCGCGCCGTGACCACGTACTGCTTGCGGATTTCATCAAGAAACGAGTTTTTGGTCAGCATAGTCAGCGTGGCGAAGCCGCCGATCACCGTCGCCAGCACCGGCAGGGTAATATGCCAGAGATAGTCCGTGATTTTGCCGTACCAGGGCAGCGAGTCGAACTGCGCCGACACCAGCCCGCGCAGCGGAAACCAGTCCAGATAGCTGCCGCCTGCAAACAGCACGATCAGCAGCGTGGCGAACAGGAACGAGGGAATGGCGTAGCCGATGATAATCAGCGAGCTGCTCCAGATATCGAAGGCGCTGCCGTTATGCACGGCTTTGCGGATGCCAAGCGGGATAGAGACCAGATAGATAATCAGCGTGCTCCACAGCCCCAGCGAGACGGAAACCGGCAGGCTCTCTTTAATCAGCTGCACAACCGAGCTGCTGCGGAACAGGCTGTCGCCAAAATCGAAGCGCACATAGTTCCACAGCATATCCAGGTAGCGCTGATACATCGGCTTGTCGAAACCGTAACGTTTGGTGATTTCCGCCACCACTTCCGGATCCAGCCCGCGCGACCCGCGATATTGGCTGTCACCGGGCTGAGCATGCAGCGCGCTGCGTCCCTGCGCCTGCGGCGTATTGCCGGCGCCCGGCATTCCGGTAGTCTGGCCGAATTCGATATTGGCCAGCGCCTGATCGACCGGGCCGCCCGGCGCAATCTGCACGATAAAAAAGTTAATCGTAATAATCGCCCACAGCGTGGGAATGATTAATAGAAGTCTGCGTAGCAAATAGGCGCCCAAACTGCTCTCCTTAACGACGCTGGGCCGGCAGCTGCGCGGCTTTATTAACGTCATACCACCAGCTGTCGAAGCCTAAAGAATAAGTCGGTCGCGTGGCGGGCATCGAAAATTTATCCCACCAGGCATAGCGATCGCTGGCACCATACCACATCGGTATCATGTAATAGTTCCACAGCAGCACCCGATCCAGCGCGCGACCCAGCGGCAGCAGCGCGGCTTCATCGCTCTGATGCTGATTTATCTTTTCAATCAGCTGGTCGATTACCGGGCTGGCGACATGCGGCCGGTTGTAGGTGGAATTTACATAGGCGCTTGACCAGTAAATTTGCAGGTTGCTGTCGGGGTAGGGGATAGCCGGGTAGGGGGAAACCAGCATATCAAAGTCGCTTTTGCGCATGCGGGCCAGATATTGCGAGCTGTCTACCTGCCGGATGACCAGGTTGATGCCCAGGCGCGCCAGATTGTGCTGAAAAGGCAGCACCCACTGATCGTTGCCGCCGCTGCGCAGCAGCAGTTCAAAGGTGAAAGGCTGGCCGCTGGCGTTGACCAGGCGCTGATTTTTCAACGTCCAGCCGGCCTGCTCCAGCAGCGCCGTGGCCTTCAGCAGATTGGCGCGATCGTACCCGCTGCCGTCGGTGTGAGGCGGCTGATAAATCTGCGAGAAAACCTCATCAGGAATTTTGCCCTTAAAGGGCGCCAGAATTTCCAGTTCTTTAGCGTCGGGATAGTCGGTAGCGGCATAGTCCGTGTTCTGAAAATAGCTGCGGGTGCGCTTATAAGCGCCGTAAAATAACGCCTTATTCATCCACTCAAAATCGAACGCCAGCGAAACTGCTTCGCGCACGCGGCGATCGGCAAACAGGGGTTTCTGTACGTTAAACGCCAGCCAGTTTGAGGAGGTAGCCACGGTATTCGGCTTTGCGTCTTTCACGATGTAATGGCTGTCGAAATTCCGGCCGCGATACTGGGTGGCCCACTTTTTGGCGGAGCCTTCGGCACGAAAGTCAAACGCGCCCGCTTTAAACGCCTCGAAAGCCACATTGTCATCCAGATAGTAGTCGTAGCGCAGCGTATCGAAATTAAAACGGCCTTTATTGACAGGCAAATTAGCGGCCCAATAATCTTTGACCCGTGACCAGGTCACGGACTGACCGACTTTATAGGCCGACACGCGATACGGCCCGCTGCCGGGTGGCGGCGCAGGTAACGGCTCGCTGAGATTATGATCCTTCCAGAAGCTCTGCGGGAAAACGGGCAGCGTAAGCAGCGAAAGCATCATATCTTTGTTGCCGACCGGCAGCTCAAAGCGCACCGTCAGCTGCGCAATGGCTTTGACCGTGACGCCTTTGTAGAACACCCGAAACTGCGGTACGCCCTGCTGCATAAATTTATTAAAGGTAAAAGCAACATCTTCTGCGGTGATGGATGAACCGTCCTGGTAACGCGCCTGGGGATTCAGCGTGACTTCCACCCAGCGATAGCTATCCGGGTAGCGAGCGAATTCGGCAATCAGCGGATAGTAGCTGCCCACTTCGTCTTCTGAGTTCACGAACAGCGTATCGTAAAGCGTATCCGTGCCCTGCGCCGGATTGCCGCGCGAGGCGAAACGGTTAAAGTTATCGTAAGTGCCGATAGCGGCAAGCGTCGCGCTACCGCCCTTGGGCGCAGCCGGATTGGCGTAGTCAAAATGCGTGAAGTTCACGGCATATTTAGGCTCGCCCAGCTGGGCAAAGGCGTAGCTCTCATGAATTTCTTCAGCCCGAGCCGTCGTCGCGGCGCAGCAGAACAGCAGCAAAGCTAACCAGCGAAAAATCATCTTATTATCCGATCCTGATAAAAAACGCAGCGCGATCCCCAGCCTGCCAGAGCATTGCGCAATGCGCCAGCGAAGCACATTTAAAAAGCGTAGCGCAATAACTCATCCGGCAGCCGGTTCGCTGCGGGGCTCATGCTGAAAATAATCAATCAGCTGCGTCACCGTACGCGGGCGGCTGAATAAATAGCCCTGAAAATGACAGACGCCACGGTGGCGCAGCCAGCGCGCCTGCTCACCGGTTTCTACGCCTTCAGCTACCGTCAGCAGATTGAGTTTTTTCGCCAGCGCCAGCACCGCATCCAGCACCGGCGAAGAAAACGACTCGCGGGCGATGTTTTTTACAAATCCCCGATCTATTTTCAGGTAGTCAAAACGGAATTTTTCCAGATAAATTAAGGCACTGTGTCCGGTGCCGAAATCATCCAGCGCGATACGAATATTTTGGCCGCGCAGCCAGTCGAACACCGACTGGGCGTTGCGGGTTTCTACCATAGTCCGTTCGGTAATTTCAAAAACGTAGCTGAAGTGATCCTTAGGCATCGCTTCCAGCCACGCTAAAACGTCCTGGAAAAAGGTTTTATCGCCCAGGTGAGCAGGCGAAAGGTTCAGGTTGAGATTGATGCCGGCCGGCACGGCATGTTGCAGCGTATGGCAATCGCGCGCCACCAGTTCAAACAGGTGCCGGGTTAAGGGCACAATCAAATTTTTGTTTTCGGCGTAGCGGATAAAAACGTCGGGCGGAATGGCGCCAGCTTCGGGATGCGTCCAGCGCAGTAGCGCTTCCAGACCGCAGGCCTGGCCGGTCGCCGCGGCAATAACCGGCTGGTACTCTACGTGGAATTCCCCGCGCCGAATGCCCTGCAGGATTTCCTTGCCCGGTCGGATAAAGAGCGTGAGCAGGGCATAGCAGGCAAAGCCGCCGGTCAGGCTCAGCAACAAACCGGCCAGCAGCACCAGCGTAATATCGTCACTATTCAGCCTGCCGCCATAAAGCTTTAGCTGTAAAGGATAGCCGGGTAGCGTCATGGTTTTTGACGGATCGTCGGGCAGCGAGCTGGTTGCCGTTACGCGCTGTTCCCAGCTGGTTAACGCCCGCTTGCCGGTCACAATAGCTATACCTGAAATCTCATGCTGCCGTTCGGTATACAGCAGCCAGGGCGTCAGATTAATCTTTAGCGTGACCAGCAGGCCGTTGCCTGCCTCGCCATTCTGCAACCAGAGGTGAAGAACCGGTTTATCAGGCGTCAGCGGCGCGGCGGCAAGCTGAATATCAAGCGGCTTGCGGGTGTCCGTCGTAGGGGAAAACTGGCGCATAGCGATTTGGGTTTCTCCGGCCAGCGAAGAGCACCATGCCCGATTGTGATTAACCATCAGGATAGCCTGAATATTATCATCCAGGGCGGCGCGCTCAATCAGGTCATTTTTTATGGCGGAGCAGGCAGGGCGAGGCGACGTTTGTAGCGGCAACAGTTTCCGCTTTAGTTCATCGAGCATCGTCAGCACATAGGCCTGGGTGTTTCTGGCCATTTCATCGTGATTGTCGGCCCGGCGATGAAGCATAACGGCCAGCGCGATGATGATAAATGCCAGAAAAAGAAGTAAGCCGAGGGTCGCGCTGAAGCAGGCAATCTTGCGAGGATTGAGAAGTGGCCGCGTAAGGCTTGATGAGAGTGGCATGGGGTTTATCTCCCGAAAGTGCCGGTTAAGTCATTGCGCTGTCCTGCACAACAGACGCCGTTTCAATCCGGCAGGATATACCGGGAAAGTGCCGTTTGTCTTCTTATTATTATGATTAGCTTCGGTTTTTTAACGCATTATGTCAGTTATTTCGCTCGTGCGCGCAGGCAGGGCGCAATAAAACAAACCATCAGAACGGCCGATGTAGCCAAAAAGCTTTTGAATATAAATATTTGTGCGTCTGTTATTAATAACAAATTAGTGCCAGTTAATATTAAAGCAAGAGTGTCAGGCTCAGCGGGAAACAGGTTTCTTTGTGCTGGCCTCTCTTTGCCGTTTTCCAACGGGGCTTTAGTGAAAAAGGGGAAGAGCCAGGAAGCAGCCAGCCTTTACCCATAAAAAACCCCGCTTATAGCGGGGCTCGGAACCGTTTTGCACAGACTTCAGGGGGATCAGCTTTGCGTTCGGCTTAGTACCCGGCGGCCTTCGCGATAGCGATTTTTCCAGTAGGCGTCGTTGAGATTGGAAATCATCACGCCGCTGCTGGTAGAGGCATGCACGAAATTATCGTTGCCCAGGTAGATGCCGACATGGCGGCCGGTAGAGCCGGCGCGGAACAGCACTAAATCGCCCGGGCGCAGTTTGCCGCGCTGGATGCTTTTGCCGGTGTCTTCCTGTTCATAGGTTGAGCGGGGCAGATCCAGGCCAAACTGTTCACGAAAGGTGGTCTGCACAAAGGCAGAACAGTCAATGCCGCGTTTACTGGTACCGCCAAGACGGTAACGAACGCCCTTCCAGTCCGAATATTGATCCATCAGGCGGGATTTAATATCCACATTCTGAACCATCTGTTCGAATTCATCCTGAGACGCCTGAAGTAAAAAGCCGTTATGGCCATTAACTGCATGCGTATCAGTTTGTGCATTGCTGTTGGTATTCGTCGAGCTACAGGCTGAAAGCAGCGTGGCTAAAGCCACTGCGGGCAATACCCGCCATATATATCTCAGAATCGGTTGAGACTTGACCATTATGTTTGTGATCCCTTGAAGTCCTTAACGACAGAAGTCGCTAGCTATGCGAAACGGAACGAGATTAATTAGCGCACACGGGCAAAACAATTCCACAAAATTCAAATTGTGCGAAAGCGCACAGTTTAAAATGTAAATAATGGAAATATCTTACAGCTTTGTCCTAATCGGAAATGAGATTACCCGATTAACTGCGTGCTGGCGAGGGGTTTTAACGACTTTTTTATTGATTTTTATCATAAGAAACAGAGAGGTCGTAGTCTGGCCACTTTATCGGCACAAACGCTGAAAACCTGAGGCGTGAAAGGCTAAAAGAGCGTTAAAAAATGCGTGTTAGCCACAATTCAGTTTAATACTGCTGTACGTTTCTTAAAGGCAGAAGATTCCGCTGGGGATCAAACATCACTGCAGCTGTAGCATAAAGTGGGATTTTGAGAGCTACATCGCATAAAAAAGCAACGAAAGTGGCGTAAATCACTTTTCGTTGCTTCCTGAAAACGGTAAAAAAAGCGGCTTAATTAATTAGCCGGCTTATATTTACCTGGTAAAGCACGATATAAAATATTCACCAGCCAGTCGCTGCCCGGCGTAATTAACCACCAGCTCGTCCCTACCAGCACCACGGAAAGCGAGCCTACCGCGACATCGGTAAACCAGTGCGCGCCAATCATAATGCGCGGCGTAGCGAATATCAGCACGATCCCCACGGCAATTAAAAAAGCACGAACGCCAAAGTAGCGCAGCATAAAGCTGGCAAAAATCATCAGCATCATGCCGTGATCGCCAGGAAAACTATCGGAAGAGGCATCTTTAGTTGGAATGCCGGTTAATGTCGTCACGTGATGAACGTCCGGGAAATATTTGGTCGGGCTGGGATGCGAAACCGGGATCAGATGACCAAGCTGGTTCAGCACCACCGCCGTCAGCAGCATAGCGATGCCGATAGCCAGCAGCCGCCTGCGCCCCTGGGGCGTTTCACGCCGCCAGAAACTGTAATAAAGCGCGCCCATCGCCAGCAGCGACACCGCGTCAAAAGGGCGAAAGTTGGTAATAGCAACCAGCCATAACAGCGCTTTATTGGTTGCCAGCCGCTCGTTAAACCAATAAAAAAGGTTTTTATCGAGCGTAAACCAGGCGCCGTGATTCTCCGGCAAATACCAGGAAAAAAAGAGCGCCAGTCCCAGCGCGTTAAGCACCAGGATAGTGATCAGTTGATTAGCACGCATTTTATTAAGATTAAGTTAAGAAGAAGTGACGGCGTACATTATACAACAGCAGTTAAACGAAGTTTCAACAAAGATGCCTGGAGGCTGTTCCAGTCGGCTTCTTCTTCATGAATAATTTCGATCCGGCTGTCTGGCGGCGCAGCCTGACGCGTTTCGATATTAAGATCCTCGCCCTGACGATTCACGCTCAGCAGGCCTTCCTGAATGCGCACCACGCCTTTTACCCGGCTAACCGGAGCGAGCCGCGCCCACTCCAACAGGCCAACCGTATCGAACACGGTTTCTGCATCAAACACCCAGCCGCAGGAATAGTAGCCCTGGCCCTGATTCAGCGAACGCCGCCAGCGCGTATTCTGCACGGGCGCCAGCGCCGCCAGTCGCGAAGCGGGCCTGGCATGATGGTGTGCCGCCTGCGGCAGCGGCTGCTGATTCAACCGTGGACGCGTCAGCAGTTCGCCAGCGATCTGGCCGAAACGCGCGGGAATAATGGGGCGCTGTAAAGCGTCCTGCGCGCGCCAGTCTTGCAGCGCTGCCAGCGTGGCCTCATCCCAGCGATCCTCTTTATTGGCCACGATAATATCGGCGGCGGCGAGCTGATCGCGGAAGTTTTCATTAGCCGTAATGCGGGCATCGCCTAGCTGACGTGGATCGAGCAGGCAGAGCGTGGCATCCAGCGTCAGCCAGGGCTGATAAACCTCCGCAGACAGCAGGTCGAGGATCTGTTTAGGGTGACCAAGGCCGGTCGGCTCAATCAGCAGACGGTCGGGCCTGGTTTGCTTCAGCAGCATATTCAGGCCCACCTGCATCGGCAGGCCGTTAACGCAGCACATGCAGCCGCCGGGGATCTCTTTTAGCACCGCGCCGCTTTCCGCCAGCAGCGCGCCGTCTATACCTACCTCGCCGAACTCATTAACCAGCACCGCCCACTTTTCTCCCTGTGGTTTCTGCGCCAGCAGATGCAGCAGCGTAGTGGTTTTGCCGCTGCCCAGAAAACCGGTAATCAGGTTTACGCGAGTCATTATTTTCTCCTTGAGTTGTGGCCGGTTGTGCTTATCGGCTTTCGGAAAGCGTATTGCCGACTATGTTAATTAAGAGACGCTAATAAATGAGGTAAGTATGAGCAAACTTAACTTTTCGCTGGCCCTTTTTTTGATGGTTCCGGCAGGTAGCGCGCTGGCGACGGTAGCCGCAGGCACCGGCGTTATCACTTTTTCCGGAGCGATCACGGAGCCGGGTTGCGCTGTGCAACAGGAACAGAATCAAATCAGCGCTACCTGTTATCGCGACGGCCAGCTAAAAGTATCGCCGATCTCGCTACAGGCCAACGGTACGCTGCCATCCGGCATCGCCCGTATCGACGTTGAATGGCTGGACCAGGCGCGACGACAGGGCATACTGACCGTTAGCTATCGCTAGTAGTGTAATAATATAACAATAACGGCGAGGCGTGGCGCGCTCGCCGTTTTATTAGTCTGCGCGGCCTATGAGAACTGGCGCGCTTGCCGTTATTGTTATTCTGCGTGGCCCATAAGGGCAGGCGCGAATACCTTTTTATGAGTCTGCGCGGCCCATATAGCGGCGTTCGGCAATATGGATGCGGATGCGCTCGCCGCTGCTGAGGTATTCCGGCACCTGGATCACCAGGCCGGTGCTCATGGTGGCAGGCTTGGTACGCGCGCTGGCGGAAGCGCCTTTAATGCCCGGCGTGGTTTCGATAATTTCCATATCCAGCGTTTGCGGCAGCTCAAGCGCCAAAATTTGCCCGTCCATCGTCAGCACCTGAATGCCCGGAATGCCGCCTTCCGGGATAAACAGCAGCTCTTCTTCGATCTGATCTTTTTTGAAGACGTAAGGCGTGTAGTCCTCGTCATCCATAAAGACGTATTCGTCACCGTCTACGTAAGAGAAGGTAACCTGACGACGGCTCAGCGAGATCGCTTCCAGGATGTCGTCACCCTTGAAGCGCTCCTCGACTTTCATGCCGGTACGAATATCGGTAAAACGCATTTTATAAAGGGTAGAAGCCCCGCGCGCGCTGGGGCTTTGGACATCAATATCTTTGACTAACAGCAGCTTACCGTTATGGCTGACGGCCATGCCTTTTTTGATTTCGTTTGCTCTTGGCATTGTGTTATCTCGATGAAAGGGGCAATGAAAATGTTCGCGACAAATTACTCTTGCTGACGGCTTCAGGCAAGTGCTGAACGAGGAAGAAAAGCGGGGATGGCGACCATAGTATTCCCACTGCGCGCCTGCTATTGTCGCGTCTCTTAAAGGGGATAACCAATGCAATGTCGAGCTTCCTGCGGCGCCTGCTGTACCGCGCCGTCTATTTCCACACCGATCCCCGGAATGCCCGACGGCAAACCGGCCAACACGCCCTGCGTTCAGCTGGATGAACAGCAGCGCTGCAAAATCTTTACCTCGCCGCTGCGGCCGTCGGTCTGCGGCAGCCTGAAACCCGATGCTGAAATGTGCCGTAACAGTCGGGAAGAGGCGATGGTCTGGCTACTGGATCTGGAAAAACAGACCGCCTGGTGTTAATTGCCTGTTGGCTAAAAGTAAGGCATCAGCCATCCATCGGCCGATGAGACCTTTTTCCCAAAAAGAAAAGTCGAAGTGTGCGTCGCTTCAAAAATCTGCTATGCCGTTGGCAGTAAAACTTGCCATAAACGCAGGAACGGGGCCAAAATCATTGAAACGTTTCAGCGTCGTCTGCACAGGCAGTTAGCGGCCTGAAAGCTTATTTTTCCGTCCGCCAGCTGAAACGATTCAATGAAGCAGTGAGGAGAACTATGTTCCAGCTTGAACTGAATGCAATCCATCCCGGTGCCAGGGCCGGAGATAAAGAAGAGGCCATCCGACAGGTGGCAGCCGCTTTAACCTCAGCCGGCAACGTGGGTGAAGGATATGTTAACGGTATGCTGGCCCGCGAGCAGCAAACCTCGACCTATCTGGGTAACGGCATCGCTATTCCCCATGGCACGACCGACACGCGCGATCTGGTGTTGAAAACCGGCGTGCAGGTTTATCAGTTTCCGCAGGGCATCGCCTGGGGCGAAGACCAGACCGCCTATGTGGTGATCGGCATCGCCGCTAAATCGGACGAGCATCTGGCGCTGCTGCGTCAGCTGACGCACGTGCTGAGCGATGACAGCGTGGCTGAACAGCTGAAAACCACGGACTCCGCAGAAACGCTGCGCGGTTTGCTGATGGGGGAAAAGCAGGGAACGGAATTTAAATTCGACACCTCGCTGATCACAGTTGACGTGGCGGCCTCCGATCTGATGACGCTCCAGGCGCTGAACGCCGGTCGCCTACAGCAGGCCGGCGCGGTTGATGCGAGCTTTGTCAGCCGCGTTATCGCTTCGCGTCCGCTGAATTTAGGGCAGGGCGTCTGGCTGAGCGACAGCACCGAAGGCAACCTGGGCAGCGCCGTCGCCGTAAGCCGCAGCGCGACACCCTTTGAAGTAGACGGCGAAAAAGCCGCGCTGCTGGTGACGGTTGCCGTAGCCGACGAGCAGCCGCTGAACGTGCTGAACTATCTAAGCGATCTGCTGATTAAGCAAAAAGCGGATCGCCTGCTGAGCGCCGATGCCGCAGGGATCCTGGCGCTGCTGACCAGCGAAGTCTCCGAACAGGCCGATACGCTGACGGAAGAGTTTACTATCCGCAACGAGCACGGCCTGCATGCCCGTCCGGGCACGGCGCTGGTCAGCGTCATTAAAAAATTCAACTGCGACGTCACGGTGACCAACCTTGACGGCAGCGGCAAGCCGGCTAACGGCCGCAGCCTGATGAAAGTAGTGGCGCTGGGCGTGAAAAAAGGCCACCGCCTGCGCTTCACCGCCAGCGGCGAAGATGCCCGCGCGGCGCTGGATGCGATCGGCGAGGCTATCAGCGCTGGTTTAGGCGAGGGGGCGGCATGAGCAGACGCGTAGCAACCATCACGCTGAACCCCGCTTACGATCTGGTGGGCTATACGCCGGAAATCGAGCGCGGCGAAGTCAACCTGGTGAAAACCACCGGCCTGCACGCCGCCGGGAAAGGCATCAACGTCGCCAAAGTGCTGAAAGATTTGGGCATCGATGTCACCGTTGGCGGCTTCCTGGGCAAAGAGAATCAGGATGGCTTTCAGCATCTGTTTAGCGATCTGGGCATTGCTAACCGTTTTCAGGTGGTCGAAGGCCGTACCCGCATCAACGTTAAGCTGACTGAAAAAGATGGCGAGGTCACCGATCTTAACTTTTCCGGCTTTGACGTCACCCCGCAGGACTGGGAGCGCTTCACCACGGATTCTCTGACGTGGCTGGGCCAGTTCGATATGGTCTGCGTCAGCGGCAGCCTGCCCGCAGGCGTCAATCCCGATGCCTTTACGGAGTGGATGATCGCGCTGCGCACGCACTGCCCGTGCATTATTTTCGACAGCAGCCGCGAAGCGCTGGTGGCGGGCCTGAAAGCCGCGCCCTGGCTGGTTAAGCCAAACCGTCGCGAGCTGGAAATCTGGGCCGGGCGCAAGCTGCCGACCCTGCAGGATGTGATTGAGGCGGCGCATGCGCTGCGTGAACAGGGGATCGCCCACGTGGTGATTTCGCTGGGCGCAGAAGGCGCGCTGTGGGTTAACGCTTCAGGCGAATGGATCGCCAAACCGCCGGCCTGTGAAGTGGTGAGTACCGTGGGGGCCGGGGATTCGATGGTGGGCGGGCTGATTTACGGCCTGCTGATGCGCGAATCCAGCGAGCATACCCTACGCCTGGCTACCGCCGTAGCAGCCCTGGCCGTAAGCCAGAGCAATGTGGGCGTAAGCGATCGTACCCAGTTGGCCGCGATGATGGCGCGCGTCGACCTGAAACCTTTTAACTGACAGCAGGAGAGGCATAATGAAAACGCTGCTGATACTTGATCCTTCGCTGGGACTGGCTACCGGTCATCTGGCAAAAAATATCACCAGAGCGAGCGCGGCCGCAAAAGGGCTGACGCTAACGGAAAATTTGGCCGAAGCGGACCAGGTGATCCTGGTGGGCGACACGCTGCCCGCCAACATCGACCTGACGGGTAAAACCGTTTATCAGACCACGGCGGAGCAGCTGCTGCGCCAGCCGGAAGCAGAGCTGGCCCGCGCGCAAACCGAGGCGAAAGCCTGGCAGGCGCCTGCCGCCGTAGCTAAACCTGCCGCGGTGAACACGGCCGACGCGGTTGCCAGTGGGCCAAAACGCATCGTCGCCATTACCGCCTGTCCAACCGGCGTGGCGCACACCTTTATGGCGGCCGAAGCCATTGACGCCGAAGCGAAAAAACGCGGCTGGTGGGTGAAAGTCGAAACGCGCGGCTCCGTAGGCGCGGGCAATGCCATTACGCCGGAAGAAGTGGCCCAGGCTGACCTGGTTATCGTGGCGGCGGATATTGAAGTCGATCTGGCTAAGTTTGCCGGTAAGCCGATGTATCGCACCTCGACCGGCCTGGCGCTGAAGAAAACCGCACAGGAGTTTGATAAGGCGCTGGCGCAGGCCAAACCTTATCAGCCGCAGGGCGGCGGCCAGCCAGCGGCGCAGGGCGAGAAAAAAGAGGGCGCAGGCGCCTATCGTCATCTGCTGACCGGCGTTTCCTATATGCTGCCGATGGTGGTGGCAGGCGGCCTGAGCATCGCGCTCTCTTTCGCCTTCGGCATTACCGCGTTTAAAGAGCAGGGCACGCTGGCGGCGGCGCTGATGGAAATCGGCGGCGGCAGCGCCTTCAAACTGATGGTGCCGGTGCTGGCGGGCTTTATCGCCTTCTCGATTGCCGATCGTCCTGGCCTGACGCCTGGCCTGATTGGCGGCTGGCTGGCCAGCACCATCAACGCCGGTTTCCTTGGCGGCATTATTGCCGGTTTTATTGCCGGTTACGCCGCGAAGTTTATCAGCGCTAAGCTTAAGCTTCCGCAGAGTATGGAGGCGTTAAAACCGATCCTGATTATTCCGCTGGTCGCCAGTCTGATCACCGGCCTGCTGATGATTTATGTGGTTGGCGGCCCGGTTGCCCAGATTATGGCGGGGCTGACCCACTGGCTGAGCAATATGGGCACGGGTAACGCGGTTCTGCTGGGTGCGGTACTGGGCGGCATGATGTGTACCGATATGGGCGGCCCGGTGAACAAAGTGGCCTATGCGTTTGGCGTCGGCCTGCTCAGTTCGCAAACCTATGCGCCGATGGCGGCCATTATGGCGGGCGGCATGGTGCCTCCGTTGGCGATGGGTGTCGCTACGCTGGTGGCGCGCCGGAAATTCAACAAAGGCCAGCAGGAAGGCGGTAAAGCGGCGCTGGTGCTGGGCCTGTGCTTTATTTCCGAAGGCGCTATTCCGTTTGCGGCGCGTGACCCGATGCGCGTTCTGCCATGCTGTATCGTTGGCGGCGCGCTGACCGGCGCTATCTCTATGTGGGTAGGCGCGAAGCTGATGGCGCCGCACGGCGGGCTGTTTGTGCTGCTGATCCCTGGCGCTATTACGCCGGTGCTGGGCTATCTGATAGCGATTATCGTCGGCACGCTGGTTGCCGGACTCTCTTACGCGGTGCTGAAGCGCCCGGAAGCGGAAATGGCTAAAGCCTGATCCAGGTGGCCACAGTAAAAAGCGCGGGCAACCGCGCTTTTTTTACGTCTATAGATCAGACCTGCTGAGACTTAAGCCAGGCGATTTCATCTTTCCAGATATCAGGATTGACGGTTTCCAGGATCAGCGGAATACCGTCGAAGCGAGCGTCCTTCATCAGCCAGCTGAACACCGTTTTGCCGATATTGCCTTCGCCCAGGCTGTGATGACGGTCAACGCGGCTGGCAAACGCGCTTTTGGCATCGTTAAGATGCATCCCGCGCAGATACTCAAAGCCCACCACGCGACCAAACTCCTCAAAGGTTTTCACGCAATCTTCTTCAGTACGCAGATCGTAACCGCCCGCAAAGGCGTGGCAGGTGTCAATACAGACGCCGATGCGCGACTTATCCTCTACGCCGTCGATAATGGCTGCCAGGTGCTCAAAGCGGAAGCCCAGATTGCTGCCCTGACCGGCGGTATTTTCAATCACGGCGGTGACGCCCTGGGTTTTATCCAGCGCGACGTTAACCGATTCGGCGATGCGCTTCAGGCAGGCGTCCTCGTCAATCTGCTGCAAATGGCTGCCGGGATGGAAGTTCAACAGCGTCAGGCCCAGCTGCTCGCAGCGCTGTAGTTCGTCGATAAAGGCGAGGCGGGACTTCTCCAGCGCCTCTTCCTGTGGATGGCCCAGGTTAATTAAAAAGCTGTCGTGCGGCAGGATCTGGGCGGCGCTGTAGTGATATTTTTCGCAGGCGTTGCGGAAAGCGGCAATCACCTCTTTGCTCAGCGGGGCCGCGCGCCACTGACGCTGATTTTTAGTGAAAAGCGCAAAGGCCGTCGCCTCGATTTCATGGGCGCGAAGCACCGCCTGATCCACGCCGCCGGATGCGCTGACGTGGGCGCCGATATATTTCATGCCTGCTCTCCTGTTGGTTTTACTGTAAAGCGGGCCATGATAACCGGAAACGGCGCGGATTTATGCCAGCAAATGCTGGATAGCCAGGTTTATCGCGCCGCCGCCCAGCAGCAGCCAGACGAATAACAGCAGGCCCAGCAGTAAAGGCCTTAGTCCCGCCTTTTTCAACAGGCTGAACTGCGTGGTTAATCCCAGCGCCGCCATCGCCACGGCCAGTAAAAAATTGTCCAGCTCGTTCAGGCCGCTAACCAGCGACGGCGGCAGCAGATGCAGCGAGTTAAACAGCGCCACGCCGATAAAACCCAGCGCGAACCAGGGAAAGCTTACTTCGCCGCCGCCGCTGTCGTCGGCACGCACGAAACGGCTGAGCAGCAGCAGGAAGGGCGCCAGCATCATCACGCGCAGCATTTTAGTAATGACCGCCGCGTTCTCCGTTTCCGCGCTCACGGCGTGCCCGGCCGCCACTACCTGTGCCACTTCATGCAGCGTAGAGCCGGTAAAGATCCCCCATTGCGTCGGCGTCAGGCCCGGCAGCAGAGCGGCCAGCTCATGCCATAGCAGTGGATAAAGAAAGATGCCGAGCGTGCCGAACAGCACCACGGTAGCCACCGCTACCGCCACTTTTTGCGGCTCCGCTTTAATTACCGGCTCCGTCGCCATAATCGCCGCCGCGCCGCAAATGCTGCTGCCCGCCCCAATCAGCCAGGCGGTATCGCGATCCAGATGCAACACGCGACGGCCCAGCCAGCAGGCCAGCAGAAAAGTGGAGGTCAGCAGCAGCAGATCGGTCAGCACGCCGCTTAAGCCGATATCGGCAAGTTGCTGAAAGGTCAGCCGAAAACCGTACAGCATGATGCCAAGCCGCAGCAGCTGCTGTTTGGCAAAGTGTACGCCTGTGCCGCAGCGCGCAGCCAGGCGGCCATAAACCGTATTGCCTGCTACGATCCCCAACAGCATCGCCAGCGTTAAGGTGCCCAGCCCGGCCGTTTTCAGCACGGGCAGGTTGCCAGCCTGAAGGGCAGCAGCGGCCAGCAGCATTGCCAGCCCGAGGCCTGCGCCATAGCGCAGCGGACGAGAAGAAGGAAATGCCAGTTCAGCCATATCAGCCTCCTTAGTAGACAGACGCAGCATGGCGCAGGCTGGCTTAAAAGAGAAATTGATTATATATTTATAATTAACCAGAATAAGTGATATGAGAGGGCGGGGATGTTCAGGCGATTAACAAGATGGGTAAGCGTAATCAGAAAAGATGGCGTCACGCTGTGGTATGCCTGCCGCGATCCGCGTACGCCACTGTGGCAAAAGGGCATGGCCGTGCTGCTGGCGGTTTATGCGCTAAGCCCCGTTGATTTTATTCCCGACGTTATTCCCTTTGTTGGGCTACTGGACGACGCTATTATCGTGCCGTCGGGCATGATGCTGCTGCTGCGCCTGCTGCCGGCGGAGGTCAGGGCCGCCAGCCAACAGCGAACCGCCCGGCAGGCCCACAGGAAAAAGAAGCTTGGCGGCTGGCTGGCGATAGTGCTGCTGGTATGGCTGGCGATGATTATCTGGCTGGTGAAGACATGGAGTCAGTAAGGAAGAACAATGCATATCACATTAAGGCAGCTTGAGGTCTTTGCTGAGGTGCTGAAAAGCGGCTCGACAACTCAGGCCTCGCAGGTGCTGTCGCTGTCGCAGTCGGCGGTCAGCGCGGCGCTGGCGGATCTGGAAAATCAGCTGGGCGTTCAGCTGTTCGACAGGGTTGGAAAACGGCTGGTGGTTAACGAGCACGGCCGCCTGCTTTATCCACGGGCGGTGGCGCTGCTGGAGCAAACCACTGAAATCGAACAGCTGTTTCGCGAAGATAACGGCGCGTTGCGGGTCTACGCCAGCAGCACCATTGGTAACTATCTGTTGCCGGGCATGATTGCCGGCTGGCGGCGCGACTTTCCCGAGCTGCCGCTGGAGCTGAGCGTGGGCAACAGCCAGGATGTGATTAACGCCGTGGCTGATTTTCGCGTCGATGTGGGCTTTATCGAAGGGCCGTGCCACGTCAGCGAGCTGGTTGGCGAACCCTGGCTGGAAGATGAGCTGGTGGTTTTTGCCGCCGCCGACGCGGCTATTCTGCGTCAGCCGGTGACGCTGGAAAGCCTGGCGGCCGCGTCGTGGATCCTGCGCGAACACGGCTCCGGCACGCGCGAAATCGTCGATTATCTGCTGCTTTCGCATCTGCCGCAGTTTAGCCTGGCGCTGGAGCTGGGCAACTCAGAGGCAATCAAGCATGCCGTGCGCCACGGGATGGGCATCAGCTGTCTGTCGCGGCGGGTTATTGCGGAACAGCTGGCGGCAGGCACGTTAAAAGAAGTGCCGATCCCGCTGCCCAAACTCAAACGCACGCTGTACCGTATTCATCATCGGCAGAAGCATCTCTCGAAGGCGCTGCTGCGTTTTCTAAGCTACTGCGCGGAATAAAGCGGAGCAGTCAGAAAAACGGGGCTTAATCAGGCGCTAATAATTCGCCGCAGATCATGAAGCTATCTTATAACGTCGCGGAATGACTTCTTCTGACGAAGGAGTTTGTTACAATCGCGCCTCATTTTAGCCAGAGCACAGCATTTACCAATGGATCATGACACAAAAACAACACAACAGCCTGAATTACAGCGCAAACTAAAGGCGCGTCATTTGACGATGATCGCCATCGGCGGTTCCATAGGCACCGGCCTGTTTGTCGCTTCCGGCGCGACTATCTCCCAGGCAGGCCCAGGCGGCGCACTGCTTTCCTATGCCCTGATCGGCCTGATGGTCTATTTCCTGATGACCAGCCTCGGCGAACTGGCCGCCTTTATGCCGGTATCCGGCTCCTTTTCTACCTACGGCTCCAACTTCGTTGAAGAAGGCTTCGGCTTTGCGCTGGGCTGGAACTACTGGTACAACTGGGCCGTGACCGTGGCGATTGAACTGGTTGCCGCGCAGCTGGTGATGACCTACTGGTTCCCGGATACGCCCGGCTGGATCTGGAGCGTACTCTTTCTGAGCGTTATCTTCCTGCTCAACTACATCTCGGTAAAGGGCTTTGGTGAGGCAGAATACTGGTTCTCCCTGATCAAAGTGGTCACGGTAGTGATTTTTATCGTAGTGGGCGTGATGATGATCCTCGGCATTCTGCGCGGCGACCAGCCGGTCGCGGGCTGGGGTAACTGGCAGATCGGCGATGCGCCTTTCTCCGGCGGCTTTTCCGCCATGATCGGCGTGGCGATGATTGCCGGCTTCTCCTTCCAGGGAACGGAACTGATTGGTATCGCCGCAGGCGAATCGGAAGATCCGGCCAAAAATATTCCGCGCTCGGTTCGTCAGGTCTTCTGGCGCATCCTGCTGTTTTATATCCTGGCGATCCTGGTGATCAGCCTGATTATCCCTTACACCGACCCAAGCCTGCTGCGTAACGATGTGAAAGACATCAGCGTCAGCCCGTTCACGCTGGTGTTTAAACATGCCGGGCTGCTTTCAGCGGCGGCGATCATGAATGCCGTGATCCTCACCGCTATCCTGTCAGCGGGCAACTCCGGGATGTATGCGTCGACCCGTATGCTGTTTACGCTGGCGCGCGAAGGCAAAGCGCCGCGTATGTTTGGCAAGCTGTCAAAAGGCGGCGTGCCGCGCAATGCGCTGTATGCCACCACCGTGGTTGCCGCGCTCTGTTTCCTGACCTCAATGTTCGGCAACCAGACGGTCTATCTCTGGCTGCTGAATACTTCCGGCATGACCGGTTTTATCGCCTGGCTGGGGATAGCCATCAGCCATTACCGTTTCCGTCGCGGCTTTGTCTCGCAGGGCTACGATATCAACGATCTGCCGTACCGCTCTAAGTTCTTCCCGCTGGGGCCGATCTTCGCTTTCGTGCTCTGCCTGATCATCACCCTGGGGCAAAACTACCAGGCGTTCCTGGCGGATCGCATTGACTGGTACGGCGCGGCGGCAACCTATATCGGCATCCCGCTGTTCCTGATTATCTGGTTCGGCTACAAGCTGACGAAGCGCACGCGCTTTGTGAAATACAGCGAAATGCAGTTCCCCAAATTTAAATAAGGGTGAAGGCGCGGTTTCCGCGCCTTTTTCTTTGACATACTCTGTTACATATAGGATTGATAACTATTATCATTTCCTTTATTGTTAGCGCCGTACGTTTTCCGCTTTGCTAATTTTCAGGGTTTGCAGCCGGCCTGGTGCGAACTCCATGACAGGTAGAAACCATGAGCGTGACCCACAACACCGACCGCTACGCCAGCGTCCAACAGCACGAAGGCGCGATGGATCGTTATCATCATCTGCTGCGCCGCCGCCTGTTTTTTATGGGCGTGCTGGTGTTGGCTATCCTCGCTTCGCTGCTGTTCGACTTTACTTTAGGCCCGTCGGGCCTGTCGCTGGAAACGCTGTGGCAAACGCTGCTGTCGCCGCAGAGCGTGGATGCCGGTTCGCGCGTTATCGTCTGGGATATTCGTTTACCTTACGCGCTGATGGCAGTGGTGGTCGGGCTGGCGCTGGGGCTGGCCGGTGCGGAAATGCAGACTATCCTGAATAACCCGCTGGCCAGTCCGTTTACGCTGGGCGTCTCTTCCGCCGCCGCCTTTGGCGCCGCGCTGGCTATCGTGCTGGGCATCGGTTTGCCCGGTATCCCGGATCAGTGGTTTATCTCAGCTAACGCCTTTATTTTTGCGCTGCTGGCCGCGCTGATGCTGGACGGCGTTACCCGCTGGACGCGCGTGGCGACTTCCGGCGTGGTGCTGTTCGGCATCGCGCTGGTGTTTACCTTTAACGCGCTGGTATCCATGATGCAGTTTATCGCCAGCGAAGATACGTTGCAGGGCCTGGTGTTCTGGACGATGGGCAGCCTGGCGCGCGCCTCCTGGGAGAAACTGGGCGTGCTGACGCTGGCGCTGCTGCTGGTTCTGCCGTTCTCCATGATGAGTGCCTGGAAGCTCACCGCGCTGCGCCTGGGCGAAGATCGCGCCGTCAGTTTTGGTATTGACGTGCGCCGCCTGCGTCTGGGCACGCTGCTGCGCATCAGCGTGCTTTCCGCGCTGGCGGTGGCTTTTGTCGGCCCAATCGGGTTTATCGGCCTGGTGGCGCCGCATATCGCTCGCCTGATCTTTGGCGAGGATCACCGTTTTTACCTGCCAGCCAGCGCGCTGACCGGCGCGCTGGTGCTGTCAATGGCGTCGGTGGTGTCGAAAAACCTGGTGCCCGGCGTGATTATCCCGGTCGGCATCGTCACTTCTCTGGTCGGCGTGCCGTTCTTCCTGAGCATTATTCTGCGTCATCGGGGGAGCGTCTGATGGACGGTTTAGCTATTAAAGGCTTTCACGCCGGTTATCCTAAACGCAAGATTATCAGCAACCTGAACGTGCCGCTGCTGCCGCGAGGCAAAATCACCGTGCTGCTGGGGCCGAACGGCTGCGGAAAATCCACGCTGCTGCGCTCGATTGCCGGACTGAATCAGGCGCAGGGCGAGCTGTGGCTGAACGGCACGGAGCTGCTGAGCCAGCCGTTTGCCCGCCGGGCGGAAAAAGTGGTGTACCTGCCGCAGTCGCTGCCCGCTGGCGTGCATCTGCACGTGCTTGAATCCATTATTGTCGCCCAGCGCGCTTCCGGCGCACGCGGTAGCGCGACGAGCGAGGCGGAAGTGATGGCGCTGCTGGAAAGGCTGGGCATCGCGCATCTGGCGCTGAGCTACCTCGATCAGCTTTCCGGCGGCCAGAAGCAGCTGGTTGGCCTGGCGCAGTCGCTGATCCGTCGCCCGGAGCTGCTGCTGCTGGACGAGCCGCTAAGCGCGCTGGATCTTAACTATCAGTTCCACGTCATGGATTTAGTGCGCCGGGAAACCAGCAAGCGGAATATCGTTACCGTAGTCGTGGTGCACGATATCAATATCGCTCTGCGTCACGGTCAGCACGTGCTGATGCTGCAAAACGGCGGCCTGATTGCTGACGGTCTGCCGGAAGAGGTGATTACACCAGAAAGCCTGGCGAAGGTATACGGCGTGCGGGGCCGTATTGAGCGCTGCTCGCAGGGGACGCCGCAGGTGCTGATTGATGGCCTGGTCAGCGAGCCGGTTTCCTGAATGGACGAGTCGGTTTCTTGCCGGCTCTCTTGTGCATTGCTTCCCTCTCTGTCTGGCGCATCATTGTTAATTCCCTGACGCTCAGATTTTTACCCTGCGTTTGTGCTCAGATAGCGAAAACATCGGGGCCTTTTACCGCCAGCGTGTTCAGTATGCGCAGAACCGGGCCGCTTGGGGTAATCTCGCCACGCTCCCATTTGGAAACGCTGTCTACCGTCATGCCCAACGTATAGGCCAGCGTGGCCTGGGTCAGTCCCCAGCGGGCGCGAACGGCTTTGATTTCGCTGGCGGACATGGTGCGGACTGCGGCAATACGTTGACGAAACTCACGCAGGCTGACGCGGGCAGCGATTTCCTGCACATCGTTATTGCTCATTAGCCCCAGCGCCTGTAGCTCTTTAGCATCGTCAAGCATCTCATGTAACTCGGCCGGTTTCGTTTTCATTGTTTTACCTCTCTGAACGTCCCGCTTGCTTTCAGTCGATCCAGCATGTTTTTATCCGCTTTAAAATAAGCTCTGGCGAGCTTCTTATAAATCTCCAGCTCATCCTCGCCAATCTCTTTTGCCGCTTTTTTCGAACCGTCTTTCAGCCAGCCATCATAAAAAAAACAGATTGTTATCTTTTTTAAAAAATACCACTGTGCGGGCGCCGCCGCGTTTGCCTGCATTCAAAGCAATCCGCTTTTTTTTAACGCCCCCGCCCAAATCTGCCTCATAGTTGCCGCACTCAATCTCCCTTGCGGCCAGACAAAGGTCGGTATCTGCAATGCCAGCTTTTGCAAACATCTTGTCCAGGCGCTTATGGATATAAATCGCCATTTCCCTGGCCTCCGCTCCATATAGTAACCATTATTATAATAACCATTACGGCTTCACTACAAGTGGTTATGGCCATGCCGACAGGAGGATGTATTGCTATTGCAGGGCGGATCCTGAGGGGAGCGCAAGAAAAAAAAGGCCGGGAAGATCCCGGCCCTGAAGGGTTACGCCAGCAAATAGCGGGCATGGAAGCGCAGATGATCTTCCACGAAGCTGGCGATAAAGTAGTAGCTGTGATCGTAACCGGGCTGAATGCGCACGGTCAGCGGATAGTTTTTCTCGCTGGCCACCGCTTCCAGCCGTTCCGGGCGCAGCTGATCGGCGAGGAACTGATCGCTGTCGCCCTGATCCAGCAGCATCGGCAGCGGATGCGTCGCCTGCTGCATCAGCAGACAGCTGTCCCAGGCTTCCCACAGCGCGCGATCCTCGCCCAGATAGGCCGTAAAGGCTTTTTCGCCCCACGGCACCTGCGTTGGATTAACGATCGGCGCAAAGGCGGAGGCCGAAACATAGCGCTGCGGATTACGCAGCGCCAGCATCAGCGCGCCGTGACCGCCCATAGAATGGCCCATAATCGCCTGCTTATCGCTGACGTTAAAGTTGCCGGCAATCAGCGCGGGCAGCTCTTCCGTCAGGTAGTCGTACATCCGAAAATGCGCATCCCACGGCGCCTGGGTCGCGTTCAGATAGAATCCGGCACCCTGGCCCAGATCGTAGGCTTCGTCATTGGGCACCACTTCGCCGCGCGGGCTGGTATCCGGCATCACCAGCACCAGACCCAGCTCTGCCGCCGCGCGCTGCGCGCCCGCTTTGGTCGAGAAATTCTCGTCGCTACAGGTCAGCCCGGCCAGAAACCAGAGCACCGGCGGGGCGGTATCGCCTTTCGGACCCGGCAAAAAAATGCTGAAGGTCATAGAGCAGTTCAGCGTGGCCGACTGGTGGCGATAGCGCTGCTGCCAGCCGCCAAACATGCGGTGTTCTTCCAGTAACTCCAGGGTGGATACCATCCTTGTCTCCTTATTTAGAAAAATGCACCACGGAACGGATAGATTTCCCTTCGTGCATCAGATCGAACGCGTCGTTGATCTCTTCCAGCGGCATATTGTGGGTGATGAAATCATTCAGCTGGAATTCACCATCCAGGTAGCGCTGGACGATCCCCGGCAGCTCCGAGCGGCCTTTCACGCCGCCAAACGCGGAGCCGCGCCAGACGCGTCCGGTCACCAGCTGGAACGGGCGGGTAGAAATCTCTTCGCCTGCACCAGCCACGCCGATAATCACGGACTCGCCCCAGCCTTTGTGGCAGCACTCCAGCGCGGAACGCATCACGTTAACGTTGCCGATGCACTCAAAGGAGAAATCGACGCCGCCATCGGTCATTTCAACAATCACATCCTGAATGGGCTTATCGTAATCTTTTGGATTAACCAGGTCGGTGGCGCCCAGCTTTCTGGCGAGATCGAACTTGCTGGTATTGAGATCGATACCGATAATCCGGCCCGCTTTCGCCATCTTCGCGCCGATAATCGCCGAAAGGCCGATGCCGCCCAGACCGAAGATCGCCACGGTATCGCCTTCTTTTACCTTGGCCGTGTTCATCACCGCGCCCATACCGGTGGTGACGCCGCAGCCCAGCAGGCAAACTTCTTCCAGCGGCGCTTCTTTACTGATTTTCGCCAGTGAAATTTCCGGGATAACGGTGTACTCAGAGAAGGTCGAGGTGCCCATATAGTGGAAAATCGGCTTGCCGTCCTTAAAGAAACGGGTGGTGCCGTCCGGCATTAGCCCTTTGCCCTGGGTGGCGCGGATAGCCTGGCACAGGTTGGTTTTGCCGGAGAGGCAGAACTTACATTTGCCGCATTCCGGCGTGTACAGCGGAATGACGTGATCGCCGACCGCCACGCTGGTAACGCCTTCGCCAACCGCTTCGACAATACCGCCGCCTTCGTGGCCCAGAATAGCCGGGAACACGCCCTCAGGATCTTTTCCTGAAAGGGTATAGGCATCGGTGTGGCAGACGCCGGTCGCGACGATGCGTACCAGCACTTCGCCTTTCTGCGGCGGCATCAGGTCGACTTCTTCAATCGACAGCGGCTCGCCGGCGGCCCAGGCAACAGCGGCGCGAGTTTTAATCATCTGCATATCAGTTTATTCCTTGTAGAGGTTGCCATTTGGCAGGGATCTGGCGAGCGGCCTGACGCCGCTCAAACCATTTAATTATGGCTGAATTTCATCGTCCGGGGATTGCTCTATAATCAGGTACTTCAGCGCCTTGACGTTGGGGGTAAACGCATCCCGACGCCACACCAGGTAAGTCGTGGTCTCGCTGATATCCGCAGGCAGCGCATGTTTTTGCACCTGGCCCGGCGCGGCGATCCTTTCCAGCACCGATTCCGGCAGTATCGCCAGCCCGGCGCCGCTGGCTACGCAGGCCAGCATGGCGTGATAGGACTGGATCTCCATAAACGGGCCGGGTGAAATCCCCGCCTGACGAAACCAGTTTTCTAAACGCAGACGGTAAGAGCAGCCGGGACGGAAGGCGAACAGCGTATCGCCTGCGGCATCTTCAGGGCGCTGAATGGGCGCATGGTGCAGGTTGCTGATTAGCACCATGCGCTCGCTAAAGGTTTTGCAGCTGTTCAGCTCGTCGGCCACGACCGGGCCTTCGGCCAGCGCGGCGGCCAGCGTGCCTTTCCGCACCTGCTCAATGATTTCACCCGAGGTACCGGTGACCAGCGACAGCGTGACCTCAGGATAGCGCTGATGGTAGGTCGACAATAAAGAGGGCAGGTGGACAGCGGCGGTGCTCTCCATCGATCCCAGCGCAAATATGCCGCCAGGCTCGCCGTTGTGCGTCATTGCCAGCGCTTCCTCGCTGAGCGCCAGGATCCGCTGCGCATAGCACAAAAAATTATGGCCCATCGGCGACAGCCGCAGGCGCTGCTTTTCGCGGATAAAAAGATCGATGCCCGTTTCCTGCTCCAGCTGGCGCAGCCTGGTCGTCAGGTTGGACGGCACGCGATGCAGCTGTTCGGCGGCGCGCGCCAGCGAACCGGTCTCCGCTACCGCGCAGAACATTTTAAGCTGGGTCAGATCCATTTATTCTCTTTTCGTAAACAAGTTGGTTTGTATTATTCACTTTTTGTAAGTCTAGCCATGATGCAGACTGACTGCAACACTTTCATCAAGCCGGATAAAGCCGGAAGGGAGAACAAATGGTAATACGGGTAGCGCTAAGCGCTTTTATTGCGCTGATTGTCGCGATGGGCATTGGGCGGTTTACCTTTACGCCGCAGGTGCCGCTGATGATTACGGAGCATCAGCTGACGCTGACCAGCGCGGCGGTGGTCGCGGCCTTCAACTACCTGGGCTACCTCTGCGGCTCCTGGAACGCGATGCGGACGACCACGCACGTGGAGGCCAGGCTTAAGGCAGGCATCGGCGGCGCGGTGATCCTGACGCTGCTTTCCGCCTGCGTGTCCGATGCCTGGCTGCACGGCGTGGTGCGCTTTGCGATCGGCTGGGCCAGCGGCTGGGCGATGGTGCTGGTAGCGGCATGGAGCAACGAGCAGCTGCATAAATATGGCCGTCCCGGCTTAAGCGCCGCCGTCTTCGCCGGGCCGGGCATGGGCATCTTTCTGAGCGGGCTGCTGGCCGTGTTTCTTCACGCACGCCAGGTCAGCGCCGCGCAGGCCTGGTGCGCCTATGGCGTGCTGGCGCTGGTGCTGGCTTCTCTTATTTTTCGTTTCCTGCCGCGTAAAGGCGAGCTGCACCGGCCCGAAACCACGCCGGAACCGCTGGTGCTGACCAGCGGGCTGAAAAAGCTGGTCTGGAGCTATAGCCTGGCCGGCTTTGGCTACATCATTCCCGCCACGTTTCTGTCGCAGATGGCGGCGGCCCGTTTTCCTGCCAGCGTTTTTGCGCAGTTTGTCTGGCCCATTTTTGGCGGCACGGCGGTGTTAGGCGTCGGGCTGGGCATTGTTATGCGGCATATTGGTTCATCCAATACGCGGCTGGCGTTTAACCTGTGGGCGCAGGCGCTGGGCGTGCTGTGCGCCGCCGTGGTGCCGGGTTTGAGCGGGCTGGTGGTCGGTTCAATACTGATGGGCATTGGCTTTCTTAACCTGGTGTCGCTTTCGCTGCAATATGCCCGCGAGATGGCGCCGCGCCATAGCCGGTATATGGCAGGCCTGCTGACCACCGGTTACGCTATCGGCCAGCTGGCCGGGCCGCTGGTTTCCGCACTTTCCACCACTTTTACCCATCGCCTTGAGCCAGCGCTTTACGTCGCGGGCGCGGGACTGCTGGTGGCCGGGCTGCTGGTCTGGCGGCGCGATCCCGGTGCTGCATGAAACAGTTTCAGGGTGGTTTAGCTTGATTCGCTGGATTAACGACGCGTTGTGTACCAAAATACGCCCTCTGAAATTGTACCGGTCCCGTCGGGACCGGCGTTACACCTGCTGGAGAATAGATCGCCATGGCTACGTTAAGTCAGGAAGCCACACTTGTTCACGAAGCGCTGCTTGCGCGTGGACTGGAAACACCCCTACGCTCGCCTGCGCGTGATATGGATGACGAAACCCGCAGGCGGCTGATCGCCGGGCACATGACCGAAGTCATGCAGCTGCTTAATCTTGATTTAGAAGATGACAGCCTGATGGAAACGCCGCACCGCATCGCTAAGATGTATGTGAATGAGGTGTTCTCCGGCCTGGACTACGCCAACTTCCCGAAAATCACCCTGATTGAAAACAAAATGAAGGTGGACGAAATGGTGACGGTGCGGGATATCACGCTGACCAGCACCTGCGAGCACCACTTTGTGATCATCGACGGCAAAGCGACGGTAGCCTATATCCCGAAAGATAAAGTGATTGGCCTGTCGAAGATTAACCGCATCGTGCAGTTTTTCTCTTCCCGTCCACAGGTACAGGAAAGGCTGACCCAGCAGATCCTGGTTGCGCTGCAAACGCTGCTTGGCACCAATAACGTCGCGGTTTCCATCGACGCGGTGCACTACTGCGTAAAAGCGCGCGGCATTCGTGATGCGACCAGCGCCACCACCACCACTTCACTGGGCGGCCTGTTCAAATCCAGCCAGAACACCCGTCAGGAGTTTCTGCGCGCCGTTCGCCACAGCTAAGCTACGGCGCGCCGTCGTAGTCGTTACCCTTCACCACAGTCAGGGCCTGCCGATGCCTCGTATTCAGACGCTGGATTTTATTCGGGGCATCGCCATTCTGGGGATCCTGCTGCTCAACATTAACGCCTTCGGTCTGCCGGGCGCCGCCTATCTGAACCCGGCGTGGCAGGGCAGCGTTACGCCGGGCGATGCCTGGACGTGGGCGCTGATCGATTTCTTTGCCCAGCTGAAATTCCTCGCGCTGTTTGCGCTGCTGTTTGGCGGCGGCTTGCAATTGCTGCTTTCGCGCGGCAAACGCTGGCTACAGGCGCGCCTGAGCTGGCTGGTGCTGCTCGGTTTTCTGCACTGTCTGCTGTTCTGGGAAGGGGACATCCTGCTGGATTACGGGCTGATTGGGCTGGTAGCCTGGCGGATGATCCGCGACGTCTCCTCGACGCGGCAGCTGTTTAATACCGGCGTGATGCTTTATATCGTGGGCTGCGGCGTGCTGCTGGTGTTCGGCCTGCTGTCGGGCCATCAGCCTAACAATTCCTGGCTGGCGGGGGCGGCGGATATTCAGTATGAAACCTTCTGGAAAACCCACGGCGGTTGGGAAGCGGTGCGCAACCGTCTCGATCTGCTCTCGTCAGGCCTGCTGTCGCTGGCGGCGCAGTACGGCTGGCAGCTGGCCGGCCTGATGCTGATTGGCGGCGCCTTGATGCGCAGCGGCTGGCTACAGGGGCGCTGGAGCCTGACCCACTACCGGCGTACTGCGCTGATCCTGCTGCTGCTGGCGGCCATCATCGAAATACCGGGCATTTATCTGCAGTGGGCTTGCGGCTGGGCATTTTATCCGTCAGCGTTCTATTTACAGCTGCCGCGCGAGCTGAGCGCGCCGCTTCAGGCTATCGGCTATGCCGCGCTTTGCTTTGGTTTCTGGCCTACGCTGGCCCGTTTTACCCTCACGCGCGCCATCAGCAGCGTAGGGCGGATGGCGCTGAGCAACTATTTACTGCAAACGCTGCTTTGCACCACGCTTTTTAACCATTTCGGCTGGTTCAACCGGCTCGATCGGCCGCAGCTGCTGGTGGTAGTGCTGCTGGTCTGGCTGGTAAATCTCCTCTTTTCGCTGTGCTGGCTGCGCTATTTCCGCCAGGGGCCGGTCGAATGGTGCTGGCGTCAGCTCACCCGTCTGAGCAGCCGCGACGTAATGTTACAAAAATGATAAGTGTCACAAATGTGACGGAAAGGGATGTAACCGTTTTCATCGGTGTGACCTGATTCACGCAGTCTTGCCTTGCCCTTTGTCAGAATAGCCCCGCAAACAACGCATCCGGGAGGGCTATGCAAACCTTATCTTCCACAGGCAGTCAGCCATGATCACCATTCGCGATGTAGCCCGTGAGGCTGGCGTATCGGTGGCGACGGTTTCACGCGTGCTTAACCACAGCGCGGCGGTCACACAGGAAACGCGGGAAAAAGTGCTGGGCATCGTCGGCCAGCTGGGCTACCGACCCAACGCCAACGCGCAGGCGCTGGCTTCCCAGGTCAGCGATACCATCGGCGTGGTGGTGATGGACGTCTCCGATCCCTTCTTCGGCGCGCTGGTCAAAGCGGTGGATACCGTCGCGCAGCGTATGCAAAAACACGTACTTATCAACAACTCCTATCATCAGGCGGACAAAGAGCGGCACGCTATCGAGGTGCTGATCCGTCAGCGTTGCGGCGCGCTGATCGTTCATGCCAAAGCGCTGGCAGACGACGAGCTGGCCTCGCTGATGGATCAGGTGCCCGGCATGGTGCTGATCAACCGCGTCGTGCCGGGCTACGCGCACCGCTGCGTCTGCCTGGACAACGTCAGCGGCGCGCTGATGGCGATGCGCATGTTGCAACAGCAGGGCCACCGGCGCATCGGTTATCTGGGGTCGAGCCATACTATCGAAGATACAGACCAGCGACGCGCGGGCTGGCGGCAGGCGCTGGCCGAGCAGGCTACCCAGCCTGCCGAAAGCTGGATCGCCAGCGCCGAGCCGGATATGCAGGGCGGAGAGGCGGCGATGGTGGAGCTGCTGGGGCGTAATCTCCACCTCAGCGCCGTGTTCGCCTATAACGACAGCATGGCCGCCGGGGCACTGACCGCGCTGAAAGATAACGGCATTGCGGTGCCGCAGCAGCTGTCGGTGATTGGCTTCGACGATATCCCCATTTCCCGCTATACCGACCCGCAGCTGACGACCGTCCGCTATCCTATTGTTTCCATGGCTAAACTGGCTACCGAACTGGCGTTGAAAGGCGCGGCGGGCCTGCTGGACGAGTCGGCCGGTCACTGCTTTATGCCAACGCTGGTGCGCCGTCATTCCGTCGCGCCCTGCCAAAGTGTGGCGGCGATCACTATACGCAACGATACCGCCATGTAACCGTTTTCAATCCGTGAGTAAGTTCACAGTTAATTAACATCTGCTTCACTAAGATGGCCGTGCCTGGCCGGGACAGAATAACAACACGGTCCGGCTGCACACGCATACCGACCCTACAAAGAACCGGAGAGAACAATGAAGAAGGCATTCACCCTCACAGCCCTGGTTGCCAGCATGATGTTTGGCGCAACGGCGCAGGCGGCCGATACCCGCATTGGCGTAACCATTTATAAATATGATGACAACTTTATGTCCGTGGTGCGCAAGGATATCGAGAAGGAAGCGAAAAACAGCAGCGGCATTCAGCTGCTGATGAACGATTCGCAGAACAGCCAGTCAACGCAAAACGATCAGATTGACGTGATGGTGGCGAAAGGCGTGAAGGCGCTGGCGATTAACCTTGTCGATCCGGCGGCGGCGGCGGTGGTGATCAGTAAAGCCAAAGCCAACGATATTCCGATTGTTTTCTTCAACAAAGAGCCTTCTGCTAAAGCGCTGGCCAGCTACGACAAAGCTTACTATGTCGGTACCGATTCTAAAGAGTCCGGCGTCAAGCAGGGCGAGCTGATTGAGAAACACTGGAAAGCCAATGCCAACTGGGATCTGAACAAAGACGGCGTGGTGCAGTTTGTGCTGCTGAAAGGCGAGCCGGGCCACCCGGATGCCGAAGCGCGTACCAAATACGTGATCGAAACCCTGAATAAAGACGGCCTGAAAACGCAGCAGCTGCATCTGGATACCGCCATGTGGGATACCGCTCAGGCAAAAGACAAGATGGACGCGTGGCTCTCCGGCCCGAACGGCAACAAAATCGAAGTGGTGATCGCCAATAACGATGCGATGGCGATGGGCGCGGTAGAGGCGCTGAAGGCGCATAACAAAACGTCCGTACCGGTCTTCGGCGTGGATGCGTTGCCGGAAGCGATGGCGATGGTGAAATCCGGCGCGATGGAAGGCACCGTGCTGAACGATGCGGAAAACCAGGCCAGAGCCACTTTTGAAATGGCGAAAAACCTGGCGGCGGGCAAACCGGCGACCGAAGGCACCAACTACAAGCTGGAAGGTAAAGTGGTGCGCGTGGCCTATGTGCCGGTTGATAAAGAGAACCTCGCTCAGTTCAGTAAATAAGTCTTTCCGGGCGCACTCGCGTCCGTTACCGGGCCCGTCGCAGAACGGGCCCGATCGTAAAACGATCCGCCAGGTAGAATTATGAGCAGCGATCAGGGGCAGTATCTGCTGGAAATGACTAACGTCAGCAAGTCCTTTCCGGGCGTAAAGGCGTTAGATAACGTTAATTTAAAAATTCGTCCCCATTCGGTTCACGCGCTGATGGGGGAAAACGGCGCGGGCAAATCGACTTTATTAAAATGCCTGTTTGGTATTTATAGCAAAGACACGGGAAGCATTCTTTTTCAGGGCAAAGAGATCGACTTTAAAAGCTCCAAAGAGGCGCTGGAAAACGGCGTATCTATGGTGCATCAGGAATTAAACCTGGTTTTACAGCGCACGGTCATGGATAACATGTGGCTGGGCCGCTATCCGCGAAAAGGCTTTTTCGTCGACCAGGATAAAATGTATCGCGATACCAAAGCCATTTTTGAAGAGCTGGATATTGATATCGATCCGCGCGACAAAGTGATTAACCTTTCCGTTTCGCAGATGCAGATGATAGAGATAGCTAAAGCGTTCTCTTATGATGCCAAAATCGTCATTATGGACGAGCCGACTTCTTCATTAACGGAAAAAGAAGTGAACCACCTGTTCACTATTATCCGTAAATTAAAAGATCGCGGCTGCGGCATAGTTTATATCTCCCACAAGATGGAAGAGATTTTCCAGCTGTGCGACGAAATTACTATTCTGCGCGACGGCCAGTGGATCGCTACCCAGCCGCTGGAAGGGCTGGATATGGATAAGATCATCGCCATGATGGTAGGGCGCTCGCTGAACCAGCGCTTCCCGGATAAGTCCAACGTGCCGGGCGAAACTATCCTGGAGGTGCGTAACCTTACCTCGCTGCGCCAGCCGTCTATTCGCGATATTTCGTTCGATCTGCGCAAGGGCGAAATCCTTGGCGTGGCCGGGCTGGTGGGGGCTAAACGTACCGATATCGTGGAAACGCTGTTCGGCATCCGCGAAAAGTCCGGCGGCACCATTAAGCTGCACGGCAAAAAAATCAACAATAACTCGGCTAACGAAGCGATTAATCACGGCTTTGCGCTGGTGACGGAGGAGCGTCGCGCCACGGGGATTTATGCGTTTCTGGATATCGGTTTTAACTCGCTGATTTCAAATATTCGCAAATATAAAAACTCGATTGGCCTGCTGGATAATAACCGGATGAAAAGCGATACCCAATGGGTTATCGATGCCATGCGGGTAAAAACGCCGGGACACGCGACCTCTATCGGCTCGCTTTCGGGCGGCAACCAGCAGAAAGTCATTATTGGCCGCTGGCTGTTAACCCAGCCGGAAATATTAATGCTGGACGAACCGACGCGCGGCATCGACGTCGGCGCAAAGTTTGAAATTTATCAGCTGATTTCCGATCTGGCGAAAAAAGAGAAGGGCATCATTATTATCTCTTCCGAAATGCCGGAGCTGCTGGGCATTACCGACAGGATCCTGGTCATGAGCAACGGCATGGTCGCAGGCATTGTCGAAACCAAAACTACCACGCAAAACGAAATATTACGTTTAGCATCCAAGCACCTTTAATGAGGTAAGGGCTGTCCATGAATGCTGTGAATAAGAAGAATGCGCTCACCTGGCTGAAAGAGGGTGGCATCTATGTAGTGTTGCTGGTTCTGCTGGCAATTATTATTTTCCAGGATCCGACATTTTTAAGCCTGATGAACCTGAGTAATATTCTGACCCAGTCCTCCGTGCGCATTATTATTGCGCTTGGCGTGGCCGGGCTGATTGTAACGCAGGGCACCGACCTTTCCGCCGGTCGTCAGGTTGGTCTGGCCGCGGTAGTGGCGGCGACGCTGCTCCAGGCGATGGATAACGCCAACAAGGTGTTTCCACATATGGATACCGTGCCGATCCCGCTGGTTATCCTGATTGTCTGCGTTGTCGGCGGCCTGATTGGCCTGATCAACGGCGTGATCATCGCCTATCTGAAGGTGACGCCTTTTATCACCACGCTGGGCACGATGATTATCGTTTACGGCATTAACTCCCTTTATTACGACTATGTAGGCGCTTCGCCGATCGCCGGGTTCGATGAGAAATTCTCGACCTTTGCGCAGGGCTTTATTCGCCTGGGCGACTTCAAGCTCTCCTACATTACGTTCTATGCGGCTATTGCTATCTTCTTTGTCTGGATTTTGTGGAACAAGACCCGCTTTGGCAAAAACATCTTTGCTATCGGCGGCAACCCGGAAGCGGCAAAAGTGTCGGGCGTGAACGTTAACTTCAACCTGATCCTGATTTATGCGCTTTCCGGCGTGTTCTACGCCTTCGGCGGGATGCTGGAAGCGGGGCGTATCGGCTCGGCAACCAATAACCTGGGCTTTATGTACGAGCTGGATGCGATTGCGGCCTGCGTAGTAGGCGGCGTCTCCTTCGCCGGCGGCGTGGGCACCGTGGCCGGTGTGGTAACGGGCGTGCTGATTTTCACCGTTATCAACTACGGCCTGACCTATATCGGCGTTAACCCTTACTGGCAGTACATTATCAAAGGCGGCATCATTATTTTCGCCGTGGCGCTCGACTCCCTGAAATACGCCCGCAAGAAATAGTGTCCTCCTGTAGAGAAAGGCCAGCCCGGCCTTTCTCTTTTTCCTGTCAGAACTGCACGCCTTTGGTCAGCCCGCCGTCCACCAGGAGATTAGTGCCGGTGGTGAAACTGGCCGCCTCGCTGGCAAGGAACACCGTGGCTTTCGCTACTTCCTGCGGCGTCGCCATTCTTCCCAGCGGATTCGCCGCCAGGCATTTGGCAAAGGTTTCCGGCTGGTTGCGTTCAATATCGCCCCACACGCCTTCACTGAAATAAACGTTGCCCGGCGAAACGGTATTCACGCGAATGCCGTCTGCCGCGTGGCGTTCCGATAAGGTTTTGCCGTAATGGATCAGCGCCGCTTTCATGATGCCGTACGGCTCGGCAAACATATCGACCTCGCGTCCCGCCACGCTGGAGATCAGCACTATGGATGCCGCAGAGGATTTTTTCAGGTAAGGAAGGGCGGCCTGCACCATCGTTACGGTGCCTATCAGGTCGGTGTCGAACGCTTTACGCCACACGTCCGGATCGCTGCCTGCCGCCAGCGCACTGACGTTAGGCACGATAATATCCAGCCCGCCAAGGCGGTTTGCCGCTTCCTGAATCCATGTTTGCATCTGCTCTGGGGAGGTGACATCGACCGCCGTGCCGTTTGCGCGTGAACCCAGCGCCTGTTGCGCTTCCTGCACGCCTTCAGGGCTGCGCGCGCAAAACTCCACTCGTGCGCCTTCGGCAAGAAAGCATTCCACAATTGCTCGTCCAATGCCGCGCGAGCCGCCGCTGACCAGTACGCGACGATCCTTCAAGTTCAGATCCATTTGTCTCTCCTGTTAACGTTTAGTGATCTATTCGGCAGACAGACTGACAGAAGAAGCGGGCAGGTTCATAACAATCAGTGCGTTAACGGCGGCATGTCACGCTGGCGGACGGGCATCCGCCTTCATTTTTTGTTCCAGCTCCAGCAGCTGTTCAGGCGTGACCGCCGGATAGCTCTGCGCATCTTCCGGGACTTCGTGCCGCGCCGGGATCGGCACCAGCGGCCCCAAAAAGCGCGGTTCGCGCTTCATCAGATACAGATCGGCCAGCGCGCCCAGGCGAGCCGCCACTTCCCTGGTGCGGATATTCAGCATGTTCTTCGGCGAGGGCACCGCGTAACACTGCGCCTGAATACCCATATGCAGCGCAATAAACAGCGCGCGCTCGCAGTGGAAACGCTGGGTGATGATGATGAAGTCGTTGGTGTCGAAGACCTTGCGCGTGCGCACGATAGAATCCAGCGTACGGAAGCCGGCGTAATCCAGCACAATATCGGCAGGCGCCACGCCGGCGGCAATCAAATCCCGCCGCATGGTCATCGGCTCGTTGTAGCTTTGCTGCGCATTATCGCCGCTCAGCAGCAGATAGTTAACCTTGCCGCTGTTATAGGCGTTGAGCGCGCCCTGCATCCGATAAAGGTAATACTGATTGATGACGCCGGTACGATAATATTTTGCCGTGCCTAATACGACGCCGACCTGACGATGGGGCAGGGATTTGAGATTATCGTAGACGTAAGGCGCGGTTTTGACGCTTATCCAGCGATCCAGGCCGAGCGCGGTTATTACCATCAGGGTAACGATGATAATCAGGCCGTAGATCAAGCGTTTTATCATGCCGTACGGTACTCAGACTGAAGCCGAAAAGGTGGCTCAAGGCTACTGTACCCGACGAGGTGAAGCAAGCGGTAGCGCACCGGCTGGCGGCTTTTTGCACAAAATCGTCAAACGCTGTGGAAAGGGGATAAAAACCGGGCGCACGGCGCGCCCGGTCAGCGGTATTAAATAGAAGTACGGCGATAGTTACGGTACTGCGGCAACCAGAAATTGGCGGCAATCGCTTTGGACAGCACATCTTCCGAGGTGACCACCGCCACGCCGGCCAGCTGCGCCGCTTTGCCTACGGCCATCGCAATTATTTTCGACACGCCCTGAATATCTTTCACTTCCGGCAGCACCGGGCCAGCGCCGTCGTTGACCAGCGGTGAACAGTCGGCCAGCGCGCGGCTGGCGGCCATCAGCATACTGTCGGTCACGCGGGTGGCGCCCGAAGCGATCACGCCCAGGCCGATGCCGGGGAAGATATAGGAGTTGTTGCACTGCGCGATCGGGAACGTTTGCTCTTTCCAGGTGACCGGCGCGAACGGGCTGCCGGTCGCGACCAGCGCGGCACCGTCGGTCCACGCCATAATATCCTGCGGCGTTGCTTCCACGCGGGAGGTCGGGTTGGAGAGCGGCATGACGATTGGGCGCGCGCAGTGCTTGTGCATCTCGCGGATAATCTCTTCGCTGAACAGGCCGGGCTGGCCGGAAACGCCGATCAGAATATCCGGGCGCGCGTTACGCACCACGTCCAGCAGCGACAGGGAATCGGAACTGGAATCCCAGTCGGCCAGATCCTCGCTCTTCTGCACCAGCTTGCTCTGGAAGCTGAGCAGGTTTGGCTGCTTGTCGGTGAGCAGGCCGAAGCGATCCACCATAAAGACGCGCGCGCGGGCTTCTTCGTCGCTCAGACCTTCTGATTTCATCTGCGCGATAATCTGCTCGGCGATGCCGCAGCCGGCAGACCCCGCGCCCAAAAACACTACTTTCTGCTCGCTCATTTTGCTGCCTGCTGCGCGGCTGGCGGCGATCAGCGTGCCCAGCGTGACGGCGGCGGTGCCCTGGATATCGTCATTAAAGCAGCAGACTTCATCGCGATAGCGCTCCAGCAGCGGCATGGCGTTTTTCTGCGCGAAATCCTCAAACTGCAGCAGCACGTTTGGCCAGCGGCTTTTTACCGCCTGGATAAATTCATTAACGAAGTTATCGTACTCTTCGCCGGTGATACGCGGATGACGCCAGCCCATATAGAGCGGATCGTTCAGCAGCTGCTGGTTGTTGGTGCCGACGTCCAGCACCACCGGCAGCGTATAGGCCGGGCTGATGCCGCCGCAGGCGGTATACAGCGACAGCTTGCCGATAGGAATGCCCATGCCGCCGATGCCCTGATCGCCCAGGCCAAGAATACGCTCGCCGTCGGTGACTACGATGACCTTCACGTTCTGCTTGGTGGCGTTTTGCAGCATATCTTCAATGCTGGCGCGGTTCGGATAGGAGATAAACAGCCCGCGCGCGCGACGATAGATTTCAGAAAAGTGTTCACAGGCCGCGCCGACGGTCGGGGTATAGATAATCGGCATCATCTCTTCAAGATGATTATCCAGCAGGCGGTAGAACAGCGTTTCGTTGGTGTCCTGAATGTTGCGCAGATAAACGTGCTTGTCGTTGGCGTTTTTGAAATCCTGAAACTGACGCCAGGCGCGCTGGGCCTGCTCTTCAATGGTTTCCACCGTCTCGGGCAGCAGACCGTTCAGGTTAAAGTCATTGCGTTCTTCTATAGAGAAGGCGCTGCCCTTATTCAACAGCGGAAATTCCAGCAGGATAGGGCCAGCGTAGGGAATGTAGAGAGGGCGTTTACTTTCGTAGTCGAGTTCCATGTAATCAATGCTCACTGGGATCGGTAGTGGCCCAATCCTAAAATAATTCATCCGAAAGTACAGCATTTGTTAACAGCTTATAACAAATGCGGGCACTTTTTTGGCAATAAAAAGCCAGCCGGCAGCGGGGCTTGCGGGCTGGCGAAGCGGATCAGCGCAGCGGCACGGTTTGCAACGTCGCGCAGCCCAGCGCCTGAAGCGTCGCGGCGGTTGCCTGTCGCTGGATAAGGCGGGCATCGGGCGCTTCCGCCAGCACGGCGCGCTGAATTTGCAGCACGTCGTAGCCTGCAAGGTTCAGCAGGATCAGCGCGGCCTGCAGCGGCGGCAGGCTTGGGTTAAAGGCGGCGTTTTCCGCATAGCTGCCGGCAAAAATCGCGCCGTCGGCCATTTGCAGCGCCACGCCGCTTAACGCCTGCGAGTAAGGCGCATGGCTGCGGTTAGCCGCCTCAAGCGCGGCCCTGACCAGCGCGTCGCCGGTAATGGTCAGGCCGTGATCGACCTCGTCCAGCAGCAGCGTCTCAATCGCTAAATCGCGCGGGCCGAAAGCATCTGGCAGGTAATCGCCCAGCGTCGCCGGTTCGCGTCCCGGCAGATGAATGCGCAGCGCGGTGCCGCTGTTCAGCTCGTTCATAAACTGGCGGCAGTGGCCGCAGGGCGTGTAGTTGACGGTAATCGCCTCAAGACCTTTTTCGCCGCGCAGCCAGGCATGGGTTACCGCGCTCTGTTCGGCGTGGACGGTTTGCTGCATGGTCGCGCCGGAAAACTCCATGTTTGCGCCAAAATAGAGATGGCCGCTGCGGCCCAGCGCCAGCGCGCCGACGTTAAAGCGCGACAGCGGCGCGACGGCACAGGCGGCCGCCAGCGGCAGCAGCGCAAAGGTAAGTTCGCGGTTGTCCAGACCGGTTTCGGTTCTGATGGCGGCCATTTGTTCTGGGGTAAAAAAAGCGGGAAAGGTGTCGGTCAGCAAAGGCTGCAACGCCGCCTGCAGCGGGGAAGGCAGCGCGGCGAAAGCCGCTTGAAAACGTGGTTGCATAGTGGCTTCTCTTGCATAAGTGGCCGCTTATTCTGGCGGGCAGCCAGGCTAATGTATGTGATTATAATCACACAGATTATGCAATTTATGAAAGAGAACCACAAAATGCGCGACGCATCGCAAGTTTTATCGCCAGAAATGCATCAGTAGCGGAAAAAGAAACGGTGCCAGCAGCGAAGTGATAATGCCGCAGATCACCAGCGCCAGCGAGCTGTAGGCGCCTTCCTGGTAATCCAGCTCCGAGCAGCGCGCCGTACCCAGCGCGTGAGAAGCGTTGCCGATCGCCAGACCGCGCGAGGCCTTGCTGCGGATCTTCAGCAGGTTAAGCAGCATATGACCGAAAACCGCGCCGAGTACGCCCGCAATCAGCACGCAAATGGCGCTGATGGCCGGAATGCCGCCCAGCGTGGCGGAAACCGCCATGGCAATCGGCGTGGTCACGGATTTAGGCATAATAGTCGCCGCTATCTGCGGCGTGGCGCCCATCCACAGCGCGATAGCCGTACCGGAAATCATCGCCGTCATGCTGCCGATAAAGCAGACGCCGATAATTGACTTCCAGCGCGCGCGGATCTGATGCATCTGTTCATACAGCGGCAGCGCCAGCGCCACCACGGCGGGCTGCAACAGCTGGTTCAGGATCGCGCTGCCCTGAAAATAGCGGGCGTAGGGCATCTGCATCAGCAGCAGCAGCGGAATGATGATCGCCATGGAGATCAGCAACGGATTGAGCAGGGAAATTTTCACCTTCGCCGCCACCCGGCGAGCGCCGAAAAAGACCAGCATGGTCAGCGGCAGAGACCACCAGATATCACTCATCGCCTGTTCCTTTCACTTTGCCATGCAGCTGGTGCGAAGCCAGCCCCACGGTCAGCAAAACAATAAAGGTGCTGACCACGCAGGAAACCACTATCGGGCCGAACTGCGCGCTGAGCAGGTCGGTATAGCTCATCACGCCGACGCTGATCGGCACAAACAGCAGCGCCATATAGCGGATCAGGAGCAGGCTGCCGGGCCTGATCCAGTCGGGTGGAACCAGTTGAAAAGCCAGCAGAAAAAACAGGATCAGCATACCGATAATGCTGCCCGGGATCGTGACCGGCAGCAGCAGCCCCAGCGCGTTTCCGGCATAGAGGCAGAGATAGATAATCAGAAAGGCGCGCAGATAGCGCCAGAGGATCAACAGTACGGTACGCATGATAAGCTCCGGTTTTGCAACGCATTAATCATACGATCGGCAGGAGATTTGTGCCAGAGATCACAGTGGGCCGCAAAAAAACGGGCGAATCGCTTCGCCCGTCTCCGTTGCTTATTTCACCTGCATTCCCGGCTGAGCGCCGCTGTCCGGCGACAGCAGGAAGATCTCTTTGCCGCCAGGGCCGGCGGCCATCACCATACCTTCCGAGATGCCGAAGCGCATCTTACGCGGCGCCAGGTTAGCCACCATCATGGTCAGGCGGCCTACCAGCACCGACGGATCCGGATAGGCGGTACGAATGCCGGAGAAAATGTTGCGGGTTTCGCCGCCCAGATCCAGCGTCAGGCGCAGCAGCTTATCGGAGCCTTCGACAAACTCGGCGTTCTGGATCAGCGCGATACGCATATCCACTTTGGCAAAGTCGTCAAAGGTGATGGTTTCCTGAATCGGATCGTCCGCCAGCGGGCCGGTCAGCGCCGGTTTGTTCGCCGCCGCCGCGTCCTCTTTCGAGGCCTCGATCAGCGCGTTGACCTTGTCCATCTCGACGCGGTTGTACAGCGCTTTAAAGGCGGAAAGCGTGTGATCGCGCAGCGGCTGCGCAATACCGTCCCAGCTCAGCTCCTGGTTCAGGAAGGCTTCGGCGCGCTCGCTCAGCGAAGGCAGCACCGGCTTCAGCCAGGTCATCAGCACGCGGAACATATTGATGCCCATTGAGCAGATCGCCTGCAGGTCGGCATCGCGGCCTTCCTGCTTCGCCACCACCCACGGCGCCTGCTCGTCAACGTAGCGGTTCGCTACGTCCGCCATCGCCATGATTTCACGCACCGCACGGCCAAACTCACGGCTCTGCCAGGCTTCCGCAATGCTGGCGGAGGCGTCCACAAAGGATTGATACAGCGCCGGATCGGCCAGCTCGGCGGACAGCTTGCCGCCAAAGCGCTTGTTGATAAATCCGGCGTTACGGGACGCCAGGTTAACCACTTTATTAACGATATCCGCATTCACGCGCTGGACGAAATCTTCCAGATTCAGGTCGATATCATCAATGCGCGAAGAGAGCTTGGCGGCATAGTAATAGCGCAGGCTGTCGGCATCCAGATGCTGTAGCCAGGTGCTGGCCTTGATAAAGGTGCCGCGCGACTTGGACATTTTCGCGCCGTTAACCGTCACGTACCCGTGGACAAACAGGTTGTTCGGCTTGCGGAAGTTGCTGCCTTCCAGCATGGCTGGCCAGAACAGGCTGTGGAAATAGACGATGTCCTTGCCGATAAAGTGATACAGCTCGGCCCCGGAGTCTTTTTGCCAGAAGGCGTCGAAATCAATATCGCCGCGCTTGTCGCAGAGATTTTTAAACGAGCCCATATAGCCGATAGGCGCATCCAGCCAGACGTAGAAATATTTGCCCGGCGCGCCCGGAATTTCAAAGCCGAAGTAGGGCGCGTCGCGGGAGATATCCCACTGTTGCAGACCCGACTCGAACCACTCCTGCATCTTGTTGGCGACCTGCTCCTGCAAGGCGCCGGAACGGGTCCAGGCCTGTAGCATGGCGCTGAACTCCGGCAGATCGAAGAAGAAGTGCTCGGAGTCGCGCAGCACCGGCGTCGCGCCGGACACCACGGATTTAGGGTCGATCAGCTCGGTCGGGCTGTAGGTGGCGCTGCACACTTCGCAGTTGTCGCCATACTGATCCGGCGATTTACATTTCGGGCAGGTGCCTTTCACAAAGCGATCCGGCAGGAACATGCCTTTTTCCGGATCGTAAAGCTGCGAAATAGTGCGGTTCTTGATAAAACCGTTCTCTTTCAGACGGGTATAAATCAGCTCCGACAGCTCGCGGTTCTCCTCGCTGTGCGTGGAGTGGTAGTTATCGTAGCTGATATTGAAACCGGCGAAGTCATTCTGATGTTCCTGACTCATCTCGGCAATCATCTGCTCAGGCGCAATGCCCATCTGCTGAGCTTTCAGCATGATCGGCGTACCGTGCGCATCGTCGGCGCAGATGAAGTAAACCTCGTTGCCGCGCATTCGCTGGTAACGGACCCAAATATCCGCCTGGATATGCTCGAGCATGTGGCCGAGATGAATAGAACCGTTGGCGTAAGGGAGTGCGCACGTTACCAATATTTTTTTCGCGACTTGAGTCATAGTGAGACTTGCTATACCTGTTTAAAATAGGGGGTTCCGATGTTACCCGAAAGGCCCGGCCTGCGTAAACAACGCCGCGCCGACCGTGCCGTTTTTTACTGCCTGCCGCCGACAGCCTTATCTGATATGCTCTGAATAACGTCACAGAAAAAAAGGAGCCGGGATGATGCCTCAATCCCAACATTCACCTGAAGCGCTGCGCGCGATAGTGATGGGCGTTTTAACCACGTTTGAACATCCAACGCTACAGCGCAACCTCACCGCGCTGAAGGCGCTGCACCATTGCGCAATGCTGGACAACACCCTGCATATTGAACTGCTGATGCCTTTCGCCTGGCACAGCGGCTTTGAAGCCTTAAAGGAGAGCGCCAGCGCGGAGCTGCTGCGCCTGACTAATGCCACCGCCATCAGCTGGAAGCTGAGCCTGGATATCGCCACGCTGAAAAGGGTGAAGAACCAGCCAGGCGTAAAGGGCGTGAAAAATATTATTGCCGTCAGCTCCGGCAAGGGCGGCGTCGGCAAATCCAGCACGGCGGTCAACCTGGCGCTGGCACTGATGGCCGAAGGCGCAAAAGTCGGCCTGCTGGATGCGGATATCTATGGCCCGTCGATCCCCGATATGCTCGGCACGCAAAACGAACGGCCAACCTCGCCGGACGGCACGCATATGGCGCCGATTATGGCGCACGGGCTGGCGACCAACTCTATCGGCTATCTGGTGACCGATGACAACGCGATGGTGTGGCGCGGGCCGATGGCCAGCAAGGCGCTGATGCAGCTGCTGAACGAAACGCTGTGGCCGGATCTGGACTACCTGATCCTGGATATGCCGCCGGGCACGGGCGATATTCAGCTGACGCTGGCGCAAAACGTGCCGGTGACCGGCGCGCTGGTGGTGACCACGCCGCAGGATATCGCGCTGATCGATGCCCGTAAGGGGATTGTGATGTTTGAAAAGGTCAGCGTGCCGGTGCTGGGCATCGTCGAGAATATGAGCGTGCACGTGTGCAGCAACTGCGGCCATCACGAGCCGATTTTCGGCAGCGGCGGCGCGCTGGCGCTGGCAGAGCAGTATCATACGCGCCTGCTGAGCCAGCTGCCGCTGCACATCACGCTGCGCGAGGATCTGGACGACGGGATGCCGACGGTGGTGCGCCGTCCCGACAGCGAATTTACCTGGCTGTATCGCCAGCTGGCAGGCCAGGTCGCCGCACAGCTCTACTGGGATGGCGAAGTGATCCCGGACGATATCGCTTTCCGCGTAGTCTGACGGCAACTCGGCTTTGCTGCTGCAAAACGACAGGGCGCCGCCAGGCTTTTAAGTTTGTCAGTAACCGACGGGCGCATCATGCGCCCGTTTTCTTTTACAGCACGTAGTGCAGCAGCAGGTATTCTCCCTGGTCGCCTTCGCCGCTGCTGATAACCTGCCAGCCGTGACGCTGATAAAAAGCCAGCGCCCGGTCGTTTGCCTTAAGGCACTTTAGCGCGCCGGTCGAGGTGAAGCCGGCCTGCACCGCCTCCAGCAGCTCGCTGCCAATACCCTGCCCCTGATGCGCAGGATCGACAAATAAACTGTGCAGGAAATTATCGGCGGGCAGCAGCGCGGCAAAGCCCGTGCGGTGGCCGTCGTGCTCGGCGACCAGGATGCGTTCGCCCAGCGTCACGCGGTCGAAATCCTCCAGCTGCCAGTCGCTGCCGTCAAGCCAGTGCCAGTTCGCCTTGCGGGCGGCCAGAAACAGCGTGCGCAGAAAAGGGCGGTCGGCTTCGGTAAAGGCGCGTACCGTCATCCGTTTTCTCCCCAGACGGGCTTTACGTGTCTTTCGCCCTCAATGCCCGTGCCGCGATAGTCATAGTCGATTTTGCCCGCTTCAAAAAGCTGATCCAGCAAGCGGAAATTGTCCGGGGGCGTAACGTTACAGCGGCTATTCAGCACGGTATCCTGAATGGTAAAGGCACGATCGCCGCGCGCTATCTGTTGCAGATAGTGCAGCATTTGCAGCGCCGCGACGCTGATGCCGTATTGTTCATTAAGCGGTCTTGTCATCTTACTTCTCGTCAGGACAGGAATGGCGTTCAGATTAGCGAATGGGCGGACTTTATCAAAAGCCGCTACGGGATCGGAGAGTATGACGCAAAAATTCCCGGCGGCAAAAGAGGCCGCCGGAAAATAATCAGAAATTCACCGTCACGCCGCCAGCCAGCAGCCAGTCGTTGGCGCCTTCCCGTTGCAGCCTGCGCTGATGGTTGAGGCGGGTGGAGAAGGTCACATTGTCGGTAACGGCCAGCCTGGCCTCCGCTTGCACAGCCAGCGCATCGCCGCCGTTGCCGGTACGGAAGGCGTCACGGTTGTGGCCATCGCTAACGGTTACTTTGCCCTGGCCTGCCGGACGATGAAGCCAGTGCATGTCCATGCCCAGATGCAGGGTGCCAGGGACTATCGGCAGCGTGTAATCCCAGGCCAGGCCGCCAATCCATGCCGTCTGCCGCTGCTGCTGCTGGCGCTGGCGCTGGCAGCAGTGTAAACCCTGGCGCTATCTGCGTTAGCAAGCCGTTCCGCGCTTGCGTAAAACAGCGCGTTTCCCTATGCTGGCAAGCACTACGACTCGGGGTGCCCTTCCTTGTGAAGGCTGAGAAATACCCGTTGAACCTGAACTGGATAATGCCAGCGGAGGGAAGTCAGATGCTTTATCGCATCGCCTTCTTGATCGCCGGTTGGGAGCGCTATGATCCAACCTACTCACTATACGGCCAGCCCGGCCGCGTCTCTTGCTCTGTTCCGCCAGCGGTCGCCGCTGGTTCACTGCCTGACCAATGATGTGGTACAAAGCCTGACGGCTAACGTGCTGCTGGCGCTGGACGCGTCGCCCGCGATGGTGACTGAACCTGTGGAAGCGGCACAGTTCAGCGCCATTGCCGATGCCGTGCTGATCAACGTCGGCACGCTGACCGCTGCACGTAGCGAAGCGATGCTGGCCGCGGTGCAGGGAGCGACGGCGGCAGGCCGACCGTGGACGCTGGATCCGGTTGCCGTCGGCGCGCTGACTTTTCGCAGCGATTTTTGCCAGCGGCTGCTGGCATTCCGTCCTGCCGCCATTCGCGGCAACGCCTCTGAAATTATGGCGCTGGCCCGACAGGCGGTTTCCGGTCGCGGCGTCGACAGCCAGCATCATCCTTCCGCCGCGCTGGAGGCCGCTATTCAGCTGGCGCAGTCCAGCGGCGCGGTGGTTGCCGTGACGGGCGAAACGGATTACGTCACCGATGGACGGCGGCTGCTGGCGGTATCGGGCGGCTCTCCGCTGATGACGCGCGTGGTTGGCACGGGCTGCGCGCTCTCCGCCGTGGTGGCCGCATTTTGCGCACTACCGGGCGACAGGCTGCTGCATATCGCTGCCGCCTGTCGGGTAATGAGCCAGGCGGGCGAGCAGGCGGCGGCGGCGGCCAACGGGCCGGGCACCTTTGAACCGCTGTTTCTCGATGCGCTCTACCGTCTGTACAAGGAGGCGGTATGAGAGTCAACGCATTGACCATCGCCGGTACGGATCCCAGCGGCGGAGCCGGGATCCAGGCCGATCTGAAAACGTTCTCCGCGCTTGAAGCCTACGGTACCAGCGTGATCACCGCGCTGGTGGCGCAGAACACCTGCGGCGTGCAGGCCGTCTATCCCGTGGCGGCCGATTTTGTTTCGGCCCAGCTAGCCTCGGTATTAAGCGACGTGCGCATCGACAGCGTCAAAATCGGTATGTTGCAGGACAGCGATATTGTGGAGGCGGTAGCAGAAGGGCTGGCAAAGGCGGCGATCCCCTGGCGGGTGTTGGATACGGTGATGCTGGCGAAAAGCGGCGATCCGCTGCTTTCCGGGCGGGCCGTGGCGACGCTGCGGGAAAAACTGCTGCCGCAGGTTTCCATTATCACGCCGAATCTGCCGGAAGCCGCTGCGCTGCTGGAGTGCTCACCGGCCCGCAACGAACAGGAGATGCTGCAACAGGGCAGGGCGCTGCTGGCGCTGGGCTGTCAGGCGGTGCTGATGAAAGGCGGCCACCTGAGCGACAACGAAAGCCCGGACTGGCTGCTGACCCCGGAAGGAGAAGAGCGCTTTACCGCGCCGCGCGTGCCGACTAAAAATACGCACGGCACCGGCTGCACGCTTTCTTCCGCGCTGGCCGCGCTGCGCCCGCGTCATACCAGCTGGCCGGGTACGGTAAGCGCAGCGAAACAGTGGCTGCAGGGCGCATTGCAGCACGCAGATACGCTGGGAGTGGGTAAAGGCATTGGCCCGGTGCATCATTTCTACCGCTGGTGGTAGCGCGCTGGAACGCTATCAGCGGGCAAACTGCTGACGGGCCGGGAGAGGATGATTAGTAGTGCATCGACGAGCGAAAACGTTACGGCTGAACCGGCGCGTGTAGCGGTAGTGATGAGACGCGCGGGTGGAAGGACGCTGACGGCCGGAACCGCTCGCCAGCCCGGCAGGATTACTCCTGTTCAAACCACGCGCCGTTTTGCTCTGCAATCGGCGTGATGGAAAAAATCATCTCCTGCAAATGATGCCGCAGCGCCCGTTCGGCGGCGTCGGCGTCTTTCGCCAGCAGCGCCTGCAGGATCTCTTCATGCTGATTGATCAGGCTTTCCGGCGGCGAAACCTTACTGAGGGTCAGGAAGCGCACGCGATCCATCGTCGCCTTGATATTTTCTACCGTTTCCCATGCCAGCTCACAGTTGATGCTCTGCGCGATAAGGCGGTGGAACTCATCATCCAGCAGCAAAAACGCCTGGCTGTCGTTGCGCTCCGCAGACAGCTTTTGCAGGCGCAAATTATGCTCCAGCCGGGCCAGCGCCTCTGGGGTCGCTTCCGTCGCCGCTCGCCTTATTACCGCCGTTTCCACCGCTTCACGAATAAAACGGCCGTCGGCAACGCGTCGCGCAGAAATCTTGCGCACAAAGGTGCCGCGCTGCGGCAGAATTTGCACCAGATCGGCCTCGGCCAGCTTAATAAAGGCTTCCCGCACCGGCTGGCGCGAGACGCTGAAACGGGCAGAAACCTCTTTTTCAGACAGTAAGGCACCCGGTGAAATCACGCAGGTCACAATATCCTGGCGTAAAAAGCGATAGATTTGCTGATTGACTGGTTCGCTGGCGGTAATGATATAGGCAGTAGACATGCGGCAATTTTCATTTCATTAGTGCGTCGCGAAGCCTGACGCTGGAAACAGCCAGTCTAATCAGCCTGCTGCGCCAGCGCCAGTTCTTTTGCCATTAAGCGGCGGTCAGCCGATAACCTGCCTGACCGTTTCTTTCGCGCCCAACTTCAGTAACAGCGCGTAGTAATGGCCGACTTTTTCGCGGAACAGCGAATTATCGGGCAGATCCTCGCCAAAAACAGCCCGCAGCGAGAGCAGAGCGGCGACGCGCTCATCGCCTTCCTGACTGTCGTTTACCCGCTGCGCCAGCTCCGCACGCAGCGGATCGTTAATGACGATTGGCTTGCCCTGCTCATCCACGCCGCCAACAAAGCGTATCCAGCCTGCCACGCCCAGCGCCAGCAGCGTAAAATCGCTGCCGTTAGCCAGATGCCAGCGAATACTGTCCAGCCAGCGCTGCGGCAGCTTTTGCGTGCCGTCGGTAGCGATCTGATAAGTGCGGTGCTTAATCGCCCGGTTGCGATAACGCGCGATCAGCGAATCCGCATAGGCTGTCAGATCCACATTTTTAGTGCTCAGCGTGGGCGCCTGCTCATCCAGCATCAGGCTGCGGGCGGCCTTGAGGTAGTAAGGATCGTCCATACAGTCGCTGATATGCTCATAGCCAGCCAGATAGCCGAGGTAGGCCAGCAGCGAATGGCTGCCGTTGAGCATCCGCAGCTTCATCTCCTCAAATGGCAGCACATCCGCCACCAGCTCCGCGCCCGCTTTTTCCCATGCCGGGCGACCATTCACAAAATTATCTTCAATGACCCACTGGAAAAAAGGCTCGCATTCGACGCCCACCGGATCGGCGCAGCCCAGCTTGCGGCTCAGTTCGTCAAAGGCTTCCGGCGTCATGGCGGGCACGATGCGGTCCACCATAGTGGAAGGGAAGGTAAGGTGTTTACGGATATAGTCGGCCAGCGCCGGCTCCTGCTGCTGCGCCAGCTGCGTGATGACGTTGCGCGTTACCCGACCGTTTTCCGGCATATTGTCGCAGGACATCACGCTGAAGGGCGGCAGGCCGAGCGCGCGCCGACGTCTGATGGCCGCCAGCACGATCCCCGGAAAAGAAACAGGCTGCTCAGGATGAGCCAGGTCATGCACAATGGACGGATGCGTCAGGTTTAGCTCGCCGCTGGCAGGCTGGTAGCAGTAGCCTTTTTCCGTGATGGTGGCGGAGACAATCGCCACGTCCGGCTGGCAGAGCGCGGTAATAACGCGCTCGACGCCGTCTTCGCGCGCAAAGAGCGCTTCTTTGACCACGCCAACCACGCGGGTGCGCAGCTCGTCGGCGTTTTTTTCCGTTACGCTGTAGAGACAATCCTGCTCGCGCAGCGCTTTAATCAGATCGCCGCTGTTAAGCTGGCATTCGCAATAGCCCCAGTCGCTTTGCTGCTCGGCGGCCAGCCTGTCGGTACACACGGCCTGATGAGCGCGATGGAAAGCGCCGAAGCCAAAATGCACGATACGCGTACGCAGCGCGCTACGATCGTAACGCGGGAGGAGGGTGCCTTCAGGTAACACATCGACAAGTAACATGATAAATCCTTATCAAATAAAAGGCGCCGCAATGCGCCAGTCAGACGGAAACTCGCGCCGCCGCGTTTTTCGGGCTTTTGATCACCAGCAGTACCAGCACCGCGCCCACGGCGGCAATCACGCCGGCCAGCACGAAAGCGCTGTCGAACTTGCCGGTGTGGTGCACGATATAGCCGGTAACGACAGGGCCGATAATGCCGGAAAGGCTGCCGATCAGGTGGATAAAGCCGCTGATGCTGCCGACGCGGCTTTTATGCACCACATCCTGAATAATCGCCCAGTAGATAGCCCCGGTGATATAGAGGAAAAAGATAGAGACCGACATCAGGATAACGGCCGGATAAACCCCTTTTACCGAGCCGGCGAAAGCGACGCAGATAGCGGCGGCCAGCAGCGACACCACCAGCACAATTTTTCTGGAGAGCAGGAGCTTACCGGTGACCTTAAAGATTTTGTCGGAGATTAAGCCGCCCAGCGCCAGCCCGACGAACCCCACCACCCAGGGGATCACCGTAGTCATACTCATCGATTTGATATCAAGGTTATGCGCCTGCACCAGATAGGCCGGGAACCAGCTCAGGAAGAAAAACAGAATATAGTTGTAGCAGAAGAAGGCAAAGGCGGTCACCAGGATAATCGGCTGGCGCAGATAGTAGCCCAGGCCGTGGGACGCCTGCGCCAGCTCTTCGTCCGGCGTGGTTTGCTCCGCTTTCAGACTGGCAATCAGCTCACGCTCGCGCGCGCTGACAAGGCGGCTTTTTAACGGGTTATCCGCGGCGATAAAGAACCACGCCACCATCCAGACGATACCAATAGAGCAAATAATCATAAACGCCGGCCGCCAGCCGAAGGCCAGCGCCAGATAGCCGATAATCGGGCCGGCTACCGCGCCGCCCAGCGGCGAACCGGCGCTGAGAAAGCCCATCGCGGTCGCGGCCTGTTTTTTAGGAAACCAGCCGTTGATCGCCTTATTCGCCGAGGCGCAGATCGGCCCTTCGGCCATGCCAAACAGCACCCGCAGGATCAGCATCGACCAGAAGCCGGTAGCCAGCGCGGTAAAGCCGCAGAACAGCGACCACAGGCCGACGGCAATCCCCAGCACCAGCGTCGGGCCATATTTATCGGTGGCCAGGCCGCCAACAAAGTTGAAAATCGCATAGCCAAAGAAAAAGCTGCCGAAAATCAAACCGAACTGTTCGGCGTTCAGCAACAGATCTTTTTCAATCATCGGCACGGTCAGAGAGAGCGCCACACGATCGAGATAGTTGATCATGTAGACCAGAAACAGCAGGAGTACGATAGTCCAGCGGAGATGCTTGAACATATAAAATCCTTATTTCTTATGGTTTTAAGTGATTCTCTTGACGACTCAGGGAGCCTGGTAACGGGAGGCTGGCCCTCCCTTACCGACTACCGCCCTGACCGTTAAGCCCGGCGTTCGTTAACTGACTTTAAGGACAACTTTGCAGCAGCTGCGCGGATCTTTTTCAAACAGCGTCATCGCTGCCTCCACCTCGCTCAGCGGCAGATAATGCGTGACCAGCTTTTCTGGCTGGATCAGGCGTTTTTCCATCCACTCGATCACCTGAGGGAAACGGTGGCTATTCAGCCTTGAGGTAAACAGGGAGAGCTCTTTGCTGGTCAGGCTTTGCTGCGTTACGGTGCACGGCTCGCCGGAAAAACCCAGTAGCCCGATACGCGCCGCTGGCGAAGCGAGCGCGACGGCTTCGGCCAGAATAGCGGGATGGCAGGCGGCATCGATAATCAGCGTTGGCTTGACCCCTTCCAGCTGGGCAGCCAGCGGGATCTCGCTGTTATCCAGCACGGTATCCGCGCCGTTTTCTTGCGCCATCGTCAGCCTTTCCGGCAGCCTGTCCGCCACAATGACGTTACGCACGTTGAATACGCCTTTCAGCGCCTGGATAGCGGTTAAGCCCATCGGGCCGGCCCCGAAGATCAGCGCAACATCGTCCGGCACGGGCTTCAGGAAAGCACAGATATTGGCGGCGATGGTAAAAGGCTCGATCAGGCTGGCGAGCTTATCGGGGATCGATGGCGGCACCACGTAAGCGTTGCGCGTCGGTACGACGGCATAGTCGCTAAAACCGCCGTCGCGGTGGACGCCGATCACCTGTAGCTCGCTACAAACGTTGGGGCGACCAACGGAGCAGGGATAGCAGTGGCCGCAGCTGACCACCGGATCGACCGCTACGCGCTCGCCAACGCGCGATGCCTCTACGCCCGGGCCTGCTGCCTCGATCACGCCAAAAAACTCGTGGCCGATCACGCGCGGATAGCGGGCGAAAGGATTGTGGCCGTGCCAGATATGCACGTCTGAACCGCAGATGCTGGCATAGGCTATTTTTACCCGTACTTCGCCAGCGGCTGGCTCCGGTAAGGCGCGCTCCTCAATTACCAGCTCGCCGGGTTTAGCAATAACGACGCTTTTCATTTTATTTTCCTCACCAGTTCCATAAAGTGCCGTCTTCAAGGCGGGCTACCGGCAGGTAGGCAGGCTCATAGGGGTATTTCGCCGCCAGCTTCTCGTCAAACTCAATGCCCAGGCCCGGTTTATCGCCCGGATGCATATAGCCGTCTTCAAAAGTCCAGCTGTGCTGGAACACTTCCATCATCTGTTCGGAATAGCCCATATATTCCTGCACGCCGAAGTTCGGTACCCAAAGGTCAAAATGCAGCGCGGCCGCCATGCAGATTGGCGACAGATCGGACGGGCCGTGCGAACCGGTACGTACCTGATAAAGCGAAGCGAAATCGGCGATGCGGCGCATACCGGTAATGCCGCCCGCATGGGTGATGGTGGTACGGATATAGTCGATCAGCTGCTCTTCTATCAGCTGCTTGCAGTCCCAGATGCTGTTGAAGACTTCGCCTACCGCAATCGGCGTAACGGTGTGCTGGCGGATCAGGCGGAAGCACTCCTGATTTTCGGCAGGCGTAGGATCTTCCATCCAGAACAGGCGGTAATCTTCCACGCTTTTACCAAAGCGGGCGGCCTCAATCGGCGTCAGGCGGTGGTGCATATCATGCAGCAGATGCTCATTAAAACCGAACCTGTCGCGAATGGCGGCAAACAGTTTAGGGGTAAAATCGAGGTATTTTTCCGTAGACCAGAGCTGCTCTTCCGGCCAGTCGCCTTTGGTGGCTGGCTCGTAGGCCAGGCCTTTGCCTTTGGCCATCCCGTAGGTGGTTTTCATGCCCGGCACGCCGCACTGCGCGCGGATAGCCTTAAAGCCCATCTCTTTATGCTTTGCGTAGTCGTCCATGACTTCATCAATGCTGTGGCCGGTGGTGTGACAGTAAACCATCACGCCCTCGCGCGAGGCGCCGCCCAGCAGCTGGTAGACCGGCATATTGGCCGCTTTGCCTTTGATGTCCCACAGTGCCTGATCGACAGCCGAAATGGCGGACATGGTCACCGGGCCGCGACGCCAGTAGGCGCCTTTATAGAAATATTGCCAGATGTCCTCGATCTGATGCGCGTTGCGACCGATCAGCTGCGGGCAAACGTGATCTTTCAGATAGGAGGCCACCGGCAGCTCGCGGCCGTTCAGCGTGGCGTCGCCGATGCCGGTCAGCCCCTGATCCGTGGTGATCTTAACCGTAACGAAGTTCCTGCCGGGGCAGGTAACAAAGACTTCCGCTTTTACAATTTTCATTCTTGTCGTCCTGGTGAAGAGAATGAGGAGAAAATACGTTCTGGCGTACTACCATACAAGTTGCAGGCGACGAAACTCCGATAGCGATCACACTTGTGAAAGCATTGTTATGAGCAGAGAGGCATTTTTGCTGGCGGAAGCCGATGCCGGATCCACCGGAAGCGCGCTTTTCAGCATCCAGACGGAAACGGCGCCGCTATGCGGCAGGAGATAAGATCGGTAACGGCGGAAGAGGGCGCGTGCCGGTTCGCCCTGAACGCTAAGGCTGGCGGTCAGCGTCGGTTTGCCCTGAACGCTAAGGCTGGCGGTCAGCGCCGGTCGCCCTGAACGTTAAGGCTGGCGGTCAGCGCCGGTCGTCCTGAACGCTAAGGCTTGCGGTCAGCGCCGGTCGCCCTGAACGTTCAGGCTGGCGGCCTGCGTGGGACAAGGCTAAAAGCCTGCCTTCGCCTTTATGCATCGCTGTCCAAAACCGGGGCGCAATGGCCCCGGTCGGTCAGGCCAGAAGCTCGCAGGAAGGCGGCAGGCGGCAGGCCAGCGCGGCGGGCAAAATCTCAATACGGAAAGTGGTGCCGCGCAGCGGTTCGCCATCAAGATTAAAGGCCATCTCGTTTGGCGAGGTAATTTCCAGCCACGGCAGCGAAGCGCGAATGATGTTTGGATTTTCATCATCGCCGCCGGTCAGCGAGTTAAACAGCGTCGGCAAAATTTCTTTTGAGGTGACAATGGTCAGCTCCAGCCGGCCGTCGTTGATCAGCGCGGTCGGACAGAGCCGCTGGCCGCCGCCCGCCTGGCGTCCGTTGCCGATACCGATCACCAGCGCGTCGCCCTGCCAGCTAAAGTCCGGGCCGCGCAGTTCGCAGCTGTCCGCCTTAAGCGTATCCATGCGCAACAGGCCGTGGATCAGATAAGAGACGCCGCCCAGCGCTGATTTGAGCTTCTCCGGCGTTTCGGTGGTAATACGCGTGCCGAAGCCGCCGGTCGCCATATTGATAAAGTAGCGATCCTGATTGACCCGCGCCAGATCGACGGAGGTGGCCTTGCCGACGATAGCCAGCCGCAGCGCGTGCTCCATCTCTTCAGGTATGCCCGCACTGGTGGCAAAATCGTTGGCGGTGCCGAGGGGAATAATCCCCAATACCGGACGTAGCGGCGCATCCACGCCCGCCAGCGCGGTAGCGATTTCGTTAATCGTGCCGTCGCCGCCGCCCGCAACCACGGTCGCCGCGTGCAGATCTACCGCCTCTTTGACGAAGCGTTCGCCATCGCCGTGTTCCCAGGTAACGCGGACTTCAATCTGCAGTCCTTCCTCGCGCAGCGACAGAATAGCTTCGCGCAGTTCCTCATTACCTGCACCTTTACCATTAAGGATTACCAGCGTAAGCGATTGTTGGTCCATCTTCTTTTCCTGTCAAAATGGCCTTAGCCAGACGAGCTTCTGTTATAGCACATCCGACCATCGGTGGAAAAAACCGTGGGCTAAAAGAAAGGCCCGCTCGGCGAGCCGGGCGGGCCAGGAGGTGGTTTTAAAAACCGCTATTTAGAATTTTTCATTCGAGGCCCGTGCATCATAACCGGAAACGGCGCGCCGGAATGTGATGGCATTCTAAAAGTCACGTCAGGAAACTTTTAGCACCCTGAACGTTATGCCGATTCAGGAAAATTGCGCATCAGCAGCGCGAAAGCGAGGTCGATCGCTTCCGGCACCGGGATCCAGACAAAGTGGCCGTTGCCCGGCGCGACGCTGGTCGGTTGGCCTTTTTGATTTTCCATCTGCTCCAGGCGGAAATTGACGTTGCCTGCCGGCGTCATCAGCTCCAGGCTGTCGCCCAGGCTGAACTTGTTTTTTACTTCGACCAGCGCCATGTCGCCACGGCGTTCGCCGGTAAACTCGCCGACAAACTGCTGGCGCTCGGAAGCGGAGAAGCTGCGGTCGTAAGTCTGGTAGCTGTCATGCGTGTGGCGGCGTAAAAAGCCTTCCGTATAGCCGCGATGGGCCAGGCCTTCCAGCGTTTCCAGCAGGGAGGCATCAAAGGGTTTGCCTGCGGCGGCGTCATCGATGGCGCGACGATAAACCTGCGCGGTGCGGGCGCAGTAATAATGCGATTTGGTACGGCCTTCAATTTTCAGCGAGTGCACGCCCATCTTCGTCAGCTGCTCCACGTGCGCCACCGCGCGCAGATCTTTGGAGTTCATAATATAGGTGCCGTGCTCATCCTCAAAGGCGGTCATATACTCGCCGGGACGCATGGCTTCCTCAATCATAAAGACTTTGTCGGTTGGCTGGCCCACGCCCAGCGTCGGCTCGACGTTTTTTACCGGAATGGGCTGATACTGGTGCACGATATTGCCGATTTCATCCTCTTTGCCTTCCTGCACCTTATATTCCCAGCGGCAGGCGTTGGTGCAGGTGCCCTGATTCGGGTCGCGCTTGTTGATATAGCCGGAAAGCAGGCAGCGGCCGGAATAGGCCATGCAGAGCGCGCCGTGCACGAAAATTTCCAGTTCCATTTCCGGCACGCGCTCGCGGATTTCGGCGATCTCCTCCAGCGAAAGCTCGCGCGAGAGGATAACGCGCGTCAGCCCCATCTGCTGCCAGAACCTGACCGTGGCCCAGTTGACCGCGTTGGCCTGCACGGAAAGGTGAACGTCCATCTCCGGGAAGGCATCGCGCACCATCATAATTAAACCGGGATCGGACATAATCAGCGCGTCCGGCCCCATCGCCACGACGGGCGTCAGATCGCGGATAAAGGTTTTCAGCTTGGCGTTATGCGGCGCGATATTCACCACGACGTAGAATCGCTTTCCCTGCGCGTGCGCTTCACTGATGCCGATAGCCAGATTTTCGTGGTTGAACTCATTGTTGCGCACGCGCAGGCTGTAGCGAGGCTGACCGGCATAGACGGCGTCCGCGCCATAGGCAAAGGCGTAGCGCATGTTTTTCAGCGAGCCGGCGGGAGAAAGCAGTTCTGGTTTAAACATAGAGGTCTCAATCCTGGCATAAGGCCGTATGACGGCCTTACAAAATGTGCGGGGATTGTAAAAGCTGGCGGCAGGAATGTAAATTGCGCTAGATCAAGCGGCACACGTCCGCTTCCCAGCGGTAGCCCATGCCGTAGACCGCGCGGATAAAGGGCTGATCGGCATCCAGCGCCTCCAGCTTGCGGCGCAGATTCTTGATATGGCTGTCGATGGTGCGGTCGGTCACCACGCGATAGTCGTCATACAGATGGTTCAGCAGCATCTCGCGCGAAAAGACTTTGCCTGGCTCATGCGCCAGCGTTTTCAGCAGGCGAAACTCGGCGGGCGTCAGCTCCAGCGGCGTGCTGTTCCAGCTGGCCTGAAAACGCGCTTCATCCACCACCAGCAGCGACGCTTTTTGCGCCTCTTCCGGCGTACGCTTGCAGCGCTTGAGGATAGTTTTCACCCGCGCGACCACTTCACGCGGGCTGAAAGGCTTGCAGATATAGTCGTCGGCGCCAATCTCCAGCCCCAGCAGCCGGTCGATCTCTTCCGTTCTGGCGGTAACCATAATCACCGGCAGCTCAGAGAAACGGCGCAGCTCGCGGCACAGCGTCAGGCCATCCACGCCCGGCAGCATTAAATCCAGCAGCATCAGATCCGGCGGCGTCTGCTTAACCCATTCCAGCACCTCGTCGCCGCGCAGCAGATGATGCGTGCGGTAATTGGCGGCCTGCAAATAATCGACCAGCAGCTGGCCGAGCTTGGGTTCATCCTCAACCACCAGGATCAGTGGGCTAAGCGGTTCCTGATTCATGACACTCTTCTTTGCAAGCAGGCGCATTACGCCCGGGTTAGTCTTGCGGGTAAGTGTACCGTAATTTTAAGGCCACCGGCAGCAGAGTGATCCGCTTTGATCGCGCCCTCGTGCGCCTCCACGATATTCTGACAGATGGCCAGCCCCAGGCCGGAACCGCCGCTGGCGCGGTTGCGCGAGCTTTCCGCCCGGTAGAAACGCTCAAAAATCTGCTCGCGCTGCTCGTCGGTAATGCCCGGCGCGCTGTCCTCAAAATCGATAATTTGCTGGCCCTGTTCCGCGCGCAGCGTCACCACCAGGCCGCCGCCCGCATCGGTATAGCGCAGGCTGTTTTCCATCAGGTTGGTGAACAGCTGCATCAGGCGATCCGGATCGCCAAACAGCGGTGCGGAATCGGGCAGGCGAAGCTGCAAAGTCAGATGTCGGCTTTGGTAACGTCCCGCAAAATTCGCGGCGACCATTTCCAGCAGCGGCACCAGATCGATATCGCTGCGGCGATAGGCCAGCGCGCCTTCGTCAGAGAGTGAAAGCTGATGCACGTCCTCCACCAGTTTGGTCAGCGTCGCGACTTCACCCTGTAGAGAGACAATCGACTCCGGCGTCAGCTTGCGCACGCCGTCCTGAATGGCCTCCAGCTCGCCACGCAGGATCGCCAGCGGCGTGCGCAGCTCGTGCGAAATATCCGCCATAAAAGCCCGCCGCATACTTTCGTTTTTCTCCAGCGTGCTGGCCAGTCGGTTAAAATCCTGGCCCAGGCGGCCCAGCTCGTCGCGGCTGTCGGCTTTAACGCGCGTGGCGAAATCCCCGGCGGCCAGGTGATGCGTGCCCTCGACCAGCCTTTTCACCGGCGCGAGCAGGCCGCGCGACATCAGCCAGGTCACCAGCGCCGCCAGCAGCATGGTCAGGCCGACAATCATCCAGCTGGTGCGCTTCTGCTGCTGATCGAAGTTAATATCCGCGCTGCGGGTCAGCCTTTCCGGCGGCGAGCCGATCACCCAGCCCACGATATGGCCGCTGCTGGTGGTAATGCTGCGGCGGGTGCCTTCCGGCGGCACCGGCCCGCGCGGCCCCATCATCACGCGATATTGCTGATCGATGATCCAGAACTGCGTGCGCCAGCCGTGCGGCGGCAGCTGATTATTCGCCTCCGGGTTCTGCTCCAGCGAATGCAGGATCTGAAACACCAGCTTGTTGTTATGGCGCAGAAAGTCCCAGTTGCCGTGCTGCTCGTACTGATCGGCCAGCGCGTCGCTCAGCAGCCCCAGCCGCTGCTCGTTGCCTTTTTTGATATAGTCGATAAAGCCGTGCTCAAAGCTGAGGCGCACGCCCCAGTGCATGGTGATCAGCACCAGCATACAGGTGGAAAAAATAGCGATAAACAGCTTGGCGGTGATGCCGATACGTAATTTTGCAAACATTCAGGGCTTTCTCCGACGGCTCAGCACCACGTTTTTGGTGACGTCTGGCGGCACGTGGCGAAACACCAGCGCGGGCAGAACAATCACCGCCGCCATACAGATCCAGGTTGAAATAAAGGCCTGCTGCATCAGCTCAGGCTGCGACTGTTGAGCAGCAAAGGTGCCGAGCAGCAGCCCGGCCAGCGTGACGCCCACGCTCGTCGACAGCTGCATCACCATCGATAGCAGGCTGTTGCCGCTGCTGGCCAGCTCGTCCGGCAAATCCTTCAGCGTTAGCGTGTTCATGGCCGAAAAACGAATGGCGTTAACCATGCCCTGCAGGAACAGCACCAGCGGCAGCAGCGCCTCCCAGCCAAGCAGCGCCGTCACCGGGAACAGCAGCACCACCAGCGCCAGGGCGACGGTAGCGCCGACCAGCACGTTACGGTAGCCGAAACGGTTAACGATCTGCACCACAATGCGCTTCATGCCCATATTGCCCAGCACCATCGGGATCATCATCAGCCCCGCGTGAAAAGGCGTATAGCCCATGCCGACCTGCAGGAAGATCGGCGTCATAAAAGGCAGCATGCCGCTGCCGATCCGCCCGGTAAGGCTGCCCAACAGGCCGACAGAATAAATACGGTTGTCGAACAGCTTCAGGCTGAACAGCGCCTGGTCGTTGGCGCGGGCATAGAGCAGATAGGACAGCAGGGCCAGGACGCCCGTCAGGATAAACAAACAGAGTATCAGCGGAGAAAAACCGGCGCCGCGCGAGCCGTCCAGCGCCAGCGTCAGCGTCGCCATGCCTGCGGCCAGCAGCAGAAAACCGCGAAAGTCAAAGCGGCGGCGCGGCAGGCGCAGATCGGGCAGCAGCAGCAGCGTTGCCGCCGCGCCCGCCAGGCCGACCGGCAGGTTCAGCAGGAAAATCCAGTGCCAGCTGGCGTACTGCACCAGCGCGCCACCCAGAACCGGCCCCAGCAGCGGCCCGATCTGGCCCGGCAGCGTCACAAAGGTCATCGCGGCCATATACTGCGCGCGCGGCACCAGCTTCATCACCGTCAGCCTGCCGACCGGCACCATCATCGCGCCGCCTAATCCTTGCAGCACGCGCGAGGCGATTAGCTGGTCAAGCGTGGAGGAGAGCGCGCAGAACAGCGAACCAACGCTGAACAGCACGATGGCGCTGAAGAAGATATTGCGCACGCCGAAGCGATCGGCCAGCCAGCCGCTGACCGGCAGCATCACCGCGACGGTCAGCACGTAGGAAACCACCACCGAATGCATCTGCAGCGGATCCTGGTGCAGGCTGTGCGCCATCGCGGGCAGCGCGGTGTTGACGATAGTGGTGTCCAGCGACTGCATAAAGAAGCCGAACGCCACAATCCACAGCTGCCAGCGCACGCCGGCCGGAAGCGTCTCCATCAGCCGGTCGCGCCTGCGCGCCTGCGCGCGGCCGGTTTTCTGCGCAGCTTATCCATATAGAGATAAACCACCGGCGTGGTGTAGAGCGTCAGCAGCTGGCTCATCACCAGGCCGCCGACGATGGTGATCCCCAGCGGCTGGCGCAGCTCCGCGCCGTCGCCCGTGGTCAGCACCAGCGGCAGCGCGCCCAACAGCGCCGCCAGCGTGGTCATCATAATAGGGCGGAAGCGCAGCAGGCTGGCCTGGAAGATTGCCTCGCGCGCGCTCAGATTACCGTTGCGCTGCGCATCCAGCGCGAAGTCGACCATCATGATAGCGTTCTTTTTCACGATGCCGATCAGCAGCAGAATGCCGATCAGCGCAATCAGGCTGAAGGGCGCGCCAAACAGCTCCAGCGCCAGCAGCGCGCCCACGCCCGCAGAGGGCAGGGTGGAGAGGATAGTCAGCGGATGCACATAGCTCTCGTAAAGAATGCCCAGCACGATATAAACGGTGGCGATGGCGGCCAGGATCAGCCACAGCTGGCTGCTTTGCGTCTCCTGAAAGATCTGCGCCGTGCCGGCAAAGCTGCCGCGCACGCTGGACGGTACGCCCAGCGCGGTCATGCTGCGCTCGATAGCCTCGGACGCCTGAGAAAGCGAGACGCCTTCCGGCAGGTTAAACGACACCGTCGAAGCGGCGGAAAGCCCCTCATGGTTCACCGACAGCGGCGCGTTGGCGGGCTGCCACTTCGCAAAGCCGGAAAGCGGAATCGCCTTGCCGTCGTTGTTGATCACGTACATCAGATCCAGCGAGCTGACGTCCTGGGTATAGCGCGGGTCGACCTCCATCACCACCTTATACTGATTCAGCGGCTGGTAAATGGTGGAGATCTGCCGCTGGCCGAAGGCGTTATTCAGCAGGCTGTTGGCGTCGGCGACGTTGATGCCCAGCTGCGCCATGCGGGTGCGATCGTAAACCAGCGCCATCTCGGCGCCTTTGTCCTGCTGATCGGAGTTAACGTCCGCCAGCTCGGGCAGCTTAGAAAACGCCTGACGAATTTTCGGCTCCCAGCTGCGCAAATCGTCCAGATCGTCCGACAGCAGCGTGTACTGATAGCCCGCGTTCGACTCGCGCCCGCCCACTCTTAAATCCTGTACCGCCATTAAAAACAGGCTCGCGCCCGGTTCTTTCGCCAGCTTGCCGCGTAGCCGGGCGATCACCGCCTGGGCGCTGTCGCTGCGTTCGCTGAGCGGTTTAAGCGAAATAAACATTGAGCCGCTGTTGGTGCGCGAGCCGCCGGTAAAGCCGACCACGCTTTCCACCGCCGGATCGTCACGGACGATTTTCATAAAATCTTCCAGCTTGCCGCGCATCGACTGGAAAGAGATGCTCTGATCCGCCTGGATAAAGCCCATCAGCCGCCCGGTATCCTGCTCTGGCATAAAGGTTTTCGGCACCACGACGTACAGGTACATGGTCAGGCCGATGGTGGCGATAAACACCAGCAGCGTCCAGCGCGAATGGTTCAGCACCCAGTTCAGCGAGCGGCCGTAGCCCTGCTGAATGCCCGTCAGCACGCGGCCGAAACCGCGCAGGCGCGGCTGCTCGCGGCGGGGATGCGCTTTCAGCAGGCGGCCGCACATCATCGGCGTCAGCGTCACCGAGATCAGCAGCGAAATGATAATGGAGACGGAGAGCGTCACGGCGAACTCGCGGAAAAAGCGGCCAATCAGCCCGCCGAGCATCAGCAACGGCAGGAACACCGCCACCAGCGACAGGCTCATCGACAGCACGGTAAAGCCGACCTCGCGCGTTCCCTGCAGCGCGGCCTGAATCGGCTTCATGCCCGCCTCCACGTGGCGGGAAATATTTTCCAGCACCACGATGGCGTCATCCACCACAAACCCCGTCGCCACCGTCAGCGCCATCAGCGACAGGTTGTTGAGGCTGAAGCCGCAGAGATACATGGCGGCAAAGGTGCCGATCAGCGATACCGGCACGGCAACGGCAGGGATCAGCGTGGCGCGGCCCGAACGCAAGAAGGCGAACACCACCAGGATTACCAGCCCGACGGAAATAACCAGCGACTGTTCCACTTCGGCCAGCGACGCGCGGATAGTTGGTGAGCGATCCTGCGCGACATCCAGCTGAATGGAGGCGGGAATGCTGTTGCGCAGCTCCGGCACCGCCGCGCGAATACGATCGACGGTATCGATAATATTGGCTTCGGGCAGCTTGCGGATCAGCAGCAAAATCGCCGGTTTAGCGTTGGCCATCCCGGCGTTGCGCACGTCCTGCACCGAGTCGGTGACGTTGGCGACATCCTGGAGCCGCACCGCCGCGCCGTTGCTGTAGTGCACGATCAGCGGCTGATACTCCGCCGCCGTTTTCAGCTCGTCGTTGGTTTTGATCTGCCAGCGTTGATGGCTGTCTTCAATCGCGCCCTGCGGCCTGCGCTGGTTGGCGTTGCTGATAGCCGTGCGCACCGCGTCCAGCGACACGCCCTGGTTAAACAGCGCCTGCGGATTCAGATCCACGCGCACCGCTGGCAGCGAGCTGCCGCCTACGGAGACGTCGCCCACGCCCTCGATCTGCGCCAGCTTCTGCGCCAGCTGGGTAGAGGCGTAGTCGTACAGATCGCCCTGCGACCAGGCATCCGACGTCAGCGTCATAATCATAATCGGCGCGTCGGAAGGGTTGATTTTGCGCCAGGTCGGCCGGCTCGGCATCCCCGTCGGCAGCAGGCTTTGCGCCGCGTTGATCGCGCCCTGCACGTCGCGCGCCGCGCCGTTGATATCGCGATCGTAATCAAAAACCAGAATGATGCGCGTGCTGCCCAGCGAGCTGGTGGAGGTCATCTCGCTGACGCCCGCGATGCGGCCCAGCGACCGCTCCAGCGGCGTGGCCACTGACGAAGCCATCGTCTCCGGCGATGCGCCGGGCAGCGAAGCGGAGATTAAAATCACCGGGAAATCGACCTGCGGCAGCGGCGCGACCGGCAGCAGGCGAAAGCTCAGCGCGCCCGCCAGCGCGATGGCGATGGTCAGAAGAATAGTGGCGACCGGACGGTGAATAAACAGCGCAAAAAATTTCACTGCGCCTCCTCCGACGGCAGACGACGACGGGCGGCCTGCGCCAGGCGATCGAACAGCAGATAGATGACCGGCGTGGTGAACAGCGTCAGCACCTGGCTGACGATCAGGCCGCCCACCATCGCCACGCCCAGCGGATGCCGCAGCTCGGCGCCGACGCCGGTGCTCAGCATCAGCGGCAGCGCGCCCAGCAGCGCCGCCAGCGTGGTCATCAGGATCGGCCGGAAGCGCAGCAGGCAGGCCTGATAGATCGCGTCATAAGGCGTCATGCCCTGTTCGCGCTCCGCCGCCAGCGCGAAGTCAATCATCATAATGGCGTTTTTCTTCACGATGCCGATCAGCAGAATGATGCCGATAATGGCGATCACATCCAGCTCGTTGCCGCTGAGCATCAGCGCCAGCAGCGCGCCGACGCCCGCCGTCGGCAGCGTGGAAAGAATGGTGATCGGATGGATAAAACTTTCATACAGCACGCCCAGCACGATATACATCGCCACCACGGCGGCCACGATCAGCCAGACGGTGCTGGAGAGCGCCGCCTGAAACGCCAGCGTGCTGCCCTGGAACTTCGTGACGATCTCGGCGGGCATTGCCATCGTCTGTTCAGCCTGAGTAATGGCGTTCACCGCCTCCTCCAGCGAATAGCCGTCGCGGACGTTAAACGAGAAGGTGGTGGAAGGGAACTGATCCAGATGATTGATGCTTAACGCGCCGTGACGCTGCTCCACGCTGGCAATAGCGCTGAGCGGCACGCTGCCGCCGTCGGTGCTGGTCAGGCGAATCGATTCCAGCGCGGCCAGGCCCGGCGTGGCGGAAATATCGTTTTCCAACACCACGCGATACTGGCTGGCCTGGGTATAGATAGTGGAGATCAGCCGCTGACCAAAGGCGTTATAGAGCGCGTTGTCGACGTCCGCCATGCTGATGCCAAGACGGCTGGCGTTATCGCGATCCACCTTGATATAGGCTTCCAGCCCGCGATCCTGCCAGTCGCTGCTGACATCCTTTAGCTGTGGCAGCTGGTTCAGCGCCTCGGTGAGCTTCGGCACCCACAGGCTCAGCGAATCCAGCGAGCCGGTTTGCAGCGTAAACTGATACTGCGTGCGGCTGAGCTGGGTATCGATGGTGAGATCCTGCACCGGCTGAAGATAAAGATTAATGCCGGGCAGGGCGGCGACCGCCTGCTGTAAACGGGCAATCACCGCCGGAATGCGATCCTCACGCTCGTCCAGCGGCTTAAGGTTGATTTGCAGCCGTCCGCTGTTCAGCGCCGGATTGGTGCCGTCCACGCCGACAAACGAGGTCAGGCTCTGTACCGCCGGATCTTTCATAATAATCGACGCGACCTGCTGCTGGCGCTGCGCCATGCTGGCCCAGGAAACCGACTGCGGCGCCTGCACCGTGCCCTGAATAATGCCGTTATCCTGCAAGGGGAAAAAGCCTTTCGGGATAGCTATCCACAGCAGCACGGTGATGGCCAGCGTGCCGAGCGCCACGCCAAGCGTCAGCCACTGGTGATCCAGCACGCGCTTGAGAAAGCGGCCATAGGCGGCAATGACGCGATCGAACATCGCCTCGCTGGCGCGCGAAAAGCGGTTCTGCTTGCGCAAGGATTCCACGCTGAGCATCCGCGCGCACATCATCGGCGTCAGCGTCAGCGATACCACGGCGGAAATCAGGATCGACACCGCCAGCGTAACGGCAAACTCGCGGAACAGCCTGCCGACGATATCGCCCATAAACAGCAGTGGGATCAGCACCGCTATCAGCGAGAAGGTCAGCGAGATAATGGTAAAGCCGATCTCGCCCGCGCCCTTCAGCGCTGCGTCCAGCGGCTTTTCGCCTTTTTCGATATAGCGGGAGATATTTTCAATTACCACGATAGCGTCATCGACCACAAAGCCGGTGGCGATGGTCAACGCCATCAGCGTCAGGTTATTGACGGAGAAGCCAAGGAAGTAGATCACGGCAAAGGTGCCGACCAGCGACAGCGGCACCGCGACCGCCGGAATAATCGTCGCCGGCACGTTGCGCAGAAACAGATAGATGATCATCACCACCAGCGCGATTGCCAGCATCAGCTCGAACTGCACGTCGTTGACCGAGGCGCGAATATTGGTGGTGCGGTCGGTCAGCACTTTGACCTCGACCGACTTCGGCAGCGAAGCGGTCAGCGCGGGCAGCATCTGGCGAATGCTGTCGGCGGTGGTGATAATGTTTGCGCCCGGCTGCCGCTGAATATTAAGCACGATAGCCTGCTGGCGGTTAGCCCAGGCGCCCAGCCAGCTGTTTTCCGCTCCCTGTTCCACGGTAGCGACGTCGCGCAGGCGCACCGGCGCACCGTTCTGCCAGCTGATAATCAGCTGCCGATAATCTTCCGCCGACTTCATCTGATCGTTGGCGGAAAGCGTAATCGAGCGCTCCGGGCCGTCCAGGCTGCCTTTAGCCGAATTAACGTTGGCGCTGCTGATGGCGGTGCGCACCGTTTCGCTGGTTAAGCCCAGCGAGGCCAGCGCCTGCGCGTTGAGCTTCACCCGCACCGCTGGCCGCTGGCCGCCCGCGAGCGTCACCAGACCCACGCCGGAAACCTGCGAAATCTTCTGCGCCACGCGCGTCTCCACCATATCCTGCACCTGGGTCATCGGCATACTGGTGGTGGTTACGGCCAGCGTCATGATCGGCGGATCGGCGGGGTTCACCTTGCTGTAAACCGGCGGGTTTGGCAGATCGGACGGCAGCAGATTGGTCGCGGCGTTGATGGCGGCCTGCACCTCCTGCTCGGCCACGTCCAGCGGCAGCGTTAGCTGAAACTGTAGCGTCACGACCGACGCGCCGCCGGAACTCTGCGAAGCCATCTGCTTTAAGCCCGACATCTGGCCGAACTGACGCTCCAGCGGCGCGGTAACGGCCGAGGTCATCACGTCCGGGCTGGCGCCGGGATAGAGCGTCACCACCTGAATGGTGGGGTAGTCGACCTCCGGCAGCGCCGAAACGGGCAGCGAGCGGTAGCCCAGAATACCGGCCAGCAGGATAGCGACCATCAGCAGCGTGGTCGCCACCGGACGCATAATAAACTGGCGGGAAGGGCCGCCGCCGGGGTTGGAAGGCATCACCTGCATTACTGGCGCGCTCCCTTAGCGGGCGGCGTGCCGGTGCCCGGCAGCGGCGTGGCCTGCGGCGCGACCACTTCTACCGTGGCGCCTTCCGTCAGGCGATCGATACCGTCGGTCACCACTTTTTCGCCTTCATCCAGTCCGGCATCCACAATCGCTTTTTCGCTGTCCTGCACGCTGACGGTGATAGTCTTTTTACTGACCTTGCCGTCGCTGTTAACCACCCAGACAAAATGCCCCTCATTGCCCATTTGCAGCGCCGCTACCGGGATAAGAATGGCGTCGTGCAGCGTGTTGACCTGCAAACGCGCGTTGACAAACTGATTAGGAAACAGGCGGTCGTCCTGATTAGTGAACTGCGCTTTGACTTTAATCGTACCGGTCGTGACGTCGATCTGATTATCCATGCTCAGCAGCGAACCGGTCGCCAGCAGCGTTTTGTTGCTGCGGTCCCAGGCTTCTACCGGCACCGGCTGCCCGGCTTTTTGCGCGTTCAGCAGGGTTTCGATCTGGTTTTCAGGCAGGCTGAACACCAGCTCGACAGGATGCGTTTGGGTGATCACCACGATGCCGTTGGTATCGCCGCTGCTGATATAGTTGCCAATATCTACCTGACGCAGCCCGACGCGGCCGGAAATGGGCGAGGTGATGCGGCTGTAGGTCAGGTTCAGCTGCGCGCTGGCAACGCTGCCCTCGTCCGCTTTGATCGTGCCCAGGGTTTCACTGACCAGCGCGCGCTGCGTATCCAGCTCCTGCTGCGAAACCAGGTTGGTTTTCACCAGCTTCTCCAGCCGCGCCAGATCGCGACGCGCGTTGGCAAGCGTCGCCTGATCTCTTGCCAGCTGGCCCTGCGCCTGCGTCAGCGCGACCTGGAAGGGGCGAGGATCGATTTCCGCCAGCAGCTGGCCCGCTTTAACTTCCTGGCCTTCGGTAAAGTGAAGCGCCATCAGATCGCCATCGACGCGGCTGCGCAGCGTAACGGTATTGGCGGCGGCCACGGTGCCCAGCCCGGTCAGGTATTGCGGCACGCTCTGACGCGCGGCGGCGGCGGCCTGCACCGGCGCCAGCGGGCCGCCTGCGGCTTTACGACCGCCGCCGGAAGCGTGCGGGCGTTCGGCTGTTTTTTGCGGCTCGCCGTGGCTGTGCCACCAGTAAAGTCCGCCCGCTGCGATAGCCGCGAGCACCACAAGTATGATTTTAAAACGGCGCCGGGTGTTCATCCTGTTATCAGCTCTCCAAAGGCAAAAGTTAGCGTCGGTAAAGCAATCTCGCCGGTCGAAAAGCCTGGCTGTTTTTCGGGGCCGGCCGAGACTGAAGACGCTTAATATTTCAATTTTAACGGATTTATCGATTATAAAAATGAAGGAATTAAGAATAACCGTTCAGCAAGTGTAAGTATTCCTGCCCCGGCGTGCCTGTACCGTCAATCAACAAACGGCTCGTGTGGATATTTGCTACGCTAATAGTCACTTCAGAAACCCTTCCAATACAGGAGTATAAAGATGATCCAAACGCATCGCGAGCTGGGCCGTACCGGTATTCAGGTTCCCACGCTGACTTTTGGCGGCAACGTTTTCGGCTGGACGGTCGATCGGCAAACTTCTTTTTCTCTGCTGGACGCGCTGGTGGAAAAAGGCCTCTTCTTTATTGATACCGCCGACTGCTATTCGCGCTGGGCGCCGGGCAACGAGGGCGGCGAATCAGAAACCATCATCGGCGACTGGCTGAAGAAAACCGGCAAGCGCAATCAAATCGTGCTGGCCACCAAGGTCGGCATGGAGATGGGCGAAGGCAAAACCGGCCTGTCGCCCGCCTATATTCGCCAGGCGGTAGAGGCCTCGCTAAAACGTTTGCAAACCGACTATATCGATCTCTATCAGGCGCACCGCGACGATAGCGACACCCCTTTGCAGGAGACGCTGGCGACCTTCGACGCGCTGATTAAAGAAGGCAAGGGGCGGGCCATTGGCGCCTCTAACTACAGCGCGGAAAGGCTGCAGGAAGCGCTGAATATCAGCAAACAGCAGGGCCTGGCCCGCTATGAAACGCTACAGCCGGAATACAATCTTTATGACCGCCAGGGTTACGAAAGCGGCCTGGAGCAGGTAGCACGGGAACATGGTCTGGGCGTGATCAACTACTATTCGCTGGCCAGCGGCTTTTTAAGCGGCAAATATCGCAGCAAGGCCGACGCGAACAAAAGCAAGCGCGGCGAAGGCGTGGTCGAGAAGTACCTGAACGATCGCGGCCTGCGCATCCTGAAAGCGTTAGACGAGGTGGCGGAAGAGAGCCAGGCCACGCCAACGCAGGTTGCGCTGGCGTGGCAGATTGCCCGTCCGGGCATCACCGCGCCGATTGTCAGCGTGACCTCGCTTCCTCAGCTGGAAGAGCTGAGCAAGGCTGCCAGTCTTCAGCTTAGCGAGGAAGCGATCCGCAAGCTTACCGAAGCGAGCCGCTATTAATTAGCGAAACAGCACCTGCGCCCAGCGCGCCAGACCGGCGGTGACGGAACCGAAGTCATCGCCGCTGGCGAGCGGGATGTCCGGCAGCTGCTTTTGCAGCGCCTCGCGCAGCACCGGCGAGCGGGCGCTGCCGCCCGTCAGATAGATCACGTCCGGTCGGGTGCCGCTGCCGTCCAGCGCCAGCTTTACCTGTTCCTGAATGCGCTCCAGCGGCTGGGCGATAGCGCTTTTCAGCGCGTCCACGCTGATATCGGTCGCCAGCGACTGCTCAATAAAATCCAGCGTCGAGGTGGCCGAAGGCCGATCGGAAAGGGCGATCTTGCTCTCTTCCGCCGCGCGCACCAGGCGATAGCCCAGCCGCTGCTGCCAGACTTTCAGCAGGCGCTGCACTTTTTCCGGCTCGCGGGCGTCGCGGATCAAATCCTGAAGCTGTTTGCGGCTGGCCGTGGCGTAAAAGTCGCTTTGCGCAGGCACGTCGTTGATAGCGATAGCGTTCCACCACGGCAGCGCAGGCAGCGCGATGCCTTTGTGCGTCTGGCCGCCGCTGCCCAGCAGCGGCATCAGCTCTTTAAAGGCCAGCATGATGTCCAGGTCGTTACCGCCGACGCGGCAGCCGCTGTGGCCCAGCAGGCTCTCCTGTCGCTCGGCCCTGTCGTGCCATTGCGGGCCCATCAGCAGCACGGAGCAGTCGGTGGTACCGCCGCCGATATCCACAATCAGCACGCGCGTCTCTTTTTTCAGCGTCGCTTCAAATTCCAGACCGGCCGCGACCGGCTCGAACTGGAACTCAACTTCTTTAAACCCGGCGCGGCTGGCGGCGCGCGCCAGGATGCCCTGCGCCTGGCGGTTGGCTTCTTCGCCGCCCAGCCCCTGGAAGTTGACCGGACGGCCAATCACCGCCTGGGTAATGCTTTCCTGCGTCTGCGCTTCGGCCTGCTGGCGGATATGCAGCATCATCGCGCACACCAGATCTTCAAAGAAGGCGACCTGCTGCGGCTTCAGGCCGCTCGCGCCCAGGAAGGATTTTGGCGATTTAACGAACCAGGTATCTTCCGGCTCGGCCATATACTGCGCCAGCGAAGCCAGACCGAACTGCACGCTGGCGGGCGTGACTTCGATATCTTCTTCACGGTTGAACGCGATGGCGCGCCGTAAAATCGCCTGATTTTCGGCTTCGGGCGTTGGCACCTGGTGATGGCGAAACAGCCATTCGCTGACCGTATCGCGCGTCGGCGCGCAGAGCATTGAGGGTAGCAGGCTGGAACCGTTTTCCAGCGGCAGCAGCGCGGGCACGCCCTCTTTCATGATGGCGACCGAGCAGTTTGCCGTCCCGTAATCAAAGCCGATAAACATTCCTTCCCTCCGCTAATAAAAAAAGGGGGCGACTTTAGCCCAGGGGCGGCAGGAGAGCAAGCGCCGGGTAAGCTTTAATTGACGCGCGCGGCGCTGGTTGTGTGCCAGGGCGAGCAAAGGCTACCGCAGCGGGCTGCTGTTATTGCCTTGAGAAGAGAGCTGCTGCGGTAAAATTTGTTCGTTTTCGCGCTGTGACAGCACGGGTTTAAGCGTATCTATCAGCTTTGCTTCATAAATGGAAAACTGGCCGCGACCGTTGTGCTTGGCGTTGTAGCAGGCCAGATCGGCCTGAGCCATCACGTCGCTGGCGTGAGCGTTGTCCTTGCTGAGCTGGGTGATGCCCGCGCTGGCGCCAATGCGGTGCAGCTGGCCTTCCCACAGAAAAGGATAATGATTTACCGCCACCACCAGGCACTCTGCGATATCGCGAGCCTCACCAAGCGCGCAGTCCGGCAGCAGCACGCCAAACTCATCGCCGCCCAGGCGCGCCAGAAAGTCGCCGCTGCGCAAATGCTGTTTCATCTGGCCCGATATCTCCCGCAGCAGCGCATCGCCGGCGGCATGACCGGCGCTGTCGTTGACCGCCTTAAAGCGATCGAGATCGATAAAGATCAGCGCGTGCTGACGCTGCTGCTGGCTGGCGCTGTGCAGCAGCTGTTTCAGACGCTGCTCGAAGCTGACGCGGTTAGGCAGGCGGGTCAGCATATCGTGCGAGGCGCCGTAGCTCAGCCGCCGCATCATCTCCCGCGATTCGCTGACGTCCTGGATCACCATCACGCTGCCGATATAGCCGCCTTCCAGCGTTTTCAGCGGCGTAATGCTGTAGTGAATATCAAAACAGTCGCCGGAACGAGTATGCAGCACCAGCTCTTCGGCCAGTTCCGGCACCGATTTGCTGTGCGGCAGCCCGCATAACAGCAGGTTTTCCATTTCCGGGCCGTCGCTGCCGTGAGTGATGCGCAGCAGATCGCTGAGCCGTTTTCCTGCCGCCTCTTCCTGCGTCCAGCCGCTCATCACTTCCGCTACCGGGTTCATAAACGTCACCCGCATCTCTTCATCCGTGCTGATCACCGCCTCGCCGATGGCGTCCAGCGTAATGTGCATTCGCTCTTTTTCCTGGTAGAGCGCGTCGGTCAGCTGACGCATCGCTGTCACGTCCTGATTGATGCCAAGCATTCTTTCAACGTTGCCGTCGTCGCCAAAAACCAGCGTCGACTGGCTGTGAATAAAGCGGATGCCGTCATCCGTAGCGATACGGAACACGATATCTACCGGCAGGGATTCTTTGATGCCCTTATCAAAAGCGTCGATAGCCATTTGACGATCGGCAGGCAGCAGGCTGTTAACCCACGTCAGATAGGTCGCCTGGCCTTCTTCCTTCAATCCATAGAGCTGAAACATGCGCTTGTCCCAGTTCATTTTGCCGGTCTTCAGGCTCAGATCCCAGACGCCGATGCCGCCCGCCTCATTAGCCAGCGTAATACGTTGCATCAGGCGGCGGTTGGCGGCTTCGGTCTGCTTCAGGTCGGAAATATCTTCAATTTGAGAAATAAAGTAGAGCGGCCGCTGCTCGCTGTCGCGCACCAGCGAGGTTGCCAGCAGCGCCCAAACAATCCCCCCGTCTTTACGCAGATAGCGTTTTTCATGACTGTAGGTTTCGATCTCGCCTGCCAGCAGCTCGTGAAACTTGCTTTCATCAACCGCCAGGTCATCAGGGTGCGTCAGCATCTGAAAGGTCATCGTGACCAGCTCGGTTTGAGCGTAGCCCAGCAGCCGACAAAGCGATTGATTCACCTGTAGAAAGCGGCCTTCCGGCGACACCAGCGCCATACCGATCACCGAATACTCCATGGCATGACGGAATCTGGCCTCGCTCTGGGAGATATGCTTTTTTTCCTCCCGGAACGAGTGCATCACCTGCGCCATAATATGGCTGGGAATGATCGCCAGCAAAAACGGCAGCCAGGGCGCGCTGTTCACGATAGTCACCGCGTTGGTATATTGCACCAGCTGGTTTAGCGCCAGCAGCAGGCTCATCATCAGCAGCGTGGCGAAGAAAACAATAAAGGCAGACAGGCGTGGCAGGCGTACGGCGCTGTAGAACAGCACCACCATCACAAAGGTAAAAGACCACGGCAGATAGCGTAACGCGCAGTAGCTCAGCGCCAGCGTCACGATCAGCGTCAACAACGTTTCCACCAGCGCGTGCTGGCTAAGAGATTTGCGCAGCTCTTCGGGTCGCCATAGCAGGCAAACCGGGCCGATCGCCAGCATCCCGATGGTTTCCGACACCGCCCAGGTGGTAAAAAAGTGGAAGTTGGCCCGCCCGGTAAAGTTCAGTGACCAGCAGGCGAGCAGCGCGCCGAGCAGCGGCGTAAAGATGCCGACCGACACCACCATCTTGCTCCAGCCGAGCAGCGAATCCAGCGGCGCTTCTCTGTCCAGCAGCCTGCGCAACAGCGCGCCGCCCAGCAGCGCCTGAAGTAAATTGATTAGCGGAAACGTCAATACGACGACGGCTGTGCCTACCATCAGCGCGTTGGCGGCGATAATGCCGACCATACAGCCGCCCAGCAGTCCCGGCAGTCTGCGCGGCGGATAGTGGAACACCAGCAGGGTCATCAGGGCGGTGGGCAGCCAAAGCGAAGAGATTTGAATGCTGACTTTAATCAGTTCCAGACAAAACAGCGTCAGGACAAAGGAAAGCACGCCAAACATCGCTCCCCTGAGCCAGGGGTGAGAGGAGCGGTCAGCGGGGGAAAACGTATCAGTCGTCATAAAAATCCAGCGAGGCAACGGGGAACGGTCAGCTCGAACCAGGTAACTTAAGGCATGCTAACACATTCGTTTTTGAATGCCTGCGCTAATTCAAAAGATCGCTTTATTCGGGCGATTGACCGCCGCGCGCCGCTGGTGGACGGGAATTACTGCCGAAGCTTCAGCAAATCGTCACGTGTCCAGGGATGGTCAATGCCGGCAATCTGCACGGAAAGACGCTGTAAAAACTGTTGCGTGGTGGCAAGACGACCGTGGCTCAGCAGCAGCAGAGGCAGCAGGAGCGCAATGCAAAGCTGCAGCGTGGAAAAGCCCTGCACTCTGGCGCGCCGCTGGCTGACCAGGAAAGCCGTACTCAGGGTAAAGCCCAGGATCAGACCGGTAATCACTTCGCTGGTGGAGTGGTAGCTAAGCAGCAGCCGCGAGACGCCGACCAGGATGGGGATCAGGTAGCCGATACCAACGGCAAACAGGCGGCCCTTGTCCGACAGGCGTCCGCTGAGCAGCCACAGCATCACCGGCCACAGCGTTGCCGACATAGCGGTGTGGCCGCTGAAGCCGGTAAAGTTCAGGTGCGCGCTGCCAAGGCCAAAGCCCATAAAAGCCACTTTAGAGAGGCTGACCACGGCACCGGCGGTGCAGAACGCCAGTGCCCAATACCAGGCCGCGCGCCGATCGCTGTTTTTCCAGCTAATCAGCCCGGCCATCACGATAGCGGTAGGGATAAGCAACATGCTGTCGCCAAAATAGGTCAAAAAATGCAATGTACGCCAGTACACGGTGTTTCCTTATTATGCTGTGATAACCCGCTACGCTGTTGCAACAGGGTGCCTGCAACGGCCGGGCCGACATTGTGAATCTGACAGCCAACAGTTTAGCGAGAGGGGCAGCAGAGGTATAACGGGAAAGTCTTAAAAGCCTTCCGCCGGTTTTTTCTGGCATCAACACCCCGAAATCCCTATAATTACGCGCGAATTCATCCTCTCCATCTGTCTCAGACACAAATCAGGTCTTTAATTTATGACTGACAAGTCGCATCAGTGCGTCATCGTAGGTATCGCCGGCGCATCTGCCTCGGGAAAAAGTCTTATCGCCAGTACGCTCTATCGTGAAGTTCGCGATCGGGTCGGCGATGAAAATATTGGTGTTATCCCTGAGGATGCTTATTACAAAGACCAAAGCCATCTGACCATGGATGAACGGGTTAAAACAAACTATGACCACCCCAGCGCCATGGATCACAACCTGCTGCTGCAACATTTGCAGATGCTGAAAGCAGGGGAAGCGATCGATCTGCCGGTTTACAGCTATGTAGAACATACCCGTACCGCGCAGACTATTGAGCTGAAACCGAAGAAAGTCATTATTCTGGAAGGGATCCTGCTGCTGACGGACGCGCGGCTGCGCGCCGAAATGAACTTTTCGATCTTCGTGGATACGCCGCTGGATATCTGCCTGATGCGCCGCATGAAGCGCGACGTCAACGAACGAGGCCGCTCAATGGACTCCGTGATGGCGCAGTATCAGAAAACCGTGCGTCCGATGTTCCTGCAGTTTATCGAACCTTCCAAACAGTACGCTGACATTATCGTGCCTCGCGGCGGTAAAAACCGCATCGCGATCGATATCCTGAAGGCGAAGATCAATCAGTTCTTCGAGTAAACCTGTCCCGGCGGCCGAAAGGGCCGACCGGGTAGCCCGCGCAGGGAGCGCTCATGCTCCCGCCGCTCAGCCTGTTATTAATTTGGGAGTATCTGTCCATGCGTTTATGCGACCGTGATATAGAAGCCTGGCTCGACAGCGGCCAGCTTGATATCTCTCCGCGTCCGCCGGTAGAGCGTATTAACGGCGCTACCGTTGACGTCCGCCTCGGCAATCAGTTCCGCACTTTCCGCGGTCACACCGCTGCCTTTATCGATCTCAGCGGCCCGAAAGACGAGGTCAGCGCGGCGCTTGACCGCGTGATGAGCGACGAAATCGTGCTGCCGGAAGGCGAAGCGTTCTTTTTACACCCTGGCGAACTGGCCCTGGCGGTGACGTTTGAATCCGTGACCCTTCCTGATAACCTGGTCGGCTGGCTGGACGGGCGTTCATCGCTGGCCCGGCTGGGACTGATGGTGCACGTTACCGCCCACCGTATCGATCCGGGCTGGCAGGGACGTATCGTGCTGGAGTTCTATAATTCTGGTAAGCTGCCGCTGGCGTTACGGCCGGGGATGCTGATTGGCGCGCTGAGCTTTGAACCGCTTTCCGGGCCGGCGGCTCGTCCTTATAACCGTCGTCAGGATGCAAAATACAAAGGGCAACAGGGCGCGGACGCCAGCCGTATCGATAAAGATCAGGACGACGTATAGCGGCGGCGGGGCAGGGCCTGAGCCGGCGGCATGCGTCAGGAAGTGGAAGCTATAAGGGGAAGGCATGAAAAGGTTTATCACCACGTTGGCCATTTTGCTGGTGGTTATCGTGGCCGGCATGACGGCGCTGGTTTTGCTGGTCAATCCCAATGATTTTCGCGCCTATATGGCCAGACAGGTCGAACAGCGCAGCGGCTATCAGCTGGCGCTGAACGGCGATTTGCGCTGGCACGTCTGGCCGCAGCTCAGCATTCTCTCCGGCCCGATGACCCTGACCGCGCCCGGCGCGCAGCAGCCTTTTGTCAGCGCCAGCAATATGCGGCTTGACGTCAAGCTCCTTCCTTTGCTTTCTCATCAGCTGGCGGTCAAACAGGTTCTGCTGAAAGGGGCGGTGATCCGCCTGACGCCCGACAGCGCCGCGCAGCGTCCGGCCAATGCGCCGCAGGGCCCGGCGGATACCGCACCGCCGCCGCCGCTGACTCAGCGCTGGACGTTCGATATCGACAATTTGCAGGTTGCCGACAGCCTGCTGATCTGGCAACAGAACAGCGGCGAGCAGCTTAACGTTCGCGATCTGAACCTGCAGCTGTCGCAGAACGCGCAGCGCCATGCCCATATTGAATTTGGCAGCCGCGTCAGCCGTGACCAGCGTGAGCTGTTGGTGAATCTGAATGCGGATGTGGATCTCAGCCACTATCCACAGCATCTTGCAGCCACGGTAAACCAGCTGGACTACCAGCTGAGCGGGGCCGATCTGCCGCGTGAAGGCGTCAAAGGGCAGGCGACCCTGCAGGCGGAGTGGCGCGACAGCGATGCTTTCAGCCTGAAAAATCTGGCGCTAAGCCTTAACGACAGCCAGCTCAACGGCAGCGCCAGCGGGACGCTGGGCGACCGCCCGCAAATCGCGCTGGATCTGCATGCCTCCGTGCTGAATCTGGATCCGCTGTTAGGGCTGGAAACCGAGGTCAACAGCGAAGGCCAAAATATCCAGACTCAGCGCGGCGGCCCTGCGCCCGTTATTGCTCAACCCGTGCAGGATAACGCCAGCTCGCCGTTTAACCAGATGGACGGACAGCTGGCGCTGTCGGCAGATAAGCTTAACTGGCGCGGTATGACGTTTGACGGGGTGACGCTACAGGGCAACAGCAGTAATGGCCTGGTGACGCTGGCGACACTGACCGGCAAAACGGGCAACGGGCAGTTTTCCCTGCCGGGCAGCCTCGATTTCCGCCATGCACAGACGCAGATCGCGCTGACGCCTTCCTTGCAGAATATCGCCGTGGCGCCGCTGCTTAAAGCGTTTGAGCTGCCGGCTTCGCTGAGCGGCGATCTGACGCTGAACGGCAGCTTCAGCGGCGCGGGCCTGAGCGTGCCCGCCTTTAAACATGCCTGGCAGGGCAGTGCCGAAATCAGCCTGAACAACGCGCTGCTCTCCGGACTGAACTTCCAGCGTATGATCCAGCGCGCCGTAGAGCGTAGCAGCAGCCGCGTTCACGCCGCCGCCGGGCCGGAGAACGACTTCCAGCAAATCACGGGTAAGATGTCGCTGCAAAAAGGGCTGCTGGCTTTCGTCGACCTGCACGGACGCGCCTCCATGCTTAACTATAGCGGCAAGGGCACGGTGAATATGGCAGACAAACAGGCGGATATGAACTTTGGCGTAACGGTCACCGAGGGCTGGCAGGGCGACAGCGAGCTGATTGGACGGCTTCAGCAGACGCCGGTGCCGTTAAGGATCTACGGCCCGTGGGATGGCCTGAACTATTCGCTGCAAATCGATCAGGTACTGCGCCAGCAGCTACAGGATGAAGCGAAGAAGCGTCTGAAAGCGTGGTCGGAGAAAAATCCGCAAAGCGGCAAAAGCAGCTCGGTACAGAAACTGATTAACGACCTTTGATGGGCAGCGCTGATAAAGCAGCATCGCTTTATCAGCGCCGGTGTTACCAGTCTTCTTCTTCCGTCACCAGAGGGATTATTTGGACTTTCTGCACGCGGTGGCTTTCTACTTTAAGCGTGCGGAACAGGCAGTCGTTAATCTGGATCTCTTCGCCTTCCTGCGGCACCCGCTGCATATGCTCCATCAGCAGTCCCGCCAGCGTGTGATACTCCCTTTTTTCATCCAGCGGCAGCGGCACGTACATAATCAGGTCGTCCAGCGGCATATGCCCGTTGGCCGTCCAGCTGCCGTCTGCGTTTTGCTGGATATCGTAGCGGGGATCGATAGCTTCGCCTTCGTTAGGCAGGTTGCCCGCGATGGTTTCCATCACGTCGCTGAGCGTGACCACGCCCTCTACCGACCCAAACTCATCCACCACAAAGGCAAAATGCGTGCGCGCATTGCGAAACTGCTCCAGCGCCGGCAACAGCGACAGCTGCTCGGGGAACACCAGCGGCTGACGGATCAGCGCGCGGATATCCAGACTGTCGCCGTGCAGCGCCTGCTTCAGCAGGTCAATAACGTGCACCACGCCGAGCGGATCCTCGCTGTTTTCCGTGACCACCAGCCGCGTATGCTGGTTCTGGTCAAGCATCGCCATAATTTCTGCCGGCGACTCGCTGAGATCCACAGAAGCGATATCCTGACGGGAGGTCATAATGCTGCTGACCGTGCGCTGCCCCATGCCAAGCACGCGCGCAATCATCATGCGCTCCTGCTTGTTAAATATCGCCTGGCTGCTGCTGTCGGCAACCAGCGAAGAGGTTTCCGCATCCAGCTCCGCCTGCTCGTGGCTGCCGCGCAGCAGGCGCAGCACGGCTTCGGCGGTACGTTTACGCAGGGGCGCCTTGGAAGAGAGGAAGCGGCGACGGTTGAAATGCGCCAGCTGATTCAGCGCTTCGATAATCACCGAGAAACCGATAGCGGCGTAAAGGTAGCCTTTAGGAATATGATAGCCAAAGCCGTCCGCCACCAGGCTGAAACCAATCATCAGCAGGAAGCTCAGGCAGAGGATAACGATCGTCGGGTGTTGATTAACAAAACGCGTCAGCGGCTTGCTGGCCAGCAACATTAAGCAAATTGCGATAATAACGGCCGCCATCATCACGGCCAGATGGTCCACCATCCCTACGGCCGTGATCACGGAATCCAGGGAAAAAACGGCGTCCAGCACCACAATTTGCGCTACCACTGGCCAGAATTTAGCCCCACGCTTTTGTGGATTTTCATCCTCATCTTTGCCTTCCAGCCGTTCGTTCAGCTCCACTGTCGCTTTAAACAGCAGAAAAACGCCGCCCAGCAGCATGATTAAATCGCGCGCGCTGAAGGCGTGTCCGCCGACCGAGAAGAGGGCAGAGGTCAGCGAAGAGAGCCAGGAGATAGAGGCCAGCAGCAGCAGACGCATAATCAGCGCCAGCATCAGGCCCGTGACGCGGGCGCGGTCGCGCTGCGCGGGCGGCAGCTTTTCCGCCAGGATAGCGATGAAGACAAGATTATCAATGCCCAGCACCAGTTCCAGCACGATCAGGGTGACAAGGCCAGCCCAGATTGACGGATCGACGATCCATTCAAACATCAGAAGTTCACTCATACAGATTAAGGAAATGCCATGATGATAGTGAACGCCGCCTGATTCAACAAATAATCCCCTGAAAGTCGCCGCAAGGTCGATAAACAGCCGAATAAATCGCCACTCATTCCTGGAATTGCCCGCGCAAAATTTGGCATCTGATTAAAAGGTTTTCAGGAATATTCGCATAGGTCTGCCTGTTGAAATAAGGGATACTTAAGCAATGAAGTAAAGTCAGACAGGAATATTCTGACTGTGACAGTAAAGCTAATCTGAATTTATCGTGAGGATAAAGATGAAAGGTATGGTTTAGCATGGCGCTGAAGGTAGTCTTAATCCTAAAAGCGCGCATGGGTAGCGGCAGGCTCTTGTAAACAGGCCAGTAATAACTAGTATAGCAATGTGTTAGTAAATGGCTGCGTTAATGTAGCAATTAGCACGGTCGCGTCTTAACGTTCTTTTTTATGTTCGGCTTTATGTAGACGCGCCAGTTAGTGCCTTTAGATGGCAGGATAAAACCAACACTTCAGGACAAAATACAGCGCATTGGCAGCTACAAGCCAGGGGCGGTAGCGTGTCCGAAGCGGTGAAAAGACCACGCCTTTTGGCGATAAAATCACCGCAGTTGTTGATTTTACATGTCATTCTCTGATTGTACTGCCAGTTACCATGAGCTTTTACACAATTTCTGAATACGTCTCCTGTGTAATAAAGAGCGTGTCGATAAGATACGCAATCCTTAGCGGTGGGAATTATTAAATCACAGGCTTTTGAAGAAAAAATAAGAGTTAACTATGCGCGATATAGAATTTACATTTAAAGGACTGTTAATAAAAATATCACTGGCACTTTCAGATCTTATTTTCTTTAACGCCTCCTTATTTATTGCTGTTCTGCTGATGAAAACTTTTCCAAACAGTTTGTTGGAAAATATGTCAGAGCAGGATCTGCAATTAAAAATAAGCACACACATCATTCTCTCTGTGATTTGTATCGGCTGGTTCTGGGTTCGCCTGCGCCACTATACCTATCGCAAACCGTTCTGGTTTGAATTAAAAGAAGTCTTCCGCAGCGTGCTGATCTTCTCCGTTATTGACCTGTCGATTACGGCATTGTCAAAATGGGAAATGTCCCGCTGGGTGTGGATTATTACCTGGCTGCTGGCGCTGATCCTTATTCCTGTCGGCCGCGCCATCGTTAAGCGTGTGCTGAACCGTAACGGCCTGTGGAAAAAGCAGTCCATTATTATCGGCAGCGGTAAAAATGCGGAAGAAGCCTATCTGGCGCTGCAAAGCGAAGAGGTAATGGGCTTTGACGTGGTGGCTTTCTACGATGTGGATGGCACTACGCCCGCGCCTGCGCTGTTCGGCATTCCGGTCATTCGCGATGAAACCTCGCTCTGGCAGCTGGTCAACAGCGAAACGCAATTTATTGTCGCCGTAGAATATGAACAGAGTCAGTATCGTGATCTCTGGCTGAAAAATCTGGCGAAACATAATTGCCGTTCCGTTTCCGTTATTCCTTCACTGCGTGGCGTACCGCTATACGGTACTGATATGGCTTATATCTTCAGCCATGAAGTTATGATCCTGCGCGTCAGCAATAATTTGGCGAAGCGCACCTCGCGTTTCCTTAAGCGTACCTTCGATATTGTCGGTGCCTTAAGTATTATCACCATGCTGATGCCTGCGCTGGCCTTCCTGATCTTTATGGTCGCTCGCGACGGCGGCAATCCTATTTATGGGCATGAGCGAGTAGGGCGCAACGGACGCAAATTTAAATGCCTTAAGTTCCGTTCAATGGTGGTGAATTCCAAAGAGGTACTGGAAGAAGTGCTGCGCACCGATCCTGTAGCGCGTGCGGAATGGGATAAAGACTTTAAGCTGAAGAACGATCCCCGCATCACCCGCATCGGTCACTTTATTCGTAAAACCAGCCTTGATGAGCTGCCGCAGCTGTGGAACGTGGTTCGCGGCGAGATGAGCCTGGTCGGCCCGCGTCCGGTGATTGAAGACGAGCTGGAGCGCTATGCGGGCGACGTTGACTACTACTTTATGGCTAAGCCTGGTATGACCGGCCTGTGGCAGGTAAGCGGACGTAACGATGTCGATTATGAAACCCGCGTTTATTTTGACTCCTGGTACGTAAAAAACTGGTCATTGTGGAACGATATCGCCATCCTGTTCAAAACCATCGGGGTGGTGCTTAAGCGCGACGGCGCCTATTAATTTGAGCTTTCGACGCGCTCTTCGGAGCGCGTCGCTGTTATAGCGTAGTTTGACTGTAACCGTCATGGACTTACGCGCTCACCACTTTCTTTGTTAAGCGTCGGTTCACAGCGAGTCGGCAAGGCATTAAAAAAGGATAGGGATCGGACGATAATGACTGACAGTTATAGCGATTGAAACGCTTATCTTTACTTTTGCAAGACGCTACACAGCGGCGGATCCGCCACTATCAATCAAATTACTGATAGCGATGAAACAGATGATTACAATCAAAACGAAGTTACTGCCCTTGTTGATATCGGCTACCCTCCTTTCCGGATGTACGGTAGTTCCGGGTTCAAAGCTTTCCACCAGCGGAAAAGACGTAATTAAGCAGCAGGACAACGATTTTGACATTGATAAATACGTTAATGTCTTCCCGATGACCCCAAGCCTGGTTGACCGTATGCGTCCGGCGCCCGTTGTGGCGCGACAGAACGTTCAGCTGCAAAATGAACTGCAAAACTATGAGTATCGTATCGGCGTCGGCGATGTGCTGACCGTTATCGTCTGGGACCACCCGGAGCTGACCACGCCAGCGGGCCAGTACCGCAGCGCGAGCGACACCGGTAACTGGGTTCACTCAGACGGCACCATCTTTTACCCTTATATCGGCCGCGTTCGCGTAGCCGGTCGTACCGTGCAGGAAGTGCGTACCGAAGTCGCCGGCCGCCTGGCGCAGTATATCGAAAGCCCGCAGGTTGACGTCAGCGTCGCCTCGTTCAAGTCGCAGAAAGCGTACGTGACGGGCGAAGTGACCACGTCTGGCCAGCAGCCGATTACCAACGTGCCGCTGACTATTCTGGATGCGATCAACGCCGCAGGCGGCCTGACCGCCAATGCCGACTGGCGCAACGTGGTGCTGACCCACAACGGCAGCGAAGTGCCGGTTTCTCTGCAGGCGCTGATGCAAAACGGCGATCTGTCGCAGAACCATCTGCTTTATCCGGGCGATATCCTGTTTGTGCCGCGCAACGACGATCTGAAAGTCTTTGTAATGGGCGAAGTCAGACAGCAGACCACGCTGAAAATGGATCGCAGCGGTATGACGCTTTCCGAAGCGCTGGGCAGCGCCCAGGGCATGGATCAGACCGCCTCTGACGCGACGGGCGTATTTGTTATCCGTCCAATCAAAGGGAAAAACCGCACCAAGATCGCCAATATCTATCAGCTGAACCTGAAGGATGCGTCGGCGATGGTGATGGGCTCCGAATTCCAGCTGGAACCGTATGACATCGTTTATGTCACCTCAACGCCGCTGACGCGTTGGAACCGTGTTATTTCGCAGCTGACCCCAACTATCACCGGTATCTATAACGCGAGCGAAAACGCACAGATCATTCACAGATGGTAACGGCGGGGCATGATGATTAATTCAATCTTAGTGGTCTGCGTCGGCAATATCTGCCGCTCTCCTACGGGGGAGCGGCTGCTGAAACAGGCGCTACCGGATAAAAAGATCGCCTCGGCGGGGCTGAGCGCGCTGGTCGACCATCCGGCCGACGAAACCGCCAGCAGCGTCGCCAGCGAACATGGGGTTTCGCTGGCGGGCCATCAGGCACGGCAGCTGACCTCCGGCATGTGCCGGGATTACGATCTCATCCTGGTGATGGAAAAAAGGCATGTCGATCTGGTCAACCGCATTAACCCCTCCGTACGTGGCAAGACCATGTTATTTGGCCACTGGCTCAACCAGCAGGAAATAGCGGATCCCTATAAGAAAAGCCGCGATGCCTTTGAAGCCGTGTACGGATTACTCGAAAAAGCTGCCCAGAAATGGGTCACCGCATTAAGCCGATAGTTGGGATACTCGATGAATATAAAAAGTAAGGCGCCGACCGCGTCGAAAGAGGAAGCTGGCGGGTGGGATTTAGCGCACCTTGTCGGACAGCTGGTTGATCATCGCTGGATTATCGTGGCCGTTACGGCCTTCTTCCTGCTGCTCGGCACGCTCTATTCGCTGTTCGCCACGCCTATCTATAGTGCGGACGCGCTGGTACAGGTAGAGCAGAAAAGCCCTAACACCGTGCTGACCGATCTGACCGAGGCGCCGGTGGAACCCGCTTCCGCCACGGAAATCCAGATCATCCAGTCTCGTATGGTGATTGGCAAAACGGTAGACGATTTGGGCCTGAACATACAGGTTGAGCAAAATCACTTCCCCGTAGTGGGCAAAGGCTTTGCCCGCCTGCTGGGCGAAAAGCCGGCCAAAATCGCCGTATCCCGTCTTGAGATGCCGAAAAGCTGGAAAGATGCCAGCGTAAAGGTTGAGATCACCGGCGCCGACAGCTACACCGTTTCGAAAGACGGCGACGATCTGTTCAAAGGTAAAATCGGCCAGTTCCAGCAGCAGCATGGCGTGTCGATGCTGGTTAGCGGCATTGACGCTGAACCGGGCACCACTTTTACCGTCTCTAAGCTGTCCACGCTGGCGGCGATCGGCATGGTCACTAACAACCTTGCCGTGGCCGACAAAGGCAAAGATACCGGCGTGATGGGTCTGACCTATACCGGTGAAGATCCGGAGCTGATTAGCCAGGTGCTGGATCGGGTGATGAGCAACTACCTGATGCAGAACGTGGAGCGTAAATCCGCCGAAGCGCAAAAGAGCCTGGAGTTCCTGCAGCATCAGCTGCCGCAGGTGCGCAGCAAGCTGGACGAAGCGGAAGACAAGCTTAACACCTATCGTCGTAATAACGATTCGGTGGATATGTCGCTGGAAGCCAAATCGGCGCTGGACTCCTCTGTTAGCGTACAGAGCCAGCTAAACGAGCTGACCTTCCGTGAAGCGGAAGTTTCCCAGCTGTTCACCAAGGATCACCCGACCTATCGCGCATTGCTGGAAAAACGTAAAACGCTGGAAGACGAGCAGAAAAAACTGAACCAGAAAATCGGTCAGATGCCGCAGACCCAGCAGGAAATTTTACGTCTGACCCGCGACGTGCAGGCCGGTCAGGAAATCTACATGCAGCTGCTTAACCGTCAGCAGGAGCTGAGCATCAGCAAAGCCAGTACGGTTGGCGACGTGCGCATCATCGACCATGCGGAAACCGCATCCAAGCCGGTTGCGCCGAAGAAAATGCTGATTATGCTGGCCAGCCTGATTGCAGGCCTGGTGATCTCCGTGGGCATCATCCTGCTGAAAGCGCTGTTCCACCACGGCATCACCGCGCCGGACCAGCTGGAAGAAGCCGGTATGAACGTTTATGCCAGCGTGCCGCTTTCCGAATGGCAGCGTAAGAAAGACGTCGAGGCGCTGAACAAGCGCGGCGTGAAGGTCGATCCGCACAACAGCCTGCTGGCGTTGGGCAACCCGACCGACCTCTCTATCGAAGCGATCCGTAGCCTGCGTACCAGCCTGCACTTCGCGATGATGGAAGCCCGTAACAACGTGCTGATGATCACCGGCGCCAGCCCTGGCATTGGTAAAACCTTTATCAGCGCCAACCTGGCGGCGCTGGTTGCACAGGCGGGGCAGAAAGTGCTGTTTATCGATGGCGATATGCGCCGTGGCTATACGCACGAGCTGCTGGGCGCGGCCAATAAGTCCGGACTGTCCACCATCCTGTCGGGCAAAACCGCCTTCACGCAGGATCTGATCCAGCACGGTGAATACGGCTTTGACTTTATTCCGCGCGGACAGGTGCCGCCAAACCCTTCCGAGCTGTTGATGCACAGCCGCATGAACGAGCTGCTGGAGTGGGCGAGCAAAAATTACGATCTGGTACTGATCGATACGCCGCCGGTGCTGGCCGTGACCGATGCAACTATTATCGGCAAGCTGGCAGGCACCGCGCTGATGGTAGCGCGCTTTGAAACCAACACGCTGAAAGAAGTAGAGTTCAGCTACAAGCGCTTTGCGCAAAACGGTATCGATATTAAAGGCGTCATTCTTAACGCCGTCGTGCGGAAAGCCGCCAATGCGTACGGCTACGGCTACGACTATTACGATTACAGCTACAAAGGCAATGCAAAAAGCTAATGCTTAAAAGGATCCGCCGCAAGGCGGATCCTTTCGCCTCTGGAATCAGGCCTGTTTCCGGCTGTTTTATGTATAACGTTTAAAAGGTGCCTTGTGATGAAGGATATTTTCTTCTCGATCGTTATCCCTGCCTATAACGCCTCCGAATCGATCGTCACCACGCTGGACTGCGTTAAAGCGCAAAGCTATAAGCATTTTGAAGTGATTATCGTCGACGACAAGTCGGCCGATGCGGCAAAGCTGGCCGAGGTCGTTAACAGCGATCGCTACAGCGACCTGAAAATTAATCTGGTGCTGTCAGAGGTCAAACTCAACGGCGCGGGCGCGCGCAACCGGGGCATTGACCTGGCGACGGGCGACTATGTCTGCTTCCTGGACGCCGACGATGAATGGCATGAAGACAAGCTGCTGGAAAACGTCAAAAAAATCCAGGAGCTGACTGCCAGAGGCAAAGACCGCTTTGTGATCTACAGCCAGGTGAACATTATGCAGGACGGCGCCTTTTTAAAGGTGATGCCGATCAATTTGCCTGCGCACAATGAAAGCATCGCCGAATATCTGTTTGGCTGCTACGGCTTTATCCAGACCAGTACTATTGTGCTGAAGCGCGAGCACGCGGCGGAAATTAAGTTTGATGAGCGGTTTATCCGTCATCAGGACTACGACTTCTGCATCCGCGCGGATAAAAACGATTTTGAATTCGTGATGATTGCAAAACCACTGGCTAACTACCATATGGTGAGCAAATTCAACTCCAGCCATAAAGGCGAGTCCGTAAAGTACTCCACCTTCTGGCTGAAAAGCATGAGCCCGTATCTGAGCAAGCGGGATGTTTATACCTATAAAGCGTATAAGCTGCCGATCCGCTATAAAATGGATGGCAAGGTGCTGCACGCCAGCCTGAGCTTCGCGCAATATTTCTTTTTAACCAACAAAGGCAATCGCGATTATTTTCTCGGCCGTTTAAAACAGAAGTTCTCAGAACGTATTGCAAAAAAATAGCCCTGATTAAAATAATAAGACGGCGGAACAACAATGGCCATATATTGGATAATCAGTTACAGCATTCTGGCGTGCTGTATTTTTGAGTTGGCAGCAATCAACCAGCTTAACGACCCCAGGATCAAACGCGTCATCATGTGGCTGGCGTTTATCTGCACGATGGCGCTGATCTGTTTCGGCGGCTCGCGCGGTCTGCACTCCGGCATGGATGACAGCCAGTACCTGGACTTTTTCGCGGATTTTTCGGCACAGCTTCACGTCAACACCTATGACGCGATCACCGACACCTATCGCTATGAAAAACTCTTTATGCTGCTGGCCTGGCTGTTTTCACTGGTCACCAGCCAGAGCTACTATTTTCTCTTTTTTATCTGCTTTATTGCGGTTTCGACTAACGCTTACTGCTACAAAAAGTATTCTCCGCTGATCCTCTGTTCGCTTTGTTTATATTCAACTCACCTGTTTATCAACAAAGACATGAACCAGATCCGCTTTGGCTTATCCAGCGCCTTTGCTATCGCCTTTATCTGCTCGCTGGCGACAAAGAGAAACGTGCTGGCGCTGGTATTCCTGGTGCTCAGTACACAGTCGCACGCCACGGGTTATACCATCCTGCTGGCGGTGCCGTTCTTCTTCCTGCGCGAGCGCAAGTATCTGCCGCTGATTATCGTCTTCGCCTGTATTCCGCTGGGAATTATCGGCGGGAAAAAGCTCTTTCTCGACTCGTTGGGCATCGTGCCTGGCCTGGGCGAACGAGCGGCGGGCTATAGCGGCACCGACTTCGATACCGCCTCGCCGGTGTTTGGCCTGGCCAACCTGAAAAACATCTTCTTTATTGCCGCCTTTACCCTTTACTACTTCCGTAACGGCATCCAGAAAGGCGATCGTCTGGTTTATATCCTGCTGGTCTCGTATGCGGTGGGCGCGGGCGTGCGTATTACGTTCTCCGACTTCAGTATCTTTGGCGGCAGGGTGGGCAACCTGTTCCTTCACGCCGAACCGATACTTTTCTCTTTCTTGCTGCTGCGAATACGCAATCTGCTGGTAAACGTCGCCTTGTTAGCGGGGATCTGTTCTTACTACCTCGCCTATAACACGATACTTTCCGCGCAGTCGATTACCGGCTATAGCGTAGCGCCGCTGTTCCGTATGTTCAGCGGCTAGGCGGCCCTGAGCCGCGCTTTTTGCTCAATTTCAACAGGATGATTGAATATGTACAAATTGCTGATCCTTATTGACGGCATTTCCAACAGCGGCGGTACGGATCGCGTTGCCAGCACCTTATCCAGCCTGCTCAGCAATAATGATTACGACGTCACGCTCTATTCGTTGAACAAAGGCGATCCTTACTATCCGACCGATGCGAAAGTGAAAATTCGCTATCCCGAAGCGACCGCGCGCCTGCTTAAGATCCGCGAGTTTATCCGCTTTGCGAAATCGCAGCCCTTTGACGGCATTATGATTATCTCCATGGGCAAGCTTTCCGTGCAGGCGCTGCTGGCCATGAAGCTGTTCGGCGTGAAGTCAAAAATCATCTGCTGCGATCACGTCTCGATTGAAACCTTTAAAACGCCGATCCGTCGCCTGAAAGTGTTCTGCTACGGCCTGGCGGACAAAATCGCCGTGCTTACCGATCACGATAAAAGCTATCTGGAAAAAAATTACGGCGTGAAAAACGTGCACGTGATGAGAAACATCTCGCCTTTCCATGCTGAAAGCAGCGCCAGCAGCTTTGATGACGTTTTCGCCGGCAAGCAGGATCGGGTGTTGGCGGTGGGCCGTCTCACTTACCAGAAAAATTTCGACCGGATGCTCGACGTCTGGCAACGCGTGGATAAGCAGGGCTGGACGCTGCAAATCGTCGGCGACGGCGAAGACAAACCCGCGCTGCTGGCGAAAATTAAAAGCTACGGCATGGAAGCGAGCACGGAAATCATTACGCCCAGCAAAAAGATCAACGATTACTACCGCGCCGCCGGCATCATCATCATGACCTCCCGTTATGAAGGCCTGCCGATGGTGCTGATCGAGGCGAAAAACTTTGCGCTGCCCGCCGTCGCCTTCGACTGCAAAACCGGCCCGGCGGAAATTATCAAAGACGACGGGTTCGTTATCGATTACGACAACGACGACGCCTTTGTGGCGCAGCTGAACATGCTGATCGCCGACGAGCAAAAGCGCAAAACCTTTGCCCACGCGGCCTGGCGCAACGCCGAAAACTACGGGCCGACGCTGATCTTACAAAAGTGGAATGAACTTCTGAATTAACGGGTGATGTTATGTTTTCAGTTCTTATGTCTCTCTATCACAGAGAGAAACCGGAAAATGTTGAGCAGTGCATGCAGAGCCTGTACGAGCAGACGCTGCCAGCTGACGAGATCGTGCTGGTCTACGACGGCCCGCTGGGCGACGATCTGAAAGCGGCGGTCAACAACTGGATGGACAAGCTGCCGCTTGTCATCGTGCCGCTGGAAAAAAACGTCGGTCTGGGCAAGGCGCTTAACGCGGGTCTGGATCGCTGCTCGCATAATATCGTCGCGCGCATGGACACCGACGACATCTGCCTGCCGGAACGCTTTGAAAAACAGATCCCCTATATGGAAGCGCATCCTGATATGGCGCTGCTGGGCGCGGCGGTAATTGAATTTGATGAATTCGGCAACGAGCGTCTGAAGCGTCTGCCGCTGAACAACGCAGAGATCCGCCATTTCGCCCGTATGAAAAACCCGTTCAACCATATGTGCGTGGTGTTCCGTAAGGATAAGGTATTGGCGGCGGGCAGCTACCAGCACCACCTGTTTATGGAAGATTACAATTTGTGGCTGCGTATGCTCTCGCAGGGCTATGACGTCGCCAACCTGCACGATGTGCTGATGCGTGTGCGCTCGGGCAGCGAGATGGTCAGCAAGCGCCGCGGCATGACCTATATCAAAAGCGAGGTGCAGCTGTGGTCGTTAAAGAATCGCCTGCGCCAGACTAACTTCGTGAACGGCACGCTCTATTTTCTGATCCGCACCTCAACGCGGGTGATGCCGGTAAGCGTAATGAAGTTCCTGTACGAGCGGGATCGCAAAGGATAAAAAAGCCTGCACCGGACTATACCTCTGGATGAAACAGCATCGACACTTACCTGATTAACGGAATTTTGTATGAAGCGCAGAGAATTAATCCGAACAGCATTTTCCTCTATCGTGGCAACCGCAGCACTGAGTTCGCTACCCGCAGCCGCCCGCAGTGAAGAAGCGGGTCTGAAGCTGAAGAAAGTGCCGGCCGATGCCATTCCCAAAAATGACGTGCCGATTTTTTCACCTGACGACGTCTTCACCATGCCCGCCGAATTCTGGCATGACTTTAACGGCAAGCTCTATATCGGCAAGGCGGGCACCGATCCCGCTCAGCACCCGATCGACGTTTTTGTTAAAAGCGCCAACGGCGAAGTTTCGCTGCTGTCGCAGCCCGTGTCGTTGAACAGCGATACTTTAAAACGTTTTGTGGCAGCCAAAGGCGCGCTGTGGTCAAACAGCGAATATTCGATGGCGCTCTATAACGATCGCGACGAGCAGCTGTTCTACGTGCCGGATGTGAAAAACAGCGGCGCTTCCGAATTCAGCCGCCGTCTGGCGCAGCCTTCCGGCTACCAGCTGATTGGCGAAATCGGCTCTTACGATGAATTACGCCAGACCCGACCGCTGTTCAACGGCGCAAAAGTGCGGCTTAAGGGCTGGCATGCCGGAACGGAAACGGGCGGCGGTGCCTTTGTCGGCGAGCTGAGCAAAGCACAGGATGACGGTGGCTATATCGCCTCGTCCGGTCAGGATTACCACTGGCGTCGCATCTCTGACGATCTGAACGCGCTGACCATCTTTGACTTTGGCGCGGTGGCCGACGGCCGCACCGACTCGCTGCCCGCCATTCAGGCAATGTTCCACTGGGCGCAGGATAACAACAGAATGTTGTCCGTGCAGTTCCCGGCCGGGCGCTTTTTCGTCTCCTCGTTTGATATTTCCGCTAACTACGTCAGCTACTTCCGCGTATCGGGCGCGCCAATCAACTTCGGCTATTTCCCCTCGACCACGATTGTCTCCGATGGCAAATCGGACTTTGCCTTTAAGGTGAACGCGCGTTGGGTAGAGATCAGTAACCTGAGCTTTGAAGGCCGCAATAAAGAACTGCCGAACACGCAGGGCTTCTATCACAACTCGTGTCCGGCGGGGCAGTACTTCCGCGGTTCCTGTCTGCGCTTTATTGGCGTTGGCGGCACGTCGCTGAGCCTGGTTGATACGCTGGATTGTAAAATCGACCAGTGGTATGCCAATAACTGTACCGGCGATGTGATCAAAGCGACCTGGTCCTATACCAAAAAAGGCAACTGGGACCACAGCACCGCTATCGAACTGTCGAACTTCAACGTGCAGCACTGCTCTAAAGGCATGGCGCTGAACCTGCCGCGCTGTACGCAGTCGATTATTCACAACGGCTGGATTGAGCACACCGAGTTTCCGGGCGATCTCTCTAACGGTCAGTGGATCGTGGATGCGTTAAGCATTGAAACCTGCCCGAACCCGCTGATTGCCCACCACTCGCGGCTGAATATGCGGCAAATCAACCTGCAGGCGAAAAGCTGGATTGATAACTCGCTGCAGGGCGATGAGTGGCTTGGCCCTTACGAACGCGGTTCTACTCGCGTAGAGTCTTACGGCATCGCCGCCGACGGCAGCATGAAGTACAACTATCTGACTTCACGCTTTCGTATTCAGAACAACAGCAACCAGGAAAAATGGTATCTGTTGGGCAACATCCATACGCCGGATGTGGGCGACAGCTGGGAAATTGAGATCCTCGGGCAGTCGCAGTTCAGCAATGGCACCACGTCGGAGCCGCTGCATAATCTGTTGAACGATCGCAACACCGGCGGTAAAGCCGTTATCACCTTGCAACGTAAGGTTCACGGTTTTGAAGGAAGCTGGCACATCGAGGGCAGCAGCCCGATTGTCGACGTGATGTATACCACTACGCACGATGCCGATACGCAGGTCTTTGTGAAGCTGGCAGGCTGGGTCGGCTCGTCCGGCGTGATGATGAAAACCACGGCGCGCGATCGCTTCCTGACCGGCCAGTGCGCCCGCTTCGATGCGGAGATGGACTTCAAAAATCCGCCGCAGGGCGCGCGTCAGGCCGTGCGTCGCTTCTCGCTGCACAATGGCAAAGCAGGGATAGGCGCCAACGAGCAGGGCGATCTGCTGGTGCAGTCGCGGCAGCTGGATGCGGCCGAGGTCGATACCACTAAACCCGGCGGTTTTGTTTCCATGGTGATCAACGGCCAGCAGGTTGCGGTGCCCTGGTATGCGCTAAAAAATCAGGGTTAACGGCTGCTTTCGGCGGTCAGCCTGCTTTTAATCGTAAAAAAGCAGGCTAGCCGGTTGATTTTTAGGATAATTACGCTTGCCTGGCTGCACAGGTTAGCTGCTAGTATTAGATAAAATTGATCAAGCTGTTCGGGGCAGGGCGAGACGTTCCTGCCCTGTTGCTAAAACCGCCTCTTGGTGGATACGACGCTGCGAATATTATGTCTTTCGCCCCGGGCGATCCGCCAGTCTGCGCAGGAGCGCGTTCCCGGGACTTACTACCGAAGACGTCGTCAGTATTTTAGGGTAAATCGATGAAACTAACTTTTTTCACCATGCGTTTTCCGGTAGCGTCAGAAACCTTTGTGCTCAACCAGGTAACCCACTTCATTGACAGTGGATATGACGTAGAGATCATTTCGGTATTTCCGGGCGATCACGTTAACCGGCATGCGGCTTTCGATCGCTACAATCTGGCGGAACGTATTCATTATCTGTTGCCGGAAGAGCAAAAAAGCAACGCGGAAAAGCTAAAGCAGCGCCTGAAAATGATCCTGCCGAAGCTCTTCAAGCCTGAGGTTATTAAGGCCATGAACGTGGGTCGCTATGGCGATCAGTCCATGAAGCTGCTGCTGCCGGCTATCGTCGCCTGGGCTAAGAAACCTATTACTTCAGATGTGTTTCTGGTGCATTTCGGCTACGCGGGCGCGCTGGCCAACAAGCTGCGTGAGCTGAAAGTGCTGCGCGGCAAGCAGGCAACGGTTTTTCACGGCGCGGATATTTCCCGTCGCTTTATCCTCAACGAGCACCGTAAAGATTATCCCATCCTTTTCCGCGATACCGAGCTGCTGCTGCCTATCAGCCATCTGTGGGAAAGAAAGCTGATTGCCATGGGCTGCCCGCCGGAGAAAATCCAGGTCACGCGGATGGGTATTGAACCTGAAAAATTCAATATGAAAGCGCGTGAAGCGCTGCATCAGCCGTTACGTATCCTTACCGTGGCGCGCCTGACCGAGAAAAAAGGCCTGGGTGTGGCGGTGGAAGCCTGCAAATATCTGAAAGAGAAAGGCGCTAATTTCCAGTACACCATTATCGGCAACGGCGATATGGAAGAGCAGATGCGCGACACTATTCGTCAGGCCCATCTGGAAGACTGCGTGCAGATGGTCGGCTTTAAGCCTCAGGAAGAGATTAAGCGTTACCTGGACGAAGCCGACATCTTCCTGCTGCCTTCGCTGACCGCCGCCGATGGCGATATGGAAGGCATTCCCGTTGCGCTGATGGAAGCGATGGCCGTAGGACTACCGGTGGTTTCCAGCGATCACAGCGGCATTCCGGAGCTGATTGAAAACAACGTTTCCGGCTGGCTGGCCCCGGAAGGCGATGCGCAGGCGCTGAGCGATATCCTGTTCCGGCTGTCCAAAGGCGATGTGGACGTCGCGCCCGTGGTCGCCGCCGCTCGCCAAAAAGTGGAAACGGAGTTTAACCAGCATATTGCCTATCAGGAACTGGCGGAAACGCTGGAAAAGCTGGCTAAGCGTTAATAAATCGTACTATTAATTTCAGATAATCTTTATTAAAGCGGCAGAGTAAATTTGCCGCTGAGTGCAGCGTAATTATATTTTTGTGCGGACTTATCGAATACCCGACAATTAATTCAGCGCTAAGCTAAGACAGGTAAAGGCGATTGCTGTGGCAATGGCCTTTTTTTATTTAAGCCCGATAAGTTATCGAAACTGAACGAGGTTCACGGCAAAGTCTGGCAAAGCCGCGCCGCCTGCGTTTGCAGGCTCGCAGCTCAAGGGCCGTTTGCCGCGTGCATTTATGAAAATTCATGGGCTAAGCATTAAAATGCCGGTCCTTATATGGGCCAGCCGCAGCTAAATTTTCAGATTAAGATTATACTTGCTGAATATCACTTTAATGCATAATTGCTGAACGTTTTTTACTTCATTTATATGGAAAAAATATGACCAAGCTTAAAGCAGTTATCCCCGTTGCGGGTCTGGGTATGCACATGCTCCCTGCTACAAAAGCCATTCCTAAAGAGATGCTGCCCGTTGTCGACAAGCCGATGATCCAGTACATCATCGACGAGTGCGTAGCGGCAGGCATCAAGGAAATTGTTCTGGTCACCCACGCGTCCAAGAATGCGGTTGAAAACCATTTCGATACCTCTTATGAGCTGGAAGCCCTGCTGGAAGCGCGCGTGAAGCGTTCGCTGCTGAGCGAAGTGCAGTCAATCTGTCCGCCAGGCGTGACCATCATGAACGTGCGTCAGCCACAGCCGCTGGGCCTGGCTAACTCTATTCTGTGCGCTCGTCCTATGCTGCACGATGAAGCTTTCGTGGTCGTCCTGCCGGACGTGCTGCTGGACGACTCTACTGCCGATCCGCTGCGCTATAACCTGGCCGCGATGGTTGCGCGTTTCGAAGAAACCGGCCACAGCCAGGTGCTGGCGCACCATATGCCTGAAGCCGACCTTTCCGAATACTCCGTGATTAAAACGAAAGAAGTCATGGATAACCCGGGTCAGACCAGCCAGATCCTGGAATTCGTCGAGAAGCCCGAGCAGCCGCAGACGCTGCAATCCGATCTGGCTGCGGTAGGCCGCTACGTGCTCTCCGCCGATATCTGGGCCGAGCTGGAAAATCTGGAGCCGGGCGCCTGGGGCCGCTACCAGCTGACCGACGCTATCGCCAGCCTGGCGAAAAAGCAGCGTGTTGACGCGCAGCAGCTGACCGGTACCAGCTTCGACTGCGGTCGTAAATTAGGCTACATGAAAGCTTTTGTCTCCTGGGGACTGAGAAATAACGCGCAGGGCCGCGAGTTCCGCGAAGAAATCAAAAAGATCCTCGCTAAGTAATTTCCCATTATTTAAGGTCGCGCCAGCGCGGCCATAAAGGAGTCAATATGGCTATTTTGGTAACGGGCGGAGCGGGCTACATCGGTTCGCACACGGTGCTGACGCTTCTGGAACGTGGCGACGACGTGGTGGTTCTGGATAACCTGAGCAACGCTTCCCGCGAATCTATCGTTCGGGTAGAAAAGCTGACCGATAAAAAGGCCGTTTTTTGCGAAGGTGATATCCTGGATCGCGCCTGCCTGCGCGACCTTTTCGCTCAGCACAATATCACTGCGGTTATTCACTTTGCTGGTTTGAAGGCGGTTGGGGAATCTACCCGTATGCCGCTGGAATACTATCAGAATAACGTGACCGGCACGCTGGTGCTGCTGGAAGAGATGCGCGCGGCCGGCGTGAATCAGTTTATTTTCAGCTCCTCCGCCACCGTTTACGGCGCGGATGCGCCGGTACCTTACGTTGAGACTACGCCAATCGGCGGCACGACCAGCCCTTACGGCACCTCTAAGCTGATGGTTGAGCTGATCCTGCGTGACTATGCCAAAGCCAATCCGGAGCTGAAAGCCATCGCGCTGCGCTACTTTAACCCGGTAGGCGCGCATGAATCCGGCCAGATTGGCGAGGATCCAAACGGTATCCCTAACAATCTGCTGCCTTATATTGCGCAGGTTGCGATTGGCCGCCTCGAAAAGCTGGGTATCTTCGGCGACGACTATCCGACTAAAGACGGCACCGGCGTACGTGACTATATTCACGTAATGGATCTGGCAGAAGGCCACCTGAAAGCGCTGGATCATCTGTCGGCTATCAGCGGTTATAAAGCCTATAACCTGGGCGCGGGCGAAGGCTATTCCGTCCTGGAAATGGTGAAGGCGTTCGAGAAGGCTTCCGGTCGTCCGGTGCCTTACCAGGTCTCGCCTCGTCGCGATGGCGATCTGGCAGCGTTCTGGGCCGACGCCTCGCTGGCGGACAAAGAGCTGGACTGGCGCGTTTCACGCGGCATCGACGAGATGATGCGCGACACCTGGAACTGGCAGAGCAATAACCCTAACGGTTATAAGTAGCCGTTAAGTGTTTACGTGAAAAAGCCCGGCTTATGCCGGGCTTTTGCGTATCTGAAACAAGATTTAATTTGGTTTGATGCTGGTTCCACACAGTGGAAATGCAATGTAGGTCAAAATTCATGTTCATAAAATAAGCTAAAAAGCTCAGGCGCGTATATAAAGTGGGCGATTTAACTTTCTCTAAGAAATTTCCTAAGTTGCACCGCATAAACAAGGAAAAATTCTTATTTTAGTTAGTTTTCATAATTGCTGAATGATACAATTCTTGACAGTATGTACGGGTTAAGTTGTCAATTTTAGCTAAAAATATAGCGTGTATTCAAACCGTTAGACAGCGGGGCGCGTTGACAGGGCTTAAGCAAGGTCATAGCAGGATAGACGTTGACGTACTGGGGATGTATACCCAGGGGCGGTAGCGTGGCTAAATTTCAGACTGGCAATGTAACTGACATAAATATCAATAATCTACGGTTATTGTTCCAAATCACTCCGTTTAGAGACTTGTTATGAAGATTTTGATCACTGGTGGCGCTGGTTTTATTGGTTCAGCAGTCGTAAGACATATCATCAACAATACGCAAGATGCCGTAATCAACGTTGACAAGTTGACCTATGCGGGCAACCTGGAATCAGTCAAGGACGTCAGCGACAGCGACCGCTATCAGTTTTTCAAACTTGATATTTGCGATACGGAAGGGCTGATCAAGGTCATGAACGAATGCGCGCCGGATGCCATTATGCACCTTGCGGCAGAAAGCCATGTCGATCGCTCCATTACCGGCCCTGCAGATTTTGTGCAGACTAACGTAGTCGGAACTTACAGCCTGTTAGAGGCCACGCGCCAGTACTGGAACTCGCTGGGTGAAGAGAAAAAGCAGGCTTTCCGCTTTCATCATATTTCCACCGATGAAGTCTATGGCGATCTGCCCCATCCCGATGAGATGAGCGGCGAGCTTCCATTGTTTACCGAAACCACGCCTTACGCGCCAAGCAGCCCTTATTCTTCAACCAAGGCTGCCAGCGATCATCTGGTCCGCGCATGGGGACGCACCTATAAGCTGCCGGTGATCATTACTAACTGTTCCAACAACTACGGCCCTTATCACTTCCCGGAAAAGCTGATCCCGCTCATCATTATTAATGCGCTGGAGAAAAAGCCGCTGCCTGTCTATGGCAAAGGGGATCAAATCCGCGACTGGCTCTATGTCGAGGATCACGCCCGCGCGCTGTATAAAGTGGTTACAGAGGCTAAGCCGGGCAGCACTTATAATATTGGCGGCCACAATGAAAAGAAAAATCTGGATGTGGTAAAAACCGTTTGCGCGCTGCTGGATGAGCTGAAGCCTTCCGAGGGCCACTATGCGGATCTGATCACCTACGTTAATGACCGTCCAGGCCACGATCGTCGCTATGCCATCGACTCAACTAAAATTCAAAATGAGCTGGGCTGGAAACCGGAAGAGACCTTTGAAACCGGGATGCGTAAAACCGTGGAATGGTATCTTAGCAATGATGAGTGGGTCAGCAATGTAAAAAGCGGCGCCTACCAAAGCTGGATTGAGCAAAATTACGAGAAACGTAACTAATGAACATTCTTCTTTTTGGTAAAAATGGCCAGGTTGGCTGGGAGCTGCAGCGTGCGCTGGCTCCTTTAGGCAACCTGACTGCGCTGGATCGTCATTCCACGGAACACTGCGGCGATCTGTCAAACCCTGAGGGCATTGCCGCTACTATTGCTGCTCTCAAACCAGACGTTATTGTTAATGCTGCGGCCCATACGGCCGTCGATAAAGCGGAATCCGAACCTGAAGTTGCTGCCTTATTAAATACCGAAGCCGTCGCGAAAATGGCTGATGCCGCTGAAAAAGCGGGCGCGCTGCTTGTTCATTATTCCACTGACTATGTATTCAACGGTCAGGGGGATAAACCCTGGACCGAAACCGACGCTACGGAGCCGTTAAGCGTATACGGCAAAACGAAATGCGCAGGGGAAGAGGCCATTACAGCCACGTGCAGCAGCTATCTGATATTCCGTACCAGCTGGGTCTATGCGGCGAAAGGCAACAATTTTGCGAAAACCATGCTAAAGCTGGCTAAAGACCGTGATGAACTGTCTGTGATCAACGATCAGTTCGGCGCGCCTACGGGCGCCGAGCTGATTGCAGATTGTACAGCGCATGCAATTCAAAGCGCGAAAAACCAGCCTGAGCTATCCGGTATTTATCATCTTATTGCTGGTGGCACCACGACCTGGCATGAATATGCCTCTTACGTCATTGAAACGGGACGTAAACAAGGAATGGCATTGCAGGTGAAAAAAATCAACCCTGTAGCGACCTCGGCCTTTCCAACCCCGGCTAAGCGGCCGGCAAATTCGCGTCTGGATACAACGAAATTCCAGCGTAGCTTTGCATTGACGCTGCCAGACTGGCGGGTTGGTGTAGACAGAATGCTTTCCGAGTTTATTGGATAAAATTTCATAGTTAGCATAAAAAGATGCTGCGCAACGGGTGCAAGGAATTATGACAAAAAATAAAGGTATTATTTTAGCAGGCGGTTCCGGGACCAGACTTTATCCGGTAACAATGGCGGTCAGCAAACAATTGTTGCCAATTTATGATAAACCGATGATCTATTATCCGCTCAGTACACTCATGCTGGCAGGGATCCGCGATATCTTGATTATCAGCACGCCGCAGGATACACCTCGTTTTGAAAGCCTTTTGGGTGATGGTTCGCAGTGGGGTCTGTCAATTGAATATAAAGTGCAGGAAAGCCCTGATGGGTTAGCTCAGGCTTTTATTATCGGCGAAGAATTTATCGGCAACGATCCGGTAGCGCTTATTCTTGGCGACAATATCTTTTATGGCCACGATCTCTATAAGCAGCTGGAAGAAACTCGTAAGAGATGTAGCGGCGCAACGGTATTCGCCTATCATGTACACGATCCGGAACGCTATGGCGTAGTAGAATTCGATGAGGCGGGCAAGGCAATTTCACTGGTGGAAAAACCAAAAGAGCCTCGCAGCAACTATGCCGTTACTGGCCTTTATTTCTACGATAACCAGGTGGTGGAAATGGCAAAAAATCTTCAGCCATCCCCACGTGGTGAGCTGGAAATCACCGATATCAATAACCTTTACCTGGAAAAAGGTGAGCTGTCTGTTTCAATTATGGGACGTGGACATGCCTGGCTGGATACCGGAACGCATCAGAGTCTGATGGAAGCCAATAACTTTATCCATACTATTGAATCCCGACAGGGGCTAAAAGTAGCTTGCCCGGAAGAGATCGCCTTTCGTATGGGCTTTATTAACAATAAGCAGCTACGCGAGTTAGCGAAGCCTTATCTGAAAAACGATTATGGTCGGTACTTAATGGCGCTGGTAGAGGGAAGGATTTAATAATGAAAATTACAGATACGGCAATTGCTGACGTTAAGATCATCGAACCCAAAGTTTTTGGCGACGATCGCGGTTTCTTCTATGAAAGTTTTAATCAGGCGATTTTTAATGAAGCCGTAGGGCGAAGCGTGGCGTTCGTACAGGACAACCACTCAATGTCAAAAAAGGGCGTGCTTCGCGGACTCCATTACCAATTAGCGCCACATGCACAAGGAAAACTGGTGCGCTGCGTTGAAGGTGAAGTGTTTGATGTAGCGGTTGATATCAGAAAATCCTCTCCAACTTTCGGACAGTGGGTTGGCGTTAATCTTAGCGCAAAAAACCATCGTCAGCTGTGGATACCAGAAGGTTTTGCTCACGGGTTTGTTACGCTTAGCGAGCGAGTTCAGTTTATTTACAAAACCACTAATTACTATGCTCCGCAATCTGAGCGCAGCATTATGTGGAACGACCCTGATATCAATATCCAATGGCCAGAAGCGGGTAACATTATGCTCTCTGGTAAAGATGAAAAGGGATTGCTTCTTAACGCAGCAGAGCTATTTGACTAACCATGGATACAAAGCAAACAGTTGCGGTACTTTTATGCACATATAACGGTAGTCAATATATACGCAGACAGCTTGATTCTATTATCACCCAATCCTGGAAGGACTGGGTGATATATGCTTCAGATGATGGTTCAACTGATGGTACTCTGGATATTCTTAAAGAATACCAGCGTAAAATTGGAGCAGAAAGATTTAATATCGTTACGGGGCCAGGCAAAGGTTTTGCCTGGAACTTCATATCGTTACTGCAAAAAAGCGGGGACAAATACCCCTGGTACGCTTTTTGCGATCAGGACGATGAATGGATGCCAGAAAAACTGGCTGCCGGAATAAGTTTGCTGAGTAACAGTAATACATTAGTACCTGCAGTTTACTGCGGTAGAACGCGGCTGGTTGACGAAAATGACCATTATCTGGGCGAATCACCCTTGTTTGAAAAAAAGCCTTCTTTCAGAAATGCACTGGTTCAAAGCATTGCAGGAGGCAATACGATGCTGATGAATCATGCCGCCAGAGGTTTAGTTGTTAAAACGCCACAGGATGTAGCAATCGTTTCTCATGACTGGTGGATTTATATCATTATCACGGCTGTCGGCGGCGAAATAATTTACGATCCCACGCCAACTATAAAATATCGTCAGCATAACGGCAATTTAGTCGGTTCTAATACTGGCTGGATGGCCAGATTTAAACGCATTTTTGGTTTGCTTGATGGGCATTTCAAAGAATGGATTGATGTAAACTTACTTGCCTTGAATAAAATGACATCTGAAGTTAACGCTGAAAATAAAGTCATTTTGGCAAATTTTGTTCAGGCAAGAAAAAGTGGGTTATTTTCAAGAGTGAAAATATTCGCTAAACTGGGCCTGTATAGACAAACTTTTCCAGGTACGCTAGGACTTTTTATCGCCATTCTGTTGAAAAAGATCTAATATTATTTTTTACGTGAGGTGAAATTTTGCAGCAGCAAACAGAGCATAGTACTTCACTTGTGTCACTATGTAAAAGCACGTTTAAAAACAGACAGATCATTTATGAAATGACTAAAAGGGATATTGTTAGTCGCTATAAGGGCTCTGTTATGGGGCTGTTATGGTCTTTCATTAATCCTATCTTTATGCTGGGTGTATATACGCTGGTGTTTTCTGAAGTTTTCAATGCGCGCTGGGGAAACGCGGCGGGAAACGAATCTAAAGCACAGTTCGCCATCATCCTGTTTGCAGGACTTATTGTTCACGGTATATTTAGCGAGATCCTGACTAAAGCCCCCATGCTGATACTGAATAATGTGAATTACGTTAAGAAAGTTGTCTTCCCTCTGGAAACACTTTCAGTAATAACATTATGTTCTGTTGCTTTCCAGACTTGCATAAATGTTGCCGTACTGATACTGGCTTTTCTTATCTATAATGGTTTTGTCCACTGGACAGCAATAATACTCCCTGTCGTTTTATTACCTATGTTTTTATTATCACTGGCGTTAAGCTATTTTATTTCATCGCTTGGTGTTTTTATTCGGGATTTAGGACAGTTTATAACGCTATTAGTAACGGTTGTAATGTTTCTGTCGCCTATCTTTTATCCGCTATCAGCCGTGCCGGAAAAGTTCCAGTCAATAATTTTGCTTAACCCTCTTACCTTTATTATCGAACAGGCTCGTAATGTATTGATTTGGGGCAAGTTACCTGATTTTACCGGCCTTATGTTATACAGCCTTGGTTCACTAATACTGCTATGGCTTGGTTATTTTTGGTTCCAAAAGACCCGTAAAGGATTTGCCGATGTTATCTAACGACAATGCTTTGGAAATAATCGATGTCAGTAAATGTTATCAGGTATATGATAACCCGGTTCGGCGTCTGAAACAGTTTATTATTCCTAATCTTGAACGTAAACTGGGGAAGGTACCTCGCGTTTATCACCAGGAATTTTGGGCACTACAGGATATTAGCTTCAATTTGCCGAAAGGAGAAACCGTTGGTATCGTTGGGCGTAACGGCTCTGGTAAATCAACTTTATTGCAGATCATTGCCGGAACGCTAACTCCTACCCAGGGAGCGGTCAACATCAACGGTCGCGTAGCGGCTTTACTGGAGTTAGGCGCCGGCTTTAACGGTGAGTTTACCGGGCGGGAGAACGTCTATCTTAATGGCGCACTTCTTGGTTTGTCAAAAGATGATATTGATAAAAAGCTGGATGATATTCTTTCATTTGCGGATATTGGCCATTTTATCGATGCTCCCGTCAAGTCTTACTCGAGTGGGATGATGGTCAGGCTGGCATTTGCAGTACAGGCGCAAATCGATCCGGAAATTCTTATTGTCGATGAAGCATTAGCGGTAGGAGATGCTAAATTTCAGGCTAAATGCTTTGCCAGACTTAAGCAGTTAAAAAACAACGGCACTTCAATCCTCTTCGTCTCACATGCCACTGAGCAAATTATCACGCATTGCGATCGGGCGATTTTATTAAATGACGGCTTGATGGTTGATAATGGCGCGCCCAAAAATATTATTAACCAATATCTTGATCTACTTTTCGGCAAACCTACAACCAGTAAGTCACAACGCGCCGAGCATGAGAAAAAAATCAGTGCTGCCAGTAAGCAAGAAGCGGAAAGTCTGAAAAGATTTACGCAAAATCAGGCAGATGATAACTCTTTGAAAGTCAAATTAACTTCAGACGGCTTTGAAAAAAGAGTGAATTATAATCCTTCTGAATACAGATGGGGCGATCGGCAAGCTGAAATTCAAGATTTTTATTTTGCTCAGGGTGATAAGGATTATCCGGTCACGATTACTTCTGGCAAAGAACTAATACTCCATTTCTTACTTAAGTTCAATGAGGATATTGATAAGCCTATCTTTGGATTTGCTGTTAAAACAAAAGATGGTATCACTATCTACAATACGAACTCTAAAATCCAGGAATCACCTTTTATTGAACGAGGTGAGGCCGGAAAAGAATATACGGTAACAATGCGGTTGCCCGCTAAACTTTTCCAGGGAGACTACTTCCTTTCCGTGGGGCTGGCCAGTTATGACATAACTGGTCAAGTAGTTCCACATGACCGGCGTTACGACTCAATACATATTACTACAGAGCCAACCTCGGAATTTTTCGGTTTGGTAAACTTAGAGGCGTCGATTAATTGTGATTAATGAAAAAATAATTTCCAGGCTCAATGAGGCTGGCTTTTTCTTTGATTCGGAGCTCAATCTCTGGACTGAATTAAACAGGGAAAAATTTAATTATAATGATGGCGATGAGTTCGAAAACTATATCCTTGACGTAGTGAGTAACACCAGCGACCGCTCGGTTATGTCGCCAGAACTGGTTGGAAAAATCAAGGACTGGCCGTCGCTTTATCATCTGACGCCGAAACGTTCAAATCTGCTCAGGCCTTTTGCGAATAAATTTGCTGGCAAGAGAATTCTGGAAATTGGCTGCGGTTGCGGTGCGATAACCCGTTTCCTTGCTGAGTCAGGCGCGCAGGTTACGGCTATCGAAGGCAGTTTAAGAAGAGCAACTATAGCGCGTAAAAGATGTGCCGGGATGGATAATGTTACGGTGATCTGCGCTTCCAGTGAAAAGGTTCCCGATCTGGGGGAGTTTGATTATGTGATGCTGATTGGCGTGCTGGAATACGCCAATAGCTTTCTTGGAGCAGGCGGGCAGAAAAAGCTCCTGCAGTCCTGTCGTGCCAGGCTGACGCAGGAAGGCGCTTTGTTTATTGCTATTGAAAATAAACTTGGTTTAAAATATTTAGCTGGTGCCAAAGAAGATCATCTTGGCGTTCCTATGTTGGGCATCAATAATGCTTACTCTGACACAGGTGTATGTACTTTAGGGCGTGAAGAGCTTAAGGATTTGATAAAATCGGCAGGTTATAATCATATTGAAGAATATTTGCCGTTCCCGGATTATAAATTACCTTCACTAATTTTCACACCTTCCGGGCACCAATCAGAAAATAGTAAAATACTCTATCCTCTGGTAAGTGAAATATTCCATAAAGAAGCTCAGCCGCCAAGCGATTATGCATTCTCGCTGGAACAGGCAGCCTTAAGCGTATGGAAAAATAATTTATCTGCAGATCTGGCGAACTCCTTCCTGATGATTGTTTCACCGGTTGAGCGTTTCCTAACCGATAACCAAACTTTAGCGTGGTACTATTCAGAATCACGTAAGGATAATAAGCAAAAGGCTATCCAGTTTTCTAAAGAAGCGGAAAAAATCCGAGCTAATGTTTTTAAAATGGATGGCAGGTTCGTTCTGAGCGAAGATTATCACCAGGGTGAAAGCTTATGGCTGACTTTGGTCGGCATTATGAACAAACATGGGTGGCAACGTCAGCAAATCGTTGCATGGGTTAAACACTGGATTAGTATCCTTATACCTGCAGAAGAGATCCAATCTTCCTGGTCCTGGGACCATAAGCTTGCCTCGGAATATCTTGATGCTACACCGTTTAACATTATTAAAACAGACGAAGGTTACAAAATATTCGATCTGGAGATAAATTCAGACAAGCCTTTGAATCTCTCAAGCCTTATTTTCAGGGGGCTGCTACATTCATTTTTGCGTATTACATCCGTATCGCCTACATACGAAATAACAGACTATAATATTTACCAACTGACTAAAGATATTATTGCTGATGTTTTCCCGGATGCTGACGAAAATCTGTGTGAGCGCTGCCTACGAGAGGAAGTTGAACTAATGCGTCAGATAGCCACTGTTGATACAACGGCGCTTTATGAAAACTATCAACGCGCCTCTTTTCTTGTACGTAATTTTCTGAATGATTATCGTGTAGCGCTTGCCAACTTAAATAACGAAATTACTCAGTGCAATCATAAGAGATTAGAGCAGGAAAACGAGTTCAACGCTAAAATAATGGAGTATGATCACAATATTGCATTATATAAAGACAAAGAAAGAGAGTATGAGTTAAAGGCTAAAGAGCATGGGATAAAAGAAGGGGAGTATGCAATAAGCGCTGCTGGATGGGAGAGCAAGGAAAGAGAATTGTCACAGTGCAGGGATGAAAATTTAATAATAAAAGGGAAGTTGCAGGATACAAACGCGCAGTTAATGAATATCCTTGGATCTAAAGGATGGAAAATACTTACTTCCTACAGGAAATTAACCTCACGGTTCAAGAGGTAGTTTTATTTTTAAATTTTATAAGGTGTCAAATTTGAAACTTTATTCCTTCGCAAAGAAAATGATAAACTCTGAAGACAGGGGTTTAGTTAAATATCGTGTAAAGCTGATTACCGATATCATCAAGCGAGAAGGCGTTAAAGCTGCTTATCAGCGAGTCAAACAGGCTTATAGCAACAGTTTATCAAGTCCGCATAGCGCTATCGCTGGAGCAAATGCTGAGTATATTGACTCCGGAAACCGGGATTCTTTGCTGGAAGCCTGGCTGGAAAGTGAATATAAGCGTAATTCGCTCAAAGTTAATGAGCAAAGCCATTATGTTCCTAAAGCGCTTGATTCACTTGAAGGCGTAGAATTGCCTGTGAAAGTTATCGCTTATTATCTGCCACAGTATCACCCTTTCAAAGAAAACAATGAGTGGTGGGGTGAAGGCTTTACGGAGTGGACTAACGTCACTAAAGCCAGACCACAATATTTGGGGCAGCAACAGCCACGATTACCGGGTGAGTTGGGATTTTACGACCTGCGTTTACCCGAAGTAATGCGCCAGCAGATAAACTTGGCTAAACAATACGGTGTTCAGGGTTTTTGCTTCCATCATTACTGGTTTGGTGGTAAAAGACTTATGGAAACACCGGTTAATAATTTCCTGAAAGATAAATCGCTGGATATTAATTTCTGTCTCTGTTGGGCGAATGAAAACTGGACGCGACGTTGGGATGGACTTGAAAATGACGTGTTAATTTCTCAGAAGCATTCACCTGAAGATGATATTGCTTTTCTTGATGATATTATGCCAGCACTGAAAGATGAGCGTTATATCCGCGTTGACGGCAAACCGTTACTGATTCTCTATCGAGCCGCGTCCTTGCCAAATGCGAAGGAGACGGGTCAGCGCTGGCGAGAACATGCTATCAAAAATGGCCTGCCGGGCCTGTATCTGGTCGTTGTTAAGGCATTTGAAGTAAACAGCCCTGAACCCTTTGGTTTTGATGCTATCGTTGAATTCCCGCCACATCACATGAATGCGCAGGACATTACTGACAAAGTGACTATGCTTAATAAAAAGTTCACCGGTCGTGTCTATGATTACGAAGAATTAGCCTTAAGGGCGGGTTCTGTTAGCGATGAGCGCTTCCCTTACTTTAAGGCGGTAATGCCTTCCTGGGATAATGAGGCACGCAAACCGGGGCAGGGATACTCTTTCCATAATGCTAAACCAGAGCTCTATGCTCGCTGGTTGGACAGTGCCATTAAGACAACAATGAAACGTCGTCCCGAAGAACGTTTAGTGTTTGTTAATGCCTGGAATGAGTGGGCAGAAGGAGCACATATGGAACCAGATCGTTATAATGGCTATGCTTACCTTCATGCTACAGCAAATATTTTACGTAATTCTCTTTCGAAGTATGATTGCGATCATAAGCTAATTTCTGAAATTAATCAGTCTTTTGTTCCCCAGCATGATGCAGCAGTGATTTTACATGCTTACTATGAAGATCTGGCATGCGAACTCGTAGAAAAATATATTGCGCAGCATCAGGGCAAACTTGACCTGATTGTCACGATCCGTAGCGATGTCAAAGCCTCAACATTAGAGAATATTAAGAGCTCGTTTAACAACGTTTTCTTCATTCTTGTTGACAATCGCGGGCGCGATATCCGCCCATTTATTCAAGCTCTGAAAGTCGCTGAAGGCTTTGGCTATGAATATATTTGTAAGGTGCACACTAAAAAATCACCGCATCGCGTTGATGGACAAAAGTGGCGTGAAAGCTTATTTGATGACTTATTAGCTTCTCATCAAAAGTTAGATTCTGTATTAAATGCATTTAAATCTGATGGTAAATTAGGCGTTGTTGCTCCAGCAAATTCTATTACCGACCTTTCCATTCCTGAAATAAATTTAGGAAATAGATTATGGTTAGATAAGCTTTTTAGTAGATTGGGTGCGGCTGAATTATCCAACGATTATAAAACTTATTTCCCAGCTGGCTCTATGTTCTGGTTCAGAATGAGCGCTCTTGAACCGCTTACTAACAAACTCATTGACGAAGATGAATTCGAGCTTGAGGCAGGACAACTCGATGGCACGTTAGCCCATGCTGTAGAAAGAATCATTGGTTCAGTTATATCTAAAGAAGGTTATAGTCTAAAAGATGTACAAAATCTGTAAGACTTTATTATTTCTCCTTTAAATTTAGAGCGAAAGTAATTAAGCGATCCCGATGACTGTTATAAAGATATTTCTATCATTTAAGAAATAAATATAAATCACGTTGTCGGGATTTTCTTGGGGTAGATGCAAAATGAATTTTTATAAAAGCTCTTGTTTTTCAATAATTCCTGGCTTCACTATCCCTATATTATAAGGTTAAGTATGTTCACGAAATCTTCAGTAAGGAACAATGCGGCCATCATTTTCATCATTACCGTGTGTGCTTTCTTTTATATAGGTAATGCGTGGTCTCCTTCCTCATATAGCCTGGCCCTGAATGCAATTGGCGTAGAGGCGCAACCGGATTTTGGTCATGCTCGCCAAATAAGGACTGATGAGTATTGGGTTCAGACTCCGTTAACTCAAGCTTTAGTAAATAATGGCTTTAACCGGTTTAATAATACTTCATTGTACAATGAAGATTTAAGAATAAACTATGGATTGCCCATATTTGATTGGGGGGTGCTATTTAAACCGACACAGTGGAGCTATGTTTTCTTATCTGCTCCTTATGCTTTTTCTGTCTACTATTTCTCACTTTTCGTTTTCTTTATCTTAGGTTATCAACTTTTCTTTGAAAAACTAGGATTAGAAAGGAAGAGCGCATTCCTTTTCAGCATCTCTCTCTATTTTTCCGGTGCCATCCAGGCATGGTGGACAGTTAACGCATCAACTTTTTCATTTTTCCCATGGGTTATGTTATCGCTAGTTGCAATAAGAGGTAATCTGTTATATTGCATAGTATTCTATTATTTTCTGGTTGTCTGGCAATTTGGAAATCTCTACCCTGCTTTTTCTTATGCTTTAGGGCTGGCTGGATTGGTATGGTTATGGAAAGTAGTGGATCGAAAAGAGGTTAATGTCAGACACTTCTTATGCGCAGCGGTAGCAGGTGGGATAGCAGTTCTGACGGTGTGGATCTATTTTTCTGACTATATACATATGATGAAAGATACCGTTTATCCTGGCTTAAGAAATGTTGGCGGCGGCTCTGCGATAAGTGCTCCTATGCTGTTTTCTTTAATCATCCCCACTGCGTGGTATGATGCAAATTTCGAAGTATTGATTGATAAAGGTATAACAAATATCTGTGAGATCTCTACTTTTTCAACGCTGTTGCCTTCTTTTCTTCTTTTCTTTACTTTTTCAAGCTGGCGCTTTCAGCCTTCATTAGTTGTTGCTTCGATTAAAAATAATAGTGTTACTTTCATTGTGGCATTACTTATGCTGCTATGGATCGTTTGTGATATTCCAGCTGAAGCTGGTAAATATCTTTTCCTGAACAAAGTCGTCGCTAACCGATTGATGCTGGGATTCGCACTGCTAATCTCCATACTCTGCGTTATCAAGTTAAAGAAAATTCCACTTAACTTATCGATGAGGAAGGTAATAGCATACTGGGTAATATATGTTTTAGTCTGCGCTGTAATTAAGCAGTCATTGATTGCCATAAAAATGGACGTCATTGCTGCAATAGCAACTTTAGCTACTATGCTGGTATTAATGAAGTGTCGTCAGTCTTCATCATTAGTATTAACTGGCGGATGTTTTGTGTTTAGTCTTTGCACCTTCGCATTATTCAATCCCTTGCAAGATTCCCGGCCAATATTTGCCAAACATGATACTGCAGTTACGCGTCAGCTGACGAAAGAACAACTACAAAATGGCTATGTTTTGGGAGCGGGATTGCCAGGCGCGATTGCAAATGGGCTTGGGTTTAAATCTGTAGCACACGTTAATACGACGCCACAGCTTCTTTTCTGGAGGAAAAAGTTCCCGGAAATCCCAGCGCCTTTGTTAAATGGGATATTTAATCGTTATGCTCATATTCAATTATATTCTGAACAACATATATCAACGCCCTCTGCAGATGTCATTAGGGTTCCTGAGCGCTGTTTCTTAAATGGTCTCTCTACTGAATGCAAAGGCGTGGATTTTAAAAATTGAGAAATATATTTATCTTTTTTGCAGTCGGCATAACTCAGCTGGCAGTTGATACGATGCTATTTAGCTTGATGGTGAGGTTTGGCACTGATTATGTCGTTGCCAATTTTATATCCAGAGCGATTGCAGCGATTACAGGTTTTATTCTTAATGGCAGGCTCACTTTCCGGAAGAGGTTGTCACTAAAAGTATTTATCAAATTCTGGATTTACTGGTCAATAATGACCGCCTTAAGCTCATTGCTTCTCATGTTTATCCATGGTTTTATCGCTGCAGTAGCGCCTGAGTCTTATGTCGCGGCTTTATCAAAGATTGTTGTTGAGTTCATTTTATTTTTCATAAGCTATGTTATTGCAAAAGTCTGGGTGTACAAAAAATGAATATTCGAGATGAAAAATTTAAGGTAGCAGTGGTAATTCCATGCTATAAGGTTAAAGAGCATATTTTAAGCGTTATTGAGAAGATAGGCCCTGAAGTTGATACTATTTATGCTGTCGATGACAAATGCCCGCATAATTCTGGTGAATATGTTATTGAGCACTGTCAGGATACTCGGGTTAAAGTACTATTCAATGAAGAAAATCAGGGAGTCGGCGGAGCAGTTCTTCACGGTTACCGTGTTGGGCTTGACGATGGAATGGATATCTTCGTTAAGGTAGATGGCGATGGTCAAATGGATCCAGGGTTAGTCAAATATTTTATTAATCCAATTATTAATATGGATGTTGATTATACGAAAGGTAATCGTTTCCACGATATTGATACGCTAAAGCCTATGCCAAAAATCAGGCTCTTTGGAAATGCTGTTCTCTCGTTTATGACTAAATTTTCGTCTGGTTATTATCATTTATTTGATCCAACAAATGGGTATACTGCAATTTCTGCCGTGGCGCTTAAAAAGTTACCACTTGAAAAAATCAGCAAAAGATACTTTTTCGAATCTGACATACTTTTTCGGCTGAATATAGTTGGCGCTAAAATATGCGATATCCCTATGGGGGCCGTTTATGGTGATGAAGAATCTAATCTTAATATTAAGAAAATCATGGTGCCGTTCCTGAAAGGGAATGTAAAAAATCTTTTCAAACGTATCTTTTACAACTACTTTTTGCGGGGTTTTTCCATTGCCTCGGTTGAACTTGTTCTTGGAACATTGTTGTTTTTGTTTGGCATGATCTATGGGATTAGCTGTTGGAGTGAATCTGTATCGAGCGGTTTACCTGCTACCAGCGGTACGGTTATGTTAGCGGCTCTTCCTATAATACTGGGCGTTCAACTTTTGCTCTCTTTTATTCAGGCTGATATCGAAAACCAGCCCAGAATATCTTTAACTCGGTTGTTATCCGATCGTGCCAATCGCAGCGATTACTAATTCCGGATTAATCATAACTACCCTAATATGAATAGCTGAGTTAACATAAATCACGCATTTGTTCATGGCGCTTATATGGCGCCGTGAGTGACCTTCAGACAGGAGTATGTAATGTCCAAGCAACAGATCGGCGTTGTAGGTATGGCGGTAATGGGTCGTAACCTGGCTCTTAACATCGAAAGCCGCGGCTATACCGTATCCATCTTTAACCGCTCTCGCGAAAAGACTGACGAAGTCATCGCCGAGAACGAAGGCAAAAAGCTGGCGCCTTACTATACCATCGAAGAGTTTGTTGAATCCCTTGAGAAACCTCGCCGTATACTGCTGATGGTGCAGGCAGGCGAAGCGACTGACAAAACTATCGCTTCTCTCACGCCACACCTCGATAAAGGCGATATCCTGATCGACGGCGGCAACACTTTCTATAAAGACACCATTCGCCGTAACCGCGAACTGTCTGAGCAGGGCTTCAACTTTATCGGTACCGGCGTTTCCGGCGGTGAAGAGGGCGCACTGAAAGGCCCATCCATCATGCCTGGCGGCCAGAAAGAAGCTTACGAGCTGGTTGCACCTATTCTGGATAAAATTGCCGCGCGCGCCGAAGGCGAAGCCTGTGTTGCCTACATCGGTCCGGACGGCGCTGGTCACTATGTGAAAATGGTGCACAACGGTATCGAATACGGCGATATGCAGCTGATTGCAGAAGCCTACTCCCTGCTGAAAAATGCCCTGAACCTGAGCAACGAAGATCTGGCTAAGACCTTCAGCGAATGGAACGAAGGCGAGCTAAGCAGCTACCTGATCGACATCACCAAAGACATCTTCACCAAGAAAGACGAAGAGGGTAACTACCTGGTTGATGTGATTCTGGATGAAGCGGCCAACAAAGGCACCGGTAAATGGACCAGCCAGAGCTCTCTGGATCTGGGCGAGCCGCTGTCGCTGATCACCGAATCCGTGTTCGCACGCTACCTCTCCTCGCTGAAAACTCAGCGCGTAGCGGCTTCCAAAGTTCTGAGCGGCCCGACCGTGCAGACCGTTTCCGGCGATAAAGCAGAGTTCGTTGAGAAAGTGCGCCGCGCGCTTTACCTGGGCAAAATTGTTTCCTATGCACAGGGCTTCTCTCAGCTGAAAGCGGCTTCCACCGAAAACAACTGGGATCTGAACTACGGCGAGATTGCTAAAATCTTCCGCGCTGGCTGCATCATCCGCGCGCAGTTCCTGCAGAAAATTACCGATGCCTATGCGGATAACGCCGACATCGCTAACCTGCTGCTGGCACCGTACTTCAAAAACATCGCGGACGAATACCAGCAGGCGCTGCGTGACGTTGTGGCCTATGCCGTACAGAACGGTATCCCAACACCAACCTTCTCCGCTGCTATCGCTTACTACGACAGCTACCGTTCAGCGGTGCTGCCAGCGAACCTGATCCAGGCGCAGCGTGACTACTTCGGCGCGCATACCTACAAGCGTACCGATAAAGAAGGTGTGTTCCACACCGAGTGGCTGGATTAAGTTTCTCCGCAGGCTGAAACAGCATAAAGTAAAACCCCACGCTCTGCGGTGGGGTTTTTTTTTGCCCGTTGCCGCTATGCTTTTAAAATATCAGCCGGGAGCGACGGCGCGATACGCTGATAATCCTGCGCGTTCAGCACCACTGATTTCTCCAGCAGTCCGGCGTTAAACGCAATCTCGCTGTTACGCTCGCACAGCGTAGGATCGACGACGACTTTCAGCTCATCATGAAAGCTGAAGGGCGGGATCGCACCAAACACGCAGCCGGTCAGCCGGTCAACTTCCGCCGGGCTGGCCAGCGAGGCGCGCAGGCCACCGACCGCTTTTGCCACCTTGCTTAAATCGGCCTGCTGGTCGGCAGGTAATACCGCCAGAACATATTGCTTAACGCCGTTGCCTTTGACATGGCACACCAGCGCCTTGGCACCCTGACCAACCGCAGTTCCGCGGATGGCCGCGACCTCTTCACATTTGCCGGTCGGCTCATGCGTCATGATCTTATAACGTGCCTGCTGGCCGTCCAGCAGAGTGATTAACTTGTCAAACGTGCTCATCTTGCTCCCTTAATAAAAAAGGCCGGTTTCCCGACCTTGCTATTTGTTGCTATACCCCGGCTCTGTTACTTATGCCGCTGGCGCAGGTTTTCGATTACCACACTCAGATTAAGATCCTGATCCTGAAGCAGCACCAGCAGGTGATACACCAGGTCGGAAGCCTCGTTAGTCAGCTCATCGCGATCGTTAACGGTGGCCGCCAGCGCGGTTTCCACGCCTTCTTCACCGACCTTCTGCGCGATGCGCTTGGTGCCGCTGGCGTACAGGCTGGCGGTATAGGAACTGGCTGGATCGGCGTGCTTGCGTTCGGCCAGCAGCTGTTCCAGCTGATACAGGAAAGTCCAGTCGGCGGCGGCAGGCGAGAAGCAGCTGCTGGTGCCGCGATGACAGGTTGGCCCAACCGGGTTGACCAGCAGCAGCAGCGTATCGTTATCGCAGTCAGGCGTGATGCTGACGACGTTAAGAAAATGCGCCGAGGTTTCGCCCTTGGTCCACAAACGCTGTTTGGTACGCGACCAGAAGGTCACTTTACCGGTCTCCAGCGTTTTCGCCAGCGCTTCCTGATTCATATAGCCGTGCATCAATACTTCGCCGGAGACGGCGTGCTGCACGATAGCCGGCATCATGCCGTCGGTTTTTGCCCAGTCAAGTTGGGCAAGCTGTTGTTCTGTTAACACGCGCGGATCTCCACACCCTGGTCGAGCAGAAAAGCCTTCAGCTCGCCGATATTAATAATTTGCTTATGGAAAACGCTGGCTGCCAGCGCACCATCGACGTTGGCGTCGCGGAAAGCCTCAAGGAAATGCTCCATGGTGCCCGCGCCGCCGGAAGCAATTAATGGCACCTTGCAGACCTCGCGGACTTTTTGCAGCTGGGTCAGATCGTAGCCGTTACGCACGCCGTCCTGATTCATCATATTCAGCACGATTTCGCCCGCGCCGCGCTGCTGTACTTCCTGTACCCAGTCCAGCGTTTCCCAGGTTGTGACCTGGGTACGCGCTTCGTCGCCGGTATACTGATTCACATGGTATTTGCCGCTTTCGCTGTCGTACCAGGTATCGATACCAACCACGATGCACTGCACGCCAAAACGATCGGCCAGCCGCGTGATCAGCTCAGGATCGGCCAGCGCCGGTGAGTTAATCGAGATTTTGTCGGCACCGAAAGAGAGGATCTGCGCCGCGTCTTCCGCCGATTTAATACCGCCCGCCACGCAAAAAGGAATATCGATCACTTCCGCTACGCGAGCTACCCAGCTTTTATCCACCACGCGACCGGCCGAAGAGGCGGTAATATCGTAAAATACCAGCTCGTCCGCGCCTTCCTGCGCGTAGCGCTGCGCCAGCGGCACGATATCGCCGATGATCTCATGATTGCGGAACTGCACGCCTTTGACCACCTGGCCGTCACGCACGTCCAGGCAGGGGATTATCCGTTTTGCCAGCATGTTATCGCCTCCGATACGTTGAATTTACCTTCCAGCAGAGCACGGCCGACAATCACGCCCGCAGCGCCACAGCCGCGCAGGGCACGAATATCCTCCAGCGAGCCGATGCCGCCGGAAGATTGAAAGGCGATCTGCGGATAGCGGGCCGAGACTTCACGATACAGCGCCACGTTAGAGCCGCCGAGCGTGCCGTCGCGGGAGATATCGGTGCAAAGCACATGTTTCAGGCCATAAGGCCGGAACTGTTCGATAACTTCTTCCAGCGTCACGCCAGCCGCTTCCTGCCAGCCGCTGATCGCCACTTCCTTGCGGTTAGCCGCGTCGATACGCACATCCAGCGCCAGCACGATCGCCTCCGCGCCGTACTGCTTAAACCAGCGCTGCACTTCTTCAGGGTTTTTTACCGCCGTAGAGCCAACCACCACGCGCGTGGCGCCCGCCTCCAGCAGCGCCTCCACATCTTCCCGCGTGCGGATGCCGCCGCCAACCTGCACCGGCACGCCGACGCCCGCCAGCAGGGTTTTCAGCAGCGGGATCTGCCGCGCCGCCGGATCTTTCGCGCCGGTCAGGTCGACCAGATGCAGCACCTGCGCGCCCTGGGCCTCGTATTCCTGCAGGCGCGGCAGGGGATCGCTGCCGTAGTCGCGCTGCTGACCGTAATCGCCCTGATGCAGCCGCACCACTTTTCCTTCAATTAAATCCAATGCGGGAATAATCACTTACATCTCCAGGAAGTTTTTCAGCAGCTGCGCGCCAGCCGCGCCGGAACGTTCCGGATGGAACTGGACGCCGAAGAAGTTATCTTTCTGTACTGCGGCGGTAAAAGGCTCGCCGTAGTTGCACTGCGCGATGGTGCAGGCATTCACCGGCATAGCGTAGCTGTGCACAAAATAGAAGTACGCGCCGTCGGGAATGCCGCGAAACAGATGGTTGCCTGCCTGAGCAGTAATCTGGTTCCAGCCCATATGCGGCAGCGGCAGCCCGCAGTCGTTCATCTGCTCAACCGCCTGATCGATAATCCCCAGCGTGGTGACGCCGTTGCTCTCCTCGCTGTGCGAGCCAAGCAGCTGCATCCCCAGGCAGATCCCCAGCACCGGCTGGGTACAGGCTTTAATCAGCTCGATCAGCTCGCGCTCGCGCAGCTGATCCATCGCCGCCTGCGCCGTACCGACGCCCGGCAGCAGCAGCTTGTCGGCCTGCAGCACGACGTCGGCCTCGCGGCTGACCACTGGCTCATAGCCCAGGCGCTGGATCGCCCATTTAACGGAGGAAAGGTTGGCGCAGCCGGTATCCAGGATCACCACGTTCATTACAGCACTCCTTTCGAGCTGGGCAGGGTATTGCCTTCCACGCGGATCGCCTGGCGCAGCGTGCGGCCAAAGGCTTTAAACAGGCTCTCCACGCGGTGGTGATCGTTCTTGCCTTTGGTTTTCAGGTGCAGCGTGCTGGCCATGGTATAGGAAAGCGAGCGGAAGAAGTGTTCCACCATCTCGGTGCTGAGATCGCCCACGCGCTGATAGCTGAACTCGGCTTTATATTCCAGGTGCGGACGGCCGGAGATATCCAGCGCGCAGCGCGCCAGGCACTCGTCCATCGGCAGCACAAAGCCGAAACGGCCGATGCCGCGCTTGTCGCCCAGCGCTTTCAGCAGCGCCTCGCCCAGCGCCAGGCCGGTGTCTTCCACCGTGTGGTGATCGTCGATATAGAGATCGCCTTTCACCTCAATATTCATGCGGAAGCCGCCGTGGGTGGCGATCTGATCCAGCATATGGTCAAAGAAGCCCACGCCGGTATTGAACTGGCTGTTGCCTTCGCGATCCAGCCAGACCTCTACTTTAATCTGCGTCTCTTTGGTGTTGCGGTTCACCAGCGCGTGACGATCGCGTTTGGTCAGCTGCTGCTGAATACCCTGCCAGTTAAGACCTTCCTTAGAGTAGTGCAGCCCCTGAATACCCATATTACCTGCCAGCTGCAGGTCGGTGGTGCGATCGCCGATAACATAGCTGTTAGCGGTATCCAGCACGCCTTCCGCCAGCCACGCCGTGACCAGTTTGGTTTTCGGTTTACGGCAGGCGCAGCCGTCTTCCGGCAGATGCGGACAGATCAGTACCTCGTCAAAGCGGATGCCCTGCGAGCTTAAAACCTGCATCATCAGCTGGTGCGGGCCGTCGAAATCCGCCTGCGGGAAGCTGGCGGTGCCCAGCCCGTCCTGATTGGTGATCATCACCAGTCGATAACCGGCATTTTGCAGCGCCAGCAGGGCAGGGATCACGTCCGGCTCGAAAGCCAGTTTCTCCATGCGGTCAACCTGATAATCTTCCGGCGGTTCGGCGATAATCGTTCCGTCGCGATCGATAAAAAGAACTTTCTGGCTCATGCTTGCTCCATGGATGCGGACGCGCCGGATAACTTTTGCAGCGCGGAGATAACGCGGTCACACTCTTCAGCCGTGCCGACGGAGATGCGCAGGCAGCCCGCCAGTCCCGGCTGTTTGTTCTGGTCACGCAGAATAATGCCCTGATCCCACAAGGTTTTAAAGACCAATGCGGAGTCAGTGAAGCGGGCCAGCACGTAGTTGGTCTCGCTGGGGAAAACTTTTTCCACGCAGCGGCAGTCACGCAGATCGCTAATCAGCTTGTTACGCGTCGCCAGCAGCTCGTCGACGTGCTCCTTCATCAGGGCGACGCCCTGTTCGCTCAGCGCCTGGGCAGCGATATCCGCTACCGGCGTGGAGAGCGGGTAAGGCGCGATAACTTTTAATAGCAGCGCAATAACGTCAGCGTTGGCCAGCGTAAAGCCGCAGCGCAATCCGGCCAGCGCAAACGCTTTGGAGAGCGTACGCAGGATCACCAGGTGCGGATATTCCTTCAGCCAGCCGGTCAGCGTCGCCGTCGGGCAGAACTCTATATAGGCTTCGTCTGCTATTACCAGCGCCTTGCCGCGCGTCATCTCCAGCAGCTGGCGGATGGCCTCCGGCTTCACCAGGTTGCCGGTAGGATTGTTTGGGCTGCACACGTAAACCAGCTTCACGCCGTCAAGTTTTTCAGCAATGGCGGACAGGTTAAGCTGCCAGCCATCCTGCGCGGGCACGGTGCGGTATTCCACGCCCAGCGTTTCGGCGCTGACGCTGTACATGCCGTAGGTCGGCGGGCAGAACAGCACGGCGTCTTTGCCCGGCTCGCAAAATGCGCGCATCAGCAGCTCGATGCCTTCGTCCGCGCCACGACTGACCAGCACCTGGTCGGGCGACAGACCCGCATAGGTTGCATAGCGTTCAATAACCTGTTTCGGCTGGCACTCCGGATAGCGGTTCAGCGTCTGCTGACGGAGGTCGAACGGCACCGCCAGCGGATATTCGTTGGCGTTGAGCCAGACGTCGCCGTTGCCGCCAAGACGTCGAGCGGACTGATAGGGCGTCAGCTGGCGCACGTTGGCGCGGGCGAGATCTTCAATCTTGCTCATTGCTTCTCCTTCAGCGCGGCGACGCGCAGCGTCACGGCGTTTCTGTGGGCGGTCAGCTGCTCGGCGGCGGCCAGGGTTTCAATAGTCGGCGCCAGGTTCAAAAAGCCCTGCGGCGTCAGCTCCTGCACCGTCATTCGCTTCTGAAAATCGGCCAGGCCCAGGCTTGAACAGGTCGCCGTAAAGCCGTAGGTCGGCAGCACGTGATTGGTGCCGGAGGCGTAATCGCCGGCGGATTCCGGCGACCAGTCGCCCAGAAACACGGAACCGGCGCTGGTGATGTCTGCAACCAGATCGCGCGCCTGGCGCGTCTGGATAATCAGGTGTTCCGGCCCGTAGCGGTTGCTGATTTCAACGCACTGCGCCAAATCTTTCGCCACGATCAGGCGGCTGGCGGCCAGCGCCTGACGAGCCGTTTCGGCGCGCGGCAGGCTGGCCAGCTGCTTTTCTACCGCGTCGGCGACCGCTTCGGCCATCTGGCGATCGGGCGTCAGCAGGATCACCTGCGAATCGGGGCCGTGCTCCGCCTGAGAAAGCAGATCGGAGGCGACAAAATCCGGCGTGGCTGCACCATCCGCAATCACCAGCACCTCGGAAGGGCCGGCAGGCATGTCGATCGCCGCGCCGTCAAGACGCTGGCTGACCTGACGTTTCGCTTCGGTCACCCAGGCGTTCCCCGGCCCGAAAATTTTATCGACCTTCGGCACGGATGCGGTGCCCAGCGCCATGGCGGCGATAGCCTGCGCGCCGCCGACCTGAAACACCTCCTGCACGCCACACAGCTTAGCGGCATATAAAATCTCATCGGCGATCGGCGGCGGCGAGCAGAGCACCACGCGCTTGCAGCCGGCAATGCGGGCGGGAGTCGCCAGCATCAGCACGGTAGAGAAGAGCGGGGCAGAGCCGCCGGGAATATAGAGGCCGACGGACGCCACGGGGCGGGTGATCTGCTGACAGCGCACGCCGGGCTGGGTTTCAATATCCACTTCCGGCAGCTTTTGTGCCTGGTGAAATTTATCGATATTAGCGACCGCCACCGCCATCGCCTGTTTGACCTCATCGCCAAGCCGCGCTGACGCCGCCTCTATCTCTTCGCTGGTGACGCGCAGCGCCTCAACTTCAGTTTTGTCAAAAGCGGCGCTGTAGTAGCGCAACGCCTCGTCGCCTTCCGCTTTTACCTTTTCCAGGATAGCGCGCACGCTGGCGGTAATGTTTTCAGAAGCGGAGATAGCCGGACGAGTCAGCAGCACCTGCTGTTCTTCGGCGCTGCACGCCTGCCAGTCAATCGGGGTCATCATCGCTTACTCCATCATCTTCTCAATAGGCAGCACAAGGATGGAGCTGGCGCCCAGAGCTTTCAGTTTCTCCATCGTTTCCCAGAACAGCGTTTCGCTGCTCACCATGTGCATGGCGACGCGGCTCTTGTCGCCCGCCAGCGGCAGAACGGTTGGACGCTCCGCGCCCGGCAGCAGAGCGATGATATCTTCCAGACGCTCGCTCGGCGCGTGCAGCATGATGTACTTGGATTCACGTGCCTGGATGACACCCTGAATGCGGGTCATCAGCTTGTCGATTAGCTCCTGCTTGGCGGCAGGCATTTCGCCGTCGCGCTGGATCAGACAGGCTTTAGAGCGGTAAATAACTTCGACTTCACGCAGGCCGTTGGCTTCCAGCGTCGCGCCGGTGGAAACCAGGTCGCAAATGGCGTCGGCCAGGCCGGCGCGAGGGGCCACTTCGACGGAGCCGTTCAGCAGGCAGGATTTAAAAGCGACGCCCTGTTTGTCGAGATACTTTTTCAGCAGGTGAGGATAAGAGGTGGCGATACGGGCATTTTGCAAACACTGCGGGCCGGTATATTCATCATCAACCGACATCGCCAGCGACAGGCGGCAGCCGCCGAAATCGAGACGGCGCAGCAGGGCGTAACGAGGATCTTCGCCCTGAGCGCGACGAGTCAGCAGCTCTTCTTCCAGCACGTTTTCGCCGATAATGCCTAAATCGACAACGCCATCCATTACCAGCCCCGGAATATCGTCATCACGCACGCGCAGGATATCGATCGGCATGTTCTCGGCGAAAGCGATCAGGCGCTGCTGTTGCAGATTAATTTTGATGCCGCAGCGGGCCAGCAGCTCGCGTGATTCATCGCTTAAACGGCCTGATTTCTGCATAGCTATGCGTAAACGTTTGTTATCTAACATCGGTGCTTATCCTCTTTTCCTGTCTGCTCGATTTAACTGCCAGCGTCGTTCGTCCTTTCAGGCCCGGGCCTGCGCCCATAAAAAAAGCCCCCGGAAGGCGATCTTCCGGGGGCTTTTTTTGCGTTCTGCACCGCTGGAAGATCTGAATGTCTCCCAGCACACATCGCCTGAAAGACTAGTCAGGATGATGGTGATGATGGTGGTTGAACTGAACGCGTGTCATAGTCTTCTCAAATAGGGGTGAATGATTATTCATTTCGTGACCAATAACCTAACTCAGGACAAATGTCGGGCGCAACACTTTTTTATCATTGATGACAGATAAAAAGGCTTAACCGATTGTTGTTGACGAAAGGCTGGCGTAGTTTTAGGGCATGGTTGAGAAAGCAGGGAACAAAGATGAAAAAAGTGGCGATTGTAGGACTGGGCTGGCTGGGGATGCCGCTGGGGCTGGCGATGACGGCGCGAGGCTGGCAGGTCACCGGCAGCAAAACTACGGCTGACGGCGTGGAGGCGGCGCGCATGTGCGGGCTGGAAAGCGTGCTGCTGACGCTGACGCCGGAACTGGAGTGCGATCCCGACGATCTTGACGCGCTGCTGGACGTGGAGGCGTTGGTCATCACCTTACCTGCCAGCCGCACGGCGGAGGGCGGCGAAAATTATCTGCTGGCGGTTCAGCAAATCGTGGACAGCGCGCTGGCGGCAAACGTGCCGCGCATTGTTTTTACCAGTTCCACCTCTGTTTACGGCAGTGGAAACGGCGAGATGAATGAAGACAGCCCGCTTGAGCCGGTTACGGTAGCGGGTAAGACGCTGAAAGAGCTGGAAACCTGGCTACATAATCTGCCGGGCACCTCGGTAGATATTCTGCGGCTGTCCGGCCTGGTGGGGCCGCAGCGGCATCCGGGCCGCTTCCTGGCGGGTAAAATCGATTTAGGCGACGGTTCACACGGCGTTAACCTGGTGCACCTGGAAGATGTGGTTGCCGCTATTATCCTGCTGCTGGAAAACGGCGAAGGTGGAAGAACTTATAACCTGAGCGCGCCGCATCATCCTGCCCGTAAAGATTTTTATCCGGCGGTTGCCCGCCAGCTGGGGCTGACGCCGCCGACGTTTCTTGCAGAAGCAAACGCCGCCACGGGCAAGATTATCAACGGCGAGCGTATCTGCAAGGAGCTGGGTTTCAGCTACCGCTATCCCGATCCATTGAAAATGCCGTTACGGTAATCAAACCCCCAATCGGTCCCTCAGCGCATACCAGGCGGCGCCCAGCGCCGTCAGAGGCGCGCGCAGACGGCGACCGCCCGGGAAAGGCAGATGCGGCAGGCGGGCGAACGCATCAAAGCGTTTTGGCTCGCCCTGCAACGCTTCACAAACCAGCTTGCCCGCCAGATGCGTCCAGGTCACGCCGTGCCCGCTGTCGCCCTGCATATAGTAAACGCCGTTTTCCAGCCTGCCGATCTGCGGCATACGGGACAGCGTCAGCAAAAAGTTCCCGCTCCAGGCATAATCAAATTTTATTCCCTCCAGCTGTGGAAAGGTCTTTAGCAGCCTGGGCCGGATCAGCTCGTGGATGTTGCCCGGCTCGCGAGCGCCATAGCTCACGCCGCCGCCATACAGCAGGCGGTTGTCGGCCGTCAGGCGATAGTAATCCAACAGATAGTTACGGTCTTCTACACAGTAGTTGTCCGGCAGCAGCGCCAGCGCCTTATCGCGTGAGAGCGGTTCCGTGACGACGATCTGCGAGCTACAGGGCAGGCTCTTGCTCGCCAGTCTGGGTTCCAGCTGCGGCGCCAGATAGGCATTACCGGCAAAAATAACGTATTTAGCCAATACGCTACCCTGAGCCGTCCTGACGCGATGCGGCGTGCCGTAGGTCACGGCGGTCGCCTCTGACTCTTCATAAATCCTGCCGCCGTGACGGCGAATCGCCTCCGCTTCGCCCAGCGCAAGATTCAGAGGATGCAGATGACCGCCGCTGCGATCCAGCAGGCCGCCGACATAGCGTTCGCTGGCGATTTTACGCCGGATGCCCAGCTCGTCCAGCAGCTCCAGCTGATGATTGCCATAGTGCTGCCAGCGTTGGTGCTGCTGCTTTAAATGGCTAAACTGACGGCTGTTAAGCGCGGCAAAAACGCCGCCGGGCCGGTAGTCGCAGCTAATGGCGTAGCGATCGATACGGTCGCGGATCGCCGCTGCGCCTTCAAACATCATGCTGCCCAGCAGTCGTGCGCTTTCTTTGCCGTAGCGGCGCTCAATAACGTCAATATCACGGCTGTAGGAGTTAACCACCTGCCCGCCGTTACGGCCGCTGGCACCAAAGCCAACCCTGGCCGCTTCCAACACCACCACGTCATAACCCGCTTCGGTAAGGTAGAGCGCCGAGGAAAGGCCGGTAAAACCGCCGCCGATGATGCAGACGTCGCAGAGAATATCATCCGTCAGCCGCGGCCAGCGGTCATGAGGATTGGCCGTAGCGGCGTAATAGCTCTGCACATGTTCCATAGCTTTCTCCAACAAAAAGCGCGAAGCGGCGTCAACTGGCGATCAAAAGGTGGTTGGGGTATGCGCGCTGACGATCCGGCAGGGCTGCGCAGAGGTGTTATTAAAGCTGTGGGGATGGCCGGTATCGATAACGTAGCTTTGGCCAGCCCGAAGCTGATAGCGCTGGCCGTCGACGGTTAAGGTGATTTCGCCTTCCAGCAGCGTACCGATCTCTTCGCCCTGATGACGAATTTTTTCGGTTGTCGCGCCGGGTTCATAGGTTTCTAACATCATAGCCAGCGTCCGCTCGGGGCTGCCGTTATGGATCAACCGCAGCGAGACCCCCTGGCTGCCAATATCAATCAGCTCATTTGCCTCTATTACCACCTTCGGCCTGGCAGGCTGGACCGGCTCGGAAAAGAATTCGGAAAGGGAGAGGCCATAAACTTTTAACAGCTTCTGTAATGTACCGACGGCGGGACTGACCTTGTCCTGCTCGATAGTGCTGATGGCGCTGTGCGTCAGGCCGGAAAGCTCGGCCACGCGCCGCTGCGACAGGCCCTGCTGCTGGCGGATTTCAGCCAGGCGGCGGCCGGGGGCCAGAGAAATATCGCTCATCGACGGGTTTCCTTTTGCTGCCGAAAAAACGCACGTAAAGGCGTTAATAAATAGTCTTCCTTAAGGTCAAAGCCAGCATACCCGGTTGGGTTTTGCCATGCCGGGCAGGCATCGGGAAGCGCCGTCGTCAGGGCCTGTTTGCTGAGGCTTGCCTGATACATTATTACGTCAATCAAGGGGTTGTTCGAAATAATGCCCATCCCAACTCTCCGTCCGGTTTTAGTGAGCGCGGAAAGGCAGGACGGATCCGTGCCTTATCCAGCCAATCTGGCACTCTGCAAGGCAATATGCAAAAGATTTTGCCTGGAAAATAAACTCTGTCATAACATTTGCCGCGCTGAATAGTTGACGCTATGTTAAGAAGGCGGCGCTTATTTTGAGCGGCGCGCAAACATCAGACTGAGCGAAGGCGGGTGGCATCATGACCAATATCGTCGAAGTGGAAGATTTTACGCGGCATGGCGAGCGAACCAGCGCGTTCCAGCTTGAAGTAGAAACTTATCTGGAACGCTATCCTGAAACACAGCATGTTGATGTTCTGCTTAATGATTTAAACGGTGTTTTTCGCGGCAAACGCCTCCCGATCGGCAGTTTGCTCAGGCTGGAAAAAGGCTGTTATTTTCCCGCTTCCGTCTATGCCATGGATATTCTCGGCAACACGGTGGAAGAGGCCGGACTTGGCCAGGCGCTGGGTGAACCGGATAATATCTGCTTTCCCGTCGAAGGCACGCTGACTCCCTCCGCAACCGATCCGCAGCGCCTGGCGCAGCTTTTGCTGACCATGCGTAATCAAGATGGTACTCCCTTTGACGTTGAACCCCGGAATGTCCTGAATCACCTTTGGCAGCAGTTGCGCAATCGGGGGTTATTTCCGGTGGTAGCGGTAGAGCTGGAGTTCTATCTCGTCGATAAAAAACGCGATGCGGAAGGCGCCATTCAGCCGCCGTGCTCGCCGGGCAGCGACGATCGTAACCGGCAAAGCCAGGTTTATTCGGTTGATAATCTCGACTGTTTTGCCGCCGTGCTCAATGATATCGACAGGCTGGCCAGACTGCAGGGTATTCCGGCCGACGGCGCGCTGGCGGAAGCCTCGCCAGGCCAGTTTGAAATCAATCTGCGCCATACCCGCAACGTGCTCAGCGCCTGCGATCATGCCGTGCAGCTGAAGCGGCTAATCCGTCAGGTGGCAGAAAATCACGGGATGAACGCTACCTTTATGGCAAAACCCTACGAGGCCTGGGCCGGTAGCGGAATGCACGTTCATATCAGCCTGCTGGACGCCGCCGATCATAACGCCTTTATCACCGATGACGGCAGCGATTCGCCCCTGCTGAAGCGAGCGCTGGCCGGGATGATCGATCTGATGCCCGCCTCCATGGCGCTGCTGGCGCCTAACGTTAATGCCTATCGTCGCTTTTTACCGGAAGCCTTTGTGCCTCTACAGGCATCCTGGGGGCACAACAACCGTACGGTAGCGTTGCGTATTCCCTGTGGCGAAGCGGAAAACCATCGCGTGGAGTACCGCGTGGCAGGCGCGGATGCCAATCCTTATCTGGTGGTCGCCGCGGTGCTGGCGGGCATTCTGCACGGCATCGATAATCAGCTGCCGCTGCCGTCGGCCATTACCGGCAACGGCCATGAAGCCGACGGCAGACCGTTGCCGATCAGGCAAAGCGATGCGCTGGACGAATTTGCCCAAAGCTCTCCGCTGCAAAAGCTGCTGGGCGAGCGCTTTGGGTTTGTCTGGCACAGCTGCAAACATCATGAACTGATGCATTTTGAACGGCTGATCACCGCCACAGAAATCGACTGGATGTTGAAAAATGCCTGACGTTTCCTGTAAAGAAATGGCGCAGAAAGGCTTTAAAAACTTGTATTCTGTCTTACAGCCTGGCAAAATATACGGACTGTAAATGAATAACCGACGCTTAACGCGCCGGTTATTTTTTTTGCACAAAAAAACGAAGCCAAAGAGGCCGGCTCAGCCGGACTGATACACACTGACAGTGTTTTTGAGGAAATAAAGATGGGGCAACACTTCATTACGCCGGCCGCAGCCGGTAAACATCTGCGCGACGACTACGGCGCAGCGGCAGCCGTCACCTTCACGCCTGCCTGCTTTACCTTCCCAAATCAGAACAACGCTCGCATAAAGCGAAGTTTCCCTGTGGTTCAACCCAGAAAGGTTGATGCTATGGGGAGGCTGAATCATGTCGCATAATTCCCAGACCGCCGCGCCGCGCGCGCACCTGAAAAAAACGCTGACTCTGATGCCTGTAGTGATGATGGGCCTGGCTTATATGCAGCCAATGACCCTGTTCGATACGTTCGGCATCGTTTCCGGCCTCACAGACGGTCACGTAGCAACCGCCTACGCCTTCGCGTTAATCGCGATCCTGTTTACTGCGCTGAGCTACGGCAAGCTGGTTCGCCGCTTCCCGTCTGCCGGCTCGGCCTATACCTATGCCCAAAAAGCCATCAGCCCGCACGTCGGCTTTATGGTGGGCTGGTCCTCGCTGCTGGATTACCTGATCATGCCGATGATCAATATCCTGCTGGCGAAAATCTATTTTGAAGCGCTGGTGCCGGGTGTCCCGTCATGGATATTCGTGGTGCTGCTGGTTGGTTTTATGACCCTTTCTAACCTCAAGGGCATTAAAACCGTCGCCAATTTCAACAGCATTATCGTGGTGCTGCAAATGGCGGTCATGGTGGCGATTACCGGTATGGTAATTTACGGCGTGTCCCATGGCGAAGGGGCCGGCACCCTGACCAGCAGCAAGCCGTTCTGGTCTGAGCAGGCGCACGTGGTGCCTATGATCACCGGCGCGACCATTCTGTGCTTCTCGTTCCTGGGCTTTGACGGCATCAGTTCGCTGTCGGAAGAAACCAAGGATGCGGGTCGAGTGATCCCGAAAGCGATCTTTTTGACCGCCCTGATTGGCGGCGTGATCTTTATCGTGGTTTCTTACTTCCTGCAGCTTTATTTCCCGGATATCTCGCGCTTTAAAGATCCGGACGCGTCGCAGCCGGAAATCATGCTCTACGTGGCGGGTAAAACCTTCCAGTTCGGCATTCTGATTTTCTCCTGCATCACCGTGCTGGCTTCCGGCATGGCGGCGCACGCGGGCGTTTCCCGCCTGATGTATGTGATGGGGCGTGACGGCGTGTTCCCGGAGCGTTTCTTCGGCTATATTCATCCGAAGCTGCATACGCCAGCGCTGAACGTATTGTTGGTAGGCGCTATCGCGCTTTCCGCCATTACCTTCGACCTGGTGACGGCGACGGCGTTGATCAACTTCGGTGCGCTGGTGGCCTTCACCTTTGTTAACCTTTCGGTGATCTCGCAGTTCTGGATCCGTGAAGGGCGCAACAAGACGCTGATGGACAACATTAACTTCCTGCTGCTGCCGCTGTGCGGCGCGCTGACGGTGGGCGCGCTGTGGATCAATCTGGAAGAAAGCTCGATGATCCTCGGCCTGGTCTGGGGCGCAATTGGCCTGGTCTATCTGGCCGTGGTGACGCAGCGCTTCCGCAAACCGGTGCCGCAGTACACCGAAGAGCCGATGTAACCCAGCCCGCATTTAGCGTGGTGATGGGCTAAAAAGAAGGGCGCGGTTCTGTGAACCGCGCCCTTTTTAATTGCCGCTGCCCGTAGCCGAAAAATCAGGAAACCAGTTCGCGAGCGTAATCAAACAGCGCTTTCAGCTGCGTCATCTTCGCCTTATCGCCGTCGTACTGATTAAACAGCATCTCCAGCTCCTGCACATAGTTCTGCACGCGTTCCGGGCTGAGCGCCTCACGGCGATGCTGCAACCAGCGCTTTTGCTCGGCCTCATCCAGCGTGCCGGGGAAGTTGCGCGCCCGAAAGCGGAACAGCAGCTTCTCAATACGCTTATCGTTAAAGGTCAGATCCAGCGCGGGCAGGTTTTCCGGCGTCGTTTGCCGGATAATATTCATGGCGCTGCGATCGGCGTCGCTGAAAAAGCCGTCGTAGAGCTGGGCGTCCACATCGTCAGAAGCCACAAACGGCTCCGCTTCCGCATAGAGCGCCACCACTTTTTCACGCGCCTCCGGGTGCTGACGCAGCAGCGCCAGATTATCCAGGCAGCGCTGACGATCGATCCCCAGACGCTCCGCATCTTCCGGGCGTAACGTATTGGCCGGTGCGACGACCGGACATTTATTGATATGCACCAGCTTGATCGGTACGGGTGCGGCATCGCCCAAATCTTCCCGGCGCGTGTAGAGTCTCTCACGCAGCGCATCGGCATCCAGCGCCAGGAGCGGAGAAATATCCTGGGCCAGATCGCAGGTAATCAGCGCGTTTTTATTGGTGGGATGCCAGGCGAGCGGGGCGATCCAGCTGGTATTACCGCGCTGGGCGCCAAACATGCCGGAGATGTGCATCAGCGGCTTCATCTGCGGAATATCGATAAGCGTCATAATTTTCTGCTTATTACGATGGCTGAACAGAAAATCATACAGGCGCGGCTGCTTCTCTTTTACCAGCTTTGCCATAGCGATGGTTGCGTAAACATCGGACATCGCATCGTGCGCGTTTTCGTGCGCCACGCCGTTGGCTTTGGTCAGATGTTCCAGGCGAAAGCTGGGAAAGCCGTCGTCATTTTCCGGCCACTCGATACCTTCCGGCCTCAGCGCGTAGCAGGCGCGCATCACGTCCAGCAAATCCCAGCGGCTGTTGCCGTTCTGCCAGCTCCAGCCGTAAGGATCGTAAAAGTTGCGGTAGAGCAGATTGCGCGTGACCTCGTCGTCGAAACGGATATTGTTATAGCCGACGATGCAGGTATTGGGCTCGCTAAACAGCTGGTGAATACGCTGGGTGAAAGCGGCCTCGTTCATGCCTTTGGCTTTCGCCAGCTGCGGCGTAATGCCGGTGATCATCACGGCTTCCGGCTGCGGCAGATAGTCGTCCGCAGGCTGGCAGTAGAACACTTCCGGTTCGCCAATAATGTTAAAATCCATATCGGTGCGGATGCCGGCAAACTGCGCAGGGCGGTCCAGCGATGGGCTTTTCCCGAAAGTTTCGTAGTCGTGGAAAAGGAACGTAGGTTGATTGCTTTCGTTTTTCACTGTTTATCTCTGTCCACTTCTGTTTGTTAACTTCCTGAAAACGCAGCGCTCAATCTGATGCTTGCGGTCTTATACGTTCAGTCATATTGGTTGAAATAACCTCAAACTCTTCAATGAAGATAATCTTCACACCCATGCGTGCAGAACCGCGCCCGTAGCGATGCCTGTCCTGACGCCTTTAATGGTAAACCATATTGCGGCTGCCAAAAAGCGGCAGGAGGTTACGCGCTCCTTCCGGTTCTTTTTCTGCAAAGCGTAGCCACTTTCTTATAGAGATCAGGAGGCGGTTTACCCTCCCTAATCTTAATATTTTCTTGCACTTTTTTAATACGTTACGACGGCAGATCCCGTACAACAGGCTGTTTTTTTCCAGTCTATTGAGGATTTACCGTTGAAGAAGCGTCAGCTTGCAAGTATCAGCCTGGTTCTGGCCGTGGTCGCCGTAGCCCATGCTGAAGATAACCCCTTAGCTTTTCCCCTGACCGCGCCCGCTATCGACGCCGCTTCCTGGGTGCTGATGGACGCCACGACCGGTCAGGTGCTGACGCAGGGCAATGCCGACGAACGCCGCAACCCGGCCAGCCTGACCAAGCTGATGACGGGCTACGTGGTGGATCGTGCTATCGACAGCAAGCACATCAGCCGCGACGACATGGTCACCGTGGGTAAAGATGCCTGGGCCGCCGGTAATCCCGTGTTTAAAGGGTCTTCGCTGATGTTTCTTAAGCCCGGCGAGAAAGTCTCGGTACGCGATCTGAGCCGCGGCGTCATTATCGATTCCGGCAACGACGCCTGCGTGGCGCTGGCGGATTATGTGGCGGGCAGCCAGGCCGCTTTTGTCGAGCAGATGAATCAGTATGTGGTTAAGCTTGGCCTTAAAAACACCCATTTTGAAACGGTTCACGGCCTGGATGCGCCGGGACAGTACACCACGGCTGGCGATCTGGCTAAGCTGTCGCGCGCCATTATCTCCGGCGAGCCGGATTTTTATCAGATGTACAGCGAGAAATCGCTGACGTGGAACGGCATTACCCAGCAGAATCGTAACGGTTTGTTATGGGATAAAACGCTGCACGTCGACGGCCTGAAGACCGGCCACACCGAAAGCGCGGGTTTCAATATCATTGCTTCCAGCGTGGACGGCCAGCGCCGACTGATCGCCGTGATCATGGGCGGCAAAAGCCCTAAAGGGCGCGAAGAGCAGGCGCGCAAGCTGCTGATCTGGGGACAGAACAATTTTGATACCGTGCAGCTGTTCCATGCTGGTAAAGAGATCGGCCATGAGAATGTCTGGTACGGCAATCCGCATCAGGTAGCCGTAGGCAGCGATAAGGATGTTTATCTCTCCTTGCCTCGTGAAGACGTCAAAAAAATCAAGGCCAGGTACGTCATTGACCGCAAGGATCTTGAGGCGCCGCTGAAGCTGCATGAGCAGGTCGGGACTATCCAGCTGGTGGATGGCGACAAAGAGCTGGCCTCTTACCCGTTGGTGACGCTGAAACCGGTGGAAAAAGCGGGCGTGATCACTCGCATTACTGACTACATCAAACGCAAGCTGTAACCCCTGATGGCGATCCGCAACGGGTCGCCATTTTGCCTGTTTGTTGAGCTGCTGTTGCACCACTGTTATCGTGAGACGGCAATACGCAAAAAAGCGGGCGAAGCCCCGCAGGGCAGGGTATGATGCCGGAAAATAGCCCGCCCCTGGAGAAAGTTTTGCGTCCCGACAAGCCGCTATCGGCCTTTGAATTCACCCTCTATCGTAACTATCGCACGGTGCACGGCATTCGCATCGCGCTGGCGTTCGTGCTGACGTTTCTGCTGATCCGCCTGTTCTCTATCCCGGAAGGCAGCTGGCCGCTGATTACGCTGGTGGTGGTGATGGGGCCGATTTCCTCCTGGGGTAACGTCTTTCCGCGTGCGATCCAGCGCATCGGCGGTACGATATTCGGCTCGGTTTCGGGGCTGATTGCGCTCTGGCTGGAGCTGTGGTCGCTGCCGGTAATGCTGGCCTGGTGCACGCTGGTGATGTTTTTATGCGGTTTTCTGACGCTGGGCAAGCACCCTTATATGGCGCTGCTGATCGGCATTACGCTGGCGGTGATCTGCGGCGGCGCGCCGGGCGATATGACCATGGCGCTGTGGCGAGGCGGCGACGTGATCCTGGGTTCGGTGCTGGCGCTGTTTTTTACCAGCATTTATCCGCAAAAGGCCTATACCCACTGGCGCATCAAGCTTTCCGATTCCCTGCTGGAAACCGCTAAAATTTACCATGCCGGCTGTTCACCTAACCTGGTGGACAAGCCCCGGCTGACGCGCCCCCTGCAGCGGCTGCTGACCGGCGTGGTGAAAATGCGGTCGCTGATCGATCCCGCCAGCAAGGAAACGCGTATTCCGCGTTCGGTTTTTGAAGGTATTCAGACGCTGAACCGCAATATGGTCTGCACGCTGGAGCTGCAGCTGAACGCCTGGTGGTCCTCTCGCGAAAGCCACCTGATAATGCTGAACGCGCCTACGCTGAGGCGCACCCAGCAGATGACGGAAAATACGCTGCGCGCGCTGTCAAATGCGATAGTGGCGGGCAGCACGGACCAAATCTCCGCCAACAGCGCGGAGCTGGCGGAAATCACCCGCGAGCTGCGGCAGCTGATCAAAGCCTCCAACAGCGACGAGCTGGTGGAAACGCCGATCCACGGCTACGTCTGGCTGAGTCTGGAGATGGCCGCGCAGCTGGAAAGGCTGTCGGATCTGATGCGTCTGGTGCTGCGTAAATAAACGATTAATAACAACTTACTGCGAAAAGCGCCGGTTCGCGCTAAGATAACGCCAGTCCGACTCTACAACTAATCGCCTCGACAGCGGTTCGCCGCTACGCTGAGCGCAATGATAATAATGCCTGCCTTGCAGGCCTGAACAGAAGGTGTTTCCATGGAAAATGCAAAGCAATCCTTTCAGGACGTACTGGAGTTTGTGCGGATGTTCCGTCGTAAGAACAAGCTGCAGCGTGAAATCCACGATATTGAAAAGAAAATCCGCGACAACCAGAAACGCGTGCTGCTGCTGGATAACCTGAGTGAATATATCAAGCCCGGCATGAGCGTCGAAGCCATTCAGGAAATTATCAGCAGCATGCGCAGCGATTACGAAGATCGCGTTGACGATTACATCATCAAAAACGCCGATCTTTCCAAAGAGCGTCGTGAGCTTTCCAAAAGGCTCAAGGCGCTGGGCGAGCCTAAAGCGCAGTAGCCAGGGCTGGAGAACCAAAAAAGGCGATCGACGATCGCCTTTTTCGATCGTACAGGGCACGGCGCTATCCGCAGGGGAAAATCACTTTTCTCCGGAAAAGACTTTGCATATCAGAGCGCCTTTTACCATCATCAGTAGAGTCTTCTCCATTTCTGGCAGGCAGCACTTTGCAAATATTCCGTATTTCTCCGTTAGAGGCCATCAGGCGTACGCCCTGGTATCCCAAAAGACGTTCTTATCGGGTTCTGTTCTGGCGAGAAATCACGCCGCTGGCGGTACCGATCTTTTTTGAGAACCTTTGCGTGCTGTTGATGGGCGTGCTGAGCACTTTCCTGGTGAGCTGGCTGGGCAAGGAGGCGATGGCGGGCGTCGGGCTGGCCGACAGTTTTAATATGGTCATCATCGCTTTTTTTGCCGCTATCGATCTGGGTACCACGGTGGTGGTCGCCTTCAGCCTGGGCAAGCTTAACCGTGAACGGGCCCAGGCGGCCGCCCGCCAGTCGCTGGTGCTGATGACTATTTTCGCCGTGCTGCTGGCAATAGGCATTGAGTTTTACGGCGAGTGGATCATCAATCTTATCGCCGGTAACGCAGAACCGCGGGTAAAAGAGATGGCGCTGATCTATCTCAATATCACCGCATGGAGCTATCCGGCCGCCGCGATTGCGCTGATTGGCTGCGGCGCGCTGCGTGGCGCGGGCAATACCAAGATCCCCATGCTGATTAACGGCGGCATGAATATCCTGAATATTATTTTCAGTACGGTGCTGATCTACGGCTGTTTCTCCTGGAAAGGGATGGGCTTTGTCGGTGCCGGACTGGGGCTGACTATCGCCCGCTATATCGGCGCGGCGGCGGTAATTTATGTGCTGGCTATCGGCTTCAATCCGCGCCTGAAAATCACGCTGAAAAGCTATTTCACCCGGCTCAACACCAATATCCTGATGGAGGTGCTGAGCATCGGCGTGCCCGCCAGTATTGAATCGGTGCTGTTCAACGGCGGCAAGCTGCTGACGCAGGTTTTTGTCGCGGGAATGGGCACCGACGTGATCGCCGGTAACTTTATCGCCTTTTCCATTGCCTCGATGATCAACCTGCCGGGCAACTCCCTTGGCTCCGCCTCAACCATTATTGTCGGCACCCGCCTGGGCAAAGGACAGCTGAAGCAGCCGGAAAGGCAGCTGCGGCATATTTTTTGGCTTTCAACCATCGGGCTGTGCGCGCTGGCGGCGTTGACGGTGCCTTTTGCGGGCATTCTGGCTTCGTTTTATACCCGCGACGAGGAGGTTATCCACGTGGTCAAAATCCTGATCTGGCTGAACGCGCTGTTTATGCCGTTCTGGGCCGCATCCTGGGTTTTACCGGCGGGGCTGAAGGGCGCGCGCGACGCCAGGTTTACCATGTGGGTTTCGCTGTTGGGCATGTGGGGATGCCGCATTGTGGCGGGCTACGGACTGGGCGTGGTACTCGGCTTTGGCGTGGTGGGGATCTGGCTGGGCATGTTTCTGGACTGGATTGTCCGTGGTATCTTCTTCTACCGCCGCATGACCAGCGGACGCTGGCTGTGGAAATATGCGCCCCGGCAGGAGCCGGCCGCTCAGGATTTGGCGCTGTCAAAAAAATAACCGGAAATCACCATGCAATCGCCTACTTCCGCCGGGTCGGAATCGCTGTTTCACCATCGCTCTTTTGTCGCTTTCTGGCTGGCCCGCACCAGCTCCAGTTTCGGTTTTCAGATGCTCTCTATCGCGGTCGGCTGGCAGATTTATGCGCTTACCGGCCGCGCCTTCGATTTAGGCTTAATCGGGCTGGCGCAGTTTCTGCCGGCGGTGGTGCTGGCCTTGCCGGCAGGGCACGTTGCCGATCAGTTTGACCGTCGTCGCGTCGTATTACTGGGGCAGTTTACCGAACTGCTGGCGATTGCCGCGCTGGCGGTGCTGACGCTGATGCACCTGACCAACGAGCTGGTGATCCTGGCGCTGATTTTCGTGCTTTCCATCGCCAAAACGTTAGAGGCGCCGTCGCTGCAGTCCATGCTGCCCGCGCTGGTGCCGCCCTCAATACTGGCGCGGGCGACGGCCGCCAACGCCGCATCGATGCAAACGGCTTCCATGCTTGGCCCGGCGCTCGGCGGCTTTTTATACGTTGCCGGGCCGCAGGCGGTCTATATCACCACTGGCGTACTCTATCTTATCTCCGTCGTGATGGTCAGCCGCCTGCGCTACGACCATGCGCCGCCGCCGCGCACGCCCGCCACCTTCGCCAGCGTCTTTGCCGGGGTGAAATTTATCCGTAACCGGCCGGACGTGCTGGGCGTCATTTCGCTGGATCTGTTTGCGGTACTGCTGGGCGGGGCGACGGCGCTGCTGCCCATTTTCGCCAAAGATATTCTGCATACCGGGCCGTGGGGGCTGGGCCTGCTGCGCGGCGCGCCAGCGGTTGGCGGCCTGCTGGTCGGCTTCTGGCTCAGCCGTCGTTCGCTGGAGCGCAACGTCGGTAAAATCATGTTTGCCTCCGTAGCCGGTTTCGGCGTGGCGACGCTGGTGTTTGCGCTCTCTGAAGAGCTGTGGCTGTCGCTGCTGGCGCTGTTTGCGCTGGGCGGGTTCGATATGGTCAGTATGGTGATCCGCGGCTCGCTGGTGCAGCTGGATACGCCGGATGAGATGCGCGGACGCGTCAGCGCGGTTAACTCTATTTTTATTAATACCTCTAATCAGCTTGGTGAATTTGAGTCGGGGATGCTGGCAGCCTGGCTGGGCGCGGCGCCGGCGGCGGCAGTCGGCGGTATTGGCACGCTGATCGTGGTCGGCCTGTGGATGGCCTGGTTCCCGAGCCTTCGCAAGCGCCAGCGGCTGCACGATCCCGTTTCTTCTTCCTGATCCCACCCTTAATAAGCGCCGTTAATGATTAACGGCGCCGTTACCGCTTTTCTCCCCCTCGTTTTTTTCGCCAGGCTGGCCGCGCCGATAGGTTATCGACAGCCTGTTTTTTCCGTGGTCGCTTCCTTTTTTCCTTATCTTTTCTGCGGGTTAAGACCAGGCGGTACGTCTCGACGGTCTGAAAAACGTGATGATTTCTTATTGCAAATGAAAACCATTATCAATAAAATCGACGCCTTGCAGTTCCTGTTTTCATGGCACTAATGATGGAAGATGATGATATGACAGGCGGTTGGGATAGCGACGCGCAGGCGAGCTGGCAGCACAAGCTGAGCCTGGGGTCGCCAGCGGTCGTGACGGAAGGTGACATCTGCACCGTCACCTTTTACTGGCGGGATCCCGCCGGAACGGAACAGACTTCGCCGGTGCGCCGGGTATGGATTTATATCACCGGCGTCACCGATCATCACCAGCAGCGCGCGCCGCAAAGCCTGCAACGCATCAGCGGCACGGCTATCTGGCAGTGGCAGGTTCGGCTAAATGCGGGCTGGCGAGGCAGCTACTGCTTTATCCCTTCCGTAAACGAAAATGATTTTCCCCCCGAGGCGCTGCAAAGTCCGCCGGACCGCGCGGCGCTGCGCGAAGGCTGGCGCAGGCTGCTGCCGCAGGCGATAGCCGATCCGCTTAATCCCCATACCAGCTGGCGAGGCGGACGCGGCCATCCCGTCTCCGCGCTGCATCTGCCGCAGGCGCCTGTGCAGCCGGGTTGGACAGAGCGCGTTGAGTTCGCTGCGCCGTGCTGCCTGACGTGGGAAAGCAAAAGGCTGGGCAATCAGCGGCGGGTATGGCTTTTCACCACTGGCGAAAGCCAGCCGGAACAGCGCCCGCTGGCCGTGCTGCTGGATGGCCAGTTCTGGGCGGAGCAGATGCCGGTCTGGTCTGCACTGCAGGCGCAAACCGATCGCGGTCAGCTGCCACAGGCGGTTTATCTGCTGATTGATGCCATCGACACGCAGCATCGCGGCGAGGAGCTGACCTGCAATCCCGACTTCTGGCTGGCGGTCCAGGAAGAGCTGCTGCCGCTGCTTGCGCAGCACGCGCGCTGGCGCGACGATCCGGTGACCACCGTGGTGGCCGGACAGAGCTTCGGCGGTCTTTCCGCCCTCTATGCCGCGCTGCACTGGCCGCAGCGTTTCGGCTGCGCGCTCAGCCAGTCCGGCTCTTTCTGGTGGCCGCATCGCCAGCGCACCGGCGAGGACGGCTGGCTGACAGAGCAGCTGATGCAGGGCCGGCTCAGCGTTGCGCCGCTGCGCATTTATCTGGAAGCGGGCCTGCGCGAACCTGTCGTTTTGCAGGCTAACCAGCGCATTTATCCGCTGCTGCAACGGGCCTGCCCGACGCTGCACTATCGCCTTGTTGACGGCGGCCACGACGCGCTGTGCTGGCGAGGCGGCCTGATTAACGGGCTGACCACGCTGTGGCAGTCTGTCCCTGCTAAATCCGGAGTTTCCGATGGAACAGAGTAATCCTTTCGATCGCCCTGAGGGGCCGTTTTTCGTGCTGCAAAATCATCTGGGCTACAGCCTGTGGCCAGCCCACTGCGCCCGGCCCGCTGGCTGGCAGCCGGCGTATGGCCCGGCGACGCAGCACGAATGCAACGACTGGCTGGCGCGCTGGCAAACGCTGACCCCGGCCCATTTTGCGGCGGGAGTCACAGCGTGAAAAGTGAAATGAGCGAGGCGCTGATGCATAAAGTGCAGCAGCAAATGATGCCGCTGGTAGCGGCGCAGTCCGGTATCTGGATGGCGGAACAGCTTTCGTCACAGGTAAACGCCTGGAGCGTGGCGCACTATGTGGAGCTGAACGGCGCGTTGAATGAGCCGCTGCTGCGCAAGGCCGTGGTGTGCGGGATGCAGGAGGCGGACACGCTGCGGATGCGCTTTACCGAAAGGGACGGCGTGCCGATGCAGTGGGTCGATGCCGACGCTGACTTTACCCTGCCGGAGTGCGTCGATCTGCGCCACGAGGCCGATCCCGCAGCGGCGGCGCTGGCGCGTATGCAGCAGGATCTGGATGAGGATTTGCGCATCAGCAGCGGCAGTCCGATCTACCGTCATATTCTTTTTCGCCTGAGCGAAAGCCGCTGGTACTGGTATCAGCGTTTTCATCATCTGGTGGTGGACGGCTTCAGCTTTACCGCCATCACTCGTCGCATTGCGGAGATTTATACTGCGCTTTGCACCGGCAGCGAGCCGAAGCCTTCGCCTTTCGTCCCTTTCAGCGACGTGGTGGAGGAGTACGATCGCTATAGCGCCTCCGCGACCCGCCAGCGCGATGCCGCCTTCTGGAAAGAGCAGGCGAGCCAGCTGCCGATGCCCGCCAGCCTGTCGCCGCTGCCGCTGAACGGACAAAGCGCCACCACGCATCTTATTCGTCAGCATTTGCAGCTGAGCCGCGAAGATTTCCGCGAGCTGCGGGCGCAAAGCCAGCTCAGCGCGTCGGAACTGGCGCTGGCGCTGGTTGCGGTGTGGCTGGGCCGCCTCAGCGCGCGGGCGGAATACAGCGCGGGCTTTATCTTTATGCGCCGCCTGGGATCGGCCGCGCTGAGCGCCACCGGGCCGGTGCTCAACGTGCTGCCGATGGCGATACGGCTCGATCCTCAGGCCACGTTGCCACAGCTGGCGGAGGCGCTGCAGCAGCAGTTAAAAAAAGCGCGTCGTTATCAGCGCTACGACGCGGAGCAAATCCAAAGGGATATCGGCCAGCTGAGCGAGCCGCTGTTCGGCCCGGTCATTAACCTGAAAATGTTTGACTACCGGCTGGATTTTGCCGGTATCGAAGGCGTGACCCACCAGCTGGCTTCCGGCCCGGTACGCGATCTGGAAATCGCGCTCTACCCGGACGAAGAGGGCAACGTCTCGCTGGAAATCCTGGCGAACGCGGAGCGCTATCAGGCGGAAACGCTGCGTGAGCATCTTGCCCGCCTGCCGCTGCTGCTTAGCCAGTTCGCGGGCCATCCGACGCTGTCCTGCGCGCAGGCGACGCTGCTGCACCCGCGTGAGGAAAAGCGGCTGCGGCAGATTAACGATACGGCGATCGAGGTGCCGCAAACCACGCTGAGCAGCCTGATTATGGCGCAGGCGCAGCGCACCCCGGACGCGGACGCGCTGGCGGATGACCAGCATAGTTTTACCTACCGCGAGATGCGTCAGCAGGTAACGGCGCTGGCTCAGGCGCTGCAAAAGCGAGGCGTGCAGGCGGGCGACATCGTGGCCGTGGCGCTGCCGCGTTCGGTATTTTTGTCGCTTGCCCTACAGGCCATTGTGGAGCTGGGCGCCGCCTGGCTGCCGCTGGATACCGGCTATCCGACCGATCGGCTGAGCATGATGCTGGAAGACGCTAACCCGCGTCTGTTAATCACCACCGAAGAACAGCTGGGCCGCTTTGCGCAGCTCGAAAATCTGCAAAGCTTCTGCTACCACCAGCCGTTGCCGACAGTGGATCTTGCGCCTGCTCAGGATCTGTCACGCCCGTACCATACCGCCTATGTGATTTATACCTCCGGCTCAACCGGACGGCCAAAAGGCGTCATGGTCGGCCAGCAGGCGATCGTAAACCGCCTGCTGTGGATGCAGGACCACTATCGATTGACTACCGACGATGTAGTGCTGCAAAAGACGCCGTGCAGTTTTGACGTCTCGGTCTGGGAATTTTTCTGGCCGTTTCTGACTGGCGCGCAGCTGGTGATGGCGCCACCGGAAGCGCATCGCGATCCGCAGGCGCTCCAGGCGCTGTTCAGCCGTTACGGTGTCACAACTACGCACTTCGTTCCTTCCATGCTGGCGGCGTTTGTCACCGCGTTAACCGATGACGAGGCCGTGGCCCACTGTGCTTCTTTACGGCGGGTATTCTGTAGCGGCGAGGCGCTGCCGACCGATCTCTGTCGCCAGTGGCAGGACAAAACGGCCGTGCCGCTGCACAATCTTTATGGCCCGACCGAAGCGGCGGTGGATGTGAGCTGGCATCCGGCCTACGGCGAGGCGCTGGCAAAGGTGACGGGCGCAAGCGTGCCGATCGGTTTTCCGGTCTGGAACACCGGGCTGCGCATCCTGGATGGCAATATGCAGCCGGTACCGCCGGGTATTGCGGGCGATCTCTATCTGACCGGCGTGCAGCTGGCGCAGGGCTATCTGGCGCGAGCCGATTTGACCGCCAGCCGTTTTATTGCCGATCCGGAAGGCGAGGGCGCAAGAATGTACCGCACCGGCGACGTGGCGCGCTGGCTGGAGAACGGCGCAGTGGAATATCTGGGCCGCAGCGACGATCAGCTTAAGATCCGTGGACAGAGGATCGAGCTGGGCGAGATCGATCAGGCGCTGCTGTCGCTGGATAACGTGGCGCAGGCGGTTACCCATGCCTGCGTGCTCGGCAACGCCAGCGCGGGCGGCGGCGATCAACGGCAGCTGGTGGGCTACGTGGTAGCCGCGTCCGGCGAACTGGATACGGCCGCGCTACGCGAGCAGCTTAGCGATCGCCTGCCCGCGCACATGGTGCCGGTGGTGCTGGTGCAGCTGGCGGCTTTCCCGCTAAGCGCCAACGGCAAGCTGGATCGCAAGGCGCTGCCGCTGCCACAGCTGGCCCACGCCGCAGGTCGCGCGCCGGCAGAGGGTGTGGAAACCGTGGTGGCCGAAGCCTTTGCCCGCCTGCTGGACTGCGAGATCCGCTCGGTTAATGATGACTTCTTTGCCCTCGGCGGCCATTCGCTGCTGGCGATGCGGCTGGCGGTCGATCTGCGTCGCCGTCTCGACAGACCGGTGACGCCGGGGCTGATTATGGTGGCGTCCACCGTCGGCGCGCTGGCGGAAAAGCTGACGCGGCAGAGCGAAGAAGAGGCGAGCCGCGCGGGCATGGAAACCATCCTGCCGCTGCGGCGTTCGCACGGCCCCACGCTGTTTTGCTTCCATCCGGCCTCCGGCTTCGCCTGGCAGTTCAGCATTCTGCAACGCTATCTGGACGCGCGCTGGTCGCTGATCGGCATTCAGTCGCCGCGCCCGCACGGGCCAATGCGGCAGGCGGAAAATCTTGATGAGCTTTGCGAGCGGCATCTGGCCACGCTGCGCGAGCAGCAGCCGCACGGCCCTTACTATCTGCTGGGCTATTCGCTGGGCGGCACGCTGGCGCACGCTATCGCGGCGCGCCTGCAGGCGCAGGGCGAAAAAGTCGCCTTCCTAGGGCTGCTGGATACCTGGCCGCCGGAAACGCAAAACTGGTCACAGAATAACCAGCTGGATGCCGAAGTGCTGGCGGAAATCGACCGCGAGCGTGAAGCCTTTATGGCCGCCCAGGCGTCGCTGCGCGAGTCGCTGGCGGCCTCGGCCAGCCAGGCGCTGTTTGGCGCTATCGAAGGCAACTACGGCGATGCGGTCAGGCTGCTGGCGACCGCGAAAAGCCGCCGCTTCGTCGGGGAAGCCACGCTGTTCGTCGCGCAGAAAACGCTGAAGCCGGGGCAGGATGCGCACACCGCGTGGGCGCCATGGCTCGACGCGCTGCAAACCTTCCCGGTGGAATGCGCGCATGTGGATATTATTTCGGCAGAGGCGTTTACCCATATCGGCCCACGCCTTAACCAACTGCTGGATCGGGCAACACAATGAAAAAACAGACCTTTATGCTCAGCCTCAGCCTGCTGAAGACGCACCCTGATTTTCGGGCGGTGTTTATCGCCCGCTTTATCTCTATCCTGGCGCTGGGCCTGCTTGGCGTCGGCGTGCCGGTGCAGATCCAGCAGCTGACCGGTTCTGCCTGGCAGGTAAGCCTGGCGGTCACGCTGACCGGCGCGGCCCTGTTTACCGGTTTGATGCTGGGCGGCGTGCTGGCGGATCGCCACGAGCGTCGGCGGCTGATCCTGTTCGCGCGATCGACCTGCGGGCTGGGCTTTATCGGCCTGTGCGTCAATGCCGCCATGCCGTCCCCGTCGCTGACCGCCATCTACCTGCTGGGCATCTGGGACGGCTTTTTCGGCGCCATCGGCGTGACGGCGCTGCTTGCCGCCACGCCCGCGCTGGTGGGCCGTGAAAACCTGATGCAGGCCGGGGCGATCACCATGCTCACGGTCAGGCTGGGTGCGGTGATCTCGCCGATGGTGGGCGGCGTGCTGCTCGCGGCGGGCGGCGTATTCTGGAACTTCGCGCTGGCGGCGGCGGGCACCTTTATTACGCTGATCCCGCTGCTGCGTCTGCCGTCGTTGCCGCCGCCGCCGCAGTCGCACGCCAGGCCGCTACGGTCGCTGGCGGAAGGCTTTACCTTTCTGCTCGGCCATCGTCTGATCGGCGGCGTGGCGCTGGTGGGCGCGCTGCTGACCATGGCGACGGCGGTACGCGTGCTTTATCCGGCGCTGGCCATTCGCTGGGAGCTGAGCGCGCAGCAGATCGGCTTTCTCTATGCTGCCGTACCGCTCGGCGCGGCCGCAGGCGCGCTGACCAGCGGCAATCTGGCACAGCATCCGCGTCCGGGCAAGGTGATGCTTTTCACCGCCGTCGCCGCTTTCGTCGCGGTAGGGCTGTGCGGCCTGATGCCTTACTGGGAGGCGGGCGCGCTCTGTCTGATGCTGTTCGGCTACCTGAGCGCCCTGAGCGCGCTGCTGCAATACACGCTGATCCAGACGCTGACGCCGGACGCGATGCTGGGCCGTATCAACGGCCTGTGGACGGCGCAAAACGTGATGGGTGACTCGCTGGGCGCGCTGCTGCTGGGCGCGATGACCACGGTGATGCTGCCCGCCACCGCCGCCAGCAGCAGCGGCCTGGGGCTGGCCATCGTCAGCCTGGTGCTGGCCGCCGCCTTCGGTTCGCTCCGACGCTATCGCCAGCCCGCGCCCGCTTCGCCGGGAGAAAGCGTAACTGAATAACATCGGGTTTTAGTCCTTCCTTGCCTGCCCTGGCGGCAGGTAATGCTGCCAAATGATGCTAATAACGGCGCAAACGTTGCGCCCGGTCGCGGCGTGGTGTTTTGCACTGTTTTAAACTGCGAAACGTTGCTTGACATCACAAAGAATTTACTTAAAGTTACGCGGTAATAATGCAAATGATAATCATTATTATACTTTTTATCGTTGTGGCTGGAGGCCGTTATGGAGACGCTTTGCGCTGATGCAGTTAAACCATCAGTTTCTCTCTCATCTGAGAGCTTTTTCTTCGCATCGCCGTGGAAAAGCTTTATCACCACTGGTCGCTTTGCCGAAATTACCTGTCCCGCCGCCGACGGCGACAACCTGCAGGGCGCTTTCCAGCAGCAGGTACACAGCGCCTTTGCCGCGGCCAGGGCCAAAGGGATTACGCGCCCGGTGATGGTTGGCGCCATCCCCTTTGATACGCGCCAGCCTTCCGCGCTATTTATTCCTGAGCGTCATGAGGCATTCTCCCGCCAGCAGCAGCCAGAGTCGGCGCAGCAGGCGAGCTCTGCCGTAGAGCCGGTAATTACCGCGCGCCAGAACATTCCTGAACAGGCTGAATTTATGGAGATGGTGGCGAAAGCAGCGGAAGCGACCGCCCAGCCTGGCCTGGATAAAGTGGTGCTCTCGCGTCTGATCGATATCACTACCGCCGAGCCGGTGCAGGCTACGGCGTTAATGGATCGCCTGATTGCGCTCAACCCTGGCAGCTATCACTTCCATGTTCCGCTGGCCGACGGCAGCACGCTGCTGGGCGCCAGCCCGGAGCTGCTGCTGCGTAAGTCGGGCGAAACCTACACTTCGCTGCCGCTGGCGGGCTCGGCCAGACGCGATCGCAGCGACAAAGCGCGCGATCTTGCGGTAGGCGAAAAGCTGATGTACTCGCAAAAAGATCGCTACGAGCACCGCCTGGTGACCAGCGCCATGTACGACGTGCTGAAACCGCGCAGCCGCTCTCTGGCGGTGCCGGACAAGCCGGAGTTGATCACTACTTCGACGCTGTGGCACCTTGCTACCGCGATTGAAGGCAAAGCCGCAGCGGCTGAGGAAACGGCGCTGTCGCTCGCCTGCCTGCTGCATCCTACACCCGCGCTGAGCGGTTATCCGCACGTTGCCGCTTGCGAGTGGATTGAAAAGCTGGAGCCGTTTAACCGCGAGCTGTTCGGCGGCATCGTCGGCTGGTGCGACGACGAAGGCAACGGCGAATGGGTAGTGACCATTCGCTGCGGCACGCTGGCCGGAAAAAACATTCGCCTGTTCGCCGGCGCGGGCATCGTTCCGGCCTCTTCGCCGGAATCGGAATGGCGCGAAACCGGCGTCAAGCTCAGCACCATGCTGCACGTATTTGGACTGCAATAAGGCTATTTTATGACGATTTCCTATTCCCGCTGGCCCGACGATTTTGCGGCCCGCTACCGTGAAAAAGGCTACTGGCTGGATCTGCCGCTAACGGATATTTTAACTCGCCATGCCGACAGCACGGAAACGGCGCTGATCGACGGCGACCGCGCATACAGCTACCGGCAGCTGGAGAGCGCCAGCACCCGTCTGGCGGCGGCCTTACAGCGTCGCGGCCTGAAGTGCGGCGATACCGCGCTGGTGCAGCTGGGCAACGTGGCTGAATTCTATATCGTGCTGTTTGCACTGCTTAAGCTCGGCGTAGCGCCGGTCAACGCGCTGTTCAGCCATCAGCGCCAGGAGCTGGACGCCTACGCCAGCCAGATTGAGCCTGCTTTGCTGATCGCCGATCGTCAGCACGCGCTGTTCGCCACCGACGACTATCTGCAACCGCTGCGCCAGCGCTATCCGTCGCTGCGTGAGGTGGTGCTGCGCAACGCTCGTGAGGACGATACCTCGCTTGCGGCCTTAATTGACGAGGCGCAAGGCGAGTTTGTCGCTGCGCCTTCCGCCGCTGACGAAGTCGCGTTTTTCCAGCTTTCCGGCGGCAGTACCGGCACGCCCAAGCTGATCCCGCGTACCCATAACGACTACTACTACAGCATCCGCCGCAGCGTGGAAGTCTGTTGCTTTAACGAAAAAACCCGCTATCTCTGCGCTTTGCCCGCCGCGCACAACTATCCGCTCAGTTCGCCGGGCGCCTTCGGCGTGTTTTATGGCGGCGGCCTGGTGGTGCTGGCAGGCGATCCGAGCGCCAACCTTTGTTTCCCGCTGATTGAAAAACACCAGATTACGGCGACGGCGCTGGTGCCGCCAGCGGTCAGCCTCTGGCTACAGGCGATTCAGGAGTGGGGCAGCAATCGGGCGCTTGGCTCGCTCCAGCTGTTGCAGGTGGGCGGCGCGCGCTTAAGCGAAGCGCTGGCGGCACGCATTCCGGCAGAAATTGGCTGCCGGCTGCAACAGGTCTTCGGCATGGCGGAAGGGCTGGTCAACTATACGCAGCTGACCGACGACGAGTGGCACATCTTCTCGACGCAGGGCACGCCGATGAGCCCGGACGATGAGGTCTGGGTCGCGGACGAGCAGGGCAATCCGCTGCCGCAGGGCGAAACCGGACGGCTGATGACGCGCGGCCCGTACACCTTCCGCGGCTATTACCGCAGCCCGGAGCACAACGCGCAGGCCTTTGACGCCAACGGCTTCTATTGTTCCGGCGACCTGGTCTCCATTACGCCGGACGGCTATATCTGCGTGCAGGGCCGCGAAAAAGATCAGATCAATCGCGGCGGCGAGAAAATTGCCGCTGAAGAGATCGAAAACCTGCTGTTACGCCACGAGGCCATTCTGCACGTTGCGCTGGTTTCGATGGAGGACAGCCTGCTGGGCGAAAAAAGCTGCGCCTTTATCGTGGGCAAACGTCCCGTGCGCGCCGTAGAGATCCGCCGCTATCTGCGCGAGCTTGGCGTGGCGGACTACAAGCTGCCCGATCGTATTGAAACCGTTGACGAACTGCCGCTGACGCCCGTCGGTAAAGTGGATAAAAAACGCCTGCGTCAACAGCTGGCCGCCAGCCAGACCAACTGAATTCCGGAGAAAAAATGACTATCCCTGCACTAAAAGCCTATGCGCTGCCTGCCGCCGCCGACCTGCCAGAAAACAAGGTCAAATGGACGTTTGAACCCGCCAGGGGCGCGCTGCTGATCCACGATATGCAGAACTATTTTATTAATTTCTGGGGCGAAGACTGCCCGATGATCAAACAGGTCATCAGCAATATCGCCGCGCTGCGTGAATACTGCCGCCAGAACGGTATTCCGGTTTACTACACGGCGCAGCCTAATCATCAAAGCGATAAAGACCGCGCGCTGCTGAACGATATGTGGGGGCCGGGGCTGAATAAACATCCGGAGCAGCAGAAAGTCGTAGCCGAACTGGCGCCGGAAGAGGGTGACGAAGTGCTGGTGAAATGGCGCTACAGCGCCTTCCATCGCTCGCCGCTGGAGCAGCACCTGAAAGAGACCGGCCGCGACCAGCTGATTATCTGCGGCGTGTACGCGCATATCGGCTGCCTGACCACCGCTATCGATGCCTTTATGCGGGATATCCAGCCCTTTATGGTGGCGGATGCGCTGGCTGACTTCAGCCGCGACGAGCACCTGATGGCGCTGAAATACACCGCCGGTCGCGCCGGGAAAGTGGTGCTGACGGAAGATCTGCTGCCGGTGCCGCTGAGCATGGCGCAGCTGCGCGCGCTGGTGCAACCGATGCTGGATGAGGACGAAACGCCGGAAGAGGATGAGAACCTGATCGATTACGGCCTGGATTCGGTGCGCATGATGGCGCTGGCGGCGCGCTGGCGTAAAGTTTACGGCGATATCGATTTTGTGATGCTGGCGAAAGAGCCGACGCTGGCGGCCTGGTGGCGTCTGCTGTCGCGGGAGCGCGCATGAGCCTCGATTTTACCAATAAACATATTTGGGTAACCGGTGCCGGTAAAGGCATTGGCTATGCCACCGCGCTGGCCTTTCACGAGGCGGGCGCGACGGTAGTCGGGCTGGATCTCGCTTTCCCGCAGGCCGATTACCCGTTTCAAACCGTGGAGCTGAACGTGGCCGACGCGCAGCAGGTAAAAGCGGTATGCCAGCGGCTGCGGCCGGAAACGCCGCGACTGGACGTGCTGGTCAACGGTGCGGGCATTCTGCGGATGGGCGCGACGGATGAGCTGGACGTGGCGGACTGGGAAGCCGTGATGGCCGTTAACGTCGGCGGCGCGTTTAACCTGTTTCAGCAGACTATGCCGTGGTTCCGTGAACAGCGCGGCGGCGCTATCGTCACCGTGGCGTCGGACGCTGCGCACTGTCCGCGCATCGGCATGTCGGCCTACGGCGCGTCGAAAGCGGCGCTGCGCAGCCTCAGCCTGACGGTTGGCCTGGAGCTGGCCTCTTTCGGCGTGCGCTGCAACCTGGTGTCGCCAGGCTCGACCGATACCGATATGCAGCGCACGCTGTGGAAAAGCCCGGATGCCGAACAGCAGCGCATTCGCGGCTTTGCGGAGCAGTTTAAAGTCGGTATTCCGCTGGGCAAAATCGCCCGGCCAGAGGAGGTCGCCAGCACCATCCTGTTCCTTGCGTCCGATCAAGCCAGCCATATCACGATGCAGGATATTGTGATCGACGGTGGCAGCACGCTGGGGGCGTAATGACAAAATCTATCTGGAAGCGCCAGCTGAGTCTGGATGAGCTTAACCGCATGGGCGACGGATCGATGGTCGCCCATCTGGGCATGACCTTTACGCTGCTGGAAGAGGCCAGGCTGGAGGCGACCATGCCGGTCGATGCCCGTACGCAGCAGCCTTTTGGCCTGCTGCACGGCGGCGCGTCGGTCGCGCTGGCGGAAACGTTAGGATCGATGGCCGGCTTTTTGACCAGCCAGGAAGGGCAGTGCGTGGTCGGCACGGAGATTAACGCCAGCCACCATCGCGCCGTGACCGGCGGCCTGGTGCGCGGCGTGTGTCAGCCGCTGCATCTGGGCAGAAGCCAGCAGGTCTGGGAAATCGCTATCTATGACGACAGGGACAGGCGCTGCTGTACCGCAAGATTGACCACGGCGCTGCTGGGCTAATTTTTGGCCCGCCGCCGCAAGACAGCACGTCGGGCCGCTTTACCTCTGATCATTCAGTTACATGGAGAGAATATGAACGCTACCTTCAGCCGTGGAAAAGGCTACCTGTTAACGCTGGCGCTGTTTGCCGCCGCGATCCCCGCCCACAGTGAAACCGCTGAACCGCTGCGCCAGCCCGTTGCCAAAGGCGCTTATGAAATGGCTTACAGCCCGTCGCAGCAGGCGCTGTATGTGGCCACTTCCGGCAGCCGCCAGCTGGATAAGGGCGGCATGGTTTACCGCCTCGATCCGCAGACCCTGGCCATTACTCAGGCGATCCACAACGACCTCAAGCCCTTTGGTACGGCAATCAACAATAAAACCGACACGCTTTTTGTCGGCAACACGCTGGACAGCACGGTCACTGCGATCGATGTAAAAAACGGTCAGGTAAAAGGACGTCTGGTGCTGGATGCGCGTCCGCGCAGCGAAAATTTCCGTCCGCTGGCGCCGCGTGAGCTGGCGGTAGATGAAAATACCAATACGGTTTATATCGGCGGCGTGGGCGAAGAGAGCCGCATCTGGGTGGTGGATGGCGATAAGCTGACGCTGCGCCATACGCTGGAGGGCTTAGGCAAGCACGCTACCGGCCTGACGCTGGATACCGCCGCGCACCGCCTTTACGCCACCGGCGGCGATAACGAACTCTTCACTTTCGACACCGCCAGCAACAAGCTGCTTGGCAAAGTGAAGCTGGCAGAGGGCGAGCACTTCTTTCTGAATATCAGCCTGGATCCGGCCACGCATCGCGCCTTTATCACCGACTCTAAGCAGCCTGAGCTGCTGGTGGTGAACACCGAAGACGGCAAGGTCATACAGAAGGTCGCCGTGCCAAAATCGCTGGCGGTGCTGTTTAATCCGCAGCGCAATGAAATTTATGTGACCCACCGTGAGGCGGGCGAAGTCAGCATTATTGACGGCAAAACCTATAAAGTTGTCAAAGCCCTTAAGGCGCCGACCCATCCAAACAGCCTTGCGCTGTCGCCGGATGGTCAGACGTTGTATATCTCCGTTAAGCAGGCTTCTTCCCGCAAACAGGAAGCCGCCGCGCCTGACGAGGTGATGCGCGTCGCGCTGTAATCCGTTGCCCCGATCGCTGACGTCGGGGCTTTATCTTTACGTTTCCGTTCAAAAAGCGACCTTGTCAGTAATGATGGTTATGTTATATTGCTCATAACTACCATCACCAAGGATAAAGCTATGAGCGCCATTCCGGGTTCTTCAGGTATCGCGACGCTGGTGGGCACTCCGAAAGAGATCCAGGCCCGTTTAAATAAGTCTCAGGCCGATCGCGTATTGGCCATGACCTTTGTTCATCAACAACCGGGCGTGGTCGAGACGTTAACGGAAAACATTATGAACATGACCGTTTCTTTGCTTGAGGTGCTGCGGGAGCGTCAGGAGCAGTCATCGCTGGAGCGGCTGGCGGAAATCATGCTGCCGTCGGCGCCGGTCTCGCCAACGTTGCTGAAAGAAGCCGCTATGCTGATCCAGGCCCGTAAGGCCGTACTGGAAAGCGGAGACTGGCTGACGGCGGCAGAAGTGGCCGGGCTGGCCGGGTTCAGCGCGCGCAACCCCAGCGCGCAGCCGCATAAGTGGAAAAAACAGCAGCAGATTTTTACCATTCAGCATCACGGTATTGATTACTATCCTGCCTGGGCCCTGGCGGCGGACACCGGGTTCCGGCCCTGTAAGGCGCTGGCGGAAATCATAAAAATCTTCACCGATAGCAAGGACGGTTGGGGAATGGCCTACTGGTTTCGGGCCGACAACAGCGCCCTGGGCGGCAGGCGTCCGCAGGATTTGCTGCTCAGCAGCCCGGAACAGGTAATAGAAGCAGCGAAAGATGAGGTAGAAGGCGTTGAACATGGCTAGCTCTGCCGATGCTTTACTGCTTCCCGCTCCCACGGCAGAGCTTGCTGTTACCCTGACGCTCCTTAACGCCGGTGAAAAGCTACACCGTATCCATCTGGATAAATATCAAGCGACGCAGTTTAATCCGGGCCTTAAAGGCAACGCGCGATTCAGCCCCATTAAAGATGAGAAAGATCGCGCTATTCCCACGCTGTATGCCGGTACGACGTTTTCCTGCGCGCTGATGGAAACGCTGTTTCACGACGTTCCGCATACCGCCGGGTTCAAAAGCATGGACAAGGCAAAGTTTACCGGCCAGCAGCACTCGGTTATTGAGGTAACGGAAGCGCTGAGGCTGGTGGATTTACGCAGCCTGGCTTTACACAAGCTCGGCCTGAAGCGTAGCCAGCTAATCGATACCGAAAAAGATTGCTATCCGGCCACCCGAAAATGGGCCGAAGCTATTTATTGCCAGTGTCCGCAGGCGCAGGGATTGCTCTGGATATCCAGACAGGATGACGCGGCGCGCGCCATCGTGCTTTTTGGCGATCGCCTCGGCGTAAAAACGCTACGGCCCACGGGCGTTTCCCGTTCTCTGCTACAGGATCACGGCACCTGGTTTAAAGTGCTGGAGCTGGCAGAACGCATAGCGCTGACCATTGTGCCCGCACGGCATTAATCGGCTTCTTTCCTGTCTGCCATCCTGCTTTTGCTTTAAAATCGTCGCTGGTACAAATCTTGTCATCAATTGCCGTTAAAACTTGCCGTTTTAAAAAGGATGAATGCAATGAAAGAAAGATTTCCGCAAGGCTTTATGTGGGGCGGCGCGACCGCCGCGAATCAGGTAGAAGGCGCCTACAACGAGGATGGCAAAGGGCTTTCCATCGTGGACGCCATTCCCGGCGGCAAGTCCCGCCTGGCTATCGTTTCCTCGCCTGATTTTGATTTCACCCTCGACCCTTCCCGCTACACCTATCCCAACCATAAAGGCATCGATCACTATCACCGCTTCCGCGAGGATATCGCGCTGTTTAAGGAGATGGGCTTTAAGTGCTATCGCTTCTCCATTGCCTGGACCCGCATCTATCCAAACGGCGTTGAGCAGCAGCCCAACGAAGCGGGCCTGCGTCATTATGATGAGGTGATTGCTACCTGTCTTGCGCACGGCATCGAGCCGGTTATCACTCTTTCCCATTATGAAATGCCGCTGCATCTCGCCACCGAATTCGGCGGCTGGAAAAATCGTGAAGTCATTGAGCATTTTGAACGCTTTGCCCGGACGGTGCTGGAACGCTACGGCCAGAAAGTAAAGTACTGGATGACCTTTAACGAGATCAACAGCGCGGTACATTTCCCGATGATGAGCCAGAGCCTGACGGTAAAAACCGGCGCGCTGGATCCGCAGGCGAAGTTCCAGGCGTGGCATAACCAGTTTGTCGCCAGCAGCATGGCGGTGAAAATCGCGCACGAAACCAATCCCGCCATTCAGATTGGCTGCATGATTATCTACGCTACCGCCTATGCCTTTGACTGTAACCCGCTTAACCAGCTGGCCACGCTGAAAGAGATGCAGTCGTTTAACTTCTACTGCGCCGACGTGCAGGCAAAGGGCGACTACCCTTATTACGCCAAAAGCCTGTGGAAATCGCTGGGCGTGACGCTGGATATCCAGCCGGGCGACATGGCGTTAATCAAAGCGCATACCGTGGATTACATCGGCTTCAGCTACTACATGTCCACCACCATCAATAAAACCGCGGAAGCGGAATCCGCTCAGGGCAATCTGCTGGGCGGCGCGCGCAACCCGTTCCTGGAGGCCAGCGACTGGGGCTGGGAAATCGATCCTGTTGGCCTGCGCATCGGGCTGAATCAGCTCTACGATCGTTACCAGAAGCCGCTGTTTATTGTCGAAAACGGCCTGGGCGCCATTGATAAGCCGGATGAAAACTTCCGGGTGGAAGACGACTACCGCATCAACTATCTGCGCCAGCATATTGAAGCGATGGCGGAAGCGATTGACGACGGCGTCGAGCTGATGGGCTACACGCCGTGGGGCTGCATCGACCTGGTCAGCATGTCCACCGGCGAAATGAGCAAGCGCTACGGCTTTATCTATGTCGATCTGGACGACACTATCTCCGGCACCGGCAACCGCTATAAGAAAAAATCCTTCTACTGGTATCAGCAGGTGATTGCCAGCAACGGCAGCGATCTGGAGTAGGGTATGGGCCGTACAAGATCTGTTCTGTACGGCCCAACGCCGCCGGCGTCAGAACGATAGCCGCTCTTTTAGCTCGTTAACGAAAGAGACATCATCCAGTTCTGCGCTCAGTTCATGACGAATAGCATTGCTGAAATTACCTGAACCCTCGCAGCTGTGATGATAACCATGTGACAGCCAGTTCCAGCTACCCAGGGTGATGTAGCGTCCGTCAACAACCAGCAGTTTTTCGTGCGTCCCTTCCGGCAGGCGGATGACATTCTCTTTACCCAACTGGTCGCAATACTCTGCAACCAAATCGTTATCGTTATCTTCGCCCCGATCCAGCCGCTGATGATGATAGCCATAACAGACTTTTACCGTTATGCCGCGACGCTGTGCGGCCACCAGCATCGCTAATTCCGGCCGCTGCCAAAGGCCGCCGCGTCTTATCCATGGCGTTACTACCAGCAGTTCCTGTTCGCAAGTGGCCGCCTTAGCGGCAAAAGCCGCAATATGCTCACAATCTTTATAGTATCGCTGTAGCCGTGGCGTCTGGCTTATCCGTTCGAAATCGGGGTGTTGGCTACCTTGTTCAAGGAGAAAATCATCGGCCAGCGTTTGCGCCACTATTGCCAGATAGCCACCAGCCTGCTTCAGGCGGCGGTAATTTCCCACTACGATAAATTGTTGCCTGGCTCGGGATACGACTACGTTCAGCATATTGGGCGCATCGTTCTGAAAACCTTCTTTATCCAGAGGATGAAAAATGACCGGACTATAAATAATGACTTCAAAACCTACGCCCTGAAACTGATGAACTGTCCCGATACAGTTTTTTTCCCAGTGGTTCATTCTTTTAGCAAAACGTTGGACCAGTAAAGACTTTTGATTGCTGTAAGGCGTCACAATGCCTACGTCGGCGCACAGGTCGTAACCTGCGTCTTCAAGTTTATCCAGCAGCTGGCCAATGGCTTCCGCCTCATCGAGATTGGTATTGGCGACGCGGCCTTTCTGGCCTTCCACGCTGTAAAACATCAGATGATGACCGCCCGCCTTTTCAAAAGCCTGGGCTATTCTTTTATCAGGTGGCGCCGTTTCTACCGTGACGCCTTGATAGCCCGCCACGCGCGTGAACAGCCTGGCGATAGGTAACTGACAGCGGCGATGCTCGTCCAGAATTATACCATTGCCTATATCGCCAGCACGGCCGGTAGCGCTGCCAGCTGCCCGATGATAGGCGGTGACGGTGGCAGGCGAGACTCGCTCATAAAGGAGATTATTGGTAGCGAAATGACGCTGGCGTAACAGCTGTTGCGTTCCTTCAGAAAGCGTACGGATAGGTTCGATTTGCAAAGGATCACCTACAATCATCGCTTTTTCGCTGCGGCTCAGTAACGGTACCAGCGACTCTGCCGAAATCATGCCCGCCTCATCACAAAGCGCCAGTGCCCAAGGCTTATGGCCTTTCAGTTCGCTGAGTTTAGCGTATCCCGCCATTTTGTAAGCGGAGACCAGCGTGGTCGCCATGATCGGATAAACCAGCGACAGCGCGCTATAAAAATCATCCAGCCTCTCCAGCCAGCGGTAGTAGCCTGCGCCTGTTTTCTGACGAGATATAAGCGCGCGCCAGTGCGTGACTACCTCTTCCAGATCGTGTTTACGTTTCAGCTGTTCCTGCCAGAGATAACCTGTAGCATCTGCAAACATTTCACGGTGTTGTCGGATAAAGCGTTTACGTAAAATGTCGCACCAGCTGCCTTCAGGATAACGCTGCGCATGTTCGTCGATGTAGTGCTGCGCCAATTCAACTCTGCGCTGTAACGTCATTAATTCAGCAATTTCTTTTTCCAGCGCGTCCAGGGTTATCAGTTCTTCAGGATCCGGTTCAGGCGTCAGCAACAGCTTTAGTAACTGAACGGCTTCTTTGTCTGCCGATAGGTTTGCGCCAGCGTCTGCCAGTTCGACTAGCTGCTGGTGGGAAAACTCAATAAGCATCATTCGCTGATAGCTATCAGCATAGCGTGCGCGCATCTTATCGCAGCGAGTCTGATATTTGCCTGTTAAAACACGCGCCAGTAAATGTCGGATGCCCTGGCGTGGATAATCATGGTAATTTTTTTCCAGCACTGGGCGCAGCGGGTCGTCCAGCCAGGCGACGATAGATTGCCAGTTATGCGGCAGTGGCCAGGTTGACTCAATCTCCATGGCCAACTGCCATGCCTGCTTACGCCGCCGTTTTGCTTCAATAAACGCCTCTTTTTGTAGCTCAATAGCCAAATCAAGCGAAAAGAGATCGTCAGACTGCGTGACCAGCAGAGGAGGGAAATTGGCTGCCTTGACGAAAAAGTTCGCTACTTTCGTTGCTAAAGCAGCCTTTACTTCCGTGATATCGGTCGTCGGGAATCCACAGTCGCTTATACTCTGTAACGTGCAGGCCTTATGGTTAATATATTCTTGATAACACGCGTTAATTTGCTGGCGGTGCTGGTTTAAACTTTCCAGAAAGGCCTGCTGACGTTCCGGCTCATAGCTTCCCTGTCGCCAGCGGTCTATTAATCTTTCCAGGCGAGAAAATTCTTGTTGTATCTGTTTATTTGAGCCGCCCTGAAACCATAGCCAGTCAAGATTCTGAGTAACCGGATCTTTACGAAGATCGTCGATAATATTTTCTACGGCTTTGATAGCCGTTGAGGTCACCAGCATACCGCAGTTGCGATCCTGACCATCGGCGATGGCGAGAGCCCGCTCTACGAGCTTTTGTGCAATCAGTGATTTAAAAAGCGTGGTTTTACCGGTGCCTGGGGCGCCCTGAACTGCGATCAGCCGCTCCTCCTGATTTATCGCCTGTATCGCCTGCATCTGGCCATGGCCCAGAGGATACTTTTGCTCAAACAAGCCATGGGTAGGCAAATCAAAACAGGCGGGAGCTTCATTCGCTGAATGCTCATAAGTCAAATACTGTTCCAGCAGAGGAAAAGTCCCCTCGGGCTTATCGCAGAGCCACTGATAATCCTTACCGTCGCGTTGGGTAGTAAAATCTTCATTATGTAACGGCGCGATAAGAGCATTGAAAGCCGTTTCAGGCGTCTGGCGCTGTTGACTAATCCACTGTAGCAATCCCTCAAAAGCAGCGTAAAAACCCTCATACTTATGGCCGGTCAGCGCGCTGACGATGCTCATCATATGCCGGTTTTCTCCCAGCTCTGCCAGCTCAATAGAAAACGTATTGCGGAACGCAAAAGGGAAGGCGCTGACCTGCTGACCATCATTTACCGGGATCAGCAGCGTATTGTCTTGCGAGGTAAAAAAGGATTTAGGAACAGGGAAAGAGAAAAGCGGCAGATATTTCGCATTAGCGTTACCATTTTCTGCATCAACGCAGCGTATGATGGGGAAAAGAAAGCTAATGGGTTCGATATGACTGATATAACCTTTATCATCATACTTAACGAAGCGTCGACGCCAGCTTTCGGCCATTTCCGCAGGGATAGTCAGGCGGACGCCGGACTCTTCGTCGCGGCAGTGCTGTCTGGTAATAAAAAGCTGTTGATATTCGTGCACCTTACTCGCAGGTATTTTACTTTTTTCTGCGCCACTATGCTGGACATAGTCTTGCCAGGCAGTAAGGATAAGGTTAGAAGTATTATTCATTAGAAGAGGCAAATCCTTGTAGGTCTTTGTCCTGTCAAATTGCATTTCAGGCAGAATATCACAAAATAACAGCGGCTTTCAGCCCGCAATTTTTTTTAGCGCGCTGCGGCTTTATAGCTAAAAGGTAAGGGGGATTTATACAAGCGTGCAGAGAAGCCACGCTATCGCAGCAAGCAAAAGCAAAAAGCCTGCTTACGTTTTTCACGCAGGATTTTCAAATCAAACCCTCTGCCTGAACCCGACCCGACGATACAAGAATTCATTGTTCTGCGGGCTGAAATATAAGCAAAGCTTGGAGTAAGGCTTACATTCACGCTATGTCGGATTGTTGCTACGAAAACGCTTACTCACAAGGATGAAAAGCGTCGTTATCGATAGTGAATGATTGGCGGCATTCTGGCAGACCACGGCTTAGGCCGACGGATATAGAATCCGGGCGTGCTGACCTCTCAGGCGAATGCAGCAGCAGGCTTGACGATAACGGCCCAAATGAAAATGCGAAACAGTAAAAAGCCCGCTCAGGGTTACCTGAGCGGGCTTTTCAAATCTGGCTCCTCTGACTGGACTCGAACCAGTGACATACGGATTAACAGTCCGCCGTTCTACCGACTGAACTACAGAGGAATTGTTGGAACGGGGCGCATAATATCTATAGCGATTTGCGATGTCAAAGCCTGTTTGCACTTTTTTCGCTGACTGCTGCATTAATCGGCAATTAAGCGGCGGGCATCGCCCGACGCGAAAAACGCCGTCGGCCAGGCTTTGCGTAGCGCCTCGCAATCCGTGAATGTAACCACTGAATAACGCAGCAATTTTCGTCAGCATGATCACGTTTATTTCATTTTCACATTGTTCAGACGGATTTTGAAATATACATTCCATCGACGCGCCTCGTTCACCCGTAAGGAACCCCAATGAAAAAAGTCAGGATAGGTTTGATCGGCACCGGCTATATCGGACGCTGTCACGCGATTGCTTATGCGCAGGCGGCCACCGTCTTTGCGCTGAAAGGCGAGATCGTGCGCGAGATGGTGGCGGAGGTCAGCCCGGCGGTCGCCAAAGCGCAGGCCGCGGCGCTGGGTTTTGCCCGCTGGACAGGGGACTGGCGCGAGCTGGCGGCAGACCCGGCGATCGACGTGGTGGATATCTGCGCGCCCAATTTTCTGCACAAAGAAATGGCGCTGGAGGCTATCCGCCACGGCAAGCATGTCTATTCTGAAAAGCCGCTGGCGCTGAGCGTGGCGGATGCCGAGGAGATGACGCGGGCCGCCGCGCAGGCCGGGGTGAAAACGCTGGTGGGCTTTAATTATATGAAAAACCCTACCAGCCAGCTGGCGAAAGAGATTATCGCCAGCGGCGAGATAGGCGAGGTGGTGCATTTTTACGGCACGCATAATGAAGATTATCTCGCCAGCCCGCAGGCGCCGCTGGACTGGCACTGTCAGAAGGCGCTGGCCGGGCTGGGCGCGCTTGGCGACCTGGGCGCGCATATCGTTAATATGGCGCATTATCTGGTAGGCGAAATCCGCGAGGTTTCTGGCGATATGCAGACGGTGATCGGGCAACGTCCCGATGCAAAAAATCCCGCCGTGCTGCGCGAGGTAGAAAACGAAGATCAGGCCAGCGCGCTGCTGCGCTTTGCCAACGGCGCGCACGGCGTGATTGAAACGTCGCGTATCGCCTGCGGCAGCAAAATGGGGCTGACCTACGTGGTGACCGGCACGAAAGGAGCGATCCGCTACAGCCAGGAGAGAATGGCGGAACTGGCGCTTTATCAGCATGAGGACGCCGCCGGACGACAGGGGTTTAAAACCATTCTGACCGGCCCGGCGCATCCTGATTATGCTGCCTTTTGCATTTCTGCCGGACACGGCATCGGCTTTAACGATCAAAAAACGGTGGAAATCCGGGATCTAATCAACGGTATCGCGGCGGGCGATCCGATGTGGCCAGACTTTGCCGAAGGGCTACAGGTATCGAAAGTGCTGGAGGCGATAGCCGTTTCTGCGCTGGAGCGTCGCTGGATCGAGGTGCAGGGCACGTCCCGGTTTTAATGCGGCGTTTTTATGCTTTTTCGCCGGAGATAAGAATGACCACTTTAGCGATACCAGCTGCTGGCTTTGGCGACATCAGTCTCTGACAGGCGGAGGCTTCTACCTCCGCCCTGTTGCTCAGCGGAACGGCGGCTCGTTAAAGGTGCGAAGCTTACGCGAATGCAGCTTATCGCCCTCCGCGCGCAGCAGATCTATCGCGCAGATGCCAATCTGTAGATGTTCAGAGATCGCGCCTTCGTAAAAACGGTTAGCCTGGCCGGGCAGCTTGATCTCACCGTGGATCGGCTTATCGGAGACGCAGAGCAGCGTGCCGTAAGGCACTCGAAAGCGATAGCCCTGGGCCGCGATGGTGGCGCTTTCCATATCCACCGCTACCGCGCGGCTGAGGTTAAACCGCAGAGCGGAGGCGGAATAGCGCAGCTCCCAGTTGCGATCGTCCGTCGTCACCACCGTGCCGGTACGCAGGCGCTGTTTAACTTCTTCGCCCGGCATGCCGCTAACCTGTTTGGTGGCGTCAAACAGGGCGCGCTGCACTTCGGCAATGCTCGGTACCGGAATATCGGGCGGCAGTACCGCGTCCAGCACGTGATCGTCGCGCAGGTAAGCGTGAGCCAGCACGTAGTCGCCAATCGTCTGGCTTTCACGCAGGCCGCCGCAGTGGCCAATCATCAGCCAGGCATGCGGACGCAGTACCGCCAGATGATCGCAGATGGTTTTCGCATTGGAGGGGCCAACACCGATATTAATCAGCGTAATGCCCTGGCCCTCTTTGGCAATTAAATGCCAAGCCGGCATCTGGTGGTTTTTCCACGCCAGGCCGGAAATAGTGGTCTGGGGATCCGGCGTTTCGGCAGTCACGCAGATATTGCCCGCGCAGGAAAGAGCTTCGTAAGGCGAATCCGGATCTGCTATCTGCTCGCAGCTCCAGCGCACGAATTCGTCAACGTAGCGGGTGTAGTTGGTAAACAGCACCCACGACTGAAAATGCTCGACCGGCGTGCCGGTATAGTGACGCAGTCGCGCCAGTGAAAAGTCGGTGCGCAGCGCGTCAAAATGCGACAAAGGGAACTTTTCGCCCGGCTGGTAAAGGCCGTCCGCGTTCTCATCGCCAATTTGCGCCAGCTCGGTAGTCGGAAAATGCTGCGCCAGCCCGGCGCTCATGCTGCGATCCAGCCCCAGGTTGGAGCCGTCGATAACGTAAGGGAAAGGGATCTCCTGCTGCGAAGGCCTGACTTCCAGCGTTACCGGATACTCGCTGCAAAGCATGGAAAGCTGTTCGGAAAGATAGTGGCGAAACAGCGCGGGGCGGGTGATGGTGGTGGCATAGCTGCCGGGGCGGGTAAAACGGCCAAAGGCGCGCGACAGCTTGTGGCCCGCCGCATCACCCTGCCAGCTGACGCGCAGCTCCGGGTAAACAAACAGGCCGGCGGCGCGGCTGGCCGCATCCGGCAAGGTGCCTTCGCTGACATAGGTGGTAATCGCCTGGCGCAGCGCGCTGACCGCTGCTTCGTACAGGGCATCCAGCTTATCCAGCGCCTCGTCTACGGTTAATCCTGATGGTGGCCGCGTCATAAGTCTCTCCTGGGCGGTTATTGTTTTCTTAACAGCATGTTAGCTGAAATAAAGCGTGCGCGCTCAGGCGCAGTCTGAATTCATCCCCACAGGGGATAATTTGCGCTACGCTGGTAGCCCCGAACGTTAATAAGGGGAATGGGATATGGATAAGCATGAGCACAGGGAAAAAACGATCGGCGTTCTGGTTATCGCGGCCGGTCAGGGACAGCGGTTTACCGAAGCGGGTGGCGCAACCGATAAGCTCCAAGCGGCGTTCGCCGATGCGTCAGGGCAGGTAAAATCGGTGTTTGTTCACAGCTGCCAGGCGGCGCAGCAGAGCGGCCTGCCGGTATGCGTGGTGACGCGGCCCGCGCAGCAGGCCATCCGGGACTACTGCGAGCAGCAGGGCATTCCGACGGTGCTGGTGGAAAATACCCACATGGGCGAATCGATCGCCGCCGGCGTTCGCCAGACGGCGGCATGGGACGGCTGGCTGATCCATCTGGCCGATATGCCCTTTATTTCTGCGGCCACGCTGCGGCTGGTAGCCAGTAAAGTGGTTGAGGAGGGGATCGTGCGCCCCGTTTTTCGCGCCAGTCCGGGGCATCCGGTGGGGTTTGGCCGCTGCGCTTTCAGGGCGCTCAGCGCCTTGACCGATGAGCAGGGCGCACGCAGCCTGCTGGTGCAGTTTCCCCTGTATACGATTGAGCTACAGGATACGTCAATTTTGCAGGATATCGATCTGCCTTCACAGCTGCCAGCAGGAGAGAGCCCTGCTGTCGCTCAACGATCGGGTTATGCGCCAGGCGCTGAGCTGGACTAAAGATCGGCCCGTCTGGCTCTGTATCGTCATCAAAACCTGGGGATCGTCGCCTTGGGCAGTGGGATCGCTGCCGATCGTTGACGGGGGCGGTGCGGTTTGCGCCGGTAGGGCTGGCGATCGGCAGCAAAACGCCAGCCGAAACAGCGCTGGCGCCGCATAAAAATCGCGGGCCGTTTGCCAGCCCGCCTGCGGTTATAACAGCTTGTCCTGAGTGATGGGTAAATCGCGGATGCGTTTGCCGGTGGCGTGCCAGACCGCATTGGATATGGCGGCCGCCACGCCGACGATCCCCAGCTCGCCGACCGCTTTGCCGCCCAGCACGGTAGCCAGGTAATCCGGCTTGCCAACGTCAATCGTGGTCAGTTCAGGGATATCCGCGTTGACCGCTATCAGATAGTCGGCCAGGTTGGCGTTGGCTATCCAGCCGTCGCGATCGTCTATATGTCCCTGCTCCAGCAGCGCCTGGCCAATGCCCATCACCATGCCGCCAATCCACTGGCTTTCTGCCAGCTTAGGATTGTAAACCCGGCCGGAATCAAAGGCGCCGACCATTCTTTTAACCCGCACCGTGCCGAAGTCTTCATCTACTGCGACTTCGACAAAGATAGCGCTCCAGCTGTGAGCCGACACGCCGCCATCGGTAGGCGGCAGCATCATAGTGGAAGTACGATCCGCTTTGTTGCGATCTTCCTCGCTGGCGGTTTTATCGAAAGTGTCCTGATGCGCTACCAGCTTTTCGCGGCCGCTAAGCTTCAGCAGCTCGGCAAAGCTAATCCGTAATCCCGGGCTGTTGCTCAGCCAGAGATAACCGTCGGCCAGCGAGAGAGCGGAAGGCGGCTGCTGCCACAGCGGCGATTTCTCCGTGGCAGTCGCCAGCGTTATCAGCCTATCGCGCAGCGCCTGCGCGGTCTTATGCACCGCGCCAGTCAGCAAATTCGCCAGCTGCGAACCGCCCGCAACCGGCGCACGGGGCAGCAGCGTATCGCCAAGCGACACGGTGATGCTTTCCGGCGCAACCAGCAGCACGTCCGCCGCCGTCTGCGCCAGAATAGTGTAGGTGCCCGTGCCGATATCCACCCCGCTGCTCTGCACCTCAATACTGCCGTCAGCGGACAAAACAATCTGCGCCTCGCCGGGCGTACGGCGTACCGGATAGGTACCGGAAGCCATTCCCCAACCGATCAGCTGGCGGCCTTCGCGCAGGCTGCGCGGCTCAAGAGGACGTTTACTCCAGCCAAATGCGTCGGCGCCCTGTTGATAAGCCTCGCGCAGCTGGCGAGAGCTCCAGGGGATATTGGCCTGCGGATCCTGCTCCGCATAGTTTTTCAGGCGCAGCGCCAGCGGATCCATTTTTAGCGCCCACGCCAGCTCGTCCATTGCCACTTCCAGCGCAAAGGCGCTCGGGTTTTCGCCCGGCGCGCGCATCCAGCTTGGATTGACGGTATTCAGGTGGATCAGCTTGTGGTGCGATAAAAAGTTTGGCGAGGCGTACATCAGCGCCGTTACGGAATTACAAGGCTCCTTGTGCACATCGTTCAGCGCGGTTTCGTTCCAGCTGTCGTGCACGATAGCCTGTAACAGCCCGTCACGGTTGGCGCCCAGCGCCAGCTGCTGATGCGTGCGCGGCCTGCCGCCGAAAGCGGTAAAGGTCTGCGGCCGGGTCAGCGCCAGTTTAATCGGCCGGTTAAGCTCGCGCGAGGCCACGCAGGCCAGCGCGCTATGCGGCTGTATCCCGCCTTTGCAACCGAAGCCGCCGCCGACAAAGGGTGAAATCACGCGCACCTTGTCGTGATCTATCGCCAGCCATTCCGATACTACCTGACGCGCGCCGCCCGGCCACTGGCTCGGTTCCCACAGCGTCAGGCTGCCGTTTTGCCAGTGCGCGATACAGCCGTGCGGCTCAATGGGCGAGTTATATTCTCTGGGCGTGGTATAGATGCCGCCTACCTGCACCTCCGCCTGGGTCAGCGCGGGGATGGCGTCGCCCCAGTCAATCGTTAACGCATCCACCGTTTCTGGTTTAGCGTTGGGGTGGGTCGGATGCACCACAGGCGGCTGTTGTTCATATTCCGTCTCGATTAGCGCGGCGGCCTCGGTGGCCTGCTCCAGCGTTTCGGCCACGACCAGCGCAATATGCTGACCGTTCCACAAAACCTTATCGTCCTGCAACGGCAGAAAAGCCTGCGCCGCCGCGCCGCCTTCGCCAAAGGTTTTGGCTGAATGAATGGTTAATCCGCTTTCGTGGTTATACACCGCCAACACGCCGGGCGACTGGCGCGCTCGCTCGGTATGCATCGCGGTAATACGTCCATAGGCGATAGTTGACTGAACCACTACCGCGTAAGCGAGATTATCCAGCGATTTTTCGACAGCGTAGGTCGCCAGCCCCTGAATTTTCAGCCTGCCGTCGGCGCGATCCAGCGGGCTGCCTAAAGCCTGCTGACGACCGATCGATGACGTTTCGAGCGTGCTCATACCAGACCTCCCACGGTCATCAAAGCCCTGGCGATAACGCGAGGCGCAAGAATAATTTTGTGCCCGTTATGCTGGCGGGCAATGGCGCCTTCCGTCACTTTTTCCGCCGCTTTGCGCAGAGTTTTCTCCTCCAGCCGCTGGCCTTTCAGCGCCTGCTCTACCTGGTAAGCGCGCCAGGGTTTGGTTGCCACGCCGCCCAGCGCGACGCGTACCTCTTTGATGGTCAGGTTATCTTCTTCCATCTCCAGCCCTACGGCCGCGCTGGCAGCGGCGAATTCGTAGGAGCTACGATCGCGCACTTTAAGGTAGTGCGAGCGGGCCAGCGCGGCGCTACGCGGCACCGTCAGGCTGACGATCATCTCGCCAGGCGCGAGCTGGTGTTCAAGATCGGGACGATCGGACGGCAGGCGGAAAAAATCGGTAACGGGAACGGAACGCAGTTCGCCCGCGCTGTTTTGCAGGTTCAGCACCGCGTCGAAAGCGGTCAGCGCCACCGCAAAATCGCCGGGATAGAGCGCGATGCAGCTGTCGCTGGTGCCCAGCACCGCATGATTATGATTCAGGCCGTTCAGCGCGGCGCAGCCGGAGCCGGGGTTGCGCTTGTTGCAGGCGGACCAGGCCTGCGGATCGCGAAAATAGCTGCAGCGGGTGCGCTGTAGAATATTGCCGCCCAGCGAGGCCATATTGCGCAGCTGCGCCGAGGCGGCGAGCGAAAGGCTTTCCGCCAGCGCGGGCGCAAAAGTTTTTACCGTTTTGCTGTCGGCCGCCTGGCTCATCTTTACCAGGGTGCCGAGCGTCAGCTCACCGTCGCTGAGCGTAATATCATGCAGATCCTGCAAATGCGTAATATCCACCAGCGTGGCGGGACGCTCGACGCCGCACTTCATCAGATCCAGCTGCGTCGTGCCGCCGGCGAGAATGCGCGCCTCTGGCTGGCTGGCCAGCGTCGTGGCCTGGCTGAGGTCGGTCGCGCGTTGATAGTTGAACGATCTCATGATGTGGCCTCCTGGCTCAGGCTGGCCGCCGCGTCCTTCACGGCTTTGACGATATTGGGATAGGCGCCGCAGCGGCATAAATTCCCGCTCATATATTCGCGGATTTCGTCATCGGAACGGGCATGGCCTTCTTTGATGCAGGCGACGGCCGACATGATTTGGCCGGAGGTACAATAACCGCACTGGAAGGCATCGTGGCGCAGGAAAGCGGCCTGCACCGCATGCAGCGTCCCGTCCGGCGCGGCCAGACCTTCAATGGTGGTAATATCTCTGCCCGCCGCCTGGGCCGCCAGCGTCAGGCAGCTCAGCACGCGTTCGCCGTCGATATGCACGGTACAGGCGCCGCACTGCCCCTGGTCGCAGCCCTTTTTCGAGCCGGTTAAACCAATGTGCTCCCGCAGCGCATCCAGCAGGGTAGTGCGCGGATCGACCATCAGCTGACAGCTTTCACCGTTGACGGTGAGCTGCAAAGGATAAAGTTGAGTCATTGTCGTCTCCAGATTGGGGAGGTCACTGACAGTGTGCGCAGCGCTTACTCATGTCGACACTGCCTCATTGCTCGAAATACAGGCACGCCTGAAAAGGTGAATGCGATCGCTCTTTTTAGAGGAGCGTATCGGAAAGATAAGGATAGTCAGATTTGGGAAAAAGGGCGCGCGGCAGTTTGCAGGCGCAGATGCCGCATCCTGGCTTCAGGCGTGCGAATAAATTTCCTCCGCCCGCTGAATAAATACGCCCGGCAGCATTCTGACCATCAGGCTGAAAAAAGGCGCGAGGGTCAATCGCAGCAGGCCGTTAGCGAAGCGATATTTCACCGCGAAAGTCACGGTACAGGTTTTTTCTCCCGTAGCCTCAAAAAACCAGTCGCCCTCAAACTGCGACAGAAAGGAACCGCTTACCAGCCGCAGATGCAGCGAGGAGGGGGGATGGAAAGTGGCGCGGGTTGTCAGGCTAAGTTCAGGAAACTGTTGAAAGCGCAACCCGATGCGCACCATTTTTGCTTCCGGTTGGCTGGCAAGGATCTCGACCTGCCGACACCAGGGCAAGAAGTCGGGATAAGCGGCGACGTCGGCGACAAGGTTATACATCTGGCTCTGGCTGAAATTAACCTGAATGCGTTTTTCAAAAGTTGTCATCTTAACCCTTAGCCTGTTTGGCATCGCGCGCAGCCAACATAGCCGCTGCTCAAGGCTAATAAGTTACTTTCTAACGCTTATTGATCGGCCGCAAAAGAATTCGTTACAGGCAGAAAACTGCGCTTTCCGAGGCACAGTTTTGCGAGCGGCGCTGCATTCACACTGCAAGCAAGGCATACGTGCACGTTTTCTCAGGAAAGCGCTTCTGGTTTTAGCAAACAGGCAGCGGCATCTTACAAAAAAAGCCGTCATTATAGTTTTACACCTATATAGGTCTGGAGCTATATTAACGGAGGCCGCATATGTGGTTGCTCAAAACAACGGACAGGTTCGACTGGTGGTTCAGCACGCTTCAGGATCACGAACGGGCAGCCGTGCTGGGTTCGCTGCTGGTACTGCGCGCAAGAGGGCCGGAGCTGCCACGTCCCAGGGCCGACAGCATTCAGGGTTCGCGCTACAGCAATATGAAAGAGCTTCGCGTGCAGTGCCGTGGCAAACCGATACGGATCTTTTTCGCTTTTGACCCACAGAGAACCGGCGTGCTGCTTTGCGCAGGCGGCAAAACAGGCAATGAAAAACGTTTTTATCGCGTGATGATCCCGATAGCCGATCGGGAGTTTACTGACTATCTGAACAGGACCAGAGGTAACGTATGCGTACATTAGAACAGATGCTGGCGGAAGAAGCACCGCATGTCGTGGCAGAAGCGGAAAAGCTGGCCGCAGAGATACAGCTGGATATTCAGCTTGCTGAACTGCGTGAGCGGGTGCAGAAAACCCAGAGCGAGATGGCGCAGGCGCTGGGTGTAAAACAGCCTACCGTGGCGGGCATGGAAAAGCCGGGGCGCGATATCAAACTTTCCACGCTAAAACGCTATATCGAAGCGGCGGGCGGCAAGCTGCAGCTGAACATAGAGCTGCCGGACGGCTCGCACTATGGGTTCAAGGTGTAAAACCGCAGGCAAAAGGGCATAGGCAACGGGCCAGCCAGCCGTTATTATTTCACCCTCTTTTTTTCAGGGTTAAAGGCAAAAGCAGGGAGGCGATAGCTGGCGGCATGAGCAGAAAAATCACAGGGCGCGCGGCGTCAAACCACAGCCCGTATCAAGGCTGCGCAGGGGGAGGCGGGGATCGCACCAGTCCCTGCCTGAGCCGGAATCGCTCTCAAGGCGGTGCGCAGGGAGGCAGGTTTGAACGCTAAAGCCGCACTCCCGCACCGACAACATGCGTTCCGCTATGCGCCATTCAGAAACCTTTTTCTGGCCCGTTTCCTTACGGTGCTGGGCAACAGCATTGCGCCCGTTGCGCTGGCTTTCGCCGTGCTGGATATGGGCGGATCCGCAGCGGATTTGGGGCTGGTGGTGGCGGCGCGCTCCATTTTCAACGTTGCCTTTCTGCTGTTCGGCGGCGTGCTGGCGGATCGCTATTCGCGCAGCCTGGTGCTTTTTTCCTCCTCCGCCGTGGCTGCTTTGTCGCAGGGCGTGGTGGCATGGCTGGTGCTGGAAGGGATGGCGACTATCCCGCTGCTGGTTCTGCTCGGCACGGTGAACGGCGCAGCGGCCGGTATTGCGCTGCCTGCCTCCTCAGCGCTTGTACCGCAAACCGTCCCCTCGCCAACGCTGCGTCAGGCTAACGCCTTTATTCAGGTCGGCATCTATATCGGGACGGTGTTTGGCGCGTCGTTCGGCGGCGTGTTGACCAGCGCGGTTGGGCCGGGCTGGGGGCTTGCCGTTGATGCGCTGGGGTTCGCTGCCGCCGCGCCGCTCTATCGGTGCATCCGTATTAGCTATCAGCCTGTCGATGCGCCGGGTAATCTCTGGCTGGATCTGCGCGACGGCTGGCGCGAGTTTACGGCGCGTGCCTGGGTCTGGGCGGTGGTGGCGCAGTTTGCAGTGGTGAACGCCGCTTTTACCGGCATGGTAATGGTGTTAGGGCCGGTGATCGCCGATGCCTCTTTTGGCCGCACCCGCTGGGGCATGATGATTGCCGCGCAAAGCGTCGGGCTGATCCTCGGCTCCTGCGTCGCGCTGCGCTGGCGACCGCAGCGCGCGATGTTTATCGGCGTCATGCTGGTGGCGCTTTGTGCCGTTCCTGTTTTGCAGCTGGCGACCGGCGCGACGGCGCTGGCACTGATGGGCGGGTTTTGCCTGGCGGGCGCAGGATTCGGGCAGTTTGGCGTGGTCTGGGCGCATGCGCTACAAACGCATATTCCCCGTGACAGGCTGGCGCGCGTTTACGCTTATGACGCTATGGGGTCTTTTGTTGCTATTCCCGTAGGCGAGCTGGCCGCCGGGCCGCTGGCGATCCGCTACGGCAATAGCGCCGTGCTGCTGTGTTGCGCTGCTGCCGTGGTTATCGCTACCGTTGCAACCAGCCTGGTTCCGGCAATAAGGCAGCTGAAAAGTAATGCATCGGTTAAATAGCAGCCGATGCCTGTGCCTTTGACAAAACGCCGGTAAGAGAAACCACAGGCCCGTTGTAAATGGGCTGCACCCTAAAAGTTGGTCACCCAACCGAGTAAAGTGCAGTTTTTTATGGCAAAGCTGATATTCTTTTTAGCCAGGGCTGGCTGTCGTAATCACTCCGCTCGGGAAGATGGGCCGCCTCCCGTGCACGAACCGGTCAGTCCGCCAGTTTCTCACTCAGTCCGGCTGAAGCGGGTTTTTTCCATTGGGATTCCAGCTCCTCCAGCGACCTGCCTTTGGTTTCCGGCACGAACTTCCACATAAACAGCGCCGCCAACAGCCCCATCACGCCATACAGCCAGTAGGCGAAACCGTTGTTGAAATGCGCATTGAGCGTGCTGTTTTTATCCATCATCGGGAAGGTCCAGGAAACCAGATAGTTTGCCACCCACTGCGCCGCCACGGCCAGCGACATCGCTTTACTGCGGATGCGGTTGGGGAAAATTTCCGCCAGCAGCACCCAGCAGACCGGCCCCCACGAGATGGCAAAGGACGCCACGTAAAACAGCATTGCGCCCAGCGCCACCACGCCGGACATTTTGCTGTAGAAAGCGGTGCCGAGCGTAAACATGCCGATCGCCATGCCCAGCGCGCCGATAATTTGTAGCGGCTTACGGCCAAAATTATCCACCGTCATAATGGCAATAGTGGTAAAAATTAAATTAATGACGCCAACAATGATAGTTTGTAACAGAGCAACATCCGTACTGGAGCCAACAGAGCGAAAGACCTCCGGCGCATAATATAAAACCACATTAATACCAACGAACTGCTGAAAAACGGAAAGCATAATGCCAATAACAATGACGCCAGCGCCAAAAGAAAACAGCGGAGCGCTTTTGCTGGTACGGGTATTAACCGACTGTAAAATATTCTGTAGCTCTTTCTGGCTTTGCGCTTTACCAAAAAGCTTCTCCAGAATGGCGGCGGCTTTATCATTCATACCTTTGGCTGCCAGCCAGCGCGGACTTTCCGGGACGGCAAATAATAAAATGAAAAATAATAAAGAAGGAATGGCGCCGGAAAGAAACATTAGCCGCCATCCCATCGTATCCAGCCAGTCGGCATTGCCGGACAGCGCAATGCTGTAATTCACGCAATAAACTAACAGCTGCCCTAAAATAATAGCGAACTGATTACAGGCAACCATACGGCCACGAATTTTCGCCGGCGTAATTTCCGCGATATACATAGGGGAAACCATAGAGGCCAGGCCTACGCCAATCCCGCCGACGATACGGTAGATCACAAATTCGCTGAGATAGCCCGACAGGTAATAAGGCACGCCGCTGTCAGTACCGACGGCGCGGTGGCCGATTTCAGGGAAAGCTGAACCCAGCGCCGATAAAAAGAACAGCACGGCAGCCACCAGCAGCGTTTTCTTTCTGCCAAAGCGGGCGCTTAACGGGCCGCCCAGCACGCCGCCGATAATACAGCCGATCAGCGCGCTGGCGACGCAAAAGCCCAGCAGGGAATTGGCCGCCGACTCGCTTAATCCTCTGGGCGAAATAAAAACTTTATCCAGGGAGGAAACGGTGCCGGAGATCACCGCCGTATCATAACCAAATAATAACCCGCCTAATGTCGCCACCAGCGTGACAGAGATTATATAACGATTGTTGGCTTTCATCTCGGATGCTATTGCCATAACAAACCTCTTGGGTAGAAAGGAACAGGATAAAACGCGTTTATATTTGGAGGTAAGACGGATGCTTTTTATAAACTTCCACGCGTTTATTTTTTGAACTCCCTATGTCGCGAGGTAAACATAATCTTCCTGACTCGCCAAAGAAATTACAATTTTTTGTAATCGCTATGCTCGTTTTGCTTTTTATGAGAGGGATCACGGGTGTCTTCGTTCACGCCGGTAGCAACTTTGTGACTAAGGTCATGGTTGGGATATTACAGCGCTGCTTTGTGAAATTTTATAATTGAGTGTCGCGCTTTGTTGTTTGCATAGTGATGGGGTTCCCGCTAATTCCTGAACATATCTTTAAGGATAATGACCATGGCAGACTATTTCGATCGCATTACCAAAATTGCTTATGAAGGCAGCGACAGCCAGAACGATCTGGCCTTTCATTTTTATAATCCGGATGAAGTCATTCTGGGTAAAACCATGAAAGAACACCTGCGGTTTGCCGCCTGCTACTGGCACACCTTCTGCTGGGCCGGCACCGATATGTTCGGCACGGGCGCTTTCGATCGTCCCTGGTTTAAGGGCGGTGACGAGCTGGAACAGGCGAAAGCGAAAGCGGACATCGCCTTTGAGTTTTTCGATAAGCTCAACGTGCCGTTTTACTGCTTTCACGATGCCGACGTGGCGCCTCAGGGCCACTCCGTCAAAGACTACCTGCATAACTTTGCGGTGATGACGGATATCCTGGCGGAAAAACAGCAGCAGACCGGGGTGAAATTGCTGTGGGGCACGGCGAACTGTTTTACCCATCCACGCTACGGTGCGGGCGCGGCGACCAGTCCGGACCCGGAAATCTTTGCCTGGGCCGCTTTGCAGGTTAATGCGGCAATGGCCGCCACGCAAAAGCTGGGCGGTGAAAATTATGTGTTGTGGGGCGGTCGTGAAGGGTATGAAACCCTGTTAAATACCGATCTTAAACAGGAACGTGCGCAGATTGGCCGGTTTATGCAGATGGTGGTGGAGAACAAGCACCGCATCGGTTTTACCGGCACTTTGCTCATCGAGCCAAAGCCGCAGGAGCCAACCAAACACCAGTATGATTATGATGTGGCAACCGTTTATGGCTTCCTGAAGGAGTTCGGGCTGGAAAACGAAATCAAGGTCAACGTAGAGGCTAACCACGCGACGCTGGCCGGGCACTCCTTCCAGCATGAAATTGCCACAGCGGCAGCGCTGGGCATTTTTGGCTCTGTGGATGCCAATCGGGGTGATTTGCAGCTGGGCTGGGATACCGATCAGTTCCCGAACAGCGTGGAGGAAAACGCGCTGATTATGTATGAGATCCTGAAAGCGGGCGGCTTCACCACCGGCGGACTGAACTTCGATGCCAAAGTTCGTCGGCAGAGCACCGATCCTTACGATCTGTTCTACGGCCATATTGGCGGGATGGATGTGATGGCACAGGGCCTGCGGATTGCCGCTCGTCTGATCGAAGAAGGACGGCTTGAACAGGCTCGCGAAGCACGCTACGCGGGCTGGAAGGGCCCGCTGGGCCAGGACATTCTTGCCGGGAAATTCTCTTTGCAGGAGCTGGCGCGCTATACGGAAAAATCAGCGTTCTTTCCGGAGCACCGCAGCGGCCATCAGGAGCGGCTGGAAAATATTGTCAACCAGGCGCTCTACCGCTAGTGTCTTTTAGCCTCACGCCAGAGGAAGCGACGCATGTATATAGGAATCGATCTGGGTACGTCCGGCGTAAAAGCCGTATTGCTGGACGAAAACAACGCGGTATTGGCCAGCCACACGGAGAAGCTGACCGTCTCACGGCCGCATCCTTTGTGGTCGGAGCAGGATCCGCAGGCATGGTGGCAGGCCACCGATCGGGTGATGCTGGCGCTGGCCGCACAGCGGTCGCTGAAGGCGGTTCGGGCTGTCGGGCTGACCGGGCAAATGCACGGCGCCGTGCTGATGGGACGACAGCAGGAGGTGCTGCGGCCCGCTATTTTGTGGAATGACGGCCGCAGCGCGCGGGCCTGCCAGCAGCTGGAGGCAAGCGTGCCGGATGCGCGAAAGATCACGGGCAATCTGATGATGCCGGGCTTCACCGCGCCAAAGCTGCTGTGGGTAAAAGAGCATGAGCCGGCGATCTTTAATCAGATAGCGCATGTTCTGCTGCCGAAGGATTATCTACGCTGGCGGATGACCGGCGATTTCGCCAGCGATATGTCCGACGCGGCGGGCACGATGTGGCTGGATGTCGGCAAGCGCGCCTGGAGCGATAAGCTGCTGGCCGCCTGTGGACTGACGCGCGACCAGATGCCGACGCTGTTTGAAGGCAACGAAGTCACGGGACAGATAACCGCAGAGCTGAGTCAGCGCTGGTCGCTGCCCTCTGAGCTGCCGGTGGTGGCGGGCGGGGGAGATAACGCCGCCGGCGCGATTGGTGCCGGGATCTGGCAGCCGGGCCAGGCGATGCTGTCGCTGGGCACTTCCGGCGTCTGTTTTGCGGTCAGCGAGCGCTTTCTCAGCAATCCCGACCAGGCGGTGCACAGCTTCTGCCATGCGTTGCCCGACACCTGGCACCTGATGTCGGTGATGCTCAGCGCCGCTTCCTGTCTGGACTGGGCGGCGCGGCTGACCGGGCAGCCTTCGGTAGCGGCGCTACTGGCGCTGGCCGAAAAGGCGCAACCGGGAGATAGATCGCCCTGTTTTCTGCCTTATCTGTCCGGTGAGCGTACGCCGCATAATAATCCTGACGCTACCGGCGTGTTCTGGGGCTTCACCCATCAGCACGGTCCGGAAGATCTGGCGATGGCGGTGCTGGAAGGCGTCAGCCTGGGGCTGGCGGAAGGAATGGCCGCGCTACAGGCGACGGGCGTCAGGCCGGCGGCCGTCACGCTGATTGGCGGCGGGGCGCGCAGCGCGTTCTGGCGGCAGCTGCTGGCGGATATCTCCGGCGTAACCATGGAATACCGCACGGGCGGCGATGTCGGCCCGGCGCTGGGCGCCGCCAGGCTTGCCCGCATGAGCTGTCATCCGGGCGTTTCGCCGGCGGAGCTGTTGCCGGTGCTGCCGCTGGAGTCCCGCTATACGCCCCGCGCCGATCGCCATGACTTCTACCGCCAGCGACAAAGGCTGTTCAGCGCGCTTTATCAACAAACCGCCTCGCTTTAAGGCGCGGCCACAGCTTATCAACAAGCCTGGCGTTTTGGCAGCAACGCCACCGCTTTGCTTTAAGCGGTAGCCAGCGGCTTCTTCGCGGTAACGGGAGGAAGCCGCGCCGCATTTTTTTGATCGCCCGAGCAGACCTGACGGTTGCTCCCCCCAATCCCTTGTCTTTACAAAAAAACTCTTCATATTGAAGCGGTCGCTTTAGTTTCAGGGTCTGAATATGAAGAAAAATGAGGCTCCCGCCAGGCACGCCAGGATTTCGCTGCTGTTCAACGCTAACAAAGCCTATGACCGCCAGATCATTGAGGGGATAGGCGAGTATTTTTACGCCTCGCAGTGCGACTGGGATATCTATATAGAAGAAGATTTCAGCGTTCATCACCTGAACGAGAACATTCTTTCCGGCAGCGGTATTATTGCGGACTTTGACGACGCGCAGCTGGCCGCACAGCTTAGCCAGATCGCTATGCCTGTTGTGGGCGTGGGCGGCTCCTACAGTAATCGGGAAGACTATCCCGGCGTCAGCTATGTCGCCACGGACAACGAGGCGCTGGTGGCTGCGGCTTTGCATCATCTTACCGAGAAAGGCATTGAGCGCTTCGCTTTTTTCGGCCTGCCCGCCGAGGCAGGAAAACGCTGGGCGCAGGAGCGGGCCGCGGCGTTCCGGCGTTTGACCTGCGATATGGCCTTTCCCGGCATGCTTTATGAAGGCATGGTCACGGACAGCAACACCTGGGAAACGGCCCAGCAGAAGCTGGCCGAATGGCTGCATTCGCTGCCCGCCCATACCGGCATCGTCGCCGTCACGGATGCCCGCGCCAGGCACATCCTGCAAACCTGTGAGCATATCGGCATTGCGGTGCCGGAAAGCCTGTGCGTGATCGGCATTGATAATGAAGAATTAACTCGATATCTGTCGCGAATTTCGCTCTCTTCGGTAGTGCAGGGCACGCGCAGAATGGGATTCGAAGCGGCCAGGCTGCTGGACAATCTGCTTTCAGGCCGTCGCGTAAGTAGCGAACCGGTGATAATCGCCCCGGAAAGCGTAATTGCCCGGCAGTCTACCGATTACCGATCGATTATCGACGCTATGGTGGTGAAGGCGATGGGGTTTATCCGTAAAAACGCCTGCCGGGGCGCCACCGTTGAACAGGTTCTGGAAGCGGTCGGCACCTCTCGTTCCAATCTGGATAAAAAATTTATGACTGAGCTGGGCACCACGATCCATAAGGTGATCCAGGATGAGAAATTTGCCAGAGCGAAGGAGCTGCTGGAAACCACCTCGCTGCCGGTGGCCGAAATCAGCCGTCTGTGCGGTTACAGCACGCCGCAATATTTTTGCACCGTTTCACGGCAAAACCTGGCTATGACGCCGATAAAATATCGCAGCAGCCGGAACGGCATGACGAGGGCGTAACAGCGTAGCGCTTGTTCCGTCACAGGCAGCAGCTATGGTTAAAAGGCACATATCCCTGGCATGGAGAGGCGAATGAAAATTAACGAGCTGATTGCTGCAAGACTGGCGCTGACCGCAGAGCAACGAGAACAAACCCGCGCGGCCCTGGCGCAGGGTGAGCAGGCCGAGCCGGATCGGCGACGCGCACAGCGCTATGCTTTTCAGCAGCGAACCCGGCAGAGCCTGATTATTGGCGAGCGCGATCTGCTGCCGGTTTCTTTTTTGCAGCAGGGCCTGAGTTCGGCGCGGGCGGTAGGGCTGATCCGCAAAGACGGCATTCCTGAGGGCAGCGGCTTTCTGACCCACGGCGGCCTGTTTATCACCAACCATCACGTGCTGCCTGAACCGCCTGCTTCAGGCACGGTGACGGTACAGTTCGGCTTCCGTCAGAGCGAGACTGGCGAAATTAGCGACGGGCGGCTTTACACGCTGGATGCAGAGCGTTTCTGGCTGACCAGCCCGACAGAGGCGTTCGACTGCACGCTGATTGCGCTGGGCGAAGCCCTTAGCGGCAGCGGGGAGACGCCGTTGCCGCTGGCGCTTAACGATCGCAACGATAAACATGCGCTGGGCATCAGCCTGAACCTTATCCACCATCCGGGCGGCGCGCCACAGCAGCTCACGCTGCGTAATAATGCGCTGCTGGCGCGGCACGAGCAGTTTCTGCATTACGAAGCCGACAGCGAGGGCGGATCGTCCGGCGCGCCCGTGTTCAACGACGGCTGGCAGCTGGTGGCGCTGCACCACGGTGCCGTTGAGGACGGCGAAAAATGGGTTAATGAAGGCATACGCCTCAGCGCCTTAACCGACTGGCTGAAAGGCGAGCTGCCGCAGCTGTCCGCCGATATGCAGGCACAGCTGATGCAGGCGTTAACTTCGGACGCCACGCCGCTGCGTCCCGTCGCCAGCGCCGCCGCGCCGGAGAGCAATTATGGTAATCGTGATGGTTATCAGGCCGACTTTCTTGCCGGTACGCATATTGATATGGCGGAGATTATCGCTCCGCGCGCGGCGGAAGTCGCCCCATTGCGCGACGGCAGCAAAGGCGCAGAGGCCAGGCTCGACTATCAGCACTTTTCTCTGCTGATGAGCGGTGAGCGGCGGCTGGCCTTTTTTACCGCCACCAACATTGATGGCGCGAGCTATATCAATATCGATCGCGACAGCGGACAGCCTTCGCTGCTGCCGGAGGGCGACCGCTGGTATGAAGACAGCCGCATCGACAGCCGTTTCGTCACCGGTCAGGCGTTTTACAGCGAGTTCAGCCGCTGGTTCGATCGGGGCCATCTGACCCGCCGCAGCGATCCCACCTGGGGCAGCGCGGCCGAAGCGGTGCGCGCCAATAAAGATACTTTTCACTTTACCAACTGCTCACCGCAGCATTTCCGCTTTAATCAGAGTTTGCAGTACTGGCAGGGCGTTGAGCGCTACATCCTTGAGTCTGGCGTCCTGCAGTCAAAGCAGCGGATCAGCGTGCTGACCGGGCCGGTGCTTAACGAGCAAAGCAGGCAATATGCGGATTTAGCGGTGCCGCTGATGTTCTGGAAGGTCGTTTTGCGCATCGGGCCGCAGGGCAAGCCACAGGCTACGGCACTGCTGGTGAGCCAGGATAAATTGCTGGACGAACCGCGCCGCGTATTGCCGCAGGCGCAGCCGGAAGCGGTGCCCAATGTGGATGAATACCGGGTTGCCGTCAGCGCGCTGGAAACCCTGACCGGGCTTGATTTCAGCGCTTTCCGCGCCTGGGACAGCTGGCAGCCGGACGCGGCGCTGCTGGCGGAGCCGTTACCGGCGAAGCTGATTATGACGTGGCGGGATCTACTGTAGCTGATGCCACTTGCCGCAAGGCAAAAAGCCCGCTGTAAAAGCGGGCTTTTTTAAATCGAAACCTTATTTCGCCTCGTCTTCCTGAACGAGAATACGCGAGCGGCTAACAGCCAGAATCTCATCGGCCAGAGCAGAATCATCAGGGCAGGCACGTGACAGCACCAGCGCGCCGACAAGCTGTGCAAGGGTAGCAAGCAGGTCGGCACGGGTTTCGGCGCTTGCCTGCTCTTCATGCGCTAAACGGGCCAGATGGTTTTCAATACCCGCCGCAAATACAGCCTTAATTGATTCAGGCTGACGCGCCGTATCGGCCGCCAGCGCCGAAATCGCACACCCTTTTCCCATCGCATCCCGATGCTGCCGTGACAGATAGTGTTCAACAAATTGTTCCCGACCAGCGCCTGAAGCATTCTCGGCGGAGCGCGCAAAACCGCAGCCCAGCGCCTCTGCCATCAAATCAGCTTTGGAACCAAAGTGCTTGTAGAACCCACCGTGGGTTAAACCGGCGGCTGACATCAGCTCCGCAACGCCCACACCGTCGTAGCCCCGCTCGCGAAACAGCTCCGAAGCCGTTTCGACAATGCGCCTGCGGTTTTCACGAACCTGCTCTTTCGACACCTTCATCGGTTTACCCTTTCCACCTGTCATTTCCACGCTCAGTATACATTGATGATGGTCGTAATCAAACTGATTGACTTTTTAGATTACGATCACCATCATTAATTTGCGTCATCGGACGTTCATTGGCAGGGGAAGCGCCAGCACCTGTTTCCCCCCTGTGGGCCTCGATGGCGCCGTTAACGCATAACCTTGCCAGCGCCCGATTCTGTCTGTATCGCCTGGCGCCGCTCTCATTTATTTTTTAACAGAGAAGAATAACTTATGACCCAATCGACAGTTCTTATTACCGGCGCTTCTACAGGGATTGGTGCTGTATACGCGGAACGGTTCGCCTCACGGGGCCACAACCTTGTGCTGGTCGCTCGCGACAAGACAAAACTGGATAGCCTTGCAGAACGTTTGCGTCATGAAAGGGGGATTTCCGTCGACGTTCTGCCTGCCGATCTCACCCAGGCAGAGGATTTAACGGCTGTCGAAGCTCGTCTGCGTGATGACGCGCGGATCGGTATTCTTATCAATAACGCGGGCGTCGGCCAGTCGGGTAACTTTATCGGCCAGCAGCCTGATGCGATCGAGCGGCTTATCGCGCTTAACATAACGGCGCTGACGCGACTGGCGAGGGCGGCAGCGGCACGCTTTGTTGAAGCTGGTGAAGGCGCGATCGTCAACATCGGCTCCGTTGTCGGCCTGGCCCCTGAATTTGGCATGTCGGTTTATGGCGCGACCAAAGCCTTTGTTCTCTTTTTATCGCAGGGGATGGATCACGAGCTCTCTTCCAAAGGCATTTACGTGCAGGCGGTGCTTCCTGCCGGAACCTATACGGAAATCTGGCAGCGGACAGGCATTGATACCCGCACTTTGCCCCAAATGATGGAAGTGGGCGAGCTGGTCGATGCCGCGCTGGTTGGCTTTGACCGTCGGGAACTTGTCACCATTCCGCCTTTACATAATGCGGCGCGCTGGGACGCTCTTGATGCTGCCCGTCAGGCTCTGATGGCGGATATCAGACAGGCGGAAGCGGCGGAGCGATATAAAGCGCTTTAGCCAAAGCGAGGGAGCCAGCAGGACGAGGCAATATCCCTTGAGTTGTTTTGTCGGCGCAGGGTCTTTTTCTTTTCACGGAAAAGCCGTGCGCCGGCGAAATTACCCGGCAAAGCCGAAATAGCCTTAGCTTGCCAGGAAAGAATATTTTCGCAACCGGCCGTTGCAGGTAAATAATAAATGAATAACACGATGAAAGCCTTCACGTTTAAACGCTATGGCAAACATCCTGAGCTGGGGTTCGAAAAAGTCGATTATCCAGCGATCAATGCCAATGAAATTCTGGTAAAAATTTACGCGGTGGGGCTGAACCCCATTGATAATATGATCCCCACTGGAATATTTAAGCCGGTTCTGCATTTTAAACTTTCGGGAATATTGGGGAGCGACTTGTCTGGCGTAGTTATTGCGGTGGGCAAGCAGGTCACTCGCTTCAGGCCAGGCGATGAAGTTTTTGCCAGCCTGTTCGACAGTGGAACAGGCTCTCTTGCCGAATTTGCAGCCGTGCCTGAAAGTGCTGCCGCCTTAAAACCCGCCAATCTCGATTTCGTGCAGGCGGCGTCGCTGCCGATGGTAAGCCTCACGGCCTGGCAGGCGCTGACGGAGCGGGGGAGACTGCGGCCGGGCCAGAAGATTTTCATTCCGGCAGGCTCGGGAGGCATTGGCACCTTTGCTATCCAGCTGGCTAAGCACCTGGGCGCCACGACGGCCACGACTACCAGCACGGCTAACGTCGGGTGGGTTAGTCAGCTCGGCGCCGATAAAGTGATAGATTATAAACAAGAAAAGTTTGAAAACGTTTTAAGCAGCTACGATATCGTTCTGGGCACCCTCAAAGGCGATACGATTGAAAAATCCGTGCAGATCCTCAAGCCTGGAGGACAGATTATTTCTCTCGTCGGGCCTTTAGATGCCGCCTTCGCACGGGACAGAGGGGTAAACTTTTTTCTGACTTTGGTGATGAAAATGATGAGTCGAAAAATCACGCGCCTCACCAAAAAACGGCGCCTGACCTATTCTTTTCTTTTTGTTCGCCCGGAGGGGGAGCAGCTGAGCCAAATTGGCAAGCTAATAGAGGCTGAACAAATCAAACCAACTATCGACAAAGTATTTTCCTTTGCTGAAACAAAGAAGGCGCTGGCCTGGCTTGGCCAGGGACATGCAAAAGGGAAGGTGGTGGTTACGATGCAGGCGCCTTCAGATATCGAGCCAGCGGCTGGCCGTTAAAGAATGAACAAGGGCAGCCGCCAGTCCATTCCCTTCGCGCAGAATACCTGACGGCACAAACGCAAAAAACCCGCTTAAATTTCTTTAAGCGGGCTTCTCTAATCTGGCTCCTCTGACTGGACTCGAACCAGTGACATACGGATTAACAGTCCGCCGTTCTACCGACTGAACTACAGAGGAATTGTTGGAACGGGCGCATAATATCCAGAGGGCAGAGGGATGTCAAAGCCTGATTGCACCTTTTTAACCGGCTGCTGAATAAATCAGCATTTTGTTGAAATTTCCTCAGGTTAGAAGGTGTTCCTCATCTCTGTTCTTTGCGGAATGCTCCGCAGGTCTCTGACAAATGGCAACAAGCATAACAGCCGTTTACGTCAGAATAATTACGTTTATTTCATTTCGTGGTTGCCGCCTCTTATTTTGAAATATGCATTCCATGCACGCGCTTCGCTCACCGGCAAGGAACAAGAATGGAAAAGGTCAGAGTTGGACTGATTGGTAGCGGCTATATCGGACGCTGCCACGCAATTGCTTATGCACAGGTTTCCACCGTTTTTTCGTTAAAGGGGGGAAATGGTGGCGGAAGTGAACCTTGAGGTGGCGAAACCGCGGGCTGCATTGCTGGGGTTCAAACGGTCAACAGGCGACTGGCGTGAACGGGTTGCCGAGCCTGAGAGAGATGGGGTGGATATTTGCGCGCCCAACTGCCTGCACAAGGAGATGGCGCTGGAAGCGATTCGCCACGGTAAGCACGTCTTCTCAGAAAAACCGCTGGCGCTGATGTGGCTGATGCCGAAGAGATGACCCGGGCAGCAGAGGCGGCAGGAGTAAAAATGCTGGTGGGAGGGACAGGTAAAGCCACAATACCGGGTGAAATATGATCTTTACAGACGAGGGGCGGGTAAAGCCCCAATATCGAATGAGACAGGCTCTGTTCAGCAACAGATCATGACGCATTACTCAGTAGATAACCTTCAACTGTCATTTGTGAGGCGCTGTAAGCCTTGTGGTAGTCGTTGAAAGAGTGCAGCTTTCCATCGCTTATCACTAAAAAGCGTTTGCAGACCTTTTCAATAAGACTACGATCGTGCGAGACCAGAAGCACAGTGCCGTTAAACTCTGCTAACTGACGTTCAAGGGCCTCTTTACCTGAAATATCCAGATGGTTAGTGGGCTCATCCAGCAAAAGCAGATGACTGTTGATAAGGGATATACCTGCAAATAATAATCTTGCTCTTTCTCCCCCACTCAATGTTCTGACTTTACTCTGCAGACGTTCCCAGGGGAATCCGGCTTTAAGTAACGCCTGCTTCAGCTGCTCATTATTGGCATTCACGCGCGACGTACTGCAGAAACTGAATAATGCATTCATCATATCCAGCTCGCTATCCACGCCATTTTGCAGCTGATCGTAATAGGCCATCACCGTCGAGTCATGCAGCGTAATGGCCCGATCCCGTTCCAGATAACTCTTCCAGATAAGCTGCAGCAGAGTCGACTTACCCATGCCATTGGCACCGATTAAAGCAATTTTTTCTCCTGGCTGAATCAACAGCTCATCTATTGCGTACAGGATTGTAGTCTGCCCTGGCGCTCTGACCATGACCTCATTGCAAAACAGGAGTCGTTTTGCCGGCAGCATTTGTCCGGGAAAGGAGAGATTCCAGGGATAAGGCTCTGGTAAAGTATTTTGCTCAAGCTTGAGTTTGTCGACACGTTTGAACATGGACTGCGCTTTTCTTGCCGAGCTTTTACTGTGCTGCTCTTTACCCCACACCGCCAGCTGACGCGCGCTGGCTTCAATGCGCTCAATTTCGTTTGCCTGATCCTGATATTGCTGCTGGCAGGCAAGATCGCTTTGTTCGTGCTGCACTAAAGCTTGCGTGCAGGGGAGTCGATATTGATGCACGCCGCCATTAGCGATAATCCAGGTACTGTTGGTGACAGTATCAAGCATGCGGGTATCATGGGAAACCAGAATTAAGCTTCCACGCCAGTCTGCTAAAAAGGTTTCAAGCCAGATTAACGTCGGCAAATCAAGATGGTTTGAAGGCTCATCAAGTAAAAGAACATTGGGAGCAGAGAGCTGCGCTCTACCCAGTAACAGGCGCGTCTGCTGGCCACCGCTAAGTTCTGAACACGGCGTGTCACGCTGGGTAAGCCCCATACCAATATTTTCAAGAATAACTTCAGCGCGCCAGCTTTCACTTATGCGCTCATCAGTTTCTAAAACATCAAGAAGAGCCTCTTCTGGCGTCAAAGATAATAAGTGCTCTGGAAAACGCTGTTCCACCAGATAATAACGTAACGATTTGGCGTGAGTAACCTGGCCTGAACTCGGCTCCAGCTTCTTAGTCAACAGCTGTAGCAGGGTAGACTTACCGGCACCGTTGAATCCAACTAAGCCCACCTTTTCAGCGGAGTTTAATGAAAGAGAGACATCGCTAAACAACAGATGGGTTGTATTATGGTAACTCAACTGATTAGTTGAGAGGAAAACTTGTTCTTTACGATTCACGAAGATCCCCTTTACGATAAAAAAGCACAATCACAATGCCCGCTAGCGCAAGAACCGACTGAGTCAGGTAAACCCCCTGCGAGGATAAGCCATTCCCTTCTTTTGCCATAAGAAGATACATGGCAAGAATAAGTATTCCCGACAGACCGTTAAAAGTAGCCTGAAGTCTCCCCTGATACTCAGGCTCACAGTGAAGTTGTGAAAGAGATATCGACAGGGCCCAGCTGGAAATCCCAAAACCAATAAGGAAATAAACCGGGAATACCAAAATAACAGCATCATTTACAGAGAGAATATATAAACCGCCAGCCATGACCAATAAAAGCAAGGCCAGCGTTTTCCTGATGCTGGTTTTTTTACAAAGCACAGGTGATAAAAAGCCGCCGGCCAAAACTCCCAGCGAATAGAGCGCTTCATAAAGGGCAAATACTCGTGTGCTCGCATGCAGCACTTCACGAGTATAAGGAACTAAAATAATAGGAATAGTCATCAAAAGAACCATTATTATCATCTGGCTCATATAAGGCATAAAAAGCGCAGGCTTACTTTTAAAGTATCTCAGCGAAGAGGTATAGCTATACCACCAGCCTTCACTTTGTTTATTTGCGCTTTCTGCCGTTGCTACCGTACGCATGGCAAGGTTGAAAAGGCCGGCGATAATAAAAAGTATACCACCGATAAGCAGCGTGCCTTTGATGCCTGCTACAGCCAGTATGAAGCCACTTAAACCCATTCCCATAATAGTGCCGAATTCGTAAACCATATCAATGGTCGCATTAGCGCTAACAAGCTCCTTTTCAGGCACGATACTTTGAATAAAAGGCACCGCGGAAGGCATGTAAAATGAGATAAACACCCCCAGCAGAGAGCACAAAATCATCAGATCTGGCTCAATATTCATTTCCCACATCAGGACCCATGCAACGATAACCATCCCCCTGACCAGATTTGAGATAATGATTTGTGCTTTACGATTGTAACGATCGGCAAGCAGGCCAAATAAAGGGGCGAAAAGGATACTGGGCATCCAGATGCAAAACATCATTATCGCCACGCCTTTAACAGAGTTGGTTTTGTTATAGGCCAGCCAGGAAAGCGCAATATAATTTAATCCGTTGCCAAAAGTGGCAAAAAGGCCGCTCACGGTGAAAAACAAAAAATTCTTGTTTTCAAACAGTGCCAGCCGTTCCTTTACTTCTGCTCTAAACATTCTCTTACCCCAATGACCGGAATCCATTACACAACCAGTTAATTCTGTCGCCGAAATAGCCACGTTTTTTCGCTGCTGACTGCACTCTTTGTATCAAGGCCGGCATTTGAGAGATGGCATCATCCAAAAAGGCGGTCATATTGTACAGATTTACTGTACTATGAATGAAGGTCACCGAGCATTCAATCGTTTTTGCCTGATGCCACCAGTGCGCAGGAAAGTAAAGAAAATCACCGGGATGAAGCACTACGCACTCAAAAGGAATACCCAACGCTTCGAGCTCGTATGTGCTGTAAAATTTACCCTCTTCAAGCGCATACTGCGGTGCCACTAACGTAAATTCTTTTACGCCCTGCAACTGTCCGACAATGCCGTTCACGCTGAGCATATCCTGATGCATGCTGGTGACTGTTTCAGGCGCAGACATCAAAATCCAGGGTGCAAGAACCAGCTCGCCTACTAACGATTTCTCAATATTATTTAATGTAATGGCTTTGGGCACGGTGAAACTGTCGTTAAGTGATTTTGCGTGGGAAAGATGTGGCTGCCATGACCAGTTACCCATGCCTTTAACGCCAGATTGAATACGCTTGATATAATCACTTACCGTAATTTCCACTCTGCCCGATTTATTTATTCCTTCCTCAATAAATATCTTATCGCTACCGTAATTTTTCTCAATAAAAGAAAAATTGCCCTGCGTAAACAATGGCCAGTGAAAACAATACTCATGAATAAGAAAACATGTACCTGTCAAATCATTAATGCGGCAGTTTTCCAAAAATGCTTGCTCATTTTTAAATAATTGCACTGGCTGCATCCTCTTTCTGAAATTGAGATAAGACCAAACACATTTCTTCTGCTATGCTACTGCCTTGTGCCGTAAGGAAATTCTTATGGTCAAACTGCGCCAGTGTCTCCTGCAATAACAGCGATGCTTTGTTAATATTGACGGCGGCAGACTGCTTATGTGCTCCTGGGAAGGTAAGGTTTCGCATATAAAAAATAATGCGAGTTAAAACAAATGCAGCATGAAAGACCCCGTTGGCAGGACGGGGTTGATCACGAAAAGGACTTTTCAGGTAAGTTCCTGTCGATACAAGGGGATCGAGCAGTTGCTTAATATAGAGTTCAATATGAGACATCTCGTGAATAATATTTTCGACATAATCAGATAGCGTCCAGTCTTCTTTAGGCGAGATAACAATAAGACCTAAAAAAAGCACGGAACTGGTTGCTACAAGTGAGTCGCAACTGACAACAACAACACGACCAATAAGATTCCTCAAGGTATAATCCATCACGGCACTGTTGGTAGAGAGCAATTCAATCGCTGCCAGAATATTTTCTCTGTAACTGTTCATTGCAGAGTAATGTATTGCCGAGAATTTTTCATTTTGACGTTGCATTTCCGCAGCAACTGATTTCAGAACTGCCTGATAATCGTCACGATTGGCTGCCTGATAGCAAACAACCTTTTCGGGCCAGGGAGCGTAGGCGTGGTTTTCTGTAAGGAAATTAAGAATGGTTTGTTTTTTATTACAGGCAACAAATTGACGCCAGAGTGTACACTCTTGTTCAACAACTTCCCGGTTTAAATATATGGAAAAAATATCTCTTTTAGTTATTGTCATAGCTTATTTCCCCCATTGTAATCATGCTGACGGGATTATATATTTTTCTCACATTAATCAAGTCGGGTTTGCTAAAAGGATAAAAAAGGCTGGTAATATTGTTAGCCAATATTGCACTCAGCAGTAAATTAGTGGATGCGATAGATCCTGTTATAGGTTTTGTTACTGCGTGTGAACTCTTCTGCAAAAGGCTAAGGAATTCGGTTTTGGCCGCTTCAGTGGTTAACAGAGGGCCTGCTGTAATAGTATCGTATCCTGCAGATCCAAAGATAACCGGGACTTTGTGGCGCATAGCATATTCAACGATGTAGAGGGATGACTTAATGGCAGGCGTATCGATAGCGGATACCAGTAAATTAACATCATCAGGGAGACAATGCAGATCTTCTGAGCAGGTAATTTTACGCTCGTATAAAGAAACGTTGACCTCAGCATTTATTCTGAGCAATTTATCTTTTAAGCACTGCACCTTGCTTTTGCCAATATCGGCAGAATCATAAGCAAACTGGCGGTTCAGATTACTTATCTGAACTTTATCATAGTCGATCAGCGTGAATTTTTTGATCCCCGATGAGGCCAGACACAGCCCTACATTTGATCCTGTTCCACCGCATCCAATCAGGGCTATATGGATATCATTCTTGAAGCTAAACGGTGAGTGTAACGTTCCTAAATGAAAATTAAGGAAATCATAGGTTTTCTCTAAAACGGTGCCACTATATTTATTTTCCGACAGTACCAGCAAATTCAAGCTGCACATTGTTTTATAAAGTGCATAGCAGCAATCATCTTTAAGCCACGACTGTAATTCTGTCTCGTCCAGGCCTGTTTCAAGCCTGGTTAAAAAATATTCCACCTCAGGCCCAATAATGTCGGTCATCTGGTAATTTTTTTTACCCAAAAATATGATTTTATCATCGGATCTTATGATCGAGGCATTCAGTTTAATTTTCACTCACGGTTTCCTTTATGAGAACCTTACGTCCCGGAGCATATAAGGTGTTTTCCAGAATTGAACTGTGACAAAAAAAACCAGTGGGAAAGATAAATAACGGAAGGCTAAGACACTGCTCCCGCAAATAAAAATCAATAGCTTTGAATATTTCTGGTTGTTGAGATGATAGCGCTTCAGTAAAAAGCAAGGAATACAGCTTTTTTATTTTCTCAAATTTTACATGACTCGTAGATACATGACTCAAATCAGATCGAATGATTTGTACAGGATTTCGCTGAGGAATTTTACGAATTTCAAAGCGTAAATGGGATTCGGAACGCCAGTAGCCATATTTGTCCTGATGTTTGCGGACCTCAATATTAAAGCAAGAGAGTTGTTCAGCAATATCTTCAAGAATTTCATCATTTGGATAGAAATCTTCGTAAGATATGTCGATAACAAAGCTGTTTTTTGAGTAGGTGATAGTATCCCTGAGCGGATGATAAGAACCATCAAAATACACAGACATCCATGACGTAACCGGCTTTAATATATTGTCGTAACGTGCTGCAATTGAGCTGCGATTAATTTTACAAGTTAAAATTTCTTTGACGTAGTCTGGCAGTTTATCAAATTTTCTTCCGGGAGAAAGTATCATCATTAAGTTCCCTTCAGCAGCCACAAAATTTTGCTTAGCCGTGAAGGTACGGTAATTTTTCAGGTTAACGGCAGTGTTGCAACTGACATGCACTTTACCGTCAAAAAAGGCCTCGCCGTTCGGATCTTTTTCAACCAGAAGATAATTGATTTTTTCCACATTAGGCAGGTGCTTATCAAGTGTAAAATATTTATTAGCAACCAGCTGATAAACGTTATCCTGTTTTTTCAAAAGAACATAAGGTCCGGCAGAAACGTCATCACTATGCTCGTGTTTGGGAGAGAAATTCAATAAAGATAAATACTGAATAATAAAGGGGTCATACCATGAGGTTTGAATAGTGAAGCTGTGGTCATTATGGATTTCTGTTTCTGAACCCAGTTTCGCTACAGATGCAAGGATCTTATTATAACGATTATTCTCATCATAACAGATATGTCTGATCGCCCGCACATAATCCGCAGCTTTCACGTTATCGCCATTACTCCAGAATAAATCTTTTCTGATAGTTATTCTGAGGGAGTCAGCCGTCTGTTGGAAGGATTCGGCACCTAAGAGCTCGACTTCGCCCTTTTCCAAAGAGAACAACGGGAGCGCAAGCTTGCTGTAAATTTGCTCTCCGCTGTAATCACAGATCGACCAGATATCTTCTTTATAAGGGAAAACATCAACAGCGATATTTAAATTATTCATGATATTCAGGCCGTTTACCTAAGCGGTTGTCTTAATCATCTCTTCATACATTTTTTGTTTTCTAAGCAAGATCTCTATTTTTTCTTTAGTGTAAGAGACCTCCTCTATAATAGAATTCCTGACTTCATCCGATATTTTTAATTTATTTTCTGTAAGCACTTCGAGGTAATCATTGAAAGCAATGTCACTCTCATTTGAATCTCGGGAGATATAGGAGTGATAATTTTTATAAAATCTTATGGCATGCTGTCTGGAGGTAAAACCACCTGTCACCATGATATTATCCGTGTCATTACGGATTTCATGTACCCATCCAGTCGGCACGTAGAGAATAGTCCCGGGAGTAAGAGTGAATTCAACGATCTCAACGTTCAATTCATCCAGATGTGCTACGACTTCCTCATTAAATAATGAAGTCCCCATTTCAATATGGTGACGATGAAGTGGAGATATAGCGCGGAATGTTTTTTGACCTTCAATCATCATTAACCATGCGCTGGTTGAAAAACAGTCAATGTGAAGATCGCAATTTATTCCTTTTTTTCCAAAAAACACCCATCGTCTGCGGAATTGCATTCTTTTTGGCAAACGATCGATGAAATCATCCGGGTGGAATTTTGGAAAAAAGATATCTTCGTCCAGCTCAGGCAAGCTTTTTTGATAACTCCAGCCTGTCATATAGGGGCATTGCTCGCCATTTTTCATCAGATCAATGTATTCTGATATTGAAATCTTTCTGGTGATGTTTGCCGGATCCTCTAAGTTATCACTTACCTGACATAATATCTCGCTACAGCGCGCTTTAAAAAATTCAAAACTCCATTTTTTATAGGCAGGCATGTCGCTGTTCAAATTTGCATACTGCACGGGCTGGGTCTTATTGAAAAATGTTTCTTCAAACTGGTGGTTTTCAACACTTGCGACATCTTCAACATGTGGCCGGAATACGCTCATAGAGAATTCTCACGATAAGTTATAAATTTAAGTTCTGGGGTTGCCCCCAGAACCCGACGATCTTATTAGCAGCGGTGAGTTGCTAATAACAGTTCGTTATCCAGTTCAATCTCAGCCAGCTGTACATTTTCAATTTTGAATTCAACATCAAAATCTTGAGTCTCAGTTGGAGATACATAAGAACGAAACTCTTTGCTTTCGAAATCATTCATGGTTATTGCTCCTGTAATTTGACTTGGATTGTTGTTAAACAAAAATGTAAACGCAGTGATCTTTAATTAATGTAAGGAAAATTAAGTAAATGTCACCGGAGATTTAAAAGTAATGTAATTTGATAATTTTATGTTAATACATTTTTATGTAAGTGTGAGTGTTATCACAATAAATCATTGATTATTGATTAGTAAAACTGGTGTGTATCTTTTATGGAGAGAATGTGCTCTTTTCAACTAATTGATAATTATGTTGTTTTTTGTTGGTCAGGATTTTATTTTTCTTCTGAACTGCTAAAGGTGTAGAAATGTTGAATTGTTACAGTTCATAATTTCTTATGGTTATATATTAACCTTTTTGAGATTTTCATCTCGATTATTGACGATTTTCCATAAGAAAAAGCGATGGCGTTCAGGTATGAAACCTGAGCGAGAGAAAGAAAAGGCCCATAGCTTGCAGCGAAAACTATTGCAGCGTCCACCCTGGATCGGCATACACCCAATCTTGCAAAAGCACGAATGATCCTGCGTAAGATTGCTGCAACCCTTAGCCGGTTGCACACTCCGCCTGTTACAGGAATGAGCCCAACCTGTGTCGTAATCTATTGGCTGACCAGTAAATTTTTTATTCAGAAGAGGTTGGGTTCAGGCGCACTTACGCAGGCGCAAAGCGCCGATCACCGATGCTGTATTCAGAAACGCTTTGCCTTGCCATAGCCCCCGGGATCGGCGGCTGCAGCCTGTTCATATTTTTCAATAGTTCGTCGGGTACTGGATAGGGATGAGGCAGACATGACGTCAAAAGGTTTCGCCGCCCGGGCGGGATCGTCAGTGAAGCGGGTACTGGGATCTTTCGCCAGCGAGCGTACGTCATAACGTCCGGGTTCCTTCGCCCGCGCACTTTCTACCATATGTTTGACAAATTTTTTCCCCACTGGCGGATAGGTAGTCGAGGTTAATATATCCTCGATCTCCGCCATTGGCATGGTACGTACATGGCGCAGCGCCCACTGGGCGTGCGGATCGGGGCGGGGATCGTTTCGCTGCTGGATAACGTCAAGCCTGCCCGGATCGAGCCTGCTGTTCTCCAGCGTGGTCACAATCGGCAGATGTTGCCAGGCATCAAGCACTACCGGATCTTCCTGACGTTTGTCTCCTAACAGCACCAGGACGTGGTCATTATTGTAGAGAGTATTAAACACGGGCTTATTGGCTCCTCTGGCCGCCACTTGCGTGTAGGCCAGATCGGCAAATTCCTGACAATGTCCTCCTTGCACTCTCAGGGCGCTGTGTCCACTCGCATAAGCACGATCCAGGCCGGTCGCCGCGTCAGGAAACCGTTGTGTAAAGCGTTCACTGGCTTCATGACTAAAGCGATCCGCAGCGCGCACGGCCATGATACCGCGCATCGCACTCTCTCCCTTATCGGCCACAAGCGGCAACCACTGATTACCACCACGCCCTAATTGCGTACGCACTTCCTGTTGGACTTGCGCCGCCAGATCCATGCTTTGCAGCGTTTGTGGTGAAACCACCCTGACCTGATGCTGAAAGGGGCCGGATGCCTGCATTTGTGTCGCGCTGAGGCTCTGATGAGCGGGCTGGCTCTGCTGGGTCTGGCGGCTGCTGCCAGAAGAAAATATACGCATCATAATCCGACTCCGACTTCATCAGGAAGGTGCTGGCTGATGATGCCCAGACGCTGTCCCAGCGTATGAGTATAAAAAGCCATATTTTCGTACAGGGCAATCAGGGCCTGAGGATCTGCCGTGTTCATCGGCAAACGCGACCATATCACTAGTTCGTCACTGTTTGCCGAAGCCGCCAGCACAATGGGAGGGAACTCTTCGTTCATCAAATTTGCCTGCAGGAGTTCCCAGAGAAGCTCAGTGGTAATGTCATTAGCCGTCCTGAAAGGAAGCAGGCAGCTAAAGGTGATGTGGTTACCGGGATAATGCAAAAGCCGCAGCGATAAATCTGACCACATCACTAACTCAAAGGCTTCTTCATCGCCCCGCATCTCAGGCGTTAGCTTGAGGTAATTGAACAAGGGAATAAGAGCACGACTAAAGGTTGTTGACATAAATCTTCCTTTTTATTTGTCTCAGGTAGCAAACCGGCACGGCAAGGGCAGGCCGATCCGACTTCACTGCAAAGTAAGGAAGAGTAAGTGAACAGAAAAACCGCCTGGTTCCTTACGCTGTGGAACAATTGCGAGCAGATGTGATGGGGTTAAAATAGTCGAGTTGATAAAGGGGAATTATCTGGCCTGTCTCTGCCCGTTTGCCGGTTAAATCTCTGGTGGCTTCACTGCCGGATACAGTCCCATGAACGGCCACTTGCCAGAAGGATATTGGGATGAATAACACTGAACAGTATAAATTCATTTAAAAGCGGCATACTGCGCGCAAAACCAGGTTTATAAATTATCCAGTCTGCAAACCAGCTACCAATCGGCTAACGAGAGAATGCTTAATCTTTGGCGGCAGCGCCATGCAGTCAGCACTTTACCGGCACCCTTTTGGCACGGCACCCTGCTGAGCCAGGGCGCAGAGTGTTTATCCGAAGCACTGCGTAATCAGGGCGAGACCAGGATCGATGAAAACGCAACGCCGACAGATAAAGAGTAAAAGGCAGAACAAGGTCGATAAGCAAGAAGCCCGCTTAAGTTTCCTTAAGCGGGCTTCTCTAATATGGCTCCTCTGACTGGACTCGAACCAGTGACATACGGATTAACAGTCCGCCGTTCTACCGACTGAACTACAGAGGAATTGTTGAAACGGGGCGAATTATAACGAGGACGCAGCAGACTATCAAAGGGGAAATGTGATTTTTGGATGCGACTGATTCAAATATAGGCAAAAAAATAAGTTCACCGCTTGGGGCGCCAAAAATGAATAAAAAAACACAGCGCCTGGCTAAAGAACAAGCGTTATGACAAAATTCCCTGTGAAGGTTTATCTTTAAGCTCCGAAATAAGGTTAATAATTAACGTTATTAAGGCCATAGAAAACGGCCCTGCGGTATAGGCTTATCCTTTTTTTATAAGGATCACCAAATGGCTGCCGTTTCAACTGAAACAATTAGTGGCGCTATCATTTCAGGTATAGAAAAAGCGCATAAAGATTATCGTCAAATGTCCGGCGGATACTGGGTCTGGACGGCTGCGGAATATATGCTCACTACCTATATTGCCAAAGCGCTAAGCGACATGCCGGGCGCTAAATTCGTGACGCTTGAAAGCAATGGGCTTAGCTCAATGGATCACGCGGGCGCGATAGCGCCGGGGCCAAAGCCGGTTAAGGCGCGTTTGAGCGGCCGTTTCGATCTCCTGCTGTGGTGGGGGAAAGCCCAGCCGCGAGCGGTAATCGAAGTCAAAAACCAGCCGGGCGGCCCGTCGGGCTGGTATCACGATATTGAAAGGATAACCTCAGTGCTTTCTATTAACCGCGACGCCTCATCCATAAAATTTGGCGTATTTGCTTACTATTATTCGGCAGCGGATGGCGAATTGCTCAGCGGGGCGCAGAAAGTGCTTAATAAATTCGAACGCGTAGAAACGTATGTCAGCGAGAATATCTCCGATCATTATCGGGTCGAACAGATTATTTCCGATATCCATGATGAAGGCAGCGAGGGCGCCTGGGGTGCCGCATGTTTAATTATCAGACCTTGCTGAAAAAACGCAGCGCGTAAAAAGACGGCGCAGCTAAGGTGCCAACCTCAGGGTTGTCTAAAATTGATAAATTACTATGTAGCAGAACGGGTTTTCGGTGAGCTGCTTTGGTTTTTTGCCGCCGAACTTAAATCAACGCGTTAGATACGCATTGCCGACGGTGTGATGTTTATCAATAAGGTGACCGCATGACGCAACCGACTGCTATCCTGCCGACATTATTGCGTCGCTGAAAAAAGGGAGAGGTCGCTGGCGGCCGTTTCCCGTAACGCTGGGCTGGCGTCCTCCACGCTGTCCAACGCTCTTAACCAGCGCTGGCCCACGGCGAAAAGCTGATAGCGGAAGTGCTGGGCCTGCGCCTGAAAAAACGGGCCTTCGCGCTATCACTGATAACCCTCCGGCGCAGCCTGAATACGGAAGATATGCCGCATTTTGTTTATCCGATTCGTAATAAATCTTTGCACCGAAAAAACAGTTTTCTATTATCGGCCCTCTTTGTCGCGCATTAAGCTCCTCTCTGCATGGCATGCTTTAGGATCTGAAAGAAACGCCTGATGTATCAGGATGCTTGCCGTTTTACCGGCAATGCCGCTTTGAAGACTACCGGCTCTGTCCTTCGATGGGTTAAGGCTTTCTTACGCTAAGGAAATCACAATGAATCTGATGAATAATTGTGCATCGCCTGCCCTGGATGTTATATTAAAATATAATATCCGGAGGTGCTCTATGTATACCACTCGCCTGAAAAAGGTCGGCGGATCCGTCATGTTGGCGGTTCCTCCTGCCGTGTTGAAAACGCTGGCGCTGTCGACGGACAGCGAAGTAGGTATGACCATTGATAATGGCTGCCTGATTATTGAACCCCAAAAACGGCCCCGTTATTCGCTTGAGGAGCTGCTGGCGCAGTGCGATCCGCACGCCGAAATGAGCGAAGAGGATCGTGAATGGATTGATGCGCCTGCGATGGGCAAGGAGATCCTGTAAATGGACAGAGGGGAAATCTGGCTTGTTTCACTGGATCCGATTGCCGGCCACGAGCAAAGTGGACAACGTCCGGTACTGATCGTATCGAAGGCATCGTTTAACAAGCTGACCCGGCTACCCGTTATTGTTCCCGTTACCCACGGCGGAAACGTTGCCCGAACAGCCGGTTTTACCGTTTCACTGGACGAGGCGGGAACAAAAACGACGGGCGTGATCCGCTGCGACCAGCCCAGAACCATTGATATGGCGGCCCGAAATGGTAAGCGGCTGGAACGTATACCTGACGTCGTTGTGAATGAAGTGCTGGCCCGCCTGGAGGCCATGTTGAGCTAATGTTTTTTAGGCCACCTGAACGAGGGCGCTGTCACATACAGCGCCCTCGTTTTTGCGAGGCTTGCGAATATGCATCCAGAGCAAGGGAAGATCCTTTCGGTTAAAGCGATATTTGAAATACCAGAGGTTTTAACCGCCTGAATCGACAAGCAAATACAGGAGATGAGAATCGGTCAGCGTAAAGGGATTTTCAGAAGGCTTAAAGCTGTGGATTTTAGTGACGTTCAGAAACACTGGGCGGTCACTCCATAGTAAAACTGAAATGACCCCAAATCTTGCCCAATGCAGAGGGGGAATGAAAATGCATTGGGTAGGTTTTCACGCTAGCTTGTTGAATCTAAATAACATAAAGATTCGTGAAGATGCATGACAACATAAATATGGCTCCTCTGACTGGACTCGAACCAGTGACATACGGATTAACAGTCCGCCGTTCTACCGACTGAACTACAGAGGAATCGGTTTCGATGGGGCGCATAGTAACGGCCGCGTCCGGGCGTGTCAAAGGTCGAATGCCATTTTGCCGCGCGTTCGGCCGCAAAATCAGCAACCCGCTCTGTTTCTCGCCCGTTCGGGCAAAACTCAATCTCTTGCGCCAGATCGCACTTTACGGCGAATGCCTTGCTGATGTTAGAGGTGTGTCAAAATTTTGTTGTTTGCCGTTTTTAAAACGTGCGTTTCGGTGCTTTTATGTAAAAAGTTTCAAAAATGTTAATTATGGAATAATTGCACTGATCAGTCAGTCGGCCGCTATATGTCGAAGCGATAAAGACTGAAAAACTAAATTAAGCTTTTGATAAATATTGTTAATAACCAGGAGCAATCTGACTAAGACATTGCTTTTTCACCACTTAAAAATGTTATCCAGGCACCGGTGAAGTTGTGTGAATGTAAAAAATATCTTTCATTCGAGGTCCAGCCAGCCGCACAAGCTAATCACATAAGGGCTCTATCATGAAAAAATTCGTTGCAGGGTTACTGTTAGTCTGTTCGCTGCCTGCTGTCGCGCTGGCAAAAGATCTCCAGATGGGTGTCTCAATGGCGCTGTTTGACGACAACTTCCTCACCATCGTTCGCAATTCTATGCAAAAAGAACTTCAAAAAGAAAACGTTAAAGGGCAGGTAGAAGATGCCAAAAACGATGTTTCCCAGCAGCTACAGCAGGTGCAGAACTTTATCGGGCAGGGCGTGGACGCCATTATCGTCAATCCGGTCGACACCAACGCGGTTAAACCGATTATGGATCAGGCCAGCAAGGCGGGCATCCCGCTGATTTTTATTAACCGCCGTCCCGCAGCCGAACTGACGGGCAAAATGGCCTATGTTGGCTCCAACTCGCAGCTGGCGGGGCGTTTGCAGATGGAAGCGCTGGCTAAACAAATGAATTACAAAGGCAACGTCGCCATCCTATTAGGCGATCTGGCCAATGAATCGACGCGTGAACGTACCAAAGGCGTGAAAGAGATTGTTGCGAAATATCCTGGTTTAAAAATCGTTCAGGAGCAGACCGCGAAGTTTATGCGTAACGATGCGGTAGATGTGGTCAGTAACTGGCTCACCGCTGGCGACGATATTCAGGCGATCGCTGCCAATAATGACGAAATGGCGATTGGCGCGCTTCAGGCGCTGGGAAAAAACAGCGACCACGTGCTGGTGGCGGGGGTTGACGGCACGCCGGACGCGCTGCAAATGATCAAAAACGGCAAAATGGTCGCTACCGTTTTTCAGGACGCAAAAGGCCAGGGCGAGGGGGCGGTACAGGCGGCGGTGAAGCTGGCAAAAGGTGAAAACGTGGAATCGAACGTCGATATCCCTTTCCAGCTGATCACCAAAGAAAACATGGCGAAGTTTACCAGCCTGAACCAGAAATAGCCGGGGTGCATCATGACCGCATATGCGCTTGAAGCCGAAGGCATCAGCAAGTTTTTTCCTGGCGTAAAGGCACTGAACAACGTCTCTTTACGGGTCAGGCCCGGCAGCGTACACGCGCTGATGGGCGAAAACGGCGCGGGAAAATCCACGCTGATGAAATGCCTGATAGGAATTTATCGCCCGGATGAAGGCTTAATCCGCGTCAGGGGCGAGGCGGTAGCGTTTCAGGACACGCTGGACGCGCTGCGCGCAGGCATTTCGATGATCCACCAGGAGCTTAACCTGGTGCCTCATATGACGGTGGCGGAAAACATCTGGCTGGGCCGCGAGCCGATGAAATATGGCTTTGTCGATCACGGCAGCCTTCATCGCCAGACCCGCGAGTTGTTAAACAAGCTGAACATTCGCCTTGCGCCGGACGATCTGGTGGGCGATTTGAGCATCGCCTCGCAGCAAATGGTAGAGATCGCTAAAGCCGTATCCTGGAATGCGGATGTGGTGATCATGGATGAGCCAACCTCCGCGCTGACTGAAACCGAGGTTTCGCATCTTTTCGCTATCATTCGCGATCTCAGAGAGCAGGGTAAAGCCATCATCTATATCAGCCACAAAATGGATGAAATCTTTACGATTACCGATGAGGTCAGCGTATTTCGCGACGGTGCCTGGGTCGGCAGCAGCGCGACGGCGGACTATACGCGGCAGTCGCTGATTACCCAGATGGTCGGGCGCGAGCTGACCCAGCTTTTTCCCAAGTTCAACACGGCCATTGGCGAAGAGGTGCTGACGGTACGTCATTTGCAGCGTAAAGGCGTGTTTGATGACATCAGCTTCGGCGTGCGCCGTGGTGAAATTCTGGGCGTGGCGGGGCTGGTCGGCGCGGGCCGCAGCGAGGTGATGGAAAGCCTGTTTGGCATGACCAGCCCCGACGGCGGCGAAATTCTGATAGACGGCGTGCCGGTAAAAATAGATTCGCCTGCCACGGCGATAGAAAAGGGGCTGGCTTTTCTTACTGAAGATCGGAAAAAGTCCGGGCTGTTTCTGGTGCTGTCGGTGATGGAAAACATGAGCATCGTCAACATGCCGGAATACAGCAGCCGCGCGGGCTTTGTCAGTCATATCCAGATGGCGAAGGACTGCATGGAGCAGATCCGTCGGCTGAACATCAAAACGCCCACTATGGATCAAATCATCAATAACCTCAGCGGCGGCAACCAGCAAAAGGTGCTGATCGCCCGCTGGCTGCTGGCACAGCCCAAAGTCCTGATCCTGGACGAGCCGACGCGCGGCATCGACGTGGGCGCGAAAGCGGAAATTTACCGGCTAATCAGCGAACTGGCGAATCGCGGCGTCGCCATCATCATGGTTTCTTCTGAACTGCCGGAAATACTCGGCATGAGCGATCGGGTGATGGTCATGCACGGCGGCCGCATCACCGGCATCCTCAATAAAGAAGAGGCCGATCAGGAATCCATTTTGTCACTGGCGTCTGAATAAGGGCTGAAACCATGAGCGACGTAAAAATGAGTGGCCAACAGCCGTCTTCGGCAACGTTTTTAAGCAGTTTTAAGGGAAAGATGCCGAAGGATACCGGCATTTTTATCGTGATGGTCGCCATCGCGCTGATTTTTGAAGCGGCAGGCTGGTACGTGCGCGATCAATCGTTTTTGCTTAATCCAAACCGGCTGGTGCTGATTATTTTGCAGGTTGCCATTATCGGCATTATTGCGGTCGGCGTGACCCAGGTGATTATTACCACGGGGATTGATCTCTCATCCGGCTCGGTGATTGCTTTAACCGCCGTGGTGGCGGCCAGCCTGGCGCAAACCTCCGACAGCCTTTCCCCGATGTTCCCGTCGCTGGTCAACATGCCTGCGGCGGTGCCGATCGTAGCCGGGGTCGGCGTGGGGTTGCTTTGCGGGGTGGTGAACGGCGTGCTGATCACTAAAACCGGTATTCCGCCCTTTATCGCCACGCTGGGCATGATGGTTTCCGCGCGCGGGCTGGCGCAATACTACACGCAGGGCAACCCGATCAGCTTCCTTTCCGACAGTTTTACCGCCATCGGCCAGGGCGCAATGCCGGTAGTCATCTTCCTGGTCGTCGCGGTCATTTTCCATATCGCGCTGAAACACACCCGTTATGGCAAGTACGTTTACGCCATTGGCGGCAATATGACCTCGGCGAAAGTTTCCGGGATTAACGTCAATAAATACCTGGTGATTGTTTATACCATCGCGGGCGGGCTTTCCGGCCTGGCTGGCGTAGTCCTGGCGGCGCGCGTCAGCAGCGGCCAGTCCAGCATGGGCATGTCCTATGAGCTGGATGCGATTGCCGCCGCCGTCATCGGCGGCAGCAGCCTGATGGGTGGCGTAGGGAGGATTACAGGTACGCTGATCGGCGCGGTGATTTTAGGGCTGATTAAGAGCGGCTTTACCTTTGTTGGCGTGGACGCCTACGTTCAGGACATTATCAAAGGCATTATTATCGTCAGCGCCGTTTCAGTGGATATGTACCGCAATCGTAAAAAGCGCTAGCGGGCAGGGGCCAGGCCGGCCCCTGTATTCCTCTCAGCCGCCGCTTTTTTATGCCATGTAAACGTTACCATGCACAGCCTGACAGCATATTTTGCACCTCATCGGTGCAGGCAAGCGGTTGGTGAAAGCATTAAAAAAAAGCGTTACTCCTTTAGAGGTAATCAGATTCTCTTATTTTACCGGCGCTTAGCCTGAAACAAATGGGCTGAAAGCGCAGCCGGAAGTTTCTGGCACGTCACTTGCAATTCTTAACCCGCACCAGAGTGAAAACTTATTTTTTAGCGCCAGTAACAATGGCGTCCCGTGACGGAGGCAAAATGAACTTAAGACGACTGAAATATTTTGTAAAAATCGTCGATATTGGCAGCCTGACCCAGGCCGCAGAGGTGCTGCATATTGCGCAGCCTGCGCTCAGTCAGCAGGTTGCCACGCTGGAGAACGAGCTGGACCAGCAGCTGCTTATCCGTACCAAGCGCGGCGTGACGCCTACGGAAGCCGGGAAGATTTTATACGCCCACGCCCGTACCATTTTACGGCAGTGCGAACAGGCGCAAACGGCGGTGATCAACGCCGGGCAGACGCTGACCGGCCAGGTTTCAATCGGTCTGGCGCCGGGCACCGCCGCCTCTTCGCTGACCATGCCTTTATTGCAAACCGTGCGCGAACAGTTTCCGGAAGTGCTGGTTTACCTGCACGAAAACAGCGGCGCATCGCTAAACGAAAAAGTGATGGATGGGCAGCTTGATATGGCCGTACTTTACGACCGCGCGCCGTCCGCCGGCATCACCAGCCTGCCGTTGATGAAAGAAGAACTTTATCTGGTTGGCGCAACCGACTGCCCTGGACAAAACATCGATTTAGCCGACGTGGCCAAAATGAACCTGTTTCTGCCGCGCGACTACAGCGCCGTGCGCAAACGCGTCGACGAAGCGTTTTCGCTGCGCCGCCTGAGCGCCCGCATTATCGGCGAAATTGAATCGATCGCCACGCTGACCGCCGCCGTCTCCAGCGGCATGGGTGTGACCGTACTGCCGGAATCCGCAGCGCGCGCGCTGGTCAGCTCCACCGATGCCTGGATGGCGCGCATCAACAGCCCAACGCTGAACCTGCCGCTGTCGCTGAACGTTTCGGCGCGCTCGCCGCTTTCTCCTTCTGCGCAGGCGGTAAAAAATATCCTGCTGTCGCTGCTCAACAAACCGACGATTGAAGAGCGTGAACTGATGCTGGTGAGCTAATGCCTTTCTGCGGGCGCGCGTCGGCGCGCCTCACTCCTATATCGCTAAAAAGCATATAAAACCTCTTTTTATTATTTGTTGCTATCAATGTGCCTTATTAACATGGCTGAAACCAACAGATAACAGAGGGAGAGGCGCACGTGAATTTTCAGCAACTTAAAATCATCCGGGAAGCGGCACGCTGCGAGTTTAACCTGACCGAAGTGGCTAATGCGCTCTTTACCTCCCAGTCAGGGGTCAGCCGCCATATACGCGATCTGGAAGATGAGCTGGGCGTGGAGATCTTTATCCGTCGCGGCAAGCGGCTGCTCGGAATGACCGAGCCAGGCAAGGCGTTGCTGACTATTGCCGAACGCATCCTGGATGAAGCCGGAAAGGTGCGCCGTCTGGCCGATGTCTTTACCAACGAATCCAGCGGCGTGCTGACCATCGCCACCACGCATACCCAGGCGCGCTATAGTCTGCCAAAGGTGATCAAAGCGTTTCGCGCGCTCTATCCCGGTGTTCGCCTGGAGTTAAATCAGGGCACGCCGCAGGAGATTGTCGCCATGCTGATGGCGGGCGAAGCCGATATCGGTATTGCCAGCGAACAGGTCGTCAATAATCCGTCGCTGGCGGCTTTTCCCTGGTTCAGCTGGCATCATGCGCTGCTGGTGCCAAAGGGGCATCCACTGGAGCAGGAGCAGCCGGTTTCGCTGGCGGCGCTTAGCCGCTATCCCTTAATTACCTATCGCCAGGGCATTACCGGCCGTTCCCGCGTTGACCGCGCCTTTCATGCCGCCGGGCTGACGCCGGATATCGTGCTCAGCGCGCAGGATTCCGACGTGGTAAAAACCTATGTCGAACTTGGGCTGGGCGTGGGCGTGCTGGCGGATCAGGCCTGCCAGCTGGATGCGCAGGCCGCGCTGACCCGGCTGGAAGCCAAACACCTGTTTGAATCCAATACCGTCTGGCTGGGCCTGAAGCGTGGGCAGCTACAGCGCAACTACGTCTGGCAGTTTCTGGAACTGTGCAACGCCAACCTGTCGCTGGAAGAGATCAAGCGCAAGGCGCTTTCCACGCATGACGCGGTAGAACCGGTGCTGGATTTTCAGATTTAAAATTTCAGAGGCGTCCCGAAGAACAGCAAAGAAAGCCGTTCGCCCGGCAATATTGCCTTGTTTTTGCCCCTGGGCCTGGGTAGCTTGCGTACGGTGTCGTGCAGCAAAAAAATTTTATGGTGGGGTTTTATTCATTGGATGCGATCCATAGTGGTAATAGCCTTTAGCGCGCCTGGCCAGGCGCGCTATCGCCGTACAGCATGTTATTGAAAGCAAAGCGGCGGGGCGATCGCATAGTTAACACTGCCAGCAAGTAAATCAACGGCGAACGACTATGCTGTAAAGCAGGTTTATCCACTCAGGGGGTTGTATGGTTGTTGCTAAAAGAACGCTGCCTTTTGCTCTCCTCGCTATTTTATTGACCGGCTGTGCCAGTAAAACCGCCGAGCAGTCGCAATATTCCGGCTTTTTAGGAAACTATGCAGAGATAAAACCGGTAAACACAGCAAGCGGGCATGAAACGCTGCGCTGGATTGCGCCCGATTATCAGTCAGATCGTTATACCAGCCTCTATTTTGCGCCTGTTACTTATTATCCTCGCGCGTTACCCAACAGTCGGGTCTCTGCCGCCACGCTGGAGCAAATCCGTAGCTATACCGAATCCAGTCTTAAAAGCGCGCTGGCCGGGCGTAAGAAGATTGTCGACACCCCTCAGCCTGGCGGTCTGATAGTGAAAACGGCCATTACTGCCGTAACCGCTGAAAACAAAGATCTCCAGTTTTATGAGGTGGTGCCGGTCGCCGCCGTGGTAGCAGGCACGATGGCCGCCACCGGGCATCGCAGCCAGAACGCCGAGCTATTTATCGAGGCGGAAGCGATTGATATTGCTACCGGCAAGCCGGTTATTAAAATTATCCGTAAAGGATACGGTAAAAGCGTGGCGAACGGCACTGTGCCAATTACCCCGGCGGACGTGAAGGGCGCTATTGACGATATGGTGAAGGATGTGGCGACGTTCTCAACGCCATAGCCAGGCTTGCGGCGGTAAAGCGCCAACGGCCTGACCGCTGTCGGAAAGTATGTTTGAAAATTTATAAAAATGAACGGAGAAAATTATCGGGCCATGATGCGGCCCGATAATCGCCCCCAAATAAGCTTTCCCTTATTCAGCGCATAAAATGTAGTTGTGCAATATCTGACATTATCCGGCCACATCATAATTTTTCTGGGCTCGCTTAAGCCCTGTTATCTCCGCCCGCAGCATAAACCTGCGCCGCGCACGGCTGCGCGTCCACAGTATAAACCTCTGTTGCACATGGCCGCGCGTCCACAATATAAACCTCTGTTGTACATGGCTGCGCGTCCACAGTATAAATTCCTGTTGCACATGGCTGAGCGTCCTAACCTGTGCCGTACAAAGGCTGCGCTATGCGCGGTAGTTTTATCCCATGTTGAAAACCAGGCGCAAAAACCTCAGGCTGGAACGGGGCCTGATGCCTTTCCTGCGAGAACCGGGTGCCGGGCGGCTGGCCGCTAATTTAGCGACCGATTCTGCGCCGGTGGTTGATCCCACGCCGTCCCGCTATGGCAGGCTGACAGACGGCAGCGGCCAGCAACAGCCAGGCATGATTTAAGGAGAAAAGGATGAACATAGTAACGATGAACGAGCAGCATCTTGATGCCGCTTATGCCCTGACGCAGCGGTTACATTGGCCGCACCGCCGTGAAGACTGGCAGCAGGCGCTGGCGCTGGGTGAAGGCCTGGCGGCGATGGAAAACGGCGAGCTGATTGGCACCGTGCTTTACTGGCGCTGGGGCGACTACGCCACCCTTGGTCTGGTGAACGTCGCCGGCAGCGCGCAGGGCAAAGGTATCGGTAAACAGCTTATGCAGACGGCGCTGGCCGCGCTGGAAGGGCATCAGCTGCGCCTGCACGCCACGGAAATGGGCAAAGGGCTGTATGAAAAGCTGGGGTTTGTGGTCACGGGAACGATCGCTCAGCATCAATGTCGCGCGCTGGCACCGGGCGAACGCGTTCTACCGCAGGCGTCGCAAAGCTTGCGCCCCGCTCGCCGCGAAGAGCTGACGGCGCTGAGCAAGCTGGAAACCAGGGCTCACGGGCAGCATCGTCCGGCACTGATCGCCGAGCTTTTTGCCAGCGCAGACCGCTTTCTGGTACTGGAAGAGCAGGATCAAACGGCGGGATTCGCCTGCCTGCGCCGCTTCGGGCACGGCTTCGCTATCGGCCCTATTATCTGTGCCAGTCTACAGCAGGCGAAAGTACTGGTCAGCGAACTGCTTGCCGGTCTGGAAGGCGCCTTCGTCCGTATCGATACCGACAGCGCCTGCGGGCTGGGCGAATGGCTCGTCGCCCTGGGTATGGTTCAGGTTGACGAGCCCATCACCATGTATAAAGGCACCCCCTGGCAGCCGCAGGACGTGCGGGCGTTCGCGCTGGTGAGCCAGGCAATGGCATAAATATCCTCCAGCAATCAGAGCCGGAGCGCGGCCTTATCCGGGCGGCATTGGTGGCGGAGCCGGCGGCGTAAGCGGTGTTTCGCCAGTGGCCGGATATCGGCGAGGCGTTACATATCCCTGCTCTGGTACAGCTGCAAAAGGCCGGTCGCATCAGTCATGTAAACCTTGCCAACGCTGTCGGGCTTTCACCCAGTCCCTGTCTACAGCGGGTAAAACGTCTGGAAACGGCAGGGTTTATTACCGGTTACGAGGCGCACGTTAATTTACCTAAAATTACCGATTCCGTTACCGTCTTCACCGGGGTTACGCTGGCCGGACACCGGCGCGAAGACTTTATGCGTTTTGAAAACGCGCTCCGGGAGGTGGACGAACTGATGGCGTGTCATTTGATTACCGGTGGATACGATTATCTGCTGCGTTTTATTACCCGCAGCATCGAACATTACCAGGAAGTCATTGAAAGCGTTCTGGACGCTAAAATCGGGATAGATAAATACTTTAGCTACATTGTTATTAAATCGCCGATCCTGAAAAGCAGCGTGCCGCTGCGTTCGCTTATCTTTCGTCAAACGATGGAGTTCTGATGGCTGTCGGACATAATGACGGCAAAAATGTTATGAAGGGCGTTATCCTTTCTTATTTTCCCTGGTTGGCGATACGCCAGGGATAGTTCGCTTTTCACCGTCGCGGATGATACCAGTCATTAATTCTGGCGCCATGCTTTACCCGCCAGATCAGGAAAAAGTTTTTTCCCGATGCGTTTCCCGTTGTCCCTCAGCCTGTAAGAATGTTAAAAAAGAGACATCCTGTCTCTGTTATCACGCATTTACCTGTGCGGCGTCAACGGTGTCTAACGCATATTTCAAAGAGAACTCACGTTCTTTCAGATAGTAGATATAGGTTTTAAGCTCCGGGAATGATTTTTCGACTCTGTAACTTAACTCACTGAAATTGCTTATTTTGCTTTGATAAAATGACACCATTGATTCACTGATTAGCCCAACGGCTTCGCCATTGGCAATCAGCGAAATATAATCATAAATATCATCCACGATAATAACCTGCGCCGTAGGACACATAGTCAGGATTTTGGCGTGCGCGTTTTTCACATAGTGTTCGTAAAAGCCATTGGTAGGAATGATGACGGGCGTGTTTTTTATATCGCTAAGCTGCGAATCGGGGAACTTTTTAGAATAGAGATAGCAGGCGGGCTCGCTGAAAAAATTCATCGACAGGATCCCGTTATCGTTGATTTCCCGATGGGAAATAACGCCGTGGATCTCGCCGGAAAGCAGCGATTCCACCGAAGTTTTGGTATCGCAGGAACAATAAGAGACGCTTTCGGTCTTCTTGCGGGTTTTTACCAGCAGGTTGAATAAAAAGGGATTGAGATTTTCTACACCAATCATCAGGCCACGGCGAATATTAACGTTGGTTCTTTTTCGTGAAAAATAGTCTTCCAGTTCCGTCATCTTATCGTAATGCGGCATTATTTTATCGTAGAGTTCCAGCCCTTTTTTGGTCAGGGTGAAATCATGGTCCGTGCGTGAAAATAATTTAAATCCCAGCTCGTCTTCTAATATTTTTATCCGGCGAGAAATAGGGGAAGAGGTAACGAATAATATCTCAGAAGCCTTCTTTAATGACTTCTCTTTCGCCAGCACAATAAAGCATTTCAGATTAGATGACAGAAACATAAAACCTCCAGATCGTTTAACAACTGTTAACTTAGCGTAAATTTATGAAAAATATAGCATACTTACGAAAGCTCTGGATGGGGGGTATTTACAAAATAAGACTGTTTTTATTTTGCTAATCATAGAGATGCTAATTTCTACGCGTGAGCATCATTTTTTAAAATTGTATGAATGGCCTTCAATTATTATCCTGTCAATTCTAAAAACTAAAGCAAGAAATATGGTTTAAACCGCGTTTTTTGGTGGAAACCTAAACCAACATTAAATGCAAGCCTGCAACCCATCAGAAAATGCAACCATCGTATAATATATATTTAATAAAGAGGCTTTAAATGAGTGTCATTGGTGACAACAACCAGGATAATTTAACATCACAACAGGTTAAGTTAAATGAAATGGTCAGGAACTTAAACGTACTTGATAAAGATGGCAAAGCTATTGACTTCGACAGAATTGTATATCTTGCGCATTCAGCTAATGAAGAAAATAACTTTTCTATGCTGAACTCTATTGATGAATTACGGGCGCACGAGCCTGCCGCCCACGGCGAACTGGCTATTGTGCTTTCTTATAGTGCAGGAACCGGCTACGGCGGCGGTATTTTTATCAGTGACTTTAACGACAAGACGGCGCCGGAAGATGGCGGCATGACTATCGTTACTCCCCGAAATATGCGCTGGAAACGTTATATTACCGATAACGCGGGCGTAACCGTGGTCGATTTCGGCGCTATCCCGGATGGCAAAACGGACTGTCTGGAAGCCGTTACCCGCATGTGGCACTGGTCACGCATCATGGATCGTCAAAACAATGTACGTACCCATGAAAACGTCGGCATCCGCTTTCCGGCAGGTAACTTCTTTATCTCTAAATTTGATTTCTCCGGCCAGGAGGTAAACCGTTTCCGTCTCTCTGGCGCCCACGTCAACTTCGGCTACTTCCCTAACACCCGTCTTTTCTCTGACCAGAAAGACGGCGAATACATGTTTACCGTCAACGCCCGTTGGACCTATATCAGCGGCATTATCGTTAATGGGCAGGACAACACTAAAACCAAAGGGTTCTTTAAAAATATCATCCCCGGCGGTCAGTATCTGCGCGTGACCGGGGTGCATTTCCAGGATTTGGGCGGCCGCGCGCTGGATCTGCTCGATACGCTGGATTGTAAGATCGATCAGTGGTACGCCACCCGCTGCGCCGGCAGCGTTATCTATGGCCGCTGGTCCGATCGCGCCGCTGGCTCCTGGGATCACCTTACCGCTATCGAGCTCAGCAACTTTAATATCCAGTACGGCGTGAAGTCTGAAATGATCGATCTGCCGCGCGCGACGCAGTGCGTGCTGCATAACGGCTGGATTGAGCATACCGAATTCCCCGGCGACCTTTCCAACGGCCAGTGGAAGGTCAATGCGCTGAATCTGGAAGGCAATAAAAATCCGCTCAAGTGCCATCATACGCGCCTTATTTCTACCATGCTGAATGTGCATAACGGCGAGGGGCTGGATCTCTCTGACAGCGGCGAGCGCTGGCTGCCTGTATATGAAGAAGGGCAGATATTCCTTGAAAACCACGGCGCGCGTATTGAAGGTTCGCTGAACTACGAGTACATCACTTCCCAGGAACGTATGGATAACCGTCAGGATCGGGAAACCTGGTTTAAAGTGGGCGAGATTGAGATGCCGGAATGGACCACGCAGATGCAGATGCGCATTATCGGTTCCTCTCAGTTTAATGCGATGCCGGAAACGCAAATCGACTTCACGTCACGCACGCCGGAAGGCGAAGCGATAATCTCTATTCAGAACGTGAACGGCAGCTTTAACGCCTCCTGGGCAGCGGAAGGATCGTGCCCGGTGACGCGGGTCAGGGTGAGATCGCTGGGCAGCAGCAGAGGGGAAATATTTGTTAAGCTGGCTAAATACACCGGCTTCTGTATCGCTCTGATCACCACTAACTGCCACGATCGTTTCTCGCGCGGCGTTCATTTCCGTTTTATCAAGTCTTATACGCAGGTTTCTGCTGCGGAAGCGGCCGTGCTGGATGCCGAGCCGGTAACGGCATTTTTGCAGCACTGGGAAGGAACGGATCGGGTCGGCTATGGTTACAACAATAATAACGACCTGATTATGCGTGGCCGCGTGGTCAGCACCGCGTCGGTTGGTACGGCCAGAGAATGCCTGCGGGTAAGGGTAAACGGTCTTGATTACGCGATTGAACTAAAACCCATAAACAGCTAATGCCCATTAGTAAAAAACCGGCCTTGATATGGCCGGTTTTTTTTCATGTTACTCTTGCATAAAATAACGCAATATTTATTTTTATTTTATTTGCCCACTTGAATCTCTGGCCGCATCTACTGCTCCTTTCCCTGATTAATTACCAAAATGAAATGACGATGTAATGGAATGCCTTTGCTGGTGTTTGCACAAGGTTATAAAATTAAATAACAGCTAAACATATAAATTCTTATACTGTAATTTAAAAAGTAAATAGAATAATCAAAGGTGTTTATTCAGGGTTTAAATAAAACTAAATGACGAGGCGCTTCTATAGATAATTCATATAAAACAAAGGCTTTTCAATTATTAATAGCTAAATGCAATTATTGAGTTTGTCTGTTTTGCCTGGCTGAATAAAATAGAACGCATGCAGTAAGCGCATTATTTTGCTTGCTGGCTGCATAACAAAAGAACATTTTACATAATGGAATATGCATCATGGCAGATGCATATGGAGGAATTATGCCAGCTTCTAAAAATTTATCGGCAGGTCAGATTGCCGGAAACCGCTCCGCGCAAAATAAAATCGTTATGGGCTTCTGGCACAACTGGCCAGCCGTAGGCGCTCAGGGTTATAAACAGGGCCGCTTCACGGAAATGACCCTGTCCGAAATTCCTGTGCAATATAACATTATCGCCGTCGCTTTTATGAAAGTGCTGGATGACAGCGACCGCATCCCTGATTTCAAACCGTATAAAGGAACGGATGCTGAATTCCGCAGCGAAATCGCGAAAGTGCAGGCTCAGGGCCGTAAAGTTCTGATTTCCATGGGCGGTGCCGATGCGCATATCGAAATGCACGCCGGGGACGAAGTGGCGCTGGCCGAGCGTATTATCGCGCTGAGCGATAAATATGGCTTTGACGGCCTGGATATCGATCTGGAGCAGTCTGCGATTACCGCTGCCGATAACCAGACGGTGATCCCTGCTGCGCTGCGCGTGGTGAAAGATCACTACCGCAAGTTCGGTAAGAACTTCATCATCAGCATGGCGCCAGAATTCCCTTACCTGACCAATGGCGGCCATTACAGCCCTTATATCATCGGCCTGGAAGGCTACTACGATTACGTTGCGCCACAGTTCTATAACCAGGGCGGCGACGGCGTCTGGGTTGATGAAATTAACCAATGGGTGTCGCAAAGCAACGACGCGATTAAAGAAGATTTTCTCTATTACCTGACTGAAAGCCTGGTCACCGGTACCCGTAATTTCCTGAAGATCCCAAGCGAAAAATTCATTATCGGCCTGCCAACCAATAACGATGCGGCAGCGACCGGTTATGTCATTAATCCACAGGATGTGAAAAATGCCCTGGCTCGCCTTGAGGCCGCTGGTCTGCCTGTTGCGGGTCTGATGACCTGGTCCGTTAACTGGGATGCCGGTTTTACCAGCGATAACGTGCCTTACAACTGGGAATTTATCCGTCGCTACGGCTACCTGGCCGGTGATGGTGTGGTGCCTGGGCCGACGCCAACTCCGGACCCAACCCCGGAACCAACGCCTGAGCCAACTCCGGAACCAACCCCAGAGCCAACGCCTGAACCCACGCCTGAATCGCAGTTTGAACAGTGGCGCGCGGGCGTGCGTTATATCGATGGTGCCCGCGTGAGCTGGCTGTCACGTAACTATATCTGCGTTATGCAGCATGACTCTAACCTTTTCTGGACGCCTGAACTGGCTACATCGCTCTGGCAGCCAATTTCCACCAACAAAACCACTACGGAATTTAAAACAATGTCAAATAACATCGCTCCGGCGCTGCGCCACGGTCATATCGCCACGCCAGCTTCACGTGCTTTCTTTGCATGGCAGGAAGGCAAACTGAACGCCGGTCAGCTGAACCAGCGCGAAGCGGGTAAATTCTTCCCGGCTGCGCAGAGCGGTCTGCGTGACGCTGTAGCGCCGGACGACAGCCCGAATGCTGTGCCACCACGTGACGGCGAAATCGCCAGCGCCAACCAGGGCGACGGTCGCTTCCTGGATGAGCCAGGCACCCACTGGAAAAAACACACGGTAACCCCAGGCGAAATCATGAAATTCGTCTGGACCTATACCGCAGCCCACACCACTCGTCGCTATAACTACTTTATTACCCGCGAAGACTGGAATCCAAACCAGCCGCTGAGCCGCGCGCAGTTTGAATCCACGCCGTTCTTTAAAGCGGAATTTACCGAGCAGCCTTACTGGAGCCACGGCGCCACGCTGCGTCCGACCGGCCCAACCACGCATGAAATCCAGCTGCCACAGCGTCGCGGCTACCATGTGCTGCTGGCGGTATGGGAAGTTGCCGATACCGGTAACGCGTTCTACCAGGTTATCGATCTGGATTTCGTGGGCAACGGCAACGGCGGCGAAACTGCGCCTGCGGTGCCAGCCAGCCTGCACGCGACCGATATCACCACCAGCAGCATCGCGCTGGCGTGGAACGCTTCTTCAACCGCAGGCGTTTCTTACCGTCTGTATCGTGACAACAATATGATCTTCAACGGTACCCAGCTGAGCTTTGTGGATAACGGCCTGGAGGCAAACACCGCTTACCGCTACACCATCAGCGCGGTCAGCGCTACAGGCAGAGAATCCGTTCGCAGCGAAGCTGTTATCGTGACCACTAAAAATCCTGCCGCCTCCACCACGCCACCAACTGCGCCAGCACAGCTGCACAGCATGGGCGTGACCGCAGACAGCGTTGCGCTGATGTGGGGTTCTTCTCAAGGCAGCAACGCCATTGCCGGCTACATCGTTTACCGCGAAGGTGATGAAATCGCTCGCGTGGCGGCTTCTCAGCTCAGCTATACCGACAGCGGCCTGCGTGCAGAAACCACTTACCGTTACTTTGTTGCCGCTGTGGATTCTCAGGATCTGCTTTCCGTTCCGAGCAACGTACTGAGCATCACCACTCTGGCTAACTGCAACGACGACAACGGCAACGACGACAACGGCGATAACGGCCAGTATCCGGCATGGGTGCTGGGCGGATCTTACACCGCTGGCGATATCGTTACCCATCAAGGTAAAAACTGGGTTTGTATCCAGACGCATGTTGCCCACGCCGTTGACTGGGCGCCGGGTCTGGCAGAAACCCTGTGGCGTCAGGCACGTTAATTTATCCTTGCGGGCCAAAGGGACGCGGCCCGTTCGCCTGACATAAATTAAATCAAATCACGTTGTTAAGTCGTTAACGGCTACTACAGCGTGATTTTTAATACGCCTTCGCCGTTTAACAGCCGCGCGTATTAAAAATCACGTCGGTTTGTCCGTCATTAATCAGCCAGCCGAGCGCTGCATATGGGCAACAGCGTTAATCAGCAAACAGAGAACGGAAAGCAGAATGAACATTAGCGAAAAAGGTATCCGCTTTATTAAAGAGGAAGAGGGCGAGAAGCTGAGCGGCTATCTGGATTCGGTCGGGATAGCGACGATTGGCGTAGGGCATACCGGCCACGTCGATGGCGTTGCCGTCAGCAAAGAGATGATGATCAGCGCGGAAAAATCCACCGAGCTGCTGCGCAAAGATTTAGCGGTCGTCGAGCAGGCTATTGCAAAGCATGTCGCCGTGCCGCTTAGCCAGAATCAATATGACGCGCTTTGCAGCCTGATTTTTAATATTGGCGTAACGGCTTTCGTTAATTCCACGGTCAGAAAAAAACTGAATGAAAAACACTATCAGGAAGCCGCAGAGGCTTTTCTGCTGTGGAAAAGAGCGGGCAAACTGGTCAATCTCCTGCTGCCGCGCAGAAAGCGCGAAAGAATGCTGTTTTTGACGCCGGATGCGCAGCGCTGAAGGCTGACGGGACGGCCCAGTCTGATTTTCATCAGAACGCCACGCATTTTTAACGTCGCTGTCATTTTTTTCTGCCATGCTTAAAAACTTAACGGCTATTCCGTTGCCGTCCGTTCTGCGGGCCGACCAACCAGCCTATTATCTCACAGGAAAATTTATGACTTTGATTGCCAGCTTCAGCCACTCTTTTGCCGATTCGCAGCGCGCCTTCCGCCTTATTCTGAAAGCGATAAGCGAACCCGGTGTAAAAGTGACGCTGCCGCAAATCCCGGTATGGGGCAACGCTTCGCCTGCGGCAACGGCTATTTTAATGACGCTGGTGGATCGGGAAACGCCGTTCTGGCTGGACAGCTCGCTCGGCGACGAGGCGATGCTGGAAAATCTACAGCGTTTTGGCGCCAGAACCACGGCCAAAGCGGAAGCGTCGGTGGCGCTGCTTCATGCCGCTTCCGACATGGCCATTGCGGAATTTTCGCCAGGCGACGCGCCCGCCACCGTGATTATTGAGGTGCCTGCGCTAAGCGGCGGCCTGACGCTGCGCTTAAGCGGCCCGGCCCTGCGTGAGTCTCGCGCCGTTGCGCCAAAGCTGCCGAAAGCGGTTCTGCATTACCTGCGTGAGCGGGTACACTCTTTCCCTCAGCCGATCGACCTGATTTTTACCTGCGGCGATCAGATGATGGCGCTGCCGCACACCACCAACGTTGTGGTCTGTTAACCGGCAATCTCCCACCACATTTTATTCAGCGAGTAGTAGCGATCGTCAGGATTAGGCTGACGCTCCCACGGCTTATCGATAATGTAATGAATATTCTTCACTTCAGGCAGGTGCCACATGGCGCTGTGCTGGAAGGGAAGGGTTTTCAGCGCATTATAGATATAGGGCAGCGGCCGCCAGCGTTGATGATAGTAGTCGTTAAGAAAATCCTGCTCGGCAAACAGATAGCGCGACAAATCCTTCACCTCCGCCAGCTTTTGCAGCATATCGTCATAGACGGCGCGATCCGGCGTCAGCACCAGAAAACCTCCGTTCAGATAATTATCCACTTCGTCAGGCTGCTCCGTATGATCCACGCCCCGGCAGTAGCTATAGAAGCAGTTTTCCGGCGTCCAGTTTTTCGGGTAGCTCGGGATCTTGTTAGGATTGCAGCGGCAGGCGTGGCACGCGGCGATACTCTCTTTTGCCAGCGTCAGGGCAAAGAGTTCATCCATGTTCTGCACCACCAGCATGTCCGCATCTAAGAAAACGATACGCTTAAATTCCGTCAGCTGCCAGGCGGCCAGCTTGGTCCACACTTCGGAGAAGCGCGCGTTGGCGTAGTGCTGCTCCAGGCTGCTGTCGGGGCTGATCGGCTGCACTTCCCGCACCAGGCAGCCTTCCTGCTCCAGGATCTGCCGGCTTTGGGCGTCGATATTTTCCGTGACCATTACCACCAGCGGATAGCGGCTGCCGCTTTTTTTCAGCGAGCGATTCAACGCGCTGACGCCCACCAGATAGCCCGGCTGCGTCAGCAGGGTTGCCCATGCCTTCATTGGCATTCTCCTTAATTAATCAAACAGTGCTGCGGTAAACGCATTATCAAATTTATGCTGCGGATCCAGCGTCTCGCGAACCTGCCGAAACGCCTGCCACTGCGGGTAAATTTCCGGCCAGTGGTAAAGCGACTCGTCAAAGTATTTGCCCCAGTGCGGTCTGCCGCCTTCCGCCGCCAGCACCCGCTCGATGGCCTGCAAAAAGCTGACGCCCTCTTCAGAAAGCGAGCCGTCTTCGGCGTAATAAACCACAAAGCCAAAGAAACAGGTATCTACGCCGTAAGCCGGGCTGAGCCAGCTGGCGGAAGGGCCGGTACAGCGCAAGATAATCGGGTAGTGCATATGCGGCTGCGTTTCGCTGTGCCAGTCTTTAATCTTACGGATGACCTCGCCCACGCGCGACATGGGAATACCGATTTCAACGTTGATCTGCGGCGTAGCGATACCGCGACAGAACACCTGGTAAACGTCGCCGGTTACGTCGGAGAAATCTTTAAAACGCGTGACGGTGCGGAACGGCTTGCCGTTTTCATCCACGATTTTGGTATCGCTGCGCATATGTTCCAGCGTCTGGTCGATGGTTTCGTTCATCGCATCGCTGGTTTGTTCCTGCTTCACCAGATCGTTATTATTGGCGCGATACTGCGCAATCTCTTCGCTATCGGCTTCGCGAGCCGTCCAGACGTGCACCTGATTTTCGTTAGGGAACCACCAGGCTTTGCTCAGCGCATAGTTATGGTTCCAGTCATAGATATCCTGCTCCAGGGTATCGCCGCTGACCGCATTTTTATAACAGGTGTAGATCAGCGAAGATCGCGTGCGCAACGTTACCTGGGTCACAATGCCCAGCGCGCCCACGCCCAGCTGCACGGCGTGAAAGAACGGATGATCGCGATTGAAATCCGCCACCGTGCCGTCGGCCAGCACCATGCGAATGCTCAGCGCCTCGTCGGCGATAGAGCTTTGCTGCAGACCCTGACCGTGCGTGCCGGTCGCCAGCGCGCCCGCCAGCGTTTGCGCGGCGATAACACCGGGCGAGGAGGGCAGCATTTTGCCTTCGGCGCTGAGGATTTCATAAATCTCATGCATGGGCGTGCTGCCCGCAAAGGTCGCGCTGTTCTCATCCATCGCGATTAATCCTCGCAGATGGCGCAAATCCAGCAGCGTATCGCCTGCGGCGGCCAGTTTCAGCACGCGGCCAGGCGACATTTTATTGCCCATTACGCGGATTTTACCGCGGCTGGCAGCAATCAGGCGGCACAGCTCTTCTTCCGTTTTGGGGGCGCTGACGGCGTGGCTGTCGGCCAGCGTCGCGTTCTGCGCCCAGTTCATTATTTTGCCTTCTTCGGCATCCGGCTTACGGCGTGGGTAACCGGAATTTTCGCTTGCCATTGGCAACTCCTGGCGTGAGGCCTTTCAATAGATAAAATGCGGGACGAACTAAAGGGGTTAACCTCAGTAAGCGTAGCTGAATCACCCTGGAACAACAGCGGTTCAGGGTAAAAAAGTTGTACAACATATTTGTAAGTTGTACAACCTTATGCGGCACCGGGCCGCAGATAGCGCAGCGTGGCATCCACTACCAGCTGGCGATTGCGGGCAATACTTTGCTGTTCGCTTTCGTTATCGCCAAACAGCGTATTGAAGGTGTAGCGGTTAGAGACATTATGCGTACAGATGCTGCTAATCAGGCGGTGCACGTCCACCGTATTGACGTTGGGGTCGAAAACGCCGTCGGCTTTGCCCCGCGTTAAGATCTCTTCCAGCACGTTAAGCGCGCTCTGATTTAACGTCTTAATGCGCGCAGACTGGCTGATATAGCGGCCGCGCATCAGGTTTTCGCTGCATACCAGGCGCATAAAGTCGGGATGGGAGAGATGATAGTCAAAACTCGCTTCCGCCAGCCTTTGCATCGCCAGCTGCGGCGGCAGTTCGGTCAGGTTCAGCTCGGTTTCGTGCTGGCGAATAGCCTGGTAGACCTGTTCCAGCACCGCCATGTACAGGTTTTCTTTATTGGTAAAGTGGTAGACCACCATACGTTTAGTGGTGTCGGCGTGGTCGGCGATCTGCTCCATGCGCGCGCCCTGTAAACCAAATTCGGCAAAAGTAGCCAGCGCGCCGGCAAGAATACGTTTCTTTAACCCTTCCGGGTCGTTTTTTCGTTTGGCAAGTGCGGGCATAGCAAATCAGTTAATCCGTGATCCAGAGCCTGAGCGGCTGAAGCGGACAAGAATACCATAAAAACCCTAAGCTGATTTTTGGGAAAGGTTGGAAGAAGTGGATATTTCCCTGCCAGGCGCACCTGCGGTTAAATCCGCTTAACGCATCTATCCGCTTTGCAGGAGAAATTTATGTCTCGTCTGAAAAAGTATTTTGCCGCCTTTTCCGGCTGGTTTACGCCATCGGTTACACCCGAAGAGAGCATCGATCCGTCAAGGCTGAGTGAATCGCTGCTGCCGATCGGCCAGCTGTACGGCTTTGAGATGAGCTGGCTGCGCGCAAGGGGCTACGGTGAAAAATAATCGCTACCGCCTGACGCTGCGCTACAGCTACTGGAATGAACTGTGCGCTTTAGCGTGCCGCGTCTTCAGCAACGCGGCACGTCTTCGCTTTTAGTGCAGCGGCCAGTTGCCGGCCAGCTCCAGCGCGGCGTGACTAATAGCCTCCACGCTTTGCTCAAACTCTTCCGCCGTCATTTTTTCCAGCTCGCTAAAGTGCTCTTCCTTGCCATGTAGTGCAATGGCATGGAGCGCAGGCTTAAGGTGATCCGGCAGCGCCGACCAGTCGCTTAACGCTACGCCTTTCATATAGCCAATGCACCACTCTTCCACGATAGTGACTTCCAGATCTTCCTCGCTGCTGGTGCCGAACAGCGGCTCGAACTGCTCGGGATACTCTTTCAGCCGCTCGGCGATATCGTTCTGATGCTGCGTCACCAGTTCGGTGAAACGCTGCTGGTCTGTTTCATTCCAAAGCGGAAGATTGTTTTCGCCGCCCCAAATAATGGCCTGCAAACGCTCGTCGGAGACAGGTTCCGGCGAAGAGAGCAGGGCGGTTAACAATCCATCCAGTTCTGAGGCATCAAGCACCGCGTCATCGGTGCCGTACTGCGCCAGAATATTATCGAGCCATTCCAGCTCTTCAGCCGTTAAGGGTCCTTGTTGCATGTTATAACCTCTTTTTATTCCGTGAATGACTGTTTCAGGGCGCTATTCTCGATGCAAGGGGCGCAAAAAGCCATCCTGTCAGCCCGCTGCCGCTAAAAAAGCGTCCTGCTATCGCGATCTGAGCGACTGGTGAACGCATCTGTGCTCTGACAGCAAGTATGATGCCTTTGTTAAATTTTGGCGGCTAAAGTTGTTGGATTTTCAGCGGGCGTAACGTGAAGCCAACAGACAGGAAAGCATTTTGATGGAGGGGCAGGAGGTAATCTGTTGAAAAAGGCAAACCTGACGCCCATTTATTTGTAATTATTTTAAGGCATATGATGACATCCTTGATGTATGTAAATACCCTCTGTTAATAGTGTTTTACTTCCATGAATTCGCTTTCTTCTGATCTTTCAGTACACGATAATTAATACTAAATTGACAACACCTGCATTTAGCGTACAGGGTGATTATTCTGATGAAACTGACATCGTTTAACAGAAATATATATTTAATTTCGTTTTAAAATAATTTAATGAAAAGGTTCTGCGATATCTTTTGGTTATCATGCCATAGAAATTTTTCATTTCACAGAGTGATAATAACAGGGGTAATTTAAAGCACTACTGATGTTAAGAGCATAAAGTAATGAACCTGAATAACAACAAAGTAAACGCAAAATCAACAGTTGATATTTCTTTAGTTCATAAATTACATAAGGATGAAATGTTTTTGTTGAATTGTATTCCTTTTGATTCAGGATACAAAGCTAATGCACGGTTATCTAAACATTCCTACTTTTGCGATCATATTAAGCCACTAACCGATCTAATGTTTATACTGGAATGCGCCAGGCAAGCTGAAACTTATATTTTACACAAGTATGAACATCAATCAGCTGATACCAGGTTTATTTTAACTGAATGGTCAAGTAGTATTTCTGGGTATTTTACGCCGACTGTTGATTTACTGGATGAAAATATTAATCTTACTATAAATACATATAATTCACGCCGTGCCAAGAATAAAATTCTTTCGCAACAATACAAGGTTGACGCGCGTCTAGGCCATGTTGATATGGCAACAATTTATATGTCTGTTAAGTATATGACGGATGAAGCATACCGTAAAATACGTAACATAATAAATAAAAATGCGCAGAATCAAAGCGAGTTTATTTTTAACCAAAGCATGAATGTATCACCGGAGTATGTATATCGCAGTAATGTTAATAATATTGTTATCAAAGCGCCACAATTTAAAAATCATAAAGTAATATCCTCGCTTACAGTGAACATGAATAATACGGCCTATTTTGACCATCCCCAGGATCATTATCCTGCGATGGTTTTAATGGAAGCTGGAAAGCAGAACTGCCAAATCTTGATTTACATAACTAAATTAAATTCGACTCCGATATTAACTACAATGAAAAGCAAGTTTTTCCATTATGCAGAACTTGATAAGGACATTCAAATCATTTCGGAGGAAATACCCGGCATGCAGCGGGATGAAATAGAATTTAATGTATTATTGGTACGGAAAGGGAAAAGTATTGCCGAAATGGTGTATTTATTCAAAATGATTGATATATAAAAAAAGGTTATTATATGACAGTTGTAGCAGACAAAGTGACAAATATTCTTGTTGATAATTTCGGACTTAATAAACAGAATGTCAAAACTAACGAAAGTCTCGAAACACTGGGCGTTGATTCAATCATAGTGATTGAGATTCAGCTAGATCTGGAAAGGGAGTTCGGCATTAAAATTCCAGACGGTGATATTCTGCCTGGCTTTACCGTCAATGACATTTCAGAGTATATTCACAAAAGGGTATGACGTCATGGCTGAAAATAGACTTCGTATTGCGGTTACCGGGACTGGTTTGGTATGCCCTGCCGGAATGAATGTGCCTACAAGCTGGGATTTCGTTCTTAGCGGTAAGTCATCAGCAGCTAAATGCAGGCAGCTTGAAGGGCTTGAAATTGATTATGCATGCAGCCTCACTGATTTCGATCCGGATAAGTTGCTTGGACGAAGTCTTGCAAGGCGTATTGATCGATTTATCCAGTTGGCACTGGTTTCTTATCGTCAAGCTGTAGCAGAAGCCGGGCTGGATCCAGCTAAATGGAATGGTAAACGTATTGGTGTTGTGGTAGGAAATTCGCTGGCGGGTATAGAACGATTTCTGTCTGAGCAGCATGTTCTTGAGTCTGAAGGTGAGCGAATGGTATCACCTTCAACTATTCCAGGTGCAATGATGAATATGGTCGCAGGCCAGATAGCTATTGACTGCCATGCTACCGGTCCCAGTTTATTAGTAAGTACAGCATGCGCTTCCGGTATTACTGCCGTTGATACAGCCTGCAACTTGATCAAAGAAGGACGATGTGATGTGGTAATTGCAGGTGCTACAGAAGCACCCATTGTTCCTTTAATTGTTAGTAGCATGAATCGGCTTGGGGCATTGTCGAAAAATTCTGATATTAAGCATGCGAGTAAGCCATTTGACCGCGATCGGGATGGTTTTGTTATTTCCGAAGGCGCCGGTTTTATGATTCTGGAATCAGAAGAACATGCCTCTGCCAGAGGGCAGGAAATTCTGGCGCTTATCAGTGGGGTCGGTACTTCAACAGATGCATATCATGTCACAACGCCACAACCTCAGGGACGGGGTCTGTCTGAGGCCATTCAGCAGGCGTTAGAAAATGCTGGATTAAAAGGAAAAGATATCCAGTATGTTAATGCTCATGGAACGTCAACACCACTCAATGATATCACTGAGAGTAGAGTCATTGAAAAAGAAATTGGTAGACATGCTCCGGTTAGTTCATTAAAGGGTGCAATAGGGCACACATTAGCAGCAGCCGGAGCGGTGGAAACTGTGTTAACCATCCTTTCTGTTAAACATGGTATTATCCCTCCCACTGCAAATCTGATAAATCTTGATCCTGATATTAACCTTGATATTGTTTTTGGTAAGCCGCGAGAACTTAATATCCGCCATGCATTAAAACTGTCAATGGGGTTTGGTGGTCATAATGGTGCGCTTATTATTTCTTCTAATAATTAGGTAAAATATGACTACTTTAAGTAAAATAAAACTTGTTGCTATTGACGTCGATGGTGTACTTTTAACTGATACATATAGTCCGGCAATCAAATCATTTGTTGAGAAACATGGAGGTGTTTACACATCTGAGCTTGAACGACTAGTGTGGGGATCACCTCATATTGCAGGTGGTCACAACATGTCATTGGCCTGTAAACTGCCCTGGTCAGCACAAAAAACTATTGATAAATTTTTTCTTCATCATGCTGAATATATAAAAGAGCATCCAATAGAGATTATTGCGGGTGCAGAAAATTTCCTGGGATTGTTACAGGATTTTAATGTCAGGGTAACTTGTTACGGTGGCCGAACAAAGGCGTACATATTTGACAAGTATATGCCTTCTCTTGAAAAATTTTTCGATGAGGATAATCCTTATATAGATACCAATTCAATTAGACCGGGTTTGTTGGAAATTACCAAGGACATATTTAAACTGGATTTTAATGAAGTGTTATTCATTGATGACATAAACCGCATGGCTGAGGTTTCCAGGTATTACAGAACCGGTTTTATCGGTACACCGGTAACGAAGTATCAGAAAGAGCAAATGCAGGATACCGGCGTGAAACATCTAGTACCCTCAGTAGCTGAAATTACCAGAGATATGCTGACTAAAATAGACAGCGAGCTGGCATCAGATAACCTCTGGTTATGAATGTAAACAATAAAGAGAGTTCCTGATTATGAAAAAAAACAAAGTTGGGCATTCTGCGCTCAGCGTTACAGCAGAAGGTTATGGCTGCATGGGACTGTCAGAATTTTACGGTCCGACATCAGAATATGATGCAGAGAAAATTCTTCATAGTGTTATTGAGAATGGGATTAACTTTCTGGATACCGCTGATATTTATGGTTACGGAAACAATGAAAAACTTCTCGGGAAAGTTCTGCAAAACTACCCGGAGGATGAGGTTGTTATTGCAACTAAATGCGGGGTTGTTAGGGATGTTAATAATCCTCTTTATCGGGAGGTTAATAACAGTTGCGACTATATTCTGCACTGTTTTGAGAAGAGTTCGGAGCGTTTGAACAGAAAGATTGATTTATATTATTTACATAGGGTGATTCAGAATCCGGACTCACTCAGAGAAGCAATGACAACCATGTATGAGTTAAGATCTGATAGCAAAATTAGTGCAATAGGCTTATCAGAAGTCAATGCTGAAACTATACGGTTTGCGCACGAACTATTGATGGAATTGTCCGGAAATCAGTTTGGCCTGAGTGCAATCCAGACCGAGTATTCTCTAATGTCACGTGATATTGAATGTAATGGCGTCCTTGATACATGCAAAGACCTCGGTATTTCGGTTGTAGCTTACAGTCCTGTGAGCAGGGGATTGCTTAGTGGTAAGCTACAGAATCTGAATGCACTTTCCCAAAATGACTCACGTCGCTATCTCCCGCGTTTTATGGGAGATAACCTCGAAGCAAATAATAATATCGTTAATGAATTAATGATATTTTCTACAGCCAATGGAATGACTCCTGCGCAGCTTGCGCTGGCATGGATCATAAATAACGACGCCGAAATTATCCCTATCCCTGGGACCCGTACACCACAATATCTGGATGAAAATATTCGGGCAGCTGAAATAACGTTAACGCCAGATCAGATAGTCACGATTACTGAAATACTCTCAGGCCATGAAACTTCGGGAACACGTTATCCTGAGGAGTTCATGAAAGCATACGGCATGATTAAATAAACAGGTAAAAACTGGATGAAGGGTTTTACAGATATGACTGAGGAAAAACCGGGATTACCTGTATTTCAGCTCGGTATTCTTGGCGCGGCGCTCTTCCTTTCCATACTGACGGAGGCGCTTCCCGCCGGATTTCTCCACTCTCTGGAGCAGTCTTTCTACATAAGCGCTTCCGAAGCAGGTCAGTGGGTAACACTGTATGCCGTTGGCTCTCTACTCTCTGCTGTTCCGTTAACGCTTGCAACGCAGCGCTGCTCAAGAAAAAAAATGTTCTTATTGACCCTGGCTGGATTTGCCGTATCAAACGGCATTACCGCTGCGGTTGATTCTTTTGTCATCACGCTGATAGCACGATTTATGGCCGGGATCTTCGCTGGGCTCTTATGGGCACTGGCTGCCGGGTATGCGGGTAGAATGGTAACGCCGTCCCGCCAAGGACGAGCCATAACCATTGTCATGCTGGGCGTTCCGCTGGCGCTTTCTTTGGGAGTTCCGGCAGGAACGTTTCTGGAAAGTCTTTATGGCTGGCGTACCGTGTTTTACGCTATGACGCTGCTAGCGGGACTATTATTTTTGGCCGGCTTGCTTACCTTACCTGAACAACCGGGTGCAACCCCTTCAGAGCGCTTTTCAGTTGGGAAAGTGGTATCTATACCTGGTATCAAAACCATATTACTGGCAACGTTTATTTTCTCACTTGGCCATAATATGATGTACACGTACATATCACCTTATCTGACTGAATTACTGGGTGTTCGTTATATTAGTACATTCCTCCTTATATTTGGGGTAATGGCTGTTATCAGCATTGTTATCACAGGGATATTTATAGATAGACATCTTCGGTCTCTTGTACTAAGTGGGTTATCTATATTTTTGCTATCTTCGTTACTTTTATCTTTTTTTTACCACAATATTTATTTTGTCATGAGTGGTGCTTTTTTATGGGGTTTGGGGTTTGGCGGCGGGGCAACTTTATTTCAGACCGCATCTGCACGCACATCGGGTATAGCCGCTGATATAGCTCAGTCTCTCATGGTAACCGTCTGGAATATAGCTATTGCCGCAGGTGGTCTTGTCGGAGGTATATTGCTGGCATGGGCTGGAGTACTCTCACTACCAGTGGTATTGATCGTTCTGCTGGTATTATGCCTGTTATTAGTTAAAGCAAGTAAAGCAAAAGGTTTTATATAGGTAACAATAAAAGGTGAGTCTATGAATTTATTGATTGATTTGCATATCCATACCCATGCAAGCGCACATGCTTATAGTTCAGTATATGAGCATATAGTGGAAGCAAAACGTAAAAATATGTTGGCGTTGGGTATCACAGATCATGGACCTGCGCTTGACGATTCTCCTCACCGGTGGCATTTCCTTAATATGAATGCCATTCCCAAACAGATCGATGGGATGCGTATTCTGAAAGGAATAGAAGCCAACATATTTGAAGATGGCAAGATTGATTGCGATGCTATTATGGCTGATAAACTGGATTACGTTATGGCAGGATTCCATTCCCCGGTTTATCCACCGTGTAATGATATTGTCAAGAATACGGATTGCCTGATGAAAGTAATAAACCATCCGTCAATAAAAATCATTGTCCATCCCGGTAATCCACATTTCCCGTTAGATTACCGGGAAATTGCTATTGAAGCAGCCAGAAACAATGTAGCCCTTGAGGTAAACAGCGGCTCCGCTGTTGCACGTAAAGGGAGTTTACCGAACTGTCGTAAAATTATCGCAGAAGTAATGAATGCCGGAGGATATATTTCTGTCGGCTCAGATTCACATTTCTGTACTCGGACCGGAAATCTTGATCACGCTGTAACTCTTCTTGAAGAGCAGCAGGTTCCATCAGAAATAATTATTAATTCTTCACTTACACTGATGTTAACTTTTCTTAATATAACAGGTTGATTAAATTGCCAAATTTATGGTTATTTAAATTCTGTATTATGTATCATCATTGTGGTTGTTTTCGGCCACGCTTTTGATAAATTCCATACATGGAAGGATTTCAAGTTGTTTGTTCCATGCAAGGCTTAGCAACCATTGACTCTCATATCCGGATAAAGCTTGGCAGCTAAATCCTGATTTTAAAAAAGAAACAATACTGTATGGAAGGATTGAGACTCCTGTCCTTGAACCGACCAGAGCCAGTATACTATATATGTTTGTCAGATACTGAGCGGGTTTCTTGCGAAGGTCACGTTTCTTAAGGTAGACTTTGACAATATGGTAAAGTTCCGGATTACTTGTCTCGTTCAGTAAAATTAGGTTATTTGCATCGACAAGTTCATCAATGTTCATTTTCCTGTCTCTATTGTCAGGATGTGCTACAACACATAAATAGTCTCTACCGAGCAGCATAAAAGAGAGCGATTCATTTTCTGATTTTCGCATAAACCCCAAGTCAATACTTCCTTTTAGTAACTCCTCTTCCTGCTGTGCAGAAGACATCTCAATAAGATTGATATTAATATTTGGATATTGTCTGTTAAATGCACTGACTATATCAGGGAAAATATTGAGAAAGGATGAGGTGTAACCTATATTAATACTTCCCGTTTTTCCGGTACGGATCTTTTTGGCGACACATGTAAAGTGATTTATCTGTTCATCCAGCACAAGGGCACTACGATATAGCATTTCCCCTTCTATGCTCAGTTTAGTCCCATGGTTATCACGCACAAAAAGGGATAAATGTAGTCCCTGCTCCAGGGATTTTATCTGTTTCGTTAGCGCAGGCTGTGTAATAAAAAGTTTTTCTGCGGCTTCGCGATAGCTTTTACTTTTCGCCAGTACAATAAATGATTTCAGTAATTTATTGTCCAAATTATTAACTCCTTACTCTTTTAATTTTCAATATTACACATTAATCCTTAGTGACAGGAATGGCAACAGGTTATTCGCTGATGTCACGAGGCAGACGGCCAGTGGTTTCAGCGGCTATTTTTTATTGATTTTATGCCATGCCAGTACATGGTAATAAACATGTTATTCGGCGTATGTGTACTGTGCTCAGTGGCCCGCTGCTGTACCGAGGTAATGTTCAGCGCCAGCACCGTGCGGATATCTTTACGCTGTTGTCAGGTCTCAGCTTGGGAGCCAATTGTCCTGGCACCCGGCGCAATGCAGGATCGCTTATCGCTCAAGAGGGACTTTAGACATTAGTGACGGAAACCGATCAGATTATAAAAAAGCAAAAAGCCCGCTCAAGTTTCCTTGAGCGGGCTTCTTTAATATGGCTCCTCTGACTGGACTCGAACCAGTGACATACGGATTAACAGTCCGCCGTTCTACCGACTGAACTACAGAGGAATCGGTTTCGATGGGGCGCATAGTAGCGAGGGCGGACCGGCGTGTCAACAGGAAAAAAGTCCAGCCCTTTCAACTGGCTATCTTTAAAACAGGGCGCGCAGCTAATGTACTGCGCCCGCGCCGTTGCGCAAAAGCGGATCCTGGCGATAGAAGCGGCAAAAATGCGGATAAAGCGCAGGAAAGCGGTCGTTCAGCAGCTCAGGGGCGCTGAAGAAATATTCCGACAGGACCGCAAAGCACTCCGCCGGATCGCTGGCCGCATAGGCATCAATCGTTGCGGCATTTTCGCCGACCAGTTCGATTTCTTCTGCAATACTGGTCATCGCGGCATTCAGCTCGTGCTCCCACGCCGCGACGTGACGCAGCGGCATAGCCGGCACGCCGTTGGCATGGTCGCTGCCCCGGCTGTCGAGCTTGTGGGCAACCTCGTGAACGATCAGGTTATAGCCGGAAAGATCGAACGAATCCTGCACGTCCAGCCAGTTGAGCACCACCGGACCCTGCTGCCAGCTCTGGCCCGACTGCACCATACTCTCGCGATGCACCAGCCCAAACTCATCCTGCCATTCGTCGTCAACGATAAAAGGCGCGGGATAGATTAGCACCTCGTGAAACCCGTCCAGCCAGTCGTAACCCAGATTAAGTACCGGCAGACAGAACAGCAGGGCCAGCCGGGCCGACTTCAGCTCATCCAGCGCGAAATCCTGTAGCGCCACCAGCCGTTTCTGCTGTAGGAAGCGCGTGGCCAGCTGGATAAGCTGTTGCCGCTCGGCGTCATTCAGCGCGCCAAGCAGCGGAATAGCTAACGCCTGCTGCCAGGGCAGCGCGTCGAACACAGCATCGTTGGATTTCCGGAACCATTTAATCATGATGCAACCCACAGCAGAAAAACCTCACCCTGCCTCGGCGGATCGCTTGGCGCAGTCTCCGGCGAGCAGGCCATATAAAAGGGCACAGCAGCATGGAACAGCAGAGCGAACTTAAGCAAGCTTTTCAGCGATTTTCTGTGACGAAGCGAGATATTCAGGCCCCGGCGGCCCAGACCAGCCGGAGCCTGCGGGCAGCGTTATATACGCTCGAATTCAATAACCCACACCCAGGGGTTCACTTCCCAGCTGGTGCCGCCATACTGCAATGCCCACTGCTTGCGGTAGGCATCCTTGGGCGAAACGACCTCGTTGTGCATGGTGAAGAAGTTATTCAGAAAATGGGAGTCTGTCTGCACGCCTTCGGCCAGCACATCATCGTCGCTGATATCCTGAATTTTCTCTGCCCGAACGGCGGTCACCATTAAATCAATGCGGCTTGCCCAGCGTGGCATATGGATGCCGGCCTGCCAGCCAAAATGCTCGTCTTCTTCGCCTGCGCTGGAGAACTCGCTGGTATCGGCACGATAGCGGCACCAGGCGGAAGATTTAAACTGGGCCGGATTGCGCTCGTAGTTAGCCATCTCTTCTACGGGAACCACCGGGCCGCGCCAGGTCTCTCTTACCCACAGGCGATCGCCAGGCTGACCGTAAGGGCAGTGGTAGCTCAAGTTCTCCATGCCCATCACGCGGTTGCCCTGCAAGTGATTGTTCAGAACATCAATCCCGTAGCATCCTTCATGGTTATCCTGGCCTGGACCAAAAAGTTGTGACTTCATAATGCGTCGGGTCTGGCGCTGCTGGCCTGAGAGCAGTGCTCGCACCCGTTGATCGCTAAACAAAATCGGGCGTTCTTTCATGGTTTGACCCCTGTTTCTTATTAGTTAAGACCCGCTCGCCGCCGTCAGGCGAAAAGGGATCCGGCATATGCTGTTAGCCTGTAGTGAAAAGTGTATACAAAAAGTATGCAATCATTAGCCGTGCTTGTTTATTTTTGAACCCGTTCTGCGCTCTCGCTTTCTGTGTGCGACGGGTGGCCAGGATCGGGTTCGGAAGGCCGGTTAGCGCCGGATTATCCGGGCCATCATAAATTTGACATATGCCGCCTTTACAATCCCTTACAGTAGCCGCAAGGGTGTATTATCGGAGCTTTCTGATGATGGCATGAGCTAAAAACAACGACCGACCGGCATTGATTCTAACTTACTGTGCAACAAAATGCTGGTAACTTATTGCAAAAACAACATTATAAGCGTTTATCTTTTTGGTTAAAAACGCGCCACCTGATAATGGCGGGCGACGAAGGTAACGGGAAAGGGGTTGTGGAAGTGTTAAGACAAACGTTATAAACATGAAGTAGATCGCATTTTTATCGCCGGTGGCGCCGCGGTGAAGCAAGGCCGCTGACGTCTCTGCAATTTTACATTACAGGGAGAAGGCTATGACACTAACCCACTGGCAAACCCGCTTTGAAAGCTGGCTGTTTGAGACCTGGCCGCAGGATGATAAAGCGCACGACATCGCCCATTTACGGCGCGTCTGGCTGACTGCACAGCGTATTATGAAAGGGATGGCGGTGGATGAACTGGTTGTGCTCACTAGCTGTTATTTCCACGATATCGTCAACCTGCCTAAGAACCATCCTGAAAGACACCTGGCTTCAGCAAAGGCGGCGGTTGAAACGCGGCGAATTTTGTCGGAAGTGTTTCCTGATTTTCCTGCCGATAAGCGTGAGGCGGTAGCGCATGCGGTACATGCCCACAGCTTTAGCGCCAACGTAACGGCGGAAACGCTGGAGGCAAAAATTGTTCAGGACGCCGACCGGCTGGAATCGCTGGGCGCGATCGGGCTGGCTCGGGTGTTTTATGTTTCCGGCGCGCTGGGCCGCTCGCTGTTCGACAGCGCCGATCCGCTGGGTCGCGATCGCCCGCTAAATGATGCTGAATGGGCGCTCGATCACTTCCAGAAGAAGCTGCTTAAGCTGCCGCAAACCATGCAGACGGCGGAAGGGCGTCGGCTTGCCGAGCATAATGCGGATTTCCTGATTACCTATATGGCCAAACTCTGCGCCGAACTGAAAGGAGAGTTTTGCGAGCTGGATCCGGATGTGCTGCGTGAATTTGTCGCGGCGCGGGGGAAATATTAAATTTTTGTGACAGTATGGTTAAGCAGATCTTTTCAGGCTACCGTGTTGCTAACATTTATCAGGAGATTCAGGCATGACCGACGCTGTTAGCTTAACGTTAAAAATTGACCCCGCTTTGAAAGAAACGCTGAAAAACCTGGCGCAGGAAAACCAGATTTCGCTCAGCCAGGAAGTCAGCCAGCGTTTACAGCTCAGTCTGACCACCCAGCAGCATCCGGCCGTGGACAACCAGAGCGTGCTCGAAGACGTCGATCCCCAGCTGAACGCCAGCGAGCTGAAACAGGTACGCGCCTTGCTGAAAAAAACGAAAAAGAAGAAGTAAAAAGGCCTTTCCGTCCCTGACTGCCCGGTCAGGGACGCCTGTCAGCCGCTACTCGTCTTCATCACCATAATAGAGTACGCCAAGCTTAATCAACGGACGCCCCTGGCTTTTACGATGCAGGTTGCTGTCGCGCAGTGAATAAACGCAGCCGCAATATTCCTGCTGATAAAAACGTTCGCGCTTGCTGATTTCAATCATGCGCGCCGATCCGCCTTTTTTCCGCCAGTTGTAATCCCAATAGACCAGCCCCGGATAGGGCGCCGCGGCCCGCTCGCCGCACTCGTTAATTTGCTGCATATTTTTCCAGCGCGAGATGCCCAGGCAGCTGGTGATAACGGGAAAGCCGTTTTCGTGCGCATAAAGCGCGGTGCGTTCAAAACGCATATCAAAACACATCGTGCAGCGCGCGCCGCGCTCCGGCTCCCATTCCATGCCCTTAGCCCGCTCAAACCAGTTATCGGTATCGTAATCGGCATCGATAAAAGGCACGCCGTGCTTCTCGGCAAAGCGAATATTCTCCTCTTTGCGCAGCAGATACTCTTTTTGTGGATGAATGTTGGGGTTATAGAAAAAGATGGTGTAATCGATGCCGGCCGCCGCGATGGCTTCCATAACCTCGCCAGAGCAGGGCGCGCAGCAGGAGTGCAGCAGCAGTTTGTTCGCGCCGTTCGGCAGAGTTAACGGCGGTCGCGTAATATCGCTCATCATTTCAGCTCCATTGTTTTAAACACGGCAAGTTTAGGCTGATGGCCGCCCGATGTCACGGATCGCGGCCCGCAGTAAAAGGCGGTTGCCCCTGGTTTTAGCGTGATGAAGTGGTAGACTGGCAGGCGTTTATTTCCGGAGAGACTATGAGCGAGTTCGACACTATTGCAGAGGCGCAGCCTGGACTGGAAGATCGCCAGCTGGCCGCCCGCCTGCAGGCCGTTTACGATATCAAAACCCTTCTGGCTACGCTGCAGCAGGTTGGTCACGCTAAGTGGACGCGGGAATCGTTAAGCCGCTGGCTGAAAGGCACGGGCGGGACGTTAAGCCAGGCGGAAGCGGACGCGCTGGCGCGCCTGTTGCCTCAGCCGCCCGCGCACCATCCGCATTACGCTTTCCGCTTTATCGATCTGTTTGCCGGTATCGGCGGTATCCGCAGCGGCTTTGAGGCGATTGGCGGGCAGTGCGTGTTTACCAGCGAATGGAATAAATACTCGGTCAGAACCTATAAGGCGAACTGGTACTGCGATCCGCAGGCGCACGTTTTCAATCAGGATATCCGCGACGTGACGCTAAGCGCGCAGCCGGTCAGCGAGCAGGAAGCCTATCGACATATTGACCAGCAGGTACCGGATCACGACGTGCTGCTGGCCGGTTTTCCCTGCCAGCCGTTTTCGCTGGCGGGCGTATCGAAAAAAAATGCGCTGGGCCGCGCTCATGGCTTTGAGTGCGAAGCGCAGGGCACGCTGTTTTTCGACGTGGCGCGCATTATCACCGCGAAGAAACCGGCGATCTTCGTGCTGGAAAACGTCAAAAACCTGAAGAGCCACGACAAAGGCAAAACCTTCCGCATCATTATGGAAACGCTGGACGAGCTGGGCTACGACGTGGCCGATGCGGATCTCAACGGCGCCGCCGATCCGAAAATCGTCGACGGCAGGCATTTTCTGCCGCAGCACCGTGAACGTATCGTGCTGGTCGGGTTTCGGCGCGATTTAAATCTGCCCAAATTCACGCTTTCCGCGCTCGCTCAGCACTATCCGCAGCAAAGGATCCCGCTGCGCCAGCTGCTGGACAGCCAGGTCGAGGCCAAATATATTCTGACGCCGTCGCTGTGGAAATATCTCTATAACTACGCGAAAAAGCATCAGGCGAAGGGCAACGGCTTTGGCTACGGGCTGGTCGACCCGGATAAAGAGCACGGCGTGGTGCGCACGCTCTCCGCGCGCTACTACAAAGACGGCTCGGAAATCCTGATCGATCGCGGCTGGGACAAAGAGCAGGGCGAGGTGGATTTCGACCATCCGCAAAACCAGCAGCGCCGTCCGCGCCGCCTGACGCCAAGAGAGTGCGCCCGCCTGATGGGCTTTGAGGCGCCGGGCGAAACGCGTTTCCGCATTCCGGTTTCAGACAGTCAGGCCTATCGCCAGTTTGGCAATTCAGTGGTGGTGCCCGCCTTTGCCGCCGTCGCCAGACTGTTGCAGCCCTGGATAGCGCAGGCGGTTAAGCAGGCGGAGAAGTAGGCCCGGAGGCGTCTATACTTAAGCCACCTCAAGGAGGATGCTATGGCCGATGTTCACACTTCCGCAATTCGCAGTAAAAATATGCGCGCTATCCGTACCCAGGATACCGCCATTGAAACCCGCCTGGCCGAGCTGTTGGCCGAGCGCGGGTTCAGCTATCGCGTGCAGGATAAGACGCTGCCGGGAAAGCCGGACTTCGTGCTGGAGAACCCCCAGGCCATTATTTTTGTGCACGGCTGCTTCTGGCATCATCACGACTGCTATCTGTTTAAAGTGCCGGCAACCCGCACCGAATTCTGGATGAATAAAATCAGCGGCAACGTGACGCGCGATAAGCGTTTTATCGATCAGCTGAGCGCCAGCGGCTGGCGGGTGCTGGTGGTTTGGGAATGCGCGCTGCGCGGTAAGCACAAGCTGGCTGACGAGGCGATAAGCGCCAGGCTGGAAGAGTGGCTTTTTGCCGGCGAGGGTAACGCCGAAATCGACTGGCAGGGCATTCACCTGATGCGCGAACGCCCTGCATAGTGCTCTGGCCATTGATGACTGAGGGCATCCACTAATGGATAAAAGCCCCGCATAGCGCCTTAGTCTGGACGAGATACCGATTTAATCACCGGCCTGCCGGGAAAAAGATGTTTGCCCAGTGTGACCAGCACCACTGCAAAAAGGATCACCCCCAGCGCCAGCCATTCGCGCGGCGACAGGCTTTCACCGGCGAAGCTAATCCCCAGCAGCACCGCCACCACCGGATTAACGTAGGCGTAGCTGGTGGCGACCGCCGGGCTGACGTTGCGGATCAAAAACATATAGGCATTGATGGCGATAATCGAACCGAACAGCGTCAGGTAGCCCAGCGCCAGCAGGCCGGACAGGCCCGGCGCGGCAACCAGCTTTTCGCCGCTAAGCTGGCTGCCCGCCAGCAGAACCGCACCCGCCGCCAGCATTTCTATTGCGCCCGCCATCATGCCTGTCGGGAGCGTGATGCGCGATCCCCATACCGAGCCAAACGCCCAGCTGATCGAGCCGATCAGAATGATCAATGCGCCCCAGGGATTACCGCCCAGGTGGCCGCCGCTGTTCAGCAGAATAATGCCGACCAGGCCAACCGCAATGCCCAGCCACTCTATCCAGCGGGTTGCCATGCCGAACAGGCGGCTGAAGCACATTGCAAACAGCGGGACGGTAGCGACCATCACGGCAGCGATACCGGAAGGCACCTGCTGATGCTCGGCAATCGTCACCGCGCCGTTGCCAATGGTCAGCAGCATAATCCCCACCAGCGCGGCGTTACCTGCCGCTCGCCAGCCGGGAAGCCGCTCGCCGCGCAGCAGCAGAAACACCAGCAGGACGACGCCCGCCAGCACGAAGCGCACGCCAGCCAGCATCATCGGCGGCCAGCTTTCTACCCCAATACGAATAACGAAATAGGTCGATCCCCAGATAAAGTAAAGGGCGAACAAAGCGGCCAGAAGCGGAAGCAGAGCGGGCGCACGACGTAACATAAGGTTTCTCACAGCGGGTTGGGGTCGTTAAGTTACCGTTAAAAAAAGATTTCAACCAGATGAAATAGCGTCTTTTTAACGGCCGGAAAGCGATTCAGTCCACATAATTTGCATCTCTCGTGCATACTTGCTTAGATCACACTCTTTAACATCCTGTAGCAGGACAGACGATGGCCAGTATCAAACTCACAGTCAGACGGCTGTACAAAATCAGCGGCGAGCGCATGGTCAACACGCAGGCTACCGCGCGCATTTTTGTAGGCGAGCAGCTGGTGGCGACGGAGGAGATCGCCGGGATGACCGAAAGCCCGGTCAGCAAATTTGTGCATCACAACCTGGACGCGGGCCAGCCGGTGCGGGTTGAGTGGGATTGCGAAGGCATAGCCGATATGACGGTAGCGGAAGTCAACGTCTGTCCCTGCTGTCAGCATGATGAACATTAAATAAGGAAGGAAATTTTGGCGGGTAGTAGCTTACTGACTTTACTGGATGATATCGCCACGTTGATGGACGATATCTCGATCATGGGCAAGGTGGCGGCAAAGAAGACCGTCGGCGTGCTGGGCGACGATCTGTCGCTGAACGCGCAGCAGGTCAGCGGCGTCAAAGCCAACCGGGAACTGCCTGTGGTCTGGGGCGTGGCGAAAGGCTCTTTTCTTAACAAGCTGATCCTGGTGCCGCTGGCGCTGGCCATCAGCGCGTGGATCCCCTGGGCGATCACGCCGCTGCTGATGCTGGGCGGTGCTTACCTTAGCTATGAAGGCGTGGAAAAGGTGCTGCATAGCCTGCACGGCAAAGAGAAAAACAGCGATGCGGCGCGCGAACAGCGGCTGCGCAATCTCTCGCAGCAGGAAGCCGCTGCCTTCGAGAAGAAAAAGGTCAAAGGCGCAGTGCGCACGGACTTTATTCTGTCGGCAGAAATTGTGGCCATTACGCTGGGTATCGTTTCCGAAGCGCCGCTGCTGAGCCAGGTGATGATCCTGGCGGGTATCGCCATTCTGGTTACCGTCGGCGTGTACGGCATTGTCGCCTGTATCGTGAAAATCGACGATCTGGGCCTGTGGCTGCAACAGAAAACCTCATCGCTGGCCAAAGGTATCGGCAGCGTGCTGCTGACCCTGGCGCCAAAAATGATGAAAGTGCTGACGGTAGTCGGCACAATAGCGATGTTTCTGGTCGGCGGCGGCATCATTACGCACGGCGTGCCCTTCATCCATCACTTTATTGAGCATCTGGCCGCGGGCCACAGCGGTTTTATCAGCTCGCTTATCAGCAACGGCGCAAATCTGGTGATTGGTTTTATCGTCGGATCGATCGTGCTGTGCGGGGTAAATCTGGCTGGCAAACTGCGGGCATAATCAGTATAAAGACACCCCTTCACCAAACCGGGAGCGACGATGAAAGACGATATTTTTGAATTTGATATTGATGCCGAGCTGGAACAGGCAGAAGCCAACGCCGAGAAAAAAGCCAGCGAAGTCCCGACTGACCTGAGCGACGAAGCGGACTGCGAAGGCTGCAAAATCTGAGTTCGACCCTTCTTTGAAGCGAGTAATCCTTACTCGCTTTTTTTAATTTTCGCCTTTTTAACTGCTTATTCCTTTTTAACAAAACTTTTACCTACCGTTAACGGCGCGCCGCGCGATTGCCTGCTATACCTGAATTTCCCCCGAAGTTTCCAGCTCAGGAGAAACGGCATGATCATGGTCAGTGAGGCAGTGCAGCTTAAAGAAGGCGGTCCGGCAATGGTGGTTACCGGCTATGCCAGCGGTATGGTGGAGTGTCGCTGGTATGACGGCTACAGCGTGCGGCGCGAAGCGTTTCGGGAAGAGGAGCTTTGCGCGCTGAGCGCGGGGCAAAACCGGCTTGCCAGCTAGCGTTGACCGAACGGGACGAGAAATTTCGTCCTGTTATCATTTACTTCCCGCCGCGCCGCTGCTGGCGCAACCTTCCTGCCGCAGCTAAACTGAAAAGCTCTTTCCCGCTGGCAGGAGCGTTGCCGTGTGAAGCTGGCCCATTCCCATCCTGAGGCGGTTATTCATGTCTGTTTTCTGCTGGTCTTTCTTTTCTCCTCGGTACTGACCTGGCGAGAAGGCAGCGTGTTAAAAGCAACCTATGAGCTTAGCCAGCGCGCCAGCCTGAAAGATATTGCCGACGATCTCGATCGCCAGTTTCAGTTCAGCCTTGACCAGCTGTTGTTCTGCCGCAATATGCTGCAACAGGTTATGCGCGCGCCTGCCGAAAACAGCCAGATGCGGCGACAGCTGGACTATTTTTCGCTGCTGGGTAGCCAGCCGGTCTGGCATCTCTACGCCAGCATGACCCACAGCCTGCCGCTATCCGGTATTGCCGACGACGCGGTTGCCGCCTATCCGCTGTTCAGGCGCGACGACGCCAGGCTAAAGCCGGAGCTGGCGGCAACGCTGATGATGAGCCTGATTTTGCAGCTTAACGACGCCAACAGAGATTTTCATTCGCGGCTCTGGTACCTCTCGCGGGCGGGATTCTGGCTCAGCTCCACGCCGTTGCCGCAGGGCGAGGATACGCTGCGCTATCTTACCCGCGTGGTGAACGCGCCCTGGTTTACCGCTATGCGGCCTGAAAGCAATCTGTCCAGGCAGCCGCGCTGGAGCGGCCCGGACGCGACTGCCGCAGGCCGCAGCGCGTTGACGCTCAGTCTGCCTGTCGATCTGGACGGCTACTGGTATGGCGTGCTGGCAATGGATTTTTCGGCCGCCAACATTCGCCAACAGCTTCTGCTGTCGCTGCCTGAACGGCCAATGGGCAGCATACTTTTTTATGATATCAACCTGAGGCCGCTGGCCAGCGCCGTAGACGGGCCAGCGACCGCACATTTTACCGCTGAGCAGATCGCCCGGCTGCAACGGGCCATCGCCCATAGCGATCGCGGCGCGCTGCGGCTTGATACGCGCTATATCAGCTGGGTCAAAACCCGTTATGCCCGAGGCGTGTTGATTAATGTGGATACGCTGCGGCAGAGTCTGACGGGCAGCACCGGTCAGGTAGCGCTGGCGTTGCTGGGGATGTGGCTGCTGTTTACGCTGGCGCTGCTGCTGTCGCACTAGCTCATTATTCGTCTGGTCAGGCGCCTGCTGGCAATGCAGGAAAAACTCCGCTGGCGCGCCAGCCATGACGGACTGACGAAGATGCTGAACCGCAGCGCGTTTTTCGAACGGGCTAACGCGCTGGCGTACGAGAGCCAGCTCAGGCAGAGGCCTTTTTCGGTGATCCAGCTGGATCTTGACCGCTTTAAACAGGTAAACGACGGCTATGGTCATGAGGCAGGCGATCGCGTGCTGGCCTATGCCGCCGCCGTGATAGATGACACCATTGACCCGTCGGCGATCGCCGGGCGCGTTGGCGGTGAAGAGTTTTGCATTGCGCTGGCCGTTACTGCCGCCCAGGCCGTGACAATAGCGGAGAAAGTTCGCGTCGCGCTGGCGCAAAAGCAGGTGTTTGCCGGGAATTCAGCATGGCTGAGGGTAACGGCCTCGCTGGGAGTCGCCTCCAGCGAGGCGTCGGGCGACTACCATTTTGAAAGCCTGCGCTCGATTGCCGACCGCAGGCTCTATATAGCCAAAACGTCAGGACGCAATCGCGTCTGCGACCGGGACTAAACGTTGCCCTTGTTATCCTCTTCCACCGCCTGATAGATACGCTGCATAATGTCAGGGAAAGCGGACTGCACGCGGCTCCAGCTTGGAATAAACGGTTTTTCGTTCGGCCGCTCGATAAAGGACTGTCCGGCTTCCAGAATCGACTGAGTAAACATTTCCACCGCCGCCTCTTCCGCGTGCTGATCGAACTTCAGCCCGTTCATCGCCGCTTCATGGCTGTAGATCTCCATCATATCCAGCGCGTTGCGGTAATAGGTCGCTTTCAACACGCGGAACGAGTCGCTGGTCAAATCCACGCCCATTGTCGCCATCTTGCGCAGCAAAGACTGGACGATATCGTTACTCATCCGGCGCAGGCCGCCGGTGCCGTCCTCTTCCGACAGCGGCTGGTGTTTGTGATCGTAATTATGCGCGATCTCAACCTGGCAGCTCTGGCGCGTGGTGTAGTTGCGATAGATTTCAGACAGCACGCCGATTTCCAGCCCCCAGTCGCCGGGGATTTTTATATTGTTCAGCACGTGCGTGCGCATTGCGAACTCGCCGGAAAGCGGATAGCGGAAGCTGGTCAGATAGTCCAGGTATTCCGAATGGCCGTACACTTTCTGCAGCGAACGCAGCAGCGGCCCAACCAGCAGTCGGCCAACGCGACCGTTCAGCTTGTTGTCGGCCACGCGGGCGTAAAAACCCTTACAGAACTCATACTGAAAAGACGGGTTCGCCAGCGGATAGAGCAGCCTTGCCAGCATGCCGCGTTCATACGTTACGATATCGCAGTCGTGCAGCGCCACGCAGCTGGTACTTTCCGAAGAGAGCGTATAGCCGGTACAGAACCAGACATTACGACCCTTGCCCGGTTGAGAAGGGGAAAGTCCTTCTTTATCCAGCTCGGCATCAATCGCCTTCAGGCGCGGCCCGTCGTTCCACAAAATACGATGGCGCTGCGGCAGGCGGGAAAAAAAGTCGCGGGCGTAAAGAAACTGCTCGCGATCGGCGCGATCCAGGCCGATAACTATCTCTTCGAGATAGGGCACCTTAGCCAGCTCGTCAACGATATGGCCGAGCGCCGGGCCTTCCAGTTCGGAAAAAAGCGAAGGCAGGATCAGTCCCATCTTGCGCCGCGTGGCGAACTGCACCAGCTCCTGCTCCAGTTCCTCAACTGGACGTGCGGTGAGATTATGAAAGTTGGTGATAACGCCGTTCTGGAAAAAATCACTCATCGCGTGTTCCTTAAGCCGGGCCCGTAGTTGGGCTGCATGGGAAATCTGTTATCAGGTAATGTAGTGCGTCAGGCCCTCGCTCCAGCCCTCCGGGCCAAAGCCTGCGCTGTAAAAAACATGTTGCTGACGCTTCAGCGTCACGCCGGTTTTGCTATAGCCTTTGATCACGACGGCATAATCTACTTTCTCCAGCATGGGCGCATCGTTGGGACCGTCGCCCAGACCGATAGTGATCCAGCGGCCGCTGCCGGGAGGCGGGTAGTGCGTCAGCAGCCAGTCAAGCGCCGCGCCCTTACCGCGTCCCTGATTCATGACGTGCCAGAAACGCCCGCCCTGAACCAGCTCCAGCTGTTGCGCCGCCAGCGCCTGTTGGAAAGCGGTAAACTGCTCGCTGGTATCTCGCCAGATCAAACTTTCCGACCCTTCCCGCGTTTTCGCCAGGGCGGCGTCGCGCGGCGTCAGGCCTGTCCAGTCCGCCACCTCTTTTTCCGTCACGTCGGCGAACCCGGTAAATTTAAAGCCATCCTGCTCACGCAATTGCCGCAGCGTCTTGCAGATCGCCGCATAATCTTTTGCGGAAGGCCGATCGGCAGCGACAGGCGTTTGCTGCTGCCATTTCACAATGGCCCCGTTTTCCGCAATAAAAGGCGCGCCGACGATATCCAGCGCCCGCTGCAGAGGCTCAATTTCCGCCGCCGTCTTGCTTGAACAGATCACGATGGGAATATCGGCCGCCTTCAGACGCGCCAGCCAGGCCTCGGCAGCCTCCCAGCTGTAGGTATGATGATCCAGCAGGGAACCATCTAAATCCGTAACTATCATCAGGGGATCATGCAGCGCCGGCATCGTTGTTTCTCCATAGCCTGAGGCAAGTGACTCAAGTATAGCGGTATCCATCGAAGGCGCAGAAAAGGCAGGCAAACAAACGAAGCGGTTCGCCCAGGAATTCTCTTAAAAAACAGCAATAACTCACGTAAGTAACTACTTACAGGCGAGCAGGCGAGGCGACAGGGCTTCAGACAAAAAAGGTGGATAAATTCACAGGAAAAAAAATAATGTGCTATGAAGTTAAGAAAATTCTTAATAAGGCCAATCGGTAGGCTACGCGGGTCAGAGATTTTTCTCTGTAGCGAATTTTAATTTTTTCCCGGCCGCTGGCCGGGTTTTTTTTGCGCATAACTGACGCAATGCCTGAAAAAAAGGCAAAAAAAAGCCCGCGCTGCGCGGGCAAAAATCCTTGTTACTTTTTAGGTTGACTGCGCCTTTGGGGTTGGTGCAGTGGGAACAGTGTATGCCGGGCCGTTGTCAGAAGTCTCACCGTAAAACGTTAAAAAAGTGAAAAATATACGTTCATTACGTTGTTTTACATGCGGCGGCAGGCGCAACGGCAGATTCGGGCTATACTGAACAAACGATTACAAAACAAGCTGTTATCCGCGCTATGGAGGCGACATGGATCTTTTACGTATTATTATTGCTATTCTTCTGCCCCCGCTGGGTGTTTTTATGCAGGTCGGTTTTGGCGGCGCCTTCTGGCTGAATATCCTGCTGACGCTCTGCGGCTACATTCCGGGTATTGTGCACGCCGTTTGGGTCATTGCCCGTCGTTAAGCGCGCCGGTTTCCGGGTAAGATGCGCTATCTTATTTGTAGCGCACCTACCAGGAGAAAAAAATGAAGGTAAACGATCGGGTCACGGTAAAGACCGACGGCGGGCCGCGCCGCGCCGGCACGGTACTGGCGGTAGAGGACTTTAGCGAAGGCACCATGTATCTGGTCTCGCTGGAGGATTATCCGCAGGGGATCTGGTTTTTTAACGAGCTGGGGCAGCGGGACGGCATTTTTGTAGAACCGCATACCGAATAGCCGCGCAGGATGAAAAAGGGCGAAGCAATTCGCCCTTTTTTACGCCCGTTCTAAAATTTTTCCCAGTTATCGCCGTCCGCCAGCGCCGGACGCAACGGCGCCGCTTTGGTTTTCAGCACTGGCGCAGTCGGCTGCGGCGTGCCGCTAAGATTAAAGGCCGCTACGGCCTGCGTCAGACGTGAGGCCTGCTCTTCCAGCGATGAGGCGGCGGCGGAGGCCTGTTCCACCAGCGAGGCGTTCTGCTGGGTAACGTTATCCATTTCCGATACGGCCTGGCTCACCTGCTGGATGCCCCGGCTTTGTTCATCAGAAGCAGAAGCAATCTCGGCCATAATCTCCGTAACGCTGTGTACGGCCTGGACGATATCCGTCATTCTCTCGCCTGCATGGCTGACCTGAGTCGATCCCCGATCGATCAGGCTGACCGATTCGGCAATCAACCCTTCAATTTCCTTCGCCGCGCCCGCACTGCGCTGCGCCAGATTCCGCACCTCGCTGGCCACCACGGCGAAACCGCGACCCTGTTCGCCCGCCCGCGCCGCTTCAACGGCGGCATTCAGCGCCAGAATATTGGTCTGGAATGCGATGCTGTTGATAACCGTGGTAATTTCAGCAATTTTCTTTGAGCTGGCGGAAATATTATTCATGGTGCCGATCACGCCGGAAACGATATCCCCGCCCTGGCGGGCTTTCCCGGAGGCGTCGCCCGCCAGCTGGCTGGCATGGTGCGCATTTTCCGCATTCTGCTTCACGGTTGCGGTCAGCTGTTCCATGCTGGCCGCCGTTTCTTCCAGCGCCGCCGCCTGCTGCTCGGTACGGGAGGATAGATCGGTATTGCCCGCCGAAATTTCGGTCGAGCCCTGATAGATAGCTACCGCACCTTCACGCACCGTGCCGACCGTTTTCACCAGCGCCTGCTGCATCGTTTGCAGATTGCTGCCCAACGCGCCGATTTCACTGCGGCCCCAGGCCTGCGGCGGCGCGGTCAGATCGCCATGCGAAATACGCTCAATTCGCTGCACCGCCTGGCGTAGCGGGGCAATGATCACGCGACGCAGGAAGATAAAGGTAGCCAGCGTCAGCAGCAGCGCGGCGGCGAAAGCGCCGGCCATCATAATAAAGCCCATGCGGGTTTGCGCCTCCGCGCCCGCGTTAATGGCGGTGGCGCGCTGGGTACGAATGGCGATGGCTTTCAGCAGTACGGCGTTATAGTCATTATCCAGGCCGCGCGTGAAATCTGTTTCTCGCGTTATCACATTTTCAAAGCTGCCGTCTTTGGCGCTTTTTACCATTGGCAGCAGGCCCTCGCTGACATAGGCCGTAAAGCGGGCGGTCAATTCACCATCCAGCGCTTCGTCCGCCGGGGTTTTAATGCGCCGTTGCGTGTAGGCTTTAAAATTCTCGCCAGCCAGCTGAATACGCTTTTCCGCCTGTTTAAGATTCTCGTTAAACAGATCCATATCGCCAATGCGCACCGCCGCGCCCGCGTGAATAATATTCAGCCGGGCCGTACGCAGGTGATTGGAGCTGTTAGAGATAGCCATACGTACCTGGATCTCTTCGGTAACGTCCTTGAGCGACTGGTTACTCTGGATCAGATAATAGCTCGCCAGGCCGATGCAAAGGGCGAACAGAAACAGGATGGCACCGAGAATAGTGGTGAACAGGGGAACGAGGCGCAGATGCTGCCAGAAACTTAAGTGAGAAGAACCTTCGGGTTGGGGGAGTGGTGTCATGTCCTTTTGCTCTCTGTCTGGGTAAACGAAGCGACAGGCTTCGCTTTGTTTACAACTCATCGGCAGAGAGAGGCGAAAGGTTAACGGAAAAGTGTGATCCTGTTAACATTAGTGGATAAAATAAAGCCGGCATAAGCCGGCTTCTTTAACGCTTAGCGTACGTTGACGTAGATACCGCTGGTGACGTTATCAGTCAGGCGCACCACATGATAGATGACCTGTTTATTATGAGTCTTAATCTTGCGTTTAATATTGCCTTTATGCGAAGAAACCGTTTTGGCTTTAATTTGCATTTTGTCCGAGATCTGAATGGTATCGTGACCGGACATCCACATTTTAAGCATGTTCGACTCGGTTTGGCTTAGCGTCAATGGATGAACATCGAAGCCAGCGGAATAGCGAGGCGACACGTTGAGTTTCTTCTGGAAATAGGACAGAAGTAAGTTATCGAGTGTAGCAGGCTTAATCGATTTTGACGTAATAATCAGGTTCTTACGAACGTAGAGGTATTCCTCAAAATGGATGTTAGAGATAGCCATAAAGATGAAAAACAGCGTGTCAGGATGCTGCGTAATAATGTCTCTTATACGCTGGCTGGCATCTGCTTCATAAATAAAACAATCTTCGTTAATAAATACAACGCCCGGTTGGAGCTGCTGGCATTTAATTTGAAGCTGATCGATGTCGGTAACGGAAGTTATGTTTTTCTTTTTAACTCCCTTGACGGACATATAATCAGTAAGACCTAAGCGTGTGTAGCTGCATGAATCCATTATAATTGTTGGCATAACTGCGACCCTCACCAAATTGTTATTCGTTTAAACTAACGATGAATTACGCGTTGTGTAAGTTACGAGAGTAATATGTTCTGTTTTCAATTTTATTATTTGTACTCAGCATTAAGTCTGTTAGCGGACGCTGAACAAACCTGTCCATGCTCGATGTAACCGTTTAGTTTAGGCAAACCACCCACTACCAACGCGGTAAAACATCCGTAGACAGATGGAGGATCTGACAGAAGTTTGCCGCACTGCTTTGTGAACTTCGCCACTATCGCGCAGAACGCAGAGAAATCTGATAGGACGAATCCTAAAAAACATTCATCACGCGAATGTGTGCCGCTGTATAGGGCACTAAACCTGCTGTGAAATACGATTTGCTACAAGAATAACGGCAAAAAATAAAATTTCCAGTAAAAACAGACGTTTTTATTCACTCCGATGCTTAACATTTAAGCAACATTGCATCCGTTTCGTTAAACAAAATACGCTAACTGGCATTTAATAAGAATAATTTTCATTGGGTGAAGCGATTAATCAGATTTTCCTTAAGAATTTTCTGGTATCGGCGGTTTGAAAAATGTGCAAAAACATTCTACACGCTTAACAATGCACCCAGGGCCTCTCTTAAGGTGGTTCTGAATACTTAAGTTTATTTGGCAGGAAGTTCGCTAAGGATCTGTGAGAGTAAATCAAATACTTCGCTGAATAAATGCTCACAAAACGGGGCCAGGAGCGGCATCATCAGGCTCAGGAAGATAAGACCGATTGATAAGGTGATAGGAAAGCCGATGGCAAAAACCGACAGCTGAGGTGAAACACGGTTTAACAAACCCAGTGCCAGGTTAATGATGAGCAGCAGCGTTATCAGGGGTAACGCTAATCGCATTCCATTAAGGAAAATCAGACTGGCTGCTTTCGTTAACGCCAGAAACGCGTTGCCGTTAATCAGCTCTCCGCCAACAGGCAGCGTATGAAAGCTGTCGGCGACCATAGAAATTAACCACAGGTGACCGTTAAAAGATAAAAACAGCAGCATGGCCAGCATATCCATAAAGCGGGCCAGCACCGGCATATTCAGTCGGCTTGAAGGATCGAAAAAGGTGGCAAAAGAGATACCCATCTGCAAACCAATGACTTCACCTGCGGTTCTGACTGCCGCAAAGGCAAATTGCATCGTAAAACCGATAGCCACGCCAATCAGAATCTGCTGAATCAGCAGCCAGAAGCCGCCAATTGAGAATAAGGTCACATTAACCGGCGGCAGCGTGGGGATCAAAACCCAGGTAATCATCAGGCCTAAGCCGAGCTTAACCTTTTTGCTAATCGATTTTTCACTGAGGATCGGGGCGGTCATGATTAACGCCAGCACGCGGGCGAGGGGCCAAAAAAGTTGCCCCATCCATAACATCAGCTGGCTGCTGTCGAAGTTAATCATTTAACCGATCATATTAGGCAGGTTGGTAAACAGGGTGCGCATATAGTCCAGCACCAGGCTCAGCATCCACGGGCCAGCCACGACGATGGTCGCAACGACGGCGAGGATTTTTGGAATAAAAGAGAGCGTTTGTTCGTTGATTTGCGTCGCCGCCTGCAGCAGGCTAATCAGTAGACCGCTGACCAGCGCCGCCAGCAGCAGAGGTGCAGCCAGGATCAGCCCAACGTGCAGCGCATCATGACCAATTGACATAACCGATTCTGGTGTCATCACGACTCCGGGAAAATTGAGGGCCTATATCGTCGCGACAGGCAGCGCCGCGATTTTTGCCGGGCGACGTCGTCGCCCGATTATTATGAATAGAAGCTTTGCGCCAGCGAGCTAATCAGCAGCTGCCAGCCGTCTACCAGCACGAACAGCATCAGCTTAAAGGGCAGCGCGATGGTCGCGGGCGGCACCATCATCATCCCCAGCGCCATCAGCACGCTGGCGACGACAAGGTCGATAATCAGAAACGGGATAAACACGGTAAAGCCAATCTGGAACGCCGTTTTCAGCTCGCTGGTCACGTAGGCCGGCAGCAGAATGCGCATCGGCACCGCTTCCGGGCCTTGCAAAGGCGGGGAGTTGGCCAGGCGAGCAAACAGGGCCAGATCCGCTTCGCGAGTCTGCCGCAGCATAAATTCACGCAGCGGCTGCGCGCCTTTATCCAGCGCGTCCTGCATACTGATCTTGTCTTCGCTGAACGGCAGATAGGCGTTCTGATAAATCTTGTCCAATACCGGACTCATAATAAAGAAGGTCAGAAACAGCGCCAGGCCGAGCAGCACCTGGTTTGGCGGCGCGGACGGCGTGCCCAGCGCGTTACGCAGCAGGCCGAAAACAATGATGATGCGCGTAAAGCTGGTCATCATCAGCAAAATAGCGGGCAGGAAAGTCAGCGAGGTGATAAACACCAGCGTCTGCACCGGCAGCGACCAGCTCTGACCGCCGTTAGCCGTCGGACGGCTGACCAGGCCCGGCAGCTGGGCGTGAACTTCAGGCGCCAGCAGCAGCAGCAGCGCTAAGAAAGGAAGAATGCGTTTCATTTTGGTTTTCCGGCGCGTTTAATAAGCTCTAACACCTGACGGAAATCGCCAGCGGGCTGCGGCTCTTCCGGATTTTCCTGCACCGGTGAGGGCGGCAGGGTATGCAGATGGGTGATCTGCTGTGCGGTCACGCCCAGCACCAGCCGGGCATCCTGCACGTCAACGATAACCACGCGCTCGCGCTGCCCAACCTGGCAGCTGGCGCTGATCGAGATATCCCGCTGGCCGCGCTTGCCCGTTTTGGGCGCGAAGCCAAATCGTTTCGCCAGCCAGGCGCAGGCCAGAATCAACAGAATAATCACGGCCAACACGCTGCTGACCTGCGTCAACACTGAACCGGTGGAAGCGGCCGGCTGGCCTGGCGGCTGTTGCGTTTGTCCGACGTTGACCGGCGAATGCGCCGCCGGTTGCTGCTGGCCCGTGCTCATTGGCGCTTGCTCCTGCTGCGTTTGGCTGACGGTCGTCATTAACGGCTCAGTCGACGCATACGTTCAGATGGCGTAATGATGTCGGTGATGCGCACGCCGTATTTATCGGCAACCACCACGACTTCGCCCTGGGCAATCAGATAACCGTTGATCAGAATATCCAGCGGCTCGCCGGCCAGGCCTTCCAGCGCCACCACGGAACCCTGCGTCAGACGCAGCAGCTCTTTAATGGTCATCTTGGTGCGGCCCAGTTCCACGGTCAGCTTGACCGGGATATCCATAATCAGGTCGATATCCTGGAGCGAACCGGCGATATCATTACTTTCCAGAGATTTAAACACCCCTTCGGACGCGGTGCTGGTTGAGTTTGACTGCTCGTTCAGCGCGTCAGCCCAAAGGTCGTCCGCAGAGAGGTCGTCAACGGACGGCTTATTGGTGTCACTCATGGGGCTGTTCCTCATTCATCGAGTTCAAAATCGGGTTAATCAGATGTTCCACACGCAGCGCGTACTGCCCATTCAGGGTGCCGTACTGGCTGGTTAAGACCGGCACGCCATCGACATGAGCGATAATGCGATCCGGTTTTTCTATCGGTAATACATCGCCGGGCTTCAGGGCCAGCAGGCGTGAAATCCGCATCGAGACGTCGGCAAAGTTCGCAATCAGCTCCAGTTCGGAGTGCTGAACCTGCTTCACCAGCGTCTCGCGCCAGTTGTGATCTTCCTGACGCGAGTTCTCCAGCGGCGGGTTGACCAGGGTTTCACGCAGCGGTTCAATCATGCTGAACGGAATGCAGATATTGAACTCGCCAATCAGGTTGCCAATCTCCACCTGGAACGGCGTGGTAATCACGATATCGTTAGGTGAAGTAGTAATATTAGTAAACTTTACCTGCATTTCGGAGCGAACATACTCCACGTCCAGCGGATAAATCGGTTTCCACGCTTCGCTGTAGCCTTCCAGCGCCAGTTTTAGCATCTTGCGAATGACGCGCTGTTCGGTTGCCGTAAACTCGCGTCCTTCTACTTTAGTAGGGAAGCGACCGTCTCCGCCAAACAGGTTATCCACGGCGATAAACACCAGGCTTGGCGAAAACACCACCAGCGCCGTACCGCGCAGCGGCTTCAGGTGGATCAGGTTCAGGTTCGTCGGTACCGGCAGGTTGCGAGCAAATTCATGATACGGCTGAATTTTAATCGCGCCTACCGTGATATCCGGGCTACGACGCAGCAGGTTAAACAGCGCCATCCTGTATGAACGCGCAAAGCGTTCGTTAATGATCTCCAGCGCCTGCAGACGTTCGCGAACCATGCGACGCTGGGTATTGGGATCGTAAGGACGAATATCACTGTCGCCCGCGCTGCTGACGTTTTCTTCCGCCGCGCTGTCGCTGTCGCCGTTAAGCAGCGCGTCAATTTCCGCTTGTGAGAGAATGCTGTCGGCCATTTTGCCCTACCTCAGGATAAAGGCGGTGAACAGAACGTCCGTCACCTTTTGCGGAGGTTGTCCCGGCACCAGCGGCGGCGCAAGCGTGGCTTTAATCTGTTTGACCAGCTCTTGCTTGCCCTGTTCGTTGCCCAGCGACGCGGCGTTCTGGTTAGAGAGCAGCAGCAGCAGGCGGCTGCGAACTTCCGGCAGATAATCATTTACGCGCTGCAGCGTTTCCTGATCGGGCAGACGCAGCGTGAAGCCAACGTAAAGCACGCGATCGGGATCGTTATCCGGGTTGATCAGGTTAACGGTAAACGTATCCAGCGCCAAGAATACCGGTGCAGGCGGCGGCGCAGGCTTTTCAGCTTTTGCCGTGTCGGCAGACCCGTGCATTTTATGCCAGACCAGATAGCCTCCTGCGCCACAAGCGGCCAGAACCACCAGCGCTATCAGGATAATCAAGAGTTTACGTTTGCCGCTTTTGGCTTTCTTCTCAGTCATACGGGCGATAATTCCTGTGAGTATGTTCAAGAGCCGGGAGTGCCTGCTCTCTGACGACGTTATGGGCAGATTATCCCGCATCGCTCGCTAAACAATAGGGCGAAAAGACGCGGGTTTTGCCGTTAGCTTTGGCGTTTGTGATCGTCAGGCGAAGATATCAACGGCATTACTGCCCGAAGCGCGCGCCTGGAGGGAGGCAGGAACGGCGATAGGGGTGATCTCGCTGTCGGCGTCGGCAGCAAGACTAAAGGTGTTGCCACGGCTGTTATTACGCTGCTCCTGCTGGCCGCTAAAGCTCTGGCTCTGCGCCTGGGCATCGCTGCTGACGTTGGTCTGCCCAAGGTTGATGCCGCTCTGCGCCAGCGCTTCCTTCAGCTGCGGCATGGCGGCCTCCAGCGCGGCGCGCACCTGGCTGTGGTTCGACACCATGCTCAGCTGCGCCTGATCGCTGTCCAGCTTCAGGCTAATCTGGATGCTGCCCAGATCCAGCGGATGCAGATGCAGCTCGGCGGTCTGCTGACCGTTGCGGCTGAACATCACAATCTGCTGGCCCAGCGCCTGCTGCCATTCCGGGCTGCCCAGCTGAGAGCTCAGCTGCGGCGTAGCCGGTGCGCTAACCAGCGAGGTTGTAGCTGGCGTCACGGCGGCGGAAGCAGCGCTGATAACACCAGGTGTAATCGTTGTCTGGCTGGCAGCACTGTCTTTATCGCTGTCTTTAGTCACCTGGCCCAGCACCTGCTGGAAGGCGCTGTTCAGCGTAGCGATATCGCCTTTCTGCGTGCCGGCCGCTGCGCTCAGGGTGTTAGTGCTGCTCAGCGGCATGCTGCTGTCGCTGTCTTTTGCGGTTTCATCGCCGTCGACGGCTGTCGTCTTAGCTCCGCCCGCGCTGGCTAACAGCGAGGCAAGGGTAGCGTTAGCGTTGCTGCCTTTGATATTGCCTTCGGTCAGGCTATCGCCGCCTTTGGCAAGGGCTGCGGTCGGCTGCTGCTGCGCCTGCGGCAGCATGGCGAACAGCGCCTGAAGCGCCTGCATATCGCTGCTGCTCAGGGGCGTCGCGGCGGCGGCGGTTTCGCTGTCGTCCTGGGTTTTAGTCAGCGCGATCGCGTTGTCTTCCGACGGCGTTTTCGCGGACTGTAGCAGCGAGTTCAGCGTTTCCGGTTTATCCAGCGCGGCCAGCAGCGCGTTCAGTTTCGCCTTCGGCGAGGCGGCATTTTTATCGTCGGCAGCGGCAACGGCCGCCGTCGCCGAGGCGGGCAGGGCTGTTTGCCCCTGCTGCGCCAGCGTCAGCAGCTTATTGCCAAGCAGCGACAGAAAGCCCGCGTTGCCGGTTTGCGCGCCGTCGGCCGTAGCCGCACCGCCAATATCCGTGCCGATATCGGTAGCATCCGCCGCCGCGCCGTTAGTGGAAGCGGTCGCGGTTTTCGCCGCCGTGTTAACCAGTGGCAAAGTCATCATTCGCCTTTCCTCAATGATGCCCGTTGGGCAAATTCATCCATCCGTTTCTGATCGAGACGGTTTTCCTGTAATAGTGCGGTTGCTGCCGCGCGAGCCTGTAGGGTTTCATAAGCATGAAGCCGCTGCTGCTTGTCGCGCCACAGGCGCAATGCGTTTTCTACCCGGCCGTTCCAGTTCGCCAGCTGCTGGCGATGCTGTTCGATCGCTTTTTCCAGCGTCTCGATAAACTGGTGGTAGTTGTACCAGCGGGTGCTGTTAATCCCTTCCGCCATGGTGGTGTTCAGCGTTTTGCGATATTCGTCCTGATAGTTCAGCAGCATATGTAGCTGCTCATCAGCCTGTTTCTGACCGCGACGAACGTCGCCCAGCTGGATGGCGGCCTTTTCCAGATCTTTCTGCGCCAGGCCGCACAAGGTTTCAATTGGCGATGCGTGTTTTGCCATCAGTCAGCCCTTAACCAAAAATTGCCTGCAGATGCAGACAGGCGTCGTCAAACGTACTGCGCTCAAACATGCCCTGCTGTAAGAAGGTTTCCAGCTCCGGATAGAGCTTGATCGCTTTATCCAGCGTCGGATCGCTGCCGGCGGCATAGGCGCCCACGCTTACCAGATCGCGGTTGCGCTGATAGCTGGAAAGCAGCTGTTTGAACTGGCGAACCCGCGCATAGTGCGTATCGTCGATCAGATGCGACATCACGCGGCTGATCGACGCTTCAATATCAATGGCCGGATAGTGGCCCGACTCCGCCAGGCGACGCGACAGCACGATGTGACCGTCAAGAATGGCGCGCGCGGAGTCCGCAATGGGATCCTGCTGGTCATCGCCTTCGGTCAGCACCGTATAAAAAGCGGTGATGGAGCCGCCGCCGTCAATGCCGTTACCGGCACGTTCCACCAGCGCGGGCAGCTTGGCGAAAACGGAAGGCGGATAGCCTTTGGTGGCAGGCGGCTCACCGATAGCCAGGGCGATTTCACGCTGGGCCATGGCGTAACGAGTCAGGGAATCCATAATCAACAGCACGTGCTGGCCGCGATCGCGAAAATCTTCCGCGATGCGCGTGGCGTAGGCCGCGCCCTGCATACGCAGCAGCGGAGAAACATCCGCTGGCGCCGCGATCACTACAGAGCGCGCGCGGCCCTCGGCGCCCAGAATATTTTCAATAAAGTCTTTTACTTCACGGCCACGCTCGCCAATCAGCCCAACCACAATTACGTCGGCTTTGGTGTAGCGCGCCATCATGCCCAGCAGTACGCTTTTACCCACGCCGGACCCGGCGAACAGGCCCATACGCTGGCCGCGACCCACGGTCAGCAGGGCGTTAATGGCCCGCACGCCGGTGTCCAGCACGTCGGTAATCGGCGTACGCTGCAGCGGGTTAAACGGCGGCGTAATCAAGGGCGCGCGATAGCCGGTTTCCGGCGAAGGCAGCCCGTCCAGCGGCCGACCGCTGCCGTCGAGCACGCGTCCCAGCAGCTCCGGGCCAAGCATCAGCTGTTTGCCGCTGTGCTGGCTGTCGCCGGCCACGCGGGCATACACGCGCGCGCCAGGCAAAATGCCTTCTACTTCTTCCAGCGGCATCAAAAACAGCCTCTGGCCGTTAAAACCGACGACTTCGCTCTCGACTTCGCTGACGCCGTTGCCGTCCATGCGCTCGATCACGCAGGTCGCGCCCAGCGGCAGCTGCAGGCCGGTCGCTTCCAGCACCAGGCCGGTGGCGCGGGTCAGGCGACCATAGCGGCGAACGTCCGGCACATTGGCCAGACGCTGTTCGAAAGAGTCAAGCGCGCCAAGCCAGCGCGACAGGCGAGAGGTGGTCATTACAGTTCTCCCGGCGCGGCAAGGCGGCAGAGTTCGTGCCAGCGGGTAGCGATGCTGGCGTCAAGGTCGCCATCTTCGGCGCTGACTTTACAGCCGCCGGGATGGATAGTGCTGTCCGCCATCAGGCGCCAGCCGTGCAGGCTGAGCGTGGCGCCCAGCGACTGCTCAATACGCTGTAAATCATCCGGATGCACGCGCAGCGTGGGTTTACCGCTGAACATCGGCTCCTGCTGGATCATGCCCTGGATTTGACGAAGCAGGGCGGTGCCGTCGACGTGCGGCGCCTGGCCAATCACCTGGCGAGCGGCCTCCAGCGCCAGCTGCATCAGACGGGCGGCGATCACGCTGTCCAACGCTTCCAGCGTGTGGGAAAACTCAGAGACCAGCTGCTGCATACGGGCCTGAAGCGGCGCCTGCTGCTGCTGCGCCTCGGCCAGCCCCTGCTGAAAGCCGGCTTCATAGCCTGCTTTCTGTCCTTCACTGAACCCCTGCTGATGCCCTTCGGCATAGCCCTGGCCCTGCGCTTCGCTGCGCGCCTGGTTTTGCATCTGCTCCAGCTCAGACTGCTGCTGGCTGAACGGATCGTCTGTCAGATCCGCCAGCGGCGCTTCCGGCTCGTCGAACGAGGCCATCAGCGGCTTATTCGGCTGCCCAAGATCGTTGGGCTGCCAGCGCTGCCAGGGAAGTGAAGATTTATCAGACATACTGTTCCTCGCCGCCGCCAATCACCATCTCGCCGCTTTCCGCCAGACGACGAACGATAAGCAGGATGGCTTTCTGTTCGCTTTCCACTGCCGACATACGCATCGGGCCACGGTTCGCCAGGTCGTCGCGCAGAATATCTGCCGCACGCTGCGACATGTTGCGCAGGAACTTCTCGCGCAGCGGCTGTTCGGAGCCTTTCAGCGCCACCAGCAGCGATTCCGATTCCACTTCCTGCAACAGACGCTGGATGCTGCGGTCGTCGACCTCCACCAGGTTTTCGAACAGGAACATTTCGTCGATAATTTTCTGCGCCAGTTCGCCGTCGAAGTCGCGTACCGCTTCGATAACCGCTTCTTCCTGCTGCGTCTTCATCAGGTTGATGATTTCCGCTGCGGTTCTCACGCCGCCCATCTTCGCACGCTTGAGGTTCTGACCATCGAGCAGGCCGTTCAGTACCTCGGTCAGCTCGGCCAGCGCCGCTGGCTGCACGCCGCCGAAGGTGGCGATACGCAGCATCACGTCGTGACGCAGACGCTCGTCGAACTGGGCCAGGATATCGGCCGCCTGCGAACGCTTCAGGTGTACCATAATGGTAGCAATGATCTGCGGATGCTCGTCGCGGATCAGGTCTGCCGCCGCCTGTGGCTCCATAAAGTTGAGCGTTTCCATGCCCGTAGTGGTTTCGCGGGTTTCCAGAATATCTTCCAGCAGGCTGGCTGCGCGCTCTTCGCCCAGCGCTTTAGTCAGTACGGAGCGCAGGTAGTCGTTAGAGTTAACGCTCAGCGCCGCAAACTGTTCGGCATCGTTTTCAAACTCATGCAGTACTTCGGTCAGTTGCTTGTGAGAAACCTGACGCATGTTAGAGATCGCGGCGCTCAGGTGCTGCACCTCGCGGGCGCCAAGGTGTTTGAACACCTCGGCCGCGCGGTCTTCGCCAATCGTCATCATCAGAATGGCGCTTTTTTCGGTACCGGTGAGACTCATAGTTCGTCCTTCATCCACTGGCGAATGACCAGAGCCACCACGCGTGGGTCGTTTTCCGACATCTCACGAATACGCTGGCTCATTACCTCAGCACTCATGCGGTGCTGAGACTTACGTTCTTGATCAAGCTCGTCTTTCGACAGCTTCACGGAGACGGCATCGTCATCGCTGCCCGCTCTTGCCTGGGTCGCGGCATCCACCATCGCTTTCTCCTGAAGCGCTTTACGCTGCAGCTGTGGACGAACCAGCTTGCGGTAAAGGATCCAGGCCACAATCAGTACCAGCAACCAGCGTCCGGCTTCCATTATCTGGTCGATAAAGGACTGCTGCTGCCAGAATGGCAGGTCGCCACCGATTTCCTGCGTATCGTTGAACTGGGAGTTCACCACGTTCAGCGTATCGCCGCGCTGCTCTGAATAGCCCATCGCTTCACGCGTCAGGTTGTCAATCTGCTTCAGCTGCGCATCGGTCAGCGCTATCGGCTTGCCGGCCGCGTCGGTTTTGTAGTTCACCACTACGGCTACAGAAAGACGCTGTACTTCACCTACATTCATCTTGGTATGCAGGATGGTGCGGTCTACTTCGTAGTTCGTGGTGTCATCATTACGGCTACTTAACGGCCCGGTTTTTGTCGTGCTGCTGTTCTGGTTTGCCGTGGCGTTGTTCGCCGTGGTGCTGTTTGCACCGTTCGCACCGTTCGCACCGTTTGCGCCATTAGCTGGCGTCGTCACCGGCGCGCTGTTGGCAGGCGCAGGCTGGTTAGAGAGTGCGCCGGGCACGCCGCCGGACTGACCGCCGGACTGCTCGCTGTTGCTGCTCTGCCGTGAGCGGATCGCCTGTTTAGAAGGATCGGTGTTGGGCTGATACTTCTCGTCGGTCTGCTCACGAGCATTAAAATCAATCTGCGCCGTTACCTGAGCGTGTACGTTGCCGTTACCCAAAATCGGGTTCAGGATCGCTTCGATACGCTGCTGGTAGCGGGTTTCCACATCGCTGGCGTATTTCAGCTGCGCGTCATTCAGATCGCGGTCGGCATTATCGGACTGCGTCAGCAGATGACCGGCCTGGTCGACCACGGTCACGTTGCCCGGCGGCAGGCCGGCAACGCTGCTGGATACCATATGCACGATGGCGCTGATTTGACCCTGGTCCAGCGCACGGCCGGGCTGCAGCGTCAGGGTAACCGATGCGGTTGGCGCTTTCTGTTCACGCACAAACAGCGACGGTTTTGGCATGGCAAGATGTACGCGTACGTTCTTGACCGGGCCTAACGTTTCGATAGTACGGGACAGTTCGCCTTCCAGCGCGCGCTGGTAGTTAACCTGCTCGCTAAACTGGCTGATGCCGAACTTTTCCTGATCCAGCAGTTCGAAGCCGACCGCACCGCCTTTCGGCAGGCCCTGTTGGGCCAGGCGCAGACGCAGCTCGTGCACTTTCTCAGCGGGCACCATCAGCGCGCCGCCCTTATCATCGAACTGATAAGGAATGTTCATCTGGGTCAGCTGAGTGACGATGGCGCCGCCATCTTCATCGCTGAGGTTGTTGTAAAGCACACGGTACTCAGGCTGTTTGGCCCACAGCACCATGGCGATTACAATGGCAACGGCAGCCGCCGCAGCGATGATAATCGGGATGCGAGGATTTGCCTTTAAACGAGCAAAAAGGTCGTTCAAACCTTTCTTCTCTGGTTGATCCTGCGTGACAGTTGCATTCATGACTCTTTCCCGCCTGACAGTTGACCGGACTGTTTCGTGTAGTGTCGTAACAAATCTGACTCCCTGATGTGCTGGCTAAACAAATTAATCCACCTCTTATGGGGTGCCATTATTTTCTGAAATGAAAAATTCGATGGCTGGATAAGCTATGACTTTTGCTCTTATTTACGGGCTTTGTCTTATTGACATTGTGGTAAGTTTTCACACAGCAAAAATCTTCTCCCTTTTCTAACCGAGGTAAGTCATGGCAATTCAGGGTATTGAGAGCGTAATGCAGCAGCTGCAGACCGCAGCGATTCAGGCAAGCGGTAAGCAGACCGATGCGGTCAGCCACGCAGATTTCGCAGACGCGATGAAAGTTGCGCTGAACAAAATCAGCGATACGCAAACTGAAGCACGTACGCAGGCGCAGGATTTTGAGTTGGGTAAACCCGGCGTGAACCTGAATGACGTTATGATCGATATGCAGAAGGCATCGCTTTCTATGCAGATGGGCATTCAGGTGCGCAACAAGCTGGTCAATGCCTACTCCGAAGTGATGAATATGCAGGTATAGTCCGCCAGCCTTCTGGTTTAAAACCGCTTATTACCGCCGTATTTCGCGCCAGGGCCATACGCAGGCCTGGGCGCCAACGTTTCTGGGGTAGGGCCATCGCGCCATTGCGCATCTGGCTGGCTTACGGATGCCAGCAGCAGCTTTGCCGGGCGAATGCCGTGGCCTGCCGGCTTAAGGGCTGAAGTAGTGAATAAAAGCAGGTAAAAGCTGCACCAGAAAAATGGCACTTACCACCCATAAAATAATGCTTTGTTTCGCTTCGCTGACGTCTGCCCGTGTGGCATAGCTGGCCTTGATGACCGCCACGTCTGTCCGGACGATGTACATATCTTCTTCCAGTTTTTTGATTCGGTTAAGCATCCTTTCTTCTCCGCTGATCTGGCCGTCATGAGGCTGGTTTAACGCCGGGAACGGCAAGCTGACTGTTTTCTTTACTTGCCTTCGCATAAGTTACGCTCCCTTGCCATACTGCTTTTGGCATCCGTTGTAACGGTCTGTCCTGACTTTTCTCTGACTTCGTTTTGTATCCTAAGCCTGTTGCCGAAAGGCTGTCACCGACAACTTCTTTCAGATCTGACGTTTATTCCAAAAAATAAAATCTCTTACAGCCGACTTGCAGAAGAATGCATAACCCTTCGCAAAACGGGAGCAAAAAATCGTTATAGCGGCGTCAGATAGCGCTTACCAGAAGGGCAGAACAGGACATTTATGCAGCATGTTGGCAAAGCGTTTAGCGGCGTCGGGCAAAAATAGGGACTTCATCAAATCATTAAGGCAGGCTTTTAATGGAAACGTTGATTGGCTCAGCTCTGATTTTTTTTACCCTGCTTCTGGTTACGTACGGTAGCCGGAAACGGGTCGCAAAAAACACCACGGTAAAATCCCCCGCAAAGAATTGATAAACAAGATTTGACTGTTTCTGAGTGTGAAAGGCGTAAGGCTTGACAAGGGGGTGGTACGACTACGCTATCCGGATTATGTCTACCGGGGTAAATGCCTCTTGAGTTTAGTCTTAATGTCGGCAAAAGGCCTTAAAGGCAGTGAATATATCAAGGATCCGCAGGATCCGGGCTGCTATGACGGCAGCCCGCTTCAGAGCCGCTGTCGAGCGACTGACACCGTTACGGCACGCTACCAGGGTGACAGGACGTTAATGGATAAAAATGCTGTGACAGCGCTGTGATGGCGTTTTAGCAGGCGTATCCATATCAGAAGCGGCTTTAAGAACTTCACCAACGTCAACGAAGCAGTTTGACGGAATAAATAATCGCATTTATTGATGTGGAACGGGTGTTAGATTCGACAGAGACGGCAGGGAGTGTTAGGCTGGAGCTTCAATTTCGTAAAACTAAGGCTACTTATTCCTCCTATCAAATTCAGATGTCCGACATGCCACGGATGTCAGTACCGCTTCTCGCTCCACAGTATCACGCCTAAAAATCCTCACGGCGCTAACTGCATCTTCTGCAAAGCCACCATGACGGTTAGCTACAAAGCTTTCGCCAGCTAGTCTATCGCCCCAAAAAAGTTTTTTCCGGCCTGTCACGCTGCTAACGCCGATCGGGCCTGATTTTCCTTCGGCCTGCGCGCATTTTACTGCGCAGACCTGCACTGTTGCGCCCTGCGACAGTACGGGGGAACGGTGGGAAGGGGAGAACGACCTTTAAAACCGTACCAGCCGCTATGAAAAAAACTTGCCTGCCCGGTAAAAGAAATAATACTGTATATAAAACCAGTATAAATTACAGGAGCAGGCAATTGTGTCACTTGTGTACCGCCTTCAGCACCCTCAAACTGCAGCCCGCCAACGTTCGCGTTATCCGCCGGGCAAGCTGTTCTTCCTGCGCCAACACCTTCTGCATCTCGGCACGTCTGGCCTTATAACGGCTCTTGCTGGTGCCGGCAGGACGGGACTTTTTCCAGATGATAATGGTCATAAACAACCCTCCGGTTACGGGCAAATTAGTCGATTTCCCAGCGACTTAAACAAGGCGATGAGGAATGTTAAGTGGGGGGAATTTGTCCACCTTAAAAAACAATAGCCATAGTTATTATTAATATCAATAGGTATTGCAAGTATAACTTTTGTTATTGGCTTAAGTTGTTGTTTTTGTTTGCTTAATTATTTTCTTAACGCTTTTTTTACGTATTATTCTGGCGATGTTATTAAAAGCTTTACTAATCTATTCAGTTGAATCAATGCGCCAAAGCCTCTGCGCAGATTAACTGTTACAGAGGATGGGTTTTCGCGAGGATAAGCTGATGATATCTGTGCTGCACAGAGTGTCTGGGGGGCGTTACAAAGAAACCATTCTGCCAGGGCAGGATGTCAGTAACTATCGCCTTAAATCACGGATTAGAAAGATCGCTACGCCAATCAGTTCTGACTCATCGGAGAGTTCTACGGCGGGCAATCGGGGATCGTCCACGGTTAAAAAACCATTGGAGGGGCCTTCCAGATAGCGATAAACCGAGATGCGTGAACTCACCCTGGCCATGACCAAATCTCCAGATTCGGGTGGTACGTCGGTATCGACAATAACGATGCTGCCGGTAGTGGCTTCCGCGCAGCCACTGTTCCTGTCAAGAATGTAGGCGCGCCAGGTCTTCTTCGCCTTTACTCCATTGGGCGAAGAGACTATTTCCCCTGTTTTCCCTTCCGGTCCCCAGACCGGAATCGTCGATCCACTTTTTACTTTATCAATAGCGCTCAGCCCAGCGTTGCCGCGCATCTCTCCTTCGCCGCTGGCCAGCCATTGCACATTAACATCCAGCGCTCTGGCAATATCGACCAGTTTGCGCGACCCTTCGGCCTCTCCCTTGGTCAGACGCCAGATCGTAGGTTGTGATACGCCCGATGCTTTAGCTAAAGCACCCTGGGTGATCCCCATCATGGTCATAGCCATGTTCAGTCGGTAGGCGAGTGTATTCGGTTTCATATACCAGAATTTATAGCGACGCGTATTTTTCGTCAAACACGCTTTGCTATTGGCAGGTTTAATAACCTATGCTATTAATTAAGGTGTGTTGATACTTAAGCGGATAAAAGTTCTTCCTTCAGGCTATCAGTTTCAGCACGCCCGCTCTTTGACAATCAGGCCGTCCAGCCTAACCGCTGGCAACCCATTTGACCCAGGGAAAACAAGCGAAGCGGCAGCGCCGCACGCAAAAAAACAGTACCGTTTTGAAATTAGCAGGTGTTAAGAGAAAGTGTGGGAAACTTCATTTTTTCTTCTGCTTTACTCACTCTGAGGGGGTCAAGATGCGAGACATGAAACGCTTGCTGGAAAAATGGGGAGGCTGGGCGGCGACGGAACAGAGCGGCGTCAGCTATTCACACATCGCCGCCGGATTCCGCGGATTGATTACCGCCGCGCCTTCCGATCGTCCTACCTGTAGTGATAACGACGGCATGATCCTTGATAGCTGCATCAGCAGACTGAAAATTAATCATCCTGACGAACATGCGCTGCTGGTGGCGCACTATCACTATCGGATCTCACTGCGCTCTATTGCGCGCCGTCGTCGCTGTGCGGACGGCACCATTCGTAAACAGCTGCAAACCGCCGAGGGCTTTGTTGAAGGCGTGCTGAGCGCGCTGGAGGTAGAGCTGGAGTGCGAAAAATAATTTTCGCCTCGTTACGGGCCTAAATATTTTATTTCCTTTAAAAAATTCCTTTAACTTTAAATATCTTTTCCTATAGCTTGAAAATTTTTTTAAGAAAAATTGGTTGCGTACGCAATTTCGGTTCTAGTGTGTTAGAAAGGCAATTTAAACCGCCTGCATAAATATAAAATTCATTTTCACCGGGGAAAGGTCCTTATCCATTCCGCTACGGCGGCTTATTCGATGAAGGGGTGAAAAATGAGTAAGATAATTCAAATTTTGGCCTATGAAGAAGGCTATAAAGAGAAGCCATATATCGATACTGAAGGCTACCCAACGGTGGGGTGCGGTATTCTCATTGGCCCCAAAGAGGCGCCGCTGAAATATTATTCATTCACCGTTCCGCGTGAGGTCGGCGATGTATGGATGCAAAAAATAATTAACGACAAAATAAAGGAAATGAATAACAGACCGGTATTAGTAGCCGCGCTCAAAGAGTGCAACGAAGCTCGCGCTGATGTGCTTTACAGTATGGCTTATCAGCTTGGCATCGACGGGCTGGCCGCGTTTAAAAATACGCTGGTCATGATTTCCAATAAAAACTTTTCAGGCGCGGCGGAAGGAATGCTGAGCAGCCTCTGGGCAAAACAGACGCCTGCCCGAGCGAAGCGTCATGCAGAGGCTATGCGCAGCGGAACTTATGATGCGTGGCAGGGGGCGTTATGAAATTTATCCTCTTTATTCTTATTGTGATGGCGATCGGGTTTATCGTCTGGTGGAGCAGTAAACACGGCAACATCCAGCTGGTAGCCCACGCTAAGCTCCTGTTCAAAACCTGGTCTGTCTGGCTGGCCTCCGCCGGCTCGGCCATCGGCGCCTGGGTGCAGTCCTTCCCGGATTCCGCTTCCAGCGCGTGGAACGGCCTGCCTGAGGATGTAAAAACGGTTATTCCGCAGCATTTTCTGGGCTTCCTGGCCTCTTTTATGGTCGCGATGGCGGTAATCGCCCAGTTTATCCGACAGAAAAAATTAGCGGCGGAAAAAGGGCAGCTGGCCGCCGGGCCAACGGCGGAAATAAGGCCAATTCGGGTGCCGGTCGCTAACCCGCTAACCGCGGTTACGGCGCCGGCTATGGCTTCCGGCTCGGTGATGCCAGAGATATTAGCAATGCCAATGGCAGCAGCATCGGGGATGGGATCCTCCTCGGCCATGATGTCGGTCGTGACGTCAGAGCAAACCCCCGTGCCCGGCAGGCCGGTTACGCCGGAAACGACGACGCCGCCTGACGCAACGACGCCGTCTGACGCAGCGCCTGCGGAATCTGATTCAACGCCCGCAGCGCCGGTATCAACGCCCGTGGCGCCTGAGGTGTCGGTCGTGACGTCGGAGCAAACTCCGGTGCCCGGCAGACCGGTTACGCCGGAAACGACGACGCAGCCTGACACAACGACGCCTGACGCAGCGCCTGCGGAATCTGACGCAACGACGCCGCCTGACGCAGCACCTGCGGAATCTGATTCAACGCCCGCAGCGCCGGTATCAACGCCCGTGGCACCTGAGGTTTCAGTCGTGACATCGGAGCAAACCCCGGTGCCCGGCAGGCCGGTTACGCCGGAAACGACAACGACGCCTGACGCAACGACGCCGCCTGACGCAGCGCCTGCGGACTCTGATTCAGCGCCCGCCGCGCCGATATCAACGCCCGTGGCACCTGAGGTTTCAGTCGTGACATCGGAGCAAACTCCGGTGCCCGGCAGACCGGTTACGCCGGAAACGACAACGACGCCTGACGCAGCACCTGCGGAATCTGACACAACGACGCCGCCTGACGCAGCGCCTGCGGAATCTGACTCAACGCCTGCAGCGCCGGTATCAACGCCCGTGGCGCCTGAGGTGTCAGTCGTGACGTCGGAGCAAACCGCGGTACCCGGCAGGCCGGTCACGCCGGAAACGACGGCACCTGACGCAACGACGCCATCTGACCCGGCACCTGCGGACTCTGACGCAACGCCCGTAGCACCGGTATCAACGCCCGTAGCGCCTGAAGTTTCGGTAGTAACGTCGGATCAAACTGCCGTAGCCGGCAGGCCAGGCGGTTCGCATACGGCGGCAGCACCTGCTTCAGCCCCTGTGGCACCGGAAACGCAGCCTAAACCGGGAGAGAAATCATGACAAGTTTCCTCGCCTTATTTAACGGGAGCTGGCATGTCCTTGCCGGGATCGGCGTAGTAATCGCGGCAGTCGTGGCCAGCTGGTTCGGCGGTAAAAAAACCGGCAAGGTGCAGGAGAAAGCGAAAGCGGACGTTCAGGCCGCAAAGGTTGAAAGCGCGCAAATTTCCGCCGTTGCTGAAAAGCAGGCAAAAAATAGCGAGGAAGCCAAAAATGTTCAGGCCGCTAATAATGCTCTTAATGACGACGACGCTCGTCGCAAGCTGCGCGAGTCGCAATACAACGACAAACAGCCCTAGGCTAATTGTGGATTCATCCTGTACGTTTTTCTCACCTATTAAAACATACGGGGAAGACTGGAAACTCATGGACATCAGGACAGTGAAGGAAATAAATGTGCACAATGATATGTGGAATAAACTCTGCACAAATAAAAAGGACACTAATCGCCCTCCAGGGGAAGGAGCAGGCGGGAAATAATAAAGGCTAAATCTGTTTAACTATTCTTTTATTCACTACAGGCAATTTGCACCTGCTTATTGTCGCGGAGGTTATTATGATTGAAGTTAACTCTTTTGCTGAACTGAAAACAACTGCGCCATCCAAAACCGGCGAGCTGGCTATCCTGCGTCGTTATTATAATAACGACAACTACTATCGGGGCGGCGGTAATTTCGTGGGCTACGTTACCACTTCTTTGCCGGCAGATAATGGCGGTACCATTGCGGTCGGAAACGGCTTCTACTGGCGCCGCGTGGTGGACGATCCGGATGAGGTAAACCTGTTCCATTTCGGCGCACGCGGTGATGGCGCTAACGACGATACTACGCCGGTTAAAAACATGCTGAACTGGGCACAGACGTATAACACCAGTATGCGTGATATCGCCGTGCGCTTCCCGGCGGGTAAATTTCTGGTTAAGCCCATTGATATTTCAGCAAGTGAGACGGCGTTCTTCTATCTCTACGGGGATCATAACCCGCACGGCGCCATCCCCCGTACCACCATTATTTCCGATAAGTCATCATCGCCGGTATTCAAGGTTAAATCGCGGCGTGTCACCATTGAAGGTATCTGCTGGGATGGTCAGACAGCGGCTGATGTTAAAACCAATACGGGGGCGATTACGGCGGCGATGTGTTCCAACACGCAGCCGTTCTTTGAAAATACCATCGTGGCGGGCGAATCCGTACTGATTGACGGTTTCCGCGCGCAGTACTGCGGCGGTACGGTTATCAAGCTGCTGGATACGTTGGATACCAAGTTTAACCAGGTTTATACCACCACCACCTACGGCCGGATTTTTGACGTCAACTATTCCGGCACGGCGGCGGGTTCGTGGGATCACTCAACGGCAATTGAGCTGACGAATGCGAACTTCCAGTACGGCTATGGCGAAGCGACGCTGTGGATGCCGCGCGTGACCCAGGGGTTGATCAACAACGTCTGGATCGAACATACCCGCTTCCCCGGCAACTTAAGTGACGGGCAGTGGATTGTCGATGCGCTGAGCGTGGAGGATTGCGCCAACAAGCTGAATATGACCAACAGCCGCGTGCAGATGCGTCAGCTTAACCTGCAAAGCGGCAGCGCGCTGGACCTGACCTTTGATGATAAAAGCCGCTGGCTGTCCGCCTTTGAGTACGGCTGGCGCCGCGATGAAAACTACGGTATCTCGCTCAACGGTTCGATTCGTCCCGGCTGGTACTCCGGCTATCGGGTGACGAACAATACCAGCACCGATAAGTGGTTCAATCTGGGATTAATTAACTTCCCGAAAGATAACCTGCAATGGGTTTTTGAGATTATCGGCAAGCTAAGTACGGAAGCGTTGGATAAAACGCTGGGCAATCCGATCACCTCAACCAACTCCTGTATGACCTGGCTGAATATTTCGCGCTGCTGGAACGGTATTTATGGCGATATGCAGCACAAAGGCTTGCCGTCCGTGCTGGAGGCCAAAATCAACCGTGTTGGGATGACCGTTGCGGAAGTCTTTATCAAGGTGAAAGCCAACAGCGGCGATACCTCGTTCAGCCTGCGGGCGACGGGCCCAAGCCGCTTTGATTCCGGCGAGTGCTGTTACTACCGACCCAGTCTGGCAGAAGCCGATGCCAGCGTCGTAGGGACAACGGTGGTTAACGCCAGGATGAGCCTGCACAACGGACTGGCAGGGATTGGCGCCAATGAAAAAGGCGTGCTGACGATAGCTACCGCTACCGCTACAGCACCTTCGACCACGACAGTAGCAGGCTATGTCACGGTCAATATTAACGGTACAGACCGTAAAATTGCTTACTATTAGCCGTTAAGGCTTTGGCCGCCAGTGATGGCGGCCTTTTTTTTTACAGCACAACTTCCGGACAGACCCGATTGCGGCCGCTGCTTTTGGCCAGATAGAGCTGTTTATCCGCGCTCTTAATCGCTTCATCCAGCGTTTTAGCATCAACCCGCTCCAGCGAGCTGATACCGATGCTGATCGTCACGCTTAAATCGTCGTCGTTAAGAATGATCGTATGCTGCTCAATGCTCTGCCGCAGCCGGTTGGCGAGCAGAAAAGCGCGAGGCAGCGAAATATCCTCAATTAAAATTAAAAACTCCTCACCCCCCATCCGACTGATAATCGCCGTTTGCTGTAGCGTCTGACGAATACGCTCGACGGTTTGCGCCAGCACATAATCTCCCGCCGCATGTCCAAAAGTGTCGTTGATATTTTTAAAGCGATCGATATCCACCACAAAAGCCGCGCCGTTAAAGTTATGATCCCTGCGCGCCATCAAAGCGTCGAGCCTGGCGGCCAGACCGCTGCGGGTCAGCGCGCCGGTAAGCAGATCGTAATCGGCCCGTCGGGTAATGCGCGCCACCAGCTTTTTATTGGCGGTAGCGCTAAGGGCGACGATCAGCGGACTGACCGTCATCGCCGCTACGCCCAGCCGCGCCGAAGCAAGACTATCGATCAGAAAGAAATCGTCTCTGCCCTGAATCGTTAATACGTTGCTGGCGACCAGGATAATTTCAGTGATGCCCGTGATAAGCGTCAGCAGACAGGTGATAAAAAGCGGATAGCTGACCGCGCACCACATCAGCGCCGGGAGGGGAAAAATCAGGCTGCCGCCGCCGCCCACGCTAATGCCGGCGGCGATGGATACGCCCAGCGAAATCAGCGGCAGCGGCGAAACCTGACGGCACTCCCTCAGCAGCTCGTTGATTTCATCGCTGCGGGGCAAGGTAATCATGACCGGCAACAGCAGAATAGAAGTGGATACCTGCTCGCAAAACCAGGAAATCCAGCCCTGCACCAAATCGTCATGAAAATAGTGCTGGCTGGCGACCGAGCCGATAACCGCGCATACCGCTGCGCCCACGACAGAAGCCGGAAAAACGCGGTTCAGCGCCTGCAGGCGGCGTGACGTAGTGCTGCCGGTTAGCAGGACGCCAAGGCCGGTGACGATAAAAGAGAGGTTGGCCGCGTCCATGCCCATTGAGGCAGCGACATGCGTGCCAAAAGCGATATCCGCAGTCACCAGCCCAACGTAAATAGCCGGAAAAGTCAGGGCCGAGCTAAGCTGGGGAAAACGGACCAGCAGACCCAGCAGCATCGCGTTGCAGGGCCAGAAAAGAGAAAGCGCGGCGTTAGTGCGGCAGTAAAGCCCCAGCATTGCCATACAAAGAGTGATAAAAAATAGCAGAATAACCAGGTTGATTTTATATTTACTTAATGGCATTTCGGTGGCTCAAATTTTATTTAAGGCAATGCCGCAAACGTGGCCTGCGCTTATACTTCCAGCTATCACAGTTGGTTTTCTGACTTTAGTATTCTTAATAATTTCTTATGATTCAAACAGGTAAAGCAGATAATGCCCCTGGTCGCGACAAGGCAATAAAGTCAGGCTTATTTATCCAGGCGGAAAAGCGCGTAAAGAATATCCTTATAATTTGCTGTTTTCAATCTCCTGAAAAATTAATCATCCTGTCGCGATCTATCACGAGATACAGGCGTTAAGGCTATATATACCGTAAAAAAGTGCGCTTTACGCATTATTATTCACTGCGCTTTTCTGTTTGAGAGCATTCTCACCGGGGTCGGTCCTGAAGTTGCGTTTATCCGGCGCAACAGAGGGATTACGCCGGAAAAAAGCAGGATAAACGGCTACAGCTCGTTTTTGATGCAGAATTCTTCCCAGCTCATGCCGAGCGCTTCGGCGTGCTGGCGCAGGTAGGCTTCGATAGCCTGAGCCGCTACGGCTTTATCCGGCTCGGCCAGCTGGATGGCGAACAACATGCCATCCAGCTTTTTTTCACGCGTAAACGCAGCATAGGCGCGATCGGTTTGCATACGCTGTAAGGCCGGTAACGACATGCCGAGCGTCTCTGCGTCCTGCTGGCTCAGCGCGGCGATACCGGCTTTGATTTCCGGGTGCGCTTCCAGAAAAAGCGCGGTGGCGGCGGCGTAATACTCTTCAATGGTTTTCATAGCGGGGTCCGGCAAAAAAATGATGCGCCAGTTTACACGTCCGGCGTCTTTTCAGCATCTGCTGTTGAAAAGCGCGTAGGGCAGGGCGAGACAGCTTGAATTGTACGGGTAAAAAATTATAACGTAGCGCCTGGCTGAAGAATCAGGAACTGAACATGAAAAAGTGGATTTTAGCGGCCGCTGCCGTCGCGATGACTGGCTGTGCGCAAATACCTAATTACCAGAGCGCGATTAAAACGCCGCCGCCTGCAAACCTGGTCGGTAACTGGCAGACGATGGGGCCGCAGAAGGGGCTGGTCAGCAAAGAGGCAAAAGCCAGCCTGATCGTTACCGCCGAAGGCGATACGCTGGACTGTCGCCAGTGGCAGCGCGTTATCGCCAAGCCGGGCAAGATTACCCTGTTCTCCGGCGACTGGGTGAATGTAAATAATGAAGTGCGCGTCATGCCGCTGGTGCTGGAAGGACAGGCGCTGCACTACGACAAGCTGGTGATGCAGAAGGTGCAGCAGCCAACCGCCGAGTGTCAGGAAGCGTTAAAACAGGCTACAGAGCAGGCGCAGGCGCAAAAAGTCGCCAAAGCACATAGCAACGGCCGGTCGCATCATAAAGTGATGATGAAAAACGGTAAATCCTGATCCTGTACAAGCCGCGCGCGGCCCGCCGCGCGCGCATTTTTTTAAATATCCAGCACCCAAACGCTGACGCTGCCCGCATTGCAGAAGAAGGTCGCGTTGCCTTCTTCGTCCGAGGTCACCTGTTCTTCACGATGGCCCAGGTAGTCGTGCCATGTTTTACCGGCAAAATCCATGCCCAGCGGCAGCGTTTTCTCGCCCTGTTCGCCGTTTGACATAATCACCACGCAGCCCGCGTGTTCATCCGTGCCGCTGCGCGCGAAAGCCACACAGTTCGGATGATCGAACCATTCGGTCTGGATGCCGTGCGCATGTTCCTGGCGCGCGCGCAGCAATGCAGGCAGCTCCGGGATTGCCGGCATATCAATCTGATACTCTTCGCCATCGCCGCCCGTGTCTTTGTAGCTGGTACCAAACAGGTCAGGATAGAAGACGCAGGGTACGCCCTGTTCGCGCAGCAGGATCAGCGCATAGGCCAGCGGTTTAAACCAGGGCTCTACCGGCGCCTCCAGCGACTGGAGCGGCTGGGTATCATGGTTAGCGACAATAGTTACAGCATGCCAGTGATCGTGTTCGACCAGCGTCCCGCTGAAAATCTGGCTGAGGTCGAAGTTGGCGCCCTCGCGGGAGGCATTGTGGAATCTCATCTGGAGCGGCGCGTCGAACAGCATGGTTTTGCCTTCGACCTGATGAATATAGTTTTGCAGCTTCTCGACCTCGTGCGACCAGTATTCCGCCACGATAAACATCGGCTGCTCTGCCACTTCCTGAATATGATCGATCCACTGCTTATAGAACCAGGCGGGAATGTGCTTGACGGCATCCAGACGAAAGCCGGTGCAGGGCAGCTGCTGCATCATCCAGCGCGCCCAGAACTTCAGTTCTTCGGTAACCGCGCGATTGCGGAAATCGATATTGGCGCCCATAAGATAATCAAAATTGCCCAGCTCGTCGTCAACCTGTTCGTTCCAGCCGTCGCCGGTATAGGCATTGATGATCTTAAAGACGCCGTACTCCTCCGGGTTATCAATGCAGTCCACGCCGTTAAAGCATTTATAATCCCAGGTAAATTTTGAGTACTGGCCGCCACGGCCCGGAAACGTAAAACGGGTCCAGGCTTCCGCCTCAATCACTTCGTCATCGATCTCTTCCCGGTTTTCAGGGTTAACGCGATTGACCTGCACCTTCTCTTTTTCGTCCGCGCCCATTTTATGGTTGAAGACCACGTCCATAATGACGCCGACCTCATGCTCTCTCAGCGCGTTTGCCGCCGCGATCAGCTGCTCTTTATCGCCATATTTGGTGGCGCGGCTGCCTTTCTGTTCAAATTCCCCAAGGTCAAAAAGATCGTAAGTGGCGTAGCCTACGCCTGTTGCGCCTTCGGAGCTTTTATAGGCTGGTGGCAGCCAGACATCGGTGATCCCCGCCTGCGCCAGCCATTCGGCGCGTTCAGCCACTTCTGGCCACAGCCTGCTTCCTTCGGGGTAATACCAGTGAAAGAACTGTAATAATGTGGGGTTACGCATGCCATTGCTCCAATAGTCATCAGCGGGAAACTGAAGTATGGAAGAGGCGGCGGGAAAAGCGCGGTAAGCGCAGAAATATTTTCCGCTGCGCTTACTGGCTTCATTCGGGACGATTGCCCGAGTGGAATTAAACGCCCTGGGCGTTTTGCGGGAACAGGATCACGCCCGCCATGCCGCCATAGGCTTTATTGACGGTTTTCTGACGGCTGGTCTGGCTAATCAGCTGCGCCAGCTCTGCCTTGCGCGCCTGCAGCAGGTTTTTCACTTCCGCTTCGTTGGCAAGGATATGGCGCAGTACAGGACGTAACTGGTCCTGAGTCTGAGCCGAGACGGGTGTTTGCTGCGTACACTCCGCCAGTTTTCCCACCGCACTGACATAATCGACTTCCATTTCGATCAATTTATCCCACTCGCCTTCTGTTGCCAGACGCAACATTGACTGGCTGAGCACTAAAAGCTGTTGGTAAATCGAGAGCAGATGCGGTGCAATATTCATTAAACGGCGTCCTGAAGAACAGTATTAACAGTGACTTCTTTCCAGGCATCGGCAATGTTGCGCAGCAGATCTTCTACTTCCTGAACGGCAGCGACATCATTCTGCAAATTACCCTGGAGAAGGCGTCTTATCATGTAGTCATAGAGCGCGAGCAGATTGGCAGCCAGCTCGTCGCCGCTTTCATCCACCAGGCCCACTTTTAACCCATTTTCAATAATGTTGATGGCTTTGGAGATGGCGTTGCCTTTGCCTTCAATCTGGCCATCCAGCATAAACAACCGTGCGCGAACCAGGGCGCTAAGCGCCCCGTCGAACAACAGCGTGGTCAGCTGCTGCTGGCTGGCGCCCAGCACGCTGCTTTCCAAACCTACTTTGCGGTAGAGCTGTGCTCCTGAATCTTTATACATATCGTCCCCGGCTTAATTAGCTGGATGAAGTTGAAGTGAACTGCGACGTCAGGTAGGTCGACGTGTTGGTCAGGGAGTTTACGAGCGTACTCAGGTTCGTAAACTGCGTCTTGTACCGGGCCATCGTCGCGTCAATCGAATCGCTCATTTGATCATAGCGATTGCTCAGCGTTTTCAGCGTGGTATTGATGCCATCCTCTGCGTTCTTGATGATGCCTTCTTTACCGACCGTGGTGCTCAGCATCGCGGTTAAGGTGCTGTTCAGCTTGGTCGCGAAACCAGTGGTGCTGCCGTCGCCGATAAAGAACTGGCTGACAGCCTGCGGGTTATTGGTCAGCGCGGCGGTCAGCTTGGTGTCGTCTACGGTCAGTGCGCCGGTAGAACCGTCGCTCTGCACGGCCGGATCGATAGTGATGCCCAGCTGCGCCAGAATCGAGTAGGAACCGCCCTGCACGGTGGTCAGGATCGAGTTCATGCTGTTTTCTACCGCACGAACCGTACTGTCGCCCAGCAGCGCGCCGTTGCTGCTTGCCTGCGTTTCGCCAGCTGAAACGGCGGTATACTTGGTAACCGAAGCAATAGTCGACTTCAGCGAGTTATAGGCCGTAACAAAAGCATTGATGGTTTTTTTGCTGTCATCAATAGAGCGTGAAACCGTCAGCTTCTCGCCGGAGGCGTCGGTGCTGGCAGCGTTCAGGTTCAGCGTAACGCCGGTTAACGCATCGGTAATATTGTTGCTGCTGCGCTCAATCGCCACGCCGTTAATGTTGAGTTTGGCGTTTTGAGAGGCGGTCTGCACCGACATATTTTGCGTGCCGGTCGCGCTGGCGCTATAGCCAATCGCGCTTTGCAGCGTATCGTCGCCGGTCACGCTGACGGTCATATCACTGTCGGTGCCGGTAGTCTTCGAGCTGAGCATCAGACGGTAATCGCCGCTGCTGGCTTTAATAATGCTGGCGCTGACGTTGCCGGCGCTTTTGTTAATGGCGTCGGCAATGCCGGACAGCGACGTCTGGCTGTCGGTCAGCGTAATCGTCAGCGGCGTAGTGCTGCCGCCCTGGGCGATGGTCAGCGTACGGCTGTTGCCGCTGGTGGTGCCGCCCAGCGCCGTGCTGTTGCTGCTAAACGAGCCGGACATCAGCGTCTGCGCTTTCGCTATTTGATCAACGTCAACGCTGTAATCGCCGGTTGAGGCCGTTGCGTCGGTAGTAGCGGTAAAGGAAGTATTGGTGCTGGTTACGGCCGTCGCGCTGAAAGCAGACGTCTTGGTCAGCGCCGCCGCCGCCGTTTGCAGCGCGGCCATAGAACTCTGCAGCTTGCTATAAGAGCTGAGCTGGGAATTATAGGTCGTCTGTTGTTTAGTAATCGCGGTCAGTTTTGTCTTCTCAGCGGTTTCTAAACTGGTGTAAAGGGTATCCAGATCAAGGCTGGTACCGACTCCGAGCGAGCTTACACTTGCCATGAGAGATCCTTAAGAATGAGATAGGTGCAAAACACATATCGGCCGCAGAGATAAAAAGTTTACGCCGCAGAAAAAAATTTAATGGGCAGAATAAGAGGGGTATCCGCAGGTAATTAGCCAGATCGTTTCTTCAGGCCGGGGTTACTATAATGAGAGTTGCAGAGTACGTATCGGCCGCGAAACGGCGGTTGGGAAGGGTAGAATAGTCACGATTTTTAATGTTGATTCAACGGGCTAATGGGTTTTTCACTTTTTTTCTAAAGTTCAGATTAACCCAACCGATAACTTCAGTAACGGTGGCAGACGCCGTGAGCGTTAAAAGCTCAGCCTAACAAACTAACTGATTTTGAAGGAAACTATTATGTCCGTTATTAACACTAACATCATGTCGCTGACTACTCAGAACAACCTGAACAAATCACAGGCTTCTCTGAGCACCGCTATCGAGCGTCTTTCTTCCGGTCTGCGTATCAACAGCGCAAAAGACGACGCCGCGGGTGAAGCTATTGCTAACCGCATGAACTCTCAGATCAAAGGTCTGACTCAGGCGGCACGTAACGCCAACGACGGTATCTCTCTGACTCAGACGGCTGAAGGCTCTCTGAACGAGATGAACACCAACTTACAGCGTATCCGTGAACTGACTGTTCAGGCGAAAAACGGCACCAACAGCGCCGACGACATCGACTCAATCCAGAAAGAAGTTGACGCGCGTCTGTCTGAAATCAACCGTATCGGTAAAGCTTCTACCTTCAACGGCACGGCGATCTTTGATACGACCGGCAGCGTAAAAATCCAGGTTGGCGCCAACGACGCAACCGACGCTAACGTCATCAACATCGACCTGTCAGGCGCTGGCTTCCAGACTTCTGGCCTGGGCGCAACGTTCAACGTGACCACCGACAACCTGTCTGACCTGGACGCGCGTATCAAGAGCGTCGATACCGCACGTAGCGGCCTGGGTGCGATTCAGAACCGTTTTGAATCCACCATCAACAACCTGAACACCTCTGTGACCAACCTGACCGCGTCACAGTCACGTATCCAGGATGCTGACTACGCAACTGAAGTTTCTAACATGTCGAAGGCGCAGATCCTTCAGCAGGCTGGTACCTCCGTGCTGTCAAAAGCCAACCAGGTTCCACAGGGCGTTCTGTCTCTGCTGCAGTAATCTCGCACGACACGTTTCGTCGACCCGGCTACGGCCGGGTTTTTTCTGTCTTGCCCACATAAGATGGCGCGGAGAAAAAGTATGAATCGTCTTTTAATTACTATTGATCAACTTAACCGGTTAACTGATACAGAAACGACCCTGATGGATGTGGTCGAGCATTTTCACGCGCAGGGCTGGCAGATTGACCTGGTCACGCGGCTGGTGGAAGGCACCTATTTACGGCGGCTGAGGGCGTTGCAGCAAAGCGGCAACGTACAGTGCTTTATGGAAGATGAGCATCCGCTGGCGGCCCACTACGATTTGATCTGGATTTGCCAGGGCTACATGAGTCTGAAAATGATCTCGGCTCTGCAGAAAGGCGAAATATCTGGCGTTTGCGTTTTTCAGCACTACTACGCCTATGCGGACCAGGACCTGCCCTATGGCGCGGCGCTGGAAAACAAACTGGCGGCCTACAGCCTGGCCGTTTCCGCCATCTCCTATGCGAAACTCGCGCTGAAAGGCATCGATCAACGCAAACTCCATATATTTCCTCTTTCCGTTAGCGACAGCTTCGCTCAGGTACAGCCGCAGGCTATGCCGCCGCTGTCGCGCATTTTGCTGATCTCTGAAGAACAAAATGACGCCATTGGCGAGCTGCGGACGCTGCTGGCCGCGAAGGGCATCAGCCTTGACCATATCAACGCCCGACGTCGCGAGGTTGAGCTGACGCCTGAGTTCCTTTCCACCTATCAGCTGGTGATGGCACAGACTCGTCCGGTGGTCCAGGCGCTGGCTGCCGGTGTCCCTGTTTATCTTACCGATACGGTTTCCGGCGCGGGCTATGTAAACGGCGAAACGCTGGAAGCGGGGCTGGATGCGCATTTCCTTGCCGATTACGGCAGTGCACCGCATCAAAGCCCTGAAGAGTGGGTACAGGATATCGTTGAGCCTTATGCCGATGCCTGGCAGTGGACGCAGGACTTCCGCGAAGAAGCTTTCCGGCAGTGGTCGCTCAGCGCGCAGATCGAAGCCGTGCTGGCCCGCTTGCCGAAAGCGGACAGGCTGCAGGTTACCGAAGCCGAAGCCGCCAGCCTGACGCTGCACCGCAAGGTGATTGCCGACGACGCCGAAAAATCCCGCGTGCTGGAAAGCTGGCTGAAAACGCGCCAGCCTTCCGAAGCGCGCATCAGCGTGCTGCTCTCCTTTATTAACCAGATGCCGGAAACCGGCAATATCGGCCTGGCGATCCTCGATCCGCACGGCGACAGCGCCGCGGTTGAGAAGACGCTTGCCTCGCTGGAGGCTCAGTATCTACAGCCGGCCCTGGTGGAAAAAGTGCGCGACAGCCAGCAGCTGGCCGGGCTGTTCAGCCAGACGCAGGCCGATTCCTTGCTGCTGGTCACCGCCGGCAGCGAGCTGATGCCGTGGGCGCTGCTGGTCTTTGCCGAGCACCGTCTGCGCCAGCCTGACGCCGCGCTCTGGTACTGCGACAGCGTCACGGGCGAAACCCTGCTGGCCGCCGAAAGCCTGTTTAAACCCGATCTGAATATCGATCTACTGCGCAGCCAGCCCTATATTGGCGAACAGATGCTGATTAACGTCGCGGCCGCGCGTGAGGCGGGCGGTTTCGACGCTGGTTTTACGCGCCTGGGCGGCATCGATCTGGCGTGGAAATTTATTGAAACCCGCGGCGCGCAGTCCATCGGCCATATCGCCGACGCGCTGATGCTGGTGCCGGAAACGGCGGAAAGCTGGCTACAGCTGCCGGAAATCGTGGCGGAAAGCGCGGCCGTGACCGCTGCGCATCTGGCGCGCTGCAATCTGCCCGCCGTGGTCGAGCCGGGCCTGCTACCGGGGTTGCATCGCGTACGCTTTACTCATCAGCAGCAGCCGCTGGTTTCCATTGTCATCCCGACGCGCGATCGCCTGCCGCTGCTGCGCCGCTGCATCGAAAGCCTGATGGAAAAAACGCAGTGGCCACATTATGAACTGCTGATCGTGGACAACAATTCTCAGGACGAGGCGACCTGTGACTATCTGGCGCAGCTTGAGGCGCTGAATATCGCTCAGCTGCGCGTGCTGCGCTGGCCGCAGGCGTTCAGCTTCTCCGCGATCAATAATTTTGCCGCCGAGCAGGCGCGCGGCGATCTGCTGCTGTTTTTAAATAACGATACCGAAATCGTCGAGGGCGAGTGGCTGTCGGCGATGGTCGAACACGCCACGCGTCCCGAAGTGGGCATTGTGGGCGCGCGGCTGGAATACCACGACGGGCGCATCCAGCATGCCGGCATCGTCGCGGGCGTGGGCCTCGGCGTCTCGCCGGTTTACGACGGCGTCAGCGTGGATAACACCGGCTATATGCAGCGCCTGCAATCGATCCTGAACGTGACCGCCGTCAGCGCGGCCTGCATGATGGTGCCGAAAGAGGTCTTTGTCGAGCTGGGCGGCTTCAGCGTCGATGAGTTCCCGGTCTACCTGGGCGACGTGGATTTTGCGCTGAAGGCGCGTGCCAGCGGCTATCTCACCGTATGGACGCCTTATGCGCGTCTGCTGCATATGGGCGGCGCAACCCGCGTGCTGGGCGAAGAAGTCGGCATTGCGTCCCATGTCGGGCCGGAGATGTTTGATACGCTGCGTGAAAAATGGCGCGGGCAGCTCAGCGTGGATGTCAGCTATAACCGTCAGCTCACCAAGGTTGGCGGCAACTTCCAGCTGGGCACGCGTCAGTCGCGCTATCAGCAGCCGCTGCCGGGCCGACCGCTGCCGGTAATGATGGCCTGTCATAAAAACCTGACCGGCTGCGGCAACTATCGCGTGATCAAGCCGTTCAAGGCGCTGGAAGGCAATCTGATACTGGAAGGCGGCCTGACGCACGGCCTGCCTGCGGTGATGGAGGTGGCGGAAATACAGCCCGATACGCTGCTGCTGGAGCTGGTGACCGACGTCTCCATCCCCGAGCGCGTGAAGCAGTATCGTCAGGTCAGCAATACCAAAATCATTATGGAATACGATGACTACATTCCAAACCTGCCGCTGAAAAGCGTCTTCCGCAAGCAGCTGCCGAAGGATATCGTGCGCCAGCTGCGCCGTTCGGTAGAGCAGGCGGACTGGCTGGTGGTCTCCACCGTGCCGCTGGCCGAAGCCTATGCGCCGTTCCATCACGATATTCGCGTGGCGCAGAACCGCCTGGACGATCAGTGGGCCGCGCTTAACAGCCTGCGTCGTCAGGGGAAAAAGCCGCGCGTCGGCTGGGCGGGCGGCAGCAGCCATACCGGCGACCTGGAAATCCTTCTGCCCTTTATGAAAGAGCTGGAGAACGAGGTCGAGTGGGTCTTTATGGGCATGAAGCCGCAGAACGTGAAGTGCGAATTCCACTACGGCGTGCCGTTCGAGTTTTATCCCGAAAAGCTGGCGACGCTGAACCTGGATTTGGCGCTGGTGCCGCTGGAGATGAACTTCTTTAACGAGTGTAAAAGTAACCTGCGTCTGCTGGAGCTTGGCGCCTGCGGTGTGCCGGTGATCTGTACCGATATTGAGCCTTACCGCTGCGATCTGCCGGTCACCCGCGTAACCAACCGCTACAAAGACTGGATGAACGCCATTCGCGAACATCTGGCCGATATGGACGCGCTGGCGGCCAGGGGCGACGCGCTGCGCGCCGGCGTATTCCGCGACTGGATGCTGCGTGACGAAGGCCTGACGGACTGGCAGAACGCCTGGCTGCCGCGAGGCTAGTTTCAGGTGATTTTTATGGCTGACCGGGAGCGCCTGGTCAGCCCGCTCTAATTAAAAAGTACGGCTCGCAAGGGGGCAGGATGATTGGCGGAAAAAAAATTGGCGTAGGCATCGTGACCTATAATCGCAAAGCCGGACTGATAAAACTTTATCAGTCGCTGCCTCGCGATATTATCGACGCGTTAGTCGTGGTTAACGACGGCGCTTATTATCCCGAACTCGGCGAGCTGGATTGCCATCTTCACCATAACGAAGTGAATCAGGGCGTTGGCCGCAGCAAAAATATTGCGCTGCGCTATCTTCAGGCTCAGGAAGTCGACCATTTCTTTCTGATCGAAGATGATATTTTCGTTAAGGATCCGTCCGTTTTTGCCCGTTATATCGAATTATCTGCCCGCACCGGCATTCAACATTTTAATTTTAGCCAGCATGGCGATAAAAATGTGCAGCCGGACGGTACGCCGCGTCCTTGCTATATTATGGATTACGGCGATTTTGTTATGCCGCTGTATCCGGCCTGCGTGGGCGCATTCTGCTATTACTCCAGAGCCTGCCTGGAAAAAGTCGGGCTGATGGATGAAATTTACTATAACGCCGTGGAGCATCTCGACCACACCTATGCCGTTATTAAAGCGGGACTGCATCCGTCCTATCACTATTTCCCGGATTTGGATAATTCAGGCCAGTATCTGGGCGATGAAGGCTGGAGCCCGCAGCAGTCAACGATTTCCGGCAAGCTCTCTTCCCGGGCCATAAGCCTGGTCGCCGCAACGTACTTCCAGGAAAAGCATGGCTGCCTGCCGCCGAAAATTCCTGCGGTATCGACCGAGGCATTGAAAAAAGAGCTGGCTACGCTGAAAAAGCGTTATGCCATTAGCGCCAGCCTGGTTAGCTAACCGTTTTCTGCTTTATTCACTTCTGCTTCTCTGACAAGCTTCGCTTTTCTGGCGAAGCGTGTCTTTTTATCTCGCCTGTTTTTTTTGCCTGAAACTTGCCGTCTGGCCCGTATCCAAAAGCCGCTTATTTTGTTATCACACTCAGGTTTTGCCCTTGCGGCACTGGAGAAAAAATGCGCCAGGCCGATAACTCTTTTTTATAACAATTCATTTTGATCCTCTTGCGGAGTGTGACATGCGCTTCAATTACGACCTGCTGCCTGGCGAACTGTTGCCGTTCGATGAAATTGCCGAACGCTACGGCCAGAAATACCCTGAGGATAAATCGCTAACCCCTCATGGATTACTCAGTCCTTCTACCTCCAGCAAGAACTGGATTATCCGGGCGATTTTCGCCAGCAGGGATATCCACGGCGCGCTGGAGGATGTGCTTTTTATCTCTAACGACAACGAACGTAAAAACTATTTGCAGCGCTTTGAGCACTACCTGCAAAAACAGGAGAGCTTTCTCTATTTTCGTCGCCCGCCCGCACCCGCGCCGTGGAACGTCTGGAAGGTGATGGGCGAGAGCAAGGTGGTGGCGATGCTGGATCCGGCCTCGATTATGGCGCAAAGCCTGATGGCACAGCGTGGTTTTACGCTCAGCCTGCTGCGCACCGATGAGGAAGACGAGTACTGGCAGCTGTACGACAGCCAGACGCGGCCCTGTTTTGAATATGCGAGACAGCTCCAGTTCCTGGTGGTGCTCAGCTCGCCGCTGCTGCCGCCTACGGCAGGCGTAATGCCCGGCACGCAGGTAGGGCGCCGCGTCAAAGCGCGTCTCTGGCAGCGCATCAGCCAGCAGTCTTTCAGCACGGCGGTGCGTGAACGCTACGGCGCCTGCGTGATCACCGGCACCAAAGTGCATGAAAATGCCAGCTACCCGTGGGTAGAGGCCTGCCATATTGTGACGGAAGAGAACGAAAGCGGTTTTCTGAAAGACAATAACGTGGATAACGGGCTTTTTCTGCGTAGCGACCTGCAACGGCTGTTCGCCAGCCATCTGCTGTTGATTGATGGCGAGACGGGCAGGATCTCTTTTCGACACAGCCTGCCAGCCGATGAAGAGTTAAGCTCTGCTTATCAGGATCTTGCCGGTAAAACCTGTGCATTATGGGAGCAGGTGCCCACAGCGACACGGCAGAGACTGCTAAGGTTGCGTTAGCTTTCCGTAAAAAGCGGTGCCCGACGCCGCTTTTTTCCACAAAAATGAAATAACCCGCCTTTTTTACCGCTATTCCTCCAATCAATCCGCACTACAGAAACAGATAATCATGCCGATAACTTAACTAACGCAGGATAGTCATAGTGAACGATCTATATACCGTCGGTGGCGTGATGGATAAAAACTCGCTGTGGCAGCGCTATGTGCCGCTGGTGCGTCATGAGGCGCTGCGCTTACAGGTCAGGTTGCCAGCCAGTGTTGAACTGGACGACCTCCTGCAGGCGGGTGGCATTGGGCTGCTGAATGCCGTCGAACGTTACGATGCGCTGCAGGGCACGGCATTTACTACCTATGCCGTACAGCGCATACGTGGCGCGATGCTGGATGAATTACGTAGCCGTGACTGGGCGCCTCGCAGCGTGCGTCGTAACGCGCGCGAAGTCGCCACCGCCATGCATCGCGTCGAACAAAGTCTTGGAAGGCCGGCCAGCGAGCAGGAAGTCGCGGCACAGCTTGACGTGTCATTAGAAGAGTACCGGCAGATCCTGCTGGATACCAATAATAGCCAGCTGTTCTCTTACGACGAATATCGTGAGGAACATGGCGACAGCGCGGAGCTGGTGACGGAAGGCCACGAAGAGGCTAACCCGCTACACCAGTTAATGGAAGGGAATCTGCGCGAACGCGTCATTGAAGCGATCGAGGCGCTGCCCGAACGCGAAAAAATGGTGCTGACGCTTTATTACCAGGAAGAGCTGAATCTGAAAGAGATTGGCGCAGTGCTGGAGGTCGGGGAATCCCGTGTCAGCCAGCTGCACAGTCAGGCGATAAAACGCCTGCGCGCCCGGTTAACGGGAGCGCGCTGACGGAGTCAGTTTTGCACTCTCAACACCAACCGGGGACTCCAAATGGGATCCAAAATTAAAATGAGGCCGCTGAGCCGCTATTTGAAAGATTTTAAGCACAGCCAGACTAACTGTTCACACTGTAGTAAAGTTCTCGACCGTATGGCGTTGGTTTTCCGCGGGCAGATCATCAATAAAGAGGCGATCGCCCGCATGGACCAGCCGATTGACGACCAGGTCTGGTCAAAGCTCCAGCTTGAGCTGACCGCGCTGTGTCGTTTTTGCAGTGATATTTACTGCAATACGAATCCTACCTATTTTGACATCATGGCGTTTAAACAGTATCTGTTTGAGCAGACCGAGATGAGCCACAGCACGATCCGCGAATATGTTGTTCGCCTGCGTCGCCTTGACGGGATGCTGTCGGCCCGTAATTTTCCGGCGGAAAGACTGGCCGGCAACAGCTGGCACGAATGTCTGGAAAACGATCTTCCCGATGCGGGCAACAATAATTACCGCATCGCCCTGCGCAAATACGATCAGTTTTTAGGCTGGCAGCGCAATTAGATTGGGACGACAGCCTCTTTTACGTTACCTTTTAGCTATGTTTTGTAAAACTGTAATAACTTTTCCTGCGTTGTTAAGGGATTGGTTAAGTAAAGGCTTACAAGATAAACTTATAAAAAATATACCTCTGAAAAAGTTACAGCGGTTTGTAACGGTTTCTGACATGTCTGAATGTGGGCATGACGTGGACATCAGGGCAGCGCAATATCGCTGCCCTGAATTTACAGTATCAGCAGTCCTGAACTGTTAATCTGCCAGCCAACGGCCCCAGCGCGATGGTATTTTCCCGATCTCAAAGCTATATGCGCATAACTCATCGTCAGCGCTATGCTTGCGAGCCCACACATTTGCTGTAAAACATGATATTTCCCTCGTTCATCATGACGTGACCAGTAAATATATGCCGCAATATGTGGAGTGATTGGCCTGGCGGGATATCGGGTTTAATTTGTTTGCGCACCCCACAGAATTTTCTGCAATCGACATTAAACAAGCTGGTGCTGGCTGTCGACATCATGTTGTGTTCTGGCTCTGCCGAAATCGGAACCGCACGCCGTTTACCGTTTTTGGTTTTCAAATACATGACGCGACAGTTAACAATCTGCGACCGTTTTAAAGTGACAACTTCTGTCCGGCGCCCGACTGCACTGAGTGCTACCAGAGCCACCAGGCGCGCATCACCGGCCAGCGTATTGAACAGGGCGGCGATTTCATCTTTGCTAAATGACATCTCCTGGATCAGTACAGGCAGTGAGCCAGATCCTCTAATCGGATCCTCACTCGAGCATTCGCTAATCTCCGCCAGCCGTGTGAACATGCCTGGCAGTGGGTAGATCTCACGATTATTCGCGCCGGGCTAAACAACTGTGAACCAATGCCTGATGCAACATCAGTTGAACATCTGAAAATTGCTCCCTAAAAGCAATGCGTGTTGCGCACCGCGCATCGGCGGTGTTATTATGCGCATAACGCAACACAGGGAGTGATTAACGTGATCAGGAGTTTTAAGCATAAGGGGCTGAAGAAATTTTTTGAAACTGGCTCAACGGCTGGGATTGATTCACGCAACGCTGACAAAATCGCGTTTCGCTTGTCTGCACTGGATAACGCTAAAATCATTGATGACGTTGATATTGCCGGTTTTAACCTGCATCCCCTGCGAGGGGATCGGGCGGGGATCTGGTCTGTGACGGTAACAGGCAACTGGCGAATAACCTTTGAATTTACAGACGGTGATGTATTTATCATTAATATGGAGGACTACCACTGATGGGCAGAATGTTTAATCCCCCTCATCCTGGGGGGCTAATCCGCGAGTCTATGGAATCGCTCGGGCTGAGCGCACGTCAGCTTGCATCGGCGCTGCACGTTGCACCCTCAACGGTTCAGCGGTTAATTGTGAGTAAGTCTGACATATCTCCTGAGATGGCGCTAAGACTTGCAGCCGTCCTGGGTGGTTCTGCTGACGTGTGGTTGGCAATGCAGCGCGATCACGATTTATGGCGTGCACGGCAGCGTATCGATCTGTCAGTGCTGCACAGATTGCAGCCTGCATAAGCGCATAAAAAACCCCGCGTTTGCGGGGTGTCCGCTATCTGGCTTGTAACAAATCTAACGCCATCTGCCGTTCTTCCGGCGTAATCAGCCCAATCAGTTTTTTTTCAGCAGGTCGTTACCGGCGCGCGCTGGGCTGAGCGTATGCGAAAACGACTGATTCGTCACGAAAGTGTGGTCGCATTCCACGTCAGAGCACTGGCAATAAATATCTGACGGTTCGGGATGCTTGCGGTTAGTCTTCCGTATGATTGCTTTGGCATTGCATTGCGGGAAAATAATTTTTAGTACGCGCATAGCCATACTCATTCATCAACCAACGCACTGACAACTCGCGCCCAAGGGCTACTGTACCGATCGCAAAGTGAAAAGTTGAAGCCAGTTTCACTTTTTTCCAGAAAATATTGGGGAAGTATCGTATAAAATGCAACATACGGAAAAGAATACAGTTATTGCTGTTTTTCGCAATTTGAATGAAATTTCAAGAGGGAGAATATGCAGGGGCGATTAGTTTTTTAAATTAAAACTATACGTTAAAAGAATTATTATTCTTTAAGGAGCTGAAATACCTTACGGATAGAAATAGCTATCCCTGTTAGTTATTCTTGACACGGTTTATTGGACGAAAGGGAAAATGTATGGATGCAAAATCTATTGCCCGTGGGGTAGTTGAGGGTATCTCGTCAGTACCTTCTGGGATGTATGACGGCGTAATCAGAACCTGGCATCTGATGAAAATCTTGATATGGTTTATTTTTTGGTCGAGCCTGCGCTTGAACCTTATCTGAAATATATCAACAGTAGCCCAATGATTTGTAAGGCGGTTCAGCATGAACTCTGCAAAATCCTCGCTAAGTAAATTGGGCAAAATTGCCAGCTGGGGCGCTTCTCATTTTCTTGAGGCCATGATTACCGGACTTTGCTCAATAGCTGCTTTTTTGTCGTTGTTTCTGCTGGAGGGTGGTGTAATGAAAACAGTTGGCTTTGTCGGCTTCTTTGTTTTGGGATACCTGCTTTCACTTGGACTCGGACTGCTGAGAGGAGAGCGTTAGCGCTTTGCTTTCACCTGGACCTGGACTGTTGAGAGGAGAGCGTTAGCGCTTTGCGATCCCTGATAGCTTATAATATACAAGCCCGCCTGGAAGCGGGTTTTTTTTATATAGTCAGTGTGTGGTATTGGCTTAAAACCATTTTTTTCAATATGTTATCCTTGCCTTCGCAACAGTAAGGATGACTTTTTGCTGCTGTGGAGGCTACGTTGTCCTTACATCTTTTACACTCATTTCCCCGTCTGGAACTGCTTGGCGCACCGACGCCGCTTGAGCATCTGCCTCGTCTTTCCGACTATCTGGGGCGCGATATTTTTATCAAACGCGACGACTTCACGCCCGTAGCCCTGGGCGGCAACAAACTGCGCAAGCTTGAGTTCCTGGCGGCGGATGCGCTGCGCCAGGGCGCGGACGTGCTGCTGACCGCCGGCGCTATCCAGTCTAACCATGTCCGTCAAACCGCCGCCGTGGCCGCAAAGCTGGGCCTGAAGTGCGTGGCGCTGCTGGAAAATCCGGGCATTACCCATCTTGAAAATTACGCCACTAACGGCAATCGCCTGCTGCTGGATCTGATGGATGTGGAAGTGGTGATGGTCGATGCGCTGCACGATCCCGCCGCGCAGCTGGCTGAACAGTGTACGCGGCTGGAAGCGCAGGGCTTTCGGCCTTATGTGGTGCCGGTTGGCGGCTCCAACGCGCTGGGCGCGCTGGGATACGTAGAATGTGCTCAGGAAATTGCTCATCAGAGCGAAGGCGTGGTAGATTTTGCCGCTGTCGTTGTTGCCTCCGGCAGTGCCGGAACGCATGCCGGTCTCGCCGTAGGACTGGAGCAGCTGCTGCCGGACACCGAGCTGGTTGGCGTAACCGTTTCGCGCAGCGTTGCTGAACAGCAGCCTAAAGTGGTCGCTATTCAACAGGCGCTCGCCGCGCAGCTTGAGCTAACAGCGCAGGCGCCCGTGACGCTCTGGGACGACTATTTCGCGCCGGGCTACGGGATGCCGAGCGAAGAGGGCACGGAGGCGATCAAACTGTTGGCCAGGCTTGAAGGGATATTTCTGGACCCGGTCTATACTGGCAAGGTAATGGCCGGATTGATTGACGGCATCGCACAAAAGCGTTTTCGCCGCGAAGGCCCGCTACTGTTCGTTCACACGGGTGGTTCGCCGGCGCTGTTTGCTTATCATCCTCTGCGGTGATCCGCAGGCCTTCGGAAAGAAAGCTGACTACACACTATTAATCTGCATCTCAACATGGAGCGCTTATGAATTTTTCTCTGGTTCGTCGCCAACTGGTAACGGGAATGATGTCGCTGGCGCTGGTGGCTGGCGTTGCCACCAAGGCTACTGCTGCCCCGGAAAACCTGCTGAATAAAGTAAAAGAACGCGGCACGCTGCTGGTGGGCCTGGAAGGAACCTATCCGCCATTCAGCTTCCAGGACGAAAACGGCAAACTGGCCGGTTTTGAGGTCGATTTCGCCAACGCCCTGGCACAGCATCTGGGCGTCAAGGCCAGCCTGAAACCGACCAAGTGGGACGGCATGTTGGCCTCGCTGGACTCAAAGCGCATCGATGTGGTGATCAACCAGGTCACCATCTCCGACGAGCGCAAAAAGAAGTATGACTTCTCTACGCCTTATACCGTCTCCGGTATCCAGGCGCTGACCAAAGCCGATAAGGCCGACAGCATCACTAAGCCTGCCGATCTTAGCGGCAAAAAAGTGGGGCTGGGACTGGGCACCAACTACGAGCAGTGGCTGCGTGAAAACGTGAAGAACGTCGATATCCGTACTTATGATGACGATCCAACTAAATATCAGGATCTGCGCGTTGGCCGTATCGATGCGATTCTGGTTGACCGTCTGGCCGCGCTGGATCTGGTGAAGAAAACCGGTAAAACGCTGGCGGTAGCCGGCCCGGCCTTCTCTCGTCAGGAAGCGGGCGTGGCGCTGCGCAAAGACAACCCGGAAATGCTGGCGGCGGTCGATAAAGCCATTGCGGACATGCAGAAAGACGGTTCGCTGGCTAAGATTTCCGACAAATGGTTTGGCGTGGACGTAACTAAATAATGCAGGAAAGTTTACAACTGGTGCTGGATTCAGCACCATTTTTACTGAAAGGCGCGCTTTTCACCCTCCAGCTCAGCATCGGCGGCATGTTCTTCGGGCTGCTGCTGGGCTTTGTGCTGGCGATGATGCGTCTTTCCCACTTCTGGCCCATAGCCTGGCTGTCGCGTTTCTACGTGTCGATATTTCGCGGCACGCCGCTGATCGCCCAGCTGTTTATGATCTACTACGGCCTGCCGCAGTTCGGCATTGAGCTGGATCCAATCCCTTCCGCCATGATTGGCCTGTCGCTGAATACGGCGGCCTACGCTTCCGAATCGCTGCGCGGTGCTATCGCCGCCATCGAGCGCGGCCAGTGGGAAGCGGCGGCCAGTATCGGCATGACGCGCTGGCAGACGCTGCGCCGGGTTATTCTGCCGCAGGCCGCCCGTACCGCGCTGCCGCCGTTAGGCAACAGCTTTATCAGCCTGGTGAAAGATACCTCGCTGGCCGCCACCATTCAGGTGCCGGAGCTGTTCCGCCAGGCGCAGCTGATCACCTCGCGCACGCTGGAAGTTTTTACCATGTATCTGGCGGCTTCGCTGATTTACTGGGTGATGGCGACTTTACTCTCCATGCTGCAAAGCAGGCTGGAAAACCACGTTAACCGCCAGGATCGGGAGGCAAAATGAGCGCCATTGAAGTCAGCGGGCTGGTGAAGAAATTTAACGGCCACACGGTGCTGCACGATATCGATCTGGAGGTCGCTTCGGGCGAAGTGGTGGCGATAATCGGCCCAAGCGGCTCGGGCAAAACCACGCTGCTGCGCAGCATCAATCTGCTGGAAACCCCGGACAGCGGCACCATTAAAGTGGGCAATATCCGTATTGATGCCGCCGCCGGCATGAACCGTCAGAAAGAGCAGGTACGCCGTCTGCGCCAGCAGGTAGGCTTTGTTTTCCAGAACTTTAATCTGTTTCCCCATCGTTCGGTGCTGGAAAACATCATTGAAGGGCCAACCATCGTGAAAGGCGAACCAAAAGCCGAAGCGGTGGCGCGTGCGCGTCAGCTGCTGGAGAAGGTTGGGCTGGCGGGCAGGGAAGAGAGCTATCCGCGTCGGCTTTCCGGCGGCCAGCAGCAGCGCGTGGCTATCGCCCGTGCGCTGGCGATGCGCCCGGAGGTGATCCTGTTCGATGAGCCGACCTCCGCGCTGGATCCCGAGCTGGTAGGCGAAGTGCTCAATACCATCAGGGCGCTGGCGCAGGAGAAGCGCACTATGGTTATCGTCACGCATGAGATGAGCTTTGCGCGTGACGTTGCCGATCGCGCCATCTTTATGGATCAGGGTCGCATCGTGGAGCAGGGCAGCGCAAAAGCACTGTTCAGCCATCCCGAACACCCGCGCACCCGTCAGTTCCTGGAAAAGTTTCTTTCGCAATAACCCTGTAAAATTGCCGGTTAATTCCGGCAATTTTCAGCGCGCCAGCTGAATAAGCTTTTTCTTAAATATCTTTCATGCCGCTTCGTTATAAAATAGCCGTTCTTCCTGCGTAAACAGCTCTCCCGCCTGTGCTTTCCCTTACCCGCCTTCGTTTTGGAGAATTTCCTTAAGACGTCAGTCTCTTAAAAGAGGAATAATTTATTAACTTATTGCAAATTTCCAGGGTAAGGTAAATTCGCTTCGCGAGAAGAGGAATGTTCTGAATATGCATGATGCCGGGCATGACTAAGTATTCAGGGCCAGCAGCAGCCACATTGTATATATTTGTCAGCGTACGGTCAGGGCCAGATAATATTAAATATCTCGGCTACGGGGAGGTATCGCTACCTCATGTTATCCCAGTTTATGACGGTCGGAGTAATATAATGAATACGACTCAAAAGCAGGATATTGCCTGGATAAACAGTTTAAAAGGCCTCTGCATTTTACTCGTGGTTTTATATCATGTTGTCCTGCCAGGCTATGCCGAAATGATTGGCCATCTGGTTGCTGGCTTTATGCCTGCTAAATTATGGCTGGCCTTTAATAATTATCTTTCGCCGCTGAGGATGCCCGCCTTTTTCTTTGTCTCTGGCCTGCTGGCGACCAACGGCATTATTAACCGTCCATGGAAGCAGGTTTTTACCAGTCGCGTTACCAATCTTTTCTATCTCTATTTCCTTTGGGGCGTGATCCAATGGCTGATGATCCGGGGCGTCTCCAATGAGGTGATGGGCGAACAGCTCTCCAAAAACACCAACGCGGCCTGGGCGGCCACGCCGCTGGAGTCGGTTAAATTAATGCTGCTGGCGATGAGCTCCTCCTGGTATCTTTATGCGCTTGGCCTGTTTTTTGTGTTCGCTAAACTGTTCCGCGAGCAGCGGCTTGCGATGATGACCATTGCGGTTTTGCTGAATTACGCCGCCGTCACTAAAGTTATTCCAGGCTGGGGGCCGGAAAGCGTCGCGCAGTATCTGATCTTCTTCCTGCTGGGTACCTTTTACAGCAGCACTTTGCTGCGCTGGAGCGAATGGCGTCGCAGCAATCTGGTGCCCTGGGCCGCGCTGATAGCGCTGTCGCTGATCCACGCTAAGCTCGGTATTCCCCATAGCCTGTTCCTGTGTGCGCTCGCTGTTTTAATCTCCGTCGCCGCCTGCCGGACGCTGAATCGCTACTTTACGCTGGGCTGGCTAAACTGGCTGGGCAGAAACACGCTGCAAATTTACGTGCTGCACCGCATCTTTATCGAATTCTTTGGCATGTCCGCCATTTTGTTCGCGGAACACCATCAGCTGTTCGCTAACAAAGCGTTCTCCATGCTGTGGGCGACAGCTTTCCCGGTGGTAATGGTGGCGCTGTGCGCGGGCTGTTCGGTAGGCGTGTGGACGTTGCTTAATCGGGGCATCGGCAAAAATCTGTTTATCTATCCACGGCTGCTGCGCGTCAAAGTTGATGCCTGACAGAAAACACCAGGCGTAAGAAGGCCGCTTATTAGCGGCCTTTTTCTTATGACTTTAAACGCATCAGGTGGCTACTTTTTCCGGTCAGCCGCGCGGCTAAACCAAAAAAGGGGCGAACTGCTTCGCCCCTTGTACGGAATCCGCTGCTTTAAGCCTGTCGGGCAGGCCGACGGGCGCGTTAGCCGATGGTCATCAGGCTGGCGTTGCCGCCTGCCGCTGCGGTATTGACGCTCAGCGAGCGCTCAATCAGCAGGCGTTCCAGCAGCAGATTGGTTTCGCCGCGGGCAAAGCCCTGGACGGAAACAATCGCGCCTTCACGAGCGGCCACCGTTTCGCAAACTGTTCTGAGCTGATCGGCATCGCCGTGGTAAATCACCGCCTCAAACTCGTTATGCTGCGCCAGCGGTTCGACCGCAAAGTCGATACGGCTCTGCACGGCTGTGGGCAGTTTCTTCGCCAGCGCGCGATGCAGTTCATCATCCTGCCACAGCGCGCGGCTGCCCACGGCGGTGACCGCCGCCAGCTGCACCAGCGCATCCTGCTCGTTATCCGCCAGGCAGACCACGCGCTCGCGCGGCAGCAGGGTAAAGGTGTTGCGTTCGCCCGTCGGGCCGGGCAGCAGGCGAACGGTGCCGCTCTGGCCCAGCTCGGCAAACTGTTTGCAGACCGCAGCCAGCTCCGGCTTGTCTTTCGCCCACTCCGTCAGCGCCTGATGAGTGGTCAGCAGCACCGGACGCAGCGCCGCATCAACCGGACGCTCGACGTCCTGGCGATCCAGCGTAACCTTCAGCGCGCCTTCCGGGCGATGCGAGAGCAGACGATAGAGATAGAGCGGGCCGCCCGCTTTCGGACCGGTGCCGGACAGGCCTTCGCCACCGAACGGCTGGACGCCTACGACGGCCCCTACCATATTGCGGTTGACGTACAGGTTGCCGACTTTGGCGCGGCTGGTGACCTGATTGATGGTTTCATCAATACGGGTATGCACGCCCAGCGTCAGGCCGTAGCCGGAAGCGTTGATCTGCTCAATAATTTTCGGCAGCGTGCTGCGGTTGTAGCGCACCACGTGCAGCACCGGCCCGAAAATTTCCTTATCCAGATCGGCGACGTTTTCCAGCTCAATCAGCGTTGGCGGAATAAAGGTGCCGGTCTGCCACTCTTTGCTGTCGTGCTTATCGTTAAACGCCGCCTGATACACTTTCATGCCTTTGCTGCGCATCGCCTGAATATGGCGTTCGATATTTTCTTTCGCTTCGCTGTCGATCACCGGCCCGATATCGGTAGACAGGCGCTCCGGGTTGCCCATACGGCATTCGGCCATCGCGCCGCGCAGCATTTGCAGCGTGTGGTCGGCAACATCATCCTGAATACAGAGCAGACGCAGGGCAGAGCAGCGTTGACCGGCGCTGTCAAAGGCAGAAGCCACGATATCGACCACGACCTGTTCCGTCAGCGCGGAGGAGTCCACGATCATGGTGTTCATGCCGCCGGTTTCCGCAATCAGCGGCGTCGGTCTGCCTTGCGGATCCAGACGACCGGCCAGATTACGTTGCAGTAGCGTTGCTACGGCAGTCGACCCGGTAAACATCACGCCGCGTACGCGGTCGTCGCCGGTCAGCTGAGCGCCGACGGTTTCACCCAGGCCCGGCAGCAGCTGTAGGGCACCAACCGGCACGCCCGCTTCATGCAGAATAGCGACGGCGGCAGCGGCCACCAGCGGCGTCTGCTCGGCAGGCTTGGCCAGCACGCTGTTGCCTGCTGCCAGCGCTGCGGCAATTTGACCGGTGAAGATTGCCAGCGGGAAGTTCCACGGGCTGATGCAAACCACCGGGCCAAGCGGACGGTGCGTTTCGTTATCGAAATCGTCGCGAACCTGGCCTGCATAGTAGTGCAGGAAGTCGACCGCTTCGCGTACCTCGGCGATAGCGTTGTTAAAGGTCTTTCCGGCCTCACGCACCAGGATCCCCAACAGGCGCTGTAGCTGAGCTTCCATCAGCTCGGCGGCACGGGTCAGGATCTCCGCACGGGCGGCAGGCGGCGTGGCGAACCAAATCGGGCCGGCATTGACGGCGGCGTCCAGCGCGGTCGAAACATCTTTCCCGGTAGCGTGGCGCACATAGCCCACGATATCGGCAGGCTCCGCCGGATTGAGCACCGGCAGCTGTTCGCTGGCTTCCGTTTCGCCATCGATAACCGGCGCGGCGTACCACGGCTGGATAGCGCTGTTCAGCAGGGCGCTGGAGAGCGAAGCCAGGCGGTGTTCGTTAGCCAGATCCAGACCGGCGGAGTTCTGACGCGTTGCGCCATAGAGATCGCGCGGCAGCGGGATCTTCGGATGCGGCAGACCAATCGCCCCTTCGGTGCGGGCCAGTTTTTCCACTTCATCGACCGGATCGGCGACCAGATCTTCAATCTGGAGCGTGTTATCGGCAATGCGGTTCACAAACGACGTGTTGGCACCGTTTTCCAGCAGGCGGCGCACCAGGTAGGCCAGCAGCGTTTCGTGCGTGCCGACCGGTGCATAGATCCGGCACGGGCGGTTAAGCTTGCCATCCGCCACTTTGCCGACCACCTGCTCGTACAGCGGTTCGCCCATGCCGTGCAGGCACTGGAACTCGTACTGACCAGGGTAGTAGTTATTGCCCGCCATCTGATAGATAACCGCCAGCGTATGCGCGTTGTGCGTCGCGAACTGCGGATAGATCAGGTTCGGTACGGCCAGCAGTTTACGGGCGCAGGCCAGATAAGAGATGTCGGTGTAAACCTTACGGGTGAACACCGGATAGCCTTCCAGGCCGTCCATCTGGGCGCGCTTGATCTCGCTGTCCCAGTAGGCACCTTTCACCAGGCGGATCATCAGGCGGCGACGGCTGCGCTGGGCCATGTCGATCAGCGCGTCGATCACAAACGGGCAGCGCTTCTGATAGGCCTGGATAACAAAGCCGATGCCGTTCCAGCCTTCCAGCTCCGGCTCAAAGCAGAGTTTTTCCAGCAGATCCAGCGACAGCTCCAGGCGATCCGCTTCTTCCGCATCGATGTTGATGCCAATGTCGTAAGAGCGTGCCAGCAGCGTCAGCGATTTCAAAATGGGGTAAAGTTCGTTCATCACGCGCTCGTACTGCGCGCGGCTGTAGCGCGGATGCAGCGCGGAAAGCTTGATGGAAATGCCCGGCCCTTCATAGATGCCGCGACCGTTGGAGGCTTTACCGATAGCGTGGATCGCCTGCTGATAGGAAACCAGATAGGCTTCAGCGTCTTTCGCCGTCAGCGCGGCCTCGCCCAGCATATCGTAAGAGTAGCGGAAGCCTTTCTCTTCCAGCTTGCGGGCGTTCGCCAGCGCTTCCGCGATGGTTTCGCCAGTGACAAACTGCTCGCCCATCAGGCGCATCGCCATATCCACGCCTTTGCGGATCAGCGGCTCGCCGCTTTTACCGATGATGCGGTTCAGCGAGCGCGACAAATTCGCCTCGTTGTGCGTGGCGACCAGGCGGCCGGTAAACAGCAGGCCCCAGGTGGCGGCGTTAACAAACATCGAAGGGCTGCGGCCCAGATGCGACTGCCAGTTGCCGTTGCTGATTTTATCGCGGATCAGCGCGTCACGGGTTGGCTTATCTGGAATACGCAGCAGCGCTTCCGCCAGGCACATCAGCGCAACGCCTTCCTGTGAAGAAAGTGAAAACTCCTGAAGCAGCGATTGCACCATACCGGCGCGGCCGCCTGCCCCTTTTTGGTGCCTGAGCGCCGAAGCCAGCTTGTGGGCAAGACGTTGGGTTTGCTGCGCCAGCGGCTGCGGCAGACGTGCCTGTTCAAGGAGCATCGGCACTGCTTCCGTCTCCGGGCGACGCCACGCGGCGGTAATGGCGGAGCGGGTTACCGATTGCGGCAGAATATGTTCGGCAAACTCCAGAAAAGGCTGATGCAGCTCCTCGACCGGCGCGTCTTCGCTCTCCTGAGCCGTAGCCTGCAAGGGGAATTCCGGCAGGGCGTCGCCTCTCTCCAGCTGTTCCAGATAGTTAAAAATAGCCTGTTTGATCAGCCAGTGAGGTGTGCGATCGATCTGGCCCGCAGCCTGACGAATGCGGTCACGCGTGGCCTCGTCCAGCTTAACGCCCATAGTGGTTGTGCCCATGCCTTAAAACTCCTTGCAAATAGTCAAAACAGATCTGGCAAGCAATATCACTTAAGTTGCAACTTTGTGCAACCTTGTTAAATGTGAGGCTGATTGCAGAGTGTAAAAACGCTTTTTTAAAAAGCGGCATGGATATTGCTGCAAAAATCCGGCCAGCTTTACAGATTGCAGTAAAACTGGGTTCTGAAAAGGTTTTTTGAGAGGTGTAACCGGTGACACTGTGATCCAGTGCAACCTGTCGAATCTTCTTTCCAGATGCAAGGTGAAATTAATGTAACGATTGTGTTAAACCATTGGCGAGTATTGTGCCCGTCAGTGCTTTGCGGCAGGATACCCCGCCCTGGGTGGTTAAAAGTGGCGCCGCAACGTTCCGGCGGCGGGGCAGGGTTGCGCATTAACAATAATAAGTGGAGAACCTGAATGACAGTAAGCACACCTATGATGGTGACCTTTTGCGTTTACATTCTTGGCATGGTGTTTATCGGCTTTTTGGCCTGGCGCTCAACCAAAAATTTTGATGACTATATCCTGGGAGGACGCAGTCTGGGCAGCGTGGTCACCGCGCTTTCCGCCGGTGCATCTGATATGAGCGGCTGGCTGCTGATGGGCCTGCCGGGCGCCATTTTCATCTCCGGCATCTCCGAAAGCTGGATTGCTATCGGCCTGACGCTGGGCGCTTACCTTAACTGGAAAATCGTCGCCGGACGCCTGCGCGTGCAGACTGAACACCATGATAATGCGCTGACGCTGCCCGATTTTTTCGCCAGCCGTTTTGAAGACAGAAGCAAAATCCTGCGCGTTATCTCTGCGGTCGTCATCCTGGTTTTCTTCACTATCTATTGCGCTTCCGGCATCGTAGCCGGCGCCCGCCTGTTTGAAAGCACCTTCGGCATGAGCTACGAAACGGCGCTGTGGGCTGGCGCAGCCGCCACTATTATCTATACCTTTGTCGGCGGTTTTCTGGCCGTAAGCTGGACCGATACCGTGCAGGCGAGCCTGATGATCTTCGCTCTGATCCTGACGCCGGTGATGGTTATTATTGCAGTAGGCGGCCTGAGCGATTCCCTGGCGGTTATCCAGGCGAAGAGCATTGAAAATATGGATATGCTGAAAAACCTGAACTTTGTCGCGGTGATCTCGCTGCTCGGCTGGGGACTGGGCTACTTTGGTCAGCCGCATATCCTGGCGCGTTTTATGGCGGCGGATTCGCACCACTCTATCCGCAGCGCGCGCCGTATCGGCATGACGTGGATGATCCTGTGCCTGGGCGGTGCGGTAGCGGTCGGCTTCTTTGGTATCGCCTACTTCCAGAACCATCCCGAGCAGGCAACAGGCGTCACCGACAACAGCGAACGTATTTTTATCGAGCTGGCTCGTATTCTGTTTAATCCGTGGATCGCCGGTATCCTGCTTTCTGCTATCCTGGCGGCGGTGATGTCGACGCTGAGCTGCCAGCTGCTGGTTTGCTCCAGCGCGCTGACGGAAGATCTCTATAAAAACTTCCTGCGTAAAGGTGCCAGCCAACGTGAGCTGGTATGGGTAGGGCGTCTGATGGTGTTGCTGGTGGCGGTCGTAGCTATCGCGCTGGCTTCCGATCCGAACAACCGCGTACTGGGGCTGGTAAGCTACGCCTGGGCCGGCTTTGGTGCGGCGTTCGGGCCTGTAGTGATCTTCTCGCTGGTGTGGAAGCGTATGACCCGTAACGGCGCGCTGGCCGGGATTATCGTAGGCGCGGCTACCGTGCTGATCTGGAAACAGTACGCCTGGCTGGATCTGTATGAAATTATTCCGGGCTTCCTGTTTGCCAGCATCGCCATCGTGCTGTTCAGCCTGGTGGGCAGCAAGCCTTCCACTGCGGCCGTAAAACGATTTGAGGCAGCCGAAGCCGAGTTCCATTCGCGTTAATCACGCTGATAACTACGACAGGCTCGCTTCGGCGGGCCTTTTTTTTAAGAACGGAAAACCTGGTCAGGGAGGACGGCATAAAGCCATCATGGCTTGTCATCCTCTTGCGATAAGGTTATGAACCGCTCATAAATCAAGGATGAGTTAAATGGATTATGGATTAGCGACCCTGCTGAGCCTGCACGGCACCCGCTATATTTATGCCTGCGGCTACTGGTATGAAATTATGGATCATTTTTTCACCGCGGTAGATAAAATCGTGGCTGAAGCAACCAGATAAAAAGGGATGATGATGAAAGCACTGATCGGCGTAATGCCAGAAAATGAGTTTCGCCAGCGGGTCATGGCGATTGTCAGCAATGAGTACCTTCCTGAAGAAAACGAACCCAAAATCTGGTTCTCCTCGCTAAACGCGGTCGCGCAGATTTTAAGCCCTGAAAATCTGGCGCTGCTGGATATGATGGATCGGGAGAAACCGGAAAGCATCTCTCAGCTGGCCCGGCTGGCCGGGCGGGCGGTGAGCAATCTTTCCGCCACGCTGTCGACGCTGGAAAAACACGGCTTCGTGAAAAAAGTAAAAGGGAAAAACTGTATGAAACCGGTGGCGCTTTACACCGAGTTCGTTATCCACACCGCACATTTCCCGGCCAAAAAAGCCAGCGACGCTGCCTGAGTTGGCCCCGGTACAACGGCGCGCATATTTGGTTATCTTAAATTTTCTGCTGTTCGATTCGTGGCAATTACTGTCCCCACGGCAAACAAACCGCAACAGGAATAAAAACGGGACGTGAGTTGCTACCAGTGGCGATAAGGCGGATCTGAGCGCACCGCCTGGGCCCTGGGACGATACGCTGGCTGAGCCGTTGCAATAAACGTGTTACGCATCAATGGGAGGCGAACGTCCTGACATGCGGCACGCATCAGTTTCGGGGCCGGACGAACGTCCAGACAGGCGATCGGACAATTGGTTTTAGTTGGTGATTGAGCCCCAAACTGTCTGTCGTCATCGGCCAATAACGTGATTACAAATAATCTTCTCGATGACTTCATAAATTGACTTCGAAAACCAGGGTTAATAAAATGACTTCATAGAGTGAAGCTATGGCAGGGATAAAGCTATGGTTGCATTAAGGAAGAAGCATAAACTCATACTGACTAAAATTTTTGCGCTGCCTGTTCCTGCCAACATTAAGTGGGCAGAAATCGAGTCGCTTATCCGGGCTTTAGGTGGTGAAGTTACCGAAGGTAGCGGATCCCGGTGCCGATTCAAACTCAATGGCAGTATCGCAAGATTCCACCGCCCACATCCTGCCCCTGATACCGACAAAGGCGCAGTTAACAGCGTTAAAGAATGGTTAGAAAGTATAGGGATTGAACCATGAGCAAAGCAAAACCCAACAAATATGAGATAGCCGGGCAGCCGGTTGTTGTCAGCTTCGTACCTGAACTGAACGCGTTTCGCGGCAAATTCCTGGGGCTCAGTGGTTATTGTGATTTTGTTGCTGACAGCGTAGAAGGGCTGCGGAGAGAAGGCGAAATTTCCTTAAAGGAATATCTGAAAGATTGTCGGGAAGAGGGGATAGATCCTTATGCCCGACAGGAAAAAACGAAGACATTTACTTTACGCTATAACGAGACGCTTGCTGAAAAATTAAGTCATGTGGCAGCTGAAAACGATATGTCAGTAAATACTTTCATCATTGAAACGCTGGAAGAGCGAATCAGACACGCATAATAAAAGCCCCGTCCAGGCGGGGCTTTCTGCCAAAACCAGCTCCTTTCCTTTCGGATAGTCTTCGGGTACAGAAATAAACAGGTAGGGAAGTTTCCGACGCCCTTTGATAGCGCATTTTCCTTTAATCCCTTGCCACGCCCGATGAAAATAACCGTCCAGCCTCTTGTATTTCTTCCGGCGATAATGATAATCGGTATCGTTTAGATTTACACTTCTTTACCCGCGTGAAAACGCCTTATATGTCTGAAGGTGCCTATGTTTGTGCCGTTCCTGATTATGTTACGCGAAGGACTGGAAGCCGCGCTGATCGTCAGCCTGATTGCCAGCTATTTACAGCGCACGCAGCGCAGCGAGTGGTTCGGCGCAATGTGGCTTGGCGTCTTCATCGCCGCCGCGCTCTGCCTGGTGCTGGGCTATGTGATTAATGAAACCACCGGCGAATTCCCGCAAAGAGAGCAGGAGCTGTTCGAAGGCATGGTGGCGGTGGTGGCCGTTTGTATTCTGACCTGGATGGTGTTCTGGATGCGCAAAGTCTCGCGCAATATTAAAGCGCAGCTGGAAGGCGCGGTGGATAACGCGCTGCAGCGCGGCAAAGGCGGCGGCTGGGCGCTGATTTTTATGGTCTTCCTGGCCGTCGCGCGGGAAGGGCTGGAGTCCGTGTTCTTCCTGCTGGCGGCCTTCCAGCAGGACGTGGGCATTGCGCCGCCGGTCGGCGCCATCCTGGGCCTCGCTACCGCTATCGTGCTGGGTATGCTGATCTACTGGGGCGGCGTGCGGCTGAATATGGCGCTCTTCTTCCGTTGGACCAGCCTGTTTATTCTGCTGGTCGCAGCGGGCCTGGCGGCTGGCGCCATCCGTGCTTTCCATGAGGCCGGACTGTGGAACGCCTTCCAGAGCCAGGCGTTCGATTTCAGCGAGGTGCTCTCCACCAGCACGCTGATGGGCACGCTGCTGGAAGGCCTTTTCGGCTATCAGGAAGCGCCCAGCGTCAGTGAAGTGGTGGTCTGGTTCTGCTATCTCATTCCTGCGCTGATCCTGTTTTTCCTGCCCGGACGCCCGCCAACGACGGCAGTCCGTCTTTAACGCTTTTCCGCTTTCTTATTTAAGGGATTTATCATGATTCGTGGTTTTTCAATGTTACCGCTGGCGGCGGCGTTACTGGCCAGCTTTTCTGCCGTGCAGGCTGCCGACGTGCCGCAGGTAAAAATTGTCGTTAACGACAAACAGTGCGAGCCGATGAGCGTTACCGTTAAAGCCGGTAAAACGCAGTTTGTGATCCAGAACCACAGCCAGAAAGGGCTGGAGTGGGAGATCCTGAAAGGGGTGATGGTAGTGGAGGAGCGCGAAAATATCGCGCCGGGCTTCACGCAAAAGCTGACGGCCAGTCTGCAACCGGGCGAGTATGAGATGACCTGCGGCCTGTTGAGCAATCCCAAAGGTAAGCTGATTGTGCAGGGCGCAGAGGATGCAGCAGGCGCGCAGCCAACGCTGATGCAGCTGACCGGCCCTGTTACCGACTACAAAGCTTACGTGATGCAGGAAGTCGCCGCGCTGGTTACCAGCACGCAAGCCTTTACCGGGGCGGTAAAAGCGGGCGATATCGATAAGGCGAAAGCCCTCTATGCGCCGACGCGCGCTCACTATGAGCGTATCGAACCGATAGCGGAACTGTTCTCCGATCTGGACGGCAGCATTGACGCTCGCGAAGATGATTATGAGCAGAAAGCCGCCGATCCTAAGTTCACCGGCTTCCATCGTCTGGAAAAAGCGCTGTGGGGCGACGGCTCGACCAAAGGTGTGGAAACCTATGCCGACAGGCTTTATGCAGACGTGCAGGCGCTGCAAAAGCGGGTCAGCGAACTGGCATTTCCACCGGGTAAAGTGGTCGGCGGCGCGGCCGGTCTGATTGAAGAAGTGGCTTCCAGCAAAATCTCCGGCGAAGAAGACCGCTACAGCCGCACCGATTTGTGGGATTTTCAGGCCAACGTTGATGGCGCGCAGAAGATCGTGAATTTGCTGCGTCCGATGCTGCAACAGGCCGATCCGGCGCTGCTGGCAAAAATCGACCGTAATTTCAGAAAGGTAGACGCTATCCTGAAGAAATACCGCAGCGGCGACGGCTTTGCCTCCTATGACAAGCTTACCGATGCCGATCGCACTGCGATGAAAGGCCCGATCACGGCGCTGGCGGAAGATCTCGCTCTGCTGCGCGGAACGCTGGGGCTGGATTGAGTTATGAAGCAAGCTGATGACGAGGCGGCGCAGCCTTCACGCCGCCGTCTGCTGAAGGGGATGGGCCTCCTTGGCGGCGCGCTGGCGTTAGCAGGAGGCTGTCCGGCGCATGGCGCGCCGGCGGCCTTTTCGCCCGGCGCGCTGTCGCCCAATGCCCGCCAGCAGAGACAGCCTTTTTACGGGCCGCACCAGGCGGGGATCGTCACGCCACAGCAGGCGTCGATGATGCTGGTGGCTTTTGACGTACTGGCAACGGACAAGGCCGATCTGGAGCGGTTATTTCGTTTGCTGACCGACCGTATCGCTTTTCTGACCAGGGGAGGAGAAGCGCCGCAAACGGTTAATCCGCGTCTGCCGCCGATGGATTCCGGCATTCTGGGCGGTCATATCTACCCGGATAATCTGACCATTACGGTATCGGTCGGCCGCGCCTTGTTTGACGATCGCTACGGATTGCAGGCGCAAAAGCCGCGCAGGCTGCAAACCATGACGCGCTTTCCCAATGATGCGCTGGATGCCGGGCTGTGCCACGGCGATCTGCTGCTGCAAATCTGCGCCAATACCAACGATACGGTGATCCACGCGCTGCGCGATATCATCAAGCATTCGCCGGATTTGCTGAGCGTGCGCTGGCGGCGGGAAGGCTTTATCTCCGATCATGCAGCGCGCAGTCAGGGCAGGGAGACGCCAGTCAATCTGTTGGGCTTTAAGGACGGCACGGCCAATCCCGATACGGCCGACGCGGCGATGATGGATAAAATCCTGTGGGTCACGGCGGAACAGGATGAACCTGCCTGGGCGATCGGCGGCAGCTATCAGGCTGCGCGCATCATTCAGTTCCACGTAGAGTTTTGGGACAGAACGCCGCTGCGCGAGCAGGAAACGATCTTTGGCCGGGTGAAGCAGAGCGGCGCGCCGCTGGGAATGACGCACGAACATGATGTACCGGACTATGCCAGCGATCCCGATGGCCTCGTTACGCCGTTAGACGCGCATATTCGCCTGGCTAACCCGCGCACGTCACAAACGCAGGACAGCCTGATGCTCCGCCGTGGCTACAGCTACTCGCTGGGCGTATCCAATGCCGGTCAGCTGGAGATGGGCCTGTTATTTGTCTGCTATCAGCACGACCTGGAAAAGGGTTTTCTTACCGTACAAAAAAGACTCAACGGCGAGGCGCTGGAGGAATATATCAAACCCGTCGGCGGCGGATATTTCTTTGTGCTGCCTGGCGTCATTGACGAAAAACATTATCTCGGGCAGGCTTTACTTCAGGCCTGAGCCTTTCTTCAGCCTCCCGCCCGCGCCTCGTGCGGGAGGTTGTTTTTTAACCAGAGGCGTTCAGCCGGCTGTTAAACATTTCAGATTACCGCACTCAGCATAAAATAAATTGTTATCTCTTTGATCCTGTTAGGATCCTAATTAACCTGCCGCGTACGCGTTCGCTTATTTGGTACTTTTCGCTTGCCGTCAGGTAAAATTAATGTTGCATTATTCCAGGAATCTGTTGAAATTTAATTATCAGGCGTCAGTTGTTTCCAGTGTGCAACACGGAGATCGCGAATGGACAAGTCCTTTTACGGACATAAGCGTCAGACAAATAGCGTGACAGCTTCCCGGCGCGAGGGCTTTATCGCCCCAATGACTTCCTCTTCCCTTTGCCATTTCAGCCAGTTTATTAACACCCTCCGGTGCCCGGCATCGTCACTCCGCGTACCATTTCTACGGCCAGACAAGGCTTACAAGGAAGCCAGCAAAACCTCTAAAGCGTTCACGTAATCGCACTGCCGTTCCAGGTGCGGGAAATGAAACCAACTGTAAGGTGCCACTATGGGAAGACAGAAAGCAGTGATCAAAGCTCGTCGTGAAGCCAAGCGCGTGCTTCGTAGCGATTCACGCAGTCATCGTCAGCGTGAAGAAGAATCGGTCACCTCGCTGGTGCAGATGGGTGGGCTGGACGCAATCGGCATGGCGCGCGATACCCGCGACCATTCGCCCATTGAGGCCCGTAATGAAGCTCAGGCGCACTATCTTAAAGCCATAGAGAGTAAACAGCTGATTTTCGCTACCGGCGAAGCGGGCTGCGGAAAAACCTGGATTAGCGCCGCCAAAGCGGCCGAAGCCCTGATCAATAAGGATGTCGACAGGATCATCGTCACCAGGCCGGTACTACAGGCAGATGAAGATCTGGGCTTTTTACCCGGTAATATCGCAGAAAAGTTCGCTCCTTATTTCCGACCCGTCTATGACGTTCTGGTTAAACGTCTTGGTTCTTCCTTTATGCAGTACTGCCTGCGTCCCGAAATCGGCAAGGTGGAGATTGCGCCTTTCGCCTATATGCGCGGACGTACCTTTGAAAACGCCGTGGTGATCCTTGATGAGGCGCAAAACGTCACCGCCGCCCAGATGAAAATGTTTCTGACCCGCCTCGGGGAAAACGTCACCGTCATCGTCAATGGCGATATCACGCAATGTGATTTGCCATCGCATGTTCAGTCCGGCCTTAGCGACGCGCTGGCCCGCTTTAAAGAGGACGAGATGATTGGGGTGGTGCGTTTTGGTAAACAAGACTGCGTGCGCTCGGAGCTGTGCCAGCATACGCTGATGGCCTACGGCTAAAATGGGTGCATGTAAATATCGTCTGAAGACAACGCAGTTAATTAACCGCTCATTTTGATAATAAAAAACCGGCCTCCTGCGAGGCCGGTTTTTCCCTTTTCAGAGGGATGTCCCGGGCGAAAAACGCCTGAGTATCATGCCTTATTCCACCTTATCCCAGGCTTGCTGCCAGTGCAGGCCCGTGCCCGGCGCATAGGCCCAGGCCGCGCCCGCACACCAGCCGGTGTAAGGTGCCGATTTACAGGCATAGATGCCGCCCGCTGCGCTTACCCGTTCGCCTGCTTTATAGGCTGTGCCTTCCACATAGGCCGGATAGACTGGCGGTGCTGGCGGTGCTGGCGGTGCCGGCGGCGGCGTAACGGAAATAATTTCCAGAGCATGAGTGCTGATGGCTGAACGCGTTCCGTCCGCGCTGGCTGCTTCCAGGTCGACCAGGTAATGACCGCCTGCATAATTTTGCGCCGCGATTGTAAACTCGCGCGCCGTGCTCTGCGCCAGCGTTTTGCCGTTCTGCTTCAGGCTCCACTGCCGGTGGCTGGCGGTAAAGTTGCTCTGGCTCGTCAACGTGATGCTTTCACCTTGTTTAACGCTGGCCGCACCCTGGATCTGCGCGTGCGGGGCGCTCACGGTTACGGTGACGGTTTTTCTGTCCACAACGCCGCCCGTACCGGTAGCCAGAAGCTCATAGGTCACTTTTCCTGAGGCATTACGAGGGAAAGCGGCCCTGACTATCTTCTGCTGGTGCACTTCTCTCACGATCGGGCCTGACGCCACTTCCTGCAGGCCGGAAGGGCCGTCGCTGGTTACCCGCCAGATAAAGCCTTTACCGGTGCTGCTGCTGCCGTCCAGCTGGTGAATAGTGGCGGTCGTAGAGCGGGACACAAGGCTGAAGTCTTCAGGCACCACGGCTACCGGTACAACGGCAGGCTCGGGAGCAACGATTTCTAAAGCATGGGTGCTGGTTGCCGTACGCAGGCCGTCTGCGCTGGTGGCTTCAAGCACCACCTGATAGTGACCGGCGGCATGGTTATTTGTTGCCAGCACAAACTCGCGCGCATTGCTCTGCGCCACGGTTTCTTCACCCTGCTTCAGGCTCCACTGCCAGTGCGTGGCGGTAAAGTTGTCCTGGCCTGTCAGCGTTACGCTGTCGCCATGCTTAACGCTGGCCGGGCCCTGGATCTGCGCGTGCGGCGCAGTCACGGTGACGGTCACGGTTTTTTTATCCACCGAGCCGTCTGAACCGGTTGCCGTCAGCTCATAGGTGACGATGCCTGAGGTGTTGCGGGGAAAAGCGGCGCGGGCCACGGCACCCTGTACTTCTTTTACGATCGGCCCTGACGCCACTTCCTGCAAACCGGCAGCGCCGTCGCTGGTCACCCGCCAGACAAAACTTTTCCCGGTACTTCCGCTGCCGTCCAGTATATGGATGGTGGCGGTAGTAGAACGAGATACGAAGCTGAAGTCTTCAGGCACCACGGCTACCGGCACAACAGCAGGCTCGGGAGCGATAATCTCTAAAGCATGGGTGCTGGTTGCCGTACGCAGGCCGTCTGCGCTGGTGGCTTCAAGCACCACCTGATAGTGACCGGCGGCATGGTTATTTGTCGCAAGGACAAACTCGCGCGCATTGCTTTCCGCCACGGTTTTTTCACCCTGCTTCAGGCTCCACTGCCAGTGTGTGGCGGTAAAGTTGTCCTGGCCTGTCAGCGTTACGCTGTCGCCATGCTTAACGCTGGCCGGGCCCTGGATCTGCGCGTGCGGCGCAGTTACGGTGACGGTCACGGTTTTTTTATCCACCGAGCCGTCTGAACCGGTTGCCGTCAGCTCATAGGTGACTATGCCTGAGGTATTGCGAGGAAAAGCGGCGCGGGCCACGGCACCCTGTACTTCTCTTACGATCGGGCCTGACGCCACTTCCTGCAGGCCGGCAGGGCCGTCGCTGGTTACCCGCCAGACAAAACTTTTACCTGTGCTCCTGCTGCCGTCCAGCTGGTGGATGGCGGCGGTGGTGGAACGGGAGATAAGGCTGAAATCGTCAGGTACTACGGCAACCGGCTTCACGACTGGTGTGGTAGAGGTGATCTCTAACACATGGGTGCTTCTGCCGGTATGCATACCGTCTGCGCTGGTCGCTTCCAGCTCGACCTCATATTTCCCAGGCGCATAGCCCCGTGTATTCAGAGTAAACTGGCGCGATGTACTTTGAGCAATCGTCTGGCTGCCGTTTATCAGGCGCCACTGCCAGCGGGTAGCGGTAAAGTTTACCTGGCCGTTCAGGGTAACGGAATCGCCCTGTTTAACGCTGGCCGCACCCTGAATTTGCGCACGTGGAGCGGTAACGGTAACGGTAACAATTTTTTTATCCACCCGGCCGTTGGAGCCATGCACCGTCAGTTCATAAACAGCCTGGCCGGAAGAGTTGGCAGGGAAGGCGGCTCTGACGTTCGCGACGTTGTGGATTTCTCTGACGACAGGACCAGAAGGGACTTCCTGCAAGCCCATGGGGCCGTCGCTTAATACTTTCCAGACGTGGCCGTAACCGTCACTGGATCTGCCGTCCAGCTCGCGGATTAACGTAGTATTGCTACGCGAAAGGATGCTGAAATTACCCGGCACCACGGCTTTCGGCGTTACGTTGCTGTAAAACCTTGAGATCATTCCACGCCGTTCATTGAGCCGACGAGCGTTGTCCTCATACTGTGCAGTTCCGGTAGGCGTATTGCGGAAGAGAACGCGCGGGTTGGAAAACATATTGACCTGGCTACAGTTAGGGGAGCAGTTGTAGGCCATGATGGTGCGCCATCTGTCCATCCCTGTGCCCAGACGCCGGTAGCCATGTTGATAGCAAGGGGAACCATAAGGGTTACCGCCATTCTGGGCTCTGTCGTGTTGCAGCCCGATATTGTGACCCATTTCATGGGCAAACGTATTGGTTTCGGTGAAGGCAAGATAGTTGACTACGGCATGAGCGCTTTCTCTGGTCGCATTGACCCAGGCTATGCCGTTGAGATCTCTACGAACTGCCAACAGAACTACCAGATCGGCCTCGTGCTGTTGTCTGAAGGCAAGGATAGCGTTGCGCAATTCGCCATTCATATCTCGCAGCATTTGGCTCTGGGTACTTTTCTCGTTGTAATCAGGATTCAGTACGCCAGCGTTAACAAAAGTGATGCGAACGTTACTGTTTAAGGCACCCTGATTTACTTTTTCAAAAGCAAGTTTGGCCAGCGCATCAAAATCTAATGAAGAGAAAGCCGCACGGGACTGATTGGTGGTCACCAGACCCACCCGGATAACCACCTGTTGCGAAGGGGCCGGATCCTCATAATTTCCCGGTGCCGGGCAGTTAACCCTGGTTTCCGGGGCGCTGAAGACCTCGTCATGCTTTTCTTTTTCAGCGACTTTATTTGCATCCACTTTAATAATAACCAGTGAATTTTTTTCCTGAGCCAGCGGCAGGATCTGAAAGGTGTCACCTTTGAACGTTAGCGAACCATAGATTTTGCCCTGTTTGATAATCAGGATCGCCGTATTTTCCGGATCGGGATTGCCGTTGGATAACCGATTGGTAATAGGGGCGGCAATTTCACCTGTCCAGGTGAGGCTGCCGTCTTCGTCTTTCTTTTCAGACCAGCGTTGAAAAGTGACGTGCCCGCCATCCGGCAGCGTCAGGCTGACGCTGTCAATATCCTGCGGGGGGATATTGTCCGTACTCTTAAGCAGCGCCATTTTTTCCGTAATGGGGGAGGCGGATAAATTACGTAAATAACGGTTGTGCGATACAATCGATTTTTCGTTGGTGTTATGTAAGACAGCAAGCTTAAGCACTGCTGCATGCGAGGCGCTGCCGCACATAAATAATATAAGAGTGATGCACCTGACAAGGTGCGATAAAATTCGCTTCATGTTTTCCTGCTATTAGTCAAAGGAGTTATTATTGGCTTTATATACGGATGGTCTTATTTATTAGTCGTTTAGAACCTTTATAAGGTGGTCGTTATTTATTGTCAGCTGAAAATTCCCATGGTACTACGCCAGAATATTTCCGGGTTATCTTATGGTCAGCGGAATTTAAATTTAAACTATTAAGATGACTGTTTTATAGTGTTACAGGTGACGTATTTCTTCAAGGTTAAAAATTGACATGCGGATGGCAGAATTTGCCGGGTAAAAATCGAGTTAATATTTTGTGTCAGGTCTGCTGTTTTTAAAATAAAGATATCGGGCGGAAAACTCCGCCGCGACTTTTATTATATAGCCTGTTGAATTTGGCTTATCGCCAACTGTAAAATTTTATTAACGTACAGGCAGGCTGCTGCTTTGCTGATGACGGCATCGGGTTTTATCCCTGGAGGCAGCTGATCGCAGGCAGCACCACGCTGGTGGAGTGGTGCTGCCTGCGATCGACTGCATGACCATGGCTAAGCGACAGGCTTACTGAAGGGTAAAAGCTAAGGTCGGGATACAGCCTTATCAGCCGGCTCCTTTTTGTTTTATATCCTTATGCTTGATGTTTTTTTCAAAATTCCTGCAAATACCTTAGCGTGGCTCAAGCTTTTCACCTTGCACCGGAAACGGTTTTTTTATGAATTAAATCGCTATCATCATAATTAAAAAGGATTTTTTACTTTCTTTTTTTCTGTTTTTAACGGCCTTCTTGTTTTTTAACTGTTTTATTAATCACTTATATGAATGTCTGCGTATTCAACAGCAAAAAATAAGCAGATTTACTAAAGCTTACGAAAGGCAGGCCGATAAAGCACGGGTATAACAGAAACGATGTTTGCACCTTTAATCTTCTGAGAGCGTGGAAAAGATGTTTAAAAACTTTTCGGTCAGTACGAAATTTATAGCGGCTTTTGGCGTCGTGGCGGCCTTATTACTGCTGCTGTGCGGCACTTTTTACGTTAACTTTTCGCGCATTGTAAACTCCAATAACTGGAACGTGCATACCTGGCGTGTCATCGATGAAAGCCGATCGCTGACCCAAAGCCTGGTGAATATGGAAACCGGGCTGCGCGGCTATGCAGTAAACGGTAAAGAAGAGATGCTGGCGCCGTGGCAGGAAGGTCAGAAAGCCTTTTCTCAGCACGTGCAGAAGGCGCGCTCTTTGACGTCGGATAATGAAAGACAGCAGGATAGGCTGAGCAAACTGACCGCGCAGGAACAGGCGTGGGAAGCCTCTTTTGTTACGCCGCTGATAAAAAATCGCCAGGCGCTGAACACCGGCGCACTCTCTTATGAAACGTTTCTGGCGGCTTTTAATGCCAACACGGGCAAAGCGCAGATGGACGGAATGCGGAAGATCATCGATGAACTTGCTGCCGAAGAGAAGGGCTTACTGGCGGAAAGGCAACTCACCGTTGATGCCACCGAAGCGCAAACCAAGCTGACCCTGATCGTTGGCGCGCTTGCCGGGCTGGCTATCGCCTCTCTGCTGGGCTATCTGCTGTCGCGTGCGATTACCGTCCCTCTGCGCCAGGCTGTCAAAGCGGCGCGCTCTATCGCGGATGGCGATTTAACCTCGGTACTGATCCCGCAGTCAAAAGATGAAACCGGCGTGCTGATTGCTACTTTTGCAGAGATGCAGGAGCAGCTAAGAAAAGTCGTTTCGGAGATCCAGAACGCCGCCGCTTCTATCGATAGCGCCGCAAAAGAGGTTTCTCTGGGCAATACCGATCTGTCCAGCCGAACTGAACAGCAGGCCGCGTCGCTTGAAGAAACGTCAGCCAGTATGGAACAGCTGACCGCCACGGTGCGCCAGAACTCTTCTAACGCACAACATGCCAGCAGCCTTGCTTCTGACGCGTCACGCGTGGCGGAGCATGGTGGCGCAGTGGTAGGAAAAGTCGTGTCCACCATGTCCGCTATTCATGACAGCTCGAACAGCGTGGCTGAAATCATCAGCACGATAGAAAGCATCGCGTTCCAGACGAACATTCTGGCGCTTAATGCCGCGGTGGAAGCTGCTCGCGCTGGTGAACAGGGCCGGGGCTTTGCCGTCGTGGCTTCGGAAGTCAGGGCGCTGGCTCAGCGAAGCGCGGTAGCCGCTAAAGAAATTAAAACACTGATCGAAACATCAAGCCTGCGTATTACAGAAGGTAGCCAGCTGGTGGCCAATGCCGGAAAAACTATGGATGACATCGTTGCTTCCATCGGCAATGTTTCCGGCATTATGTCGGAGATTTTTTCAGCGTCGGGCGAGCAGGTCAACGGTATTGAGCACGTAAGCATTGCGGTCAGCCAGATGGACGAAGTGACCCAGCAGAACGCCGCGCTGGTGCAGGAAGCCGCCGCTGCGGCCGCTTCGCTGGAAGATCAGGCTGCGCAGCTGACTCGTGCTATTGCCGTATTTAAAGTTGCCTGATGCCATATGGCCAGGCGGTAAAAAAGAGATTGGCCATAAAAAAAGCCTGAACGTGAGTTCAGGCTTTTTCTTTGAATATGGCGGTGAGGAAGGGATTGACTCGCTTTGCTCGCCCTGCGGGCAGTTCGGCCGCGGGACGTCCGAACTGTCCAACCGGCTGAAGCCGGTTGTCGAACCCGGTCAAGGGTTCTCACCCTTCCTCGTGGGGAATATGCATAAAAAAAAGCCTGAACGTGAGTTCAGGCTCTTTCTTTAAATATGGCGGTGAGGAAGGGATTCGAACCCTTGATACGTTGCCGTATACACACTTTCCAGGCGTGCTCCTTCAGCCACTCGGACACCTCACCATATTGTAAACTTCATCCCCCTCTCGGGCGACGGGGCGCTACTATAGGGAGTCCGGGCCGAACGGTCAAGGGAATTTTCTCTTTTTATTCTGGCAGGTTAAGCGGTAAGCAGGCCGCGCTCGCTGTCGATTGAGAAACGCACAGGTGTAGTCATCAAGTTGCCATGCGGCCGACACAAAAGCGTCACGATTGTGTCGCAAACTAAACGCCTGAAATTTTTAGAAACGTTTTCTCATGGAGCCGTCTGATGAAAAAAAGCCTGTTTACGCTTTCCTTTACCGCCACGCTGTTATCCATCACGCTTTGCGCCCAGGCCGCCGATTATCAGCGTGCCGCACAGGGAGATATTACACAGCCCGGCGGCGCTCGCCGTTTAAGCGAGGATCAGACCGAAGCGCTGAAAGCTTCACTGAGCAGTAAAACAGCTAAAAACGTTATCCTGCTGATCGGTGACGGTATGGGCGACTCCGAAATTACCGCCGCGCGTAACTATGCTGAAGGCGCAGGTGGCTTTTTCAAAGGCATCGATGCGCTGCCGCTGACCGGTCAGTATACGCATTACTCGCTGGACAAAAAAACGCATAAGCCCGATTACGTTACGGATTCCGCCGCTTCGGCAATGGCGTGGAGCACCGGCGTAAAATCTTATAACGGGGCGATCGGCGTGGATGTGAACGGTAAAGATCATCAGACGATTATGGAAAGGGCAAAGGCAGCAGGTAAAGCGACCGGCAACGTCTCTACCGCAGAGCTGGAAGACGCTACGCCCGCCGCGCAGATGGCGCATGTGACCTCCCGTAAATGCTATGGCCCGGAGAAAACCAGCGAGCTGTGCGCAGGCAACGCGCTGGAAAAGGGCGGCAAAGGATCTATTGCCGAACAATTGTTGAACGCCCGTGTTGACGTCACTTTCGGCGGCGGCGGCAAAACCTTTGCCGAAAGCGCTAAGGCAGGCGAGTGGCAGGGCAAGACGCTGAGCGAGCAGGCGAAGCTGCGCGGCTACCAGCTGATTGATAACCTTGACGGCATGAACGCTATTACCGAAGCCACGCAGGATAAACCCGTGCTGGGCCTGTTCGCGGATGGCAATATGCCGGTGCGCTGGAAAGGGCCGAAAGCGACCCTGCACGGTAATCTGGAAGGCAACCCCATCAGCTGCGAGGTAAACAGCGATCGTCCTGCTTCCACGCCAACGCTGGCGCAGATGACCGATAAGGCTATCCAGCTGCTGAGCAAAAATCAGAACGGTTTCTTCTTACAGGTGGAAGGCGCGTCGATCGATAAGCAGGATCATGCAGCAAACCCCTGCGGCCAGATTGGCGAAACGGTAGATTTGGATGAGGCAGTACAGAAAGCGCTGGAGTTTGCCCGTAAAGACGGCAACACGCTGGTTATTGTCACGGCGGACCATGCGCATTCCAGCCAGATTATCCCTAATGACAGTAAGGCTCCCGGCCTGACGCAAAAGCTGGCAACTAAAGAGGGCGGCCTGATGACTATCAGCTACGGTAACTCGGAAGAGGACTCGCAGGAGCATACCGGCACGCAGCTGCGCATCGCCGCTTATGGGCCACACGCCGCTAACGTGGTCGGGCTGACCGATCAGACCGATCTGTTTTATACCATGAAGGCCGCGATGGAAATTAAGTAGTCTTTATAAAAACTGATTGATTATATAAAAGCACTGTTGCTGAAAGGTAACGGTGCTTTTTTATTTGCCTTGTTTACTTAGGGTTTATTTCTTCCTGGCGCAATAATGCCCAGTCTGGCTCCGTTATTCCTGTATCAGGACAGGTTGTTAATAAGGGGCCGGGGAAGTGTATTTATTTAAGAAGATTGAGCATCAGGGTAAAATTTTTCGTCACTTGTTACAGAAAGAAGAAAAATATTTGCTAACGACCTACCGCAAAAGACACTGTGGAGCAGATGTTTTCCGCAATCCTGAGTCGTTGAATGAAAAAATTATCCACCGTATGCTCTACACCAGCAACGATCTTTATACCCAACTGGCTGATAAATACCTGGCCCGTGACTACGTTGCAAAGAAAATCGGCGAAAACTATTTGATCCCATTGCTGGGCGTGTGGCGGCGCACGGCGGATATTGACTATGCTGCATTACCCGATAAATTTGTACTCAAATGCAACCATGATAGCGGCAGCTGCCAGATGGTGTTTGCCAAAGATGCGGCAGCAATAGCGCGCTATAATAAAAAGCTCGATTTTTTTCTTAATCGTAACTTTTACTATGTCTCGCTGGAATGGCAATACAAAAACATCCCACCCTTTATCCTGGCCGAGCAGTATATAGATATTTTTGCGAACGCCAATCCGGATATTACGCCGGAACTTTACCGCGTTCACTGCTTTCATCAAAAAGCGAAATTTACAGAGGCGGATTTTACGGATGCCGCCGGAAATAAGCTCACCAATATTTATGATGAAGGCTGGCGCCTGCAGCCTTTTACTATGGGGCAGAGCAATAATCCGCGCGACATTCCCCGGCCCGCTGGCTATGCCAGGCTGCTTGAACTGGCGGAAACGCTCGCAGAGGGTATTGATTACTGCCGGGTGGATTTCTTTATGCATAAAGAAAATATCTGGTTTAGTGAAATGACCTTTACGCCAGAGAGAGGCAAGATAAAGTTTTCGCCAAGAATATGGGATTACCGGCTTGGCGAGCTGTGGCAACTGCCGTCAGACATCAATAAATAAGTTGGGCATAAAAAAAAGCCTGAACGTGAGTTCAGGCTCTTTCTTTAAATAAGGCGGTGAGGAAGGGATTGACTCGCTTTGCTCGCCCTGCGGGCAGTTCGGCCGCGGGACGTCCGAACTGTCCAACCGGCTGAAGCCGGTTGTCGAACCCGGTCAAGGGTTCTCACCCTTCCTCGTGGGGAACATGCATAAAAAAAAGCCTGAACGTGAGTTCAGGCTCTTTCTTTAAATATGGCGGTGAGGAAGGGATTCGAACCCTTGATACGTTGCCGTATACACACTTTCCAGGCGTGCTCCTTCAGCCACTCGGACACCTCACCATATTGTTACGCAAGCTTGCTGCGTGGCCGGTAATGTAGGGAAAAGTCGTGCGCGGGTCAACACCCTTTCTGCACTTTTCCGCTCGTTTACTCATTTTTGCAGCAGGCTGCTGCTAAATTCGGCAAAAGAACCCTTTACTTAAGTAAAACGCAACGGTATCAGCGCAATTGGCCGAACAATGTGCATAATGATTCGCTTTATCAGGCTAAAAAATCACGAGGCCACAGTGACTATCCAGACTAAAAACGGTGGAGCGACAGGGCAGGAAGGTACGCGCGCGCTTTTCTTTATCCAGATTTTCGCCACCCTTGGCTTTGCCGTGCTCTATTCCACCCTGGTGCTTTATGCCACCAAACGACTCGGCTTCAGCGAGGCGCAGGCCAACGCCATGATGGGCGTGTTCGGCGCTTTCAACTACGGGCTGCATCTGTTTGGCGGCTACCTCGGCGGACGCTACCTCAGCAACCGTAACCTGTTTGTGCTGGGTATGGTGTTGCAGGTCATTGGTTGTTGGATCCTCTCCGGGCAAAGCGCGGACGGGCTGTACTGGGGGCTGGCGATGTTTCTGACCGGCAGCGGCCTGAACGTAACCTGTATCAATATGATGCTGACCCAGCGTTTTACGCCGGAAGACAGCCGTCGCGAAAGCGCCTTCCTGTGGAACTATGCCGGGATGAACCTGGGCTTCTTTATCGGCTTCACTGGCGCGGGCTATTTCCAGCTACAGGAGCATTACCAGGCGCTGTTCCTGTTCGCCACGCTGGGCAACGCCGTCGCCATCGTTATTTCTCTGCTGCGCTGGAAAACGCTGGCGGATATCGATACGCCGCTGCTGCACGTCAACAAATCGCAGCTGCGGCTGCGGATGCTGGCGGGCCTGCTGATCCTGGTGGTGCTGGTGCCGATTATCCGCCTGATGCTGACCCATGCTGATTTTACCGGCACTTTTGTCCTGATCCTTGGCGCGGTTGTTTTCCTGTTGCTTGCCGCCACTACGCTGCGACATCGCCCACGGGAAGAACAGCGCCGAATGGCCGCCTACTTGATCCTGGCATTGGGCGCGCTGGTGTTCTGGACGCTTTACCAGCTGGCGCCGATGGGGCTGATGCTGTTTACCGAACACAATATTATGCTGAACGTTTGGGGCATCCGGGTTGCGCCGCAGTGGGTGCAAAACATCAATACGCTGGTGATTGTTTTCGGCGGGCCGCTGTTGGCAATGGGCTTTCGTAACATGCGCGAGCGTGGCTGGCGCATCGATATTCCTTTGCAGTTCGCTTCTTCGCTGTTCTGTATCGGGCTGGGGATGCTGGTCTTGCCCGTGGGTATTATGCTGGCCGGCGGCGACGGCATGGTGGCGTTCAAATGGATCGCGATCAGCTACATTCTGCAAAGCCTGGCCGAGCTGCTGATTTCGCCGGTTGGCTACGCGATGATCGGCAGACTGGCGCCGCTACGTTATCAGGGCGTGATGATGGGCTGCTGGATGATGGTAACAGGCGTCGCGTCGGTGCTGGCCGGTCACGTTTCCGGCATGATGCCGGAGAACAGCGGCAGTTCGCCTGCGCTGACCAACCCTGGCTACAGCCATATCTTTATGCTGCTGGGCTGCGGCAGCGTCGCCACAGGTCTGATCCTGCTGCTGTTGATGCCGCTGCTGCGCAGGCTTATCCAGACGACACGCTAGCCAGGGGGGCCATAACGGCCCCCTTATTTTTTGCTTGCCACGGGCTGCATTTTCCCCGAGCCTGAAGGAAAAACAGGAGAAGCCGCGTGGATATCATTTTTTATCATCCTTCCTTTAATGCAAAAAAATGGCAGGCCGGATTAGAGCAGCGTTTGCCGCAGGCCCGCGTGCGTGAATGGACACCGGGCGATCGGGCTCCTGCAGATTACGCGCTGGTGCGCCAGCCGCCGGTAGCGATGCTGCAGGGCCGTACGGATTTAAAAGGCGTTTTTGCGCTGGGCGCGGGCGTGGATGATATTCTCAACCAGCTGCGCGAACATCCGCAGATGCTGGCGGCTGGCGTGCCGCTGTTTCGTCTGGAGGATACCGGCATGGGGCGCCAGATGCAGGAATATGCGGTCTGGCACGTGCTGGGCTGGTTCCGCCGCTTTAACGACTATCAGCAGCAGAAAAGCCAGGCGCTGTGGCAGCCGCTGCGCAACCCTGGCCGGGACGCCTTTACCATCGGCATTCTGGGCGCGGGCGTGTTGGGGCGCAGCGTGGCGGAAAGCCTGCGCTACTGGGGTTTTCCGGTGCGCTGCTGGAGCCGTACGCCGAAAACGCTGCCGGGCGTCACCAGTTTCCACGGCGAAGCGCAGCTGAGCGAGTTTCTTTCCGGCACCCGCGTGGTGATTAACCTGTTGCCGAACACGCCGCAAACCGTCGGCATTCTGAACCGTGGTTTACTGAGTCAGCTTCAGCCGGAGGCTTATCTGATTAATCTGGCGCGCGGCGCGCATCTGGTGGAAGAAGATCTGCTGGCGGCGCTGGCGGCGGGCGAAATCAAGGCGGCGGCGCTGGATGTCTTCGCGCAGGAGCCGCTGGCGCAGGATCATCCTTTCTGGACGCATCCGGCTATCGCCATCACGCCGCATAATGCGGCTGTCACCTTGCCGGAGGAAGCTATGGACTACATTGCTGACGCCATCCGCCAGCGTGAAGCGGGTGATATGCCCGCCGGTCAGGTCGATCTGGCGCGAGGCTACTAACTCGTCCGGGCCGAGTGCCCGTCAACAAGGAGAAATTATGTACCCTGTCGATCTTCATATGCACACCGTTGCCAGCACCCATGCCTATAGCACGCTGCGTGACTACGTCCAGCAGGCGCAAACCTGCGGCGTCAAACTGCTGGCGATCACCGATCACGGCCCCGATATGGCCGATGCGCCGCACCACTGGCATTTTATCAATATGCGAGTCTGGCCGCGCGTGGTGGACGGCATTGGCATCCTGCGCGGTATTGAAGCCAATATTAAAAACCTGGCGGGCGATATCGACTGCACCGGGCCGATGATGGAGGCCATGGATATCGTGGTGGCAGGCTTTCACGAGCCGGTTTTCGCACCGCGCGACAAGGCGACCAATACCGAAGCGATGATCGCCGCCATGGCCAGCGGCAACGTGCATATCATCAGCCATCCGGGCAACCCGAAGTACCCTGTTGATATTCCTGCTATTGCCGAGGCCGCCGCAAAATATGAGGTGGCGCTGGAGCTGAACAACTCCTCTTTTACCCACTCGCGCAAGGGTAGCGAGCCTAACTGTCGTGCTATTGCAGCCGCAGTACGCGATGCCGGCGGCTGGATTGCCTGCGGCTCGGATTCCCATACTGCCTTTACGCTGGGCAATTTTGAGCATTGTCTGCGGATCATGAAGGAAGTGGATTTTCCTGAAGAACGCGTATTAAATGTCACGCCGCGCCGCCTGCTGGATTTTTTACAGCGCAGAACCGGCACGACCATTACAGAATTTGCTGACCTGTGACGTTGTCACGCTTAACGCTATGGACCCATCCCGATGAATGAATTTTCGATTATCTGCCGCATCCTTGGCTCGCTCTATAACCGCCAGCCGCAGGATCCGCTGCTGGTGCCGCTGTTTACGCTGTTGCGCGAGGGCAAGCTGCAGCAGCAGTGGCCGCTGGAGCAGGACGAGTTGCTGACGCGTTTGCAGCAGAACAGCGATCCGCAGGCGCTGGCCGCTGACTATAACGCGCTGTTTGTCGGCAGCGACTGCAAGGTGTCGCCGGAGGGTTCAAAGTGGGAAAACGGCCCGCAGGAGAGCGAAGTGCGGGCGTTTTTGCAGAGCCGTGGCATGCCGCTTGGCGAAGGCCCGGCCGATCGGTTTGGCTCGCTGCTGCTGGCCGCTTCCTGGCTGGAGGATCAGTCGCAGGAGGATGAGGTACAGGCGCAAATTACGCTGTTCGACGACTATCTGCTGCCGTGGTGCGGTCAGTTCCTGGGCAAGGTGGAAGCCTGGGCCGATACGCCGTTTTACCGTACGCTGGCCGCGCTAAGTCGCGAAGCGATTCAGGCGATGCGCGACGAGCTGGCGGAAGAAGACGAAGCGTAAAGCTGCGGACAATCCGGCTGACCTGGTTTCTGCCGGTAGTCACTGAGTAAAGCCAGTACCGCGCCCGGCGATACTGGCTTTACTTTATCAGTTAACAGGTGCGCAAAGCGGGCCGATCGTCTTGCTGTACTTTGTCAGTTAACAGGTGCGCGAAACGGCCCGGTCATCTGGCTTTACTTTATTAGCTAACAGGCGCGTAGCCAGCGGGTTAATCCCGCCACGCTGCGCGCGCAGAACCCAACGGCGAGGCGGAAGCAGACCAAACCAGCGGCGTGCCGGGCAGCTCCACCGGCGGTTTAAGGCGCAGGCCGATCCCCCAGGCGTTTATCTCCGTTTCGACATTGTTATCATGCGGTTGTGCGCTAACCAGCCTTTTGGGCTGCATCGCCTCGGGATAAGGATTATCGGTCAGCAGGCAGGCAGTGCGGGCCAGCGACAGCCTGGCGCTGAAGCCCGTGCCGTTTTGCAGCCTGAGCCGCATACCTTCCAGTGCGGCGGCGGCCATCAGATAGCCGGTAGCATGGTCGAGCGCCTGTACCGGCAGAGGCACCGGTTTCTCGCTGTGCTGCCACTGACGGCCGGTTTCCGCTATGCCGCAGCCCATCTGCACCAGGCTGTCAAAACCGCGCCGGTTGCGCCACGGCCCCGTCCAGCCCCAGGCGTTCAGGCTGACGTCGATCAGGCCAGGAGAAAGCTTTTGTCGTGCCTCCGTATCATACCCCAGCGCGCTCAGCGCATCGGCACGATAGCCGTGGATCAGAATATCCGCCTGGCCCAGCAGCTGTGCAAAAATCTGCCTGCCTGCCGCCGACTTTAAATCGAGGCGCGCGCAGCGTTTGCCCAGCGTGACTTCCTCCTCCAGCGTCGGCTCCTGCCAGCCCGGCGGATCGAGCCGCAGCACGTCGGCGCCCAGCCCGGCCAGAAAGCGCGTGGCGACCGGCCCGGCGATAATTCGGGTCAGATCCAGCACCCTGACGCCTTGCAGCGGCCGCAGCCCTGGCAGCGCCCAGCCCGGCGCGGCGGCCTGCGGCTGTACGCTTTGCGCTATCAGCGGCTCGTGCCGTACGCTTTGCCCCTGTGGGTGCTGCCGCCAGGCTTCCACGCTGCGCATCTCTGCCGCACAGCCGCCCGCGTCAATCACCGCCTGTTCAAGCGCGGTTTTGTCCCAGCGGCTGACGGCCTGCGCCAAATCGGCGCGGCTGGCGTGCGTGCCCAGCACGTTTTCCATCGCCGCCCGGTGATGCGGCGCGTTGGTGTGCAGGCGGATCCAGCCGTTTGCGGCGGCGTAGTCTCCGGCAAAGGCATCCCACAGCGAGGGCGCAGAGCGGTTTACGGGCTGAAAGCTGTGTTGAAACCAGCGGGACGCCAGGCGCATATCGACGCGCTGACGGGCGGGATTGCCGGTCAGGGCTGCGGCCGCCTGCATCGCCAGCGCCATGCTGGTGGCCGCCAGCTCGGTGACCGGAAAGGCGGAAGGGAGACGCTGCTCGCCGATAAAATGGACATCGGGCGCGTCGTCATTGCGTAATGCCTGCCAGAGCTGTTGCCAGCATTGTGCGGTTAACCGGGTCGTCATTGCTTCCTCCTTTAATTTAACCATAGCAATGAAGATCGGCGGTCGCTAGCGCAGCCGCTTCAGCTTTGGCAGGCGGGCGTGCATCCTCAGGTTGCGCAGGTTGATCACCGCAATCGCCGTGCCGGCCACCACCAGCAGCGAGCCGAAAACCTTAAAGATATTCATGCTGTCGCCCAGCACCAGCACGCCCATAATCACCGACAGCACCGGTGTCAGCAGGGAATAGGGCATAATCAGATTGACGTTATAGGTGCGCAGCAGGCCATACCACAGCGAATAGGCGACGATGGAAGAGCAGATTGCGCTGTACAAAATCGCGAACCAGCCTCGCCATGAAGCGTTAACCAGGCTGGTCAGCTGACCGCTTTCCATAAAGAAGGACGAGAGGCCCACGATGGGGATCGCCAGAAAAGAGAGCCAGCCGGTCATGGTAAGCGGCTTGATCGACGGGGATTTCTTCACGATAAGGTTGCTGACGGCCCAGCCCACCGCGCTGCAAAGCAGCAGGCACAGCACCCACCATGTTGGAATGGTCGGGCTGCCCGCCAGTACCACCACGCCGCTCAGCGAAATGGCGATGCCCAACATCTGTACCAGCGACAGTTTTTCCTGCAAAAAAATCATCGCCAGGATCATCGCGAAAGGCGTACCCAGCTGCACCACGATGGCGCCTGTGCCCGCGTCGGTATATTTCAGGCTGAGAAACAGCAGCGAGAAGTGCATAAAGCCAAAGGTAAAGGCCAGCGGCACCAGATAGCGCAGCTGTTCACGCGTAACGCGGGTAAAAGGAACCAGGATCAGCGCCACCACCACAAAGCGCATCAGCGTCAGAAACAGCGGCGGCACCTCGCCAAGCCCCCATTTTACCGCAATGTTATTGAAAGCCCAGGTGGTGACCACCAGCAAAATCAGGAAAAAATGACGTACAGCCACAACGCAATCCTTTAGTGTGTTTAATCATTAGCCTATGATGGCACGAATCGCCATGATGTTAAGCGTGAAGGCCCTTTTTTCTTGTAAGATTCCGAATCAGCCGCATAAGGAGATTGCCAGACAATGAACGCGCTTCCTTTCGCTATTATCCAGTTTGAAACGCCGCCTGCGGGCGTTATGGCCCGGGTGGGCGAGCAGCAGCACTGGTTTATCGCCGCTGCGGGTTTACAGCCGGATGCCTGGCTGATCGTGCGTCCCGATCTGGGCGAAGCGCTGCCCGATCCCGCTTTGCTGTCGGGGGCCATTCTCTCCGGCTCCTGGGCGATGGTCACCGATCATGCGGAGTGGAGCGAGCGTACGGCCGCCTGGATACGCAGCGCTATGGATCATCAGCTGCCGCTGCTGGGCGTCTGCTATGGTCATCAGCTCATGGCTTATGCGCTGGGCGGCAAGGTGGGCGATAATCCGCGTGGCTGGGAAGGGGGCGTGCAGCAGATCACCCGTCACGAAGAGGGCGCTGAAGATGCATTGCTGGGCGCGCTGCCGGGGCAGTTTTCCGCGTGGCTTTCTCATCGTCAGTCGGTGCTGCGACCGCCGACCGGTGCGCGGGTGCTGGCCTCTTCCGTGATGGATCCGTGTCAGATCGTTCGCTACAGCCCACAGGCGCTCTCGGTGCAGTTCCATCCCGAGTTTACGGCGGCGATTATGGCGGCCTGTCAGCAAAACAGCTCAAGGCGCGAAGCCGCTGGCGAAGCGCTCCCCGAACCCAGCTGGCCGCTGCGGCTTTTGCAGAATTTTTGTCAGCAGCCGCGCGCGATAGCGCGCCTCGCCTGACGCAACGGGGCGGCTCTGCCGTCCTCTTTCCTCGCTTTAGCGCTTTCCTTTCGGCGCGGTCACACTTTCCGCCCGGCCCGGCTGTCAATTTCTCCTGTTCTGTTAATGTTAATTTCAAGTTGTTTAATTGTTAATTATCGCGGAGAGACGATCATGCGCTACGCATATCCGGGCAGTCAGGATTCCTTAATCGTGCTGAAATCGCACTACGGCAATTTTATCAACGGCGAGTTTGTTGCGCCGGTAAACGGTAATTACTTTACCAATACGTCACCGGTTAACGGCTCGACCATCGGCGAGTTCCCTCGTTCAGATAAGGTGGATGTTGAAAACGCCATCGATGCGGCGCACGCGGCGGCAGAAGCCTGGGGCAAAACTTCCGTCCAGTCGCGTTCGCTGACGCTGCTGAAAATCGCCGATCGGCTGGAAGAGAAGCTGGAATATCTGGCCGTCAACGAAAGCTGGGACAATGGCAAACCGGTACGCGAGACGCTGGCGGCGGATCTGCCGCTGGCGGTCGATCATTTTCGCTATTTCGCGGGCTGCCTGCGCGCGCAGGAAGGCACGGCGGCGGAAATCGACGAGTTTACCGCCGCCTACCATTTTCACGAACCGCTGGGCGTAGTCGGCCAGATTATCCCGTGGAACTTTCCACTGCTGATGGCGGCCTGGAAGCTGGCACCGGCGCTCGGCGCGGGCAACTGTGTGGTGCTGAAACCGGCGGAGCAGACGCCGCTGTCAATCACGCTGTTTGTCGAGCTGATCGCCGACCTGCTGCCGAAAGGCGTGCTGAACGTAGTGCATGGCTTTGGTCGTGAAGCGGGCGAGGCGCTGGCGGGCAATCCGCGCATCGCCAAAATCGCCTTTACCGGCTCTACCGCTACCGGCGGCCATATCCTGGAGCTGGCGGCGAAAAACCTTATTCCTTCAACGGTTGAGCTGGGCGGCAAGTCACCGAACATCTTCTTTGAGGACATCATGCAGGCCGAGCCTTCTTTTATAGAGAAAGCGGCGGAAGGCGTGGTGCTGGGCTTTCTGAATCAGGGCGAGGTATGCACCTGTCCTTCGCGCGCGCTGGTGCAGGAATCCATTTATGCGCCCTTTATGGAAGCGGTATTAAAAAGAATTAAAACCATCAGGCGCGGCGATCCTATGGATACCGACACCATGATCGGCGCGCAGGCTTCGCAGCAGCAGTTTGATAAAATTCTCTCTTATCTGGACATTGCGCGGCAGGAAGGCGCAGAGGTGCTGACCGGCGGCGGCGTGGAGAAGCTGGACGACGATCTGGCCGGCGGCTATTACATTCAGCCCACGCTGCTCAAGGGCAACAACAGTATGCGCGTGTTCCAGGAGGAGATTTTCGGGCCTGTTGTAGGCATCACGACCTTTAAAGATGAGGCGGAAGCTATCGCCATTGCCAACGACTCGATCTATGGGCTGGGCGCGGGCGTCTGGACGCGCGATATCAACCGCGCTTATCGGGTTGGCAGGGCGATTAGGGCAGGGCGCGTCTGGACCAACTGCTATCATCTGTATCCGGCACACGCGGCGTTTGGCGGCTACAAAAAGTCCGGCATCGGGCGGGAAACGCATAAAATGATGCTCGATCACTATCAGCAAACCAAAAACCTGCTGGTCAGCTACAGCACCGAACCGCTGGGTTTCTTTTAACATCCTGCGCCGCGCGTCGTTAATGAACGGGCGCGGCGTCAATAAGAAGGTGACGTTGTCACGCTGCGTTAGCTGGCTTTATCGGGAGCCAGCAGCGCAGCAATTTCCTGTTCCGATACGGCCTGCGAAAAAAGGTAGCCCTGTAGCTCATTACAACCCGCCTCCGCCAGCGCCGCCATCTGGCTGTTGGTTTCCACGCCTTCTGCGGTTACGGTCAGCCCCATTGCCTGGCCCAGTCTTACCACCGATTCGATGATGGCGGTTGAGTTCTCCGTCACGCCCAGCGACTGGGTAAAGGAGCGGTCGATTTTGATTTTATCCACCGAGAAATGACTCAGGTAATTCAGACTGGAGTAGCCCGTGCCGAAATCATCCAGCGCGATACGGAAACCCGCTTCACGCAGCGCGCGCATAATCTCCTGCGCGCCTTTCTCATCCTCAATCAGCACGCCTTCGGTAATTTCCAGCTCAATACGGGAAGGCAGCGTTTTTTCCTGCTGGACGATGGCTTTAAACCGCTCCACAAAGCCCGCTGAACGAAACTGTAAAGGGGAGACATTAATGGCCATGGAGATATCGGGCCACGCCAGCGACACGCGGCAGGCTTCACGCAGCACCCATTCGCCAATCTGGATAATCAGGCCCATTTCCTCCGCCAGCGGAATAAATTCGCCGGGCGAAATCACGCCGCGCTGCGGATGATGCCAGCGCATCAGCGCTTCCAGACCCACGACTTGCTGCCCGGAAATATCCATCAGCGGCTGATAGTAAACGGCCAGATCGCGCTTGTTTTGCAGCGCGGCGCGTAAATCAGCCGCAATCAGCTGGCGCGTTTTGACCTGTTCATCCATCGAGTTATCAAACACGCGATACTGACCGCGCCCCTGGCTTTTGGCCTCGTACAGCGCGATATCCGCTTTACGCATCATTTCCAGCCGATCGCTCGCATCCTGAGGCGCCATCGCCACGCCAATACTGACGCCTATCCAGGTTTCACTGCCCAGCAGCGTAAAAGGCCGCGCCAGCGAGGCAATGATCCGCTCGCACAGCTTCTGAATATCGCTGAACGCGGTGATCCCTTCCACGATAACCACAAATTCGTCGCCGCCAAGCCGGCCTACGGTATCGGCTTCTCTGACCTCCTGACTAAGGCGATGCCCCACGTCGATAATCAGCTCGTCTCCCGCATGGTGCCCATAGGTGTCATTAACCTGTTTAAAACGGTCGAGATCCAGCAGCAGCAGCGCGACATGTTCAGGACTGCGGTTCAGCTTGCCCAGCGCCTGCGTCAGCCGTTCCTCAACCAGCGCGCGATTAGGCAGGCCGGTCAGCACGTCGTGGAAAGCCAGATGCTGCGCCTGCGCCTCGCTGGCGCTCAGCTGAAGCAGCGACTGTGAGAGCTTGAGCGAGGACAGCCACAGGCGGCGGATCATCACTCCGCAGATCAGCGTGATAATCAGCACCATTGCCAGCCCGACCGGGCCGATAACCTGAAACATTTGCGTGCCGGGCGCGGCCGGGCGCCAGCTGATATAGCCCAGCGCGTCGCCGAGGTGATTTTTTAATAAATAGTTAGCGCCCGTTTTCATCGGCTTGCCGTCGGCGTAGTGCAGATCGTGCAGCAGGCTGCGTTGAGAGAGGGAATTGAGATAGCTGGCGTCCAGATATTTTACGCTCACCAGCCGAAAACGCCCGCTGCCGCCGTAGCCGTCGTCAATAATGCTGATGGCGAGCGCAGCGGGCCGTTTATCGATCAGGGTAAAGTCGATCGCTTCGGCGTGTCCGCCGCTGGCAAAAGGGGTTTTAAGCCGGGCCGATAGCTCATTGATCGGCTGACGCAGATGTTCGAACTGCGCCACAGGGACGTTTTTATCCCACTCCCAGCGATACACCGGACGATCTTCCTCATCAAGAATATAGATAAGCTGGTGGCCGAACATGGTCGACAGCCAGGTGCCGACGTTCTGGTTCAGCCAGGGCGTATCCTGTAGCGCGCGATCCAGACGACGGCCAAGCGGCTGCCACAGCGCCAGGCTGCGATTCTGTTTGATCATTTCCGTCAGGCTTTGCGTCAGCGAAGTCTCGATAATCTGCTGCTGCTGGTGAGCGGCGTCGCGATTGGTTTTCGCGGTGGCCCACCAGACCGTAAACGTTGCCGCAGTAAAAATAATTAATAACACCAGCACCAAAGGTATAAGCACTTCGCGGATAAAATGGCTGCGAAAACTCTCTGATATTTTCATGTTTTTTATCAACCCACTCTCAGGACGGCAACACTCCCTCTACTTTGAGGCTAGCATAAATCCCGGCCGCGGTTGGCTGAGGTGGCAGAGGCGGAATTATGCGTCAGAAGATTGAATGTGATCTCTGTCACGTTAGTCGTGGCAGCCTGCCTATCTGTGGCAGAAACAGCGGAAAAAGAGACGGCCGGCCGCGCGCTTTATGCGCCCCATCACGGTTGCGCCAGGCCAGCTCCTGGCAGGGATAAAACCGTTATTTTGATAAAATCACAGTAAAAACAGCAGGTTGAAAATTTCCGCATGGCGGGCAAACACCCTCGGGAACGGCAGGGAAAAGCACGGATACGGCGCTTAAACTAAAAGAGTAGTGATTTTTATTATCGCTATCCTACAACAAGCTGATTCACATTTTTATTTTCTTATTCAGGTCATTTTTATTTTATGCGGGTAAAATAGTAAAGAAGATGATATTTATTTTTATCTTTAATCGTATTGGTGTGTTTTTTTATCACGGTCGTCCAGGTTTTTTTAAACTAATTAATAAAACGAGGCATAAAAAATAACGATTGAGTTAGCATCGGTTTTTCTGTGCCTTAAAGCGCTCAGCATTCATTGGTCCGAATTGAAAATAAGCCGGTGGAAGCGTGAGCTGAAAACGGGTTAACTGTCCGCGCTTATGACAGGTCGGGATCCCCATCAGGGCCGATTGGGGGGATTTTTCGCCAGAGGCTGAATTTGCGCGCGCTGCCGGTTGGCTTCAGGCTTCACTCCGCGCAGCTTTTCGCTATCCATAAGCCGCCTTTTTCTGTTGCCGGACGAGGCCGCCGCGTCGGGCAGCCGGCAAGGGCCAGAAGAAACTAAAAGCCTGTCTCAGCATCAGGGCCACCCGCTAAACCTTGTCGGCCATGACTTTCGCCATGCTCACGACATCGCTCCAGATAAAAATGGCCCGGCAGAATGTAAAAAGCGGATAATGATTGTTCAGCCTTTTTTATCTCAGATTTACTATTTTTTTAATAGCCTGTATTGGACGTTAAAGATACAAGCTTGCCGCATTCTTTTATAACAACCTGTTGCCGGGCGGTACTATTCAGGCGTGGCTTCGGGCACCGCGCATCGCGCTTTTAAGACTATTTCCCGGATGTAGTTCGGGCAGCGATTTGTTAGTCTGCGTTATTGATAAATGATAAACCGAGCACGATAGAAGAGATTATGTCGATTAAGCGTAATGCGGTTGCGAATTATGTCGGTCAGATTTATATCACGCTTGCCGGGATACTGGTCGTACCCTTATATATTCATCAACTGGGCATGGAGATTTACGGCCTTATCGGCTTTTTCTCGATCCTGTTGACCTGGCTACAGCTGCTGGACGTGGGGATTTCCACCACGCTGTTGCGTGAGGCGGCCCGCTATCGCGCCGATCGGGAGCAAAACCCGTGGTTTCCCTCGCTGTTCGCTACGCTGGGTAAGTTCTTTCTGATCTCTTCCGCCGTGCTGGTGGTGATGGGCTGGTTCGCCTCGCCTTATGTCGCCTCGCACTGGCTGCATGCGAAAACTATCCCGCATCAGGATTTGGTGATTGCCGTCGGCATCATGGTGCTGACCGCCGCTATCCGCTGGCGTATCGGGCCTTATCGCAGCGTAATTGTCGGCTATGAACATCAGGTCTGGCTGAACGCGCTGAACCTGGTGGTGATTACGCTGCGCACCTTTGGCGCGGTGTTCGTTATTCGTTTCGCGTCGAACCCGGTCATCTTCTTCTTCTGCTGGCAGCTGTTGATTTCACTGGGCGAGGCCTTCTTCTGCATTCGCAAATCCTACCAGCTGGTGCCTAAAAGCGATCGCAACACCAGGGTGGATAACCTGAAAGGCGTGCTGAAGCCTTTCCTGCGCTTTGCCGTCGGCGCGGCTTTTTCCAGCGCCATCTGGACGTTTATTTCGCAGATTGACCGTCTGGTGCTGTCCAAAACGCTGCCGCTGGCGACCTACGGTTCCTTTACCGTGGTGGCGACGGCGGCAACCGGCATCGTGATGCTCAGCAGCCCGATTATGCAGGCGATTGTGCCGCGCATGACGGGGATGCGTACCAAGAGCGAGAACGGCGAGCAGGAAACGCTGAAGCTGTATCGCTGGACAACCCAGGCGGTAAGCATCTTTATGGCGCCGCTCAGCCTGACCATCGCTTTCTATCCAACCCAGCTGATTTGGGCCTGGACGCAGAACGCGCAGATTGGCGAGCAGATGTCGCTGGTAATGACGCTGTATGCGCTGGGCAGCGGCGTGCAGGCGATTGTCGGCCTGCTTTATAATTTGCAGTATGTGAACGGCAACCTGTCGCTGCATATGAAAGGCTTTACGCTGTTTGCCATTATCCTGATCCCGCTGAATATTTTTGCGGCCATCCACTATGGCGCGCTGGGTACCGGCATCGTGTGGGTTGCGCAAAACATTTTCTACCTGCTGGTCTGGTCATGGATTGTGCACAGGAAGTTTGCGCCGACGATCCATATGCAGTGGCTGACCCGCGACGTGCTGCTGATCTGGGCCGTTTCCGCCTGCGTGACCTTCCTTACGCTGTCGATCCCTTTCGAGTGGAACGATAACCGCTGGCTGAACCTGCTCTACCTGGGGCTGATCGGTTTTGTGAACCTGGTTATCTGCTGCCTGCTGCACAGTAAAGTAGGCGACTACCTTAAAAATGTAACTTTCCGTCGGCTGAACCTGCGAGGTGAAAGATGAGTAACCAGGACGATCTGGCGCAGCCTACGCTGTCCGTGATTATGCCCGTCTATAATGGCCGGGCCGATCTGAGCGAGGCTGTTGATTCGCTGCTGCAACAAACGGTAGTACCGCAGCAGATTATTATTATCGACGATGGCTCGACCGACGGTACCGATCGGCTGATTGAAGAGTATTGCCAGCGCGATCCGCGTATTCAGCTGGTGCGTAACGCGCACGGCGGCGTCAGCGCCGCCAGGAATAAAGGGCTGGAGCTGGCCACCGGCGACTTCATCTACTTTATGGATGCCGACGATCTCACCGGCCCGACGCTGTTTGCCGACTTCCTGCGTGAAAAGCGCGCCTGTCCGGAGCTGGAGATGTTCTGCTTCGCCGCCAAAATGTTTATGGACGTGCCGGTGGCAGAGCGCAAGCCTGAGATCACGCACGCCCGTAACCTGAAAGGGGTGTACAGCGGCGGCACGGCCTTTATTGAGCAGCTGAACGGCAGCGGCTCCGCGCATCGCGTGCTCTGGTCCAGCATTATCTCTCGCGAGCTGATTGTCCGGACCAAAAGCCGCTTTCTGCCGATCCAGAATCACGAAGACGCGCCTTTTATGTTTACCCTCTATTTGCAGGCAAAACAGGTTTTCGTGACGCCAGAAGCCTACTACTTTAAGCGCTATACCACGACGTCGCTTTCCGTCCGTACGCGCGATTTTTCCTGGGTGAAGAACTACTTTATCGCTCGTGAAGGTACCGAAGAGGCTATCCGCGCCGCCAACGTGCCGGTGGAACGTTCGCTGGTGGATGATTACTATTTTCCGGTGATGAGCGGCTGCCTGAAAATGTTGCGCGAGCATGATATGACCGTGCCGAAGGAGTACCAGCCCAGGGTAAACGCGCTGGTACGCCAACTGACGCGAAACAATATCAAACTGATGGTTATCTGGTATCTGAACCCGCTTTACAGCAGCCTGGTCTACTGTAAGAAAAAACTCTCCAGCGCGTTATAACGCTTATTCGTCCTGCTCTTTGGCGGCGGCTATTTTGGCCTGCCGCCAGTTGAGCAGCGGCGTGACCGAAATCCCATGCACGATGACGCTGGCAACGATTAACGTAAAGGCGATATTCGCCATGCGCGTCATCTCTTCGCCCGCCACGCCGTGCGTATAGGCCCAGGCAATATAGTTGATACTGCCAATCCCCCTGATCCCCAGCCAGCCGATAATCATCTTCTGCTGCCACGGCACTTTAATGCCTGTCGTGCCGAGCCATACTGCCGCAGGGCGGATAAATACAAACAGCACCAGCGCCATCAGCAGCCCGTCCGGATCCCAGTGATGCGCCAGCGTCACGCCCAGCACGATAATAATGCCGGCCGCAAACAGGCGTTCCACGGTATCCCCGAACGACAGCGCATCGCCGACGACCAGGCCTACCGAGCGCGCCGGATCCGGATCAAGAGACTCATGACGGATATGCGGATTGACCAGCACCTCCGCCGGTGGACGATGGTCGCTGTCGTCAAACGCATCGGCAGGCTGGCGGCGGATAACGTTGACTTCCGCCCGACGCAGACCCACGCCAGCGGCAAAAGCGGCCAGGAAGCCGGAGGCGTCCAGCGCCTGAGCCGCCGCATAGCTCAGCGCAATCAGCGCCAGCGCCAGGAAATCATTCGGGGCGACATCTTTATGCGCGTAGCGCAGATGCGTGACGTACTGGCCGACAAAGCGACCAAACACAAAGCCGATGCCCAGCCCGCCGGTGATCCCCCAGAGCACGTCTTTTAACGCCCAGTGGCGGAAAAGATCCAGCGTCATTTCCTGCTGCGTGGTCAGCAGCGTCACCGCCAGCATCAGCAGCGGCAGGGCGGTGCCGTCGTTCATCCCGGCCTCGCTGGAGAGCGACACGCGCAGGTTGTCGTCATCGCGGGCGTCGTTGACGGAAATCAGGCTGGCCAGCACGGGATCGGTCGGCGCGACGATGGCGCTAAAGGCGATGGCAAACGGCCACGAAAGCCCGACCAGATAGTGTGCCGCCAGCGACATACCCAGCACGGTCAGCAGCATGCCGGGGAAAGCCAGCCGCATCCCCAGCCGCCAGCCCTGATGCCGGAACGGCAGCCTGAGTTTCAGGCCGGTGATAAACAGCGAGGCCGCCATTGCGATCTCGGTAAGGTGAGCGGTCAGTTCGGCATGAGCGGCAATATCGATATGCAGCAGATCCAGCACCCAGGGGCCACAAATTACACCGGCGATCAGGTAGAGAGAAAACGTGGTGATCGGGCCGCGATTGATCCAGCCTGATGCCAGCGACATCAGTAATAAAAGCCCGCCCGTTGCGGCTGTCCAGCCAAGAAAATCCATCGATACGCCTCCATAGTCGTCAGGGGTGATATGGACGCTGACTTATCATGCAAAGCGCCACAGAAAAAAATACAACAAAAACAAGCTTATATATTATAAATTTAAGGTTTCCCTTTTCCCGGTGACAGCAAATTGTCTACTTAAATCATATACCTGGCTCACTGAGTATAGACCTAAAAAAAGGGACGCTTGCGCAAATGGGCCGTCAGGCCGAAACCCGTCCGTGGCGAAACGTCTTTAGCGCCAGTTCTGCGCAACGTCCGTCTGGAACTGCAATTTACGGAATGAGCGTTACGGCTCAGGGATGGGACTGCTTTTTGTCCGCCTTCATTTGCCGTGCCTGAACTGATAAGCCCACAAAATGACTGAGTGCTGAACCACACCCGAAAAACGATTAGCGTTAGTGGCCAGAGGCTTTACAAGGCCGGGCATAATTTCAGGATGTCATGGCGTCCGATCATGAAAATTCTCACCAGGATTACCGCCTGTCTGTTACTTATTTCAGCGCGGCCAACAGAGGCGGCGTCGCGGATAACAACCCAGGCATTCTGTGCCGTTCGCCAGTGAAGAAAAGCGACAGACATTGTCAGAAAGCGCCTGTGGGTATACTGTTAACGGACTTTCTTTTTATCCCTGCGGCGCCTCTCTGCCGCTGACTATCTGCTAAACCGAGGTTGTTTTGTCGACTCTATCCCCAATTCTTCGTCCACGACGCCTGCGTCAAACGCCTTCCTTCCGCTCGCTGTTTCAGGAAACATCGCTCAGCATTAACGATCTGGCGCTGCCGATCTTTGTTGAAGAGGGTCTGGACGACTATAAAGCGATTCAGGCCATGCCTGGCGTGATGCGTATTCCGGAAAAACGTCTGGCCTATGAGATCGAGCGCATCGCGAAAGCGGGCATCCGTTCGGTAATGACCTTCGGCATCTCTCATCATACCGACGCCGACGGCAGCGATACCTGGCAGGAAAACGGGCTGGTTTCGCGCATGTCCCGTATCTGTAAAGAGACCGTCCCGGAAATGATCGTTATGTCCGATACCTGTTTTTGCGAATACACCTCGCACGGGCACTGCGGCGTGCTGCACGATCATGGCGTGGACAACGACGCCACGCTGATTAACCTTGGCAAGCAGGCGGTTGCCGCCGCGCGCGCGGGTGCCGACTTTATCGCGCCTTCCGCCGCGATGGATGGACAGGTCGCGGCTATCCGCCACGCGCTGGATGAAGCGGGCTTTACCGATACGGCTATCATGTCCTACTCCACCAAGTTCGCCTCTTCCTTCTATGGCCCGTTCCGTGAAGCGGCAGGCACCTCGCTGAAGGGCGATCGCAAAACCTATCAGATGAACCCGATGAACCGCCGCGAAGCGATCCGCGAGTCGTTAATCGACCAGGCTGAAGGCGCGGACGCGCTGATGGTAAAACCAGCGGGTGCCTATCTGGATATCATCCGTGACGTGCGCGAACGTACCGAGCTGCCGCTGGCGGCCTACCAGGTCAGCGGCGAGTACGCGATGCTGAAGTTCGCCGCGCAGGCGGGGGCGATCAACGAGCGCGAAGTGGTGCTGGAAAGCCTGGGCGCCATCAAGCGTGCGGGCGCCGATCTGATCTTCAGCTACTTTGCGCTGGATCTGGCCGAGAAAAACCTGCTGTAACCGTAGCGCTTCATTTTAGCCACCAGGGTTAATCACCGGGCAGGACGGGTTTTGCCTGTTCTGCCCGGATAACCGCATCTCAGCGCGGCCCGCGATACCTGACCGCTTCCACAAAGGCGGAAAACGCCGAAGAAGTGTTGCGACGGTTGGGATAATAAAGATGAAATCCTTCAAACGTCGGGCACCAGTCCGCCAGAACCTCTACCAGCCGACCCGCCTCAATATGGGGTTTCGCCATAAAATCCGGGATGCAGGCCAGGCCGATACCGTCCAGCGCGCCGTTCAGGATATGAATATTGCTGTTGCACAACAGCGGGCCGTTGGCCTTGATATTCAGTTTTTTCCCGTCTTTTTCAAATTCCCAGGCGTAAATACTGCCGCCGACCGAATGCCGGATATTAATACAGCGATGGGCGGTCAGATCCTGCGGAACGACAGGGTGTGGATTGCGGCGGAAATAGTCCGGCGCGCCGACCACGGACAGACGCCAGTCCGGCCCGAGGCGCACGGCGATCATATCCCGGCTGATCGATTCGCCTAAACGAATACCGGCATCAAAACGCTCGCTGACAATATTGGTAAAGCCGTAATCAATGCAGATCTCTACGCTGATATCAGGATAGGTGTTGAAAAACGCGGGCAGTATCGGCCGCAGCAAATTTTCCGCCGCGTCGTCTGAGCAGGTGATGCGAATATTACCGGCAGGCGTATGGCGCAGCTCGCCAATGCTGTCAATTTCGCTGTTAATCTGATCGAAAAGCGGCCCAACCGACTGCAACAGACGCTCGCCGGCTTCGGTAGGCGCAACGTTGCGCGTGGTGCGCGCCAGCAGGCGCACGCCCAGCCGTTCTTCCAGATTGCGAATGGTATGGCTCAGCGCCGAAGGGCTGACGCCAAGACCGGCGGCGGCTTTGGTAAAGCTTTGCGCCCGGGCAACGGCCAGAAAGGCCACGATATCGTTCATAGTATCCACGCAGAATTGCTGATTAAATTTCACAAACGCGTAAAAATTACCCTATCCGATCGCATTACTCTATCTCTTTTACCGCTTCGCCTGCCTGCGGCGCACAAAACTCCAAAGCCCTGCAGTGCCGCTCTTTATGCGTGCTCACGGGGCTCTGAGGATTTGCGTTCGTTGATTGATGCAAAAAATTCACAATTACATGCGATTACGCCCGTCTAATCATTAACCCGGCCAGCGTGCAAAATAGCGCAAGTGTTAATAATATCGGAATCGTTCATGAATAGTGCTGTAGCGGAACAATCTCGTCATCACCCTGCCTGGGGCGCCGTCTTTTCGATGGCGCTTGGCGTAGTGGTGCTGATCGCCTCAGAATTTATGCCGGTCAGCCTGCTGACGCCCATCGCGCAGGGGTTAGGGATCAGTCAGGGCCATGCCGGACAGGCAATTTCCGTCAGCGGTTTTTTTGCCGTGCTCACCAGCCTGCTTAACACGCCGCTGACCGGGCGTTTCGATCGTAAAAAAGTGCTGATCGCCTTTACGCTGCTGCTGACGCTTTCCGGGCTGACGGTAACCTTTTCGACCAATGGCCTGATGTTTATGGTCGGCAGGGCGCTGTTGGGGATCGCCATTGGCGGCTTCTGGTCGATGTCGACGGCGACGGTGATGCGCCTTGTGCCTGCTCACGCGGTAGCGAAGGGCCTGGCGCTGATCAACGGCGGTAACGCGCTGGCCGCTACCGTCGCCGCGCCGTTGGGCAGTTTTCTTGGGCAGTATATTGGCTGGCGCGGGGCGTTCTTTATGGTGGTGCCGCTGGCCGTTATCGCCTTTATCTGGCAATGGCGCAGCATTCCATCATTGCCCGGCAACGGCCGCAACAAAGCCGCCAACCCGCTGCGCCTGCTTGTTCGGCCGCCCGTGGCGCTGGGCATGGCGGGCATTATGTTTCTGTTTATGGGGCAGTTTGGCATTTTTACCTATCTGCGCCCGTTTATGGAAACCGTTACCGGCGCCAACGTCAACCAGCTCTCTTTGCTGCTGCTGTTGCTGGGCGGGGCGGGACTCATCGGCACCTGGCTTATCGGTACGCTGCTTGAGCGCCGCCTCTACGCTTATCTGATCGCCATTCCGCTCGGCATGGCGCTGCTGGCCGCCTTGCTGATCGCGCTGGGGCATTCTCTGCTGCTGACCGGCGTGCTGCTGGCGCTTTGGGGGCTGGTAGCGACGCCTGCGCCGGTGGCGTGGGGGCTGTGGCTAAGCCGCGCGCTGCCCGACGATGCCGAAGCGGGCGGCGGCCTGATGGTGGCGGTGATCCAGATGGCGATCACGCTTGGCGCGGGGCTGGGCGGCCTGCTGTTTGACGCGGCCGGCTGGTGGAGTCCGTTCGCCTTCGGCCTGGCGCTGCTGGTGCTGTCGGCGCTGTTTGCCGGGCTGGCCCGTCGCTCGTTTTACTTCGCCGTCGGCAAATCGCTGTAGCGCGTGGTCCAGGCGGGAGAGAGCATCTCCCGCTTCATCGACCAGCTTTTCTCAATGCCCTGGCCGGCAAACCAGACTTTCCCCTTGCCGGAGCGGTTCAGCGTATCAATGGCGGTCATTAACGCCGCGCTGTTGGCCTTCGGCTGCGTTTCGGCAAACAGATCCAGCTGCGCCACGCCTTCGCTGTAAAAATCGCTCAGCATCACGCCCGCTTTGATATAGCGTTCGCCTTCGCGCCAGATACGGTCCAGCGCCTCGGTCGCCACCCGAATAATATCGCGCGTATCGTTCGAGGGCAGCAGCAGCCTGCCGGAGGCCTGGTTGTTATAGCCGGTGCCGTTGTCATCGTGCGGGCTGGTGCGGATAAAAACGCTGATAAAGCGGCAATACTGTTTCTCGCCGCGCAGCTTTTCCGCCGCGCGTTCGGCCCAGGCGCAGATCGCCTGATGCATATCCTGATAGTCGGTGACGCGGTGCCCGAAAGAGCGGCTACAGACGATCTGCTGTTTAGCGGGTGCCATTTCCTCTAACGCCAGGCAGGATTCGCCGCGCAGCTCGCGCACCGTTCTCTCCATCACCACGCTGAAGTGCTTGCGGAGGGTGGGGACGGGACTGTCGGCCAGATCCAGCGCGTTTTTAATGCCCATCAGCTGCAAACGCTTGCCGACGCGACGGCCAATGCCCCAGACTTCTTCAACCGGCACCAGCGGCAGCAGCCTGCGCTGGCGCGCCGGATCGGAGAGATCGACCACGCCGCCGGTTTTGCTCCACTTCTTCGCCGCATAGTTAGCAAGCTTGGCCAGCGTTTTGGTTGGCGCGATGCCGACGCCGACCGTCAGGCCGGTAGCTTTCAGCACCTGCTGCCGGATGTCGCGGCCAAAATCCTCCAGCGAGAGACAGTTGCTGACGCCGGTCAGATCCAGAAAAGCCTCGTCAATAGAGTAAATTTCGCTCGCAGGCGCCAGCTCGCCAAGCAGGGTCATCACCCGATGGCTGAGATCGGCATACAGCGCATAGTTTGAGCTGAAAACCTGCACCTGCTGACGCTGGAGATCCTGTTTAATTTTAAAATAAGGTTCGCCCATTTTAATGCCCAGCGCTTTTGCCTCGGCCGATCGGGAAATAATACAGCCGTCGTTGTTGGAAACGACCACCACCGGCCTGCCGCGCAAATCGGGACGGAACACCGTTTCGCAGGAGGTATAAAAGCTGTTGACGTCAACCAGCGCGAACATTTTTGGTGGATTTCAGAATAAAAGTGACCACGCCAAAAATTTCCAGCTCTTCCGCATCGTGAAACGTAATCGGAGAATAGTGACGATTGCGCGGCATCAGCTGTAAAAAAGGGCGGAGGCGTAGCTCTTTAACGGTAAATTCACCGGCCACGGCCGCTACCACGATATCGCCATGCTCTGCGGTCAGCGAACGATCCACCACCAGCAGATCGTCATGGCCGATCCCGGCCTCAATCATCGAGTCGCCGCTTACTTTGATAAAATAGGTGGCGCTGGGATGACGCAGCACCAGCTTATTCAAATCCAGACGGTCCTCAATATAATCCTGGGCCGGACTGGGAAAGCCGCAGGGTACGCGCTCAATAAACAGCGGTAAAAAAAGATCTTCCATAATTTCAGCAGGGGAAATCGGCTGCATAATGCTTATTCCGGTTTAACTGTGTTTATATACAGTATCGCTGAATGCGGGCGGCAGGCAAGGCATTGATCGGAACTTTCCGGCAACAGATTGTAATAACAGGAATTTATTCGCTTTTTCTTAAAGGTGCGTCCCCGGTTAATAAAGCAGCTTATACTGCAGCGGGAATAATAGTTGCGCCGGAGCAGAAGGATAAGAGCCGCTTATTTCTTTTTTGCGCTAAGTAAAATACAGCGTGGACGCAGGGCCACCAGCCTCGTTTTATGCATCTTAATAATGGCTTTCTGCGCAGGAAAATGTCATAAAATATCAACTTTTCCACTGACGCCTTATCATTTTTTTCTTTGGGATAATCACGCACGCTTATGTTTTCTTTCGACTGGCACCGCTTTTTCTTGAACGATCTTTCCATTACTTTTTTAGGCGAGGTCGCGGTTCGGGTACTCTTCGCCTACATCGTTGTTTTTCTCTTTCTGAAAGTTTCCGGCAGGCGCGGCATTCGCCAGCTGTCGCTGTTTGAGCTGGTGATTATCCTGACGTTGGGATCGGCCTCAGGAGACGTCACTTTTTATGATGATGTGCCTGTGCTGCCGGTCGCGATGGTCTTCCTGGTGCTGCTGGTACTTTATCGTTTTACGACTTTTCTGACCGCACGCAGCTCACGGGTCGCCCGATGGGTGGAGGGCGAAGTGATCACACTGATTCAGGACGGCCTGTATGTGCTGGACAGCCTGGACGGGCTGAACATTTCTGAGGACGAATTCTTTATGGAGCTGCGGCAGGAGGGCGTGGAGCATCTGGGTCAGATCCGGCTGGCGCTGATCGAGCTGGACGGCGATATCAGCGCTTACTACTACGATCGGCACGAGGTGCGGCCGGGCCTTTCCGTGCTGCCGCCTCAACATCGGCAGGATTATACCTGCGTGCCCGCAGATGGCCTCTACGCCTGCAACCATTGCGGAGAAACGCAGCGGCTACAGGCGCAGCAGCAGCTGAGTTGCCCCCGCTGCCAGCGCAATCTCTGGTCGCTGGCGCTGACCACCCAACGGGCGCGCTAGCGAGGCTGGCGTAGCCAGCATAACGGCAGGCTGCCCAACGAGCGCTGACAGGGTTATTGGTATAGCCTTGCCAATGGCGCCCGCGGGCCGCCTGACAAGCGCGTCAGCGATGTTGCTGGGCTTAGCCTTGCCGTTGGCGCCTGTGGATTGCCTGACAAGCGCGCCAGCGATGTTGCTGGGCTTAGCCTTGCCAATGGCGCCCGTGCGCGTTGATACGCCTGTCAGCCGTGGGTATCGCGCTGGTTACTTTGCAGGAAGTGCCAGGCCGCGCCTAACATCCCGGAATCGTTGCCGAAGGTGGCCGTATCCACCGGGATGGTTTTGCCGAACCAGGCCAGATGAAACTTCACCTCCTCCAGAAAATCCTCGCGCTCGGTGATGCCGCCGCCCAGAAAAATGCATTCGGGATCGAATACGTTCGCCAGGTTATAAATGCCGGCGCACAGATCCTGATAAAAGGTGGTGACCAGCCTGGTGGCGACCGGCTCTTTATTATCCCAGCCGGAGAAAACGTCTTTGCCGCTGATCTCGTCCACATCACGCCCGCTGTGCAGCGCATAGCTTTTGCGCAGCGCGGTCATCGTACAGTTGTCGCCCATCGTATAGTGGCTGACGCTGCCGCCAGCGGGACGCGCCACCAGCAGGCAGCCGAACTCGCCGGCGCGATCCTGCTTGCCGCGTACCAGCGCGTCGTTGCAGAAGGCCGCGCCGCCCAGCCCGGTGCCGATGGTGATCATCAAAAAATCGGACATATTGCGTGCTTTACCCAGCCAGCGTTCGGCCAGCAGGGCGCAGTGCGCATCGTTTTCCACGGTGGCGGGCAGGGAGGTTTTTTCCGTCAGCCATTTACTCAGGTGGAAATCATCAAACGCCCTGACCGTGCCGCCCATCGACACAAACCCGTTGTGCGGATCGACATAGCCCGGCACGCTAACGGCAATGCCTTCGCAGCCGGGGTTTTTTTCCAGCCAGTCCAGGATAGCGCCCAGAATAGCCTCGCGCGATCCTTCGTTATCCGCTTTATCACTGGCCTGAATGTCGCCTTTATCCGTTACAACGCCCATTTTTAACGAGGTACCGCCAATATCAAATACGGCAAGTTTCATATCCTTCTCCTTTTGTTTTTTTATCAGTATAGCCGCAGACCAATTGCGCCGTTGCGTTGTGCGGACAGCGATAACAAAAGTGCGGCGGCCTGTTTTTTATTACGGGCGGGGCTACGAATTAAGGCGGAATATAAAGGCAGGTGAACAAGATATAAAAGGGCCAACGATAAACGCGAAAACGAACCCGTCAGCCGGGTTCGTTAGCCACAAAAAGATTATTTACGGTCGAGATCTTTCCGTTCTTCCAGCGTTTGCTGATACTCATCCAGAAAAACTTTTTCCGCAGGATCCAGTCTGTCCATGCCGCTGGTGAAACGGTGCCAGTACGGATAGCGCGGCGCAGGACGCGTCGCCTGCTCAATACGTTTGATCTGCGCTTCGCTCAGCGTCAGCTCCGCTGCGGCCAGGTTGTCCTGTAAATGCTGTTCGGTGCGGTTGCCAACAATCAGCGACGTGATGCCCGGACGCGTCAGCAGCCAGGCCAGGCAGACCCGCGCGGTCGATACATTATGCTCTTTGCCCACTTCGGTCAGCACGTCGATAACCCGGTAAGCGTGCTCCATATCGTGCACGTAGGGTTCCGGCCAGCCGTTGCCCTGACGGGAGGTCGCTGGCGTTTTCACATTGCGCTGTACGGTGCCGGTCAGCAGACCTTCGCCCATCGGCCCCCAGATTAGCGTGCCGATATTCTGATCCAGCGCCATCGGCAGCAGCTCGAACTCCGCCTCGCGCGACTCCGGCGTATAGTAAATCTGCTGGCTTACCGGCTTCAGCAGATGATTCACTTCGGCGCAGCCCAGCGTTTTCATCATCTGCCAGCCGGTATAGTTCGAGGTGCCGAAATAGCGGATTTTGCCGCTTTTCACCAGATCTTCCAGCGCGCGCAGCGTCTCTTCTACCGGCGTCACGCCGTCCCAGTTATGGATCTGATAGAGATCGATATGATCCGTTTTCAGACGCTTTAAGCTGTTCTCGCAGGACTTAATCAGATGAAAGCGTGTGGCGCCGCTGTCGTTAGGATCGTCGCTCATCGGGCTGCGGGCTTTCGTGGCCAGGATAACGCGCTGACGATTGCCGCCCAGCGCCTCGCCCAGCGTTTCTTCCGCCCCGCCTTTGGAATAAAGGTCGGCCGTGTCCACGGTATTGACGCCTCGTTCCAGCGCTATCTCAATAAAACGGCGGGCCTGGCGAACATCGACGTTGCCGGTTTTTTCAAAGCCGGCCTGGCCGTTAAAGGTTAACGTCCCGAGCGTCAGCTCAGAAACCATCAGGCCGGAATGGCCCAGTTTTCTGTACTTCATTGCTTTCTCCTCACTATGAAAACCCGAGGGCAAGCATAGACCACAAAAAACCAGACCAGGCCGCGCGGGTACAAATGCAGATTATTCAGGTGTTTTATTCCGGCAAACACGAAATAAGAAATCCCATACGGCAGCAATCATCGCTGCGTAATTCGCATGGCAATCTTAATGATAATTATTTCGCTAAGACGGCGGGTTAAAACAGCTATTTAGCCTGGCAGGACGCAATTCTGTTTTTCCCTGGTCGTAATTAACGCCCCAGGACTAATCTTATTCGTTTTACTTTCCGCTCAGATACCTTGCAGGGGAAAAAAGTAAACTATGCTTTAAACGAGGTTTTTAAACCTGAATAGTGACGTTGAATATCCTCAAGCAGAAATACCCCATGTAATCTATTTCTGCCGCCATAACTCAGGTATGAAAACCAGCAATAAAGAGCGGAGAGATCTGCCGCAGAGCAGATTGCCGGAAGCCTTTTCTGACTGGAGTGAGCTATGTTCAGACACGTAAAAAAATTGCAGTATACCGTTCGCGTTGCCGAGCCAAATCCCGGACTGGCTAACCTGCTGCTGGAACAGTTCGGCGGGCCACAGGGCGAGCTGGCCGCGGCCTGCCGCTACTTTACCCAGGGCCTGTCGGACGAAGACGAAGGCCGTCGCGATATGCTGATGGATATTGCCACCGAAGAGCTGAGCCACCTGGAAATTATCGGTTCGCTGGTCGGGATGCTGAACAAAGGCGCCAAAGGCAAGCTGGCCGAAGGCACGGAAGAAGAGGGCGAGCTGTACCGCTCCATCACCGGCAATGGTAACGACAGCCACCTGACGTCGATTCTTTACGGCGGCGGCCCGGCGCTGACCAACTCCGGCGGCGTGCCGTGGACGGCAGCCTATATTGATACCATCGGCGAACCTACAGCCGATCTGCGCTCTAATATCGCCGCCGAAGCGCGCGCTAAAATCCTCTATGAGCGCCTGATTAACGTAACGGACGATCCGGGCGTTAAGGATGCGTTAGGCTTTCTGATGACCCGCGAAGTTGCGCATCAGATCTCTTTTGAAAAGGCGCTTTATTCCATTCGTAATAACTTTCCGGTCGGCAAGCTGCCGCCTATCGAGCAGTACTCGAACGTTTATTACAATATGTCAGAAGGCGGCGAGGTGCGTGGAAGCTGGAACTCGGACGAAAACTTCACTTACGTAGCCGATCCGGCACCGGCGGTAGATGGCGGCGACGGTTATGCCAGCATCACGCTGCCGTCCGATCAGAAAACCGAGCTGGATAATCTGGCGTTGCGTACCGCTTCCGATACCACGGTGAATCCGGTCACCGGCACCGATCTTGGCGCATCAGGGCCAATCGAAAACGAAACCGTAGGCAAATCTGCAGTAAACGTACCGAAAAAATAAGGCGTCATCGCGGGGAGACAGCCGTTCTCCCCCGTTTTTACTCGCGGTTGTACAAGTTTGTGCTTAAGCCTGTCATTTCCTGTTTTTGTTATAACCGGCTAAATATTTTGAGAAAAGGTTGTTAGTTATTAACTAAAATGTGACCAAATAACGCCTTTTATGTCTCAAAAAAGCATTTTCTGCAAAAAAAATCCGCCCCAGACTTTTAAGATACTGTACATTAATTGAAAAGCTGTACAGGGTAGAAACGTTACCCCCTTCGGGCATTCTTTCACCTGCTTAAGAGGATCCATTATGCGTCAGGATAATTTCAACACACAAACTGCGGACATGAGCCTCTACTTCGGCGCCCATGACGCTGCTGTACCTTCTCATCAGGAAACGCTGGGTGAGGTAGTGATGGAGATTTTAAAATCCGGCATGACGGTTAATCGCCAGTCAATCTGTGCAAAGCTGCTGAGCCGCCTGGCCGATGTCAGCGAGCCCGACCTCGAAAAACATCATCACGAACTAATTGCTATGCTGTTCGGTCGCGAAAGCTAAACGCCCGCGTAGCCCACCGCTCGTTCGACCTGCTTTTTCTTTGCGCGTGGGTTCAGGCGTTCCGTCCTGCCACGCGGAAAGCGATCCACGCGGCAGACAAGCCAGAGAAGTTTCCATGGACCATCGCCATTCTGAAAAATTACGGGATCTGATGCTGGGAGAAGCCACGCTGGCGCTTCTTGAGCAGCAGCGCCCGCTTAATCTTGCCTCGCTTATTAATGAACTACGCGCGCTGGCGGCCCGACAAACGGATGAAGAGCACCGCAAAGCCTGCCTTGCCGCTATCAGAGAGCTTCGCCATGCTCAGGTCAGCGCCGGTGAAGCCCTGAATCGCCGTTCCGCCAGCGACGACAACGTTATTCACTAATCTTCCCGAAGCCGACCTCCGTACGGCGTAATGCCCTCTTCGCCTTCCAGCCTGAAAACGACTTACCTTTTCAGGCTGGCGAACAGCCTGCCCCGGGCAATGTAAATAAATCGAAAAAAGCAAAATAAGCGGCGACAATGGCTGAAGGTTTTTTTCGTGCCGCCGATACCTGTGCAGATTGGAGGAAAAGGCAGGAGGGGCAGGAGGGGGGAAATGATAATAAGAATTCAGATACACGAGTTGCGCACCGGCATGTACGTGCACAAGCTGGAAGTTTTCTGGCTGAAGCATCCCCTCGTGCGTAACCATATGCTGCTTACCACGCAGCAGCAGATTGACGTCATCGTGGAAAGCGGCATAAAAGAAGTCTGGATCGATCTGGAGAAAGGGCGTGGCCCGGACAGTCAGGATCCGCTTCACGAACAGCTTGCCCTGCCCAGGGTATCGGGTATCCATGAAGAGATCGCGCAGGCGCAGGCGATCTGCTTGCATGCCAAAGGCGAAGTGATGAGCATGTTCAACGATGCGCGCCTCGGTAAAACGATTGATACCCGCAGCACGCTGCCGCTGGTGGACGAAATCGGCGGTTCCCTCAGCCGCCATCCGGCCGCGCTGCTGAGCGTAGTGCGGCTGAAAACGCACGATGATTATACCTACCTGCACTCCGTGGCGGTCTGCGCGCTGATGGTATCGCTCGCCCGCCAGCTTAACCTCAATGATGAACAGACGCGCCTGGCAGGCACGGCCGGCCTGCTGCACGATGTCGGCAAGGCGGGCGTATCGCTGGAGATCCTCAACAAGCCCGGCAAGCTCACGGACGATGAGTTCGACGTGATGAAACAGCATCCGGTCATGGGCGAGGATCTGCTGCGCCGCAGCGGTGAAAACGAAGCGGTGCTGGACGTGGCGCTGCATCATCATGAAAAAATCAACGGCAGCGGCTACCCGCACGGCCTGAAAGGCAAAGATATCTCCCAGCTGGCGCGCATGGCGGCGATTTGCGACGTCTATGACGCCGTCACCTCCAATCGTCCTTATAAAGCGGGCTGGAATCCGGCCAGCGCGATGCACCAGATGGCCAGCTGGGAAGGGCATTTCGATCGCAAAATCTTTTACGCCTTTGTGAAAGCCGTCGGCATCTATCCGGTCGGCTCAATCGTGCGTCTGGCTTCCGGTCGCGTGGCCGTGGTGATTGAGCCGGGCGAAAGCTCGCTGCTGCTGCCCAGGGTTTGCGTGTTCTATTCGCTTTCTGCCAATCATATGCTGCGGCCGGAAGTGATCGATCTGGCCGATCGCTACTGTTGGGACAGTATTGCCGGGCCGGAAGAGGCGGAGACCTGGAGCCATTACAACCTGAATACGCTGTGGATGTCGCCCGTCGCCTGACGGGCAGGAACAACAGCACGCTAACATTTCAACACCAACTTTCCTGTTTCTACCAAAAATTTCACAATTTCGTATTACTCCTGGGGTTTTTGTCGCGATTATTTGCCATGTTAGAGGCGTAACAAGCGGCCCCGGAGCCAGCACGTCTGGCAGAGCCGCTATCAGTGACTATACTGATAGCTGATGTTGTTACGTATGTGGCAACGAGATGAGACAGACTGCACGAGGCGTGCAGAGATTATGCAGAAGGAATCAGCGCCGAATACCCTCTCTAACGCATCCTCTTTCTCGCTCCGCCACATCCGCTGACAAAAATTTTTTCCTCGTGCGTTGTGGGCAAAGCAGACCTGACGTCTGTTTCCGCCAACGTCAGTCCAGACATTGGGCCGACGTAGCGCCGTGGCACACATAATCAGGAGGAATATTTGTGAATACGCTGGAATCCGTACCCCCTTTAGTGCCTGAAGGACGTTACGCTTTTTTCTTTGATGTGGACGGCACGCTCGCCGCTATCCAGTCACGCCCGGAAGAGGTTTTTATCCCTGCTGCGGCCAAAACCGCGCTTTCCCGCCTGGCCGAACTGAGCGACGGCGCGCTGGCGCTGGTTTCCGGCCGTCCGACGCGCGAGCTGGATGCGCTGGTGGCGCCTTTGCGCTTTCCGCTGGCCGGCGTGCACGGCGCGGAGCGTCGCGATGCAGCCGGGCATACCGAGCGGCTTTCCCTGCCGGACGACGTCTCTGCCTCATTGACGTCGCTGCTGAGCGAAGCCGTGGCGAAGATGCCGGATACGCAGCTGGAAACGAAGGGCATGGCATTTGCGCTGCACTACCGCCGCGCACCGCACTATCAGCAGGCTATCCTGACGCTGGCGGAAACGATGACCCAACGCTTTCCCGAGCTGGCGCTACAGCCAGGCAAATGCGTGGTGGAGCTAAAGCCGAAAGGCGTCAGTAAAGGTGCCGCCATTGCCGATTTTATGCAGCAGGCCCCTTTTGCCGGCAGAACGCCGGTATTTTTAGGTGATGATTTGACCGATGAGGCAGGTTTTGAAGCGGTCAATGCCCTGGACGGCATCGCAATCAAGGTAGGTGAAGGTGAGACAAAAGCGGGCTATCGCCTGGCTGACGTCGAGGCCGTTTATCACTGGCTTGAGCAAACATTATTAAAACTAGATCAAGACGATAAGTCATTAAGGAGTCAAGGTTATGAGTCGCTTAGTAGTCGTATCTAACCGCATCGCCGTACCGGATGGGTCAAAAACCAGCGCGGGCGGACTGACCGTTGGCATTATGGATGCGCTGAAAACCACCGGCGGCCTGTGGTTTGGTTGGAATGGGGAAATCAACGAGATCGGCGAAGAAGACAAGGAGATGGATCTGTTTGAAAAAGATAACGTCACCTACGCTTCTTTTGGCCTTAATCAAAACGATTACGACCTTTATTACCTGCAATTTTCCAATGCGGTCGTCTGGCCAGCCTTCCACTACCGCCTTGACCTGGTAAACTTCCAGCGCGAGGCCTGGGATGGCTACTGTCACGTCAACACCATGCTGGCGAAACGCCTGCTGCCGCTGATTGAGCCGGACGACGTGCTGTGGATCCACGATTATCATCTGCTGCCGTTCGCCGCCGCATTGCGCAAGCTGGGCGTGAAAAACCGCATCGGCTTCTTCCTGCATATTCCTTTCCCGACGCCGGAAATCTTCAACGCGCTGCCGCCGCACAATGAGCTGCTGGAGATGATGTGCGATTACGATCTGCTGGGCTTCCAGACAGAGAGCGACCGTATGGCGTTCCTGGAGTCACTGGCGCTATTGACCAATGTGCAGACCAACGGCAAAACGCACGTGGCGTTCGGCAATCAGTTCTCTACCGAGGTGTATCCGATAGGCATCGAGCCGGACAGCATTAAAGAGATGGCTGAAGGGCCGCTGCCGCCGAAGATGGCCGCGATGAAACGCGACCTCGGCGACGCCAAAAACATTATTGCCTGTGAGCGCCTGGACTACTCGAAAGGGCTGCCGGAGCGTTTCCTTGCCTATGAAGCGCTGCTGGAAAACTTCCCCGAGCATCGTGGGAAAATCCGCTATTCGCAAATTGCGCCAACCTCGCGCGGCGACGTGCAGGCCTATCAGGATATTCGTCATCAGCTGGAAACGGAAGCAGGCCGCATTAACGGTAAATACGGCACGCTGGGCTGGACGCCGCTTTACTACCTGAACCAGCATTTCGATCGCCGCCTGCTGATGAAAATCTTCCGCCTGACCGATATTGGTCTGGTGACGCCGCTGCGTGACGGGATGAACCTGGTGGCAAAAGAGTATGTGGCCGCGCAGAATCCGGAAGATCCTGGCGTACTGGTGCTGTCACGCTTTGCCGGGGCGGCCAACGAGCTGACCTCCGCGCTTATCGTTAACCCTTACGATCGTGATGAAGTGGCTGCCGCGCTGAACCAGGCGTTAACCATGCCGCTGGACGAGCGTATCTCACGCTACAACGACATGATGGACGTGCTGCGTAAGAACGATATTACGCACTGGCGCAAATCCTATCTGAAAGATCTCCAGGCATTGCCGGTACGTAGCCAGGCACAGGGCGGGGCGGATAAAGCGGCGACGCTCTCCGTCTAGCATAAGTCATGCCAGTTAATTTAGGGGCGACCGTGGGTTGCCCTTTTTTTTTAATTTTTTAAGTCCGTACTGCTCAAAAAAGCGCCTTAAAAGGACCACCGGAAAGAAAAAAAAGGAAAAAAATCACTTTTTACTAAAGAAAACAAGGCGCGTGCCGATACCTACTGCCTGAGGTTAAATTTTTGGCACAAACATTCGCGTTGCTAATGTTACCCCTGGTTACATCCGCTGGCACCCGCTAAACACAGGACTGACGCGGCTTACACTCCCTAAACACTTCCTGTCGCAAACCTGCAATATCTTACTCTGCACGCATCATTGCCCCTGTCGATAGTTACCTTTAGTGATTACGATTTACACATGCTTAACATACAAAAATCAGCACATTCCTCTGCATATTTGTCTTTTATGCGTTTTTACATCCAGTTGTGCGCGTAAACACATCATTCCTCCATTCAATCGACGTAAAAGGAACCATTTTCATCGGTAAATGATCGCGTAGGGTTAAAATTTAACAAAAAAGTCCAAATTTGCTTAGTTAGTGAACTAATCAACAGCGTTTCTGAAGGATAATTTTGTCAAATTACCCCCAAAAGTGTGATCTGGATCACACTTTATCTAAAATTTTAGCTGGCCTCCGTTGTATCCGGAAATTAGAGCAGATAAAGTTGCGTTGTTTTCGGAATAGTCCTAAACCAGAGCAACTTTCAGTCAGGGAGAACGTCAGGGAAGCGGACGAAAACAAGGGAGCAGTAACCGGCAAAATGAGTTAATGACTACTTTCTGCAGGCCGCTTTCAGGGCCGCCTGGAGCTTCGCGAACGTTTGGCTTTTGCCACTTAATTTTTTGCCACAATAAGATTTACCAGCAGCAACAAAGGTAGCGGCGCAATCCGCCAACGTTTAAGTCGTGTCAGTCAGGACGGATAAAAATGGGTACATCAGAATTACTAAAAAATATTTACGATATCAACTTGTCTTATTTATTACTTGCTCAACGCCTTATTAATCAGGAAAAAGCCTCAGCAATGTTTCGTCTGGGCATTGATGAGCAGATGGCCGATGCGCTCGCTCACTTAACGCTGCCAGAAATGGTGAAGCTGGCCGAGACAAATCAGCTGATATGCCAGTTTCGCTTTACCGATCACGTAACGATTAATCGCTTAACTCAGGAATCTCGCGTGGATGATTTGCAGCAAATCCACACCGGCATTTTGTTATCCAGCCGTTTATTGCGTAATGCATCAGCTAAAAATGACGAACTGCCGAAAAAGAGGGCGAGTTAATGAGTGAAAAAAGTATTGTTCAGGAAGCGCGTGATATTCAGCTGGCGATTGAATTAATTACTTTAGGCGCTCGCCTGCAAATGTTAGAAAGCGAAACGCAGCTAAGTCGCGGCCGCTTAATTAAACTTTATAAAGAACTGCGCGGCAGCCCGCCGCCAAAAGGCATGCTGCCTTTTTCTACCGACTGGTTTATGACCTGGGAACAGAACATTCACTCTTCTATGTTCTGTAACGCCTGGCAGTTTTTACTCAAAAGCGGTTTGAGCACCGGTGTGGACGCGGTGATTAAAGCCTACCGTCTCTACCTGGAGCAATGCCCGCAACAGGACGAAGGCCCGCTGTTGGCGCTCACCCGCGCCTGGACCTTAGTCCGGTTTGTTGAGAGCGGCATGCTGGAGCTTTCCGACTGCAAATGCTGCGGCGGAAGCTTTATTAACCACGCGCACCAGCCGGTCGGCAGCTTTGTTTGCAGCCTGTGCCAGCCGCCTTCTCGTGCGGTAAAAAGACGTAAACTTATCGCAGAACCTGCCGATAACATTTCACAACTGCTGGATGAACAGGTAAAACTTGCCGTTTAATGTTCGCCACGTGGAGTGAATCCAGCAGCGGTTAAATACCGCTGCTTTTTTTTTGCCCACGCGACGGAATAAACCTGACCTAATCCGGTTCATCTTTAACCCACACGTCGCCAGACGTAAGGATTTATTGTGTTAGTTATTTTGGGGTATATCCTGGTTCTCGGGTCGGTGTTGGGCGGCTACGCAATGGTAGGCGGACATCTGGGCGCGCTTTATCAACCTTCCGAGCTGTTAATTATCGGCGGAGCGGGCATTGGCGCATTTTTAGCGGGCAATAACGGCAAGGCAATTAAAGCAACGTTAAAAGCGATGCCGCTGCTGATGAAAGGCTCGAAATACAATAAAGCGGTTTATATGGATCTGATGGCGTTACTTTATCGCCTGATGGCCAAATCGCGCCAGCAGGGGATGCTCTCGCTGGAAGCCGATATTGAAAGTCCGCAGGAAAGTGAAATTTTTGCTAATTACCCGCGCATCCTTGCCGATAAAAGACTGGTGGACTTTATCACCGATTATCTGCGACTGATGGTGAGCGGCAATATGAACGCATTTGAAATCGAAGCCCTGATGGATGAAGAGATTGAAACCTACGAACACGAATGTGACGTACCGGCTACGGCTATCGGTACGGTAGGCGACTCTTTACCCGCGTTTGGTATCGTGGCGGCGGTGATGGGCGTGGTGCACACCCTGGCGTCGGCAGATCGTCCGCCAGCCGAGTTGGGCGAGCTGATCGCTCACGCGATGGTCGGTACCTTCCTGGGTATTTTGCTGGCGTACGGGTTTATTTCCCCGCTGGCCGGACTGCTGCGTCAGAAATGTGCTGAAACCACCAAGATGATGCAGTGTATCAAGGTCACGCTGCTTTCCAGCCTGAATGGCTATGCGCCGCAGATCGCCGTTGAGTTTGGCCGTAAAACGCTGTACTCCACCGAGCGGCCATCCTTCTCTGAGCTGGAAGAGCACGTTCGTAACGCGAAATCGCCGGCGAAAGGTCAGGACGCATGAAGAACGACAATCACCCGATTATCCTGGTTAAGAAGAAAAAGCATTCCGCGCACGCGGGCGGCCACGGCTCCTGGAAGATTGCCTATGCCGACTTTATGACCGCGATGATGGCCTTTTTCATGGTGATGTGGCTGATTGCGATCGCCAAGCCTCAGGAATTAGCGGGGATTGCCGATTACTTTAAGACGCCGCTGCGAGTGGCTATCACCGGCGGCACCAAAACCAGCGAAAGCACCAGCGTTATTCCTGGCGGCGGTATGGATCCCAGCCAGCAGAAAGGCGAAGTGCACAAGGTTATCGATATGGACGCGGAGAAACGCAAGCTGGACGATATCCGCTTAAACCGTCTGCGCGAAAAGCTGGATCAGCTGATTGAAGCCGATCCGCGTCTGAAGGCGCTGCGCCCGCACCTGATCATCAACATGGTGGAAGAGGGCCTGCGCATTCAGATTATCGACAGCCAGAATCGACCGATGTTTAAAACCGGCAGCGCGGACGTCGAGCCTTATATGCGCGATATCCTGCGGGCCATTGCGCCGATCCTGAACGATATTCCGAACAGGATCAGCCTGGCAGGCCATACGGACGATATTCAGTACGCTAACGGCCTGCGCGGCTACAGCAACTGGGAACTGTCGGCCGACCGGGCCAACGCCTCGCGGCGGGAGCTGATTATCGGCGGGCTGGCCAGCGACAAAATGCTGCGCGTGGTGGGCATGGCCGACACCATGAAGCTGAAGAACCGTGGCGGCGACGCCGCCGTCAACCGCCGTATCAGCCTGCTGGTGCTGAACCATGACACCGAAGCGCAGATTGAGAAAGAGAACTCGGAAAGCGACGCGGTACAGATCAGCGACAGCGAGCCGGCAGCATTACAGCAAATCGTGGCACCGTCCGTTCCGGGCGATGCCGCAAAAAAACCAAACCCGGCCGAGCCGCCAGGCGAACAGGCAGCACCAACTTTAACACCAGCATCGCCTGTGCCAGCGGCCCAGACCGATCGCGACTCACAGCAGAGGTGATACCGTGAGCATGGATATCAGCGATTTTTATCAGACGTTTTTCGATGAGGCTGACGAATTGTTAGCCGACATGGAACAACACCTGTTGGGGTTAGACCCGCAGGAACCGGATGCGGAGCAGCTTAACGCTATTTTCCGTGCGGCCCACTCCATTAAAGGCGGCGCGGGCACCTTTGGTTTTACTGTATTACAGGAAACCACGCACATCCTGGAGAACATTCTTGACGGTGCGCGACGCGGCGAAATGCAGCTAAGCACGCCTATCATCAACCTGTTTTTGGAAACCAAAGATATTATGCAGGAACAGCTGGATGCCTATAAAACCGCGACCGAGCCGGACGCTGCAACCTTTGAATATATCTGTCAGGCGCTGCGTCAGCTGGCGCTGGAAGCCAAAGGCGAAAGCGCGCCCGTAGCCGTAGCGGCGCCGGCCGCGTCTGCCGCTGCTCCGGCTCCGGCCGGCCTGCGGATGGCGCTGGTGAACCTGAAACCCACTGAAATCCCGCTGATGCTGGAAGAGCTGGGCAATCTGGGCACCGTCACCGACGTGATCAAAGGCGAAACCTCGGTAGAGGTCACGCTGGATTCCTCGGTCGGTCAGGACGATATCGTCGCCGTGCTTTGCTTTGTGATTGAAGAATCGCAGATCAAATTCCTGGATGCGTCGTCGGCTCCTGCCGTGACAGAAGCCGCGCCGGCTGCCGTGGAAGAAGCGCATGCGCCAGCTCCTCAGCCCGTTGCGGTAGCAGAAGCGGCGGCTCCGGCCAAACGTGAAGCGGCCAAAAAACCGGCGGCGGCCAAAGCCAGCGAATCCACCAGCATCCGCGTAGCGGTTGAAAAGGTCGATCAGCTGATTAACCTGGTCGGCGAACTGGTGATCACGCAGTCCATGCTGGCCCAGCGTTCCAACGAGCTGGATCCGGTAGCGCATGGCGACCTGCTGAACAGCATGGGCCAGCTGGAGCGTAACGCCCGTGACCTGCAGGAATCGGTGATGTCCATCCGTATGATGCCGATGGAATATGTCTTCAGCCGCTTCCCACGCCTGGTGCGCGATCTGGCCAGCAAGCTGGGTAAAGAAGTTGAACTGACGCTGTTGGGCAGCTCCACCGAGCTGGACAAGAGCCTGATCGAACGCATTATCGACCCGTTAACGCACCTGGTGCGTAACAGTCTGGATCACGGCATCGAATCGCCGGAAAAACGCGTGGCGGCCGGGAAATCGGGCGTCGGCAACCTGACGCTCTCTGCAGAGCACCAGGGCGGCAATATCTGTATCGAAGTGATCGATGACGGCGCCGGTCTGAACCGCGAACGTATCCTGGCGAAAGCGCTTTCTTCCGGCCTGCCGGTGAGCGACGCGATGAGCGATGAAGAAGTAGGCATGTTGATTTTCGCGCCGGGCTTCTCCACCGCCGAGCAGGTTACCGACGTCTCCGGGCGTGGCGTGGGCATGGACGTGGTGAAACGTAACATCCAGGAGATGGGCGGCCACGTAGAAATTGCCTCTAAGCAGGGCAAGGGCACGACCATTCGTATCCTGCTGCCGCTGACGCTGGCGATCCTGGACGGCATGTCCGTTCGCGTCGCTGACGAAGTCTTTATTCTGCCGCTGAACGCGGTAATGGAATCTCTGCAGCCGCTGGCTGACGATCTGCACCCGCTGGCCGGTGGCGAGCGCGTGCTGGAAGTCCGTGGCGAATACCTGCCGCTGGTTGAGCTGTGGAATGTCTTTGATGTGCAGGGCGCGAAAACCGAGGCGACTCAGGGCATCGTGGTGATCCTGCAAAGCGCGGGCAAACGCTATGCGCTGCTGGTGGACCAGCTGATTGGCCAGCACCAGGTGGTGGTCAAAAACCTTGAAAGCAACTATCGCAAAGTACCGGGCATTTCGGCAGCGACCATCCTGGGTGATGGCAGCGTGGCGCTGATTGTCGACGTGTCGGCTCTGCAGTCTCTCAACCGTGAAAAGCGTGTGGCGGGAGCCGCAGCCTGACTTTAACCGATTAAGGGTAGAACTATGACTGGAATGGCAACTGTCACTAAACTCGCTGGCGAAACCGTAGGCCAGGAGTTCCTGGTATTTACGCTGGGTGACGAAGAATACGGCATTGATATTTTGAAAGTGCAGGAGATCCGTGGTTACGATCAGGTAACCCGCATCGCCAACACGCCTGCTTTTATTAAAGGCGTCACTAATTTGCGCGGCGTTATCGTGCCTATTATCGACCTGCGTATTAAATTCGCGCAGCCGGATGTGGTTTATAACGATAATACCGTGGTGATCGTACTGAATCTTGAGCAGCGCGTGGTTGGTATCGTGGTTGACGGCGTGTCCGACGTGCTGTCGCTGACCACCGATCAGATCCGTCCTTCGCCAGAGTTTGCGGTCACCATGTCGACCGAATACCTGACCGGCCTGGGCGCGCTGGGCGAACGCATGCTGATTTTGGTCGACATCGAGAAGCTGTTGAACAGCGAAGAGATGGCGCTGATGGATACGCTGCGCAGCGCGTAATTGCCGCCTTAAATAAAGTATCAGGCACCCTGTTGGTATTATGCTGGCAGGGTGTTTTTTATGGTTTGAATAAAGTCTTGCGGCTGGATAATTAATTTAGTTATTAAAGTATCACTTCAGTAAATCTGTTTCGGGCGCACATAAAGTTCCATTAATTTACGCCGATATATTCGGTGTTGATTCATTTTACTTCTACCAAGGGTACCCTATGTTTAAACGCATTAAGGTCGTCACCAGCCTGCTGTTAGTGCTGCTGGTATTCGGCTCACTCCAATTGTTGGCGGGCGGATTATTTATTAACGCGCTGACCAGCGATAAAACTAACTTTTCTATTGCTCAGAACTCCAGTGAGAACGTCGCCGCTTTTACTGACGCCTGGGTTGCGCTAAATCAGACCCGTATTAGCATTAACCGCGGCATGTTGCGCCTGCAAAGCGAAACGGCCAACAGCATTAACAGCGCCTCGCTGACCGATATCAGCAACCAGAGCAAATCGCTGCTGGCTGATGCTGATAAATCTTATGCGCGCTACCAGGGCATTCCCAATACCAAAGGGATGGATCCGCTGATCACCGAAGCGTTAGAAAAAAATTACGAAACCTATTCCAAAGCGCTGGGCCAGATGGTGACGCTGATGGAAAACAGGCAGCTGGCCGAGATGTTCAAGATGAATATCGAGCAGAAGCAGAACGATATGCAGGATGCCTACCAGGCCTGGCGTAACGCGCAGAACGTGCTGACCACGAAAGGCGTGGCGGATAACGAAAGCGCCTATACCAAAATGCTGTGGGTGATTGGCACGGTCATGGCGCTGGTTGTCGCGCTGATCGCGCTGTGCTGGGTCGGTCTGCGTTCCGTGCTGATCAAGCCGCTGCAGGAAAATATCGCGCACATCAGCCATATCGCCGGCGGCGACCTGACCCACACGATTGAAGTGGAAGGCCGTAACGAAATGGCGCAGCTGGCCAACAGCCTGAAAGAGATGCAGCAGGCGCTGGTGCGTACCGTCAGCGACGTGCGCGACGGCTCCGACGCTATCTATACCGGCGCAAGCGAAATCGCGGCGGGCAACAACGATCTTTCTGCCCGTACCGAGCAGCAGGCCGCCTCGCTGGAAGAAACCGCCGCGAGCATGGAGCAGCTGACCGCTACCGTGAAGCAGAACGCCGAAAACGCCCGTCAGGCTTCGCAGCTGGCGCTGAGCGCGTCGGAAACGGCGCAGAAGGGCGGCAAGGTGGTGGACGGCGTGGTGAAAACCATGAGCGACATCGCGGGCAGCTCGAAGAAGATCGCCGATATTACCAGCGTGATCGACGGCATCGCCTTCCAGACCAATATTCTGGCGCTGAACGCCGCGGTAGAGGCAGCGCGTGCCGGCGAACAGGGCCGTGGCTTTGCGGTTGTGGCCGGTGAAGTCCGTAATCTGGCGCAGCGCAGCGCGCAGGCCGCCAAAGAAATCAAAGGCCTGATTGAAGATTCCGTGGCGCGCGTGGACAGCGGTTCCGTCCTGGTGGGCACCGCCGGTGAAACCATGAACGATATCGTCAACGCCGTTACCCGCGTGACCGACATCATGGGTGAAATCGCCTCTGCTTCCGACGAGCAGAGCCGCGGTATCGACCAGGTTGGCACCGCCGTAACCGAGATGGATCGCGTGACGCAGCAGAACGCCTCGCTGGTGGAAGAGTCCGCCACGGCCGCCGCAGCGCTGGAAGATCAGGCCAGCCGTCTGACTCAGGCCGTTGCCGTGTTCCGCGTACGCAAAGAACAGGCCGCTCGTGCCGCTGCACCTGCGCCGCGTACGCTGAAGCCCGCGCTGCGTAAAGCCGCCGCGCCAGGCGCTGAAGAAGGCAACTGGGAAACGTTTTAAGTAAAGAGCACAAGCGCTTAATCCTTAACAGCATGTTAATCAGCCCGCTCCGGCACCGTGCCCGAGCGGGCTTCTTTTTAGCCGTCGCGAGGCGGGTAGAAGGAAGCCGTCGCCACAAGCCACCTTTCTGGCTGCCGATACCGGCAGGAAATCGTGCCTGGCAGAGGTTTTCCAAAACAATTAACCAGCCGTTCTGCATGAACCAGACACATCGGCACAGCCCTGTAGTGCTTTCCGGAAAGCGCCCTACAGCTCAATAAAGATCCCCCCGCGTCTGCCGATAACTAAAACAAATAGCCCCCAACTGAGGTAGTTATGTTCAAGAGTATAAAAGTAGTGACCGGCCTGGTGAGCGTGCTGGTGTTGTTTGCTGTATTGCAGCTGGGGACCGGCGGTTTGTTCTTCAAAGCCGTGCACAGCGACAAACAGAATTTTGAATTAAGTCAGCAGATGCGCATCCTGCAACAGTCCATGGGCAACTCATGGGTGTCGCTGGTGCAGGCACGCAACACGCTGAACCGCGCCGGTATTCGTTACCTGCAGGATGTCAGCAAATCGGGCGCGGGCACCTCTGCCACCGATCTGATGACGCAGGCAAAGGCCGACCTGGCCGCTGCCGATAAATCCCTGGCGGTGTTCAACGCCACGCTGACCGAAGACGGGAAAAAAGCGGAGGACGTGCAGACGCTGCTGGCTAACTACAAGCAGTTCCACACCGCGCTTTCCGAGCTGATTGTGATGATGGAAACCGGCCGTTTTGACGACTTCGTCGCGCAGCCGACCCAAAGCTATCAGGAACAGTTCCAGCAGGCTTATAACCACTGGCTGGAAGTGGTTAATCAGCTGACGGCGCAGGGTATTAAAACCAATGAAGACGCTTACCACCAGACTATCTGGCTGCTGCTGGGCGTGCTGCTGGTTTCCGCTGCGGTCATCGCGCTGGCGTGGAGCGGCATCCGTAAACTGCTGCTGCTGCCGCTGAACAGCAATATCGAGCACATTCGTCACATCGCCAGCGGCGACCTGACGCAGACCATCGAAGTGGAAGGCCGTAGCGAAATGACTCTGCTGGCGGAAAGCCTGCGCGATATGCAGCAGTCGCTGGTGCGTACCGTCAGCGACGTGCGCGACGGCTCCGACGCTATCTATACCGGCGCAAGCGAAATTTCTGCGGGCAACAACGATCTCTCTTCGCGTACCGAGCAGCAGGCCGCCTCGCTGGAAGAAACCGCCGCGAGCATGGAGCAGCTGACCGCTACCGTGAAGCAGAACGCCGAGAACGCCCGTCAGGCTTCGCAGCTGGCGCTGAGCGCGTCGGAAACGGCGCAGAAGGGCGGCAAGGTGGTGGACGGCGTGGTGAAAACCATGAGTGACATCGCGGGCAGCTCGAAGAAAATCGCCGATATTACCAGCGTGATCGACGGCATCGCTTTCCAGACCAATATCCTGGCGCTGAACGCCGCGGTAGAGGCAGCGCGTGCCGGTGAGCAGGGCCGTGGCTTTGCGGTCGTGGCCGGTGAAGTCCGTAACCTGGCGCAGCGCAGCGCGCAGGCCGCCAAAGAAATCAAAGGTCTGATTGAAGATTCCGTGGCGCGTGTCGATACCGGATCGCAGCTGGTGGAAAGCGCGGGTGAAACGATGGCGGATATTGTGAACGCCGTTACCCGCGTAACCGACATCATGGGCGAAATCGCTTCCGCATCGGGCGAGCAGAGTCGCGGTATCGATCAGGTCGGCATCGCCGTAACCGAGATGGATCGCGTGACGCAGCAGAACGCCTCGCTGGTTGAGGAATCTGCCGCCGCCGCCGCCGCGCTGGAAGTGCAGGCCAGCCGTCTGACCCAGGCCGTCGCCGTGTTCCGCATTCGTAAGGACAGCGTCGTGCAGGCTACCAGCAAGCCGATGGCCGTTGCCGCCGCGCCGAAGAAAGCGCAGGCCGCCCCGGTTTCCAACGATAACTGGGAAACGTTCTAATCCCTGAACCCCGCGCCGCCGTCTGTGGAGGGCGGCGCGAGGCTGGTTATTAAGACGGCAGGCAGTAAAAAATAAGGCTTTAACGCAATTTGGCCTCAGGAAGATCGAATTGCTGCCGATAAACAGTTAAGCAATCTGAATTTGTAGTTAGCCAGTGTCATAGCCACCGGACGATGCAAAGCAGAGCAACAGAACGCCGCGCTGGTAGTGGAAGCGGCAGCAGCCCAGGCACGCTCGGGTTGGTTCAGGAGAAGGCAAACCGCCTCGGATACTGACCCACAGGGAACACACTGTTTTAACCCCTTAATCTGTACTTTGCAGGGTGGATCTGGATGAAAAAATCGACGTTGGTAGCACCGCCGGAGAACGCAACGCTGTTGTCACAGATGGTACAGCGCCTGCCGTTATCCGATGCGCACTTTAAGCGCATCAGCCAGCTTATTTATCAGCGGGCCGGCATTGTTCTCGCCGACCATAAGCGCGAGATGGTTTATAACCGCCTGGTGCGCCGGTTACGGACGTTAGGCATCGACGATTTTGGTCGTTACCTGGCGCTGCTGGAGAGTGATTCCGGCAGTGCAGAGTGGCAGGCCTTTATCAACTCGCTGACCACTAACCTGACGGCGTTCTTTCGCGAGGCGCATCACTTTCCGATTCTGGCCGATCACGCCAGGCGGCGCGGCGGCAGTTTCAACGTCTGGTGCGCGGCGGCGTCGACGGGCGAGGAGCCTTACTCCATCGCCATGACGCTGGCGGAAACGTTAGGCGCAGGCAAGTTCCAGGTTCACGCCAGCGATATCGATACCCAGGTGCTGGAAAAAGCGCTGTCGGGCGTCTATCGCCAGGAAGAGCTGCGCACGCTGTCGCCTCAGCAGCTGCAACGCTTCTTCTTTCGCGGTACCGGCCCGCACGCTGGCATGGTGCGCGTTCGGCCTGAACTGGCTAACACCATTACATTTTCCCAGCTCAACCTGCTGGGCAACGAGTGGGCCGTTCCCGGCCCGTTCGACGCGATTTTTTGCCGCAACGTAATGATCTATTTCGACAAAGAGACGCAGGAAAAGATCCTGCGGCGTTTTGTCCCGATGCTGAAACCTGGCGGCATTCTTTTTGCCGGACACTCTGAAAACTTCAGCCAGATCAGCAAAGAGTTTTACCTGCGAGGCCAGACGGTTTACGGGCTGACTAAGGAAAGATAATGGGCAAAATCAAAGTGTTATGTGTTGATGACTCTTCGCTGATGCGTCAGCTGATGACGGAGATTATTAACAGTCATTCGGACATGGAGATGGTGGCGACGGCGCCCGATCCGTTGGTGGCTCGCGATTTAATTAAAGAATTCAATCCCGACGTGCTGACGCTGGACGTGGAAATGCCGCGCATGGACGGACTGGATTTTCTGGAAAAGCTGATGCGCCTGCGGCCGATGCCGGTGGTGATGGTCTCTTCGCTGACCGGCCAGGGTTCCGAAGTGACGCTGCGCGCGCTGGAGCTGGGCGCGGTGGATTTTGTCACCAAGCCGTCGCTGGGTATCCGCGAAGGCATGCTGGCCTACAGCCAGATGATTGCCGATAAGGTACGCGCCGCTTCAAGGGCGAAGCTGCACGTGCGTCGGTCGCAGCCAGCGCCGGTGATGCTGAAAGCCGGGCCAATGCTGAGCAGTGAAAAGCTGATCGCAATCGGCGCCTCTACGGGCGGTACGGAAGCGATCAGGCATGTGTTGCAGCCGCTGCCGGCCACCAGTCCGGCGCTGATGATTACGCAGCATATGCCGCCAGGTTTTACCCGCTCTTTTGCCGAACGGCTGAACAAGCTGTGTCAGATCACGGTAAAAGAGGCAGAAGACGGCGAGCGCGTGCTGCCGGGCCATGCCTATATCGCGCCGGGCGCGATGCACATGGAGCTGGCACGCAGCGGCGCAAACTATCAGGTGAAACTGCACGACGGCCCGCCGGTCAATCGGCATAAGCCTTCGGTAGACGTGTTATTTAAATCAGTCGCGCAGTATGCCGGTCGCAACGCCGTTGGCGTGATCCTGACCGGAATGGGCAACGACGGCGCCGCAGGCCTGCTGACCATGAACAAAGCAGGCGCGTGGACCATCGCCCAGAACGAAGCGAGCTGTGTCGTATTTGGTATGCCCCGCGAAGCAATTGCGCTCGGGGGCGCCAGTGAAGTGGTGGATCTCCACCAAATCAGCCAGCACATGCTGGCAAAAATTAGCGCCGGACAGGCATTACGTATCTAACGCAGCGCCCGTCCCGCGGGGCTACACAAACAGGAGTAATTATGGCTGACAAAAATATGCGGTTTCTGGTGGTCGACGATTTCAACACGATGCGTCGTATCGTCCGTAACCTGCTGAAAGAGCTCGGCTTCAATAACGTTGAAGAAGCAGAAGACGGCGTTGACGCGCTGGCTAAGCTGCGTGCCGGCGGCTTTGACTTCGTGATTTCTGACTGGAACATGCCAAACATGGACGGTCTGCAGCTGCTGCAAACCATTCGTGCAGACGGCACGCTCGGCAAGCTGCCGGTGCTGATGGTCACGGCCGAAGCCAAAAAAGAGAACATTATTGCGGCTGCTCAGGCGGGTGCCAGCGGCTATGTCGTTAAACCTTTTACCGCAGCGACCCTTGAAGAGAAGTTAGGCAAGATCTTCGAAAAGCTGGGTATGTAAGGAGCCGAGATGAGCGAACTTCCGAAACCAAGTGTCGACGCGGCTTCCGCGAACGACATTATCTCCCGAATTGGTTCGTTGACGCGGATGCTGCGCGACAGCCTGCGTGAGCTGGGACTGGATCAGGCCATTGCTGAAGCGGCGGAAGCCATTCCCGACGCCCGCGATCGCCTGGACTACGTAGTGCAAATGACCGCTCAGGCGGCTGAACGCGCGCTGAACTGTGTGGAAGCCGCGCAGCCACGTCAGACAGAGATGGAGAATGGAGCTAAAGCGCTGAAAGGCCGTTGGGATGAGTGGTTTGAGAATCCTATCGAACTGGCAGATGCCCGCTCGCTGGTTTCGGATACCCGTGGTTATCTGGAATCGGTGCCGCAGCATACGAGCTTCACCAACGCGCAGCTGATGGAAATCATGATGGCGCAGGATTTCCAGGATCTGACCGGTCAGGTCATCAAGCGCATGATGGATGTGATCCAGGAAATCGAGCGTCAGCTGTTGATGGTGCTGTTGGAAAACATGCCGGAACAGCCTGCCCGTCCGAAGAAAGATGCGGACAGCCTGAAAAACGGCCCGCAGATTAACGGTGAAGCGCCCGGCGTGGTGGCTAACCAGGATCAGGTCGACGACCTGCTCGACAGCCTCGGGTTTTAAGCTTGTCCTTCCGCTCAGGGCCGATCCTTATCGGCCCTTTTTTGCTATTACCTGAATAACCCCCTTTTTACGCGTTTACTCGCGGCATCATCCCTGCGCCTTTTTGGCATCCTAACCGCATTCATTCCGTACTCCAGAAATTCCCTGAGGATAGCCTGTGTCTGGTGACAGCGAAGAGGAAAAGACCGAATCCGCAACCCCCCACCGACTTGAAAAAGCACGAGAAGAAGGGCAGGTTCCGCGCTCGCGCGAGCTGACCTCGGTGCTGATGCTGGTGGCGGGGTTGGGTATTTTGTGGATGGGCGGCGAAAGCATGGCCCGCAAAATCGGTCAGCTGCTGGCTCAGGGATTAGTGTTCAACCACTCGGTGGTCAGCGATACCAGCCAGATGCTGCACCTGATCGGCAGACTTTTTGTGCAGGCGGTGTATACGCTGCTGCCGATGATGGCGGGGCTGGTGCTGGTAGCGATTGCCGCGCCGATGCTGCTGGGCGGCGTGCTGATCAGCGGCAAAGCGATTAAGTTCGACGTTGGCAAGATGAATCCAATTAAAGGCTTAGCCAAGCTGGTCTCCGCGCAGACCGCGACGGAACTGGTGAAATCGATTCTGAAAGCGGTGCTGGTCGGCTGCGTGACCTGGCTGTATGTCAGCCATAACTGGCCGGAAATGATGCGCCTGATCAGCGAATCGCCCTATACCGCGCTGGCCAGCTCGCTGAACATGATTGCCATGTGCTGCGTGCTGGTGGTGCTGGGCCTGTCGCCGATGGTGGGATTTGACGTTTTCTGGCAGTTGTACAGCTACTACAAAGGGCTGCGCATGACTCGCCAGGAAATCCGTGACGAATATAAACAGCAGGAAGGCGATCCGCACGTTAAGGGGCGTATTCGTCAGCAGATGCGCGCGGCGGCCCGTCGACGCATGATGGCGGATGTACCGAAAGCGGACGTTATCGTGACCAACCCGACGCACTATTCCGTCGCCTTGCAGTATGACGAACGGAAAATGAGCGCGCCGAAAGTGGTGGCGAAAGGCGCAGGCGAAGTGGCGCTGCGTATTCGCGAATTAGGTAAAGAACACCGTATTCCTGTCCTGGAGGCGCCGCCGCTGGCGCGCGCGCTCTATCGACACAGTGAAATTGGTCAGCATATTCCCGGTACGTTATATGCGGCTGTTGCAGAAGTGTTGGCCTGGGTCTGGCAGCTCCGTCGCTGGAAGCTGGAAGGCGGCCTGGCCCCGAAAAAACCTGCTAATTTACCGGTGCCGGAAGCGCTGGACTTTGGCTCTGGAGAGAAAGACTGATGGCGAATCTGGCCACATTGTTGCGCTTACCGAATATGAAAGATACCCAATGGCAGATTATGGCCGGGCCGGTATTGATTATGATGATCCTGGCGATGATGGTGCTGCCGTTGCCGCCGTTCATCCTCGATCTGCTGTTCACCTTTAATATCGCGCTGTCGATAATGGTGCTGCTGGTAGCGATGTTTACCCAGAAAACGCTGGAGTTCGCTGCGTTTCCGACCATTCTGCTTTTCTCCACCCTGTTGCGCCTGGCGCTGAACGTCGCCTCAACCCGTATCATCCTGATGGAAGGGCATACGGGCGCGGCGGCGGCCGGACAGGTGGTTGAGGCCTTCGGGCACTTTCTGGTGGGCGGCAACTTCGCCATCGGTATCGTGGTCTTTATCATCCTCGTTATCATCAACTTTATGGTTATCACCAAGGGTGCTGGCCGTATCGCCGAAGTGGGCGCGCGCTTTGTGCTGGACGGGATGCCCGGTAAGCAGATGGCGATCGACGCCGACCTGAACGCCGGCCTGATTGGTGAAGACGAAGCGAAAAAACGCCGTGCGGAAGTCACCCAGGAAGCGGACTTCTACGGGTCAATGGACGGTGCGAGTAAGTTCGTTCGCGGCGACGCCGTCGCAGGCATTATGATCATGGTCATCAACGTTATCGGCGGTCTGCTGGTGGGCGTGGTGCAGCATGGTATGGACGTGGGCCACGCAGGTGAAACCTATACGCTGCTGACCATCGGTGACGGTCTGGTTGCTCAGATCCCGGCGCTGGTTATCTCAACCGCAGCCGGCGTTATCGTGACCCGCGTGGCGACCGATCAGGACGTTGGCGAGCAGATGGTTACCCAGCTGTTCAAAAATCCACGCGTGATGATGCTGAGCGCAGGCGTGCTGGGTTTACTGGGTCTGATCCCGGGAATGCCGAACCTGGTGTTCCTGCTGTTTACCGCCGCGCTGCTGGGCCTTGCGTGGTATATGCGCGGTCAGGAGACCAAACCGAAAGCCATGCCGCAGAGCAGCATGGTGAAAAGCGCGGAAACGCCGGTGAATGTAGAAGCGTCCTGGACCGATGTGCAGCTGGAAGACACGCTGGGCATGGAAGTCGGCTATCGACTGATCCCCATGGTGGACAATACGCAGGATGGCGAGTTGCTGGGTCGTATCCGCAGCATTCGTAAGAAATTCGCGCAGGAGATGGGCTTTCTGCCGCCGGTGGTGCATATCCGCGACAATATGGAGCTGCCGCCAGCGCGCTACCGTATTCTGATGAAGGGCGTAGAAATCGGCAGCGGCGACGCCTATCCGGGCCGCTGGATGGCGATCAACCCCGGCACCGCCGCAGGCACGCTGCCGGGCGAAGTGACGGTGGATCCAGCCTTTGGTCTGGCCGCTATCTGGATCGACAGCGCGCTGAAAGAGCAGGCGCAGATCCAGGGTTATACCGTAGTGGAAGCGAGTACCGTAGTCGCTACGCACCTGAACCATTTGATTGGCCAGTACGCCAGCGAGCTGTTTGGCCGTCAGGAAGCGCAGCAGCTGCTGGATCGCGTTACCCAGGATATGCCGAAGCTGACGGAAGATTTAATCCCTGGCGTGATTACGCTGACCACGCTGCATAAGGTGTTGCAGAATTTGCTGTCGGAGCGCGTTTCCATCCGCGATATGCGCACCATTATTGAAACGCTGGCGGAGCACGCGACCGTGCAGACCGATCCGCACGAGCTGACTTCCGTAGTGCGCGTGGCGCTGGGCCGGGCGATTACCCAGCAGTGGTATCCGGGCAACGGCGAAGTGCAGGTTATCGGACTGGATACCACGCTGGAACGTCTGCTGCTGCAGGCGTTGCAGGGCGGCGGCGGTCTGGAGCCGGGCCTGGCAGATCGTTTGCTGGCGCAGGCGCAGGGCGCGCTGGCGCATCAGGAGTCGCTGGGCGCGCCGCCGGTGCTGTTGGTTAACCATCCGTTGCGCGCGCTGCTGGCCCGCTTCCTGCGTCGCAACCTGCCGCAGCTGATGGTGATTTCTAACCTGGAGCTGACCGATAATCGTCAGATCCGCATGACGTCGACTATCGGTGGTCATTGATGAAAAAGGCGCTGCTGTTTTTGTGCTGTCTGCCACAGCTGGCGTTGGCTGCCGGCGGCGCCTGGCACGCCTCCGCGCCGGGGCCGGGATTGCTGAATCGCGGGATGCAGTTAACGTCGCCCGCGCTGAAGGCGTCGGAGACGGTGACCGGCGCGATAACGGAGATCAGCTGGCGTTATGAGCTGACCGGCCCAATGCCTTCCGGTTTTGCCGCCTGGCTTTGTGCCGAAAGGCGTTGCGTGCCGCTTGACGGCGCGAGCGGCGCGACGCGAGGGTTAACCAATATTCATGCCGGAGAAACGCTGCACTTTGTCTATGGCGTGCAGGGACAAGGTCGGCTGCCTCAGACGCTGCGCGTGCTGAGTAATGAAGTGATGGTGAATTACCGGTAGCCTGGCGGGCAAAGCCAGGCAGTGCAGGGCAAAAGCAGGCAGTGCAGAAAGGGGCGAAGCGATTCGCCCCTTTTTTGCGTTCTGAAGCCGGAGAAAAGCCGCTGTGACTTGGGGCAGGTTACAGAAGTCGCTGCGGGGCAAGTGGCAGGCAGCAAGGGACGGTGCGGAACACGGGCGCGCCGTAAATCCATCCGTGGAGGCTCGGTTGGCGCTTCCCTGCGCCAAACGGTCCGCTTATCCGCACTGCCCCTTACTGCGGTCTGGCAGCGGTGTGGCGGTAAGAACGGCGGTGAGATCGGCAATAGGTTGCAAAGGCGGGATTGGCGATAGGTTACGTAAGTCTGCGGGAAAAGGTCGTTGCGATTAGAGGCAGGTTACAGAAGTCGCTGCGGGGTGAATGGCAGGCAGTAAGGGGCGGGTTACAAAGGTCGCTGTGGAGCAGGCGAGAAGGGCGATAGGTTGCAAAGGTCGCTGCGGCACTAAAGAAAAGCAAAAGAACAGACCGCTGCGGATTGAATGCGGCCTGTCTTTCCCGGCGAATTTAGCGAACCTGGACTAAACCGTTCCAGGTTTCCATATAGCGCGGGGCTTTCAGATCGTCCACCTGATAATTGACCAGATCAAACAGCAGATCGTTGAGCGTCAGTCTGGCTTCCGCATCAATCAGGTTGTGAATTAATAGCCGGGTTAAAGCCTGGCAATATTGGGTGACTCTTTCCGGTTCCGCAATAAAAGTGACAGGATGAAAAGCCGTAGTATTCGACGCCGTTAGCTGTGGAAGGCGCTCGTCAGGCACCGGTTCTTCATAAGTCGTCGCCAGCTGTTCAAGGCTGGCGGCCATTTTTTATAAAGAGAAAGACGCTCCATATCATTATCCGTTTCCATTAAGGCGGCAACCAGACGCTCGTTATATTCCGCCAGAACGATAAAGTCCATTCCCGCGGGTAGCGAGGAAAAATTTGTAAACTCAGGGCGAGTTTGGGTACACTGTTTTACAGCCATCATGTTACTCCTTTTAACATTGTGGTCAGAGGCTCGTCAGTGTTCCACCACTGGCGGGTCTCGCTATTTCTGCGTCGCTTCAGGCGCCGCCCATCAACTCTATGCTTTTTCTTTACGCCGTCAATACTCCATGGATCGTTTTCTTTCAAAGGATTATGCCTTTATTTAGTTATGGAAAGCTGCTCGTAAAATAAGATGAAAATAAACAGGTGTTGCTTGTTTTTTGTGAGGCAGGCCGCAAGCAAGGGGCGTGAGATCGCACGGCTATTTATTGTCTGCAAAGAACTCAGCATTAATCCTGTTTAACTTCCGATAATTAAATAACAATGCGGTCAGAAGGTGGGGGACGAAAGTAGCTCGGGAGTATTATTATATAACGGTGTTATTTTCAAATATTTTGTGCAGTTCCTGATAAACAGGCTGAATCAGTCCGCTTATCCGCATGGCCTCTTACTGCGGTCAGGCAGCGGCGTGGCGGTAAGGATGGTGCGGGATTGGCGATGGGTTACGCAAGTCTGCGGAAAAGGTCGTTGCGGCATGGGCGGCAGGTTACAGAAGTCATTGTAGGGCAGGCGACGGCATCAGGGAGCGGTTTGTCATAACAGACAAAACGTAAATAGTGCAATAAGGTGAACTTAATCATTTTTTTGCGGCGCAATGTGTGATGAAAATACGTTGCCCGCTTTTCAGGAAGAGGGGGGAATAACGGCGGGTATTCCACTCATTATGCTACTTATTTTCGAAAAGGATAGAGCGTATAAGGGGCAGTCCGCTTCAGCTAAACCAGAATAATTTTGGCATATCCTGGTGGCTAAATCACCTAATCAGGCCACCTGGAACCGCACAGATTTGTATAAGGATAATGCACATGGCATGGATTTATCAGCAATCTACGGGAAATCTTTATCACGATAGCGAGTATATCGACCGTGGTTATTCAGGTATGCTGACCAATAAGAATAATCCCGACCGACAGCAGGTAAGAGGAATGGGGCCGATCCCGCGTGGTAAATGGCGTATCACGCAGCGTACCCACACAAAAGGGCCAATGACGATCGTGCTCAGGCAAATCACTGGTGAAACCTTTGGGCGCACGGAGTTTCGTATTCATGGCGAACGTATAGGCAAACCAGCAGGCTTTGCTTCCCAGGGATGTATTATCCTGAGGTCTGCGACCCGGGATCGTATCTGGTCTTCCCATGACAGAGAGCTGGAGGTAATAAGATGAGAAATTTATCTTTCTTGTTGATGACGTTATGTCTGTTTTCCACTTCCGCAGCCTGTAGCTCAGTGATGGTCGAAGAAAACTGGGGGCAATTTATTAGCAATATTGCAAAAGGGAATAGCCAGACGATTGCTGTATTACCTGGAAAAATAAAAGCGATAAGTCATTCAATTACCGACCCACAGGCTATTGAGCTCGTTGAGGCAATAAGTTTTGCATTGATCAATAAGCCGTTGGCAACGCTTCAGGCAACGGAAGAAATAGGGACATCCGCTGATACGCTTGTTCAGCGATTTGATTCCGGCAGCATTTGCTCTGTACCTGCCATCATGTCTTACACGAAATCTTCTGTGCTGAAATATTACGCTCTGGCAACGGAAGCGCTTAAAAAAGCAGGTAAACCAGCCGCAGAGTGCCTGAATATTATGCAGGCAGCTATGGCGGAAATTCAGCAGGAGGATGAGCGAGGCGAGATGAAATGGGGAAATAAAAGCTTTAATCCGGTACGGGCTTCCGGGTAAATTTTCCAGGCAGAATAAAACAGACTAAATCTTTAGCGATAAAAAGGGACGAAAGCTCGTCCCTTTGCAGATTGCCTGTTACATTCTTTCGACGGTTTCGATACCCAGCGTATCCAGACCCTGCTTCAGGGTTCTCGCGGTCAGCAGCGCCAGCTTCAGGCGGCTCTGCTTCGTCGCTTCGTCTTCGGCAGACAGGATCGGGCAGTGCTCGTAGAAACCAGAGAACAGACCGGCCAGATCGTAGAGGTAAGCACACATCACGTGCGGCGTGCCGTCGCGCGCGACCTGGGTGATGGTTTCTTCAAATTGCAGCAGGCGTACGGCCAGCGCCGCTTCGCGATCTTCAGCAATCACGGTTTTGCCCGTGACGGCGGATTCTTCAATGCCCGCCTTGCGGAACACGGAAAGCACACGCGTATAGGCATACTGCATATACGGCGCGGTGTTGCCTTCAAAGGCCAGCATGTTGTCCCAGTCAAACACATAATCCGTGGTGCGGCTTTTAGAAAGATCCGCATATTTGACCGCGCCGATACCCACCGTGTTGGCAAGCTTCGCCAGTTCGTCGGCTGGCATATCCGGGTTTTTCTCGCTAACCAGCTTCGTGGCGCGCTCGACCGCTTCGTCCAGCAGATCGGAAAGCTTGATGGTGCCGCCCGCGCGGGTTTTAAATGGCTTGCCGTCCTTGCCCAGCATCATGCCAAACGCATGGTGTTCTAAAGGCACGGACGTCGGCACATAACCGGCTTTACGCACGATGGTCCACGCCTGCTGTAGATGCTGGTGCTGACGTGAATCGATATAGTAGAGCACGCGATCGGCATGAAGCGTTTCATAACGGTATTTCGCGCAGGCGATATCGGTGGTGGTATAAAGATAGCCGCCATCCTTTTTCTGGATGATAACGCCCATCGGCTCGCCATCTTTATTTTTGTACTCGTCCAGGAAAACCACGGTAGCGCCTTCGCTTTCTACCGCCAGGCCTTTGGCTTTCAGATCGGCAACGATGCCCGGCAGCATATCGTTGTACAGGCTTTCGCCCATGACGTCTTTGCGGCTCAGCGTCACGTTCATGCGGTCGTAGACTTTCTGGTTCTGCGACATGGTGATGTCCACCAGACGCTTCCACATTTTACGGCAGTATTCATCGCCGCCCTGAAGTTTTACCACGTAGCCGCGCGCGCGTTCGGCAAAAGCCGGATCTTCGTCATAGGTACGCTTGGCTTCGCGGTAGAAGGCTTCCAGATCGGATAAAGCGATCTCTTCATGGGCTTCGTTCTGCTGTTTTTCCAGGTAAGCGATCAGCATCCCGAACTGCGTGCCCCAGTCGCCCACATGGTTGGCGCGGATCACGTTGTGGCCCAGGAAGGAGAGCGTGCGCACCGCCGCATCACCAATGATGGTGGAGCGAACGTGACCAACGTGCATCTCTTTGGCGACGTTAGGCGCAGAGTAGTCGATAACGATAGTCTGCGGTTCGACCGGCGACACGCCCAGGCGCGGCGCGTCGACAACGCGGTCTACCTGGGCGGCAAGCCAGTCGGCGTCAAGAAACAGATTGATAAAACCCGGTCCGGCGATTTCAACCTTGCTGGCGATCCCCTGTAGATCGAGATGGGTCAGCACCTCTTCAGCAAGCTGGCGCGGCGCCTTGCCCAGTTTTTTCGCAACGGCCATAATACCGTTTGCCTGGTAATCGCCGAACTGTGCCTTAGCGGACTGACGCACCTGCGGCTCGCAGTCGGCCGGAGCCCCTGCCGCGATCATCGCCTGACTGACTTTATCTGAGAGAAGAGCCTGAATATTCACCGGATTACCTTTATATGCAAAAACGCCTGCGCGCTGAGGCCAGGCCGTCATACTAAACGGAGTCGGACAGCAGAGTGGCTGTTCGCTACCGCTAAAAAAGAAGGGAAAAAGTATACTGCATTTAGGCTGTAGTTATCCAGGCGTGTAAACAGGAGAGGGCACAGGAAACAGCGGGCGCTGCTTCCTGGTTGTCTGGTCAGGTGCGACGACGGTGAGGGCGATGCGGGCTGGCGATAGTCGTCTTTTCGTTACGAAGCTTCCAGTGCCTCACCAGAGCAAAGCCCGTCATAACGATAAGCGCTGCAATAAGTATTAACATCAGCATTTGCTATTCCTTGTGTGAGAAGCGAAACGAATCTATAAGAAATAAGAATACCCTGGAGTCGACGAACGGGATTTAAGAATAGTCGCATTGTATAAATTTAACTAAATTAAAACATTAAGTTAAGCCAAATTTTCTAAATAATATGCTGGGACTAAACCAAATTTAACTAAAGAAAAGGATAATAATCCGCAATTATCGAGCTATCCTGGGCTGTTACGTTTTTCTTCATCAGGAAAGCTGGCCCGAAAACGGGGTGTGATGGCATAAAAATGATTAATATTTTTAAAGTAATTTAACGAGGAAGGCATGTTTTCAGGTAAAGTAGCGGAAGAATTAAACGATTTAGTTAAGGATTCTGGAGAGTTTCTATACAAAATTAACCATCTGGCGACGCGGCTCGGGCTGGATCTGGCTGCGCATCATGCCGATCACATCGCCGTACGCTGCCATCAGGTCGCGACGGCGGAACGCTGGAAAAAAGGTTTTTTGCAGCACGGCGTGCTGTTTTCAGAAAAGATGATAGGCGGACGGCCGGTCGCGCTGTTTGAGCTGCATGAACCATTACGGGTCGGGCCATGGCAAATCAGCATGGTGGAGCTGCCCTGGCCCGGTGAAAAAGTCTATCGGCATGAAGGCTGGGAGCACGTTGAGATCGTGCTGCCGGGCGATGAAGCGCAGCTGAGCGTGCGTGCGCTGGCGCTGTTGTCGGATGAGAGCCTCTCTAAACCAGGGATAGCCATTAAAAATAGCGCGCCGAAAGGAGAGGGCGAAAGGCTGCCTAATCCGACGCTCGCGGTCAGCGACGGCCAGGTGACGATCAAGTTCCATCCCTGGAGCCTGAAAGAGATTGTAGAGAGCGAGCTAGCGTCGTAACGTCCGCACGGCTTTTTCCATCCGTCGCACCGCTTCCACAATCAGATCGCGCGGGCAGCCAAAGTTAAAGCGTACAAAGCTATCGTCGCCAAAATCGCGCCCGGCGGAAAAGCCCAGCCCGTGCCGTTCAAAAAACAGCGCCGGGCTGGCAACATTAAGCTGGCTGGCGTCAATCCACGCCAGATAGGTCGCCTCCGGGCGGGCCAGCGAAAGCCCCTCAATAGCGTTGACACGCTCGGTCAGCCAGTCCCTTGAGGTTTTAAGATAGGCCAGCTGCTCGTCCAGCCACGGCTGCCCGTCTCGCCAGGCGGCCGTCGCGGCGACCAGCGCCAGGATATCCGGTTGCGGCACAATACCCAGGCGTGCTTTGTTGAAACGCGCGCGCAACGCTTTATCGGGAATAATGGCCAGCGAAGCGCCCAGCCCGGCAATATTGAACGTCTTTGAGGGCGAAATCAGCGTCACGGAGCGTCGCTGCGCGTCTTCGTTAAGACTGCCAAAAGGAATATGCTGCACGCCGTCTTCCAGCAGCAGGTCGCAGTGAATTTCATCAGAGCAGACGATCAGATCGTGACGTTGCGCAAAGCGCAGCTGTGCCTCCAGCTCCTCGCGACGATAAACCGTGCCGCCGGGATTTTGCGGATTGCACAGCATTAACAGTTTTTCGTTGCCGGTCATGGCGGTTGACAGCTCGTCAAAATCCGCCAGCCAGCGTCCCTCATGCAGTTTTAACGGCACGTTAAGCTGCGCGCGGTCGGCCAGCTTCGCCGCAGAGCGGAACGGCGGATAAATCGGCGTGGGCGCGACGGTGCCTTGATGCGGCTCGGTAAAAGCGCGTACCGCTAAATTCAGCCCGCTGACCACGCCCGGCAGTAAAACCAGCCATTCAGGATCGATTTTCCACTGATAGCGCGCCAGCATTCGCGCCGTGGTGACGGCAATCAGCTCATCCGGCGTGGTGCCATAGCCGAAAATACCATGGGCCACGCGCTGCTGAAGCGCGTCAATCACACATTGCGGCGAGCGGAAATCGGTATCTGCTACCCAGAGCGGCAAAATATCCTGACCGCCATATTTCTGCCATTTCAGACTATCGCTGTGACGGCGATCGATACGCTGGTCGAAAGTGCATGTCATGTTGGTGATTCCCGTTACTATTATTTTTAATGTTCGAAAGCAGACTAAACAGCGAAACAGATTTACACAACCAGCCGGCAGTCATTAACAGGAGAATGAAATGTTAAAACTGGAAGTATGCTGCTATGGGATTGATTGCGCGCTGGCCGCGCAAACCGCTGGCGCCGATCGGGTGGAGCTTTGCGCTGCGCCTTCGGAAGGCGGATTAACGCCTTCGGCTGGCAGCCTGTTGCAGGCTCGCGAAACCGTGTCCATACCCGTTCATCCCCTGGTGCGTCCGCGCGGCGGTGATTTCTGCTTCAGTGACAACGAGTTTCGTCAGATTAAAGACGATGTCGCCTGGATCCGCGAGCTTGGTTTTCCGGGCGTGGTGGTCGGCATACTGGATGTGGACGGGCATATTGATATCGCCAGGATGAAGCAGGTCATGGCGCTTTGCGCAGGCATGGAGGTGACCTTTCACCGCGCTTTCGATCTCTGTCACAACCCGCTGACGGCGCTGCGGCAGCTTACCGACCTGGGCGTGGCGCGCATCCTGACTTCCGGCCAGCAACAAAGCGCCGAAAGCGGTTTACCTTTATTAAGGGAACTTAATCAGCTTACCCAGGGTCCAATCATTATGGCCGGCGCTGGCGTCCGCATGAGCAACCTGCATAAGTTTGTGGAAGCCGGATTGCGTGAGCTACACAGCTCCGCCAGCCAGCGAATCGCCTCTGCAATGCGCTACCGTAAAGCCGGTGTTTCCATGACTTCCGTCGCGGAAACGGACGAGTTCAGCCGCGCCTGCGTTGACGGCGATATGGTGGAAGCCATGAAAGCCTCGCTCTCGCTCTCGTTTGGCTCGTCGGCAAGCGTAGCCTGACCCCGATTTTGCCGCACAGCACGCCAGGTTAACGACGTGATGTTTGCAAGTACCAGGCCTCATCATTTTGGTGAGGCTTTTTTTCTGCCGCAGAACCGAAATTCCTCTTACACTGAACACATCTCTGGCTGCTGCGAGTTCACTGATGAAAGTCATAATGACCGCCAACGTTTTTCTGCTGCCGCTCATGCTACTGGCGGGCGCGGCACAGGGCGCAGATACCTGTCCCGCCAACGCCGCACGGGTTAACGACAGCAACAGCCTGCTGCTGCTGGGCGGTACCGCGAAAGGGCCGATAAAACAGGTTGTAATGGGCGAGTTTGGTAAGGATGTCGACCAGCAAAAACGCATTCTCGGTGAGTTCGATCGCTGTGGCGCGCTGCTGCGGGCGGATATCAGCTTTGACAAGAACGAAGGTAACGTCGCGCTCAGAATGGTGCAAAGCGTCACGCGCGTCGCCACCGGCTGGCAGGCCGACTACGTTCTGTCGGTCTTCGTGCTGCAAAAGGGCAAGCTGGTGGAAGTCAGCAATAAACAGGGAACCGTCAACTATCTGACCGGTAAAACGGGCACCATTACCAGCTCGTCCGAGGCGTTTCTGTTGCAGGGCAAAAAGGGCTTTACGGAAACCACTAACAGCTACGACAGCCGTCAGCGGCTGATAAAAAGCGTGGCGAGAGGATCGGACGCGCAGGCCAACGGCGAGTTTCACTATAGCTGGAATGCGGAAAATCTGCTGATCGCCAGCCGTTCGGGCAACAGCGAAATGCAGTGGAGCTATGACGATAAAAAGCGGGAAAAGGGGCTACTGATGCAAACGCATAACCCCGATAGCGAGCTGACCACGCAGGATGAATGCCAGCTGTGGGACGAGCGGGGCAACTGCACGCTAAGCTACTCGCATGAGAGAGAAGTCTTTGCGCACGGTGAAGTGCTGCGCAATATCAGCGCGGCCTATCGCTTTGAATACTGGGATAAAGCGGAAGGCGCGGACAAATAAGCGGCCCGCGCCAAACGCTGTTATTTCACGGTCTGGCTGAAAGCGTCTACTGCCAGGATAGCGCTGGCGATATCCTGCGCGCTAAGGTTAGGGTTAAGGTTCTTCAGCGTATCGCCTTCGCTGTTAGCCAGTTCGCCCACTTTCAGCAGGTTCTCCCAGCTTTCGTTTTCCAGATGCATCTCTTTTAGCGTGGTCGGCATTTTTATCGCGCGATAAAAGCGGACATAGCGTGCAATCTCTTCATCGGGCCGCTGCTCCAGCACCATTTGCGTCAGCGTGCCGTAGGCGACCTTTTCACCGTGCGTCAGATGGTGGATGTCGCCGTCGATAGCGGTAAAGCCGTTATGGATAGCGTGCGCGCCCGCTAAACCTGCGTTTTCAAAGCCCAGGCCGGAAAGCAGCGTATTGGCTTCCACTACCGCCTCTACGGCTGGCGTAACCACTTTTTTCTCTACCGCCTGATAAGCGCTGTATCCCCAGGTCAGCAACGTTTTTTCGCAGGCTTCGGCAATCGCCATACCTGCAATCGTCGGATCGCCATCCACCATCGATTTGCTGTGCGAACGTTTGACCGCCTGCGCTTCGACAAAAGTCGCCAGACCATCAGCGATGCCGGAAGCGAACAGCCTGACCGGCGCCTGGGCGCAGACCTGCGTATCCACCAGCACCAGATCCGGGTTTTTGTTATAGAAGCGGTAGCTTTCGAATACGCCGCTGTCGGAGTAGATCACGGAAAGCGCGCTGCACGGCGCATCCGTCGAGGCGATAGTCGGTACAATCACCACCGGCCGCTTCAGCTCGTCGGCCACTGCTTTAACCGTATCCAACGTTTTGCCGCCGCCTACGCCGATCACCAGCTGCGCATCGGCCTCTTTCGCCAGCGCCGTAAGGCGAGCGATCTCATTGCCGGAAGCCTCACCGTTGAACTGCTGATAATGAAACTCGACGTTGCGCTGCTGCAAAGCATCCTGCACCGTCTTGCCCGTCAGTTTCCAGACGATTTCATCCGCCACCACAAAAGCTTTATTGCCCAGTTCCGCTACGTAGTCGCCCAGCTGAGCCATGACGCCAGCGCCCTGAACGTACTTGCGCGGTGAAGAGAATACGAACTTACTCATGGGAACTCCTTTTGGTGAAATAAAAGTCGTACAGGTTCAACCGTAGACCTTTTAACGCAAAAAGGGGGATGGAAATGTGACATAACGAAAATTGGTAGTAGGCAATCAGCCGCGTAATCGCTAAACTTTTTTTCCTTTCCAGGGAAATCAGTATGACCTCGTTATTAACCTTTCTGTTCGCCATTACGCTGCTGACCATGACGCCGGGTTTCGATACGGCATTGATCCTGCGTACGTCCGCCGCCAGCGGCTGGAAAAAAGCGCTGGCGACCAGCATGGGCGTCAATGCCGGCTGTATGACGTGGGGCACTGCGGTGGGCGTGGGGCTTGGCGCACTGCTTCTGGCATCGGAAGTGGCCTATAACATTTTAAGGCTGGCGGGCGCGGCGTATCTGCTATGGCTCGGCGTGGGGCTGCTGTTAAAACCGCGCAGCGCCTTCCAGGAGGCTCTGCCGCAGGCTAAGCAGGACGGCTATCGCCGCGTATTTATGCGTGGTTTTTTAGGCAATTTGCTTAACCCTAAGGTCGGCATCTTCTACGTCTCGTTTTTGCCGCAATTTATTCCTGCTGGTGGCTCGGTGGCGCTCTGGAGTATCGGCATGGCCTTTACCCACGTGGTCGTCGGCACGTTGTGGAACGGGATGCTGATCGCCTGCACGCATTACTTTGCGGAAAAGCTGCGTAAGCCGGCGGTGATAAAAATCATGGATCGCCTGACCGGCTGCGTCTTTATCGGCTTTGCCGCAAAGCTGGCGCTGGCGAAGCGTTAAGACCTGCCGGGGAAGGGGGAAAGCACGGATAATGAACGCACTTTTCGCGCGTCCCTGCGCGAAAATGGTCGTCCGGCTTTATTTACTACAGCGAGGCTAAAACCAGCAGCCACCCGCGCCGGACGAACTAAGGCTGGCTATCAGTCAGGCCGCTTATGCCCGAAGCTTGCGCACCGCGTCAGCCGCACGGGTAGCTAAAGCTGGCAGTTATGAGCCACGAGTAAAGCTAAGGCTTTACGCCCACGGCGACGCCGGTCGTGCTAAGGCTTGCGCGCCACCAGTACGGCACGCAGCGGCGCCGGATAGCCTTCGACGGTTTTGCTGCTGTCGTTGGGATCCAAAAACTCCGCCAGCGATTCGCTGGTCATCCAGTCGGTGCGGCGCTGCTCTTCCGTCGACGTCACGGAATAGTCCGCGATCTTCACATCAACAAAGCCGCATTTCTCCAGCCAGTTTTTCAGCGCGCCGGTAGAGGGAATAAAATAGACGTTGCGCATCTGCGCATAGCGTTCGCCCGGCACCAGCACCGCGTGCTCGTCGCCTTCGACCACCAGGGTTTCCAGCACCAGCTCGCCGCCGCTGACCAGCTGGTTCTTCAGCTGATAAAGGTGATCCAGCGGCGAGCGGCGATGATAGAGCACGCCCATCGAAAAAACCGTATCAAACGCTTTCAGCTCCGGCAGCTGCTCGATGCCGAGCGGCAGCACGTGCGCGCGCTGATCGTTGCCCAGCAGCTTGCGCACGGCCTCGAACTGGCAGATAAACAGCTGCATCGGATCGATGCCCACCACCAGATTTGCGCCCGCACCAACCATGCGCCACATGTGATAGCCGCTGCCGCAGCCGACGTCCAGCACGGTTCGGCCCGCCAGCGGGGAAATATGCGGCAGCACGCGGTCCCATTTCCAGTCGGAGCGCCATTCGGTATTAATATGCACGCCATACAGCGAGTAGGGGCCTTTGCGCCACGGCATCAGATTACGCAGCAGGCTTTCGATACCGCCGCGCTGGCGCTCGCTGAGCTGGCTGCTGTCGGCGGTGACACCGTGCAGCAGATCCAACGTTTCCGGCACGATGGTCGGCAGATGCTCAACCGAGCGATCCCAGTTTTTAAAATGCCCGTGCAGCTGTTCGCGCTGCCAGGCGGCAATCTGTGCAGGCAGCGTTTCCAGCCAGTGCGACAGCGGGCTTTTGGCGATCAGCTGATAAAAATTACCGAAATCCATCAGTCCGTCCCAGCCTTAAGCGCAATTAACGAGCCAAAATTAAAGCACTGGAACCAGAGTTCGGCATGCTCAAAACCGGCCAGGCGCAGGCGCTCTTTGTGCGTTTCCACGCTGTCGGTCAGCATAACGTTTTCCAGCATACTGCGCTTCTGGCTGATCTCCAGTTCGCTGTAGCCGTTAGCCCGCTTGAAGTCATGATGCATATTGAACAGCAGTTCGCCCACGCTGGCGTCGGCGAAGCTGAATTTTTCGGAAAGCACCAGTGCGCCGCCGGGACGCAGGCCTTGCCAGATGGTATTCAGCAGGCTCTGCCGCTCGGCAGGCTCTAAAAACTGCAGCGTAAAGTTCAGCACCACCAGCGAGGCGTTTTCAATCGGAACGGCGCGAATATCGGCCTCAATCACCTCGACCGGCGTGTCGGCGCGGAAAGCGTCAATATGGCGACGGCAGCGCTCCACCATCGCGGGCGAGTTATCAACGGAGATAATTTTGCAGCCTTCGGCTTTGATATTGCGGCGCACCGAAAGGGTGGCGGCGCCCAGCGAGCAGCCCAGATCGTAAACCTGGCTGTGCGGCTGTACAAAACGCTCGGCCAGCATCCCGATCATCGAAATAATATTGGAATAGCCAGGCACGGAGCGCTGGATCATATCGGGAAAAACTTCGGCCACGCGCTCGTCAAACGTCCAGTCGCCCAGTTTGGCAATCGGCGCGGAGAACAGCGTATCGCGGTTAGACATAGTGGTAAGTCCGGAACAAAAACGGAAAGGGCGTATTCTGGCAGAAAGCGGCGCGGGCTGCACCTTTTCCGCCTCAGCCCAGTGTGAAAACCAAATCCCAGGGCAGAAAAACAAGGTTAAGCACGATCATGCCCAGCAGCGATGCCAGCGTCAGGATCATACCGTTTTTCCGCCACAGCAGCGTGCTGGTGCGCATACCGTAGCTGTGCAGCGCGCGGCCCAGGAAAAAGAAGAGGCCGGTCAGGTGCAGCATCCACATTTCCGCGCCGTTCATTTCCATAATCACCAGCAGCAGCAGGGCGAGCGGAATATACTCTACGGCGTTGCCGTGAATACGAATGGCGGTCTGCAATTCATAAAAGCCGCCGTCGCCGTGCGCCACGTGATACTGGCGACGCAGCCGCACTACGTCAAAAGAAAACTTGATAATAAACAGTGCTCCCAGCACTACATACAGCGCGCTGACCATCCTTACTCCACCCGGTCGAAAATTTCTGGCGCCATCATAGCGGTGAAAAGAGCAGCTGTCAGCATATGTGCAGCGTCGCCCGGGATCAGAACAGACTGTCCTGCTGCGGCCAGTCCGGCGGCTCGCCGATATCGGGCACCGCCTGGCGCAACGCCCCCCACAGGCTCTGCACCATCGCCGGCGCAAAGGCCACGTCAGGCGTATGAATAAACAGCCACGGCTGGCCCTGTTCGCACCACTGCGGCAGCTTGTTTTGCCAGGCTGCAAACCATTTCAGGTTGGCGCTTACCTCGTCGCCGCCGATAAAACGGATCATTGGCTGGTCGGCTGTCATCACCGCATGCACCGGCAGGTGCGGTTTTTTGCGCTGCGCGTCAATAATGGCCGGATTGCTGGGTATGGCGGAATGGACGCCGCGCGTATCCAGGATCACCCGATTCACGCCGCGCTGATGCAGCCCCGCGTTCAGGGCTTTTTCAGCCTCGCCCTTGGCAAAAAATTCCGGATGACGCACTTCCACGCCGTAGCTGAAGCTTTTCGGCAGGCCGTCAAGAAAGGCCCAAAGCGCCGGGAGATCCGCCGGCGAAAACGCGGAGGGCAATTGCAGCCAGTACTGACCGATGCGGGAGGCGAGCGGCGTCAGCAGGCTGAAAAATTCGGCGGTCAGATCGCCGCTGTCGCGCAGCGCGGCCTTGTGGCTGATGGTGGCAGGAAACTTAAAGCAGAAGCGGAAATCGTCATGGGTCATATCGTACCAGCGCTGGACGATCTCAGGGCGCGGCAGCGCGTAGAGCGTTGTATTGCCTTCCACACAGTTAAAATAACGCGCGTAGTCGGCAAGGGTTTCCATGCCCAACTTTTTCCATTGCGGATGCTGCCACTGCGGCAGACCCAGATAAAAAGGTTTCATCGCTCCTCTCTTATCATGCCGACGATAACGATCGCTTCCCTGCGATCGCGGGGAAAATTACAGCGCGGCCATAATCTCGTCTGAGGTGCGTACACGACCCAGACGGGGGAAAATATGCTTAAAGCTGCCGTTGTGCTCTTCGCTGCTGCCCGCGCTACAGATATCTTCCGCGACGATCAGGTTAAAGCCCAGCTCCCAGGCGTTACGGGCGGTAGATTCCACGCCGATATTGGTCGAGATGCCGCCCAGCACAATAGTATCAATACCGCGACGACGCAGCTGCAGCTCCAGATCGGTGCCGTAAAACGCGCCCCACTGATGTTTGATCACTTCAATATCGCTGTCCTGTTTGCCCAGGGCTGTCGGCCAGTCCCACCAGTTTTCCGGCAGCGGGCCGCCGTGGCTGTTATCAACTACCTGCTTCGGCGCGTCGCCGAAATCTTTCGCCCAGCCCACGCGCACCAGCACGACGGGCGCATTGACGGCGCGGAATTTATCGGCCAGCTTTGCCGAACGGGCCACCACGTCTTCTGCCTTATAAGGGCCGCCAGCGAAAGGCAGAATGCCTTCCTGCAAATCGATCAGCACCAGCGCGGTGGTTGCAGCGTTTAATTCCAACATACTTGCTCCGGGTGTTTGGGGAAAACCGTTGAGAATACAGGCAGTCAGCCTTAATGCGCGATAACAACAATGTCAGAGACGCGGGAAATTTGTTAGCTTTTGTGAGGCGCAGGCTAATTGTAGCGACTTTCGGCATAGCTTGCAGGAAGCGACTCTTATCGCGCCGGGCTTTTTCCATTATAATAGCCGCCTTTTTCGCGGCGGCATCGCCCCGAACAGATAACTAAAGATGCTGCCCGCGAGCGGCGAAGTTAAAAGGATAGCGTTATGCGTACCGAGTATTGCGGACAGATCAACCTGTCTCACGTAGGCCAACAGGTGACACTTTGCGGATGGGTTAACCGCCGCCGCGATCTGGGCAGCCTGATCTTCATCGATATGCGCGACCGTGAAGGCATCGTGCAGGTCTTTTTCGATCCCGATCGCCAGGAAGCCTTTCAGCTGGCCTCTGAACTGCGTAACGAGTTCTGTATCCAGCTGACCGGCACCGTGCGTGCGCGTGACGAAAAAAACAAAAACAGCGAGATGGCGACGGGCGAAGTAGAAGTGTTCGCCACCGATCTGACCATTATCAACCGCGCCGAGCCGCTGCCGCTGGATCCCAATCAGACCAACAGCGAAGAAGCGCGCCTGAAATATCGCTATCTGGATCTGCGTCGTCCGGATATGGCGCAGCGCCTGAAGGCCCGCGCGAAAATCACCAGCTTCGTGCGCCGCTTTATGGACGACAACGGCTTTCTGGATATCGAAACGCCGATGCTGACCAAAGCCACGCCGGAAGGCGCGCGCGACTATCTGGTGCCGAGCCGCGTGCACAAAGGCAAATTCTATGCGCTGCCGCAGTCGCCTCAGCTGTTCAAGCAGCTGCTGATGATGTCCGGCTTCGACCGCTACTATCAGATCGTCAAATGCTTCCGCGATGAAGATCTGCGCGCCGACCGCCAGCCTGAATTTACCCAGATCGACGTCGAAACCTCCTTTATGACCGCGCCACAGGTGCGGGAAATCATGGAGAAAATGGTGCGCGAGCTGTGGCAGGACGTGAAAGGCGTCGAACTGGGCGATTTCCCGATGATGACCTTCGCCGAAGCAATGCGCCGTTACGGTTCCGACAAGCCGGATCTGCGTAACCCGATGGAGCTGGTGGACGTGGCCGATCTGCTGAAAGATGTAGAGTTCAAGGTCTTCTCCGGCCCGGCCAACAATGCCAAAGGCCGCGTCGCCGCGCTGCGCGTGCCGGGCGGTGCTCAGCTCAGCCGCAAGCAGATTGATGAATACGGCAAGTTTGTCGAAATCTACGGCGCGAAAGGCCTGGCGTGGATGAAAGTCAACGAACGCGCCAAAGGTCTGGAAGGCGTCAGCAGCCCGGTCGCCAAGTTCCTGAACGCGGACATCGTGGAAGCGATCCTGAGCCGTACCGAGGCCGCTGACGGCGACGCGATCTTCTTTGGCGCGGACAGCGAGAAAATCGTGGCCGACGCGCTGGGCGCGCTGCGCCTGAAGCTGGGTCGCGACCTGGATATTACCAACGGCAACGCCTGGGCGCCGCTGTGGGTCGTTGACTTCCCAATGTTTGAAGACGACGGCGAAGGCGGGCTGACTGCGATGCACCATCCGTTCACCGCGCCGCGCGACATGACACCAATCGATCTGAAAAACGCGCCGGAAACGGCGATCGCCAACGCCTATGACATGGTGATCAACGGCTACGAAGTGGGCGGCGGCTCGGTGCGTATTCACCGTGGCGACATGCAGCAGACGGTATTCGGCATTCTGGGCATCACCGAGCAGGAGCAGCGTGAGAAGTTCGGCTTCCTGCTGGATGCGCTGAAGTTCGGTACGCCGCCGCACGCTGGTTTAGCCTTTGGTCTGGATCGCCTGGTTATGCTGTTAACCGGCACCGACAACATCCGCGACGTTATCGCCTTCCCGAAAACCACGGCGGCGGCCTGCCTGATGACCGAAGCGCCAAGCTTCGCCAATCCGGCTTCGCTGACGGAGCTGGGGATCCAGGTGATAAAAAAGGATAAGCCTGAGAGCAACTAAGATGGCTTTCAAGCGGCCCGTATCGGTTCTGGTGGTGATCTTCGCCCGCGATACCGGGCGGGTGCTGATGCTGCAACGGCGCGACGATCCGGATTTCTGGCAATCCGTTACCGGCAGTCAGGAAGAGGGCGAAAGCCTGGCGGAAACCGCGCGGCGGGAAGTGCTGGAAGAAACAGGGATTGATATCAACGCCGGGCAGCTCACATTAGTGGACTGCCGGCGTCGGATAGAATTCGAAATCTTTGCGCATTTTCGCCACCGCTACGCGCCGGAGGTCACGCATAACAGCGAACACTGGTTTTATCTGGCGCTGCCTGCCGAACAGCCGGTCACGCTAAGCGAGCATCTGGCCTGGCGCTGGATGGCGGCCGCAGAAGGTGCGGCGCTGTGCAAGTCCTGGAGCAACCGCCAGGCCATTGAAGAATTTGTAGTTTAGCTCCCTGGCTTCTGGCTAATGGCCGGGTAAAGGGATGGAATTAGTTAAATGTTCAGGCTTTTATCGGCGCGGTGAGTTTGTTCGCTGCCGGCATGCGTCCGTGAGGACTGCGGACACTGCCAGCGGACAACATCACGCGCAGGATAGCCTGTCCGATCTATATCTGGAGAAAGAGTTAATGGCTGGTCACAGTAAATGGGCTAACACCAAGCACCGTAAAGCGGCTCAGGATGCCAAACGCGGTAAAATTTTCACCAAAATTATCCGCGAGCTGGTTACGGCAGCTAAGCTGGGCGGCGGCGATCCGGGTTCTAACCCGCGCCTGCGCGCGGCAATGGATAAGGCGCTGTCCAACAACATGACGCGCGATACCATGAACCGTGCTATCGCGCGCGGCGTGGGCGGCGAAGACGACAGCAACATGGAAACCATCATCTATGAAGGCTATGGTCCTGGCGGCACGGCGGTGATGGTGGAATGCCTGAGCGACAACCGCAACCGTACCGTTTCCGAAGTGCGTCACGCCTTCACCAAAACCGGCGGCAACCTGGGCACCGACGGCTCCGTGGCCTATCTGTTTACCCGCAAAGGCGTGATCTCTTTCGCTCCGGGTCTGGAAGAAGACGCCCTGATGGATGCCGCGCTGGAAGCGGGTGCGGACGACGTGGTGACCTATGACGACGGCGCGATGGATGTCTTTACCGCGTGGGAATCGCTGGGCGAAGTGAAAGACGCGCTGGCCGCAGCGGGCCTGACTGCCGACAGCGCCGAAGTCACCATGATCCCTTCCACCAAAGCGGATATGGATGCGGAAACGGCGCCGAAGCTGCTGCGCCTGATCGATATGCTGGAAGATTGCGACGACGTGCAGGAAGTTTACCATAACGGCGAGATCTCCGACGAGGTCGCGGCAACGCTGTAATGGCGCACTTCACGCAACGGCCGGGAGAGGCGTAATGGCGATCATTTTAGGTATCGATCCCGGCTCGCGGATAACCGGCTACGGTATTATCCGTCAGGTAGGTCGCCAGTTGACCTACCTGGGCAGCGGCTGCATCCGCACCAATTCGACCGATCTGCCGTCCCGCCTGAAGCTGATTTATGCGGGCGTCAGCGAGATCATTACCCAGTTTCAGCCGGAATACTTCGCCATTGAGCAGGTCTTTATGGCGAAAAACGCCGATTCGGCGCTGAAGCTGGGCCAGGCTCGCGGCGCGGCCATCGTGGCGGCGGTCAATCACGATCTGCCGGTGTTCGAATACGCGGCGCGTCAGGTCAAGCAAACCGTGGTCGGCATCGGCAGCGCAGAGAAAAGCCAGGTGCAGCATATGGTGAAAACGCTGCTGAAGCTCTCCGCCAGCCCGCAGGCGGATGCGGCAGATGCGCTGGCTATCGCCATCACCCACTGCCATCTCAGCCAGAATATTAACCGGCTGGGCGAAGGCAAACTCAACCTGGCGCGCGGTCGCCTGCGTTCCTGATAAGCTGGATATCTATCCAGCTTTTTTTATGATATAAATCCCCGCATTAACACATTTCTGAAGGAAGCTTACGGTGATAGGTCGTCTGAGAGGCAAGATTCTGGAAAAACAGCCGCCGCTGGTGCTGTTGGAAGTCGGCGGCGTGGGTTATGAAGTGCATATGCCGATGACCTGTTTTTATGAGCTTCCCGAGCTGGATCACGAAGCAACGCTGTTCACCCACTTTGTGGTGCGCGAGGACGCGCAGCTGCTGTTCGGTTTCAACAGCCGTCAGGAGAGAGCGCTGTTTCGCGAGCTGATCAAGGTTAACGGCGTTGGGCCAAAGCTGGCGCTGGCGATCCTGTCCGGCATGTCGGCGCAGCAGTTTGTTACGGCCGTAGAGCGCGAAGAGATCGCCTCGCTGGTGAAGCTGCCGGGCGTGGGCAAAAAGACCGCCGAGCGTCTGGTGGTCGAAATGAAAGACCGCTTTAAAGGGATGCATGGCGACCTGTTTGCCGCCGATGCGCCTTTCGCGCTGACCAGCGAAGTGCAGGCGCCTGCCGCAGGCAACAGCGCGGAAGAGGAAGCCGTTGCCGCACTGGTGTCGCTGGGGTATAAACCTCAGGAAGCCAGCCGGATGATCGGCAAAGTCGGCCGCCCGGATGCAGATTGTGAAACGCTGATCCGTGAAGCCCTGCGCGCAGCTATTTGAGGTAAAGCATGATTGAAGCCGATCGCCTGGTATCGCCGGGAACCTTCAGCGAAGAAGAAGTCATTGATCGCGCCATCCGGCCGAAGCTGCTGGAAGAGTATGTCGGCCAGCCGGTAGTGCGCGAGCAGATGGAGATCTTTATCCAGGCCGCCAAAATGCGCGGCGACGCGCTGGATCATCTGCTGGTCTTCGGCCCGCCGGGGCTGGGGAAAACCACGCTGGCCGGGATCGTCGCCAACGAGCTGGGCGTCAACCTGCGCACCACCTCCGGGCCGGTGCTGGAGAAAGCGGGCGACCTGGCCGCCATGCTGACCAACCTTGAACCGCACGACGTGCTCTTTATCGATGAGATCCATCGTCTTTCGCCGGTGGTGGAAGAGGTGCTTTATCCGGCGATGGAAGACTATCAGCTGGATATTATGATCGGTGAAGGTCCGGCCGCGCGCTCCATCAAACTGGATCTGCCGCCGTTTACCCTGATTGGCGCGACGACGCGGGCCGGCTCGCTAACGTCGCCGCTGCGTGACCGTTTCGGTATCGTGCAGCGTCTGGAGTTTTATCAGGTGAAAGACCTTCAGCATATCGTCGGCCGCAGCGCCAGCTGTCTGGGCCTGCCGCTGAGCGAAGAGGGCGCGCTGGAAATCGCCCGCCGCTCGCGCGGCACGCCGCGTATCGCCAACCGGCTGCTGCGCCGCGTCAGGGATTTCTCCGAGGTCAAAGCGCAGGGCAGCCTGAGCGGCGATGTGGCCGCCAGAGCGCTGGATATGCTGAACGTGGACACGGAAGGCTTTGATTACATGGACCGCAAGCTGCTGCTGGCGATCATCGATAAGTTTACCGGCGGCCCGGTCGGGCTGGACAACCTGGCGGCGGCGATCGGCGAAGAGCGCGAAACCATTGAGGACGTGCTGGAGCCTTATCTGATCCAGCAGGGCTTTATTCAGCGCACGCCGCGCGGCCGGATGGCGACGCAGCATGCCTATAAGCACTTCGGCATCACGCGGGAAGAGTAAGCCATAAAAAAACCGGTCAGCGACGACCGGTTTTTTCTTTCCCTGACGGACGTTTCAGACCGCCGGTTTTTTTACCATGCTGAGCATAAACATCAGCGACGCGCCCAGCACCACCGACGGCCCGGCCGGCGTATCGTAAAAGGCGGAGAAGGTCAGGCCGGCAGTCACCGCCAGAATCCCCACCAGCACCGCGACCCCAGCCATCTGCTCTGGCGAGCGCGCAAACCGTCGTGCCGTTGCGGCAGGAATGATCAGCAGCGAGGTGATAATCAGTGCCCCAACGAACTTCATCGCCACGCCGATGGTTAGCGCCGTTACCAGCATCAACACCATCTTAGTCCGCTGAATATTGACGCCGTCTACCTGCGCCAGCTCCGGGCTGATGGTCATGGAAAGCAGCGAGCGCCAGTTAGCCGCCAGCACCGCCAGCACCACGACCACGCCAGCGGCGATGGTATAAAGATCGGTCGGCGTTACGGCCAGCAGATCGCCGAACAGATAGGCCATCAGATCCACACGCACGCCGGACATCAGGCTGACCACCACCAGGCCCAGCGACAGCGCGCTGTGCGCCATAATGCCCAGCAGCGTATCGATAGCCAGATGCGGCCGACGCTCCAGCCAGACCAGCAGCAGCGCCAGCAGCAGCGTAACGGCGATCACCGCATAAAACGGGCTGACGTTCAGCAACAGTCCAAAAGCCACGCCAAGCAGTGAAGCGTGCGCCAGCGTATCGCCAAAATAGGACATGCGGCGCCAGACCACAAACGAGCCGAGCGGGCCAGCCGCCAGCGCCAGAAAGAAACCCGCCAGCCAGCCGGGCAGCAACAGTTCAATCACTTGGTTTGTCCTCTGCGTAAAACGATACGTCCCTGAAGGTCGTGACGATGGTTATGCTGATGGCGATAGATAGCCAGCTGCTCGGCGCCGCGCGGGCCAAACATAGAGATAAATTCCGGATGCTGAGAGACCGCCTCCGGCGTACCGGAACAGCAGATATGCTGATTCAGGCACAGCACCTCGTCGGTCTTTGCCATTACCAGATGCAAATCATGGGAAACCATCAGCACGCCACAGTTCAGCTCGCGCCGTAGCTGATCGATCAGATCGTAAAGCGCCACCTGGCCGTTCACGTCAACGCCCTGCGTCGGCTCGTCCAGCACCAGCAGCTGCGGCTGGTTGAGCAGGGCGCGGGCCAGCAGCACGCGCTGCATTTCCCCGCCGGAGAGCTTTTGCAGCGGCGCGTCCACCAGCTGTGCGGCCTGCACCCTTTTCAGCGCGGGCAGGATATCGCCGCGCTTGACGCCGCCGCGCAGCAGCATAAAGCGCTCGACGGTCAGCGGCAGCGTAGCGTCCAGATGAATTTTTTGCGGCACGTAGCCAATACGCAGCTGTTCGTGGCGCACCACGCTGCCTCGCGTTGGCGAAATCAGTCCCAGTACCACGCGCACCAGCGTAGACTTACCGGCACCGTTAGGCCCGAGCAGCGTTAATATTTTGCCCGGCTCCAGCGTCAGCGAAACGTTAGAAAGCACGGCGCGCTGACCAAAGCTGACGGAAATTTTTTCAAGGCTAATCAGTGAGGTCATAGTGATTACGGGTTGCAGAAGTTATCGAATGTTATAATATCACAATTCTTCGACCTGTCACGATGGACTGAATCATTATGTTACATAAAACCAAGCCCTTGTTAACGCTGCTTTCTGCCCTGGGATTTGCCGCTTCGCTGACCTCTACCGCCCAGGCTGCGGTAGTGGCCTCTGTTAAACCGTTGGGCTTTATCGCTGCCGCTATTGCCGATGGCGTTACGCCGGTGGAAATTTTACTGCCGGATGGGGCTTCAGAGCATGATTACGCGCTGCGTCCTTCGGACATTAAACGCCTGCAGAGCGCGGATCTTGTGGTCTGGATCGGGCCGGAAATGGAGGCTTTCTTGCCGAAGGCGGTCGCCGCGCTGCCCGCGCAAAAAAACCTCGAACTGGCTGAGTTAACGGCGGTTAAACCCCTGCTGGTTCGTGGGGCGGATGACGATGCGCACGAGCATGAGGAGGGCGCTGAAGCAGCGGATGAACATGCCCATGCGCACCACCACGGCGAATATAATATGCACTTGTGGATGTCCCCGGAAATCGCAAGGCAATCTGCGGTTGCAATCCATGCAAAATTATTGGAACTTATGCCGCAGAGCAGAGACAAACTAGACGCGAACCTGCAGCATTTTGAGGCAGAATTGGCCACGGCTGATACGCAAATAGCCGCTCAGCTTGAGCCGGTAAAAGGGAAGGGTTATTTCGTTTTTCACGATGCTTACACCTACTTTGAAAAACATTTCGGTCTGACTCCTGCGGGTCATTTTACCGTCAACCCTGAAATCCAGCCCGGCGCTCAGCGTTTACATCAAATTCGAACAGAGTTGGTTGAGCAAAAGGCCGTCTGCGTCTTTGCTGAGCCACAATTCAGGCCGGCCGTGATCGATGCTGTTGCCAGAGGAACCAAAGTGCGTACAGGAACGCTGGATCCGCTGGGAACGGACATCACTCCGGGAAGAGACAGCTATGTGAAATTCCTCTCACAGCTGTCCAGCCAGTACGCGAGCTGCCTGAAAGGAGCTTAGAGGAACTAATACGTGCAGCAAATTGCCCGCGCTGTCGCTATGGCGTTTAATACATTGCCGCGAACCCACCGCGTTATGCTGGGTTCGCTCACCGTTGTTACGCTGGCCGTCTCCGTATGGCGGCCTTTCGTTTACCATCCCACCGTCAGCGGTGAAAATCCGATCGTCAAAAGCATAGAGCTGGATAAAGAGCAGCTGCGTACGCTGTTGCCGGAAGCCAGCGAGCCAATCGATCAGGATATGCCTTCGCCTGATGACGACGTGCCGAAAGATGAGATAGACCAGGATGTGCCCAGCGAAACCGGCACGCATGATTACGTGGTGTCATCGGGAGATACGTTAAGCAGCGTTCTTAATCAGTATGGCATCGATATGGGAGATATCAACCAGCTGGTCAAGGTGGATAAGGATCTGCGTAACCTGCAAATTGGTCAGCAGCTCTCCTGGACGTTAACCGACGACGGCCAGCTGCAGCGGCTGACATGGGAAGCGTCGCGCCGCGAAACCCGCACCTACGATCGTTCCGGCAACACCTTTAAATCCTCCGCTGCGGTTCAGCAGGGCGAGTGGCAAAACAACGTGCTCTCCGGCACGGTGGAGGGCAGTTTCGTGACCAGCGCGCGAAACGCCGGGCTGAGCAGCGGCGAAATCAGCGCCGTGATCAAAGCGTTGCAGTGGCAGATGGACTTCCGTAAGTTGCGTAACGGCGACCGTTTCTCCGTGCTGATGTCGCGCGAGATGATGGATGGCAAGAGCCAGCAGAGCCGCCTTGCCGGCGTTCGTCTGCAAACCGGCGGCAAAGACTACTATGCGATTCGCGCTGCCGACGGCAAATTCTACGATCGCAGCGGCGCCGGACTGGCGCACGGCTTTATGCGCTTCCCGACGGCCAGACAGTATCGCGTGTCGTCCAACTTCAACCCGCATCGCCTGAATCCGGTGACCGGTCGTGTCGCGCCGCATAAGGGCGTGGACTTCGCTATCCCGCTGGGCACGCCGGTGCTGGCGGTAGGCGACGGTGAAGTGATCGTGGCGAAACGCAGCGGCGGCGCGGGCAACTATGTTGCCATTCGTCATGGCCGTCAGTATATGACGCGCTATATGCATATGAAAAAGCTGCTGGTGAAGCCAGGCGATAAAGTGAAGCGCGGCGAGCGCGTTGGTTTGAGCGGCAATACCGGTCGCTCAACGGGGCCGCATCTGCACTTTGAAGTCTGGATCAACAACCAGGCCGTCAATCCGCTTACGGCGAAGCTGCCGCGTATGGAAGGGCTGACCGGTAAAGACCGCAGCGATTATCTGGCGCAGGTTCGCGAAGTCACGCCACAGCTGCGCTTTAAGTAAGCATTAACTTTCCCGCCAAAAAAGCCGACGCTTTAGCCGTCGGCTTTTCTTTATGGGTAAAATGAGGCGGGCATTGCAAAATTGTGCGTCGGCACTATCATTAGCCGCTCAGAATTTGAGGCGAGTGCATGGAAAACAAGAAAAGCAATAATGAATTTATTCCCACCTTTCGGAAATCCTTTCTGCTGCCGCGCTATTGGGGAAGCTGGCTGGCGATTGGGCTTTGCGCCGGAATGGCCTGGCTCCCGGCAAAAATGCGGGATCCGTTACTGGGCGCGCTGGGGCGCTTCGCCGGAAAATACGCGAAGAGCGCGCGACGTCGTGCGCAAATCAATTTGTTTTACTGTATGCCTGAGGTAGCAGAAGCCGATCGCGAAAAAATCATTGATGAAATGTTCGCCACGGCGCCGCAGTCTATAGTGATGATGGCCGAGCTGGCTCTGCGTCCGGCCCATGCAGTGCAGCGTATCACCTGGCATAATAAAGAAATTATTGAGCAGATCGGCGCGCAAAATCAGAACATCATCTTTCTGGTACCGCACGGCTGGGCGGTGGATATCCCGGCAATGGCGCTGGCTTCGGAAGGGCATAAAATGGCGGCCATGTTCCATCACCAGCGGAACCCGGTAATGGACTATATCTGGAACGCGGTGCGCCGCCGTTTTGGCGGCCGTATGCACTCCCGGGATAACGGCATCAAGCCGTTTATCAGCTCGGTGCGCCAGGGATACTGTGGCTATTACTTACCGGATGAGGATCATGGCGCAGAGCACAGCGAATTCGTGGATTTCTTCACCACCTACAAGGCCACGCTGCCTGCGTTAGGCAGGCTGATGAAGGTCTGCCGTGCCCGCGTGGTGCCGCTGTTCCCGGTTTACAACAGCAAAACGCATCGGCTGGATATCTATTTGCGCTCGCCAATGGACGATCTGCTGGCAGCGGATGATAAAACGCTGGCGCGCAGAATGAATGAGGAAGTGGAGCTTCTGGTGCGGCCTAATCCTGAGCAGTACGCCTGGATTTTGAAGCTGCTGAAGACCCGCAAAGAGGGTGAGACTGAGCCTTACCGCCGCAAAGATCTTTTCCCTAAAAAATAAAAAAAGCCCCGCCGTCTGGCGGGGCTTTTTTACTGTGCCAGCGCTATCCGTCGGTTACGCTCGCGCAGAAAGGCTTTCACCAGCCAGAACCAGAGCAGTCCGCAGGCCAGATTGACCAGGCTGAACCAGAAGCTGCCGCCGCTGAAATAGGCGCTTTTCACCGCTTCGATCCCTAACGTAAAGACCAGAATACTTACCATGCCCAGCATCGCGGCGACGCTGCCTTTGCCCGACGAGCTGGAAAACAGCGTCAGGCGGTAAAGGCCGGCGTTAACCAGCCCCGTGCCAAAACCGTACAGGCTCAGGCCTGCGGTAAGCCAGAGGTAGCTGTGGGCGTTCAGCGCGCTGGCAAGCGTTGCTACCGCCAGGCCAATCAGGATCGGCCACGTGGCCAGCTTCAGCGGCTGCTCAATCGGTACGCGGCCGGACAGACGGCCCAGGGTCAGATTGCCGATAATCATCGCCACAAACACCGGCAGCTGGAGCAGCGCGTAGGTCATACGGGAAAGATGCTCGTCATGGATCAGGATCACCGGCGACAGCGCTACCCAGCCCAGGCAGGGGATACTGACCAGGCCGATAGCCAGCGAACCGCTCATCACCTGGCGATCCCGCACCAGGCTAAGATAGCCTTTGCCCAGCGACTTAACTGAAACGGAGGTGCTGCGGTCGCCCGCGGTTTCCGGCATCGTTCGCCACAGGCCGACCAGCGCTACCGCGCTGACGGCGCCGAACAGCCAGAACATCGTGCGCCAGTCGCCCACCGAGAGAAAGGCGGCACCGGCCAGCGGGCCTGCCAACGGTGCCAGTAGCGCTACGTTAGCCATCAGCGCCATCATTTTCACGCTCAGGGCTTCGTTAAAGGCTTCCTGGATGGCGGCATAGCCGACCGCGCCAATAAAACAGAGGCTGGTGCCCTGCAGGAAGCGCATCAGGATAAACTGCCCGACGGAGCCGACCCAATGTGTCCCAACGCAGGCCAGGGTAAAAAAGGCCACGCCTGCGAGCATCACCGGCCTGCGGCCAAGCTTGTCGGAAAGCGGCCCCAGCAGCCATTGCAGCACGATGCCGCCGGCCAGATAGGCGGTTAGCGAGGCGGAAACCCATTCCGGGCCGACGCCGAACTCGTTGGTCACCAGCAGCATTCCGGGCTGGATCATGTCATGGGCGATATAGCTGGCGAACTCAAACAGCACCAGCGAAAGGGGAAAAATCAAATGGCGACGAGTGATGGCCGTCACCGGAACAAAAGCGGGCATTAAGGCTCCTTCCAGAGTAAACAGGATCTAAATCGCGACAGCATACGGGAGTTGTATGACGGGCGGATAAAAAGTTGCTGAAAAAATAGCGGAAAAGGGAACAGCAGGGTGGAAAAAGTTATCGGGCGCGAAGGCCCGATAACCGTAAGCGTTATTCTACCCGCAGCACGCGGCTGGTATTGGTGGTGCCGGTGGTGCTCATAACGTCGCCCTGGGTGACGATGACCAGATCGCCAGACATCAGGAAGCCTTTATCACGCAGCAGATTAATCGCATCATGCGCCGCAACCACGCCGTCATTGTTGCTGTCGAAATAGACCGGCGTCACGCCGCGATACAGCGCGGTGAGGTTTAACGTGTGCTCATGGCGCGACATCGCAAAAATCGGCAGGCCGGAAGTGATGCGTGAGGTCATCAGCGCGGTGCGGCCGGACTCCGTCATGGTGATAATCGCGGTAACGCCCTGAAGATGGTTGGCGGCGTACATCGCGGACATGGCGATGGCCTCTTCGATATTGTCGAACTGCACGTCCAGACGGTGCTTGGAGACGTTGATACTCGGGATTTTCTCCGCGCCAAGGCAGACCTTAGCCATGGCTGTGACGGTTTCCGCCGGATACTGGCCCGCTGCGGTTTCCGCCGACAGCATAACGGCATCGGTTCCGTCCAGCACGGCATTCGCCACGTCCATAACTTCTGCGCGCGTCGGCATAGGATTGGTGATCATCGACTCCATCATTTGGGTTGCGGTGATAACCGAACGGTTCAGCTGGCGAGCGCGGCGGATCAGCGCTTTCTGGATGCCGACCAGTTCCGGATCGCCAATTTCAACGCCCAAATCGCCCCTGGCGACCATCACCACGTCCGACGCCAGGATAATGTCATCCATGGCTTCCTGCGACGCTACGGCTTCCGCACGTTCAACTTTAGAAACGATTTTCGCCTCGCAGCCTGCTTCGCGAGCCAGACGGCGAGCGTAATTCAGATCTTCGCCGCAGCGTGGGAAGGAGACGGCCAGATAATCCACGTCGATTTTAGCGGCGGTGATAATGTCCGCTTTATCTTTTTCCGTCAGCGCGTCGGCAGACAGCCCGCCGCCCAGCTTATTGATGCCTTTATTATTGGAAAGCGGGCCGCCGACGGTGACTTCGGTAAAGACTTTCATGCCCTGGACTTCCAGTACTTTCAACTGTACGCGGCCGTCGTCCAGCAGCAGGATATCGCCCGGCACAACGTCGGCCGGCAGGCCTTTATAGTCGATACCTACCTTTTCTTTATCGCCTTCGCCTTTACTCAGGCTGGCATCCAGCAAAAAGCGGTCGCCCTGGTTAAGGAAGACTTTGCCTTCTTTAAAGGTGGATACGCGAATTTTAGGGCCCTGAAGATCGCCCAGAATGGCCACATGACGGCCCAGCTTTGCCGCAATTGCGCGCACGTTGCTGGCGCGCTGCATATGATCTTCTGGCGTCCCGTGTGAGAAGTTAAGTCGAACCACGTTGGCCCCGGCAGCGATAATTTTTTCGAGATTATTGTCGCGATCGGTAGCCGGACCCAGGGTGGTAACGATCTTGGTTCTTCTTAAACGTCGAGTCATGGGGAGTTCCTTGTGTTTAAAAACCACGGATGAAAGGTCAGGCCGTCACCCGCGGTGCATCTGTGCACATCTATACTGATGAAACAAAGCGGGAACCGTTCTGTTTCTTTTAGTATTGGTTCTGCAGACGGGCGGCAAAGCCCTCAATGGATACAATACTGGGACGCGTGGCTGAAGTCACCACCTTGTCTCCGTCCGCCGCCGCAATTTTAACAGGCGGCGTAATCTCACCAGACGATCCGGTAGCAAAAAGGGAGCAAAAAGCTTAAGCGATTATTCCGATTCTGAAGAAAAAAACCGCCGAGAAAATGCCTTAAATTAGCCGTGTTTTCCGACAGACTGTAGCCACTCTGTACGCCGCTATTCTCACGGGCGCAGCATTTAATGCCAGAGCGAAGCCGCAAACCAACGGATAGTAGCGACTAATTTATCAACAGTAATCATTCACAACGCTCGCGAAATAATTATCACTTAAGTTTATTATCCACAGAGAGGACTTTCACGCTTAAAACAAAAGTGGAATTTGGTCGCCGATGACAATGCCCAATGAGTAATAATGTTGACGTTAAAAAAACCAGGTGTTAAAACATAACCATATTATAACAATTGATTTATTATTTTGTATCAGGGGAATAACAATAATAACTTTTGTGAGGGTGTATGCCGTTCCAATACTATGAAGACGTTATCGAAGACCTGGACTTATATAAAATATCAAAAATCATCCTGGAAGGAAATGCTGATGGCAGAGTGCTTTATATCATTCGTAATGCGGTAGACCCGGCGGTCTGTGAAAAAATAAAAAGTAATTTTTATGAAATTATGCGGATAAAAGGCAATCACCGCCCGGATGACGGCTTTGTGAAAACAGAACAGATAGGTTCTTCACAATTCCATAAAACCGGAATGGAATACATCAATGCCACCCTGGAGTCGGATGCGGACGTTCTGAATTTATATCAGGGTATGTCTGATGATGTAGTGAGAACGCTTTATATGGATAAACAGCTGGAAAATTTCTTTTCTCAGGAAAAAATTTCTTATCGACCGTCGGCGTTTAAAAGCCATAATGCCAATTTTGCCACCACCAGACGATGGCTGGACAACGGTAATATGTCGTTATGGCCACATGATGACAGCGCCCAGTTAAAATTTGCTGAGCAAGACGGTTATGAAATTGCAGCGGCTAAAAACGTTATTTCTTCCAATCTGTGCGTTTGCGATGCTGCTAACGGCGGGGAACTGAAGGTGTGGAACTGTAGGCCGGATGACAATATCCGTAAAGAATTTGATGTTCTGGACACAGGTTATCCTTATCCATTGGCGTTCGCTGATAGCTTTGAAAGTTTCACAGTGCGTTTAAAACCTGGCGATCTTTATTTTCTCAATGCTTCCTATCTCCATGGCGTGACCAGTTCGGTAGAGAACGAGAGGATCAGCTCCGGTCGCTTTATCGGTTATATCGATAATAAAGTGGTCTGGTGGACGTAGAAAAATGGAAATAGATAATATTGTTCAGGATTTACAAGGGCAGGGTTACGCTAAGTTTAATCTTAAGAACTTCACAGATTTCACCATTGCTGAAGATGAGCTTAAAATTTTAAAGGCTAATTTTGCCGATATGCCTTTGGATACCTATTCTGAAGGAAATCGATTAAGAAATTATATTCAGGTTGCCTGGCAGAACAACGAGGTAACTTATGGAAAGTTTGAACCTTATCAGCAAACTAAAAGATATAATCCCGTAACAGGTGGCGTGGTCAGAGACTATCAAAATATCGGTGCGGAAATCCTCAAAACAGCGCTGTTCAATAAGATAGTGAAAACAGATATCGACATTGTAAAAAATATCGAAGACATGCCGCCCGTTGAAGAGTTAATGATTGGTGTACATCTGTTTCGCTATAACGCGGGAAAAGAACCGGCGTACAGTTCTCCTGCATGGCTACACAAAGATGATGAGGACGTCGTTTTTATGCATCTGGTGGATGTTTCGGAAGATCTTGTCGGCGGAGAAAGCATAATAGCTAAGCATCCTAAGAGGATTGACCGTGTATTAAGGATGAAAAAAACCTTTGATACGTTAGTGGTTAATCATCGCTGTTTTCATGCGGTCACGCCAATGAGTGTGCCAGAGGAATATGACGATAATGCATTTTTGCACAGGGATATCATCCTGGTAACTTTCCAAAAAAGGGAAACGGGTGAAGGTATTGAATGAAAATATAGCAATTGTTACCGGAAGTAATGGCGGTATTGGCAAAGAAATCGTTTACTCCCTGCTCGAGAGGAACTATCAGGTATTCGGACTGGATCTTGAAAACGATATAGTTCGTGATGGCTTTAAATTTATCAGAACGGATTTGATGGACCTGAATGCTCTGAATGAAAATTCATTCAATGACTTACCGTTCGGCGAATACAACCTTCTGATCAACGCTGCCGGTATCAGGGAGATCGTACCCTTGCTGGACCTGAGTCTTGAAAACTGGTCGGCTGTATATGCAATCAATACCACCGCGCCTTTTCTAATTTCGAGAAACTTTTGCAGAAAGCTGGTCGCACAAAACAAAGAGGGAAGTATTGTTAACATTGCTTCTGTAAGCGGGATTCTGGCTGAACCTGACAGAACCGCCTATGTCTCGTCGAAACATGCTTTAATTGGCCTGACAAAACAGTTCGCTCTGGAGTTTGGTCGTCAAGGAATAAGGTGTAACTCAGTATCACCGGCTATTACCCGTACGGGAATGACTGAACACTATTTTCATGAAGAAGCCACCATGAAAAAAATATACAGTGGAATGTATTCAACCCGAACAGGCGAACCCCAGGATATTGCCGCCGTGGTTAATCTGCTCTCCGACAGAAATTCGCAATTTATCAACGGCGCGAATTTTGTTATTGATGGCGGATGGACCTGCGGCAAAGATTTGTAATAGCGGTCTGTTAACAGCTGCGTTAAATAATTACTGGAGAATATCAGTGATCGAAACCGTATGGATTTCATGGGAAGAACAGCAGGGCCTGAAAAGACTGGCTGAAAGTTTTAAAGAGTTTGATGATGAGATGCTTTTTTCCTCGCTCTCAAGTCTGAAAGAACAAGTTAAAAATATCCTTAGCCCGGAGACGTTCGCCGCTCTAATTGGTTTTATGCCTGGTGAAGGAAATATTCTGCGCGTCAACGGTCTGCCTTTTGACTATAACGTTAAAGAGACACCTTATACCGGCTATGTTGATAACGCCGATCTGCCGATAGCCAGCGTCATGCAGTTTGCTGTTTTCGCAGCCTGCGGTATTTTCCCGATATCTTATCTGCGTGAGAACAAAGGGCTCCTGTTCCGTCACGTGGTGCCGACGCGAAAAAGGGCAAAAAGAGTCAGCTCTCACGGCAGCGCATTAACGTTGGATATGCATGTTTCAAATCCGATCCTGCCGATAATCCCGGAGGAAACCAATAATGTATCAGGTTCGCCGGAAATTTTATCTTTCTATGGTATACGCCCGGATCCGGACGTCTTCACAGAAGTCGTGGAGCTGGATGAGGTGTTGCAACAGCTTGAACAACGCGTTATTGACGAGCTATGTGAGAAAAAATACTACTTTCGGATGCCATCGTCATTTAATGGCGATGAGTTGAAAGGGCCGCTAGCTATCCTTGGCATCAAAGACGGGATGTACTACAACAGGACAGATATGGATACGGTTATTCCTGTTGACTATCCTGCGCTGGTCAGCTTAAACATTTTTATGGAAGCCACCAAGAAGGTTAAGCATTATCACCGCCTTCAGCTTCCACCAGGCGATATGTTGCTGTTTAAAAATCAGCGTACCCTGCATTCCCGACAGAAGTTTGTAGCCCGATATAACGGGCTGGATCGCTGGATGGTGCGCCTGTACGGTAGTGCAAACATGGCCCGCCATCACGCGGCAGATGAATCAAAAAGATACCTTGGGTTAACTTATTAATATTATGAAAAATCTTATCATCAGTGATTCAGTCGTCAACCTGAGTAAAATCGATGCGGCGCTGACCGATAACGCTTGCGTAGTGAAAGGTTACTATCCGGAAGAAGCGGATACTTCTCCCTTTGTTGCCATCGGCTCCAGTCTACATGAAGCTGTAGCCGACAGTGAAAATATTGTTATTTCACTCGAGGAAGATAAGTGGGACAACATATTACTGGGATTAGCAGGGATTCTTACCAGAATTTCGGAAGAAACTAAAATTTTCAACTATACCGCCCTCGATCAAGAGAAGTTAAAAATCTATACGCAATTTTTAACCTCAAAAAACCTTGTATTTATAAATAAGGTCTGATTCAGGTAGCCATTTCCCCGGTTTATGTTGCAAAAAAATAGAAGCTAACAAACGCTGCCTGGCTTTGCTGCGGGCGGCTTTTTTACATGGAAAAAGTAATGATTACCGCGCAATTAGGCTCCTCACATTATTGTAGTTACAGAATTTTAACAGTAAGATAAAACGGCGATTAAAAAAATAATTTTCATTGGGAGTGAGCAATGCTTTCTAAAAAGTCCGCTGGTATCAAATCCTCTGCTGTCAGAGAATTGCTGAAATTCAGCAAAATTCCCGGTGTTATATCGCTTGCAGGAGGAATTCCTGCCACCGATCTTATCGATGTTGAAGGTATCGATACCGTTCTCAAAGATATTTTATCTCGTGAGCACAGAGGTTTATTCCAGTATAGCGTTACCGAAGGCGAGGAACACCTGCGTGAGCAGCTTTCTCGCTGGAACAGCGGGCATAATCTGAATGTGGATGCGGAAAGCATTATTATTACTAACGGGTCGCAACAGGCTATCGATCTTTTAAGTCGCGTTTTCCTTGAAAAGGGTGACAAAGTATTTGTTGAACGGCCAACTTATCTGGCGGCGCTGCAAATTTTTGGCTATACCGACGCCACGGTCGTTGAGCTGGAATATGATTCTGAAGGTATTGAACTGAACCTGCTGGAAAAAGAGATGGCGGCAGGCGGGGTGAAAATGGTTTACCTTACGCCAAACTTCGCCAACCCTACCGGTAATACCATCAGTTATGAACAGCGCGTGAAAATTGCTAAGCTGTCGCAACAATACCAGGTGGTTATTATTGAAGACGATCCTTATGGGCATCTGCGCTTCAGCGGTGACCCCGTTCCCTCAATATTTTCTGTCGCGCAAAGTCTGTTCGGTAAAAATCATAACGTCTGCTATATGTCCAGCTTCTCAAAAATCTTCTCACCAGGATTACGATTGGGCTGGCTGGCCGTGCCCGAACATTTCCACATGGCAACGGTTGTCGCCAAGCAGGCATTAGATTTGCATACTTCTACTTTAAATCAAAGCATAGCCGCACATTATATTGAGTCCGGTAGAATCAATGAAAGAGTGGAGATATTAAAGGCCACCTACAAAGACCGACGCGATTACCTGATTGGATCCTTACATGAATATTCAGGCGGCGATATCACGTGGAATACGCCTGATGGGGGAATGTTCCTGTGGTGTCACCTCGCGGAGGGTATCGACGCCTCGCAGCTTTTGCAGGAATGTATTAAAGAAAATGTCGTGTTCGTACCCGGAGAAGTGTTTTTTGCGCGGGATCCGCAAAAAAATTCACTGCGGCTCTCTTATTCCATGCTTACCGCAGAAACGGCGCGGGAAGCAGTGATACGAATTTCCAGGGCGCTGAAAAAAATAAAATAGTCCAATAAGGATCGTTAGCTTTACGGCTAATGGTTCTCGATCGCAGCGCGGCTTTTGCCGCCCTTAATCGTGCCTGCTGTTAATGAACGGGGCAGGTTACGTATGTAAAAAATGCAGCGGCAGACAGTAAAACATAAGATTATTTAGAGGGAAGTTTATGAATAAGCATGGCGATTATATCCTTCTGGTAGGGGCAGAAGTCCCTTTCCGCGAACGTGCCTTTGCCGGCGCTTTACGCGCTTCTGAAGGAATGGATGTTTTTACCGTCAGTAATACTATTTTTTCTCATACGCTTAAATATTTTGATGGCTATATTTGTGCACCCATCTCGGATCATGAGAAAGTTCTACAGGAAGTTATACGGTACGAGGAATTAACCGGAAGAACGCCGAGGGCGGTTATTCCTACCAATGATTTTACCGTAGTTACTGCTGCCTTCGTTGCTAAACATTACGGATTACCCCACAACGATCTCTCCGTTGTCGAAAGATGCAGAGATAAATTTATCATGCGGGAATGTTTGCAAAATGCGGGCCTGCCGGTGCCAAAATATTATCAGGTTGCCAAACTTGACGAGCTACGTAGCGCCGTTGCGCAGACAGGTTATCCGGCCATTATTAAACCACGCCTGATGGCGGGCAGCCTGGGCGTAATAAAAGTTTCTTCGGAAGAAGAGCTGGTGCGCGCTTTCGAAAAAAGCATTGCCGATGTCAAAAGCATCAATGGCGAAGCCAATGCCGACGAAAGTTTATTTATTGTCGAAGAATTTATCGCATATGAGTTTGAAGTCAGTGTGGAAGTCTTGAATACCCCTGATTTTAGCCGTGTTATTGGCGTGACGGATAAATACCTTGGCGCGCCGCCGCATTTCGTTGAACTGGGGCATGTAGTACCTTCCCGATTTACCTCCCATCGCGATCTTATTGAACTTGCTGAAAGAACCTGTCGTACGTTAGGGATTAAATACGGTATTGCTCATTTCGAAGCCAAAGTCAGCGCTAAGGGCGAGATTAAAATTATTGAAGTAGCCGCCAGGACGGGCGGTGATAGCATCATGAGTCTGGTTGAAAAGGTTTATGGCTATAACCCTTATCAGCTGCATGTCTCATCCTATATTAATCCTGAAATGGTTTTCGCTTCCCGCCTCGACTCCGCCAAAGGCATTGCCGCTATTGCTTTTATGAAAGCGGAAACGGGGAGGCTTACGCAGATAAACGTGCCTGCCTCGTTGCCTGAAGAAATCCTGCATCTCAATGTCATGGCCGTACAGGGCCAACAGATTTTTCCGCTGGACTCGTGGCGTAACCGGGAAGGTATTATCGAATTTTTCTGGCCGGGCGAAACGCAAAGTGAAACGCTGTTTACCCAACATCTTGAAATGGCAAAAACGCTTTCAGCGCAAACTTTTATAACGGAATCTGTGTAACAGAGTAAAGGAGTCGTTTTGGGCGCTTTTAATTTTCATAAATTCATCATTAGCAGAGGACTGGGCGCCCTTTGCGATCAGTTTCTGATGTTCGCCGTTCCTTTGGCTATCCTTAAATCAACCGGTTCGACCAGCCTGTCTGCTTTATCATTTGTTATCGAGTGGATACCCCGAGTGCTGTTTTTTCCGATTGCCGGAAGTTTACTGCAGGGGAAAAACTTCAAAAAAATATTTTTGTCGTTAGATGTCTTCAGATGCGCAGCCCTGGCGGCTGCTTTTTTACTGGTTAACATCACCGGCATATTTGCCACGCTGACCACGCTGATGGCCATCATGTCTCTGTGTTACGTCCTGAATTTTGTCTCGATCGAGTCCATTATACCGGCCAATGTTCCACGTGAAGAGTATGCCAGAGTGCATTCCAGGATACAGACGGTAGAGCAATTTTCACAGATCCTTGGGCCAGCCATCGCCATTGTTATTTATAGCCACGCACACGTAAATGGCATTCTTTTGATCTCGGCCGCGCTGTTTTTGCTGTCGGCCGCGAACCTTTTAACATTATCTATTGCCTCGCCTGAATCCGCAGGAGTGACTAAGGTCAAAGATATCCTGCGCTCTAATCGCGAAGCCTTTGTTTATCTTTTCGAAGACAAGAAAATTATTTATCTGTGCACTATGACATGGATTGTCAATATCATTTATGGCGTGGTTTTAGCTATCTCTCCGGCCGTTATCCTTAAGCATTTTAAGCTGGAGTCGGGAGCGTTAGGCCTGATGCAAAGCGTTGCGGCTTTAGCGTCAGTGCTGCTTTTTTACCTTATTCCTCGGTTGACGCTTCGCTTCAGCGTGACGCTGATTGGGCAACTTTCACTGTTAATCATATTAGCGAGCGGCCTGTTTCTTGGACTGGCAGGTAATTATTATGCTTACGTGGCGCTTTATGCGCTTCTGAGCGCCTTTGACGGAGGCTTCAGCGTTTATATCAGAATTATGCGTAGCACGATTATTCCTGCTGCAATTTTGTCCAGGGTAATCGGCGTGGTCGGCATGTTGAATTTGCTTTCTATTCCAGTAGGCGGCCTCGCCGTAAGCCTGCTCTCTGAAAAGACCACGCTGCAGAACATCATTCTACTGGCCTTTGCGCTCTCGTTTGTACTGACCATAGTCCTGCTTTTTGTTGGTCGACTAAAGTTTGGCTATAAAAAATATTTCCCTCAGGTGCCAAAAGAGGCGAGCTGATATTTTGCCATCGCTGATGCTCGCGTTCTGCAAGGGGGAAGGTTTAGCTCTCTTCGCGACATTCTGGATACTGCTGCATGGCGGATTATGAAAAGACTGGCGCAACTTCTGTTGTAACTTTAAACAGTGACAGTGCTTTTTTACTATCTGTTTCGTCGATTTCTTTTAAAGGCGAAATCGATGATTTTTTGCTGCGGTAAAAAGCGTTAGTTAACTGTCGTTGAGCTGCTTTTCGCTGATTTTAACGCATTATCCTCGTTATATTCCGTGTGCTTCTGGTCGGAACGCTTAGTAAGCGAGCGGAAATTTTAAGCACAAACTGCCTGTGTATTGGGCGGCAAAAAGCTTTGAGACTGGCTACTCTGTGCTGGCGGGGCGTCGCCAGGTTTACGCCGACCCGGCAAAAGCAGTACATTGTATTGAAAGAAAATTAAAAGCCTGACCGCGCTGGGATCCGCCGGTCGGGTTTATCCTGCAACGAGGAGAATAGAATGGCGGTTACACAAACAGCCCAGGCATGCGATCTGGTGATTTTTGGTGCCAAAGGCGACCTTGCACGCCGGAAACTGTTGCCTTCCCTGTACCAGCTGGAAAAAGCCGGACAAATCCATGAAGAGTCACGTATTATTGGCGTGGGCCGCGCGGAATGGGATAAAGCGGCTTATACCAAAGTCGTTCGTGAAGCGCTGGAAACCTTTATGAAGGAAACCATCGACGAGGCGCTTTGGGATAAGCTGAGCAGCCGACTCGACTTCTGTAATCTGGACGTTAATGACGCGGCCCACTTTACCAAACTGGGCAAAATGCTTGACCAGAAAAAGCGCGTCACCATCAACTACTTTGCTATGCCGCCGGGAACGTTCGGCGCTATCTGTAAAGGTCTGGGCACCGCTAAACTGAACGCGCAGCCTGCACGCGTCGTGATGGAGAAGCCGCTGGGCACCTCGCTGGAAACCTCGCGCGAGATCAACGATCAGGTGGGCGAATACTTCGAAGAGAACCAGGTTTTCCGTATCGACCATTATTTGGGAAAAGAGACGGTACTGAACCTGCTGGCGCTGCGCTTCGCCAACTCGCTGTTTGCCTCTAACTGGGATAACCGCACCATCGATCACGTGCAGATTACCGTGGCGGAAGAGGTGGGTATCGAAGGACGCTGGGGTTACTTCGATAAAGCGGGCCAGATGCGCGATATGATCCAGAACCACCTGTTACAGGTTCTGACCATGATTGCGATGTCGCCGCCGGCCGATCTGACCGCTGACCGTATCCGCGATGAAAAAGTCAAAGTGCTGCGCTCGCTGCGCCGTATCGACCACACTAACGTGCGCGATAAAACCGTGCGCGGACAGTACACCTCCGGCTTTGTGCAGGGCAAAAAAGTCCCTGGCTATCTTGAGGAAGAAGACGCCAACAAATCCAGCAATACCGAAACCTTCGTCTCTATTCGTGTCGATATCGACGACTGGCGCTGGGCTGGCGTGCCGTTCTACCTGCGTACCGGCAAGCGTCTGCCGACCAAGTGTTCGGAAGTCGTGGTTTATTTTAAAAACCCGGCGCTGAATCTGTTTAAAGATTCCTGGCAGGAACTGCCGCAGAACAAGCTGACCATTCGTCTGCAGCCGGATGAAGGGGTGGATATCCAGATCCTGAATAAAGTACCGGGGCTGGATCACAAGCACAATCTGCAAACCACCAAACTGGATCTAAGCTTCTCGGAAACCTTTAACCAGTCGCACCTGGCCGACGCCTACGAGCGTCTGCTGCTGGAGACGATGCGCGGCATCCAGGCGCTGTTTGTACGTCGCGACGAGGTGGAAGAGGCCTGGAAGTGGGTCGATTCCATCATGGAAGCCTGGGCGGCCGATAACGAAGCGCCTAAACCGTATCAGGCCGGGACCTGGGGGCCGGTTGCCTCAGTCGCGATGATTACCCGCGACGGCCGTTCCTGGAACGAGTTCGAATAAAACGCTCGACTAACCCGCTTCGGCGGGTTTTTTTACGCCTGGCGTCGGCCTGTAAAAAATTGAACCGCAGTTTCAAAAATATCTTTGGCGCATGGACGCACCCGCTCATAATCCTGTATGGTAGCAGACGATCACTTTTCGGACGCCGCGCGCGTCGTTTTTGCCCGCCTTATTGAAGCAGGCAGGCCTGACAGGAGAAGCAGGACGATGAGTAACTGGGAAACAAGCGCTGAAAAAATTCTTACCACCGGGCCGGTCGTACCGGTCATCGTAGTCAACAAGCTGGAACATGCGGTGCCGATGGCGAAAGCGCTGGTCGCGGGCGGGGTGAAAGTGCTTGAGGTAACCTTGAGAACGGCCTGCGCAATGGATGCGATAAAAGCGATGATCGCAGAAGTGCCTGAAGCCATCGTCGGCGCGGGCACGGTGCTGAACGTGCAGCAGCTGCGGGAAGTGACCCAGGCGGGCGCGAAATTTGTTATCAGTCCCGGCATCACCGAGCCGCTGCTACAGGCTGCCGTGGAAGGGCCAATCCCGCTAATTCCGGGGATCAGTACCGTATCTGAGCTGATGGCCGGCATGGATCACGGCCTGCGCGAGTTTAAATTTTTCCCGGCGGAAGCCAACGGCGGCGTGAAAGCGCTCCAGGCCATCAGCGGACCTTTCCCACAGGTTCGCTTCTGTCCGACCGGCGGCATCTCTCCGGCCAACTACCGGGACTATCTGGCGCTGAAAAGCGTGCTGTGCATCGGCGGTTCGTGGCTGGTGCCGGCGGATGCGCTGGAAGCAGGGGATTACGATCGCATTACGCAGCTGGCTAAAGAGGCGGTAGCAGGCGCGCGCTAATGCCGTTCAGAGCGTAAAACTAAAAAAGGATGGCTGGCGGCCATCCTTTTTGCTGAGGCGGGTACAGCGCCGGCCGCCAGCTTTACAGAGGCGGGAGCGCATCAGCCGCTGATTTTACGCTAACGATGCAGAAGCGCGCACAGCGTCAACCGCTGACTTTTACGCCAGCAGCGCAGAAGCGGGGCAGCATCAGCCGCAGATTTTACGCTAATTATGCAGTAGCGCGCACGGCGTCAACCGCTGACTTTTACGCCAGCGGCGCAGGCGACAGCACGCTGCACGGCCTCATCAATATCGTCACCGGTTGCCAGCGCAACGCCCATGCGACGTTTGCCCTGAACTTCCGGCTTGCCGAACAGACGAAGCTGCAAGCCCGCGCCAAGTACCGTATCCAGATTGGCGAACTGCACGTTATCGCTGCTCAGTTCCGGCAGGATCACCGCCGAGGCCGCCGGGCCATACTGGCGGATGCCGCCAACGGGCAGGCCAAGAAAAGCGCGGACATGCAGCGCAAATTCCGAAAGATCCTGAGAAATCAGCGTTACCATGCCGGTGTCGTGCGGGCGAGGGGAAACCTCGCTAAACACCACTTCATCCCCGCAAACGAACAGCTCCACGCCAAACAGCCCGTGCCCGCCCAGTGCGATAACCACTTTCTCGGCAATCTGCTGCGCGCGCTGTAAAGCCAGCTCGCTCATCTGCTGCGGCTGCCAGGATTCGCGGTAGTCGCCATCTTCCTGGCGGTGGCCAATCGGCGCACAGAAGTGGATCCCATCGGCAGCGCTGACGGTCAGCAGCGTGATCTCAAAATCGAACTTCACTACGCCTTCCACTATCACCCGGCCTGCACCGGCGCGTCCGCCCTGTTGGGCATATTCCCATGCGGCAGCAAGCCCTGCGGCCTCGCGGATAAAACTTTGCCCCTTGCCGGAAGAGCTCATGACCGGCTTCACGATGCAGGGAAAGCCAATTTCCTGCGCGGCCTGATTAAAGTCCGCCACGTTGTCGGCAAAGCGATAAGAAGAGGTCGGCAGCGCCAGCTCTTCTGCAGCCAGGCGGCGGATACCTTCGCGGTTCATGGTCAGACGAGCGGCGCGAGCCGTCGGCACCACGCGCTGCCCCTGTTTTTCCAGCTCAATCAGCATATCGGTAGCGATGGCTTCGATTTCCGGCACGATATAGTCCGGACGCTCCTGCGCCACCAGCGCTTTCAGCGCCTCGCCATCCAGCATATTGATTACGTGACTGCGATGGGCGACATGCATCGCCGGTGCATCGGCATAGCGATCCACCGCAATGACTTCAACGCCCAGACGCTGACATTCCAGCGCCACTTCTTTACCCAGCTCGCCAGAGCCAAGCAGCATTACACGCGTTGCCGCAGGACGCAGCGCAGTACCAAGAGTTGTCATAAATCTCTACCTGATTAGAGGAAAAAATGCGGGCGCAGTATAAACGAAAACGATTGCGTCTTCATCCGATTTCCGGGCTTGAGAAAAATCCCCGGCCTGATATACTGTATAAAAATACAGTTAAACGAGGTGGGCACTATGGCTGTTGAAATCAAATATGTTGTCGTCAGAAAAGGTGAGGAAAAGATGACTTTCGCCAGTAAGAAAGAAGCCGACGCTTATGACAAAATGCTGGATATGGCCGAAGTGTTCTGCGACTGGCTGAGCGCTGCGCCATTGGATATGGATGAAAATCAGCGCGAGGCGTTGGGGATGTTCCTGTCGGAAAACAAAGATGCCGTGCAGCATATCCTGCGTACCAGCAAAATGCCGGAAGCGGAGTCCTCCCGTCCCGTTGCGTCAGTCGCTGCGTTAACCGCTGAGGATGCCGATGCCGATGCGGAAGAGAAGAAGCCCAAAGCGGGGCGCATTAAAGCAGCCTGAGGCGGTCTCGTCTGTAGTATGTGACGTTGTGGCTTGTTTACCAGCCCTGTCGCTACCAGATGCCCTGATAAGAGGGCGTTATCAGTAGCAGCCTGTCCTCGGACAGGCTTTTTATCTTTCTGTTTAGCGTTTACAGACCACAGCTTTTCAGGTTCAGGCGATTGTCGCCTGCGCACAGCAGCGTTTCAGCGCGTGCATGGCTTCTTTCGCCGCATCGGAAGGCGAGCGCTGTTTAATCTCATCATTAAAGACTTCCAGCCCAACCGGCCCGCTGTAGCCTTCCGCTTCCAGATAGTCCAGCAGCGTATAGAGCGGGAAGTTGCCCTGGCCCGGCAACAGCCGATGGTGCCTTGCCGTTTCCACCAGTTCGCTGCCGGAAGGCAGCGTGGCTAAATCGGAAAGCTGTACCAGGAAAATTTTGTCCATCGGGATGCCGTTTAAGTCGGCCACGGTTCGGTTGCGTACAAAAATATGGAAGGCATCCACGACCAGGCCCAGATTAGGCTCGTTAATACGCTGTACCAGCTGCCAGGCGGCGGCCGTAGTATTGATATGGGTGCTCCATGCCATCGCCTCAAAGGCGACCCGCAGCCCACGCTTTCCCGCTTCCTGCGCCAGCCAGCGAATATCCTCTTCTTCACGCCCGGCGATACACTCTTTTTGCGTAGAGGCTGGCGTCAGCAGGGTGGTGGCGCCCAGCGCCGCCGCTGTCTCCATCATTTTCAGCGCGTCGCGGCGTTTTTCCTCGCGCTGATCGTCCGGTGCGCCGTCAAAATCCAGCAGCACCTGGTAATCCGTCAGGGCAAGCCGCTGTTCCTCAAGCAGGCTGGCTACAGCCTGAGGCGTACCTTCAGCCGAGTCCACATCCTGCCGCCACAATTCCAGCTGGCTGAAGCCAGCCTGAGCGGCGGCGATAATTTTCTCTTCCGTTGTGCCGCTCAGTAAAACCGTATTAATAAAAAGTGGATTATGTTGAAAACGCATCCTGTTCCCCTTAAAGCTCAATAGCAAAAAAATGGACAGAGAGCCGGTAAACGGTCCGACCTTTTGACTCTCGCCTGCTGACAAGTATAGCGACCTGTGCCGATTCGCCAGCCTCATCAGCGCGCTAAAGGTTTTCCAGGCTTTGCCTGACTTGACGCTTCCTGACGTTAGCCGCTCTATGCTGGTTTTTTTACAATAAGGAGAGCATATGACTAACTGGCTGCAACAAATTCAAACCGTGTTAGGGAAAGGCAAGGGCGGCGGCGAGGGCCTGAGTAAAATGCTGGCGCCGGGCGCTTTAGGCGGCCTGGCCGGGCTGCTGATCGCCAATAAATCTTCCCGTAACCTGCTGAGCAAATACGGTAAAAACGCGCTGATTATTGGCGGCAGCGCGGCGGCGGGCGCGCTGCTCTGGAACAAGTACAAGCAGCGCGTCAGCGAAACGCATCGTGAAGAGCCGCAGTTTGGGCAGCAGGCCACCGCAGTGGGCAGACGCGCGGAGCGGCTGGTGCAGGCGCTGGTGTTTGCGGCAAAAAGCGACGGGCATATTGACGGCGAAGAACGTAAGGCCATCAATGAGCATATTCATCAGGCGGGGCTGGGCGCGGAAGGCGAGCAGCTGTTGCAGCGCGCTATCGATATGCCGCTGGATCCTAAAATGCTGGCGCAGGATGTGAAAAACGAAGAGGAAGCGCTGGAACTCTACTTCCTCAGTAATCTGGTCATTGATGTCGATCACTTTATGGAGCGCAGCTATCTGCAGGCGCTGGGCGACGAGCTGAAAATTCCGCAGGACGTCCGCGAGAGCATGGCGAAAGATATCCAGCAGGAGAAGCAAAAGCTGGTCGCCTGACTCTTTCCGGGCGCCTTACCCGGCCCGGAAAGCTTTTTTAACGTTGTTTATCAACTCTTGTCAACGCGCTGCGCTTGGCAATCACCGCCGTAGCTGCCACCCTTACTCTGTATAACTGATTCAGCGGGGCAGCAAATGATAAAACCACCAGTCGCTAAAAAAATACCTTACGAGATGAGCGCGCACGGCGAGACGCGCATAGACAATTACTATTGGCTGCGTGACGACAAGCGTGAAGATACGGCCGTGCTGGACTACCTGCATGCGGAAAACGACTACGGGCAGGCCGTAATGCAGACGCAGCAGGCGCTGCAGGAAAAATTACTGAAAGAGATGGTCGATCGCGTGCCGCAGCGCGACAGTTCCGTTCCCTACGTCAAAAACGGCTATCGCTACCAGCGACGCTATGATGAGGGCAACGAATATGCCGTCTACACCCGCCAGCCGGAAGAAACCGCCACGCCGGAAGAGTGGGAGGTGCTCGTTGACGGCAACCAGCGCGCCGCCCACAGCGAATTTTATACGCTGGGCGGCCTCGGCATCAGCCCAAACAATGAAGTGATGGCGTTGGCGGAGGATTTTCTGTCACGCCGTCAGTACGGCATCCGCTTCCGCAACCTTAAAACCGGCAACTGGTATCCGGAGGTGTTGGATCACGTCTCTTCCAGCTTCGTCTGGGCCAGCGACAGCCGCACTTTTTACTATGTGCTGAAGGATAAACAGACGCTGCTGCCCTGGCAGGTATGGCGTCACCGGCTGGGCACCCCACAGCGGGATGACGAACTGGTCTATGAAGAGCAGGATGAGACTTTTTACGTCAGCCTGCATAAAACGATGTCCGAGCACTTTATTCTGATTGTGCTCAATAGCACCACTACCAGCGAAATCCGGCTGCTGGACGCCGAATTTGCCGATGCACAGCCGCAAATTTTCTGCCCGCGCCGTAAGGATCACGAATACAGCCTGGATCATTACGATCACCATTTTTACGTGCGATCCAACCGCGAAGGCAAAAATTTCGGCCTGTATCTCACCGATCATGTGAAAGAGGAAAAATGGCAAACGCTGATTGCGCCGCGCGATCACGTTATGCTGGAGGATTTTGCGCTGTTTCGCGACTGGCTGGTGGTGGAAGAGCGTCAGCGCGGCCTGACCAGCCTGCGGCAGATTAACTGGCAGAGCGGAGAAGATTACGGTATCGCTTTTGACGATCCGGCCTATGTCACCTGGCTTTCCGTCAATCCCACGGCGAATACCAGCAAGCTGCGCTATGGCTACTCCTCAATGACCACGCCGGATACGCTGTTCGAGCTGGATATGGACAGCGGCGAGCGGAAAATCCTCAAGCAGACGGAAGTTAAGGGTTTTGACGCCAACGACTACCGCAGCGAACATCACTGGATCAAGGCCCGTGACGGCGTGGAAGTGCCCGTTTCGCTGGTCTATCACCGTCAGCACTATCGACCTGGTAAGAGCCCGATGCTGGTTTACGGCTATGGCTCTTACGGCAGCTGTATGGATGCGGACTTCAGCTCCAGCCGCCTGAGCCTGTTGGATCGCGGCTTCGTCTTCGCGCTGGCGCACATTCGCGGCGGCGGCGAGCTGGGCCAGCAGTGGTACGAAGATGGCAAATTGCTGAACAAGCTCAATACCTTCCATGATTTTATCGACGTGACCAATACGCTGGTGGAAAAAGGCTATGGTAACCCGGAAAAGCTCTATGCCATGGGCGGCAGCGCTGGCGGCCTGCTGATGGGCGCAGTTATCAATATGGCGCCGACGCGCTTTCACGGCGTGGTGGCGCAGGTGCCGTTTGTGGATGTGGTCACCACGATGCTGGACGAATCTATCCCGCTGACCACGGGAGAATATGATGAGTGGGGCAATCCGGCGGACGAGCGTTACTATCGCTATATGCGTCAGTACAGCCCTTATGACTGCGTCACCGCGCAGCACTATCCGCATATGTTGGTGACCACCGGGCTGCATGATTCCCAGGTTCAGTATTGGGAACCGGCGAAATGGGTCGCGAAACTGCGTGAGTTTAAAACAGACGATAATCTGCTGCTGCTTTGTACCGATATGGATGCCGGGCACGGCGGTAAATCAGGCCGTTTTAAATCTTATGAGGGCGTGGCGCTGGAATACGCTTTCCTGATTGGCCTGGCGCAGGAGACGCTAAGCGCCGCCAGCGCCCGTTAATCCGCCGACAGAGCCCGTTCCATTGCGCTTTTGAGATCGGGCTTCAGATCCGGGATATTTTTTAGCATCCACTTCAGGTATCCCGGATCGCGCTTCACCACATCATCAATACGGCTACCGCGATATTTGCCGAACGGGAAAGTGGCGCTGGAGCCGCGAACCTGCATCCGGCGCACCATTTCTGGCGCATCCCAGCCGGAAAATTCCATAATACGGATCAGCAAAGCCGCCGTAACGTAGCAGTCGTACAGTGCCCGGTGAGCGTGGAGATCCGCTGGCGGCGTCACGTCCAGCTGTAAAGCTTCACGCAGCGCCTGGTTACCGTATTTTTTTCCGGGCCACAGGCCTCTCGCCAGCGTCATAGTACAAATCCATTCGCCCGGCATTTCCGGCAGCATCCGACGGTCAAAGCTGGCATTGTGAGCGACGTAGTAAGGGCTGCCGTGGTAGCGGCCAATCGCTTCTTCAATGGTGGGCTTGCCCAGCACCATCGTTTCAGTGATGCGGTGGATGGCCATAGCCTGACGGCTGATGGGCCGATCCGGACTGATCAGATCGCTCATAGGGTTCACGATCCTGCCGTCGATAACGTCAACGGAGGCGACTTCCACTACGCCGCCCTGCAAGCCACAGGTTTCGGTATCTATTACGCGTAACATAATTTCTCTCTTTCAGAGGGCGGTAGCCGTGCGTAAATCGTGCACTTCGCCCTGCCATTTGCTGTCCTGACGCCGGGCAATAACCAGCTGCTCGCCGCTACCGCCAGCGATAATCTGACGGCCATTTTCATCCCAGACGGCGCTTTTCCCCGCGCTGTCAAAACCGCCCGTGGGCAGAGCGTGGTTAGCCATCAGCACGGCAATATTGAACTTACGCGACCAGCGCGCCAGGTATTCGCAATCCTTGTGATAACCTTTTTCAGAAAGGAGCACGCTGGTGGCATAAAGATTAGCGCCACGATGCGCGGCATCGCGAGCGTAGTCTTCCACGCTGATATCGGCGCAGACCGCCATCGCCACATGATGATGTTGGTAGCCAAACACGGGAACGCTTTGTCCGGGATGGAAGAAGGGTTTTTCCGCCTCTACCAGATTGCGTTTAAAATAGGCCAGGCGCGTGCCGTCAGGCAAAAAAGCCAGCGCGCAAAGGCGTATTTTATCGCCATCCTGCAAAGGAACGCCGGTAACAATACTCATACGGTATTCTGTCGCCGCTTCGGCAAAAGCGTTAAGGCGCACATCGTCTATCGACATCGCCAGCTGGCTGGCAAGCGCAAGCTCATAGCCGGTGATGGAAAGCTCCGGGAACAGCAGTAAATCAACCTGATGTTCAGCGGCCTGACGAACAAAAGCCAGATGGCGTTCTATATTCCACTCGATTTCTCCGGGACGAGACCCTGATTGCGCAGCGGCGATGCTCCAGACGGACATAAATATACTCGCGATACGGTTTTTGAGACGTTATCTCAACCGAAGCGACCAGGAAACACAAGTTATTCGCGTAACTATTTTTGCTTCGGCTCATACGGCAGGCGGGAAAGGCTGAGCGACGCCTGTCGATAATGCGTCAGCCGCTGACGAAACCAGTCGCGCAGGGCCTCCGGCTGCTCGCGCTCCACCATCTCCGCCACGACCGGCATATTGTAGCGCTCTTTAAACGCCACGCCTGCGGCAGCTATATCAACATTGATTTTGTCTTTTTCTTCCTGCGGCAGCACCGCCAGATTGTAGTTCATGATGGCCTCCATTGACTCGCGGCAAAAATAAAGCAGACGGCCGCGTTTCGCAAGCCTGACGGCGGGGTAAAGCCCTTAACGACTCGACACTTTATTGGTAGCGGAGTATTCTTTCGGCCTTGTCGCAGCCCCGGGCTGCACCAAACGGGATGGATTCAATGCGTAGGTCAATGATTTTCGCGCTGGCGCTGAGTGCCGCCGCTTTTTCACAGCAGGTTTCTGCTCACGCCCACCTTAAAAGCCAGTACCCGGCAGCGAATGCCAATGTGGAAGCTTCGCCGCAGGCGCTGACGCTGACGTTTTCGGAAGATATCGAACCGGCTTTCAGCGGCGTTGAGGTCACGAACGGTCAGCAGCAGGCCATGCCGCTCTCCGAAGCCGAGCGTGCGCCAAAGCAGCATAATCAGCTAATCGTGCCGCTGGCGAAGCCGCTGAGCAGCGGACAGTATCAGGTCAACTGGCATGTGCTGTCGGTTGATGGTCATAAAACTAAAGGAACCTACACCTTTAGCGTGCAGTAATATGTCCCTCAGCCTGTTTTATCTGCTTTCTCGCTGGCTGCATTTTGCCGCGTTGATGACGCTGACGGGCGGCGCAATCTACACCACGCTGTTGGCGCCCGCGCGTTTCCGGCCGCAACTGGCACGGCGTCTTCACCGGCTGCTGGTGGCGGCTTCGCTGCTTGCGCTGGCAACGGCGATAATGCTGCTGGTGGCGCAAACCGGTCTGATGGCCGACGGCTGGCGCGATATTGGCGATAGCGCCATATGGCAGGCGGTGCTGCAAACGCGTTTCGGGCAGGCCTGGCAATGGCAGCTGCTCGCCGCGCTGTTGGGCGTCGTCGCCTTATCAGCCAGGGGACAGCTGCGGCAGTGGCTGTTATTACTGAGTGGGGCGGGGCAGCTGGTTGGGCTGGCCTTTGTGGGCCATGCGACCATGCTGGATGGCACGGCCGGTTGGCTACAGCGTCTGAATCATAGCGTACATCTGCTGTCGGCTGCCTTCTGGGCGGGCGGCCTGCTCCCGGTAGTGATTTTGATGCGCGATATGGCGCGTTTCCCGGCGGGCTATGACGCTATCCGTACGCTGATGCGCTTTTCCCGTTACGGTCATCTGGCTGTGGCATTGGTTATTATCAGCGGCACGATTGACGCTTTTATCCTGCTGCCTGGCTGGCCGCCGGCATTTGGACGCTACAGCCAGCTGTTAATGCTGAAGGCGCTATTGGTAGCGGTGATGTGCGGCGTCGCGCTGTTTAATCGTTACTGGCTGGTGCCGCGCTTTCAGCCCGACGGGGAGCGCGCCCGGCACCTTTTTATCCTGACCACGCTGGCCGAGCTGCTGCTTGCCGCGCTGGTAATAGCGCTGGTGAGCGTCTTTGCTACTCTGGAGCCAGCCTGAATTTTTACCGCCTGCTGTTGGGCGTTTCTACAAGAGGTAGTGCAACATCATGAAAAAATTAGTCGGCCTGATGCTAGCTTTAAGTTTTTGTTCCAGCGCGATGGCGTCAGAGGTGATTACCGTCAGCCGCTTTGAAGTGGGCAAGGACAAATGGGCCTTTAACCGCGAAGAGGTGATGCTGACCTGTACTAAAGACGGCGCGCTGTACGCAATTAATCCCAGCACGCTGATGCAGTATCCGCTGAACGATATCGCAAAGCAGCAGCTGAAAAGCGGGCAGGTGAAAGGCCAGCCGATCGACGTTATTCAGATTGATGACCCTGCGCAGCCGGGCCAGAAAAAGAGCCTGACGCCAATTATTGAGCGTGCGCAAAAGCTGTGTGATTAAACGTTTTGCCGCGCTGGCTTCCCGGCCAGCGCGGTAGCAGTAATTGTCCACTCCTGCCATCTTGTCACTGTTTCTGCCGTTACGATCACAGAGCTGTCATATTTTAGCTGGCCCTGAACCATACAGCTGGAAAATCTCCGCGCCTGAACTACCTTATAAAGAGCAAGGCGTCATAGCCTGCATAAATGCCAACTTTTAGCGCACGGCTCCTACCAGAGCCATTCCCCTGGACCAAAGACAGGAATCGTCTTTGGTCTTTTTTTGTTTAGGATTTTGAAACAGTAACTTACAGCTAAATCAATCATTTAATCCTCGCCCAGTTGTACCGTATTACTCCCTGTAGGATTCTGTGCCGCCATTTTGTCGCCATTTTGGCGAGCCATTCTTGCCAGCGGATTGTTGGTCACGGCCTCTTCCAGATGATCAGGCGCAAAGTGCGCATAGCGCATGGTCACGCGGATATCTGAATGCCCCAGGATGCGCTGCAGTACTACGATATTGCCACCGGCCATCATAAAGTGGCTGGCAAAGCTATGACGCAAAACGTGGCTCATCTGGCCTTCTGGTAAGGTTATTTTGGCCAGACGTATTACGCGGTAAAACTGCCGATAGCACTCTGAGAAAAACGTTCCTTCCTTATCTTTAAGCTCGTTATACAAATCATCCCCGATAGGAACCGTACGATTTTTCTTGCCTTTAGTGTTAATGAACGTGATTTTATTAGGCGATATCTGGCTCGCTTTCAACCCTGCGGCTTCGCTCCAGCGTGCGCCTGTAGACAAACAAATTCTGACTATCAGTGTTAACTCTGGGTTGCCGTGTAGTTCACAGGCTGCAAGCAAGCGTAAGATTTGAGCATCGCTAAGCCACGCCATCTCTTTTTCAGGATCGTCAAATTCGCGAATATTTTTAAGTGGATTGGGATAGTTTATTTCTCCCAGCCGTTCTAGTTCGTTAAACACGGCTCGTAAAAAGCAATGTTCACGATTGACTGTACCGACTTTCACTTTCAAAGACTTCTCACTGGTTTTATAACCATTTTCAATCAAACCGCTTAGACGGCGTTCGCGATAGTGTGCCCAGTCTTTAGCAGTTATAGATCTGGCAACCGGATCCCCTAATCCCCGACAAATGATATGCAATTTGCCCAAGCGGCCTTTTTTATCTCCAAGTGAGCATCCATGCAGCTTGTACCACAAACTAATAAGCTCACTTAGTTTACGGCGGTCTTCTTTATCGCCTAACCAAGGCCTGGTTTTGGCTTCTTCCATTTGGAAATTTTCATAAGCGACGGCTTCCGTACGAGTTTTAAATTGTTTCCTGATACGCTTGCCTTCGCGTCCATGTGGATAACATTCACAAAGCCATTTCCCATCTTTCTGTTTTCTGATTGCCATAGAGCCGCCTGAAAATAAAAGCTTAAAAATACTGTATATAAAAACAGTATTCAATGTTTGATTTCTGGTTTTCATACAAACGGGTTTAATGAAGAATATTCTGGAAATCAATAAGAAGGCAGGGATTTAGCGTAGACACGAGTATAAAAAAACCCGCTTTCGCGGGCTTAATCAATGGAGCAGGGAAGGCTGTTGTGCGTTATGAGTAAAGATCGGTACCTTGTTAGTCTGGCCTGGCGAAACAATCATTCCCGTTATGCTTTCATGCGTTTTGAAAGTGCAGCTGCAATTGATGTTCTGGCACTGGTGATAGCGTTCTTTAGTCTCGCGTGAGATATAGCGGCTGCTTTTGGCATGGGCAGCGGTCTGGCAAAGGGGGCAATGCATCATTGTTGTTTTAACCTGTAAAAGCGAAGCGGGGTAGGGGTTGTTTGAATTTTGCATAATCAAACTTTAACTTGCAAATTTTAATTTGCGGTTATATCACCCTGTTTCACCGTCTTCTGTTTCGTAGTCAACATCAGATAAAAGCACTTCAAAATCCAGCGCCGTCGTATACCCGCTCCCACTCAGGCTGTGCGTTACCTTGCTGATTAGCCACGGCTGCGCGTCGATCACCGCCTTAAATCCCCTGACCTTTACCGGCGTTTCCGGGAAGAGATCCGCCCGCCCCATTGCCAGCGTCAGCGAGAACTCAGCAACGCCACGCTGCAGCTTGTCCCACTTCGCCTTTGCGGCCCGCATCGCGGCGGCCTTAGTGGCGTAAACCGTGGTCAGCGCAAACACGTTATCTTCCGTGCCGGCCAGATAGGCGCCCTCCTTTGCCTCCGGGGTTTTGGCGGCCGTGGTCTTTTTCTTTCTGGCCGCCGGATGCTCCAGCGCGCGCAGGTGCTTCTCTTTCGGCTTGCGCTTCACCTTGACCTTTTTCGGCTTCGAGTCTTTGGTGTGCAGCCAGCTTGCCGACACGCCGGTATATGCGCCACGGTCGGCAATGCTGAAGCTGTGCCGGTCGCCGTCCTGCCGGGTAATGGTCAGTTGCGGGATCGGTTTGCCGCTGGCCGTCACGCCGCTGCCTGGACGCAGGAACAGCAGCTTTCCTGCTTTCACGGCGGCCACCGCGCCGTACAGCGTGGCAAGGCGCGTCAGGAACGCCGCATCGGTTTCCTGCGTCTGGTCGATATGGCTCACCGCCTGCGCGGCGAAACCGTCGGCCAGCACGGGGCTTAGCTTGTTGCGCTCCGCTACCTGCTTCACGACCTCGCCCAGGGTGGTATCGTGATACGACGCCTCGCGCCGCGAATTAAGCGTCCCGCGAAAGTCCGCGCTGCGCGCCCGGATGGTCATGGTGTCCGGCGCGCCGTGGTGTTCAACCTCATCCACCGTAAACTCGCCTTTGCCGATCAGCGCCTGGCCCTTCCAGCCGAGAAACAGCTTAATCACCGCGCCGCGTACCGGCATCGCCAGCAGCCCGTCGGCGTCGTCCAGCTCAAGGTCGAGCTGGTCGGCCTCAAAGCCCCGGTTGTCGGTCAGCGTCAGCGAGATAAGCCGGTCGCGGATATTGGCCGTGACGTCCTTAGAGTTGACCGACAGCATAAAGTCCGGGGCCATCTGCGCGCCCGCCTGTATTGCCATGCTGCTGATACTCATGACAGCAGCCCGCCCACGGTTGCGCTCACGCTGGCGGCGGCGGTTTTCGCCTGGCTGATAACGGACGTGACCTGGCCCGGCAGGCTGCCCGCGCCGCTTATCAGCCCGTCGGCCTGCTTCTGTAAGTCGCCAAACATCGACGTTAACGACTCGTCAACGCGCTTCAGGCTCAGCGTAAAGGTGATTTTCAGCGCGCTGCCGTTGCTTAAAAACTCGCTGTGCGAGGCGGAAAAGTTCTCCGTGACGTACATCCCGTAAATAGTGCCGTTGCCGCCAATCAGCGGCCACGCCCGGCCCTCGTCGGCCAGCAGCTTAAAGCTCAGCAGCGACACGGCGCCGCCGGTCACCTCCGGACGCAGCTCGCCGGTCAGGGTGATTTTTTCATCGCCCACGCCGAGGAACTGCGCCGACGCCCGCTGCCCGACGCGGCTGTTTGTGGGCCAGCGGTAGTCGATATTCTGCTGCATGTCCGAATAGGGCAGCGTCTGGCGCATAAACGGCAGCAGCCCGTAAATCATCATCATGTTATTCCCATCCCATTTTGCTGCGCTGCTGCGCCTGGCGGTTGCGGTCGTTGCGCGCCTGCTGCTGCGCAATCAGCGCCAGCGCGTCGTCTTTGGTCATACCCGGATGCATGTGGATATCGTACTGGTAGTTGTTCTGGCTCTGGTCGCTGTAGCCGCCCGCCGCCGGAGACGTTACCGGCTTATAGGCCGGGCCGGTATCGGCCAGGCTCCACGGCAGGCCGTTCGGCGCGACCGGGTCGTGTTTATCCTTCGGATTGTTCGGATCGCCTCCCGGCACCTTGTCCTTCAGGTCGTCGGACTTGCTGTCGATAAGGTGCAGCTTTTCCAGCATCCAGCTGATACCGTTTGTAAGCCGGTCAAGCGCCTTGCCGGGTATCTTCAGCCCCTCGGCCAGCGCGTTGCCGAACTTCTTGCCCATATCGCCCGCGCTTTTCAGCTCCGCCTGCGTGGATTTCACCGGCTCCAGCAGCTTTTTAAACCAGTTCCATGCGGCCTTAATTTTTTCCGTTACCCAGTCAAAGACGGGCTTCAGCGGGCCGAAAGCCTCGCTAATCGGGCCTATCGCGGCCTTAAAGCCCTCGGCCACGCCGCCCATAAATGCCTTAATCGGCTGCCAGTACTTACGGATCAGCAGCGCCCCGGCGACCACGGCGGCCACCACGGCCACGACCGGCCATGAAATCAGCCCCATTTCCGTCACAATGGCTTCGCCCGCCCTGGTAAAGGCAGTGCGCAGCAGGCCCGCGCCGCCGATAAGCGCATTAACGCCGGTAATCACCGGCCAGGCGACAAGGCCAATTGCACCAATCGCGCCCACTAAAACCAGCCCCGCCGTGGCGGCCAGGGCCATCCCCTTTGCCAGCATTGGGTTTTTCTGGATCCAGCCGTCCACGTTCAGCAAAAACTTTGTGGTCTGCTTTGTCAGCGAGCGCAGGGTCTTATCAAGGCCGTCAAACAGGTCGGTGCCGATAGCCTCTTTGGCAGACTGCAGTTCTTTAAGATCGCCACCGAGGTTGTCCTGCTGCACGTTGACCAGCTTCGCCGTGCTGCCGTCCGATCCCTGAAAGGTTTTCGTCAGTTTGTCCAGCTCACCGCTGGCGGCGGATTTCATCAGCGTGACGGCTGCCGACGCGGCTTCCTCGCCGAAGATGGTCTTCAGGTATTCCGCCTGCTGGGTATCGCCGAGCCTGTTTTTATCAAAGGACTTTTGCATCTCCTTCAGGATGGTGAAAAACGGCCGCAGGTTGCCCTTGCCGTCGGCGGTCTTTACGCCCAGCTCTTTTATTGCCTTGAACGCCTCGCCGGTCGGCCCCTGCACGCGCAGCAGCATGGCACGAATGCCCGTACCGGCCATGCTGCCGGTAGTGCCGTTATTTGCCAGCGCGCCAATCATGGCCGCCGTCTGCTCGGCGCTTACCTTTGCATTTTTAGCCACCGATGCGACGTAGGGCATGGCGTCGCTCAGGTCTTCAAATTTGGTCGCGGTTCTGTTGAGCGTCGCGGATATCACGTCGCCCAGGTGCGCGACCTCGCTGTTAGCCAGCCCAAAGGCATTTTTGGTACTCATTAAAAGCCCGGCGCTTTCCTCCATCGTGCGGTTATTTGCCAGCGACATATTCAGCGTAACCGGCGTGGCCGCCTTAATGTCGTCAACGTTCGCGCCCGATTTGGCGATAACGATTTGCGCCTGCGCGGCGTCGTTGGCCGAAGCCGCCGTGTTGTCGCCGATGCTGCGCGCCTGGGTGCGCAGTGACTGAAAGTCGGCGGAGTTTTTATCAAGGCCGAGCGTCGCCTGCAGCGTGGAGTTTGCCAGCGCGAAGTCGTAGCCGGGACGCAGGACGGAAGAGGCCGCGACCGCGCCGACCGTGGCGGCGCCGACACCGGCCGCGCCCACGTTGCGCATTTTCGCCGAAAGTTCCTGGCCTTTACGGTAGCGCTCGCCGGTCTGGTTCAGCCGCTCCTGCTGCTGGTTCAGGCGCTGCAGCTCCATTTTCTGACGGCTCAGGCTGACGGTCGCCTGGGCGGCGGCGGTTTTCAGCCGCTGCTGCTCGCTGCCGAGGCTTTTCGTGGAGATCCCGGCGGCGTACAGCGCTTCGCGCTGCTGCTGCACCGAGAGGCGCAGACCGTTGGCTTTGATCTGCAGTTCGCCTGCCGCCTGCCGGGCTTTTTCCAGCGCGCGGGCCTGCGCCGTGGTGGGCTTTTCCGTGCTCTTAAAGGCGACGGCCAGCGCGGCCGCTTCGGCTTTGGCATCCTTCAGGCTCTGCTGCGTGACGGCAAGCTGCGAGCTTGTCTTGCGAAAGCCGTCAATCTTCGCCGCCTGCGCGTCCAGCGCCTTCAGGCTGCTCTGCGCGTCGCGGATGCCGCCTGCCAGCGCCTTGGTCTGGTTCTGGATAGCCTTAAAAGGCCGCGTCGCCTGATCCACCGCCTTCAGCAGCACCTGCAACCTGAGGTTATTCATCGGTTTTTACTCCGCTGCGAATGATGGCCTTGTGCCGCCAGTCGATAAGCTCGCCCAGCGACATGGCGTACATTTCAGACGGCGGCCAGTGAAACACCGTCGCAATGTCCGCCATCAGGTCGTTAACGGTCAGCGCTCTGGGCCAGCTTACGCGTCCGACTTCGGCGACAAAAAACCGATCACCTTACCGGCCAGGGCAATCAGGTCGGCCGGATCGAGGTTCAGGCATTCCGCTTTTGTCAGGGTGGGCAGCGTAATGCGCGGCAGCACGGTGATCAGCGCGTCCACGTCCGAGCCTGCAAGGTCTGCAAGGCGGGTGCCGCGCAGCGCGCCAGAATTGGGCTTAATTACCTCAACGGTATTAATTGCCTGCTCGCCGCGCATTACCGGGGTTTCCAGGGTAACGGTGTTTTCTTTAGTTTCCATGATTGTTCTCTCTGCAAAAAGGGGATAAGGCCAGCGCCGGGCGCTGGCGGTCAGTTAAACGAGGCCGATATTTTTACGGCGCTGCTCCAGTCGGTCGGTGCCGTTGACCTTCTCCACCATGTTGATGGTGTCGATTTCGATCAGCTCCTTGCCGTTGAAGGTCATCTTGTAATAGGTGCACTTGGTGGTGATTTTGGTTTCGGTGTCCTCGCCCTGTTTGGCCTCGCCAAAATCAAACGCCTGATGCCTGCCGCGCACCTCAATCTCTACCGCAATTTCCTCGCCGGTGTCGTCGCGCTGGTACGAGCCGGTAAAGCGCAGCGGCACAGATGTTGCGCCCCACTGCGTCAGCACCAGCTCGTCAATACCGCCGATGCTCCATTCGATATCCAGCGCGTCGTCGTCCAGGCCCATATCGATATGCGCCGCGCCGCTCATGCCGCCGCCCCGGAACGGGTCAAGCTTGCGGCTCAGCTTCGGCAGCGTGACGCTGGTCACGACGCCCTGATAGCTGTTTGAGTCGTTAAAAAGGTTCATCCCCTTGAGTTTTCTTGGCAGTGCCATTTTTCAGTCCTCAGCCGTTAACGGACGCGGCGAAGTTCGCCAGATAGGAGTCGGTGATGCGCTGGCGCAGGGTTAAATCTTCCAGCGGCGGCACCGGCGTGTAGTTGTAGTCAATCGACAGCTTGCCCGCCTTCAGGGTGTCCTTGTTGTTGGCCGCCTCGTCATACCAGCAGTTAGCGCCCAGCAGATAACCGGCGTTCACCAGCTCGCGGAATTTGGCATTGATACCCGCGATAATTTCGCGCACCAGTACCGGCGTCAGCGGCTTATCGTTGGCCCACATATGCGCCTCGGCCATCGTGTCGGCCAGCACCTGCGCGGTGCGGGTGTAGTTCTCAAACGCAAACAGCGGATCGTCGCTGCAGGTGCGGTTGCCCCAGAAGCGAAAGCCGTCCTTGCGGATAAGCGTGGTCACGCAGGCCTCATTGAGCAGGTCGGCATCGGTGCCGGTCTGCTGCAAGTCCCAGAAGACGCCCGCAGAAATCCCGGTGACGCCGTTCACGCCAACGTTGGAAAGCGTTTTGTGCCAGCCGGTGTCGTTGTCGATTCTGGCGCGCAGGCCCAGCGCGCGTGCCGTGGCGTACGCGGTTTCAGATGCGTTGGCCGTGGTGTTCCAGGCAATGAAATCCGGCCAGATAACCATGATTTCGCGCTGGCTGAAGTTTTCGCGGTACTTCCTCGCGTCAGAGACGGTTTTGCAGTTCCACGCCGAGACGTAGCAGAAGGCGCGCAGCTGCTGCGCGATGCTGGCAAGCGCGGTCGCCACCTCCGGCGAGTCGAGGCCCGGCACGCCGAGAATGCGCGGCTTGACGTCAAGCTGGGTCTGCGCGCTTAACAGCGCCTTCATGCCGGTGTACTGGCCGTTTTCGTCGGTGGTGCCGATGATATTGGAAATGGTTTCCGCTTCGGTTGCGCCTTCGGCCACGCGCACCACGACCGTGATCGGTTTGGACTGGTCGGCAATCGCCTGAAGGGACGCGGCCAGCGTGCCTTTTTTACCGGCCTTGGCGATACCGGCCTGCACGTTGGTTAAGAGTACCGGCGTGTTCAGCGGGAACGTCGTCGCATTGGCGTCGTCGGCGGTACAGACCAGCCCGACAATTGCCGTGGAGACGGTGGAAATGGTGCGCGTGCCGTCGTTGATTTCGACGACGCGGACACCGTGATGATAATCAGACATCTGATGCACTCCGTTAAATGGGTGCGCTCAGATTGCCCGTTCAGGCGGGGCGGTGCATTCGATTGGGGTCTGGTGACCGATGAACAAACAATTGTTATTTTTAAGGAAAAGCACTATTAATAAGCGACCTAACTATTAATGTACTTTATGCAAATTCGAACCTGGCAGGCAAGGAGACTACGTTGTGAAATCAGAATCAACGCCTTTGGATAAGTGGATGAAGGAAAGCCTTTTTCGTGAAATGCTTTATCGACTCATCCCTTGGTCGGTAATATCTATTGTTATATATTTAGTAATATCATCAGAAAAAGATTTCTCTGCTTCTAGCTATTACGTATCGTATATGATACGCCAGATTAATATTTTTGGTGTTGTACTTCCGGTATTAATAATTACCACAGTAATTGCAGTCATTTTCAAAGATATGGATGGGCAAGGAGTAGGGGTCTGGAAGTACCCTGGATACTTAGGAGCGATTGGGGTCTTTATTAGGAAAGTTCTTTCGGATGTACTTTTGTGGTCTTATGGTTTAGCTTACAACCTTATCTGCTTGACTTTAATAACTGCCGGTGTGCTGATATACAAAAACGGCATAAGTGAAATTTCGGGTTCTGCATCTTTTATCAGACTGTTAGCTTTGCTTGTCATGCTCTCAATATCCTGTGGAGCTTGCTATTTGTTCATTCGCAGTGACGGGAAAACAATATTTTCTACTATATTCAAAGGGAGTGAACACCTTATCCCTCCAGTATATCTGATCGTAGCATTGGTTGTTAGCGGATATTTTTACGTTGGCTGGGGGTAGCTTCTGTTTTATAAGGGGATTGGCGCTTTTTATAAATTAGGTAGGAAGTGCGTAAATATATCATCTACGCACTCTTTCAAAAACATTAATAAAAATCAAATTGGCTTTATCGGCCAGACAATATCTGGCGCGGCGGTATCAACGGCCTGCACGGCCTGCACGTACTTCATCCACGCGGTAAGCGATGCCTTATCCGCATCGGTGATAATGTCGAGCCGCAGCTGCGTCTGCCACGCCTGCGTCGTGCTGTTGGCCTCGCTGATGCGCGCGGCCTTTTCCGCTTCGGCCTCGCTCACTGCTGCAGCCTGCTGTGCGTCGCCGTCCGTTACCCATTTTTCGCCGTCCCATTTATCAAACGTGGTTGCCGGTGCCTGCGTGGTGGTGCCTGCCGGGTAATCGCCCGGCGCGGTCATTGCTGTCGCCGAGCCGTCCGCCGTGGAATAAACCGTTTCGCCCCGGTGATCGGCCACGGTCTGCCAGCCGCCGTCCCGGTAAACCGCTACAAGGCCCGACCCTGCCGACGGCGGTGCGCTGCTGCAGGCGCAGGCCGGAACGCCCACGCCCTGCGGCAAATATTCATCCGTCGCCCCGGTAAATTCGCCGCTCAGGCTGTCGTAGTTGTAAACCGTCAGCGTGCCGGCCGATTTCGCCAGGCCGTTTTTATCCAGGTTAATCTTTGCCATTATGCGGCCCTCACGATGTAGTTAAAGGCGACGTTTCGCGGGCGCACTGAAATCCAGACGCTGCCGGGCGTCACGCCTGCCGTGTTCTGCGCACACGACATGGTGTTATCAGTCAGCGTTGCGCCCAGCGCGCCATTGCCCGGCGACCTTGCGCCGGACGGCTGGCTGTTGGTGATGCCTTCAGCCTGGCTGAAGGCCGTACCCACGGTGGCCGAGGACATGGTGTCGTCAGTGCCGTAGTAGTCCAGCGCCGCCGTGCGGATGCTGGTTGCGCCCTGCGCGGTACCTATGCCCCGCCCGGTATCCACGCCGCGCCCGTCGTCCCAGCCTCGGATAAACTCGCCGCGTAGGTCAGGCAGCTTCAGCGACGGATACACCTTCGCCAGCAGCGGGTAAGCGGTGGCGCTGAACGATGCGCCGTTGCACTTCAGCCAGCCGTCCGGCGCGGTTGCGGCCGGGTAAGGCAGCGGCACGCCGACCGGCACCGCCGACCCGTCGCCCAGGCCCAGCGCGGCCAGCGCTTTTGTCACCAGCCCGGCGTCCTTAATTTCCGCCAACGCGTTGGCCGTTTGCAGATACTGCTTATGGGGATTGGCGGCGGCAACGTGCGCGGCCAGCGCCTTGTCGGCGTATGCCTTTACCTCAATCACCACGCTGTCCACATACTGCCGCGTCGCCAGCACCACGGACGGATCGATTTTCAGCGTGACCGCGCTTGTGCTGTTGACGATTAAAATTATGCGCACCGTCTGCGTGCGGCCGCTGCCCTCGGCGAGCTGCGGCTTGTAGGTTTCCGCGCAGTTAGCCACGGCGATCAGCACGCCGTCGGCGTCAAACAGCCCGATTTCCCGGATCCAGAAACCGCCCTCGCTTTCGGGGATAATCTGCTCGGCAATGATCTGGCTGCTGTTGGCCGCGTCAACCGTCAGCGCGTTAAGCGAGGCCCGGCGCTTTTCGCCGATAAGCTTTGTCTGCGCCGCGTCGGGCGTGGGCAGCGAGCCGCCGCCGTCGCCCACGGCCATTTCGGTAATCTGCAGCTTTGTGCCGAGCGCCGCAGCGTTCGCTAGCTTCGCCGCGCCCTGGCTGGTCAGCAGGGCAAAATATTTCGTGGTCATGTGCTCACTTCCGTCAGGTCAATAAGATGCACCGCCGCGCCGGAATAACCCGGCCCGCCGACGCTGATAAGTTCAGGGGTATAGGGGTAAACGGTCAGCTCGTCGCCGCTGTAGCAGGCGGCGGCAACCGGCAGCGCGCCGCTGGCGTCGAGGTTAATCGACAGCCCGATAAGGTGGCGGCTGCACGGCTTCGCGTCGGCGATCAGGCGCTCCAGCTCGTTATACATTTCCTCCGTAATGCCGGTATCCAGCACGCCCACGTCCAGCCGGAACGTGCCCGGCTCGCCGCCGGTTTTCCACCATTCAACGATGCGGATCAGGTAGCCGAGCGGCTCCACCACGCGCCGGATCGAGCCGAGCGTGCCTTTATGCTTGTGCACGTACTGCGAGGCTTTAACGACGGCGCGCTTTGTGGACTCGCTCCAGCCGGTGTCCCAGCGGTCAACCGACCACGCCCAGGCGAGATACGGCAGCAGCTCCGCCGGGCAGGTGTCCGGGTTCCACAACCGACGCAGCGGTGCCGGAATGCTTTCAATCGTGGCGCAGGCTTCGGCGGCGGCCACCTCCAGCACCGACGAGCCGGAGGGCAGCAGGCGATCACTCATCCGAACCCCCGACCGTAATCGACCAGCCGGTGCAGTACGCGGCCTGCGTTTTGTCCAGCACCACGTCGGCGGCGGGCTGCGCCAGCTCAACCCGCTGCACGCCCTCAACGTGCAGGGCAGCGTAAAGCGCCGATTTGCGGATATCCCGGCCGAGGCGCGCCTGCGCGCTGACAAAGGCGGCAAGCTTTGCCCCGGCAGCGGCGCGTATGGGTTCGGCTTCCGGCCCCGGATAGAGGTACAGCACGGCTTCAACGGCATAATCCACGATTGCCGCCGACTGCACCGTTACCCGGTCGGCCACCGGGCGCACGTCCTCATCGTTTAAGGCGGCATCCACCACGACCAGCAGGTCGTCGGCCGCCTCGCCGTTGCCCTCGCGCGACAGCACGGTGATGGTCACGCAGGCGGGCGACGGGCTGACCGCTGACGCATCGGCCACGCGTCCGTCGGCGCTTTTCGCGTGGTACTCATAGGCGCCGGACGGCCCGGCCACGCTCAGTCCCTCAAAGGCGGCGGCGATGCGCACGCGGTAATCGTCGTCGCTTTCCATCACGGCGGCGGTCGGCGGGGTCGTGGTATCGTCGGCAGCCGTTCGCGTCAGGCGGGCGACGCCGTTGTTGGCACCGAGCTGGTCTAAATCATCCGCCAGGGCATATGCCACCATCACGGCCTTTGCCGCCTCGTTGACGCGCTGACGCAGGATCACCTCGCGGTACGCGTTTTCCTGCAGCAGCTTCACCACCGGCTCGGACTCCAGCGACAGCGTGCGCGCGATAGCGTCCTGCTGCTCCGCCGGGTACAGCGATACCAGCGTGGCCTTGCGCTCGTTGAGTAACGTTTCATAGTCCAGCGCTTCCACCACGTCGGGCGCGGGTAGCTGGCTCAGGTCGATAGTTGCCATATCAGCTCACGGGAACGGTTAAGGAAAAATCCTGCGCGGTATCGGTGCGGCTGCCGGTGATTTCAACCACCATGCCGCCATCGAACGCGGATTCGTAAGAGATGCCGGTCAGCCTGATGCGCGGCTCCCAATGCAAAATCGCCATGTAGCAGGCCGACATAATCTGCAGGCGCAGCGCCTCGTTCCGTGGCTGGTCAATCAGCGCGGATAAAAGCGAGCCGTAGCTGCGGCGCATCACGCGGGAACCGACCGGCGTTAACAGAATGTCGCGCACCGACTGGCGAATATGATCAAGGTCGGTCAGCGCCCCGCCGGTGTCGCGGCTCATGCCGGAATATCGTACGGTCATTATTGCGGCCCTCCGGACGTGTCGCCGCCGGACTTCACGCCGCCGTGCTTATGGGAATGCACGATCACACCGTTAGAGCTGAAGCTGCCGCCGCTGTGCTGAACGTCGCCTTTCATCGTGCCGCCACCGGTGACTTCCAGCGTGGCGGTTTTGAGCAGCGCCGAGCATTCAACTTCGGGCGAGTCCAGCATGATTTTGACGGCGGCCTGTATGGTCGCGGTCTGGATGCCGGTTGCCTTCAGCGCGCCGCTGGCAGGCTCGTACTCAATTACCGCGCCGTCGGGAAACGACCAGTGCAGCGCATCAGCCGAGGCCGACGGCGCAGGATGATCGTCGGAAAATACGCCCGGCAAGATAAAGCCGGTATCCAGCTCGCCGCCCAGGCACAAAACAAGCACCTGCTCGCCGACCGATGGCGCATTCCATGAACGGGTACGACCCGCACGGGCGGCCAGCCAGTGCAGCCAGTTGGTTGTGTTGTTGCCGGTATCCACGCGGCACAGCCCGTCGTCGAGATTGACGGCGGACACGGTGCCGATGCGGATCAGATTGCGCAAGAGGCGCAGGATTTCTGGAATGTGAATATTATTTTGCATGTTTCAAATGTGCATGAAAATTTAGCTGATGAATATTTTTTTGCTTTTAGCTATTGCTCACCGGGCAAATCAACAATAGATTAGCAAATCTAAAGATTTCCTTTCACTCAGCAAGAGGGTTAGCAATCAAATGGTTGATTTTAAAAAGAAACTAAAGCAAAGAGAAATACCTAAGCGCACGAACCCGGTTGAAATATATGAATATTTGGATAGGAAAAGCGAGGCCGGCCCGTTACGTCCCTCACAAAGTAAAATCTTAGAAAGTTGGTATAACAATACGAGAGAAAAAAGAGATAATATTATTAAATTACATACTGGTGAGGGTAAGACCCTGATAGGTTTGCTTATACTACAGTCAAAGATAAACGAAAGTAATCAGCCATGCCTATATGTTTGCCCTAACATTTACCTTGCAAAGCAGGCCGTAAAAGACGCAGAAAAGTTTGGGGTTCCCTATTGTATAATCGATAAAAGCAAGGAGATACCTGATGATTTCCTTGCCGGAAAGAAAATATTAATAACACATGTTCAAAAAATATTTAATGGAAGGACGAAGTTTGGGATTGGTTCAAAATCCATAGTGCCGAATTCGATTATTATTGATGATTCCCAGGCTTGTATTGATGCAATAAAAAATTGTTTTACTATTAAAGTTGATAAGAATCATGCTTTATATAAATCTACATTAAATATATTTAGTGACGCATTAAAAGAACAAGGGGAAGGTTCTTTCTTGGAAATTGAAAGTGGAGTTGGTTATTCATCAGTATTACCAATACCATACTGGTCATGGATAGACAAAAAAGAGCAGGTAGCTCAGGAAATGATAAAACACATTGAGGACAAGCTCATTTCATATACTTGGCCCTTAATAAAGAACGAATTGCATAACTGCCAGGCTTTTATTTCCGGTGAATATTTAGAAATTTCACCTGCCATATCCCTAATAGATGTATTCGGCACTTTTAGTAAGGCAAGCCATCGTTTCCTAATGTCTGCCACAACGCAAAATGATTCATTTTTTATAAAAGGTTTAGGTTTTAACATTGATTCTGTAAGGCACCCCCTAGTAAATGATGATTTAATTTGGTCTGGTGAAAAAATGATTCTTATACCATCATTAATAGATGAATCACTGGATAGAGAGAAGATTGTTAATTTAATCCTGAAACCCCATGAAAACCATAAGTTTGGAACTGTTTGTTTAACTCCTAGCTTTAACAACAAAAAACAGTTTGAAAAGATAGGGGCAATAGTATCATCTACTGAAACCATTTATAATAATATAGAATCACTCAAAAATGGTTATTATACACAAGCTGTAGTTTTTGCAAATCGCTACGATGGTATAGATTTGCCGGATAACTCCTGTCGCATTCTTGTTATAGATTCAAAACCTTATTCTGAGAGTTTATCTGATAGATACGAAGAGGAGTGCAGACCAAGCAGTGATATCATTAATATACTTACTGCACAAAAGGTTGAGCAAGGACTTGGTAGAAGTGTAAGGGGGGAAAAAGATTATAGTATAATAATTATTACTGGAGGGGACTTGGTGCAGTTTTTAAAAAGCCCCCTCACTACAAAGTATTTCTCACAGCAAACAAAAAAACAAATAGAAATAGGCAGTCAAATCGTTGAGTTTGCCAAGGAGGAATTAGAGGATGGAGCAAATATAGAGAAACTCTTTGTAGGCTTACTGAATAATTCTCTATTGAGAGATGACGGCTGGAAGCTTTTTTACAATCAGAACATGGATGAAATAGAAAAGACTACACCAGACCACTCTCTATACGAACTGATCCATATGGAATACTTGGCAGAAAAAAACTTGCTTAAAGGTGAGGTTGATAAAGCTTGTGAGATAATTCAAGAAATATGCGACAATTATGTTACTGATGACATGGAAAAAGGATGGTATTTACAGCTTCAAGCTCGTTATAGATACGGATTAAGCAAAGTCGATTCAGATAAAATACAAAAGTCTGCTTTTCAACGCAATGTTAATCTTTTAAAGCCCAAGGACGGCGTAACCTATAAAAAAATAGAGGTAATCAACTCATCCCGCTCTAACAGGATAATACAATGGATTAATAGCCATGACAGTTATCAAGCATTAATGATAAACGTAGATGGTATTTTACAAAATCTCTCTTTCGGAATGCAGTCAGAGAAGTTTGAACAGGCTGTCCATGATTTAGGATTATCACTAGGATTTATGTGCCAACGCCCAGACAAAGAAATAGGAAAGGGGCCTGATAATTTGTGGGGAGGCGTTGATGATCAGTACTTCCTTATCGAATGTAAAAATGAAGTTAGCGAAGACAGAAAGGAAATAAACAAACATGAAGCAGGGCAAATGAACAATCATTGCGGCTGGTTTTATGATGAATATGGAGATGCAAGCTGCAAAAGGATAATAATAATAAATTCAAAAATACTTTCTTACTACGGTGACCTTAACTACGATGTTGAAGTGATGCGTAACTCAAAGTTAAAATCATTAAAAAACAACGTAAGATCATTTTTTAAAGAATTAAGAGACTATGATATCCATTCTTTAGATGAAACAACCATACATCGTTTTTTAAAACCTCATAAGCTCGACATTAAAAGCATGACGATCGAATATACAGAGACAATCATTAAGTCAAAAAAGTAAATATCTTAGAGAAGTAAAGCTGAGGATATGCTTTTTCGAGTGGCTTTTTTAGCTGCTTCGTCAAAGCCCAATAATTGCCGAGCTTCATACTGCACCTCTTTTCCCCCACGGGCTGGCCGGTCGCGCAGCCCGTAATGATGCACGCGGGCCATACGCTGCACGTTTCCGGCAAACTCCACCACGGCGTCGTTGGCGGTGCCTTTTGCCTTCATGTATTTAGCCGTACGCAGTTTTGCAAACATCTCGCGTTTTATCCGTCCTTTCTTTTTGCGTGCCGGTGCCTTGCGTGGTTTGAACGCCGTGCCGTCCGGCGCCTGCTGGCGCCTGATATTCTGCTGCTGATAGGCGCGCAGGCGCTGTGCGATGGTGCGCGCCATTTTCTTACGGGCAGCAGGCGACAGGTTGCCAATAAGCGCGTTTAGTCTTACGTCGAACGCCTCCAGCCCGTTCATAACTGCAGCCCGCTGACCAACTCGCCGCCCGCGTAAAGCTGCGTTGGCCGCGCCACGTTATCCGGCAGCGGATTTTCGCCCGCGTGGGTAACGTGCAGCGCGTCGCCTTCCTGCTTCACAATCACGCGCTCGGTCAGCTGCAGATCGATGCTGATATCGCACAGCGTGTCGCTCAGCACGTCCACCTTAAAAGTGAAGCCGGTGCGGCGCTTCTCTTCGGTCGCCATAATATCCGGCTGATTTTCACGCAGCCACGCCAGCAGCGGCACCATAACCAGATCGATATCGTCGCCGTAATCGGTGATCACAAGATTAAGCTGATACTGATATTCAAACGACAATGACGGGCCGAGCGTGGAGGCAATGCGCCCGCCGTCGATAAACATATTCAGCCCGTCAGGGTTTCTTTGCAGCAGCGGCACGCTGTCGGTCAGCGCCCGGCGTAGCTGTTTCGGTTTCTCCATCGTGCTGCTCCTGGCATTCTTTGATGATTTCCACCTGCAGCCCGCACGATGCAAGCGCAGCCTCTAACTGGCGGTTATCCGCCGCTAAATCGCCCTGGGTCTGCAGGCTGTTGCCCGGCAGCGGGCAGCTTGTCACGCGCGGACAGCCAGTCCAGATAATCTCGGGCGTTGCTGAATGCGGGCCGCGACTGCAGCCGGATAACGTCAGCAGGCAGAGCAGCAGCAGACCAGCTGCGTAATGTCGGGTTGGCATCGGTTTCTCTCTGCATGGTCAGTTCACGGTTAAGGGCCGCCATCCCGGCGCGGCCCTGCAGCAGGCGCAGCGCGGCCTCGCGTTTCTGGCCCGCTTTTGCCTCGTCATTTAAACGACTGATGGCCTTGTCGCGGCTTTCAATTCCGGCGGACAGCGTGCCGATAATGCGCTGCGCGTCGGTAAGGTGGCCATTTGCCGCATTCAGCCGCCAGCCGGTCAGCCCCAGCGCGACGAGCGCCACAGCCAGTAATGCTGTTAACAGGCGGATCATGACGTCCCCTTTAAGCACCAGGCTTTTTCACGCTGGCGGCGGTTTGCCAGCCCGGCATTTCTGACGCCGTTCACGTAGACCCAGCGGTCGAGCTGGCCGCACGCCTGCCGCCACTGCTGGCGCTTCAGATAACCGGCCAGCGTTGACCCACAGGCCGCGCCGGTGCCGACGTTAAACGAGAAGCTCACCAGTGCGTCATACACCGGCTGCGGCATATCAACCGGCACGCACACGGCAAGCTGGCGCTCCACGCGCATCACGTCGTACACCAGATTAACGGCGGCCTGCCGCTCGCTGACGTGGCTTTTCGGCGTCACGCCTGCAGTGTGTCCGATCCCGTTTGTCCAGACTCCGGCGCTGCACTGATAAGGCGAGGTGCGGCAGCCTTCGGCATCGGCAATCAGGGCCAGTCCGCCGTCGGATATTTTCAGCGTTTTAAACTGCGGCAGCAGCGTTGCAATTGCCAGTACGGCAATCACCGCGCAGTGTTTAGCGGCCTTCATGGTTTACCCCCTGCCGCTGCAGCTCGTAGGTTTTGCGGCGATAGTGCCAGTTGATAAAAAACGTCGCCACGTTAATCACCAGCGTCACCACGGCCACGCCGGAACCGACCATAAAGGCGATATCCTGCGGCGTGTGGCGACCGAACCACATCAGCACCAGGCCGATCAGGTAGTTAACCAGCGAATTGATTTTCTCCATCGTTTTCAGTCCCACAGATTGATGGTTTCATCCGCAGCGGCGTCAGGCAGATCCGGCAGCGTCACCTCGCAGCCGTGCATCAGCACCGGCCCACTTTCGGCAAGCCCCGGATTGGCGGCGTAGACCCGTTCAACGGCCTGCGCCGTGCGCCCGTAGTACCGCCAGCAAATCTGGTCTACGGTGTCGTCCTGCTGCGCGTAAATAATCACAGCAGGCTCACGATGCAGCCGGAACGCCCGGCGATGCGGCTGATACTGAAACGCGCGTCGCGCCAGTACTCATCCGCGCTTGCCTCCACCTCTGCGCCTTTTTTGCCGCTGGCGTCATAGCCGCGATAGCGCTCAACAATCGCGGCACCGGTCAGGGCGCTGACGGCGGCAAAGTAGTGCGCGGCTTTTTCGCTCTCGCCGTCGAACGTTTCCGCCGGAACGTCGGAAAGCCGGTTAAAGCCCGCCGCCATTTGTTCGGCACGCCAGTCGTACAGCTCGGCGTTGACTTCGGAAATCGCCGTTTTTACCGCAAGGCGCAGGCGCTGCGCGGTCACGGTGCCTTCATAGCGCAGCGTGTTGCGCAGCTGCTGCAGGTTCACGTCAGGCCAGAAAAAGGTGTTCTTTACCGGCGGCTCGGCATCGTCTGTCGGTCGCGGGGCAGGAATAACAATCGTGTTCATAGTCGGCCTTAAAATAGGTGGGCGGTGGAGAGTCGCGCAGACATTAAAAATGCGTTGCGACTCTGCCGCCCGGCGCGGGGCGCGTTCGGTCAGCGGCGGGCAACAGCCTGTTTCTTCAGCTCGGTTGCCAGCCGCTCAATGTCTTTTTTGACGCCGCAGCCCTCATGCAGCTGCAGCGCCCTTTTTAAATGTTCCATCGCATCCAAAGCCCTGCCCGCATCGCGTAAGACGTACCCGGTGATTTTGTGCAGCTTTGCGCGCACCTGGTCGGGCATATCTTCGGATTTCGTCAGCTCAAGCGTTGCCAGCAGCGGGGCAAAATCAACCGCCTCGCCCAGCGTCCGGGCGCGGGTTGCCGCGTCGGCAACCTCTTCGGCCAGAAGGTAGGCGGTTGCGTCGCGCTTAAAGCCCGACGGCGGCACTAACCCGTGTGTAAGCGCGTAGCGGGCTATATCCAGCGCGCCCGGCACGTCGCCCGCATCCAGCCGCCAGATCATGACGGTCATCAGTACGGCGTCCTGCGTGCCGGTGCCTTTCGCCAGCACGCCCGCCACCCAGGGCAGATACTCCGGCAGCATGTTGCGCTTGAGTTCTGCTTTTCGCTCCTGCGAGCGCACTTTCTTCAGGCGGCGCTTGTCGTCGTTGAGCTTCAACAGCATCAGCTCGTAGCCGTTGGCGTGGCGCAGCGGGTTGCTGGTCTGCTGCGAGGCCGCTTCCGCCTGCTGGCGCATAAGGTGACGTCGGGCAGGGCTTAACATGCGTTATGCCTCCGGCGTTGCCGCTGCTGCAGGCGCGTCGGACAGGGTGATTTTCTCAATCAGGCAGCCCGCCGCGTAATCCTCCACCACATAGTCCTCGTTAATTGACTCGTAGTTTTCGATGCGGTCGCGCTTCGCTACCTCGTCGATCATGCGGCGGTGCGTGCCTTCCTGAAAATAAATCGACAGGTTGTCCAGGCGGGTAATCAGCATCGCGTCCGCCGGGAAGTACGGCACGCGCACGGCAGGCAGGTTGCCGATACGCTTCTGGCTCACAATCAGATCGCCCGCCAGCGCCTCGGTATTGGCCTGCACCTGGTTAACCAGCGGGAAATACTTGTCGGCCAGCAGCTGGCGACCGCAGACAACAACCAGCTCCGGGTCTTCCTGATACCACGGCTCGATCAGGGTATTGGTCGCATCCATCACCACGGCGTCAAGATTGGCGTAGGTGCGGCCTTTACCAATCAGTACGCCGTCGGTCACGGTGCCGTCTTCCGCTGTGGTTTTGTTCATCACGCGCTCCGGCGCGTCGTTGCGGTACTTCTGCAGCCAGCCAACCGCCACGTCCTGCAGCATCGGATTTTTGGCGCGATTGGAGGTTTTGGCGCGCGACACGCCGTTAAAGCCGATCATGATGCGGTCAAGGCTCTGGCGCTTGATGATGGCGTCACGCAGGCGGGCCTGAAAATCTTCATAGCGCGCCCACAGGTCAAGCGTGTTGTAGCGGATATGGAAGTCGTAGTTAACCTGCACGCACTCGTAGCCGGTGCTGTCCAGCGCGGAGAAGTCGGCGGTTTCACGTTCGTCGCCGCCAGCGGTGTCGGTGGTGCTGGCAATCGAGCCGGACACGCCGATCCCGATTTTCTCGCCCTTCATTTCGGACACCGGCACAATGTTAATGCGGGTCAAAAAGTCCGACGACTCCTGCACGCGGTTCATCAGCGTCTGCGTCACCGCTGGCTCAACGGTGAATTTCTTGTTCATGTCGCCGGTTTCGACGCCGTTCAGCTCGGCCAGGCGGGACATAAAGGCGTTAAATTTAAAGCGGGTGTTCTGGCGCATTTGCGCTCCTGTATTCAGTTAAATTTTTAAATCAGCAGTCGGTCTGCACGTTGGCGGTGTTATCGCCGCCGGTCGAGGCCGGGCGACGTGAAAAGCCGCCGTCTGTTTTCGCAAGCTGCGCCTGCAGCGCGTTAAAGGCGGTGCGGTCTTCTCCGGCGTGCACTTCCAGCGCGTTGAGCCTCTCGGTTAAGGCGGTTTCCAGCGCCGACAGGTTTTGCGCCTGCGCCTCGCCGTTCTGCTGCACCTGCTCGGCCACGGCAGTAACGGCCGCGCTGACGTCGGCAAACTGCAAATCGGCGCTTTTCTTCTTCGTGGAGAACATCGCGGTCACGCGGGCCAGCAGCGACGGCGTCGGGTCGGCCTCTTCGGTGAATTCGATCAGCGTTTCTTCGGCGGCGGTAAACAGGTTGTCCTTGTGCTGCTTGCGGGATGCCAGCGGGTTCGCTGCGGCGCTGGCGCTGAAGCTCAGGATTTCGGTGCCAAGGCTCGCCGGGTCGTCGGTGACAGCCAGGCCAATCAGGTATGCTTCGCCGATGTCGGCAAACTTCGGGTTAACCTCAATGGAGGTGTAGATTTTCTGGCGGGCTTTGGTGAGTTCGACCAACTCCGGCGTCGGGCTGATTTCGCCATAAAGCGCCAGTTTGCCTTTCAGCGGGCCGTCTGCGATTTCTTCCGCGCTCAGGGCGGTAACATCGCCATAGCGGCGGAAAGGACTATCAGGGGTATAACCCTTGATGTGCTCCATGTTGATGCGCGCGCCGTACATCGCCGGGTCATAGTTCGCCGCCATCTGTGCGATCCAGTCGCGGGAAATCACGCGGCCGTCGGTGGTTGCGCCTTCAACTGCGATACGAAAACGCTTTGCTTTAGTTGCCATTAATCAGGCTCCGGTCAGTGGATTGGTTCAGGTCGGGGCCAGTTTCACCGCCACGGGCCATCCGCTCAACGAAAGCCAGCCCGCTCAGCGACCAGCAAACAGGCACAGCGGGCGCGCCTTTTTGCGCCCCGGTAGCCTTGTCGGCATGAACATACAAACCACCATCAGCGATCCGCGCCGTCAGGCTGCGCTGCTTTACTGGCAGGGTTATTCCGTGCGCCAGATTGCGGAGACGCTCGGCCAGAAAACACCGACCGTGCAAAGCTGGAAGCTGCGCGACGCGTGGGAAGATATCGCGCCCATCAGTCGCGTCGAGGCCAGCATGGAGGCGCGGTTAATTCAACTCATCATGAAAGAGGTAAAGGGCAACGGGGACTACAAGGAGATAGACGCGCTGGGCCGCCAGATAGAACGGCTGGCCCGCGTGGAGCGCTACCGCAGTTCAGGTAACGAGGCCGACCTTAATCCGAACGTGCGCAACCGCAACAAGGGCGAGCGCCAGCCGGTGATTAAAAACGTCTTCAGCGACGAGCAGACCAGTAAACTTACCGGCCTGTTTATGGATAACTGCTTTCAGTACCAGCTCAACTGGCATAAGGCCGGGCTGGATCATCGCATCCGCAATATCCTGAAGTCCCGCCAGATCGGCGCAACGTTCTACTTTGCCCGCGAGGCGCTGATTGATGCGCTGACCACCGGGCGCAACCAGATATTTTTATCCGCCAGCAAGGCGCAGGCGCACGTTTTCAAAAATTACATCATCGACTTTGCCCGGCAGGTTGACGTTGACCTGAAGGGCGATCCGATTGTGCTGCCGAACGGCGCGCGCCTGATTTTCCTGGGGACGAACGTGCGCACCGCGCAGAGCTACACCGGCAACCTCTATCTGGATGAATATTTCTGGATACCGAAGTTTCAGGAGCTGCGCAAGGTCGCCAGCGGCATGTCGCTGCACAAGAAATGGCGCACCACGTATTTCTCCACGCCGTCGAGCCTGTCGCACAGCGCCTATCCGTTCTGGTCAGGAGAATTATTCAATAAGGGCCGCCGCAGCAAGGATGACCGCATCGAGCTGGATTTGTCGCACTCGCATCTGGCAAAAGGCGCGCTGTGCGGCGATGGCCAGTGGCGGCAGATTGTCACCGTTGAGGACGCGCTGACCGGCGGCTGTAACCTGTTTGACCTGGACCAGCTTTCTCTGGAATACAGCCCGTCGGAATATCAGAACCTTTTAATGTGCGAGTTTGTCGACGACGAGGCCAGCGTGTTCCCGTTCGCCGAGCTGCAGACCTGCATGATCGACAGTCTGGAAGAATGGACGGACTTTAACCCCTACGCGCTGCGCCCGTTCGATTATCGCCCGGTATGGATTGGCTACGACCCGTCGCACACCGGCGACAGCGCGGGCTGTGCCGTGATTGCGCCGCCGCTGGTTGCGGGCGGCAAGTTCCGCGTGCTGGAGCATCATCAGTGGCGCGGGATGGACTTTGCCGCGCAGGCGAAATCTATTGAGGACTTAACCAAAAAATACACCGTGGAATATATCGGCGTGGACGCCACCGGCATCGGCCAGGGCGTTTTTCAGCTCGTCCGCCAGTTTTACCCGGCGGCCCGCGAGATCCGTTACTCGCCGGAAGTCAAAACCGGGATGGTACTCAAAGCCAAAGACACCATCGGCAGCGGCCGCCTGGAGTACGACGCCGGAAGCACCGACATAACTCAATCCTTTATGGCGATCCGTAAGACCATGACCGCCAGCGGAAACCGCTCAACCTATGAGGCGAGCCGCAGCGAGGACGCCAGCCACGCGGACGTCGCCTGGGCAATCATGCACGCGCTGTTAAACGAACCGCTGACCGCCGCCAGCGGCGGCGCTAACCCTTCAATTCTGGAATTTTACTGATGTTAAAAATCGCGTCCGACCACAACACCAATCCTGCTTGCTGGAAACAAATTTCAGACTGGGATTTAATTACCGAAACTATGCGAGATAAAGGCATGATCAGAGCAGAAGCATTCCGCTGGCTTTACCAGTGCGCGCCGGTATTTAGTGATAGTGATATCAAAGGTGGCAATCATGGCTAAGCGCAGCGGCCGTAAGTCATATTCAGTAAAATCGCAGCCTGCACCGGCAGCGCCCCAACAGGTTGAGGCATTCACTTTTGGTGAACCGACGCCGGTAATGGATAAGCGCGACATTCTGGATTACGCGGAGTGCATCGGAAACGGGCGCTGGTACGAGCCGCCGGTCAGCTTTCACGGGCTGGCGAAAAGCCTGCGTTCGGCGGTGCATCACAGCTCGCCCATTTACGTTAAGCGCAACATTCTGGCCTCGACCTGTATTCCGCATCCGATGTTAAGCCAGCAGGAGTTCAGCAAGTTTGCGCTGGATTATCTGGTGTTCGGAAATGCGTTTGCCGAGCTGCGTCGCAACAGCCTCGGCGAGCCTTTGAGGCTGGAAACCACTCCGGCCAAATTCACGCGCAAGGGCGTGAAGGACGGCGAATACTGGTTTGTGAACGACTGGAAAGAGCCGCACCATTTTGCAGCCGGCAGCGTGTTTCACCTGCTTGAGCCGGACGTTAATCAGGAGCTTTACGGCCTGCCGGAATACCTCAGCGCGCTTAACTCCGCCTGGCTGAACGAGGCGGCCACGCTGTTTCGCCGCAAGTATTATCAGAACGGCGCGCACGCGGGCTATATCCTCTATATGACCGATGCGGCGCAGAGTTCCAGCGACGTCGACCGGATGCGTCAGGCAATGCGCGACACCAAAGGCCTGGGTAACTTCCGTAACCTGTTTATGTACGCGCCGAACGGCAAGCCGGACGGGATTAAAATTTTGCCTCTCAGCGAGGTGGCGACAAAAGACGATTTCTTTAACATCAAAAAGGCCAGCCGCGACGACCTGTTAAGCGCGCACCGTGTGCCGCCGCAGATGATGGGGATTATCCCGGACAACTCCGGCGGGTTCGGGGATGCGGTGAAGGCGTCGCAGGTGTTCGTCAGGAATGAGTTAACGCCATTGCAGGAGCGGCTGAAGGAGATTAACGACTGGATGGGGAAAGAGGTAATCGCTTTTCGGACTTATACTTTGGAAAAAGATAAATAAACTAAAAATCGGCTACTTGAGCCGATTTTCCTATTTATTACTGTGTCGAAGTTCTATTCTTCTTCTAGCCTCATTGACTTGAGCGGGCTCAGTGTAAAGCCGAGTTAAAAGAACTCGCGTAAAGTCTTCTAAATCTAAGGCAGATTCTTTATCTAGAATTCCTTCATGGGCTCCATCATTGCCATCATCTTTTATGCACGCTGCCAAATCCTGTAGCGAAGCAGCGATCTTGCCATTACTAAATAGCCATTGCATACGTAGCCCCAAACTCCGGCGTATTTTACTTGAGGGCTCGCCTTCCTCTGGTAAAAGTTCTTTAGTAGCAAAGTCCAGGCAAAGGCGAAACATTGTGGCTGCCGCATTATAACAATTAATGCTCAGGCATTTTAAGCCTTCAATGAAAGCAATTTCTATATGGGCAGGGAGTGATTCCGGGGGCGAGCTGATTGCCAAATCAGCAGGAGTAACGACCCCTACGATATAATATCTACTTTCGATATTATAATTTGCATTTCGCCATTCAACTGCAGCAGGTGGTGAAGTAGAACTATTTTTCGGAAGAACTTCAAAAATTGAAGAACCATAGCATGCGCCACACATACCTAACACCTCAGCATCAGCATTCAGCTTAGAGTCCATGTGTACTTTATAAGGAGTACCCCCAAAAATAGTGAAAGTTATTTTATTAGCATCGCACCTAGGGCAATTGCTTACTAAATATGCTGCCATTTTAAAGTTCCCTTCTGGAATGTCTCTGCATTATAAGATTAATATCTAAACTGACTCAGATGTCCACTTTCGCAGGCGTTTTTCATTTCCCAAGCCAGCGACCAGCCCGTGCAGATTCGACCATCAGACGAATGGTCAAAGGATCGTGTGTTTTCCTGAAATCTTCGGGAAAGTAATCAGTGAAGGTAATCGTGCCGGGTTCGATACTGAATTTTTCAGCGTAGCGTTCTAACAGCTCATAAGCATCTTCCGGGTCAATCCGGAAATCCTCATTCAGGTCGGTATCCAGTTGAAGCTTATACCGCTTAAACGTAAAAATGCTTCTTCCGTTATAGCTTTCTACTAAATCAAAAACTGCCTTTTCAATATCGTCAGTTACCATATTTTATCATCCTTATTAACAATACAGTTGTATTTTGCTGTTGCTTTCCAGCCAATTATTGCTACATCGGCAGCCATAATCACCCATCCAAGAACCGGGATTGTACGACCGACAAATGTACCCAATTTATGCGTCATTAGCCTTTTTATTTGAAGAGGATTTTTAGGGTTCTGAATCCATGTGGGCAGCCTGAATGGAAGACGATAATTACGTAACAGCTTGCGGGAATACATGGAAGCATAAGACGTACCTTTCCACGCTCCTCCTAGCTTACCGGATACGTCAATAACGTTTTGCCCGGAAAAAATAGCTGCTATTGCCATGATATCTTTCACACTACTGAAGTGCTCAGCTGTAACATCAATCATAATCCAGAAGTAAAGCTCTCCGGCGGAAAGGTTGGTAAGTCCGCCATAAAAGTAAGTCCCGTTTAGCTGCTCAGTTGTATCCATATCATTCCCTTAAATGGTTCACATTATTGGTCAAAACTGTATCACATCAAATCCGGTCGATGCCAGACGCTAGCAGAAGCCTCAGATGCATTTTACGAGGCCGTCATACCTCGCCGCCTCTCTTGTTACTTCCAAACCATTGCGCGCGCCTCCGAGGCGCTGACGCAGCCTGCAGCACACATGTTTACCTCCTCCACGCGCAATGCTATCCCCGCCACGCCTGCCCGCTTTGTTCATCGCTTTTAATGCAGTTGCATACAGAGCGGGGAAGGGCACCATAACTGGTGCCGTTGAGGAGATCGTGCGTAAAGATCCGAATGCAGATCCATGCACTCTATGCATGCATAGCTCGATTCAGAGATCTCCATGTACTTCGACTCTCATAACAATTCAATTAGCAGCGTAAAAAATTTTCTCGTCGGCCTCACTGTAAGGCTCAGAGTTTGCCAAATCGGCAATCAAAGTAAGAGCCAGCTCAAGATCGCAAGGCTTGCAGTTAGCTATCAAAGACAGCTCAGCGATAAACCGCATGCCAGAAATTTTTTTTTGCATAGCTTTGATCTCATCAGGTTCCATAATCCCCCCCTTTATAAGTACTGTGTATTTATACAGTAGCAAACACTTAAGCGTAGCGAAAGAAAATTATTCTGCAAAAACCAAACTTTCATCTGGCTGATTGAAAAGGATTTTCCTCAGTTTCTTTAGTAGCGTTCGGTACTAAAATTTGTTGCTCTTATTATGAGCTATCAGGCAGCTTAGTCTGTTTCTGCGCAACCTTTTACGCTGCACGCGAGACGCTCAAACCTACTTAACAAACTTTCCGCTTCTATGCGCTTTTTCGGCCTGAAAAGCTCACCGCTGGCAGAACTGCGGAACCACTGCCCGTCGATTTTGGTTTCTGTACCGCTAATAAGGCGCACGGCGACCGCCCGGCTGATGGTTTCGCGGGTAATATCGCGTATCTGGCCGATCACGTTGTCGCACGCTGCCTCTGTTTTGTCAGAGCGGCGTAGCTGAAGATGCCTCTTTTCCGGTATATCAGCCCTTATTCTGGCTAACAGCCGCCGACGTTCCTTGCGGCTTAACGCTGAAAGGTCACGATCACCAACACTTTCTGGCCGTTTCGAATCCTGCGATCTCAAACCTTCCGTACAGTTATTGACAGAACTCCGAGAGGACGCGGACGCGTCCTTAAAATCAACGGCCCGGTCAACGGCGCGCTTTGGCACAATCTTCCACTGTGCGAGGCGGGTTAAGATCGGGATATCTTCACCAACTGACGTGGCGTAAACGCCCTTGATGCGCACGGTTTCCTCGCCGTACTCGTTGCAGTCCTCGCTCGTCTGATACCAGGTGCGCACGGCCAGCTCGTCACGCTTCACGAACGGGCCGCCCTGGGCGTTGACGTATTCCGCCCAGTTGCCCGCGTCTGCAGCATCGTGCGCGGCAGCAAACTCAACGCTTAAGCCCTGAGCCGTTTCGCTGTCGGCCATGCGTCGCAGCTCACGATAAACCGTTACCGGCGCACCGCCGACAAACTGGAACTGGCGGATATGCCAACGCGCCGCCCAGGCAGACACTGCGGGCGCGGTATCTTTCAGCTCTTTGCCGCTTTCGTCGTCCAGCTCGCCGTCAAGCGCGTAGCCGTCGATGTTTTTGGAGATGTATTTAGCCACGTAGCCCGTCGCGCTGCCTTTCTCAGGATCGATAGCCTCAGCATGAAAGCGGGCCTTTCTGGCTTTGTCCGTGGTCAGTTCGTAGCTGTCCTGCTGATACGCATAATCGCGGATTACTTGCCGGACACGCTGCACGTCTTCCGGGCGCATGAACATCAGCATATGCCAGTGTGGCGTACCGTCGTGATGCGGCTCGGCCACGCGAATGCCGAAAATGCGGATCTCTTCCCGGTGCAGTTTGGCGCGGACTTTCTGCCAGACGTTGCAGAGATAGCGCTGCGTTTCCGCCGGGCTGGCCCCGCTCCATTTGCGGTTGCGGTAGCCGGTCTTGATTGTGGCGTGATACCGTGCGGGCGCGGTCAGCGTGTAGAAATCCCCGACAAAGCCCATATCGTTGCAGATATTTTCAAAGCCGCGGATGCGGGTCATCAGCTCGCAGCGACGGATCGCCGGGTTTGCCACGCTGCCGTCGTATTTTTCAATCAGGCTGATACGGTTGCCTTCCTCGTCTTCCAGCTCCATGCCTTTCAGAAATTCACGCGTGCGGCTTTTCTGCTCGCGCCACTCGTTTACGGTCATTGTGCTGGCGTAAGGCGTATGCTTTTTGCTGACGTTGGCGAGTGCGATCTGCAAATGTTCACGCCATGAGGCAGCCACTCGGCGCAGGCGTCCTTTCCACCATTTTTCAGTCTGCATACGCATGATCGCAGGCGTCACATCTTCCGGGCAGAAAATACGCGAGGTGACTTTCTCCCACAGCGGCGGGGTCTGCTTCAGTTCGCGCGTGATGGAGGCGGCCGTTATGTAAACCCGGTGCGTGTATTTGTAATCAGATTCATCCTCAGACTGGCCGTGCGCCTGCACCATTTCCGCCAGGATAAAGCTGGCAATATCACCGGCCAGCAAATCCACGTCGGCGCGGGCTAAATCCGGCAGGCGATTAAAACGGTTCATCAGCTCCCATAGCATCCCGGCCGCACCGGCTGCGCCTGTTTTATCATCGGCGTTGCCGGTCAGCAGCGTAAAGGTGCCGGTATTCATTTCACCGAGGCGATACTGCGCGCTGACGCTTTCAACGCGTGGCAATGTGCGCTCAACGAATGTTTTCGTTAAGTACGCATTGGCACGGGCTGTACCATGTATTTTCTCCAGCTCACCGGTGCGGCGCTTTATGTCAAGCTGTACAAGCGTCGGCTGCTTTTCGAGTAAGTTCTGCGCATGTGACAAAGCCGCAATCATTCGACTGCGGCTGTGCTCCTCTTCATAGGTGCGGTAAGGGCTGGCAATTGCTTCCCGTGGAGCGTTCCACGGGTAAGCGTATTCCTGCATCATTGCGCGCTGCCCTGGCGATACCTGCTTTGCAGCTCGTCCATTTCCTGACAGGCCACGCAACGTGTAACGCCCTGGACGGCGCGACGACGCGCTTCAGGAATGGGCGCATCGCAGTCTTCGCAAAAAGAGGCACTGACCGTTACCGGTCGATAAATTACCTGGGCGATATTACGCGCCAGCATTTCTTCAGTGCGTAGCTGTACCAGATCCATAGAGTCGGCCATCAGTGCAGCTCCTGCGCCTGATTTTGATACTTTTCGGCCTCCTGGGTCAGGAGTTCAGCAGCTTCCGTATGATGTAATTCACCACTACGGATTTTCCAGGCAAGTACAACCAGGCGGGAAACCATTACTTCGGCACGGGCACGACGCTCTTCCATTCGGGCATCGTTTAGCATCGTATTTAACGGTAGATCGTAACTTTCAATTTTCACTTCTTCTGAATAATTTTTCATTCTCGATTTCCTGTATTAGGGCAAAGCGATGCCCGACGGGTTGACGTCATTTTTTTAAAAAGGGTGATTAGTTGGGCAGAGTCATTCTCTTGGGAAATAAGCTCACAACTGCACGAAAATGGTTCATCGCACGGATAAGCGCGCTTCTTTCATCAGTGGTCAGCTCACTGAAATCAAGCTCATGCCGCTCAGTCCGAATATTCGCCAGATAGAAAATGGCGCTTAATGCCCGCTTGTTTTCCTGATAGTTCCGGTCAGTGGTATCGCGCATTTCATCAAAAAAGCGGGTGATATCTTTTCCGCAGTCGTTGCCCCAAAATTTTGAACGCAGTTCGGCAACGTGATTCAGTCCGGCCACTCTCGTACCCGTTTTTATTTCAGCCAGTGCTGCTTCAGCTTCGATAGCCATGATTTACCTTTTTCAACTTTGTACTGTTTACAGCAGAATTCTTAGTACAAAACACAGGGTGCCAGCGTTTCCCGTCCTCACCCATGATCCAGCCATGGCCGTAGGACACTGAAGGGCTTTGACGCTTCAGAAATGAAGCCATAGATACTGTTGTCATAGCGTTAGCTCAGCCCCATCGAAGCGTTAATGCCGCTGATCGCATCTACGGTAGTAGCAAGAGCAGGATTTGAGTGCACGCGGGCGTGGACGCTCAGACCGATTAGCGAGAGACAGCGAATGCCGGCATTTACGTTTTCCATGAATGCGCTGGTACGCGACGCCGTCATGCGTTCGCCTGATACTGCCGCTGCGGCAACTTTTCCTAATTCAGCCGTAGCCTGCATTACGTAATGGGTCATTCGTTCGGCCTTAGCTTCATTCATTGGTATTGCCGGTAAGCACTTCATTTGTGCCAGCAAACCATCAATCAGCGTTGCGTCTTCAGTGACATCAGTAAGTACAGCGATTTCTGGTGCTGTTAGCTGATGCATCTGGTCAGGGTTAAGCTTATTGCGGAGGGTCTGCTGGTTCATACCAACTTTGTCCGCCAGCTCACGAATGTTGTGGCGCGCAGCAAAAGCACGGCACGCATTTTCGAAATGGGATTGTTGAGAAACTTGAAAATCAAACATGGCTACCGATCCTTGAGCTTGCATAATCAAGTTATGGTTTGATATAGCGACAATTGAGGGCTTGCTGACGGTTCTTTTCACGCCATGCGGCAACATTAACCAGAGCATTGCCGTGCTTTTCCATTACGTCAGTGCGTGTCCTGCCAGTCTTTTTACATTTGATAATGCGTGTGACAGTACTGGTAGGGGTAGGGGCTAAGAGTATGACGCCGTTGGCAATCCATTTTTCCAGCACGGATTTGCTGATGCCATTAGCTGCTGCGAAATCTTCCTTAGACATGGTAGGCGAGGTGTTAAGGGTTATGGCACGGTCTACGGCAGCGTAAACGGCTACGCTAAGTGCAGGCATCAGAGCAGTCGTAATCTGAGCAATGAATTCTTGTGACTGCTCAGGGTCAAATGCGTTTTGGCTGTTTGCATTTTCAGTATGCATATTGCAGTATCTCCAGTTGGTATAACGTGTTCTATCGTGTTGCATGTGGTGTGTAGCTACTTTAGATCGCTTTATTTTAACTGTAAACGTAAATTTGCGATTTCAGGTAAATATATGCGTCTTGAAAGCGCCGTCGCGGCGGATGTATTGGAACGGATTCTCTCTGCTTATGGCTTTACTATGCAGAAAGACCTTAGCGAAAAGCTTGGGATTGCTAAGAGCAATGTCGCCAGCTGGTTACAGCGTGGGCAGGTTCCAGGTAATGTCATCGTGCAATGTGCACTTGACACAGGAAGTGATGTTAATTGGCTTGTGACAGGTGAGCTTGCAAAAGCAAGTTATGAAGTGCCTCAAACGCTTGGTAAGGGTAAGGCCTTATATGACGAGATTATGTCCAATGGTGGTAAGCCGGTACTACGGAGAATCCTAGACGCCTATGGATTTACTCTCCAAAAGCAACTTTGTGATCTCTTGCAAATTTCTTCGGGTACAGTGAGTACATGGATTCGCAGAGATTACTTCCCCGGCGATGTAGTTGTTGCATGTGCTCTAGATACGGGGGTGTCGTTACAGTGGCTGGCTACGGGAAAGGGGATGCAGTTCGCTGAGAATTCATCACTCCCGGGTAACACTCTAATTCCGCGTAAAAATCTTGCGGCGGGTGTATTGCACGATGCAGGCCAATGGAATATTGATCTGAGATTTATCCCTCACTCTATAGACGAGCCAATATTTCTGTTTAGTAATTCCTCTTCGTGGATCGTTGATTTAGCTATGGTTGATATTAGTAACGGGCGATGGTTACTGGGTATCGACAACAAGTATGATGTTTATGATATTACGCTACTACCTGGCAAGAGAATCACTGTTTTAAGCAAAGGTTCTAACTTTACTTGTGGTGCGGATGAAGTAACAACTACAGGGAAGGTGATTTTGACAATTGACTATAACCCTTAGAGGGAAGTATGCGATGGTACAATTCTTGTAGATATGTCGTTTCAGGTTTTTTTACATCATTTTATTTTATCAATAAGTTAGAGGCGAAAAATGAATACTAGCGTTGGACAAGTAACTTTAATTGACTTAATTAGTTCAATTGAACGCAAGGAGCTTGTAATCAATAAAGATTATCAAAGGGGTAACGGAATTTGGCCCGCTTCTGCCAAAAGTTATTTTATTGACACTATATTGGAAGAATATCCGTTTCCTAAGATTTACCTGTATCAAGTTTTTGATGGGAAAACAAATAGACCTATTAAAGAAGTTGTTGATGGCCAGCAGCGCGTAACAACAATACAGGATTTTTATAAAAATAAATTCCAGCTTACAAGTTCATCAAAACGCTACTCTGGTATGAGGTTTGACGATTTACCTGAAGTTGTAAAACAGAAATTTATAAGTTTTCAAATAGAAACATCGACAATTTATGCTGCGACCAGAGGAGAGCTTCTTGAAATGTTTAGGCGTATGAATGCTTACACTTCACCTCTGACCTCAGCGGAAAAAAGGCATGCTACTTATCAAGGCGTTTATAAGTGGTTTATTGTAGAAAAAGCTGGGCTTTATTCAGAGCTGCTTGAAAAATATAATATTCTTACTCCAAAAGTACTATCGAGAATGGGAGATGCAGATTTTATATCTGAACTAGCAATTGTATTCGAAAGAGGCATTGTAAGCAGGAATACATCCGATGTTGAGCGGATGTACAAAGCTTTTGATGAACACTTCATTGAGGAACCAAGGTTCAGTGATATGCTTGATGCATTTTTCAATTTCTTAAAACATGACTTATCTGATCTAAGCGAAAGCTTCATGATGAAATCTTATGTCGTGCATTCTCTTTTTTGTGCCTATATCTCCGTCAAATATGGTTTCCCAGGAAGTGATGTCTTCGAGAAAAAAATTGGGTTTAGTCCAAACGTTAATTATAGGCCGGATGTGCAGGCAATCATCCCTAAATTGCAGGTGCTCTCAGATGCACATGAAACACAAGATGTTAGCGGTAATTTGAAAGAATATGTTGAAGCATGCCTATCAACTACTACTAAGCAACATCAGCGAAATGTGAGAACTGAGGAGATTATTAAGGCCATCATTTAAGGATGATAAATGAAAAAAATATATCAAGCTTTAATATCGCGCTGTGCAGTTCATGAAACAAGAATTGATGAACTGCGATCTTTAAGGCCATCATTAGATAACTGGACTTTTGATAGGTTAACTGAGAGCCTGATGTCTGATATTTGGCAAACATGGTGCTTATATTGTAGAAATGTTGCTCATACCTCTTGTCGAGGTGGGGAGTGCCTCGATGGTGCAATCATAGCCAAGAGAAACTCCTCAAATGATAATACTTGGAAGCGAATAGGATATGAGGCCAAATCTAGGAAAAATATTGGTAGTGCAAAAATTAATGGGCATCATGGTTTTCTGATGCGCTACGAACCAACTTGGGGGGATTTAAATGTCATGCTTGATATCATACAAGCGATAGGTACTGTTAATCAAAATCAATTATTAACAGCTTTTGGTATGGGGCTAACATCTATTAATCATTTACAAAAAGCAAGAAATGCATGTGCTCATAAGAATGTCGAAACTATCAGTGAACTTTCTAATGAAATGGTACTTCACTATAGTATATCACATTTGAAAAAACCCTCTGATCTTGCATGGTCTTTTCTTAGAGGGTCAAATACATTTGCGTTTTATAATTGGCTATTTGAAATGAGGACTATTGCTATGCATGCAAGCAGTAAGCTGTGACATCATTTATCGTATTCAGAAAATATGCAGTGATATAGTACTGGTTATAGTGAAGATAGTAGCCTTTTTATCGCCACTGTCTTCATTAAACTATTGATTTTAAATGTTTAGTTTAGTATTTGGTCTTTTTTTGTTTAGGATTTTGAAACAGTAACTTATAGATAAATCAATCATTTATGCCCAGCCCTGTTGTACCCTATTACCCCTTGTAAGAACCTATGAAGCCACTTTGTAGTCACTTTTTAGCGCCATTCTTGCCAGTGGAATATTGGTTATGGCCTCTTCCAAATGGTCAGGCGCAAAGTGTGCATTACGCATAGTTACCCTGATATCGAAATGCCCCAGGATGCGCTGCAGTACTACAATATTGCCACCGGCCATCATAAAGTGGCTGGCAAAGCTATGACGCAAAACGTGGCTCATTTGGCCTTCTGGTAACGGCTTTTGACCGGTCGTTAATCGCCTGGAGGGGCGCGGCCAGAGTGCTTGTTTTACCGGCTTTTACGATACCGGCCTGCACGTTGATTAACAGTACCGACGTGTTGAGCAGTAGAGTCGGCGTCGTCGGCGGTACAGACCTGCCCGTCAAACGCCGTGGAGACGGTGGAAATAGTGCGCATGCCGTCATTGATTTCAACGAGGCGGACACCGTAATGGTAATCGGACATTTGGCACACTCCGTTAAATGGGGGCGCTCGGGCGGGGCGGTGCATTCGATTAGGGTTTGCTGGTTGATGGGCGGACAATTAACGGGGAATGATCGTTTTATCTTCCTGTGGCACTATAAAAAGCCATCATTGAAAAGAGGGAACGAAGATGATTTCAGCAATGGCAGAAAGACAGGAACCAGGACGGTATTACATCTTTGAGTCAAGATTGCCTCAGGGAGAATTTTTTGAGCTTCGCCCCAATAATTTACCCCGTAATGCAAAACCGATTACGGACGAAGCAAGCGGCATGTGTATCGGATATACGGTGGCTCAGGCACCTGGGCTATGTAAAATTTATGACGTACAGGGGGATTTTGTGCGCCTGGAAGAGGCTCCGCTTGAATCACCGCTAATTGATCCGATAGAGATTGCACTGGTTGCATTTGGCATTTTCCGAACAGGTCGTGTTTTATTTGAATCGGGTACGCGCGCGGCGATTTCAGCAACAATTAGTCAGAGTACGGTATCCCTGTTACGTGGCAGGCTAAAAATTGGGCTGCACGCTCGTAACCTTAAAATGACCGAAACTGCGGCAAAGCACATGTATGAACCGGGCCGGTATGTGCCTTTGCAGATTCAGGAGAGAGCCATTCGCTATGGCACTCACATGGCCGATCCTCGCAAGGGAAAAGGCATGTTCAGATACGAAACAGAAATGTTAACTGCGTCTTGATAAAACTACCGGGGAATATATACAAAAAATACAAGCTTGAAATTATCGTTCGGGAATCAGACTAGACAATTTTTCATTTTATGTATTTTTAACAAACTGACAGGAACGTTTATATGTTTGACTTCAGAAACGATAATTTCACTTTCACAATTTCTCCCTTTGAGCGCGTACCTGACAGGGAGGCAGATCCAATTGAACATTTATGGGACTGGATCCAATGTTGGATTGAGTTCTCAGTAGAGGGTTTGAAATCGCAATTTCAGACTGAGTTCACTATCGGAGAACTAAAAATATTACGCGATATTTTCTCTACACATTACGAAGCATTAATCGCGCAAAGTGATATAAAGCCTTTTGAATTTCGTAGTGAACGCCATCAATTAGATCTGGTACTCAGGAAACTGAATGATGTTGATAGTGTGATTATTGAGTATGTTCTTAGACCAGAAGCACATGCTGACAGTGTCCGGGTTAAAGGAGATTTCAGTATCAACGAAAGTTATTTTCCTGAGATACTGAAAAGGCTGGATGAAATGATTACGTGGCAGAATTAAACATCCCGGCATCAGGTATGTTTATCAGATAATCCCCGCCGGGCGGGGATTGGTATCATGCTGGCTTTCACGGTCAGACAATATCCGGCGTGCCGGTATCAACGGTCTGCACGTACTTCATGCACGCGGTCAGTAATGCCTTAATTTGAGCGTAGTACGGCAACGTGATTCAGCCCGGCCACTCTCGCGTGCCAGAATTACGTTGAATTAAGGTTGCCGGACTTTTTTTTAAATGTATAACTTAATTATTTTTTAAAGGAAAAAAAGAAATAAATTATCCAGTTTATAGCGGGGGTGATAGGATGCTATTCTGCAATGACTCATAAGGGACTTATAAAGCCATGGCTTACATCGATGCTAATCTTATCAAAAACGAAACGCTGCTTTATCGCGGTGAGGTAACATTATGGGCCTTACTGCCCTGGGTGATTTGGGGTGTTCTTTTAGGCGCTATTACGGCAGGTTTAGGATTGTTGTTGATACCTTTTGGCTATTTTGTAATACGTTCTAACGAAGCCGGGATAACGGACAGGCGCGTAATTGCTAAAACTGGTATTATCAAGCGAGATACAATCGAGATAGGGTTGAATAAGGTTTCCAGTCTGCAAATAAAACAAAGTATCGCAGGCCGTATTCTCGGCTATGGTTCTTTAATTATTTGCGATGTAGGTGCATCCCGTGCCCCTATAAAATATATAAAGGATCCTATGGCGTTCAGGCGCCGTTTTTTTGAGCTACAGGAAGAGAATGACGTGAAGTAATCGCGCAGCACGTACAGTCTAACCCAGCCGAAGCGCTGGGTTTTTTATCGGCTGAAGACTGTAATGCTGCATTGTTTAATGCATAGTGGTAGCTGTATATTCGGCTACCATATTGAATAATGCCCGAAAGCTTTTTTTTTGTCGACTGGCGTGATGGCGTGATGGCAGCTCATCCATCCCTCGCGGCAGCGTCAGGAAAAATGCAGTTAGTTGCCTGGCAGAAGCAAGCCTCAGCTATCTGCCGGGCTTGCTTTATGCGTCGGCTGCCTGAAAAAGTATTTATGATGTACTTTCGGGATAACACAGCGGGTAAAAAGGACATCGCGTTAAGCAAAGAAGTGGGTCTTCCGTACAATTATTACCAGGGAAAACGGCCCCCTACGTTTAACTCCTCCGAACCAAAATCAGGTGATTCTCCTCGTCTTGCCCGAATTTTTTCATCTTTTGTCGGCCTGTGTGTATCGGCCCTGCTGGGGGTTTTCCCCGGAAGGCTATCACAGCCAAACCCTTTGCAAATTTTCAGGGAAGGCGTCTTGTCCTGAGGCTGTGGGTTTGAGCATGCCGCAAGGGTAAGGGAAAGGCTCACCAGCGCAATATATTTCATTAATATTTTAAGTTCCTTTTAATAATGCCAGTTTCCATAGTAATGCTGATAATTTAAACAAAGCGTCTACGAGTACAAATTAATCGTTTGCGGTACTGGCACCATCCGTTAGTGCAATCGCCATACGCATTTTTTTGCTACTTAACCTAATTTTTTCAATTCTGTTGCCGATAAGAGCCTCTGACTATTGTAGTTTCAGCCTGCCAATATGAGTAACGGCTGGTCTGTTTTTTAAACACATGGTGTTTTTTAACAAGGAATAAAAAATGAAAAAAGTAGTAAAATGGGTGTTCTTCATTATCGTTGCGCTAATTGTGGTTCGCGCGCTTACCGGCCCCAGCGAGCAGAGTAAAAACGCGGCAAATACCGGCCAGGCGCAGCAGGGTGGCGCGACAGCATCCTCTTCACCGCAAAAAGAGGTTTACCATGTTTCCGCCACTAAACTTTTTAAAGATTATGAAGCAAACGAAGTTGCCACAGATGAGGCGATGAAAGGGAAACTTATTGCCGTAACGGGCACGGTACAGTCTATCGATAAAGATTTTACCAATGCCATTATTATCAGACTGAAAACCCCGAATCAGTTTATGGCCGCCAGTATGGAGATGCAGGATTCTGAGAAAAACACGGCTTTAACGCTCAAGAAGGGCAGTCAGGTTGAGGTGGTTTGTCAGCGCATGTCACGCGTTATCGGCACGCCTTCTGGCCGTCGCTGCGTATTTAATTAACGTGCGCACGGACTATTTCTGAAACACAGCCCGGCTTCCGGCTGGCTTAAAATAGCGTGAACGCCCTGGCCACCGAGCCGGGGCTTATTTTTGCCGCAGCAGGCGCAAAGTAAGCTATCAATTTAACAGGGTCAAACTATCCCGGAAATAAGGGCCGCATCCCGTATTAAGCGGTCTGGATTATCGGCCTGTTTTAACTCATCAAACAGGGAAAGGAGAGACGCTGCTGCAAAATAATACCGGCGGGAAGCCGGTATCGAAAAGCGTAACGGCCTTGATTACGACTGCGGCTGACCTACCGGGCCTGCGCCCAGCGTACCGCCCGGCACGGACTGCGCGCTTGGTGCATGAGGACGGCCGTCGTTACCTACCGCGCTGCTGCGATTCATACAACCCGCCAGGGATAAAACGGCCAGCAGAGCGATAAGACCTTTAGTGCAATTTTTCATAATATTTTCCGTGGGTTGAAAAAGATTCAGAGCCTTAAGCGTAGCCTGGCGTTTGTTGATTGCCAGCAGCGGCCTGACAAAAACAGAGCGGAAAAATTTTCCTGCTTCTTTATCGGACGGTGACAGAAAAATCCTCTACTACACTTAACTAACTGCAAACTAAAGGAGGCAGTTATGTTTAAACATGAAACGAATAAAGAACGTAAAGATGAAGGCGACGTGCATAAAGGTCTGCCGGAAGCCGCGCCTTCGGCTGGTAATGCTTACGAGGAAGACGATTATCCGGCCAAGGATGCGCCTGATGAACACGGTGAAGTGCCGCGGACTCGCGATGATAGCCAGGCAGATAAAAAAGATCCTTATCAGGAAAAATAAGGTTTACTCAGGCCCGCTGCGGGCCTGATGCCCGCAGGTTATACGATTGCTTTAGGGTTGTGGACAGCGCTATTCTTTAGCTTCTGAAAAAAGGAAAAGCGCCTTGCAAAGGAGAGTGCAATGAAACATAGCCGCAAATATCGGGTCTGTTACTACGGCAGCCTGATAACCATTTTCTTTTTTCTGTCGCATACTTGCCTGCCAGCCCACGATCTCATCTTCCATCCTTTTCTGCTGCTTACCTGGATTTTTATTATTCGGGGTATAGTCGCGCTGTGGCAGGATGCTGTACGTTTTTGGCAGTGGTTTAACGGCTGACGCGCGCTTAAGCAAATAAATCTGCCGCCTGGTAACGATTCTGGCTGGAGTAGGATCGGTACTGACTCCGGGCCCGCTAGCGCGTTATTATGAAAAAGCCCTGGATAAGGGTGAATAAACGCCGAACGTTTATTCTTCTGGTGCCGGGTAAAGTGCTTTTCAACACGATACTTTACCTTTCAGGCTTGTTTATCAGAGATGAAAGCTCTACGCTGCCGTTTCCACGCCACGCGATTTACGCGTCTGGCGTACTGGCAGGAGCAAGCCTGATGAAAAGTAGCAAAGAGATTTCGATCGATCAGTTTACCGACAGCGAAAAAGAGCTGATTGACGCTAAAGTGAAAGCCCTCACGCTGAAAAAAGGCCATGTTCCTTCGCAAAAAGAAGAAAAAGAGATCCTGAAAGAGGCCAAACGGCTGGTAATGAAGGATCGCGTCATCAAAGAGACCAGCAAAGCCGTCGTGGCTAAAAAACCACGCAAGCCCGCCGCCGCCAAAGAAAGCGAAGTCAAAGAGTTTAACTGGTCTGCCTCCCTGCGCAAAAATCCACGGGCGCTAAAAGGCAGCTAGCCGATAAACACTAAATGCAGCGCCCTGAATAAGACTTCCAGCAGCAAGGCGCCGCCGATGATAACCAGTGCCAGCATCAGACTGAACTGTTGATCTGTTTCCATGTTATTGCCGCTCCCTGATAAGTTAACAGACTATACTTTAGAGCCTGTTAACTGAACATTTCGTAAACATTCCAGTCATTTTTCCTTCAGGATGCAACTATGGTGTATCAATACCTTAACGGCACGGCGTGGCGGCATATCTATATTGTGGGTGATATTCATGGCTGTCTCGCCATGCTGCACGAAGAGTTAGAGGCTCAGCGATTCGATGCCGGGCAGGATCTGCTGATAGCCGTAGGCGATTTGATCGATCGTGGCCCGGACAGCCCTGGCTGCGTGGCGCTGTTGAATAAGCCCTGGTTTCGCAGCGTGCGCGGCAATCATGAAGAGATGGCTATCGGGGCGCTGACGCGGGGCGATCATCAGCAGTGGATCGGCAACGGCGGCGACTGGTTCTATAAGCTGGAAGGCATGAAAATGATTGAGGCGAAACATGCGCTCAGCCGTTGTCGCCTGATGCCCTTAATTATTCATCTGGAACTGGAAAATAGCGTGGTGGTGGTCGCTCATGCCGACTATCCGGCCGAACGCTATGCGTGGGAGGCAGCAGTCGATCCTTTTAAGGTCGTCTGGAGCCGCAGCCGCGTTGAACAGGTACAGCAAGGAAAGGGCAAGGCCATCAGCGGCGCGGACGCTTTCTATTTTGGCCACACGCCGCTAAGCAAGCCGCTGAGTGCGGCGAATTTGCACTTTATCGATACCGGCGCCGTATTCGGCAACCGGCTCACAATGGTGCAGGTACAGTAATGCTCAGGAGAACAGCTTGCCGTCCCGCACCAGCTCCCGCGGGTAGCTGTTTTTAATCCGGCTCGATACTTTCTTTGCCAGGCCAATCGGCTGCTGTTGACAGGTGACAATCACTTCGTCGGCGGGCAGCGCACGCTCAGGATAAATGTCCCGTCCGCGATACCACTCTTCGGCTTCCGCCAGCGTCAGCTCAAAACGATTTGACGCCTGCGGCTGCGTCAGAGCGATAACCGCTTCGTGCTGCCAGCGATAGCCTTTGGCAAAGGTTTCAGCCAGCTTCAGGCCGATACGCGAAAAGCGAACCCGGCCCAGCAGCGGCTCCACGGCGCGCGGAAACAGCCAGAGCTCCTTATCACGCTGCCAAAGCGCATGGGCAGCGCTGTCCCACGCCAGCCCTGATTTAGCGGCAGCGGCCGTAATTTCCTGCTCATCTTTACGTTTTACCGGCGTAAAAGGCAGCTTACCCAGTTTATAACCCGGCGCGGGCATGGGCGGCACGCCCGCTGTTTTGCGCAGTCGCGCGACAAAGAAGCCTTCACTGTCAAAGATATGTGGGAAAACGTGCAAAAAGCCTTCCGGGGTGCTGGCCCGTTCGGCGCCGGCAAACAGGTCGTCTAAAGGTTCGATGGCAACGGCGTCCGGATAGCGCGCCAGCAGCCAGGCGATGACCTGCTGATTTTCGCTGCGGTTCAGGGTGCAGGTGGAATAGACCAGCGTCCCGCCGGGTTTAAGGGCATGAAAGGCGCTATCGATTAAATCGTGCTGAGTGGCGGCAATCGCCTCGGTGCTTTCCGGCGACCAGTTGCGCAGCGCGTCGGCGTCCTTACGGATTACGCCTTCGCCAGAGCAGGGCGCATCCAGCAAAATGGCGTCGAAGGTTTCCGGCAGCGCCGGCCCGAAGACGCGGCCGTCGAAATGGGCGATCGCCGTATTGCTGACGCCGCAGCGGCTGATGTTGGCGTGCAGCACCTTGACCCGGCTGGCGGAGTATTCGTTGGCGAGAAGCGCGCCCTTGTTATTCATCAAGGCGGCAATCTGGGTGGTTTTAGATCCCGGCGCGGCGGCCATGTCCATTACGCGTTCCGGCGCGGGCGAACCGGCAAACAGCGCGGTTACCGGCAGCATGGAACTGGCTTCCTGAATATAAAACAGCCCCGCCAGATGTTCCGCCGTACTGCCTAAAGGCAGCGTGTCGGCATCGTTACGGCTGATCCAGAACCCTTCCTTACACCAGGGGACGGGCGTCAGCGCCCATTGATAAGGCTCGACCAGCGCCAGAAACGCCTCAACGCTGATTTTCAAGGTATTAACGCGCAGGCTGCGGCGCAGCGGCTGCTGGCTGAAGGCAATAAACTGCTCGAACCCGGCGCTGTCGGGCAGCAGCTCGCGCATCTGATTTAAGAAAAGATCCGGGAAGTACACGCGTGAAGAAGAAGACACTGAAAGATTCCGCTGGCAATAAAGTGGGGCGAGTTTATCACACTCTGCGGCTGCAAAAAAAACGGGCAGCCAGGCTGCCCGTTTCGATTATTTTGCCGGCAGTGCCGTGCCCCATTTACGCCAGTCTCTCGGCTCCTCGTCCTCCAGCAGATAATGCTTGCCGCTGGTGGCCTGCGGTGCCAGCGGCACGGTCGGCGGGGTGGCAAACTGAATGCCGCCCTGAATAAACTGTTGGAAGGTGCCGGTTTTCACCACGCCGCCAATCAGGCCAAACTTGAAGTTGTAGCCGGAGGCCAGCCAGAACACCGAGTTATTGCGCACCAGATGCTGGTATTTTTTGCTGATGCGTAGCGTAATCTGCACGCGATCGGCCATCGATCCCAGCGAGGTGCCCGTTACCGTACCGACCTCGATTCCCCGGAACAGTACCGGCGTACCGACAGACAGCGAGCCGCCTTCAGGCGCGTCCAGCACCACGTTCAGGCCATCCAGATAGCGTGCGTCGGTAATGGTTGATTCCTGTAGTTCAAAGGTGCGCTGCGCGCGGCCTTTGCCGGGATCGACATTGATATAAGGCTGGAGCAGGGTATCCAGATGATTAACGCCCGCTGCGGAAATCTCCGGCGACACTACCGAGAACCGGCTGCCCAGCCGCGCGAAATCCTGTACGTATTCCGGATAAAGCACGGCTTTGGCAATCACCTGATTCTTGTCGTTATTGAGCGCCAGAGATTCCAGCTGGCCGATGGTGATGCCGAGATAGCGGATAGGCATCCCTGAGGAGAGCTTGCTGGCGTCGTAGGTATGCAGCGTAATCTGACTGCCGACCGCTCTGGCCGCCGTTTCTGATTCAAACAGCGTGCGCTTGTCTTTACTCGTCAGGCCCGCACCGGCGCCGCTGAGGTTATCAAAGCTGATCGCGCCCTTCAGCGCGCGGTTAAGCGGCGAAGCCTGCACGGTCAGGCCGCTGCCGTTAAGCTGCACGCGCGCGCCGCCTTCCGACCAGAACACGCTGTTCGGCGTCAGCAGCTTGCGGTATTCCGGCTTGATATGCACGCGCACGTCGAACTCGTTAGCTCTTGGCGTGACCTCCACGATCTCGCCGACCTGAAACTTACGATAGAGCACCACTGAACCGGCCTGAATATCCGGCAGGCTGTTGGCGGTCAGCGTCAGGGTGGTAGGCAGCTGGTTGGTGGTAATGCCTTCGGCGGCTTTTTCCGCATTAGCAAACAGCGGATAGCTCTCTTTTGGCGCGCCCTTGCTGCCGGGATCCAGGCGAATGCCGCCGTCGATCCATTCGCGCGCGCTGGCGCCCAGCACTTCCATGCCGTCCAGCCCCAGCTTAACGTCCAGCCGACTGTTGATAATAAACTTGCTGTCGCCGTGCACCAGTTCGCGATACTCAGGCGTAACAGCGATAATAAAATTCACGCCTTTTTCATTGAGCTTGCGGCTGACCACCTGGCCAATCTGCATCCCGTGCAGCATCACGGGCTGGCCCGCATCGATACCGTAGCTTTCCGGCGCGGTCAGCTTCACTTCCAGCGTGTCAGGCCGCTGCAGCAGCGACTCGTTGCTTTGCAGCACGGTAAAGCGATCCTGCGGTTCGCCTTCGCCAGGCACCAGTTCGAGCGTGCTGCCGGTTAACAGACTGCTGAGGCTGGTATCGGCGAGGGTGATTTTGGGGCTGCGCATCTCAATGCGGGTGCCGGTACGCATCAGGCCGGTTACCGACGGATCGATGGTCAGTTCGCCTTTTACCTTGCCGTCGGGCTGTAAGTTCAGCGCGGTTAGCGTGCCGACCTCCAGTCCCTGATACATCAGCGGCGTGCTGCCCGCCTTCAGGTTTTTGCCGCCGGGCAGGTCAAGCGTGATAATCACGCCGCGATGGCTGTGCGCCAAATCCGGGTAGAGCTGATAGCTGTCATCGCTTTTTGCCTGCGCGGAGTCGGCTGGCGAGTCAAACGCAATTGCACCGTTGACCAGCGCCGCCAGGCTCTCCAGCTGCACTTTGGCGCCGCTCAGGCCCACATCGGCCTTCACCCCGGAGACGTTCCAGAAGCGGCTCTCTTTTTTCACGAGGTTGGTGAAGCGGCGCTCGATCAGCACGTCGACGGTTACGCCCTGATTGCCAGGGTTGATGCTGTAGTCATAGACGCGGCCAACCGGGATTTTACGGAAATAGACCAGCGAGCCGGTATTCAGCGAGCTTAAATCGGCGGCGTGCAGATGGATCATCATCTCGCCCGTGTTCATGCGATATTTTGGCTGCGTATCCAGCGCCACAAAATGCTCCTGCGGCTTGCCTTTGCCCGGCATCATGCCGATATAGTTGCCGCCCACCAGCGCATCCAGGCCCGACACGCCCGCCAGTGACGCTTTCGGCGTCACCAGCCAGAACTGCGTTTTATCGCGCAGCGCGTCTTTCATATCGCTCTTGATGCTGGCCTTGATCTTAATGGTGCGCAGATCGTCAGTCATGCTGATGCCTTGCACCAGACCCACCTCGACGCCCTGATAGCGCACCGGCGTTCGGCCAGGCACAATGCCGTCAGCGGTGGCGAAATCGATGGTAACCGTGGTGCCGCGCTCCTGGTAATTGTTCCAGACGAGCCAGCCCGCTATCAACAGCGCAATCAAAGGCAGCAGCCAGAACGGCGAAATTTTGCGGCGGCTTTTCACGCGTGCGCTAGTCGGTGTAGTCGGCGTTTCCTGTTGCATGTGCATCCCAAAGTAAACGGCTATCCAGCCACTCGACGGCAAGGATAGTAAGAATAACCGCTGAGCCAAAATAGAAGGCAGCCGGTCCCATAGTAAAAGCCAGAAGCTGGTCGCGATTCACCAGCGACATGGTTAAGGCAATAACAAACAGGTCCAGCATAGACCAGCGTCCGACCCAGGTAACTACCCGCAGCAGACGAACGCGCGTTTTCAGACCCTGTTCACATTTAAAATGGATGCTGAGCAGCAGCGTCAGCAGCACGATAACCTTGGTGAAAGGCACCAGGATACTGGCGATAAAGACCACGATCGCTACCGGAATATTGCCGGAAGCGAGGGAAAGAATACCGGAAAGAATAGTATCTTCCTGGCGCGCGCCGTTGAGATAAATAACGGAAATCGGCAGCAGATTGGCCGGGATCAGCAATACCACCGCAGAGATCAGCGCCGCCCAGGATTTTTGCAGGCTGTGGCGACGACGCAGGCGTAGCGGCGTATGGCAGCGCGGGCAGCGGCCCCGTTCGTCAGGCAGGCAGGTATGATGGCAGTTCAGGCAAACGCGCAGCTGCTCGGGGGCGATATGCGGCTGCGGCTGCGGATAAAAGCGATGCCACAGCTGTTCAACGTTGATATGAATAAGCGTCACCAGGCTCAGCGCGGCCAGCGACAGGAAGGCGAGCAGGCCGGTGCCGGGATTGATATCCGCATAGTCCTGCACCTTGATAGAAGCGACGGCGATACCGACCAGATAGATATCCAGCATGACCCACTCTTTGAGCCGATCGAGCATCAGCAGCACCGGCCGCAAATTTAAACCCAGCCGGTCACCAAAAAAAAGCCAGCCGATTGACGCCACCAGCGTGGCGGGCGCACCGATAGTGCAAAAGGCCACCATAGAGGCGGTAATCACGTTGCCCTGCTGCGCCATCTGGATAATGCCTTCCAGCAGGCTGGCGCGGATAGTGGTGCCCAGCAGCCGGATAGTCAGCAGCGGTTCGCTAAAGGCAAACGGCATCAGCAGCAGCATAGTGACGGCCATTGCCGCCAGCCGCGTCATCGACCAGTCGCGTCCGTTAAGGATACGGGCGTTGCAGCGCGGGCAGTGCGCCGACTGGTTCGATTTAACATCTGGTAAGGAAAAAAGGGTATCGCATTGCGGACAACGCTGATAACGTTCCTGAGGCAGAATTTGGCTGATAGCGTATATTTTCACGAATTATCCGGATTTGCAGGGTACGGTCAGGCAAAATCGCCCCGGCGAACCACTCTTACGTTTGTTTTTAAAGCTTCAGACCAACAAGGGTATATTAACTAACGGAATCATTCACCTTGTCCGTCTGGACATTTAATGCTTATTTTATCAGGCGAAGCCATTCCGGGCTTCGTAACAGTTTTAATAATGGTTAAAAAATGACTAAAAAAGAATTTTACTCGGATCTCAATCGTGATTTACGCGCGCTTATCGCCGGCGAAACCAGTTTTCTGGCCGCGATGGGCAACTGCAGCGCGCTGCTGTTTGAGCGCCTGGAAGGCGTTAACTGGGCCGGGTTTTATCTGCTGACGGAAGAGAAGACCCTGGTGCTGGCACCGTTTCAGGGCAAAATCGCCTGCGTACGCATTCCGGTAGGCCGCGGCGTCTGCGGAACGGCGGTGGCGGAGAGCGCCGTACAGCGCGTGGACGACGTCCATGCCTTCCCCGGGCATATTGCCTGCGACGCGGCCAGCAATGCCGAAATCGTGCTGCCGCTGGTGGTAAACGGCGAGACGATCGGCGTACTGGATATCGACAGCGTGGAATATAATCGCTTCGATCAGGAAGACGAAAACGGGCTGATTACGCTGGTTGACGGGCTGTGTGAAGTGCTTGCCGGCACGGACGTGGAAAAATTTATTCACATGAAACGCAGCTAAAGTGCTGGATCACGTAGCATTTGCTGATGGTGTCATTATAATGACGCCTGTTCATGCCTGCGCTGGTTGGCAAACCCGTTGTAATCAGGAAATTTCATGGAAAATCAACCTAAGTTGAATAGCAGTAAAGAAGTAATCGCCTTTCTGGCGGAGCGGTTCCCACAGTGCTTCAGTGCCGAAGGCGAAGCGCGACCGCTAAAAATCGGCATCTTTCAGGATTTAGTCGACCGCGTGCAGGGCGAAATGGGCCTGAGTAAAACTCAGCTTCGTTCCGCGCTGCGCCTTTATACTTCAAGCTGGCGCTATTTATACGGCATCAAAGCTGGTGCCACCCGCGTTGACCTGGACGGCAACGCCTGCGGCGTTCTGGACGAGCAGCACGTGGAACACGCCCGTAAGCAGCTCGAAGAGGCCAAGGCGCGCGTTCAGGCGCAGCGCGAGCAGCAGCAAGCGAAAAAACGCGAAGCGGGTGAAGAAACTGCCCCTCGTCGTCCACGCAAGCCGGTTCGTAAACCTTCTGCTGAAGGCGAGCAGCCTCGGGCCGCACGCAGCAAGCCGCAGCGTAATCCTGGCCGCGCGCCTTCCGCAGAACGCCAACCGCAACGCACGACACCCGTTACGGATACCGCAGCATTGCAGGTGGGTCAAAACATCAAAGTCACGGCAGGCAAAAGTGCGATGGATGCAACCATTCTTGAGATTACAAAAGATGGCGTCCGGGTACAGCTGGCTTCCGGCCTGGCAATGATAGTGCGCGCAGAACACTTGCAGTTCTGATACGGAGGCCAATCAGGGCATGAACAACTTTTTTAAAACCACCGTTATTGCTGCACTGTTGTTTACCGGACATGTTTTCGCCGCCGATGCTATTACGCGCGCCGAGCAAATTCCGCAGCTTCATCAGGAACCGCAGCACGCGACCGTCAGCGAGCGCGTGACGTCGCGCTTTACGCGTTCCCACTATCGTCAGTTCGACCTGGATAAAGATTTCTCCGCGAAAATTTTCGCCCGCTATCTGAATCTGTTGGACTACAACCACAATGTGCTGCTGGCTTCTGACGTGGCGCAGTACAACACCAAAAAAACCACGCTGGGCGATGAACTGAAATCGGGTCAGCTGGATGTTTTTTACGATTTATATAACCTGGCGCAGAAACGCCGTTTTGAGCGCTATCAATACGCGCTGACGGTGCTGAACAAGCCGATGAATTTTAGCGGTCACGATACTATTGATATCGACCGCAGCAAGGCACCCTGGCCGCAAACCACTGCGGAGCTGAACCAGCTTTGGGATGCCAAAGTCAAATATGACGAGCTGAGCCTGAAGCTGACGGGCAAAGAGGAAAAGGAGATCCGCGAGGTTCTCACCAAGCGCTATCAGTTTGCTATCCGCCGTCTGGCGCAGAGCAACAGCGAGGACGTTTTCCAGCTGGCGATGACCGCTTTCGCGCGTGAAATCGATCCGCATACCAGCTACCTGTCTCCGCGCAATACCGATCAGTTCAATACTGAAATGAGCCTGTCGCTGGAAGGCATCGGCGCCGTACTGCAAATGGATGATGATTACACCGTGATCAACTCCATGGTTGCAGGCGGCCCGGCAGCCAAAAGCAAAGCGATTACCGTGGGCGATCGTATCGTAGGCGTCGGCCAGCCCGGCAAACCGGTTCAGGACGTGATCGGCTGGCGTCTGGATGACGTCGTGGCGCAGATTAAAGGCCCGAAAGGCAGCAAAGTGCGTCTGGAGATCCTGCCGGCCGGCAAGGGCACCAAAACCCGTATTATTACGCTGACCCGTGAAAAAATCCGTCTGGAAGATCGCGCGGTGAAAATGAGCGTGCATAACGTCGGCAAAGAGAAGGTCGGCGTACTGGATATTCCGGGCTTCTACGTGGGTCTGACCGACGATGTTAAAGTGCAGCTGCAAAAGCTGCAGAAGCAGAATGTCGACAGCGTAGTGATCGACCTGCGTACCAACGGCGGCGGGGCGCTGACGGAGGCGGTATCGCTTTCCGGCCTGTTTATTCCGGGCGGCCCGGTGGTGCAGGTGCGCGATAACAACGGCAAGGTGCGTCAGGACAGCGATACCGACAGCATGGTTTACTATAAAGGCCCGCTGGTGGTGCTGGTAGACCGTTTCAGCGCCTCGGCTTCCGAGATCTTTGCCGCCGCCATGCAGGATTATGGTCGCGCGCTGATCGTCGGTGAACCGACCTTTGGTAAAGGCACCGTGCAGCAGTATCGCTCGCTGAACCGTATCTACGATCAGATGCTGCGTCCCGAATGGCCCGCGTTGGGATCCATCACCTACACCATCCAGAAGTTCTACCGCGTTAACGGCGGCAGTACCCAGCGTAAAGGCGTTACGCCGGATCTGCTGATGCCGACCGGCGTGGAAGCGGTGGAAACCGGTGAGAAATTCGAGGATAACGCGCTGCCGTGGGACAGCATTGATGCGGCGGCCTATACCAAAACCGGCGATGTTAAACCGCTGATCCCGCAGCTGCTCAAGACGCATCAGGATCGTATCGCGAAGGATATGGAGTTCCAGTACATCCTGAAAGATATTGCCCGCTTCAACGCGATGAAGGATAAGCGCAATATCATCTCGCTGAATCTTGCCGAGCGCGAGAAAGAAAATCACGAGGATGACGCGCTGCGGCTGGAGCGGATCAACGCCCGCTTTAAAGTGGAAGGCAAAAAGCCGCTGGCGAAGCTTGAGGATCTGCCGAAGGATTACAAAGAGCCGGATCCTTACCTGGACGAAACGGTCAGTATCGCCAATGATATGGCGCAGCTGGAAAAAAGCCAGAGCACCAAATAACCCCCAGGGCACAGCGCAAGCTGTGCCTTATTTTTACCTGAACTTTCCCAATCCACGCGGTAACTTTGCCTTTCCTGACAGTCAATGTTTTCCTGAACGTTAAAAGTTAAGACAAAATGTAAAGTTATGTCTTTTTAGACACTTAATGCCCTTTGCCGCTTGAAATGTTTTGCCGCGCCCATAGGATAGTTATCCGCTATAAGCGATTTTTTAACTGAGGAAGAAGAAATTTTATGATGCGTATTGCGCTTTTCCTGTTAACCAACCTGGGCGTAATGTTGGTTTTTGGACTGATCCTCAGTCTGACGGGAATTCAGTCAAGCAGTGTTCAGGGCCTGATGATCATGGCGGGTCTGTTTGGCTTTGGCGGTGCGTTTGTCTCACTGCTGATGTCTAAATGGATGGCGCTGCGCTCCGTAGGCGGTGAGGTCATTGAGCAGCCACGTAACGAAACCGAGCGCTGGCTGATGCAGACCATTGCCGGACAGGCGCAGCAGGCGGGCATTGCTATGCCGCAGGTCGCTATTTATCATGCGCCGGACATTAATGCCTTTGCTACCGGCGCGCGCCGCGATGCCTCACTGGTTGCGGTTTCTACCGGGCTGCTGCAAAACATGAACCGCGATGAGGCCGAGGCGGTGCTGGCGCATGAGATCAGCCATATCGCCAACGGCGACATGGTGACGATGACGCTGATCCAGGGCGTGGTAAACACCTTTGTGATCTTTATCTCGCGTATTATCGCGCAGATAGCCGCAGGCTTTATGTCGGGCGATCGCGAAGAAGGCGAAAGCAGCAACGGCAACCCGCTGGTCTATTTTGCGGTGTCGATGGTGCTGGAGCTGGTGTTCGGTATTCTGGCCAGCATTATCACTATGTGGTTCTCGCGCCATCGTGAGTACCATGCCGATGCCGGTTCGGCGCGTCTGGTTGGCCGCGAGAAAATGATCGCCGCGCTGCAACGTCTGAAAACCAGCTATGAGCCGCAGGAAGCAAGCACCATGATGGCGTTCTGCATTAACGGCAAATCGAAGTCGCTGAGCGAGCTGTTTATGTCGCATCCACCGCTGGATAAGCGTATCGAGGCGCTGCGCAGCGGCCAGTACCTGAAATAGTCATTAAGATGATAAATGCCGGTCGCTGACCGGCATTTTTTTGCCTGTCGATCAGCCCGCTTTCTGTTGCGGCCCCGGCTGCGTCAGCCGAAGCGCGCTGACGATGGCGGCCAGCGTAGAAAATCCTCCTGCCAGCAGCAGCGAGGCGTGCGTGCCCTGATCGCTGAACAGATTAAACATTAACGCGACCAGCGCCGCGCCGCTGGTTTGACCCAGCAGGCGCGCCGTGCCCAACATGCCGCTCGCGCCACCGCTGCGATGACGTGGCGCCGAACTGATAATAGTGTGGTTGTTGGGCGACTGAAACAGGCCAAAGCCCGCGCCGCAGATCATCATGCGCCAGATAATGCTCCAGTTATCCGGCGAAGCTGGCAGCAGCGCCAGCGAAAACAGGCCGATCGCAAAGCATCCCAGCCCTATAGCGCCCAACAGCCCGGCATGGTAGCGCTCGATGAGTCTGCCCGCTATCGGTGCCATCACCATCGTTGCCAGCGGCCACGGCGTCAGCAGCAGGCCTGTCGCTACCTCGTCGCGATGCAGCACGGTTTGCAGAAAAAACGGCAGCGACACCATCGCCAGCATCTGCGCGCAAAAGGAGCATACCGAGGTGCCGAGCGACAGCGAGAATACCGGGATACGCAGCAGGTCGACCGGCAGCAGCGGCACCGGCAGCCGCAGCTGCCGACGAATAAACACCACGCCAATAACTACCAGCGCGACCAGTTCCGCCGCAACCAGTTTGCCGCTCTGACCCTGGGCGAAACCGCTCAGCGCAGAGATTAACAGGCCAAACGTCAGCGCGTTCATGATGGCGCTGGGAATATCAAAGCGCTGTTCGCTGGCTTTTTGCGGATTATCGGGTAGAAAGCGGAAGGCGAGAAATAGCGCGCCGAGGCCTACCGGCACGTTAATCAGGAACAGCCATTTCCAGGAGGCGACAGAGAGCACGGCAGCGGCCACGGTCGGGCCAGCGGCGGTTGAGACGGCGACGATGAGGGAGTTAATGCCCATTCCGCGCCCCAGGTAGCGCTGCGGATAAATGATGCGGATCAGCGCGGTGTTCACGCTCATCAGTGCCGCGCCGCCAAAACCCTGCAGCACCCTGGCGAAGGTCAACATGCCCAGCGAGTCGGAAAACGCGCAGAACAGCGAGGTACAGGTAAACACCACCAGTCCACACTGATAGACGCGGCGGTAGCCCAGGATATCGCCCAGAAAAGAGAGCGACAGCAGCGAGACGATAATCGCCAGCTGATAGGCGTTGACGATCCAGATTGAGGCCGCCGGACTGGCCTGAAGATCGCGGGCAATGGTTGGCAGCGCCACGTTGGCGATAGCGCCGTCCAGCACGGCAACGGTAATACCCAGTGCGATAGCTAAAATCGCGCCATAGCGCTGCGGAACGGGCAGGCCATCCGATGGAAGAGTTTGCGGCATAGAGAAAATAGTCAGGAGAGTGAATATCATAATGCTAATGATTTTTTCCTTGCCTTGCCATTTATTCAGCGCGCTCAACCATCAGCAAATGTGTCTGTGCTGCCGACAGGTTAGCGTTGCGCTGCCGCTGCGGCAAAAAGTATACTGGGAATAGTGTTCCATTTTTTATAAAACAATAAGGCAAAAGCGTTATGGCGAAGGATGAGGTGGATAAACAGCCCGATTCGGTCTCTTCCGTACTGAAAGTGTTTGGCATTTTACAGGCGTTAGGCGAAGAGCGAGCGCACGGCATTACCGAGCTGTCACAGCGGGTGATGATGTCGAAAAGCACCGTTTATCGTTTTTTACAGACCATGAAGTCGCTGGGCTACGTTGCGCAGGAAGGCGACACGGAAAAATATAGCCTGACCCTGAAGCTGTTTGAGCTGGGCGCAAAGGCGTTACAGAATGTCGATCTGATACGCAGCGCCGATATCCAGATGCGCGAACTTTCCCGCCTCACCCGCGAGACGATCCACCTGGGCGCGCTGGAAGAAGACAGTATTGTTTATATTCACAAAATCGACTCGCTTTACAATCTGCGCATGTACTCGCGCATTGGCCGACGCAATCCGCTTTACAGCACCGCTATTGGTAAAGTGCTGCTGGCCTGGCGCGATCCGGAAGAGGTGAAAAGCATCCTGGCAGAGGTCAGCTTTCAGAAGAATACCTCCCGCACGCTTACGTCTACGGACGCGCTGATAACCCAGCTGGAACGGGTACGCGCACAGGGCTTTGGCGAAGACAACGAAGAACAGGAAGAGGGATTGCGCTGCATTGCCGTGCCGATATTCGATCGCTTTGGCGTGGTGATTGCCGGACTGAGCATCTCCTTCCCGACCATCCGTTTTACGGAAGAAGAGAAGGGCAACTATGTTGCGATGCTGCACCGTGCGGGCAGGCTGATATCGGAACAGATGGGCTATCGGGACTATCCTTTCTGAACCGACGGGCCGACAGCACTCGGCCCGTCGCGGTTTCAGTTATCGATCACTTCACTGCTTTTTTTCAGTAAAGGGCAGTCGGTGACGCCGACAATGCCGCTGTCGCTGTGCAGATACTGGGCGGTAGTCATGCCGCGAGCGGTAAGATACTGGCATTGCAGCCCCATCCCTGCGACATTCTTATGGCTTCCGGCCAGTACGCCATAGCCGGTGACCAGCAGAGCCAGCCAAATCACGACCAGCAGGCCAACAAGACGAACAAAAAATTTCATGCTTTCTCCTTTATGCGTCGGCCTTTCCCGTAGTCGCCGACGCCAGTACATTGTGAGCAGATACGCAAAACATTGTCAGCATACAGCAGTGCCGCCATAAAGCCTGCGCGAAGGTTCCTAAATTTCCATCAGCGCGCTATCAATTCGTTGATGAGCAGGTAAAATTCGGCTCATTATAATTATATGTAACATCAGGAGTATAGGTATGTTAAACGAGGTCGCCAACGGCGCGGCGGGAGCCGGTTTGCTTATCGGCATTATGCTTGTCGGGCTGGTCGCCTGGTTTTTTATCACTCGCGCCAGCGTCAGAGCTAATGAACAGATCCGCCTGCTGGAGGCGCTGCTTGACGAGCAGAAACGGCAGAACCAGCTGCTGATAAAGCTTGTCGGCGCGCGGCAGGTGCCGGCTGAAGATAACAATGAGACTGATTTTATTCGTTTAATTCCGGAGCGCTAATCGCTCCGGCACAAGGAGCACCGCATGGCCTGGCAAAACCCCTGGTACGATCCGCAAAAAGCGCACCACACGCCGGAAGGCTTCCGTAACCCTGAACAGGATCTCCGCCAGCCCGGTGATTTACAGCGCTGGCGCAAAGAGCGCAAGGCGCAGGGGCTGCCTTTTCCACCGGCGCAGGGCTACGATGCGTTTATTCGTCAGTGGTGGCAGCCTGCCGATTTAAGCGGCGAGGAGGATGCCGTCTGGTGGCTGGGCCATGCCTGCCTGCTGCTGCGCACCTCGGGCAAATACACGCTGATCGATCCCGCGCTGGCGTCGCGCGCGTCGCCGCTCCAATTTTACGGGCCGCAGCGCAAAACGCCTGCCGCGCTGAAAGTCGAAGACCTGCCCGCGTTGGATCGCGTACTGATTTCGCACAGCCATTACGACCATCTTGACTGGCCTACCATCAAACTGATCCTGCGTCATTTTCCGGACGTGCATTTTGTGGTGCCGCTGGGGCTGGCGCCCTGGTTTAAAAAACGCGGGGCGAAAAAGGTCACGCAGCTGGACTGGTGGGAAAGCGTCACCGATCGCGAAATGCAGATCTTTGCCGTTCCGGCGCGTCACTGGAGTATGCGTACGCCCTGGGATCGCAACCGCTCTTTATGGTGCGGTTGGGTAGTGAAGAGTCAGGGCGTAAATTTCTGGTTCAGCGGCGACAGCGGCTATTCCGAAAGCCTGCTGGAGATCCCGCGCAGGCTGGGGCCTTTCAACCTGGCTGCTTTGCCAACGGGCGCTTATGCGCCGCAGTGGTTTATGCGCGGACAGCATATGGATCCGGACGAGGCCATTTCGCTACATCAGGCGCTGGGCCAGCCCGTCACCATTCCCATTCATTGGGGCGTATTCGAGCTGGCGGACGAATCGCTGGACGAGCCGCCGCGCGTGCTGAGCGAAAAGATGCAGGCAGCAAAGCTGGACGAGCACCGTTTCAGCGCGTGGAAAATTGGCGCGAGGATGCCCCTTAAAAATATAAATTAAGAATAATCCTGGTAAGGGAATTTAAAATGCGTACGCGCTGATATCAATGCCGGTTAATCCAAATAGATTGATGGTACTAATGGCAATTAATCGGGAAAGGGGCTGCATTTAAATGGGGCAGGCAAAAATACATTTTCCTGATTTTGGTGCAGTTTAAATTTAAATATGAACCATATGCTCCTTTTGATACCCCAATGCCATTCTAATTTTGCGTGGCGCGGAGCCATCTTTAAATGAAGATTTTTGAGTAAGCAATGTCATATTTCTGCAATAAGCCAGATGGAAAATCGCCCGGAGCGCAGCGAGAAGCCGTAGACTTGGCCGCAGCGGCAGGCTAAGATGTGCTTAGAAAATTGCATGACCGACGGGCCTGTGCCATTCGGTTTTACTCTGGCGACGTTCAATAATTCCTTTGTTGATGTGCAATAAGTGCCGCAGACGTTTCAAATATGTGCGACAGTCCGACGACCTTATAAAAATGACTTGCCATTAATAATCGAATATGTGATAACGCTTTTGGTAAAACGGGGTACAGTTCTGTTTATGTATGGCATCTTCAGTAAAGAAGTTCTGAGTAAAGACGTTACGTTGAATACCGCTTCCTTGCCGAGCCTTAATTTATGCCTCATGCAGTTGTGTCTCTGATTTTTCTGTACGTCACGCCCCCGGGCGAATTAACACTCTAAGGAATTTGCAAAATGGCAAAGATTAAAGGTCAGGTTAAGTGGTTCAACGAGTCTAAAGGTTTTGGCTTCATTACCCCTGCAGACGGCAGCAAAGACGTGTTCGTACACTTCTCTGCTATCCAGGGCAATGGCTTCAAAACTCTGGCTGAAGGCCAGAACGTTGAGTTCGAAATTCAGGACGGCCAGAAAGGCCCTGCTGCTGTGAACGTCACCGCTATCTAATTTTCGATCTTGCCGTTGCCCGCGCGACGGTTCAGGCAAGCATCAGAATAATAAAGCCCTGCCGGTATCGGCGGGGCTTTTTCCTTTCCGGCCATGAAAACCTGCCCTGGCCTGCATATTTCCGGTAAACTGCCGCTCTTAACGTTACCGGAGAGTTGTTATGTCTTATCTTTGCCCGCTTTGCCATCATCCCTTGCTGCCCGATGCTTCCGGCTGGCGATGTGAAAACCGGCATCAGTTCGATCGGGCAAAAGAGGGCTACGTCAATCTGCTGCCGGTGCAGCACAAGCGATCTAAGCAGCCGGGCGACAGCGCCGAGATGATGCAGGCGCGACGTGAATTTCTGGATGCCGGGCACTATCAGCCTCTCCAGTCCAGCGTCTGCGATATTTTCCAGCGCATCCTGCCGCCCGAAAACGCCAGCGTGCTCGATATTGGCTGTGGCGAAGGCTACTACACCCACGCGGTGGCCGATATGCTGCAAAAAAACGGCGAGGCGGAAGTCCACGCGCTGGATGTATCCAGAGTCGCGGTGCGTGCTGGCGCTAAACGCTATCGCAACGTTCGTTTTTGCGTGGCGTCCAGCCACCGGCTGCCGTTTGCCAGCGAACAGTTTGATGCCGTGCTGCGGATCTATGCGCCCTGCAAGGCGGAGGAGCTGGCGCGGGTAGTAAAGCCCCACGGCTACGTCCTGACCGTTACGCCGGGGCCGCGTCACCTGCTGCAGTTCAAAGAGCTAATCTATCAGGAAGCACGCCTGCATGATGAAACGCCCGAAGCGTTGCCGGGCTTTACGCTGGTAGAGCAGCATTCGCTTAATTATTTAATGAGCCTTAACAGTGAGACGTCCGCCGCACTCTTGCAGATGACGCCTTTTGCGTGGCGCGCCCGTCCTGAAGTCTGGGGCGTGCTGGCTACCACGACGTCGTTTGAGGTTGAAACGGACTTTACGCTGCGCCTGTGGCAAAAGGAAAAGCCTGAGGCTGCGCAGCAGGCAGAGGCGCCTTCTTCTGGCGTATAGCGGAGCAGGGCCGTTTGTTACAGAACGGTCTTCTGTAAATGTAAGCAAATATTTTGACGTTGTCCCGTGCGCTGTTTACAGTAGAACTCCTTAATTTTTACAGGAGCCACGGGCCTGCGCCCTCCCTATGGATCGTCACCGAAGTTGTTTAACTAAGCCACCGGCCTACGCGGCCACTCTGACTTTGCCTTTTGATGGCGCTTATCTTTCCTTGTCTCCAGCCATAAGCTGCGCGATGGTGTTGCCAGTTTCTTTTTCCCCTATCTCTGTTCGGAGCCTGTCATGGAATTTCTCTTAGACCCGTCAATCTGGGCCGGTCTGCTGACGCTGGTCGTCCTTGAAATCGTGTTGGGAATAGATAACCTGGTTTTTATCGCCATCCTGGCCGATAAGCTGCCGCCAAAGCAGCGTGATAAAGCCCGTCTGATAGGCCTGTCTCTGGCGCTGATTATGCGCCTGGGTCTGCTTTCTCTGATCTCCTGGATGGTGACCCTGACGCGTCCGTTGTTCAGCGTCGCGGATTTCAGCTTTTCGGGGCGCGATCTGATCCTGCTGGTCGGCGGTTTCTTTCTGCTGTTCAAAGCGACGATGGAGCTGCATGAAAGGCTGGAAAACCGTGAGCACATGGGCGGAGGCGCTAAGGGCTATGCCAGCTTTTGGTCCGTGGTTATCCAGATTGTAGTGCTGGATGCCGTCTTCTCGCTGGATGCGGTAATCACTGCCGTTGGCATGGTCAACAACCTGGCGATTATGATGACGGCGGTGGTGATCGCGATGGGCGTGATGCTGCTGGCCTCAAAACCGCTGACCCGGTTTGTCAACGCGCATCCTACGGTCGTGGTGCTCTGCCTCAGCTTCCTGTTGATGATCGGGCTTAGCCTGGTGGCGGAAGGCTTTGGCTTCCATATTCCAAAAGGCTACCTCTACGCGGCTATCGGCTTCTCTATTCTGATCGAGCTGTTTAACCAGATTGCGCGGGTGAATTTTCTTCGCCATCAGTCCAAAAGACCGATGCGTGAGCGTACCGCCGAAGCTATTCAGCGGCTTATGGGGGGACGACGCGGCGGCCATACGGATAACGGCGAACAGGAGAGCGAAACCCTCAAGCTGATGCCGCAGGAAACCTTTAAAGATGAAGAGCGCTATATGATTAACGGCGTGCTGACGCTGGCCTCGCGCTCGGTACGCAGCATTATGACGCCGCGCGGCGATATTTCCTGGGTCAACGCCGAGCGTCCGGCGGATGAAATCCGCGTGCAGCTGCTGGATACGCCGCACAGCCTGTTCCCCGTCTGCCGGGGAGAGCTGGATGAGATTGTCGGCGTCGTGCGGGCAAAAGAGCTGCTGGTGGCCCTGGAGCAGGGCATTGATGTTGCCACCTACGCTGCCGCTATGCCGCCGGTGATCGTGCCGGAAACGCTGGATCCGATCAATCTGCTGGGCGTGCTGCGTCGCGCCAGGGGCAGCTTTGTGGTGGTAAGCAATGAGTTCGGCGTGGTGCAGGGTCTGATAACGCCGCTGGACGTGCTGGAGGCGATTGCGGGCGAGTTCCCGGATGAGGATGAAACGCCTGATATCGTCGCTGATGGCGAAGGCTGGCTGGTGAAGGGCGGCACCGATCTGCATTCTTTGCAGCAGCTGCTGGATACCCAGATGCTGGTGAAGCCGGCAGACGATCATGCTTCGCTGGCGGGACTGCTGATTGCCCAGAAAGGCCAGCTGCCCCAGGCGGGCGAGGTAATAGCACTGCCGCCGTTCGCCTTCCAGATTGTCTCTGCTACCGACTATCGTATTGATCTGGTCCGCGTGACGCGGGAAAAAGCCCCGGTGGAAGAAGGCTAAACCTGACGAAACATCAGCCGCCGCCGGGCGGCTGATGTTCGCTAAGCCACTGAGGGAAACTTTCCAGCGGCATCGGTCGGGCAAACAGATATCCCTGCAACACATCCACGCCTTTCTCACGCAGGTAGGCCGCCTGAGCTGCCGTTTCCACGCCTTCCGCAACCAGGCTGATATTCAGCCGCTGCGCCAGGGAAATCACCATATCCGTAACGGTCGCGTTAATCGCGTCTGTCCCTATCGCCGCGGTAAAAACCTTATCGATTTTCAGCACGTCCGGGCTAAGCGTTTTCAGATAGGAGAGCGAACTGTGGCCGGTGCCGAAATCGTCAATCGCCAGCTTCACGCCGTTCTGGCGCAGCTGAGCCACTACGCGCTGGTCAACCTCCGGCAGCGCATCGCGCTCGGTCAGTTCCACAATCAGCTGCGGAGCCGGGTTCGCCGGCCACCAGAGCTGCTTCAAATCCGTCACGATTTGCCGGTCATGAAAATGGCTGGAAGCGACGTTGATGGCAATATGGAAATCGGAGCGGGCCGGCAGCAGCGGCAGCTGGCTGACCACCTCGGTTAACACATAACGCGTCAGCGGCGCGATTAAATTATGCCGCTCGGCCAGCGGAATAAAAAGATCCGGCGATACCCAGCCCTGGCGGTCGTTATGCCAGCGCAGCAGCAGCTCGATGCCTTCGCATTCGCCGCTGCGGGCGTTAATCAGCGGCTGGCAGTACACCATAAATTCACGCGCGTTAATGCCGTAGCTGATCTGCCAGGCAAGGCTCATGCGGTTCGCGGTCGCCAGCCAGACAATGTAGCCGGACAGCAGGCTCAGCAGCAGCGCCAGCGGCAGCTGTTCAGGCAGCGCCAGCAGCGCCAGCCTGGCGGGCGCCGGCCCATACAGCGTGACGGAAAAAGGATAGCGCAGCGAGGCGTCCTGATAGCTGACTTCATCCTCGGACGGCAGCGCTTTTTCAATCAGGGGATTGCCGTATTCCAGGCTGTGTTCGCCTACGTTGAAAATAACGCGTTCCACCCACGGCAACTCAGGCTCAAGCAGGTAGTTGCTCATCAGCTCGATATTAACGAGTTGCAGGATCCCGGCCCTGTTGCCTGCTTCCAGCGGCGTCCACAGCAGCAGTACCGGTGATCCCTTAAGCAGATGATCGTCGGTGCTTAGCAACATTCGCTGATTGTTTACGGCCAGTTCGGGATAGGTGGCGCTGAAGGCAAGATTAGTACTGCCATAAATGCTGGAACAGTACATATTGTCCCGATCGACCAGGATAATTGATCGCACGGTTTGCAGCGAGGCCAGCTTTTCTACCAGCGGAAAACGAACCTGATCGCACGGCAGGCCCACCAGCCCCTGCGTATTATTAGCCGCCACGTCAAGCGGCGAAAAAAGGCGATCGAAACGCTGGATCGCTTTGCTGGCAAAAGTGTGCGACAGCTTTTCGATATGATTTTTTTCGACGATAAAGCGTAAAGCCAGGGTAAGGATAAGCACCAGCGCGGCGACTACCACAGCAATTAACAAGCGTCTGCGGCGAAACGCCCCAGTGGCTTCCTGTGACACTTGCATTAATGACCATCCTTAAAGCGAAACGCGAACCAGCCTGTTATCGGCAAAAGTAAGATTAAGTTTAGTCCTGAGAAATGAAAAACGGGGTTAAACAGCGGGTTGCCAACAGCAGAAATAGAGGGAAAAGGAAAGTGCCAGCGCCGCAGAAGGCGCTGGCGGAAAATCAGTCACACTGTACTTTTATCGCCAGGCCGCCGCGAGAAGTTTCACGGTATTTGGCGTTCATATCCTTGCCGGTTTCATACATCGTTTCGATCACTTTATCCAGCGAAACGCGTGCCTCGCTGGTACGCCGCATCGCCATGCGCGCGGAGTTAATCGCTTTTACCGAAGCAATGGCGTTACGTTCGATGCAGGGAACCTGCACCTGACCCGCAACCGGATCGCAGGTCAGGCCCAGGTTGTGCTCCATGCCGATTTCCGCCGCCACGCAAACCTGCTCCGGGCTGGCGCCCAGCAGCTCGGCCAGACCCGCCGCCGCCATTGAACAGGCCACGCCGACCTCGCCCTGGCAGCCCACTTCCGCGCCGGAAATCGAGGCGTTCATCTTGTACAGGATGCCGACAGCGCCCGCCGCCATAAAATAGCGGATAAAAATATCGGGACTGACCGAAGCGATAAAGTGATCGTAATAGGCCAGCACGGCCGGCACGATGCCGCAGGCGCCGTTGGTTGGGGCCGTCACCACCCGGCCGCCCGCCGCGTTCTCTTCGTTAACGGCCAGCGCAAACATGTTTACCCAGTCGATCACGTTCATAGGATCGCTGGAAAGTTTGTCGGAGGAAACCAGCAAACGGCGCAGCGCGGCGGCGCGGCGCGGTACGCGCAGCGGGCCAGGCAGAACGCCTTCGGTATTCAGGCCGCGATCGATACAGTCGCGCATGCTCTGCCAGACGTCCGCGAAATAGTGTTCGATCTCCGCCCGGCTGTGCAGCGCCAGTTCGTTCTTCATCACCATACCGGAAAGCGACAGGCCGGTTTCATGACAGTGGGCCAGCATCTCTTTCGCTGAGTTGAACGGATAGGGCACCGACACTTCGTTCAGCGTGGACTGGCCGAAATGCTCTTCATCGACGATAAAGCCGCCGCCGATGGAATAGTAGGTTTTGCTGTAAATCAGCTCGTCGCCCGAGAAGGCATGAATGCGCATACCGTTTTCATGCAGGGAGAGATTATCGCTGCGAAACACCATGCCGCCTTCGCGTGGAAAATCGACTTCGTGCGCGCCGCCGGCCAGCAGCAGACGCTGTCGCGCCTCTACATCACGAATAAAGGCCGGAATGCCGTCGATATCCACACTTTCCGGCGAGGCGCCCGACAGGCCCATAATAATCGCGATATCGGTGTGGTGCCCTTTACCGGTCAGAGAAAGCGAACCGTAAACGTCGACGGCGATGCGCGTCACATCGGTTAATTTGCCCAGGCTGACCAGATCGTCAACAAACTGTTTGCCGGCTTTCATCGGCCCCACCGTATGGGAACTGGATGGGCCTATGCCGATCTTAAACATGTCGAAAACGCTAATCACATTCTGCTCCCGGGTCCGCAGTTAATCGCTGGATAATATTTAATGGTAATCATCATGTGAACGATAGTCGCATGAAATAAACTAATCTTCTGCAGACAGAAAAGTTATTGCGGGCTGCATCACACTGGCGTCCGCTGCTTTTTTCTGCCTGACCTGAACTAAGGCAAACAAAAACCGGCCCGCTATGATTCGGGGCCGGTCTTTTGCGCTGCAATATAAAGGATTTACGCTAATTGTGAAGGGGTAAGGCAAACTAAAAGAGGGAATTTCTTTGCCGTTTTGCTGTAAAGCTCTGGCAAAGCGGGCAAGCGACGCTATTTTGTGCGAAACCGCTACTCTGTTACCTGCAGGCTGAGCTGGCGGATAATGCCCGCAGTCATGCCCCAGATAAAATAGTCGTCAAACCAGGAAAGCCAGATCCGGTGTGTTATGCCGTGGCGCTGGATATCCAGCGGTGCATAGCGCCCCAGCCGGAGTGCTTCCTGAAGCGGCATCTCAAAAACCGATTCCACCTCCGCTTCATTGGCGTGCCAGGCAAGATTATCAGGCAGAATGCCTACTACCGGCGTAACCTGAAAACCGGTGCTGCTGGTCACGGGCGGCAGCACGCCGATCACCTTTACGCTTTCAGGCGGAATAGCGACCTCTTCCTGCGCTTCGCGCAGCGCGGTGTAAATCAGTGACCGATCTTCATTATCCCGCATCCCGCCGGGGAAGGCGACCTGCCCGGCATGCTTGCGTAGCGTGGCGGCGCGTCGGGTCAGCAGCAGCGCAGGACGCGGACGGTTAATAATCGGCACCAGCACCGCCGCCTGGCGCGTGGGCAGCTGAGGCACGGCAGGCTCGGGCCGCTGTAGCTGAAAACGGGTGATAAAACGCTCCAGCGCCGGTGACGCGTCAGGCATGATAGTGCTCCAGACAGGGAAGAATGCGGTTTACCTTATCGAACGTTTCCTGATATTCCGACTGCTCGTCGCTGTCGGCCACGATACCGCCGCCAGCGGTACAGTAAAGCTGGCCGTTTTCCGCCGTCAGGGTGCGGATGGTGATGCTGGTATCCATGCGACCGCAGACGCTGAGATAACCGATGCTGCCGCACCAGGCGTTGCGGCGGTGCGGTTCAAGCTCATCGATAATAGCCATTGCCCGTACTTTAGGCGCACCGGTGATAGATCCGCCAGGGAAACAGGCGCGCAGCAGATCGCAGGCCGTAAGCCCGGGTTTCAGCGTGCCGGTAATGGTACTGACCAGATGATGCACCGCCGGGAAAGGCTCTACGACAAACAGCTCCGGCACTTTTACCGTGCCGGGTACGGCTACGCGGCCAATATCGTTGCGCAGCAGGTCGACAATCATCAGGTTTTCCGCCCGATCCTTAGGCGACTGCGCCAGCTTCTCCGCCTGACGGCGATCGGCCTGGGGATCGCTCAGGCGCGGCAGCGTGCCCTTAATTGGGCGGGTTTCGATTTCGCCCGCCGCCATATGCAGAAAGCGTTCGGGCGAAAGGCTTAAGATGGCGCTGTCCGGCAGGCGAAGAAAGGCGCTGAAGGGCGCGCGGTTCTGGCGGGTCAGCGATCTGTATGCCTGCCATTCATCGCCGCTGTAGCTGGCCTGAAAGCGCTGGGCCAGATTGATTTGATAGCAGTCGCCGCTGCGCAGCCACGCCTGCACCTGACGGAACTTCTCGCCGTAGGCTTCACGACTCATATTGGAAGCCCAGGCGCTGGTCAGGCGAAAAGGCTCGGGCACCTGCGGCGTTTGTTCATCAAGCCAGCGCAGCCGTTGCGCGGCGTCGCCATGCGTGATCAGCGTCAGGGTCTGGCGATGGTGATCGGCAATCAGCGCCCAGTCGTAAATGCCCACGGCCATATCCGGCGTGGTTAAATCCGGCTTCGCCCGCTGCGGCAGCTTCTCGAACCGCCGCCCCAGATCGTAGCCGAACAGCCCCAGCGCGCCGCCCTGAAAAGGGTAGTCGCTGCTTTCAGCCGCCTGCAAATTGCTCTCCTGCAACGTCTGATGCAGCAGAACGAGCGGATCCTGTTCGCTTTCCGTCACCAGGCCGTCACGTACTACGCAGGTCAGACCGCCGCAGGTGGTCAGCGTGGCGACGGGGTCGGCGACCATAATATCGAAGCGATTGTCGCTGTGTTCCGCAAAGCCGGAGTCCAGCAGCATCGCCCAGGGCTGATGGGCGACAACAGTAAACAGATCCCCGAGCGATTCGGGCGTATACTCCAGAGGATAATAAACAGGTGGCATGATTAAGGCAGATTAGAACTAAAACAGGCAGCAAGCCTGACATATTTTTCTGCTGCTGGCATCTGTTTGTTACGCGTGGAATAATTCCCGCGACTGAAACAGGAGCAATTATGATTAGTGGTTTACCGGCGCTGTCGCTTGAGCAGCAACAGCAGGCAGTGGAGCGTATCCAGGAGCTGATGGCCGACGGCATGAGCAGCGGACAGGCTATCCAGCTGGTGGCGGCTGAAATTCGCGAAACGCACACGGGCGAGATGATTGCCGTTCGTTTTGACGATGAAGATGAAGAGGATGAAGACGAGGCGCGCGAGCGGGCTAACTACCACGACGCTCACCACGCTGACGACGAAGAAGAAGAGTAAGTAAATGGCGCACCACCCGGTGCGCCATAAGTTTATCTGGCGGCGACGATCTTGATCTCAACCAGATATTTCGGGTTCATCAGGCCGGCCTGCACGGTGCAGCGCACCGGCGCGTTGCCTGGCGACACCCAGGCGTCCCAGGCGCGGTTCATCGCCGGAAAATCCTCTTTGTGTACCAGAAAAATCGTGGCGTCCAGAATACGGCTTTTATCCGAGCCCAGGCGGGTCAGGATGCGGTCGATTACGGCCAGCGCGTTAGCCGTCTGCGCTTCGGCGTCCTCGTCCAGGTTTTCCGGCACGCTGGTGTAATAAATCGTATCGTTATGCACAACCGCTTCCGACATGCGGTGTTCAACCGGTTCAACCCTGATTATTTCCTTAGACATATCAATACCTTAATTGTTGTTTGTTCCACTCTTAAAATCAGCGTGGGACAGATTTGGGACATTCTGGTTAAAAATATCATCAATACGCCTGGCGTGCAGAGACAAATGGCCTGATGAAAAGTGAGCGTATCGCCTTACCATGTTGATATTTTGCCAGCCACCCATTTCCTGCAGAACGGAGATGGGAACTCCAGCCATAATCAACCACGATGCCCAGGTATGTCTCAGATCGTGAAATCTGAAATCTTCTATCCCAGCCCGCTTTAAAGCAGCCCTCCACCCGGTATTGGTATTGCTTCTTACGGGCCGTGTAGATTTTGTCACTTCACCGTTATCGTGTTTAACTGTATCTACGTATGCGAAAACGTATTCGTCATTCCTGCCGATATTCTTTCTCAATACCGTGCAGGCTGTATCATTCAGGGCAACGCCAATTGCCCTGCCTGATTTACTCTCATCCGCATAAATCCACGCCATCCTCTTCTGCAGGTCAATCTGCTCCCATTTCAGGTTAGTGATATTTGAGCGCCTCAGGCCGGTACATAGCGCAAACTCTACCGTAGATTTGAGTGGCTCGGAGCACTCCTTAATCAAACGCTGCGCTTCTTCAGGCTTCAGCCATCTGATCCGCCGTTCCTTTGCTACAGGGACTTTTACAACCGGCGCCCTCTCAAGCGCTTTCCAGTCCCTTTCAGCAGCCCGCAGCAAAGACCTAATGAAGGAGAGGCGCTTTATCCTTGTACCCTGGGAAGCAAGCTTAGGCTTGTATTCTGGAGCTGGTTTTCCCCTTCTTGCGCAAGCCTCTGCCTTCTGCTTCCATCGGTTAAAGTGGTTGCGATTCTCGATTTTCGCTACCGCTGCGTAGATCTCCCTTTCAGTGATATCCCTCAGCTGTTTGCCTGCCATCGATAAAAGCCAAAATTTGATGATGTGCTTGTCGTCGCTAAGGCTTTTCTTTTCTGACTTCTCGTGTATCCAGCGAACGCAGGCCTCTTCAAATGTCATAGAGACCGGCTCTCCTAGCTTAACGATCCTCCATGACTCAGCTTTTATCCTGTCGTGGAGTTCCTGCGCCTGCTGCTTGTCGGACGTGCCAAGAGATTGCTTAACTCTTTTGCCGCCCGCTGTTGTGAAACTGGCGTACCAAATTTCACCCCTACGGAAGATCGACATGGTGATTTCTCCTCATGTGCATCCGCCGCGCTCACGGCGACAGTGTGCAACGGATTATTCAGCGCGGCAATACACGCCTGCCGCGTGACCAGGTATGGCGATTTGTTTTTGCTCGGGTCTTTGCGTGTCGCGGTAAGGCGCCCGGACCGGATCCAGTTGCTGGCCGTCGGGCGGGAGATGCCGAGAAACGCGCAGGCCTCATCGAGCGTAAGTGAGTACGCTTCCATATTGACCTCGATTATTTTTGCGATGATGTGGGGGAGGATGATTACCCTCTACGCGCCACCTGATGACAGACACAGTTCAGCCATAGCCAGGCCCGCCCGCGATGCTTTGCGGGGATCAGCGCGGCTATTTTCGGGGAGTGCTTGTCGAGTATCTGGCGGTACGTGAGGGTATTGTTTGGGTTTGAGTATTCTTTCAGTGCGATGCGGGCGGTGCTTTTAATGGCATTGTCAGCTTCCGGTGTCATTCATGCTGGCTCCTTAATTTCCTGTAGCGCTTCACGGACTGCCTGAACGATGCGCTTCAGGTATTCGTAATCAGGGTTTGGCACAGTGGGCCAGTCACGGCACCAAGGGTCGTCACCCAGTAGCGTCCGAAGCGCTGAGCCGTATTGCCAGTTGCAGCATTTATCTTTCACGTCGTCGCTACCTTCGGCTTCATCCCAATATTCACGGGCTTCATCGGCGGTAATTTCTTGCTCGCGGCGCAGCTTACAAATTTGCGATTTCACAAATTCGATATTTGCATCGTTATCTTCACTGTCTATCGTGCTGCTGATACCACGGTCGAGGCAGTTAATGAGGTAGGGATTATCGCATGAGAGGAAAAAGTCCTGAATTGTCATTCCTGACATGGCGCCCCAAAATGACGTCCACGATTTGCCGAAGCAGGTGATCGTGATATTCCCGACGCCTGGCTGAATGTTCTCGATCATTACCTTTACAGGGTCAAGACTTGTAATGTCAGTAATGACAAGCTGTGTGATTTCAGACTGCTTTATTTTCATGCCACTCTCCTTTGCTGTTCTGCCCGCGCCAGCCGTTCTGCATCTTCGCGGCACTCCGGAGAACAATAGCTGGTGCCTGGCTGCGACTTCTCGCCACAATCTCCGTTGCGACATACCGGCGACGGCGGATCCGGCAGCTTGCGATTCTTCAGCGCTAAAGTGCGCTCCCACTCTTCACGTTCAAAGGCTTCATCTGCGATATCACACATGGGTAACTCCTGAAATTTGGGCGTAAAAAAACCCCGCAGGGGCGGGGCCGTACTGTTTATTTTCTTCCCGGTGGCGGGGACGGCGGAGGTGCAGGTCGCTCATATATAGTTGGCGGCGGCGGGTTTTTCCCTCCTCTTACCCCATTACGATCCGGAGTTTTGTATGGTGGAGGGGTCGGCACTTTTCTCGACATATATTACCTCTGGATTATCCTGTATAAATTCGACCCATTTTATGTCTGAAGATTTAAACATAATATATTTTACGGTAGGCATGTCTTCATACCCTTTTTCAGTTACCCAAGAAGGATTTCGAAGTATAAACTGGCCTCTTTCAGGATCGGCAGGCCACTCTTCTGGCCATCCAAAAATCCTTCTATCGTCGGTAAGGTGCAGTATCACATGTGTGACATTCGCATTGAAGGTTCCAAACCATTCACAATGATAAGATGTTTGTTTTGTAACTCCGATAAATCTCATAAATGCGTGAAATTTATCATTATTTGCTAGCGTGCTAAATACTATTCCGATTGTAAATGCGCTAATATACGACCAGAGTGTTTTAGCTTCTACATTCCAATGCCCAAAGCTATGATAATTTCCTAACCATAATAAGGTTGGTTTTATTATGTATAAAGAAGCTTGTATGAAGACAGTAAAGATTAAAGCCTGAACAACTCTCTCAAATTGAGATGGCTTAGGATAAGCAGTGAAGGCATGGAAAATCCATGCCGTCAAAAAACCCGGTAGAAGTAGCATCAAGATTTTAAACAAATCCCCGCTTACTGCTTCCATAAACTTTCCTCACTTATTACTTTTTTGTGGGTTGTGGGGGAGTTGGTGGAGGCGCTGGGCGAACAAACACCTTTGGAGGCGGAGGGTTTTTACTATCCTGACCCATAGCAGGCGGTGGATTTTTACTTTCGTTGATTGCTTTTGACATTTTTACCTCTTTAAATATTAGTTATAAGAGTGCCTATCGGAAACAAACAAAAAAACTTTACCATTACTTATGCTTTTCGCCAAAAGCCATGTCAATATTGAGACATAGCGCATGTATTAGCATTGAGAATAGCGTGCACAGATCGGTTTATTAAGTGCGGGGTTTGCCGATTGCCTAGTAAGACCTCCCTTCATCCTTTAAGATGGTGCTGTTGATGAACCATCCGTGAAAGTTATGCGTCGAGGGGACGCCTTTGAAATCCGCTTAGTTTGCATCTTAATGCCGCTTAGCACGACACGCCCCATTTCTACGTTAAAATTACCAGGTACTCTTTCATTAATTTTTTCCGGCAAATTCAGCCAGTTCGTCGCGGCGGATACTGTAAACGTCGGTCGCCATATCAAGCTTTCCTGTATCGGCGGCCAGCTTGCGGGCGGCGTATTTGTAGAATTTGTCCAGCTCTTCAACACTGGCAGCCTTGCTGGCCGCTTCGGTAAAGTCTTTCAAAAGTTCTTCCAGCGACCGGGATGGCGTCTGGCTAGTTTCCTGCGGTACTGCATCGACTGGCTTCTGGTTGATCAGGTTATTCAAATCCTGCCGGGTGCGGGCCGGGGTAACGTCGCGCTCAACGCGTTCTTTCTGCTCGAACTCGTCCGGAGTATAAACACCCAGGATAACGTCCGGGCAGTAGAGGCGCGCCCAGTACTTCACGGCCAGATAAGCCAGCTGTTGCTTTGGTGCCGTCTTCCAGAGCGGGGAGTTACGGGTAGTGACGAACTCCATATAGAGCGGCTCGCCCCAGGTGATTTCCGCTTCACCGCGCAGCACTGCGCCGACACGAACGCACAGGCCTTTCTCGTTCGCCGCGTTGGCCGGTCCAGGGCGGAAGTTTTCCCAGTTGCCACCATATTCATATTTAAAGCGCCCCTGAACTGCGGTAGAACTGGTCACCACGGCGTTAACCAACTGCGCCTCATAGCCCAGTGTGCCGTTTACCAGATGCGTTTTCTGCGCCACGGCGAACGGGTTCATTCCCCACTGTGCCGCCTGCAGCGCCACAGCCAGACAGTCGGCAGGCTTACCGGCCAGATGGGCCGGAACCGTCGATTTGCCCTCTGCCATGACCGATGCGAACGCCTGCAGCTTCTGCAGGCCCGACGGGCTGAAAATGGCTGCTTTGGTGTCAGCCTCGTTAACCGGGGCGTGGATGATTTCGTTGCTCATACATTGTCCTTTTTCTTCGCCCAGGCCGGGCGGGTGATTTCTTCAATGCCGCCCCAGCTGTTTGTCGTGCGGCATTCGTGATAGGTATCCAGGCTGCGGCGGAACAACTCAAATCCGGCGGCGGTGTCTTCTTCGGCAAGCTGGAAAACGCGCGTGGGATAGCGGCCACAGTCGATGGTTTCGCTGACGGCGATGAAGATAAACATGGGGTATTCGCTGAAGTGCCGGTAAAAGCCCTCGCGGTACATGGCATCCTGCATGTGGTAGCGGAACTCTTCGACGTGGCGCGGGAACCGATCCATATCCGCGACTTTCTTCACATCGACAACGACCGGCTGCCCGTTGAGGAATTTGTCCGGCCGGAACCGGCACAGCTCGCCAGTCTCCTCGTCGCTCCAGTAAATCGACGCTTCACAGTGGCCGTCAGCCTCCAGCAGCCAGCGTGCCGCCGGGTGTGCCAGCGCGCTCTCACGCATCAGCTTTAATTTCCGGCCCTGTTCGGCATCCATAACCGTCATACCGCTACGCTCGCAGCCCCTTAAAAACTGCTTTTCCTCTTCCTTTCCGGCAGTGGTGCGTCGGTTAAAATCTGGCGCCACGATGAGGCGCTTATCGAATTCGTCCGGCTCCAGCAACAGGCAGTGCAGGGCGGTGCCCATGTCCAGGGCTTTCAGCTTTTCGGTATCGACCGGCGCACTCTGACGCCATTTGAAGATCGCAGGGTTAATCAGGATATCGTCCAGCTGCGATTTGCTGACGCCAGCCCCGGCGTGATAGTCCTCGTTGCTGATATCGAGGTAGAGGCCCGGCTCCATCAGTGCTCCTCCATGAAACCGATCTCTATCAGCTGGTCGTGCTCTTCAGCCTGCAGGCGAGCCAGCCTGTCGACAAATTCCGCGTACAAGTCCTGGGCTGCTGCTCCACGAAGGAATATGCGTATCTCAACCGGCAGACTCAGCATTGCCGTAAAATCGGTGATGTTTTCCGGGTACTGGTTAGCGAGGCTCAGGGCGATAACGTCGACGCGTGAGACGCGCTGCGCTTCCTGCTGCTCTGCGGCGTCCTGTAGGTCTTTGTAGCGCTCCTGCTGAATGTAGGCATTCATGGCCGACCCTCCGCGCGGAGAATTTCCCAAAGCTTTTGCAGCCAGCTTTTGCGCGGCGGCGGGGTGAATGACGCACTGGTCAGAATGTTCGAACGCTGAAACTGAATGCTGTTGATAGCGTGGAAAGGGCGACCGCATGCCGCCCCTGCAATAGCGATTTGCATGGGTGATTTCCTTAGTTAGTGGGTTACATAACGGAGAGGCCTCGACTGAAGCCGCTTTGTTATGGGCGAAAAAAAGCCCGCTCGCTGGCGGGCAAATTAGGTAAGCGGAAGAGGTGGGACAAAAAAATGGCTGATCTAGTAGCTCATTTTTTGTGCGTTCTTTTTACGACAACTATAGCTTCGAGGATTCGCCGATTTATTTTTTGTTTCCAAGCTTTCTGCTTTTCTGAAAGGCTTCTCTTGCGCATGGTCGTTATCAGGAACTTGTACTCGTCTTTGTATAGATATCCACTTTTTTGGGCATATTCAATTAAGGCTTCGTTTGGGTTCGCTGAGGCGTCTGATTTTATCCTCTTCAGCCCATCAAACAGTGTTCCAGTTGAGATGCCCATAAACCTGTTAATGCATACATTTCCTACATGGGTAATGCGACCATTTATACTATTCTCAATGTAACAATGTTCTTTTATATCTTGACCGCAAGGGCACTTATCCATTTCTTCAGATATTTCAATGGAATGTAGACTCCATTCTTTTACTGCAGATTCAAATTCTGAAGATTCAGACAGGGTAAGTATATGATTTTTTAACCTTTCGAAATTATGACCTTCCATCGGCTTCCCTCTTGATATGATAAAATATATTTACCACTCTTATGAGAGACGATCAATATAGAGGCAGATTATTCATAATAAAGGTATGCATTTTCCGCGCATCTTCTGGCGGGCATTTGTAATTTGCCCGTAAGGGTTATTCACCTTCCGGTACTCTGGATTCTCGCGGCTGACGAACTCGACTTCTTTATCAGCTTTCACACGCCAGTTTGGGGCCTGGGTTACTGCTTTTAAAACGCGGTTAGAGCAGCCAGTAAGCGCTGCTTCAACGCTGCGGCCTAACCGCATATCTTTCGACTTCTCTGCTCGGTGCGCAGTAGCGCGGGCCAGATTCTTTTGCTTGTTGCGTGGCATGGCTGCCTCCTGTAATTGGCTTAGGTGGTTCAACCGACCCGCCCTGGTGTTGGCGTTTTGTTGGTCAGTTGAACCCCAAAGCCAACTTCACTTTGGTGGGGTGTATCACCCTCAGTTCTGATTGTTAAAGAGCGGTAAGTCCGTTTCGTATCTGTCAGCGTCTTGCTGATGGAGTTAGTATCACTATTAGTAATTTTATAGTCAACACTATTGGTGATAAATTATCACGAGCGGTGTTGATATTCCTGAATTTAAAGGAAATTTATTTTTTACAGGCTTTGGCTCTCAGGGGAAGGGGGCTTCAAATTGCAGGCACAAAAAAGCCCGCGCAAAGCGGGCAAACGGTAGCTGTCATCGTTGTTTTGTAGGTCGCATGATAAGCGTTCTAGCCGAGCGGGCATTGATTTGCGTCAAGCGGATTCACAAAGGCGCCAAAAGGACACAAAAAAGCCCGCTCGGGGCGGGCTACGGGGTAAGTATAATGTTGGCGCTACAGCCAAGTATAATATTAATGCAAGCTGGACGGTGGATCGTGCGGCATATCTAATTGTCCTTGTTTAGGATTCGGATTTATGTCCGCAAGTGACTTCACCGTGATGTTGAGTTCCTTACATCTTTTATAAACACCTTTGTCGTGTGTCCATACTTCATCCGCATTGACGGCGATGGCAATGGATATAATTTGTCTATCAAACTTAACTTTGTTAGCCGTATCGGAAGCCATCATCGCCTTCAATTCTTGAATACTAGGCATTTGAGCACATTCAATAGCGGCTATTTCGTCAAAAGGAATAATTTCAAAACATGCCTGCGCTTGAATTAATCTCAAATGCGTTTGATGATCTGCTTTATTTATACCAACTAGATACTCAGCTAATACAGGCGTTGGAATGATAATCTTACCGTTTATTGATTCGATGTAATCAATGAGGGCATCTGCTCTTCTGTCCAAATCAGACACAGGTTTGCCGTCAGCTGGATTAGTAAGAGTACATCCAGCTTTAGTTCCTGTGATAGCTTGCACTAAGACATTAGTATCAAAGACTATTCGCAATTGAACTCCCTTAACGCCTTAAGAACAACATGAGGATTATCTTCTTCCTTCCATGCGTTCCCAGTAGCTTCATTTAATGAAGCAAGCGCAGATCTAAGAGAAGATTTATCTAGCACATCAAAAGATGAAATTTTAAGTTTTTTTAGTTTCCATATGCCATCTTTTTTCTCCCACTCACTATCGCCTTCAACCCGAATTTGCTTAAAAAGTACAGACCCTAGTTTGGCAGCCATAGCAGGAGTTGCTTCACAATTATATGTCTCACCATTAGCGCCTTCTAGTTTAACAGGAGCAGATTCATCTTTACCACCAACGTTATATAAGCGCCCCTGTACCTTTGCTCTTTTTTTTACAGAAAATAAAGGGGCCTCATCGGCAACGGGGAAGTTTACTATTGTCAACTCATCACTATTAATTATACTACCGCGATAGCCATCTTGAGCTAGTAAACTAACTAGTTTTTGATAATGTTTGCCATTATTTTTTGCTTGTAATAATGAGCGTTCAACAACCTGATTGTACGCCGTATCGCTATCCACCCACGTGTTTAGGCAAGCAGACCCTTCGCTCACTTCTTTGAAGTGAACAGCATCTACCGATCCATAAAGATCGGATAGTGCAGATAGATACTTGCTTAGACGAGCCATAGGAAGCTGATCTGGGCTAGTACCATCAAGTTTCAGGGTCAGGCGGTTGTTCTTGCCCATCGGAAGTTTTTTCCTAGCTATTAAAAATATGCCTGTTACACACTTTCATTGTTGTTCATCAAAGATCTGTCGTCAATGCGTATTGTTTTGAAAACCGCATCTCTGCGGCCTCATTTCACGCAAACGTCTCTTCCGGCCACTGAGCCTAAGCTTCAGACTTTGCGTTTTCGATACAGCCATATGGCTACCAGAGCGGCCACGGTAGAGATTGCAGCTTTAGCAGCAATGACCGTAAACTCAAAGCTGTCCATAGCCTCTTCGCCATCACCACTGATGTGAACATGATGCTCAACTAAGCTGCTCAATAAGCTATCCGGGATAAAAAACATCGCGGCGACAAAAACGATAAAAAAAATGATAATTTTCATCTTACTTCACACTTAGAAAAGTCCGGCACACCCCGAACATCAATCCGACCATAAGCCATAAGACCTTTGCCACCCGGGACATGAATTTTTTTACGGTTGAGCAATGATTTTCTTAAGACTTGAAATTCAGACGATTTGTAAAAAGTAACGCATCCCCATGATACGCCGGAGCCATCGGTATTGAGAGGATGCAATCGGAAGCTCCCGCGTCGAACACCGTTTACAAAAACATAGTCGCTCATTGTTTCCGCACTATACAGTCCAAACCATTCGGAATGGTGATTTTTGTAAAGGTGATATAGATCAATCGCTTCTGCGCGTAACTGATTGAGGAGGCTCCCCGTTGGCCTGTCGACAATCCAATAAGTGCCGGGTGGAATTGCAGCCTTTTCTATGTCTGAACAGTTGGGTTTGTTAACAAACCTCTCAATGCCTGACAGAACGTCAAAAGAGCCAACACCATAACAATTTAGCTTTAAGATTTTACCATCTTTAGAAAGCTTTCCATAATCCATCATGCAGATCTGCACTTTGATACTCCTGAAATTAGCTGTGTAACCTATATCCTTTAACGTAGCTGCCTAAACCAGCCCTATGTTCACCTCAAGCGGCATGCCAATGATTCGACAAATGCTGGCCCATTTAACCAAACGTTTCTTCTGGCCATTGGGCCTTAACCACCTTACCAATGATGCGGATGCAGTGGTCGCAGTCGATCGTCCTGTATGCCGGATTTAGTGGCACCAAGTAACTTACGCCCGAATCCTTATCGTACTTCTTGAAGGTTGCCTCTGAATCGCCGTTGGCAGCAGCTACACAGAAATCGCCAGGCTCAACGCTTACAGCCGGGTCGATAAGAATCAGCATGCCTTCCGGAAAGCTCGGACGGACGCCCTGCGGTGCGGTCATCGAATGCCCCTTTACCTCAAGCCAGAACGCTTTTGCGCTGGCTTTCGTGGTAGTCGGCACCCACGCTTTTGCATCGCTTGCCGTATAGCTGCCAACCTCAGCAAAAGGGCCAGCTTGAACATGCGCAAAGAGCGGGTACTCATATTGCGCTTTCGCAGTTGGCGAACCCTGCAAGGACGCGTACATATCTGCAATTTCCGTCGCAATACTGGGGCTAAATTCTTCTACCGAAACACCAAGTATTTTAGCTAGCTTGGCTGCATGAGCCGGACCTATAGCATTCGAGCCATTCAGCAACTGCGCTATGCCACTTTGGCCCATACCCATCCGCTCAGCCAGCGTCTCTTGAGACAAGCCAAGTACTTTCTTTTTGTTTTCAAATATCGCCTTTAGCCGGTTGGCATCAGCGAGCTGCTCTGGTGTTAGGGGTTTCTTTTTCATACTGCCATTTTATAACCGCAAGGAATAAACACCAATCACCGTTAGTGTTGACTAAATCATTACTATTGGTGATAATACTTTTAGTTTTTTAGGAGACAATTATGGAAAAACTGCCTTTGTCAGTGTTCGTCTCCCTGAATGGTCAAGAGAAGGCTGCTGAGATTTTCAAAGTCCGTCAAAGCGCTATCAGTAAAGCTCTTTCATCAGGGAGAAATATCACGGTCACCATTTTCGAGAACGGAAAGGTGATCGCTGAGGAACTTAAGCCATTCCCCAGCAGTAAGCGTGATACCCAGGCCGCGTAATCTCTACCGCTCTTTAAACAATCTGGCTGCGGGTGTTTCACCCCAAACAACAACGTGGAGGCTTACAGCCTTCGCACGTAACTAACTCTTCAACATAGAAATCATACGAAATGGAAAACGCAAGTAATAGCAAGTTGATTAACCAGGTGGAGACTGAACTCCGTTCCCGACTAACGCACAAGGGCCAGCGCGTTCTCGCTGCTGAAGCCGGATGGCATGAATCGAAGGTGAGTCGCTTAAACTTGCGCGATATGGCGACGGTTTTCGTGCTGCTGGAAAAGGTATGGGAGACAAGCCTGATCGCTGAGGTTGCCAGGCAGGCAGTTGAGGCGGTGATAGGAAAAGAAAAAGCCCCGAACTGCAGGAACAGTTTCGAGGCCTGATGCGAAAAGACTGGATCAATTCACAGGAGTAATTATGAGTTCTTTATCACTGCTTTACAAGACAAAAGACAAAAACGGCACCGAAACGACCGTTAAAAAAACGTTTCTGGTTCCACTGAGCGAGTTGTACGTCGAGCCGGGCTATAACGTCCGTGAAATCGACCAGGAGCACGTTACAGAATTCCGTGATGCGTTTATCGCTGGCGAGTTTGTGCCGCCGCTGGCGGTGCAGGTAACGGAGCAGGGCGTGAAGGTTATCGACGGCCATCACCGCTATTACGGCGCCATGATGGCTACCGATGCCGGGCATGAAGTCGCCAGGCTGGAATGCAAGGACTTCGTGGGAACCGAAGCCGATCGTATTGCTTTCATGGTCACCAGTTCGCAGGGTAAGGCGCTGGCCCCGCTGGAACGCGCAGCGGCATATCAGCGCCTCAGCAATCAGGGTTGGGAAGCTGCGGAGATAGCAAAGAAGGTAAAGCGCTCCGTGGCTGACGTTAATTATCACCTGCAACTGCTGGAGTGTGGAGACGGCCTGATCGCAATGGTCAAATCCGGCGAGGTGGCCCCGACAACGGCGGTTGCTCTTTCTCAGCTGCACGGCGCCAAAGCTGAATCGGTGGCGCTGGCGCAGATGGATAAAGCCCGCGCAGCAGGAAAGAAGAAGCTGACAAAAAGCGACGCCATGCCGCAGTTCAGCGCGAAGAAAGCGCGGCGCTTGGTTGAGCTGCTGGTGGATGCGCTGTACGTGAACGAAGAGGTTATCGAATTACTCGTTCTTGCTTCTGGCACGGCCGAAGAAATTCAGCGCATCCTGGCTGAATACCGCTCAGGCATTCCAACGACCGGCGGGGAGGCTGCATGAACCTCGCTTATTCCAATGTAACACCATTACGGCCTGATAAGCAGGCCGCTGACAGACCGGAGGCAACCGGTAAGGGGTTTGCCTTGCTGCACAGAAAAATAATGGAGCTGCCTTTCTACAGGACGGATTCTGACGCTGTTCACCTGTGGATACACTTCATCCTCTCTGCTAACCATGCCGCCGGAGCGGTATCTACCGAATTTGGCGAGCTGCTGTGCAGACGAGGAGAGTTCATCACCGGGCGTCACACCCTGGCACAGGAAACCGGTATCGACCCGAACCGGATAAAATACCTGCTGCTGAAGTTCGAAAAACTGGGGATGATCAGCAAGGAATCGAACAAGAAATTTTCGAAGATTCTGGTCACAAAATACGACGATTATCAGCAAAAATTTGTGCCAACAGATTGCCATCAAAGTGCCATCACAAACCCGCATACAGCAAGGGCTGGCGGGGAGGTTGTGCCAACAGATTGCCATCAAAGTGCCACAAACAATATAACATCTAATACTAACGTATTAGATTCTCGTCAAAGAAATCTCCCTCCTGCTGTCCGGCAACCAAAACCGCAACGACCTGAAGCAGCCATTCAGTCACCGAAAGGGGACAAATGGGGGACTGCTGACGACCTCAAGGCGGCTGAGTGGATGTTCGACGTGGTGAAGTCAATCGAGCCGTCTGCCAGAAAGCCTGCCTTCGCAGGCTGGGCAAACGACATACGGCTGATGCGTGAAAAAGACGGGCGCGACCACCGAGATATGTGCAGCCTGTTCCGCTGGGCCAGCCAGGACAGTTTTTGGTGCGGCAACGTGTTGTGTCCTGCAAAGCTCCGTGAGAAGTGGTCGCAGCTGGCGATTAAGCGCGACAAGGCTAAATCCGGTTCCGGCGGCAAACAGGCGCTGGACTTCAACAATACTGACTGGGCAGAGGGGTTACAACTATGAGAAACATCGTTACCGCCATCCAGAACCGCGACGGCCAGGCTCTGCAGCAGATGTACGCTGCTGAAAAGCCAAAGCAGCAGGTACCTGAGCAGGCGATCCACATTTTCAACGAGCTTTTCCGCCAGCTTAAAGCGGCTTTCCCGGCACTGATGGCGAATATCAAAACTCAGGACGAGCTGAACGAGCTGCGGCGACAGTGGGTGCTGGCGTTTGCCGAAAACGGAATTACCAGCATTGACCAGGTTAACGCCGGTATGAAGCTGGCCCGCCAGCAGGAAACGCCGTTCCTCCCGTCGCCCGGCCAGTTTGTCGCCTGGTGCCGCCAGGGTGAAGCTAGCCGCTATGGTCTGCCGGATGCCGACGAGCTTTACGACATGGTAATGCAGTACAGCGCGCGCCGTGGTTTCTACGACAGCCCGGAGAAGTATCCGTGGAAAAGCAATGAGTGCTGGCTGATGGTTCCGGCCCTTTACTCTCAGATGCGCTCCATGAATCTCACTCCGGCAGAGCTGCGGCAGAAGTGCATGAAGGAACTGCGTTCGATGGCAAAGCGCCTGGACTCAGGCGAGAAGATCGGCGCGCCGGTCGCGCAGATACCGAAGCTGCATTGCCCGGTCAGCAACGAGAAGGGCCTGGATAAAATCGCGGAAATTCGGCAGCGGTTGGGAATGCGGAAGGTGAAATCATGAGTAACGTAACGCAGCTGATAATAGAGCCGCCGCTACTGAGCTCGGCGCGGAAGCTGGCGCTATCGATCGTTAACCTTAGCGAAAAGCAGAACCTGACGCAGGTACAGGCCCAGGATACGATCCATGCAATGGGCATGCTTGCACGCGAAGCTCACGATTACATCGTTGATGCTGAATTCGGACGGAGTAAACCAGAAAGCAAAGGAGGAAGGTGATTTAAAAGAATAGCTATGTGGACGTGTTGTTATCATTTATTACTAATTAGTTTATTTTTGCATAAGTAACGCTATTCTTTTTATGCAACATAATGATTACATTGTTGTTAAAGTTACTGGCTTCCTGAACATATGAGGGTGTCATGGACAGTAGATTCATAGCGGTTATTGCTCTTGAAGGTAAAGCTCTTGAATGGGCAGCGTTAAAATCTATTGGTGGCAAATGGCCTGAGCACACACCGGGACGCTGGGATAAAGCAGGTTACTTGATAGAGAATTTGCATATTTATGTCAGCGCGGGAGGACGGGAAAACATGTTCATAGCTTTTATTGATGAACGTTCTCCCTCTGTAGGGTTTGATTTGCCAGAAGCCGTTTTCAGAGCCGTTGTTCAGTCAGTAATGGGTAACATAGTTTTCATACCCGGTTCAGTTTTTCAGGACGATTCAAACCAAAATTTATCAGGAGGAAAATATGACAGCTGAAATTATCTCAATTAAGACCCGCCCAGATCATCTGTCTGAAGTAAGCGCAGGTCTGGCTCTTTTAAAAATGTTCCACAAAACCGGCGGCCACAACCATCAAACTATCGAGCTAATTATGGCGAAGATGGAAGATGACCTGGCTAAGGTGCAGGAGACCATCAACCGGAGGTGAAGCGTGCAGGATTTTTGTTTGCACAAATCCACCCTGGGGCAGTTTACCAAACACATCTTCGACCTCGTCTCTTCCGGCAAACGCTGGCGCATCAAAATCACAGAATGGCGTGACCAACGCAGCATCCCTCAGAACTCCTTACAGCACATGTGGTACGCAGAGCTAAGCGCTTATCTCATCAGGCGCGGAAAGCCCTTTGCGTCTCCGGCATGGGTCAAGGAAGCGATGAAGCACACCTATCTGGGCTACGAAACGCGCGAGATGGTCGACGTGGTTACAGGTGAAAGAACTCAGGTACAGACGCTGCGGCATACGGCAGACCTCGACACAGGCGATATGCATCACTATCTCACGCAGGTGGAAGCATGGGCGCTGAATGTCGGCTGCAGGCTGTCCGTTCCGGCTGATAGCGAATACAATCAACTCAGAAAAAGACAGGTCGCATGATGAAGGCAACCGCTAATAAGCCAAAGCGACGGCGCTGTAAAATATGCCGTGAATGGTTCCACTACCAGGATTTCCGAACGTGGTGGTGTTGCCCTGAACATGGAGCGCGATTCGCTCTTCAGAAAAGGGAGGCAGACCGAGAGAAAAAAAGAAAAGACGAAGCGCAGCAGGAAAGACGAAGCATTAAAATCCGCAAGTTAGCAGTACAACCCCTCAGTTACTTCCATAAGCAAGCTCAAAAAGCCTTCAACGAATTCATCCGCACCCGAGACGCCGGGCAGCCCTGTATCAGTTGCGATCGCAACACAGGCGCGAAGATGAATGCCGGTCACTACCGCACGGTAGGCGCCAGTAAAGAAACCCGTTACGACGAAAGCAACTGCCACATCCAGTGCGAGCACTGCAACTCGTATCTCTCCGGCAATATTGGTGAATACAAGCCAAGGCTCATAGCGAAGATTGGGCGGGCTGCTTTCGATCGCCTTATAGGGCCGCACGAGCTGAAGAAGTGGACACGGGAAGAATTGCATGAGCTGGCAACTCACTATCGGCGGAGAACCAGAGAACTGATTAAACAAAGGAGCAAAGCGGCATGAGTCTTGAATCAACTGTAAAATACCATTTCCCGAAAGGCCAGAGTTTCAGCGATACAGCGCCAAATACTTCTCCGGATAAGCTTACAGGTACTGATTACATTGCCGGGATGGGAATGGCAATGGCTCGCGCCCCACTGGGGTACAGCGCATTTATGGGAAAAGTAGGGGTAAGCAAGAACGACGCACGGCGCGCCGTTTCCCTGTTAACTGAATATGCACTTCAAACCTGCGATAAGGTTGCCGCCTTACGCAAACTCAACAGCAAGATTAAACCAGCAGTTATGCAAGTGCTCGCAAGTTATGCTTACCTGGACTATTGCCGCAGCGCGGCCAGCTTGAGGCCGTGCGAGTGCTGCGGTGCTACCGGCTTTATAGCGGCGAAAGTCGTGACGATGAAATCCATGCTTTCCGGTCACGGCCGTCGTGAGGTACGCGAGCAAATTCGGGTGCGTTGTAAAGCATGTACTGGCAAAGGTGTAATCTCCTCAGCGTGCCGGGATTGCAGCGGACGTGGTCGCGTAGTTATGCGAAAAGAAACTGAAAGGCAGGGTGTTCCGGTAATGGGTGACTGTAAGCGCTGCTGTGGTCGTGGTTATGAACGCATTCCGGCAATAGAAGCATACAGGGCTATCTGCACGATAACTGAAAATATCAGCCTGGCAACATGGGACAGGAGCGGGAAGCCGTTTTACGATCGGCTAATCGGAAAGCTCGAGGTTGAAGAATCATGGGCTAATACCACATTAGCTAAGTTTATTGTATAGAGTGGTATGAAGTAGCTTGTTATTTTATCGCGAGCTATTTACTTTTCAGTAAGCTGGGGGTATGTTTCCTAACAGTTGAAGTTGCGTGCATTGTTAAACGTATTATTTAAAGAAAGCCCTGGCCTGACCGCCGGGGCTTTTTCTTTCTGGGGCTTTTTTGGTGTACTACAATGATAGTTGTGGTGAATCCCCCTTTGCGGCGGGGCGTATCAGTTAACATTCTTCTGAATGATGTCAGTAAACAAGTCACGCAAGCTTCTGAACTGGGGAGTTTACCGGGAGGCACCCGGCACCACATCTATCAACTGAACTGACAATAATACCGAGTTGGGCGGGCGCCTGTCATTTTGCAGGGTTCAATCAGAGCAGTTTTCAGCCCCTACTTTAGTCCAGTTGAAGTTATCTCAGATGCCAGGCACAATGCCCACAGATTAGATGTTTTAATCAATGCTACAAATTGCCTGGAACATTTATCTCTTTTCTGCCACAGATGAGAGAATCAAAAGGCAAAAAAATAACCCCACTTCATTAGTCGTTGGAGACAAATTTGGTGAAGTGGGGGTGCCAATACGGCCAACACCAGGGAATACCCATAAGAATAATCTAGAAAAAGCAAAAATAATAATTTTTTTGATACACAGAGCCCGCTTTTGCGGGCTTTTTTGTGCCTGCGATTTGTACCTTCAAAACCAGCCTTAAGGTTTTCCTCCTACTTTCAAAAAATTAACTATAAGCCGCCATCCTGCTGACGGCCGGAATCAAATGTATGCCGCCAGAAAAGGATCCGGGCTTTTGGGCCAGCGTACTGCTGTGGCTCTACAGCCACAAAACAGAATGGGGATATGCCGGAGTAGCGGGCATGTTTTCACTATTACGCAGTGCATATGCAAAAAGCCCTTGGAGTAAACGCGTGCTGGATGCTGTTTCATGCAGCGCCCTGGCATTTTTCGCCGCGCCCACGCTTCAGGTAATAGGCGCATTACTCAACTGGAACGTACCGGACGCGGCCGCGCAGGTGTTCGCGATCTATATCGGCTATGTCGGCAACGACTACATCAGCGCCAGGCTTCACAGCTGGATAGCCACGAAGACGGGAGGCACGAATGAAAATCAGCAATAACGGCATTGCATTTATCAAGCGTGAAGAGGGCGAGCGGCTGCTGGCCTATCCGGATTCGGTTGGCGTTCTAACTATCGGTGTAGGCCATACCGGCACAGTAGACGGTAAACCGATCGCAAAAGGGATGACAATCACGCCAGCCCAGTCAACCAGCCTGCTGTTAAGCGATCTGGCCTGGGTTGAATCGGCGATTAACGGCAATGTGAAAGTGCCGATGACGCAGAGCCAGTACGACGCGCTGTGCAGCTTCGTTTTCAACGTTGGTCGGACAGCATTCGTCAATTCCACGCTGCTGAAAAAGCTCAACGCGAAGGACTATGCGGGCGCCGCTGACCAGCTCTTACAGTGGAAACGCGCCGGCACAATCGCAGATCTGCTTCTGCCGCGCCGAAAGCGAGAAAGGGAGCTCTTTAACTCATGAATCCTTTAACGCTAATTAAAAACTTTGGCCCGGCCATCGTTATCGGCCTGATCTGCCTGGCGCTCTGGATGCTCAATGCCAGGAGTTCACAGCTTGAGGCAACTAACCAGCGCCTTGAGCAGCTGGCAAACAGTAAAGACGATCAGATTAACGATCTGCGCTCTAAAAACGATGGCCTGGCATCTTCAGTGAATGACCTGGCCACAGCAGTGAATAAGCAAAACGCCGTCATGTCTCAGGTAGTTGAGCAACGGGCAGAAACAGCACAGCAAAACAGGAAGCTCCAGAGTGAAATTAAACGTTACCTTGCGGCGGACAAGTGCGCTGTTGCTCCTGTTCCCGCTGGCGCTGCTGACCGGTTGCGCGACGCAGCAAAAACCGCTGGTGGAGTACCGGACAATCAGCCAGCCAAACCTGCCGCTTCCCGCTGAGTTAACCGGCCCGATTGACGTGCCGCCGGTGCCGGAAAATATGACGTTCGGCCAGGCGGTTGAGCTATCAGCAGAGCTGTACGGATTGCTGGGGCAGGCCAATATTGACCGGGCGGCAATCCGCCAGCTTGAATCAACCCGCATGACAAATCCCAAGAAGAATTGATCCTCGCATCAAAGCACTATCAGCCTCGCATCTGCGGGGCTTTTTTATGCGCGTCGCAGCGCAACTCAACCCCGAGCCTTTCAGAAAGCTGAGCCTGAGAATTGCCGTTATATGGTGGCGACCATCTCGGGGGCGGCTCTTCTGTGCGAACAGGCTCATCTTTCTAAAAGGTAATCGCGATGAAAAATTTACAGGTTGTTCCTGATTTTGACTTTCGCCAGCTGGTTGGCGCTGCTGATGGCGAGCCGGTAACGGACACATTCCAGATCGCTAAGGCATTCGGTAAGCGACATCAGCATGTCATAAGAGCTATCGAAAACTTGCAGTGCTCCCCTGAGTTCTCGACGGCCCATTTTTGGGCCTCCGAGAAAATCAATGAGTTAGGCATTTTCGACAAAAAGCAGAAGTTCTACCGAATGGATTTCAGTGGCTTTGTGATGGTGGTAATGGGATTCAGTGGCCCGGCTGCCGCGCGCGTCAAAGAGGCGTACATCAACGCCTTCAACTGGATGACGGCAGAGCTACGCAAACACAGCGAAAGCTATGAGGCAGAGCGTAACGCCGTCATGCTTGAGTACATGAAAGAGAAGGACGTAGCAAGCATGTCTGGTCGCCTGCTTAATCGCTGGGGACGCGTTAAGAAACCCCAGCTTCTGGCCCGCATTGAGCAAATTGAGCAGCACGGGCAGATAACGATACCTGGACTACCGAAGTGACCATCACAAGGCGCATTTACGAGTGGCCTGATGATGATTAATTTTGCTTCACTAAGAACATTCTTAACGCTAATGTGTAGCCTTCATTATGAAAGGAGGTTGTGATGTTAGAAGATTACTTCAGCAAAAATACCCCAGTTGGTGTTACGCAAGAGCAGAAACAGCGGCTTCTTGCTGTTCAGGCTGCTTTAGAATTGGCTAAGGCATCTGCTGGTGCAAGCGGAGCAAACACCAGGACCGATAAAGTTGAAGAAGACTTGAAGCATGCAGCAGAAAAAATTGAAACACTTGCAGATGCAATTCAAAAAGCACTGAGTAAGTAGCAACTGCATCTTATTGAATAAGCCGCCTACGGGCGGTTTTTTATTGGGGTGAATAAGACGCTTATGAAGGTGGAACTCGGGGATACTTGCGCCTGATTATGTAATCAAACTGGGCTCTGTACCAGAGCCGATTGAATAAGGTCCCAGCGGTCTAGGTACTGCTCATCCTCACCTTTAGCTATTTTGAAAAGCGGCGCACTATGGTGCCAAGTGGAATTGTTTGCAACGGTTAAGCTTGGGACGATAAAAATCTCAGGAACATTATTGTTGTTAATGTCTTCAGACATGTTACAGAACACATAAAAGAAATCAGGTGATACGGCTGGAATATGCTTGCCTACCATCCATTGGCGTGGGGCACTTCTGGCCCACGATCCTTTAACCTGAATACTGATGCTTTTTGAACCATCAATGGTAGCAATGATATCGACAGCACTTGAACCGCTTGTAGTTAAAGCGGCACTGATACCCAGTCGGGATAGCATATAAGCAACGTAATACTCTCCGGCATCACCTGCGTTTTTGGCAGACCTTTTAATCATTTCAGGCATATCATCCCTTGGAAAAGTAAATGGCACTCACCGACAAACAAGAAATGTTCTGTCGCGAGTACCTCATCGATTTGAACGCCACGCAAGCGGCCATTCGGGCGGGGTACAGCGAAAAGACCGCCCGCGCAGCTGGCTGTGAAAACCTAACAAAACCTGACATCCAAAACCGTATCGCAGATCTCAAAGCGCAACGGTGCGATCAAATAAATATTGATGCTTCTTATGTTTTACGTCGTTTACTGGAAATCGACCAGATGGATGTACTCGACATCATGACCGATGACATGAGCATCAAACCTGTGTCGCAATGGCCTGCTGTATGGCGTCGCTATCTTAGTGGCTTCGACCTGGCAGACATGTTTGAGGGGCGAGGAGAAGACCGCGAAATGGTCGGCATCCTTAAGAAAATTAAATGGCCTGACAAGGTTAAGAATCTTGAATTGCTGGGCAAACACGTTTCTGTTCAGGCATTCCGGGAGCAAGTTAAGTCAGAGGTTACTGTCGAATCGCTTTCCGATCTGATGGACGATCTCGCTAAGGGGTGAGCATGAAGCCTGAACATCTCGCGCTTCTGCGTGACAAGCTCTGGCGGCTGAATCACCTCTACTGGATAACCGATAAAGAAGGCAAGCCGATACGCTTTAAAATGACGGCGGAGCAGCTCGAATACTTCGAGGGGATGCACACCCGCAACATCATTCTGAAGGCTCGCCAGCTTGGCTTTACGACAGAAGTCTGCATTATCCAACTGGACGCTGCACTGTTTGAAGCCGCCAAGTGTGCCCTGATTGCTCACACCCTGAACGATGCCAAGCGCCTTTTCCGAGAGAAGATTAAATATGCCTACGATCGCATCCCTGATGAAATCAAAGCAGCCAACCCTGCGAGCAACGATGCGGCGGGCGAGCTGGTATTTAAGAAAGGCGGCTCGCTTTATATCAGCACCTCTTTTCGCGGCGGCACGCTTCGTTATCTCCACGTTTCGGAGTTCGGCAAGATATGCGCCAAATACCCGGACAAGGCACGGGAGATTGTCACTGGTGCGTTTGAAGCAGTATCAAGCGACTGTTTCACGACGATTGAAAGCACGGCAGAGGGCCGCGCTGGCTACTTCTTCGATTACTGCCAGTCTGCTGAAAAAGCTCTTCTTCAGGGTAAGCAGTTAAGCAGTCTTGACTGGAAATTCTTTTTCTTCAGCTGGTGGAAGAACCCCCTCTATGCAATTGATCCGGTAGAACCGCTGCCGCAGCGCCTGAACGATTATTTTGCTGAGCTTGAGGCAAAGCATGGGGTGGTGACTAACGAACGGCAGCGTGCCTGGTATTACGCCAAAGAGAAAACGCTCGGCGATGACATGAAGCGCGAATATCCGTCGATACCGGCGGAGGCGTTTCAGCAGTCGGTCGAGGGTGCCTACTATGCGAAGCAGTTCCGCAAGCTTTACGAGCAGAAGCGGATCGGCGTGCTGCCGGATAACTCACATTCGCCGGTTCATACCTTCTGGGATATCGGCGTAGGCGACTCCACGGCCATCTGGTTCGTACGCATCGTTGGCGAGGAGTATCACGTCATCGACTACTACGAAAACAGCGGTGAAGGCTTGCGTCATTACATGAAGGTGCTGAAAGACCGCGGCTATGAATACGGCGATCACTGGGCTCCTCATGACATCGATAACCGGGAGTTTGCTGGTGATGGCAAAAGCAGAAAGCAGATAGCAGCAGAAGGTTTCGAAATCGACGGAAAGGTTTACTCAATCCGCTTCAAAGTTGCACCAAAGCTAGGTGTTGACACCGGCATCGACTCAGTACGTGAAATCCTCCCCAAATGCGCTTTTGATGCCGCTAAGTGTGAGCAGGGTATCTCTCACCTTGAGGGCTACCGCAAGGAGTGGGATGACAAGCGCGGCTGCTGGAAAGATAAACCTCTACACGACTTCACATCGCACGGTGCTGATGCTTTCCGTTACTTTGCTGTAGCGAAGACGAACCATAAACAGACCGGCGCAATCTTCTTTTAAGGAGCTCATCAGTGAGTGAACAAAGCAACGAGGTCACATTCCTCGTTAATGCCCTTGCTGATGCTATGGGCCGTCAGCGCATGCTGTACGGTGGTCATCAGGGCAACACCAAGCGAACGAAGCTCTATGAAGAGTTTGGTTATCCCAACGATCTAGATTTTGACCGATACTACCGCGCCTATGAGCGTAACCCGGTGGCTTATGCCGCCGTGCACAAACTGCTGGACTCATGCTGGGTTGATAAGCCGACCATCATCGATGGTGATGAAAACAAGGAATCGACTACCTCGACGCCATGGGAAGCTGCGGCGACCAAGCTGCTGGCTCGACACTGGCCGAAGATTAAGGATGCTGACCGCCGCAATCTGGTTGGCAAGTACTCGGCTCTGCTGATTCAGTTCCGTGACGGACGCGAGTGGAAAGAGCCCGTAGACAGCGCCGTGATTAAGCGGCTGGGTGACCGGGCAGTTGTTAAGCTTATCCCAGCGTGGGAATCGCAGATTAAGCCTGGCAACTTCGACACCGATACCATTTCGGAAACGTACGGCGAGCCGGTCAATTACCAGTTCAACGAGCAGCCTGTTGGCGATGATGGCACATACGGACCAGTTCGCAGCGTTACAGTGCATCCGGACCGCGTCATCATCCTGTGTGAAGGCTCTGAGGATGAGAATATGCTTTCCGGCGTGCCTTATCTCCGGGCTGGCTACAACAAACTTCTCGACCTTGAGAAGATTTCCGGCGGCAGTGCTGAGGGCTTTCTGAAGAACGCCAGCCGCCAGTTGGGGATCGCTTTCGACTCAACGACAGATATGGCGGGGATAGCCGCTCAGGCGAAAGAGGCTGGGTACGCCAACATTGGCGAGGCGATGAACGATAAAATTGCCAAGATGAACCGCGGCACCGATGCGGCTCTGGTCATGCAGGCCGGGACACCTTCAGTGCTGTCTGTAGCAGCCGCTGACCCGTCACCATCATGGACGGTTACTGCCAACGAGTTCTCCTCATCAATTCAGTGCCCATTCACCATTCTGTTTGGACAGCAGACCGGCCGCCTGGCATCTGATGAGGATAAAGCGGACTGGGCTAAGCGCTGTAACGGTCGCCGCTGGGGCTTCATGACTGCAGTGGTTAAAGCGATTCTGGAGCGATTCTGGAAGCTTGGTGTCATTGATGTGCCTCAGTCTGGTGAAGTCACACTGGCATGGTCTGACCTACTCGCCCCGAGTGAGAAAGAGAAGATAGCTAACATGCAGGCACTGGCAGACGTAGCGCAGAAAACTCAGGCTGCATACGGTACACCTGCTATCGATCCTAATGAAATTCGTTCAGCTGGGGAGCTGGAGCCGCTGCCAGATAATGAGTTGCCGCCAGTTCCACCGGGAGACCCGCTAAGTGACGAACCTTCAGCTAATCCGAACGCCACTGATACCTCGCAACAAAGCTGACCCGACTCAATCCGCCCGGCCAGTTAGCAGGATGATTCGCGACATCGAAATGCGTTATTACGACATAAAAGTCGCACTGAAGCAGCTATTTGATGAGCGACTTACCGGCACGGAGCGAATTGGTAACGTCTCACATGCTGTGTACGGCAATGTGATTTATCAGGTCAACGCTGGCACCTACGTTTACGACATGACTGCGGCGCAACTTGCTGATCTGTTACAACGCGTTCAGCTGATTCTGGATGATGTCCTGCTTGACGGTGGTAGCCAGAACTTGTGGGCGCTGGAATATGTTGTCACAGAGTATGAGCGTGGCACGCATCAGGCATTCACTAATCTTTCAGTACAGTCGCCGGTATATGCGCAGCAAACCACGCTGGCGCAGCTGTTGAGCACCCCGGCATACCAGAATCAGATCGCTGCTGCATACGTCTCCACCTACAGCGAATGGAAGGGTATCAGTGATGCTACCAGAGCCGACCTGGCTAATGTGATATCAGATGCGATTGGCAGAGGTGTCAACCCTCGAGAGACGGCACAGGTCATCAGTAAGCGCCTCAATGCGAGCATGGCTCAGGCCAAAAACATTGCTCAGACCGAGCAAGTTGGGGCACTGCGTAAGGCCCAATGGCAGGAAACAGACTGGGCGAGAGAAAGGCTGGGACTTAATACCGCAATCCTCTGGCTGTCAGCGCTAAAGCCAACAACCAGGCAATGGCATGCTTCCCGCCACGGGCGCACCTACGCCACCGAAGAAGTTGAAGCGTTCTATGCCGAGCGCGGGAACAGGTACCACTGCTACTGTGCGAATGTCCCGTGCTTACTGGACGAGAACGGCAAGATCGTTAACCCCGGCCTCGTTGAACGACTGGCAAAAGAGCGAAAGGATTGGCAGCAAGCTGCTTAACCACTTACCCAATGAGGACACAGCATGAAGCGCAATCGCGTTAACGTGCTGACCGTCGTCAACTCCGCTTCAAACATCACCACTGAAACCATCGACGGCAAGCCACATATCGTGGTTCGCGGCATTACGCCCGTTGTCGACGATATCGTGATGAACCGGAAGTTGTACCCGGCAGCAGAAATTGGCAAGGCGTATAACACGCTGGAGCGTAACCCGATGCCGTTGGGGCACCCTAAAGTGGACGGCAAGCACGTATCGGCCCGGGATGTTCGCGCAGTCAACAACTACCACGTCGGCGCATGGCTGCAGAATGTCAGTCATACCGACGGCAAGGTGACCGGAGACATGTACGTTGACCGTCGATACGCCGAATCCAGCGAGAAGGGAAAGCGCCTGATTAACCGCCTGGATGAAATGACCGCCGGCACCAACTCAGAACCCATTCACATCTCAACCGGCCTGTTGTATTCAGGTATCGCTGCCAATGGTGAGTCGAAGGGCAAAAAGTACAACGAAATCGCTACCAATATGATGTTCGACCATGTGGCGGTGCTGCTTGATGAGCCCGGAGCAGGAACCCCTGATGAAGGCGTAGGCATCTTCGTTAACTCTGATGGTGAAGACCAGCAAATTGAAGTGGCCAGCCTTTCAGAGGCGTCCAACTGCACCAAAGAAGGCCTCGTTAACAAAACGAAGTTCTTCTTCACCAACGCTTCCAATTTCAGCTTTGACGACATTCAGCGCGCTATCAGCGATCGGCTGCGTGAAGGCCGTGATGGCGATAACTGGCTGTGGCCCGAAACGGTCTGGCCGGACAGTTTTATTTACCGCGATGACACCCGCTATTTCAAACAGAAGTACCTCATCGACGATGACGGCACCGCTCAATTCGTCGGCGAACCTGTAGAGGTCGTGCGCAAACCCACTGAGTACGAAATTAAAACCAACGGAGAAACAGATCCGATGAAAGACCTGATCGTAAATGCGCTAAAAGCAGCTGGTAAGCCGACCGAAGGCAAAACCGATGCAGAGCTGATGGACGCATATAACCAGATGGCTGCGGAAAAGGCAGCTGCAAAACAAGAGACGCCAGAAGAGAAGGCCGCCCGTGAGAAGAAAGAGGCGGACGACAAAAAGGCAAAAGAGACTGCGACTAACAGCGAGCAGGCCCCGGCATGGTTCAAGCCGTTTGCCGACAAACTGACCACCATTGAAAGCGGCCTGGCGGTTAACGCCGACAAAGAGAAAGGCGAAAAACGCGCTGCGGTTAAGGCGAAGTTTGGCCTGGATGATTTGGCTGTCAATGCTCTGGATGGCGCGGCACTTGATGGCCTGTACGCACAGTGCCAATCATCTGTTGGCCTGAATGGCGGCACGCGTCATCAGGTAAACACTCAATCCCTCAGCGAAATGCCGGAGTAAATGATGGCTAAAGATGGAAAGCATGTAATTCACGCGGGCGGCGTATTCCCTAATCCGCTCCTGAATCGTGAAGGTGCCGCGGCAGCAGACACCAAGCCAGGCACTATCGGCTTCTTTGATGCGGGCAAGTTCACTGCATCGGTTGATGGTAATGAAGAAGCGATTCTTTATGTCGCCAACTACGACTATCTGCGCTGCCTGACTGTTGATGACAGCATTCCTGCAGGCGAACTGGTCGTGGGTATTCAGCCAATGCAGGGCATGTTCCTGAACGTACGCGCGGCGGCCGGCACCTACAAAAAAGGTCAGCCGCTTTCAATCGCTAATGGGCAGGTTAAAGCGCAAGCCGCTGACGAGTCCATTCGCTGCTTTGTAGAAGAAGACAAAGCCTATACCGCCGCCGCAGGTGACCTGCTGCGCGTTGTGATCAAGTAAGGAGCACCTGAATGTTTGTATTTTCCCGTTCCTTGGGCGAACGCACTGGAAACCTCGAGGTTAACCAGTCTCAGTTTGCCGAACTGCAAATGGCGCGTAATGCGGGTGCTCAGGCTGCTGCCGATTTCCTCGGTCGCGTGCGTGGCATTCGTGAAGATGCCGGCGGTCTGGATGCCGTCAATGCTGTTGACGATATCCGCCGCCTTTACCGCGCCTTCGATACCACCGTTCTGGCTCAGTTCGAGCCAACCACCCAGTTCACCCTACTGAATGACCTGATGCCGCTGTCTCGATCAGTGCGCATTGAACAGTCACGCTACGATTACGCTCGTACCGGTGGCCGTGGCTGGGCCCACACATCCATGTCCGGTCAGATTGGCGCGGCGCTGGATGCGAAGAGCTACACCTTTGACGGCACCATGGTTCCGGTGCATGACTCAGGCTTCAAGTTCACCTGGCGCGACCCAATCTTCAACAGCCCTTCAGCACTCCAGTCTCAGGCTGATGCGCAAAGCGGCTCTGTTGAAGATGTGCAGCGTCAGTACGTTGACTACATGTTCAACGGCTTCCGCGATCCAGAAGGCAACTACGTTAAGTTTGACGGCCTGACCTGGAAAGGCCTGAAGGCAGACGAGCGCGTTGCTCAGGTAACTCTGACCTTTAACTTCGTAACCAGCACTGATCCGGTAGCTCTGCGCACCAATGCGATCGCCCTGCGTGATGTGGTCCGCGTGACCAACAGCCAGTACGCACCGCAGACGTGGTACGTGTCGGCAGAGATCATGTCGAACCTTGAGCGTTACTTCGACGTGAACGCAACCCGTACCGTGATGGAAGAGATTCTGAAGCTGTCTGGTATTGCGGCCATCAAAGAAGATGCGCAGTTGTCAGGTAACGAAATCCTGATTGTGCCACTGACTGCAGGTGTCATTGCTCCGATCGTCGGACAGGCTATCGGCACCGTTGCGGATCCGCGTCCGTTCTACAACAGCGATTACATCTGGCGCACATGGGGTGCTATGGGCCTGATGGTTAAGCAGGACATCAACAACAAATACTCCGTCATCCACGCCTCTTAAGGAGCAGCTAATGGCACTCGTAAAGATTCTGGCTTCAAACCTCTTTGCCGGTGCCAACTTCCAGAAACTGGAGGTTGGTAAGGTTTATGACGTTGACAGCGCGATCGCGGATAAGTGGGTCGAGCAGGGTAAGGCTGAAACATCTAAAGAGAAAGCAAGCGAAAAACTGGTTTTCGAAGTGGCTACGCCATCCGCACCGGTCAGCACCGACGCATCGGTATTGCAGTCCAAACTGGATGACGTGCTGGAGCAGCTGAAAGTCGCTCAGGATGCAGCAGAAGCAAAAGACAAAGAGCACGCCGATACACTGGAAGCCGCTAATAAGCGCGCTGACGACGCAGAAGCAGCGCTGGCCGCAGCAACCAAAAAGGATAAGTAACCATGGCAGCCCAAATCATGCTGGATGACGTAAAGCCGCTGATGGCTGAGCTGGGCTTCACGGTTCCTGATGCTGTCCTGCAGTTGCTCATCGACCAGGTTAACGTCACTTCTGCCTGTATGGACGGGGCGGGCTACTCCGAAAGCCTGCAGAAGCTCATGCTTATCTATGCAGCGGCGAGACTGGCCGCCCTGTCCGGTGCCAGAAAGATTGCTTCTCAATCAGCACCATCTGGTGCATCACGCTCTTTCACCTACGACAGCGCCGGAACAGATTATCTTTATCGGCAGTTGCTTTTGTGGGACAAGAACGGCTGCCTCGGCGATCTGCCTATCTCTGGCGTTTCGGTTGGATTTTTCGATGTTGTTGGGGGCTGCTGATGGAATGGGTATCTGCAAACCAAAAACTACCCAAGCCATTTGATCGCGTCTGGCTTAAAACTTCATCTGGCCGGCAGTCTACGGGCTATGTTAACAGCAGCGGTCAGTGGATCATTAACGGCCCGAAAATAGCCGCTGAGAGACCTGCTGTAACGGAATGGAGGCGATAGTATGACAACCACTGCCAACTGGTCATACACCGCTGCATGCACGATTTGGCGGCGATATCAGGACAGGGACGAATATGGCGACACCATTGGGTACGCCGCTCCGGAAACAATCATGTGTGACTATCAAGGTGGCTTGTCAAAGCGCCTTGGCGATATCGGAACTGAGAAGGTAGTTAAAAATACATTCTGGACAGAGTATGGAAAGGCCAAAACCGGGGATTACATCCTTATTGGCGAATCTCTGGCAGTTGACCCGCGCAAGGCGGGAGCCGATGAAATTATGCAGGTCGTTCGCTATGCAGACACTTTCGAGCGTTCATCGGACGATTACGCCATTATCACGGGAACATGATATGGGTGTGAAAATCAAAGGCGTTCGTGAAGCCCAGCAGAATCTGAACGCGATTATTGGTGATATTCAGGGGCGCAAAGCAGTGCGGGCGCTGCAGAGTGCGCTGATTATCGGCTCTTCCCAGGCTGCGCTCTACACGCCTATAGACACGTCCACGCTCATCAATAGCCAGTACCGGGAACTTAATTTAAACGGTAGCCGGCTAACCGGGCGCGTTGGTTATTCCGCTAATTATGCCGTCTACGTTCACGATCCTAACGTTCCACAGACATTCAGGAGAGCCACGGCGCAGAAAGAGTTCCTGACAAAAGGCTTCGAAGATACGCGTGAGCTAATAGACAGGACAATCAAAAAGGAGATGTCGCTTTGAATCCTCCTATGCATGTTCGGCTACGCAACCATTTCGTTGATAACGGCCTGGCGGATGGCTTCACAACTCAGCTGCTGATATGGAATGACAGCGGCGACCTGTCAGAGGCGTTCATTGTTTTCCGGCCAAATGGCGGCTCTAACATTCGAAATGAGCTGGGCGCAGAGTATTACGTGATGGTTGACGTGATAGGCTCAAAAGGCAGCAACGGCGCGGCAGATAGTGCGGTTCAGGCCATTATTCAGCGCATCCAGGATAATCCGCTACCCAATGACTGTATCGGCTACATCGAAAACTTCGGCGGGATACCCGCTCCCGTACTAACCGCCGAAGGCCGCCTGGTTTACCGGCTTCAGTTTGCAATCAAATACGGCGAATAGCCGAAAATCCAAAGAGGAATGAACTATGGCAATTTGCCAAACCGACAACTCCAAGTTGTTCGGTCGCGCGATCGTGCTTGAAGTTGCCGATGGCTGCGCCGACACCGTCCCGCAGGAATCAGAGTGGAAAGCTCTGGCAGCCGGAACAAGTAAAGGTTTCGACTTCTCACCTAATAGCGTGACGTCTGACGCCGACGACACTAAAGGTTATGTCGAAAACATCGTGACCAATGCCGATTTCACTATCTCGTTTGAAGGTGAGGTTCGCCGGAATGACAAGCTCGACCAGTACGGTGTTGGTCGCCTGATTAAGTATTTCAACACCGAGATTCAGGCGGCCCGACAGCCTACTTTGTGGGTGCGCATGGAGTTCGGTCCGGTCACGTTCACGGGCTACATGCTGATCAACGCCCTCAGCTCAGACGGCGGCACAAACGATATCATCACATTCTCCACTGAGTTTAAGGTGGCAGCAGCTGACACAATTCAGGTTCTGGACACCGATGAAACCGTGCCGGCTACCGGCGTAACCGTTACCCCGGCCACGACCTCGATCGCTGTTGGTGCCACTCGCCAGTTGACGGCTGCTGTTGCGCCAGCTGACGCGACAGACAAATCAGGAACCTGGAAAACTACCGATGCAAGTAAAGCAACTGTGAGCTCTACCGGCTTGGTTACCGGTGTTGCTGCTGGATCGACTAACGTCACCTTCACCACAAATGACGGCGCCTTTACCGGCACTACGGCTGTTACGGTCACCGCGTCGTAATTGCCATTTCAGGGGCTTCCAACTGGTGGCCCCGAAAATGTCTGTTACCGGATTAACTCATGACACCACAGAAAGAGATTGGCGAGTGCCTGATAACGCTGGGCGAAAATGATTACTTTTTTAGGCCTTCATTTTCTGCCATGTCGCGCATTGGAGAGCCGGCCGAGATAGTTAAGGCATTTTATGACCTGCACAACGATGAAATCACACCATTGCTTCAGCAGGCGCTGAACGCATATGGAAAGATACCGGCCTGGCTCGTGGAGTACGTGAGTCGTCAGCAGATAGCCAAGCCAGCCATGATGGCTGCTATGGCCGTGCTCACAGCATGCTGCGACCGTGACCCGGCGCCGCTGACCGGCGAAATTATCCTTGGGCGCTCGGGGCGATGGGCATTCGTTTATCGCAAAGGGGCGATGCCGCCTGGTGACATGGTGCTGATCGCTCAGTCGCTCATAACCCACGGCATTATCGGCAAAGCAAAGGTGCGCCAGCTACAGCGTCACGAAAGCGGCCAGGCTACTACGGAGTTTCGGGCGTTCGACTACATCAGTGCTGCCCGTAACCATTTCAACATGAGCCGCACCGACGCCGAGCAGCTAACGATGACTGAGTTTCAGATGCTGCTAAACGCCAAGTACCCGGATCAGAAAGGCTTCACAAGGGAAGAGTACGACTCGGTGGCTGATGATTATCTGGCGAAGAAGGCGCGGCGACTAGCTAAGGCGACATAAGCCGCCGTATTCAAGGTTTTATATGAGGTAACGATGGATAAACTTCTACAAGAAAATGGCGAAGGTGATTTACCAACCACTCAGCGGCCGCAGGCTCTGTCACTCGATACCAAACAGAGACTTTTTCATAGATTCCCTGATACTCAAGAGTTGTGTATTCCCAGCGTAAACTGCTGTAAGAATAAGCTAATGGATGGGGTTCCGACTTATCATCCGAGTATAAATCACCAACCCAATGGTAAAAGTGCTCATCCAAGATGCGTAAATCATCTGTTGTAGTTTGCCTCATATCTGGTCGGTGAGAGAATTCGATGTAACCTGCATAGTAGGTTTCATGCGGGCCAAAATCGCATCCAAAGGTCATGAAGTGTCCTGGCTTGAGATTAACTTCTTCGATTAGTCGCCTTAGCCAAGGCCAACTCTGTATCTCATGTATCTCGCCAATTCGCTCTGGTTCTGATGTGAGGTCTATGCCACCGTTATTGATATCACCATTCTCACGAACTTCCTTTCTGTAAGGGAAGCGAATGAAATGATCGTTAAATTTTGCCTTTTCCATTTGGGCATCCTCTGCTGTGTCAGTTGAGACTACCCTAGTAACATCGCTTCGCCCATCCTGACAGCTGATCAGTGCTTATGGCTCTCATAAATGTTAATTTATTATTGATCTTTATGTTGCATTTTTGTATATTTAAGATGCTTTAGGATAGCGGTGGTGGGGGCTGGTGCAACTCCAGCACTGATGCTTTGGCTTCTATATCTTGGAACTGCATTTTTATTTTTTCTTACTGAAAATTATTTGCTTTTCAAACAACAAGATAATCAAGGAGGTCATATGAATACACTTCAATTAACCGTACTATCATTTTTCGAAGCAGCATCAACATTTATGATGGGTATAGCGGTCAATGCATCAGGTACAGTTACCTCGCTACCCTAAAGCAAACTATTAATAACCCGCCAATCGGCGGGTTTTTGCTATTTGGAGGGTTACTTCATAAGAATGGCTAAACCAGCTGTGGTTACTGTCTGAACAACAGTTTTAAGAGACTCAGTAGTCATCTCAAAGAGCTTGGATTTAGCTCTTTCTTTCTCTGGATCTGTCATGTTCGACAGCGCTATAAGGTCTTCGAGAACCACGACAGCATCGCGATGAAACTTGATGGTTTGGACATTCAAAATGGCCCCAAGGCCACCGTCATCGCGAATAAAATCAATACCTTTACTTGTTATTTGCAGTGTGTTTGGGTGAATCTTTTCAGGGCCATTGATATATGATGTGCTTTCAAAAACAATAAGCTCATGACCAAGTAAATATTTAAGATTGGCCATATAGTTTTGCTGCCCGCCAAATCTCGATTCAAAATCTTGATTGGTAAGAAAATCGAGACCCTCTGGAGAGGTTTCATAAAGCTTTTGGAGCAGTTCCTTTTGTATTTTACGATCGAATTTTCCCATGCTTAGCATTCTGTCCTCCAACTTAACTCGAGCGGCCTTTTGAGTATTATCGACTTTTATGCTTATCCCAACAGGTCTTACACCAAGCCATCAATTTGTCGGCATTTTGATTGTTGGGATAGAAGCTTGTTCTTTTACGGCGAGTCTTGCATTTGGGGCACCATTTCATGAATTTAGTGTTTTTATCACCTTTAAGACATTCCGTACACCATATAGTAACGCCATCAGGGTTTTTACTGGATTTGCTGAATTTACTGAATGGAAGATTCACCCGGCAACGTGTACATTGTTTTACCTTTTCAGTCACAGCCTTCAGTTCAATACCATGATCTGAATTTGGTAAAGCAGGCTTGCTCTTAATGGATGGAGCCGGGCTTGTAGTAGGCTTCCTATCCACAACTATAGCCTGCTGAGAGCGACCATGTGCTAATGCCTGATTGTGAACCTCAGCTGAACTGGGCTGCGCAGGTTGAGGTGAGGTAAATGTTGCCTGAGAATTATCTACAACCTTAGTACGCTCAATAGTGACTTCGCCAGTTTCTGTTTTATAAGTGTCTCTCTGCCTTATAACTGTTTTATCAGTTGTTTTATTTTTATTCTGATTAATTAGGTAAATCAGCACTATAACAACACCTACTACTATCCAAAAAATTTCCATAAAGTGTGTATCTCAAGTATTCCAAGGCAAGAGTCTGTCAACCTAGATTACCCCGTAATAACTTTAATGCCCATCCTGACAGATGATCAGTGCTTATGGGTTTGTACACTCTGATACCTACTAAAATTAGTAGGTTAAGGGTTACTGCATTGATTTTTCATTGAACTGTAAATTTTGAGTGTTAGGATGTTTCCGATTGCAATCACAGGAAACATAAAATGAAAAAGGTTTTTGCAGTGGCGCTCGGAGCGCTTTTACTTTCTGGTTGTACCGTTCGCGTGGCTGATATGACTGTAGGTAGCACTAAAAACTATAATCTGAATGCCGCCAAATTTGAAAAGGGCGCTCGTGTTACTGGTGAAGACAAAGCGCCGATTGTTATCTTCCCGCTGGGCATTCCTAACGTCAAAACGGCCATGGATCATGCTATCGAGAAAGATAAATGTGCAGTTGGCCTAAGTGACGTAGTCATCTATCAGTTAAATCACGCTTTCCTGTTCGGCACCTATGGTTTCCGTGTGGAAGGAACACAGATTATCGACAAGTCACAGATGGGATGTGAAAACCACATCTGATAGCAAGCCACCTTCTGGTGGCTTTTTTCTAGGGGGCAAGGAAATGAAAAAGTCTATTCTGGCATGTTTTATATCTGTGTTCATTTTGACAGGATGTGGTCCAAAAGAGCTTTCTCCGGAAGAGAAACAAAAAGTAGAACAACTTAAGGTGGAATTATCACAAACAGAAAGTGAAATTTCGTCTGCAAATGCCACCAATCAGAACTACTCTGGCGGGCTGATCAAGAATTTAATCAGCGCCAGAGTTGAGATTCTCAAAACAAACCAGGCTCTGATTAAGCAGCGAATTGATGCTATTGAGTCAGGCGCAAAAATAACAATGGATGTACCCGGAACAAAACCGGATGAGGCGGCGGCTGAGTCAGTTAAGAGCGAAATAGGTGCGTTAAATGTTCAGATTTCTCAGGCTAAAGCAGAAGCCAACCAATATAGCGGTGGCCTGGTTCTTGCGATGAAATTGGCAGCAATCGCAACTCAGGAGCAAACCATGGCGATGCTTCAACAACGATATTTGTCAGCCAAGTATGGACTTGCTAACGCTATGCCATCTGATTTGAAGCAGAGCAACGTTGCTGAAGCAAAGCAAATCGAGAAGCCAGCCCAGGCTAGCAATAGTCAGCCATTGCTTCCGCCGGGAGATGGGCCATTTGGCCTGGAGTCAGGTTTAAGCAAAAAGAATATCGGAGATATGACCGGTGAAGAGCTTAAGCCTTATGATGGCGTGCCGAATCTCTATACGGTAAAGTCGCCACCGAAAAAGAACGCTGAATTTGAGGGTTTTGGTCTACTCATTTCTCCAAAATCTGGCCTATGCCAAATTAGAGCGTTAGGTAAAAACATTGATACAGACAGCTATGGACTTGCGCTCCAGTCAAAATTCAAAGAGCTCTTAGATTCTCTATCTTCAATCTATGGCAAACCTAAAAGTACCGATTTTTTACTTTCAGGCTCAATCTGGAAAGAACCTCAAGACTGGATGATGGCGCTGAACAAAAAGGAACGTTTCCTCTCAGCCCAATGGGAAGGATCGCCCGCAATACCTCTTAAAAACAAGCTTGCATCAGTATCTATGGAAGCAAGAGCCAATGGCTCTAGCGAGGGATATGTTTTCCTTCAGTATGACTTTGACAACATAGATGCTTGCAACGCAGAAATTGAAGAAGCTAAGAAAAGCTCGTTATAAACCTTTTTTTCTATATTGCTATATAAACGCTTATAAAATTTTGTAACCACACCTCGCTCCGGCGAGGTTTTTTTATGTCCGGAGAAAAGTGAATGGCGAGCGACAATCAGGTTGGCAACCTTGTTTATGAGGTAGAAATGAACGTGGCGCGACTGCTTGAAGGTCAGCGTCAGGTTAATGATCGCCTCGATAAGATGGAGAGCGGTTTTCAGAAAACTGGCAAGGCAGTTGATAGCGCTGAAAAATCATTTTCTTCACTTAGCCGGGTAGCCATAGCGTTATCTGCCGCAATCTCAGTAACTCAGGTTGCTGAGTATGGTAATGCATGGGTAACAGTCAACAATAAGCTTGCCAACTCATTACGCGCAACTGAACAACTGGCTGATGTAACACAGCGCGTCTTTGATATATCCCAGGACACCCGTTCCAGCCTGGAGGCGACTGCAACCCTTTACGGCAGGCTTGAGCGTTCTACAAGAGCGGCAGGAACAAGCACTGCTGATTTGATAAAGCTTACTACGACGATCAACAAAGGACTTGCCGTATCAGGGGCAACAACGGAGGAAGCCAGCTCGACCATGACGCAACTTTCTCAGGCACTGGCGTCAGGCGTCCTGCGTGGTGAAGAGTTCAACTCCATCTCAGAAAACGGTAGCAGGCTAGTCGTTGCGCTGGCTGATTCACTTGGAGTGACTATTGGACAGCTTCGCGGGATGGCTGCCCAAGGTAAGTTAACCACAGAGGTTGTGGTTAACGGGCTGCTGAAACAAAGTGACGCCATTGCGAAAGAGTTCAGTAATACAGCGTTGACTATGGGTCAGGCGTTTACGGTTGCCACTAACAACATCACTAAATTCGTCGGGGAAAGTTCAAGCGTACAATCGACGATTAATGTGTTTAACAGCGGCGTTATTTCCCTCAGTGAAAACCTGAACGCGGTTTCCGGCGTTGTTACCGTTCTGGCCGGTATTATGGGAAGCCGATTTGTTGGTGCTCTGACGATGGCTACGGCAGCAAAAATAAGTGCTGTGGCCGCGTCAAGACAACAGACCATTGCAGAAAATCAGGCGGCACAGGCGGCGCTGTCTTCGGCGGCAGCCACCACCCGGCGATCTTTTGCAGACAAGGAAGCTGCAATTTCGGCTATGAATTTGGCCCAGGCAGAATATAACGTTGCGAGAGGAAGCTCGGCAGAAGGTTTGGCGCTCGATAACCTGACTGCTAAGAAATCAGCATCTCGCCTGGCTTCGCTTTCACTAGCCGAGGCTGAATTAGCTCAGGCCGCTGCAACAACCAGAGCGGCTGCGGCTGCAACCGCCGCCTCTACAGGGACGGCCACACTACGTGGCGCACTGGCACTTGTCGGTGGCCCGGCAGGTGCCGCGATGCTGGCTGGGGCAGCAATATTCTATTTCTACCAAAAAGCTCAGCAGGCAAAGCAGGAAAGTATTGATTTTGCCGACAAGCTGGATGGCGTTATTTCCAAAATGAAGGAGATGAGCCAGACGCAATTGGGGGCAGAAATTGCCAAGGCTGAGCAATCGATTATTGATCAGAAAAATGCCATCACAGGACTGCGCGGCGAATTGTCTGCGCTTGAAGAGAAAAAAACGTTTATTGAGCAGGCCGCAAGTATTCGCGGTGCCGCCGCCGTTGCTGAGGATTATCAGCAGGTGCAGCGAGACATAGCGATTCAGGCCGGAAAAGTTGACTCTGCAGAAGGCAAGCTCAGCCAGACCGTGAGCAAGACAGGGCTAATGCGTGCGCAACTTAATGGCACTCTGGCACAGGGAATAGACCTGCTGAAAAGGGATGGCGATCAGGCTGGTGTGGCTGCTGGGCTGATGAATCAATTTGGTAACGCTATAGATTTTGCGAGCAAGGCGAAAGATAAATTTAACTCTACCAGTCTGCAGTTGCCGCGCAGTGACAAAGCTGATGCCTATAACAAAGATCTGGCTGATGAAAATACCTTGCTCGCTATTACTGATAAGCGGTTGCGGGCAGTAACCAAAGCAAGAATGGAGGCAGCCGATAAGGGTGGCAATCAGAATCAGGTAAATGCTGCAGGACAACTGGCAGGCGCTCAGTATGATCTGCAACAGGCGGAGATAGCCCGTAATAAAGAAACCAAAGCTGGTATCGCAGAAGGGAAAAAAGCAGCAACTCAGGCTGAGAATATTTCTCAAAAACTGGCAAACCTTAAGCAGCAATCTGAGCTGGCCGGCGACTCTACACGCGAACTCAGTCGCGATCAGGCCATTCTGACTGCTCAGCAGTCGCTTGGTAGTGCGGCTACTCAAAGCGATATCAAGCTCGCTGGGCAATACGCTGCTGCAAAGTGGGACACAGGTAATGCCATTCGCGCTCAGGCTGCGGCTGAGAAGTTCCTTCCTGAAGCCAAAGAGAGCGCCAGCTATAAGCAGGATGTTGAAGATCTTCAAACGGCGTTCTCAGCGAAAAAAATCAGTCAGCAGCAGTTCAATGCCATCTCTGAGAAGCTGGAGCAAGAGCACCAGGTAAACCTCGCTAAAATTCGCGCCGATCAGGCTGTAACGCCTCAGCAGGCAGCCGCCGGAACTGTCGATCCTGTTCAACAGCTTGCTAATGAAAATGCACAGAAGCTTGCCCTTATTCAGCAGTTTGAAGCCAACAAAACCATCACTGAGCAGCAAGGTATTGCGCTCAGAAATGCTGCAAGTACTGAGTATGAGCAGGCCCGCATTGATGCAGCCTGGAAGATATGGGAGAACCAGAGCCACGCCAACCAGATGCTGGGCGATGCTATCGACTCTCTGCAAGGTGGGGCGACCAATGCGATTACCGGTCTTCTTAATGGCACTCAGAGCCTTGCGGAATCCTTCGCTAACATCGGCACCACAATCCTGAATAGCGTCGTCAGTGGTTTGGTTGAAATGGGCCTCCAGTACGTCAAAAACATGATTATGGGGCAGGCTGCCGCAACTGCAGCTTTAGCGTCAACTACAGCTCAGGCTACAGCTGCTGCTGCAGCATGGGCGCCAGCAGCAATCAGCGCATCAATCGCCACGATGGGGGCTGCATCTACAGCAGGGACCACGGCTTACAGCACAGCATTAGTCGCTTCCAAGGGACTGGCTATCGCTGGGGCTCGCAAAAACGGCGGCCCGGTCAGTGCTGGCTCAATGTACCAGGTAGGCGAGGGTGGTAAGCCTGAAATCTATCAGGCCAGCACCGGTAAGCAGTACATGATCCCCGGCGATAACGGCAAGGTGATCAGCAATAGCGATTTGGGTGGGATGGGAGGAGGTGGGAGCACAATTCAACAGGAGGTGCATTTCCATATCCAGACCACAAACGGCATTGACGACGCCACCATGAATAAAATGGCTGGCATGATGAAGCAAGTGGCGCTTTATCAAATCAAAGACCAGAGCTCGCGTCCAAAAGGGATGATTCAGCCTAGAAAATGAACATCTGTTTGATATTATGAGTATGAAAGCCACACACAGGAGATTTAAAAAATGGGTATGGAAATTGAAGTAGGAAGAATCACTGCCTTTGATAATGTTCACGGACAAGGCGTTCTGGCGACTGTAGAATTCAAAGATTACGACGTCCGTCATGAAGGCATCCGAGTTGAAGTATGTATACCTCTGGATAAAGATGCTTCGCTTGCTGAAATTGAAGGTCGAGTGCTCGAAAAAGCCAAGCACCAACTGCGAGACTTAGTTGCTACATTCTGAACCAGCACCACTCAATCAGACCCGCTTCGGCGGGTTTTTTATTTGGAGTACTTCATGCCAGAAACTTTCACATGGAGCCCTCAGAAAGGCTTTACGGGCGAGCGTACACCTGATGTAACTGTCGTTAAGTTGGGCGATGGCTACGAACAGCGCCAGGTTAAGGGAATCAACCCATTGATGGGCAAATACTCGATGACGTTTATTGGCTATGACGATTCGAAGTGTAGCCGGCCAAACGTGGCTAAAGCCGCTGATGCATTCCTGAAGGCGCGCATGGCGGTGGAATCGTTTAACTGGACGCCGACCGACACTGGAGTTCAAGGGCTATATGTGTGCCGCTCATGGTCATTACAAACAACCGGAAGTCTGAGTCAGCTGACAGCAATATTTGAGCAGGTGCCACGATAATCACGGAGAAAAAAATGAAGGTAATTATTTTTGCAAAAGGTACAGAAATATGGGCGCGAGATACTCTGTCAAAGGAAAACCGCCTATCACTAAGCTTTTTAAAGGACGGCACACAGCAGCAAATCATTGCCGCCCTTGAAGAATCACTTACACAGGCGAGAGCCCAAAAGGATTTATCCTATGATGTTGATGGAGTAGCGAATATTAGCCCTGTGACCAGCGGGTAAAGCTAAAACCACATTCCAGTAACCGGTACTCGGAACTGTTATGTTTGCCGGTAGCATTTTATAAACCCCCCCATAATAGCGGCAACTCCTGCCACTTTTATAATTGGAGTAATTTGTATCGTCCATAACCAACACATTTATTTGATGAGAACACTGAACGGAGACAGTGCTTCCGCCGTCCATGTATTCTCTACTGTGTATATGTGACATGCATTATTCCTTTGAGAGGTAATCAGCCATTCCTCATTGCTGTGTGCGCCCATGCCCCGAACATGGACGGGCTGAATACTCAACATATCCTTAACGGTCTATCAGCGAAATCCTGATATTCGATCAGTAACTAACCAGCGGTCGCCATAGTGTGGCCTTTTTTATGAGCTGAATATGAGAGATATCCCAGCAGAACTAATCATCGAAAGCACCGATGCTGGCGTAGGCGCGATGCTCGACTTGTTCGAAGTCGATCTACAGGCGTTCGGCGGCGATGTCATCCGCTTCCATGCAGGCACGAACGGCTATTACGGTAACGTCATCTGGCAGGGCCGACAGTACTCAGCCTATCCAATCGCGGTTGAAGGTTTTGAAACCAAGTCAGAGGGAACCTATTCTCGCCCGACGATGAAGGTGGCGAACATCTCGGGCCTGATTACCGGCATCAACCACGATTTTGATGATGCGCTTGGTGCGGTAGTAACGCGCCGGCAGGTGCTTGTAAAGCATCTTGATGCGGTCAACTTCCCGAACGGTAACGCCGATGCTGATCCGACGATGGAAGCCGTGTCCCGCTACGTCATTGAAGAAATGGCAGAAGAGACGTTCGAGACGGTGACATATAACCTGGCCACGCCGGTTGACTGCGACAACGCCATTATCCCGGCGCGTACCATTCTGGCTGATGTATGCCAGTGGGTTTATCGCGGCGACGGCTGCGGCTATTCCGGCCCGGCGGTAGCGGACGAGAAAGACAATCCGACCTCTGACCTGTCAAAAGACAAATGCTCAAAGCACCTGCGCGGCTGCGAGTTCCGCTATCCGAAGCCTAACCCGAAGCCGTTCGGCGGTTTCCCCGGATCTAGCAAGGTGTCCTGATGAGCATAGAACAAGAATGCCTGGAGTTTGCCGCGGCATCTGTCGATGAAGTCTGCGGCCTGATTATCGATGGCGAACGCCTGATGCGATGCAGAAATACGCATCCTGAGCCGGATCGGCATTTTCGGATAAGTGATGATGACTGGTTAGAAGCAGAAGCGGCGGGAGAAATCACCGCCGTTTTTCATTCTCACCCAATGGATAAATTGGTGCTTTCCGGTGCTGACCGGCAGGCGCAGAGCGCTACTGGTGTTGACTGGTGGCTAGCCAGCGGCGGCAGGATCCGTAAATTTCGACCTGTCCCACATCTGCTTGGCCGCAGCTTTGAGCACGGCGTTACTGATTGCTACACGCTTTTCAGGGATGCATACCACCTTTGCGGTATCGATTTACCCGATTTCGAGCGCTCAAACGGCTGGTGGGTTCGAGGCGAGAACCTGTATCTCAACAACCTGGCGGCCAATGGCTTTCGTGAGATATCAGCGGCAGATATCCAGCCTGGCGACGTCATCATCCGGCGTGCGTTTCCTGAGTCTGACCCGTGCCACGCAATGATCTGGCTGGGCGATAACACTGTCCTGCATCATGAGCAGGCCGGACGCCTTAGCTGCCGCGAGCCTTACCGGCAAGCATACATAAAACTCACCCACTCCATATGGAGGCACGAGCAATGCTCAAATTTAGATTTGCGGGGAGTCTTCGACGACATTTCCGCCAGATCGCTTTAAACGTTGATACGCCTTCACAGGGGCTGCGCCTGTTGCTGGCCCAATGCCCGGCGTTCAAGCGCGACTTCTATCGCACACGGATCAGGATGCGTGTCGATGGCACTGACGTATCAAGCAATACTCTGGCGCTCCATATGGACAGGCATCTGCGGGATGGTGCAACGGTTCTTTTCGTGCCGATCGTAGAGGGAGCATTTGCAGCAGCGGGGTTTGCGGTGTGGGCTCTGGTGGCCGTTACGGTGGCCTCGTTAGCGTACTCGCTCTACATGACATCGCACATGAAGACGAAAACAAGCGCAGATTCGGCGCAATCCAACTCAATCACGAACAACTCATTTACCAGCGTGGATAACCGGATCGGCCAAGGGCGCCCGGTGCCACTTCTTCTCGGTGAGATGGTAGTGGGTTCTAACGTTATTTCCCTCGGTATCGACACTTCGAACAATCAGGATTGGTCGATCTCCATCAGATAAGGTGACACATGAGCTCAGGCGGCGGCGGTGGCAGCACTGCAAAACTTCTCGACGATAACCTCAAATCAAAGCAGTTTCTCAAAGTTCTCGACCTGATCAGTGAAGGGCCAATTTACGGGCCGGTAGACCAGAGCCACCTTTCATCATTCATGCTGAACAAAACATCTGTCACTGACGCCTCCGGAAACGTGAGCATCAACGGTGTGAGTGTGGCCTGGCGGCCTGGCTCTGCTACACAGGCGCCAATAACCGGTTTTTCTGCTATCGAGTCAACGACCATCGTTAATGCTGCTGTAACGCAGAGCACGCCGCTTGTCAGGACGGTTACTGACACGGACGTAACGCGTGTGCGCATGAATATTGGTGTAACAGGTTTAGTAGAGCAGGATTCGAAAGGGAATCAGAAAAATGCATCGGTAACGATGGTGATTGAGACACGAACCGGCAACAGCTCATGGCAGACGGCAAAAACCGTCACGATAACCGGAAAAATATCTGGCGAGTATCTGGAGGCGCATCTGATTGACGCGCCGGACACAAAGCCATTTGATATCCGACTGCGTCGCGTGACAGCCGACAGCACCAGTGATCTGCTATCTAATGGCACCGTCTGGAATAGTTTCACGGAGATTACGGACGATAACCTTTCATACCCTTACGCCGCGGTTGCCGGCTGCGTTGTTGACCGTGACCAATACACCGACACTCCGACGCGAACCTACCATCTGCGAGGTCTCATTGTCGATGTTCCCGACAACTACGATGCGAACAACCGTACCTACTCAGGTTTATGGACCGGTGGCTTTAAATCCGCCTGGACAAATAACCCGGCTTGGATTTTTCGCGCACTGGTGAAGAATACCCGCTACGGCCTGGCGAAAAGGGCAGGCTATATCGATGTTGATGACGGCAGCCTGTATGTGCTTTCGCAATTTTGCGACCAGCTGGTAGACGATGGGTACGGCGGTAAAGAACCGCGCTTCACACTCAATGCCTACGTCACTGAGCAGAAAAGTGCGCGTGACCTGCTTGATGATATCGCCGGGATGTTCCGTGGCATTGCGCTGTGGGACGGCCTACGCTTCTCTATCATGCTTGATAACCCACAAGACCCGGTCGCAGCTGTGACGAACGCCAGCGTCGTTGATGGCCTGTTCACATACAGCTCAATGAAGCGCTCCGATCGTTATAATGCGGTAGTGGTGTCCTGGACCGATCCAAATAACGGTTGGGAGCAGGTCAAAGAGTACGTTTCCGATGATGCGATGATAGATCGCTACCAGTACAACGAAACAACTCTGGAGGCGTTCGGTTGCACGTCGCGGGGGCAGGCTTTCCGGGCTGGGAAATGGCTGCTGGAAACAGCGAAGCGGGAAACGAAAAAAGTAACATTCAAAATGGCGCGTGACGCGATCGCTTTTATGCCTGGCGACGTGATTGAAGTTGCAGACAATAACTACGCTGCGACTCGCCTTGGCGGCCGCATCATTTCGCACAGCGGCGCAACGATTACTGTTGATGCCGACGTATCAGAGCAGGCTGGTGGCGGCGATACCATGTCTGTCATGGGTTCCGATGGGAAGTTCACCAAATTCACCATCGCCAGCGTCAATGGCAAAGTGATCACGCTCCGCAGTACGCCAGCCTGGGTGAAGAACGGCACCATTTTTGTTATCTCTACCAGCACTGTAGCGACGCGTTTGTTCCGTGTGATGGGCGTTTCTGAAGACGATAACAACTCGGTCTACTCCATCTCAGCAACACTTTACGACCCTAACAAACAGGCAATCGTAGATGAGGGTGCTGTTTTCGACATCTCTAATGACACGCTAAACGGCTATCGTGTTCCGAATATTGAAAACCTTCGGATCATCAACACCAACAGCGAGACTGTGCAGGTAACAGCGACGTGGGAAACAGCAACGCTCACAAAAAAAATCGTGTTTGAACTGTACGTCTATAACGCGGCGGGCGCCGTAGTTACGCAGTATGAAACCGACCAGTTCCGTTATGATTTTTACGGATTGGATGCTGGCAGTTATACACTCGGCGTGCGCGGGCGCAATGAGAATGGCATGAAGGGGGCAGAGACACAGGTCAGCTTAGTGATCGGCGCTCCCGGTGCACCAACATTCATTCAGTGGACGCCCGGCATATTTTCGGCCGATATCGTGCCGGTTATGAGCGTAACGGCCACGACTGATACCTCGTTTGAATTCTGGTATAGGGGAGAAGTCCCAGCGACCAGCATCGGCAATGTTGAAAACGAAGCCCAATTCCTTGGAAGGGCATCACAGTGGACGCTGCATGGGCTGAAAGCAGACAAAACGTATTACATGTACGTGCGCACAAAAAACGCTTTTGGTGTATCGCCATTTGTTGAAGCAAGCGGACAAGCTTCAGCTGATATCCCTGGTATGCTCGACTATATAGATGAAGCAGTTAGGAAATCGGAAACATTCGACCGACTTTCATCTGTCATCGACACCAATATAGACGCAATTCTGCAAAATGCGTTGAACCTTGACGCCTCAGTTGATCATCAGTTTGAAGCCTATGGACGCAACCGTGCTGATATCATCACAGTGAAGCAAACAGTGGCTGACAATGACCATGCTTATGCTCAGAAGTTTGAGCAGATACAGGCCTCAACAGAAACTAATACGGCAGCAGTACAGCAGATATCAAGCGCCTATGCTGACCTAAGCGGCAAACTTTCTGCTCAGTGGGGTGTAAAAGTTCAGATTGACAGTAATGGCAATAAATATGTGGCAGGTATGCAGCTCGGCGTAGAGGGTAATAACGGCGGTACTCAGTCATATGCATTATTCAGTGCGGACAATTTCGCCATATATAATACCAACAATGGCAGCTACCAACTGGCCTTTGCTGCAGTAAACGGTCAGACCTTTCTGCGCTCGGCCCTCATTCAGGATGCTTCAATAACCAGCGCAAAAATACAGGATGCAGCCATCACTAATGCAAAAATTGCAGGTACGCTAGAATCCGTTGGCTATACCTCAGGGAATGGCTGGCAATTTGGTAAAGAAAACAACCAGCTTAATTTCCGATCGTCATCAAGTGGCGCATTTATGGATGCATCAGGATTTGGTGTAAAAAATAGCAATGGGCTGATAATGGTTAAATTAGGAGCCAAACCCTAATGGCGGAAGTGGGATGCTGGATAACAAATGATAATGGGGCAACCTATTATAATCTGAATGGCGGTGGCGGCAGAGCTATCAGTTTTTTACAACGTATTCAGTCCGCCCCAGATAAAACCTCATACACTTATACCATCAGCAATAAGCAGGCAAAAAGCACATTGTTTGTCGTTCCTATAACAGGCGGGAAGGTCTATCAGGGCGGTGTTTCTGCTCTACCGCGTGGGGTAGGCATTGCCGGGATTGGTATTAATGGCAACCAGGTCACAATAAATTTCAGTGATACAAAATTGGAGGGTCAGGGATCGATTGATGGAAACCCGTGGTTTTATTTCGATGTTTATCAGAGCATTGATGCAGGTGATAATTACGGACTCTATTTTCTGAATGACCTGACTAGCTTCACGTCAATTACTGATGTGATGACATCCGGGCTGTGCGTGTACAGGACAACAGTAACTGTTAATGGTGAGTGGGCTGTCCCTTCCGGGATTGATGGCTATGGTAATTGCTGCGTTTGCGCAAACTGGGATCACCCCAGCGCGGTGGTAGAGTTTGATAACAGCCGCAAGGTAATGACCGTAACAGGCGGACCAGCCACGATAAACGTTGCAGTATTTTCTAACGGTTTTAATTTAAGGATGCCGGATTACGGCTTGTTCATTTATAACGCTCAGGGCGTGTGTACATTTAATTCACTGTACATACCATTTTTTATCAAAGGCTCATTGTCTGTTAACGATAACTGGCAGGGTACGGGTATCGCAAAGCCAATGGTTCCTTTGTGCGTAACCGGAGTCGACTTTGAAAAAACGGGAGGGAGTATTATCCAGATTTTCAATAAAGGAATAATGATGTCAGGTCAAAGCGTTCGTGCGGCGCGCGGAAAAAATACGGCGAAATATAACATAGGTAATTATGGAATAAGTTTCCCTGGCTCAAAATTACCGATAAACATACTTGATGGTAGTCAGTATTTTTAAAATTTAATTAACCTTATAAACCCGGTCGCCGAGCTGGGTTTTTTATTCCCGGAGATAACATGGCAGCAGGTACTATTGTATTAACGAACAACTCAACAGCAGTAACGGGAACCAGCACTGCGTTTAAAGCAGCCTCAGCTGTCAATGATTTCATCGTTGCGGTAGTCGGTGGTGTGACTTATACCCTTGGCATTAAATCAATCGAATCAGATACCGCCTTGACGCTTAACGCTGCATACACCGGGCCTACAGCATCCGGTGCGGCGTGGTCGGCGGTTGCAAATCAGACGCTGGTGGGCATTACAGCGCAAATAGCTGCGGATACAGCGCGCGCCATTCGAGGGCTTAATCTTGATAAGGCCAACTGGCAGGGGTTTTATACAGGTACCGGAAACACCACGATTGAGCTCCCAGATGGTACGTCAGTAACTGGACCAAGCTGGCCTGCAATGGTTAATACGTTATCCGGAAAACTGGACAGAAGCGGCGGCACGCTCACAGGTAAGGTTGAGTTGCCCGGGATGGAGATAAATGCCGCAATACCCTACATTGACTTTCATTTTAATAAATCAACTGATGACTTCAGTTCTCGTATCTATGCGGACTCGGCCACACGGCTTACGATATCTAATGGCTTGCGCATTGGCACAAGCTTGCAAGTAGATGATGGGGTAAATATTGATGGCGTACAGACTGTCGCAGCTCAGACAGTAAGAGGCTACACGTACTATCCAGCATCTAACACCTACCTGGGCGGAAGCAACGGGGCCAGTCAAGGTTTACATTTCAGATGGAATGAAGATTCAACTTTTTCAGGGGCAGGTTCCTTGATTGTCAATCCGGGGCTGGGGAATGGCGGTTTCAGAATGCGTTTTATTAACAAGGAGAATACTGCAAATACCGGAATTGTCAGCTTTACACGCACAGGAGGAATACAAGCCTCTGACTATATTATGTCTCCAAATCAGCTGTGGTCTTTGAGCGGCAGGGTTAAAATGTTCACGGCAGTAGCTACAGGATATCTTGAGCTAAATATAGACGGCGGCTCTTACGGTATTAATATTTTCGCATCTGACGAAAGATTAAAAAATAATATCAAAGATGCAGATAAGCAGGTCGCATATGAAGCAGTAAAAAACGTAAGGCTGCGTTCTTTCAACCTTAAAACATTTGCAGAAACGGAGGGGGATGGCGATAAATGGGAGTTTGGATTCATTGCGCAAGAAGCGCGTGAGCATCTAAAAGGCTCAGTTATTACAGATAAATTATCTTATCTTCAGGTCGACCCGTTAGCGCTTTGTGGATATCTAATCGGCACTGTGCAAGTTTTACAGGATAAAGTTGAAGCCCTGGAGTCAAAAGCTGAAGCTACTGAAGCGAATATTTCTGAACTGCTGAAGCGTATGAAAGCCATCGACGGACTCGACGCCTGACCGTTCAGCCAGTTGCCATGCTGCCCAGGTCTGAACTACTGTATATAAAAACAGTAAATAAAGGAGGGCATATGGCACGCTATGACGATATCGGGACGGCATACAGAGAAAGCATCAAAATAAGCCCACAGGGCCGCCGCACGGTCACTACAGTGGATTTTGTACAGAACCTGGCAAAGTACAATCACCATTTCACGCTACGCCAGGCAAACGAGTGGATAGAAATCTACCAGTGCAGCTTTAAGGACGTTTCCACCGAAGAAGGCGAGCGGCGGACGTTTCAGCTGTTCAACCACAATAATGGCGGGTACTAATATTTTTTCCTGCGACTGACACAGAATGAATTGGATTTCTTCAGACAAAAAAATGCCCACTATAGTGGGCGAAATTCGTTACAGGAGTAATATCCTTGCAATGAAAGACCACCCTTCCTCTCGAAAGTTCCCTAAGTTATTATATGGATGCTAGTTTTTTAGACGATGAGGAGGGTAAGAATGAACTTTAAGGATGATGGAGATGTGCCAGAAATCGAATGGGCTATTGGCTTAGCAGTGCGTAGCCTGCTTGCACGAGATGCGGCAATAATCCCATCAAACATTATCGCGGAATTGAATACGCAATTTCCTTCACGGAGTATGGATGAAACGGCAAAAATAAAAGCCGCAATTGCATGGTTTCAAAATCGGATAAATTGAAAAGCCCACAGTAGGCTGTGGGCTAAGCAGTAACTGGCAGGAGCAGCACGGGCTAGATCTCGCTCCATGCCGGAAGATGATTGACTTTCCCCCGCCATGCCTCCAGAGCTGACATGAAAAGGCCAGCCGCTATCCCAACAGTGATGATTGTCACTAACGCAGAAAAGAGATGCTCTTGCTCTCCCTTCCAAAAGACAAACCACATCACGATGCCCCAAAATGTAGTGTTTACGCTTGTAATGCATAGGAAGTTTGTCCAAAAAGGGCTAAGAGGGGGCGGAGCAACATTGATGCCCATTTTCCATAAAAATAGGTGACACGGAGGAGCATAAAGGCATTCCCACATCCTTTTCTGTTTCATAAGGGCGAAGGCACGATTTTTTTTGCGCTCAAAATCCAGATCTTTTTTCATTGACACAATCCCTTATAATTTCTCAGGTTATTTAATAGTAGTACGTAAGGGGAAAATGATTTTCTTTTTCAGACTTATTACAAAATTGGTGGCGATCGTCTTTAAAAGGCGGCTAACTGCCGCGTTATAGAGAAAGTAAAAAAGCCCGCGGGGGATATGCGGGCAAATGATTTAACCACTTATGATGAACGTGGCCTACGGTACAGTATTACTAATATATTTATGTGATGAGGGTCACATGAATTGTGTGACAGGTCAGACCAGGACAAGTCTTAACATAAAGAAAAATGACAGTTTATGGCAAAAAAAGCCCGCAGAAAGCTGCAGGCAAAATGGTAGCGGATATCGTTTCTTGTAGCTCATAGGGTAAACGCTCAAGCCAATCTGGTATTGATTATCATCAAGCTGGATTGCGGTAGGAGAGTTATGTTGGACGACATGCTGATCCGAGGCGTCGTTGTGGTGCAGGTGATGAAAGGCTGGGATGACCGGTTGCCATTTTGATGGGACAGATCTGGGACACGCAAAGGTTTGTGACCTTTTCCAAGCCTTTGCATGTTTTGTCATCATGGGACGTGTGAGCGCGGCAGGATGCGGTAATCTATTGATTTAAAATATGAATTGTCGCTTCCGACATGCGGTGTTCCGGGTCAAGACGATCAATAGGCATCAGGTTCTCTCTTGTTATCACTTTAGTGGCCGATAGCCTGGCATAATGCCTGCGTGGTTGTCATCCCTCAGCATTCCTGTCGGCGGCAGGAGAATGCTATGCTGGCGCTCTGCCTTACTTTTTCTGCCTGGATTGATTATGCCCGCCATTGACGATCTTTTTCTGCGCCTGTCGCGCTCGCCGTTTCGGCAAAAATTCCATTTAGGCCACCGCGAATACCGCTATTGCCTGGACAAGGGCGAAGAGGAGATCGTCGCGCATGCTGCTGACTTTATTCGTGAGCGCCTTGCTCCCGCAGAGCCGGTTAATGACGGCAAGCAAACGCCGATGCGCGGTCATCCGGTATTTATTGCCCAGCATGCCACGGCCACCTGCTGTCGCGGCTGCCTGAGCAAATGGCACCAGATACCTGCGCACCAGCCGCTAACGGCAGCGCAGCAGGCGTGGGTTGTGCAGGCGATCCTGCACTGGCTGCGGCTGGAGATGCAGCGGCCGCAGCCTCCCGCGCCGCGCCGCAAAAAAGATCCGACAAAGGATAAACAGCTCAGGCTGCTGTAAGGCCCGTGGCGGGATGTGGCTATAAAAACGAAATATGTATTAACAAAGTTAATTGAATTGATAAAGGGAAAGGCTTGCGATTTTACCGGTAACATTCTAGTTTTGCTCTGGCAGGCAAATCCACTGGTAAAATAAGGGGTATTCGTATGCAATCTTCTAAGATTATTGTTTTAATTGAAAAAATAGCCATAGCCGCTTTTGCGGTTTTGCTGGTCTATTTTATCGCGACCGGCTTGCTTTCGGCGTCGGGCTGGGATCATAGCTGGCCTTACCCACACCGCTAAAGATGATTCTTTCACCAGGGAAAATAAAGCAGTGTTAATACTATAAGCGCCTCGCTACAGTGGCGCAGCCTCCTCCTTTTCTGACCCCCTTTCTTTGTGTCCGTTCGCGGCATAACATGCCTGATTCAGCTATAACCTTTTGATTTGCATTGGTTTGTATCCTTACGGTAATACTGCCATAATAGCCTGCTTTTTTTAACGGGCGGTGAGGATACGTGGTAAACGATTTTGCAGCAGACGGCGCGCTGGCGCAGGCCATTCCAGGCTTTAAGCCACGCGAACCTCAGCGCCTGATGGCGGAGGCGGTCACAACGGCCATCGATAACAAGCGCGAGCTGGTAGTAGAAGCGGGCACCGGAACCGGCAAAACCTATGCCTACCTGGCACCGGCGCTGCGCTCGGGTAAAAAAGTCATTATTTCTACCGGATCTAAAGCGCTTCAGGATCAGCTTTACAGCCGCGATTTGCCTACGGTCGCCCGTGCATTAGCATTTAAAGGGAAACTGGCGCTGCTGAAAGGGCGCTCGAACTACCTCTGCCTGGAGCGGCTGGAGCAGCAGTCGATGGCGGGCGGCGAGCTGGCGGCGCAGGCGATGAGCGATCTGGTGCACCTGCGCGGCTGGTCGAGCGAAACGGTGGACGGTGATATCAGCACCTGCGGCGGCGTGGCGGAAGACAGCCCGGTCTGGCCGCTGGTCACCAGCACCAATGACAACTGCCTGGGCAGCGACTGTCCTCTCTATCAGGACTGTTTCGTGGTGAAAGCGCGCCGCAAAGCGATGGACGCGGATGTGGTGGTGGTGAACCATCATCTCTTTCTGGCCGATATGGTGGTAAAAGAGAGCGGTTTTGCGGAGCTGATCCCGGAGGCGGACGTGATGATCTTTGATGAAGCGCATCAGGTGCCGGATATCGCCAGCCAGTACTTCGGCCAGCAGCTTTCCAGCAAGCAGCTGCTGGATCTCGCCAAAGACATCACCATCGCCTATCGCACCGAAGTGCGTGACGCCCAGCAGCTGCAAAAATCTGCAGATCGGCTGGCGCAAAGCGCGCAGGATTTCCGCCTGGCGCTGGGCGATCCCGGCTTTCGCGGCAATCTGCGGGAAGTCCTTAATAACGCCAATATTCAGCGCGCGCTGTTGCTGCTGGACGATGCGCTGGAGCTTTGTTATGACGTCGCGAAGCTGTCGCTGGGCCGTTCGGCGCTGCTGGATGCGGCCTTTGAACGGGCGGCGCTCTATCGCGGCAGGCTGAAGCGGCTGAAAGATGTCTCGCAGCCCGGTTTCAGCTACTGGTATGAGTGCAACAGCCGCCATTTTGTGCTGGCGCTGACGCCGCTGTCGGTATCGGATCGCTTCCGGGAAGTAATGGACGAGCGCCCAGCCAGCTGGATTTTCACCTCCGCCACGCTGGCGGTAAATGAGCAGATGACCCACTTTGTTGAAAGGCTGGGCGTCGCTGGCGCAGAAACGCTGATCCTTAATAGCCCGTTCGATTTCGCCAGCCAGGCGCTGCTGTGCGTGCCGCGCAATCTGCCTTCGCCCAATCAGCCCGGTGGCGCCAGACAGCTGGCGCGCATGTTGCTGCCGCTGATCGAGGCTAACAACGGCCGCTGCTTCTTCCTTTGTACCTCGCATCAGATGATGCGCGAGCTGGCCGAGCAGTTCCGCGCCATGCTGACGCTGCCCGTATTACTACAGGGAGAAACCAGCAAAGGCGAGCTGTTAAAACAGTTTATCGCGGCAGGCAACGCGGTGCTGGTGGCGACCAGTAGCTTCTGGGAAGGGGTGGACGTGCGCGGCGATGCGCTGTCGCTGGTCATTATCGACAAGCTGCCGTTTACCTCGCCTGACGATCCCTTGCTGAAAGCGCGCATGGAAGACTGTAAGCTGCGCGGCGGCGATCCGTTTGACGAGGTGCAGCTGCCGGACGCGGTTATCACGCTTAAACAGGGCGTCGGCCGCCTGATCCGCGACGTTGACGATCGCGGCGTGCTGGTGATCTGCGATAACCGCCTGGTGATGCGTCCCTACGGCGCGGTGTTTCTGAACAGCCTGCCGCCCACGCCGCGTACGCGGGATATTCAACAGGCGGTGGATTTCCTGCGCCCGCAGTAATTACCCGCGCAGTATGCTATGCTGCGCGCCGAAAATTTTGTCCCGCCTGAGGTAAAAATCCATGCGAATTTTAGCTATTGATACGGCCACCGAGGCCTGTTCGGTCGCTTTGCTGAATAACGGCAAGGTCACGGCGCATTTTGAGCTGTGCGCCCGCGAACATACGCAACGTATCCTGCCGCTGGTGCAGGCGCAGCTTCAACAGGAAGCGTTGACCCTGAACGAGCTGGACGGGCTGGCCTTCGGTAAAGGGCCGGGCAGCTTTACCGGCGTCCGTATCGGAACCGGCATCGCGCAGGGGCTGGCTTTGGGCGCGGCGCTGCCGTTAATCGGCGTGTCGACGCTGAAGACCATGGCGCAGAGCGCCTGGCGTTTACAGGGCGCCGATCGCGTGCTGGCCGCGATAGATGCGCGCATGGGCGAAGTGTACTGGGCACAGTATCAGCGCGACGAGCAGGGCGTCTGGCAGGGAGAAGAGACCGAAGCGGTGCTCAAACCAGAGGACGCGCTGGCGCGTATGACGCAGCTGAACGGTAGCTGGACGATGGTGGGAACCGGCTGGCAGGCGTATCCGCAGCTGAGCGCGGAGAGTACGCTGACCTTACAGGCGACCGAGGTAACGCTGCCCTGTGCGGAAGATATGATCCCGTTGGCGGCGCTTGAGCTGGCGGCAGGCAATACGGTGCTGCCGGAAGAGGCGGAACCGACCTACCTGCGCAACGAAGTCACCTGGAGAAAGCTGCCGGGCAGGGAATAAGTCTGGCCGCGCCGCGCCTTAAGCTGCGTGAAACGAGCCGGGCAGAGAAAAACTCAGCAACTAATTGGCCCGAAAGGAGTCAAAGTGACTAGTATCCCTGGAGAGTTTTTATGCGTAATAAACGGTTATTGCGGTCAGGTAGTTTGCTGTTAATTTCCCTGCTGCTGGCGGGCTGCGCCAGCGTGCCGGATTCCGTCAAAGGGCATTCGCCTACGCCGCAGCAGGATTTGGCGCGGGTGCTGAATGCGCCGCAGCTGTATGTCGGCCAGGAGTCGCGCTTTGGCGGCAAGGTGGTGAAGGTCACCAATCAGAACGGCTCGACCCGGCTGGAGATTGCCGCCATGCGGCTGGACGATTTTGCGCGTCCGCTGCTGGGCAGTCCGTCGATTGGCCGTATTTATGCGGATATCAACGGCTTTGTCGATCCTGTCGACCTCAATAATCAGATGGTGACGGTTGTCGGTACGATCAAAGGCACGGAAAAGGGCGAAATCGGCCAGGCGAGCTACCAGTTTGTCACGGTCGCCGTGACGGGCTATCAGCGCTGGCGCCTGACGCAGCAGGTTGTTTCACCGCAGCCGCCGATGGATCCCTGGATCTGGTATGGCCCGCCGCGCGGTCGCCATCGTGGCGGCTACTGGGGCCCGCCGCCGGGAATGATGTTCTATAATCCAGGGCCAGCGGAAGTGCAAACTATCCTGACCGAATAGCGCTCAGACCGAGCGTTACAGACCCGACGGCTGGTTTCCGGCCGTCGGGTTATTTTTTGGCTTCTCAAAACGAGAAGAAATTAGTGATATGCTTCGCAACCTCAAAACGGAACGGGCCAGCAAACTGGTACGCTGAGTTAATATAATGTTAACAGATGGAGCAGTTAAGAGGTTGTGATGACGACAACGTTGAGTTTCCGAGGTGTTTCCTTGAATAAGGTTTGGCTGAACCGCTACCCTGCAGATGTTCCCGCAGAAATCGATGCCGATCGTTATCCTTCCCTGATCGATCTTTTCGAACACGCCGCTAACCGTTATGCCGACAGGCCCGCCTTTATGAACATGGGCCAGGCGATGACCTATCGTAAACTGGAAGAGCGCAGCCGGGCTTTCGCCGCCTATCTCCAGCAGGGACTGGGACTGAAAAAGGGCGATCGCGTCGCGCTGATGATGCCCAACCTGTTGCAGTATCCGATTGCGCTGTTTGGCGTTCTGCGTGCAGGCATGATAGTTGTTAACGTCAATCCACTCTATACGCCGCGCGAGCTGGAGCACCAGCTTAACGACAGCGGCGCCAGCGCCATCGTCATCGTGTCAAACTTCGCCCATACGCTGGAAAAAGTGGTAGCGAAAACGCAGCTTAAGCACGTGATCCTGACCCGGTTGGGCGACCAGCTTTCCCCGGCTAAGGGCACGCTGGTTAATTTTGTGGTGCGCTATATCAAGCGGATGGTGCCGAAATACCATCTGCCGGGCGCTATCTCCTTCCGTCGCGTGCTGCAAGAAGGCTACCGGATGCAGTATGTCCGGCCTGCGATCGTGAACGACGATCTGGCTTTTTTGCAGTATACGGGCGGGACGACAGGCGTGGCGAAAGGGGCGATGCTGACCCATCGCAATATGCAGGCCAACCTGGAGCAGACCAAGGCGACCTATGGCTCGCTGCTGAAAGCGGGCGAAGAAACGGTAGTGACCGCCTTGCCGCTTTATCATATTTTCGCGCTGACGGTGAACTGCCTGCTGTTTATCGATCTGGGCGGGGCGAACCTGCTGATCACCAATCCGCGCGATATTCCGGGGCTGGTGAAAGAGCTGGCGAAAAACCGCTTTACCGCCATTACCGGCGTCAACACGCTTTTTAACGCGCTGTTGAACGACAAAGACTTCCAGCAGCTGGATTTTTCCAGCCTGTCGCTATCGGCGGGCGGCGGCATGGCCGTGCAGAAAGCCGTTGCCGAACGCTGGGAGAAGCTTACCGGTCATTATCTGCTGGAAGGTTACGGCCTGACGGAGTGTTCGCCGCTGGTTTCGGTGAATCCTTACGATATCCGTTACCACAGCGGCAGCATCGGCCTGCCGGTGCCGTCGACCGATATCCGCATCGTGGACGGCGAGGGTAACGAGGTAGCGCCGGGCGAACCGGGCGAGCTTTGCATTAAAGGGCCGCAGGTTATGCCGGGCTACTGGAATCATCCGCAGGCCACCGGCGAGGTGCTGAAAAACGGCTGGCTGCACAGCGGCGACATTGTTACCGTCGATGCGGAAGGATTTATTCGCATCGTCGATCGGAAAAAAGATATGATTCTGGTTTCCGGTTTTAACGTTTATCCTAATGAGATCGAAGATGTGGCTATGCTGCATCCCAAAGTGCGCGAGGCGGCGGCGGTAGGCGTTCCTGATGCGGTAGCAGGCGAGACGGTGAAGATCTGCGTGGTAAAAAAAGACGCCTCGCTGACCAAAGAAGAGTTAATCGCCCACTGTAAGAAGCATCTGACCGGATATAAAATTCCTAAGATTGTCGAATTCCGCGACGAGCTGCCGAAAACCAACGTCGGCAAAATTTTGCGCCGCGAGCTGCGCGACGCGTCGGCAAAAACGACGCCGTAGCCGTAGTCAGGCGCACGCCAGTAACTTCTACGCCGGTTAAGCCGGCGTTTTTATTGAACCACACTGAGGCACAAGAAGCCGCAGCGAGAGGATCACCTTGAATTACACCATGATAACCACCAACGAGGCGCTGGCCGAAGTGTGCCAGGCCGCCCGTCAGGTTCCCGCCGTGGCGCTGGACACCGAGTTTGTTCGCACCCGCACCTATTATCCCGGCCTTGGACTGATTCAGCTGTTTGACGGCGAGCGGGTTTCACTGATCGATCCGCTGCCCATCAGCGAATGGACGCCGTTTCGTGAGCTGCTCCTCGATCAAAACGTCATTAAATATCTGCACGCGGGCAGCGAGGATTTGGAAGTTTTCCTGCATGAGTATGGCGTGCTGCCGGAACCGATGATTGATACGCAAATCCTGGCTGCTTTCACCGGCCGGCCGCTCTCCTGCGGTTTTGCCACCATTGTGGAATCTTTTACCGGCATCGCGCTGGATAAGAGCGAATCGCGCACCGACTGGCTGGCGCGTCCGCTGACGGAAAAGCAGTGCCACTATGCCGCCGCGGACGTCTGGTATCTGCTGCCGATTGCGCAGAAACTGATGGCGGAAGCCGAAGCGGCCGGTCGGCTCAACGCCGCGCTGAACGAGTGTGGCCTGCTGTGTCAGCGTCGCCGTACCGTTGTGGTGCCGGAAGAGGCCTGGCGCGACATCGCCAATGCCTGGCAGCTGCGTCCTCGCCAGCTTGCCGCGCTGCGCCTGATGGCCGCATGGCGTCTGGAGCTGGCGCGTGAAAAAGACATGGCCGTGAATTTTGTGGTGCGGGAAGAGAACCTCTGGAAGGTGGCGCGGTATATGCCGGGTTCGCTGGGCGAACTGGATCACCTTGGCCTGGGCGGCCAGGAAATACGATTCCACGGCAAGGCGCTGGTGGCGATGGTGGCGCAGGCCAATGCGTTGCCGGAAAGCGAACTGCCAGAGCCGGTCGCTAACCTGATCGACAATCCCGCCTATAAAAAAGTCTTTAAAGCGCTGAAGGCACTAATGGCGGAAGCGGCGGAGAAAAACGGCGTCAGTCAGGAACTGCTGGCCTCGCGGCGGCAGATTAATCAGCTGCTGAACTGGCACTGGAAGCTGAAACCGATGGGGACGCCGGAGCTGCTCGACGGCTGGCGGGGCGATCTGCTGCGCGACGACATTCTGGCGTTGCTGGCAGACTACTAACGACGCGGGCTGCCCGCAGCCCTTTTCCCCTGCAAACAGGCAGGGGAAAGTCAGGCGTGGCAAAGGCTCATTTCGGGGTTTCTTCTGCCTCAGGCAGCGTCACGTTAAGCTCCAGAATGGAGATATCGTCATCTTTCTGATCCAGTTTAACGCTCAGCATTTCCGGATCGATCTTCACGTATTTGCAGATAACTTCCAGAATGTCTCTTTTCAGCTGCGGCAGATAGTGAGGCTCGGCGTCGCCCCTCCTGCGCTCCGCCACGATAATCTGCAGCCGTTCCTTGGCTATATTGGCTGTGCTTTTTTTACGGGATAAAAAGAAATCAAGTAAGGCCATGTTTTATCCCCCAAACAGGCGTTTCAGGAAACCCTTCTTCTCTTCTTCAATGAAGCGGAAGGGACGTTCTTCACCCAGAAGACGATCGACGGTATCGGCATAGGCTTTGCCCGCGTCGGAATCGATATCCAGAATGACCGGTTCGCCCTGGTTAGATGCGCGCAGCACGGACTGATCTTCAGGGATCACGCCCGCCAGCGGAATGCGCAGGATCTCCAGCACGTCTTCCATGCTCAGCATATCGCCGCGGCTAACGCGCCCCGGATTGTAACGGGTGAGCAGCAGATGTTCTTTAATCGGATCCTGACCGTTTTCCGCGCGGCGAGACTTGGAAGAGAGAATGCCGAGAATACGGTCGGAGTCGCGGACAGAGGAGACTTCCGGGTTGGTGGTGATAATCGCTTCGTCAGCGAAATAGAGCGCCATCAGCGCGCCGGTTTCAATACCCGCCGGTGAATCGCATACGATGAAATCAAACGCCATCGTGGCTAAATCGTTAAGCACTTTTTCCACGCCTTCGCGGGTCAGGGCATCTTTGTCACGCGTCTGTGAAGCAGGCAGGATAAACAGATTTTCAGTACGCTTATCTTTAATCAGCGCCTGATTAAGCGTGGCGTCACCCTGGATGACGTTAACGAAATCGTAGACTACCCGGCGCTCACAGCCCATGATCAGGTCGAGATTTCGCAGACCGATATCGAAATCGATCACGACGGTTTTTTTACCTTTCTGGGCTAAACCGGTAGCGATGGCCGCGCTGGACGTGGTTTTGCCCACGCCTCCTTTACCCGATGTAACAACAATAATGCGTGCCATATAATAATTTTCCTTAAGAAAAGAAAGGGCTCGTGAGCCTGGCTCAGTTCAGTGTCTGTATAGTCAGGGCGCCATCTTTTAAGCAAAGACGTGACGCTTTTCCAAAAAATTCAGCAGGGATTTGGTCCATAATCCAGTACTCACCGGCAATGGACACTAACTCTGCGGATAAATTCGTGCAAAAAATCTGGCAGTCGCGATCGCCGCCGGCCCCGGCTAAGGCCCGGCCGCGCATCATGCCATAGATATGGATATTGCCGTCGGCTATCAGTTCGGCACCCGCGCTGACGCTGCTGGTGACGATCAGGTCGCTGTTTTTCGCGTATATTTGCTGGCCAGAGCGAACGGGCGCGTTGATGACGCGCGTTCTGGCCGCCGGGATCTCAACGGGCTTAGCCGGCTCCGGCGCTTCAGGCGCGGGCTTTTGTTCTTTGCCTTCAGACAGCAGCGGCAGGCCGGCGCGCACAATCATGCGCTTGAGCGCCTCGTCTTTGCAGCCGCTGACGCCGACAATATGCAGGCCGGTCGACGCGATAGCCTGCTGCATCTGCCGCCAGTTAACCTCGCTGGTTAAGGTGGAAACATTCAGCACAACCGGCGCGTTTTTCAGGAAAGCGGGAGCCTGGCTGACTTTATCCTGAAGCGCCTGGCGCACCACATCCGCATCGTGGTGGTGTAAGTGAACTACAGACAGAGTAAAACTGCTGCCCTTTAACTCGATTGGCGTTTGTGACATCTGTCCCGCTCAGTCCTGTTATTTCAAATCCCGGCGAAATCTCCGTCAGAGTGACGGTTAATCGCGCCCGGACGATATTCCGAAGTTCAGCAAGCATGTTATAGTTACTGCTATATTCAGGCAAGCCACCGACCAGGTTAATTCGAGTAAAAAATATGTTTTGTGTGATCTACAGAAGTCCTAAACGTGACCAGACTTATCTTTATGTTGAAAAAAAAGACGATTTCTCGCGCGTGCCTGCTGAACTGCTTCAGGGATTTGGTAAACCCCAGCTGGCGATGGTCCTGCCGCTGGACGGCAGTAAACGCCTGGCCAATGCGGACCAGGCAAAAGTGAAAACGGCGCTGCTGGAGCAAGGTTATTATTTACAGGTGCCGCCGCCGATGGAAAGTCTGCTTAAGATGCATCTGGAAAAAGGTAAAAAAGATTAATTAGGAATCATCTGCAAGCTATTTTCCCACCGCTTTTCTTCCCGCCGGATATTATTGACGGCGGGAAGCACGTAAAAAGGGCCTTTTATGAAGCAACCTCTCTTCACCACGCTTATTTTTTCCCTGCTGCTGGCCGGCTGTGCCAGCAAGAACAGTAAAGCCCTTGAGAAAAAAAACGCCGCGCCGGCGCAGCAGAAAACCACGCTGGCCGCAACCGGGCGCGATCCGGCGGAGTTTCCCGCCTATGTCGAGGAGCTTAAGCGCCAGGCGCGGGAGCAGGGCATAGATGCCGCCACTATCGACACTGCCTTCAGCAATATTCATTTCGTCGACCGCGCTATTTCTGCCGACCGTAACCAGTTAGAAAAGAAAGTCACGCTGGACGACTATCTGACGCGCGTGCTGCCGGAATGGAAAAAGCAGCGTGCGCGCGAAAACTTCCAGCAGTATTTGCCGCAGCTGCAAACGGCCAGCCAGCGTTATGGCGTGCAGCCGGAATATATAGTGGCGCTTTGGGCGATGGAAAGCAGCTTCGGCAAAATCCAGGGAAAAGAAGAGATCGTCTCTGCGCTCTCTACGCTGGCTTTTGAAGGACGCCGCGAAGCCTTCTTCACTAAAGAGCTGATGGCGGCGCTGCGGATTATTCAGCAGCAGCATATCAGCGCGGCGCAGATGAAGGGCTCCTGGGCTGGCGCGATGGGGCAGAATCAGTTTATGCCTTCTTCTTTCCTGCGCTACGGCGCGGACGGCGACGGCGACGGGCAAATCGATATCTGGAATAACGTGGAGGATGTGTTTGCTTCTACGGCCAACTATCTGGCAACGGAAGGCTGGAAGCCCGGCGGGCGCTGGGGCCAGGAGGTGATCCTGCCGGTCGATTTTGCTAAAGCGCAGGCAGGGCTGAAAACCGACCAGGCGAAATCGGTTGGCGACTGGCAAAAACTGGGCGTACGCTTCAGCGATGATGCGCCGCTGCCGGATAATGCGCAGCGCAGCTGGATTATTTTGCCCGACGACGCGCCGGGCCGGGCCTTTATGGTTTACGACAACTTCCGCGTCATTATGCACTGGAACCGATCATATTATTTCGCCATCAGTATCGGCATGATGGCCGACGCCATTTCTCAACAGGATGTGGTCCACTGACCACTCACGCAAACAGGCAGGGGAACAGTATGTATCAGCATCATAACTGGCAGGGCGCTTTATTAGATTACCCGGTGAGCAAAGTGGTCTGCGTAGGCAGCAACTATGCAAAACATATTAAAGAGATGGGCAGCGCGACGCCTGCTGAGCCTGTCCTGTTTATCAAGCCGGAAACCGCGCTGTGCGATCTTCGTCAGCCGCTGTCGATCCCGAAAGATCTGGGCGCGGTGCATCATGAAGTTGAGCTGGCAGTGTTGATTGGCGCCACGCTGAAACAGGCAACGGAAGAGCACGTGGCGAAAGCTATTGCAGGCTACGGCGTGGCGCTGGATTTAACGCTGCGTGACGTGCAGGCCGGCTGTAAAAAAGCGGGACAGCCGTGGGAAAAAGCGAAAGGCTTCGACAATTCCTGCCCGGTTTCCGGTTTTATTGCCGCCAGCGAGCTGGGCGCCGATCCGCAGGATATCGAGCTAAAGCTGATCGTCAATGGCGAAGTGCGTCAGCAGGGTTCCACTGCGGATATGATCCATAAAATCCTGCCGCTGATTGCCTATATGAGTAAGTTCTTCACGCTGCGCGCGGGCGATATTATCCTGACCGGCACGCCTGAAGGCGTTGGCCCGATGACCTCTGGCGATACGCTGGAAGTGTCGCTGGGCGGACGCGGCGTGGCGACGCGCGTGCTGTAAGACTTGCAACTCAGGCCCGAACTGTTTATAAGGTGCGGGCTTTTAACTAAACAGGACAGCAAAATGAGTGATACCCCTTTCTGGCAGCAAAAGACGCTGGAGCAAATGAGCGATGAGGAATGGGAATCCCTGTGCGACGGCTGTGGCCAGTGCTGTCTGAACAAGCTGCAGGATGCCGATACGGATGAAATCTACTTCACTAACGTCGCCTGCAATCAGCTGAATATTAAAACCTGCCAGTGCCGTAACTACGAACGCCGCTTTGAGCTGGAAGAAGACTGTATCAAGCTGACGCGCGATAACCTGCCGACGTTTTCCTGGCTGCCGCCGAGCTGTGCTTACCGGGTGCTGGCCGAAGGTAAGAATCTGCCCGTCTGGCATCCGTTGCGCAGCGGCAGCAAGGCGGCGATGCACGCGGTACGTATTTCTGTTCGCCATATTGCCGTGCGCGAAAGCGAAGTGCAGGACTGGGAAGATCACATCATCAATAAGCCGCGCTGGTACGGTAAATAGACTAACGGGCTGACAGATGTCTTCAGTTCCGGCTGCCGCTACCTGACTACGCAGTTTAGGTTTTGCCTATCTCAATGAGAATCAGCACCGCCTGGATAAGTTACGTCACTCTGCAAATAATCAGGGTATGACTACATACCGTGTGAGAGTGGGTTTCCATAACCCTTCAGCCCTGACTTTCAGGCAGCTTGATGAAATATTGGAACAGCAGAGGTTCTGGAGAACAGCATCGCGCAGCGCTACGTTTCGTTATTTTATGGAATATGAATACGAATCAGAGGTACGCGATCTGTGTGAGGTTTGTGAACTCGCCTACTCCCAGGCCTGTAAGGTTAAAAAATGCCCTTTGGTCATGGTCGTCGAGGAGACGAGCGAGGAAAAAACGCTTGCTGACATGCAGCAATAGCTGTCCTGCTGCGCACTCTAACGATAAGAGCGCAGACTGACTGCGGGACAGTTGTCCCGCTCTGTTTCTAAGCCCGGCTGTTATCCCCATTCCGTAAGATGAGCCGGCTTGCTTTTTAGCACGCTTAAAACAAGCCCACGACGCATTAGCGTTGCGCTTCGTCATTTGGCCTTTTCACTGCTTCAGGGTCTGTCTTCAGGCCATTTCTGACCTTTCCATGGACTGATTGGGGTGTATGGTAGACGGCAATACGTTGTTAGCTGCCAAAATCAGCTCGCCGTCTGGCCTGACCGCACATTTGTGCCCAATACAGCCAGACGACGGCAATACGTTGTTGCAGTGCAAATCAGCCGTTCGCATAGTTTCGCCCAAGAAAGTTAAACGAAAACAGCTTGTTAGTGAGCAGTCTGTCCACAGATATTCGCAAAGAACGACAAGGTAACCAGCGAGGTAGGGTAATTCGTCTGTTTCATTGGTGTTTTCTTAAATATCAAAATGTAATTTTTTGTTTCTTGCACCTTTGGGGTTATTCTTATTCCATTAGATAAATTATTATCCCTGAACGGAAAAAATCACGCGCCCTATATTTAAATTTGTACACGTCGGTGTGCTTGTATAATTTTTTATTAAGCGAAGCGGTTAACACTTTTGCAAATACAAAGCTTTTATCTACTCTTAATTATGCAACACGAAATTCCCGGCGTAAAAGCCGGTTGCCAATTAACTAATGAAGTTTGTATTCAGGAGGAGATTATGGCTGAACATCGTGGCGGTTCTGGAAACTTTGCAGAAGACCGTGAAAAAGCCTCTGAGGCAGGTAAAAAAGGCGGTCAAAATAGCACAGGTAATTTTGCTAACGACCGTGAAAAAGCATCAGAAGCAGGCAAGAAAGGGGGTGAGCATAGCCACGGCGGCGGACGCAAGTCTGAATAAAAGCGAACGGAAATTTATCTCTTAATATGCCAGCCCCGGCATTTAATGCCGGGGTTAAATTTATTTATACAGGTAAATTCTCTATCTGAACTTTATAAAAAATGAAGTTATTAGTCTTTTTATAGACTTTCTTTTGAGCCTGCTTACCCCGCCAGTATTCTTCCAGATAAGGTATAAGTTCAAAAAACAGGATCCCGGCCAGAACACAGGCAATATATGCGTCAGGTAAAGGATCGGCTCGCTGATGAAGATCGAAGCGGGCAGGCTCTGCGCCCAGGCCAAACAGCGCCAGAAACTGCGACCAGTGTCGCGAAATCACCAGCAACAGCGCCATTAACGGCACCATCTCCAGAAAACTGTGGATATGCTGCTCTACGGGCGATACGCGCCGGGTGGTTACGGCATAGCTGACATCCCACAATGCTGTCGCTTCGTGGCAGAAGAACATCACGATCATAAAGCCAATCACCAGCGCATTGATATCCAGGAAAAGCGCAGCGAGAAGCGGGGCGCCCATCTCCAGAAACATCAGAAGATGAATAAAGGTTTCTTTCAGCCCGGCGGTAGTCTCTATGTTTGTGGCTCTGTGGCATAAATAGTCGGCGAAACCGGCAATAAGCCAGACGGGCAGCACAAAATAAAGCAGCACCATCATCTGCGGATCAAAATTTTGCATGGCGACGGCTCATCGGTGTAAGAATGCATAAAGCATAGCCATACAAAACAGAGATGCCAGAATAATGCGCTGTTTCCGGAGTAATGACAGGTTTGCATTATTTCTGAGGTAGGGCAGAAAAGTCGGCTAATTAAACTCAGGGTGCGCCGCGCTAAACGTTAAGTAAGCTATTATTCAGTAGATGTTGATGCCGCTCCAGGTATTGCCCGCAGTTTACTCAATAAGGAACACCAGATGCTCACTTCTACAATGGATAGTTATATTCGCAAGGTAAAAATGAAACCGATCCTTCTTTCCATGCTTGCCGTGGCACTTGCTTTGCCACAGCTTGCTTTGGCGGATATTAAATGCGGGCCTTTTCGTCTGGCCGGGCAGACGGCGAACGGCAGTTGGGCGACCGTGGACGGCGTAAAAACCCGCAGGCAGCAGGTCAGCTGGCTGCAGCAGAAAGGCGATGTCGACAATGTGAAAATGCACTGGACCGTGGCTGCTACCAAATTTCAGGGCGATTACGGGATGACATACCTGAATAAGGCGGGTAGCGCCACGCTTGACGTTGAGGTATTGCGCAGCAGCCGCAGCCAGATAAAAATTTCCGGTTCGTACGACTGTCGTAAGATCGATTAGCGTCTGGCATCCGTCAAGGGCAGTGCGCTACCGGCTTGATTTCCTTTGCTATGCTTAAAATCTTTACCCTTAACCGGGAGGTAAAGCGTTATGCATCGCAGAGAGTTTATCGGTTGCGGAGGCGCACTGGTCGCCCTTTCGCTTATGTCTTCCACACCTGCCGCCGCAGCGGCCTCCGAAGCTTCGACACCGCCTCAGCTTGATAAACCCGTTCTGAAACTGAAAGGGATCGCTATTGGCGAAGGTCAGCCCAAAGTAATTATCCCAACCACTGACAGCAGCGAAAAGGCGGTTTTAGCCTTCGTTGATAAGATTGCGGACAGAAGCGATTTTCATATGCTGGAGCTAAGGCTCGATCCGCTGGACAACGTTGACGATACCGACGCGATGGCGGCTTTAACGCGGCAGGTGTTCTCGCGTCTTGGCGACAAGCTATTGCTGCTGACGTTTCGCACCAAAGCCGAAGGCGGCAAGAAAGCCATCAGCGATCGGAAGTATGCCGCGCTGTATCACGCCTTACTGACGGCTGGCCAGTTCGATCTGCTGGATATTGAAATGTACCGCGACAGCACGCTGACCGATCCGCTGATCGGGCTGGCGCATCAACAGGGTAAACATATCATTCTCTCCAGCCATGAGCTGCACGCTACGCCTTCCGCTCAGGAAATTATCGCCCGCCTGAGCGAGCAGCAGCGGCGCGGCGCGGATGTGTTGAAGCTGGCGGCGATGCCGAAAGGCCCGGAAGACGTGCTGACCCTGCTTAACGCTACGCTGGATATGCATCAGCACTATGCGCAGCGCCCGCTGTTAACGATGTCGATGGGTGAAACGGGCGTGCTGTCACGCATGAGCGGAGAACTGTCCGGTTCGGCGCTGACTTTCGCTATGTTTGGCGACGCTTCGGCGTCGGGGCAGGTTGACGTGCAGGATCTGGGAAAGGTGTTGGAGGTGGTACATAAAGGAATGCGTTCATAAGGCAGCTACAGGCACATCCTGACGTTCTGAGCAGATCGTTTCCGATGCGGCCTGTAGCCTGGGGGCGGGACGCAAAGCGTCGCCACCCCGTACTGCATTAAGCGGTGACGGTGACCACTGAGACGTTCGTGGTTACCTGGTTGGTGGTCACGGTGGCGTCCACGGCACCGACCTGTCCCTTGATCACGCAGCGATACTGGCCGGCATCGGCGGTAGTCACGGCTGCTTTGCTCCAGGTGGCGCTTTTCGCATTGGCGATATTCGTCCAGGTAGTGCCGTTGGTCGACTTCTGCCACTGCCAGGTTGCGGCATCCTTAGCCGCAACGGTCAGATTTAACGTGCCGCCCGCCGCGACGGAAACCGTGGCTGCCGGCTGGGTGTCAATCTGCGGCGTAAAGGCGTAATAAGGCATCGCGTATTCAATTCCGTTGATGTTAATGCGCATCCACTGCCGCGGTTTAGATTGCTCAACCGGCACGGTAGTCGAGGCCTGGGAGCGAGTACTGATCCCGGCAACATCATCCTGTGCGCCAAAACCGGCCAGGCCGTTGTTCATCGACATCCGCGCCTGCGCCGCCACGCCGCCTTCCGGCGCTGCGCTCTGCGTCACGCCGCTTGGCGTAAACCTTGCCCAGCTGCCGTTATCTTCGCGCATTTCACCAGTGCCGCGAACGTGCACGCCATATTCGGCAATGGTATCAGGCAGCTTGACCCACAGGCCCGGCAGGATATCGTTAAAATCCTGAGGGATATACTGCACTTCGCTAATACCCGGCGTGCCTTCCATCCAGTAGCTTACTGCCGGAACCGAGCCCGCGCCACGCGCTACGTGGATATGCAGCGTACCGGCTGCACGGTCGTTCTGGATCGGCATGGCGGTGTCGCCACCGATGCCGCCGTAGGTACTGCGGCAGTCCACCTCAATTTTCCAGTGGCTGCCGGTTTTCGGCATCCGAAACGTACCGATATTCAACCAGCGCTGGCTGCTGTCAATGGTGCCGCGCAGCACGCCGCTCAGCCACTGCGCGCGCAGCGGATGGTCCAGATAGGTGCCGCTGTTTTGAAACAGCGACATGCCCATTTCATACCCGGAGAGTCTGGCGACAATATCGCTGCCGTCCGGGTTTTTCGGATAGCTGAACCAGGTTGCGCTGCCTGGCGCAGAAGTGCGGTCGTACTCCACGCCGGTCGGATTTGACCATTGCGACATAATAACGCGTGAATTAAAGAACACGGCATCGTAGGTAGAGGACTCAATGCTCAGCGCTTCAATCAGCCACTGGCCGTTGTTGATATCCATCGGAACGGCGCTGTGTTCGATCCAGCCGTTACGGATCAGGCCCTGACCATGACGAGGGATCCAAATAGCTGGCGCGTAGCAGTACTGGAAGTTAAATTCCGTAAGCTCAATCGCCGTGGAGTGATCCCAGGCGCCGGACGGACGGTTGCTCCAGCCTACCTTAATCACCGGGCCCGCCACGCGGCTGCAGTAAATCTGGGTGAATTTACTGTCAAGACTGTCGAGGTAGTAAATCGCCGCTTCACCGGTATTGCTGGCTTTAAAGTAGGAGACGTTGGCAAAGGTGCCGCCCACGCATTCGTTAGTGATAAACGGCTGTTTATTGGAGGCGGTATCGTTAAACACGCCCACCGTTGCGCCAATCAGCATATTGGTTTTTTCGTCCTGCTTCACCGTTTGCTGGCCTTCCCACTCAATGCCGTAGATGGAAAAGTAGCGGTGGTTCAGCGCCAGCACGGCCGAAGCGGATTTGTCAGAGATAATACGCGTGCCGATCTGCTTGCCGAAGCTGGTGGTCACGCCGCGCATCACGAAATCGCCGGCGGCGAAGTAGCCGCTTGGGTTATAAGGCAGTTCCGAATGGTTGGCCGGGATTTTGTCGCCATAGGTGCGCAAGTCGAGCGGCTTAACCAGGTAGGTGCCCGTGCCGAAACGGATACCGACTTTGCTGGAAAGGCCGTCGGTAAAGCCGCGGGCGAAGCTGCCGGTCATAAATTCATACATCGCCTTAACGGCAGGCGCGCAGTCAACCTTGCCGCCCGGTACGGCGCCGAAGTCATGAACGGTTAACGCTTCAATATCGCTGTCGCGACGCCAGTGGTACGCGCCGCCGTTGCTGGCGATAAAGCCGCCGTCGTCCGCCGCCGCGACCAGATAACCGGTAAACCAACCTTCGCCGAAGGTGACAGAGCGGTCGCCGGCAGCGCGGGCATTCCAGGAGCTCAGGAAAACGCGTTCGCCTTCAGCGGCAGGTTTGCGAGCACGCAGCGCGGCGAATGAAGCAACTTCATTAAAAATCAGTGTATCAGCCATAATGTTTCCATCCTTTGTTAGTGAGTTTTTAACTGTATGTTTATACAGTAACTGCACTGTATTCCTTTGGTGAAGAATTGGCAATAGTGTTTTTTATTATTTATTTCATATATTTACGCGATTAACTCGTTACGATTTAATAAGCGGCGTGATATTAACTTAACAATATTTCTTATGTTTTAAGCAGGTTAAAAAAGGGGAGGTAAACGGTGAAATGACGTTCTGAACCCGGCCTGGCTTTAAGGTGCCGGAGGGAGAAAGACAAAAAAATCCCCTGAGCGCGTGACTTCAGGGGAGGCGGGTTCAGGACTGAGGCTGACCGACAGGGCCGCTGCCGCCCGGTGCGCCCGGAGGCTGCTGTCCACTCGGCGGCGCCGGCGGCGGGCTGTGCGTATCATTGGCGCCCCAGTGGGCGCAGCCGGAGAGTAGCGTAACGGAAAAAGCAAAGGAGAGGGCTAACGCAATGTTTTTCATAGTTTCCCTTTTCGCATCGAAGTATGCCTAAAGCGTAGCCGCCTTGTTAAGGGCTGACAACGCGGCCTGCGGGAAAAGGCAAAGCCCGGCCGCCCGCAGACAACGGGCACGACCGGGAGGAGGAGTGCGTTTAGCGGGAAAAAAGATCGCGTTTTTTCGGCGTGAAAAACTGCGCAAGCAGCACCAGCAGGGCGACAACGAGGTAGGCGGCAAAGATAATCGTCATCCACTGCGGCATACCCAGCGAAAACAGCGACCACTGATTTTCCGCACAGTCGCCCGTCGCAACGAATACCGACGGCAGCCACTTATCAAGAGGCAGCCACTGCGGGAAGCGGGCGGCGAAATCACAGGTGGTAAAAGGATTCGGATGCAGCTGGATCATCGTATGCTCCCATGCCAGACGCACGCCTTCCACGGCGCTATAGATCCAAATCAGGATCGCCACCCAGCGCAACGGCGTTTTGGGGGCAATAGCGCCCACCAGCGCAGCGCCAAGAATACCGAACAGGGCGCAGCGTTCGTAAATACACATCACGCAGGGCTTTAGCAGCATCACGTGCTGGAAATAGAGCGCAACCATCTCCAGAGCAAAAGCCGTCAGCGCCATCAGCAACCAGGCGCCGCGACCACGAGAACGGCTATTAAAATAGTGCAACATAATCAATCCCTGTAATAAGCGTTGAACCGGCAGTGTAAACCAAAAGGGCTGCCGTGCCAGCCACTATGCGGTAAATTTACGCTGCTAAATACGGCGCGGCTTAGCCGCTGTGTAAAAAAATGTATCGCTTCGACGGCGCGCTGAAAGCGGCCACGGCTTAATAACGTAAATCAAGGGCTTAATTTCAGGAGAAATGCGATTTCGGCAGCGTTTTACGCTTTCGTCAGTCTAGGTGACGGCTAAGCCATCTGGTATGATGAGCCGAATTTTTGCAGCCCTGAACGCAACGGAAACAATACGCTATGGTTATTAAGGCCCAGAGCCCTGCGGGCTTCGCTGAAGAATATATTATCGAAAGTATCTGGAACAGCCGCTTCCCGCCGGGGTCAATTCTGCCTGCTGAGCGCGAGCTGTCAGAGCTGATCGGCGTGACCCGCACCACGCTGCGTGAGGTGCTGCAGCGCCTGGCGCGCGACGGCTGGCTGACCATTCAACACGGCAAGCCGACCCGGGTAAATAATTTCTGGGAAACCTCGGGCTTAAGCATCCTTGAAACGCTGGCGCGTCTCGATCATGACAGCGTGCCGCAGCTTATCGACAGCCTGCTTTCGGTTCGCACCGATATTTCCTCCGTATTTATTCGCCGCGCTATCCGTATTCATCCGGATAAAGCTGAGGCGGTTCTGGTCACCGCGCAGCAGGTAGAAGACAAGGCGGAAGCCTATACCGAGCTGGATTACAATATCTTTCGCGGGCTGGCTTTTGCCTCCGGTAATCCTATCTACGGCCTGATCCTTAACGGGCTGAAAGGGCTGTACACCCGCGTAGGCCGTCACTATTTTTCAAATCCGGAAGCGCGTCGCGTGGCGCGTGAATTCTATCAGCAGCTGCTGACGATTTGTCAGGCCCAGCAGCTGGACAAGATTGTGGAAACGGTGCGCGATTACGGCCATCGCAGCGGTGAAATCTGGCACGGCATGCAAAACACCATGCCCGCTGAATCCGGCATACGTCGTTAGTATTCCTGTAAAATCTCTGGATAAGCCGTAAAAAAGCCGGTCTTCAGCACCGGCTTTTCAGGTTATTACAGGGAAGTGGGGCGGGGCGGACAGCGGTCGAGGATTTCCGTGCTGCCGTCGTCATTTTGCTGCTCCAGATGGACATCAAAGCCCCACAGGCGATGCACGTGCTTCAACACTTCGCGGCGGCTCTTATCCAGCGGCGCGCGGCTATGCGGCACGTAGCGCAGCGTTAATGAGCGATCGCCGCGCAGATCGACATCATAAACCTGAATATTAGGCTCCAGGTTGCTTAAATTATACTGCGCGGAAAGCTGCTGACGGATCGCCCGATAGCCCGCCTCGTCATGGATAGCGGCAATTTCCAGGAAGTTATTGCGATCGTCATCCATCACCGTAAACAGGCGGAAATCCCGCATGATTTTGGGCGACAGGAACTGGCTGATAAAGCTCTCGTCCTTGAACTCGCGCATCGCGAAGTGCAGCGTTTCCAGCCAGTCTGAACCGGCAATATCCGGGAACCAGTAACGATCTTCTTCCGTCGGCTCCTGACAGATGCGCTTGATATCCTGAAACATGGCGAAGCCCAGCGCGTAAGGGTTAATACCGTTATACCACTGGCTGTTATAGGGCGGCTGATAAACCACGTTGGTATGGCTGTGCAGAAACTCCAGCATAAAGCGCTCGCTGACTTTGCCCTCGTCATACAGATGATTAAGGATGGTGTAGTGCCAGAAGGTCGCCCAGCCCTCGTTCATCACCTGCGTCTGCTTCTGCGGATAAAAATACTGGCTGACTTTACGCACGATACGCAGGATTTCTCGCTGCCACGACTCCAGCAGAGGCGCGTTTTTTTCCATAAAATAGAGCAGGTTTTCCTGCGGCTCGTTGGGATAGCGTGCTGCTTCGGTATGGGTCGCCTCCGCTTCGCGACGCGGCAGCGTGCGCCACAGCATGTTCACCTGGCTTTGCAGATACTCTTCGCGGCTGCGCTGACGGGCCTTCTCCTCCTGCAAGGAGATCTTTTGCGGGCGCTTGTAGCGATCGACGCCATAGTTCATCAGCGCATGGCAGGAATCCAGCAGCCGTTCGACTTCCTCCACGCCGTAGCGCTCTTCACACTCGCTGATATAGTTACGGGCGAAAATCAGGTAGTCAACGATAGAGCTGGCATCCGTCCAGCTGCGGAACAGGTAGTTATTTTTAAAAAAGGAGTTATGGCCATAGCAGGCGTGCGCCATCACCAGCGCCTGCATAGTGATGGTATTTTCCTCCATCAGATAGGCGATACACGGATTGGAGTTAATGACGATTTCATAAGCCAGGCCCTGCTGACCGTGCTTATAGCGCTGTTCGGTTTCGATAAATTTTTTACCGAATGACCAGTGCGCGTAGTTGATGGGCATCCCGACGCTGGAATAAGCGTCCATCATCTGTTCAGAAGTGATGACTTCGATTTGATGCGGATAGGTATCAAGGCGATAGAGTTTGGCGACGCGGTCAATTTCTGCAAGGTAGACGTCCAGTAGATCGAACGTCCAGTCGGGACCGTCGCTGAGTCGTTGGCTGTTCGTAATGGACTCATCAAAGATAGTCGTCATAGCGCACCCCTTTTTTAAAACCGGTTTTCGACGTTACATCAGTAGCGACAAACATCCGTTTTCATTACGACCTGCCATGACGCTGCCGCCATCGGAACAGGCCTGGAATTGAAGCCAGTAACTCAATGATAGTTCACTCTCTCCGATCGCTCAGGGGAATACAATGGAAATCTTCGGCAGAAAATAGAGCGGAAGCCGGAAAATCATTTTAACGTCAGGCAAAGCGCAAAAAATAATAATCCGGACAGGATAATATCCTGTATATAAGCGGAAAATATGGCGTAATCATATTCTGCTGCGGAAAGGAATAAATAGCGCCTTCATGATTATTTGCTGCTGCCGTCGCAACTATTGCAATATTAAACTCCGATTTATCATCGGCATCTTGTTTTTATTCCCGCCCAGGGTAAAAAAGAAGGGCAATATTTTTACAGGGCGTCCGCTGTCATCCCGCAGCTTTTTTCACCGCAGCGGCCGCCTGTATCCAGTGTATTCATCTTTAAGAAATCGGCGGTGGAGTAGCGATGCGAGTTGTCATTCTGGGAAGTGGCGTGGTGGGCGTGGCCAGCGCCTGGTATCTGGCCCAAAGCGGGCATGAGGTGACGGTTATCGACCGTCAGCCCGACGTGGCGCTGGAAACCAGCGCGGGCAACGCGGGACAAATTTCGCCCGGCTATGCGGCACCGTGGGCGGCGCCCGGCGTGCCGCTGAAGGCGATAAAATGGATGTTTCAGCGTCATGCGCCGCTGGCTATCCGCCCGGACGGCAGCCGTTTCCAGCTGGCCTGGATGTGGCAAATGCTGCGTAACTGCGATATGCGCCACTATCAGGAAAATAAAAGCCGCATGGTGCGCATCGCCGAGTACAGCCGCGACTGCATGAAGGCACTGCGCCATGAGACGGGTATTGCCTATGAGGGACGCCAGGGTGGAACGCTGCAGCTTTTCCGCACCGCGCAGCAGTTTGAAAGCGCCACCAAGGATATTGCGGTATTAAAAGAAGCGGGCGTGCCCTATGAACTGCTGGAAGCCAGCCAGCTGGCCGAAGCGGAACCCGCGCTGGCGACGACCAGGCATCTGCTGACCGGCGGTCTGCGCCTGCCTAACGACGAAACCGGCGACTGTCAGCTGTTTACTCGTCGGCTGGCGGAGATGGCGAAGGCGGCAGGCGTGACTTTCCGCTTTAATACGCCCGTCGACGCGCTGCTGCAGGAGCATAACCAGATTGTTGGCGTGAAATGCGGCGCTGAGATCGTGACGGCGGACGCGTACGTAGTGGCGTTCGGCTCTTATTCCACTTCGCTGCTCCGCGACATTATCGCTATCCCTGTTTATCCGCTGAAAGGCTATTCGCTGACTATCCCGATTACCAATCCGGAGGCAGCGCCCGTTTCCACGGTGCTGGACGAAACCTATAAAGTGGCGATTACGCGTTTTGATAACCGGATCCGCGTGGGCGGCATGGCGGAGATCGTCGGCTTCAATACCAAACTGCTGCCCGCCAGACGCGAAACGCTGGAGATGGTGGTGCGGGATCTCTATCCGCAGGGCGGCGATCTCGCCCAGGCGACGTTCTGGACCGGGCTGCGTCCGATGACCCCGGACGGCACGCCGATTGTCGGCCGCACGCCGTTTAAAAATCTTTATCTGAATACCGGTCACGGAACGCTCGGTTGGACCATGGCCTGCGGCTCCGGACAGCTGCTTTCTGATATTATCTCAGGACGCGCTCCGGCGATTGCCGCTGACGATTTATCGGTTATGCGCTATCTGCCGGGATTTCTGCCCACTACAGGCCCAATACTGCACGGCGCGCGCTAGTTTCCGCTTATAACAGGAGAAGTTATGTCTCGTCCTATTGTCGCAACTATCGACACCAGCGCGTTGCGGCATAACCTGGCCGTCGCCCGCCAGGCTGCTCCTCGCTCCCACGTCTGGTCGGTGGTAAAAGCCAACGCCTACGGACACGGTATCGCTCGCGTCTGGCAAAGCCTGTCAGAGACCGACGGTTTTGCGCTGCTGAATCTTGAAGAGGCTATTCTGCTGCGCGAAAGCGGCTGGAATAAGCCCATCCTGCTGCTGGAAGGTTTTTTCCATGCGGACGAGCTGCCGATTCTGGATCGCTACCGGCTGACCACCAGCGTGCACAGCAACTGGCAGATCCAGGCGCTGGCGAAGGCGAAGCTTTCCGCGCCGCTGGATATTTACCTGAAAATGAACAGCGGCATGAACCGTCTTGGCTTTCAGCCCGCGCTGGTACAGCAGGTGTGGCACAAGCTTAAAACGCTGCCGAACGTTGGCGAGATCACGCTGATGGCGCATTTTGCCGAAGCGGAAAGCAATGAAGGCGTGACGGCGCCGATGGCGCGCATCAATCAGGCGGCGGAAGGGCTGAACTGCCCGCGCTCGCTGGCGAATTCGGCGGCGACGCTGTGGCACAGCCACACCCATTACGACTGGGTGCGTCCGGGCATTATCCTCTATGGCGCTTCGCCAAGCGGCGACTGGCAGGATGTCGCCAGCAGCGGGCTACGGCCGGCCATGACGCTGAACGGTGAAATCATCGGCGTCCAGTCGCTCAGGCGCGGCGATGGCGTAGGGTATGGCGCACGCTACCGCGCCAGCGACGAGCAGCGTATCGGCATCGTTGCCTGCGGCTATGCCGACGGCTATCCGCGCCATGCGCCAACCGGCACGCCGGTTTGGGTTGATGGCGTCAGAACGCAGATTGTCGGCGCGGTTTCCATGGATATGATCACGGTGGATTTGACGCCCTGCCAGCAGGCGGGCATCGGTACTCAGGTGGAGCTGTGGGGTAACAACATCAAAATCGACGAGGTGGCAAAAGCGGCCGGTACGGTAGGCTATGAGCTGATGTGCGCGCTCGCGCCTCGCGTACCGGTAAACGTCGTTTAAGGTTAAAGCGCGGTCAGCGTGCCGCGCACTTTTTTACTGTAGTACCAGGCCGTTCCCGTCAGTATCGCGCCCACCACCATCATCAGCGCCAGCGCGGATTTTTCCGCCAGCGGCAGCGCCATCGCCAACAGCCCACCCGACGCGCCGCCGGCCATCTGGATAAAGCCCGCCAGCGCGGAAGCGACGCCCGCCTGTTTCTGATAGGGCTCCAGCGCGTAGCTGGTGGCCGGGCCGACGGTAAAAGCCAGCCCGGCGACGGATACCGCCACCGGCAGCATATAGAGCGCCCAGTGATGCTGCCATGCCAGCGGTAACAGCAGCACGCCGCCCAACAGCATCACCGCGCCCAGCGTCATCGCCACGCTGCCCGTCGCCAGACAAATCGGGCGACCCACCTTGCGGATCATCTTATTCACCAGCACGCTGACCAGCATGATCCAGAAGCCGTTGGCGCCAAAGGCGATGGAGAACTGCAGCGCAGAGAGCTGGCCCTCGGTCATCAGCACCTGCGGCGCCAGCGAGACGTAAGTTAATACCATCCCCAGCGCGCCCGCGTTGGCAAAGGCGAAAGCCAGGAAGCGAGGCTGACGCAGGATCTGCCAGTACTGACGTAGCGGAATGCCTTTTACGGCCAGCGTGCCTGCCGGGCGGGTCTCCGGTAAAAAGAAAATCACCAGCAGACCGATGACGACCGCATAGGCGGTTAAAAACCAGAAGGGCGCGCGCCAGCCAAAGGCCTCGGCAAGAAAGCCGCCCAGCATTGGCGCCAGCGCGGGCACGATATTCAGCGCACCGTTCAGAAAGCCATAGGCGCGGGCGGCATCGTCGCCGTCAAGCCTGTCGCGCACGCCGCTGAAGGCGACCACGGCAGTACAGCAAACGGCGCAGCCCTGCACCACGCGCGCGCAGAGGAACTGCGGCCAGCCGGAAGCGGTGGCGGCCAGCACGCTGCCAACGATATACAGCAGCAGCCCGGCCAGCGCCACGGGCTTTCTGCCCAGGTTATCCACCAGCGGGCCGGCGACAATCTGCCCCAGGCCCATCACCAGCAGAAACAGAGGAATAGTCGTTTGCACGGTGCTGACCGGCGTATTCAGCCCAAGCGCGATATCGGGCAGCGTAGGCAAATAAAGATCGATGCCAAGCGGTGCTAACAGAACCAGGCTGAGAAGAAGTAAGGTGAATTTTTGCATCGAGGCGGCGGCGTCCAGTAAAAAAAGCAAGCCGCACAGAGTAGTGATAACGGGGAGAAAAGAAAAGGAAAACTTATGGGGCGGTGCCGCAGCAGCCGCCCCGGAACTCAGTAAGCGCCGTCGCGACGCAGCACCACGCCAGCCGTTTTAAACAGGATGGCGATATCCGTCCACAGCGCCCAGTTTTTCACATACCAGGAGTCGAAATAGACGCGGGTATCGTAGTCGATATCGTTACGGCCGCTAACCTGCCACAGGCCGGTCATCCCCGGTTTCGCCATCAGATAATAGTCAACGTCGCCCGCGTAGCGCTCCAGCTCCGCTTCAATCACCGGACGCGGCCCGACCAGGCTCATCTCGCCACGGATCACGTTCCACAGCTGCGGCAGCTCGTCCAGGCTGGTTTTACGCAGGAAAGCACCGATTTTGGTTACGCGCGGATCGTTTTTCAGCTTGAAGTCTTTATCCCATTCGGCGCGCGCTTCGGCGCTGGTTGCCAGCAGCTCTTCCAGCACCTCTTTCGAGTTGGTGACCATTGAGCGGAACTTCAGGCATTTAAACTTCTTGCCGTCCTGACCGACGCGTTCGTGACCGTAAATTTTGTTACCGCCGTCCCGGCCCACCAGCCAGCAGATCAGGCCGAAAGCCGGGGCCAGGAACAGCAGCAGCAGCGAGGCGACCACCACGTCGAACACGCGCTTCAGGAAGCGTGAAGAGCGTTTGGCCAGGTTATTGCTGACGCGCAGGATCATCACTTCATGACTGAAGATAAAAGACATATCGGTGCCGTAGAGCGGCACACCGCGCAGCGTCGGGACGACCGAAACGCTGCGGCATTTCTTTTTCGACAGCAGCTTGAGCCACTTATCGCGCATCGCCTGCTGCTCGTACTCCATGGCAACGATAAACTGGGTGTTTTCCAGATCGACCGTGTCCCAGACGATGTCCTTCGCGGTAATAACCGGCACGCCGTTCAGGCTTTCCGCGCCGGTATGGCCGTTAGAGGCGACAAAAGCTTTTACCTCATAGCCCAGGATCTCTTCGCTTTGCAGCGCCGCATAGGCTTCGCGGGCGTTTTTACCGGAGCCGATGATGATAGTTTGCTTCTGCCACTGTCCCGCTTTCAGAATGGCGTGCTTGACGCTGGAGCGCAGCAGCGGCACCAGGACCAGCGCATAGATCCAGGTGAAGCTCCACAGCAGACGGGAGAAATCCCATTTTGAAAACGCAATCAGCGCCAGGTCGAGCAGGGAGAAAATCACCAGGGTTTTAATGATCTCTTTCAGCTCAAACCAGAAAGGCTTGCGGTAGGTATAGTGACGAAGCCGCATCCAGAACCAGGCCGTACAGACCACGGACATCACAAACTGGGCGGTAAAGCGTATTTGCACTTCCTGCGGGGGAAGAAATATATCCAGGTTCCCCCAAATACCTCGTACGGTTGCCGTGGATAAAAACAGCGCCAGGTTAATGGAGATTAAGTCGCTAAGACTTAATGCCAGCTTGGCGATAATGTTTTTCCGGGTGCCGCTAAATGCGCGGCGACGGTCATTCAGTACCAGAGTACTTGCCATAATGCCTGCTCTCTTTTCATAAGGGATTGCTGACCTGACGAGGATCAAGCACGCGTTCAGGGGTTATCATACTGAAATTAAGTGTTTTAATTTCAGCGTATTAAATAGTTAACGGCCGTATGTTTCAGGAGATTAAATAAATGAAACACGTCGGCGTTGTTTCATCATGAAGCAGTGACAGAGTATGCAGGAGAGCAGAGAGTTAGTTAATACGGGTAATTCCTAAAATGGGAAAAATGCTTTTTGAAAGGAAATGGAAAGTAAACGAAGCGGGAAATTAAATTGCAAAAGATAATTTATGACAGGCGTATAACAAATATAAGACATTATTATAGCTCACCGCCGCGAAATAACGCGGCGGCAAGATAAGCGGCTTTGGTTCAGATTCAGGCTGGCTTTTTCAGTACCCACTGATCCTGCTCGGTATCGTAGTGACCGATAGCCAGATCGACAGGTTCGCCATCAATCCAGGCGGGCACGCTGGTCTCATTATCCCACCCGTCGAGCTGATAGCTCAGCGCCGGGTTGGTCTTGCAGGGAATAATGACCGTATCGACATTTTGCGCATCCAGCTCTGCGTCGATAATTTCATAGCGACCAATCTTTACGACATGACCCATGATTTTCTCCCTTCCGGATTAGACACGAACTTTAAGCGTAGTCGTTATTTGCCAGTCGGCCCCAGGATTATTCTCGCTCTTCCGCCATCCGCACGCCGATTTTCACTATTTCGTTATCCTGCTTTTCCGCCACGGTCCAAATCATGTTTTTCCATTCCACCTGATCGCCGACCACCGGCGCGCCGCCGATCATGCTGGCGACCAGATGCCCGAGCGTCTGCTGCATATTCATCTCTTCATCCAGCTCGATGCCGTAAATTTCTGAAACGTCATGCAGGCGAGCATCGGCCTGAAGAATAAAGTCGCCAAAGAAGCGCTGATCGAGCGAAACGGGCGGCGACTGGCTGAACAGTTTGCCCAGTTCCGGCAGATCCTTTTCGCGGCCAATCACGCACAGCACGTCGCCTTCGCGCAGACGGGTATTGCCGGTTGGATGCAGCAGCAGATTATCGCGGAAAAGCGCGGCGATACGCGTCTCGCGCGGCATTTTCAGCTCGCGTAGCGCGGCGCCGATACACCATTTATCAGCGCCCAGCTGGTAGACAAACTGCTCCCAGGGATTCTCAGGGTGGATATCCAGGCCCACGCGGGAAACAGGCGAGGCGGTAGGCGGCACGATCACCCTGGCTTTGCGGGCAGCATAGCCGAGAGAGGTTCCCTGTACCATCAGCGAAACCAGCACCACAAAGAATGCGATGTTAAAGAACAGCGAGGCATGCGGCAGTCCGGCCATCATCGGGAAAACCGCCAGGATAATAGGCACCGCACCGCGCAGACCAACCCAGCTGATAAAGAAGCGCTCACGCGTGGTAAACCCACGAAACGGCAGCAGGCCGACAAAAACGGAGAGCGGACGGGCAAACAGGATCAGCCACAGCGACAGCAGCATGGCCGGTAAGGCGATATTCCAGAGATCGGTAGGATTCACCAGCAGCCCCAGCACCAGGAACATACCGATCTGGCTCAGCCAGGCCATGCCGTCAAAGGTTTGCAGAATGCCGTGCCGGTTGCGGATTGGGTTATTGCCCAGCCAGAAGCCGCAAAGATAGACCGCCAGAATGCCGCTGCCTTCCAGCACGGTGGTCAGCGCAAACACCAGAATGCCGCCGCTGACGGCCAGCAGCGGATAAAGCCCGCTGGGCAGCGAGACGCGATTAATCAGCTGCAACAGCCCCCAGCCGCCGCCCAGGCCCAACACGATACCCAAACCAAACTGCTGAATAAGATGCACGATAAACATCCAGCTCAGGCCGGTCTGACCCTGTTCCAGCATTTCGATCAGCGTAATGGTCAGGAACACCGCCATAGGATCGTTGCTGCCGGATTCCATTTCCAGCGTGGCGCTGACGCGTTCATTCAGCCCTTTACCGCCGAGCAGCGAAAATACGGCCGCCGCGTCGGTCGAACCGATAATCGCCCCGACCAGGAAGCCCTCAATCATGCTCAGGTTAAACAGCCAGGCGGCCGCCATGCCGGTCAGCCCGGCCGTAATCAGCACGCCGATGGTCGACAGCGAGAGCGCCGGGCCCAGCGCGACTTTGAACGAGCTGGCCTGGGTGCGCATTCCGCCATCCAGCAGGATCACCGCCAGCGCCAGGTTACTGATAAGGTAAGCGGCAGGATAATTATCAAAAGCGATGCCGCCAATGCCGTCCACGCCGGCCAACATGCCCAGCGCGAGGAAAATAACCAGAATAGGGATGCCGAGCTTTGAAGAGAAGGAACTGAGCAAGATGCTTGCCGCCACCAGCACTGAACCGATGATAAACAGACTATAGATAGCACTGGCTTCCAATGGGGCAATCTCCTGTATCTGATAAAAAAACTGCGTCGATGGCGAGGCGTAAGCATACCCTGAATATGGGAATAGGGGCAATTTTGTTTCGCCACGGCTGTTTTGGCGTGTTTTCTGCTGCTGCAGCTAACAAGTGTATGATAATTTAGAAATTCTGGAACGATCGCGGGAATAATAGTAACAAATAGCCTGTGCTTTTGACATCAGAATACGATTAATGTCGTTAGCTTGAGAGGGACTGGCGGGAAGGATGGGAGCGAAACGGGAGAAAGAAGAGGTATTTACTGCATAATCAGCAGCGGTAAGCGTTGCATCGGACGTCGTTTTTAGCGTAAGCCTGGCCTGACGGCAGCGAAGGCTAAGGGAAGGGTATAAACGCTTAAGCATCGAAAGCGAAACGCAATGCACTCTTCAGGAGCAAGGTTTTTTCAGAAGGCTGCTGCCTGACCCAGGCATAAGTACGTTGCCCGGCCCGGCACGTCATTTTGCCAAAGCTGTAAATAGCCCGGGGTTGAAAGGCGGCTTCAGGCAGCGCTGAATGTTGCTAAGCGGGTAAGAAAATCAGCCAGCCCGAAATGCTGACTGATTTATCACTACTTTCAGGCGTTTTCCGCCTGCTTGTGGAAAAGCTCACGGAATACCGGATAAATATCTTCCGGCTCACGAATATGTTGGATAGCAAAGTTGTCGAACATCGCCTGTAAATGCTCGTACTCGCGCCACAGCGTCTGATGGGCGCGGCGGGTAATTTCGATGTAGCTGTAATAACGCACTACCGGCAAAATATGCTTAGCCAGGATTTCATGACAGAGCGGTGAATCGTCCGCCCAGTTATCGCCATCGGAAGCCTGAGCAGCATAAATATTCCACTGCGCCGGATCGTAACGCTCTTTCACCACTTCATCCATCAGCTTCAGGGCGCTGGAAACAATAGTGCCCCCCGTTTCCTGCGAGTAGAAGAACTCCTGCTCGTCCACTTCTTTCGCCTGCGTATGGTGGCGAATATAGACCACCTCAACGTTTTTATAGGTTCTGCTCAGGAACAGATAGAGCAGAATATAAAAGCGTTTAGCCATATCTTTGGTGGCCTGATCCATGGAGCCGGAAACGTCCATCAGGCAGAACATCACGGCCTGGCTGGACGGTTCGGGACGCTTCTCAAAGTTTTTATAGCGCAGGTCAAAGGTATCGATAAAGGGCACGCGTTTAATACGGGCGCGCAGGTCGGCAATCTCCTGGCGCAGGCGTTCTTCTTCCAGCAGCTGGGCCGGTTCGGCTTTCTGCACGGCTTCCAGCGCGGCCTCCAGCTCGCCCAGCATTCGCCGCTTCCCGGCGGTCATGGCCGTACGCCGCGCCAGCGAGTTCTGAAGCGAACGCACCACGCTGATATTTGCCGGCACGCCGTTAGAGGTGAAGCCGGCGCGATGCACCTTGTACTCGTTCAGCTGACGATGCTGATTCTTTTTCAGGTTCGGCAGGGCCAGATCTTCAAATAACAGATCCAGATACTCATCTTTAGAGATATTAAAGACGAATTCATCTTTGCCCTCGCCATCCTTACTGGCATTGCCCTGTCCGCTACCGCCGCCGCCGCCTCCCTGAGGGCGTTCAACACGATCGTTTTGCACAAAATGGTCATTGCCGGGATGCACGCGATGGCGCTGGCCGCCACGGCCCTGATGAAATACCGGTTCGTTGATATCATCAACGGGGATAGAAACTGACTCGCCGCTCTCAATGTCGGTTACCGAACGCTTATTAATGGCCTCGGAGATCGACTGTTTGATTTGCGACTTATAGCGGCGTAAAAAGCGCTGACGGTTCACCGCGCTTTTGTTTTTACCGTTAAGACGCCGATCGATAAAATAGGCCATAATTCCCCCAAACAACGTTGCCGTTGGGCCAGGTTTGCTGACCCACGGGAATGCATTTATGAAGTCGGGTTTAGGATGATTTTCTCACGCGCAGATACCATTCGCACAGCAGACGAACCTGCTTGCGGGTATAGCCTTTTTCCATCATACGGTCGACGAAATCATCATGTTTTTTCTGTTCATCCGTGGACGTTTTGGCATTGAACGAAATAACCGGCAGCAGTTCCTCGGTATTCGAGAACATTTTCTTCTCGATTACCGTGCGCAGTTTTTCATAGCTGGTCCAGTTTGGATTACGCCCGCTGTTGTGGGCACGGGCACGCAGCACAAAGTTGACGATTTCGTTACGGAAGTCTTTCGGATTGCTGATCCCGGCAGGCTTCTCGATTTTTTCCAGCTCCGCATTCAGCGATTCACGGTCGAACAGCTGGCCGGTATCCGGGTCGCGGTATTCCTGATCCTGGATCCAGAAATCGGCATAGGTTACGTAGCGGTCAAAGATATTCTGACCGTACTCTGAATAAGATTCCAGGTAGGCGGTCTGGATCTCTTTGCCAATAAACTCGGCATATTTCGGGATCAGATAGCCTTTCAGGTGCTCAAGGTATTTTTCGGCTAAATCCTGCGGGAACTGTTCGCGTTCAATCTGCTGCTCCAGCACGTAGAACAGATGCACCGGGTTGGCGGCAACTTCGGTATGATCGAAGTTAAACACGCGGGACAGGATTTTAAAGGCGAAGCGGGTGGATAAACCGTTCATCCCTTCATCGACCCCGGCGTAATCACGGTATTCCTGGTAGGATTTAGCTTTTGGATCGGTATCTTTCAGGCTTTCGCCGTCATAGACGCGCATTTTCGAGTAGGTGCTGGAGTTTTCCGGCTCTTTCAGGCGAGAAAGAATGGAGAAGCGCGCCAGCGTTTCCAGCGTGCCGGGCGCGCATGGCGCGTGCGTCAGCTCACTGTGGTCAAGCAGCTTGTCGTAGATCTTGATCTCTTCCGACACGCGCAGGCAGTAAGGCACCTTGACGATATAAACACGGTCAAGAAACGCCTCGTTGTTTTTGTTATTACGGAAGGTCACCCATTCTGATTCGTTGGAGTGCGCCAGAATGATGCCGTTGAAAGGCAGGGCGGAAATCCCTTCGGTACCGTTATAGTTACCTTCCTGGGTCGCCGTCAGTAAAGGATGCAGCACCTTGATTGGCGCTTTAAACATCTCTACGAATTCCATAATCCCCTGGTTAGCTCGGCACAGCGCGCCAGAGTAACCATAGGCGTCCGGATCGTTCTGTGCGTGGTTCTCCAGTTTGCGGATATCTACTTTACCTACCAGCGCGGAAATATCCTGGTTGTTTTCATCGCCCGGTTCGGTTTTGGCAATAGCGAGCTGTTCCAGAATCGACGGCCAGACTTTTACAACTTTAAAGCGGGAGATATCGCCGCCAAACTCATGCAGCCGTTTGGCCGCCCAGGGCGACATAATGGTGCCGAGGTAACGCCGCGGCACGCCGTACTCTTTTTCAAGGATATTGGCGTCTTCCTGCGGGTTAAACAGGCACAGCGGATGATCGTTGACCGGGCTACGTTCGCCGTCGGCGCTGAGCACGTAAATGGGTACGCGCTGCATCAAAGATTTCAGACGCTCGGCAAGCGAAGATTTACCGCCGCCCACCGGGCCCAGCAGATAGAGGATCTGTTTCTTCTCTTCCAGCCCCTGCGCGGCATGCTTCAGATAAGAAACGATTTGCTCAATCGCTTCCTCCATGCCGTAAAACTCCTCAAAGGCGGGATAGCGTGCAATGACGCGATTGGAAAACAGTCGGGAAAGGCGTGGCTCCTGAGCAGTATCGACCATTATTGGCTCACCAATAGCCATTAATAGCCTTTCTGCCGCGTTGGCGTATGCACTACGATCTTGCCGGCAAACGGTAAGAAATTCCTGCAGTGTGAACTCTTCGTCCTTGGCAGCTTCATAACGCTGACGATAGTGATCGAATATATTCATAGCGATGCCCGTCCTTTCGTTTTTAGCACAGGTACCAGGAGCCTAATGAGGGAAAGCCCCTGAAGGAACTTATAATGAGTACAGCAACCCTTATGCCAACCTGACTTCTAATCGGGATACACAACAAAGATGGTTACTCTGCTCTTCAAACTTAGCGTCTTTGATTAAAGCTTAGTTGGCATTCAGGAAATTTCCTGAACCTCCTCGCATTTCTGATGCAATTTCAATAACAAAGTCAGAATTGATCTTAGCGCTGCCCCTTGCCTGATGCGGGCTGGCGGGATTTTGTAAATAAGCACGCCTGGTATCTTCAGGCGCTGGCAGCGTTAAAGTTGATTCTGCGTGCGGCAGAATCTTTAAAATTTTAAACAAATGATGTAACACTGATAAACTCACTCTGCTGATTGTTATATTTATGGAATGAATTAATTGTGAACTATTTCAAACTTAGCGCGCTTGCCGTGCTTTTACCCGTTTGTTTTACCGCTGGCGTAGCTCATGCTAATCCGTTAACGCTTGGCGCCTCGGTGATTTACAGCCAAAGCCCTTACAAAGGTGGTGACGATCGTTATTACCCGGTACCGGTCATTAACTATGAAGGCGACAGCTTTTATGTGCGCAGCCTGACGGCGGGCTACTACCTCTGGAAAGATTCACAGGATCAGCTGTCGCTGACGGTGTTGGGCTCGCCGCAGAACTTCGATCCCGATGATACCGACAATAAACAGCTGAAAGCGCTGGATAAGCGTCATATGACGCTGATGGGCGGCCTGGCTTATCGCCATACGGCTGACTGGGGTACGATCAGGACGGTGCTGGCTGGCGATATGCTGGATAACAGCGACGGCTATATCTGGGATCTGACTTATCTCTACAGCTTCCACTTCGGCGATTTCAGCCTGACGCCGGGCATCGGCGCGCTCTACAGCAGCGAAAACCAGAACGATTACTATTATGGCGTTTCTAAGAATGAATCGCGCCGTAGCGGATTGCGCAGCTACGAGGCCGACGACAGCTGGAACCCTTACCTGGAGCTGACGGCTGCCTGGTCGATTAATCAGAGCTGGAACGCCACGGTTGCCGGTCGCTATACGCGCCTGAGCGACGAGGTCAAAGACAGCCCGATGGTGGACAAAGATTCTCAGGTCAGCGTCTGGACCGGCATCAGCTACACCTTTTAATTAAGGCTGCATCATAAAAGGGCGCTCAGCGCCCTTTTGCATCATGATGGCGATCTGAAACAGTGCAGGAGGGCATGATGACCAAAACCGTAACTTTCTCCGACCAGAGCGTACCGGCTATCGGCCAGGGAACCTGGTATATGGGCGAGGAAAGCAGCAAGCGAGGCCAGGAAGTCGCGGCATTGCAGGCCGGCCTTGAGCACGGGCTGAAGCTGATTGATACCGCTGAAATGTATGCGGACGGCGGCGCGGAAGAGGTGGTAGGCGAAGCGCTGCGCGGCCGTCGCGACAGCGCCTGGCTGGTTTCAAAAGTTTATCCGTGGAACGCGGGCGTAGTGGATGCCGTAGAAGCCTGCGAACGCAGCTTACGTCGTCTGCAAACTGACTATCTCGATCTTTATCTTCTCCACTGGCGCGGCACTGTTCCGCTGGAAGAAACCATCACGGCGATGGAAAAGCTACAGCAGGCAGGCAAAATTCGACGCTGGGGCGTGTCAAATTTTGACAGTAGCGACTTAAAAGAACTGCTGGCCGAAAAGGGGGGCAACGCCTGCGCGGCTAATCAGGTGCTTTACCATCTGGCTTCGCGCGGCATTGAGTATGATTTATTGCCGGACTGCCAGCAGCATGCGATCCCGGTAATGGCCTATTGCCCTTTGGCGCAGGCTGGCCGACTGCGGCACGATTTGCTGACCCATCCTGTTCTGAACAATATTGCACAACAAAAGGGCATTACGACGGCGCAGCTGCTGCTGGCCTGGGTTATTCGCAAAGAAGGCGTGATGGCGATCCCTAAAGCCAGTTCGCTGCAGCACGTGGCTGAAAACGCCGCCGCGCTGGAAGTTGTGTTAAGCAATGAGGAGCTGGCGTTAATCAACGAAGCTTTCCCGCCGCCCAATCGCAAAATGCCGCTGGACGTGGTGTAGAACCGCAGGCGGGCATTGGGCCCGCCGTCTTCACTAAGCGCGTTTACGCACTTTAATCGTGGTTGCCAGCCGGGCCGGAGACTCGCCCGCGCTGACCATGGGCTGCGTCACGTGAGCCGTTTCCACGCATACCATGCTTTTATAGCCTTCGTTTGCCATATCGCTCATGCTGCACGAAAGCGCCGGGCCGGGATTCCAGGTGACAACGTCACTATGATAGTGATGATAAACCTCTATGAGCCTGTTACCCGCCGTATCGTGGATAGTGCTGCAATCTTCCGGCTGGGTAAATATGCGATCGACGCGGTCAGGATAGGTTTGCCTGCCGTTTTCGGCACGGCCTTCAGCATTCTCTTTTACCTTATCGATATAAGGCTGACCCAGGCCACTCACCTCTACGCCCGCGATATCCTCAACGGCAAAGTAAGTGTGCAGGGCACCGGTGGCCTCAAAGTCGCCGTGCGCTTCCAGCTCAATTTCACAGCGATCGCTGAAGCGGAAACGGGCAAACAGCATAAAATCGTGCGGCCAGAATTTTTTCGTCTGCTCGCTGCTTTCCAGCGTCAGCGTCAGCATCACGCTTTCTTCGTTCTCGTCGTGCGCCGACAGCGTCCAGGGCAGCGAGCGGGCAAAGCCGTGCGCCGGTTCGCCGGCCGGGCCAAACCATGGCCAGCAGACGGGCACGCCGCCGCGAATGGCTTTGCCGGACGTCCACGCCGTTTTCTCACTCAGCCAGATAACCGGTTTCTCGCCGCTGGGCTGCCAGGCAACCAGCTGCGCGCCCTGCAGCGTCACCGCCGCGCGCACCTTCGGATGCGCGATAACTACTACGGGCAGCTCGCCCATTAAGCGCAGTGAAATATAGGGCGTGATTTGGTCGGCTACGGGCAGCGAAAAAAGTTTTTCGTTCATCGGAGCTCCTGTTATTCAGCGAAAAAAAAGGGCGACCGCAGTCGCCCTCAGAATCAGCTAATCGCGATTATTTTGCGATATGTGCGATCAGATCCAGAACCTTGTTAGAGTAACCGGTTTCGTTATCGTACCAGGAAACCAGCTTAACAAAGGTGTCGCTCAGTGCGATACCGGCTTTAGCATCGAATACGGAAGTCAGGGTTTCGCCGTTGAAATCGGTAGAAACCACTTCGTCTTCGGTATAGCCCAGGATGCCTTTCAGCTCGCCTTCAGCCGCTGCCTTGATAGCTTCACAAATTTCTTTGTAAGAAGCAGGCTTAGCCAGACGCGCGGTCAGGTCAACCACGGAAACGTTAGGAGTAGGTACGCGGAAAGCCATACCGGTCAGTTTGCCGTTCAGCTCAGGGATCACTTTACCTACCGCTTTAGCTGCGCCGGTAGAAGATGGGATGATGTTCTGAGATGCGCCACGGCCGCCGCGCCAGTCTTTGTGAGACGGGCCGTCAACGGTTTTCTGGGTAGCGGTGGTAGCGTGAACGGTGGTCATCAGCGCTTCAACGATGCCGAACTTGTCGTTGATAACTTTTGCCAGCGGTGCCAGGCAGTTGGTGGTGCAGGATGCGTTAGACACGATTTCCTGGCCAGCATACGCCTTGTGGTTAACACCCATAACGAACATTGGGGTGTCATCTTTGGAAGGACCGGTCAGAACAACTTTCTTCGCGCCAGCCTGGATGTGTTTACGAGCGGTTTCGTCGGTCAGGAAGATACCTGTTGCTTCGGCAACCACGTCAACACCGACTTCGTCCCACTTCAGGTTAGCTGGATCTCTTTCAGCGGTAACACGGATGGTTTTGCCGTTAACAACCAGATGGCCATCTTTAACTTCTACGGTGCCGTCGAAACGACCGTGAGTAGAGTCATACTTCAGCATGTAAGCCATGTACTCGGCGTCCAGCAGATCGTTGATTGCAACGATTTCTACGTCAGAACGCTGCTGAGCAGCACGGAAAACGATGCGACCGATGCGGCCAAAACCGTTGATACCTACTTTGATAGTCATATATTCCACCAGCTGTTGTTAGTGAATAAAAGGTTGGCTGTAAAATTACAAAAACCTTATCAGGCGTCAAGCGGAATCGCTTCAATAGTTGCGACAAATCAAACCCTGGAGCAGGAATAATCGCCTGAAAACGCCTTCCGCGACGAGCGTCTTACCTTTAGTTTGGGGCATTCGGCCCGAATATAAAGGGGTCGGGATTTTAAAGGGTGATCCAGGTCACAATTTCATTGCCTGCTTACTTTCAGACTCCGCCTGAGCATGAAAAATCCCCTGACGTTGTTATGCATTTGTTAGAATGTAGAAATCTTCAGACCACTTTGCCAGAGATACCTGATATGGCCGAACGCCCACTGAAACCTGAAACCGATCTAAACGAAATGCAGCGCTACGTCACTCAGCAGCGCGGGACAGAGCCGCCGTACTCCGGCAAGCTGCTGCATAACAAGCACGAAGGGATTTATCACTGCCTCGTTTGCAACTCGCCGCTGTTTCTGTCCGGCACCAAGTATGATTCCGGCTGCGGCTGGCCGAGTTTTTATCAGCCCTACAGCGATGACGCCATCCGCTATCTGGAAGATGACTCGCACGGGATGCAGCGAATCGAGATCCGTTGCGGTACCTGCGATGCCCATCTGGGGCACGTTTTTCCCGACGGCCCTCAGCCGACAGGCGAGCGCTACTGCGTCAACTCCGCTTCATTAAGTTTCACCGATGAAGATGGCACTCAGATTAAAGGATAGACGTTATGGAGCTGGATGAGATCATTGCTGCCATGACGCCCGAGGTTTATCAGCGCCTGGCTACGGCGGTAGAAACCGGTAAATGGGCCGACGGCGTGGCCCTGACACCGGAGCAGAAAGAGAATAGCCTGCAGCTGGTGATGCTATGGCAGGCGCGTCACAACGACGAGCCGCAGCATATGAGCGTGGGCAAGGGCGGCGAGATGGTGACCAAAAGCAAGAAACAGCTGAAAGAGGAATTTGGCATCGATGACGACATCACGCCTATCAGGCTGCACTAACATCGTTTGATATCGTGATAAAGCTCGGCTACGTATTGATAACCGGGCGAGCAGGCCCTCTTAGCCTGGTAACTAAAAGCTGCATGGATGCGACGCCGAACGAGGCAGCGTCTGCGGCGCGGTTTAAATAATGACTGCGCCTTTAGCCGCCATTTCTGCCAGCGCGATTTCACTGTCCTGCGGTGACAGGTTTACGCCCCGACAGCCTGCGGCGACGACCTGAACCTGATAACCGAGCGCCAGCGCGTCCAGCACGCTGTATTTTACACAGTAGTCCGTCGCCAGGCCCATCATCGTCAGGCTGGTGACGCCCCGACTTTTCAGCCAGCTATCCAGCCTTGTTTTGTTGCGGTGGCCGTTATCGAAAAATGCGCTATAGCTGTCGATAAGCGGCTGCTCGCCTTTATAAATCTGTGTGGTCAGATAGCGCCGATCCAGCTCAGGGTGCAGCTCTGCGCCTGCGCTATGCTGCACGCAATGATCCGGCCACCCTATTTGCGGTAGGCCGTCCAGTTCGCCCAGCGTGCCCACCGATTGCCCCGACACTGACGCAAAGCTGCCGTGGTTAGCCGGATGCCAGTCCAGCGTTGCCACCACCGGCCGCTGAAGCCGATGAAATTCTGCCGCATATTGGTTAGCGACGGCGAGTGTGCTGTCGCCGTCCTTCACGGCCAGCGCGCCGCCGGGGCAAAAATCATTTTGCAGATCGATCAGGATCAGGGCCTGGTTCATGCTTATCTCACTTTTCGTCAGGAGTCAGCTCACCGCGCAAATTCACCTGCATTTGCTGGCGAACTTCATCGCTGGAAAGGTTCTGGCTGAGCAGGAAGTGCAGCTTGGTCAGCGTTGCCTCCACGGTCATATCGTAGCCGCTTACCACGCCCGCCAGCGCCAGCGCGTTCCCCGTCGCATAGCCGCCCATGTTTACCTTGCCGGACATACATTGCGTCAGGTTCACCACGACAATGCCGCGATCGGAAGCTTCTTGCAGCTCTTTCAGGAAAGCCGGATTCTGCGGCGCATTGCCAACCCCATAGGAGCGCAGGATCAGCGCTTTTACCGGCTGGCGCAGGAAGTTGCTCACCACGTCAGCAGAAATTCCCGGATAGATCGTGACAACGCCGACAGGCTGAGGCGTAATCGAGCGCACAATGAGCGGTCCCTGGCCGCCAGGAGCCGGAGGCGTGTTTAGACGACGAATATGGATACCCGCTTCCAGCAGGGGCGCCAGGTTAGGCGAGGCAAAAGCGTTAAAGCCGTCGGCATGGGCTTTAGTAGTGCGGTTACCGCGATAAAGCTGATTATTGAAGAAAAGGGCGACTTCATTAATAGGATAGTTAGCCGCGACAAACAGCGAATTAAGCAGGTTTTGCTGACCGTCGGAACGCAGTTCCGCCAGCGGGATCTGTGACCCTGTCACAATTACCGGCTTGGCTAGGTTTTCCAGCATAAAAGAGAGCGCGGAGGCGGTAAACGCCATGGTATCGGTGCCGTGCAGGATCACGAAACCGTCGTAGTTGTCATAATTAGCCTGAATATCATCCGCAATCGTTTGCCAGTCCTGCGGCGTCATATCGGAAGAGTCGATCAGCGGCTGGTACTCGTGAATAGTAAAATCCGGCATTTCGGCACGATGGAATTCCGGCATCTTCGCCAGCTGATTTTGCAGATGACCAGAAACGGGCACATAGCCATGCTCGGAACGCTGCATCCCGATGGTGCCGCCGGTATAGGCTACATAGATGGATTTTTTTTGCATGTGATTACTCAGGCTTGAAAAAGAGGGCAGTATAAGGGGAAAAACCGGGAAAAGCAGCCCGACCAGCGGGCTGCTTTCGGCTTATTTGACCTGGCTACAGGTCAGGCAGAATGCATAGCGATTCTGCGGGTCGTTCAGGTTGTCGAGCAGGCCCGGCTGATTTTTCATCGCGGCCATTACGTCATACATTGGCGCAGGCAGATACGCTTGCAGCGCCTCGGGCAGCGCCGCACGTGCGGATGCGTCCATCTGGCTGAACAGCAGATCCATAAAGCCAGGCTCATCCTGATACCAGTTCAGCTGGTATTGCTTGAGATGCGCCAGCTCCGCCGCCTTCGCCACCGCGTCGTCGAAGTCGCCCAACGCGTCGACCAGGCCATTGCTTTTGGCGTCGCTGCCTGTCCAGACGTGGCCCTGAGCGATTTGATCGATCTGCTCCGGCGTTTTGCCCCGCGAGCTGGCTACCAGACCCAGGAAGTTTTTATAGCCGTTTTCAATGCTCAGCTGCATCAGCTGCTGCACTTCCGACGGCAGTGCTTTGGTCGTCGTCACGTCCGCCAGCGGCGAAGTCGCCACGCCGTCGGTATGGACGCCAATCGCATCCAGCGAGTTTTCAACCGTATTGATCACCCCGAAGATACCGATAGAGCCGGTCAGCGTGCTCGGGCTGGCAATAATGTAATTCGCCGGCGTAGAGATCCAGTAGCCGCCGGAAGCCGCCATACCGCCCATCGACACCACCACCGGCTTGCCTGCCGCTTTGGCCGCCGCCAGCTCCTCACGAATGGTTTCAGACGCGCTGACGCTGCCGCCAGGGCTGTTGACGCGCAGAATAATCGCCTTGACCTTGTCATCCAGGCGCGCCTTGCGAATAGCCAGCGCGGTGGTATCGCCGCCGACGTTGCCCGGCGTTTCCTCGCCGTCCATGATCGCGCCGTTAGCCATGATGACGGCAATATTGCCGTTGGCCACCGGTTTGTCCTTCAGCGGGTAATCGTAGATGCTGGTGCCGTTAAAGTCCTGCGCCTGCTTGTCCCAGCCGAAAACTTTGCCCAGCTGCGCATCCACGACTGAACGAGAAGCCAGTTCATCCACCAGTTTGTTATCTTTTGCATAGCGCGCGGTATCGCCGCCTACTTTCTGCAGGCCATCAAGCACGCCCTGTGCGCCCGGGAACAGCTGCTGCGGCGTTACCTGGCGATTGGCAGCGACAGTATTAAGATAGTTTTGCCACAGCTCGCCAATCCAGCGGCTGTCCGCATCACGCGCGGCAGGCGACATATCATCGCGCAGGAAAGGCTCTACCGCCGACTTATAGGTGCCGACGCGGAAAACATGCGAGCTGACCTTCAGCTTGTCCAGCAGCGTTTTGTAGTAAAGCCCGTTGGTGGCGAAACCGTGTAAATCGACCGTGCCCTGCGGCGACAGATAGATCTTATTGGCGAAGCTGGCGAGGTAGTATTGCGCCTGGCTGTAGCTGTCGCCCGTGGCGTAAATCTGTTTGCCGCTGTCGCGGAATTCGCGCAGCGCTTTGCCCATATAGCTCAGCGAGGGCTGATCGGCCCCGGCGAAATCGCGCAGATCGAGCACCATGCCGGTAATATTGGCATCGCTTTTCGCCTGGCGAATCGCGTCCACGACGTCAAACAGCGAATTCTCTTTCAGCCGATCGCTGCTGGTGCCAAGCAGCTGGCGGCCAATCTTGCTGAGCTTATTGCTGACCGAAGGCTTGTCGACAATCACACCGGCAAGGTCGACCACCAGCGCGCCTTTCTGCGTTTCCACAGGCGCGGAAGATTTGGTGAACTGAAAATAGACCACGGCGCAGATCAAAATCAGCAGCACCAGGAAAAGATTAAGAATAAATTCCCGAATAAAATTCAGCAGGCGCCAGGCCCATTTAAAAACGCCAGCGATCGCTCGCCACAAAGTGCGCATAGTCTCTCCATAATCGCGATAATAAACCCGGAAAATCGACGGAAACCAGCCCGTGCCGGGTCGGGATGGTGACATCCTAAAGAGCAGGGGCAAACTTGTCAGCAGGAAAAAGCGGAATGCTGTAACAAATCATCATCCTGTGCTAGCTTCAGCTGCTCAGCATTCTTATCAGGAGTAAGTTATGGACGCACTGGATCTGGTAGTCAACCGTCGTTCCGCCTCACGTTTAAGCGAACCTGCGCCCGCCGGAGAAGCGCTGGAAAATATCATCCGCGCCGGGATGCGCGCGCCCGATCACGGCACGCTGCAACCGTGGCGTTTTATTGTTGTAGAGAACGAAGGACGCGACCGCTTCAGCCAGCTGCTGGAAAAAGCCGCGCGTGACGACAATATGGAGCCGAAAGCGATTGAGAAGGCTAAGCAGTCGCCGTTTCGCGCGCCGATGATTATCACCGTGGTGGCCCATTGTGAAGAGCACCATAAGGTGCCGCGTTGGGAACAGGTGGTGTCCGCCGGCTGCGCGGTGATGGCGATGCAGATGGCGGCCGTGGCGCAAGGTTTTAACGGCATCTGGCGCAGCGGCGCCTGGACCGAGCATCAGGCCGTGCGCGAGGCGTTTAACTGCCGCGAGCAGGACGCCATCGTCGGCTTTCTTTATTTAGGCACGCCGCAGTTGAAATCCTCCACCACGCTTGTTCCGCCCGATACAACGCCTTTTGTCAGCTATTTCTGACAGATTGTCACCTTCAAAAAAGGCAGAATAGTCGCCTGACCGTCATTTTGCCGGGATAATAAGCGAACGGACGGTGAAACGCTTATCACCGTCTGTTGAAAACGCTACCATCTACCCACTGTTATCCCCTGAAGGAAGCCATCGCCGGATGCGTTTGTTTATTGCCGAAAAACCCAGCCTCGCTCGCGCGATTGCGGACGTTCTACCCAAGCCGCATCGTCGGGGCGACGGCTATATCGCCTGCGGCAGCGATGATGTAGTGACCTGGTGCGTCGGTCACCTGCTGGAGCAGGCGCAGCCCGACAGCTACGATAGCCGCTATGCGCGCTGGTCGCTGGCCGACCTGCCTATCGTGCCGGAAAAATGGCGCCTCCAGCCGCGTCCTTCCGTAGCAAAGCAGCTTAACGTCATTAAAACGCTGTTGGAGAAAGCCAGCGACGTGGTACACGCGGGCGACCCGGACAGAGAAGGGCAGCTGCTGGTGGACGAAGTACTGGACTATCTGGCGCTGCCGCCGCAGAAGCGCGAGCGGGTACAGCGCTGCCTGATCAACGATCTGAACCCACAGGCCGTTTCAAGGGCGATAGATCGTCTGCGGGAGAACCGCGAATTTATCCCTCTGTGCGTATCGGCGCTGGCGCGGGCGCGGGCGGACTGGCTTTACGGCATCAATATGACCCGCGCCTATACGCTGCTGGGCCGTAATGCCGGTTACGATGGCGTGCTGTCGGTCGGGCGCGTGCAGACGCCGGTGCTTGGGCTGGTGGTACGGCGCGATGAAGAGATCGAGAATTTCGTGCCGAAAGATTTCTTCGAGGTAAAGGCGCATATCGTCACGCCGAAGGATGAGCGCTTTGTCGCTACCTGGCAGCCGAGCGAAGCCTGCGAGCCGCATCAGGATGAAGAGGGACGGCTGCTTAATCGCCAGCTCGCCGAGCACGTAGTCGCGCGTATCGGCGGCCAGCCAGCGCACGTGACCAGCTATAACGACAAGCGCGAGAACGACACCGCGCCGCTGCCTTTCTCGCTTTCTTCTTTACAGATAGAAGCGGCCAGGCGCTTTGGCCTGAGCGCGCAAACGGTGCTGGATACCTGTCAGAAGCTTTATGAAACGCATAAGCTCATCACCTATCCGCGTTCGGACAGCCGCTATCTGCCCGATGAGCATTTTGCCGGCAGGCATGCGGTGCTCAACGCCATCAATGCGCATCAGCCAGAACTCACGCCGCCAGCCGATTTTGACAGCGATCGCCGCAACCGCTGCTGGGATGATAAGAAGGTGGATGCGCACCACGCTATTATTCCTACGGCGCGCAGCGGGCAGGTCAGGCTGACGGAAAACGAAGCGAATATCTATCGCCTGATCGCCACGCAGTATCTGATGCAGTTCTGTCCCGATGCCATTTACCGTAAATGCGTGATCGAGCTGGACATCGCGGGCGGGAAATTTATCGCCAAAGCGCGCTTTCTTGCCGAAGCGGGCTGGCGCGCGCTGCTGGGCAGCAAAGAGCGGGACGAGGAAAACGACGGCACGCCGCTGCCCGTAGTGGCGAAAGGCGATGAGCTATTGTGCGAAAGCGGAGAGGTGGTCAGCAAGCAGACTCAGCCGCCTCGTGCCTTTACCGATGCCACGCTGTTATCGGCCATGACCGGCATCGCGCGATTTGTTCAGGACAAAGATCTAAAGAAAGTGCTGCGTGCGACCGATGGTTTAGGAACAGAGGCGACGCGCGCCGGGATTATCGAACTGCTGTTTAAACGCGCTTTCCTGATTAAGAAAGGGCGTTACATCAATGCGACTCCCGCCGGGCGCGCGCTGATCCACTCGCTGCCGGAAATGGCGGCGCGTCCGGATATGACCGCCCAGTGGGAATCCACGCTGACCAAAATCAGTGAGAAGCAGTGTCGCTACCAGGACTTTATGCAGCCGCTGGTGGGGACGCTCTATACTCTGATCGATCAGGCGCGACAGCAGCCCGCTGCGCACGCGTTCCGTGGCCTTCCATCACCGGCGGGTAACCGTAAAAAGCCGCAGCGTAAGGCGGCGAAAGCGAAGGGGAATTAAGCGATGAAAAGCATTTTAGTCACGGTCGCGCTGCTGTTTTGTGCTCCGCTGTATGCGGCAGGCGGCATGCATCTCAGCACCGGCCACGGCGATTATGAGCAGGAACCACCGCAGGGCGGCGGCGGCAATGCCGATGTGATGGTGGATATGCCGCCGGAAGCGTGGACGCAGGGGCAGAACAATCAGCCGCCGTGCCTGCGCTGCTGTACCTATCAAAATCGCAGCTATACGGAAGGTTCGGTAGTGAAGATGGAAGGGGTGCTGTTGCAGTGCAGCCGCGATGAAAAATCTTACGGCACCAATAATCTGATTTGGCAGACCATTAAGTAATCTGTGCGAGCCAGGCGGCCAGCAAGGGAATATCCGCTGGCGCCAGCTCGTAACGCATTGCTTCCTGCGGCAAACACCAGGCGAGCGCCTGATGACAGTTAAGCCCGGGTTCACCGGTAAAGGCTTCTACCAGCCAGGCGTGCAGATGGATCTGCCGCCCGCTGACTTCCCGGCTTTCGCTGGCGATATAGCCACCGATAGCGGCCTCAATGCCCAGCTCCTCTTTCAGTTCCCTTTGCAGCGCCTGAGGCTGGCTTTCGCCTGCCTCCACTTTGCCGCCCGGAAACTCCCACAGGCCGGCCTGATCGCCATGCGGGCCGCGCTGCGCCAGCAAAATTTTCCCCTGACGTACAATCAGCGCGGCCACTACGTCAAGCCGTTCAGCCGCCATCAGAAGCGGAATTCGGCCCAGACGGGCGCGTGGTCGGAAGGCTTTTCCATGCTGCGGATATCGTAATCAATGCCGGTTGCTACGCAGCGCTCGGCCAGCGGCTGGCTTGCCAGCAGCAGATCGATACGCAGGCCCCGGTTGTCATCGAAGCCCTTAGAACGGTAATCGAACCACGAGAAGCGATCGTTGATGTCAGAATTCTGCGCGCGCCAGGTGTCGACCAGGCCCCAGTTCAGCAGGCGATCCATCCATTCCCGCTCTTCCGGCAGGAAGGAACATTTGCCGGTGCGCAGCCAGCGCTTGCGGCTCTCTTCGCCGATACCGATATCCAGATCGGTCGTGCTGATATTCATATCGCCCATAATCAGTACAGGATTACCGGGCTGGTGCTCCTGCTCCAGATAGCTTTGCAGATCGCGGTAAAACTTCTCTTTTGCCGGGAATTTTGTCGCATGATCGCGGCTCTCGCCCTGAGGGAAGTAGCCGTTGATCACGGTAATATTGCCGATTGGGCTGGCGATATCCGCCATAATCAGGCGGCGCTGCGCATCCTCATCGTCACCGGGAAAACCGCGACGTACCGCTACCGGCTCGCTTTTAGTCAGCAGCGCGACGCCGTAGTGGCCTTTCTGTCCGTGGTAAAACACGTTGTAGCCCAGGCTGGCGACTTCTTCGAGCGGAAACATGTCATCGTGGACTTTGGTTTCCTGTAGCCCGATGACGTCCGGCTGGTGCTGCTCGACGAGGGCGGCAAGCTGATGAGGGCGGGCGCGCAGCCCATTGATATTAAAAGAGACGAATTTCATAACTGCACCCGGTGGCGGGAAAAAAGATGTGCGGATGGTAGCAGAATCGGGCGCGGGCTGTCATTAACGCGCTTTTACTCTATCGACAGACAGGCTTATCTTCAGAGCAGAGGCGAGTTTGTCAAAAAAAAGAGTGGCGTCGTGTTTTCGGTTATTCTATCTTCACTCGAATCGTTCGATCCGCACCATTTATCCCATGAGGAACGTCTATGTTAAGTTTTACCGCCAATCAGGCTAAAACGCAGTTTGGTGATTTGATGACCAAAGCACAGCGCGAGCCAGTCAGCATAACCCGTAACGGTCGTCCTGCCGTTGTTGTTGTTTCTGCCGCAGATTATGAGGTCATCGAACAGCTGAAACTGGAAGCCTTACGCACAAGGTTGGCCCATTCGATTGCGCAGATGGAAGCCGGCCAGGTTCAGGATGGCGAAGCCGTATTTGATGAGCTCATGAAGGATTTGTAATGGGAAAGTATACGCTTACGGATGATGCAAAGCAGGACGTGGAAGAGATTAAAGCTTATTCAATGGAGACCTGGAACCGTGAAACTGCAAAGGCGTATTTGACAGGGATGCGTCTTGCTATACAAAGGCTTGCGGATAATCCCGGCATTGGCGAAGACGCCAGTGATAATACCTGGCCGGGAGTGCGTAGCTGGCCTTATGAGAGACACTATATCTTTTTCGTGCCGAACCCTGAAGGGGTGACCGTGGTCGGCATTCTTCATCAATCCCGCTTGCCAAAGGCATTTAAAAAACGCGCGCCGTGACTTTATTGATACATCTTTACAGGATTAGGCCGAAGCTTCTCATCCTTCCCCGTGGGGGATCTGGAAGATTGTGCTTAAACATTGGGATTCAAAGAGGTCTGAAATGGTGGTGCTGAGGTTGGCATCGTGCGGGAAGGATTCACGTCACTGCGTTCCGTGCCCTGCGGGTCAAACCTTCGAGGCCGAAGCTTCTCATCCTTCCCCGTGGGGGATCTGGAAGAATGTGCTTAAACATTGGGATTCAAAGAGGTCTGAAATGGTGGTGCTGAGGATGGCATCGTGCGGGAAGGATTCACGTCACTGCGTTCCGTGCCCTTCGGGTCAAACCTTCGAGGTCGAAGCTTCTCATCCTTCCCCGTGGGGGATCTGGAAGAATGTGCTTAAACATTGGGATTCAAAGAGGTCTGAAATGGTGGTGGGGGAAGGATTCGAACCTTCGAAGTCGATGACGGCAGATTTACAGTCTGCTCCCTTTGGCCGCTCGGGAACCCCACCCGGGGAAGCGTACTACTTGTTGGCTTTAAACGCCGAACCAACATAAGTTGGAAATGGTGCAAACTAACTTGTGCTGCTGTGCAGGAAGGATTCACGTCACTGCGTTCCGTGCCCTTCGGGTCAAACCTTCGAGGTCGAAGCTTCTCATCCTTCCCCGCGGGGAATATGACAGAGCGTGCTTAAACGCCGAACCAACATAAGTTGGAAATGGTGGTGGGGGAAGGATTCGAACCTTCGAAGTCGATGACGGCAGATTTACAGTCTGCTCCCTTTGGCCGCTCGGGAACCCCACCACTGGCCTTGCTTCCTGCTTGCTGAAGCGGGGCGCATCATATCAAATGCTGGCCCGCTGTAAAGCCCGGATTCAGCGATTATAACGCGTTTGCCGCTTTTTTATTCTGACTGCTGCTTTGTCCGACAAAACAGCAGTCTTTAACCTTTACAGAATGATAGTGCGATTGCCGTAGACAAATACGCGCTGCGCCAGCACTTGATAAAGCGCGCGGCTCAGCACATTTTTCTCTACGTCACGTCCCGCACGCATCATATCTTCCGCCGTGTAGGTGTGATCCACATGGATGACGTCCTGCATGATAATCGGGCCTTCGTCCAGATTGTCATTAACGTAGTGCGCGGTAGCCCCGATAATCTTCACACCACGCTCGTAGGCCTGGTGATAAGGCCGCGCGCCGATAAAGGCAGGCAGGAACGAGTGGTGGATATTGATAATCTGATTAGGATAGCGCTGCACAAAAGCAGGCGTCAGCACGCGCATATACTTGGCCAGCACCACATAATCAGGCTGGAAACGGTCAATCTCCGCCGCCATGTTATTGTCGTGATCTTCCCGCGTCAGGCCTTCATGGCTCACCAGAATAAACGGAATATCAAAGCGTTCGACCAGCGTCCGCAGCGTTTCGTGGTTGCCGATAACCGCCGCGATTTCAACATCCAGACCGCCATAGGTGCTCTTCATTAACAGATCGCCCAGGCAATGCGCTTCTTTCGTCACCAGGATCACCACGCGGCGACGGCCCGCAGCGTTCAGCTCTCTGAACGATCCGGCAGGCAGGGCGTTGTCCAGCTCGGCCAGCAGTGTGGCATCGTTAAAAACGCCTTCCAGCTCGGTGCGCATAAAAAAGCGGCCGGTGCGATGATCAACAAACTCATTGTTCTGCACGATGTTCAGCTCGTGCTGGTAACAAATGCTGGTAATTTTGGCGATCAGGCCTTTGGCATCAGGGCAAATGGTTCGTAAAACTTTTCGTTGTAGTGTTTGCGCTTGCATTGCGATGGTAATCCTGTCAAAGCAATTCTGAGGGAATGCGGGGGACCATTACTGGCCACAACATTTTTTAAATTTTTTTCCGGAGCCGCACGGGCATCGGTCGTTTCGCCCTGTTTCGGGGAAGGTTCCGTCAACATAATACCAGCGTTGCGCCAGACGAAGAAAGCGCGAACGCTCATGAATAAAGCTGTTGCGCTGATTTTCAGAGAAACGGGCGAAGAAGGTGACGTAGCCTTCTGCATTATCCCCTGGTGCTTGTGCCTCAACTATATGTAAACTAAGCCATCTGGTCACGGCAAAGCTCTCTTCCAGGCTCTCGCGGAAGCGCGCGGCATCGCAGTCAGGATGCCAGGTGGCAATCAGGTAATCGGCATCGCCTTTGGCGTAAGCGGTATAGCGCGAGCGCATCAATGCTTGCGGCGTAGGGGGAATGCCGTCACCATTGAGCCAGGGCTGGCAACATAAGCTATACTCCAATCCGCTACAGCATGGGCAGGATTCAGACACGTTGTCTCCAGAGGATAATAAAAAGCAGAGTGAGTTTTGGGCGTCATGGTAACCGAGCTGTGTGAGTGGCGCCATTGGTTCGTTAAGCAAACACCAGAGGTGGAATGAGACAGGTTAAGATTGGGCTGGCACTGGGATCGGGTGCAGCCAAAGGGTGGGCTCATATCGGCGTGATTGAGGCGCTGGAACGAGCCGGCATCAGGATTGATGTGGTGGCAGGTTGCTCCGTGGGAGCGCTTGTCGGCGCCGCTTATGCCAGTCAACGTCTTCCTCTTCTCGCCGGTTGGGTGCAGGGTTTCAGCTATTGGGAAGTGCTGCGCCTGATGGACTTCTCCTGGCAGCGTGGCGGCCTGCTGCGCGGCGAGCGCGTGTTCAGCCATGTACGTCGCCTGCTGCCGCATACGCATATTGAGGCTTGCAGCCTGCCGTTTGGCGCCGTCACCACCAATCTCAGTACCGGACGCGAACTCTGGCTGACGGAAGGGGATCTTCATCAGGCCATTCGCGCCTCATGCAGTATGCCGGGTCTGCTTTCGCCGGTCGCCTGGAACGGCTACTGGCTGGTGGACGGTGCCGTCGTCAATCCCGTGCCCATTTCTTTAACCCGTGCGCTGGGCGCCGATATCGTTATCGCCGTCGATTTACAGCACGACGCGCATCTGATGCAGCAAAACTTACTCTCCGTTACGCCACAAACCGTGAAGCTGCCCGCTGCTGCCGATGGCTGGCGCGGCAAGCTGCGACAAAAACTGAGCGAGATAGCCCAGAAAAAAGTTAATCAAACGCCGGGAGCGATGGAAATTATGACTACCTCGATTCAGGTGCTCGAAAACAGAGTCAAGCGCAACCGGATGGCCGGCGATCCGCCGGATGTGCTGATACAGCCTTTCTGCCCGCAGATTTCCACCCTGGATTTTCATCGGGCGGAAGAGGCCATTGAGGCAGGCAGGCTTGCCGTAGAGAAAAAGATGGATGAATTGCTTCCGCTGGTCCGTCAGTACGCAATGCCGGAAGAGAAATGAACAGACTTCGGGCAAATCTGAGAGGCGCAATTGTGGTTTTTGAGCCACTATTGACTTATCTGGCGCACAAGGGGGGACAATGGAGAAGCCATTAAGCGGAAAACAGATCCTGATAGTTGAAGACGAAGTGGTTTTCCGTTCTCTGCTGGATAATTTTCTGAGCGCGCTGGGCGCCACTACCTCGCTTGCCGATGATGGCGTTCAGGCTCTGGAAAGTATGCAGCACCAGGTCTTTGACCTGATGATATGCGACCTGGCTATGCCGCGCATGAACGGTATCAAGCTGGTTGAACATCTGCGCACCCGGGGCAACCCCGTGCCGATCCTGGTGATTTCCGCCACTGAAAACATGTCTGATATCGCACACGTACTGCGCCTTGGCGTGCAGGATGTGCTGCTGAAGCCGTTAAAAGATCTGGAAAGGCTGCGCGAGGCGGTTTACGAATGCCTCTATCCCTCTATGTTCACTTCCAAAGTCGAAGAGGACGAGCAGCTCTTTCAGGACTGGGACGCCCTGGTGCGCGATCCCCAGGCGGCGGCAAAGTTGTTAAAGCAGCTGCAGCCGCCGGTACAGCAGGAAATCGCTAACTGCCGCATTAACTATCGTCAGCTGACGATGGCGGAACAGCCGGGCCTGGTGCTCGACGTCGCGGCACTTTCTGATAAAGACCTGGCTTTTTATTGTCTGGACGTTACGCGCGCGGGCGATAACGGCGTGTTGGCCGCGTTATTATTAAGGGCATTATTTAACGGCCTGCTTCAGGATCAGCTTTCTGGTCAGGCGCAACGTCTGCCCGAGCTAAATAGTTTGCTGAAACAGGTTAATTTACTTTTACGCCAGGCCAACCTTCAGGGGCAATTTCCATTGCTGGTCGGCTATTATCACCAGGGATTAAAAAACCTTATCCTGGTTTCTGCTGGTTTAAACGCCACTCTGAATATTCATTCTCATCAAATACAGCTGAGTAATGGCGTTCCGCTTGGCACGCTGGGCAGTACGCATCTTAATCAAATCAGCCAGCGCTGCGATGCCTGGCAGTGTCAGGTGTGGGGCGCCGGCGGCAGGCTGCGCTTGATGTTGTCCACTGATTAAACGTCCCTTTCCTTTTTATCGCTGCGTGCCAGGGACAGGACCAGCGATAAGCTTTACACTTAGGTAATAGTCTTAAATTGCGTGGAAATGAATGAACCAGGATAAATCCATCCGGGTTCAGCTGATATACTCACTTCGTTTTTTAACTCGACATATCAAGTAATAACTTGAACGGCCTAAAGAGAGGTACTTAGATGTCTGCCTATAAGTCCAAAGTAAAAAAAGCGGTTATCCCTGTTGCTGGTCTGGGAACCCGTATGTTACCTGCCACCAAAGCAATTCCTAAAGAGATGCTGCCGCTGGTTGATAAGCCGTTAATTCAGTATGTCGTTAACGAGTGTATCGCTGCTGGTATCACCGAGATCGTGCTGGTAACGCACTCATCTAAAAACTCTATCGAAAACCATTTTGATACCAGCTTTGAGCTGGAAGCGATGCTGGAAAAACGCGTTAAGCGTCAGCTGCTGGAAGAAATCCAGTCTATCTGCCCGCCTCACGTGACCATCATGCAGGTACGTCAGGGTCTGGCGAAAGGCCTGGGCCACGCGGTAATGTGCGCTTATCCGGTTGTCGGTAACGAGCCGGTAGCGGTTATCCTGCCTGACGTTATCATCGACGAGTACGAATCTAACCTGGCTCAGGACAACCTGGCCGACATGATGCGTCGCTTCGATGGAACCGGCCACAGCCAGATCATGGTAGAGCCTGTAGAAGACGTGACCGCATACGGCGTGGTTGACTGCCAGGGCGCAGAGCTGAAAGCGGGCGAAAGCGCGCCGATGGTCGGTGTGGTAGAGAAGCCTAAAGCAGATAAAGCGCCATCTAACCTGGCGGTTGTGGGTCGTTACGTGCTGTCTGCGGATATCTGGCCTCTGCTGGCGAAAACGCCTCCAGGCGCAGGTGATGAAATCCAGCTGACTGACTCTATCGCTATGCTGATGGACAAAGAAACCGTTGAAGCTTACCACCTGAAAGGCATCAGCCACGACTGCGGTAACAAACTGGGCTACATGCAGGCATTCGTCGAATACGGCGTGCGTCATAATACGCTGGGTGCAGATTTCAAAGCATGGCTTGAAAGCACCGTTGGCAACGAGAAATAAGATTAATTTTTTAACCGGGACAATTCAATGAAAGTCACCGTATTTGGTATCGGCTATGTGGGTCTGGTTCAGGCTGCGGTTTTGGCCGAAGTCGGACATGACGTTCTTTGTATCGATGTCGACGCAAACAAAGTCGAGAATCTGAAGAAAGGGATCATTCCAATTTTTGAACCAGGCCTGACGCCGCTGGTGATGCAGAACTATGAGGCAGGTCGCCTTAAGTTCTCCACCAATGCGGAAGAGGGTGTTAACCACGGCATTATGCAGTTTATCGCTGTGGGCACGCCTCCGGATGAGGATGGCTCTGCGGATCTGAAATATGTCACCGCGGTAGCGCGTACGATTGCCCAACATATGAACGATCATAAAGTGGTTATCGACAAGTCAACCGTACCGGTAGGAACGGCTGACCGCGTGCGCGGCGTGATGGAAGAAACGCTGAAGGCGCGTGGCAAAGAGATCGCTTTCGATGTGGTATCTAACCCGGAATTCCTGAAGGAAGGTGCGGCGGTCAACGACTGTATGCGTCCTGAGCGTATTGTGGTAGGTACCGACAACGAAGCGGTAGTAGACCTGCTGCGCGAGCTGTATGAGCCATTCAACCGCAATCACGATCGTATGATCCTGATGGATATCCGCAGCGCCGAGCTGACCAAGTATGCAGCTAACTGCATGCTGGCAACAAAAATCAGCTTTATGAACGAGATCTCCAACCTGGCTGAACGCCTGGGTGCGGACGTCGAGAAAGTGCGTCAGGGTATTGGTTCCGATTCCCGTATCGGCTACTCCTTTATTTACCCTGGCTGCGGCTACGGCGGCTCCTGCTTCCCGAAAGACGTGCAGGCGCTGATCCGCACCGCCGAGCAGATTGGCTATAAGCCGCGTCTGCTGCAGGCTGTGGAAGACGTTAACGACTCGCAGAAGCACAAGCTGCCGGACTTTATCAAGCGTCACTTTGGCGACAACCTTCAGGGCAAAACCTTTGCGCTGTGGGGACTCTCCTTTAAGCCAAACACCGACGATATGCGTGAAGCGTCAAGCCGCGTGCTGATGGAAGCACTGTGGCAGGCCGGGGCTTCCGTTCAGGCTTTCGATCCGGAAGCGATGGACGAAGCGCAGCGCATCTATGGTCACCGCAGCGATCTTAAGCTGATGGGCACCAAAGAAGCGGCATTGCAGGGCGCAGATGGCCTGGTTATCTGCACCGAATGGCAAAACTTCCGCGCGCCGGATTTTGATGTCATTAAAAATGCGCTGAAAGAACCCGTGATTTTTGATGGTCGTAACCTGTATGATCCAGAAAGAGTCAGCAAACGCGGTTTCGTTTATTATGCAATCGGCCGCGGAGCTTCTATCCAAATTGCATAATTAACGAGGGAAGTATGAAATATCTGGTTACCGGCGCAGCAGGCTTTATCGGTTTTCATGTCGCACAACGCCTGTCAGGCGCCGGTCACCAGGTTGTCGGTCTCGACAACCTGAATGACTATTATGATGTAAAACTCAAACTCGCCCGCCTGGATTTACTCAAACCTTTTTCAAACTTCACTTTTATTGAGCTTGACCTTGCCGACAGGGAAGGGATGGCCGCGCTTTTTGCCGCCGAAGGTTTTGACCGCGTTATTCACCTGGCCGCACAGGCAGGCGTTCGTTATTCGCTGGAAAACCCGCTGGCCTATGCCGATGCCAATCTCATCGGACATTTAAATATTCTGGAAGGATGCCGCCATAATAAAGTCGGTCATCTGCTTTATGCTTCTTCCAGCTCCGTATATGGCCTGAACCGCAAAATGCCGTTCTCAACCGACGATACGGTAGACCATCCGGTTTCCCTGTATGCGGCGACTAAAAAAGCCAATGAGCTGATGTCTCATACCTATTCTCATCTTTATGGCATCCCAACTACTGGCCTGCGGTTTTTCACCGTCTACGGCCCGTGGGGACGCCCTGATATGGCCTTGTTTAAGTTTACCCGCGCCATGATTGCGGGTGAAAAGATTGACGTATATAACAATGGCCAGATGCGCCGCGACTTCACCTATATCGACGATATTGCCGAGGCCATCGTACGTCTGCAGGACGTTATTCCTCAGCCAGACGCCAGCTGGACAGTAGAAAGCGGCAGCCCGGCGACCAGTTCGGCGCCGTATCGCGTCTATAATATCGGCAACAGCAGCCCGGTGACGTTAATGGCTTATATCGAGGCGCTGGAGAAAGCGTTAGGCATGACCGCCGAGAAAAACATGCTGCCTATGCAGCCAGGCGACGTGCTGGAGACCAGCGCGGATACCACGGCGCTTTATAAGGCGATTGGATTTAAGCCACAGACTGGTGTAGAGGAAGGCGTAAGTCGATTTGTTAACTGGTATCGCACTTTCTATCAGGTATAACGGTAATAAAAAAAGGAAGCTTCGGCTTCCTTTTTTTATGTAGCCCGGATGAAAATTCATCCGCTGAAGAAATTTACAGCATGAAATCTTCGAGTTTTTTACCCTGTTCTTCGATAGCTTTTTTGATTACGGCTGGCGTACGACCCTGGCCGGTCCAGGTTTTCGTTTCGCCATTTTCATCCACATATTTATACTTGGCAGGACGGGCAGCGCGCTTGGCTTTACCCACGCTTTTTGCAGCGTTCTGCGTAGCAAGCAGTTCATTAGGATCGATGCCGTCGGCAATCAGCATTTCACGATATTGCTGCAGTTTACGGGTGCGCTCTTCGATTTCAGCCTGAGCGTGGCTCTCTTCATCACGGCGTTCGTGCACAACAACTTCCAGCTTCTCCAGCATCTCTTCTAAAGTTTCCAGCGAGCATTCTCTGGCCTGTGCACGCAGAGTACGGATGTTGTTCAAAATTTTAAGTGCTTCGCTCATTGTTCTAATCTCAAAAATTATAATGGGGGAATGTTCTGCCTGATAATAATAGAGTGCGTCATAATGAACTGCAATAGCTAATTTTGTAAGGGAAAGAAATGTGTTTATCTTTCGACGCTGACAATCCCTTATTAAGCCCTGGACAAATAGGCTTAAGATGAATAAAAGATTGATTGTTGCAACAGATAACCACTTCAGCTTACCCCAACGCCTGGAATTATAATCAAAGTTGTAGGCTTGTTTTGCTAAATGGTGTTCAAAGCTAACCCACAGAAAACGCAGTGAATAATAGCAAGAACACAATCCTTTTTTTAATCGTTAAATGCGATAAAAATAGCCGCGGTAAAACCCGTTGCGAAAAGGGGCCGGCGATTTCGCCTGTCCATTAGTACAGTCTTTACGCCAGCGGCTACGCAATACTGCACGAAAAAGGCGCGCCGCAGGGTCATCCTGGTCTTTGATGAGTGTGATACAATAATCTTAACCCGTTAAACTTTAATTCGGAGCAAGGCCAGATGGCTCAGCTTTATTTTTATTATTCCGTAATGAATGCAGGTAAATCGACTGCGCTATTGCAGTCCTCATATAACTATCATGAGCGCGGGATGCGCACGCTGGTCTATACAGCAGAAATTGATAATCGTTTTGGATCGGGCAAAGTGAGTTCGCGTATTGGCCTTTCTTCTCCAGCAAAATTGTATAATAACGACACGGCACTTTTTGATGAGATAAAAGCAGAACAGCAAATGGAACCGGTTCACTGCGTGCTGATAGATGAATCGCAATTTCTGACCAGAGAGCAGGTAAAAGCGTTATCTGACGTGGTGGATAATCTGGATATCCCGGTTCTCTGTTATGGTTTACGAACCGATTTTCGCGGGGAGTTATTTAGCGGCAGCCACTATCTTCTTGCCTGGGCCGACAAGCTTGTCGAGCTGAAAACAGTTTGCCACTGCGGAAGAAAAGCGGGAATGGTATTAAGAGTCGATGAAAACGGCGAGCCTTACGATGAGGGCGAGCAGGTAGTGATCGGCGGCAACGAGCGCTACGTCTCGGTCTGCCGTAAGCATTATAAGGCGGCGCTTGAGCAGCACTCGCTGGAGGCGGTTTACGGGGAAAAAGGCCGCAAGCCAGCCTGAAAAGGGGAAAGGCGATGCGACAAAACCAGAGCGGTTCTTAACGCCTGATGTGCGCAGGATGATTAGCCCGGCTTAAGGATAAAAAAAACCCGCCTTGCGGCGGGTTTCAGTCAGGTTAGATTATTTTTTCACTTTCTTGCGCATTTCGACCGGCTGCGCCACCAGGGCTTCGGCTACGGAATCGAAAGGCTCTACGTATTCACGACCGTAGAAGGTATCCATCATAATTTGCTTCAGCTCGGCAATCAGCGGATAGCGCGGGTTAGCACCGGTACACTGATCGTCAAAGGCATCTTCCGCCAGCTTATCCACTTTTGCCAGGAAGTCCGCTTCCTGTACGCCAGCCTCGCGAATCGATTTAGGAATACCCAGTTCCGCTTTCATTCCTTCGAGCCACGCAAGCAGTTTTTCAATTTTCTGCGCGGTGCGGTCGCCAGGCGCGCTAAGACGCAAATGGTCGGCTATTTCAGCATAGCGGCGGCGAGCCTGCGGACGATCGTACTGGCTGAACGCCGTCTGCTTGGTTGGGTTATCGTTAGCGTTGTAGCGGATAACGTTGCTGATCAGCAGGGCGTTAGCCAGACCGTGTGGAATATGGAACTCAGAGCCTAACTTGTGCGCCATGGAGTGGCAGACGCCAAGGAAGGCGTTGGCAAAAGCGATACCGGCGATGGTCGCGGCGTTATGGACGCGCTCACGAGCAACAGGGTTTTTCGCGCCGTCACGATAGCTCGCCGGTAAATTTTCCTGCAGCAGCTTCAGCGCCTGGAGCGCCTGGCCGTCGGAATATTCGTTAGCAAGCACTGAAACATAGGCTTCCAGCGCGTGGGTCACGGCATCCAGACCGCCAAAAGCGCACAGCGACTTCGGCATGTTCATCACCAGGTTGGCGTCAACGATAGCCATATCCGGCGTCAGCGCATAGTCAGCCAGCGGATATTTCTGGCCGGTCGCGTCATCGGTCACCACCGCAAAAGGCGTAACTTCTGAACCGGTGCCGGACGTAGTGGTAATGGCAATCATCTTCGCCTTCACGCCCATTTTCGGGAACTTATAGATACGTTTACGGATATCCATAAAGCGCAGCGCCAGCTCTTCGAAATGGGTTTCGGGATGCTCGTACATCACCCACATAATTTTTGCCGCATCCATTGGCGAACCGCCGCCGAGAGCAATAATCACGTCTGGTTTGAAGGAGTTCATCTGCTCCGCGCCCTTACGCACGATGCTCAGTGTCGGATCCGCTTCGACTTCAAAGAACACTTCGGTTTCAAGGCCGTGAGATTTCAATACCGATACCACCTGATCCGCATAGCCGTTGTTAAACAGGTAACGGTCGGTAACGATAAAGGCGCGTTTGGCACCGTCGGTCGCCACTTCTTCCATGGCGATAGGCAGGGAACCGCGGCGGAAGTAGATAGACTTAGGAAGTTTATGCCACAACATATTTTCTGCTCGCTTGGCCACGGTTTTCTTGTTGATCAGATGTTTAGGTCCTACGTTCTCGGAGATAGAGTTGCCGCCCCAGGAGCCGCAGCCGAGCGTCAGTGACGGAGCAAGTTTAAAGTTATACAGGTCGCCGATGCCGCCCTGCGAAGCCGGGGTATTAATCAGAATACGCGCGGTTTTCATTCTGTCGCCGAAGTAGTTAACGCGCTCACGCTCGTTATCCTGATCGGTGTACAGGCAGGAGGTGTGACCGATACCGCCCATCGCCACCAGTTTCTCCGCTTTGCTGACCGCGTCTTCAAAATCTTTTGCACGGTACATGGCAAGCGTAGGGGAAAGTTTTTCATGCGCGAAAGGTTCGGACTCATCGACCAGCTTCACTTCGCCAATCAGGATCTTAGTGCTGGACGGTACGCTGATACCTGCCATTTCGGCAATTTTCACCGCTGGCTGGCCCACAATCGCCGCGTTCAGACCGCCGTTTTTCAGGATGATATCCTGTACCGCTTTCAGCTCTTTGCCCTGCAGCAGATAGCCGCCGTGGCTGGCGAAGCGTTCGCGTACGGCGTCGTAGGCGGAATCCACCACGATAACAGATTGTTCAGAGGCGCAGATTACGCCGTTATCGAAGGTTTTAGACATCAGGATGGAAGCTACGGCGCGTTTGATATCCGCCGTCTCGTCAATCACGACCGGAGTATTACCGGCACCGACGCCGATAGCCGGTTTACCGGAGCTATAGGCCGCTTTCACCATGCCTGGCCCGCCGGTCGCAAGGATCAGGTTAATATCCGGATGGTGCATCAGCTGATTGGAAAGCTCCACGGAAGGCGCGTCAATCCAGCCGATAATATCTTTTGGTGCACCGGCGGCAATAGCTGCCTGCAGCACGATGTCCGCCGCTTTGTTGGTGGCGTCTTTAGCGCGCGGGTGCGGAGAAAAGATAATACCGTTGCGGGTTTTAAGGCTAATCAGCGCTTTAAAAATAGCGGTGGACGTTGGGTTAGTGGTGGGTACAATGCCGCAGATCAGGCCGGTAGGTTCGGCGATAGTGATGGTGCCGAAGGTGTCATCAGTGTCGAGAATACCGCAGGTTTTCTCATCTTTATAAGCGTTATAGATATATTCAGAGGCAAAATGGTTTTTGATGACTTTATCTTCAACAATCCCCATTCCGGATTCCGCTACGGCCATTTTAGCCAGAGGAATGCGGGCGTCGGCAGCGGCCAGAGCGGCAGCGCGGAAAATCTTGTCGACCTGTTCCTGAGTGAAATTCGCGTACTCTCGCTGGGCTTTCTTTACACGTTCGACCAGTGCGTTAAGCTCAGCAACGTTAGTAACGGTCATAATGCTCTCCTGATGAAAGTTAAACTCTGTTAGTAAACAAGTCAGAACTGTCAATTATAGACAAGGGCGCCTGGTTGTTACCGAAACGTGCTGGCTTTTTGGTTTCCAGGTTCTACAGGTTTACTAAAAGAGTCTACGCATCATTACCGTTACAGGCGGTGAATCTGCGGGTAATTCCGTTTACTGAGTACAATAGTACGCACAGGTCTGGCCGATGATTTTGATGTAGATCAAGAAGCATTCATGCTGACACCTTTCAGCATCAGCCTTGCGGCCTGTTACCTGAATTTTCAATAGGCTACATTTGCCGAACAGGCTAAATTATTAGCGCTATAGTTTGCTAATATATGAATTATTAGAGTAATTAACTGCTTAAACAGCTGTCGGAGGGAGCAAATCTACGGCAGCCCGGGCTTGACCGACGCGTTAAGCGACATCCCCCTTACTGGAGTAAAGCGTGAACCCGACCATCCTCGATCTTTCAGGCTATATAAAATTTTTCGTCGGGCTTTTTGCGCTGGTAAACCCGGTCGGCATTATTCCCGTCTTTATCAGTATGACCAGCTATCAGCTGCCGGCAGCCCGTAACAAAACCAACCTGACGGCCAGCCTTTCCGTCGCCATTATTCTCTGGACCTCGCTATTTTTAGGCGACGCTATTCTGCATCTGTTCGGTATCTCGATTGATTCTTTCCGCATTGCGGGCGGAATACTGGTGGTGACTATCGCGATGTCGATGATCAGCGGCAAGCTGGGCGAGGATAAACAGAACAAGCAGGAAAAAACAGAAACCGCCGTGCGCGAAAGCGTGGGCGTAGTGCCGCTGGCGCTGCCTTTAATGGCGGGGCCTGGCGCCATCAGCTCGACCATTGTCTGGAGCACCCGCTATCACAGCTGGGTAAACCTGCTTGGCTTTAGCGTGGCGATTGCGCTTTTCGCCGTCTGCTGCTGGCTGCTGTTTCGCGCGGCACCGCTGATGGTCAGGGCGCTGGGGCAGACAGGAATCAACGTTATCACCCGTATTATGGGGCTGTTGCTGATGGCGTTGGGTATCGAATTTATCGTCACCGGCGTCAGGGCGCTGTTTCCGGGGCTGGTGGGATAAAACTCCTCACTATAAAACGGGCCTGTAGAGGCATAATCTGCGCTTAATTCACCGATGCAATAAAATGGCGCCCCAAAATTGTGCAAAAGAGTGCCGCGCTGCCCTTTTTTGGTGCGAGTATTCTTCTGGCTTAACCAGCTGCGCAGATTATTAATGTAATTACTGAAAAATAACCTTTTTTCAGAAGCTCATCAGAAAATGTTATTTCAATAACAAATTTTATCGCTGTTATGATGCGTGCATCACACAGTAAATGTCATGATAAAGGTTTCATCTATTATTTTATGCTGAGAAATAGGGGTTAAAGCCTCATCTCTGCTGCAACATACAAATAACGGCAAGAAATAGCGGATTTTTAAAGAAATTATTTCCAAATCAAAGGGTTGCCTTTTGTTTTTTATTCAAAATAAGTTATGTATTCGTTAACTTCTGCGTAATAAAAGCGAATTGGTTAACATTTTCGTTATTTTACCTTGGCGCGAAAAGTCGGCATCTGATAGGTTTTGCTGCAGCGGACAAAACTGGCATCAGATGTGCAAAGCCTGTCAGGCAACGTTTACGTCAGAAATTTTCGTACAGAGGTAGAAATCGTTTAATGAGATTATTGCTGAAGCCTCTGAAGCTGGCCGTCGCTGTCTGTAGCGCGTTGACCGCTTCCTCCCTGAGCGCTGCGCCCGCAGGCATTGCACTGGCCCCGCAGCAAAGCATCACGATTAATAACGGCGGCGAAGTCTCCACGCTCGACCCGCAAAAAATTGAGGGCGTGCCGGAAAGCAACGTGGTGATCAACCTGCTGGAAGGGCTGGTGGCGACCGACAACAATGGCCATATCGTGCCGGGTATGGCCGAGAGCTGGCACAGCGAGGCGGGCAAGGTCTGGAATTTTACGCTGCGTAAGGCCACGTGGAGCAACGGCGAGCCGGTAACCGCACAGGATTTCGTTTACAGCTGGCAGCGCCTGGCCGATCCGCATACGGCTTCACCCTATGCCAGCTATCTGCAATACGCGCATATTGAAAACATTGACGAGATCCTGGCCGGAAAAAAACCACCGACAAGTCTTGGCATCCGCGCGGTTGACGACACTCATCTACAGATAGTGCTGAGCGAGCCGGTACCTTATTTTATCGCGCTGGCGGCCTACGCGGCACTAAAGCCGGTAAACCGTAAAGCCGTCGAACAGTGGGGCGAGAAGTGGACGCAGCCTGCGCACTACGTCGGCAACGGCGCTTATACCCTCAGCGACTGGGTAATCAACGAAAAAATCGTGCTGAAGCGCAATCCTCACTACTGGAACAATGCGCAGACCACTATCGAAACGGCCACCTTTCTGCCCATAACGTCTGAAGCGACCGATGTTAACCGCTATCGCAGCGGCGAAATCGATATGACCAACAGCGTGCTGCCGCCCGAGCTTTTCCCCATGCTGAAGAAAACGCTGGGCACTCAGGTGCGCGTCAGCCCGCTGCTGTGCACCTTCTATTATGAACTGAATAATAAGCGACCGCCGTTTAACGATCCGCGCGTGCGTACAGCGGTCAAGCTGACCCTGGATCGCGATATTATCGCCAACAAGATTATGGGGCAGGGGCAGATCCCGGCGGGCGGGTTTACGCCGCCTTTTATTGACGGCGCGGATTTACCTCCACCGGCCTGGATGAAGCTGACGCAGCAACAGCGCAACGAACAGGCGAAGGCCTTGCTGAGCGAGGCAGGCTACAGCGCGGAAAAACCGCTGCGTTTCCGGCTGCTTTATAACACTTCCGATTTAAATAAAAAGCAGGCTATCGCTGCGGCTTCAATGTGGCAGAAAAACCTGGGCGCGCAAGTCACGCTGGATAATCAGGAGTGGAAAACCATGCTGGATACCCGGCATCAGGGCGATTTTGAGGTGGCTCGCGCTACCTGGTGCGCCGACTACAACGAACCCTCCACCTTTCTTAACGCCATGCAGAGCCAGTCTTCCAACAACACGGCGTTCTATAAAAGCGATAAATTCGACGAGCTGTTGGCAAAAACGCTGTCGGCTGACGATGCCGCACAGCGCGCCTCGCTTTATCAGCAGGCCGAGCAGCAGCTCGATCGCGATTCCGCTATCGTTCCCGTCTATTACCGCGTCAGCGCAAGGTTGATCAAGCCCTGGGTTGGCGGTTTTACCGGTAAAGATCCGCAGGATCAGCCGGATATAAAATATTTATATATTATAAAACATTGATTTGTAAGGAAGGTAATAGCTAGTGATGACAGCAGCCAGGGCAAATAAAAAACGGCCGTGACGTATTCGTTCCCCGTCATGAGCCGTGGCCCGGCAAAGAGGGATAGCTAAAGCGTCCCGGTAATAATAAAAACTGGAGTAGCAAAATGACCAACATCACGAAAAAGCGCCTGCTGGCGCTGGGTATTCTGAGCGCGCTGACCGGCATGGCATCGGCCGCTACGGTGCCCGCAGGCGTGCAGCTTGCCGCTAAGCAGGAGCTGATTAAAGGTAACGGCGACGAAGTGCAGTCGCTGGATCCCCATAAAATTGAAGGCGTGCCGGAATCTAACGTCAGCTACGACCTGCTGGAAGGGCTGCTGATCAACGACACCAACGGCCATCCCATTCCGGGCGTGGCGGAAAGCTGGGAAAACAAGGACGGCAAGGTCTGGACTTTCCATCTGCGCAACAACGCTAAATGGTCTAACGGCGAGCCGGTCACCGCACAGGATTTCGTCTACAGCTGGCAGCGCCTGGCCGATCCTAAAACGGCATCGCCTTACGCCAGCTACCTGCAATACGGGCATCTGGCCAATATCGACGATATTATCGCGGGCAAGCAGAAGCCCGACCAGCTGGGCGTAAAGGCGCTTGATGCGCACACGCTTCAGGTCACTTTGACCGAATCGGTGCCTTATTTTTATAAGCTGCTGATCCATCCATCCATGTCGCCGGTTTATAAACCCGCTATCGACAAGGCTGGCGAAAAGTGGACGCAGCCGGAAAACTGGGTCGGCAACGGCGCCTATAAGCTACAGGAACACATTATTAACGAGCGCATCGTCGTGGTGCGCAACCCGCAGTATTGGGACAACGCGCATACCGTGCTCGATAAGGTTACCTTCCTGCCGATCCCTTCTGAAGTTAACGACGTTAACCGCTACTTCAGCAGCAACGGCAGCGATATGACCTACACCAACCTGCCGATCGAGCTGTTTAAAAAGTTGCAAAAAGAGAATCCGAAGGAATTGCGCGTCGATCCTTATCTCTGCACCTATTATTACGAACTCAACAATCAGAAAGCGCCTTTTAACGATCCTCGAGTCCGCACCGCGCTGAAGCTGGGGCTGGACCGCGATATCATGGTCAATAAAGTGCTGGCGCAGGGTCAGCAGCCCGCCTGGAGCTATACACCGCCGGCCATTGACGGCGCCGATTTAGTCAAGCCGGAATGGATGAGCTGGACGCAAGAGAAGCGTAACGAAGAGGCGAAAAAACTGCTGGCGGAAGCGGGCTACACTGCCGATAAGCCGCTGACCTTCGAGCTGCTTTATAACACTTCCGATCTGCATAAGAAGTTGGCTATCGCCGTCTCGTCGATCTGGAAGAAAAACCTGGGCGTCAATATCAAGCTGAATAACCAGGAGTGGAAAACCTTCCTGGATACCCGTCATCAGGGCAATTTTGACGTGGCGCGCGCCGCCTGGTGTGCGGACTATAACGAGCCGACCTCGTTCCTGAACACCATGCTCTCCGACAGCAGCAACAATACCTCGCACTATAAATCGCCAGCCTTCGACAAAATTATGGCGTCGGCCATGGCGGCCAGCGACGAAGCGGCCCGCAGCAAAGCTTATACCCAGGCGGAGCAGCAGCTGGATAAAGATTCGACCATCGCGCCGGTGTTCTACTACGCCAATACGCGCCTGGTTAAGCCTTACGTCGGCGGCTATACCGGCAAAGATCCGTTGAACTATCTCTACGATAAAAATCTCTACATCATCAAACACTAAAAAAATCGGGGGAAGGAACGCTTCCCCCATGTAATTCTTTTGAGCAGTGCTGAAGCACAGGCCAGCAGGTACGGGCAATGTTAAAATTTATTTTTCGTCGTTTTCTGGAAGCGATTCCGACGTTACTGATCCTGATTACTATCTCTTTCTTTATGATGCGCCTCGCACCCGGCAGCCCTTTTACCGGCGAGCGTACGCTGTCGCCCGAAGTGATGGCGAACATTGAAGCCAAATATCATTTAAACGATCCCATCTGGAAACAGTATCTGGACTATTTGATCCAGCTGGCGCGCGGCGACTTTGGGCCGTCGTTTAAATACAAAGACTATTCGGTCAACTACCTGGTCGGACACGCCTTTCCGGTATCGGCCAAACTGGGTTTTGCTGCTTTTATCCTGGCGATTGTGCTGGGCGTGACGGCGGGCGTAATAGCCGCGCTGAAGCAGAACAGCAAATGGGATTTCCTGGTGATGGGCGTGGCGATGACCGGCGTGGTGATCCCCAGCTTTGTGGTGGCGCCGCTGCTGGTGCTGGTGTTCGCCATCGTGCTGAAATGGCTGCCGGGCGGCGGCTGGAACGGCGGGGCTATCCAGTACATGATTTTGCCGATGGTGGCGCTGTCGCTGGCCTATATCGCCAGTATCGCCCGCATCACGCGCGGATCGATGATCGAGGTGCTTCACGCCAACTTTATCCGCACGGCGCGCGCTAAAGGGTTGCCGATGCGCCGCATTATTCTGCGCCACGCGTTGAAGCCTGCGATGCTGCCGGTGCTTTCCTACCTTGGCCCGGCGTTTGTCGGCATTATTACCGGTTCAATGGTTATCGAAACCATTTACGGCCTGCCGGGTATTGGGCAGCTGTTCGTGAATGGCGCGCTGAACCGCGACTACTCGCTGGTGCTCAGCCTGACCATTCTGGTCGGCGTGTTGACCATTCTTTTTAACGCGATCGTTGACGTGCTTTATGCGGTTATCGATCCAAAAATTCGTTATTAATCGCGGAGTTCGCCATGATACTGAGTAAGAAAAACAGCGAAGCTCTCGACGCCTTTAGCGAAAAGCTGGAGATCGAAGGCCGCAGCCTGTGGCAGGACGCCCGCCGTCGCTTTATTCATAACCGGGCGGCGCTGGCCAGCCTGAGCGTGCTGGTGCTGATTGCGCTCTTTGTGATCTTCGCGCCCATGCTCTCCTCGTTCACCTACGATGATACCGACTGGGGCATGATGTCCAGCGCGCCGGATATGGTGTCTAAGCATTACTTCGGCACGGACTCGTCGGGACGCGATCTGCTGGTGCGCGTGGCGATCGGCGGACGGATCTCGCTGATGGTCGGCATCGCTTCCGCGCTGGTGGCGGTGCTGGTGGGCACGCTTTACGGCTCGCTGGCCGGTTACCTGGGCGGCAAAGTCGATTCGGTGATGATGCGCCTGCTGGAAATCCTTAACTCCTTTCCGTTTATGTTCTTCGTGATCCTGCTGGTGACCTTTTTTGGCCGTAATATCCTGCTGATTTTCGTGGCGATCGGGCTGGTTTCCTGGCTGGATATGGCGCGTATCGTGCGCGGCCAGACGCTGAGCCTGAAGCGCAAAGAGTTTATCGAGGCGGCGCATGTCGGCGGCGTCTCTACCGCCAGCATCGTGCTGCGCCATATCGTGCCTAACGTGCTGGGCGTGGTGGTGGTTTATGCCTCGCTGCTGGTGCCGAGCATGATCCTGTTTGAATCCTTCCTCAGCTTCTTAGGCCTGGGCACGCAGGAGCCACTGAGCAGCTGGGGCGCGCTGCTCAGCGACGGCGCCAACTCGATGGAAGTCTCGCCGTGGCTGCTGCTGTTCCCGGCCGGTTTTCTGGTGGTGACGCTGTTCTGTTTCAACTTTATCGGCGATGGTCTGCGTGATGCCCTCGACCCGAAAGATCGCTAAGGAGTTTCCCGATGAACGTTACACAACTACAGCCAGCGATGGCCACGCAGGCGGGAAGCGAACTGCTGCTGTCGGTAAAAGATTTGCGCGTGACTTTCACCACGCCGGACGGCGATGTGACCGCCGTTAACGACCTTAATTTTGACCTGCGGGCGGGCGAAACGCTGGGCATCGTCGGCGAGTCCGGCTCCGGCAAGTCGCAGACGGCTTTTGCACTGATGGGGCTGCTGGCGGGCAACGGGCGCATCGGCGGCTCGGCGCGTTTTCGCGGCAATGAGATCCTCAACCTGCCGGAAAAGCAGCTTAACCGGCTGCGGGCGGAACAGATCGCGATGATTTTTCAGGATCCCATGACCTCGTTAAATCCCTATATGCGGGTGGGCGAGCAGCTGATGGAAGTGTTGCAGCTGCATAAAGGCTTGAGCAGCGCGCAGGCTTTTGAAGAATCGGTGCGGATGCTGGATGCGGTGAAAATGCCCGAGGCGCGCAAGCGCATGAAGATGTATCCGCACGAGTTCTCCGGCGGGATGCGGCAGCGCGTGATGATCGCGATGGCGCTGCTGTGTCGGCCTAAGCTGCTGATTGCCGACGAACCGACCACGGCGCTGGACGTCACCGTGCAGGCGCAAATTATGACGCTGCTCAACGATCTGAAAAGAGAGTTCAACACCGCGATTATTATGATCACCCATGATTTGGGCGTGGTGGCGGGCATCTGCGATCGCGTGCTGGTGATGTATGCCGGACGTACGATGGAGTACGGCAAAGCGCGCGATATCTTCTATCAGCCAACGCACCCTTATTCGATTGGTTTGCTCAACGCCGTGCCGCGCCTCGACGCGGAGGGCGAATCCCTGACCACCATTCCCGGCAATCCGCCCAACCTGCTGCGGCTGCCAAAAGGCTGTCCGTTTCAGCCTCGCTGTCCGCACGCGATGGAAATTTGCGCCACGATGCCGCCGCTGGAGCCGTTTGGACAGGAGCGGCTGCGCGCCTGCTTTAAACCTGCGGAGGAGCTGGTATGAGCACGACAGAAAAGAACGTTCTGCTGGAAATCGCCGATCTGAAAGTGCATTTCGCGATCAAAGACAGCGGGCAGTGGTTCTGGCAGCCGCCGAAAACGCTGAAGGCCGTGGACGGCGTCAGCCTGCGCCTGTACGAAGGCGAAACCCTGGGCGTGGTGGGCGAGTCCGGCTGCGGGAAATCAACGCTGGCCCGCGCCATCATCGGGCTGGTCAAGGCCACGGAAGGGCGCGTCGCCTGGCTGGGCCGCGACCTGCTGGGGCAAAGCGAAGAGGAGTGGCGCAGGGCGCGTAGCGATATCCAGATGATATTTCAGGATCCGCTGGCCTCGCTGAATCCGCGTATGACCATCGGCGATATTATTGCTGAACCGCTGCGTACCTATCATCCCAAAATGGCGCGTCAGGAAGTCAAAGAGCGGGTCAAAACAATGATGATGAAGGTGGGGCTGCTGCCGAACCTGATTAACCGCTACCCGCACGAATTTTCAGGCGGCCAGTGCCAGCGCATCGGCATTGCCCGGGCGTTAATTCTGGAGCCCAAACTGATTATCTGCGACGAGCCGGTTTCCGCGCTGGATGTTTCTATTCAGGCGCAGGTGGTCAACCTGCTCCAGCAGCTACAGCGCGAGATGGGGCTGTCGCTGATCTTTATCGCCCACGATCTGGCGGTGGTAAAACATATCTCCGATCGCGTGCTGGTGATGTATCTGGGCCATGCGGTGGAGCTGGGCACCTATGATGAGGTTTATCAGAACCCGCAGCATCCTTACACCAGGGCTTTAATGTCCGCCGTGCCGATCCCCGATCCCGACCTGGAGAAAAACAAGGTTATCCAGCTGCTGGAAGGGGAGCTGCCTTCGCCGATCGATCCGCCATCGGGCTGCGTATTTCGCACCCGCTGTCCGATAGCCGGGCCGGAGTGTGCCAAAACGCGTCCGCTGCTGGAAGGCAGCTTCCGTCATGCGGTCTCCTGCCTGAAGGTCGATCCGTTATAAAAACCAGACCGCATCCCGGCGACGGGATGCGGCTGCGGTTTATTCACGCCACAGAATATGGCAGAGCTTGTGGTCTTTTTCGCGGCACAGCAGGACGCGAGCGAAGATATCGGTCACCGGGTCGCCGTCGTTTTCTCCCAGGCCAATCACCACCTCGGCAAAAAAGTCCGGGTTCAGATCGAAATCCACATGCTCGGCCCAGTCCTCGGCGGGATCGTGCAGCTCTGCACCGCCGCGCTCTTCAAACTGAAGATTAAAGAGCAGGATATCGGCCGGATCGAGATTATCGCCCGCCAGCTCCAGAAAAATATCGTAGGCCTGTTCCAGGGTTTCATCTTCGGTAAGGCGGTTATTTAAATCCATAAAATTTCCCATAATGCCCGTCAGGGCTGTGCAATGCCGCTCGTTTTACAACAGCGGGCTGAAGAAATAAAACAGTCGTTCGACAATCCTCTGCCACCAGGCGCGCCGCGTCCACTGTTTTGCATCCAGCAGCCGCGAACGGGCGATATAATCATCCTGTACGCGCGCCAGATCGCCGCCGAAACCGTCATCATCAATCACCAGCGTAATCTCGAAATTGAGCCACAGGCTGCGCATATCCAGGTTAACCGTGCCGATGAGGCTCAGCTGCCCGTCAACCAGCACGCTCTTGGTATGCAGCAGGCCTTCTTCAAACTGATAAATTCTGACGCCCGCTTCCAGCAGTTCCGCAAAAAAAGCGCGGCTCGCCCAGCCTACCAGCAGTGAATCATTATGTCTTGGCACGATAATGCTCACCTCGACGCCGCGCTGCGCGGCGGTACAGATAGCGTGCAGCAAATCGTCGCTGGGCACGAAATAGGGCGTGGTCATAATCAGCTGCTCGCGCGCCGAATAGACGGCGGTCAGCAGCGCCTGGTGAATCAGATCTTCAGGAAAGCCCGGCCCGGAGGCGATAACCTGAATGGTGTGGCCGCTTTCCTGCTCGAAAGGCATAATAGTGCCGTCCGGCGGCGGCGGCAGAATGCGCTTGCCGGTTTCAATCTCCCAGTCGCAGGAGTAGATGATGCCCATGGTGGTTGCCACCGGGCCTTCCATGCGCGCCATCAGGTCAATCCACTGGCCCACGCCCGCATCCTGTTTAAAAAAGCGCGGATCGACCAGGTTCATGCTGCCGGTATAGGCAATATAGTTATCGATCAGCACCACTTTGCGATGCTGGCGCAGATCCATGCGGCGTAAAAAGACGCGCAGCAGGCTGACTTTCAACGACTCCACGACATCAATGCCCGCGTTGCGCATCATCGCGGGCCAGTCGCTGCGGAAAAACTGCACGCTGCCGGCGGAGTCCAGCATCAGCCGACAGTGAACGCCGCGCCGCGCCGCCGCCATCAGTACTTCCGCCACTTCATCCGCCATGCCGCCGGGCTGCCAGATATAAAACACCATCTCGATATTATGGCGAGCCAGCTGGATATCGCGGATCAGTGCCTGCATCGTATCGTCCGTAGAGGTGAGCAGCTGTAGCTGGTTACCTTTTACCCCGGCGATACCCTGACGGTTTTCACAAAGCTGAAACAGCGAGCGCGCCACGTCGCTGTTATCACGGGCAAAAATATGGTGACAGGATTTCAGATCGTTCAGCCATTTGGCGGTGGAAGGCCACATGGTGCGGGCGCGTTCGGCACGACGCTTCCCCAGATGCAGCTCGCCAAAGGAAAGATAGGCGACGATGCCTACCAGAGGGAGAATATAAATAATCAGCAGCCAGGCCATCGCCGAAGGCACCGCGCGGCGCTTCATCAGAATGCGCAGCGTGACCCCGGCAATCAGCAGCCAGTAACCAAACAGCAGCAGCCAGCTCATTAAAGTATAAAAAGTCGTCATAAAAGCGGAAGTCCTGTTCACCTCTGATTACAGGAGTTTACGTGCAGATCGGAGCGGACGAAACCTTTTCCTCAAGTCATCGGACTTGGCGTAGAGACAGAAGTCTTTATAATGCGGCGCGAGTTTTTGCAAGCGAAGAGGGTAATATGAGACGGAGTAGAAATGAAGTCGCACGCTGGCGCATGTCGCGTCAAATTCAGCGCCGACGGGCGCGCTGGCTGGAAGGGCAGTCGAGACGCTACGGACGGATGCACGCCATTCGCCATCAGCTAAGCCAACAGCAGCGTCGTTCTATTCTGTTTATTACCCAGCTGGTCTGAGCGTAAATACCCGGCCTTGCGCCGGGTTTCTTTTACTGCCTGCGCCTCAGGCGCCCGGCATCCAGGCGCCGCTGGCGATAAACCATATCAGCAGCGCCGCGCCTGCTATACCGACCGCGGCCGGGAAAAGATAGCCAATTTTCATCAGGGTTCCAGGCGGAAGGCGTTAAAACGTGCGCTTAAATGGTTTAACGGCAACCTGCTTATAAACGCCCGCGGCGATATAAGGATCGTCCTGCGCCCAGGATTGCGCCTCTTCCAGCGACGAGAACTCGGCGATCACGGTAGAGCCGGTAAAGCCCGCCACGCCAGGTTCGTTGCTGTCCACCGCCGGCATCGGCCCGGCGATAATCAGGCGTCCCTCATCCTGTAACAGCTGCAAACGTGCCACATGCGCGGGGCGAACCGCCTGCCGCTTTGTCAGTGAATCCGCATTATCTTCTGCATAAATTACGTAGAGCACGTTAACTCCTGTCCATCGCTAATGATTGGCGATCACGTTAAGGCATCGTTCGCTATTCTGCAAATGAAAGATGCTCTTGCAGGCGCGGCGCGTAAGGCTAACCGATTTTCTGACAAATTCACGCCTGAAAAGAGGCGAGTTGTTGAAACTGATTGCTATTTGCATTTAAACTTACGCCTCAACTTTTACAGCAGAAAGATTATGACGACGCTGACAGAAACTTCATTTCCTCGCCGACTTTCGCTACCGACCCTGCTTTCCGTGGGTCTGCACGCCGTGGTGATTGGCGGAATACTTTATGCTTCTTTTCACCAGACCGTGGAAGTGCCAAAAGCGTCTCAGCCTATCAGCGTCTCTCTGGTCGCGCCGGAAGTGCAGCCGGAGCCACAGCCAGCGCCCCAGCCTGCGCCGCAGCCGGTAGCGGAGCCTGAACCCGAACCTGAACCCGTGCCGGAGCCGGAGCCGCCTAAAGCGGAACCGGTGCCGATCCCGAAACCCGTTCCCAGGCCTAAACCCAAACCTAAGCCTAAAAAGGAAGTGGTGAAGCCGAAGAAAGAGGTGAAGCCGCGCGAGGAGCCTCGCCAGGCCGCGCCGTTGAATAACGATCGTACGGCTACCGCGACCAAACCTTCTACCGCGCCGAAAACATCGGCAGCGCCTTCAACGGCCGTCTCTTCCGGCCCGAAAGCGATGAGCATTGGCAAACCGGCCTATCCGTCACGCGCCTTTGCGCTGCGTCTGGAAGGGCATGTTCGCGTGCAATTTGACGTGGACAGCTCGGGGCAGGTGGGAAATATCCGCATTCTCGAGGCCGAGCCGCGCAATATGTTCGAGCGTGAAGTGAAAAACGCCATGCGTAAGTGGCGCTATGAGGCGGGCAAGCCGGGCAAGGATTTGAAAATGAACGTTGTCTTTAAAATCAACGGCGGCAGCAGCATTGAGTAACGGGTGATGTTGCCCATAATAAAAAACGGGAGCAAATTTTGCTCCCGTTTTTTATGCCGTTACGCTTCGCTAAAATGGCTTTTTTCCGGTGGCAGCGGTCGCGATTTGCCTTCGCCGTCAACGGCAACGTAGATAAATACCGCTTCGGTGGTACAGTAGCGCTGGCCAATCGGTTCTGAAGACACCTTCTTAATCCAGACTTCTACGTTAATTGTAATCGAGCTGCTGCCGGTACGAATGCAGCGCGCATAACAGCTGACCACGTCACCTACCGCAACCGGCTTCAGAAAGGTCATGCCGTCAGCCCGCACCGTCACCACGCGGCCGCCCGCGATCTCTTTTGCCAGAATGGCGCCGCCCATATCCATTTGCGACATCAACCAGCCGCCGAAAATATCGCCGTTGGCGTTAGTATCCGCAGGCATAGCCAGCGTGCGCAGCACCATTTCGCCCTCAGGCTGTCGTTGTTCGTCACTCATTATCTTGCTTCCGCATAAAAACGCCGTATCCGGCGCTGAATTATTTTTCTTCCTGCGGCATCAGGCGATAGATATAGACGCCGCTGAGCAGGGTGAAGAGCAGAGTCAGGCCGGTCAGGCCAAACACTTTAAAGTTAACCCAGAAATCCTGTGGTAGCCAAAAGGCGACGTAGATATTGGCCAGGCCACAGGCCAGAAAGAATATCGCCCAGGCCACGTTCAGCCTGCGCCACGCGGCCTGCGGTAACGTCAGCTCTTTACCCAACATGCTCTGGATCAGCGTCTGTTTCATCCAGAACTGGCTGTAGAGCAGCGCGGCGGAGAACAGCGTGTAGATGACCGTGACTTTCCATTTAATAAATTCGTCGTTATGAAAAACCAGCGTCAGCGTGCCGAAAACGGCGACCAGCACAAAAGTGACGATGGTCATCTTCTCCAGCCTGCGATAAAGCAGCCAGCTGGCCACCAGCGCCAGCGCGGTGGCGACGATCAGCGCGCCCGAGGCGACGAAAATATCGTAGAGCTTATAAAAAACGAAAAAGACCACGAGAGGAAGAAAATCGAGTAACTGCTTCATAAGGGCTTCCGGTTATCAGATCAACACATCGGCTGCGCGCCGGTGAAGCGCGCAGCGACTGATTAACGTAACAGCATATACAGGCGGCTGAGGTAAATGATCAGCAGCGCCGAAACGAGATTGCTTAGCGCGTTCAGCAGCACCGAGGTGACGTTGGCCGGCAGCACGGTCAGCGACGAGGCCATCAGCAGCACCAGCACCTTCGCCAGCAGCCAGCCCAGGATAGCGGGCGCCACCACCTTAACATGTCCCCACACCAGCCGAGTGCTGGCGCGCATCGCGGCGAAAATGCCGACTTTTTCCGCCGTCATGATCATCGGCGACAGCGACAGGATGATAGCGAAAATAATGCCGGGCACCATCAACGCCATAAAGCCGAGCTGAATAATCAGCGTCATAAAAAACACCAGCGGCAGCAGTCGCAGCAGCATCGGCGCGGAAGCGCCCATGGCGCGCAGGGCGCTGACGCGCTCGCCGGCGGTAACCATAGGGATCAGGCAGAGCATCGCGCCCAGCAGCAGCGTATTGCCGACCAGCGAGGCAAGCGTACCCGCAGCGGAAGCGTGCAGCAGCAGCTGCTGCTGTTCTGGCGTCATGGTACGGATCCACTCCATCAGGCTCATTGAGCCGCTGTTGCCATCCGCCAGCCCGGAAATATCAGGCGTCAGCGCATGGCCGATCAGTACCGTAATAAAAGAGGTTAACAGCGCGATCAGTACGATGGTAACAAACTGATGGCGAAAGAAATTTCCCGTGTCACGGTATAACGAAGCCGCCGTGAATGACATGTACACTCCTTGAGAGCCGAATTTAGCGATCCGGCGATTGTACATGGTCTTAAGCCAACCTGGCACCCTGGCTTACACAACTTTCGCTTTGGCGATTTCTCGTGCCGTCTGACGCACACCGCCTGCACGCTTCATATAACACTATCTGGCCAATAAACCCGCATCAGATCACTTTTTAACTTAATTTTTCTTTATGAAATAAAGGTGGTTTTGATCCAGATCAATTTTTAGTGGATTTGCCGTTTATTGTCTTTCTGTGAGGGTGATCTTTCTGAAAATAAAGATAAAATCAGCGCATTAAAAATAAGGGTGACAATTTGCGCTTTTTTCTATGTACACAGGAGTGATTATGAAAATTTCAGTATTGGCCTTGTTGGTCGCGGCCTGCGCGCCGGTAGCCGCTTCGGCACATCAGGCCGGCGATTTCTTTATGCGTGCGGGTTCCGCGACCGTGCGTCCAACCGGCGGCTCGGATAACGTCCTGGGACTGGGCGAATTCGACATCAGCAACAATACCCAGCTGGGCCTGACGTTTACCTATATGCTGACCGATCATGTCGGCGTTGAGCTGCTGGGCGCCACGCCGTTCCGTCACAAGGTCGGGCTGGCCTCTACCGGCACGCTGGCTACCGTGCATCAGCTGCCGCCAACGCTGATGGCGCAGTGGTATTTCATGGATAACAACAGCAAGCTGCAGCCCTATGCCGGTATCGGCGTGAACTACACCATGTTTTATGACACCGATTTTAACCAGACCGGCCGCGATGCGGGCCTGAGCAACCTGAGCGTAAAAAACAGCTGGGGCGTGGCGGGCCAGGTCGGCCTGGACTATCAGCTAACGCCGCAGTGGATGCTGAACGCCTCGCTGTGGTACATGGATATTAATACCAAAGTGCGCTTTGACGCGGCGGGCGCAGGCCGCCAGAGTATCGACACCCATATCAACCCGTTCGTGTTCTTCTTTGGCGCGGGTTACCGCTTCTGATCGCCGCCGTCAGACAGCAAAAAGGCGCATACGCTGCGCCTTTTGTCGATCCTGTTACGCCCGAAAAGCGTTATTTGATCTGCATATTATTTACTACGGACTTCACGCCTTTCACGCTGCGGGTCACCTGCACGGCACGGCTGGCCATCTGGGCCGAGCTGACGAAACCGCTGAGCTGTACGCGGCCCTTAAAGGTTTCCACGTTGATTTCACGGGACTTCAGCGCTTCATCGTTCAGCAGCTGCGTTTTAACTTTGGTGGTGATGACGGTGTCGTCAATATAGCCGCCTGTGCCTTCCTGCTTTGCCGTTGGCGCGCAGGCGCTAACTGAAACAGCCACAACGGCTGCGATAACCATACCCGTCAACATTTTAAACAGCTTCATGGTAAATCTCCCTGTTATTTCCGAATGGCCTGGGCCGTGATTACAGATTCGCTCTGTAAAAGAAGCGTAGACCTGGGCGGCGAATTTTCCACAAAACAGCGCAAAAAGAGCGTGTTACTTGTTTACGGGGCGGTAAAGCGGCTGCCTGAGGCTACGCGGCTGGCCTGCTCTCGATCGGGCGGGCGTAACGGCTCAGCAATCACGACTGAGCCGCAAAAATAATAAAAGTACAGGAGGGGCAAAGCCCTGCCAGAGCGACAGGGCGGACGGTTAGCGCGTGGCGGCCTTCAGCTTCGCGACGAAAGCTTCCAGCTCGGCCAGCATCGTGGCCGGTTCATTGTGATGACGCTCGATGATTTTGACGATAGCGGAGCCGGAAATCGCACCCGCTGCGCCAGCGGCAAGCGCTTCCTTCACCTGAGACGGTTCAGAAATCCCGAAGCCCTGTAGCGGCGGCGCGGCGTGGTATTCGGTCAGCTTGTCCACCAGATGATGCAACGACTGGCTGACGCCACGGCTTTCCGTGCCGGTTACGCCCGCGCGGGAAAGCAGATAGGTATAGCCGCGCCCGTGTGAAGCGATCTCGCGCAGCAGATCGTCGCTGGCGTTCGGCGGGCAAATAAAGATCGGCGCAACATTATGCCGCATCGCCGACTGGCGGAACGGCGCGGACTCTTCGACCGGCACGTCTGCAATCAGCACGGAATCCACGCCCGCCTGCTGGCAGCGCGCATAAAAGTTGTCGATGCCGTTGGCGAAGACCAGGTTGGCGTACATCAGCAGCCCGATCGGGAGGGTCGGATGCTTCTGGCGGACGGCGGCCAGCAGCTCAAAGCAGTGGCTGGGCGTCACGCCGGCGGCAAAGGCGCGCAGCGTGGCGTTCTGGATGGTCGGGCCGTCGGCCAGCGGATCGGAGAAGGGGATCCCCAGCTCCAGCGCGTCGGCACCGCCCGCGATCAGCGCATCGATAATTTGCAGCGACAGCTCGGGCGTGGGATCGCCCAGGGTGACGAAAGGCACAAAGGCGCCTTCCTTACGCGCGTTCAGCCGCTGAAAAAGCTGGTCATAACGTTCCATCAGATCTCTCCCTTCGCTGTCAGAATCTCGTGCACGGTGAAAATATCTTTATCGCCGCGGCCGGACAGGTTCACCACCAGCAGCTGCTCTTTTTCCGGCGCTTCACGCATCATTTTCAGGGCGTGAGCCAGCGCGTGGGAAGACTCCAGCGCGGGAATAATGCCTTCGCTGCGGCAAAGGGTTTTAAACGCGTCCAGCGCTTCGTCATCGGTAATGGAAACGTAGTCGGCGCGGCCGATGCTGTTCAGATGCGCGTGCTGCGGCCCCACGGAAGGGAAATCCAGACCGGCGGAAATCGAATAGGACTCCTCAATCTGACCCTCTTCCGTCTGCATCATCGGCGCTTTCATGCCGAAATAGATGCCGACGCGGCCATGCTTCAGCGGCGCGCCGTGCTCGCCGGTTTCAATACCGTGACCGGCAGGCTCCACGCCAATCAGCCCGACGGAAGCCTCGTCGATAAAGTCCGCGAACATGCCGATAGCGTTGGAGCCGCCGCCCACGCAGGCGATAATCGCATCCGGCAGGCGGCCTTCCTGCTCCTGAATCTGCACTTTAGTTTCTTCACCGATCATGCGCTGGAATTCGCGCACTATAGTCGGGAAAGGATGCGGGCCCGCCGCCGTGCCTAACATATAGTGGGCGTTTTCATAGCTGCCCGACCAGTCGCGCAGCGCCTCGTTACAGGCATCTTTCAGCGTGGCGGAGCCGCTGTGCACTGGGATCACCTCTGCGCCCATCAGCTTCATGCGGAACACGTTGGGCGACTGGCGCTCAATATCCTTGGCGCCCATATAGATGCGGCACTTCAGACCCAGCAGGGCGCTGGCGAGCGCCGAAGCGACGCCGTGCTGGCCCGCACCGGTTTCCGCGATAATTTCGGTTTTGCCCATGCGCTTCGCAAGCAGCGCCTGGCCCAGCACCTGATTGGTTTTGTGCGCGCCGCCGTGCAGCAGATCTTCACGCTTCAGGTAAAGACGGGTTTTGGTGCCTTTGGTCAGGTTCTTACACAGCGTCAGCGCAGTGGGGCGACCGGCGTAATTTTTCAGCAGGCCGAGGAATTCCGCCTGAAACTCAGGATCGCGCTGGGCGCTGACAAAGGCCTCTTCCAGCTGTTGCAGCGCGGGCATCAGGATCTGCGGCACGTACATACCGCCGAACTCGCCAAACCAGGGATTTAATAAAGTCATTTCGCTTCCTTATTCGCAGTTGCGCCGCCGTAGCGACGCCAGACGGTCAGTAGGCTCTCAGCGTTTGAAACACCGAGGCGATTTTGTCCGCATCCTTCAGGCCGGGTGCACTTTCGACGCCGGAGTTAAAATCCAGGCCGGCGCAGCCAAGTCGGGCGGCGCTGACGCAGTTGTCGGCGCCCAGGCCGCCCGCCAGCAGCACGTTATCCAGCTTTTCGCCTTCCAGCAGTGCCCAGTCGAAACGGTTGCCGGTGCCGCCGCTGCCGTTGTCAAAGACGTAGCGATCGACGTGCGGCCAGTCGCGGGCAGGCAGCGCGGAACGAATGCTGAACGCCTTCCAGATTTTTACCTCATCCGGCAGCTGACGGCGTAGCTCGGCGACAAAATCCCGATCTTCATCACCATGCAGCTGTACGGCAGAAAGGCCCAGCTCGCGGCTGATAGTGACAACGTCACTAAGGGAGTTGTTACGGAACACGCCGACGTATTTCAGCGCGCCGCCCGCCATCACCGTTTTCGCCTGCTCCGGCGTCACTTTGCGTGGCGAGCCTTCGGCGAAAATCAGGCCGCCGTAGACCGCCCCGGCTTCCAGCGCGCTCCGCGCATCCCCGGCGCGGGTCAGGCCGCACACTTTGTTATCGCCAATAATGACCCGACGCACGGCGGCGGAAAGATCCGCCTCCGACATCAGGGCGGAGCCGATTAAAAAGCCGTTGGCGAAGTGGCTCAGCTCGCGAACCTGAGCATAGTTATTGATGCCTGATTCGCTGATCACCGTTACGCCATGGGCAACTTTAGGCGCAAGACGACGCGTGCGGTCGAGATCGATAGAGAGATCGCGCAGGTCGCGGTTATTGATGCCAACCACTTTGGCGCCCAGCGCGGTGGCGCGAGCCAGCTCTTCGTCGCTGATCACCTCAGTCAGTACGCCCATATTCAGGCTGTGCGCCACGGCGGCCAGCTGGCGATACTGCTCGTCATTCACTACGGAAAGCATCAGCAGGATCGCGTCTGCCTGGTAGTAGCGCGCCAGATAAATTTGATACGGATCGATAATAAAATCTTTGCACAGCACGGGCTGGGTAATGGCGGCGCTGACCACCGGCAGAAAATCGAAGCTGCCCTGGAAATATTTTTCGTCGGTCAGTACCGAAACGGCCGAAGCGTGATCTTTATAAACGCCCGCAATGGCGGCCGGATCGAAATCTTCCCGGATCACGCCTTTTGAGGGCGAGGCCTTTTTGCATTCCAGAATAAAAACGGTTCTGGCGCCTGACAGCGCATGATAAAAGCTGCGGGTCGCCGGTTCGATCTCGTTCTGAAACGAGGCCAGCGGCTGGCGCTGCTGGCGCTCGGCCAGCCAAATCGCCTTATCCTGCACAATTTTGTTCAGTACGGTTTCCATATTATCCTCTTGCTGCCAGCGCGACCACGCGCTCATAGGCCTGGCCGCTGCGGATCGCTTTCAGCGCCTTTTGCGCATTTTCCCGTAAGTCTTCCTGGCCGAAAATCTTCAGCAGCAGCGCGACGTTAACGGCCACGGCCTCTTCGTGCGCCTGCTCGCCTTTACCCTGGAGCAATCGCGTCAGAATGTCACGGTTTTCTTCCGGCGAGCCGCCCGCCAGCGCCTCCTGGGGATGATAGCTCAGGCCAAAATCTTCTGGCGTCAGCTGATAGCTGGTGATTTCGCCGTCACGCAGCTCCGCCACCTGCGTCGCGCTGTGCAGCGCCACCTCGTCCATGCCGCCGCCGTGCACCACCGCCGCGCGCTGATAGCCCAGCACTTTCAGCGTCTGGGCAATCGGCAGCACCAGCTCCGGGCTGTAAACGCCGATCACCGCCAGCGGCGGCCGCGCCGGGTTGATTAGCGGGCCAAGCACGTTGAACAGCGTGCGGGTCTTCAGCTGCTGGCGCACCGGCATCGCGTGGCGGAACCCGGTATGGTACTGCGGCGCAAACAGGAAGCAGACGTTAAGATCGTCCAGCGCCTGGCGCGCCTGTTCGGCTGGCATAGCCAGATTGATGCCGAATGCTGCCAGCAGATCGGAAGATCCGGATTTGCTGGAGACGCTGCGGTTGCCATGTTTTGCCACCTTCAGCCCGCAGGCCGCCGCCACAAAGGCGCTGGCGGTAGAAATATTGATGCTGTTGCTGCCGTCGCCGCCGGTGCCAACGATATCGGCAAAGGCGTACTCCGGGCGCGGAAAGGGTTTGGCGTCCGCCAGCAGCGCCGTGGCGGCCCCGGCGATCTCTTCAGGCCGTTCGCCGCGGATCTTCATGGCGATCAGCGCGCCGGCCAGCTGGGTTGGCTCCAGCTGTCCGGTGACAATGGCGGAGAACAGCTGGTGGCTCTCGTCGCGGGTCAGGGTCTGCGCCTGGTACAGTTTTTCCAGTATTGCGTTCATCATGCTCTCCTTATTTCGCCAGCGCCCAGGCCAGGGTCTGCTCCAGCAGGCGTGCGCCCTGACTGGTCAGAATCGATTCCGGGTGAAACTGGAAACCGCAGACGCGGTCGGCGTCGTGACGCACCGCCATCACCATGCCGTTAAAAGTCGCGTTAATTGTTAGCTCAATCGGTACGTTGCTGCCGACCAGCGAGTGGTAGCGTGCCACGGGCAGCGGATTGCTCAGCCCGGCGAACATGGCCGACTCGTCATGGGCGATGGCTGAGGCTTTACCGTGCAGGATCTCGCCCGCCTGGCCGACGTGGCCGCCGTAGGCTTCCACAATTGCCTGATGGCCCAGGCAGATCCCGATAATCGGCAGCTGTCCGCGCAGGCGCCGCAGCAGTTCCGGCATACAGCCCGCATCGGACGGCGCGCCAGGGCCTGGCGACAGCAGCAGCACCGGATTGTCCATCTCCTGCAAACGGGCGATCAGCGTGTCGGCAGGCACGTTATTGCGGTAGATCACTACGTTATGACCGAAAGCGCGCACCTGGTCGACGAGGTTCCAGGTAAAAGAGTCGATATTGTCGAGCAGCAGAATATCAGCCATCAGAAAATCTCCTTGCAATGATGGGCAGTGGCGATGGCGCGCAGCACCGCGCGGGCTTTATTGCGGCTCTCATCGGCTTCCGCCTGCGGGTTGGAATCCAGCACCACGCCCGCGCCGGCCTGAACGGTAGCGACGCCGTCCTCGACGTAGGCTGAGCGGATCACGATGCAGGTATCCAGATCGCCGCTGGCGGTAAAGTAGCCGACCGCGCCGCCGTAGCTACCGCGCCGGGTGCCTTCCGCCTCGGCGATCAGGCGCATGGCGCGAACTTTCGGCGCGCCGCTCAGCGTGCCCATATTCATACAGGCGCGGTAGGCATGCAGCACATCCAGATCCTCACGCAGTTTGCCTACCACGCGGGAAACCAGGTGCATCACAAAAGAGTAGCGGTCGACCTTGGTTAAATCGGCCACGTAGCGGCTGCCCGGCTCGCAGATGCGCGCCAGATCGTTACGCGCCAGGTCGACCAGCATCAGGTGCTCGGCCAGTTCTTTATGGTCGGTACGCATTTCCAGCTCGATACGGCTGTCGAGATCGCGATCCAGCGAGCCGTCGGCATGACGACCGCGCGGGCGGGTTCCGGCAATCGGATAAATTTCGATCTGGCGGCTGTCGGCCGAATACTTCAGCGAGCTTTCCGGCGAGGCGCCGAACAGGCTGAAATCCTGATCCTGCATAAAAAACATATAGGGGCTGGGGTTGCTGTTCTTCAGCGTGTCGTAGGCGGCCAGCGGCGACGGGCAGGGCAGCGAGAAGCGGCGCGACGGCACCACCTGGAAGATTTCGCCGCTGCGGATGGCTTCCTGCATCTTGCGCACCACGGCGCAATACTCTTCGTCGTTCTGGCTGACGGCAAGCGACATTGTCTCCAGCGGCTGCACCGGAATAGCGGACGCGGGCTGCAGCATCTGGCCGTGCAGCTGTTCGATACGGCGCTGCAGGCGTAAAAATTCGCCGGGCGCTGCCGTAAACAGGCTGGCCTGTAAGCGTGCGCTCTGGCTCTGATGGTCGATCACCAGTAACGTTTCGGCCAGATAAAAGCAGTAATCGGGACAGCGCTGGTCGTTGTCCAGCCCGGGCAGATCTTCAAATCCTGCCACCAGGTCGTAAGCGAACAGGCCGCCAAGCAGCATCGCCTCGCGCTCGTCCGCCGGGCTTTTCAGCAAATGCGGGATCAGGCGCAGCGCGTCGAACACCGACAGCGTCTTCAGACGGGAATCCTCATCCTGCACCGCATTATCCTGCGGAAAACGCAGCTCGCGGCCGTCGGGACGTACGGTATTGATAACCGGCTCCGGCAGCGCGGCATCCAGCAGCGGCAGCAGCGCGCGGCCATTCTCCGACAGCGCCTGGACGGTAACGGTATCGTCCAGCGCCTTAATGCGCAGCGCGCTGTCGATAATCAGCAGGCTTTTCAGGTTGCGTTTGCTGTCAATGTCCGCCGACTCCAGCAGCAGCGTAGCGGGACGCGCGCCGCAGAGCTGGTGGAAGAGCGCGGCCGGATCCTCACGGTAGGGCGCGGCGCCGGTAATCAACTTCACTGTAGTTTGCGTTTGCATAAGGTCAGTTCTCAAATTTGGCTAAAAAAAAGGCCCGCTTGCGGCGGGCCTGGGTAGCGTTACAGCGACAGCTGCGTGCACGACTTCTCCGCCCGTTCAGGAAGAAGTACGCCACCAGCCGTTCGTTGTCATTGTGTTTTTCATTTTTCGCTACCTTGTGTGTGAACTTGCGTACTAGTTAACTGGTTCGTGGCGGAAATGTCAATACTCTTTTTCTCTTGCCCGCAATTGCGGGTATCATGCAGCGACCTTTTTAGCGCTTTCCGGAGTCGTTTTGTCTGCAACCCCGCTTAATCCCTGGCCCATCTACGATTTACACAGCCACACCCGCGCCTCTGACGGCCTGTTAACGCCTGAAGAACTGGTGCTCAGAGCCGTGGAGCAACGCGTCGGTGTCCTTGCTATCACCGATCACGATTCGGTTGACGGCGTGCAGCCCGCCCGCGAAGCCATCGCCAGACACCAGCTGCCGCTGCGGCTGATAGCGGGCGTCGAAGTTTCTTCGCTATGGGAAAATCACGAAATTCATATTGTCGGACTGGGCGTGGAAGAAGAGCATCCCGTGCTGAAGCAGTTTCTGCAGGCACAGAGCGATCGTCGAATGGTTCGCGCGCAGCTGATAGCTGAACGGCTGGAGAAAGCGCGCATTCCCGGTGCGCTGGAAGGCGCGCTGGCGCTGGCCGACGGCGGCGCGATCACCCGAGGCCATTTTGCCCGCTTCTTAATTGCGCAGGGCAAGGCCGATAATATGGCGCAGGTCTTTAAAAATTACCTGGCGCGCGGCAAAACCGGCTACGTGCCGCCACAGTGGTGTACAATTAAACAAGCCATTGATGCTATTCATCATTCTGGCGGGCGTGCCGTGTTGGCTCATCCGGGCCGCTACGGCCTTTCCGCAAAATGGTTGAAGCGTTTAATCGCCCACTTTAAAGAAGAAGGGGGGGATGCAATGGAGGTCGCACAGTGCCAGCAGGCGCCCAACGAGCGCACGCAGCTGGCGCGTTACGCGCAGGACTACCAGCTGGCCGCGTCGCAGGGATCTGATTTCCATCAGCCCTGTCCGTGGATAGAGCTGGGAAAAAAATTATGGCTTCCGGCCGGTGTGGAAGCCGTCTGGCTGCGCTTTCCTGAAATTTGATCCTGTTCGCCCGTCGCGCGACAGGCATGAGGTCGATTATGAGTCAGTTCTTTTATATACACCCGGAAAACCCCCAGCCCCGGCTGATCAAACAGGCCGTAGAGCTGCTGCATAAAGGGTCGGTCATCGTTTATCCTACGGACTCGGGCTATGCGCTGGGCTGCAGGCTGGAAGATAAAAACGCGATGGAGCGCATCTGTCGCATCAGGCAGCTGGACAGCGACCATAACTTTACGCTGGTCTGCCGCGATCTTTCAGAGCTGTCTACCTATGCGTACGTGGACAATACCGCGTTTCGCCTGATTAAAAATAATACGCCAGGCAACTACACGTTTATTTTGAAAGCGACCAAAGAGGTGCCGCGCCGTCTGATGAGCGATAAGCGTAAGACGATTGGTCTGCGTGTGCCTTCCAATCCGGTGGCGCTGGCGCTGCTGGAGGCGCTGAACGAACCCTTAATGTCCACTTCGCTGATGCTGCCGGGCAACGATTTTACCGAATCCGATCCGGAAGCGATTCAGGAGACGATCGGCAAGCAGGTTGATTTAATTATTCACGGCGGCTATCTGGGACAGCAACCTACTACGGTTATCGATTTAACCGAAAGTACGCCGCAGGTCGTGCGCGAAGGCGCAGGCGACGTTAAACCTTTTCTCTGAATAATATCAGGCTCGTCAAAAAGGCGAGCCTTAATAAATAAACATAGATAATTACTTTTCAGATATTAATACGCGAGCATATTATTCTCACGACGTTGTTTTTTGCAGCCAGTCTTTAAAGTCCGCATAAGGAATATAAAGTGACACATCTTTCAACGGTCCGCTACCGGCCTTATGCCTCTTAATCTGATTGGTAAAACCGACTATCACGCCGCCGATTGTATCATCGCCGTTATAGACCGCGCCGCCCGACATGCCTTTCACCACGCCCGCATTGGAAGCCATCGCTACGCAGGGACGTTTATTCCACTCATTGCGAATACCGGTCAATGCCAGGTTCACGCCGGAAGATTCCACCGGCATGGCGGTAATAAAGCTGTAGCCGTACATTTTCACCGGCGCGCCAATTTCACCTTCGCGGAATTTCGGCAGGGTTTTCATGTCGTTTTTATGATAGATAATCGCCAGGTCGCAGTAAGGATGATAAGCCTTAACGCGCTGTACGGAGAGTTTAGCCACGTGAGCGGCAGTCAGGCTGTACTCGGGCGTAATCGGAATGCTGGTACCCAGCGAGCCGACGCCCAGCACGGTAGGAATGCCGGTAAAGTTCATATCGACACGTTTCAGTGCTTCTCTGCTGTACTCATATTTACCTACAGAGCAGCCGGTCAGCGTCAGCAAAGCCAACGCCGCGAGGGGCATTATTCTTTTCATAATAGTTACACTTTGTCGGACACGTCAGTAAATCCCTGGTGAAGATTGACGACGTGCAAGGCCGATGCCGATTGAAATCGGCGTTATACAGGGAGTCGTGCTCCCCTCTGTTTTTTAACTGACGTTTACTGCAAAAATAATTTACGACTTAACTAAAATTTTTATTGTGACTGTTTAACAGTTCACTGTGCAGGCTCTTTTTGGCCTGAGTGAATTCTACACAAACTAATTAGTGGATCAAATAAATAAACAGCCGAAAATAATTAAAACCGCAATTACGATGAATTAACTCAATCTAAAATGGCGATAAGCTATTTCTTTGGAGAGGGCTTTAGCATTTGTGTGGGTCATTTGTGTTAAGTCAGTTTGAATCACTGGCGTGGCGTAAAAAAGTGGTTTTAACATCGGAGAAACATTTTGCTTAATGGATTCACCCTCTGCTGAGGTGGCTATTTGGGTTTAATTAAGGTGAAATTCAGGCGCGGCGCAGTATCGGCAGAAAATACATTAACTTTAATTTAACTTAAAATAAGTGAATATATATCAACAAGGCGATAACATTTGCCTTAAATAACGCGGCGCGGCCCGGCGTTAAATTGGCTTAGGGCGGCCGCTTTGGTAAGCGCAGGGAATGAGTGACCGTCCGTCGATAGCGGGCGACGCCGCCGCTTTTCAGGATGGCGCATCTTTTCCCTGGCAAACGGCCCGGTAGCGTTATCAATAGCCGATAACTTAGTGTAGAATGCGCTTCCCCTGAAAATGGGGCGGGCGTCGCGTGCATTCAGCCGCAAAAAGCCCCGCCTCCTGAGTAACGGCCCATTCATTTTATGACGCCTGGGAAGGCGACAAAGAGGCAGCGCCATGAGCGAAAAATTACAGAAAGTCTTAGCGCGCGCCGGGCATGGTTCCCGCCGCGAAATTGAAACCATGATTTCTGCCGGACGCGTTAGCGTGGACGGCAAAATGGCCACGCTGGGCGACCGCGTAGAGCCGAGTAAAGCATTAAAAATCCGTATCGACGGCCATCTGGTTTCGGTAGCGGAATCCACTAATGAAGTTTGCCGCGTGCTGGCCTATTACAAACCGGAAGGCGAACTCTGCACCCGTAACGATCCCGAAGGCCGTCCTACCGTATTCGACCGTTTACCCAAGCTGCGTGGCGCACGCTGGATCGCCGTAGGGCGTCTGGACGTTAACACCTGCGGCCTGCTGCTGTTCACAACGGATGGCGAGCTGGCTAACCGTTTGATGCACCCAAGCCGGGAAGTGGAAAGGGAATACGCCGTACGCGTGTTTGGGCAGGTCGATGACGATAAGCTGAAGCAGCTGAGCCGTGGCGTACAGCTGGAAGATGGCCCGGCGTCGTTTAAAACGCTGAAGTTTACCGGCGGCGAAGGCATCAACCAGTGGTATAGCGTTACGCTGACCGAAGGCCGCAACCGCGAAGTGCGTCGCCTGTGGGAATCGGTAGGCGTGCAGGTCAGCCGTCTGATCCGTACCCGCTACGGCGACATCACGCTGCCGAAAGGGCTGCCGCGCGGCGGCTGGACGGAGCTGGATCTGCCGCCGACCAACTATCTGCGCGAGCTGGTTGGGCTGCCGCCGGAAACCACCAGCAAAGTGGCGTTGGAAAAAGATCGTCGCCGTACCAAGGCCAATCAGATCCGTCGCGCCGTCAAGCGCCACACTCAGGTCAGCGGCAACCGCCGTACGACCAGCAAGCGTTAACAGAAAAGGGCGAAGCGATTCGCCCTTTTTTTTGGCCTGTTACCAGTCGATACCCTGCTGCGCCTGGATCCCCGCATCAAAAGCGTGTTTAACCGGACGCATTTCGGTTACGGTATCCGCCAGCGCCAGCAAATCGCGATGACAGCCCCGGCCGGTAATGATAACGCTCTGCTGAGGCGGACGGGCGCGCAGCGCCGCCATGACCTCTTCCAGCGGCAGATAGTCAAAGCTCACCATATAGGTCAGCTCATCCATCACCACCAGATCCAGCGACGCATCCTGCAACATCCGTTTGCCGTGCTGCCAGACTTCAAGGCAGGCGGCGGTATCAGTTTCGCGGTTCTGCGTATCCCAGGTGAAGCCGGTGGCCATCACCTGAAACTCCACGCCGTGCGGCTCCAGCAAATTGCGTTCGCCGTTTGGCCATTCGCCCTTAATAAACTGAATGACGCCCACGCGCTTTTGATGGCCCACCGCACGGGCGGCAGTGCCGAAAGCGGCCGTGGTCTTGCCTTTGCCGTTACCGGTAAACACCATCAGAATGCCGCGCGTTTCGGTCGCGGCGGCAATGCGCGCGTCAACTTTTTCCTTCAGCTTTTGTTGACGCTGCTGGTGGCGATCGTCGGCCATTATTCCGCTGCTCCCGGTTTGCGTCCTGGCTGCGCATCGAAGCTGACGCCGCTTTCCGTGCAGTCATCGCCCATCACGTAAAGGTAAGTGGGCATAATATCCGCCGGGGTTTTCAGCTTGCCTGCGTTCTCCTGCGGGAAGGCGCTGGCGCGCATTTTGGTGCGTGTGCCGCCGGGGTTAATGCAGTTGACGCGCAGCTGGCCGCGATACTCTTCAGCCAGCACCTGCATCATGCCTTCGGTGGCGAATTTAGAGACGGAGTAGGCGCCCCAGCCCGCGCGTCCCTGGCGGCCCACGCTGGAAGAGGTAAACACCAGCGAGCCGGCCTGTGACTTCAGCAGCAGCGGCAGCAGCGCCTGAGTCAGGAAGAAAGTGGCGTCAACGTTTACGCGCATCACCTGCTGCCAGACGGCGGGATCCTGCTCGGTCATGGGCACCACGTCGCCCAGCAGGCCCGCGTTATGCAGCACGCCGTCCAGCCTGGAGACATGACGGGAAATTTCATCGGCCAGCTGACGGCACGCTTCGGGCGTGGCGCTGTCCAAATCCAGCGTAAAGAAAAGCGGCGAAGGCTTGCCGACAGCGGCGATTTCATCCGCCACATTTTGCAGCTTCTGCGCGTTGCGTCCCAGCAAAATAACCTGCGCGCCATAGCGAGCGTAGGTGACAGCAGCCTCGCGGCCAATGCCGTCGCTGGCGCCGGTAACAAGAATAATACGATCGTTGAGCAATTGACTGGCAGGTTGATAATTCATTGATGCGCCTCTGGCGATGCTTAGTGCGGAAGGGAAACAGGGTAACGCCGCTAATCCATTGACCGCAACAGTAAACCGCCCGAATGCCTGGTCTCTGCGCAGCGCTATCTTTGCGTACTCAACGGATCCGGGCGACGACGGGCAGCGACTCGGCTACACTAGCTGCTGATCTAATTGGATGTTAAATAAGGCGGAATGCGTGGAACTACTCTCTTACTACGGACTTTTTCTGGCCAAGACGGTCACGGTGGTCGTGGCGATCGCGGCCATTGCTATTTTGATTACGCATCTGGCCATGCGTAAACGCGCTCAGGGCGGCCAGCTGCGCCTGACGCGGCTGAATGAGGCGTATCAGGAGATAAAGGATGAAATGCGCCTGGCGAGCATGAAGCCGCATGACAAAAAACGCTGGTATAAAGAGCAGAAAAAAAAGGACAAGCTGGAGGCGAAAACCGCTAAAGCCGAGGCGAAACAAGGTATTAAGCCAGCCGAAAGCAAGCCCACGCTGTACGTGATGGATTTTAAAGGCAGCATGGACGCGCACGAGGTCGCCTCGCTGCGTGAAGAGATCTCGGCGGTTATGGCCGTCGCCAGACCGCAGGATGAAGTGCTGCTGCGTCTGGAAAGTCCGGGTGGCGTGGTGCACGGCTACGGGCTGGCCTCTTCCCAGCTTCAGCGGCTGCGCGATAAGAACATCCGTTTGACCGTGGCGGTGGATAAGGTAGCGGCGAGCGGCGGCTATATGATGGCCTGCGTGGCCGATCGCATCGTGGCTGCACCGTTTTCTATCATTGGCTCGATCGGCGTGGTTGCCCAGATCCCTAACTTCAACCGCCTGCTGAAGCGCAATGAAATTGACGTAGAGCTGCATACGGCCGGAGAGTACAAGCGCACGCTGACGCTGTTTGGCGAAAACACCGAGCAGGGCCGCGAAAAATTCCGCGAGGATCTCAACGAGACGCATCAGCTGTTTAAAGAGTTTGTGCATCAGATGCGTCCGACGCTGGACATCGACAGCGTGGCGACGGGCGAACACTGGTTCGGCACCCAGGCGCTGGAAAAAGGCCTGGTTGACGCTATCGGCACCAGCGACGATCTGATTATCGACCAGATGCAGGCGCGGGAAGTGGTTGCGGTGCACTACGTGAAGCGCAAAAAAATGATGGATCGCTTTACGCAAAGCGCCAGCGTCAGCGTCGAACGCCTGCTGCTGCGCCTGTGGCAGCGTGGCGAGAAGCCGCTGCTGTAGTCCTGTTAGCGCCTGCCTGGCGGGCGCTATTCCTGCAAGTGATAAAGCGGCGACAGCTCCGTGGCCAGAAACTTAAAAACGTTAAACACCACCGTGCTTTTACTGCCGGGCAAGCCTTGCTCGTCCAGAAAATAGTCGCCGCAAAAAACCAGCACGTCGCCTTTCTGCTCCACGTCGGTGGCGCTCAGTCCGGGAAAAAAATCCTTGTGCTCCGCGATGAGCTCGTTCGCCTTTTGCAGGAGTGCGGATTTATCAATAGCCTGGGTATGCTTCACAGAATTCTCTCCTTTATAGAGACGGCAGATGAGCAGTATATTACGCCGCGCTGCCGCAAAAACTCAATGCCGATGGGCGCTTGCCTGCCCACACGCTTTTTTATGACTTTCTGGCGTAAATCCGTTGTGGATGCTAATTAAGTTGCGTAACAGATTTTATCAGGTAGAGTGTGGGCGTTTCGGGTTCCGGGCGTAAAACTGGCTTTACGCTTTGTTAGTGATGCGCTTAACAGTTTGTAAAAGGTGTCGTTAATCAGTGAGTTGGCTTCCTGAGCGGGAAGCGTTAACAGGGAAAGTGCCGGATTCTGCCGTCGGCCATGAAGGTTTTAACGCGCTGGATTGCCCGCAGGCTTTCGGCACAATTTACTCTCGGATGTTTTAATCAGGTAAAGGTAAATATGGGCAAAGCTCTCGTAATAGTTGAGTCCCCGGCAAAAGCCAAAACAATCAATAAATATCTCGGAAACGACTACGTGGTGAAATCCAGCGTCGGTCATATCCGCGATTTGCCGACCAGTGGATCAACAGTTAAAAAGAGCGCTGACTCTACAACCAGTAAGACCACCAAAAAGGTGAAAAAGGACGAGAAGGCCGCGCTGGTCAGCCGGATGGGCGTCGATCCTTATCACGGCTGGGAAGCGAACTATCAGATCCTTCCCGGCAAGGAGAAAGTGGTCTCCGAGCTGAAAGCGCTGGCGCAAAATGCCGACCACATCTATCTCGCAACCGACCTTGACCGCGAAGGGGAAGCCATTGCCTGGCACCTGCGGGAAGTGATCGGCGGTGATGATTCGCGCTTCAGCCGCGTGGTGTTTAACGAAATCACCAAAAATGCTATTCGTCAGGCTTTCGACAAGCCGGGCGAACTGAATATCAATCGGGTTAACGCTCAGCAGGCGCGCCGCTTTATGGACCGCGTGGTGGGCTATATGGTTTCGCCGCTGCTGTGGAAGAAAATCGCTCGCGGACTGTCCGCCGGGCGCGTGCAGTCGGTCGCCGTGCGGCTGGTGGTGGAGCGCGAGCGCGAAATCAAAGCGTTCGTGCCGGAAGAGTATTGGGAACTGCATGCCGATCTGAATACGCCGGAAGGCACGCTGCTGCCGATGGAAGTGACTCATCAGCACGACAAGCCTTTCCGTCCGGTTAACGGCGAGCAGACCCAGGCCGCCGTCAGCCTGCTGGAAAAAGCGCGCTATCAGGTTACCGACCGTGAAGATAAGCCGACCAGCAGCAAGCCCGGCGCGCCGTTTATTACCTCAACGCTGCAACAGGCGGCCAGTACCCGTCTGGGCTACGGCGTGAAAAAAACCATGATGATGGCACAGCGCCTCTATGAAGCGGGCCACATTACCTATATGCGTACCGACTCGACCAATCTGAGTCAGGATGCGGTCAGCATGGTGCGCGGCTACATTGAAAACGAATTTGGCGAAAAATATTTGCCGAAGGCCGCCAATGCCTATGCCAGCAAAGATAACTCGCAGGAAGCGCACGAAGCGATCCGTCCTTCGGACGTCGCCGTCCTGGCCGAGCAGCTGAAGGATATGGAAGCCGACGCGCAGAAGCTGTATCAGCTAATCTGGCGTCAGTTCGTTGCCTGTCAGATGATGCCGGCGCAGTATGACTCCACGACGCTGACCGTCAGCGCCGGCGAGTTTAAACTCAAGGCGAAAGGGCGCACGCTGCGCTTTGACGGCTGGACCCGCGTGATGCCTGTGCTGCGCAAGGGCGATGAAGATCGCACGCTGCCGCCGGTTGAAGTGGGTAAAGAGCTGGCGCTGCAGCAGCTGAAGCCAAGCCAGCACTTTACCAAACCGCCGGCACGCTTCAGCGAAGCCTCGCTGGTGCGCGAGCTGGAAAAACGCGGCATCGGTCGTCCTTCTACCTACGCCTCGATTATCTCGACCATTCAGGATCGCGGCTACGTGCGCGTGGAAAGCCGTCGCTTCTATGCGGAAAAGATGGGCGAAATCGTTACCGACCGGCTGGAAGAAAACTTCCGCGAGCTGATGAACTACGACTTCACCGCGCATATGGAAAACAGCCTGGATCAGGTTGCCAACAACGAAGCGCAGTGGAAAGGCGTGCTGGATAAATTTTTCGCCGACTTCAGCCAGCAGCTGGAAAAGGCGGATAAAGATCCGGAAGAGGGCGGCATGCAGCCGAACCAGATGGTGCTGACCACCATCGATTGCCCAACCTGCGGGCGTAAGATGGGTATCCGTACCGCCAGCACCGGCGTGTTCCTCGGCTGCTCGGGCTATGCGCTGCCGCCGAAAGAGCGCTGTAAACAAACCATCAATCTGATCCCAGAGAATGAAGTACTGAATATTCTCGAAGGAGAAGATGCGGAAACCAACGCGCTGCGCGCGCGCCGTCGCTGCGGCAAATGCGGCACGGCGATGGACAGCTATCTGATCGACAACCAGCGCAAACTGCACGTGTGCGGCAACAACCCAAGCTGCGACGGTTACGAAATCGAGCAGGGCGAATTCCGTATCAAAGGCTATGACGGGCCGATCGTAGAGTGCGAAAAGTGTGGCTCGGAGATGCACCTGAAAATGGGGCGTTTCGGCAAGTACATGGCCTGCACCAACGACGACTGTAAAAATACCCGTAAGATCCTGCGTAACGGCGACGTTGCGCCGCCGAAAGAAGATCCGGTTCCGCTGCCGGAGCTGCAGTGCGAAAAATCGGATGCTTACTTTGTACTGCGCGACGGCGCGGCAGGCGTTTTCCTGGCGGCTAACACCTTCCCTAAATCCAGGGAAACGCGCGCGCCGCTGGTGGAAGAGCTGCAACGCTTCCGCGATCGCCTGCCGGAAAAGCTGCGCTATCTGGCCGACGCGCCGGTTGCCGATGATGAAGGCAACAAGACGGTAGTGCGCTTCAGCCGTAAAACGAAGCAGCAGTACGTCAGTACGGAAAAAGAAGGTAAGGCTACAGGCTGGACGGCGTTCTACGTCGACGGCAAATGGGCCGTCACCGAAAAAGCGGCGAAAGCCAGTAAGAAATAACCTGTCGGGCCGGCGTTTCAGCTGGCCCGTTTTTCTCCTGCGGCTTCAGCCCTGCTATACATTCCACCCATCTTTGATATGATTGTTATAGATATACCTTTCCTTATTATAAAATCGCATTAGGCCGATACGTTGTGCTCTGTCAGCACAGCCCGTCGGCGCGCGGCGCCAAACTGGACGGATCAAACATGAAATTGCAGCAGCTGCGTTACATCGTTGAAGTGGTCAATCACAATCTGAACGTCTCTTCAACGGCTGAGGGGCTTTATACATCGCAACCCGGGATCAGTAAGCAAGTACGTATGCTGGAAGACGAGTTGGGTATCCAGATCTTTGCCCGCAGCGGCAAGCATCTGACGCAGGTCACGCCCGCAGGCCAGGAAATTATCCGTATCGCCCGCGAAGTGCTGTCAAAAGTCGAAGCCATCAAATCAGTCGCCGGGGAACATACCTGGCCGGATAAAGGCTCGCTGTATGTTGCTACAACGCACACGCAGGCCCGCTACGCGCTGCCCAACGTGATTAAAGGCTTTATCGAACGCTATCCTCGCGTTTCGCTGCATATGCATCAGGGCTCGCCTACGCAAATTGCAGAAGCGGTGTCTAAAGGCAACGCGGATTTTGCTATCGCTACCGAAGCGCTGCATCTTTATGACGATCTGGTTATGCTGCCTTGCTATCACTGGAATCGCGCCATCGTGGTGACGCCGGATCATCCGCTGGCAGGCAAAGAAAAAGTCTCTATCGAAGAGTTAGCCGAGTATCCGCTGGTTACCTATACCTTCGGCTTTACCGGACGTTCAGAGCTGGATACGGCGTTTAATCGGGCTGGCCTGACGCCGCGTATCGTTTTCACCGCGACGGATGCGGACGTGATTAAAACCTACGTACGTTTAGGATTGGGCGTGGGTGTCATCGCCAGCATGGCGGTCGATCCGGTCTCGGATCCGGATCTGGTCAGAATAGAAGCTACGGACGTCTTTAGCTTCAGCACCACCAAAATCGGCTTCCGCCGCAGCACCTTTTTGCGCAGTTACATGTATGATTTTATTCAGCGTTTCGCGCCGCATCTGACCCGTGACGTCGTCGATACGGCCGTGGGGCTGCGCTCGAACGAAGATATTGAAGCAATGTTTAAAGATATTAAATTACCCGCCAAATAATTTTTTGCCCCTGCATCCCTATTCAGAGCCGCGACGCGGCTCTGCGATAATCATTGGTCCTGCCTGTTACTGCAATTGATAAAATCTTTTTATTCTTTTTACGTAAATGCCGCCCACATCACATGTTTTTCCAAAGTTATTCATTAAATGAGAAACAGTACACATTTTTCAGCGGGCATCTTTGCGCACCTCCAGGATGATTCTCATACTCTGGTTATCAAGGCGCGACAGGGCGCGAACGGCAAGGAGGTTTCAATAAATGCTGATTTATCAATGGTGCGAAAAAACAGCTATTGTCAGTAAATTTGGCTTAAAGGGTAATTTGTTAACGCGAGTTTGGTTAAGTACGATCAATAGATTTCATAAACTTTAATGAATACTATTAATCGTTCGGCGTAATAAAAATAGCTGGATTTCACGCCATAAAATGTTTAGGATTCCTCCTAATTTCTGATTGCTCAAAACAATCGTTTCAATGAGAGTGATTATCAAAAACTATGGCTAGCAGAATTTCTGTAGAAACCGACTTCGGTCACAAAGCTCTGAAGGTTCAGCGTAACAGCAATCTGAGACGTAAGGCCTGGTTAGCGGTATTCGCCGCATCGGCGCTGTTTTGGGGAGCTGTTGCAGTCGTGATTTGGCAGATATGGGGGTAGCGATGCACCTGCAGTATTCGGATCAAAAACCACAGCAAGCTGTTAAGTTGAAAAAAGTAGAGTGTAAAAGCAAAGCGAGAGAGAGCATCATCCCGGAAAGCTGGGGGCTGAGCGAAGTGCAACGTAACTTTATTGATTTTATGACGGATAAAACGAATAAAGCTTAAGCCTTACGCTTATATTCACTCTTTGTTTTAACCATGACAAATATAAATATTAACATTATTTAACGGACCAGCTATTTCTGGTCAGGGCACGCTGTCGGCCCAACGATGGGAAACCACAATGGCAACCCATTGATAAACGGTAAAACCTGCTCGCAAAGGCGTGAGGTTTTGAAGTAATACGTTTGGTCTTATAAGACCTGAGTGAGGGCAAAAATGAATTTAACTCAAATGACATGGTTCAGTGCCTGGACGTTTTCAGCCTTATTCTGGGCTAGCCTGCTCTGGCTGAGCATGGTCATGCATTAATAAAGCATATTTAAACAGATATTAACGACGCCTCGCTGAGCAATCAGCGGGGCGTTTTTCTTTTATGCTTCATCGATGTTATCAAAACGTTACGCCAACTTTGTACTATCTTTAAATCAAACCCTGCTTTTATTCAGGTTATGTGAAGATAAACGAAGGAGGAGTAATGTCGTCTACCCTACGTGAAATAACAAAAGACGCGCTGGAAGTTAAAGGTCAACGTTATCACTATTACAGCCTGGCCAAAGCCGCCGGGCAGCTTGGCGATCTCTCCCGTATGCCCAAATCCCTGAAAGTGCTGCTGGAAAACTTGCTGCGCTGGCAGGATGAAGATTCCGTTACCGATGAGGACATCCGCGCGCTGGCAGGCTGGCTGGCTCAGGCGCATGCCGACCGCGAGATCGCCTATCGGCCCGCCCGCGTGCTGATGCAGGACTTTACCGGCGTGCCCGCGGTGGTCGATCTGGCCGCTATGCGCGAAGCGGTGAAAAGACTGGGCGGGGACGTGGCTAAAGTGAATCCGCTTTCGCCAGTCGATCTGGTTATCGACCACTCGGTTACCGTTGACCGTTTCGGCGACGACGACGCCTTTGAAGAAAACGTGCGTCTGGAGATGGAGCGTAACCATGAGCGCTACGTCTTTTTGCGCTGGGGGCAGAAAGCCTTTAACCGTTTTAGCGTGGTGCCGCCGGGCACCGGGATTTGCCACCAGGTCAACCTGGAATATCTCGGCCAGGCGGTATGGCATGAAATGCAGGACGGTGAGGAAGTTGCCTATCCCGACACGCTTGTTGGCACGGACTCGCACACTACCATGATTAACGCGCTGGGCGTGTTGGGCTGGGGCGTGGGCGGTATCGAGGCGGAAGCCGCTATGCTGGGGCAGCCGGTGTCAATGCTTATCCCTGACGTGGTTGGCTTCAAGCTTAACGGTAAACTCAATCCTGGCATTACCGCCACGGATTTAGTGCTGACCGTGACCCAGATGCTGCGTAAACACGGCGTGGTAGGTAAATTCGTTGAATTCTATGGTGATGGCCTGGCTGACCTGCCGCTGGCGGATCGCGCTACCATCGCCAATATGGCGCCGGAATATGGCGCAACCTGCGGCTTTTTCCCCCTGGACGACGTCACGCTGGGCTATATGAAACTTACCGGCCGCAGCAGCGAACAGGTGGCGCTGGTGGAAGCCTACGCCAAAGCGCAGGGGCTGTGGCGTAATCCCGGCGATGAGCCGGTATTTACCAGTTCACTGGCGCTGGATATGGCTACCGTTGAAGCGAGTGTGGCCGGACCGAAACGGCCGCAGGATCGCGTTTCGCTGGGCGAAGTGCCGCAGGCTTTCCAGGCCAGTAACGAGCTGGAAGTCAATCGGGCGCAGAAACAGCACCAGTCGGTCAGCTATCGCGACAGCGCCACGGGCAAGGAGCATCAGCTGGAAGATGGCGCAGTAGTGATTTCAGCCATTACTTCCTGCACCAATACCTCCAATGCCAGTATCCTGATGGCGGCGGGCCTGCTGGCGAAAAACGCGGTAATGCTTGGCCTGGACCGCAAGCCGTGGGTAAAAGCGTCGCTGGCGCCGGGATCCAAAGTGGTTTCCGACTATCTGGCGGCGGCGCGACTGACGCCTTATCTGGACAAGCTGGGCTTTAACCTTGTTGGCTACGGCTGTACTACCTGTATCGGTAACTCCGGCCCGCTGCCTGACGCTATCGAGAGCGCGATTAAAAAAGGCGACCTGACGGTTGGCGCGGTGCTTTCCGGCAACCGCAACTTTGAAGGCCGAATCCATCCTTATGTCAAAACCAACTGGCTTGCTTCGCCGCCGTTGGTGGTGGCCTATGCGCTGGCCGGCAATATGAATGTTAATCTGGAAACGGATCCGCTTGGTACTGACAAGACCGGCAAGCCGGTATATCTGAAAGATATCTGGCCGTCACCAGAAGCGATTGCGGAAGCGGTACAGCTGGTTTCCACCGATATGTTCCATAAAGAGTACGCGGAAGTGTTTGAAGGCACGCCGGACTGGCAGGCCATCAGCGTTAGCGAAGCGGCCACCTACGACTGGGACGAAGGATCTACCTATATTCGCCTTTCACCGTTCTTTGATGATATGGAAAAAGAGCCGAAGCCGGTTTTTGATATCAAGGGCGCCAGGATCCTCGCGATGCTGGGCGACTCGGTCACTACCGACCATATTTCGCCTGCCGGCAGTATCAAAGCGGAAAGCCCGGCCGGGCGCTATCTGCTTGCGCATGGCGTCGAGCGGGGCGATTTTAACTCTTACGGCTCGCGACGCGGCAACCATGAAGTGATGATGCGCGGTACCTTTGCCAACATTCGCATCCGCAACGAAATGGTGCCGGGCGTGGAAGGCGGCATGACGCGTTTCGTGCCCGGCGACGAGCAGCTGGCGATCTACGATGCGGCGATGAAATATCAGCAGCAGGGGACGCCGCTGGCGGTGATCGCCGGGAAAGAATATGGCTCCGGCTCCAGCCGCGACTGGGCGGCTAAAGGCCCGCGCCTGCTGGGGGTGCGCGTGGTCATCGCCGAATCTTTTGAGCGTATCCACCGTTCAAATCTGATTGGGATGGGCATACTGCCGCTGGAGTTCCCGGAAGGCGTAACGCGTAAAACGCTGGGGCTGACCGGTGACGAGCAGATCGACGTGGAAAACCTGAGCCAGCTGAAGCCCGGCGGCACGGTGAAAGTCACGCTGACCCGTGCGGACGGCAGTCAGGAAACGCTGCAAACGCGCTGCCGTATCGATACCGGCAATGAGCTGACCTACTACCGCAACGACGGCATCCTGCACTACGTTATACGTAACATGCTGGTCGAGAGCTAAAATAAAAATGCCCCTGATAAGGGGCATTTTTTTGCGCGGAAGGGGGAAAGCGCCGCGCGGAAAAACAAAACGGGACGCTGTCGGCCCCGTATCCGTTACTCTTTTGGCAAGAGATGACCCATCTTCTCGGCTTTGGTATCAAGGTAGTGCGCGTTTTCAGGATTGCGCCCGACAATCAGCGGCACGCGCTCGATGATATTAATCCCCGCCTCGCTAAGGATCTCGACCTTACGCGGATTGTTGGTCAGCAAACGCACTTCATTAACGCCCAGCAGCTTAAACATGTCCGCGCAAAGGGTAAAATCGCGCTCGTCGGCCGCAAAGCCAAGCTGGTGGTTAGCCTCAACGGTATCGTAGCCTTTATCCTGCAGGGCATAGGCGCGGATTTTATTCAGCAGACCGATATTGCGGCCTTCCTGACGGTGATAAAGCAGAACGCCGCGGCCTTCTTCCGCGATATGGTTCAGCGCCGCCTCCAGCTGGAAACCGCAGTCGCAGCGCAGGCTGAACAGAGCATCGCCTGTCAGGCACTCGGAATGCACGCGCGCCAGCACCGCCTCGCTGTTCGTTATATCGCCATAAACCAGCGCCACATGATCGTGACCGGTTGCCAGTTCTTCAAAACCAACCATGAGGAAATCTCCCCACGGCGTGGGCAGTTTGGCTTCTGCTACCCGTTTAAGCTGCATGTGACTCTCCAGATACATCAGGGGCTGCGCTAACCTTTGCGCCGACCATTCATAATAGCTATTTTGCCACAATCGGGCGTCGGGCGGTTAACCTCTTCGAGCGATTGTTTTAATACCGCACAATTATCGCCATCTCAATCAATATGTTATTATTTTTTATCACGTTGTCATCAGAAATAAATCAATGCCTTACTGAATCGCCGGGGAAAGCCATGTTTGAGATCGCCAAACGCACCACGCTGGGTGCTCTGTTGCTGTTGATTATGCCATTCGGCGTGCTGCTGTCCGGCTGGCGCTGGCAGCCGGTGGAAACAGGGTGGGGCCATCAGCTGCTGTTCTGGCTGACCGAAACCGTGACCAGTCCATGGGGAACCTTAACCAGCGTGATCCTCTGCGCGTGGTTCCTGTGGTGCCTGCGCTATCGCCTTAAGTCGGCAATTATTCTGTTGCTGATCGTGGTGTCGGCAATCCTGCTCGGGCAGTACACCAAAACGTTTATTAAAGATCAGGTACGCGAGCCGCGCCCTTATGTGCTGTGGCTGGAGCAAAACCACGGGCTTGATGAAAAATACTTTTACGAGCAGACCCGCAAGCAGCGCAGCGTAATGGTGCGGGAAGCGATTGCGGAAGATCCTCGCCTGCCTGACTGGCTGAAGGCGCACTGGGAATTTGAAACCGGCTATGCTTTCCCTTCTGGTCATACCATGTTTGCAGCCAGCTGGGCGCTGCTGGCGGTAGGGCTGTTATGGCCTCGCCGCCGTATCGTCACGCTGTGCGTGCTGGTGGCCTGGGCGATTGGCGTGATGGCAAGCCGTCTGGTGCTGGGAATGCACTGGCCGCGCGACCTGATTACCTCAACGCTTATCAGCTGGGTGCTGGTCACGCTGGCGACCTGGCTGGTGCAGCGCTACAGCGGGCCGCTCACCGTTCCGCCGGCGGAAGAGCAGGAAATAAGCGAACGCGACGAGGCGTGATTGTGTTCGCGCCGTTTGCCCCCATAACCTGAGGATTGGGCAGGCATTTCATGCGCCCTGCGCGCATCAGGCAAGCAACAGGGCTAATTTTTTGGCATAATTCATCTGGTTATCACCAGACTATGGGACGGACTGTGAAATACTTGCTGATTTTTTTACTGGTTTTAGTGATTTTCATTATCTCTATTACGCTTGGCGCGCATAACGATCAGGTGGTTACCTTTAACTATCTGCTGGCGCAGGGCGAATATCGCGTTTCGACGCTGCTGGCTACGCTGTTCGCTGCGGGTTTTTTAATCGGCTGGGCGATTTGCGGTCTGTTCTGGCTTCGTCTGCGCGTGGCGCTGGCTAATTCCCAGCGTAAACTGAAACGTCTCCAGCAGAAGCTGGGGCAGGCAGAAGAAGCGGCGGCTCAGCCAGCCGTGCCTGCCGTTAAGGAATAATCCCCTATGTTGGAACTGCTGTTTCTGTTGCTGCCTGTTGCCGCTGCCTATGGTTGGTATATGGGGCGCAGGAGCGCGCAGCAGGATAAGCAACAGGAAGCGAGCCGCCTGTCGCGCGATTACGTCGCCGGCGTCAATTTCCTGCTGTCCAATCAGCAGGATAAAGCGGTCGATCTCTTTCTGGATATGCTGAAGGAAGACAGCGGCACGGTAGAGGCGCATCTGACGTTGGGTAACCTGTTTCGCTCGCGAGGCGAGGTTGACCGGGCTATCCGCATTCATCAGGCCCTGATGGAAAGCGCTTCGCTGACCTACGATCAGCGCCTGCTGGCCGTGCAGCAGCTGGGCCGCGACTATATGGCCGCGGGTTTTTACGATCGGGCGGAAGAAATGTTCAGCCAGCTGACCGATGAGACGGACTTCCGCGTCGGCGCGCTGCAGCAGCTGCTGCTTATTCATCAGGCGACCAGCGACTGGCCAAAAGCCATCGAGGTGGCCGAACGGCTGGTAAAGCTGGGCAAAGAAAAGCAGCGTATGGAAATTGCGCATTTCTACTGCGAGCTGGCGCTCCAGGCGATGGGCAGCGACGATCTGGATCGCGCTATGGGCCTGCTGAAAAAAGGCGAATCCGCCGACAGGCAGAGCGCCCGCGTCTCGATCATGATGGGGCGTATCCACATGGCGAAAGGCGACTATGCAAAAGCGGTTGGGTTTTTACAGCGCGTGATAGAACAGGATAAAGAGCTGGTCAGCGAAACGCTGGCGATGCTGGAAACCTGCTATCAACAGCTGCAACAGCCCAACGCCTGGGCCGAGTATCTGAAGCGCTGCGTTGAGGAAAATACCGGCGCGGCGGCCGAGCTTTACCTCTCTGACGTCATTGAAAAAGACGAGGGCGGCGAAGTGGCGCAGATCTATATTAATCGCCAGCTGCAGCGCCATCCTACCATGCGCGTTTTCCATCGCCTGATGGATTACCACCTGCATGAAGCGGAAGACGGTAGGGCAAAAGAGAGCCTGATGGTGCTGCGGGATATGGTCGGCGAACAGATCCGCACCAAGCCGCGCTACCGCTGCCACAAGTGCGGCTTTACCGCCCATGCGCTTTACTGGCACTGTCCTTCCTGTCGCGCCTGGTCCTCGGTTAAACCTATCCGCGGCCTGGACGGGCAATAAACCGGCCAGCGGCTCCTGTTGTGGAGCGCTGGCTTTTTTAACAGGTCAAAAATAGTTACAACATACTAATGAGTAAACTTCATATCAGGGTTTCAGCAGCAATGAGAGCCGCATGGTCTGGCAGGCGAAAAGGGAAAACTTGCCGCTAAACTGTGAATTTAACGACGTCGCAGGTAGAATGCTTGCCGTTTATCTCCTGCACCCTGCGGTGCGCTATTTCAGAGGGTTTCAACATGCAATCATCTCACGGCTCCCGGATCCTGGTGGCGCTGGACTACGCTAATCACGCCAGCGCCATGGCCTTTGTTGACCGTATCGATCCGCGCAGCTGCCGCCTGAAAGTCGGCAAAGAGATGTTTACGCTGTTTGGCCCCCAGCTGGTGCGGGATTTACAGCAGCGCGGCTTTGAGGTGTTTCTGGACCTGAAATTCCATGACATCCCCAATACCACCGCACATGCCGTTGCGGCGGCGGCCGATCTGGGCGTCTGGATGGTTAACGTCCACGCCAGCGGTGGCGCGCGGATGATGACGGCCGCTCGTGAGGCGCTAAAGCCCTTTGGTAAAGACGCGCCGTTGCTGATCGCCGTGACCGTACTGACCAGTATGGAAGCGGAGGATCTGCGCGGGATTGGCATCGAGCTTTCGCCAGCGGAGCATGCTGAAAGGCTGGCGCGGCTCACGCAGCAGTGCGGCCTGGACGGGGTGGTATGCTCAGCGCAGGAAGCGGCGCGCTTCAAACAGACGCTGGGCAGCGATTTTAAATTGGTCACGCCGGGCATTCGTCCTGCGGGCAGCGAGGCGGGCGATCAGCGGCGCATTATGACTCCGCAGCAGGCGCTACAGGCCGGGGTGGATTATATGGTGATTGGTCGTCCCGTCACCCAGGCCGCTGACCCGGCAGCCGCGTTAAATAACATCATCGCATCACTTCAGGAGGCATAATGGGCGATAACAACAGCCGTCTGGTCTATTCCACCGAAACCGGACGCATCGATGAACCCAAAGCGGCGGTACAGCGGCCAAAAGGTGACGGCATCGTGCGCATACAGCGGCAAACCAGCGGCCGTAAAGGCAAGGGCGTATGCCTGGTCACGGGCGTCGATCTGCCGGATGCCGGGCTGGAAAAGCTGGCGGCCGAGCTGAAGAAAAAATGCGGCTGCGGCGGATCGGTTAAAGAGGGCGTGATTGAAATTCAGGGCGACAAGCGCGATCTGCTGAAAACGCTGCTGGAAGCTAAAGGACTGAAAGTGAAGCTGGCGGGCGGCTGAAGCAAAAAGGCCGCGTTTTGTCGCGGCCTTGTGCTTTCTTTGCTTAACGGTCAGCCGTTAACGGCTGATCTGATGACCGATGATCCCGCCCACAGCGGCACCGCCGACGGTGCCCAGACCGCTGCCGTTAGAAAGAATAGACCCGCCGATAGCACCCGCGCCCGCGCCGATAGCGGTATTGCGATCGCGTTTCGACCAGTTTGAGCATCCGCTTAAGGAAAGCACCAGAGTGGCGGCCAGCAGGCCAGCGGTAATACGTTTAATTGTTACTGACATAGTCACTTCTCCATCATTGCTGCTGCAGGAATAACGCTATAAGTATAGAGGTTTACCTTGCCTTTTGGCCCGGATACGCCCGTTTCTTAGCGATTTATCTCACGTAAATAAAACATTGCCATCATATATCACGTCGTTCTTACCGTACTCGTGAAGCAACACTTACACATTTGTTAAGTTTCAGACTTATTTCTGTAAAGGTATTGCTGGCACGTATTCTAAGCATAGACGATCGTCTTCACAGGTAAAAAATCTTAATTTCCCACGCTTTTTACCGTCACCCAGCTAATTTCTGCCACGCATCCAGCGATTGCCTCCATACCCTGATGGCTGGCCAGCGGGGACAATGTAGAAAAAAGTGGGAGAAACCAAATGCTGGAAGAACTGAAACAACAGGTGTTGGAAGCCAATCTGGCGCTGCCTCGCCACGGTCTGGTGGTGTTCACCTGGGGTAACGTAAGCGCGGTCGATCGTGAGCAGGGCCTGATAGTGATTAAACCTTCCGGGGTCAGCTATGAGGCGATGAAACGCGAAGATATGGTCGTGGTCGATCTGCACAGCGGCGAGGTGCGGGAAGGCAATATGCGGCCTTCTTCCGATACCGACACGCACCGCGCGCTCTATCTGGCCTGGCCTGAGGTAGGCAGCATTGTCCATACGCATTCCCGCCATGCCACCATTTGGGCGCAGGCGGGCAGAGAGATCCCCGCCTGGGGCACTACCCACGCCGATGATTTTTACGGCGCCATTCCCTGTAGTCGCCAAATGACGCCGGAAGAAATCGGCTCCCGCTATGAGTGGGAAACGGGGCAGGTGATTATCGAAACTTTCCGTGAAAAAGATCTGGATCCGCTGGCTGTGCCGGCCGTTCTGGTCAATTCCCACGGCCCGTTTTGCTGGGGAAAAACGCCGGAAAAAGCCGTGCATTCGGCGGTCGTGCTGGAAGAAGTCGCCTATATGGGCATTTACAGCCAGCTGTTAACGCCGTCGCTGCCCGCCATTCAGCAACCGCTGCTGGACTGCCATTATTTACGCAAGCACGGCAGCAATGCCTGGTATGGTCAGATAAAATAATTTAATCAGAAATCATAACGTTATTTCCCTCCACCGGTCTTTGCGGTAAAAACCGTCAGTTATTAGCGCCTCGCTGGCTTTCAGGCCGGCGGGGTGAAAATAATTTACCTTTAAAATCAAACGAAAGTACAGCCGTCTCGCACTCTGCATTACGCTTGGAGCGCGCTTAAGCGCACCCATAAACAGAGGATGAGAATATGACCGTAATTAATCAGACCACCTGCCGGCTGTTTAGCGAAGCTGGACAAACCACTCAGCTTTCCGCCTACTACGAAGAAGGACGACGCACATTATGGATGATGCTACGCGCGCAGCCGCGCCCCAGCTTTAACCATGAGCTTATCGAAGAGATAATGAACCTTAGCTATGCCGCGCAGCGTTCCGGCTTGCCCATCGACTTTTGGGTAACCGGCTCGCTGGTGCCGACGATGTTTAATGCGGGCGGCGACCTCGGATTTTTTGTGGAATGCATTAAAAACGGGCGTCGTGAAGCGCTGCGGGCCTACGCGCGCGCCTGCGTGGACTGCATTCATGCGGCGGCGCGCGGGTTTGATACCGGCGCGGTGACCATCGCCATGATCGAGGGCAGCGCGCTGGGCGGCGGCTTTGAGGCCGCGCTGGCGCACCACTTTATCCTGGCGCAGGACACGGCGCGCATGGGCTTCCCGGAAATCGCGTTCAACCTGTTTCCGGGCATGGGCGGCTATTCGCTGGTGGCCCGGCGTTCGGGCATGAAGCTGGCGGAAGAGCTGATCTGCGAAGGAGAGTCGCATTCGGCGGAATGGTTCGAAACGCGAGGGTTGGTCGATCGGCTGTTCCAGCCGGGCGAGGGCTACCAGACTACCCGCACCTTTATCGACACGATGAAACCGAAACTCAACGGCGTCAGAGCGATGTTAAAGGCGCGTCAGCGAGTATTGCAGCTGACGCGGGCAGAGCTGATGGATATCACCGAAGATTGGGTGGAATTCGCCTTTTCTATCGAACCCAAGGATATAGCCTATATGGAAAGGCTGGTACAGCTGCAGAACCGCCACAGCGCGCAGGTTATGCGTAAAGCGGGTTAAGCACCGGCGTAACGTTTTGCCAGCCATTGCTCCAGCGCGTCTGCGGGCATAGGCCTGGCATATAAAAATCCCTGGCGAGCGTCCACACCGCTCGCCATTATAAATGTCTCTTCCTCTGTCGTTTCGATACCTTCCGCGATAACCTGCAAATTCAACGCCTTCGCGACCGCGACAATCGCCCGCACCAGCGATTGTGAAACCGGCTGACTGTTAACGCCGCGAATAAAGCTTTGATCCAGCTTGATGGCGTTAATCGGCACGCGCGCCAGCTGCGAAAGGGAGGAGTAACCGGTGCCGAAATCGTCCAGATGCACTTCCGCTCCCAGCGCCTGGAACTGATTCATCAGCGTCAACGCCTGCTGCTCGTTTTCAATCAGGCAGCTTTCGGTCAGCTCAATATCCAGCGGGCAGCTCGCCAGGTTCGCTTTGCCCAGCGCGCGCTTCAGATCGATATAGATGCTTTCATCAAGCAGCTGGCGCGGCGAGACGTTAACGGCCACGCGCAGGTTGATGCCTTTTTTGCGCCAGGCCAGGATCTGTTCAAGCGCGGTCAGCATGACCCAGCGGCCCAGCGGCACGATCAGCCCCGACTCTTCGGCATAGGAGATAAAGTCCGCCGGTGAAACCAGCCCGCGTTCCGGCGACACCCAGCGTACCAGCGCCTCTACGCTATGCACTTCACCGGCCCGATCCAGCTTGGGCTGATAGTGGATAATCAGCTGATCCTGCTCCAGCGCCTTGCGAAGATTGGTATCCAGCCAGAGATATTCAAATACCCGCTGATTCATTTCAGCCGCAAAAATGCAGTACTTGCCGCGCCCGTTCTCTTTTGCCGTATACATGGCCGTATCCGCATTGCGGATCAGGCTCTCGCGATCTTCGCCATGCTGCGGACTCAGCGCGATGCCGATAGAGCAGCCGGAATAGACTTCAATCAGCCCGATGCGGAAGGGCTGTCTGAGCCTGTCGAGAATGCGCGTAGCCATCGCTTCCAGCTCTTGCTGCGTCGCGCCGACCGCCAGCACCAGGAATTCGTCGCCGCCCAGGCGCGCCAGCGTCTGGTTCTTTGCCAGGCAGCTTAAGATAGCCAGCGACACCGCTTTTAACAGCTGATCGCCGAACATATGGCCATAGGCGTCGTTAACCTTCTTGAAATTATCCAGGTCGAGATAGACGATACCGATCTGCTGCTGCACCTCTTCCGCCAGCGCTTCTGCGATAGCGTTATTGATCGCATTACGATTGGGCAGGCCAGTAATGCCGTCGGTGTTCGCCAGTACCCGCAGACGCTCCTGCGCCCGTCGCTCTTCGGTAATATCGGTGCCGGAGCAGATCAGGAAGATTTCATTTTTCCCGCTGCCGCTGTGGACAAACTTGTTTCGGAAAAGAAACAAACGCTGTCCCTGACGGGTTTTCACCCATCTTTCCACTTCGTAAGAGTTGCCGTCGCGGAAAAAACCGCTGATGTTGCGACGTGACGAAGCCGCCTCCTGGCGGGTCATAAATAGTTGGAAGACGTTGCGGCCGATAACTTCCTGCTCTTTCAGCCCGGTATACTCCTCGCTTTTGCGGTTAAAGCGCTGAATATTGCCGCGCTGGTCCAGGATAACGATCACCGAGTTGGCTTCCGACACCACCTGTTCGGCAAACGAAAGGCCCAGCGCCAGATCGCGCGCCACGCTTGCGGTATCGCCCCAGGCGGAGGCGCTGCCCGCCCATTCGGTCTGGTTAACGCGGCGGCCAACCAGATGCATGGAAAGCGGCTCGCCATACAGCGACACCGTCAGGTTCACGCTGGAGGTGATCACGGTCATCGCGCGCAGCAGGCTCGCCTGCGTAGGCGTTAAGGGGATAACGACGTGCGTATCGGCCGATTCATCCTCTGCAAATAAAAGCGCATCGCTGTCGGACTTTAAACGCCAATGAGGGCTGTTAGTACCAAACCAGGTATAAAGTAGTGATTGCCCTTGCTCATCGGTCATCAGATTTCTCCCTGGAGGATGCAATACAGGCTGTATCTTCTTATTTTAGCAACAGTATTCGGCAAACAGGATAATCACAAGCGCAATGTTTAAGATATTTTTTATGTCGGAAATTAACTATGGCGAAAAAAGCCCCGACCGCGCGATCGGGGCGGAGATCAGCAGGGACATTTTCCAACTTTTCCCGCCACGGAAGGAAAGCGGGCTTCCAGGCAGTAGCGGTGAAACTCTTTCTCCGTCATGGCCTTATTAGCGGGATGATGCTGCTGCATATGTCGCAGGTAGGTTTGATAGTCCTGAACGCCAACCATCAGGCGAAAACACTGCGCCAGCCGCGACATTAACAAACGTAACGTTAGTGATTCTTTTAATACCGTTGTGGCTAAAGGTCGACAGCGGATCACCTGAAGCCGGTTTCTTGCAGGTCGGGAAAAAATCGCTCTAGCCATGACGCGCCTCGCTTCGCAGGGTAATATCGGCTTCGTGCACCGTCGGACTTTGACTGTTTAATGCGCGACGAATGACGAAAAAAGCCGCGATAAGCATGGTAACGGCAACCAGCATAAAAAAGGCGCAGAGTGCGGCGTTGATCTGATTGCTGAACACGATAGTCTGCATATCTGCTACAGTTTTGGCTGGTGCGATAATCACGCCGTCCTCAATGCCTTTAGAAAACTTTCTGGCCTGAGCAAGAAAGCCAATGGCCGGTTTTTCGTGGAAAATCTTCTGCCAGCCTGCATACATTGAGGTGATAAAAAGCCACGCCGTCGGCAGGATGGTCACCCAGGCGTAACGCTGTTTTTTCATCTTAAACAGGACAACGGTGCCGAGGATCAGCGCCATTGAGGCCAGCATCTGATTACCGATGCCGAACAGCGGCCACAGCGTGTTGATGCCGCCAAGCGGATCGACCACGCCCTGATAGACAAAGAACCCCCAGCCCGCTACCGCCACGGTGGTGCCCGCCATATTGCCCAGCCAGGAACGGTTGTTCGCCAGCGACGGCACCACGGTGCCCACCAGATCCTGCACCATAAACCGGCAGGCGCGGGTGCCCGCATCCACGGCGGTCAGAATAAACAGCGCCTCAAACAGAATGGCAAAGTGATACCAGAACGCCATCATGGCGCGGCTGTTAAACACTTCGGTAATGATATGCGCCATGCCTACGGCAAAAGTAGGCGCGCCGCCGGCACGAGAAAGGATAGTGCCTTCGCCAACATCTCTGGCGATGCCGCTCAGCATTTCCGGCGTCACCACAAAGCCCCAGCCGTTAATAGCCTGCGAGGCGGATTCTACCGTAGTGCCGATTAGTGCGGCAGGCGAGTTCATGGCGAAATAGACGCCAGGCTCAATGACCGAAGCGCAGATCAGCGCCATAATCGCGACAAACGATTCCATCAGCATCGCGCCGTAGCCAATCATGCGGATATGGCTCTCACGTTCAATCAGCTTGGGCGTGGTGCCGCTGGAGACCAGCGCGTGAAAGCCGGAGATAGCGCCGCAGGCGATAGTGATAAACAGGAAAGGAAACAGGCTGCCGGCGAACACCGGGCCGCTGCCGTCAATAAAACGCGTCACGGCGGGCATTTTCATCTCCGGCATGGCAAACAAAATGCCGATAGCCAGACCAACAATCACGCCGATTTTCAGGAAGGTGGAAAGGTAATCGCGCGGCGCCAGCAGCAGCCACACCGGCAGCACGGAAGCGACAAAACCGTAAATAACTAACACCCAGGTCAGCGTAGTGCCTTTGAGGGTAAAAAACGGCCCCCAAAACTCGTGTTGCGCGATGTTGCCGCCGTAGATAATTGCCGCCATCATCAGCACAAAACCAATCAGCGATACTTCTGCGATTTTTCCCGGACGCAGAAAGCGCATATAAATCCCCATAAACAGGGCAATAGGGATGGTGGCCGCGATAGTAAACAATCCCCAGGGGCTGTTGGCCAGCGCTTTGACCACCACCAGCGCCAGCGCGGAAAGAATAATGATCATTACGCCCAGCGCGCCCAGCATGGTTACAACGCCCGCGAACGCGCCCAGCTCCTGTTTCGCCATTTCGCCCAGCGAGCGGCCGTCGCGGCGGGTGGAGATAAACAGGATCAGGAAATCCTGTACCGCACCCGCAAGCATTACGCCGATCAGGATCCACAGCGTGCCGGGCAAAAAGCCCATTTGCGCCGCCAGAATCGGGCCGACCAGCGGGCCGGCGCCGGCGATAGCGGCAAAATGGTGGCCGAATAGTACCCATTTATTGGTGGGCACGTAGTCCAGCCCGTCGTTGAGCCTTTCGGCGGGAGTGAGCCGACGGTCGTCCAGTTCGAACACGTTTTTGGCGATAAAGCGGCTGTAGAACCGCCATGCGATGCTGTAGCAGGCCACGGCGGCCACCACCAGCCAGAGCGCGTTAACCTGTTCACCGCGGCTGAGCGCCAGCATGGCGAAGGCGATCGCGCCGACTATCGCCACGCCGGCCCAGACAATGGCCGATTTTACCTTGATCATCACAATACTCCTTGTTATCTCCCAGCGAGATAACGCTAAAGTAATGTTGATATTTTGTTAGTGAAAGCAGGGGGAATAAGAAGTGTGAGGCAAGAGGTTTTTTTCTCCGCGCGACCTCAGAGAGCAAGGGCGACAGAAGCAGGCGGGACAGGGCGTCCCGCCTGACAGAGCATCAGGCTGCCGGACGAGCCACGATGCTACGGGTTTCCATCCGCACTTCTGCGATGGTCACTTCGATCAGATCGGTCACGCGATAAACCACTTCGCCTTTGATCTGCACCGTGCCGCTTTCCTGGCTGCATACCATCTCATCACGTACCGCGTGAATAAACGGCGCAGGGATAAAGGCAACGGCGCCGTTAGCGGTCAGGCGCACGCGCATGCCGCCGCGAGACACATCGATAATCTCCGCCGCAAAGCGCTCGTCGGTGCCCGCCGCTTTCTGCAGGAAACGGGAATAGAGCCAGTCGCCCACGTCACGCTCTGCCATACGGTTCAGGCGGCGGCGCTCGCTCATCTTCACGGTAATCTCATCCTGCGGACGGGAAGCCGCTTCGCCTTTGATCATCGCTTTCAGCAGGCGATGGTTGATCATATCGCCGTACTTACGAATAGGCGACGTCCAGGTCGCATAGGCTTCCAGTCCCAGCCCGAAGTGCGGACCAGGCTCGATGCCGATTTCGGCGAACGACTGGAAACGACGGATGCGGCTGTCCAGGAACTGGGTCGGCTGCGCGTCCAGTTCGCGACGCAGCACGCGGAAACCTTCCAGCGTGGCGATAGCCTGCGGATCGACCTTCACGCCGTGGTTTTCCAGCACGCTGGCGGCCTGCTCGGCGTTCACCAGGTCAAAACCGAGGTGAATGTTGTAGATCCCGAAGCCCAGCTTCTCGCGCAGCACGGTGGCAGCGCAGATGTTGGCGGTGATCATCGCTTCTTCCACGATGCGGTTAGCGATGCGGCGATGTTCAGCAACGATATCCAGCACTTCGCCTTTTTCGCCCAGCAGGAAGCGGAAGTCAGGGCGATCTTTAAACACCAGCGCGTGGGTTTTACGCCACTCGCCGCGCGCCAGGCACAGCTTGTGCAGCAGACGGATCTGGGTAGCGATCGCGTCGTTTTCCGGCTGCCAGTCGCCGCTGTTTTCCAGCCAGTCGGAAACCTGGTCGTAAACCAGCTTGGCTTTGGATTCAATCCAGGCCGCGAAGAAGTGGATATCTTCGCCCAGCGTGCCGTCGGCCGCTACCGTTACGCGGCAGGCAAGCACCGGACGGCGCTCGTTGGGACGCAGCGAGCAGACGTCATCGGAAAGCTGGCGCGGCAGCATCGGAATGTTAAAGCCCGGCAGGTAGTTGGTGAACGCGCGCTCGGCGGCAATAGCATCCAGCTCGCTGTTCGCCGCCACGTAAGCGGTCGGATCGGCGATAGCGATAGTCAGGCGCAGCTGGCCTTCCGGTAATGCTTCTACGTACAGCGCATCGTCCATATCTTCCGTGCTGGCGCTGTCGATGGTAACAAAATCCATCGCGGTCAGATCTTCGCGCTCAAGCTGCTCGTCAAGCATCTCGCCAGCCACGGCTTCCGGCGCTTCGCGCTCCAGATTGTGGCGGGAAAGCGTCACCCACCACGGCGCCAGATGGTCGTCAGCGGTGGTGATAAAAGCGGTCAGCTCGGCGTAGAAAGTGCGATCGCCTTTCAGCGGATGGCGCTTCATCTCGGCCACGGCCCAGTCGCCAGCCTGGAATTCATGATTCAGGTTGCGGTCGGGACGGCACTGAATAGCGTCTTTGAGCAGTGGATGATCGGGCACGATAGAAAGGCGATCGTCTTTCTTCTGCACGCGGCCGACAAAACGCGTCAGGAAAGGCTCAACAAGTTTTTCCGGATCGGCGACTTCACGATCCTTATCGGTTTGCAGCACGGCAACAATGCGGTCACCGTGCATCACTTTTTTCATGAACGGCGGCGGAATGAAATAGCTTTTCTGGGCATCAACTTCCAGAAAGCCGAAGCCTTTTTCGGTGCCTTTTACCACCCCTTCAACACGCGGCGTCTGGGAGTGGAGTTTCTCTTTGAGCTGCGCGAGCAGCGGGTTATCCTGGAACATAATCTCAACGTTTTCGTGGCCTAAGAGCGGCAGACAGTTTTACGCGATTAACCGCCCCGCGGCAAGTAAAAAGCCCGGAAAATCGCGGGCTTTGCGAGGCTGTGCGCTGAATTGTCGCGCTTTTTTTGGCACGGGCTGGCGGCGGCAAAAGGGCGGAAGAATTTTCCAGCCGCGAATGCCTGTCGCCAGCCGTAAGAAATAAAAAAGCCGGGAAAATCCCGGCCTGGTGTTAGCGCATTGTGACTCAGGCGATACGCAAGCCTGGCTTCACTTCGGACAGGGTGATTTTCACCGGCACCGATTTAGACGTTGGCGTGCCGCTGCCGTCGCCAAAGCTGGAAAGCGGCACCAGCGGGTTGGTTTCCGGATAGTAGGCCGCCAGGTTGCCTTTTGGAATGTTGTAAGGCACCAGCTTGAACTCACTGACTTTACGGGTGATCCCGTCGTTCCACAGCGTTTCGATATCCACCTTGTCGCCCGCCGCAAAGCCCAGACGCGCCATATCTTCCGGATGGATAAACAACACTTCGCGCTGGCCATACACGCCACGGTAGCGGTCATCAAGGCCGTAAATCGTGGTGTTGTACTGGTCGTGCGAGCGCAGCGTTTGCAGCGTAAACGGCACTTCCACATCCAGCTGCGGGAACAGCGAGTCCGGCAGGCTGGCGGCGCTGAACTGCGCTTTATTGTTCAGCGTATTGAAACGGAACTCTGCCGCGGCGTTGCCCAGATAGAAACCGCCCTTGATATCGCACTTAGCGTTGAAATCCGTAAAGCCCGGAATGGTAGCGGCGATATGGTCGCGGATCAGATTGTAATCCGCTGCCAGGCCCAGCCAGTCCACTTTTTCCGAACCCAGCACGGCGTGCGCGATACCGGCAACGATCGCCGTTTCGGAACGCTGCGTCTCGGCGATAGGCTTGCCCACGCCTTCAGAGGCGTGAACCATGCTGAAGGAGTCTTCCACGGTGATAAACTGCGGGCCGGTCGCCTGGATATCCTGCTCGGTACGCCCCAGCGTCGGCAGGATCAGCGCGTCAACGGCACCAGGACACAGGTGGCTGCGGTTCAGCTTGGTGCTGATCTGCACGGTCAGGCCGCAGCGACGCAGCGCCTCTTCGGTGCGCGGGCTGTCCGGCGCGGCGGCGGCCAGGTTGCCGCCCAGCGCGATCAGCACTTTGATCTCGTCACGCAGCATCGCTTCCAGCGCTTCAACCGTGTTGTGACCGATTTCGCGCGGTGGCTCAAAGCCAAAGTGTTTGCCCAGGCTGTCGAGGAAGGCCTGAGAAGGCTTCTCGTCAATGCCCATGGTGCGGTTGCCCTGCACGTTGCTGTGGCCGCGAACCGGGCAAAGGCCTGCGCCTTTTTTGCCCAGCTGGCCAAACAGCAGCTGCAGGTTAACGATCTCGCGCACCGTATCCACAGAATGCTTGTGCTGCGTGATGCCCATCGCCCAGGTACAGATCACGCGCTCGGCGCTCTGGTAGATAGCGGCCGCTTCACGGATCTGCTGTTCGGTCAGGCCGGACTGCTGAACGATATGCGACCATTCCGTCGCCTCGACGGCAGCCAGGTAAGCTTCCATGCCTTCGGTTTTGGCATTGATAAAGACTTCATCAAACAGGCCAGGTTCGCCAGCAGCCAGACGGGCATAATGCGTTTCCGCCAGCGCTTTCACCATGCCGCGCACCGCTGCCATATCACCGCCGAGGTTCGGCTGATAATAGGTAGAGCTGATGGTGCCCGCTTTACTGGTTACCACTTCCAGCGGCTTCTGCGGATCCGCAAAGCGCTCCAGGCCACGTTCGCGCAGCGTGTTGAAGGTCACGATTTTTGCACCGTGATCGGCGGCGTGACGCAGGCTGTGCAGCATACGCGGGTGGTTGGTGCCGGGGTTCTGGCCGAAAACAAAAATAGCGTCCGCATGATCGAAATCATCCAGGCGAATAGTGCCTTTGCCCACGCCGATGCTGCGCTTCAGGCCGGTGCCGCTGGCCTCGTGGCACATATTTGAGCAGTCCGGGAAGTTATTGCTGCCGTTCATACGGCCAAACAGCTGATAAAGCCAGGAGGCTTCGTTGCTGGCGCGGCCAGAGGTGTAAAGCTCCATCTGGTCAGGATTGTCCATCGCCTTGATATGGCGGGCGATGAGGGCAAACGCGTCGTCCCAGCTGATGGGCTCGTAATGGTCGGTTTCACGATTGTAGCGTAGCGGCTCGGTCAGGCGACCCTGATATTCCAGGAAGTAGTCGCTCTGCTTATAGAGGGCGGAAACGCTGTGTTGAGCAAAGAAGCTGGCGTCGATAAAGCGGCGCGTCGCTTCCCAGGTCACGGCCTTGGCGCCGTTTTCACAAAAGCTGAAGGTGCTTTTGTTATCGTCGCCCCAGGCGCAGCCGGGACAGTCAAAGCCTTTGGCTTTGTTCATGCGCATCAGGTTGCGCATATTTTTCAGAACTTGTTTGCTGTCAAAAACGAAACGGGTTGTCGCTTCCAGTGATCCCCAGCCGCCCGCCGCCGCCTGGTAGGGTTTTATTGCAGTTTTAAATTTCATAGTGCTTCGCAGGTGGTTACAATGTTTTTGTCTTGTTAAGAAGTTATTACTTCTTTTATCGGCACAGTCTGTGACTTCTTAACAAAATTGTCTAATTGATTGCTTTAATCATGCGATAGGTGGGGTTTATCGCTAAAGCGTGAGACATATCAAAGAATCATACGGAAGCATATGCATTTCTCCGCGTCCCGTCTTGCGCTGGATCATACTCAGGCTTTCAGCCGGAAAGACGAGGGGCCTGTGAAAGAATTTGCCAGTAAAATTCATGCTTTCGGCAAAGCGCTGATGATGCCGATCTCCGTTATCGCCGCCGCCGGTATCTTTCTGGGCGTGGCGGCCGCGCTGCAAAACCCGGCGATAACCGGCGATGCGTTTGCCAGCCTGCACGTTCCACAGCTGATTATTGGCTTTATCCGCAAGGTGGCGGGCGCGCTGTTTGCCAATCTGCCGCTCTTTTTTGCCGTTGCCAGCGCGATTGGCCTGGCGAAAGCGGAAAAGCCGACCGCCGCCTTTGCTGCCGTTATCGGCTTTATCGCCATGCATGTCGGCGTCAGCGCCACGCTTGCGGCGCAGGGATTGACGGCGGCTACGACCACGCCGGAAGCGCTGCAGGCGAAAGGCATGGAGCAAACGGCCGCCATGATGACCTCGGCGGAATATATCCCGATGCTGGGTATCTTTACCTATAACATGAGCGTGCTGGGCGGCGTTATTGCCGGTTTGCTGACCGCGACCATTCATAACCGCTTCTATACCACGCAGCTGCCTACCGCTATCAGCTTCTTCGGCGGGCGACGTTTTGTGCCGATCGTGACCGTGCTGGTGCTGCCGCTGGTGGGCGTGCTGCTGGCGGCGATCTGGCCCACTATCGGCGCCGGTATCGCCTGGGTTGGCGAGCTAATCGGCAAAAGCGGGCAGTATGGGGCTTTCTTATATGGCACCAGCGAACGCCTGCTTATCCCTACCGGCCTGCATCATATCCTTAACGAAACGGTGCGCTTCACGCCTATTGGTGGCGTCGCTACCGTGGATAATCAGACCATCGTGGGCGCGCTGAATATCTTTAATACCGCGCTGACCCATCCCGGCTCCGTACCGGATGACATTATCAGAAACGCCACGCAGTTCCTGGCGCAGGGAAAAATCCCGGTGATGATGTTTGGCCTGCCGGCGGCCGCGCTGGCGATCTATCACTGTGCGAGGCCGGAGCACAAGCAGCGGGTCAAAGCGCTGATGCTGGCGGGCGCGCTCACTTCGTTTACGACCGGCATCACCGAGCCGCTGGAATTCTGCTTTATCTTTGTTTCGCCCATTCTTTATCTGCTGCACGCGCTCCTTAGCGGCCTGTCTTTTATGCTGATGTCGATGCTGCACCTGATGATCGGCAATATTCAGGGCGGCGCTATCGATCTCGTGGTGTTTGGTATTCTTGGCGGCAGCAAAACTCAATGGTGGTGGACGCTGGTGCTTGGCGCCATCTACGTGCCGGTTTACTACTACGGTTTTCGCTTTGTTATCCTGCGTATGCGGGTAGAAACGCCGGGCAGGGAAGCGGAAGAGACGGAGCCGGAAAGCAAAACGGTCGCGGCCGATCAGCGTATTCGGGTGATCATTAGCGGACTGGGCGGCGAAGGCAATATAGAGGACGTCGATTGCTGCTTTACCCGACTGCGGGTGCGGGTAAAAGAGATGAAAGAGGTCGTCGATCAAACGCTGATGACCACGGGCGCCAACGGCATCAACCGCGTCAGCGACCACGATATCCAGGTCATTTACGGGCCGCAGGTTGAAAAAATCGCCAGCGAGGTGAAAGCTGCCCTGGGCGTGGCCTGACTGCTGCCGTCCCTGGCAGGCCGCATTTACAGAACGTTCGCCGTGTCAGGCTTTCCGGGCGAGGGCGGCGGCGACCAGGCCATCCAGCCATGCCTGATGGCCGTTAATCATCGGGTTTGGCGTGGTTTTCGCCAGTGCTTTAGCCGGATGGCCGTTCTGGGTTTCCTGGGTCAGGATACGTACGCGTCCGCCGGCCAAATCTTCCAGCAGCCAGGCATGATGCACATCCAGCCGCGTTTCGCCTTCGCCGGACCAGCCATGCCACGCCACGCGCGCCGGTTCGCCGGTGGATGGCGCTACGCATTCAGTTACCTGCGCCTCGACAGGAAAACCAAAAGTCGTGAAGTAGAAACGCACCTCCTGCGCCAGCTGCGGACCTTTACCGTGACAGAAACGAATATCAGCAACATTTTCATAATAGGTTGGCCACAGCGCTGGGGTATTCAACAGCGGCCAGACTTCCGCCGTGGACAGACCTGCCACAATAACCTCGTTCGAGGCGAAGTTATCACAAAAACCCGGAATATAGCCTTCAGGCCAGATAATAGCGTTCATTAGTCACCCATAAAAACAGAGCACAGCGCCAGTCGCTGTTGGTAAAGCGAGTATGCGGAGAGTGCTGATATAAGGCTAATCAGGGTTTGTTATTACTGATATCATGAAGAATGATATCTAAAGGGGAAGCGAAGCGAGATGAAAACGGATATCCGCACAATGGATTTGAATCTGTTGAAAACCCTGGATGCATTGTTGGATGAACGCAGCGTTACGCGTGCGGCAGCCAGGCTGTCGCTTACTCAGCCAGCCGTCAGCGGAATGCTGACGCGGCTGCGCGACTGTTTTGACGATCCGCTGTTCAGCCGAACGCAAAGAGGGATAGTGCCCACGCCACGCGCGCTGGAGCTGGCTGCGCCGGTGAAAAGGATCCTCAGCGAAACGGAAGCGTTATTACAAAGAAAAGTGTTTAACCCGGCCAGCGCAGAGATGACGATCACCGTCGCCGCCACGGATTATGCTTTAAAAGCGGTTATCGTGCCGTTTGTGACCGCGCTGCGTCGACAGGCACCGGGCATTCGCGTGGCTGTGGTGCCGGTTGAGGCCGGCCAGCTCGCAGATCAGCTGGCGCGGGGCGAAATCGATTTCGCCCTGGTCACGCCTGAAACCACGCCGCAGGAGCTGCACGCCCGCCACCTTTTTGATGAACGCTATGTCTGCATGATGCGCAAAGATCATCCTGATGCCGGCCCCCGGCCGCTGACGTTGGACCGTTTCTGCCAGCTTGACCAGGTTCTGGTTTCTTTTACCGGGGACAGATTTTCCGGCGTGACCGATCGCGCTTTAGCGGCGTTGGGACGCGAAAGAAGGGTGGTCATGGCGATCAACAGCTTTCTGATGCTGCCGGAAATTTTGCAGCTCAGCGATCTGATTGCGGTAACGCCTTATCGACTGACCGTGGGCGTCGAGAAAATGGCGATACAGGCGCCGCCGCTGGTCATTCCCGGCTTTACCAAAATCCTGGCGTGGCACGACCGCACGCATCGTGACGCCGGGCACCGCTGGCTGCGAGCCTTGTTTACCGCTCTGTTCAGCGATGAGCCGTAATCAGACAGGGACAGACGGCCCTTCTGCCGTCTTGCTATTGCAATGGGTATATTTCATTACAGAGATAAAGGCTTAAGCCTGCTGTGGTTTATTAACTGTTATTTTAAAACATTATTAATAATCCTGAAAAATTATGTCATATTTTTCGCGTCTATATATTTTACTGATTTGGCTGGCTTTTTCAGGGTGCGTATGAGAAAGCCTGTTGAATATAAAATGAAACAGGCGATCCGCCATTAAATAAAGGTTTTTTCTTGCAGGCTGATGAGAGGTTGCTATAGTTATTCATGCACGACGTTCACCGGCGTTCGGTAAAAACAGCAGTAGCCGAGCTATATTATCCGGTGAGAAATTGAATACACGAAGAGGAAGCTATTATGACTCAGCATCGTGGAAATTCCGGCAACTTCGCCGAGGATCGTGAAAAAGCATCAGAAGCAGGTAAGAAAGGCGGCCAGAGCAGCAGCGGTTCTTTCAAAAACGACCGTGATAAGGCCTCCGAAGCCGGTAAAAAAGGTGGGCAGAACAGCCACCGCAGCTAAGTAGTATGGGATGACCACAGGTAGTATCGGGCCGTTTAAATTGGCTCAACTATTAGCCGATTGATTAAGTTGGCCGAAGAAAGTAATTTAAGGTTGTCCCGTAACCGGCTAAAACCCGCATCCCTCTGTTTCAGGGGTGGCGGGTTTTTTTATGCATTATTATTAATTTCTACAACTTATTCAGAAGTGGGAGCTTCATTTTCGCTTTTGCCGATAATTTTATATCTGCATGGTTCCAGATTTGCCGCTTCGTTTATATTCTTCTTTTGGAACAGGTGGAGAAAATTCAGATCGCGAGAAAGGGCGTGCGCCGTATAAGACGGCTTTTTTACGCTTGCCGCCTGTCTGTGAATATGCGAAAAACGGACTTCATTTTTTCAGGAGAAAAGCATGTCTGCCCAAACCCTTGCCATTGGCCTTTTGCTTTACCCCGATTTAACCCAGCTCGATCTTACCGGCCCTTTTGAAGTTTTTGCCCGTGCGCCTGGCGCGCAGGTGCATCTCATCTGAAAGACACGGAAACCGGTCGTCTTCGATCGCGGCATGGCGATCCTGCCTGCGGGAAGTAACTGAAACAGGCGCTATCGTTACGTTGTCACATAAACCTTATCGTGTTGGCATGTAAACTAATATTGGGCACCGAGTTATAAATATAAGTCTGGAAGCGTCTATAAATAAGAATAATCTGTTTCGCCTGAGGGTTGTTAATATTAAAAGATGGCGAAACACACATGGTCCTATTCTGAATATAAGCGACAAAAGCATTATCAGGGTGCATTCGTTACCGAAGTATGGAATAACTGGCAACAATTTAGCAGCTAACGCTTTTCTGCCAGGCAAGGCAGGCTTACGGGGAATATAATGCAGACTGAAACCATTCAAACCGACGAACTGGAAGGCAAAGCCCTGGAATGGGCCGTGCTTAAAGCTATAGGCGGCGCCTGGCCGAAAGGCGCGGCTACGACGTGGGACAAGGCTGGATATCTGATAAGCAATCTGAATATATTCCTGAGCAGCGGCGGCCATAAACAGATGTTTATCGCTTATCTGGACGAAAGAGCGCCCTCCGTGGGCAAAACCTTACCGGAGGCGGTGTACCGCGCCGTGGTTCACGCTTCAATAGGCAGCTGGATATCAGTGCCGGTATCAATTTTAAAGGCTTAGCCGCCGTGAAGGAATAAAGACAAAGGCGGTGAAATTAATGAGCTTTTCTATATTTTACAGTGGCACTAAAAACCTTGTATTCTGAAACCATCTTATGGCACACAGATAGTTAAGGCCTCGTGCCACTGAATACGGTTATTATAATATCTGTCTTCGCTTTAAATTAACTATCTGCTTTCTGGCTCGCTTTCAGTGTAACCTCTCTATAGAAAATATTAGCGCTTTTATCAGCACTTATTAAACCTGAACCGTGCGCGCTTTTGGTAAAAATAGCAGCTATATCATGCTCATCTCTGTGCTGACACGGACAGGTAAGGCGTTATTCAGGATTATTTATATAAAAAAAGCCCGCAGGGAGCCGCGGGCAAAAAAACGAAGTTAACTCTGTTTTGCCTCACCACCCTAAAGTAATACGCAGACCATAAAGTGATCCGAATCACATCCCGGTGGTTAAATTTTGTTCTGAGACGAATCTTATTAAGGGATGTTTACCCTGAAATGCTGCCAATACCGCCGTGCGAGCCAAAGTATGGAGAGAGGTTTAGCAGCATAAGTGCCGCCATCAGGCCACTTTAAACAGCTGTTACCGGCACGGCGGTTGGTCATCTCGCCTGAACCACAGCGCCTGGCCATCGGCTCTTAATTTGCTATTTGCTGAACCATAACTATGCTTAATCAGGTAGTCGCCAATGCGCCGCCCGACCGACGGACTGACCCTTAATCAGTGATGATAAACAGGCGCACCAAATTTCAGGCTCTGCTCAGGCAGGGCCTTTTTTCTGTCTGCGGTGTACTACACTACCAGAACATGCTCCTGCGCGAGGGACGTATCAACCATGCTTCTCCTCAGGGAGACGGGTGAACAAGCTGCGCTAACGATTTTACCGGAACGTAACCGGAATCAGGTTACCGGAACGCAACTGGCATCAGGTTACCGGAACGTAACCGGCATCAGGTTACCGGAACGTAACCGGCATCAGGTTACCGGAACGTAACCGGCATCAGGATTAAACCGCCGTTAGCTCACCTGGAGAGAGCATCAGCCACGGAGCTGAAGGTTTGGGGTTCGAATCCCTGACGGCGGTCCAGTACTTGTTCTGAAGGTCACCCTGGGTGGCCTTTTTTTACGCCTGCGCTTTATTAACCTTTTTATATAAAGGGTATTATAGGGGGATCAGCGTAAGAGATAACGTTTTGAGCGTTGTCTGTCCGTTATTGGAATAAGGTGCGCAAACAACCTGAGCCTCGCCAACGCGGGGCTTTTTTACGTCCGGAAGAAGGAGAACACTATGCTGACCGTTAAAAGTATCATCGGGGGTGTGACGCATATCTGTGAGGTGAACAATATCACTATTGCAAGACGCGGTTCGGAAACCTTCGGCTATGTTCTGACGCTGACCAAAGAGCATCCCAATCCCGATTTTGCTGAGGTAATGCCTGCTATCTATGAAAATGAAGAGAAAAGCAAAGTCTTACAGCAAGAGGCCATTATGATCAGTGAAAGGGATGGCGTACTGGTCGGGGACGCTGTAGCTGTGCTTATCAGCGAGGTGGATAGCGTGAAAATGCCTGGCCTTAAAGAAGCGGATGGAACGCTGTATCAATACATCTATCCGGGAGACAAGGTCTACGTGATGAATTCGCACGGTTCAACTATTGAGACAGTCAAATGATCAAGGTTTCCCCACAGAGAAAGCCAGGCGTTAAAGTGCGGCAGCCTAATCCAGATCGAAAATGCAGGTTAGTTGAGTAAAATTTGCGCAGGGATGGTATAATCAGGCTCACTTCTCACAAGGCCAAATACCATGTCCTTTTTCGCTCAGATGATGGACCGTATCGCCAGAATAAACGCTGACGCCAAATGCCCTATATGCGGAAAAAACTCTAAGCATTCAGTTGCAAAAATTTCTCGAGAGCAGGCATTGCTCTGCCCACATTGCAAATCCCTTTTTGTTATTCACGGTTAAATAGTGCTGAAAAGCTAAGCCGCCTCCGGGCGGTTTTTATCGGCGTGTTTAATACTGACCGCGCCAGGAATGGCTGTTACGGCGCCAGAAACAGGGGCGTCCAGATGATTTATCCTTAAAACATGAAACATAACTTGCTAAATTAATTAACACATACAGTGAGTTTTGGCTTACAGGCTGAAGATTAAAAGGGCCGGGTGACCAAAACGATAAAAAGCCGATAGCACAATACGGATCCTTTGCACGTCAGTATTACGTGAACAAATGTAACTTAAGTAATAAAATCAATATTAATAATAGGTTGTATTGCCCTGCACGAAAAAAAATTTAAACTTGATACAAGGGCTAATTTTTTTCAATGGCATACCGATAACCCTACCCTGGGGACAAAAGGTCTTCTTAGGGCTTATTAAATTATCAGGTTTGAGGTAGGTATGAATATTACGCAGCGTTTGTTCCTGACGTTTACCCTGTTGGCGCTGGCTTTATGCACGCTGGCAGCGGTATCGTTCTCAATTATATCGGGTTTTCAATCCCGCTTCGAATATGTGCAGAATAATGCTATCCCCAGCATTAAGGATCTTAACAAATCCATTAGTGCTTCCAGCGGTTTGGGCCTGGCCTTATACAAGCACCAGGCGCTTACCGATGATACAAAGCTGCCTGCCGCTGAACGCCATATCGACGACACGCTGGATGAATTGAAAAAGCTGACTGATTACTACATGGCTAATGATATCTCCAGTGCTGAAGATCGTAGTATGACAGAGCAGATCTACCGTGACATCGACGCAGTACGGGCTGACTTACCGGCGTTCCTTAACGCTTCCCGCGCGCAAAATGAGAGCGTAACGCTGGCCTTGCTTCAGGGTGAATCAGGTATAGGTGCTGCAGGCAGAAAATTAGCATCAGATTTGAATAAGCAGATTGAACTTAATATCCAGATTGGCAATGAGCTAAAAAAAATCAATAAAGAAATCTATTCAAAAACAATCTGGATGATGTCAACTGCGGTTCTTTTGGTGATTGTGCTGCTCAGCTTTTTTGCCATAAAAACCATTCTGAATATCAGAAGAAGCCTTCTGAATATAGAAGAGACAATGCTGGAAGTCAGCAACACGTTAGACCTTACTCGCCAGGCTGACGACAGCCACGCTGATGAAATAGGAAAAACCGCTTCAGCGTTTAATAAATTACTGACTAAGTTTTCAGAGACGTTAACGGCTGTTAATAGCGCATCGTTATCCGTAAGCTCAGGATCTTCACAAATTGCCGCAGGTAATGAAGATTTGTCTTCTCGTACCGAGCAGCAGGCGGCTTCGCTTGAAGAGACCTCTTCGAGTATGGCTGCACTGAGTGAAACGGTAAAAAATAACTCCTTCAGTGCCAGCGAGGCGAGCACGCTGGCCGATAGCGCTAATAAGCTGTCGACAGAAAACGGTCAGTCCGTGAGGAATATGTTGAATACGATGGAAGATATCCGCACCAGCTCCGGAAAAATTTCCGAAATAACGGGGCTGATCGAGGGGATTTCATTCCAGACCAATATTCTGGCGCTGAACGCTGCCGTTGAGGCGGCAAGAGCTGGCGAGCATGGCAGAGGCTTTGCAGTGGTGGCAAGCGAAGTGCGTAATCTTGCGCAGCGTTCTTCCTCTGCGGCAAAAGAGATTAAAGATCTGATCAACGCCTCTGTTATGCACGTCGAAAGCGGGGCGCTGCAGGCGGCCAGCGTGGGTGAAAACTCAGCAAAAGTGACCAGCTCAATCAACCAGGTCGCGACTATTGTCAATGAGATTGCTACTTCGGCAGCGGAACAAAGCCGCGGTATTGAGCAGGTTCATTTGGCTATCGGGCAGATGGACGAAGTGACGCAACAAAATGCTGCGCTGGTCGAGGAAGCCTCGTCCGCGTCCCGATCGCTACAGGATCAGGCGGAGACGCTCAGCCAACTGGTGTCTGCCTTTAAGTTAACTTCAGATACGCGGATGTACAAAAAAACCGAGACCTTTGTTAAGCCATCCGTGAGCCGTACGCCCGCGAAGGCGGCCGCTGTATCAGCCGGGGATTGGGAAAGTTTTTAATGTGGTTCGCCCCCAGTAATGGGGGCTTTGGCGTTAAAGTCATTTTCCACGCTCTTGATCCACAGCCAATGCAGCGCCGATAGCCCTTTCGGGCGCGCTCGTTGGGCTGATATCGTCACCGGTCATCAGCAATAACGTTTAGTCGAACCAGTCTGCCATTTTTTCTGTAGCCTGGTTTTTTACATCTTCGTTGATATACATCGACACAGCAGCCAGCGCCCCAGCCGGGACACCAGGGTCATCCGTAAAGCCAACAACGGGCAAAGCATCAGGGACAGCATCAATCGGCAAAACGAAATAAGCAAGCGCAGCGTAAATCGTCATTTTGCCCAAATTGGCGTGTCTGGTCTCTGCGCAGAAAAATAGAACCAAAGCGCTTTTTCAATGACTTCATGCCCCGCTTTTTTAACGTACTTAACAATTTTTACCAAAAGCCGTCATCGTTAAAATCTTTAGCGGTGGTGAACTTGTTTTCCATCTCTTTCTCCTGAAATTAAACCCTGTTGTTCATCGGCATATCTCTTCAGGGCTTTATCTCTTTGTGAGCGGCCCGGTATTTATGTACGGCTTCTGTCGTAAAACTAAAGCTACCGTTAACCATTTCAGTAAAGAGATGCCGGGCAACTTTATTACGCACCAAAAAAAATGCCGCAATTGTCGGGCTGCAATAATAAAAATCCATTATTAACGAGCTATCTGGCCTGAAGGTAAAAAAAGCCTGTAAGGGATGCAGGCAAATAATCAGAGCCGGTTGACCCGGCACACTAAATTAATCCCAATGTTATAAAATGGCTGGAGGCACGTACCTGAGCCTGAAATTTGTTCCGACGGATTTTATCAGAGAACCTTGCATACAAATGCTTTTGCTGAATGAGCGCGGACAACAGCCATTATTGACGTTCAGCAGCACGACATTAGCCTTTAGGGCTCTTTAAATTGACATCTCAGGCGCGCTGGCTGAAGATCTTCTTTAGTCAGCAATGCCTGTCGACCGGGCTGATTTTGCGCCCGGATGCCTGCTTACCAGTCAATAAAGCCTGTCTGACATAACCTTCTGAAAAATAAGAAAAATGGATATAAAACAACTTATTTACCTGTGTAACCTTGAGCGCGAGCGCCATTTTGGCCGTGCGGCGGAGGCGAGCTTCGTCAGCCAGCCGACGCTGTCGATGCGTCTGAAAAACCTGGAGCGCGAGCTGGGGCTATCGCTGATCAACCGCAGCAATAACTTTGACGGCTTTACGCCAGAAGGCGAAAGGGTGCTGACGTGGGCGCGGGAAATCGTCTCCGTCTATCAGGGCCTCAAGCTGGAAGTCGAATCGTTAAAACATGGCGTTGCGGGCACGCTACGTATTGGCGTGGTGCCGCAGTGCAGCATCTCGCTGCCGCTGGTGCTGAAAGGCATCCAGGAACGTTATCCGCAGCTTAACTATCGCGTCTCGGTGCTCAGCGCCGATCAGCTGCTTGACGCATTGAACAGCTATACGGTGGACGTCGGCATTGGCTTTTTTGAGCTGGTCACGCTGCGCGAGCTGCATTTCCAGGCCGAACCGCTGGCGGACAACGGCGTGGAAGTGGTTTTCCATCCCGAACATTTTCCGCAGCTGGTGGGCGAAGCGCCGCTGAGCCTGAACGAACTAAAAGAGATCCCGCTGTGTCTGGCGGAGCAGACGCGCTATTTCCGACGCTATCTGGATACCCACTTTCGGGAAGCCGATATCCATCTGCGGGTGATACTGGAAACCACCTCCGTGTTTCAACTGGCGCAGGGCGTTCAGGTAGGGCTGGGCTGCCTGATTTCGCCTCGCGGCCATCTGCTGCCGGCCATGACGCCGGAATTGCAGTCGCGCCCGCTGGCCATTGCGCCGATGAGCCGCCAGGCCGCAGTGGTTATTGCCGAGCCGGGCAGAGCGACGCCGCTGTCCCAGCACTTTTTTGACGAGGTACGCCGCTGGCTTAGCGAACGTTAGCCGCGACGAACGCTAACTCCCCAGCGACTGCATCAGCCGGTTATTCCAGCCTGCCAGCGCCGTACTGAAAATCACGTTCATCATTCTCTGCAGCGAAAAACCCGCCTCTTTCAGCGGCTGTAAATGCGCGGCGCTGAAGCGCTCCGGCGAGCGGGTCAGCTGCGCGGCGGTCTGTATCACTGCCCGATCGACGGCGCTGGCGCTTCCGATCGCGTCATCAATGCCTGTTTTTAACGCGCTACGCAGCGCTTCCGGCGCGTACCGGTTAAAGCAGGCTGCACTGCCGTTGATCCGTGCGGCTACTGCGGCGGCAAGCTGGCCTTCCGGCGTCGTCGTTTGCTCTTCCAGTACCTTAATCAGCTGACCCCAGCCGTACAGGGCATCTCCGTCGTGCGCCAGCAGCCAGGCGCTGCGGCTTAATGCCTGCTGAGGCTGGCAGAAGGTCAGCGCTTCCAGCTGGCTGTGCGTGGCGTAACGCAGCTCAACGGGCGTCAGCCGGGGCTGCCAGCTATGCTGGTCGGTAAAGCCGCATTCGTCCGCATCTGGCGGAACGGTTACGCCAGGGATCCAGCGAACCGGCAGGGCGAGCAGGGCATGCACGCCAGCCGCCACTCGCGCCTGATAACAGACAAAACCGATAATCTGGCTAAAGGTGATGATATCCGGCGCGGTCAGGCCTGCCTCATCCAGCCGCTGCAATGCTGCCTCGTCAATCAGCGTCGGCTGCATCGCCAGCTGGCGGGCATATTCGGTAATTTGCGTCAGGCGACGGTTGCTCTCACGTGAAGAGTCCGGCCCGCTTAGCGGGTTGAGGCGTGCGGCGTAATGGTTACACAGGCGCTGAACGCCGGTAACCTGCGCCACGGTAAGTGCGGTGCTGAGACGATCGTATAACGTCAGCGTATGCGTCAGCGAGGCGGTCAGCGACGAAGGAAACAGCAGCGAGTAGAGATCCCTGGAAGCCAGCAGCGCCGGCTGCGCTTCCTGTAGCGTCTGCCGCAGCCCGCCTTCACAAAGCGCGGCCAGTCCCAGCAAAAAACGGTCTTCAATATCAGCGGCCTCGGGCACCAGAGGCTCTGCCCGGCTGGCGAGCGTGGCCTGAGTTTCGTGATACCAGTGGCTATGGCTTTTAAGCCGACGCTGTTCCATAGTCATTCCTTTTCAAGTTGGCTGGCCCTGAGTACGGACCGGAGGGCAAGCCTATCCTCGCGCAAGCGGAATAACCGGCAAAGACCGATCGGTGCTAATAAATAGCGGAAAAGCATAATGGTGAAAGAAGCAGCGGAACCGGCTGGAAATTCGCCCATTCCTGGCAGAACGGGCGTTTAAAAGAGCCGGACTAACGATCTTTACGCCAGGCGTCCGCCGTCAGCGCTTCGCCAAAGTGGCTGGTAATCAGTCTTTTCGTCAGATCGTGCAGCGGGCAGGCGAGGACATCTGCGGTGCTGCCGCGCTCTACCACTTCGCCGTGATGCATGACGATTACCTGATCGCTGATATGCTTCATCATGCCCAGATGCTGCGTCACATAGATATAGGCGATGCCGTGCTTGTCCTGTAGTTCCAGCATCAGATTCACCAGCTGCGAGCGCATAGACATATCCAGCGAGGCCAGCGCCTCGTCGGCGACAATGACCTTAGGTTGCAGGATCAACGCGCGGGCAAGACCGACGCGCTGCTTCTGTCCCGGCGCCAGCATATGAGGATAATAAGCGGCGTGATCGCGCAGCAAACCGACCTGGCGCAGGGTGGCGATAATGCGCTTTTCCCGCGCTTCGGCGGTCAGATCGGTATTCAGACGCAGCGGGAAATCCAGGATCTGGCCGATGCGCTGGCGTGGATTCAGCGAAGTGGACGGATCCTGAAAGATCATACGGATACGCTGGCTGCGGTAGCCGTAATCGCCATATTGCAGCGGCCGATCGTCAATCAGGATTTCGCCCGCGCTCGGCTCAATCATGCCGCTGAGCATTTTCGCCAGCGTCGACTTGCCGGAGCCGTTTTCGCCGATGATCGCCAGCGTCTGTCTTTCACGTAGCGTAAAGCTGACCTCTTTGACCGCCTCAACATGCTGACGCCGAAACAGGCCGGTTCGGTAACGGTAGGTTTTACTGAGGTTGCGCACCTCCAGCAGCGTTTCAACCATTACTGACTCTCCATATTCAGCGGGAAATGACAGGCGAACAGGTGCGATTTTCCGCCCGCCAGGCGGGGCGTTTCGATACATTTTTTCTGCGCGTAGGGACAGCGCGGCCCCAAACGACAGCCAATGGGCAGGTGCTCCAGCGAAGGAATAGCGCCGGGTAGCGTGTTCAGACGGCTTTTATGCGGCAGCGAGCGCCCAAAATCTGGCATCGCCCTGATCAGCGCCTGCGTATAAGGATGGTGCGGCTGCACGATCAAATCTTCGCTGGTGGCGGTTTCCACCGTCTGGCCACAGTACATTACGTTGATGCGGTTCGCCCAGTGGCTCAGCATCTGCAAATCGTGGCTGATCAGCAAAATCGTGGTGTTGTTGTTCTGATTAAGCCGGGAAAGCAGACGGAAAATCTGCGCCTGCGTCGTCGGTTCCATCGCGTTAGTGGGTTCATCGGCAATCAGCAGGCGCGGCTGGTTGGCCAGCGCAATGGCGATCATCACTTTCTGGCATTCGCCTTCGGTCAGCTCATAGGGAAAACTGCGCATAATATCTTTATGATCTTTGATGCCCACGCGGTGCAGTAGCTCGATAGCGCGACGATGCCGCCAGCCGAAACGCTGGTACCAGCGGCCTTTCCACGTCCAGCGGGGAATAGCCTGTTTTAGCTGTTTACCCACGCTTTCAGAAGGATCGAGGCAGGACTGCGGCTCCTGAAAAATCATCGACACGTTATGACCAACAAGTTTACGCCTTTCGCGCGGCGACAGCTTAAGCAGGTCGATATCGTCAAAGCGCATACGGTCGGCAGTAACCCGCCAGTTATCTTTGGTCACGCCGCAGATCGCTTTGGCGATCAGGCTTTTGCCAGAGCCGGATTCGCCCACCAGGCCGCGAACTTCCCCTTCGGTCAGCGTAATACTGACGCGATCGACCGCCTTGACCGGGCCATCGGCGGTCATAAACTCAATGGTCAGATTACGAATATCGAGCAGCGGCATTATTCAACTCCCGCAACGATGGCGCGACGAATACCGTCGCCCAGCAAATTGACAATCAGCACGCTGAGCATTATCGCCGCGCCGGGCAGCATCACCGTCCAGGGTGCGACGTAAATCAGCTCCAGCGCATCACCAAGCATGGCTCCCCATTCGGGAGAAGGCAACTGCGCGCCCAGATCCAGAAAGCCCAGCGCGGCGATATCCAGGATAGCCATCGACAGCGCGCGGGTAAATTCCGAAACCAGCAGCGCCAGGATATTGGGGAAAATTGCATAGCGAAGAATATTCATGCTGGAGGCACCATCCAGACGGGCGGCGGTGACATACTCCTTTTCCAGTTCGTCGTGCACGGCAGTATAGACCGAGCGCACCAGACGAGGGATTATCGCCAGGAATACCGCCAGCCAGGCATGACTTAAACCTGGGCCGAAAAACGCCACCACGATGATCGCCAGCAGCAGCGAAGGAATGGAAAGAAAGGTATCCAGAATGTGGTTCATCACCGCCGAACGCAATCCTCTGGTCAGCCCGGCAAAAACGCCCAGCACCATGGCGCAAAGCGAGGCCAGTACGGTAATGGCGATAGCCGAGCCTACCGTTGGCGCCGCGCCGCTCAGCAGGCGGCTCAGCAGATCGCGGCCCAAATCGTCCGTGCCGAGAAAAAATGAAACATCGCCGTAGCGCGACCACGAGGGCGGCAGCAGCTGATAACCTAAAAACTGCTGCGCCAGCCCGTAAGGCGCAAGCAGGCGGCCAAACAGGCACAGCAGCAGCAGCGCGATAAACAGGTAGAAACCGACCATCGCGGTGGTGTCATGATAAAACAGCCGCCACGTGGTGCGGAAAGTGCTGGGCAGCCGTTTTTCGGCGTAAATGTTATCGGAGGGCATACCATTCCTTATGCTTCAGCGGCGTTGTCAGCGCGCCCAGAATATCGGCCAGCACATTGACGGTAATCACCAGACCGCCAACCATCATTACGCCTGCGGAAATCGCCGCGTAGTCCTGCTGCCTGATGGCGTCCACCAGCCAGCGTCCCAGACCTGGCCAGCTGAACACCACTTCAGTGATCATCGCCAGCGTCAGCATGGTAGAAAATTGCAGTCCCAGGCGAGGCACAACCGGCGGCAGCGCATTATGCAGCACGTGACGGCGGATAATGGTCAGTCGTGAAAGACCGCGAGTGGCGGCGGCTTTAATATAGTTTTGCTCCATCACTTCGCGCGTGCTGATACGCAGCAGACGCACCACTTCCGTAGTAGGCGCTACGGCCAGCGCTGTTACCGGCAATATCAGGTGCAGCAGCACGCTTTTCAACATCTCGTGCCGCCAGGGCGAATCGCTCAGCCAGGCGTCAATCAGCGCAAAACCGGTGATGTTTTTCATGGGATAAAGCAGATCGACGCGGCCAGAAACCGGCAGCCAGCCCAGATCCAGCGAGAAAAACAGCGTCAGCAGCAGCGCCAGCCAAAACACGGGCATTGAAAAGCCCAGCAGCGCCAGCGCGCTGATCGCTTTATCCTGCCAGCGGTTGCGCATCACGCCGGCGGCAATGCCGAACGGGATGCCAACGGCCATCGCCAGTACGAAAGCAAGAATGCACAGCTCAAGCGTAGCGGGGAAGACTTCTAACAGCTGCAGGGAAACCGGCTCGCCGTTAATGCTGGATACGCCGAAGTCAAACTGCATCAGCCCCTGATACCAGAACAGGATTGCATCACTAAACGAAGCGCCCTGTAGCGGCGCGTGGGGCGTAAAGTAACTCAGGCTGAAACCGACCACCGTCAGCAGAAACAGCGTCACCAGCCACAGCACCAGCCTTCTCAGCGTATAGATAATCATGGCTTCGTCCTTGGGTCGCGATAAACGCCGGCAAAAGAGGCATTGCCGAACGGGCTGAGCACCAGGCCGTGAATATCATGGCGATAGGCCTGAAGCCGCAGCGAATAGGCCAGCGGCAGCACCGGCAGCGACTGCGCCAGCATAGCCTGCGCCTTGCCGTAGTACTCGATGCGCGACGCCAGCTGTTGCGAGAGCAGTGCTTTTTGTAGCGTCTCGTCAAAAGCGGCGTCGCACCAGTGCGCAAAATTGGTCTGCGAGCCGATAGCGGCGCAGCTTAACAGCGGGCGGAAAAAGCTGTCGGGATCGTTACTGTCGGTAGCCCAGCCCGTTAGCGTCAGATCGTGATTCATCTCCATCAGGCGCGCTTCCTGAAAGCGTCCCTCAACGGGCACAATTTTGACCGTAACGCCAACCTGCGCCAGATCGGCCTGGATCAGCTCGGCGGTTTTCAACGGGCTGGGGTTCCAGGCCTGCGAGGTGGCCGGTACCCACAGCGTCAGCTGGAGATCTTCCACGCCCAGCGCCTTGAGCATCTCACGTGATTTTTGCGGATTGTATTCGGTGACGCGCGCGTTGTTATCATAAGCCCAGGAAGCACGTGGCAAAATAGAAGCCGCCGTTTCCGCCGTGCCGTAGTAAACGGACTCCATCAGCCGCTCATTATTAATTGCCAGCGCCAGCGCCTGACGCACCTCGGCGCGATCCAGCGGCGCTTTGCGCGTGTTAAACGCCAGATAGGCGATATTCATACCGGGCCGCAGCGTCAGCCGCAGGCGCGGATCGTCGCGCAGCACTGAAATCTGGCTGGCGGCAGGATAGGCCAGCACGTCGCATTCGCCGGTCAGGAGTTTGGAAAGGCGTCCGGTGCCGCCCGCGCCCATATCAATCACCACCATCGGCATGCGCGGCATGCCTTTCCAGTAATTAGCATGGCGGGCGAGGCGGATATACTGGCCGGTGCGGTATTCGCTAAGCTTAAACGGCCCGGTGCCGACAGGCTGGCGATCCAGCTGCTCCTGCCGATCGACTTTACTCAACTGCGCGGCATATTCCGCCGAAAGCACCGGCGCATAGTGGGTAGCCAGGTGCCACAAAAAGGAAGCGTCCGGCGCGTTCAGCCGGATCTCGACCGTGTCGCTGCTCAGCTTTTTCACGCTGGCGACGCTGTCGGCGAACTGCAGGCTGTCGAAATAGGGATAACTGCCGCCGTTAACGCCATGCCAGGCGGATTTGCGGTCGAAAATACGCTGAAAGCTGAACACCACGTCGTCCGCGTTCATAGGTCGGCCAGGGGTGAACCATGCCGTTTTCTGAAAAGGCACGTTGTGCCGCAGATGAAAGCGGTAGGTCGCGCCGTTATCCAGCGTCTCCCAGCTTGCCGCCAGTTCCGGGATCAGACGATAGGTGTAGGGGTCGACATCCAGCAGGCGATCGTAAAGCTGCGCAGCCAGCGTATCAACCACCAGCCCGCCGCTGACCAGCTGCGGATTAAAGGTGGTCGCCGCGCCGTTCACGCAATAGACAAAGCCGCTCTGGCGGATGTCTTCCGGCGGAGCGGCGGCAACCATAGCGCTGAACAGGCTAAGGCCGACAAGAAAAGTGCAGAGTAGTTTGCGCATAGGTCATCTGAAATATCAGGCAATCCTCACAGTGTACCGCACTCTTGGTGCTCCCCCAAAGTTTGCGGGGACAACTGACGTTTTTTCATACGCGGGCCGTTGTGTGCTTTGGGGTTGATGCCCCTTTGTTATTGATAAAAGGTCGCGAAGCGTTGGTCAAAACGCCAGGCGTTTTCTGGCCGCAAGCAAGGGCAGGTCGGCGAAATACGCCCGATCTTAGTGTGGTAATGAGAATTATTCTCAATAAATACTTTACAGCTATGTATGAGAATGATTATTATTCTTCTGCGCTTCAACGGTGGCTCTACCGGAGAAGGGCACGACATTGCTCACATTGCTTCCAGTATTTTTAGCCCGCCCTGCGCGGGCTTTTTTTTGCGCATTTTGCGGCGGTCTACGATCGTGCCGCGGTGAAAGAGAGGCCACGGCCGACTATACTGGTAGCTAAAAGGAGGCGCTTATGTCTGATAAAATCAAATTATTACAGGGTGATATCACGCAAATTCCCGTCGAGGCGATGGTCAACGCGGCTAACTCGTCGCTGCTGGGCGGCGGCGGCGTGGATGGCGCGATACATCGCGCCGGGGGAAAATCGATTCTGGAAGAGTGCAGGGCGATCCGCGCGCGACAGGGCGGCTGTAAAGAAGGCGATGCCGTAATAACGGGAGCGGGCAACCTGCCTGCCCGTTACGTTATCCATACCGTAGGGCCGGTGTGGAACGGCGGGCAAAACGGCGAGCCTGACCTGTTACGTAGCGCTTATCACCGCTGCTTCGACCTGATTGACGAGCATAAAATTAAATCCGTTTCATTTCCTAATATCAGCACCGGCATCTATCGTTTCCCCAAAACGCTGGCGGCAGAAATTGCCTTTGAAGCAATCTCCGCCAGGCTGCACGAGGCGGTAGAACAGGTCAATATCGTCTGCTTTGAGCAGGAGAGTTACGCTATCTGGCACAATTTGCTCCAGCAGCGCGGCTAAAATGGCCTATACCTCGCCGTCTTCAGCGCCGATTTCCACGTTGTGCTTTTTCATCATTGCGCGCAGCTGATGATAGGTAACGCCCAGCAAATCCGCCGCGCGGCGCTGGTTGTAGAGCGCCTGCTTTAAACTCTTTTGCAGCAAATCCCTTTCCTGCTGATGCTGCCAGCGGCGGAGATCCAGCGGCAGCGCGGGCAGCCGCTCTGCCGCTGGCGCTGTGGGGGCGGCGTACAGGCGCTGGAAAGGATTGATAATAATGGTATCCAGTTCCTGATCCGTTTCGCTGTGACGATAGACTGACCTTTCCACCACGTTTTTTAGTTCCCGCACGTTACCCGGCCAGCCATAGTCCAGCAGAGCCTGCCGCGCCCCCGGCGAGAAGCCGGGGAAGAAAGCCAGGCCCAGCTCCCGACACATCTGAATAGCAAAATGCTCCGCCATCACCAGGATATCGCTACGACGCTCGCGCAGCGGCGGCAGCTGCACCACGTCAAAAGCAAGCCTGTCCAGCAGATCGGCACGGAATTTTCCCTCTTCGGCCAGCTGCGGCAAATCGGCGTTGGTGGCGCAGACCAGCCGCACGCTGACCTGCAAAGGCTGACTGCCGCCGACGCGTTCCAGCTGCCCATATTCAATCACCCGCAGCAGTTTCTCCTGTACCAGCATCGGCGCCGTCGCCAGCTCGTCCAGAAACAGCGTACCGCCGTCGGCGCGCTCGAACCGACCCAGATGACGCTTCTGCGCGCCGGTAAACGCGCCGGCTTCGTGGCCGAAAAGCTCGGAATCCAGCAGATTCTCGTTCAGCGCCGCACAGTTTAATGAAATAAAAGGGCCCTGCCAGCGCTCGGAAAGATAGTGCAGCCGGCTGGCGATCAGCTCTTTGCCGGTACCGCGCTCGCCGATAACCAGCACCGGCTTATTCAGCGGTGCCAGACGTGAAACCTGCTCCAGCACCTCCAGAAAGTTATTCGACTCGCCAAGCAGGGTTTCTTTTTCCATTTTTTTCACCAGGTATTGGTTAATTACGCCACTTTAGAGAAACAAGGCGCGGCTGTAAACCGGCGTAATTAAGGAAAATCAATAAGATAAAAGTTGGCACGCGATTTGAATAGTAATACCCGTAACGCCAAAACAATTTAAGAGGATGAAGATTATGGGTATTTTTTCTCGCTTTGCCGACATCGTGAACGCCAACATTAATTCGCTGCTGGAAAAAGCAGAGGATCCGCAAAAGCTGGTGCGCCTGATGATTCAGGAAATGGAAGATACGCTGGTGGAAGTGCGTTCCACTTCAGCCCGCGCGCTGGCAGAGAAAAAGCAGCTGCAGCGCCGCATTGAACAGGCGGAGATCCAGCAGGCCGAGTGGCAGGAGAAAGCGGAGCTGGCGCTGCGTAAAGATAAAGACGACCTGGCCCGCGCCGCGCTGATTGAGAAACAAAGACTGAACGATCTGACCGCCTCGCTGACGCGCGAAGCCGAACAGGTTGAAGAAACGCTGACCCGTATGAAGGGCGAAATCGGCGAGCTGGAGAAAAAGCTGAGCGAAACGCGCGCTCGTCAGCAGGCGTTGACGCTGCGTCATCAGGCCGCTTCTTCTTCCCGCGACGTGCGTCGCCAGCTGGACAGCGGTAAAATTGACGAGGCGATGGCTCGTTTTGAATCCTTTGAGCGCCGCATCGACCATATGGAAGCCGAGGCGGAAAGCCACAGCTTTGGCAAAAAGAAAACGCTGGATCAGGAATTCGCCGATCTTCAGGCCGACGATGCCATCTCTGAGCAGCTGGCGGCGCTGAAGGCAAAAATGAACCGTAGCGAATAATCTTTGCCGGTGGCATTCCCCGGAATGCCCGGCATATCAATTCAAGGAGAATGAATGAGCGCGTTATTTCTGGCGATCCCGCTGACGATATTTATGCTGTTTGTGGCCCCCATCTGGCTATGGCTGCACTACAGCAAGCGTCAAAACAGTGATGCCACACTGTCGCAAGGCGAGCTACAAAGGCTGCAGCAGCTGACTCAGGATGCCCGCAGGATGCGCGAACGTATCAAGGCGCTGGAGGAGATCCTCGACGCCGAGCACCCTAACTGGAGGCAGCCATGAGCAGCAGGAAACTTTACCGCATTCCCGCGCGCGGCAAGGTAAAAGGCGTCTGCGCCGGGATTGCCGACTATCTGGATATCCCGGTACGGCTGGTGCGGGTTATCGTCGTGCTGTCGATGATCTTTGGTCTGTTTATGCTCACGCTGATCGCCTATTTTCTGCTGGCCTTTGTGCTGGACGAGAAGCCGCAAAGCGCGGAGGAAAACGCCCCGACGGCACATATGCTTTTAGACCAGCTGGAGGCGGAGCTGCGCGGCGGAGAGCCAGGCGTACGCGATATAGAACGCTACGTCACTTCTGAAACCTTTAGCGTGCGCAGCCGATTCCGTCAGCTGTAGGCGCCCGGAGAACACCATGCGTAACTGGCAATCTGCTTTACACCGCAACGCCGCGCCCACGCTGAAAAAGGCCGGTAAGTTCGTGCTGCTGGGCGCGTTAAGCTACGGCCCGGCTGGCCTGACCGGCTGGGCGGTGAAATCCGTCGCGCGTCGGCCGCTGAAAATATTGTTAGCCTGGGCGCTGGAGCCGCTTATCCGCCGCGCGCTGCGGGGCGCAACGGCGCGCTGGAACAAACCCTGAACGTCGCGGCTATGCTATTCTGAGCCGTCGGCCTTAAGGATATGGACCAATGAAACGACTTCAGACAGAACTGCTTTCATTAATGAACCGGGGCGCAGATCGTCATTTGCGCCTCGCCGTCACCGGCCTGAGCCGCAGCGGCAAAACGGCTTTTATCACCTCGCTGGTCAATCAACTGCTTAACGTTAACGCCGACGCGCGTCTGCCGATGTTTTCCGCTGCGCGTGAAGGTCGCCTGCTGGGCGTTAAGCGCGTGCCACAGCGCGATATGGGTATTCAGCGCTTTACCTATGATGAAGGCCTGGCGCAGCTGTATGGCGACCCACCCGCCTGGCCGACGCCGACGCGCGGGGTCAGCGAAATGCGTCTGGCGCTGCGCTATCGCTCGCAGGAATCTTTGCTGCGCCATTTTAAAGATGCCTCCACGCTTTATCTTGAAATTGTCGACTACCCCGGCGAATGGCTGCTGGATCTGCCCATGCTGGCGCAGGACTATCCTGGCTGGTCGCGACAGATGGCGGGTCTGTTGAATGGCGATCGCGCCAGCTGGTCAGCGCCATGGCGCAAGCTTTGCGCCGATCTGGATCCGTTTGCGCCTGCGGATGAAAACCGGCTGGCGGCAATCGCGGCGGCGTGGACAGACTACCTGCATAAGTGTAAACGGGAAGGGCTGCACTTTATCCAGCCTGGCCGCTTTGTGCTGCCGGGCGATATGGCCGGCGCGCCAGCCTTACAGTTTTTCCCCTGGCCGCAGGCGGAAGAGGCGGACGCCTCCAGGCTGGCGCAGGCGGATGCCAACAGTAATATCGGGATGCTGCGCGCGCGCTATAACTACTATTGCCAGCACGTGGTTAAAGACTTCTACAAAAACCACTTCCTGCGCTTTGACCGCCAAATCGTGCTGGTGGACTGTTTGCAGCCGCTTAACAGCGGGCCACAGGCGTTTAACGATATGCGGCTGGCGCTGACGCAGCTGATGCAAAGCTTTTCCTACGGCCAGCGCACGCTGTTCCGCCGCCTTTTCTCACCGGTAATCGATAAGCTCCTGTTTGCCGCCACCAAATCCGATCACGTTACCAGCGATCAGCACGCCAACCTGGTGTCACTGTTGCAGCAGCTGGTACAGGATGCATGGCAGAATGCTGCTTTTGAGGGTATCGATATGGAGTGCCTGGGCCTGGCGTCGGTGCAGGCTACGCAAAGCGGGCTTGTCGATCATCAGGGCGAAAAGATACCGGCGCTGCGCGGTCACCGGCTGACCGACAACGAGCCGCTAACCGTCTATCCGGGCGAGGTGCCGCCGCGCCTGCCGGGCAACGCATTCTGGCAGCAGCAGGGGTTTCATTTTGAACAGTTCAGGCCGCAGCAGCTGGACGCAGACAGGCCTTTGCCGCATATCCGTCTGGACGCGGCGCTGGAATTTTTACTGGGAGATAAACTGCGATGAACGCACCGCTTAAACCGCGTATCGACTTTGCGCAGCCGCTGACCGCGGAAAAAGATGCCGCTATAAAATCCGCCAGACATTTTACCCCGCAGGAGGCGAGCTTTATCGCTGCGGAGCCGGAAGCGCATGTGGAAGAGGAAGACGCGGGGGAAAAGGCGGTCGAGGCGGCGCTGCGGCCTAAACGTAGCCTGTGGCGCACGCTGGTAAAAGCCGGTCTGGCGCTGTTTGGCCTGAGCGTGGCGGCGCAGGGTGTGCAGTGGACTTATCAGGCCTGGCAGGCGCAGGACTGGATCGCCCTGGGAGGCTGCGCGGCGGGCGGACTGATCGTCGTGGCCGGCGCCGGTTCCCTGGTAGGCGAGTGGCGACGGCTTTACCGGCTGCGCGAGCGGGCCGAAGAGCGAGATATCGGCCGCGAGCTGTTAAACAGCCAGAGCATGGGCAAAGGGCGCGAATTTTGTGAAAGGCTGGCGCGCCAGGCCGGGCTGGATCGCACTAACCCGGCGCTGCAACGCTGGCATGCCTCGCTGCACGAAACGCATAACGATCGCGAAGTCGTGGCGCTCTATGCACAGATAGTGCAGCCGATGCTGGATAGCCAGGCGCGACGCGAAATCGGCCGCAGCGCCGCCGAGTCAACGCTGATGATCGCCGTCAGCCCGCTGGCGCTGGTGGATATGGCGTTTATCGCCTGGCGCAACCTGCGGCTGGTTAACCGTATCGCCGCGCTGTACGGCATCGAGCTGGGCTATTTCAGCCGCATTCGTCTGTTCCGGCTGGTGCTGTTAAACATTGCGTTCGCTGGCGCTTCCGAGCTGGTGCGGGAAGTGGGTATGGACTGGATGTCGCAGGACATTGCCGCGCGCTTCTCCGCTCGCGCCGCGCAGGGCATCGGCGCAGGCCTGCTCACCGCGCGGCTGGGCATCAAGACGATGGAGCTATGCCGTCCGCTGCCCTGGCTGGAAGGCGACAAGCCGAGGCTGGGCGATTTCCGCCGCGACCTGGTGGTGAAATTGAAAGAGACGTTGCAGAAGTAGGCAACTGTCAACTTTTCCTTCCAGAACGCTTCTGACCCCTGCGGCAATGGGGTATTATTAATGTCCGCCCGGAATTGATAAAGGTTTATACATGCGTCTGGAAGTCTTTTGCCACGACCGACTTGGTCTGACCCGCGAACTGCTCGATCTGCTGGTTGAAAGGAACATCGACCTGCGCGGCATTGAGATTGCCTCAATCGGCCGCATCTATCTTAACTTTTCAGCTGTGCCCTTCGAGCAGTTCAGCCAGCTGATGGCGGAAATCCGTCGTATTCCCAGCGTCACCGACGTGCGCACGGTGGCGTTTTTGCCGTCCGAACGCGAGCATCGGGCGCTGAGCGCGCTGCTGATTGCGCTGCCGGAGCCGGTGTTTTCCATCGATATGAAAAGCAAAATTGAGCTGGCGAACCCGGCAGCTCAGGCGCTGTTTTCGCTTAATGAAGAGAAAATGCGTAACTACGGCGCAGGCGCGCTGATTGGCGGCTTTAATTTTCAGCGCTGGCTGGAAAACGAGCGCATTGAGCCGCAGGCGCATCATGTGGTATTGCAGGGCCGCGACTTTCTGATGGAAATCACGCCTATTTTTACCGCAGGCGAGCACGAACAGGCAGACCGGCCAGCTGGCGCGGTAGTTATGCTTAAATCCACCGCCCGAATGGGCCAACAGCTACAGAACCTGGCGGTTAACGACGACAGCGAGTTCCAGCATATCGTGGCGGTTACGCCAAAAATGCGTCAGGTCGTGGACCAGGCGCGCAAGCTGGCGATGCTGGATGCGCCGCTGCTGATTGTAGGCGATACCGGCACCGGCAAAGATATGCTGGCACGCGCCTGCCATCTGCGCAGCGCGCGCGGTAAAAAACCTTTCCTGGCGCTGAACTGCGCCTCGCTGCCGGACGACGTGGCGGAAAGCGAGCTGTTTGGTCATGCCGCCGGCGCCTATCCCAACGCGCTGGAAGGCAAAAAGGGCTTTTTTGAGCAGGCCAACGGCGGCTCGGTGCTGCTGGACGAGATAGGCGAGATGTCGCCAAGAATGCAAACCAAGCTGCTGCGTTTTCTTAACGACGGCACTTTCCGCCGCGTAGGCGAAGAGCATGAAGTGCACGTAGACGTGCGGGTAATCTGCGCCACGCAGAAAAACCTGACGGAAATGGTGCAGCGCGGCGAGTTTCGCGAAGATCTCTTTTATCGACTGAACGTGCTGACGCTGAACCTGCCGCCGCTGCGCGATCGCCCTCAGGATATTTTGCCGCTGACGGAAATGTTTGTTGCGCGTTTCGCCGACGAGCAGGGCGTCGCCAGACCCAAGCTTTCTCCTCAGCTTAATGCCTTCCTTAGCCGCTATACCTGGCCCGGCAACGTCCGCCAGCTGAAAAACGCGCTTTATCGGGCGCTGACCCAGCTGGAAGGTTATGAGCTGCGGCCGCAGGATATCGTTCTGCCGGAGTTTTCGATGGATATTCAGCTTGGCGAAGAGGCAATGGAAGGATCGCTGGACGACATCACCAGCCGCTTCGAGCGTTCGGTGCTGACCAAACTTTATCTCTCTTATCCCAGCACGCGCAAGCTGGCGAAACGGCTTGGCGTCTCGCATACCGCTATCGCCAACAAGCTGAGGGAATATGGGCTGAGTAAAAAAGCGGACAGCGAAGGGAAATAATTGATTAATGATCGTTCAGCAAGAGTCATGGCTGATATGATCACATAGTCATTAAAGAAAAATAAAATGACATCGGATAAATTTTATCTGATCAATTAAGGCAAGACCGTAACAAGGTTCTCGTGTTGGGGTTAGGCAACAGATGCCCCCCTAAATGAGGGGGGGCATCTAGAAATAAGCTCGTCTGGATGGTATAACTCTTGGTGATGATTAACATAATTTCCTTACCAAGGGTTATTATTAAGATGGTTGATTAAAAATAGCAACAGATGGTGAATGTGGCTGCCAGGATTTATTTGTAAGCCCTTAAAGTGATATGTTAAAGGATGTCTGTATCATATTAAAAAGAATACCGAAATTATTATTTTCTAAACTGACTGCCGGAGGTTGAAAATGAAGATGGAATTTCAAGTCAATGATATTATTAAAGAATTTATTGAAGCGGCACTACACCATCTTGGTGAGCTAAAATGGGCTTACGTTATCCTTTCTAAAAAAAATCTGTCACGTATATTTCATGTTACTAATTACCCTGCTGAATGGGTGAAATACTATCAAGAAAATAGCCTGCAATACACCGATCCCGTGGTTATTACGGCTTTGAATCGTCTCACACCATTCTTCTGGGACGAGAAAATCAAGGTTGGAAACGATTTTGATTTATCAGGAATATTCGCCAAAGCAAAAAAGCATAGTGTCATTAATGGTTTTACCTGTGTTTTGCATGATTATAAAAATAACCTTGCCACTCTCTCTTTTATTATTGATCCTGAAAAAAAAGAAGAAATAAAATCCTGTCTCAATGAAAATAAAGCTCTCATCGACTTATTGCTTGCCACCGTCCATGAGAAATACTTAGCGCTTAATTCATTGCCAGATAACGAAGAGGAAACTGTATCTGGAACTGATCTTTTTACAGAAAGAGAAAATGAAGTATTGTATTGGACAAGTGTGGGGAAAACTTACCCTGAAACGGGAATGATTTTAGGTATTAAAACTACTACAGTGAAGTTTCATATGTCTAATATCGTTAAAAAGTTAGGCGTAACAAATGCAAGGCACGCAGTGCGTCTCGGCGTGGAACTTCAACTTGTGAGGCCAGTTAGATAAAAATTAAAGCTTATTAAGCACAAAAGGCCACTGTTCTAACAAAGTTTGAGGAAGTTTTTTTTCTTTATCAAGGATTTCCTCTTTTAATTTCCTACAACTTTCATCATCAATATGTCCTAATAATAAATGGACAGGCTCGCCCTTCTCTGACTGTCCTGTTTTCAGTTTTGTGATTTTCCAGCCTGATTGTTCAATGATTTGCATCATAGCATGACTGGCTACAGCAATGATGCCTTCATATTGGTGTTTCCGTGCAAAATTAATTAGCGATAAAAAAAGAATTTTAGTGACGGGGAAGTTATATTCTAATAGATTTCTGGTGCGCATTTTATCCACAAAAAAGCGTGTTGATTCAATATACTTTCCTTCCGGTATTTCGATATCTTTGAAAAAGCTAAAGAATGTTTTTTCAAGCATATTAGCATTACTCATAGGGATTATTCTTGTTCCGCATATTATTTCTTGATCGACAACACCAAGAATATAGTTTGTTTGTACATCATCAAACTGATCGTTTTCCATTCCATTTATACATGTCACAGCCCATCCAAGTCTGTCATAAAAAGTGCTTTTCCTTAGGGTATACAAATCAATTTTTGCCCTCGAAGAAAGATCTACATAGTTAATGCTATAAATATTAAACATAATGCTACCTGTATAAATTTTGAGTTTATATGCGGCAACACAATTTGATTTCCTGAGATGACGCCGAGACCTGAAAATGATAATGGTAATTATCATTTTTGCGAGTGATTTATGATGTAGAAAAAAAGATTTCATTCTTACAATAAGTTGCAGGACGAAGTGCAGATATTTTTCTGCATGGCAGGGGAGTTTAACGGTTATCAAAAGGATTGAGATTTAAAAATTTTTGAATTGATAACCGTAAGGTTTTACGGAGATGTATTTTCTTTTAAGAAAAACTAAGGTATTAAACGTGGCTAATAAAAAAACCTAAAAAATAACAAGCCGGTTACTAACCGGCTTACTAAATTACTTCAGCACGGCCAGCGCGGCGTCATAATCCGGCTCGGTGGCGATTTCATCGACCAGCTGGCTATGCAGCACCTTATCCTGCTCGTCCAGCACGACGACGGCACGCGCCGTCAGTCCTCTTAGCGCGCCGTCGTTAAGCGCCACGCCATACTCTTCTTTAAACGTCTCACCACGCAGGGTGGAAAGCGTAACCACGTTATTCAGGCCTTCCGCGCCGCAAAAACGCGACTGGGCAAATGGCAGATCGGAAGAAATGCACAGCACTACCGTGTTTTCTACCTTTCCGGCAAGCTCATTAAATTTACGCACCGAGGCGGCGCAAACGCCGGTATCCACGCTCGGGAAAATATTCAGCACCTTGCGCTTGCCCGCATAGTGCGAGAGCGAAACATCAGAAAAATCTTTAGCTACCAGCGTAAATGGTTTCGCGGTCTGGCCCGGCGTCGGCAGCTCGCCTGCCACGGCGACCGGATTGCCCTGAAAATGTACGGTCTGAGTCATAACTTTTCCTTATTAACGCGGTAAACGAATGTCTGAGTGTAAGCTATGGGGCTAAACTCCAACAGCGCTAAACACAACATTTCCCGCTTTATTGTCAAAATCCCCGTGGAATGGCTATGGTGTGGAAAGAATCATTGCTCTGCCAAAAGGAACCTTTAATGAGAAGTGTCAAAGTCTGGCCGGAAACCTGGCCGTTGCGCGCGCCTTTTGTTATCGCACGCGGCGGCCGCAACGAAGCGGACGTGCTGGTGGTGGAACTGGAGGAAGAGGGGATCGTCGGCACCGGCGAAGCCACGCCCTATGCGCGCTATAGTGAAACGGCGGCTTCAGTGCAGGCGCAAATCACGGCGCTGACCAAAGATCTGGAGCAGGGCATGACGCGTGAGCAGCTACAGCAGGCGTTACCCGCTGGCGCGGCGCGTAATGCTATCGACTCCGCGCTGTGGGATCTGGAAACCCGCAGGGCAAACAGCGATCTGTGGCGGATGACTCATGTTGTGCGTCCCGATGTGGTGGAAATGGCTCAGACCATCAGTATCGACTCGCCGGAAGTCATGGCCAGCGGCGCGCTGGCGCTGTGGCAGAACGGCGCGAAGGTGTTGAAAATCAAAATGGACAACGCGCTGATCACGGAAAGGCTGGTGGCTATCCGCACCGCCGTGCCGGACGCCACGCTGATCGTCGATGCCAATGAGTCCTGGCACAGCGAAGGCCTGGCGGCGCGCTGTCAGCTGCTGGCGGATCTGGGCGTGGTGATGCTTGAGCAGCCCTTACCGGCGGCGGACGATGCGCTGCTGGCCAACTTTATCCATCCGCTGCCGATCTGCGCCGATGAAAGCTGCCACACCCGCGAAAGCCTGCCTCAGCTGGCGGGACGTTATGAAATGATTAACATCAAGCTGGATAAAACGGGCGGGCTGACCGAGGCGCTGGCGCTGGCCGCCGCCGCCAAAACGGCCGGGCTGGAGGTGATGCTGGGCTGTATGCTTTGCACCTCCAGAGCCATTCGCGCCGCGCTGCCGCTGGCCGGCACGGCCCGTTTTGTCGATCTGGACGGGCCTACCTGGCTGGCGCAGGACGTGACCGCCTTGCCGTTCCGCTGCGGCAGAATCGCGCTTTCAGAAAGTCTTACTCAGTAGCTCGACCAGCGCGGTCAGATATTTTTCGCTGGCCTCGTCTGCCGAAACGGGCGGCAGCTCGGCGGTGATCACCGGCAGCCCCAAATCGGCGCACCAGCTGCCGAACGAGCCTGGCGTGGCGTAGCCGACAGACGTGACCAGCGGCAGCCCCATCTTTTCGGCCAGCCAGCGGCCCGCCTCGCTGTCGAGCGGATCCTCAATACAGGCCAGCGGCTCATGAAAGCTCACCACCCACGCCGGTTTGAGCTGATGGATCAGCGCACACAGCGCCTGCGTTTCCGGTTCTGATCCGGCGCTTTCCCCTGTGGAAAGCGTCACGTCTCGTTCATTCGCCGCGCTGTTCCAGCGATAAACTGTCTCGCCCGGCTGCCAGTTAGCCGCAGGAAAGTTACGGTTCAAATCCACGCCGCGCGCGTTTGCCCGTAGGCCAAGCTGGCAGCCGTCGGGATTAACCGCCAGCACCACGTGATGGCGACGATGCCTTTCGTGCAGCGTGCGCATGGCGCAGGAAAGGGTGATCACCGCCGCCGTTTCGTCGCCGTGTGTCCCGGCCAGGATCAGCCCGCTGGCATCATCCGCATTCGGTGCGGGAAACCAGAGCAGGGGGGCGCCCAGCACGCTGCTGCCATAGCGCAGGCGATCGGCCTCCAGCTTGCCGCGCCGGGGCCGTGGATGATTCTGAGGCATAGTGACTCCAGAGGATTTGTCTAAAAGCTTTTTATAGCAGACCCGGCGTGCTGAAAGGAGGATGTTTTCCGTGTTGTGAACTGACGAGCCGGAAAATGCTGTAATTATCACAATCAGTTGCGCTAAAGTTCCCTCTAAATTCCGTTGCCCTGACTGAGGTATCCTGATGAGGAACGCTTTTCGTTTTACGCTGACGCTGCTGGCCCTGAGCGTCAGCGCTTCTCTCTGCGCCGCAGAGGTGCCGGCCGGCACCGAACTGGCCGCCCGCCAGGAAATCGTTCGGCATATCAAAGACGAACCCGCCTCGCTCGATCCCGCTAAGGCGGTAGGGCTGCCGGAAATCCAGGTTATCCGCGATCTCTTTGAAGGATTGACCAATCAAAACGCGCAGGGCGAAAGCGTGCCGGGCGTGGCGACCCAGTGGCAAACCACCGACAATAAAACCTGGATTTTCACGCTGCGTAAGGATGCCCGCTGGTCGAATGGCGATCCCGTGACCGCCAGCGATTTTGTTTACAGCTGGCGGCGGCTGGTCGACCCGAAAACCGCCTCCACCTTCGCCTGGTTTGCCGATCTGGCCGGGATCGCTAACGCCGCCGCTATCACCAAAGGCGAGATGACGCCCGATAAGCTGGGGGTTAGCGCGCTGGACGACCATCGGCTGAAAGTGACGCTGGACAAGCCCGTGCCTTACTTCGTCAGCCTGACCGCTAACTTCAGCCTCTATCCGGTGCCGCAAAAAGTAGTGGAGCAGCAGGGCTCTGCCTGGACGCAGCCCGACAGGCTGACAGGCAACGGCGCCTATAAATTGCAGGAAAGGGTGGTAAATGAAAAGCTGGTGCTGGTGCGCAACGATCGCTATTGGGATAACGCGCATAGCGTCATTAATAAAGTGACTTTCGTGCCCATCAACGAGGAGTCAAGCGCGACCAAACGCTATCGCGCGGGTGATATCGATATTACCGAATCTTTTCCTAAAAACATGTATGGCCTGCTGAAAAAGCAGATCCCTGACGAGGTGTATACGCCGGATCAGCTGGGCACTTATTACTACGCTTTTAACACGCAGAAAGGGCCGACGGCGGATGTGCGCGTGCGCAAAGCGCTTTCGTGGAGTATCGATCGCCGTATTATTGCGGAAAAAGTGCTGGGCACCGGCGAGAAACCCGCCTGGCATTTTACGCCGGACGTTACCAACGGCTTTAAGCCGCAGCCGGGCTTCCTGCAGCAGCATTCTCAGGCAGAGCTGGACGCTCAGGCTAAAACGCTGCTGGCGGCGGCGGGCTATGGGCCGACGCACCCGCTCAGCCTGACGCTGCTGTATAACAGCTCTGAAAACAATCAGAAGGTCGCCATCGCCGTCGCGTCTATGTGGAAGAAAAACCTGGGCGTTAACGTGAAGCTACAGAATCAGGAGTGGAAAACCTATATCGACAGCCGTAACAGCGGCAGTTTCGATGTGATCCGCGCTTCCTGGGTAGGCGACTATAATGAGCCTTCCTCTTTTCTGAGCCTGCTGACCGCCAGCCACAGCGGCAATATTTCGCGCTTTAAAGATGCGGCCTATGACGACTTGCTGACCAAAGCGAGCCGGGAAACCAATGCCGGGATCCGTAATGAGAATTACAATCGGGCGGAACAAATCCTCGCGGATCAGGTGCCCATCGCGCCTCTTTATCAACTCTCTAACGGCCGCCTGATCAAGCCCTGGGTCAAAGGTTATCCGATAACGAATCCGGAGGATGTGGCGTACAGCCGGATGCTTTATATCGTTAAGCATAACTAAGTACGCGCCGGAGCAGCTGTCGCTCCGGCCATAGCAGGCGGCCTCTTCGCTAACGCTCAATAAACCAGCTAATCGTGCAGGTGCTTTACGCATCGTTATCGGATTGACGAGAGATAATAACGGACAGTGACTCCCCGTTATCAGGTGCTTTATGACTAAAATCGTTACGCTGCTTTCTTTAATAGTGCTGCTATCCGGCTGCGCGTTGAAACACTATCCTTCTTCACCCTCGGTGAGTGAAGTACAAAAAACGACTCTGGACTGCCCGGCAGTGCAAAAGGAAATTGCCAGCCAGCAGCAGGTACAGCAGCAGATTGATAAAACCGGCGAGTTCAGCGGGCTTACCGTGCTGGGTTTTATCGGTGACTTCGGCATTGGCAACGGCGTGGCGAAAAGCCTGGCGCAAAAACATGCTGACCAGCGGATGATCCAGTTGAAACAACTGGAAAAAACCAAATGTTCCGCCACGCTGCCGGGCTGAAAAACGCGATTTACGAGAGATCTCACAGTTTCATCACGCAGCGCTTGAGCTACACCCGCAATGATCTATGGTAGCGGCTGGATTGCTACTGCTTCGCTGCAGGCAAAACCTGACATCGGCGCGATCCGACCGTCAGGTTTTTTTATTTGTGGGTAACTAAATGGATATTATCAAAGTACTCAATAACAACGTGGCGATAGTGCTGGATAAACAGGGCAAAGAGCAGGTCGTGATGGGGCGCGGGCTGGCCTTTCAGAAACGACCGGGCGAGCGGCTGGATCCCACGCGGGTGGAAAAAGTCTTTGCCTTGCAAAGCAGCGAGCTGACAGGGCGGTTAGCCGAGCTGCTGACGGAAATCCCGCCAGAGGTGCTTGCCGTCAGCGAATGCATTATCGCACAGGCGAGGCAGGCGCTGACCACCGCTCTGCATGAAAGCGTGGCGATTGGTCTGACCGATCATATCCACTTCGCGCTTCAGCGCCAGCAGCAGCAAATTCCCTTGCGCAACGTACTGCGTTGGGAGATCCGCTCGCTTTACCCTAAAGAATATGAGCTTGGCCTGGCGGCGCTGACGATTATTGAGAAGCGGCTGGGCGTGCGTCTTGAAGAAGATGAAGCTGGTTTCATTGCGCTGCATCTGGTTAACGCGCAGCTGCATAGTGCGATGCCGGAGGTACACGCCATCACGCGGTTTATGCAGCAAATTTTGGATATCGTGAAATACCATCTGCAGATCGAATATCAGCCCGACTCGCTGAGCTATAACCGCTTTGTCACCCATCTTAAGTTCTTTGCCCAGCGGATGCTGGGGAAAAACGGCGTGGTCAGCGATGACCGCTCGCTGCACGACGTGGTGCGCAACCGCTACCCACAAGCCTATCGCTGCGTTGAGAAGATCGACCGCCATATCGTAAAAAATTATGCCTATACGCTGGGAACGGAAGAGCGCATGTTTCTGACCATTCATATTGAGCGGGTCAGAAAAGAGACGCTGGCCCTGGAAGAGCATGAGGATGAGGCGTAAGCTCGCAGGGAAGGCCTGACAAAGAGCAGGGCGACGAAATCTGGTATCGGGATACCGGGCCGCGGCTTATAGTAAGCATTATCAGTTATGCCTTACGTGCTATGGATTACAGGCTACAGATTTCAAACCTTATCAGGGCTGCTTACAAATCCACTATCAGAGAACGCCGCCTGAAGTCTCCCATACCGGCGGAAAATTCATCGCGGCGTGCCGATGTTTTTAATCAGAAAGTAATAACCGTTTTTACTCCTGTTACCCAGGCGTCCTGCGTTTCCCGTAAAGCACCGGGACGGTGCCAGTATTGCACTACTGGCTGAACCTCCAACCACGAGGTCGCACGCAGGCGATAGTAGAGCTCGGCGTTGACGGTGTGACCAGGAAGAGGGTGATAAAGCGCATCGACATCGTCGTGTGTTCCCTGTAGCTCGTTAAGGTATTGCTGGTTCCGGCGGTAATCCTTGCTTATTTCAATCCATGTAGCGCCCAGTCCCAGCCAGTCATCGGGCCGTGCATCGGCCAGGCCGTGATAGCGTAACGAAACGGCTGCGACCCGACGCAGCAGGTTACTGCGCCTATCGCTTAAACTCATACTGAATGAAGAGCTCAGCCCGCGGGTGGCATCGTCTTTGTGTCGGGTAAGCTGCTGGTTAAAGCCGCCGTACAGAAACCAGGTTCGATGATGGCTACGATAACCTTCCGCATCGTCAGCGCCGGTAGCCTGGGACTTTCCGGCATAAAAATCGGTTTGCGGCGCATTGGTAAACAGCAGGCCCAGGTTATAAATTCCGGGCAGGTTATTTATGCGAGTTTTTATTTCCAGCTCCAACGGCAGCACCACGCCTTTGCTGCCTCTGGTTGACCCGCTCCAGGCATGGCCGCGCGACTCAGCATTTGGGTTCTGCTCCATTATGCCGCTTTTTAAGGTCAGCTCATTGTTAAGCTTATATTGCAGCGTGGTTCCCCAGTAATGCACGTTCCAGTTATACCAGGTAAAAGAGTTAGCTGATTTGCCGCCGCACTGCGAAAGTAGCTGAAAGTCACAGGGGATTATTTGATCGAAATCCTGCACCTTGTTCATCATACCAATGCGCCAGTGCAGACGGCGATCGTGAAAGGTCCGGGCGAAAGTTAACCAGCCCAGACGGGTGATGGAACCCCGGCCAGAGCTTTCCTGAGCAATATCGTTAGCGCTGACCCTGGGATCCTGTAATCGTTTAAAGGTCAGGCTGTCATCGTGATTGCGATTAACAATATTGCCCTCGATTTTGGCATCGGCAATATTCGTCAGGTCTTCAAGATCCTGCCCGAACGTCAGCGAAAACTGATCGATATAGGCTGCATGACGATCGTGGTTGTAACCACCGGCAGCATTATAAGCAACCTGACTTAAATAGCCGAGGTTGAAATGGAAACCATCCGCCTCCAGAACCGGTCTTACCCCACCCATATCGCCGAGCAGCCCTGGCGTGGAAGGAACAAAGCCCAGGGCCTCTCCCTGCCAGGCTTCGCTGGCGTAAGCGGGCGGGCCTGAAACCATCAGGCCAAAAACGATTGGCGTAATGAGCGTTCTGAATTTAAAGGTGTAAGCGATCTTTCTCATCCGTTATTCCTTTAACCGATTCAGGCAGGCTATTAACGACATTGCCGGAAGGCGTTAACTGCCCTCCGGATTGAGCATGTCCGGCCTGGATTTATTCACCGCTGGCTCAGAGAGGCACCCTGGGTTTTTATAACCTCGCGATACCACCAAAAACTCTTTTTGGGCCTGCGCGCCAGCGTACCGTTTCCCTGGTCGTCGCGATCGACATAGATAAAACCGTAGCGTTTGGAAAACTCGGCTTTCGAGGCGCTCACTAAATCAATTGGCCCCCAGCTGGTATAGCCCCAGACCTCCACGCCGTCTTTAATGGCTTCACGCACCTGCACCAGATGATCGTTCAGATAAGCGATGCGATAATCGTCGTTGATTGCGCCATCCGCTTCTGCCTTATCCCTGGCGCCCAGGCCGTTCTCCACGATAAACAGCGGCTTTTGATAGCGATCGGCAAGCATATTCAGCAGCAGCCGCAGTCCCTGCGGGTCGATCTGCCATCCCCATTCAGAGGCGGGAAGATGTGGGTTCGGCACCATATCCAGCACGTTGCCACGCGCCAGGGCCGCTGTTTTATCCGCCGTGGCGCAGCCGCTCATGTAATAACTGAAGGAGATAAAATCAACGGGTTCGCGCAGATCGATGTTGTCCTGCTCGCTGATAGCTATTTCGATACCTTGCTGTTTAAAAAAGCGTGCCATATAGGGTGGGTAAGCGCCGCGCGCCTGTACATCGCCAAAGAACAGCCATTCACGATTTTTTTGTAGCGCTTCGAGCATATCTTCAGGACGGCAGGTCAGAGGATAAAGCAGGCCGCCCAGCAGCATATTGCCGATTTTGCCTTCAGACACAATTTGATGGCAGGCTTTTACTGCCCGTGCGCTTGCCACCAGCTGATGGTGAATGGCCTGGTATATCGCCTGCCTGCTGCTGTTTTCCGGCAGGCCTACGCCGGTGAAAGGCGCATGCAGTGACATATTGATCTCATTAAAGGTAAGCCAGTATTTTACTTTGTGCCTGTAGCGCTCAAATACCGTGCGGGCATAGCGTTCAAAAAAAACAATTGTTTGACGATTGCCCCAGCCGCCGTAGTTGCTGACCAGGCCGTAGGGCATTTCGTAATGCGAAAGCGTCACCATCGGCGCAATATTATATTTAGCCATCTCGTCAAACAGGCGATCGTAAAAAGCCAGTCCGGCCTCGCAGGGTTGCTCCTCGTCGCCCTGTGGGAAAATGCGTGTCCAGGCGATGGAGATGCGTAACACCGTGAAGCCCATTTCGGCGAACAGCCGGATATCTTCCGGATAGCGATGATAAAAATCGATGGCAATATCCTTGATGTTAAAATCGCCCGGCTGGCGCGCAACGCGTTCGCCAAAAATGCCGTGCGGTTGCAGATCGGAGGTCGACAGGCCTTTACCACCTTCCCGCCATGCTCCCTCAACCTGATTAGCGGCCATCGCGCCGCCCCAAAGAAAGTTTTGTGGAAATGTATGCATAATTGCTCCTTAAGCAGTTACATAATCAGCTTCAGCAACGCGCCGTTTTCCGCTACCTGTTCCCGATCGCTGGCGGGAAGCACGTCAAGATAGTCGTCGCTGTTGCTGATGATGACGGGCGTGGTCAGGTCATAACCGGCTTCACGCAGGGCCGGAAGATCGAACTCAATGAGCAGCTCCCCACGGCGCACCGGCTGATCCTGCGCCACGTGAACGGTGAAATAGTTGCCGTTCAGCTGTACCGTATCCAGCCCGACGTGGATCAGCAGCTCCACGCCGTTTTCGGCGATCAGGCCAATCGCGTGTCCGGTGCGAAACAGCGAAGCCACGCGACCGTCCAGTGGGGAAACGACACGACCGCAGTCGGGCACAATCCCTACGCCTTTCCCCAGCAGGCCGCTGGCAAAGGTTTCGTCGGCGATCTGTTCCAGCGGCACTACTTTGCCGCTTAGCGGGCTGGTCAGGGTAAAGGTGTGCGTCAGCTTTTCCGGGGGAGGCTCCGGCGTCGCATCGACGAGGGTTTCGGTTTCCTGCTGTGGAGCAAGACCGAAAAAGTAAGTGGCGACGGCCGCAAAAATCAGCGACAGCAGGGCCCCTGCCAGCACGGCATAAACGGTGATATCAATGCCCGTTTTAGGCACGCTCTGAAAAATCGTAAAGATGCTGGCCAGTCCAAACGAATAAACGCTGGCATGGTAAAAACCGATCAGCGCCGCGCCCAGCGCACCGCCGATACAGCCAAAAATAAAGGGACGGCGGTTAGGCAGAGTAACGCCATAAACCGCCGGCTCGGTAATGCCAAAAATGGTGGCGCTGAAGGCGGAAGCGGCAATGCCTTTCAGCCTGCGATCGCGGGTTCGCAGCAGCACGCCCAGCGTTGCGCCGCTCTGGCCCATTACGGCGGCGAACAGCAGCGGCATCATAAAGTCCTGGCTATGCATGCTGAGGTTATTAATCATCAGCGGCACCAGCCCCCAGTGCAGGCCAAAAATAACCAGCACCTGCCAGAAACCGCCGAGGAAAAGCCCGGCGATCAGCGGACTCAGGGCGTAAATCCACAGATAGCCGTCGGCCAGCTGGTTACTGAGCCAGGTGGCGACCGGACCGATAACTAAAAAGCTCAGCGGCACCACCACCCCCAGACAAAGCAGCGGCGTAATAAAATTCCGGATGGCATCCGGCAGGCGCGAATTAACCATTTTCTCCAGCAGGCTGGCGACCCAGGCGGCGAGTAAAATGGGGATCACCGACGAAGCGTAATTGATAAGGATCAGAGGAACGCCGAAAAAGGAGAGCGGCGCTTCGCCGCTTTGCGCCTGATTAAAGGCTTCCAGCATTAAGGGATGCACCAGCGCAGCGCCAATCGCCATCGACGTAAAAGGGTTGCCGCCGAATTTTTTACCGGCACAGTAGCCGAGCACGAGGGGGAAAAAATAAAACAGCGCATCGCTGGCGACGAAAAGAACCCGATAGCTGCCGCTCTGCTCCTGCAGCAGCCCGATCGCCAGCGCCAGCGCCAGCAGGCCTTTCAGCACGCCGGAAGCGGCCATTACGCCAAGGAACGGGGTGAAAATGCCCGAAACGATATCGATAAAACGATTAAAGAGAGACAGTTTTACGGGCGCAGCGGCAGCCTGTTCGCCTTCACTTAAGCCGCCTTCGCTCAACAGCGCCTGATAGACGTCGCCGACATGATTGCCTATCACCACCTGATACTGACCGCCGCTCTCGACGATCGTAATAATTCCCGGATTGTTTTTTAGCGAGGCCGTATCGGCCAGCGCTACGGATTTAAGCCTGAAGCGCAGTCGGGTCGCGCAGTGTACCAGTGACGCTATGTTTTCCCGGCCGCCCACGCCTTGCAGAATTTGTTGGGCCAGCTGCTGATAGTTCATAAAACGCTCCCTGCACCTTCGCCTTAACTGAAAAAAACCAAAAAAAAACCTGAACCGCTTATTTTCGCCACGGGCATGAAAATAAGCGGTTCAGGTTTTGCCTGCGTAGACAGTGACAACCCTGATTAGCATTCAGGATAGTTTCTTAAAGGCGAACAAATAACAAGCATCGGCGATGGGTTGATGACTGAATCGTGAGGCGGATCGAATTTTATTTGCACACTGACACGCTTTTTAACCTGTGTGCTCAGAAAGGAGGTTTTGCATTGGCATTCGCGCAGGCTAGACTGTATCGCATTGATTATGCTGCGAGGAAAGGTTGTGGAAAGCATAGCAGGCAAGGCCTTACAGGTATCGGACGCCATTATTTCCTGCCAGCTGGACGGAAAGGGCGGACTGATCCCGATTGATGATAAAGACGTAATTCACTGTGACAAGCCCTGCTGGCTGCACCTGAATTACACCCACCGGGAAAGCGCAGAATGGCTGATGTCCACGCCGCTGCTCCCGGATGCCGTGCGTGACGCCCTGGGCGGCGACAGTATGCGCCCAAGAGTCAATCGTCTGGGCGACGGAACGATGATTACGCTGCGCAGCGTCAACCTGAATACCGAATCGCGTCCCGATCAGCTGGTGGTTGTGCGGGTATTTATTAATGACCGGCTCATTGTTTCTACCCGCCAGCGTAAGGTGTTCGCTATTGATGAAGTGCTGACCGATCTGCAAAACGGCAACGGCCCCACCAACGGCGGCGGCTGGCTGGTGGACGTTTGCGACGCCTTAACCGATCACACCAGCGAGTTTATTGAGGACCTACACGATAAAATTATCGAACTGGAAGATGCGGTAGTCGATCAGCAGGTGCCGCCCAGAGGCGAGCTGGCGCTGATCCGTAAACAGCTGATTATTATGCGGCGCTATATGGCGCCTCAGCGCGACGTATTTTCGCGTATCGCCAGTGAAAGGCTGCCGTGGATGAGCGATGACGATCGACGACGCATGCAGGATATCGCCGACAGGCTGGGTCGTGGGCTGGACGACCTGGATGCCAGCGTGGCGCGCACGGCAGTCTTGTCGGATGAAATCAGCACGGTGATGGCGGAAGCGATGAACCGTCGCACCTATACCATGTCGCTGCTGGCGATGGTCTTTTTACCGACAACCTTTCTCACCGGCCTGTTTGGCGTCAACCTTGGCGGCATCCCGGGCGGCGAGTGGCGCTTCGGCTTTGCCACCTTCTGCTTTTTGTTAGTGGCGCTAGTGCTTGGCGTTGCCTGGTGGTTACGTCGCCGTAAATGGCTGTAATTTACCGCCACTCTGCCGCGATAAAGCGCAAAAAGGGGCAATAAAGCTGATCGATATCAATAAAAGGAGCAGACGGCTGGGGCAAACTCTTTCTCGCAGGTGAATGCAACGTCAAGCGATGGGCGTTGCGCTCCATATTGTCTTACTTCCTTTTTTGAATTACTGCATAGCATTTTTAATTCATACAGGCCGGCGTAAGCCGGCTTTTTTTTGCCCGTTTGCCAGCGCTGGCGGTGGTGCCTATGCTTACAGTTCACCTTATGTTCGAGGAGGAAGATATGCTGTCCGACTACGTAATGGATACACCAAGAGCTTCCGATCCGGTGCCGACCGATCCCGTACCGATTCCCGATCCTATTCCAACACCGCAGCCGATGCCCGATCCGCCGCCTGATATGCCGGATCCCATCACCGATCCGCCGCCGCATATGTAGCACGGCCAGGCCGGTTAACATCGCCGGCCTTTTTTGCAGCTGACGACCGCTTCCCGAATATTTCCACCTCTGTTAAAAACCCGTATAATCCGCGACAGTCCAACGCTCAACCAGGAAACCCGCCGCCGGTTTGTCCGCTCGGCGTAATAAGTATTTATGAATCAGACTGATACAAGAAAAGAGACGCTCGAATTCAACAAGTTGCAAAAGCGCCTCAGAAGAAACGTCGGCAACGCCATCATTGATTACAATATGATTGAAGAGAACGACGTGGTGATGGCCTGCATGAGCGGCGGTAAAGATTCCTTTGCCATGCTGGATATTTTGCTGGGTCTGCAAAAGGTTGCGCCCGTGAAGTTTGAGGTGGTTGCCGTGAATCTCGACCAGAAGCAGCCTGGTTTTCCCGAGCATATTTTGCCAGAGTACTTCGAGAGCCTGAATATCCCTTACTATATCGTGGATAAAGACACTTACTCTGTTGTAAAAGAGAAAATCCCCGAAGGCAAAACCACCTGTGGGCTTTGTTCAAGACTGCGCCGCGGCACGCTCTATTCTTTTGCAGAACGCATCGGCGCCACCAAAATCGCGCTGGGCCACCATCTTGATGATATTGTGGAAACCCTGTTTCTGAATATTTTTCACGGCGCGCGCATGAAGGCAATGCCGCCCAAGCTGCGTTCTGACGATGGCCGCAATGTGGTTATCCGGCCGCTGGCCTACTGCCGCGAAAAAGATCTGATCGCCTATGCTGAGCAGAAAGACTTCCCGATTATTCCCTGCAACCTTTGCGGATCGCAGGAAAACCTACAGCGTCAGGCGATTAAAGCAATGCTTGCCGAGTGGGATAAAAAAGAGCCGGGACGCGTGGAAAGCGTATTCAAATCGCTGCAAAACGTCAGTCCAAGCCAGCTGGCGGATCGCAATCTGTTCGATTTCGTCAATCTGCCGTTGGATCGCGAAGGCGAAAGAGAGGAGTACGCTTTTACCGAAGCGACGGTTTCCTCTACCAACATTGATAAAGCGATGTTTATCGACGTCACCAATATCTGAGTAAGCCGGGGAGGCCGCTCCCCGTCGTTAACCGTGCAGCGGAAGCCGCGCCTGCTTTTTTCAGCCGCTGCTTTTGCTGCCCGTGCATCCCTTCGTCGGCCCGGCACACAATTCCCTCCGCGGCAGTAACGTCCGCCAGCGCTTTTCTGCTACACTCAGCGACAATTTCCCCTCCGGTTTTTCAGAGAGTAATTTGTGAGCGCTTTTTCAACCCTGACTTCCCTGCCAGCCAGCCAGATCGCCAATCTGAACGAGCTGGGCTACCACACCATGACCCCCATTCAGGCCGCATCGTTACCGGCGATCCTGGAAGGTCGCGACGTCCGCGCGCAGGCAAAAACGGGCAGCGGCAAAACGGCCGCTTTCGGCCTTGGCGTGATGCAGCGCATCGACGCCACGCAGTTTGTTACCCAATCGCTGGTGCTTTGCCCGACGCGCGAGCTGGCCGATCAGGTCACCAAAGAGCTGCGTCGCCTGGCGCGTTTTACCGCCAATATCAAAATTCTGACCCTGTGCGGCGGCCAGCCGATGGGCGCCCAGCGTGATTCGCTGGTGCATGCGCCGCATATCGTCGTCGGCACGCCGGGGCGTATTCTGGATCATCTGAAGCGTGAAACCTTGCAGCTGGGCCAGCTAAGTACGCTGGTGCTGGACGAAGCCGACCGCATGTTAGAGATGGGCTTCCGCGATGATATCGACGCCATTATCAGCTACACGCCGCCCGCGCGTCAGACGCTGCTGTTCTCCGCGACCTGGCCGCAGGATATCGCAAAGATTAGCCAGCGTGTTCAGCGCGATCCGCTGAGCGTGGAAACAGATGTGGTCAGCGATTTGCCAGCGGTTGAGCAAACTTTTTATGAAGCCGGCTCGCGAGAGAAACTGCCGGCGTTAATCGGCCTGCTTAGCGATAAGCAGCCGTCTTCCTGCGTGGTGTTCTGCAACACCCGACGCGAATGCGACGATATCGCCGCCGCGCTGGAAGGGCAGCAAATCAGCGCGCTGGCGCTGCATGGCGATTTGGAACAGCGCGACCGCGACCAGGTGCTGATCCGTTTTGCCAACGGCAGCTGTCGCGTGCTGGTGGCTACGGATGTCGCCGCGCGCGGACTGGATATTAAAGCGCTGGCAATGGTGGTCAACTATCAGCTTTCGTACGATCCGGAAGTGCACGTGCACCGCATTGGCCGTACGGCCCGCGCGGGTGCGGAAGGGTTGGCGATCAGTCTGGTTGCGCCGGACGAGATGATCCGCGCCCACGCGCTGGAAGACTTTTTACAGCAGAAGCTGAGCTGGCGCAGCGTGTCGGAGCTGAAAAGCGTGGCGCCTCGTCCGCTACCGGCGGAAATGGCGACGCTGAGCCTGGACGGCGGGCGTAAGGCAAAAATCCGCCCTGGCGATATTCTGGGCGCGTTAACCGGTGAGGCAGGGCTGAGCGGCGACGCTATCGGTAAAATCGATATTGGCCCAACGCAGGCGTATGTCGCTATCCGTCAGAGCAGCGCGCGCCAGGTGATGAAGCAATTGCAGCAGGTGAAAATCAAAGGGAAAACCTGCCGCGCCCGACTTTTGAAGTAGCGGCGCCGGCAGGCCCGGAACACCCTGAACAGGGTGTTCTTGCTTCAGAACTTCAGCACTTCCGGCGGCTGCGCCACCAGAGGTTCGGCATCGGCCATCAGCGTTTTAAAGTGCGGCTGATTGCCATGCGTCTCTACGGCCTGCGCGTCCTGCCAGGTTTCGTGAAAAAGGAACACGTTGCCGTCTTCTACGCTGCGGTACAAGTCATAATGAATACAGCCTTCTTCCGCGCGTGCCGGCTTAACGCCCGCGTTTAGCACTTTCTTCAGTTCGTCTGCTTTACCTGCTCTGGCGGTAAACTTCGCCACGATACGCACATGTTTGTCGCTCATTTTATTCTCCTTAGATAAAACCCGGTGTAAGGCCGTTTCCGTTCGACAGGATTAGCCGCCGAAGAGAGAAAGCTATCATGCCATAAATTGCTTAAGCCTTCAGGTCGTTACGCTATTTATTCAGCCAGGCTTTAGTTTCAACGCACGTAATGCCAACAGCTAAAAGTCGATGAAGGTGACAACGTCACGCTCATACTCAGCTTCAGGCGGGCGCCAGGCTCATCCTGGTGACACTGTCACTACTGTCTGCGTTGATGACCTTATTGGTAAAATCAGACCAGCGGCTATTGCCATTCATTATTTTTAATTTAGTAAATATTCGTGACTGCGCTCGACCCTGACGGCATCCTGACATATGCTGACCCACGCCCAAGTCCTTCTTCCGGAGTTTTCTGATGAGAGCAGCGATATTTCTGCTTGCTGGTTGCGTCCTGCTTACCGGCTGTAGCCACGATAACGAGCCGCCGCAGCAGGCTACCAGCGCCCACGTGCCGCCTAAAGTTGTGATGTCCGACCTGGCCGCCAGCGCCTGTTCAGACGCCGGGGGAACGCTGGCGCTTTCGCGCCAGCTGGATGGAAGTGCTGTAGGCATGTGCCAGCTGGCCAACGGGCGTCGCTGCGGCGAAAGCGCGCTGGCCAGCGGCAGCTGCGCCCGCTAAAAACCGGCGTTAGCCCGTCAGCTCGTTATCGCAGAGATCGCCTTTTTCCAGCTGCTGCAGATTTTGCAAGGTGGTCTCGGCAATGCTGGTCAGGGCTTCTGCCGTCAGGAAAGCCTGATGGCCGGTGAACAGAACATTATGGCAGGCGGACAGGCGACGGAAGATATCGTCCTGAATAACGTCATTAGATTTATCTTCGAAAAAGAGATCGCGTTCGTTTTCGTAAACGTCCATACCCAGCGAGCCGATCTTCTGCATTTTTAGCGCGTCAATCGCCGCCTGAGAATCAATCAGGCCGCCACGGCTGGTATTAATAATCATCACGCCATCTTTCATCTGCTGGAAAGCCGCCATATTCAGCAGATGATTATTCTCGGGCGTTAGCGGACAGTGGAGCGAAATCACATCCGATTCCCTGAACAGCGTTTTGATATCGACGTAGGTGGCACCCAGTTCCAGCGCCTGGGGATTGGGATAAGGATCGAAAGCCAGCAGCCGCATACCAAATCCTTTCAGGATACGCAGCGTGGCAAGGCCGATTTTGCCCGTACCGATAATACCGGCGGTACGACCGTGCATATTGAAGCCGATCAGGCCTTCCAGCGAGAAGTTGGCGTCGCGGGTTCGCTGATAAGCCCGGTGAATACGGCGGTTCAGCGTCATCATCATACCAACGGCGTGTTCCGCTACGGCTTCAGGCGAATAGGCCGGCACGCGCACCACCTTCAATCCCAACGTTTTTGCCGCCTCCAGATCCACGTTATTGAATCCGGCGCAGCGCAGCGCGATATATTTGACGCCCAGCGACGCCAGCTCCTCCAGCACCTCGCGGCCGCCATCGTCGTTAACGAAAATGCAGACGCCGTCGCAGCCGGCCGCCGTCTTCGCGGTACGTGCGGTCAGCAGAAAATCAAAATATTCCAGCTCAAATCCATAGCTTTCGTTAACCTGCTCAAGATATTTCCGGTCGTACTGTTTGGTACTGTATACCGCAAGTTTCATGCATGATCTCCTGTATCCGTCAGACAGCTCTCCCTTAACAATACTTCGCATTGGACGGCTAGTCAGCCAATGGCAGGCAATATTTGTTCGGCAGGTGAATAATTACCCGCTAAAATCTTCTCGCGGCGCGCAGGACGTGCCATGATTTACGCCTTAACGTAAGGAATGGATTGAAGTATGGGCCGGGGCTGGAAGCTATTTATTATTGCCATCGCGGCCGCTGCGGTTTTAAGCGGCGCCGGACTGCTGACGCTGAGCTGGTGGCTGCCGCGGCTGGCGGGCTTCTGGCTGCCCGCTGCCACCACGGTCAGGCTGGATGGCAACCCCCGCTGGCGTTCAGGCGCCTTGTGGCTGCCCGGCCTTCGCTATCGCACAGGCGACTGCGAGCTGGCGAGGGCGAGCAATGTGACGCTGGGAAGCGCCGAAGGCCGCTGGAAGCTGGGTGCGACGCTACTTGAAGTCAACAGCGCCTGTTTCAGCAAGCTGTCGACAAGCAGCGATCAGCCTGCCGCGCCGCGTTCGCTGGCGGAGTGGCAGTCAATGCTGCCAAAAGCAGACGTTGCCATTGAGCGCGTCAGCCTGCTTCCCTGGCAAAGCTGGGCGGGAGCGCTACGGCTCAACCTCGATCCACAACGGCAGCTTATTCACTGGCAGGGCGAAAACCTTTCGTTACGGGCCGTGCTGGCGGGCCAACAGCTGGATGTACAGTCGCTGGCGCTTAGCGTAGCGGGCACGACCGATCCCATCACCATGAACGGTTTGCTGACGCTGCCGAAAATACCTGACCGGCTGCCGGATAGCGGCGAGCTGGCGGCCACGCTGAAAACGGCCAGCGTTCCACAGCCGCTGCGGGCCAGCCTCAACTGGCAGCAGAACAGCGGCACGCTGACCCTCAGGGCGCAGGATCTGGAGGAGCCGCTGCTGCTGCTGCCGTGGCGGGTTTCCGCGCAGCAAATTGCGATTAGCCAGGGCAAATGGCGCTGGCCCTGGGCCGCACAACCGGTGTCCGGCGGCGTGGCCCTGACGCTAAAAGACTGGCGGCAAGGGCTGCCGGGGATGGAAGTCACAGGGAGACTCAATGTGCTGACGCAGGGACGCGGCGGCAAAGGCAACGTCGTGCTGTCAGTCGGGCCGGGCCATCTGGACTGGACGCAGAGCGAGCTGCCGTTTCGCCTGACGGGCGAGAGCAAACTGGCGCAGCTGCTTTTTTTCGCCGGCATTCCCGGCAAGCTACAGGGCCCGCTGCCTGATCCCGTGCTGCGCCTTCAGCCCGGCGCGCTGTTGCGGATGCGCGGGCGTCTGCTCTCTACGCTGGAGGTGGACGAAGCGCGCTGGCCGCTTTCCGGCGTGGCGGTCTCTTCAGCGGGCATCGAGGGGCGGCTACAGGCCATTCTTAGCGCGCACGATAACCAGATGGGACGGTTCCGCCTGCATCTGGACGGTCGCGCCACGGGATTCTGGCCGGACAAAGGCCGCTGGCTGTGGCGCTATTGGGGCGACGGGCTGATGGCGCCGCTGGCGGCCAAATGGGATGTAAAAGGGCGTGGAAGCTGGCAGGATCGGCAGATTGAACTCGCTTCTTTGTCCACCGGATTCGATCAAATTCGCTACGGCGGGGTAACAATGGCCGCGCCCAGGCTAACGCTGGCCAGGCCGGTTCGCTGGCTACGCGACGAGAAAACCCCTGCTTTTAGCGCAAGCTTGCGGCTCAACGCGCAGCGCACCAGCCTCGACAGCGGCGGCTATCTGCCGCCCGCAGAGTTAATGCTTGACCTCAACGGTAGCGATCCCGCTCGTTTCCTCTATAAGGGCAAACTGACCGCCGATCCGGTCGGCCCGGTACGGATACAGGGCCGCTGGGACGGTACGCGGCTGCGTGGCCAGGCCTGGTGGCCGCAGCAGTCGCTAAGGGTTTTCCAGTCACTGTTGAACGACGATCTGAAAATGTCTGTACGCGGCGGCACGCTGAAAGCTCAGGTCGCTTTTTCAGCGGCGGCGGATCAGGGATTTGCCGCAGGCGGCCACTGGGTGGTCAGCGACGGCAGCGTGCGCACGCCGGATAACCAGTTTACCGGCATCGATTTCTCTTTGCCGTTCAGGCTGCAAGCGGGCCAGTGGTACTTTGGCGCCAAAGGCCCGGTTTCGCTGCGCATCAAGGCAATTAAAAACCAGTTTGCGCTAAAAAATATTCGCGCCGATCTTCAGGGCTGGTATCCGTGGAGCGCCGCCCGGCCGCTGCGCCTGAGCAACGTCGGGGTGGAGGTGCTGGGCGGCGAGCTGAGTTTGCTTAGCCTTCAGCTACCGCAAACCGAAGCGGCCACGCTACGGCTGAAAGCTATCAGCATGAGCGAGCTGGTAACGGCCATTCAGCCGAAAAAAATCGCCATGTCCGGCCGCGTTGACGGCGCGCTGCCGCTGTGGCTGCAAAACTCTGCCTGGCTGGTCAAAGAGGGCTGGATCACCAACAGCGGCCCGCTGACGCTGCGGCTGGATAAAGATTTCGCCGACGCGCTGGCTTCCGGTAATATTGCCACCGGCGCGGCGATGGACTGGCTGCGCTATATGGAAATTTCCCGCAGTCGGGCCACGCTGAATATTGATAATAAAGGCGAGATGACCATGACGGCGCAGGTCAACGGCACCAGCCGCTTCAGCGATAAAAATCAGCACGTCTCGCTGCACTACACGCAGCAGGAAAATATTTTTCAGCTGTGGCGTAGCCTGCGCTTTGGTGACAATTTGCAATCCTGGACAGAGCAGCACGCCACGCTGTCAGCACAAGGAAAAACCGAATGAAAACAGCTCTGCCGATCCTCGCGGGGATGCTGCTCAGCGGCTGCGTGCCCCGTATTGAGGTCGCTGCCCCAAAAGAGCCGATTACCATCAATATGAACGTGAAAATCGAGCATGAAATCGTGATTAAAGCGGACAAAGACGTGCAGACGCTGCTGAAAAACGGCGAAGATGCGCCGCTGCGGCAATAAAAAAGCAGCCGGGCGGCTGCTTTTTCAGGCGAGATCTGAGGAAAAGATCAGGCGTTAACCAGCTGGTTCAGCGTGGCTTTCGCTTCTTCGCTGGCTTTGGTGGCCGCTTCCGGGCCGTATGCCATGCCTTCAGCGTAAACGAACTGTACGTCGCTCAGACCCAGGAAGCCCAGGAACAGCTTCAGGTAAGGCGTTTGCAGATCGGCTGGCGTATCTTTATGGATGCCGCCGCGGCTGGTGATCACAATTACTTTTTTACCGACGATCAGACCTTCCGGGCCTTTCTCGGTGTAGCGGAAAGTTACGCCGGCGCGGGCAATCAGGTCAAAGTAGTTTTTTAATTGCGTCGGGATGTTGAAATTGTACATCGGCGCCGTAATAACAACGGTATCCACAGACTGAATTTCAGCAATCAGCTCGTCGGAAAGCGCCAGGGCTTCCTGCTGACGCGGCGTCAGAGCAGCATCGGAAGGACGCAGCGCGCCGACCAGTTCGCCGTCCAGTACCGGAATCGGATTTGCAGCCAGATCGCGGATCACGATCTCATCGCCGCTGTGCGCCGCTTTCCACTCTGCAACAAAGTGATCGGCCAGCTGGTTGGACTGTGAGTAGCCTGCGAGAATGCTCGATTTCAGTACTAAAACTTTGCTCATAATGAATTTCCTTTGTTATGCGGATGTGTCCGCTCAATGACTTACACTCTATTGGCAAATCAGCCGTAGGGATAGTGCAATATTCTGAAGCCCGTGTTCGAATTTACTGAACAAGGTTAGCGCGCCGCAGCCGTAGCTAAGTGGTTGTCTGTGCTACAATACGCAAAATTTTTTATTCATACTTTGTTTGCCAGCCTGCTGGCGATTAGCGAGCTTTTTTATGTCTGATACTCCCCGTACGCCTTTAACGACGCTGGCGCCGCGCCTGGAAGCGCTGATGCTCAGAGATCGTCAGCGGCTGCAAAAGCGCCTGCACGGCGCAAAAAAAGTGAAGAACCCTGCGGCTCAGCAGGCGATAGCCGATGAGCTGAGCGGCGAAATCGCCGCGGCGGAACAGCGCGTGGCGCTGCGGAAAGCGGCCACGCCGACCATCCGCTACCCGGAAAACCTGCCGGTCAGCCAGAAGAAACAGGAAATCGCCGAGGCTATTCGCGATCACCAGGTGGTGATTGTGGCAGGCGAAACCGGCTCGGGGAAAACCACCCAGCTGCCGAAGATCTGCATGGAACTGGGCCGGGGCATCACGGGGCTGATTGGTCACACCCAGCCGCGTCGTCTGGCGGCGAGAACGGTGGCCGATCGCATTGCGGCCGAGCTGGAAACCTCGCTCGGCGGCTGCGTGGGCTACAAGGTGCGCTTCAACGATCAGGTCAGCGAAACGACGCAGGTCAAGCTGATGACCGACGGTATCCTGCTGGCGGAAATCCAGCAGGATCGCCTGCTGATGCAGTACGACACCATCATTATTGATGAGGCGCACGAGCGCAGCCTGAATATCGACTTCCTGCTGGGCTATCTGCGCGAGCTGCTGCCGCGCCGTCCCGATTTAAAGATTATCATTACCTCGGCCACTATCGATCCGCAGCGCTTTTCCCGGCACTTTCACCATGCGCCGGTGATTGAAGTCTCCGGCCGCACTTATCCGGTCGAAGTGCGTTACCGGCCGATTGTGGAAGAAGCGGACGACACCGAACGCGATCAGCTACAGGCGATTTTTGACGCGGTGGACGAGCTGGGTCAGGAAAGCCGTGGCGATATCCTGATCTTTATGAGCGGCGAAAGGGAAATTCGCGACACCGCCGATGCGCTGAACCGGCGCGATCTGCCGCATACGGAGATCCTGCCGCTCTATGCGCGCCTTTCCAACGCCGAGCAGAACCGCGTCTTCCAGTCGCACAGCGGCAGGCGCATCGTGCTGGCGACCAACGTGGCGGAAACGTCGCTGACCGTGCCCGGCATTAAGTACGTTATCGATCCCGGCACGGCGCGTATCAGCCGCTACAGCTTCCGCACCAAGGTTCAGCGTTTGCCGATTGAGCCGATTTCCCAGGCGTCGGCAAACCAGCGTAAAGGACGCTGCGGCCGCGTTTCCGAGGGCATCTGTATCCGCCTTTATTCGGAAGAGGATTTTTTAAGCCGTCCGGCCTTTACCGATCCGGAAATTTTGCGCACCAATCTGGCCTCGGTCATCTTGCAAATGACCGCGCTGGGCTTGGGCGATATCGGCGCGTTTCCTTTTGTGGAAGCGCCGGACAAACGCAATATTCAGGATGGCGTCAAGCTGCTGGAAGAGCTGGGCGCGATAACCCTGGACGACCAGCACTATAAGCTGACGCCTTCCGGCCGTTCGCTGGCGCAGCTGCCGGTCGATCCGCGCCTGGCGAAAATGGTGCTGGAGGCGCAAAAATACGCCTGTACCCGCGAAGTGATGATTATCACTGCCGCGCTTTCAATTCAGGATCCGCGCGAGCGCCCGGTAGAGAAACAGCAGGCATCCGACGAGAAACATCGCCGTTTTGCCGACAAAGAGTCCGATTTCCTCTCTTTCGTCAATCTGTGGAACTACCTTCAGGAGCAGCAGAAAGCGCTGTCGTCCAGCCAGTTCCGACGCCTGTGCAAAACGGACTACCTGAACTATCTGCGCGTGCGCGAATGGCAGGATATCTACACCCAGCTGCGGCAGGTGGTGCGCGAGCTGGGTATTCCGCTGAACAGCGAACCGGCGGATTTCCGGGGCGTGCATACCGCGCTGCTGACCGGGCTGCTTTCCCATATTGGTCAGAAAGACGTCGAGAAGCAGGAGTACTCCGGCGCGCGCAACGCCCGCTTCTCGATTTTCCCCGGCTCCGGCCTGTTTAAAAAGCCGCCGAAGTGGACGATGGTCGCTGAACTGGTGGAAACCAGCCGTCTCTGGGGCCGTATTGCCGCCCGTATCGAGCCGGAATGGATCGAGCCGCTGGCGCAGCATCTGATTAAACGCAGCTACAGCGAGCCGCACTGGGAGAAAGGCCAGGGCGCCGTGATGGCCAGTGAAAAAGTCACGCTGTACGGCCTGCCGATCGTAGCGGCGCGCAAGGTCAACTACGGCCCGATCGATCCGGTGCTGTCGCGCGAGCTGTTTATCCGCCACGCGCTGGTGGAAGGCGACTGGCAGACGCGTCACGCCTTCTTCCGCGCCAATCTTAAACTGCGTGAAGAGGTGGAAGAGCTGGAGCATAAATCGCGCCGACGCGATATCCTGGTGGATGACGAGACGCTGTTTACCTTTTATGACCAGCGTATTCCGCACGAGGTGATTTCAGCCCGCCATTTCGACAGCTGGTGGAAAAAGGCGAGCCGCGAGCAGCCCGAGCTGCTTAATTTTGCTAAAGAGATGCTGATCCGCGAAGGCGCTGAGAACATCAGCAAGCTGGATTACCCTAACTTTTGGCAGCAGGGCAACCTGAAGCTGAAGCTGAGCTACCAGTTCGAGCCGGGAACCGATGCGGATGGCGTCACGGTGCATATCCCGCTGCCGCTGCTGAATCAGGTTGAGGAAAAAGGCTTCGAGTGGCAGATCCCCGGCGTACGGCGGGAGCTGGTTATCGCGCTGATTAAGTCGTTGCCAAAACCGTTACGCCGTAACTTTGTGCCCGCGCCGAATTACGCCGACGCTTTTCTGGCGCGCGCCACGCCGCTGGAGCTGCCGCTGGTGGACGCGCTGGAGCGCGAATTCCGTCGGATGAGCGGCGTCACTATCGACCGTGAGGCCTGGCAATGGGATCAGGTGCCCGATCATCTTAAAATGACTTTCCGCGTGGTGGACGAACATAACCGCAAGCTGGCGGAAGGACGCGATCTCGCCGCGCTGAAAGAGCAGCTGAAGGCCAAAGTGCAGGAAACGCTGTCGCTGGTGGCGGATGACGGGCTGGAGCAGAGCGGCCTGCATATCTGGAGCTTCGGCGATCTGCCAGACCATTTCGAGCAGAAGCGCGGCAGCTACAGCGTGAAGGCATGGCCCGCGCTGGTGGATGAAAAAGAGAGCGTGGCGATCCGGCTGTTTGATTCCGAGCACGAGCAGAAAAAAGCGATGTGGCGCGGTCAGCGCAGGCTGCTGCTGCTCAATATCCCTTCGCCGATTAAATATCTGCATGAAAAGCTGCCGAACAAAGCCAAGCTAGGGCTTTACTTTAACCCTTATGGCAAAGTGCTGGATTTGATAGATGACTGCATCGCCTGCGGCGTGGACAAGCTGATTGCCGAATATGGCGGCCCGACCTGGCAGGAAGAGGGCTTCCGCCAGCTGCATGAAAAAGTGCGAGCGGAGCTGAACGAAACCGTGGTGGAAATAGCCAAAAAGGTCGAGCAGATCCTGACGGCGGTGTTTGCTATCAACAAGCGGCTGAAAGGGCGCGTGGATATGACGATGGCGCTGGCGCTTTCCGATATCAAAGCGCAGATGAACGGCCTGGTATATCGCGGTTTCGTTACCGGCAACGGCTGGAACAAGCTTGCCGACACCCTTCGCTATTTGCAGGCTATCGAGCGCCGTCTGGAAAAGCTGCCGGTCGATCCGCACAGCGACCGCGCCAGAATGGTCAAGATAGAGAAAGTTCAGCAGGCCTGGCAGGGGTGGTTTAACAAGCTGCCGCCGGTTCGCCGCGATGATGAGGATGTAAAAGAGATCCGCTGGATGATTGAAGAGCTGCGCGTCAGCTATTTCGCTCAGCAGCTGGGCACGCCTTATCCGGTTTCGGAAAAGCGTATTCAGCAGGCGATGGATGAGATAGTGCTCTGAGATTAACTCGTCCGCAGGCAATACAGGCCAGCGGACGCTCTTAAACTTAAATAGCTGTTGCTAAAAGAATTAGCAGTAAAAACGCGTTAAGGATTGGTGAGCGGCTTTGCCTGCTGCATCCGGCTGGAGAAAAGGCAAAAAGGATATTCACTAGTACAGCTTAAAAACCTGCCTGAATGCCGCAAACCGACGGCATTCATTTATCCCTTTATTCCTGCGCCAGCGTTTCCAGGCCGTCCCGGAAAGCGGTGACGGCAATGGCGCGGTTATCCGCTTCGTAACGATCTTTTGCCGCCGGTGCAGAGCTTTGTACCGCAATCAGCTGCCAGCCGCTGTCGCTTTTTAGCAGGAGCGGCGAACCGCTGTCGCCAGGCAGGGTGTCGCACTGATGCGACAGCACATTTTTCTGCGCCCAGCCGGTAATCAGACAGTTGCTGTGTGAATAGAGCGTATCAAGATGATCTTCCGGGTAGCCCGCCTGAGTTACCCGACGCTGTTGCGTTTTCAGCGCGGCGGTCAGATCGCTGCGGCTGCCGTCAAACAGCGGCACGGGCGTTATGCCGGAAGGCGGGTTATGCAGTACGACCAGCCCGTAATCGTAAGGTGCGGCCGATGAAGGCACGATCCAGCCGTCGCCGTCGGCCTTAAGCTTTCTGCCTAAAGCGGGATCGACCCGGGTATCCACATCGTGAATTTCGTAGCGCCAGTCGCCATCATGCCCGATAAAACGCAGCGCAACGACTTTATCGATTTTGCCCGGCGGCGCCAGCAGACAGTGGCCGGCAGTCAGGGCTAAATGAGGCGAAATCAGGGTGGCGCTACACAGGTTGCCGCTGGCGGTTTCCAGCTGGCCTATTGCTTCCCACGGCTGGCTGGCGGTATCGCTGACAGGGTGGCGATCGTCTTTGCCGAAAAACAGCGTTCTGACATCCTGTGCGTCGTCGTCACCGGCGTGGCTACAAAATGAAAGGGCTAAACATCCCATTAAAAAAAAAGCTTTCAGGCGCATGTCTCTCTCTGAATGGAGATTAAAAACCGCAGGTGGTAATAACTATAGTCGGCTGGCGGTAAAAAGGAAGTTTAATTTATAAATCAGCAGGCTACGGGTATTAAAGATAGAAGCTAAAGGCGATAGCGCCGCAGATAATCATACAGGCCAGGATAATTTCGAATAAATAGCGGCGCACCATCATCCGATACTCCAGGAAAAAAACACCCGGCTGAACCGGGTGTTTAAGTGAACAGACTAAGTTGAAGGCTTGCTTCGGCAATTACGCTTTAGGCGCGGCGGCTTTCTTAGCGGTTTTCTTGTGGTGTACTTTCTTGGCGGCCTGAGCTTTCTGCGCTACTGGCTTAGCGGCTTTTTTGTGATGCACTTTTTTTGCAGCCTGCGCTTTCTGCGCTACTGGCTTGGTTGCTTTTTTATGGTGCACTTTCTTGGCGGCCTGCGCTTTCTGCGCTACTGGTTTAGCCGCTTTTTTGTGGTGTACTTTCTTGGCAGCCTGCGCTTTCTGTGCAGCTGGCTTAACGGCTTTCTTGTGGGCCTTCTTGGCTGCCTGAGCTTTCTGGGCTACCGGCTGTTTAACGGCTTTCTTGTGTTTTTTAGCTGCCTGCGCTTTCTGCACGGCTTTCTTGTGCGCTTTGTGATGCTTAGCGGCATGAGCTGGCGCGGCGGTAGTAGAAGCAGCCGGTGCGGTAGTGGCTGGCGCGGCGGTGGTTTCAGCAGCAAAAGCAACTGAAGAGATACCCATAGCAGCGGCTACAACCAGAGCGAATAATTTTTTCATTGCACAACCCTCAAAGTGTTATTTCATTTTTCAGCCCACTGCGGGGCCGGTGAAGAGACTATAAGGGAAGGGCGGCGGGCTTTCCGTGAGTGATTGGTATCGGCGTGTTACCGATTGTACAAAGCCCGCCGGCGCGACGGGCTTGCGGACTGGTTACAGGTAGCGGTTTTCCAGATGCTGCCGGAAAAAGCGCGGATTAAGATCTTCGCCGGTGGCGTTTTCAATCAGCTGACGGGTGGTGAAACGACTGCCGTGCTGCCAGATATTCTGCTGTAGCCAGTCAAAGATCGGTTGCAGATTTCCTTCGCGGATATCGCTGTGCACCTGCGGCAGCGCCTTTTTCACGCTGTTGAAAAGCTGTGCCGCGTACATGGCACCCAGCGTGTAGGTAGGGAAATAGCCGAACGAGCCGTCCGTCCAGTGAATGTCCTGCATACAGCCGTCGCGATAGTTGCCGGTCGTGTCCAGCCCCAGCAGCGCCTGCATCTTCTCCTGCCACAGCGTCGGGATGTCGTCCACTTCAATCTCGCTTTCGATCAGCGCACGCTCGATCTCATAACGCAGAATGATATGCGCGGGATAGCTCACTTCATCCGCATCCACGCGGATCAAACCAGGCTTAACGCGCTGGTTAAGGGCGATAAAGTTAGCTTCTTCCAGCTCAGGACGGTCGCCCATCAGCGTTTTAACCTGCGGCAGCAGCAGGCTCAAAAACTCCGTGCTGCGGCCCAGCTGCTTTTCAAAGAAAAGGCTTTGCGACTCGTGAATCGCGGTGGAGCGGGCCAGTGCAACGGGCTGACCGGCCCACTGCTTCGGCAGATTCTGCTCGTAGCAGGCGTGGCCAGTTTCGTGGATCACGCCCATCATCGCGCTGATAAATTCGTTAGCGTTGTAGCGGGTAGTAATGCGTACATCTTCCGGAACGCCGCCGCAAAACGGATGCGCGCTGACGTCCAGTCGCCCGGCGTTAAAGTCAAAATTAAGCAGCTTCATCAGCGCGTTGCCCAGCAGCTGCTGCGACTCCACCGCGAAAGGGCCAACCGGTACGGCAACCGGCTGGCGTGACTGCTTCTCGACAATACGCGCCAGCAGCGAAGGCAGCCACTGCTTCAGCTCGCCGAAGGTGCTGTCCAGCTTGGCGGCGGTCATGCCAGGCTCATAAAGATCCAGTAACGCATCGTAACGGGAGCAGCCGTTCGCCTGCGCGCGCAGCTCGGCTTCCGCCCGGCTCAGCTTTACTACTTCCTTCAGATTAGCGGCAAAACCCTGCCAGTCATTGGCGGGGCGCTGCTGACGCCAGGCGTGTTCGCAGCGGGCGCCGACGAGAGATTTTTCCTCGACCAGCGCGGCAGGCAGCAGGGCGGCCTGATCGTAAGCGCGGCGCATCTCACGCAGGTTAGCGCGCTCCACGTCATTCAGGGTTTCATTGGCAGCCTGATCCAGCCATTGCGCCACGGCTTTATCGGTCAGGATTTCATGACGCAGCACGCTCAGTTCGGCCAGCGCCGCGCCGCGTGCGCTACTGCCGCCGGGCGGCATCATGGTCATCATATCCCAGCCGGCGATGGCTGACAGATGGCCGAAGCGGGAAAGACGGGTAAAGGTTCGGGTCAGATTTGCATAGGCGGATGACATAGATATCCTTTTAGTCATGGCGCTGTCAGACAGCGCGAGGAGGCGTTAAGGGTAAATCAACCGGCCAGCAAAAGCGAACGCTTGCGCCGCCAAGCGGGCTGGCGTCGATAGTCACGGTGCCGCCAAAGGCCTGCGCTACCGAGTGCACAATCGCCAGCCCAAGCCCGCAGCCGCCGGTCGCGCGGTCGCGGCTGGGGTCAAGACGCACGAAAGGCTCGAATACCCGTTCGCGCTCGGCCAGTGGAATGCCCGGCCCGTCATCCTCTACCTGCAAGCAGGCGGTATCGCCGTCGAACCACAGCCCGACGCGCAGGCGCTGCCGGGCATAGCGCAACGCGTTATTGACCAGGTTATCCAGCACTCGCTCCATCAGCCGCGTGTCCGCCACGCCCAGGTTCTGACGCTGCGGCGTATCCAGCTCCAGGGTAAATTCGGGATGCACCATGCGGATATCGTCCAGCCGTTCGCTCAGCCAGGCAGCCAGATCGAGCGACTGAAGATGCAGATCGACCTTTGGCCTGTCCAGGCGGGCGTAGGTCAGCAATTCTTCAATCAGCGACTCCAGCTGGCCGATATCGCGATTCAGCGCGGCGGCTTCGCTGGCGCTAAGATTATCGCTCATCTCCAGCCGGTAGCGCAGGCGCACCAGCGGCGTGCGTAGCTCATGGGCGATGCCGTCAATCAGCTGCTTTTTACTGACCACCAGCGTATTGATATTGTCCGCCATCTGATTAAAGGCCACGCCGAGCCGCAACAGGCTGGAGGCGTTATCAAAATGGATCCGCTCGTCCAGATGGCCCTGGCCGAAGCGCTGCGCCGCCGACTCCAGCCGCAGCATGTCTTTCCAGTGCGGCCGCATCCAGATAAACACCGGCAGCGCCAGCGAAATGCCGATAAAGGCCAGCAGCACGATATCCAGAATGCGCATTTCGTGCAGGAAAAAGAGGTAAGGGATCGGCCCCACGGCCAGCACATAATGGCTGCGCGGAATGTGCTGTAAAAAAGTGTATTCGTCATCAAGGGCGACGATCCCGCCCGCGCGCAGGCGGCGCATGGTAGGCGCATCCAGCTGATACTTGTTCATCGGCTCGATATGCAGCTTAAAGGAGAGGTTAAGATCCAGATTATCGATGGTTTTATTCCAGTCGCGGGGCGGGATTTCCCGCAGCTCGCTGCGCATCAGGTAGAGCGAGCTTTTCATCAGGTCATCCATTGACTCTCGCCCGGCACGCTCGGCGGTAAATTTATACACCAGCCCCACCAGCATCGCCATGACCAGAAAACAGACAAACAGCAGCAGATAAAACTGAATAAACAGCTTCTTCATTCGGTATCCCAGGCGTGTGGCGCAAACAGATAGCCTTTATTACGGATGGTTTTAATGCGATAAGGCTCGGTTGCGCTGTCCAGCAGCTTTTTACGCAGGCGTGAGATCGCCACGTCGATGCTGCGGTCCATGCCGTCGTAACTCACGCCGCGCAGCGTTTTCAGCAGGGCATCACGGTTAAGAATCGAACCGGCATGCGTCGCCAGCTCCCACAGCAGATCGAAGTCAGCGGTGGAAAGAGCGATGATTTCGCCGCCCAGCGTGACCTGGCGGTTAACGGCATCCACGGTCAACGTGCCGAAACGCAGGGTTTTCTGTGCGCTCATGGCCGGAGCAATCACCGCCTCGTCGCCGCTGTGCGTCGCGGCCTGACGCAGATGCAGCCGCAGGCGCGCCAGCAGCACCGCAGGCGGCGTGGTTTTAAGGATATAGTCGTTGGCGCCCATCTCCAACGATAAAATATGATTCATATCGCTGTCCAGCGAGGTCAGCAGCACAATCGGGCCGGACCATGTTTGGCTGGCGCGCAGATCGCGGCACAGCGTCATGCCGTCCTTGCCGGGCAGCATAATATCCAGCATCACCAGATCCGGCATGGCGGCCTCAATGGTGGCTTCGGCGCGGTCGCCACGGCTTTCTACGATCACTTCAATATCATGACGCTTCAGGTAGGCGGCGATAAGTTCGCCCACATCCCGATCGTCCTCAACGAATACTATTTTATTCATAGCGACATTTTTTTACCTGGGAGTAACAACATTACCCAATGTTTACGCTGACTACTATAAGTCAGGGCTAAATAACTCTCGATGTATAGTATAAATGGCGTAAAATATGTCATTATATTCGACAGGGTTGTTGCCTGACGACGCGGTGCGTTGATTAACGGAGAAAGGGGAGAAAAGGGTGTCTGATAAAGAGCTGGCTTCAACGGGACGGGATTGCCATATCTGCCTGAACTATATCGATTTTCTCGCGGCTTCCTGTAAAAAACGCTGGAGCTTTGTCGACGCTATTTACGGCGTCATGCCTATTTTCGGCATGGTGACCAAAAACTCGCCCGACCAGTCCTGTCCGCCATCGGAAAGGCTGAAAGCGCTGGCGCTGCAAATCATTTCTACCCAGGTAAGCGATGAGATAAATATCGCCCGATTGATAACCCTGGCTGAACAACAGCACATTGAACGCTTTGAAATCCTGCTGCCTTATCCGCTTTCTGAACAGCAGCTTGAGGCTATCCGCGAAGAGTACGTCAAGCCACTTTCGCTGGAACAGCATGACGATCGGTTAACGATCGCCATGCCCGCTTTTTCTCACTAACGCAGCAGCATCCACGTTGCCGGTGCAGCACCGGCAATCAGCACGCCCATCGCTATTTTTTCCAGTTTATTCAGATAGCCATTTCCCCGGCCGTTGCGGCGCGCCCAGATAAACAGCAGCATCCCGGGCGCATAAAGCACCACGGAAAGCAGCAGGTGCAGCGGCCCGGAGGCGTACAGCAGCCACAAACCGTAGGCGCTGGCACCCAATGCGACGACCAGCGCCGCCGTTTTCTGCTGCGCGCGAGCGACTTTAAACAGGTAGGCACCGACCAGAAGATAGGGCACCAGCACCATTTCGGAAGCGATGGTCAGCAGCGTGTTGTAATCTGAACCGGTCAGCCAAATCAGGATCAGGCAGCCCTGAACGCTCAGATTGGTCAGCCAAAGCGAGGCAGAGGGCGCGCCGCGCGCGTTCTGCTTCGCCAGCGAGCGCGGGAAGGTGCCGTTTCCGGCCGCCAGCATCGGCACTTCCGCCGCCATAATCGTCCAGCTGAGATAGGCGCCGCTAACCGAGACGATCAGCCCCAGCGCGATAACCATATCGCCCCATGAGCCAATCAGGCGGTTCAGCAGGCCCGCCATCGAAGGATTACGCATCTGGGCCAGTTCCGCTCGCGGCACAATGCCAAGAGAAAGCAGCGTAACCAACAGATAGACCACCAGCGCGGCAATTACCGCCAGCAGCGTGGCGCGTCCTACGTCTTTTTTGTTCCTCGCCCGTGCGGAAACCACTACCGCGCCTTCCACGCCGATAAACACCCACAGCGTGATCAGCATGGTGTTTTTGACCTGCTCCCAAACCGGCACGCCCAGCTCGATACCTGAAAAATCAAAGCGGAAACGATCGAGATTGAAGGCCGCTATCGCCAGCACCACAAACAGCCCCAGCGGCACCAGTTTGCCCAGGGTGGCGACAAGGTTAATACTCGCTGCCGTCTGCACGCCGCGCAGCACCAGCCAGTGCACCAGCCAGAGCAGCACCGAAGCGCCCAGCATGGCCTGCCAGGTATTGCCATCGCCAAACACCACGTGGCCCGGCGAGTCGGTAAAGAAGCTCAGGGCGGAGAACACAATCACCAGATATGAGACGTTAGCGATAACCGCGCACAGCCAGTAGCCCCAGGCCGAGCAGAAGCCGACCAGCTCGCCAAAACCGGCACGGGCATAGGTATAGATGCCGCCGTCCAGCTCGGGTTTAAGGCGGGTCAGCAGCAGCAGCGCCAGCGACAGCATAATAATGCCGACGCCGGTGATCGCCCAGCCCGTCAGCAGCGCCGCCGGGCCGGCCACTAACGCCATATTTTGCGGCAGACTAAAAACGCCGGCGCCCAGCATGGAACTCAGTACCAGCGCCGTCAGCGCGGTAAGACCTAATTTTTTGTCCAAAAAAGCATCCCAAAACCAGAATAAAAAACCATAACAGGATGAATGGCTCGCAATTTATACGCTTTGCACGGCTAAACCCGAAGAGATCCCCTGAAACCGGCGGCGATTTTACGGAGTGGCCCAGCGAGATGCAATGCGAAAGAGGGCGAAAAGTGATTGAGTATGCAAATTATGGCGGGAAGTTATGCAGCGGGGCGGCGGTGAGCGCTGTAGCGTTTTGCCTGAGAGAGGCGCGCCAGACGTACAGGCGCGCCTTTGCTGACGCTTACTTAAACAGGTCGGCAGAAACGGTCAGGTTGCCGCCGCTCTGGTTAGACCACTGGCGAGTAATATGATAATACTTGGCGCCTTTCTCAATCGCGGCCCGGCCCACGGCGTCGGAGATCTCCGTAGGCGTACCGAAGTGGCCGGTAAAGGTGACGCTGTCGAACGGCTGCATCTGCGCTGCGGTAATGGCGTTGACTTCCTGCACGCTTTTGCCCTGCGGCGTTCTCACGGTATAGCGTTCGCCGGTGGAGGACTGCGTTTCAAAGAAGCGGCCAACTTTATTGCTTGGCGTTTCGGAAGAGGCGACGCCGGGGATCTGCACAGCCTTCGCGGCAGTACCGCCTGCGGCGATGGCAGCTTTACCTGCCTGAGAATCGGCCGGGATCAGATCCGGAGACTGCACCTGGCGCGCTTTCGCATCGGCTTTGTAAACATAGGCGGTAATATACTGATTGCCGCCGCTGTTGGCGTCGATCTGACGGATAATAAAGAACGAAGCCGCGCCTTTCTCTTTCGCTTTTCGGGTAATAGCGTCGTTAACGTCCGGCTGGCTGTGGTAGAAGCCGCTGACGGAAACCGTATCAAAAGGTTCCAGCTTATAGGCTTCCGACTTGGTCAGCTCGCGCACGCCATTGATCACGCGATCCTGCGATTTCGGCGCCGGCTGCGCATCGTCGCGATAGATATCCGCCACCACGCGCCAGTTGCCGCCATTGTTGTTGCTGTCGTTAATACTTTGTACGTAAAAAGCTTTCGCGCCCAGCTCGTCGGCACGTTTTGAAATCGCCTCGTTGGCTTCGTTAATGGCATTAAAACGGCCGGTAATGCTGATGCGATCGAAAGGCTTCAGCGCCGCCGCTTTTTCCGGCGTCAGTTCCTGGGCCGCATAAGCGGAAAGTGAGGTGAGCGACAACAGGGCTGATGCCAGAATAGTAATCTTCAGCTTCATAAAAATAATCCTTCGCCTTGCGCAAAAAAAATGAGTACGAAAACGTGCTGGACTCTTGATGTGTAACAGATTAGCTCTCGATTATTGCATGTAATAATGCGTCCTGTCTCAGCCATTTTGAGTCAGGCGGCACCGCGATAAGCGCAGCGGCGGCAGGTCATATTAAAAAAATGTTAAATAATACCTTTGCCAACGGCTTTACCACTTAAGCCACTAAATACTATCGTTATTACAGTTAATTGGCTGTTAAATATTACCTTTTGTCGCCGCTTCTTTACCGTTTTGTTACTTTTCCTTAGCAGATTATGCGAGGAACATCGCGAAATAAGCGCTGAAAATCGCGTTTTTGCCGCCTGCGCCGAATTTTTAAGATATAAAAAGGGCAAACGGTACGGCAACGGCTGGTATGACCGTGCCGTTTTCAGTAGTTTATAAGGTGTTCGCAGTAAAACAGGTGGCGCTTAAGCCGCGCCGCCGCAGTAAGAAATCGTCTTACCTCTGATGAAAGGGAATACTATGCTGATTGGAATTACCAAAGAGCGGTTGCCCAATGAAACGCGAGTCGCCGCCACGCCCAAAACGGTTGAGCAGCTGCTGGCGCTGGGCTTCAGCGTGGCGGTGGAGCGGGGCGCAGGCAGGTTAGCCAGCTTTGACGACGACGCTTATGCCGCAGCGGGCGCTACGCTGGTCGATACCGACGCCGTCTGGCAGGCGGATATCGTGCTCAAAGTCAACGCGCCCGGGGATGAAGAAATTACGCAAACCCGTGAGGGCAGTACGCTGGTCAGCTTTATCTGGCCCGCGCAAAATCCGGCGCTGCTGGAGAAGCTGGCGGCGCGCAACGTCACCGTGATGTCGATGGATGCGGTGCCGCGTATTTCCCGCGCGCAGTCGCTGGATGCGCTCAGCTCGATGGCTAACATCGCCGGCTATCGTGCGATCATCGAGGCCGCGCATGAGTTTGGCCGCTTCTTTACGGGCCAGATCACCGCCGCAGGCAAAGTGCCACCGGCTAAGGTGATGGTTATCGGCGCAGGCGTCGCCGGGCTGGCGGCCATCGGTGCGGCAGGCAGCCTTGGCGCTATCGTGCGTGCTTTTGATACCCGCCCGGAAGTGAAAGAGCAGGTGCAGAGCATGGGCGCGGAATTCCTTGAACTCGATTTCGAGGAAGAGGCGGGCAGCGGCGACGGCTATGCGAAAGTGATGTCAGAGGCCTTTATTAAAGCGGAAATGGCGCTGTTCGCCGCGCAGGCGAAGGAAGTGGATATCATTGTCACCACTGCGCTAATCCCCGGCAAACCTGCACCGAAACTGATCACTGCCGACATGGTGGCTGCCATGAAGCCAGGCAGCGTTATTGTCGATCTTGCGGCGCAAACCGGCGGCAACTGTGAGCTGACCGTAGCGGACCAGGTCACCACAACTGAAAACGGCGTGAAAATTATCGGCTATACCGATCTGCCGGGCCGCCTGCCTGGTCAATCCTCACAGCTTTACGGCACCAACCTCGTCAACCTGCTTAAACTGCTTTGCAAGGAGAAGAATGGCGAGATTACTGTCGACTTCGACGATGTGGTCATCCGGGGCGTAACCGTGGTGCGCCAGGGCGAAATCACCTGGCCTGCGCCGCCGATTCAGGTTTCCGCCGCGCCGAAAGCGGCGCCTGCGGCCGCCAAAGCGCCAGAGAAACCAGAAGCGAAACCCGCTTCACCCTTCCGAAAATATGCGCTGTTTGCGCTGGCTATCGTGCTGTTCGGCTGGCTCGCTAACGTTGCGCCGCCCGCCTTCCTGACCCATTTTACCGTGTTCGCGCTCGCCTGCGTGGTGGGTTACTACGTGGTGTGGAACGTCAGCCACGCGCTGCATACGCCGCTGATGTCGGTCACTAACGCTATCTCCGGCATCATCGTGGTCGGCGCGGTACTGCAAATGGGGCACGGCGGCTGGGTCAGCTTCTTCTCCTTTATTGCCGTGCTGATTGCCAGCATCAATATCTTCGGTGGCTTCACCGTGACTCAGCGCATGCTGAAAATGTTTCGTAAGAACTAAGGGGTAATCAATGTCTGGCGGATTAGTGACTGCAGCATACATTGTTGCCGCAATTCTTTTTATTTGCAGCCTGGCCGGGCTGTCGAAGCATGAAACCGCTAAGCAGGGCAACCTGTTTGGCATCAGCGGCATGGCGATTGCGCTGCTGGCGACGCTGCTTGGCCCCGACAGCAGCAGCGTCGGCTGGGTGCTGTTGGCGATGGTGATCGGCGGCGCGATTGGCGTGCGGCTGGCAAAAAAGGTCGAAATGACCGAAATGCCGGAGCTGGTGGCGGTGCTGCACAGCTTCGTTGGCCTGGCTGCGGTGCTGGTGGGCTTTAACAGCTATCTCTATCACGCGCCCGGAATGGATGCGGTGATAGAGAACATTCATCTCACTGAGGTCTTTATCGGTATCTTTATCGGCGCGGTGACCTTCACCGGTTCGCTGGTCGCCTGGGGCAAGCTGTGCGGGAAACTCTCTTCCCGGCCGCTGGCGCTGCCGCACCGGCACCGGCTTAACCTGCTGGCGCTGGTGGTATCGCTTTGCCTGCTGATTATCTTTGTGCGCACCGACAGCACGGGATGGCAGGGCTTTGCGCTATTGCTGATGACCATCATTGCGCTGGCGTTCGGCTGGCATCTGGTGGCTTCCATCGGCGGCGCGGATATGCCGGTCGTGGTATCTATGCTCAACTCCTATTCGGGCTGGGCGGCGGCGGCGGCGGGCTTTATGCTCAGCAACGACCTGCTGATCGTGACCGGCGCGCTGGTCGGTTCAAGCGGCGCCATTCTCTCTTACATTATGTGTAAGGCGATGAACCGCTCCTTTATCAGCGTTATCGCAGGCGGTTTCGGCACCGACAGCAGCTCGACCGGCGAAGGCGAGGAAGCGGGCGAGTACCGCGAAATCGACGTGCAGGGAACGGCGGAACTGCTGAAGAACTCGCGCAGCGTGATCATTACCCCGGGCTACGGGATGGCGGTAGCGCAGGCGCAGTATCCCGTAGCGGAAATCACCGAGAAGCTGCGTGCACAGGGCATTAAGGTGCGCTTTGGCATTCATCCGGTCGCCGGACGTCTGCCGGGCCATATGAACGTGCTGCTGGCCGAGGCGCGGGTGCCTTACGATATCGTGCTGGAAATGGATGAAATCAACGACGACTTCAGCGAAACGGATACCGTGCTGGTGATTGGCGCCAACGATACCGTCAACCCGGCGGCGCAGGAAGATCCGCGCAGCCCAATCGCGGGGATGCCGGTGCTGGAAGTGTGGAAAGCGCAGAACGTGGTGGTCTTTAAGCGTTCCATGAACACCGGCTATGCCGGCGTGCAGAACCCGCTGTTCTTTCGTGACAACACCCAGATGCTGTTTGGTGATGCGAAAGCCACGGTGGATGCCATTCTGAAAGCGCTGTAACAGGCGCTGAAGGTAAGAGGCCGGGGAGTTCCCCGGCCTCTTTTTTGACTAACGATCAGTCGTCTTCGTCATCATCCAGTTCGATCGGCGATACGAAGCCTTCCGGCTTGATCGCCAGCAGATCGCAACGCAGATGATCGATAACCTGCTCCGCCGTATTGCCCAGGAAAGCCGCTGACAGTCCGGTGCGGCCAATAGTGCCAAGCACCACCACGCCAGCGTCCAGCCGATCCGCCAGGTCCGGGATCACTTCTTCCGGCAGGCCTTTTGCTACATGAGTAAACTTTTCGTCGATGCTGAAGCTTTGCCGTAATGCCTTCATCGCCAGCAGGTGCTGACCACGGATCGCATCGTTGTAAACGCTGGGATCGAAGTCGGGCAGCTCAATGGCGATATTTACCGGGGTAACAGGATAGGCGCCAACCAGATGGACTTCGGTATGGTTGACCTGTTTCGCCAGCTCCAGCGTCTCTTTGACCAGTTGAGTATTCAACGGGTCGTGATGTGGCTCTTCGCTGGCGAGATTTACCGCCACTACCGCCTTGCCGCCTTCCGGCCAGGGCTGGTCTTTTACCATCCATACCGGGCAGGGACACTTGCGCAGCAGGTGCCAGTCGGTAGGCGTAAACACCACCGACTGAAGTCGGTCGTGCTGATGTGCCATCTTCAGCAGCAGATCGTAGCCGCCGTCCAGCACTTCCTGAATAATCGCCTCGTAGGGGCGGTTATGCCAGACCACCTTGATATCAATGTTCACGCCCGCGGCCAGATAGGCTTTTGCCTGCTCGCGGATCCATTCGGTGCGCTGGCTAATCACCCCTTTGCGCATGGTGACGCGCTCGTCGGGCGACAGCAGCGTCGTCATTTCGTAAGAAAAATCATAGATAGGCAGAAAAGCCGTGATCTGACCACCGAGGCGCTGATTAAGATAGACAGCACGGCGCAGCGCTGGCTGGTCGTCCTGTTGCGCGTCGATCGCCACGAGAATGTTTTGGTACTTAGCCATAACGGGTCCTCCATACGCTGGTTAGCTTAAAAGATAGCCCAATCAACGTCGGGAAAGAAAGAAAAAGTTATAGCCAGATCAATATTATAACAAAAGGATCGCTAAAAGCGGCTGGTACGGTCGTCTGCCTGCTTTTCCACTGCGCGAAAACGGCTAAACGGGGGCTATGACAGCATAGTGAAGGGCGAGTGAAAAGACGCAAATCAAGCGGCAGGATGGACAAAACTGCCAGGTCAGCGCACCGGGCCAGAGAATGGAAAAACAGGCGGATTAACGTACCGGGCCAGAGAATGGAAAAACAGATGGATTAACGCACCAGGCCAGAGAATGAAAAACCGGCCGGATTAACGTACCGGGCCAGAGAATGGAAAAACAGATGGATTAACGCACCGGGTCACCAGGCGAAAAAAACAGCCGGACTGGCGAACCAGTCCGGCATAGCATCAGGCAATCGCGCGGCTTTGACCAGCCAGCTGCGACAGCACCTCATGATTTTCGATAGTGATGTATTTGCCTTTCACCGCCAGCATACCGCTTTTCTGAAAGCGGCCCAGCAGGCGGCTGATGGTTTCAACCGTCAGGCCGAGGTAGTTGCCGATATCGCCACGGGTCATGGTCAGACGGAATTCGCGCTGGGAGAAGCCGCGCTCGCCGAAGCGGCGGGAAAGGCCATAGATAAAGGCGGCAAGACGCTCTTCCGCATTTTTCTTCGACAGTAGCAGGATCATCTCCTGATCGCCCTTAATCTCGCCGCTCATCAGCCGCATCATCTGCTGACGCAGGCTGGGCATTTTGCCAGACAGATCGTCCAGGGTTTCAAAAGGAATTTCGCAGACCATAGCGGTTTCCAGCGCCTGAGAAAAGCTGGGGTGCTGACCGCCACTGATGGCGTCGAAGCCTACCAGGTCGCCCGCCAGGTGAAAGCCGGTGATCTGCTCGTCGCCCTGTTCGGTAATGGTATAGCTTTTGATGGTCCCGGAACGAATGGCGTACAGCGACTTCAGTTCGTCACCGGCTTTGAACAGCGTTTGCCCTTTCTGAATAGGCTTTTTGCGCTCGATGATGTTATCCAGCTGATCGAGTTCGTGCTCGTTCAGCGTGAAAGGAATACAGAGCTGGCTGATGCTGCAATCCTGACAGTGAATCGCACAACCGCCAGACTGGATACGTCTGTTGATAACACGTTTTTCCGGGATCATAGTGTTGGCTCGAGTGATTATTGATTGAGGTCAATTTTAACATTTTTTGCTCAGCAAAGGGAACTCATCCAGGCCTTTTTAGCCACATAAAAAACAGGGACGTCACTTTTGGTGACGTCCCGTTTAAAAAAGTGCCAAAAGCCAAACCTACGTTTTATCAGGCGTCGCGGCCGTTGAACCGTAGTTATTAAGGTTGTTTTTGGCGCTTTTTCTGGAGGGTTGTTCTACCTGAATAATCAACGTCAGCACCCCGGCTAACAGGTAAAGCGCGGTGTAGGTCCAGACCACGCCCTTGATATCAAAAAAGGGCAGTACCAGCGAGGCGATGGCGGGCGCAAGAAAATTGCTCAGGCCAGCGGAGAGGTTGTAGATGGAGATCGCCGCACCTTTATGCTTCGGCTCCAGCACGGGAAATACCGCCGTCATCGGCACAAACGCCGCGACGGTAATGCCCAGCATGACGGCGGGCACCAGCGCCATCCAGAAGTTATGACCAAAGGTCACCGGCAGGTAATAGAAGGCCAGGCTGGAAATCGCGCAGCCCAGGCAGCCAAACCAGCGCACCTGACGGATCCAGCCGATATATTCGCCCAGCACACCCCACATAATATTGGTGAAGATGGTAACGAAAAAGAATACCGCCCAGATTTGCAGCCATTCCGACATGGTAAAGCCCAGGCGCCCGACGAACAGCATCGGCATAATCACTGCAAAGCCAAACAGCGACAGCGTATTGATAATGCGGATCAGGCAGGCCAGGAAGATGTTGCGGTTAGTGAAGAGAATGGTCACGGCCCGCGACAGCTCGGTCAGTTTTTCACGTGGGGAAAGATTGGCTTTCTCGCTCTCGCCGCCGACCTTGCGCAGCAGAGTCATCGCCATCAGCCCGCCAGCCGCTACCCAGGCGATAGCAAACCACAGGGTGCCGGTTTCACCGAGCCAGGGAATGGTAAAGCTGGGCAGATAGCTGCCGACGCAGCCGATGCCGATGGAATACATCGCCCAAAACCAGCCCATGGCGGAAGAGAGCTGGTGTTTAGGCACGTTCTGCACAATCAGCATCACAAACGAATAAATGAACAGCGGATAGGCAAGACCGCGAATGCCGTAGAACAGCAGCATCAGCGGATAGTTGCGCAGCCCCAGGCCCAGCGTCATAAACAGAATATGCATCACTACCCACAGCAGAAAACCGATACGCATTGCGCGCTGCGGCGTAATGATCTCCGCGACTACGCCGGAGCTCCAGGCCGCCAGCGCCGCTGCGCCGCCGTAAACCGTGAACACCAGCGCAGACTGCGCGGGCGAAAAGCCGAGATCGGTAATGTGCTTCGACAGGAAAGCCATTTCAAAGCCGTCCCCGCTCATAAAGACGGCGATGGCGATATAACCCCATATTAACGACAAGGGGAGGCCGAACCAGTTATTGGCTGATTTCATCATATTTCCTCTCAGGCGTGCAGGTGACGGACGCCTGAGGCGTCCGCATCAGTGTTCAGAAACCGGATGCGCGAGCATCGCGCTGCTGTTGGTAGAGCAGGCGGAAGTGGTCGAGCCGCCTTTGCAAATGATGATGACGAAGCGCATTGGGCAGATAGCGCCGCAGCACGGCAGGTTTACGGCAGACCTCGGCCGGATCGCCGCCGTCGGCCAGCCAGCCCAGACGCGCCGCGCCCACTGCGCCGCCCGCTTCGCCGCCCTGATGGGTAACTATCGGCAGATCCAGCGTATCCGCAATCAGCTGCGCCCAGAACCCGCTTCGCGCGCCGCCGCCGGTCAACGAACAGCTTTCCAACTCGGTGCCCGCCGCCCGCAACGCCTGTAGGCCGTCGGCAATGCCGAAGGCGACGCCCTCCAACACGCTATAGGCCAGCGCTGCACGGTTAGTGGCATGGGTCAGACCATGAAAAGCGCCGGTGGCCTGCGGATCGTTATGCGGCGTGCGTTCACCGGAAAGGTAGGGCAAAAAGAGCGGGGCGCTGCGCTGAACCGTCTCGCTTAGCGCCGCCACCTCGGCCAGCAGATCGGTTTCGGTGGCGTTCAGCAGATCGCACAGCCAGCGCAGGCTGGAGGCCGCCGTCAGCATGACGCTCATCTGGTGCCAGCGATCGGGCAAGGCATGGCAAAAAGCGTGTACGGCCGAGGCCGGCGCGGGACGAAAACGATCGTTGACCGCAAACAGCACGCCGGAGGTGCCAAGGGAAATAAAAGCGTCGCCGGGTTCAATCGCCCCCAGCCCGACCGCGCTGGCCGCGTTATCGCCACCGCCGCCCGCAATCACTATACCTTCCTGCAAGCCCCAGCGCCGCGCGACATCAGCCTGTAGCCTGCCGCCGGGCTGCGATCCCTCCGTCAGCCGCGGCATCTGGTCGCGGTTCAGCCCGCAGGCCGCCAGCAGGGCATCCGACCAGTCGCGCCTGGCGATATCCAGCCACAGCGTACCGGCTGCATCGGACATATCGCTGATCTTTTCACCGCACATCTGCCAGCGCAGATAGTCCTTAGGCAGCAGAACGCTGGCGATGCGAGAAAAAATCTCGGGTTCATGGCGGGCGACCCACAGCAGCTTCGGCGCGGTAAAACCGGGCATCGCTAAATTGCCCGCCACGCTGTGCAGGTCGGTAGCCCGTTGCGTCAGCTCCTCGCACTCGGCTGCGCTACGCGTGTCGTTCCATAATATGCACGGGCGCAATACCTGATTTTCCCTGTCCAGCAGCACCGCGCCATGCATCTGGCCGGAAAGCCCGATTGCGCGGATTTGCTGCCAGCGAGCACCAGCCTGCTGGCGCAGCTCGTCAATGGCCTGCTCCAGCGCCAGCCACCAGCTGTGCGGATCCTGCTCCGCGTAGTGGGGCTGCGGCCGCTGTACGTCCAGTTTTACACCGCTGGCGGCCACGATTTCGCCTGCGGCATCGATAACCAGCGTTTTGATTTCAGAGGTGCCAAGATCGATCCCGAGATACATTACCGACTCCTTACTCGTTCACCGGTTGAGGGACTTTGGCCCATTCATCGAGCGTGGCAACCGTCTCCGCCAGCAGCGTGGCAAAGGCGGTATCGTGGGCAAGCGGGCCAAACAGCGCCTCGTCGGCGGCAAAACGTGCGAGCGCGTCCGGGCTTGCCATGATGCGGTGCCAGCTTTCTGCTTCCAGTGCGCCATCCTGATAGACATAAGGAAGCTCGCCGCGATGCCAGCGCTGTAAAAACAGGAAAAAAAGCGCGGGCAGCACCGCCGTCGCGCGAGGCGTCTCGCCACGGGCGTAGCATTCCGTCAGGGTCGGCGTAATAAATCCCGGGATTTTTGACAGGCCGTCCGCCGCGACTCGCTGGTTGGTATCGCGGATATAAGGATTGGCAAAGCGGGCCAACACTACGTCGCGGTATGCTTCCAGCTCAAGCGGGCTGGGCGACAGCGAGGGAATAACGTCCTGGGTCACATACTCCCAGGCCATCTCTTTGATCGCCTGGGTCTGCGTGCTCTGGTGAATAAAGTCCTGTCCGACCAGCGTCCCTGCCCAGGCGATGCAGCTGTGGCTGGCGTTAAGAATGCGGATTTTCGCCTCTTCCCACGGCAGAACGGAGTCGACCAGGGTCACGCCGACCTTCTCCAGTGCAGGTCGTCCGGCGGCAAAGTTATCTTCAACCACCCATTGAATAAAGGCTTCGCCCATAACCGGTGCGCTGTCGGCAAAACCGGTCGCTTCCAGCACGCGCGGGGCGATATCCGCCGTCGGGCGCGGAGTAATGCGATCCACCATCGTATTGGGCGAGGTCGTCTGCTCCGTTACCCACGCCAGCAGCGCATCGTCGTGACATAAACGCAGAAAAGCGAGAAAGCCCTCACGGAAACGCTCGCCGTTATGCCGCAGATTATCGCAGTTTAACAGCGTAACCGGCTGACCGTGCACCTGCATTCGCGCCTGCAAAACGCGGCGTAACGCGCCATAAAGCGTGCGCGCTTCGCCCTGCAAATCTGCGGTAATATCAGGGTGACGCGGATCGAGACGGTGGTCGCTGTCCAGGTAGTAGCCGCTCTCGGTGACGGTAAAGGCGATCACTTTCGTGGCGGCGTCTGCGCCTCGCGCAACCATAGCCGTCAGCCCGGCGTCCCACGGAACGATATGTTTGATTGAGGTAATTTTCTCATACTGACGTTCGCCTGTTGGGGTGACCGTTTCCAGCACGTATTCGCCGTTTTGCTGCGTCAGGGCATTCAGCAAGGGCACGGCATCATCGCGAATATTGCTGAGCGCGATTTCCCAGCGCGGGCCGTCCTGCTGCAACAGACGATGCAGATACCAGGCCTGATGGGCGCGATGAAAAGAACCGGCGCCGATATGTAACCAGACAGAGGGGGAAGCAGCGGTCATCATTCTCTCCTGTAAATGGGCTTTTGCTCTTGTGTTGAGCTTTTGCTTAGTTGCGTTACAGCCTGGTGAATTTTTTACCAACGGTCTGCGGGAGCGATCACAAAATTTGCTTTTGCCCGTCAATCGGGCAATTATTCGGATTGGGCTTAAGGAGTGGGATATCACAATGAGCAAGCACGACAAAAAGCTGGATCTGGCGGCCAGAGCAGCCTGGATGTATTACGTGGCGGGAGAAACTCAGCAGGATATCGCTGAAAAACTTGGCGTATCGCGTCAGGTAGCGCAGCGGCTGGTGGCGCTGGCGTCAGAACAGGGGCTGGTGAGCGTCAGCGTCAATCATGCCGTGGCCGACTGCATGACGCTGGCGCAGCAGCTACAGGAAAAATTCAGCCTGGCGTTTTGTCAGGTAGTGCCGTCTGGCAATGTGGAAGGCAGCGGCTTACAGCAGATGATTGCCGTAGCGGGTGCGGAAGTGATGGCGCAAACGCTGAAAAGCGAGCGGCCGCAAATTGTCGCGGTAGGATCGGGAAGAACCCTGCGGGCCACTATCAACGAGCTGCCAGAGCTGGACAGGCCGCAGCACAGCTGCGTTTCGTTGATCGGCGCTATCGCCAGCGACGGCTCCTGTACCCGTTATGATGTGCCGCTGTGGATGGCGGAAAAAACGCAGGGACGCTATTTTATCCTGCCCGCGCCGCTGTATGCCGACAGCGTCGACGATCGCGATTTGTGGTGCAATCATCGCATCTACCGCACCGTTACGGAGAAGGCCGCCCAGGCGGATATTATGTTTGTCGGCATTGGTCAGGTTTCGCCGGGCTGCCCGCTGAATGCGGATGGCTTTATCAGCGACGATGAAGTGGCCACGCTGTTGGCGGATCGGGTGGCCGCAGAGATGCTTGGCCATTTTATCGGTGAGGAAGGCGAAAGGGCGGCAACCGCTCTGGACAGCCGTTTGACCAGCGTGCGGCTGACGGCTCACACCCAACGCAATATCGTCGCCTTTGCGGGAGGCAACGAAAAGCATCGGGCGATAGCCGCCGTGCTAAAGGGCGGTTGGATCAGCGGGCTGGTCACCGACGAGGCGAGCGCACGTTATGCGCTGGCGGCGTCCGCCTGAAGTTTTGCCAGAGCGGCCCGGTGAGGATACCATTACACTATCCTTAATCGTGGCCACCGGGGAACCTGTATCATGAGCTTTAATGATGAAGACCTGTTTAAAGACGCGATGGAAGACGTTACGCCGCTCAAGGATTGCAGCAACATTCTTTGGTTAAAATCCCCTTCGACGAAATCGCCTCGCCAGCGCCAGGAAGAACAGCAGCTGGATAATCCGCTGACCAGCGGCTTTTTGACCGTTATCCCCCGGGAAACGCCGTTGGAATACAAAGCGGAGGGGATCCAGCAGGGCGTGCTGGATAAGCTGCGGTTGGGCAAATACCAGATCGATGCCAGTCTTAATCTGCTGCGTCAGCCGGTGGAAATCTGCCGTCAGTCACTTTACAGCTTTATGCTGCAGGCGGAGCGCGAAAATTACCGCAATCTGCTGATCGTGCATGGCAAAGGCAAAGAGGATGAATCGCACGCCAATATCGTCCGCAGCTATCTGGCGCGCTGGCTACAGCAGTTTGATCAGGTGCAGACGTTTTGCAGCGCTCAGCCGCAGCACGGCGGCAACGGCGCCTGCTATGTGGGGCTACGTAAAAGCGAGCAGGCGCGCCTGGACAACCGCGAACGGCACGCCAAGCGCAGCCGCTAGCCGGAGTGGGATTTACGGATGGTCGCCATCAGCACTTCGGCGCTGCGGCTAAGGGGCGCGCCGGTACGGGTAATGATGCCAACCGGTTCGCCCGGCCCATGTGAGGCGACGGGCAGCGCGGCCAGCGCATTATGCAGCAGGTCGTCTTTGATCGCGCCGGAAGGCACGAACCAGACATAGTTATAGCGAAGCGCCAGCTGACGGGCGAGCGAGGTCGCAGAGGTTTCCACTACCGCGTCCGGCAGGCGGCAGCCGTGATCTTTCAGCATCGCATCGGCGATACGGCGCGGCGCGGTGCCCTCCGGTGAAATCACTACGGGCCAGTTAAGCGCCCGCGACAGCGTGACGTTGTCACTTAATAGCGGGTGTTCGGGCCTTACCACCAGCCGCAAAGACTCCAGAAACAACAGCTCGTAGGTCAGCCCGGTCATCATCTCCGTTTCGGCCATGCGGCCAATACCAACTTCAAATTCGCCCGCTCTCAGTCCGGCAAGCAGCACGTTGTTGTGCAGCGTAGCGACCTGAACCAGCGTTCTGGGCTGCTGCTGGTGAAAGCGTTCCAGAATTGAAGGCAGCATCCCCAGCGCTACCGTGGTTAACACGCCGATGCGCAGCACGGCCGGATCGCGCGCGGCCACGGGGCTGAGCGACTGACCGGCATGGTTAAGCGCATCCAGAATCCGCACCGCATGGGTCAGAAACTGCTCGCCCGCCGTGGTCAGCTGCGCGCCAAGACGGCCTCGCTCAAACAGTCTGGCCCCGGCCATCTCTTCCAGCTCGTTCAGTGTCTTTGACAGCGCAGGCTGGCTAAGCGACAGCACCTCGGCGGCGCGCCCCAGCGTGCCTTGCTGCGCCACGGCGACAAAAGTATGCAGATGGCGCAGACGAATGCGCTGATTAAACAGGTAATTTTTTTCCATAACTGCAGCGTAGTCAGCAAGGTGGCGGGCAGGCAAGCGGCGCGTTGGAATACTGTTAACCTTATTGCAAAATTTCATTAACATAAGGGCGTTTTTCCATCACTTTTCGCCGCCCGGAGGCAATAGCCTCATCACCTTTACTGATAAAAGCCCTTTTTTCCTTGCGGATGCTTGCTTTTTTCGGGGAGATTGCTACGCAAACGGGTAATTCACCGGGTGAAATCGATAACAATCCGTTATGATAGCCAACACTTTTTTTCGGAACCGACGCCAGCCGCTTTGCACACTGCTGGCCATGGAGCGTTAACGTGGAGAGTATTGTTGCGACAGATGTCCGCGCCCTGATCAACGAAGGCGGCGTCACTCGTTATCAGCAACGTATTATCGCCCTTTGCTTTGCGGTAGTGGCGATGGACGGCATGGATATCGCCCTGATGGGCTTTATCGCGCCGGCGCTTAAGGTTTCCTGGGGCGTCACCACGCAGCAGCTGGGCGCTATCATCAGCGCCGCGCTGATCGGTCTGGCGCTGGGCGCCCTGTTTGCCGGCCCGCTAGCCGATCGCTTTGGCCGTCGCGTCATCATCATCAGCAGCGTTTTTTTCTTTGGCCTGTGGACGCTGGCGACCGCCTTTTCGCATAACGCCGATCAGATGATGCTGTTCCGCTTTCTTACCGGCCTTGGGCTGGGCGCGGCCATGCCCAACGTGGGCACACTGGTGGCGGAATACTCTCCCGAGCGCAAGCGCGCTTTCATTATTACCGTGGTGTTCTGCGGCTTTACCTTCGGCGCGGCGGGCGGCGGCTTTGCTGCGTCCTGGCTAATCCCTCATTACGGCTGGCACGCCGTGCTGATTCTGGGCGGGCTGCTGCCGCTGCTGATCGTGCCGCTGTTGCTGAAATGGTTACCGGAATCGGTGCGCTTTTTGCTGTCGCGGCAGGCGCCCGTAGAGCGCATCCGGCAGATAGTTGAAAAAATGGCGCCGGGCCAGGTACAGCAGGGAAGCCAGTTCGCCATGGCGGAAAAAGCGCAGCGCGAGGGCGCGGTGAAGCTGGTGCTGACGCGACCTTATCTCTCCGGCAGCGTGCTGCTGTGGGGCAGCTACTTTATGGGGCTGTTTCTGGTCTATCTGATCGGCAGCTGGCTACCTTCGCTGGTGAAAGATATGGGCATGACGGTTACGCAGGCCGCGCTGGTGACCGCCATGTATCAGGCCGGCGGCACCGTTGGCTCGCTGTTTGCCGGCTGGATGATGGATCGCTTTAACGCCAACCTGGCGCTGGCCGCCATCTACTTTACCGGCGCTATCGCGACGGTAGCGATTGGCTACGCGCCGGCAAATACGCTAATCCTGAGCCTGGTCGCTTTTTGCAGCGGTTTCTGCCTTAACGGGGCTAATACCGGCATGAACGCGCTGTCGGCCAGCTATTATCCTACCCACGCCCGCGCGACCGGCTCCAGCTGGATGCACGGCGTAGGGCGCATGGGCGCTATTCTCAGCGCCTTTGCCGGCGCGCAGATGCTGGCGATGGGCTGGCATATTACGGAAGTTTTCTCCAGCCTGGCTATTCCGGCTGTGCTGACCTCGCTGATGCTGCTGGCGAAATACCGCTTCGGCCACCAGCGTAGCGAAGAATAGTTTCCGGCCAGCCGTCGTCATTTCGTCGTCAAACGCATGCCTGAAACGGCGCGGTAATAGCTTTCAGCCAGCCAGCGTCATTTCGTTATCAAACCGTGTCGGAAACGATGCGGTAATAGCTTTCAGCCCGCCGTCGCCATTTCGTTATCAAAGCCGTGTCGGAAACGATGCGGCTTGAGCTGACTTTGGCTGTAAATATCCCCTTACGCCTTGCAAAAGAACGACGTTGATTTCCCGGTTCTGTTGATTAGCAGGCTGCAAATTACAGCATGAACTGAACGGTTCGATAAATAATAATCATTTGATTAATAATCAGAAAAATTGGAAGAGCATGATCCAAATGTTAAGGAACCGTAAGCATTTTCTGTAAATGAGGTCACCTGTTGGACTTTGCCGTGGCGCTTGCAAATAATAGTCAGCAGATTACTCAGGACGCAGCAATGAAAAACGAACGCTTGATAAGGATAAGGACGGCAGAAGGGACCCTGTGCGGCAGTCTGGATAAGGACGTTTTTGTTTTCAGGGGAATACCTTATGCCGCGCCGCCTGTCGGCGAGTATCGCTGGAGATCGCCGAAGCCGGTAACGCCGTGGCAGGGAGAGCGTGACGCCACGGCATGGGGGGCGGCCAGCTGGCAGAACCGGCAATATTGCATGGCGGTGGGCGGCGGCGATCCGGGCGCGTTCAGTGAGGATTGTCTCTATCTGAACGTCTGGACGCCGGAAACGGAGCCGGCGGGCCCAATGCCGGTCATGGTCTGGATCCACGGCGGCGGTTTTACCATTGGCGCGGCGGGCCTGGCGCCCTATATCGGCCAGCCGCTGGCCTCGCAGGGCGTGGTGGTGGTTACCCTTAACTATCGGCTGGGTCATCTGGGATTTTTTGCGCATCCGGCGCTGGATAAAGAGTATGCGCCGGGCGAAGTCGTCAATAATTTTGCGCTGCTGGATCAAATCGCTGCTTTGCAATGGATACAGCGTAATATCGCTGCCTTCGGCGGCAATCCGCATAACGTAACGATCTTCGGAGAATCATCCGGCGCGCGCAGCGTGCTTTCGCTTTTTTCCTCGCCGCTTTCGGTTGGATTGTTCCATAAAGGCATCGCGCAAAGCCCCTATGCGCTGCCCGATCTGCCGCGCGAAAAGGCGCTGGCAAACGGCGAAAAGCTGGCCCGCCATTTTGATTTGCCGCACGCCACGGCGGAGCAGCTGCGCGCGCTGCCTGCCGACGCCTTCTGGCCGCTGGAGAGTTCGCTGGCTAACGGCCCGGTGGCGATAGCGGGCGATCGGGTTTTACCCGTACCCATGCTGAAAGTCTTTAACAACGCCGCCCAGCACAAACTGCCGTTAATGATCGGCAGCAACAGCGATGAGGCCAGCGTTCTCAGCTATTTTGGGGTCGATCCCGCGCTGATTATCCGGCAGCTGCGCGCCACGCAGCGCCTGGGATTGCGTATGAAAATGATCCGCCTGCTGTACGACGGCCTGTATGATGACGACAAGCTCGGCAGGCAGGTGGCGCGTGATATGACTTTTACCGCCATGGGCTATATCGCCGCGCTCTCCCACGCTCGCAAAGGTATCCCTGTCTGGCGCTACTACTTCGATTACGTATCAGAAAATTCGCGTGACCTTTATCCTGAAGGAACCTGGCACGGCAATGAGATCCCCTATACGCTCAATACCCTCGACGAGCTGACCACGCAAATGGGCGATCGCCCCTTTACCGCAGGCGATCGCGAGTTTGCTAAAAAGGTTAGCGGTTACTGGCTGAATTTTGCCCGCCACGCCAGCCTCTTTTCTCACCGGCTCGAAGGCGAACCCGACTGGCCGGTTTGGCAGCCTGGCGCAGACGTAATGATGCGCTTCGGCGAAACGGGCCCGACGCTCAGGCTGGAGAAAAACTTTATGCGCAGACGGATGCAGCTGTTTCGCCTGCTGATGAAAAATATTGTTAAACTCCGGGGATAATTTTTAACATCGTCCCGCTCGATTTATAACGGATTAAAAAACAAATAACAGGCGCAGCAAGGACTTAACGCTGCGTTATGGTCAGTAACGCCCTGAATAAGAAAGAAATAATTACTCATGATTTTGTTGGCGATGCCGATAACTCCTGTCAAGCGTCCACCACGCAGGACGAGCATTCGGGTTTTAACATCGTTACGGAGTAGTTATGAATTTGCTAAAAGATTTTTCCATCCGCAGCGTAATGCTGTCGATCCTCGGGCTTTTCTGCCTGCTATGGACGGCGGTGGGCATTTACAGCGTCTGCGCGCTGAATTCGCTGGGCCAGGGCAACGAGGTTGACCGTGAGCTGGTGAACCAGATGACCACCCTGAGCAAGGGCAACGATCAATATTTTCGCTTTATTACTCGTCTGACGCGCGCAGTAGAATCCCGCCAGGCGGGAAGCCCAACGGCGGCTGCGGATATGGCCTCGGTACAAAAAGCGCTGGATAATATGACCACGCTGCTGGCCGATTTCAAAGCCGAAGCGCCAGGCCCACTGGCACCAGGCTACGCTGCTGCCGTCATCGCCAGCTGGCAGAAACTGCTGGACGAAGGGGTTCTGCCGCAGATGCAGCTGGCGCAGCAGGCGTCGCTGGACGATTTCCGTCGTCATGCCGCCAGCGTGACGCCGCCGCTCAGCCGCGCTTTTGGCGCCAGCGTGGATAAATTCAACCTTGCCGCTGGCGAAAAGCTGGACGTAACGCGGGTCACCGTCGATCACCTGACCGATATGACTAAAATGATCATTGTTATGGCGGTGATTGCCGGCCTGCTGATCCTGCTTTTTACCGACCGCTACCTGGTAAAAATGCTGGTGCGCCCGCTGGATGGAATGCGCGAGCACTTCCGCCGCATCGCCGAGGGCGATTTGAGCCATCCGCTGGAAGATATCGGCCGCAACTGCGTTGGCCGACTGATGCCGCTGCTGCGCGCCATGCAGGATAGCCTGCGTGAAGCCGTCAGCGCCATCCGCAGCGGCACGGATAATATCTACCGTGGCGCGGCGGAAATCTCTTCCGGTAACAACGATCTTTCCTCTCGCACTGAGCAGCAGGCCGCCGCGCTGGAAGAAACCGCCGCGAGCATGGAGCAATTAACGGCCACCGTGAAATTCAACGCCGACAACGCGCGTCAGGCCAGCGAACTGGCGCAGAGCGCCTCAACCACCGCCAGCAAGGGCGGCAAGCTGGTAAAAGACGTGGTGGATACCATGCAGGGCATTTCCGGCAGTTCTCGCAAGATTGCGGAAATCACCAGCGTGATTAACAGCATCGCTTTCCAGACCAACATTCTGGCGCTGAACGCAGCGGTAGAGGCGGCGCGGGCAGGCGAGCAGGGCCGTGGTTTCGCCGTGGTAGCCAGCGAAGTGCGCAACCTTGCCCAGCGCAGCGCCGGGGCGGCGAAAGAGATTGAAACGCTGATTGCGGATTCCGTTACTCGCGTGAATCAGGGATCCCGACTGGTTGGCGAAGCCGGTAGCACCATGGACGACATGCTACAGGCGGTAGCGGAAGTTGTGGAGATCATGAAGCAGATCGCCTCCGCTTCGGAAGAGCAAAGCAAGGGCATTTCGCAGATTGGCACCGCCATTACCGAAATGGACAGCGTGACGCAGCAAAATGCCTCGCTGGTGGAAGAGGTTTCTACAGCGGCCAGCGCGCTGGAGCGCCAGACCGAAGAGCTGACGCTCTCCGTTTCTAAGTTCCGTCTCTCACCGGCTACAGCCGCCAGGCCGTCACCGACGCCTTACGTCAAGGCCGCGCCGATTAGCGCACGGCCAGCCGTGGCGAAAGCCAGCGCCGATGACTGGGTCTCTTTCTGATCCTCGTTATGCCTTAGCCTGAAGCGCCGTAACCTGGCGCTTTTTTTATGCCTGCCGCGCGGCCAGCAGGCAAAGCTGCTCTGCCACCTGATAAGACTTCACAAAGGAGGAGACCGGCAGGAATTCAAAGCGGGAATGGAAGTTGTGCGCGCCGGTAAAAAAGTTTGGCGTCAGCAGGCCCTTCGCCGACAGCGCCGCGCCGTCGGTTCCGCCGCGCATCGGCGTAACCTTCGCGGTAATGTTCAGCGTCTCCAGCGCGGCAAACAGCAGATCTATCGCTCGTCGATCTTCGCCGATAGCGTTGCTGATATTGCTGTAGATCTCGCTGATGCTGACCTCCACCTTGCCGGTCGGATACTGTCCGGCAATCAAGGCGGCGACCTCGTTGATTTGCTGCTTGCGTTGCGCAAAGCCCGTCAGCCCGAAATCACGGATAGAGGCTTTTAGTCTTGCCTCGCTCGCGTTTGCCGTCATCTCGTTAAACCAGATATAGCCTTCGCGTCCGGCCGTGTGCTCCGGCGTCTGGCGGCGGTCAAAATGGCTGATAAAATCCCAGGCCATCAGCAGGGGATTCACCAGTACGCCTTTGCCTGACATCGGATGCGCCGGCACGCCGGTGAAGCGGATATCCGCCGACGCCGCGTTGAAATTTTCATAGACCACTTCGCCCAGCTCGCAGCAGTCAATGGTATAAGCGAAATCGACGTTAAAGCGTTTCTCCAGATCCAGCGCTTTGGCACCGCGCAGGCCGATCTCTTCATCAGGCACAAAGGCGACCACGATATCGCCGTGCGTCGCTGCGTCGCGGAGGTTTTCCAGGAGCGTCATCACGACCGTAACGGCCGCCTTATTATCGGCGCCCAGCACGCTGGTGCCGTCGCTAAAGATAATTTCCTCATGCTGATAAGGGACGATCTCCGGGTGTTCAGCCACCCGCAGCCAGATCTCCTGTTCACTGTTGAGGCAGAGATCCTGGCCTTCAAAGCGCAAAATCTGCGGGTGAATATGGGGCGAGAGGCCGACATCGACGGTGTCGATATGGGTGAGAAAACCGATACGCGGCGCGCCCGGCGCCTTGCCGGGCAGGACAGCGGTAACGGTCGCGCATTCATCGACCTGCACATTTTCCAGCCGCAGGGCGCGCAGCTCTTCCGCCAGCAGGTTAGCCAGCGTCTGCTGACCGGGCGTGCTGGGCAGGCTTGTCGCGGCGGCATCGCTCTGGCTGGTGACGGCAAGATAGCGGAAAAAACGGCTGGTTAACTGGCTGGCCAGTTGCTGAGACATAGACAATCCTGTGCTTAAGAGAAGAAAAGGGCCGGGCGGCCCTGCTTATCAGCAAACGCCAAAGTCGCCGTCTTCATGGTAAAGATTGACCGAGCTGGCAGGCACCTCGATCTCTTTTTTGTCGGCATCATCCACTCTGGCACAATAAAGCGTCTCGCCTTTAACCTGCAATACCACCATCTTTGGGCCGCCGGTTTTACTTTGCACAATATCATCAGTTTTAAACATGGTATTTCTCCTGTGGTCTCCTTCTATTAACGGTTAGTAAATGAGCATTTGCAAGTGCTTCGTCAGCAAACTGCTGAAAAGTCACTATACTTACCCTTCATGCAAAGCAAACGGGAGGATATTGATGACTATTCATAAGAAAGGTCAGGCACACTGGGAAGGCGATATCAAGAAAGGTAAGGGCACTATCAGCACCGAAAGCGGCGCGCTGAAAGAACAGCCTTACGGTTTCAACACCCGCTTTGAAGGCAAGCCGGGCACTAACCCGGAAGAGCTGATCGGCGCGGCACACGCTGCCTGCTTCTCGATGGCGCTCTCGCTGATGCTGGGTAACGAAGGTCTGGTGCCGGACAGCATTGACACCACGGCGGACGTCTCGCTGGATAAAGTTGGCGAAGGCTTTAAGATCACCAAAATCGCGCTGCAGAGCCAGATCGCTCTGCCGGGCGTCGACAGCGCTAAGTTTGATGAAATCATCAATCAGGCCAAAGCGGGCTGTCCGGTTTCCCAGTTGATGAATGCGGAAATTACGCTGGATTATAAGCTGAACTAATCGGGCCCCGATACCCTGCCGCCCGGCAGGGTATTATTTCTTCTTTCTACTGAAAATATCTTTATAGCGCACTGGCAATGTGTTGCTAATTACCCGTTAATTAAATCCCCTCGGTAAACATCCTCTGAATAACCTGGCCGATCTTAACAGCAGGTCTGTTTAATCAGCGTTATCTCCAACGCGCTATTTTATTTCGCTTCTGCCGGGGCGCGCATTCAGGATTAACCGTAACATCAGTAAGTTGTATGGATAAATATCAAACCGAATTCCCTTTGCTATTTGGATAAAACAAGGTTAATAGTGGTTTGCGGCTTGATTCCGACTCAGGCTTCACGGCATTGATATCCGGCACTGACTTAATCTGTTAATCAGGGGAGAAGGGGATGAAGCAATCGGTATTGAAAGGAGTAACAGCCGCTATGCTACTGGCAGCGGCAACGGGCGCGGCGGCCAATACGCTGGTATTCTGCTCGGAGGGATCGCCAGAAAATTTTAATCCGCAGCTTTATACGTCAGGCACCAGCGTAGATGCCAGCGCCGCGACCGTTTATAACCGGCTGGTGGACTTTAAACCCGGCACCACTGAACTTATGCCAAGCCTGGCAGAAAGCTGGGATATCAGTGCTGACGGCACCGTTTACACCTTTCATTTACGCAAAGGCGTAAAATTTCAAAGCAACCGCTATTTTCATCCCACGCGCGATTTTGGCGCAGACGACGTAATTTTTTCTTTTATGCGGCAGAAAGATCCGCAGCACCCTTATCACAACGTTTCCGGCGGCACCTACGCCAACTTTGAAAGCCTGGAGTTCGGCTCGCTGATTAAAAATATCGAGAAACTGGACGAGCACACCGTGCGCTTTACGCTGGCCCATGCCGAAGCGCCGTTTCTGGCCGATCTGGCCTGGTATTTTGCTTCTATTCTTTCGGCTGACTATGCCGATGCCATGCTGAAAGCGGGCACGCCGGAGAAGGTCGACAGCGATCCGCTCGGCACCGGGCCTTTTGTGCTCGCGCAGTATCAGAAAGATTCGCGCATTCTTTACCGCGCTTTCCCTGAATACTGGCAGGGGAAAGCGAAGCTGGACAGGCTGGTTTTCTCTATTACCCCGGATGCCTCGGTACGTCTCGCCAAGCTGACCAAAAATGAATGCCAGGTGATGCCGTTTCCCAACCCGGCCGATTTGCCCAAAATACGGGCGGACAGCAATCTGGTGGTGATGCAAAAACCCGGACTCAACACGGGCTTTCTGGCGTTTAACACGCAAAAAGCCCCGACGGATAACGTCCGGGTGCGCCAGGCGCTGGCGATGGCGATCAACAAACCTGCGATTATCGACGCTATTTTTCAGGGTACGGGCACGACGGCAAAAAATTTGCTGCCGCCTGACGTCTGGAGCGCCGCCAGCGATTTACAGGATTATCCTTACGATCCGCAGCGCGCTAAAGCGCTGTTAAAAGAGGCGGGCGTGGCGCCGGGCACCGCCATAGAGCTGTGGGCGATGCCGGTTCAGCGGCCTTACAACCCCAACGCGCGCCGTATGGCGGAGATGATCCAGGCCGACTGGCAAAAAGTGGGCATCAACGCCCATATCGTCACCTTTGAATGGGGCGAGTATCTGCAGCGCGTTAAAAACGGCGAGCATCAGGCGGCGCTGATGGGCTGGACCACCGCAACAGGCGATCCGGATAATTTCTTCGGGCCGCTGTTCAGCTGTACCGCGACGAAAGGCGGATCGAATTCGGCTAAGTGGTGTTACAAGCCGTTTGATGCGCTGATTACTGAGGCGCGCTCGGAACAGGATCATCAGAAGCGCGTGGTCCTTTACCGCCAGGCGCAGCAGATGATGCACGATCAAATGCCGGCGGTGATGATTGCCCATTCCACCATTTTTGAACCGGTACGCAAAGAGGTGACGGGCTATCAGGTTGATCCTTTTGGCAAACACCTTTTCTGGCAGGTCGATCTTAAATAGCCGCGGCTATTCGGCGCGGGAGCGGGCCATTTCAGCGCCCGTTCCCGCTGTGCTTGCCTAATTCTTCGCAGGCATAGGCAAGGAACAGATTCAGCGCCGCTGAACGCTGACGGCCGGTCACGGTCTGAACCTGCAATGTACGCTGGGTCAGCTGATCGATCCCGAGAGAACGCAGCGCCAGATCCAGCCCGGCGTACTGGAACAGCACCGTGAACGGGCTGCATAGCGTGATCGCCAGCGGGTTTTGCTGTAAAAATGCATAGAGCGTGCTGAAATTATTGCAGGTGAGTACCGGCTCGATAAAGGTGCCGTTCATCTGACAGGAGAGATCAAACAGCTGGCGCACCGTGGTAGCGCGATCGGGCAGCGCCATCGGCCAGGCGGATAAATCCTGCAGCCGGATCGACTTTTCCGCCAGCGGATGGTCTTTACGCATCACCATCAGCACCGGCGCGGGCCAGGAGCCCAGCACCTCGACGCCGCGCTCCGGATGCAGGCTGAACTGAAAAGCCACATCGCATTCGCCCTGGCGCAAAATATCCGCCACCTCCTCAACGCTTCCTACGGTCAGGTTAAAGCTGACCGCCGGATTGAGCTGACGGAACCGCGAACACAGCCCCGGCAGCAGGCTGAACGCCATGCCGTCGGTACAGGCGACGCGCAGCGCCGTGCGCCGTACCGCCTTCAGGCCTTTGATTTCCGCTTTTGCCTGCTCCATGCCCAGCAGGCTTCGCCTGACGTGACCCTCAAAAATTCTGCCCGCATCGTTAAGGATCATACCGCGCGCATGGCGCTCAAACAGCGGCGCGCCAATATCCGCCTCCAGACGCTGGATCTGACGACTGATAGCCGAAACGGCCACAAACAGCTGCTGGCTGGCGGCGCTAAGCGAACCTGTACTGGCGACGGCCAGAAAATAGCGGACTTCAGGACTAAGCATAAACCTGCCTCTTTATGGTGCATGCTGCCTGGTAGTGCAGCGAACCTTTGCTTTTGCAGCAAAGCTTGTTTGATATTTTTATAATTGTGGCAAAGCCAGATTTTAGCTTAGATGGAAGCCATAACACTATAAAAGCAAACACAGGTGACTTATGACCCTCGAGCAGCTTCTGACGCAGGCCATGGCATGGTTTGACCGCGGTGAGTTTAAACAGGTGCTGGCCAGACGCATCGCCATTCGTTCCGAAAGCCAGCGGGAGAACCGCGAGGCGGAGATCCAGCGCTACCTGCAGCAGGAAATCGCCCCGGCCATGCAGGCAATGGGCTTTGAGCTAATCGCAATCGATAATCCTCAGGCGCCGCGCTACCCGTTTCTGCTGGCCTCGCGTATTGAAGACGCCGCGCTGCCGACGCTGCTCTGCTACGGACACGGCGACGTAGTGTTCGGCGACGACGAAAACTGGCGCGAAGGGCTGGCTCCGTGGCGGCTGACGGAAGAGGGCGACCGCTGGTACGGGCGGGGCAGCGCGGACAACAAAGGCCAGCACTCGGTCAATATCGCCGCGCTCGAACAGATCTACGCGGCTCGCGGCGGCAGGCTGGGGTTTAACTGCAAATTTTTGTTCGAAATGGGCGAAGAGATCAGCTCGCCCGGCCTGGCGCAAATCTGTCGCGAAAACCCGGAACTGCTCGGCGCAGATATTTTTATCGCCTCTGACGGCCCCAGGCTGAGCGCCGAAAGGCCCACGCTGTTTCTTGGCTCGCGCGGGGCGGTAAACGTTCGGCTGAGCATCAACGCCCGCGATCGCGACTACCATTCCGGCAACTGGGGCGGCCTGCTCAGCAATCCTGGCACCCAGCTGGCGAACGCTTTTTCCTCTCTGGTGAACCAGCACGGCCAGCTTCAGGTTGCGTCGCTGAAGCCGCCGGCGCTGACGGAAGAGATCCGCGCGATCCTGAGCGACATTACCCTGCAACAGGATGTCAACGGCCCGCAGATCGATGCGCAATGGGGCGAAGCGGGGCTGACGCCCACTGAACGGCTCTATGGCTGGAACACTCTGGAGATGCTGTCCTTTCTGACGGGCAATCCGGCGCGGCCAATGAACGCTATTCCCGGCAGCGCAACGGCGGTCTGCCAGCTGCGTTTTGTGCCGGGCACCGACTGGGAAAACATTGAGCGTCACCTGCGTGAGCACCTGGCCGCAGCAGGATTCAGCCAGGTAGAAGTGAAGATGCTGCGCGGCTCGCCAGCAACCCGGCTCGATCCGCGCAATCCGCTGGTGGGCTGGGCGCTGGAGGCAATCCAGCAGGTCAGCGGCAAAAAGCCCGCGCTGCTGCCAAACCTGGGCGGTTCACTGCCGAATGACGTCTTCGCGCATATTCTGAACCTGCCCACGCTCTGGATCCCGCACTCCTATCCGGCCTGCGGCCAACACGCCGTGGATGAACACATGCTGCAATCTGTTGCGCGTGAGGGTTTGCAGATAATGACCCGGCTGCTGTGGGATCTGGGCGAGAAGGGCAGCGAACTGATTGCCAGCCACCAGCGGTTCAGGCAGCAGCAAGGAGGCGCGCAATGAGTACCTTAATCGACCGGCAGCGTTCTGTAGCGGCCACGCCCAACCTGTATAAAACGCTGTTCGCCACCTGTATCGGCAACGCGCTGGAGTGGTTCGATATTGCGATTTATGGCTTCTTCGCCAGCTATATCGCGCAGGCTTTTTTCCCCACGGCGGATCCGGCGGTGTCGCTGCTGCTGACCTTCGGCAGTTTTGGCGTTTCTTTTCTGATCCGCCCGCTTGGCGCGGTGGTGCTGGGCGCCTATGCCGATCGTGTCGGGCGCAAAAAAGCGCTGCTGATGTCCATTTCCCTGATGATGCTGGGCGGCGCTATCATTGTTCTTATGCCCGCTTACGCCACTATCGGCCTGGCCGCGCCGGTGTTGGTGCTGCTGGCTCGCCTGATCCAGGGTTTTTCCGCCGGCGGCGAATTCGGCAGCTCGACGGCTTTCCTGGTTGAGCACTTCCCGCAGCGCCGCGCTTTTATCGCCAGCTGGCAGTTCGCCACTCAGGGAGCCAGCACGCTGATGGCTTCGGCGTTTGGTCTTGGGCTGGCACACTCTCTGAGCGAGGCGCAGATGGAAAGCTGGGGCTGGCGCCTTCCTTTTGCCTTCGGCCTGCTGATTGGCCCGGTCGGGCTGTACATTCGTCGTCATTTGCACGAGCCGGAAAGCTTCAGCCGCCGCGAGAAAATTCGCTCGCCGCTTCGGCTGTTGGCAGGGCAGCAGAAAAGCCTGATGCTGCTGGCGATCGGCCTGATGATTATTTCAACCGGCATCAACTACATGCTTAACTACGTGCCGACCTACGCCACCAAAAGCCTGCATCTTTCCGCGACCACGGCCTTCAGCGCCACGCTGCTTGCGGGCATAATCCTGACGGTGGTCACGCCGCTGATGGGGCTGTGGGCGGAAAAAATCGGGCGCAGGCCGCTGATGTGGGGCTCGCTGTCGCTGCTGCTGGTAACTATTTATCCGGCTTTCGCGCTGGTGGTGAACCAGCCGACGGCGGGCAGACTGCTGTTGCTGGTCGGCTGGTTGGCGCTGCTGAAATCGATCTACTTCTCAGTGGTGCCGTCAATGATGGCCGATCTCTTCCCGGTGACCACGCGCGCCAGCGGTATGGCGATTAGTTACAACGTCGCTGTAACCTTGTTCGGTGGTTTTGCGCCGCTGATCTGTACGTTGCTGATTAGCGCGACCGGCACCAGCCTGGCACCGGGCTATTACCTGATGGCACTGACGCTGCTCAGCGGCTGGGCGCTACTGAAAAGTCAAACCAGGCCAGGAGAAGAACAAACGGGCGAGCGGGGGGAAGCGCTGTAGAAGCAGCCCGAAACGAAAGGTTCATGCCTTTAGTAAAAACTCTGGCAACCGGCCAGGAACGAGCCTTTGTTAAAAACTCTGGCAACCGGCCAGGAACAAAAGATGCGTGGCCTTATAAAACCAGCCTGAAACACGGATATGCGCCTTTCAGGCTATGTGCAGCAACCAAACGCGACAGGCGCGCGCCTTTCTAAAAGCGATAAAAAGCCCGCGTGGTTATGACGCGGGCCAAACAGGGCGGCGATCGATACGGCTAAGCCAACCCTGGCTTAACTGGCGGTGACCACTTTAATTGCCAGGCCGCCACGAGAAGTCTCACGATATTTAGCATTCATATCTTTTCCCGTTTCATACATGGTTTCAATCACCTTATCCAGACAGACCCGAGGCTCGCTGACGCGATAAAGCGCCATCCGTGCCGCGTTAACCGCTTTGACGGCCGCGATGGCGTTGCGCTCAATGCAGGGTACCTGCACCTGGCCCGCCACCGGATCGCAGGTCAGCCCAAGGTTATGCTCCATGGCAATCTCCGCCGCGATGCAAACCTGGGCTGGGCTGCCGCCCAGCAGTTCGGCCAGCCCGGCGGCGGCCATGGAGCAGGCGACGCCCACTTCTCCCTGGCAGCCTACTTCCGCGCCCGAAATCGAGGCGTTCATCTTATACAGCGAGCCAATAGCGCTGGCGGCCAGGATAAAGCGAGCCAGCGAACCGGCGTTGACTTCACGAATAAACTTATCGTAATAGGCAAGCACCGCCGGGATAATACCGCAGGCGCCGTTGGTCGGTGCGGTTACCACGCGGCCGCCCGTGGCGTTTTCCTCGCTGACCGCCAACGCAAACATATTGATCCAGTCAACTACCGCCAGGGGATCGCTGGTGGTTTTATCGCTGCTGACCAGCGTGCGGCGCAGGGCTGCCGCACGACGCGGCACCCGCAAACGGCCTGGCATAATGCCTTCCGTAGTCATGCCGCGAGCAATGCCGTTGCTCATGACTTCCCACAACCGCAACAGGTAAGCATCCAACTCCTGCGGAGAATGTAAAGCCCGCTCGTTTTGCATCATCAGCCCGGAAAGCGACAGCCCGGTTTCGGCGCAGTGCTGGCGCAGGTCGGCGGAATTTTTATAGGGCCAAGGCACCGCAACGGCGCTTTGCCGTGGCTGATGAAAATGCGCTTCATCAACGATAAAGCCGCCGCCCACGGAATAGTAGACTCTGGTCAACAGGCGCCGGGAACCGGCAAAGGCGGTAATACGCATCCCATTTTCATGAAGCGGCAAATTCACGCTGTGAAAAACCATGCACTGCTCAAGCGGAAAGGCGACTTCGTGTTTGCCTTCAGCCAGGGGAAGATGACCCGTAGCGGCCAGCTGCTGCATAAAAGGCGCAATGGCATCAATATCGACGCTTTCCGGCAGCCAGCCGGCCAGCCCCATAATAATAGCGGTGTCGGTATTGTGCCCTTTGCCCGTCGCCGCAAGCGAGCCGTATAAATCGACAACCAGCGAGGTGGCGTCAAGGAGCAGATGGTGGGCAATTAATTCATCAATAAAAGTTTTACCGGCCTTCATTGGCCCGACGGTATGCGAGCTGGAAGGCCCGATACCGATTTTAAACATGTCGAAAACGCTAATCATAAAAACTCCGCGCGAAAAGAGAAGGCCCGGCCGATCAATTCATCAGTGAGTAAACAATGCCCGAAATGGCGACCAGGCCTGCCAGCACCACGAAAAGGTTGCTGAGGTGGCCGCGATACTGCTGCATCGCCGGGATCCTGCGGATCGCATACATCGGCATCAGGAACAGGATCATGGCGATCACCGGGCCGCCGAGCGTTTCGATAATGCCCAGAATGCTGGGATTCAGCGTGGCGACAAGCCAGCAGGTCAGCAGCATAAACAGCGCCGTCAGGCGGTTAAGCTTTTTCGGCCCGATCTCTTTTCCGACGGAGCGCAACGATTTTGCTACGATGCCGTTAAACCCCTCGCGCGCGCCTAAATAGTGTCCCAGGAAAGATTTTGTTATAGCGATCATGGCGATAATCGGCGCCATCCAGGCGATAACCGGGGCGTTAAAATGATTGGCCAGATAAGAAAGAATGGAGATATTTTGCGCTTTAGCCGCGGCCAGATCGGCCGGCGTCAGGCTGAGGACGCAGCTGAAAACAAAAAACATCACCGTCAGCACCATCATGCCGTGCGCGCGTGCCAGAATGCGGGAACATTTCGGCTCGGCGTCCGCGCCATACTCTTTGCGTTTGGCGACGGCAAAAGAAGAGATAATTGGCGAATGGTTAAAAGAAAATACCATCACCGGTATCGCCAGCCAGAGCGTCAACATCAGGCTGCCTGAGCTGGTCGTAGTAAAAGAAAGCGTATCCAGCGCGGCGCTGTTCCAGCGAGGGATCAGATAAACGGCCAGCACCATCAGCGCGGCGACAAATGGAAAAACCAGCACGCTCATCGCTTTTACGATCATCTGTTCGCCAAACCGCACGATAGCCATCATCGCCACGATCAACAGCAGCGACAGCACCATACGCGGTGGGCTGATCATACCCAGCTGATGCGTCAGAAAACTCTCTACCGTATTGGTTATCGCCACGCTGTAAACCAGCAGAATAGGATAGATAGCTAAAAAATAGAGCAGGGTTATCAGCTTGCCTGCGCCGCGACCAAAATGTTCTTCCACCACTTCCGTTATATCTTCGCCGGGATTTTTACCCGACAGCACAAAACGAGTCAGCCCGCGATGGGCGTAATAGGTCATAGGGAAGGCGAGAAGGGTCATAATAATCAGCGGAATTAACCCGCCAACGCCGGCATTGATCGGCAGGAAAAGCACCCCTGCGCCGATGGCGGTGCCGTATAGTCCCAGCATCCAGACGGTATCGGTTTTACGCCACGTCGTAGCGGCAAGCGGTTCTGCGGCTGCCTGAGGAATATGCATTGTACTCTCCGGTTAAAATAATAATCTAAAAAGCTGCCAAATTATCAAAATTTAGTATGGGTTATTCCGCTCGGAGCGAGATATTAAACTACTCAGGCGGCGGCAAGGAAACTAACCTGAACGCGCCGGATAAACAGTGATCCGGATCTCGCATCGGATATTAAAAAAGTCTTAACGCGCACTTTATTATTTTGCTGAGAGGGTTTGTTGAGGATTAATAATCAGGAGGGATAAAAATCAGGCTGGAAATAAAATATATTTTATATTTTAAAAAAATTAATTAAGCGGAGGTAACACGCAGAATTATAAGCGCGTGGTAACTTTTGAGTGAGAAGAAAAAGGCCGACTACCATCGGCCCTGGTTATTCAGCGTGCCTGTAAATAAACGACGTGGGTCTGTAGATATTCTTCCAGGCCGTGGCGACCGTCGGCGCCGCCAATGCCGGATTTACGCCAGCCAGCATGGAAACCCTGCATCGCTTCAAAATTTTCGCGGTTAACGTAGGTTTCGCCAAACCGCAGCTTTTTCATCGCCTGCATCGCCGTATTCAGGTTTTCGGTAAAAATGGAGGAGGTCAGCCCATATTCGCTGTCGTTAGCCAGCGCGATCGCGTCATCCAGCGTTGCGAAGGGGATAACCGGCAACACCGGGCCAAAAGTCTCTTCCCGGACGATAGCCATGTCCTGGCGTACGTTGGTCAGCAGCGTTGGCTCAAAGAAGAACCCGCGATCGCCTTTGCGTTTGCCGCCAGCCACTACAGTCGCGCCCTGTTCCACAGCATGGGCCACTTTGTGCTCCAGCCGCGCCAGCGCGTCGGCAGAAATCAGCGGGCCCATATCCAGCGTGTCGTCCTGCGCGGGATCGCCGCAGCTGACCGCATTAAAAGCCGCCGTCAGGCGGCGCACCACCTCATCATAAACGCCTTCCTGGACATAAAGGCGCTCCGTACAGTTGCAGACCTGCCCGGTATTAATCATGCGCGAAGCCACGATGGCTTTTACCGCCAGATCCAGATCCGCATCGTTCATGACGATGGCGGGCGCTTTGCCGCCCAGCTCCAGCGCGACTTTGGTGACGTTTTTTGCCGCCGCCTCCAGCGTGGCGATCCCGGCGTTTACGCTACCGGTCAGGCTGACCATTCCCACTTCCGGGCTGGCGGCCAGAGCCTGTCCTACCTCCGGCCCATAGCCGGTTACCAGATTGAACACGCCCGGCGGCAGCCCAATCTCTTCAACGATTTCAGCAAATATTATCGCGTTGGCCGGCGTCAGCTCGCTGGGTTTGATCACAATGGTATTGCCGGTTATCAATGCCGGAGCGGCTTTGCGGGCAATCAGGAAAAAAGGGAAGTTCCACGGCAGGATCCCCGTGGTCACGCCAATCGCTTTTTTCAATATCAGGATGGTTTCGTCAGGGCGATCGCTTTGCACAATCTCCCCTTCATAACGGCGCGCCCATTCGGCCATATAGTCCAGATAGTCTGCGGTAAACAGCACTTCCGTCTGGGCCAGCTGCTGCGTTTTGCCGCCTTCCGCCACGATAGTGGCGGTCAGCTCCGCTTCACGACGACGAATGCCTGCCGCAATCTGGCGCAGCCAGCGTCCACGTTCAACGGCCGGTAACGCTTCCCAGGCGGGTTGGGCAGCTTTGGCCGCGCTGATGGCGCGATCGGCCTCTTCTTTATCGCTTTGCGGGATGCGGCACAGCAGCACTTCGGTAGCGGGGTTAATCACGTCAATCCAGCGATCGCTGCGATTCTCAACAAACTGGCCGTTAATAAAACAATGATGCAGGCGCGTCACAGGCGTCGTCTCCGTAAATGATATTTTGCGTTTTAGTTAATGTAATGTTGCAGTTATGCTGCCGCATTGAGAGGGTTAATGCCTTTCTCTGAGCGCCACGCCACGCGTGAAACTGGCAAAAAGACAAAGAGATTTGACGAAGAGTGCTGAATAAACAGCAGGTTAATGGAAATATTTGGATGTTTTTCAGAGCAAAGACAGATAACCTGTATCTGTGATCGCAGACGGGATAAGACGATGGATTTTGCCATTTTCATGCCGGCGCAGGCAGCCAGCCAAAGGTGTGGAGAGAGGCAACCTTCGTAGACTCAGCCTACCGGGAATTTTACCCTCCTATGAAGGAAAAAAAGCATGAGCCACCTTATCTTTGCAGGTATTTTCTGGCATCTGGTGGGCGCGGCCAGCGCCGCCTGCTTCTATGCGCCATTTAAAAAAGTGCGTCACTGGTCCTGGGAAACCATGTGGTCCGTAGGCGGGATCATGTCATGGCTTATTCTGCCCTGGGCCGTCAGCGCCGCGCTGCTGCCTGATTTTTGGGAATTTTACGGCTCTTTTTCGCTCGCGCAGCTGCTGCCTGTTTTTCTGTTCGGCGCCATGTGGGGGATTGGCAATATTAACTATGGTTTAACCATGCGCTACCTGGGCATGTCGATGGGAATAGGGATCGCTATCGGCGTAACGCTGGTGGTCGGCACGCTGATGACGCCGCTGTTACAGGGGCGATTTGTCGAACTGTTCAGCTCCACGGGCGGCCGGCTGACGCTGCTGGGGGTACTGGTGGCGCTGTGCGGCGTGGCGATTGTTTCCCGCGCCGGGCTGCTGAAAGAGCGGGCAATGGGCATTACGGCGGAAGAGTTCAACCTTAAAAAAGGGCTGGTGCTGGCTGTGTTCTGCGGAATTTTCTCCGCCGGCATGTCGTTTGCGATGAACGCCGCCAAACCGATGCAAGACGCCGCCCTGGAGCTGGGCATCAATCCTTTATATGCCGCGCTGCCCAGCTATGTGGTGATTATGGGCGGCGGCGCGCTGGTTAACCTGGGCTACTGCTTTATCCGTCTGGCTACCCAGTCCAGCCTGTCGGTAAAGGCGGATTTCTCGGTAGCGAAACCGCTGCTGGTCAGCAATCTGCTGCTGTCGCTGCTGGGCGGCACCATGTGGTATCTGCAATTCTTCTTCTATGCCTGGGGCCACGCCCGCATTCCCGCGCAGTATGACTTTATCAGCTGGATGCTGCACATGAGTTTCTACGTGCTCTGCGGAGGGCTGGTCGGGCTGGTGCTGAAAGAGTGGAAGAACGTCGGCAAACGTCCGGTCAGCGTGCTGTGCGGCGGCTGTCTGGTTATTATTCTTGCCGCCAACATCGTTGGTCTGGGGATGATCTCCTGATCGGAACGCCACAGGGATGTGGCGCTTACCATGCGGCGGCTTTTTTCTGACGGTGCTGTTCGAACTGCTGGCGAAAGGCGCTGGGCGTCATGCCGGTTTCCCGGGTAAACACGACGGAAAAATAGTTGCTGTCCTCAAAGCCGCACAGCGCGGCCACGTCGCCAATCAGCGAAGGCGTGCTGCGCAGCAAAAATTTAGCCTTACACATGCGCAGCTGCCGCAGATACTGGCCTGGCGTCATGCCGGTCTGCTGACGAAACAGCTGCTTGAGCGCGCGCTCCGACAGCTGATGCTGAAGACAAAAATCGCTGAGATCGAAATGGGCCAGCTGGCCCTGAATGGCCGACATTAGCAGATCCAGCTGTTCGCCCTCAGGCAGCTGCCAGGCAACGTCCGCCGCGTAGCGGTGACGCTGTAGGATCAACACCAGCTGTAAAAACAGCGCCTCCGTCAGCTGACGCGACAGCCGATCGCTTTTGGCGCTCTCCTGCGCCAGCTGCTGGATCACGCTTCTCGCCAAAGCCATGCCGCGCGTCGTCAGCCGCCAGGCCTTTTTTTCCTGCGGCAGAAACTGCGACCAGTCCAGGCCAAGACGAAAGCGCTCCGGGCAGTAGATCACGTTGTCCAGCACCAGCTCGTTGACCGACTCATAGCTGTGGCAGTCTTCAGGACTGATGTAGAACAGATCGCCGCAGGTAATAAGCCAGGGGCGATCGTTCATCACGTGCAGCCCGTTGCCGCGCCAGACGATCACCAGCTCGCAGAACTCATGAATATGGGACGGGAAAGTTTGCTGGGGCGCGCGGTCGGCAATAGCGACCGGCATCAGCCCGGACGGAAAATAGTCGGCTTTCGCCAGACAAAGCGGCTTGCTCACGTGTCACCTCACAGGTCATTTTGCCTGATGGTACGCGGAGAAAAGCCAAATTCACGCTTAAAAAGGGTAGAAAAGTGATTGCTGTCACCAAATCCGCAGTGGTAGGCGATATCGGTAATACGCATTTCACTGTGGCGTAACAAATGCCGCGCCTGCAACAGACGCAGGCGGTTAAGGTAACGCTGGGGCGTGCTGCCCGTCTGTTGTTTCAGCTGGCGATGCAGCGTGCGCAGCGAAAGTGAAAACTTATCCGCCAGCGCGTCCCAGTCCACTTCCTCGCTGTAATGGTCGGCCAGCCAGTCCAGCAGACCGCGCATTCTCCCGCTCTGATCGTCACCGGGCTGCTCGCTGCATCCGCGCCGCAACAGCACCAGCAGCTGCATAAAGCGCAGCTCCTGCTCGGCCCTCGCTTCGGGCTGTTTCGGATCTACCGGCGCGCCCAGTTCTTTAATCAGCGTTTTCGCCTGTTCCATCACCCGGCCGCTGATACGCCAGTGCGAGGGGTAATGTCCTTCTTTTTCCTGAGGTAAAAGATGCTGGAAGTTGGTAATAAAGCGAAACGCCTCCGGCCCACGATAAAGCACGTTGGTCAGGATCAGACGATCCGTTTTTTCATAAAGATGGCGATCATGATCGCGCACAAAGCAAACGCATCCGCCGCAAAGCGTACGGGGTTCGCCGTTGAACACGTGCACGCCCGCACCCTGTTCAACCAGCACAATTTCGTGAAAATCCTCGTGGTGATGTTCAGGAAAGGCGCTCTGCGGCATACGAGGTTCAATGGCAACGGGCAGGCCGCCGCCGGGAAAAAAGTCCACGCTATGTAGTAGGGTCATGGTGCATCTCCTGGGTCGACTCTGGGGTCAGTTTACCGCCGCCGCCTGCGTTGCTGCCTTGATTTTTTGACCGGAAACATCGGCAAATCCGCTTGTTTTTCAAGAAAGTGCGCAGGCAAGTTGGGAAGTGCGCGTCGCGTCACACCGTTAATTTGCCGGCGCCTCAGCAGGAAATGTGAGCTGCTTCACGTTCACCTTTGCCCTGTTGCCAGCGAGGGATCACGCCTGGCACTGGCAGGAAGGTGCCAAAAGCAGCGGCTTTTAGACTAGGGGGCACTAAACAGACAGGAAGCCATCGCCATGAGCCTACAAAATTGTGTTGCCATCGACATGGGCGCCTCCAGCGGACGCGTGATGCTGGGCCGCTTTGATCTGCAAAGCGGCAAGCTGGCGCTGGAAGAGGTCGCCCGCTGCGTCAATAGCCTGGTCGTCAGGGAAGAGCGGCAATGCTGGGATGTGGATGCGCTGGAAAAATTTATCCTTGCTTCGCTGGACAAGCTGATTCAGCAGGGCATTGCGCCGGACAGTATCGGTATTGATACCTGGGGCGTGGATTACGTGCTGCTGAATAAGCAGGGTGAGCGGATTGGGCTGCCGGTTTCCTATCGTGACGACCGGACCTGGGGCGTAATGCAGAAGGCCTGCGCCGATTTGGGACGGCAAGCCATCTACCAGCGCACCGCAATCCAGTTCCTGCCTTTCAACACCCTTTATCAGCTGCGTGCGCTGTGCGAGAGCCAGCCGGAATGGCTCAATGACGTGCGTCACGCTTTGCTGATCCCGGACTATTTCCACTATCGCCTGACCGGCAAGCTTAACTGGGAATACACCAACGCCACCACCACGCAGCTGCTGAATAGCCAGAGCGGCGAGTGGGATAATGCGCTGCTGGAATGGACGGGTGCCAATCCCGCCTGGTTCGGCAAGCCCACCGCGCCCGGCGTAAAAATTGGCGACTGGAAGGCCAGCACCGGCTTATCCGTCCCGGTCATCGCCGTCGCTACACACGATACGGCCAGCGCCGTGCTGGCGGCGCCGCTCACCACGGACAACGTCGCCTGGCTCAGCTCCGGCACCTGGTCGCTGATGGGCTTTGAAAGCCTGCAACCTTATAACGATGCCGCCGCGCTGGCCGCCAACATTACCAACGAGGGCGGTGCGGAAGGGCGCTACCGCGTGCTGAAAAATATTATGGGCCTTTGGCTGCTGCAGCGCGTCTGCCGCGAACTGGCTATCGACGATCTGCCGGCGCTGGTGCGGGAAGCGGAAGCGCAGCCCGCCTGCCGGTCGCTTATCAATCCCAACGACGATCGTTTTATCAATCCGGTCAATATGGTGCGCGAAATTCAGGACGCCTGCGCCGGACAGGGAATGCCGACGCCTGCCACGGCCGCCGCGCTGGCTCGCTGTATTTTTGACAGTCTGGCGCTCTATTACCGCTTCGTGCTGGAAGAGCTTGCCGCCGTACGGGGCGCGCCTTTCAGCCAGCTGCACATCGTTGGCGGCGGCTGTCAGAATCCGCTGCTGAATCAGCTTTGTGCCAACGCCTGCGGTATTCCGGTGGTTGCCGGGCCGGTCGAAGCCTCCACGCTTGGCAATATCGGCAGCCAGCTGATCGCCCACGGCAGCGTCAGGGATGTCACCCATTTCCGCCAGCTGGTCACCCAAAATTTCCCGCTGAACACTTTTATTCCACAGGCCAGTGACGCTTACAGCCGCAGCTGGGCGCTTTTTCAGTCACTGACACATTCGGTTAAGGAGCTATGCGTATGACCCAAGCAATTGAGCAGGCGTTTGAACTGGCAAAATCACGCTTTGCCGAGCAAGGCGTGGACGTTGACGCCGCACTGAAGCAGCTGGATCAGCTGCCGATCTCAATGCACTGCTGGCAGGGCGATGACGTCCGCGGTTTTGAAAATCCTCAGGGCGCGTTGACCGGCGGCATCCAGGCGACCGGCAACTATCCGGGAAGAGCCAGAACGGCGGTCGAACTTCGCGCCGATCTGGAACAGGCGATGTCGCTGATCCCTGGCCCCAAAAGGCTGAACCTGCACGCCATTTATCTGGAAAGCGACAGCCGGATCGAACGCAACGAAATCAAACCGCAGCACTTTGCCAACTGGGTGGAATGGGCAAAAACCAACGGCCTGGGTCTGGATTTCAACCCGTCCTGCTTTTCGCATCCGCTGAGCGAAAACGGCTTTACGCTGGCCAGCGCCAATAAAGAGATCCGTGAATTCTGGATCGAACACTGTAAAGCCAGCCGCAAAATTTCGGCCGCGTTTGGCGAACAGCTGGGCACGCCGTCGATTATGAATATCTGGATCCCGGACGGCATGAAAGATCTGCCCATCGATCGCTTTGCGCCGCGCGAACGCCTGGCGAACTCGCTTGACGAGATCATCAGCGAGAAGCTGGATCCGGCGCACCATATCGATGCGGTAGAGAGCAAACTTTTCGGCATCGGCGCGGAAAGCTATACCGTTGGCTCAAACGAATTCTGCCTGGGCTATGCCGCCAGCCGCCAGACTGCGCTGACGCTGGATGCCGGTCATTTTCATCCGACTGAAGTTATCTCCGACAAGATCTCAACCGCCATGCTCTACGTGCCGCGTCTGCTGCTGCACGTCAGCCGCCCGGTGCGCTGGGACAGCGATCACGTGGTGCTGCTGGATGACGAAACCCAGGCCATCGCGCATGAAATCGTGCGTCAGCGCCTGTTTGACAAGGTGCATATTGGTCTCGACTTCTTTGACGCCTCCATCAACCGTATCGCCGCCTGGGTTATCGGCACGCGCAACGCCAAAAAAGCGCTGCTGCGGGCGCTGCTGGAGCCGGTGGACAAACTGAAAAAGCTGGAGCTGGAAGGCGACTACACCGCGCGTCTGGCCCTGCTGGAAGAACAAAAATCGCTGCCGTGGCAGGCGGTGTGGGAAGCGTACTGCGTACGCCACGACGTCCCGGCGGGCGCAGGCTGGCTTGACAGCGTTCGCCATTATGAACAACAAACTCTCAGCAAACGTTAAGGATGCAACATGCAACACATTCTGACTTCATGGTTCGTCCAGGGAATGGTAAAAGCCACTACGGATATGTGGTTAAAAGGGTGGGATGAACGCAACGGCGGCAACGTCAGCTACCGCTTACTTGATGAAGAAGTCCGGCCGTTTGCTCAGGATTTCTACCGTGAGCCGCGCACGGTTGAACTGACGCAGCCCGTACCGGAACTGGCAAACTGCTGGTTTATCGTCACCGGCTCCGGCAAATTTTTCCGCAACGTGCAGCTGGATCCGGCGGACTGCCTGGTGCTGCTGCGCGTCAGCGAAGACGGCCGCGCCTACAGCATTTATTGGGGATTGAGCAACGGCGGCCTGCCCACTTCCGAGCTGGCCTCCCATTTCCAGTCGCACAGCGTGCGCATGAAAGTGACCAACGGCGCCGATCGCGTCATCATGCACTGCCATGCCACTAACTTTATGTCGCTGAGCTATGTGGTGGAGCTGGACTCCGCGCTGTTTACCCGCCTGCTCTGGGAAGGCAGCACCGAATGTCTGGTGGTGTTCCCGGACGGCGTGGGCATCGTGCCGTGGATGGTGCCGGGCACCGACGGCATCGGCGAAAAAACCGCGGAGCAGATGGCGTCGCACAGCCTGGTGATGTGGCCGTTCCACGGCATTTTCGGCGCAGGCCCGACGCTGGACGAAACCTTTGGCCTGATCGACACGGCAGAGAAATCTTCCGAGGTGGTGGTAAAAGTGCTGTCAATGGGCGGAATGCGCCAGAGCATTACCACGGAACAGCTGGTCGCGCTGGGTGAACGGTTCAATGTGCAGCCATGGCGCGCCGCGCTGGAAGCAAGGCATCCGCATGTTGCGTAAGGCTTTTGTGATGCAGGTGCATCCTGATAAGCATCAGGAGTACGAGCAGCGGCATAATCCCATCTGGCCAGAACTGGCGCAGACGCTGAAAGCGCACGGCGCGCATCATTACAGCATCTTTCTGGACGAGTCTCGCCATCTGCTGTTTGCGGTGGTGGAGATCGAATCGGAAGCGCGCTGGAACGCGGTCGCCAGCACGGAAGTGTGCCAGCGCTGGTGGCGGTCGATGTGTGAACTGATGCCGTCAAACCCGGATTTCAGCCCGGTCAGCGAAGAGCTTAAGCCGGTATTCTACCTGGCATAAGCCCGGCTGACTTAACCGGTTAATGCTAAAAAAGCCTGATAATTATTATCAGGCTTTTTTTACGAGTTGGATGACACACTTAAAAGCCTGCGGCTATTCACCAGATTTATAGCGAACTGATGGCTGAGCATAGGTTTATCAACAGATTATTACGGGTTCTGAGAATATATTTTGAAATACAAAGAGCCCATCATTTTTTAAGCACGCTCCGTTATTAATTGAAATTGTGAACTTTCAGGCATCGGCATACGATCGCGGCGTCCTTATTTCTGGCGTACTGATCAAAGAGGCTATGTATGAAACTTCACACGTTAACCGATCTTGAGGCTGCTCATGATATCGATGATGGATTTGAATATGTTAAAAATAATCCTGTTTTATTAAATTATAACGCTGCTCAAGGCATTATCGATACGCTATCCGCAGGGCTTTCTACGGGCGCGGTACTTGCCAACTTCCCGGCGGCACAGCCTTCAAGAAATGTTGAGAAGATCAGGATTAAAAATAACTCTTTATGTATTCTTTGCCCGGAATACACCAGGGCATCGGCAAATCCTCAAGGTGAAGCACGTTTTAGTCGTACGCCTGGCGTACTTTTTCCTGGCGATGAAGGGGAGTTTGAGTTTAGCTACCGGCCTACGGCCTATGGGATCAATAATGGCAATGCCGTCTTCCACCTTAGCTTTCTGGTTATTAGCGCAGATGTGAATTTCACCGGCCTGGAGTCTTACCCCAGTATCCATGAAATCCCTATGTTAAGAATTAATTTTTATTCTCACAGGTTTAGCAAGTTATTCATCTGGGACGTCACCGTTAATAATGAAACGCTGGAACCTGTTTATGCTTCAGGCCTTGACCCCCGTGGCAACGATAACGTGATGACCTATATGACTTATCGGGGTACCGAGAACAGCAGAGAGCCTTCTTTCGGGATGGCCTATAACGATGTCAGAGCAGCGACAATTAACGAACGCAATGCGACCGGTTCGACCACGCTTGTCTTCACTCCCTCTGCAAAACGTTCTGGCGATCCTGTCAGACAGTTAGACAATCCCGGCACAGGCGTATGGAGCGAAGCGGCTATAAGAAACTTCCTTCGGGTATGCCTGCATAAGTACCGTGCCAAAACGCAGGTTCAGACGAAATCCTTTGCTGCTATAAGTTCTCTGATTGGCCTGTTGTCAACGGCTAAAGATATTTATTCCAGTATTTCTACCCGCACGGACAGCAGAACTTACCTTACGGTAAGTATGAAAAACCTGACCGGGAAAAATATGTTTATCCTGCGCAGGAAATACAGTAATTCGATGAGGATGGATAACGGGATTGTTCTTGATGGTGAAACAGCGGTAATCCCTCTGGCATTTAGCTCATTCCGACCTGCCGAACCCGAGCTGTTTATTCGCATTGTTGAAGGCAATGGTGAAGCTATTGATTTGGTACTTTATTTTTCAGATTATGGCGCTGGCAACTCCATCAAAGTCAGCCGTGTTATGCAATCCGGTCCTGCATTGATTCAGCGCGATCCTGCCTATAGCACAACCGGCTCAGCCACAAACTGCGTCTACAGTTTTGTTTCTCCAACCAGAAAGCACAGAGTATTTATTCAGCCGACTATTGTGACCAGCCATGACAGTCCTACCCTGGATATTTCCCTTGTTATGGTGGAGAATCGCCCTGAATTTACCCCGCCTGGTGAGCAAATACCTGGCAATGAATTACCTCCCCCGGTAGAGGATGGAGGTGGCGCGCAGATCCCTGATCCCATTTTCCCCCAGCCACGCTTTGCGGACTGAAGCCATCCTGCTTCAGTCCACGGAAGGCGACGGTAAGATAATCCGCTTTCCTGGGCAAATCTGACGTTCAGGAAATGCACAGGCCAGGGAAACAGCTGACGGTTAATCGAAATGTTGATTAACCGTTAATCCGCAGCTGCGGATAGCGTTTCATACTCCAGGCGCACCAGGCCAGCGAAAAGAGGCCGATTGCGCCGCCGGCATAGCCGATATGCGCCATGCCCAAATGCAGGCTCACCTGATTGCCCAGCAGCGCGCCGCCGCCAATGCCCAGATTATAGATGCCTGACATCAGCGACATCGCCACGTCGGTGGCGTCCGGCGCCAGCGTCAGAACTCTGACCTGAACCGCCAGGCCGATAATCATCATCGACAGCCCCCAGATGACGCACAGCGTCGAGATCGCCACGGTATGCGTTGCCGCGATTAACAGCGCGAGCATACAGACCGACACCAGCGTAATCGCGCCCAGCAGAAACGTCGCCGGAAACTTGTTGCCCAACGCGCTGAACAGCACGCTACCGATAATGCCCGCCGCGCCGAAAATCAGCAGCAGGAAGGTGGTGAAATTACCGCCCATCTGCGCCACGGCCTGAATAAAGGGTTCGATATAGCTATAGGCCGTATAGTGCGCCGTAACAATCAGCACGATCAGCAGGTACAGCGAGACCAGGGCAGGGCGACGGAACAGCATCGGCACGCTTTTTAGCGAGCCGGTATGTTCGCTTGGTAGCTTCGGCAGCAGTTTCGCCAGGGTTAGCATAGTCATCAGCGCCACCACGCCGATTACGCCAAAAGTGATACGCCAGCCAAGATACTGTCCGATGACGCGGCCAATCGGCAGGCCCAGCACCATAGCCAGCGCCGTACCGGTCGCCAGCATACTCAGCGCCTGGGTTTTCTTGCCGGCTGGCGCCACGCGAATAGCCAGCGAGGCGGTAATTGACCAGAAAATAGCATGTGACAGCGCGATGCCAATGCGCGAAACCACCAGCACGTTGAAGCTCCACGCGAACGCCGAAAGCGCATGGCTGGCGATAAAGAGCAGGAAGATGGCAATGAGCAGAAAACGCCGTTCGATTTGCCGCGTGAGCAGCATCATCGGCAGCGACATCAGCGCCACCACCCAGGCATAAATCGTCAGCATCAGGCCGACCTGGGCAGTCTGCATGGCGAAGCTGCTGGCGATATCGGAAAGCAGGCCAACCGGCGCGAACTCGGTGGTGTTAAAAATAAATGCGGCGATGGCCAGCATAATGACGCGTAGCCATGCGGTCTTGCGAGAAACGGTTATTGATTGCATCAGGTTTAACGACTTGTTGATAAGTGAGTTCCGCGTTACGCGAAAACAGAAAAGTGTCCATATTGTGTTTGATTTGTGCGACAGATGACATTGAAAAACGCCGTTTTTATGTAAATCAGCATAATCGGCGCGTGGCGAAGGTCATTCACCGCTTTTCACCCTTGTTTCTTGATTTAACGGCGAAAAATCTGTCGACCGGTGAGTATAGCCACAATTACGGGATGCGCCAGGCAGGGAACACCTTCTTACATAACCGCTGCGGGAAAATCAGCATTTCGCACGGGGTTGCGCTACCCTGGAAAGAGAATACCGTTATTTATCGCTTACGATAAGGAGTCTGTAATGAATCAACGTTCCGCTGTAGCCGTATTGGGATTGGGCGCGATGGGGCACGCTTTTGCCGCGAACCTGCTGAAAAACGGCTTTGTCACCAGCGGCTGGAACCGTACCAGCGCGCGCGGTGAAGATTTGCAAAGCGCCGGCCTGAGGCTGGCGGAAACGCCGGAACAGGCGGTGAAAGAGGCCGACGTGGTCATCAGCATGTTGGCGAATGCGGAAATCACCGAGGAAGTGCTGCAAAAAACGCTGTCGAGCCTGAAACAGGGCGCGATCCTGGTGCAAATGGGCACGATTGGCGTAGAGGCGACGGAAAAGCTGCTCGCAACCCTGCACGAGAAGCGTCCGGACGTGATTTTTCTGGATGCGCCCGTTTCGGGCACTAAAGCACCTGCAGAAAACGCGCAAATACTGGTGTTGGCCAGCGGCGACCGGGAGAAAGCGCAGGCCGTCGAGCCGGTTTTTGCCGCCATCTCAAAAGGCGTGAAGTGGTTGGGGGCGGCGGGCGCGGCGTCGCGCATGAAGCTGGTGGTCAACGCCTGGCTTATTTCTATGGTGCAGGGGCTGGCGGAAAGTACCCAAATGGCGGAAGAGTTTGGCTTTACACCGGATGAATTCTGGGACGTACTGGACGGCGGGCCGCTGGCGGTTCCCTATGCCAAAGCGAAACTGGGCATGATCAAAGAGGGCAGCTATGAACCGCAAATGCACCTGACCTGGGCGTTAAAAGATGCTCGCCTGGCGCTGGCGGCGGCAAAAGAAAGCCGTCTGCCGGGATTAACCACCATCGCCGAACTGTGGCAGCAGGCCGTGGATGCAGGCTATGGCGAAAAAGATCTGTCGGTCATCTATCGCTATTTGCAGGAAAACAGATAACTTTCTTGTCAAAACAGAGGGAATAATCCCTCTGTTATTCAGGGTTATAGCGTAAATAGCAGGAACTGCTTAACGGCTTTCTTCTAAAGTGCAACACTATTTGGTATATTAATTTACTATCATCTTTATTAGTTGATTGATTTTAATGCTTTTTTAGATCACCGCCGATACGGTGAGGCACAGCTAAAAGCAAGGATCTGAACATGCTTGATATTCGTTTTCCTACAGCTTTACAAATGGTGCTCTGCATAGCCCAGGCGGAGCGGGAAGGTAAACGCAGCACCAGCAAAATTCTGGCAATGGGCCTTGAGGCCAACCCCAGTTTTGTCCGTAAAATGATGGTGCCGCTGACCCGCGATGGCATTATCGTCTCTACGCTGGGCCGTACCGGAACTATCCGGCTGGGGCGTCCGGCGGAGGAGATTACGCTTTGCGATATCTATACTTCCGTGCTGGAGGATAAACCGCTGCTGGCAGGCCGCCCGGAAGTGCCGGCGCGTTGTCTGGTTAGCGCCAACACCTGCTGGTTCTTTAAAGAGCTGGCTCACGAGGCCGAGCAGGCGTCGCTCAACGTGCTGGCGAAGCGGACGGTTGCCGACGCGCTACGGGAAATCTATGAGCGCGACCGCCGCTATCCCGAAGGCAGCTGCGAGGCGATGAAAACCCGTGAAAATGCTGAAACCTGAAGGGCAAGATAACCCTGAATATGGCCGGGCACTGACAATGCCCGGCTTTTTTATTGTCTTAAATCCTGTCGGGCCGCCACGGCTGCCGTAATCTTTACGCACTACGCCGCTTGTTGTGCGCTCTCTTTTTGCCGCTTCGCGATCGCATTTAATGCAACAATTATACTTGCATTAAGCGCGCGTCTGTTTTACCGTTACTAAATGCACTAATGACAGTTACCTTTTACCCCGCCCGGCGGCGGAGGTCAACAGCAAAAACAGGTTATAATTCTAAGGGGAAGACAATGAGCCATGATGATTTTATCAGCGACCTGGTAATGTGGATCGACACGCATATTGAAGGCAAGATGGATTTGGATACCGTGGCCCGCCGGGCAGGCTACTCCAAATGGCATCTGCAGCGTATGTTTAAGCAGCATACCGGCCATGCTTTAGGCGAATATATCCGCGCGCGTCGTCTGAAAAAATCCGCCGAGCGCCTGGCTAAAGGCGGCGAGCCTATTCTGGACGTGGCGATTTCATTCGGTTTCGATTCCCAGCAATCTTTTAACCGCAGCTTCAAACGTCAGTTCGGCCAGTCGCCGGGCGCATGGCGTCGTCAGGTGCAGATCAGCGCCTGATTGCTTTTCAATGGCGGGCGTAGCGGCCCGCTTTGACTTTTCCGTTCCGCCTCCGTTTCGTTCCTCGCCGCATCGCATAAATATCAGTTCGACCAGGGCAAAACTAACTTTTCCGTCCCGCCTCCGTTTCGTTCTCCTGCCGCAGTGCATAAATATAGGTTCGACCAAATCAAAACAGGCCTGAAAAAACGCGGAGGATTGTATACTGTCTGAATTGTAATGCTTTTTGACTTCAGACAGACAGGAATCCCTATGGAGATACGGAACCTCACCAAACGCCAGCTTTGCGAAGCCGCCAGCTATCTGCTGGTCTTTATCGCGCTGCTGATGATTTTTCCTTTACGCCTGCTGCCGTGTTTTCTGGCCGGATTTATCGTTTACGAAACCATTCTGGCGCTGACGCCCTGGATAGAGAGGCTGGTCAAAGGGCCGCTGGCGCGTTGGATCACCATTTTCTTTCTTACCGTGGTGGTGCTGTTAGCGCTGGCGGGCGGTATCACCAAACTGATTGGCTTTCTGCTGCACGACTTCCACAGTCCGGCGGCTTTCCATGCCGCCGCCAGCAAGCTGCTTGAAGATGCGCAGGATACGCTGTCGCCGGTGGTCACGCGCTATCTGCCCGCAGATATCGATGAACTGCAGCATCAGGTTATGGCCTGGCTGCGCGAGCATCTGGTTGTGGTGCAAACGCTGGGCCGTACCGCCGCGCACACCTTTGCCACTATGCTTATCGGAATGCTGCTGGGCGCGATTATCTCGCTGCGCATCAGCGGCAGCGATACCAGCAACGCGCCACTAACTCAGGCAATGCTAAAACGTCTGACGCTGCTTGCGGCTTCTTTTCACGATGTGGTTTTCGCACAAATCAAAGTCTCGCTGGTCAACACGCTGCTGACCTGCGGCTTTCTGTTCGGCGTGCTGCCGCTGTTCGGGCTGCACTTTCCGTTTGCCAAAACCGTTATCGTCCTGACCTTTATTGCCGGAATGCTGCCGGTTATCGGCAATCTGATCTCCAACACGGTTATTGTTTTGATTGGGCTTTCCATCTCTTTGCAGGCAGCGCTGATCGCGCTGATTTTCCTGATTCTGGTGCACAAGCTGGAATACTTCATCAATGCCCGTATCTTTGGCACCCGTATCAACGCCAAAACCTGGGAAATCCTGCTGGCGATGCTGGTGTTTGAATCCGCCTTTGGCCTGGCGGGCGTGGTTGCCGCGCCGGTGTTTTACGCCTATCTGAAAAGCGAACTGCGCCACGCCCGCCTGATTTAAGCTGCTTTACTGGCCCCGTTCGGGGCCAGTCTCCGCTATAAAGCTTCTTTATTCTTCTGCCGATAACTTCTCCTGAAGAACCGGAAAATTGCTTCCGCTTCATCTACCAGGGCATCAAATGAAACTCTCTAATTATAAGATCGGCGTGCGTTTAGGCCTGCTGGCCGCAGTATTGCTTTGCGCCACGCTATTTATCGGCCTGCGCGGCCTCGCTATCAACGAAAACGCGCTTGAGCAAAGCAGTCAGATCATGCAGCAGGAAATGCAGATTGAGCGGGTTATCGACACCGCGCGAAATGCACAAGTGCAGTTTAAGATTCAGGTACAGGAGTGGAAAAATACGCTGCTGCGCGGCGGCCAGAGTCCGGAGGCTTTTGCTAAGTACAGGACGGCTTTTATTGAACAGGGCGACAAGACTCAGCAGCTGCTTGCCACGCTGATCGAAACGATGCCGACGGTAGGCATGGATAACCGTGAAGCGCGGGAGACGCGTAAGCTTCATGGCGAGCTGCAAGAGCGCTATCTCAGCGCGCTACAGGCTTACCAGCAGGGTGATGCCGACAGCGCGCAGCGCGTCGATCGTCTGGTCACCGGCGTCGATCGTCTGCCGACAAAAATGATCGACGAAGTGGTAGCCAACGTGCTGACGCACACGCAAAGCCTACATAAGCAGATCGCCGCTGCTAATCAGCAAAGTTATCAGCACACCAGACTGATCCTGGCCTTGTCGATGCTGTTAGCGCTGTTGACCGGCTGCATCATTACCTGGTGGCTGGTACGCAGCATCACCCAGCCGCTGGCGCAGGCAGTAAAAATCGCCCAGACGGTGGCGGCCGGCGATCTGCAGACGCAAATCGTGGTGAAAGGCCGTGATGAAACGGCCTCACTCATGGCCGCGCTGAAAGAGATGAACACCAATCTTACGCGTATCGTTTCCGACGTGCGTGACGGCACGGAAACTATCGCCTCGGCTTCGTCACAGATTGCCCTGGGCAGTCAGGATCTCTCCGGTCGTAATGAGGCACAGGCCAGCGCGCTGGAAGAAACGGCGGCCTCGATGGAGCAGTTAACATCCGTAGTCAGAAAAAATGCTGACAACGCACGTCATGCCAGCGATATCGCTCAGGATGCCACGTCAGCCGCGCAGCTGGGCGGCAGCGTGGTGAAGGAAGTAGTACATACGATGGGCGAGATTCAGCATTTTTCCAGCCAAATTAGCAATATTATCAGCCTGATTGATGGCATCGCCTTCCAGACCAATATTCTGGCGCTGAACGCCGCCGTTGAAGCCGCAAGGGCAGGAAGCGAAGGGCGGGGCTTTGCCGTGGTGGCCGCTGAAGTGCGGGCGCTGTCGCAACGTTCTGCCGCTGCCGCCAGGGATATTAAAACCTTAATTGACAGCTCGGTCAGCCGTATCAATACGGGTAACGCGCTGGTCGAACGCGCGGGTCAGGCGATGGAAAATATTGTGGAAAACGTGCACCGCGTCAGCTCGCTGGTGGCAGAGATCTCGCTGGCAAGTAATGAGCAAAGCGTCGGTATCGATCAGGTTAACCTCGCGGTAACGCAAATGGATGATGCCACTCAGCAGAACGCCTCATTGTCGCAGGAATCGACCGTAGCGGCGCAGTCCCTGCAGCAGCAGGCTGAAAATCTGCTGCGTAGCGTCAGCGTGTTTAAGCTTTCCGCTATTGTATAGGACACAGAAACGCGACGGCGGCCCGGCTGCTGTCGCATTCTCTCTTTATTAAATTAATAGGCGGAAGACCTGCCCAACGTACCTTTTCGTTCTGCTATTTTTGCCACAGAGTACCCTGTTAAATAACCATTATTTCACTATTAAAAAAATAAATTATTTAGCGACAGGGTTAAGAACGTGACCTTTTATTGTTAAGCCAGCGGGGTAATTATATTTTTCTATTCTTTTTTTCATGGCGTTTACCCTTTCATTAGTTAAATATATAGCCGCCTCCTTCATTTAATGCTGACCTGTTATCAATAATTGCTGCCTGGCGATAACGCTTGCCTGATATCTTTCTTTGGACATAAACCTTGAAGAGAAAATAATCATGGCAACCCTGAGTAAAGTAAAAACATATATTCCCTGGAAAGGCCGGTATGGATGGATGCGGCCGGTCTGAGTAAGGGAATTAATCATGACCGTCAGCATCTGGGAATTATCCTGTTTGCAGGGCAGGCGATCAAAGTCCGCCAGCTATCGCCCAATAACGGCTCATTGACGCTGCGTTTACTGAATAATGATGATCAAACTGAAGCTTCTGTCAGCTTTGGCTCCGCCTGGGTGACGTTGAGTGCCGGCGCGGCCTCTGTGCCTTTTATTGATACCCCTTACGATCTTTCCGCTGCCGTTGTGGAATATGAATATGACGACAGGGCTAACACGCTGCCTGTCTATGAGCAAGGCGGCAGCGAAAGCGCTTTCTTTCAGCTCTGGGACAGCCAGAACGCTGAGTTTGCATTAATCAGCAGCGAGTTTGTGAATATTTTAATTCCGGCAGTCGATAAACAAAAACTGCGTACGCTCCACGCGCAAAATAGCATCGACCGTTTAATCGAAGGCTACAGCAATATCTTTAATTTTTATAACACGCTGCTTGGCCTTTCTTTCCAGACGCCTGTTATTACCGATAGGAATATCCGCAACCGCTACTTTATCAAGGCGGACAAAAGCGGCCCGGGCGCGGCTTATTACAGCGATCGCTGGACCGCCGAAACCAGCCCGACCGTTAGCGACTTCTGGCTGTTCAGCAAAGAGCCCGGCTGGGGCTGCCTGCACGAAATTGCCCATGGTTATGAAGGCAAATTCATGTCGGACAGATTTATCGACGTGCGCGAGGTCTGGAACAATATTCACTGTGCCTGCTACCAGCATCTTACGATGGGCGACAGGCAATATCAGGAAGGCTGGCTGTACGACTACGGCAGACAGGCTGCGGTGGAAAAAGTTATTAATGATTTTGTGCGTAACGGCACGCCAGTGAATCAGTGGGATCTGCGCTCGAAACTCTACTTTATGATGCAGATGGTCAACAAGGCGGGCATGGAAGCCTTTACCCACTTTAATCAGCAGTACCGTCTGCTCAGTAACCGCGACGGCTTTATTGCTGAAGAACATTCGCTGCTGGATATGCTTTCTGTCAGCTTTGCCGAAGCGGGCGCCAAAATTGACGTTACGCCTTTTATGCAGCTGGTTGGCGCGCCACTCACTCGCCAGCAGCGCGACAATAATCTGTTTTGCCAGGGTAAGGCGGTTTATCCGTTAAATCAGCTGGTAGAAGAGGGACGGCTGGCGGCGTTGCAGCAGCAGCTGAATTTGCGTAGTCCGCTGGCGCTGGTGGATGTTCAGCAACTGAAAATAACCGGTCTGACCGGCAGCGTCAGCCTGAAACTGGATATCGATGACTTCCGTCAGATTGAAAATGAAACCCTGACGCTGCTTGACGGCGCAACGGTCGTACGGCAGGTAAAAATTAACCGGCAGGAAGTGCTGCTTGAGGATCTGCCTGTTGGCGTTTACACGCTGCATTTACCCACCGGTAAAAGCCAAAAGTATGCTGTGCAGCCAGGCTATCTGAAAGTTAAAACCGGGCAGTCAGCGCAGGTTATTCATTACCAGCGTAAAATAGCCTCACCGTTACTTAATCAGGTATTTAACCTGCTGGGGCTGGGCGATGCCAGCTTTGCCAGCGTCGAGCTGGACCACAGCAAAGGCCTGCTCAGCATTAATGCGGGTGGAAACAGTCCGCACGTTTATTTCCCGGATCAAACCTATGCTCAGATTACGATCCGCGACGGCAGCAACAGAGAAATCTATAAAAGAACTTTTCTGGGCAACGATCGCCTTATTGCTCACGACGAAATCGCTTTCTCTTACGGGGATCGGATTGAAATCTACCATCGTGAACCTTCTCGTTTACGTTTGTCGCCCGCCGTATCCGGCATAATCGATGCTACTGGCGAAACCAATCATTTTGTTATTACGGCCAGCGGCCTGAAAAATGAAAAATTAAACAACAACCCAGAAACGGATCTGGCCGAGAGACTGGAAAGCGCTTCGCTGGCGATTGCCGCTAACCATGCGGTTGTGGGCGCGGATTATGCGGCGGCTAAAGACGATCTCTGGCTGGCCGTCATGGCTTTGAGCCGTCCGCTGCGTGATATCCTGTTTGCAAAATATTATATTTATCTTTCTATGCATAACGAGCTGACGGAGCATCCTGAAGTGCCTGAAGTGCCTGAAGTGCCTGAAGTGCCTGAAGTGCCTGAAGTGCCTGAAGTGCCTGAAGAACCGGTGGCGCCGGCTCCGCCGCTTTATCCGCTTTGGGAAGCCGGTCGCATATACGTCGGAGGCGACAGGGTGACGCACAAAGGACGAAACTATCTGGCTAAATGGTGGATTGGGCAGGGCACCGAACCCGGCCTGGAGAGCACGACCGGGGCGGCAGACGGCGACGGCCGTCCATGGACAGAGATCTAACCCAGGTCTGAGTCAGGCAGCCTGAAAAGTATTCATTTCGGGCTGCTGTTAAATGGCAACGCAGAGCACATGGGAAGGGTACTCTGCGTTTTTTACCTTTATTGAAAGTAACCAGCGGTTCAACTAAACCGCCGCCATCCTGCAACGGCTTTCTCCCGTGCCTGCTACTTACCTGTCTGCTTCAAAATCTCAGCCAGCTGCGCGCGGTGCTCGCCGTCAATCTCCCGAGCGGCGGAATAACCGGCGTTCAGCAGAATGGTTTCATTCAGCCCCACCAGCCAGTCATAGATATAGTAGGCGGCATGGTTATTAGGCTTCAGCGCCAGCTTTGTCAGCCGCTGGCCCGGCCCCAGGCTGGCGGCCTGGGTTTCCGGACGGGCGAAGATCTTCTGGCCACGATTGATTTTACTGTCGGGGCGCGCCGACTCTGGCAGATGCTGGAAGCCGAGCCAGGCGACGAAATCGCCCAGCACGCTCAGCGCGCGGGAGACCTGGCGATCGGCCAGCATCTCGGCCGGGGTATTCGCCGCATCTTTATCCGTCAGGATTTTCACCAGCGCGCCTTCAATATCCAGACGAATACTGGCCGTGGTCAGCTCTTCAGTCAGCATCTCCAGCGTGGGGCGCGTCACGCCCAGCAGCTCCAGCAGCGCGTCCTGTTCGGGCAGCTGTCCCAGCAGGTTGATCCAGTAACGGTAGACCTGTTGCGCAAAGCCATTTTCCGCTTCGCTCTCCTCGCCCGTTTGCTGCGCATCCAGCGGCAGCGGTAAAGGATCGTTGCTCAACAGATCGATACTCATCCCAATGCCGAAGGGATCCTCTTCCGTCAGGGCATACTCTTCGTTGCTGCGGCGCTCGGCGGGGTGTTGCTGCTGCATAAACAGGTGACGCAGCGTTTCGCGCGTCGGCAGCAGCCGCTCCAGCAGCTCGCCGTGCACGCCGGTTCTGGCTTGCAACGCCTTCAGCAGCGTTTCGGCAACGCGCAGGCGGGCCTCCGGCTCCTCTTTTTCCGCCGCCAGATACCAGCGGCCCAGCAGGTTATCGCTCAGCTCGCGACGGATCTCGCTGAGCTGTTCCTGCAAGCGCGTCATTTTGTTTTCGCGGCTGACTTCGCTGGTCAGCCAGCCCGCCATCCGCTTCACGCCCTTATCGTCCATCGTCAGCATGGTGCCCCAGGCATCGCCGGGATTGCCCACGTAGCGCTGTACGGCGGCGTCGTGGTTCTGACCGTGCGTAATACGCTGGTCAAAAGGCGTCAGCGCCCAGATTAGCGCAGGTTTGCGGCCGCTGTGCGGCTGGCCCTGGGTCTGCTTCACCCAGTTGTCCAGCACACGGCCCACGATGCGGGTATCCGCGCGCTGGCTGGAAGCGTTACAGACCATCAGCAAGTCGACATCCTGCCGTTCTGCGGCGCGGGTTAACAGGAAAGGACGCTTGGCGGTGGTAAAGGCCAGCGCCAGTTCGTGCGCGCTGTCATCCGGCAGAACTGACGGTTCTTCAAAACCGGGAAAGTCCAGCAGATCGACCTGTTCAAACAGGTTTTCACGCGGCGCGCTGTAGAACGGCAGCAGCACTTCGCGGCTCAGCAGGTTCAGCTCGCCCAGCGCCAGGTTAACCGGCCTCAGGCTGCGGCCGTTATGCTGCGGCACTACCTGAATAACGCGATCCGATGAGGCGTTAAAATAGCGCAGGCCGCTGCTGTTTAATACGCTCAGGCCGGGATCGTCCACCGTGCTGATGGGCGCCAGCACGCGTCGCGCGCCGGAAAGATGATGCAGCACGTGCGCCAGCTGGCGATAAAGCGCGGAAAGATCGCGGTCTTCATTCCACAGCAGGGAAAAGAGGCGGGCGCGATCGTCCACGCCCAGCATCGGCGCCAGCTCCACGGCCTGCGGCCAGAAATGACTTTCCAGCGCCTTGCTGCGGCAAATCTGGGCGGCGTTCAGACGGTGCCACAGCGCCACCACGTTATTGCTGCTCATGCCTTCCACGCTCTGCGCCTGGCGATAAACGGCGACGCTTTTCATGCGCTCGGCAATCTGCTGCTCATCCAGCGCGATGGTTTCGCTGCCGCTGCGTTTGGCCCAGATTTGCGCCAGCACGCCGGCGATCTCTTCTTCGCTCATCAGCGACAGCTGCACCGGCCATTCGTTATCGGTGCTGGTCTGCCGGCCGCTGAAGCGCATCACCATGGTGGCGCTCTGCTGCTGCGGATTAAGCTGCGCATAGTCAAAGGTGGTATTGCCCAGCGCCAGCTCCATCCGGCCTTTTTCACTGGCGGCCAGCGCGGCGATCAGCCAGGCTTTGCCCGCCTGCGCCAGGCCGAAAAAGCCGACCGCGCACTCGTTGCTCGCGGCCTCATTCAGCCGGGTTGCCTTGTTATGCTGATGCCGCAGCCGGACGCCAAGGCGATCCGCTTCCATATTAAGACGTGGGGCGGTGGTACGGGCGCTTTCCAGCCAAATCAGCGCGCGATCGATACCCTTGGTCACGTTTTCCAGTTTTTTGCCGAACTGCCCCGATGGCTTAGGCGTCAACGCTTTCATTTTTTATATACGCTCCCACTGTCAATCCAGTAATGGGTTAATCCTGAGCCGCTGCTGGCCAGCGTATTCAGCCTGAGCCGCAGATGTTCCAGCGGCACGCGGCTGCCGTCGTCCAGCGTTGCCTCGGCAATAGCAAATCTTTCCGGGCCGAATTCGCCTTTGGTTTCCGCCACCGCCAGCTTGATCTTCAGCACCTTGTCGCCTGCCACGCTGCGGGCCAGCTGCGGATCGGCGATCGACAGGGTGTAAAGCGGCGAAGCGGGCCAGCGATCGTTATCCAGCTGCCGGAATCCCAGCGTCAGCGCGCCGCGAACCTGAAAACGCTCGCGTGGGTCGAGCCGGAAATTATCGTCATCCAGATCGATATCGGCATACCAGACGTTCTCGGCGCTCAGGCTGCCGTTACCGTCCAGCATGCCCAGATAGCGAATAGTGGAGTACGGCTGAAAATCACCTGCCTTAAACCAGAAGTTCGCCAGCCTTAAATCCAGCGACAGCAGGCACAGCATAGCGCCGACCGCCGCCGTGGATTTCGGGTTCTCAATCCGGCCCTGTTTGTTAAAGGGATACCAGTCGTTGGTGTGGTAGCCGTCCAGCGACAGAATACGGCTGACCGGCAGCGGCTGGAGATGGCGGAACAGCGCCTGCACGCCAGGGAAGCGCGAAGGGCGACCCGTCAGCAGCAGCACGTCGCAGTCATACACGGCGACCACTTCCGACATCGAGCGCAGGCTCTGGGTAATATTCATACGCGGCGACAGGAACTCCGCATGAAGTTTGCTCAGCCTGACCACCAGCGGGACACGCAGCAGATCGAAAGCTTCCGCCTCGTTCGGCAGCTCGCGCTGGATCTCGCGGTTGATATAGTCGAGCAGCTTTTGCGTCGGCGCCTGGGCCAGCAGCTCGCCAAAGCGGGCATCCAGCTCGGCGTTCAGCTCCAGCGGATCGAATTTTTCATAGGCTTCCAGAATCGCCTGGCCTACCGGAATGAAAATTTGCAGCGTAACCTGCTGACGCAGCGTGGAATGTCCGTCCAGACGACCTTCATGGCCGAAAAGCCGCGTCATTACGCCTTCCGGGTTCACCATACCGGCTTCTTTGAACGCGTGCTGCAAGGCGGGCAGCACGTAAAGCTGGATCACATCCAGCAGAATGTCGTCGCCGGCCTGCTTAAAGCCTTCACGGAACAGCAGGCGCGGCATAATCTTCACGTTGTTGCCGACGCCGTCATCCAGGCGATACTGGGTGATCGCCAGATCGGTGGTGCCGCCGCCGATATCAATGGAGGCGATACGCAGCGTTTTGCCCACCGGCTCGTCGGGCGCGCGAACGCGATCGGGGCGCGCCATGCTGACAAAGAACGCCTCGGCGCGACCGCCGAAGTTCACCTGCGTTTCGTTATAGAGATAAACCATCTGGCCGCAGGTCGCTTCGTCCCATTCCATCTGGACTTCCGGCACCGGCACGCTGCTTTTTGCCTTGTCTTTGGCGCTGGTAAAGTCGTCATCCGCCGGATGCCAGCCCATCGCTTTCCAGATCAGCGCGATCGCTTCCTGCATCCGACGACGGAAAATCTCGCGCTCCGGTTTAGGCATAGCGGAAGGCAGCGTCAGGATAATATTACGCAGCTGGCGCGGCGCGCTGCTGTGCAGCATCTTCTGGCGCTGCAGCGCGCTGTTCATTTGCAGCAGCGCCTGCGCCAGCAGTTCGCCAAGCATAAACGTCATTACGGAACTACGGCTGTACTGCGGCGTAAAGACCGGCAGGCGCTCCTCCAGCGGCTGGCTGAACAGCGGCTCGCCTTCGTCATTAACCAGATTAGTCAGCGGCGCGGCGGTTGCCAGCGGCTCCAGCGCGGCGTTGCCCGGCGTGCGGCTGAAGCGCCAGCCTGGCGTGTAGGCATCCTCATCCCAAAGATAGCGGCGCGGGCTGGAAATGCCGGTTGCGCCTTCCGTGCCTAAACGCTGCAGCGCCAGGTTGCTCGCCTCGCGGCCTACGCGGGTAATCGAAGGCCAGATAAAGGCGTCATCGCGTCCGCTTTCCATCGAGAAGTTCTGCTTGCCAAAGCTGGCCTGGGCAAATTCAACGCGGCTCTCGAACAGCTCGTTATAGACGCGGTGCGGCGTGCCCAGATCCCGCAGATGCAGCTCATAGGTGTGCTTGAGGCCGTGATGATCGTCAACGTGATCTTCCACCATAATGCCGCAGGTATGCGAGTTGCCAACGTCCAGGATCAAATCGACCGGGATGGCCGGCTCCTGTAGCGTGGCGGCGCTGATCTTCAGCTCCGGCATCGCCAGCTGGTGGCCGAGCATATGCAGAATATTCAGGTAATGGGCCTGGTATTCGAATTCGCGCAGCGCTGTGCGGATATTAACCTGCGGACGCTGCTCGACGGCGGCGGCCTGCTGGCTGAAGACCTCGCGCAGCCAGCCGTCGATCCAGGTATGATCCAGAAACTCGCCCAGCTCGTTGCTGCGATAAGCCAGCGCGAAGCTGACGCCGTTTTTGACGTCGCTCTCCACCAGCGCCAGCGACTCGTCTTCGCCTTCCTGCCAGGTGCGGGTTTCGAAAGCCAGGCAAATGCGATGCGTCTTGCCGTTTTGATCGGGCTTATCCAGCGCGACAATCTGCACGCGCGCCCAGTTATCAGGCCCGCCGATAAAAGTGCGGGGCGGATTAAAGCGAAAGAAGGGTAGCGGCAGCCACACGCCGTCCAGCAGCGCCAGCGACTGCGCCAGCGGGAAACTAAACTCGGGCTTCACCACTTCCGGCATGCCGCCCACCGCGATCGGCAGCAAATATTTGCCGCTCTGCGCGTTAAAGTTCAGACGCAGCAGCGGGCCGTTGGCCGTCTGGCGGACAAATTTGCCCGGCAAATCGTTTTCCGGATCCGGCGTCAGGGCAAAATCCAGGAACTGGATGCCGCTGTTCTGAATCAGCGTCATGTTCGGTTTAAAATCTGCGGTCGCCAGCATCATTATTTACTCTCGCGCTTCATCGTCATCGGTAATACGGTATCGGCATCATATTGGCCGCTACAGGCGGCGGCGGTGCCTTCGGCGCCCTGTACGCAGGTCAGCTCGGGCATGTGGTAGCGCGAACCGTCGCTGCATTTTGCTCGGGTGCGGCTATTAATTACCAGGTTGCCGGATTTCATCACGCCCGCGTAGACCTCCACGCGACAAACCGTGCCGTCGCCCTGGGTCATCTGCGCCTGGCCTTTGCCGTTGCGCAGCTGATAGCGCAGCACGGGCGGCTTGCCGGTGAGCGGGGTTTTAATGCCGACAATCACGCGCCAGTTGCCGTTAAGGAAACGGGTAGAGCCTAGCTTGACCGCGTCCGCAGGCAGCACTAAATCATCTTTACCCGCAGGCACGGCAGGCGGCTGTTCAACCGGGGCTGGCGTGGTCTCAGCAGCGGACTGCGCCGGCGTCACCGTAACGGCCGCGACGCTGGCGGGTGCTACCGGCAGCGCAACGGCAGACTGCTTAACCGCATCAGCAGCAGGCTGCGTTTCGGCAGGTTGTTTAGCCGCATCGGCAGCCGGCTTCGTCTCAGCGGTTTGTTTAGCCGGTTCGGCAGCAGATTGCTTGATATCAGCAGCGGTTTTCTCGGGCGCAACCGCAGGTTTCGGCTCATTTACGTTCGCGGCTTGTGACGCTGTCACTTCCTGACGCATGGCGGAAAAATAGTTTTTCATCTGCACGCCAAACACAACCAGCAGCGCGGCAGCAGGCAGTATCCAGCCATAGCGCAGCAGGTTTTGCTTAGCCGTATTTTTCACAGGCTCGGGTTTAACGGGCGCTGATGCAGCGGGCGGCGGCTCAGGCGCATTTTCCGGCTCGGCGGAGGTCTGATAAGCCGCAATGGCAGGTGTAACGACAGGCGTAACGACAGGCGCGACGGCGGCAGCGACAGGCGGCGCGCTTACCGCAGGCGCGACGGCAACCACCGGCGCGGCCGCCGTCATTTTCGACAGCGTCAACGGCACTTCTTCTTCGACGGCGCGCAGACAATCCAGCGGATCCAGCTGGCCTTTTTTCTCAAGGCTGACAAATCCCCAGAAGGTCAGAACGGGTTTGCCGCCGACCAGATAGACAAAGTTTTGATCGGGAAACTGAATCGCTTTAGCCAGCAGCGCGCCAAAAAGTTTCTGACTGTTTTTATCCGACTGCAGCGCACGCTGGCACAGGTCGGCCACCGTTTGCTGACAGGCAACCAGCTGATTTAACGCGTGCGCGCGTGCGCTGTCGCTGGCCGCAGCCCAGGAGATAACTTTGCCGGAAATGGGCGAATACCAGTCCAGACGGTCACCGGCATCGTTGGGTTGAGGGATAGCCAGGCAGTCAGCTATCTGCTGCTGTTTCCGCAGGCGCAGCGTCTCGCGCAGCTGCAGGGCTGATAAATAAACGGGCTGACCGTTTTCGCCAAGAGGCAGAACCGCGTCCAGGCTTCCGCTGCGTAAAAATAGTTTAGCCACGCAAAGACCTTTTTTAGTCAGGATTCAATAAGTTTTAATCCAAATTTCTATTTACTGTAGTCGAGTGGACTTAAATCAAATGCAGAAATAAGAGGGTAAAGCGTGTTTTACTCAGCTCATGACGCAAAAAAAAGTCAGGAACAGGTTAATTTTTAAGGAAAATAGCTGGAAAAAGCAGCGCCTATCGCAATAACAGGCGCGGCCGAGGTTAATTTTTTACCCAAAGTGCCGATAACGATTTTGTGACGAATACCATAAATATGACAAAAGGTTACAACATGATCGGCTCTACCAAATCGGGGATATTATCCTGGCTGAAATCCAACGCCAGCCATTTACGCGCAACGCTCAGCTCGCTGAACAACGCCATCGCCATGATCGAATTTACGCCACAGGGTCATATCCTGACGGCAAATGCACTTTTTTTAGAGACAATGGGCTACAAACTGAGCGAAATCGTTGGCAAGCATCATCGGCTCTTCTGTACCGACGAGCTGATCCACTCGCCGGAATATGGTCAGTTCTGGCAGCGCCTTGCGCGTGGCGAAAGCTTCAGTGATAAGTTCCTGCGGCTGGCAAAACATCAGCGCCCGATCTGGCTTGAAGCTAACTATGTGCCGGTACAGGATCGCCACGGCCGGGTGATTAAAATCGTTAAGCTAGCCTCCGATATTACTCGCCATATTCAGGATGCGCAGGAGCAGCGGGCGATGACGACTGCTATCAGCCGCTCAATGGCGGTGATTGCTTTTAACCTGAAGGGTGAAGTATTACGCGCCAACCAGAACTTTTTAAAAACCACCGGCTATAGCCATGAGCAAATTATCGGGCGTCATCACCGCATGTTTTGCGCGCCGGAAGTGTATAACAGCCGTGAATACAGCGAGTTCTGGCACAAGCTGCAAAAGGGCGACTTTGTCGCCGGGCAATTCCCCCGCGTTAACAGCAAGGGCGAAACGATTTGGCTACGCGCCACCTATAACCCGATTTTCGATGCTAACAACGAGCTTTATGAGGTTGTCAAATTCGCTACCGACGTAACGGCACAGGTAGAGAAAAACCAGCAGGAGCGCGAAGCGGTCGATCACGCGTATAAAGCGGCGGTGGAAACCAGTCAAAACACGCGGCTCGGCGTCAGCGTGATTGAAAACAGCGTGGCGCGCATGAACGAAGTCGCCAGCGAGATGCATAAAGTCTCAGGAGACATCAACGGCCTTAGCTCCCAGTCCGCGCAAATTGGCGAGATAGTGGAAACGATCCGTTCTATTGCCAATCAGACCAACCTGCTGGCGTTAAACGCCGCCGTTGAAGCGGCCAGAGCGGGCACGCATGGACGCAGCTTTGCGGTCGTGGCTAACGAGGTGCGCAGCCTGGCGGCCAATATCAATAGCGCCAGCCAGGAGATCGCGAGCGTGGTCGATCGTAACCAGCAGCTGGCACAGCTGGCGCAAAAAAATATTACCGCAAACCTGGCGCGGGCCGACAGCGGCGTGGCGCTGGTAAAAGAAGCGGGCGACGTTATCGTAAATATTCAGAACAACTCCGAGCAGGTGGTGGATGCCATCGGCAACGTGACGCAGCATCTGACCAAATAGCGGCTTCATCTTCCGGCGGGCTGCCGCAATAGTGGACATATTGCGGCGCAGATCGTCAATTTTTACATCCTGATACACTCCCTGCCGCTAATGACTCGTTTCGCTCCCTGACCATCCGGCGAGCTTTGCTAAACTCAGTCCGTTAACGAAACAGAGGAAGAGAGCATGAAAATCAAAAGCTATGCAGCGATGGAAGCCGGTAAGGCCCTGGAGCTGTATGAGTATGATGCGCCGGAGCTGAGCGCCGAGGAAGTGGAAGTCGAAGTGGAATATTGCGGCGTCTGCCATTCCGATCTCTCAATGATCGATAACGAGTGGGGCATCTCACGCTATCCGACTATTGCCGGCCATGAAGTGATTGGTCGCGTGTCCGCCATGGGCGAAGCAGCGAAGTCCAAAGGGCTTTCCGTTGGCCAGCGCGTGGGCATTGGCTGGACGGCGAAAAGCTGTCAGCACTGCGACGCCTGTATCAATGGCGAGCAGGTTAACTGCGAGCAGGGTTCAATCCCTACCATTCTGAACAACGGCGGCTTTGCCGAGAAGCTTCGCGCCGACTGGCAATGGGTTATTCCGCTGCCGGAAAACCTGGACGCGGCGACCGCTGGCCCGCTGCTGTGCGGCGGCATCACCGTCTTTAAACCGCTGCTGATGAGCAACGTCACGGCGACCAGCCGCGTGGGCGTCATCGGCATTGGTGGCCTGGGCCATATCGCTATCAAGATCCTGCGCGCGATGGGCGCGGAAGTGGTGGCGTTCAGCTCCACGCCAGATAAAAAGCAGTCCATCCTGGAAATGGGCGCTGACGAGGTCATCAACAGCCGCGATCCGGAAGCGCTGAAAAGCCAGGCGGGCCGTTTCGATCTGATTATCAGCACTGTAGCAGTGGATCTGGACTGGAAACCTTACTTCGACGCGCTGGCGCCGCAGGGCAAATTCCACACCGTGGGCGCCGTGCTGAAACCGTTTGAAGTCTCCGCTTTCCAGCTAATTATGGGCGATAAAGCGTTGACCGGCTCGTCTACCGGTTCTCCGGGCCAGCTGCGCTCGCTGCTGAAGCTGGCGTCACGCCGCGATATCGCGCCGCGCGTGGAGTATTTCCCGATGTCAAAAATCAATGAAGCGCTGGATCACGTGCGCGCCGGTAAGGCGAACTATCGTGTGGTGCTGAAAGCGGATTTCTGATGCGGTCTTTTAGCTGCTGATATGCTGAACGGCGACCCTGCGGTCGCCGTTTTTTTTAGCCTGCCCTGGCCGGATACAACCATGATGTGTACTTAGCCCTGGCCTGCGTCCGTTTCAGTAAAAGCAGGGGTCTTCAGGCCGGTGGAGTAGGCTACCTTTTTTACTTTTTCCGGCGTGGTGGTCACTTTTACCGCCGGGATAGTGACACGCCCAAAGCCGAGCAGGGTAGGGACATAGCCGCCAACCTGGTGCTCGCCTGCGGGCAAATGCAGTTGCAGGCTCTGACCGCGGATCAGCGCGCCGGCATCTTTACCGTCCACTGTGACATAAACGGCAGAGCCGTCATCGGTACGGCTGGTCACGTGGGAAACGTCAACCTGAGTTGGCCCCGTGGAGAAATCTTCGGCCGAAACCACGGCCGGGCCTTTAAAGAAATCTTTAGCCGATGCCGTTATCGATGTTGTGGCCGGTTCATCTTTCTTGTGGCTGGTGCAGCCGGTCAGGGTTATGGCGGCCATCGCTACGGCCAGGGTGAAACGACAGATCATTATACCTCACTATCCTCTACGGCTTTTAAGGCGCTATTTTAGCGCCTGGCCGCGTCTGAAAACAGTCAGGTCTCTTCTTAAAATGTGCCTTATCGCATTTTTTAACCGGCGCAGACAAAGACCTGACGCGCCTGAGCAGGCAAGATCTCAGTTTTCCGATAATCGTGATGGATAAAAACCGGCTAACGGGAGTCATGATCGCACTTTAGTTACATCATACTAAAGGTAGTGATAATAATTCCATACCTAAACTCCAGAAATAACACGCATTCATACAGGCTAAAACGCAGCTAAATCAGATACAGACTATCAGTAAGAAAGGCATTTTTTGCGGGTAAAGTGCCGCTTCGAATCAGGAACGAAGCGGCAAATGGCTTAACCTATCACCTTATTTCTTCCCGCCAGCGGCGCAATCGCCACCTGTAACAGGCTTAACGCAATCATAAACAGCAGCGGGGCCGACCAGCTGTCAAAATGCTCGTGCAGCACGCCGAAAACCAGCGGGCCCAGCGCGGCCAGACCGTAACCTACGCATTGTGCCATGCCTGATAAGCGCGAAGCCTGATGATGATCGCCCGAACGCAGACCAAACAGAGAAAGGCTTATCACCAAAGAGGCGCCCGCGCCCAGTCCGGCAATAATCAACCAAAACACGGCCAGGGCAGGGAACAGATAAAGGCCGCACAGCCCGGTAAAAATTGCCAGCGAAGCCAGCAGGGCGATAGCGCGCTGATCGGCCAGGCGTTTCAGCGCCCGCATACAGGCAAGATTGGCGACGATTGCCACAATCTGATAGAGAAACAGCAGCCAGCCGGCGGCAAACTGGCTGAATCCTTGCGCCTCAGCCCAGGGCGTAAACCACGCAATCAGCGTGTAAAAGGCCAGCGACTGCAATCCCATAAACAGCGAAACCTGCCAGCCTAATGCGGCACGCCACGGCGAGCGCAGCGTAGAAACCGCCAGCGGTGTGCGCGTCGTTTGTCGTTGCCGGGCGCGTTTCAGCAGCGGTAGCCAGGCCGCCAGCGCGATGGCCGCCGGGATCAGCCAGACGGCCAGCGAAAAAAACCAGCCCGCATTCGTTAACGATGCCAGCGGCACCGCGATACCGGAAGCCAGGCTGGCGGTAATCGACATGACACAGGCATAAAGACCGATATAGCGGGCGGAATGCCGGGCGAAATCACGCTTAATCAGCGGCGGCAGCAGCACGTTGGCGGCGGCAATACCACCGCTCAGGATCGCCGTGCCCAGCCATAGCGCAGCGCTGCTGCCGGCAATGCGCAGAGCGGAACCGGATAAGATCAGCCAGACCGCGAGCCACAGCGTTTTCTCCAGTCCAAAGCGATTGCCTGACCACGCTGCAGGTGGCGCGAGCAGGGCAAACATCATCAGCGGAATAAAATTAAGCAGGCCAGCGTCGGTAGCCGTCAGGCTAAAGGTCAGGCGAATATCTTCCAGCACCGGGCCAATCGACGTCAGGGGGGCGCGCAAACAGGCTGCGGTAAGCAGTAAAACAGTAAGGAAAAAACCGGAACGGGTAAAAATTGGGGACATTATCGACATCGCAAAAAGAGCAGGCGCGGCCCGCTGATTATGCGTTGGTTGACGTTAACGCTTACGCAACCGAGCTGGCCCGGCTGTCTGGGCGCTATGTTAACGGCTAAAAAGCGCCGTTGTAAACCTTTTCAGAATGCCCTTATGTAGCCGGTTTACCCGTCATGGCTTACGTCTTACAAAATCCTGAAAAGTTCATTAATAGTCTTTTACATAAGAAATAAAAAAAATTATAGTTCTCATTCGCATTTGTAGATGGCCGTATCATTCGGCGATCGCCGGGGTAGCAGCGTCGGTAAAAGCGTTCCATAAAACAAAAATCACAGTGGCTAAACGGCTCAGGCCGTTAATGACAAGATCGAGGTAGTGATGTTTTTTGCTCAGCACATTAACAGGGAAATCCGCCGGCACGGCGGCGTAGCCACTTCTTACTCCATCGTCGCCGCGCTGGTCGCCGTGGCGTTACAGATGCCTCAGGCAGCAGCAGCGGCGGAAACCGCAGAACAAACGCTTACGGTGAGCGCCGCGTCAGATAATGTCACCGATACCTCCGCTACCGATTACAGCGTTCCCGTCACCTCTTCGGGCACCAAAATGCCGATGATTGCGCGCGATATTCCCCAGTCAGTCAGTATTATCAGCAAGCAGCGCATGGAAGATCAGCAGCTGCAATCGCTGGGCGATGTGTTGAACAATACAACGGGCGTGATGCAGTCCGTAGCGGATATGGATCGCCGCACCTATTACTCGCGTGGCTTCCTGATTGACAACTATATGGTCGATGGCATCCCGACCGTATTTGAAGGGCGCTGGAATCTGGGCGACGCCCAGTCTGATACGGCACTGTACGAGCGTATCGAAGTCGTACGTGGCGCAACCGGCCTGATGACCGGCGCGGGCAACCCTTCCGCCGCGGTCAATATGGTGCGCAAACATGCGGACAGCAAAACCGCGACGGGCGAGCTTTCCGCCACTTACGGCAGCTGGGACAAGCAGCGTTACGTAGCCGATCTCTCTTCGCCGCTGAGCGAATCCGGCAACGTACGAGGCCGTGTAGTTGCCGGTTATCAGGACAACAACAGCTTCGTTGAGCGCTACGGCGCCGAAAAGAAATTTATCTACGGCGTGGTGGATGCCGATCTGACCGATTACACCACGCTTTCCGTTGGCTATGAATACCAGCAAACCAACGCGGACAGCCCAACCTGGAGCGGCGTGCCTCGCTGGCATAGCGATGGATCGCCCACCGACTATCGTCGCGGCTATAACACGGCGCCAGAGTGGGCCTATAACGATAAAGAAAGCAAAAAGGTTTTTGTTAACCTGAAGCAGCGTTTTGACAATGGCTGGATGCTGACGCTAAACGGCACCCATAACGAAACCTTCCTTGACAGCCGTCAGCTCTATATCGACGGTTTCTTCGATAAGAACACCGGCGCGGGCGTCTCTTCCTATGCGGATTACCCGGTCGTAGGCGGCACCGGTTATAACACCGGTAAACGCAAGGTCGACTCGGTCGATACCTTCGCCAGCGGCCCTTATGAGCTGTTTGGTCGCCAGCACGAGCTGATGGCGGGCGTCAGCTACAGCAAGCAGAAGAACACTTATTACAGCGCTTTTGACAACATTTCCTCAGAGATGCTGGGCGATTTCAACAGTTATAACGGCCAATACCCGGAAACAGAATGGAGCGAGCGAACGCTCGCGCAGGAAGACGTGACGCGTCAGAAATCCGCCTATATGGCAACCCGTATTACCCTGGCCGATCCGCTGCATTTGATCCTCGGCGCGCGCTATACGCGCTGGAGCACCAATACGCTGACCCAGGATATGGAGAAAAACAATATCACGCCGTACGGCGGCCTGGTGTATGACATCAACGAAAACTGGTCAGCCTACGGCAGCTATACCTCGGTATTCCAGCCGCAGACCTATCGTGATATCAACGGCAGCTACCTGTCGCCGGTGGTTGGTAAAAACTACGAGGCAGGCCTGAAGTCTGACTGGATGAACAGCCGCCTCACGACCTCGCTGTCGGTGTTCCGCATCGAACAGGACAACGTAGCCCAGAGCACCGGACAGATCATTGCCGGATCGACCGATACCGCCTACGTAGGCAAATCGGGCACCGTGAGCCGCGGGATTGAATTTGAAGTGAACGGCGCGCTGACCGATAACTGGCAAATGACCGTGGGCGGTACCCGTTATGTAGCGGAAGACAGCGAAGACGAAGCGGTTAACCCTCAGCTGCCGCGCACGTCGCTGAAGCTGTTCACCAGCTATCGTCTGCCGTCGCTCCAGGCGCTGACGGTCGGCGGCGGCGTAAACTGGCAGACGCACGTCTGGCAGGATGTGCCCGCGCCGGAAGGCAACGGCACCTGGCACGCGGAGCAGGGCAGCTATGCGCTGGTGAACCTGTTCAGCCGCTATGAGGTGACTAAGCAGCTGACGCTACAGGCCAATATCAATAACCTGTTTGATAAAGAATATGACACCAGCGTGAACCAATATATCGTTTACGGCGAACCGCGTAATTTCTCATTAACGGCCAGCTATAAGTTCTGATGCGGCACAGATAAAGATAGCTCCTGCGGGAGCTATTTTTTTGCCGGTAAATCAATGCGGGGATCTTTCTCTTTATACTCGATGGTCATTAATGAACGATCCTCATTACTGCATGCTTAAAACAGTCATTCAACCTTCCTGGCGCCTCTGCTAAAACTAGTTCCCTTTAAAAACCGCTACACGTTAGTCGGGAACGGCTGATCCTTCGCTATCTGAGGCTGCGTGCGCGCTCAGGGAGAAAAACATGAAAATAAATATGGTTATTGATAACGTTATTCTGTTGGCCTCGCTGAATGACAGCGAGGCGGCCAGGGATTTTGCGGCTATGCTGCCGCTAACGCTGGAATTAAACGACTACGCAGCGACTGAAAAAATCAGCGATCTTCCTGCAAAACTCTCAGTAGAGGGATCGCCTGAGGGCACCCGTGCCTTAAAAGGCGATATCGCTTTTTATGCGCCCTGGGGCAATCTGGCTATCTTCTACAAGGATTCTGGCTATGCCGCCGGGCTTGTGACGCTGGGACAGTTGGACAGCATTGAGAAGCTGCCGCTAAACAGATCCTCCTTTACGGCCACCTTTGAGCTGGTCGAAAAAGGGTGAGGGCCGGACAGCGCCACAATTTGTGGGGCATATTATGAAAACCCGGCTTCGCGCCGGGTATATGCCAAAAAATCAGAACGTATAAGAGAGATTAACCTCATAGTTGCGCGGCTGGCCGTAAACGGCGGAGTCGCTTAGCCAGGTATACTCGGTGCGATCAAACAGATTATTGACGTTGGCCTGCACGGCCAGCTGCTTCGTTACCTGGTAGCGGGCAAACAGGTTAGCCAGCGGATAGCTGCCCTGATAAAGCCGTTTGGTTTCGCCGTCCGGGCCGGTTGCGTCCTGGAAAGTGCGGTTCTGCCAGTTTACGCCGCCGCCGACGGTCAGCTGCTGCAGCATCGGCAAACGGTAGCGGGTAAACAGCTTCAGCTGGGTTTGCGGCATCTGGCTGTTGTAGCGCCCGGTGGAGTCCGTCGCGACAAAGCGCGTCGCGCCGAACGTCATTTGCAGATTATCCGTTACCGCGCCGTTCAGCTCGAATTCCGCGCCTCTGCTCACTGCGCCTTTGGTCGCAACATAAGCCTGTTCGCTGGAGCCGTTCACATAATTGTCGCCATCCGCTTCGGCAGCGTTCTCCTGTTCAATACGGAACAGGGCAAAAGTGGCGGTCAGGCGACCATCGTCCCAGGCGGATTTCAGGCCCGCTTCGTAATTTTTACCGGTCACAGGCGAAAGATAGCCGCCGTCTTTGCTGCGATACGTTTGCGGCTGGAAGATCGAGGTATAGCTGGCATAGGCTGACCAGGTATCATTAATGTCATACACCAGCCCGCCGTACGGCGTGATGTTGTTCTTTTTCACATCGCCGCTGCTGCCGGTGGTGCTCCACTGGGTATAGCGCGCGCCGACAATCAGCGACAGCGGATCGGCCAGCGAGAAGCGGGCGGCGCTGTACAGCGCTTTCTGCCTGACCATATCGTCCGCGTTCTGATACCAGTCGCCCCAGGCAGGCTCGTTCGCATCGCCGTTCCAGCCGTCGTGGAAGCTGCCGATCTGGCCTTCGTCGTAAGGGCCGTCGGCGCTGTAGGTCGCATTATGCTGACGGCTGTAGCTTCCGCCCACCACCAGCTCGTGCTGGCGGCCAAACAGCCTGAACGGGCCGCTGGCATAGGTATCGAAAGCATCCAGCTTGCGCTTGCCTCTGTCCTTGCTGCCGAAGCCAGTCGTGCCTTCGCCCGTTTGTTCATCCGGCCACTGCTGCAAATAAAGCAGCTTGTCGTTAAAGGTTTCTTCCGCATGGGTGCCGTCGGCGCGGAAGATCCAGCCGTTGTCGAACTGATGGCTGAGATTAGCGAACACTTTGCGCGAGTCTACGCTATAGCGCGTCCAGTCCGCCGCCGTACTGGTGCTGCGATCGTAATGCGTGCGCGTGCCGTTGCTATACCAGGTCGGCAGGCCGCCCCAGGTTGGATTGCCGGTATGGGTCTGCTGATAGTCATAGCCGAGCGAAACCGTGGTGCTGTCGGTCACATCGGCATCGATAACCCCGTAGATAAATTTTTTAGTTTTATGGTAGCGATCCAGCCAGCTGTCGCCATCCTGATAGCCCGCCACCACGCGGCCACGCACGTTGCCGGATTCGCTCAGCGGGCCGGAAGCGTCAACCACGTAGCGCTGCTTGTTCCAGCTGCCGTAGCTGGCCGACACGTTGCCGGTAAAGGTTTTGCTGTCGGCATGTTTGCGCACCATATTAACCGAAGCGGCAGGGCTGCCTGCGCCCGTCATCAGGCCAGTCGCGCCGCGCACCACTTCAATACGCTCATAGATGGCGGTATCTTCCGCCGCATCGCCAAAGTTCCAGGTATCGCTGACGGAGGTCGGAATATCGTCGTAGGTAAAATTAGTGATCTGGAAGCCGCGTGAAAAATAAGCGGAGCGTTCGCTATCGATAACCTCGCTGGCGATGCCGGTGGTGTTATCCAGTACGTCGCCGACCGACTGCAAATTTTGATCCGCCATACGCTGCTTCGTTACCACGCTGAGCGACTGCGGCACGTCGCGCGGCGTCATCAGCATTTTTGTGCCGGCGCGCGTGGTTTTAACGCTGTAATCCTGCTGTTCGCTGGCGCTGCCGTCGTCAGAAGCCGCGTTAACGACCATAGCAGATTCTTCGGCCAGCGCCGGAGTGAGCAGGGCGTGGATAGCCAGCGCCAGCAACGAGACGGTAAATACCGGCGCTCGCGCACCGTTTCCCCTGAGGTTTAAAGACATAAAATTCTCACAATAGGCCACTGCTTTTTATTGTCCGGTGGGACGTGCGTTCACGGCGCTCCGGCTGCGCCACGCAGCGGGGAGATCGCAGTGAGAATGTTAATGATAAGTATTTGCTTTTAAGTAGTCTCTAAACAACCTGTCGGCAAAGTGTAACAACTTGTTATTTTTACAGGGAAAACTCATTAGCCGTGCCGCTTCATCCCGTCTGACGCATGGCGCAGATTTACATCTCCTTTGCTAATGCGTATGCTTCTCATTCTTTTTATCGGCTATCAGGCCGTTTATCCATTGATGGAGTCCTGCATGAAATCTTTTAGCCCGCGTAAAGCAGCCCTTGCGGTCGTTGCTGCATTCAGTCTGGCCGCCTGTCAGACCCCGGCAAAAAAACCAGAAGCGCCCGTTAATTCTGCCGCAACGGCCAAAGCGCAAGCGCAGCCTGTCGAGCGCGCGCTGGGCGATGGACTGTATGAAATGGCCTGGACGCCGAAAGCGCTTTACGTCGCCAGCGCGCAATCTTTTAAAAACGTTAACGGCGGCATTCTGTATCGTCTGGATCCCGCCACGCTGGCAACCACCGGTGAAACCCACACCGATCTGAAAAACTTTGGTATGGCGGTCGAGCCGGACGGCAGCGTGTTCTACACCACTAACTCGCTCGACGGTACTATTTCTAAGGTGGATGCAGAGAGCGGCAAAGTGCTGAAACGTCTGGCATTCAGCGAGAAGGGCAAAGACGGCTCGCCTTACGGTGCGCGTGAAATTTTCTGGCACGAAGGGAAGCTTTACGTGGGCGGCGTGGGCGATCCGGGCGTTATTTGGGTGGTGGATGCCAAAACGCTGAAGCTAAGCAAGACCATCAGGAACGCCGGCAAGTGGGTGACGGGCATTATTTATTCGCCGGTGACCGATCGTCTTTATGCGGCTAACGGCGGCGGCGAAGTGCTGGTGATCAACCCGCGCACGCAGAAAATTGAAAAACGCTGGACGGCGGGCGATGGCAAAGCTTATCTGCTGCTGAACCAGGCGGAAGATCCGGCCACCGGCCGCCTGTTCGTCACCGACAACTCAAAGGCGAAAACCACGCTGGTGTTCGACGAGCGCAGCGGCAAAGTGATCAAACGCATCGAAGGCGACGCGCTGGGCATCAAGTTCAACGCGAAGCGCAACGAGCTGTATATCAGCCAGCGCGAATCCAGAAAGGTGTTGCAGCTGGACGCCACCAGCTATGCGGTGAAAAACAGCTGGTCGTTCGACAGCAGCCCGAACAGCCTGCTGGTTTCGCCGGACGGGCAGACGCTTTACGTCACGCTCAAGCAGGATTTCAACAAAGATGATTCGACTAAAGGCAAGGACAGCGTAGTCCGTATCGCGCTGAAATAAGAAAGAGGCGGCCTGCGGGCCGCCTGATTATCACACCTGCGCCATACCGCCATCGACAAACAGTTCGCTCGCGTTGATAAAGCTGGCCGCATCGGAAGCCAGAAAAGCGACCGCTTTAGCAATCTCTTCCGCTTCGCCCAGACGCCCCAGCGGCACCTGAGCCGCCAGATAATCAAACAATCCCTGGCGCTCCTCTTCACTGACTAATCCACCCAGGCCAGGCGTTTTTACCGGGCCGGGGCTGATGGCGTTAACCCGAATACCGCGTTCTTTCAGATCCAGTGACCAGGATCGTGCAAAGTTGCGTACCGCCGCTTTGCTGGCGCTGTAGACGCTGAAGCCGGCCGTCCCCTGAACGGAAGTGGTGGAGGCGGTCAGGATCACCGAAGCGCCATCGCTCAGCAGCGGCAGCGCTTTTTGCACGGTAAACAGCACGCCGCGCACGTTGGTGCCAAATATCCGATCAAAATGCGCCTCGGTGATGGCGCCCAGCGGCAGCATATCGCCGCCGCCCGCATTGGCGAACAGAATATCCAGACGGCCCGCTTTTTCCGCGATAGTGGCGTAAACCCTATCCAGATCGGCCAGCACGGCGGCATCGGCGCGAATGCCCGTTGCCGCCGTACCGATGGCGGCGACGGCCGTGTCCAGCTCGGGTTGACGCCTTCCGGTAATAAACACGCGTGCACCCTGAGCCGCCAGTTCATGCGCGGCCGCCAGGCCAATTCCCGATGTGCCGCCGGTAACTAACGCGATCTTGCCATTCAGTGCGTTCATCTTCTTCTCCGCTGTGGACAGATAGTGGCCCGGCTTGTCCGGGTGAGAAGGCACTGTAGCCTTCCGCCTTTTGTTGATAAATCCTGTAAAATGAAAATAACTATCCCTGCACGGAAATAATCAGGACAAAAGAGATGGATCAGCTTATGGCGATACGGGCTTTTGCCCGCGTAGTGGAAACGGGAAATTTTACCCGCGCGGCGGATTCGCTTTCGATGCCCAACGCGACGCTAAGTAAACTGGTGCAGCAGCTGGAGGCGCATCTGGGTATCAGGCTGTTACAGCGCACCACCCGTCGCGTTACCGTCACGCCCGAAGGACGCGAGTATTATGAAAAAACCGCCCGGATCCTGAAGGATTTGGAAGATATTGACGGCGCTTTTACCGCTATTCGCGGCCAGCCGCACGGGCAGTTGCGTATTGATATTGGCGGCTCTACGGCCCGTGACGTGCTGATCCCGGCGTTGCCTGAATTTATGGCCCGCTATCCGGATATCCGTATCGATCTGGGGGTATCGGATCGCGCAGTCGATCTCATCGGCGACAGCGTGGACTGCGTTATTCGCGGCGGCCCGCTTGCGGATTCATCGCTGGTTGCCAGGCAGATTGGTTTTGCCACGCTGATTACCTGCGCCACGCCGGGCTATCTGAAGCGCTACGGCGTGCCTGCCAGCCCGCAGGAGCTGAACAATGGCCATCGGCTGGTTAGCTATCTCTCGTCGGACAGCGGCAGGGCTTTTCCGTTTCGCTTCGCACGGCAGGGAGAAAAAATGGAAATCAAAGCGCCGTACCGGCTCGGCGTAAACGAAAGCAACGCGCATCTGGCGGCAGCGCTGGCCGGCTTGGGTATCGTACAGACGTTTACCTACGCGGCCTGCGAAGCGTTGAGAACCGGCCAGCTCCAGGAAATCCTGCAGGCGTGGCGGCCAGCGCCTTATCCTTTTCATGTGGTTTACCCGCAAAATCGCCACGTCACGCACCGCCTGCGCGTTTTTATCGACTGGTTAACAGAGACGTTTCCGGCTCGTATCAATGTGGGAAGTGAATGAAATACTGATGTTGAGACGGATTAAACGATAAAGCCCTTGGTCAGAAAATTACCGGGGATATATAACGGCATAATTTAATTTTATTCAACAAAGACAAAGGCATAGCTTATTAAATAAGCATTGCCTGCCGATTTTACCGGCAGGCAGAAGGATTAGCGTGACGCCGAATCCGGCTCTGAAATAATGCGGTGGCGCTGCGCCTTTTGCGATTCGCTCTGAATGCGGTTCAGCACGTCGCCCTCATGTTCGGCCTCATCGCTGCCGTAAACATATTCATGACCGCTCATCAGTGCATACCAGGCGCGTTCGGCCACTTCCGCCGGTTTGGTCGGCTGACTGGCACCAACTTTGGTATTGGCCTGGCCTGCGTTCTTAAAGAAGTTGGTTTCCGTCGCGCCGGGCATCAGCAGCGTCATATTCAGGCCCGAGCCTTTCAGCTCGTTGCGAATGGCCCAGAAGAAGGAATTGACGAAGGCTTTGCTCGCGCCATAAATCGCCTCGAAAGGGATGGGCGAGGTGCCGGAGATGGAAGAGGTCATCAGGACGTGGCCGCTTTGACGTTCGATCATCGCAGGCAGGAAAATTTTAGCCATATGAACGTAAGAATCGACGTTAAGACGGATTAGCTGTAGCTCTTTTTCCAGCGCCGTGCCGCCAATAAAGCGGCCGCCCAGCCCCTGACCGGCATTAATAACCAGCGCATCCAGCGCCAGCCCGTCGTTATCGATGCGCTGCTTCAGCTTTTCGATCTCATCATAGCGGCTTAAATCCACGCTTAGTGCGTGGATCTTTGTGCCGTAGCCGCGCAGATCCTCGCAGGCCTTGTGCAGTTTTTCCTCATTGCGCGCTACGGCCACAATGTCATAACCATTTTTCGCAAAAATTCTGGCCAGTTCCAGCCCGATCCCGTTGGAAGCCCCGGTAATCAATGCAATTTTATTCATGCCCGATCCTCTTTTTATATTCTGCGTTAGCGGTCTTTTAACCGTAGCAGCAAAAAAGCGGGACGCGGGCAGCCTGCGCACGTTCAATGGCGCGTTGTCACTGGCTTCTCAAATAAACTATTTTAAATCAATATTTTATTTTTGTTGAATGCGATTCAATGACGCGTTGAGTCAACATTTTCGCCCAAAAACCAGTACCAGAGCGGAATAGCCAGCAGGCCGGTAAAGACCAGCGAATAGACGGCGATCATAAACAGCTGTGGCGCCAGCATGCCCGCTGACCAGTCGTGTAAAGGAATATGGTATTCGTCAATCGCGCCGCCGATCATTACTTTCGACATCACGGTAAGTGCGATAACCAGCACGGCGATAAACCGCTTTGTTTCTTTCCGTTTCATAACCCGTTTCCACAAGCAAATAGTGCGCCGCAGTATAACAACTCCCTTTGCAAAACGTTCCTGAAACTCGGCAAAACCGTCCCCTCAATTCAGCCGCGTGCGGTTTTTCGCCGTCGGGCGGAATTATGTACAGTTATAGCGGGGCATTTGCAGTAGAATTGCGGGCTTAACGTCATTTATTTAGCAGGAAACTTATGAGGGAGAGTTCGTTAGCCCGCCATCGGCCTTCGGTATGGTGGGGCGCGATGATCATCTGCGGAACCGTGGTTGGCGCCGGTATGTTTACGCTTCCCGTGGTCATGGCCGGCGCCTGGTACGGCTGGTCATTGCTGATCCTGATGGTCAGCTGGGTCTGCATGTTGTTGACAGGATTACTGTTTGTGCAGGCCAGCCAGCATTATCCGCTGGGCGCCGGTTTTGATACCATCACGCGCGATTTGCTCGGACGCGGCTGGGCGGCCGTAAACGGGCTGAGCATTCTGTTTGTGCTGGGCATTCTTACCTATGCCTATATCTCCGCCAGCGGGCCGGTCTACCAGAGCTCTTTAAATCGCGCGGGTCTGCATCTTTCCGTGGCGGACGCCAAAATCATGCTCACGCTGTGCGTGGCGGCAGTGGTCTGGCTGGGCACCAAAGGCGTCAGCCGACTGATGACCTTCTGCGTGCTGGCGAAAATCCTGCTGCTGGTGACGCTGTTTGGCGGGCTGTTGACGCAGCTGGATATTGCCACGCTGGCTAACAGCGGCGCCTCCGGGCAGGCCTACTGGCCTTATACGCTGGCGGTGCTGCCGTTCTGCCTTGCCTCCTTCGGCTATCACGGCAATATCAGCGGCCTGATCGGCTACTATGCGGGCGATAAAAAACAGGTAAATCGAGCGCTGATGCTGGGGACTTTAATGTCGCTGGTGATCTATCTGTTCTGGCTGACCGGCACGATGGGCAATCTTCCGCGCGCCTCTTTCCCTGCCATTATCGATGCGGGCGGGGATATCGAGGCGCTGATGGCGGCCTTACGGCGCTATCTGCACGTCAGCGCGCTGGCGCTGCTGATGGATGTCTTCTCGCACTTCGCGGTGATCTGCTCGTTTCTTGGCGTGACGGCAGGGCTGTTTGATTTTATTGCCGACCGATTGCAGATGGCGGATACGCGGTTGGGCAGATTAAAAACGGCCTGTCTGACGTTTTTACCGGCGCTGTGCGCTTCCCTGTGGTTTCCGAACGGCTTTATCGCCGCGATTGGCTTTGCCGGTCTGTTCGCCACGCTGTGGGCGGTGATTGTACCTGCGCTGCTGGCGCGTAAAGCGCAGCAGAAGTTTCCGGAAGCGACCACGCACGCCGGCAGGCAAAATGTAGCCATTGTCATTGTTATGCTGTTTGGCGGGCTGAACGTGCTGGCGTGGACACTGAGCTGGCTTGGCTGGCTGCCTGTTTTTCGCGGCTAACTATTTATCCGGCCCGGTATTAACCGGGCCGTTTTTTTAGTGATGCAGCATCTCATCAACCACCTGAGCGTTGGTCAGCTGCCACGGATAAAAAGTAGGCCAGTTGTCCATTTCCTTCAGCAACGCTTCCTGAGAGGTGTTGCCCATAAAAATATGGAAGTGAGCCGATTGGCGGGGCGCAATGGTGTGATCGCTGAACTGCACGTATTTTGGTGCCTTGCTGTTGGCGTCGCGGCATTCAAACAGATAGCGAACGCCTTTTTTTCCCGAAGCATACGTCAGGATCTGATGACCCTTGTAGTGATAGTGACAGCTGCTGGCCTGGTCGCCGCGACGAAACTCGATAACATCGTTTTCAATCGCCAGCGTATCGATATCGGTGGCATAGCCCTTGCGGTAATACGCTTTAAGCTGCTCAACGGTTTTGCTTTTATCTTTTTCGGCTTTCTTTTGCAGCACGGGATCAAGCTCGCCGCTGTCCAGCAGAGGGTAGACCGACTGCCAGACGCCGTCCCAGTCCGTCAGGCTTCTTTCCTTAACGTCCTGGTTATTAAAAACGCCTTCCGCCGCTTTCTGTTCGGTTTCGCTCAATGGCTTACCGTGCGAGTGGGCACCATGTGCAAAAACCTGTCCGCACATCAGCAGGGCGCCTAGCGCCAGGCCCACGTTTTTTACTTTTGCCGCCAACATACCATCCTCCGCCCCGTAATTTTTAAATGTTATAACATAACATTTGGGCGGACAGCAATGAAGTTGCGCCGCCAGTAACGGAGGCCATAGCTGGCTATTACTCTTTAGCAGAAAGAACCGCGGTCATATGAACGCCGTTGTTATAATTGGCTTCGGTAATGCGGTAAGAGGCGTTGGCCGCTTTTGCCTGAGCTGAAATCTGCGCTTCGGCGGCGTCCAGGGTGGAAGCACAGGCGGTGACGCTTTGGGCGAAGCTCACGGAAGAGATCAGTGAAAGGGCGGTAAAAACAACTAATTTTTTGATGGCTTTCATGGAAGGTTCCTTACTTTAATTATCAGATTTAAAGGCATGTCGCCTTGATGTAAGGAATGATAAGCGCGTTGGTGCGGGTTTGAAAGCCGATAGTTTTGTCATTCTTAATCAATAAAACTGAAAAATAAGAGGGCGCGTACGCCCTGTAAATAAGGGTTATGGCTGTTCTGAAGCGCGGCAAAGATAAAAGATAAGAAAGATACCCGGCGCGCTTTCCACTTCCAGCGCGCTATAGGTGTAATGACTGATTTTTCCCTGGCTATCGATAATAGCCTTGTTGCCCGTGCCGAACTTGCTGACGTCCTGACGATGCCACATCTCCCGGAACGCCTCGCTGCGGGCGGTAAGATCGTCAATCACCCGCCCGAAATCTTCTGCATAGTTGCTGGCAGCGTAATAGGTGCGAAAGGCGGCAATAGTATGCTGCGCGGCCAGCTCCCAGTGATGGATTTTTTGCTTATAGTCGTCGCTGATAAACATCAGCTTCAGCGAGTTACGATCGTCTTCGGGGATAGTCGACCAGTCAAAAATCTGGCTTCTGGCCGCTTCGTTCCAGTAGAGAATATCCATATTGGCGCGCCGGATAAACGCGGGATGCGGCGCCAGCGCGTCCGCCATCACTTTAACCTCATGCGGTATTGCGCCCGGTTTCGGTGCATTTTTCGCGCCGAAAATCAGCCTGTCCAGATAATCCTGTTCGGTGGTGGAAAGCTGCAGCACGTTGCCGATCCGCTTCAGCGCGGCGGGCGAAATACTGATATCGCGTCCCTGCTCAAGCCAGGTATACCAGCTGACGCTGACGGCGGCGAGCTGCGCCACTTCTTCTCGTCGCAGGCCTTTTACCCGCCGCTGTTGCAGCGTAAAACCATAGTCTTCAGGATTAAGCCGTGAACGGTGATGCGTCAGGAAGTTTTTAATATCCTCGTTGCGTTCCCGGGTATGACTGCCTGTCATAGGATAATTCGCCCCATTTTTCATTCAGCGATTGCGAAATAGTATGGCCGCCAGATTAAGATATTTCGCAGGAGCAAAGCAAAAATTATGTCTACTCAGGCCTCGCAATATACCGGCGCGCCCGGCGTCATGCTTACGGGGATCATTACCCTTGTCGCCGTGATGGGCATTGGCCGTTTTTCTTTAACGCCACAAATCCCTTTAATGATTGAGGATGGCTTTCTTACGCTTTCCAGCGCGGGGATCCTGGCGGCGATGAACTACATCGGCTATTTGCTGGGCGCCATCCACGTCAGTAAATTAAAACGCCATCATACCTTTTATTTAAAAACGGGCCTGATGGCGACGGTGCTGGTTACGCTGCTCTCCGCCGCTACCTCCAGCTTTATGCTGCAATGCCTGTTCCGCTTTGTTTCTGGCGTGGGCGGCGCGTGGGCGCTGATTATCGTGACTTCCTGGACACAGCTGGTGCTGGCGGGCAAGCAGGCGCCAAAACTGTCGGCGGCGGTATTTACCGGCCCCGGCGTGGGGATTACCTTAACCGGCGTGCTGGCCTGGGCGATGGCCTGTCTGGGCTTTCATGCCTCACAGGCCTGGCTGGTTTACGGCGTGGTGGCGACTATTGCCGCCCTGATGATTTTTACCCGGCTGCCAAAGACGCTGGCGACCACCAACGGCAAAATAAAACCCGAGCCGCTAAACCGCAACCTGAAGCTTTTGCTGGCGGCCTATAGCCTGGCGGGCTTCGGCTATATTCTGCCGGCAACGTTTTTATCGCAGATGGCGCACGCTATTTTTACGGTCGGCAACCAGGCCGCCTTTTTCTGGCCGCTGTTCGGGCTGGCGGCGGTAGCGGGTGTGCTGCTGGTTATTGCCTTTGCCGCGCGTATCCGTACGCAGCCTGCGCTGGCTACGGCCATGATAGTGCAGGGCGCGGGCGTCGCCAGCGTGGTTTTTTTCCATGACGCGAAAGGGCTGCTTATCGCCACGCTGTTAACCGGGCTGGGTTTTCTTTCCATCATGCAGCTTTCGATGCGGCTGGCGCGTGAAGTTACGCAGGGTGCCGTGGCGCGGACGGTAGCGGTACTGACTTCCGGTTACGCAACGGGACAGCTGATTGGCCCGCTGATGTCGTCGTTAAGCGTGACGCTGTTTCATTCGTTGGAACCGGCACTGCTGCTGGCGGCGGCAGGGCTTGTTGCCGGCGGCATCCTGGTGCTGCTCGGCATTAAAAATACTGCATAAATCAGTGACAAGGTCGTGTCGAAAGCGGCCTTTTGTATGGCAAAGTTCTTCGCCATTCCGCCGCAGCAGGGGCATAATCCAAAGGCGATTTTTCTTGCGGCAGGAGACGTCATGGAAAGAGAGACATTATTCAGCTACGTTCGGGAAAACTTTCAGTCAGAACCGGAATACCTTTGGCGCAACCAGCCGGGTTATGCCGTACTTCGTCATGCCAATGGCAAGAAATGGTTCGCTATCGTTATGAATGTGCCCGGTACAAAACTGGGGCTGGAGCATGAAGAGAGGGTAGATATCCTTAATGTAAAAGTCAGGCCGGAGCACATCGGTTCGCTGCGTCTGAAAGAGGGCATTCTGCCCGCTTATCATATGAATAAAGGACACTGGATCAGCGTGATCCTTGCCGGCCCTTTATCATCATCAGAAATCTTTGAATTACTTGCGGACAGCCACGGCCTGACTTACCAATCTGAAAGGAAATAAAAATGCGTGTTCGTCCGGCAGCCCGGCTTTTGATCCTTAATGAAGGCCAGCGGATATTGCTGTTCAGATATCGCCACACAACGGATGCGCTGGCGGGACAGACCTATTGGGCAACGCCCGGCGGCGGCGTTGAGCAGGGCGAATCTTTTGCTCAGGCTGCCATCAGAGAGCTGCGTGAAGAAACCGGGATTGTTTGTGCCGATATGGGCAGCAGCATCGCGCAACAAAGTTTTGTCATGACGCTGCCGGATGGCGAGAAGGTCAGGGCGCTGGAAAAATTTTACGTGGTGCGGGTACAAAGCCACGCCATCAGCACTCACGGCTGGAGTCGTAATGAAAAGCGTGTTATCAGCGACCACCGCTGGTGGCACATGGCTGAGTTACAGACCACCGCTGAGATTATCTATCCTCAGGGCCTGGCCACCATCCTCGCTTCGCTATCCGCCTGACAGCACCTGAATCTTTAGACTACCCTTACTTTTCAATTACAGAGGAGAAGCAAGATGGCTGATTCAGTTCTGATCGACACGCTACAGTTTGGCCCGGAAGACGCGCCGGTGCAGAAATATGAAATTTATGGCGATGACGAGAGCACGCCAACCCATGCGGTAATTTACCGCAAAGACGACGGCGGCTGGCAAAAGCTGGATGAGACGCTCAGCTTTGCCGCAGAGGATGAACAGAAAGAAGCCACCGAAGCGATGGGTTACGGCTCTGGCGACAGCCTGCCGGACCTGCGCGATCTGCCTGCCGAAGCCAGGGAGCACTGCGAGCAGCACTGGCAAAATAGCCAGCAATAAATCCTGCCGGGGATAGCCCGGCGCCTGTTGCGTCTGCACAGCGCAATTTCGCTCGCAGTATTCGCCTTTCTGAACTTAACTCAACTACATCGAACACCGCTTTTTGTACCTTACAGGGGGAACATTTGGCCAGAAAACCGCTACCTGAATCCGCTAAAGAACTGACGCTCCGCCGCTGGATATCCATAGGACTTCCCGCCACCGATCTTTTTGCTCTCTGGCTGGCGCCGGATACCTTGCCGCGCATTATGAGCCATTTCGCAAAGGTCACGCCGATCAATAAAAGCGATGCGCACTGGCAGATCGATGGCCCGCTCGGGAAAAAATATGCCTGGGAAAGCCGTATCGTAGAGGCGCAGCCGGGTGAGATTATTGCCTGGCAGTCGCTGGAAGGCGCTGATATCCCTAACGAGGGCAAGCTGGTGCTGACGCCGGCGCCCGGCGAATGGGGAACCGAGCTGGCATTAACCCTGACTTTCACGCCGCCTGGCGGCACCCTGGGTAAAAAAGTGACCACCTTTTTCGATCTGCTGCCTAAAGAGATTGCCAGCATCGCGCTGCATCGCTTTAAAAGCCTCGCCGAAACCGGAGAGATCCCTACGATTAACGGTCAGCCCGCTGGCCGCCATGCCGAACGTTAGGATAAGGAGAAATAAATGCGCGCACTCTGCTGGAATGGCGTTAACGATCTCAGCGTTGAAACAGTGGCGGATCCCGGTCTGCTTAATCCTCACGATGCCATTATTCGCGTTATCCTGACCACCACCTGCGGCTCCGATTTGCATGTTATCGACGGGCTGATCCCCAGCATGCGCGAGGGCGATATCCTTGGTCATGAATTTATGGGCGAGGTGGTTGAAGTAGGCAGCGCGGTGAAAAATATCCGCCGTGGCGATCGGGTGGTGGTTCCTTCCTTTATTTCCTGCGGTTCCTGCTGGTATTGCCAGCATGAGCTGCCTTCCTGCTGCGATAACACCCATCCCCAATGGGAAAAAGGCGAGACGGTGCTGGGCCATCCGACCGGCGGCATTTATGCCTACAGCCACGCTTTTGGCGGCTACGCAGGTTCCCATGCCGAATACGTTCGCGTACCTTTTGCTGATAACGACTGCTTTGTGATCCCGGATGGCGTAACCGATGAGCAGGCGCTGTTTCTGTCCGACGCCGCGCCCACGGGCTATATGGGCGCGGATTTCTGCAATATCCATCCTGGCGACACCGTGGTGGTCTGGGGCTGTGGCGGCGTTGGCCTGATGGCGCAGCAGAGCGCATGGCTGATGGGTGCGCATCAGGTTATCGGCATCGATCGCTATCCGGAGCGGCTGGCGATGGCGCGCGACTATGCCGGCAGCATCACGCTGGATTATACCCAGGTGGATATCAACGAGGCGCTGCTGGAACTTACCGGCGGACGCGGCCCGGACAGCTGCATCGATGCGGTCGGTATGGAGGCGCGAGGTGAAGGTTTAAGCCAGGTATACGACAAAACCAAACAGCTGCTGCATCTGGAAACGGACGTCGGCGCGGCGCTGCGTCAGGCGCTCTATGCCTGTCGCAAAGGCGGCAATATCGCCATTCTTGGCGTATATGGCGTGATGGATAAATTTCCGCTGGGGCTGATGATCAATAAAAGCCTGACTATCCGCACCGCGCAGCAGCATGGCCAGCGCTATATGCATCGGCTGCTGGATCACGTGGCGAAAAACGAGCTGAATCCGGCGTTTATGGCGACGCACCGTTTCTCGCTGGAAGACGCGCCGCGCGGCTATGAAATGTTCAAGCACAAGGAAGACGGCTGCGTCAGAGCGATTTTCGCTCCCTGAACATTCGCCGTGCGGTATGGCCGGGAATGTTGTTGCGGCTAGCAGTTTACCGGCATGAACGGGGTGATATTAATGAAAGAAAAGGGCGCCGCTATCTGTTTTTGGCGGCGCCCTACATTTTTTTGCAGTGCCTCAGGCGATAAAAGAAGCCCGTGTTGGTGTTTTCAATGATAAAGCGATCGTCATATTTAGCTCGCCTGAAAAATGTCACCCCGTTAACGGTGGCCTGCTGTTTGACTCCGCCCATCACGCTTGCCAGTTCTGGCGACGCCACTTCGTTACCAAGCATTTTCACCTGATAGTCACTGCCATGATCCTGAACAAGCGCCGCTTCCGGTAATACCAGCGTTTCAGTTCGGGAACTGGTTATGCGGATATCACACACATATGTTCCCGGTCCGGAATCTACAGCAGCGGAACTGCAAAAGGAAAAGCCTAAAGCGAACAGTGGAAGAATTTTATTCATGCAAACACCATCAAGGGTTAAACAGCACTGTAGAGGTTATCGGCAACGATTTGATAGACTTCAGCCGCCAGGGCTGATGCAGCGAGCTAAGCTTTGCGACAAGCTGGTTTTCATCGTATTTTTCCAAAACGTATTGGATGAACCGCCGGTAAGTCATAGTTTTCACGTAGCTTTATTTTGGTGCGCATAATGTATATTATGTTAAATTAACGACGTACCAGACAGTCCGGCTACCTTTCCTCGCGTAATCAATTCCCTGCTTTTATCCAAAACTGGTCATGTGGATCGTCGCCGTAAGGCGGCTCTTTGTACCCTGTTCCCCAGTTGACGTTCCCGCGCGGCTTTGAGCAAATCCGCCGCCCGTATGCAGCGTTTCATCATGGGGCAACACGGGCTACGTTACCGGGCAAGGCGCTTCACGCTGACCCGTTTTAATTCAATGCTCACTCTTCTCGCCACGGCACGACTTCCCCAAGAAAAGTATGCGTGCAGCAACGGCACGTTACCGGGATATCCTCTGCTGAAATTTGCGGATTAACCTGTTGGAGCATTCCCTGTTCATCAATAAACAAGCCAGGGAAAAAGCTAAACTCGCCGCAGCAAACATACTCGCGCTGCTGGTGCTCATGCTGCGCCACCATCCAGAATATGGGCTCGGGTTTATCTAACCGGCTTTTTGCCTCGCTGTACACCTCATCCCAGCATTGCCCAAGCTTGCTGAGCAGAAAGTAAAACAACGGGGAATAATCCAGCCCGCGCTGATGCCTGCCGTGCATAGATTCGCGCTGCGGCAGCATTTCAGCAGGCAGCTTTTTTTTATTCCTTTCGTGGCGATACTCGGCGCCTGGGTGGTTCGAGCGATGCCGCGTGGTCGTGTTGACCCGGCGGTAAAGTCTTTGGGCTTTATTGTCGTGATGAATTCTCAATGTGCGCTCCTTGCTATTAGTCCATGCAAACCGGCTCACCGGTTTTAAGTGAAAGCCGGAACGGCTGCCAGCCTCCCGGCGGATCCCAGTCGCCCTCGCCTTCAATCACATCATTTTCAATTGCTGACAGCGTCACGCCATCAATTGCGCATCGTGCGGATTGCCAGAGAATGCCTTCAGTCAGGTGAACCAGAAAAACATAGCTGTAGGTAGCGACAAGGAAATGCTCATGCAGCCTGACAGAATTAATATCAGGAACAGCATAAATGTGTCCAACGTAGTCATCAAGCGGGAAACTACGGAAATGGCCTGGGATAATGTGTAGATGGTCGCCGCAGATTATCGCTATAGAGTGGTCATTACACAGAAAGTCGCAGAACGCGCTGGAAACCAAAAATCCTTCTTCATCAGCGCGGATATAAAGCTGTAAAACCAGGACTGGCACGCCATTATCACTAATAAGCACCCTTCTGTCTTTTTTTCCCTGTCCGGCAAACGGATTGATATGAACTATGTTAACTTCACCGGCCGTTATCGCTTGCTCCATAAAGCGGGCTTGATATCTCATTATTTATCCATAAAAACGCTTATTTGCCCATTGAATCGCTCGCGCTACGTAAAATCTACAGGGCCAGAGCCTTGCAGAATTCACGTAGCTGGCTTTGATACCGTCTTTTTCAGGCGCCGATATCCCGCAGCGCTTTGCCTTTCATCAGGTTACGTTCAATATGCTCCAGCGTAACGTGTTTGGTTTCCGGCACCAGCCATATCGTCAGCAGGATAAACGCCAGGTTAAGCGCGGCGTAGAACCAGAACGTATTGGCATTACCAAACTTCTCCAGCATGGTCAGAAACGTCGCGCCGACGATCATATTACCTACCCAGTTAGTGGTCGTGGAGGCGGTAATGCCAAAGTCGCGGCCTTTCAGCGGCTGGATTTCCGAACACAGCAGCCACACCACCGGGCCGGCTGCCATCGCAAAGCCGACGATAAAGATCAGCAGCATCGCAATTGCAAAGTACTTACGAAAATCGGTTTCAACGCCCAGATGCAGCAGCGTGCCCAGCACGCCCATACCGATGGCCATCACCAGGAAGCTGGTCGTAAGCATCGGCTTGCGTCCCCAACGGTCGACCAGACCAATAGCGATTAAGGTTGCCAGCACGTTGACCATGCCGACGATCACCGTTCCCCACATTTGCTCGCCGGTGCTGGAAAAACCGGCGATGCCGAAAATTTTCGGCGCGTAGTACATCACCACGTTCATGCCGGTAAATTGCTGCATCAGCTGCAACAGCATCCCCAGCCATACTGCACGGCGAAAATTGCCGTTGTTTCTGAACAACGACCAGCCGTGCTGTTTAACCTTCAGGCTTTCCCGGATGTCGTCCAGCTCCTGCTTCGCCTGCTCGCTGGTATTACGCAGACGATCCAGCACGCGCTGCGCCTCGTTAAAACGCCCGTGCGAAGCCAGCCAGCGTGGGCTGTTAGGCAGAAACAGCACGCCGATAAACAGGATCACCGCCGGGATAGCGATAACGCCCAGCATCCAGCGCCAGCTGCCGCTATAGCTAAAGGCGGTATCGGAAAGATAAGCCACCACGATGCCGGTGGTCAGCATTAGTTGATACATGGAGATCATAGAGCCGCGAATGCGTTCCGGCGCAATTTCAGCAAGATACAGAGGCGCGGTATAAGATGCCACGCCCACTGCCAGCCCAAGCAGAACGCGGGAAAATATCAGCGATTCCACATCCGGCGAAAGCGCCGACCATAGCGAGCCGATAATAAACAGCGTGGCCCCGGCCAGCATGCTTTTTTTGCGTCCCAGCTTCGAGGACATCCAGCCGGCGGCCAGCGCGCCAATGGCTGCGCCAAACATCATCGAGCTGACCACCCATTCCTGCTCGTGATTGCTGATATGCAGATCTTTCGCTAAAAAAGGCAGCGCGCCTGCAATAACGCCGATATCAAGCCCGAACAGCAGGCCCGATAGCGCCGCCATCATGCAGACAAACCAGGTAAACCGATTCCCTGAAACTTTACTGGCCTTCATGCCGTACCCCCTCGCTTAAGTCAATTTACATCAAGAATGTTAACTTTATGTAAAGAAGCGGAGTGTCGATGCGTTACCGGTCACATTTTCAGATACGACCGGCGGCAGGATAATGCGGAGGGCAAAACAAGGCAGCCGCTGCCTACTCTTCTTTTTTGCTTTTCCAGTTGGCCCACGGGCTGTCGGCAGGCGGTTCAGGTTCGGCAGAATCGCTTAGCGATTCAATATATAACGCCTCAACCTCTGCCCGCGCCCACGGCGTACGACGCAGAAACTTCAGGCTGGATTTAACGCTGGGGTCGCTTTTAAAGCAGTTGATATTAACGCGTTTGCCCATTTCGTCCCAACCGTAGCGTGCGACAAGCGCATTGATAATGGCTTCCAACGTCATGCCATGCAGCGGATCTTTTGAAGTGTGGTTAGTCATAGCGTTCTCTCAGCGAAAATAATGCCGCTACCATACTGACTGTCATAGTCAGGTGCAAACCGGGCGTGTTTATTACGCGGCGCTGCTTTATGCAAAACCTTGCTCAAAGCGCACATTTTGAAACATCTTACTCAAATTTTTCTCCAGCCTGCCGATAGTGGTTTATAGACAGGCTTATTGGCCCGTTACTACACATCAGGAAATTTACCAAGACAGAATCCCGGCCTCCGCACCGAAGTGCGAGAAGAGACACGGTTCTTTGCTCTGTAGAGTCAAAGGATAAAACGTTCCACCCGGGAAAATCATGCGTCACCGCGCTGGCGGTCGGCGCACAGTATTCATTGGCGAGGATAAAAGGCCCGCAATGGATCATTGAGATCATGAAAACTTCCTGGGGTTGTCTATGTTTGGTGTAAAAAAATCGAGTTTTTCCCTGTCTTTATCTAAAGGCAGCGCCGTTGTTAAGGACATTAACGCGATTAAGCAGCATGTGGCGTGGATTGAGTTTTTGCCCGATGGAGAAATTCTCAGCGCCAATCAGCAGTTTCTGGAGATGACCGGCTATTCGCTAAGCGAAATCCAGGGCAAGCATCACCGTATTTTTTGCGATACGGACTATGTCCGCTCATCGGAATATCATCATTTCTGGCAAACGCTGGCATCAGGCGAGTCGGTCACGGGTATCTTTGAACGTTTCAGTAAACAGCATCAGCGCTTTTACCTTAGCGCCACCTATTTCCCCGTTTGTGATGATAAGGGTGAGGTTTATAAGGTCATCAAGATAGCCTCTGATATTACCGCTCGCCATCAGGAGCTGGAGCAGAAAGAAGCGGTGATCACCGCGCTGGATCGTTCTATGGCGGTGATAGAATTTACCACTGACGGCAAGATAATCACCGCTAACAGCAACTTCCTTACCCATATGGGCTATGCGCTGTCGGACATCGTTGGCCAGCACCATCGTATTTTTTGTTATGACAGCTTTTACCGGGAAAACCCCGATTTCTGGCAAAAAATCAGCAAAGGCCAGCATTTTGTCGGCCGCTTTGAGCGTAAAACCGCCAGCGGCGAACGTATCTGGCTTGAGGCAAGCTACAACCCCATCTATGACGCCGACGGCAAAGTCTGCAAGGTTATCAAGCTGGCTTCAGATATTACGGCCCGCGTTGAGGCGGCGAAGCGCGTGGCGGATATAGCGGTCACCACGTCGGAACAAACCTCGCAAATCACCCATAACGCTAATGAAGTGCTGGACGAAACCGTGCGGAACTCCGGCCAGGTCGCGTTGCAGGTAAGCGCCGCCACGGAAATTGGCACCCAGCTGAACGCATCGGCAAAAAGCATCAGCGAAGTGGTCGATACGATTAACGTTATCGCCTCGCAGACCAATATCCTCGCGCTGAACGCCGCGATAGAATCCGCTCGTGCCGGTGAAGCTGGCCGCGGGTTTAGCGTGGTAGCGGCGGAAGTTCGCCGTCTTGCCGCTTCAACCGCCAGCGCCACGCAAAAAATTACCGCCGTGGTGGACGTTAATACGCAGCTGATTAAGCAGATGTATCAGGAGCTGGATTCGGTCAAACAGTTTATGGTCACCGAGCAGGATAAAATCAGCGAGCTTTCGCGCAGCCTGCGGGAGATCAACAGCGGCGTGCACCAGTTTGTCAGCGTTATTCATCGGCTGGATGTGTAGGCACAGGAAAAGGGAGCAAGGCGGCTCCCTGCTCTTCTTATTCTGCTGCTTTCACGGGCAGTGATAACCTTTGGTGCGTAAGCGCACCATTAAAGCGCTAACGGGCGTGATAAATAAACCTGCCTTATGATTGCAATCTTTAGGCTTCGGGCTTAGCAAGCTTCCTCCTGCGCCGGAAAACAAGCTTCCGTAGCTATTACATGATGTTAACAAACGGCGCTCGGTCATCTGCCGTGGAAATTGGCATAATTACTGCATTCTCCTTTTCGTCATCGATTAAAAAGGAGAATGTATGATGAATGTAATGGTGAATGATCACGAGGCCGTGGATGCAAAACGCAGATCCTTACTGAAGCTTTCCGGCATCGTGGCGGGCGGTGCGGCGCTAACCGCCGGATTTAATGCTGCGACCTTTGCCGCGGCACCGCTCAGCAAATCAGCCTTTACCCCGCCCACGCCGGATCGTCCTGTCCGCATTAATTTCAACGAAAACCCGCTTGGCATGTCGCCCAAAGCGCAGGCTGCCGCACGTGATGCCGTCTTAAAAGCGAATCGCTACGCCAAAGCGGAAATTATCGGGCTGCGTCAAAAAGTTGCTGAACATCACCAGGTTTCCCCGTCAGCCATATTGCTTACCGCCGGCTCATCAGAAGGGATTCGGGCGGCGGTGGAAGCCTGGTCACCACAGGGATCGCAGCTGGTTATCCCGGAATTGACCTATGGCGATGGCGAACATTTCGCAAAGATTGCCGGTATGAAGATCGCTAAAGTTAAGATGCTTGATAACTGGGCATTTGATATTGCGGCAATGAAGGCGGTCGTAGCCAATCATCATGGCCCGTCGCTGGTTTATCTGGTAAACCCTAATAACCCGACGGCGACTATCACCCCAGCCGACTTGATTGAACCATGGATAACCAGCAAGCCTGCCGATACGATGTTTATTGTTGATGAAGCCTATGCCGAGTTTGTTAATGACCAACGTTTCCGCTCCGTCTCGCCGCTGATTGCGCAAGGCATGGATAATATTATCCTGCTGAAGACCTTTTCTAAAATTCACGCTATGGCCGGAATGCGCGTCGGCTATGCGGTGGCGCACCCGGATGCAATTGCGCGGCTCGAAAAGCATGTTGCCGGAGAAAAGATAAATTTCTGCGGCGTTGATGCGGCGTTGGCTTCTATGGATGACCATGCGTTTATCGCATACAGCAAAAAGAGCAACGATCTTTCCCGTCAGATTTTAGTGAAAGCGCTGGACGAGCTACAGCTCCCTTACCTGCCGTCTGAGGGAAACTTTGTTTTCCACCAGCTCAGAACGCCGCTGCAAACGTATCAAAAGCGGATGGCAGAGTCTGGCGTACTGGTCGGCCGCGCTTTTCCACCAGCCGACAGCTGGTGCCGGATTTCGCTTGGTACACCGGAAGAAATGCAGTGGGTCGCCGATAAGCTGCGTGAATTCCGTAAGAAGGACTGGGTATAGTTTTTGGCTATAGCGCGATACTTAGTCTGGGCATACGGCAGAGGGAGCGCTGCGTCTCCCCTGTTTGCCTGTTTTATATACCCGGCGCCTGCAAAAAAAGTTGGTGCGTCACGTTACTGATACCCACGGCCCGGACAAATCCCGCTCGTTCATAAAAAGCGAATGCGGAACAGGGCGCGTTGGTATTCAGACAATCAAAGTAGCGCCCTGCATCCTGAATAATGCTGTTAAGCAGAAGTCGGCCTGTATTCATGCGGCGCCATTTAAGGCTGACGTACAAATGGCGAATTCTACCCGTTCGCGGTTGTAACACATAAGGATCCCGATTCAGACCGCAGATCCCGATAAGCAGACCATCGCAAAAAACGCCCAGCAACTTTTCTCCCGCCGCCTCAAAACGATTATGCCCGCTGAGCCAGTTAGTCTGGAGCCTGTTCAGCATATTGAGTTGAAAACGCATACTCTCGTTGAGTAATGCCGAAAAGCCGTCTGTAGCAGGCGTAATACGGTCAATAAGCAGGTTCATTAGATGATGTCCGATACGGTGTTTAACTCGCGGGCTTTGACCTGAAGATTAATCCAGCCGGATCCAGCGCCTTCCCGCCAGCACGGTCACGGCGATAATCGTGATGCCCGCGGCCAGGTGCATAATGAAATCCAGCATATGCAGATGCGTTTGATGGCACAGCGACAGCAGCATGGATGACATAAAGGCGATGCCGCCGCCCGCCAGCGCCAGACTTTTGCCCGGATAAAGCGAGCGGGAACGATGCAGCGCCGCTACGGCAATCACCATCATCGGCAGGCTGGCCGACAGCATAAACAGATAACAGTGTACGCCCTCGCCAAACTGTCCGCCGCCCGGCGGTAAGGTGGCCGTCATATTACCTAAATTAAGCGCCAGCCAGATGAGCGCCAGCAGGCCCAGCCATTTCAGACGAACAGGTGGTCGCCCGGCCAGACTGAGCGTAAACGCGCCCGCCATAGCGCCGCTGCCAAGAATAAAAGACAGCAGCAGGCTTAGCAGCGCAGGCAGCGCATCGGGCCGTGACCAGTCGGTGAATCTGCTGTGCAGCGCCCAGCTGCTTACCATGCCGCAGGGCAAGGCCAGCGCTATCCAGGCAGCCACGCGCCAGCCCGTAGGCCAGAGGCGTTTAACCGGCCGCGCCGAGTCGCTAAGTTGATCGATAAACCGATCATGATTTCTCATGATTGCTTTTTCCTGATTTGCGAAGGTTAAGCATTGCGCGATGCAAAAGCGACTTTACGGCGGCTATCGACAGATTGCTTTCCGCCGCGGCCTGAGCAAGGCTCTGTTCGCGCAGATGAACGGATTCCACAATTTCCCGCTGCCTTACCGGCAGGCTGTCCAGATAGCCATTCAGTTCATGACCATCGGTATCCGTTTCCGGCAGGACAGCAGCCTGGCGGTTTACCGCCTCCTCGTCCTGAACTTCCTGACTTCTGCCGCGCTGCCGCAGAGCGTCAATCGCCCTGGCCGAGGTAATCGCCGCTACCCAGGGCAGAACGGGACGCTGCGGATCGTAGGTATGGCGGACGCGATGGATCGCCAGCAGCGTTTCCTGAATAACATCTTCAAGCAGCGCTTCATCACTGATTTTTTGACGCGCAAAGGCGCGGATGGCAGGTACCATCGCTTTCAGCAGCCGGTTATAGGCTTCGCGGTCGCCGGCCTGCGCGCGCGCCATCAGCGCAGGCCAGTGCTGCGTCTCAGTGATGGGCATTGCCCGCCTGCAAAACGTTATCTGCCGGGCTTGTAGTCACTACGCTTGCTCACGATTTTTTCCCGTGTTCAGTGGCGCGATCCAGCGCCGAGATAACAATATTGGGCGTCAGCACCTGCGGCAGCACGACCGGTTTGCCACCGTCTGCCGGATAAACCACATAAAGCGGCAGTCCGCCCCGACCGAAATCGCTCAGCGCCTGTTCCACATCCGGATTGTACTTAGTGGAATCCGCAACCATATAGATGGTATCGGTACGCGCCATTGCTGCTTTAACAGCCTGGGTAGAAAGCGACGTGCGATCGTTTACCTGGCAGGTAATACACCAGGACGCCGTAAAGTTTACCAGAATCGGTTTGCCCTGCCCTTTAATCGCCTCGACATTCTGCGGCGTCCAGGCAACGGCTGCCGCAGCCTGTGCGGTTTCGGCGCTGTTTTGCGGCGTGGCGGTGGCGTTAAGGTTAAGCAGCGGCACCGCCACCAGCAGCAGAAATACCACGGTTGCGCTATGCAGCGCCCAGTGACGCCTGCCCATCATCTGACGTTTTTGCGCCATGCCATACAGCCAGGCGGCAAAGCTCAGCAGCAGACAGCAGGCCAGGATAGTCGCCAGCGCCGCCGAGCCGGCCTGCCGCTCCAGCACCCAAATCAGCCAGCCGACCGCGCCCAGCATCGGAAACGCCAGCCCCTGTTTCAGCGTCGACATCCAGGCGCCGGGCGCAGGCAGCACTTTCGCCAGCACCGGAAAAAAAGAAATCAGCGTAAAAGGTGCAGCAAATCCCAGCGCCAGCGAGATAAAGATAATCAGGCTGACCACCGGTGGCTGAGTCAGTGCATAGCCGACCGCGCTGGCCATAAAGGGCGCGCTACAGGGCGTCGCCACAATAATTGCCAGCGCGCCGGTCAGCGCAGAGCCGGTCAGACCGCCGCGATCGCCGCCTATTCCCCCTACCCGCTGCACCGAAAGCCCGACCTCAAAAAGCCCAAAAAGATTGAGGGCCGAGCCAAGCATCACCAGGATCAGTAGCGCGATCACCAGCGGCGACTGAAGCTGAAATCCCCAGCCGACCGACGATCCGCCCGCCCGCGCCAGCAGCAGCACGCCCACCAGCGCCACCATGGTCACCACCACGCCGAGCAGAAACGCCAGGCCTTCGGCACGAGCCTGTGCAGGCCTGTCATGATGGCGCAGCAGGCTCAGCGCCTTCAGCGAAATCACCGGAAACACGCACGGCATTAAATTCAGGATAAGGCCGCCCAGGAAGGCGGCAGCGATAGCAGTCAGCATGATAAACCTACTCCGTTATGCCGGGTTGGCCTGGCGATATTTTTTCACCGCGTCCATCGCTTTTTGAATATGCGCGTCCGGATTTTTGTCGGTATAGCTGAGCAGGATCTTGCCGTCCGGCGCAATCACATAGGAAGTGCGGTCGGAATAGGTTTTCCCTTTCATCTCCAGCGTATTTTTATATTCCGTCGCGACTTTCGCACCCGGATCGGCGGCTACGGTAAATTTATCGCGGCATTCCAGCTGGGAAAATTTAGCAATCTGATCGGTATTGCCTGCCGTCACGCCAATCACCGTCGCGCCCTGCTTGTTAAACTCATCGGTCGCTTCGGCAAAGTCATGCGCTTCCAGGGTACAGCCTGCGCTAAACGCGGCCGGGAAGAAATAGAGCACCACCGGGCCTTTTTGCAGCGCCTGCTGCAGCGAGAACGTGGTCGATTTACCGGCCAGCGCGGCATCAAGCTTAAAGTCCGGCGCTTTTTCACCGACCTGCAGGGCGGCAAAGGCGCTGGTCATGGGTAAGGTAAGCGCCAGCAGCGTGGCGGCGGTCAGGGCTTTCAGGTTCATACGCATAAACATCTCTCCATTATTCGACAGGTGAAAGGAAACCATCTCCTTAACCAGAGGTTCGTCGAACAACAGGGAAAAGTTTCGCTGAGATAAAAAAAATTTTAGCAATTCGCCTGACTGAGGCGAATTGTGTGATCGCCTTAACAGAACTACCCTTTCCTGCACGCCATTCAGGATCGGGCCTGCTTTGAACGCCCCGATACTGTCAGCCACATCAATTTTTACAGGGATACTATGACGCCGACCAGAACTGAACGCGCCGCTCAACAGAAAGTCGACAGCACTGACGTAAGCGTACACGGAGCGAGAACACACAATCTGAAAGATGTCTCACTCTCTTTCCCTCGCGATGCCATCGTCATCTTTACTGGCGTCTCCGGCTCGGGCAAATCCTCACTGGCTTTCGATACGCTCTATGCGGAAGCGCAGCGAAGGTATCTGGAATCCGTCGCGCCACACGTGCGCCACCTGATTGAGCAGGCTCCGGTGCCGGACGTGGACAACATCGACGGGTTGCCGCCGGCCGTCGCGCTCCAGCAGAGTCGCGCAGGCGCTCAGGAGCGCTCCACGGTAGGCAGCCTGACCCGTATTTCGGTCACGCTCCGCCTGCTTTTTTCCCGTGCCGGGCATTACCCTGAGGGGATCCCGTTTATGCCTGCCGAGGCGTTCTCGCCCAATAATCCGCAGGGTGCCTGTACGCTGTGTCAGGGCACGGGCAGGACGCATGAAGTGAAAGCCGATGCGCTGGTGCCTGATGAGTCGTTAAGTATTCGCGAAGGCGCGATAGCCGCGTGGCCAAACGGCTGGGGAGCAAAAAACCTGCGCACCATTCTTGAAATGCTCGACTACGACGTGGATGCGCCGTGGAAAACCTTATCGGCAAAGGACCGGCAGTGGATACTGTTTACCGATGAGCAACCCTCCGTGCCCGTGTTTCCGGATATGAATGCTAAGCAGCAAAAAGCGGCGATCGCGGCCGGGATGAAACCTGACTATACCGGCACCTACACCAGCGCCAAAAGATATCTGCTGCAAAGCTATGCCGGCGGAAAAGAGTCCGTTAAAAAGCGGCTTTCCCCCTTTATCGCCACGGCGCCTTGTCCCGCCTGTCAGGGGAAAAAGCTTAACCCAAACGCCCTGGCCGTCACCTTTGCCGGCTACGATATCGCCGGGATGGGCGAGCTGACCCTGACACAGCTGAAAACGCTGTTGCTGCCGTTTGCCGAGGGCGAGGCTGCTTCTTTGCCAAAGGAAACGGCGCTGCGGGAAGCCACCACAAGAATGGCGTCGGACATCTGCGGCCGTCTTGATCAGCTTGAGAAGCTGGGGCTGGGCCACCTTGCTCTGGGACGGCAGACCACCATGCTCTCTTCCGGAGAGCTTCAGCGGATACGGCTGGCGACCCAGCTTATTTCACAGCTTTTCGGGGTGCTGTACGTGCTGGATGAGCCTTCCGCCGGGCTGCATCCGGACGATGTGCAGGCGCTGCTGCATTCCCTGCGTTCGCTGCTGGAGGCCGGCAACTCGCTGGCGATTGTAGAACACAATCTTGATGTGATTGCCGAAGCCGACTGGCTGATTGAGGTGGGGCCAGGGCCGGGCCGCCAGGGAGGCGAAATCGTCTATAACGGTGTGCCGGACGGGCTGGAGAAAGTGACAGCGTCACGTACGGCGCCTTATTTGTTCAGCGAGCAGCAGCCGGGTTTACGCCAGCGTAACACCCCGGCCAGCTGGCTCAGGCTGGAACAGGTTAGCTGCAACAATATTTCCGCGCTTGATGTGGCCATTCCCCTTGAAAGCATGACCGTGATCACCGGCGTATCGGGTTCGGGGAAATCAACGTTGCTGACCCGCGTCCTGCCGGGCTTGCTGGCACGGCTGGATAACACGCCGGGGGATGAAGAGGCCGGGGAAGAAGACGAGACGTCAGATGTGCAGGGGAACATTGTTGCCGGAGGCGACAGCCTTAAAAGGCTGATCCGCATCGATCAGCGCCCTATCGGACGCACGCCTCGTTCCAACCTGGCAACGTACACCGGCTTTTTTGACACTGTGCGTAAGCTGTTTGCAGAAACCGACGAGGCAAAACGGCGAGGCTTTACCGCGAGCCGGTTCTCTTTCAATCTGCCCGAGGGGCGCTGTCCGGTCTGCGAAGGCCAGGGGCAAATCACCATTGAACTGATGTTTATGCCGGGCGTAAGCGCGCCCTGTTCCGCCTGCGGCGGCGCCCGCTACAACGAGGAAACGCTGAAGATACGGTGGCAAAACCGAACAGTTGCTGACGTCCTCGATCTGACCGTGGATGAGGCCGTTACCGTTTTTGAAGGCAATGACACCATTCAGCGTTCTTTAACGGCGCTTACCGCCCTGGGGCTGGGATACCTGAAATTAGGCCAGCCGGCCACGGAATTATCCGGCGGCGAATGCCAGCGCATCAAGCTGGCCTGGGAGCTTCAGCGCGCGCAGCGGGGGAAAACGCTTTATCTGCTGGACGAGCCATCTTCGGGCCTCCATCCTTCCGATACGGATAAACTGCTGGGCGTGCTGGATCGGCTGGTGCAGCGTGGCGATACCGTTATCATGGCCGAACATGATATGCGCATCGCCGCCGAGGCGGACTGGGTGATCGATTTAGGGCCGGGTTCCGGGAGTAACGGCGGCCGCGTCGTGGCGGCTGGAACACCTGAAACGGTCAGCCAGGCGGCTGAGAGCCTGACCGCGCCTTATCTGGCCAGCAAGCTGGAAAAAAGAACCGCCGATCCGCAGTAAGCCTTAAAGGAGGAAGGAAAGTACCCCTTCCTCCTTTATCACTCCGGTCAGACCAGCGCCCACACCAGCCACGTCAGCGCAAAGCCGCTCAGGCCCATCACCGTGGTTAACACCGTCCAGGTTTTCAGACCGTCGACCACGGACAGCCCCAGATAGCGCGTTACCACCCAGAAGCCCGCATCGTTCACGTGCGACAGGCCCAGCCCGCCAAAGCAGGCGGCCAGCGTCACCAGCACCCTGTCCATCTCGTTTGCGCCGCCCACCGCCGACGTCAGCAAGCCGCTGGTGGTCAGGATCGCTACCGTGGCCGATCCCTGCGAGGCGCGCAGCGCCAGCGACAGGATAAACGCCGCCGGCACCAGCGGCAGATGCAGCGTTTCCAGTGTTAACGCCAGCGCTTTACCTACGCCCGACTCTACCAGCACTTTGCCAAATGCGCCGCCCGCGCCCGCCACCAGGATCACGCTGGCCGATCCCGGAATGGCGCGGCCGGTCAGATCTTCCAGCTTGTCTTTGCTCCAGCCGCGACGCAATCCCAGCAGCCACGCGGCCAGCGCCAGCGCGATAAGTAACGCTATCGGCGGCGTGCCGATCACCGTCATCACCTTACGCAGCAGGCTCTCTTCCGCCAGCAGCGAATGCGCCAGCGTACCCAGCACGATCAGCGCGATAGGCACCACGATCAGGCCGGAAATCATCAGCGCGCCCGGCGTCTCGCTCTTTTTCTCTGCGCCTTCCGGCTTCGCCATTTGCAGGCTTTCCAGCACCTCCACCGACAGCTGGAAGCGCTGGCGATTCATCGCCTTCGCCACCAGGTAGCCGACGATACCCACCGGGATCGAAATTACCAGGCCCAGCAGCATCAGCCAGCCCATATCAGTGTGCAGGATCCCGGCCGCCGCCGCCGGGCCAGGATGCGTAGGCAGCGCCACGTGCACCGTCAGCATGACGCCCGCCATCGGCAAACCGAACTTGATCGGTGAGACGCGCGCAACTTTGCTGAAGCCGTAGATCAGCGGGATCACGATAATAAAGCCGACTTCAAAAAACACCGGGATCCCCAGGATAAACGCCGCCATGGTCAGCGCCGCTACGGTGCGCCGGATGCCCAGCGTCTTGCTGAAACGCTGCGCAAGCGACTCTGCGCCGCCCGATGCCTCAATAATCGCGCCGAGCATCGCGCCCAGTACGATGATAATAGCGATATGACCGAGCAGCCCGCCCATGCCGCTCATAATGATTTCCATGATTTTTTCAGACGGAATGCCGGTGGCGATAGCGACCAGCAGGCTCACAATCAACAGCGCAACGAAAGGATGGACTTTGGCTTTAATGACCAGCAGCAGCAGAACAACGACGCTGGCGGTCGCGATGGCTAACAGCATAGCGGTGGACATGGTAATCCTTCTATTCTTATCGTTTTAACAGACCCGGTGCAGGTAAAGGGTGAGGTAAACCGGCGCGAAGGCGCCGGGTAACACAGGCTTAGCGTTTTTTCGCCCAGGGTTTAAACCAGCCAAGCCCGGCGAGCGTGCCGTTGCGTGGAATATATTCGCAGCCTACCCAGCCGTCGTAGCCCACGTCATCCAGCAGGGTAAACAGCCACGGGTAGTTGATTTCGCCCTCGTCCGGCTCGTGGCGATCCGGTGCAGAGGCGATCTGCACGTGACGATAGCGCCCAGCGTTTTCCCGGATCAGGTGGCTCAGGTTGCCGTCCACCATCTGCGCGTGAAACAGGTCGAGCTGGGTGAAGACGTTTGGCCGATCGATACGCGCCATCATCGCCAGCGTCTGATACTGGCTGGCATAGAGATAGTTGGGCTTGATTTTGGGGCCGAGCGCCTCCAGCAGGATGGTGATGCCGTGCGGCGCAAAACGGTCGGCCGCATAGTGAATATTGCTGATAAACGTCTGCTCGCAGGCCGCGCGATCCATGCCTTCCTGCACCACGCCAGCCATGATATGCACCTGCGAGACGTTCAGCGCCAGCGCATACTCCAGCGCGCTGTCGATATCGGCGCGGGCATCGGCTTCGCGCCCCGGGATCGCCGTTACGCCCCATTCTCCTGACTGCACGTCGCGCGGCGCGGTGTTAAACAGCACCAGCTTAAGGTTATGTTCATCCAGCCGCGCTTTTAGCTGTTGCGCCGGGTAGTCATAGGGAAACAGAAATTCCACGGCCTCGAAACCGGCGTCGGCCGCCGCGGCAAAGCGATCCAGGAAAGGCACTTCGGTAAACTGGGTGGAAATATTGGCTGCAAACTTCGGCATTATCGGCTCCTTAACTCGTCAACTTCGGCCTCGCTGAGGTAGCGGATCGCGCGGTCGCCCAGCGTGAAAATCAGGCGCGCCGTCTCTTCCAGCTCTTCCGTATTATCCGCCGCCTCGCGCAGCGAGCTGCCTACCACTACCGAGCCGTGGTTCGCCAGTAGAAAGCCGCGATAGCGCCCCGCCAGCGCGGCGAGATCGTCTGCCAGCCGCGTATCGCCCGGCCGGTAATAAGGCACGACAGGCACATCGCCGACGCGCATCACCACATAAGGCGTAAACGGTCGGATACAGTTCTGCCGATCCAGATCTTCCAGACAGGAGAGCGCGGTCAGATAGTGGCTGTGCAGGTGCACCACCGCTTTGCAGTCGGGATCGTTCAGATAAAGCGCCCGGTGAAAGGCGATCTCTTTGGAGGGCTTGTCGCCGGCGATCCATTCGCCCTGCGGCGTCACTTTAGACAGGCGATCGCCGTCCAGTTCGCCCAGACAGGAGCCGGTCGGCGTCGCCAGCAGATTACCGTCCTCCAGCAGCACAGAAAGGTTGCCGGCAGAGCCGGTAGCGTAGCCGCGCTGGAAAAAAGAGGCGCCCAGCTTCACCATCTCCTGGCGGGCCTGTTGTTCTGTCATGATGAAAACTCCGTTTGCGCGCGGCGGAAAAACTGCTCGTCGCCAAAATTGCCTGACTTCAGCGCCAGCGACAGCGGCTGATGAATATCCCTTACCCAGGGCACGCCGGGGGAAATGGTCGGGCCGATATGGAAAGCGGTCACGTCCAGGCTCTGCGCCACCACGCCGGAAGTTTCGCCGCCCGCTACGATAAAGCGTTGCCAGCCGCGCGCCTTCAGGTTGCGGGTCACGGCGGCGAACAGGGTTTCTACCGCCTCGCTGCTGCGCTGTGCACCGTATTGCTGCTGAATAAGCTGTAGCTGTTGCGCATCCGCCGTGGCGTAAAGCATCGGCGCCAGCGGCCGGGCGTTTTGATCGGCAACCCAGTCGGCAAGCTCGCGGGCATAGTCGTCTACATTGTCCAGACAGCGGCTGACCTCTACTTCACGCGCGGGCGCCTGCTGACGATAGGCGTTGACCTGCCGGTTGGTCATCTGCGAGCAGGAGCCGGAAATCACCACCGCGCGCTCGCCGCGTGGACGCCCTGCCGTTTCGGCCTCGTTACCAAGGTTTTGCGTAGTAGCCCACTGGCGCGCCAGCCCGATAGCCAGGCCGGAGCCGCCGGTGACCAGGCGCATCTCGCGCAGCGCCTCGCCCTGGGTCAGTAAATGCTGTTCGCTGAGCGCATCCAGCACCACATAATTCACCCCGGCGGCCTTCAGCTCGCTTAGTTTTTCGCGCACCGCTTCGGCACCGAGATCCAGCGTGGCGGCGGCAATCAGGCCCGCTTTGCCCTTAGCCTGACGCGCCATCAGGCGCAGCAGATTGCTGTCCGTCATCGGCGTGACCGGATGATGACGCATCCCCGACTCCGACAGCAGCTGTTCGCCGACAAACAGATGGCCCTGATAGACGGTGCGGCCGTTCACCGGCAGCGCCGGACAGATCGCCGTCTGCGTTTCGCCAAGCTCATATAGCAGCGCGTCGGTGACCGGGCCGATATTGCCTTTCTCCGTACTGTCGAAGGTGGAGCAGTATTTAAAATAGAAACGATCGCAGCCCTGCTCCCGGAGCCAGCGCAGCGCGGCCAGCGACTGGTCAACCGCCTGCTCAACCGGGCAGGAGCGCGACTTCAGGCTGATAACGATCGCCTGCGCGGCAAGGCTTTCCTGCTGTTCAGGCACGCCGTTAAACTGGATGGTGGCCAGGCCGTTCTGCGTCAGAAAGCTGGCGATATCGGTCGCGCCGGTAAAGTCGTCGGCAATCACTCCTAAACGCGTCATGCCTGCTCCTTGCCCTGAGGCAGCGTGATACCGCTGAAAATTTTGATCACCGCGCTGTCGTCTTCACGGCCATAGCCGGCGTTGCTGGCTTCGGTAAACATGTTCAGCGCGGTAGAGGCCAGCGGCAGCGGAAACTGCAGCGCTTTTGCCGTCTCGGCCACCAGGTTGAGATCTTTCACAAAGATATCGACTGCGGATTTCGGGCTGTAGTCGCCGTCGACCACGTGGCGCATCCGGTTCTCAAACATCCATGAGTTGCCCGCCGCATTGGTGACGACCTCATACATGGTATCCAGTGGGATACCGGCGCGGGCGGCCATCGCCATCGCTTCCGCTCCCACCGCGATATGCACGCCAGCCAGCAGCTGATGAATAATTTTTACGGTGGATCCCAGGCCAATTTCGCTGCCGACGCGGTAGACTTTTGCCGCCACCGCCTCCAGCACCGGCTGCAAACGTTCAAACGCGGCATCGCTGCCGGAGGCCATCACCGTCATCTCACCGGTTGCCGCTTTGGCCGCGCCGCCGGAAACGGGCGCGTCCAGCATCAGCAGCTGATGCTGCGCCAGCCGCTGTTCAATCTGCTGCGCGTCCTGCGCAGAGATAGTGGACGACACCATCACCACCGTGCCCGGCTTCAGCCTGGCGGCCAGGCCGTTATCGCCGAATAAAATAGCGTTAACCTGTTTAGCGTTGACCACCAGCAGCAGCACGGCCTCAAGCTGATCGACGAACCCGTCGGCGGCGGTTTGCGCATCGCGGGCGCCCGTCTGGCGCAGCGTTTCCAGCGCCGCTGGATTAAGATCGACGCCCCAGGTGTTCAGCCCCGCACGAATGCAGGAGGCGGCTGCGCCCATCCCCATCGACCCTAAACCGATTACGCAAACGTTTTGAATTGGCACCGTGGCCTCCATTGTTAAATTAAGTGATTATTTGTTCAATGTTGTTAATCGTGCCAGCTTATCGGATGAATAAATGTGCCGCGCATCACAAATTGAAGGCGGCGAACAAAAAAGAACATTTCTTCACAAGCGCTGTCAGCCCTGAATCCTGAGGCGGAAAGGCGGAACCACACCGCAAAACCGGCAAATTTTCTATTCGCGCGGCCATCCCTTTCCATTACAATGTGAAAAATTGATAATTTCACAGGAGCAGACGTGATCCCGGTTGAACGACATCAGCAGATCCTGGCGATGGTGGCCGAACGCGGCGTGGTGAGCTTTTCGGAACTGAGCGAACGGCTGGGCGTATCGCATATGACCATTCGACGCGACGTGCAGAAGCTGGAGGAACAAGGCGCGCTGCTGGCGGTATCCGGCGGCGTGCGTTCGGCGGAACGGCTGGCGGCGGAACCGTCGCACCAGACCAAAACCTCGCTCTATAATGCGGAGAAAAATGCGATTGGCCGCCGCGCCGCGCAGCATATTCCCCGCAACAGCTGTATTTATATTGATGCGGGCACCACCACGCTGGCGCTGGCCGGCGAGCTGCTGGATCGCGACGACCTGCTGGTGGTGACCAACGACTTTATGGTGGCGGCCTTGCTGATGGAGAAAAGCCGCTGTCGGCTGATCCACACCGGCGGCACGGTATGCCGCGAAAATCGTTCCTGCGTCGGGGAAAGCGCGGCGCGCAGCCTGCGCCATCTCGCTATTGATATCGCTTTTATCTCTGCATCCTGCTGGGGGCCGCGAGGCCTCTTTACCCCGGACGAGGACAAGGTCACGGTAAAGCAGGCGGTGTGCGACGTCAGCAGCAAGCGCGTACTGCTCAGCGACAGCTCCAAATACAATAAAATCGCCACGTTTATGGCGCTGCCGCTGGAGATCTTCGACACCATCGTCACCGATAGCCGCCTGAGTGCTCAGGCGCGCGAAGCGCTGGGCGAAGGAAACTGGAAGCTGGCTCTCGCGGATTAACCTGCGTGGCGGTCAGGCGGCGGTTGTTCCGCTATAGTGCGGCCAAAGGAAAGCCGGACAGCAGTGGAGGCTGGTATGCCCGCCAGAAAAAGGAAAAAAATCACCCGCACGCCGCACGATGCGGTTTTTAAGCAATTTCTGACCGATCCCGCTGTCGCGAAAGATTTTATGGCGCAGCATCTGTCCGAGTCGGTGCGGGCCGCCTGCGATTTTTCGACTCTGCGGCTGGCGTCCGGCAGCTTTGTTGAAGAGAGCCTGCGCGCCTGCTTCAGCGATGTGCTTTATAGCCTGAAAACCGCCGGCGGCGACGGCTATATTTATGTGCTGATTGAACACCAGTCGACGCCCGATCGTCATATGGCCTTCCGGCTGCTGCGCTACGCGGTTGCCGTGATGCAGCGCCATCTGGAGGCCGGTCACACTAAGCTGCCGCTGGTGATCCCGGTGCTGTTTTATAACGGCAAACGGTCGCCCTATCCTTTTTCGACCCACTGGCTTCATGGCTTTACCGATCCCGATATGGCGGGCAGGATCTATGGCACCCATTCCCCCCTTGTCGACGTTACGGCGATCCCCGATGACGAGATTGTGCATCACCGGAAGATGGCGGCGCTGACGCTGGTACAAAAGCATATTCACCAGCGCGATATGACGGACCTGTTGGACAGGCTGACCGCGTTGATTTTAGCGGGAGATCTCACAGAACAGCATTTGATTTCACTGGTAAACTATTTATTGCTTGCAGGTGAAGCTTCAGACGCAAAGGTATTTGTACAGCAGCTGGCACAGCGCGTGCCGCAACACGAGGAGAAACTGATGACTATCGCACAGCAGCTCAAGCAAACAGGCGTTCAGGAAGGGATGAAAATGGGCGTCGAAAAAGGAATGCGTAAAGGAATGCGGCTCGGTCGAAAAGCGGAGGCGCGCAATATCGCCCGGGCGATGCTGCGGCAGGGATTTGACCTTCAGGCCGTGGCAACGCTAACCGGGCTGAGCAAGGTTGAACTGGCGCAGCTTTACCCGTGATTTTTCCACCAGGCCTGTAATAAGCACGTCCGGGCCGTCGCCAGGCCCGGCAAAACCCAACCTCATCCTGCTTTTTGCGCCCTGCCGCATACCCTTCACTTTCTACGCAATAGTCTATGATTTCTTCAAAGCTTACATCGCACTCCTTGCGATGTCGTCTATCGCTCACCGCTGTGCTTAAAGAGGCTATTGAATGGGATCCGGAACATTTAGTAAGAGCTGGGGGGCCGAGTATGTGGCCGACGGTAAGATTCGTTTTCGCCTTTGGGCTACCGGGCAAAAAAGCGTCACGCTCAGGCTGGCCGGAAAAGATATGGCCATGTCCGCCAGCGGCGACGGCTGGTTTGAGGCGGAGGTTAGCGAGGTAGCGCCCGGCGCGGAATACAACTTTGTGCTTGCCGACGGCATGGTGGTGCCGGATCCGGCATCGCGTGCGCAAAAGGCGGACGTTAACGGCCCCTCTGTGGTTATCGATCCCGCAAGCTATAGCTGGCAGCATGAATGGCGCGGTCGTCCGTGGATTGAAACGGTGGTGTACGAAATGCATATCGGCACCTTTACCCCGGAAGGCACCTTTCGGGCCGCCATAGAGAAACTGCCTCACCTGGCGGAGCTGGGTATCACCATGCTGGAAGTGCTGCCCGTTTCGCAGTTTGGCGGCAATCGCGGCTGGGGCTACGACGGCGTGCTGCTTTACGCGCCGCACTCCGCTTACGGCACGCCGGACGATTTCAAAGCCTTTATCGACGCCGCGCACGGTCATGGCCTGTCGGTGGTGCTTGATATCGTCCTGAACCATTTTGGCCCGGAAGGCAACTACCTGCCGCTGCTGGCGCCTGACTTCTTTCATAAAGAGCGCATGACTCCCTGGGGAGCCGGAATCGCTTATGACGTCGCGGCGGCTCGCGACTATATGGTGGAAGCGCCGCTGTACTGGCTACAGGAGTACAATCTGGACGGGCTGCGTTTTGACGCCATCGATCAGATTGAAGACACCTCGGAAAAACATGCGCTGATCGCTATCGCCGAACGTATTCGTGCAGAAATCACCGACCGGCCGGTTCACCTCACCACCGAGGACAGCCGTAACGTCATTTTCCTGCACCCGCGTGAAGAGGACGGCAGCGTGCCGCTGTTTACCGGCGAGTGGAACGATGATTTCCATAACGCCATTCACGTTTTCGCCACCGGCGAAACCCACGCCTACTATCGCGACTTCGCTAACGAGCCGGAAAAGCTTATTGCGCGCATTCTGACGGAAGGCTTCGCTTATCAGGGCGAAGTCTCGGCGCAGTCGGGTGAAAAACGCGGCGTGAAAAGTTCAGGTCAGCCGCCGGTCGCTTTTGTCGATTTTATTCAGAACCATGACCAGACGGGCAACCGCGCCCAGGGCGACAGGCTGATCCAGCTGGCGGGCGCCGATCGCACCAAAGTGCTGCTGGCCACGCTGCTCTGCTCGCCGCATATTCCCCTGCTGTTTATGGGCGAAGAGTACGGCGAAACCCGGCCTTTCCTGTTCTTTACCGATTTCCACGGCGATCTGGCTAAAGCGGTGCGCGAAGGGCGCGCGCGTGAATTCCAGGGCCATGCCGGACATGAAGACGAAAGCGTGCCCGATCCTAATGCCAAAAGCACGTTTGACGCTTCAAAGCTGGACTGGCAAAAAACGCAAAGCTCGCAGGGACAGGCGTGGCTGGCATTGACCAAAGAGCTGCTGGCCGTGCGGCAGCGCTATATCGTGCCGCTGCTTGCCACTGCGGGCGGCAACAGCGGCAAAGTGCTGCAAACCGCCGCCGGTTTCGTCGCCGTCAGCTGGACGTTCCCTCAGGGCACGCTGTCGATCGCGCTGAATATCGGCGAGAAAACCCAGCCCGTGCCGGACATGCCGGGCGAGACGATTTTTAGCTGGCCGCAGGCCATCACCGAGCTGCCCCAGCATGCCATCCTTGTTCGCCTTGCTCCGGGAGAAACCGCGTGACTATTCCAGCCTCGACCTACCGTATCCAGTTCCGCAGCGGCATGACTTTCGATCGGGCCGCCGCGCTTGTTCCCTATCTGAAACAGCTGGGCATTAGTCATCTCTACGCGTCGCCCATTTTTACCGCGCTTTCCGGCTCTACCCACGGTTACGATGTTATCAACGCCAATGAAATCGATCCGGCGATTGGCGGCCGTGAGGGCTTCGATCGTCTGGTGAAAACGCTGCAACAGGCTGGCCTGGGGCTGATCATCGATATCGTGCCGAACCATATGGCCTCATCGCTGGAAAACGCCTGGTGGCGCGACGTGGTAGAGCACGGCGAAAACAGCCGCTACGCCCACCATTTTGATATCGACTGGTCACGTCGTCTGACGCTGCCTTTCCTTGGCGATGATTTTGAGGTGGAGCTTGAAAACGGCGCTATCGCGGTTAAACCCGATCCGCAAACCGGGAAACCGGCGCTGGCTTACTACGAACATTTCTATCCGCTGACGCCTGCAAGCTGGCAGGATCGGGCGGAGGCGGTGCTGCAACTCACCGACAAAGCCGATATCGCTGCGCTGCACGACAGCCAGCCCTACAGGCTGATGTCCTGGCGGGACGCGCCGCGCGACCTCTCCTTCCGCCGCTTTTTTGAAATCACGGGGCTGGCCGGCGTGCGGGTGGAGGATAAGGCGGTGTTCGATGATGCGCACCAGCTGATCCTCGAGCTGGTGCGCAGCGGCGCGGTGCAGGGCCTGCGCGTTGACCACGTCGACGGGCTGGCCGATCCTAAAAGCTATCTGGAACGGCTGCGTCAGGAAGCCGGACCGGATTGCTATATCACGGTAGAAAAGATCCTGGCTAAGGGCGAGCATCTGCCTGCCGACTGGCCTGTCTCCGGCACCACTGGGTATGAATTTATTGCTTCCCTGTCCGAAGCGCTGGTGGACGGCAAACATATTCGTCAGCTGCGGCAGGCCTATGAAACGCTGCTGGGCAAGCCGGTTGACGTGCAGGCGGAGCTGCGCGCGGCCAAAATGCTGATGGCGACCCGCAACTTCGCCGGTGAAGCGACCAGGCTTTTGCAGCTTGCCACCACTATCGCCGCCGCCGATAACGAGCCGCTGGAAGAGAAAGCGCTGTTGACGGCGCTGCGGGAGCTGCTGGTCGCCTTCCCCGTTTACCGCACTTACGGCACAACAGAGGGGCTGCCGCCCGAAGATGCCGACCTGCTGCTGAAAGTAGCGGACGAGGTGCGCCAGGGCGTTAAGGCACCGGATCCCGAGGCGCTGGGCTTTTTAACGCGGATTATGGCGGGCGAAGTTTCCGCTGCCGCCAGTGACGACGCCGCCAGCTTCCGCACCCGCTTCCAGCAGCTGACCGGGCCGCTGATGGCAAAATCGGTCGAGGACACGCTGTTTTTCCGCCTGCATATGGCGCTGGCGCTGAATGAGGTCGGCGCGGAGCCGATGCCGGATGACTTCTCGCCGGAACGTTTCCACCAGGAGATGCAGGAGCGGCTGGCCCGTCAGCCGGACGCCCTTTCCGGCACCTCTACCCACGACACCAAGCGTGGCGAAGATGCGCGAGCGCGCCTCTATACGCTGAGCGAAGCGCCGGAGCGCTGGGCGGAGTGCGTCTCTCGCTGGCGGCAAGGCAACCAGTCTCAGGTGGTGCAGCTTAAGGACGGCCCTGCGCCAAAACCCGCCGTGGAGTGGATGCTGTACCAGTCGCTGGCGGGCGCATGGCCCACCGATCTGGCGCCTGATGATGCTGAAGGCCTCAAGGCGCTGGAGGAGCGCTTTACCGGCTTTGTAGAAAAAGCGCTGCGTGAGGCGAAGCTGCGCACCGACTGGGCCGACAGCAACGAAACCTATGAAAATGCCGTGCTCGACTATGTGCGTCATCTGCTGTCGCCCGATAATCAGGCTTTTTTGCAGGACTTCACCGCGTCGCTCCAGCCCTTTATCCACGCAGGCCTTGTTAACAGCCTGACCCAGACGGCCATCAAGCTGACCGCACCGGGCGTGCCGGATATTTATCAGGGCAGCGAAACGCTGGATCTGAGCCTGGTGGATCCCGACAACCGTCGCGAGCCGGATTTCGCCGCGCTGGAGCAGCTGTTAAATCAGGTTGAGCAGGTCGATCCCGCTAATGAAGCGCACTGGCTGGACGGTCGCCTGAAGCAGCAGCTGATTGCTAAAGTGCTGCCCCTGCGTCAGCAGCTGCCGGATCTGTTTCGTAAAGGCGACTATCTGCCGCTGAGCGCCACGGGTCAGCAGGCGGAGAACGTGCTGGCTTTTGGTCGAGCCAACGACGAGGCGGCGCTGATTGTGATCCTGCCCCGCCTTGTGTTTAACCGATTGCAGGAGGCGCACTGGGCGCCGGCGGAAATCGCCCTGCCGGAGGCGCTGGCTGGCCGACGCTATATCAATCTGATCAGTGGCGCAGAATCTGCGCTGGAGACAAGCTTTAGCCTGGCGGGAGGCGATCGGCGGATGCCGGTTATTCTGCTTAGCCGGTAAAGCTGACTCTACAGCACAAGGACGTGCTGCTGTAACTTATCCCTATAGTTAACGCTGGTATTACGGAAGCTGCCGCTAATTTGCATTAACGCTTGCCGAAAGCGGCATGTCTGAACCATCTCGTAACAGATGCTCCGCTTTTTCCTGCCCATTTGTAACTAAATTAACTAAAATATGACATTTTTTAGTTTTGTAACTAAAAACACATACAATCTGCCATAACAATATTTTAATATTTATGGACACTTTTTAACTAATGTCAAATCCCGACTATCGACACCTGCCATGATTAAATCAAAAAAACTGATTACCTCAGTTTCGCTGTCTGCGTTACTGATTTCTACAGCGATCCATGCTGAAACTGCACCAGAGAAAACCGACGTTCTGCTGATCGGCGGCGGCATCATGAGCGCCTCGCTGGGCACGATGCTGGAAGACGTTCAGCCAGACTGGAAACAGATTATGGTTGAGAAGCTCGACGGCGTCGCCCTTGAGTCTTCCAACGGCTGGAACAACGCCGGTACCGGCCACTCCGCCAATATGGAGCTGAACTATACGCCTGAGCGTGCCGACGGCACCATCGACGTCAGCAAGGCGCTGGAGATCAACGAAGCCTTTATGATCTCTCGCCAGTTCTGGACTTCTCAGGTGAAAAACGGCGTGCTGAACAACCCGCACTCCTTTATCAACTCTACGCCGCACATGAGCTTTGTCTGGGGCGACGACAACGTTGAGTTCCTGAGCAAGCGCTATGCTGCGCTGCAGAAAACCACCCTGTTCCAGGGCATGAAGTTCTCTACCGATCAGGATCAGATCAAACAGTGGGCGCCGCTGGTTATTGAAGGCCGCGATCCTAAGCAGAAAGTCGCGGCCACCTGGACGCCGGTAGGCACCGACGTTAACTACGGTGAGATCACTCGTCAGCTGACCGCCAGCCTGAAGAAAAACAGCAACTTTAAGCTGGAAACCTCTTCAGAAGTGACCGACTTTAAGCGTAACAGCGACAACTCCTGGCACGTGACCATCAAAGACGTGAAAAACGGCGGCGAACGCGCGATTGACGCGAAATATGTCTTTATCGGTGCTGGCGGCGGCGCGCTGAAGCTGCTGCAAAAAACCGGCATTCCGGAAGCGGACAACTATGCAGGCTTCCCGGTTGGCGGCTCTTTCCTGGTCACCGAGAATCCGGCCATTACCAGCCGTCACCTGCAAAAAGTGTACGGTCAGGCTTCCGTAGGCGCACCGCCAATGTCCGTTCCGCATATCGATGCGCGTAACCTGGACGGTAAGCGTGTGGTACTGTTTGGGCCGTTCGCGACCTTCTCTACCAAGTTCCTGAAAAACGGTTCGCTGTTCGATCTGCTGAGCACCACCACCACCAGCAACTTTATGCCGATGACCCACGTGGGCATGGATAACTTTGACCTGGTGAAATACCTGATTGGTCAGGTCATGCTGAGCGACGACGACCGTTTTGCCGCGCTGAAAGAGTACTATCCGGACGCGAAGAAAGAAGACTGGAAACTGATCCAGGCGGGTCAACGCGTGCAGATCATCAAGAAAGATGCGGATAAAGGCGGCGTGCTGAAGCTGGGTACAGAAATTGTGACCGATCAGCAGAAAACCGTGGCGGCCCTGCTGGGCGCATCGCCAGGCGCTTCGACTGCGGCACCTATCGCTATCAACGTGATGAAGAAGCTGTTCCCGGAGCAGTTCAACTCGCCGGAATGGCAGGAAAAGATCCATAAAGTGGTGCCAACCTACGGCCAGACGCTGAACGGTAACACCGAGCTGACGCAGCATGTCTGGGATGACACCGCGGCCACGCTGCAGCTGACCAAGCCACCGGTTATCAAGATGCCTGCTCAGGAGCCTGCGCAGTCCACCATTACTGGCCAGGCTGAGAAAACGCCAGCCCAGCACGATATGGCGCTGTAAATCCTGTTTCCCGCGCCGGATGGCGCGGGGATCTTTTCAATGATGTGTTTAACAAAAATGCTGATTGATCGCCTCCTTAAACTATTCTGATTATTTTGCCGAACGTCCCTGAATCCCATTTTCAATAGTATCGATTAAACACCTGGATTTTCTCTTTTAACTCCACCAGCCTAATGATTTTCCCAAAACGTACAGCGCGTTTCCTAACGCTGCGCCTATCGCACCGCTTTGCCAGCCATCATAATCTTTAATTCCGCCGCGGGTTGTTAGCGTTGTTTCGGTTTCAGTCAGGCCACTGGTAATGCTATCGCTTCCTCCGTTTACGTAAATTAACTCTGAAGCATCAAGTTCTCTCATAGAAGTATCCTTCAGGCTGATGGCAACCAGCAGGTATAATGTTCGAAAGAGACACTATCCCTGCGTCTGCGCGCAAAAGCGCCTGTAGCACAGGCTATCGGGAAATTAAGAAAGCCTGTTGAAAGAAAAAGTAGTGGTGAAAAATCAGTTTGTGAAGCAAGCGAAAGTAAAAATTTTAGTTAAGGAAATATTTAACAGATAATTTTGATTTTAATCAAAAATAAGGGGGCTCACATCCTAATAAACCGGGCTAGCGGCCGGGCAGGCCGCTAAATAAGCCCCTTGTGGGCAAATGTGATACGAGTCGCTTCATTCAGATCCATAGCTTTTAAGGTTTCAGGGGGGACCCATGCGATTTCCTGAAACTCCTCGTTAAAAGTAATATTTCGATTAGTACTGATGCAGTCAAATATAAGATAAATCATATAAATTTCTTCAGTTTTGCCATCCGGGTACGTTTTGGTTCGGATGTCATCACGAAAAGTCCAGGGCTGAATATCTGTGATGCCTAGCTCCTCGCCTAACTCTTCATTTATTTCGCGCCTCAGGGCTTCTTCCAGTGTTTCGCCCGCCTCCATCCCTCCACCAGGCAAGGCCCACTGCCCCGGAAAAACACCACGATCCGCAGCCATTTTACAAAGCAAATACTCACCTTCGTTTTGAATCACAGGACATACGATTATCCTCTGTCGCATTTTATTTCCTTAATATCGCTATTTATCCATTAAAGTATCAGGAGGTTTTAACATGTTATTGACCTCAACTTAGGTCAGTTTTCCGAAAGGCTATCCGTAATTTCCCGTTTTGATATCTATGCGATTTTATCCGAGTTATGTTCTTTATTACTCTGTGCTGATTACTCGTTTTATTACTGCGGATATTCGGGAAGCTCAGTAACCTCGCAGGAGAAAGGATTGCGTGCTCAGGGTACGCTCAGCTGAAGCAATTTTAAAGCCATTACGTTTATTTTTGCGGGGTCAGGAAGAAAAGGAGAGGTCGCCCCCTCCTTCCCATTTTTAGCGCAGCGTGCCCGACGTTTCGGTCGCTTCTGCGTGCTCCAGCGCGACAGGAATGCTTTTATAAGCCGGAATACCGCTTTCGGTATCGAAGCTGTCCAGCGGCACCAGCACGTTGGCTTCCGGATAGTAGGCCGCGACCGAGCCAGGCGCCATGTCGTAAACCACTATCGTCAGATTATCCAGGCGTCGCGAGGTCTGCTTGCCGTCCGGATCGAGCGCCACCATATGCACCTTGTCGCCGACCCGCAGGCGGCGTTTTTCTGCCTCATCTGCCGAGATAAACAGCACGTCCCGCCTTCCCGTCACGCCGCGATAGCGATCGTTCAGCCCGTACAGCGTGGTGTTGTACTGATCGTGACTGCGCAGCGTCGTCAGCACCAAATCGTGGCACTTCAGCGAACGCGGATCCTCGTTAATGCCCTGCATGATCTTAAACTGCGCTTTACCCGACGGCGTCAGCCATTTGCGTTCCGACGCGGCGTTGTAAAGACGGAAGCCGCCCGGCTGTAGGATCTTGCGGTTAAAATCCTCAAAGGCCGGGAAAACGGCTTCGATAGCCTGGCGGATAAAGCTGTAGTCGCCGATCATTCTGTCCCAGTTCACCTTAGTGTTGGGCAGCGTGGCTTTCGCCAGACCCGCTACGATGGCCGGCTCCGACTTCAGCCATTCCGAAGCGGGCTTCAGCGAGCCGCGCGAGGCGTGCACCATCGACATGGAATCTTCCACGGTCACGCTCTGCTCGCCCGATGCCTGCCTGTCGATTTCGGTTCGGCCAAGCACCGGCAGCAGATAGTTATGTTTGCCCAACAGCAGATGCGAGCGGTTCAGCTTGGTCGCCATATGCACCACCAGATCCAGCTTGCGCATCGCCTCGAAGGTTTGCTGCGGATCGGAGATCGCCTCCGCCAGGTTGCCGCCCAGGCAAAGCAGTGCTTTGGAGTGGCCGTCGCGGATCGCCTGAATAGCCTGCACCGCACCGTGTCCATGTTTCTGCGGCGGCTTAAAGCCAAACACTTTTTCCAGGTTGTCCAGCAGCGACTGCGGCGGGATTTCAGTAATGCCGACGGTACGATCGCCCTGTACGTTAGAGTGGCCGCGCAGTGGGCAGATGCCCGCGCCTTTCTTGCCGATATTGCCACGCATCAACAGCAGGTTAGCGATTTGCTGTACATTTTGCGTGCCGTACTGGTGCTGGGTGATACCCATGCCGTAACAGATAATGGTTCTTTCTGCTTTGGCATACAGGTGGGCAATATTCTGGATCTCTTCAAACGTCATACCGGAGACTTTCAGAATATGCGGCCAGTCGGTGGCATCCAGGTCCGCCTTCAGGGCGTCAAAACCTTCGGTATGTTCGCTGATAAAGCTTTCGTCCAGCACGCCGGGCTCTCCGGCCGCCAGCGCCCGCTCGTGCATCACCAGCAGACACTTCATCACGCCTTTCAGCATGGCGGCATCGCCGCCAACGCGCACTTTGTAATAGGTAGAAGCGAGCGTGGTGGAGCTGAGCGACAGCATTTCTACCGGGCTTTGCGGAGAGGTAAAGCGTTCAAGCCCTCTTTCCCGCAGCGGATTGATCGCCACGATGGTTGCGCCGCGTTTGGAGACTTCACGTAGCGTACCCAGCATGCGTGGATGATTAGTGCCGGGGTTATGGCCGATACACAGCACCAGATCGCAGTGATCGAAATCTTCCAGTTCGATGGTGCCTTTGCCTATGCCGATGGACTGCGGCAGGCCGACGCTGGTCGGCTCATGGCACATATTGGAGCAATCCGGGAAATTATTAGTGCCGTATTCGCGCGCGAACAGCTGCCAGAGAAACGCTGCTTCGTTAGAAGCGCGGCCTGAGGTATAGAACTCCACGCTATCCGGATCTTCGTAGCTTTGCAGCTTTTCGCCGATTTCACGGAAGGCGGTTTCCCATTCTATAGGCTGATAGGTATCGGTGGCCGCATCGTATTTCATCGGGTGAGTCAGACGGCCTTCGCCTTCCAGCTCAAAAGCGTTGCGTTGCCAAAGCTCACTGACGGTATGGGCAGAGAAAAATTCCGGCGTGGTGCGCTTGCTGGTGGCTTCCCAGGAAACGGCCTTGGCGCCATTTTCGCAAAATTCAAAGGAGGAACCGTGCTGAGGATCGGGCCACGCGCAGCCGGGACAATCGAAGCCCTGCGGCTGGTTGACTTTAAACAACGCGATCACGTCCTGTTTGACCGACATCTGGCCGCGGATCGCGTCGGCAACGGCCTTTAACGCTCCCCAACCCCCCGCTGAACCACCGTAAGGCGCTATTCCAATAGTCTTATTTTGTTGTTTCATACGACTCCGCATCACATTACAAACCAGTTTTTAGCTTAGAACAGCATGCGGCTTCCGATCGGTTTTTTGCTTTCAGAATGTTACCGAATGGCGCTATTAATAACCCATAGCGGCCAGCGACCTGAATCCACAATGGTGCTGAGCCTGCGCATTGTAAACAGAAAGTAAATACCGTATAACAATACGCACCGAGGGGTGTCCTGTTACGGGCTGAGATGGCGCAAGCCGAACCCTTTGAACCTGATCTGGGTCATGCCAGCGAAGGGACGGCTGAGCCAGATAACGCACGTTCCCGCGCCTGACCGGATCTCAAGTATTGAGGAGGTTCCGTGTTTGACGGTTTCTACGGACGGCTGCGTCAACAGACCGGCGATCGCTGGCTGCACTATATCCATCACCCTTTTGTTCGCCAGCTGGCTGACGGCACCCTGCCTGCGTCGGCTTTTCGCCGTTACCTTATCCAGGACTATCTGTTCCTTATCCATTTTGCCCGCGCCTACGCGCTGCTGGTCAGCAAATTTCAAACGCTGCCGGAGATGCGTGCGGCAATCCGCTCGCTGAACGCCATCGTCGACGAACTGCCGCTCCACGTGCGCTACTGCGCGCAGTGGGGCCTGACCGGGAAGGCGATGGCGGCGGAAACCGAGGCGCCAGAAACGCTAAATTATACCCGCTATGTGCTGGATATTGGTCACGCGGGCGACGCGCTCGATCTGTTGACCGCCCTGATGCCCTGCGTGGCTGGCTATGCCGAGATCGGCGTCGGCTTGCTGAACGATACGCAAACCGTATTGACCGGCAATCCCTACGCGCCGTGGATTGAAAACTATGGCGCTCCGCTTTACCTGAGCGGCGTGCAGGCTTCGCTGACGCTGTTTGAAAACCTGGCCGCCCAGCGCGGCGGCGCGAGCCGCTTTGAGGCGCTGGCGGGAATATTCGCCACCGCGACACGGCTGGAAACGGCATTCTGGCAGATGGGGCTTGATGCTGCCTGCGCTACGCCGGAAGCGCGATGACGCCGGGTATAGAGGTGAAGGCGGTCAGCCTGCATTTTAGCGATCGTACGTTATTTAAGCAGCTGAGCTTTACGCTGGCAGGCGGCCGCTTTACTTCTCTGCTTGGCCCAAGCGGCGTCGGTAAAAGCAGCCTGCTGAAGATCATTGCGGGGCTGCTTGCACCCTCGACAGGATCGGTGCTGGGTAGCGATGGGCTGCCGGTTGCCGGACGCATCGCTTGGATGGGACAACGGGATCTGCTCTATCCGTGGCTTAGCGCGATCGACAATGTCGCGCTGGGTGCGCGTTTGCGCGGCGAGAAAGCTGACAGACAATGGGCAGAACATCTGCTTGAACGCGTGGGCCTGGCTGGCAATGCCGGCGCGCTGCCCGCCACGCTGTCGGGCGGGATGCGTCAGCGTGTCGCGCTCGCCCGGACCTTGTACGAGCGACGGCCCATTGTGCTAATGGATGAACCCTTTTCCGCTCTTGATGCCATTACCCGCGCCCAAATTCAGGCGCTGGCCGCAGAGCTGCTGGCCGACTGCACCGTGCTGCTGATTACGCACGATCCAGTAGAAGCCTGTCGCCTCAGTCATCGCCTGCTGATCCTTTCTGCTGCCGGGCTTAGCGAGCTTCCTGAGCTGGCTGGTCAGCCGCCGCGAGCGCCCGACGATCCCAATTTATTGCGTAGCCAGGCGCAGCTTATGCGCCAGCTGACAGAGGACATGGCATGAATGCAGCAACGATACGCCGTGGCGTCACGGTATTTGTCGGGCTGATGGCGCTGTGGCAGCTGGCCACGCCTGGCAGCATCCCGGCTTTTCTGTTGCCCTCGCCCATCGCCGTGGCTGCGGCTATGCGGGATAACGCTGGCTATCTCGCTTACCACACGCTTATTACCGCTACTGAAATCGCCGGCGGGCTTATCGCGGGCGTGCTGCTCGGCGCCCTGCTGGCGCTGCTGATGACCTTTTCGCCCGGCCTGCAACGCTGGCTGATGCCGCTGGTATTGACCAGCCAGGCGATCCCCGTGTTTGCGCTGGCGCCGCTGCTGGTGCTCTGGTTTGGCTTCGGCATCAGCGCCAAAATTGTGATGGCGATCCTGGTGATTTTTTTCCCGGTTGCCTCCGCTTTTTTTGATGGCTTACGGCGGGTCGAACAGGACTATCTGGATCTGGCGCGCACGATGGGTGCCTCTTCCGCTTCGCAGCTGCGGCATGTGCGGCTGATGGCGGCGCTGCCGGCCTTTGGCTCAGGGCTGCGGATGGCGGTCGCCGTCGCGCCCATTGGTGCGATTGTCGGCGAATGGGTGGGCTCCGCCGAAGGATTGGGGTTTGTAATGCTGAATGCTAACGCGCGAATGCAGAGCGATCTCTGCTTCGCCGCCCTGTTTGTGCTGGTAGCCATGACGATTGCGCTCTGGCTGAGTACCGATATCCTGCTGCGCCGCCTGATCCGCTGGTCGCCGGAGCGTTAATCACCGTAAGGACAAGATAATGAAAAAAGCTTTAGTTTGTGGGCTGGTGGTAGCAACGTTATCTCCTTTCACCAGCGCGGCGCAAAAGCTGACGCTGATGCTGGACTGGTATGTTAATCCCGATCACGCGCCGATTATGGTGGCGCAGCAGACTGGCGCGTTTAAGGCTCAGGGGCTGGATGTGACGATTATTCCGCCTTCCGATCCGGCGTTGCCGCCACGTCTGGTCGCGGCCGGTAAGGTGGATCTGGCGGTGACCTATCAGCCACAGCTGCACTTTTTTGCCGACCAGGGCTTACCGCTGGTACGCGTCGGCACGCTGATTGATTCCCCGCTCAACACGCTGATTACGCTTGATAAAAGCGTGCATTCTCCGGCAGACCTGCAAGGGAAAACGGTGGGGTATTCCGTCAGCGGCATCGAACAGGCCACGCTCGCCGCTATGCTGCAGCACGACCAGCGGCAACTCAGCGACGTTAAGCTGGTTAACGTCAATTTTCAGCTGACCAGCGCGTTGCTGACCGGCAAAGTTGATGCGGTCATCGGCGGCTACCGTAATATTGAAGCGCTGGAAGTGAAGCTTCAGGGCAAAGATCCCGTGGTGTTCAACGTCGAGGACTACGGCGTGCCGGCCTATGATGAGCTAATTCTGGTGGCGAATCGCGATAGCCTGAACAAACCCGCTATCAAAAAGTTCCTGATAGCGCTCAAGCAGGGCAATGACTACTTACAGGCCCATCCTGAAGAAAGCTGGCGGGCATTCGCTAAATTGCATTCTGAGCTGAACACCGGGCTGAACAGACAGGCATGGGTAAAAACGCTGCCGCTGTTTGCCCGCGACCCGGCCCGCCTGGATCGCCAGCGCTACCGGCAGTACGAAACTTTTCTTTTTAACCATGGACTGATTAAAAAAATTACGCCGGTTAACGACTACGTCGTCGAAATCCAGTAAGCTCGCGTGCTGACGCCACAAGCTGAATTTTAATCGATTTCAAATTGCGCTGGACAACACCGCAAAGGCATCTGGTAAGGTATGCATAAAATAGCGAAAAATCTGGAAGCCCCCATGCTGTCAACCATCATCTATCGTAGCCATATTTCCGATGACGTCGCGTATAAGACGTTGGGGAAACTGGCCGAACAAGCCAATCAGGTCAACGAATCACACAGTGTGACGGGCATTTTATTGTTCAACGGCACCCACTTTTTCCAGGTGCTGGAGGGCCCGGAGGACGCTGTGACCGCTATCTATGAGGAGATCTGCAACGATCCCCGGCACCATAATCTGGTAGAACTGATGCGCGATTACGCGCCCGCCAGACGTTTTGGCAATGTCGGCATGGAACTGTTCGACCTGCGTGAATACGACCCGGAAAACGTGCTGCAGGCCGTGCTCGATAAAGGCACCTCTAAGTATCAGCTGACTTACGACGATCGCGCATTGCAGTTCCTGCGCGTGTTTGTCGACGCCACCGAACGGGAAAACTATTTTGAGATCCCGCCGGGCGACTCCTGGGAGTTCGTTGTCGATCGCGAGGAAGCGCTGCCCCGCGAGGCCGTTCCCTCGGCCACGGCCGACTACAGCTTCGCTTTTCAGCCGATTATCGATCCGCTTTCCCGCCAGATCGTGTCGCTTGAGGCCGTTATGCGCCCAACGTCGGGCATGTCGGCGGCCGATTATCTCGCCGGGCTGCCGCGCAGTGAAAGGTATAGCGTCGATCTTAAATCCAAACAGCACGTTTTTGCGATGGCGAAGCAGCTGGGCATTAATGGCCTGACGCTGTCGATCAACCTGCTGCCGATGTCGCTGGCGATTGTGCCTGATGCGGTCGATTTCCTGCTGGAGGCGATCCATGCTAACGGGCTGGTGCCTGAGCAAATCGTTGTTGAGGTCACGGAGAACGGCACGGTATTCCGCGCGGACGAATTCGAGGCGGCGATTAAAAAACTCAAGGCTTCCGGTATCAGCCTGGCGATTGATGGCTTTGGCGCCGGTTCTGCCGGGCTGGTGCTGCTGACCCAGTTTCAGCCTGACAAAATCAAAATCGATCGCAACATCATTGCCGACGTGCATAAAAGCGGCCCGAAACAGGCTATCGTGCAGGCGATTTTGAAATTTTGCTCCTCTTTGCAGATCGCCGTGATTGCCGAAGGCGTTAACAAGCCCGAAGAGTGGATGTGGTTGGAGTCGGCAGGCATTTGCAACTTCCAGGGCGCGCTGTTCGCGCCGTCCACGCTGAACGCTTTCCCTGTCGTGGCCTGGCCGGAAAAACTCGAAAACGATTAACCTTCGGCCTGCGAACCGGCAGCCCATGCCGCCGGTTCGTTCACCCTCAGGCAAATTTTTTTGCGCCCGCCACGCAGCCCAGCGCGGCCAAAGCGCATGCCAGCATTACGCCGCTGATGCTTTCGTGCAGAAACAGTGCCGCAAAACCAAAGCCGATAAAAGGTTGCAGCAGCTGCAGCTGCCCTATCGCCGCCGTGCCGCCCTTCGCCAGGCCGTGATACCAAAAAATAAAGCCGATCAGCATGCTGAACAGCGAGACGTAGCCTAATCCCATCCATGCGGAAAACGTCACCGCCTGGAACGAAGCTGGCCAGGTCAGCGCAGCAATGGGCAGCGCTACCGGAAGAGCCAGTGCTAACGCCCAGGCAATAGTTTGCCAACCGCCCAGTCCGCGCGCCACACGAGCGCCTTCCGCATAGCCCGCGCCGCAGACGATCACGGCCGCTATGGTCAGTAAATCCTGCCATGAAGCATGACTTTCTTTAGCGGCCAGCGCGTAGCTCGCCACAACAGCGCCGCCAGCCAGCGAAAATAGCCAGAAAGCGGGCTGCGGCCTGCGCTCGCCGCGAACCACGCCAAAGGCGGCAGTACAGAGCGGCAACAGCCCAAGGTACATAAGCGAATGAGCGGCGGAAACGTCCTGCAGCGCAAAAGCCGTCAGCAGCGGAAAACCTATCACTACGCCCATAGCAACCACCATAAGCGAAAACAGATCCGCACGCTGCGGCATTCGTTGACGACCGAGCGCCAGCAGCAGCAGTGCCGCCACCGCCGCAAGGCTGGCGCGCGCAGAAGTTAAAAACAGCGGCGTGAAGTCCGCCACCGCCAGCCGCGTTGCCGGTAGCGATCCGGCAAAAATCACCACACCCGCCAGCCCGCTAAGCCAGCCGTTCGCTTTATTTTTCATGCTTTCTCCCGTTGGACTTCGCTCAGTTAAGCATTGGCAGGATCGCTTACGCCAGATACAATCCAGTACAATTAATCTGAACTGTGCTGGCTGTGAATGCAGTACAGGCGTGAGGAACGCCATGCCGCGTAGCCAGACACGTATCGCTTCGGTAATGGAGCAGGTGCGCAAACAGATAGCCGCCCGCGCTTATCTTCCCGGCGCGCGCTTGCCCTCCGTGCGCCAGCAGGCGCGCCTTTCTGGCGTGTCGGTTTCTACCGTAGTGGAAGCTTATGAACGGCTGGCCGCTGAAAACCTCATTGCGGCCCGGCCCGGCGCCGGTTTTTTTGTATCAGGCCCGGCGGCTCCGCTTGATTTAACGCAGCTGACGGCCGATAAAGAGCGCGATATCGATCCTTTATGGATATCGCGCCAGGCGCTGGAGGCGGATCCACAGCTGCTTAAGCCCGGCTGCGGCTGGCTGCCACCCTCATGGCTGTACGAAGAAGGCGTACGCAAAGCGATGCGCATGGCGGCACGAGCGCAGAGCGCGCTACTGACCGACTACGCCTCGCCCTATGGGCACGCAGAGCTACGCCAGTTTTTAGGCCGCAAGCTGGCGAAAACGGGGATTACCGCGACGGCAGATCAGATCATGCTGACCGAATCAGGCACCCAGGCCGTAGATTTGATCTGCCGTTTTTTACTCCAGCCGGGAGACTGCGTGCTGGTTGACGATCCCTGCTATTTCAATTTTCACGCGCTGCTTCGCGCTCACCCGGTAAAGATCGTCGGCGTGCCGTTCACGCCGCAGGGGCCAGATCTGACGGCGTTTGCCCAAATCCTGCAAAACCACGCTCCCCGGCTTTATATCACTAATGCAGGTATCCATAATCCTACTGGCGTATCGCTTACGCCAGTGGTTGCCCATCAGATGCTTAAGCTTGCGGAAGCGGCCGGGCTGATTATTGTGGAAGATGATATCTTTGCCGATTTTGAAACCCATCCCGCGCCAAGACTGGCGGCGTATGACGGTTTACATAACGTTATTCAAATCGGCAGCTTTTCCAAAACGGTTTCGGCGGCGGTGCGCTGCGGCTATATTGTCGCCCGGCGAGACTGGACGGACAGCCTTGTCGATTTGAAAATTGCTACCAGCTTCGGCGGCGGTCAGCTTGCCTCAATGCTGCTGCACAGCGCGCTGACAGGCAGCGGCTATCGACGCCATATGGAATCGGTACGGTTACGGCTGGCGGTAGCGATGCAAACCACGCTGGAAAAGCTGGCGGCGCTGGATATCCTGCCCTGGCATACGCCACAGGCCGGTATGTTCCTCTGGTGCCGTCTACCTGAAGGTGCCGATGCCGCACGGGCGTCACGCGCCTGCTTAAAAGAAGGCGTCGTGCTGGCGCCCGGTAACGCGTTCAGTCAATCCGGTTCGGCAGCGGATTTTTTGCGCTTTAATGTCTCACAGTGTAATGATCCTGCCATCTTCTCCGCGCTGAAACGTGCGCTTAAGCAGGGTTGATTGACTTTCCTTCGCGGCGCAACTTTTCCTTTTAACGCTATGAATAACCAGGATACTTTGTTTCTGTTGAGCAATCATGCTTTACACCGTCTGATGACGGCCGCGGATCGGCTATAAGGAACGCTTTCGTGATGCAATTTTCCAGCGGTTTTTTTCTCAGCCTGTCGCTCTGCCTGGATATCGGCATCGCCAATATCGCTATGATCACGCTGGCCATGCAGCGCGGCTATTTTCATGGCTTCTGGCTTGGGATCGGCACCTGTGTGGGCGACCTGGCGTACGCGCTGCTGGCGCTGGCCGGTATGACGGTGCTGTTACAGTTTGCCGCGGTGCGCTGGGTACTGTGGATTGGCGGCGGCGCGATGCTGCTGTGGTTCGCGCTGAAAATGGCGCTGGCCGCGTTTCGTCGTCAGGGTGAACTGCGTACTGACGAGCCGCAGCAGGCCAGGCCGCTACGCAACGAGTTTGGCCGCGGCGTGCTGCTGGCTATGTCCTCCCCCACGGCAATCCTGTGGTTCGCAACCGTCGGCGGCGCGCTGATTTCTCGTATGGGGCAGCACAGCACAACGGATTCGGGCTGGTTTCTGAGCGGTTTTTTCCTGGCGGGCGTCTTCTGGACCTGCGTTTTATGTCTGGTAGGCAGCTTCGGCGGCAGGCTGCTGGGTGCTCGTCTGCTGAAATATTCCTATATGGCCTCTGCCATAATCTTCAGCTATTTCGCGGTTTACGTGATTATTTCGGGCTATCGCGAGTTTATTATTGTCTGAACAGTACAACGCCGCCGGTAAGCTGCCGGCGGCGGAGCTGGAAGCAGGAAAGTTAGTGCTTAATTTGCCGAAGATCGTCCTCTGACAGTCCGGTCACTTCCATCACGGCTGCGCGATCGAATCCTTTTTCCAGCATGGTGCGGGCGATTTTCAGGCTGGCTTCGCGCTCGCCGTCCTGATGTCCCAGACTGCGGCCTTGTTCAAGTCCCTGTTCGAGTCCCACCTGTAATCCCTGTTCCCTGCCCATCTCTTCAAGTCTTTTTGCTATGGTCATCAGTTCATCCTTATGCTGCGGCAGTGCCTGTGCCAGTTCGTGGAGAAATCCTTTTACATCGGGCGTCTCTCCTGCCTGAATCATATAGTTTATCAGTGCGGCCTGCTGTTGTCCGCTCAGTTCGTCGCTCTGCATCAGCTGGGTTATTTCATTAAACAAATCATGCAGGTCGCGAATGCGAATATGTTTTTGCAGCAGCGTCAGCAGCGCCACCCGGCGGTGCTTTAAAATTTCATCATCCGGGATAACGGTAATATCCACCAGCGGAAAACGGCCGCCGTAGAGTTTTGCTGCCAGCCTGGGTTCACTAAAGAGATCCAGCCAGCTCATGCTGTAAGGATAAGGCGAGCGGCCGCCCTGGTAAAACAGCACCGGTATTACCAGCGGCAACATTTTATGACCGGCGTCCATATGCCGCTGCATGGCCGCAATAGCGTAGCGAAGCAGACGAAAAGGCATCATTCTGTCCGGCGAGCTTTGATGTTCGATTAATATATAGGCGTAGCCGTCGCCACGGGTGGTTTTAAGTGAGTAAAGGATATCGCTGTAGCAGGCTCGCAGATCGTCTTCAACAAAACTGCCCGACTCCAGCCTGAGCGTGTCCAGATCGCAGATTTCACGCAGTTCCTCAGGCAGATGCAGCTCCAGAAAATCCTGAGCGTGGAGCGTGTTGGACAGAAACGTTTTAAAGATTGCGTCGTGCGGTGTAGGCGTACTGTTTTGCATTGGGGCCATCCTGTGCCGTTATGATGAAAATTCAGGCAAATGCTGGCACAGGATAAAAACAAAATAAAGATATTTTTATTATAATTTTCAATACGTTACGATAACGCGTTACGGATTTCAGCGCTGAATTAGCGGTTAACCTTAGCGGGATGCCTGGCCGCACCCTTCAGGATGCGGCTTCAGATATTATTTTAAGGCATTTTTAAAGAATGAGGTCAGCTTAGCAAATGGGATAAGATCGGTACGGTCATACAGATCGACATGGCCCGCGCCCGGTACAATATATAATTCTTTCGGTTTTCCGGCACGCTGGTAGGCATCTTCGCTAAATTCTTTGGAATGCGCTTTATCGCCGGTAATAAACAGCATCGGACGTGGCGAAATGGTGTCAATATCATTGAACGGATAGAAGTTCATAAACTTTCCGATACTGCTCAGCATCGGTTTTGTCGTCAGCGCTTCTTTCTCGCCCTGCGGCGTATAACCACCGCGTGATGTGCGGTAGAAATCGAAGAATTCCCGTTGGATAGCAGATGTTGTATCGTCAAGCTTGTTCACCGTACCTGGAATATAGACCGTTTCTCCGCCTTTAAATTCAGCAAGACGCTGTTCCGCTGCCGTTTTGATAAATGCCTGGCGCTGTTCAGGCGTTACGGAATGCTGCAATCCATTACGGAAAGCGGCCCCCATGTCATACATGCTGACCGTCGCGATGGCCTTCATACGCGGGTCTATTTTGGCCGCGCTGATAACAAAGCTGCCGCTGCCGCAAATCCCCAGCACGCCAATTTTTTCTGCATCAATATAGGGTTGCGTACTCAAATAATCGACGGCGGCGCTAAAATCATCCGAATAGATTTCCGGAGAAATCAGATGGCCGGGTTTCCCCTCGCTTTCGCCCCAAAAAGAGAGGTCTATCGCCAGCGTGACGAATCCCTGCTCCGCCAGTTTTTGGGCGTAAAGAGTTGAGCCTTGTTCTTTTACCGCGCCCATAGGATGACCAATAACGATAGCCGGATTTTTACTTGCCTGCTTCATCCTTTTCGGCATAAATAAATTACCGACCACGTTCATTTGATACTGATTTTTAAAAATCACCTTTTGACGGGTAACCTTATCGCTTTTATAAAAGTTATCTGCGCCGTCAGACATATCGGCTCCGGTTGCAGCAAACGAGCTGATTGCCAGCCCTAATAACAAGGTTAATATTCTCACTGGAGAGTCCTCAATAGCTTTTATTAATATTTACATGAAGCAAGCCGCTATCGCCAAAACGCTTTATAGTCATCAGGATTAAAAACGACTCGCGGGAATAGCACAGAAAAACGCGGCGTTGATTCATTCTCAATGCTGGCCTGAGGAAATTTTACAGGTGGCGCACAGCATTACTAGCTAATGAATGCTTAATAGGTTTATAACTACAGCTTATCAATGATTGAGATCTGCACCTGATGAAACGCAACCTGAACGACCTACTCTATTTTGTTACCGTCGCGCGTGAAAAGAGCTTTACCCGCGCCGCCGCGAGACTGGGCGTGACTCAGCCTGCTCTCAGCCAGGCGATTTCCGCACTTGAGGAGCGTATGCAAATTCGCCTGCTTACGCGTACGACCCGTAGCGTCTCGCCAACGGTGGCCGGCGAGCGTTTACTGCTGACCATAGGTAACCGTATCGATGAAATCGAAGCCGAACTGGATATGCTTACCGAGATGCGCGATAAGCCAGCAGGCACGGTTCGCATTACCTGCGGTCCCAACGTTTTGCACAGTACGCTACTGCCAAAGCTGACGCCGCTGCTGCGCCAGTATCCTGACATCACCCTCGAATTTGATGCCAATCACGGATTTCGTGACATTGTCACAGATCGGTTCGATGCGGGCGTGCGGCTTGGCGATACCATAGATAAAGATATGATCGCGGTACCCATCGGCCCTGAGCTACGCATGGCCGCAGTGGCAACGCCGGAGTATTTTACACGTTACCCTCTTCCCGAAACGCCTCATGATCTCACGCAGCACGCCTGCATTAACCAGCGTATGGTTCGCTCTGGCGGGCTATACGTCTGGGACTTCGATCAGGACGGCGGCGATTTGAACGTACGCGTCAGCGGCCAGCTTATTTTCAATACTTCTGAACACATTGTTGCCGCAGCGCTGGCAGGACTTGGCATCGCTTTTTTACCCGAAGAAGAGTTCGGCAATCATATTGAAGAGGGACGGTTGATCCGTGTGCTGGAGCAGTGGTGCAGGCCTTTTCCCGGCTACTACCTCTATTATCCCAGCCGGAAACAGCCTTCACCCGCCTTCTCTCTGGTAGTCGATGCACTTCGGGTAAGCCGAAAGCGTAGACCTGCCAGCGGGTCGCCTCAGGGTTAGCGCAGCCCCTTCCCCGGCAGCGTCAGCCCTTCTCCGCCCTGGCACATGTAATGGAATGCAAATAACTTCCTGCGGATCGCCTTTAAATGTGAACGAAGATTTCTCCACGCCTGATTAGCAGCAATAGCTAAATACAACGTGGCGGAAAGGCGTTGTATAGCTCCTGAGGTTTACTTTTTATTAACAATAAATCCAAATGCGTAACACTGTGCGCCACGGGCGACCTTAATGAGGAGTGAAGTTATGAAAGCGTTAGTTCAGGATGTGCTCTCTATTTTTTCAGCGAAATCGATCGAGCCGGTGCTGGTTCGCTCAGGCCTGTCTCAGCGGGAAAAAGCCTCGATCGCGCCTTTCGGCGTAACGGAAGTCAGCTGGGCAACCTCGCTGGAAGCTCTCCACGACGCGCTGGTGCAAAAGGCGCTGGCCGCAGGCGCGGTCGGTTACCATATTACCCATGTGGAATCCCATAAGCCGGGCCAGGAGACGCAGTCGGTGCTGGCTGCCACCGCCACGCTGTATAACATCAGCGACAGACAGATCGTTGATAACGCGGCGCTTTAAACGGATCGTGCCGAGGTCTGCATTTTCTGAATAGCGAGTGTGCTTTACCGGAATCCAACTATGGCAATCTCCTGAAGGCTGGTAGGCTTTCTGGCCAGCCTGACGGGGCGGCTGTTATCTCAGCCGGCGCGGCGCATTTTTAGCCGCTAAATAAGCGGCGCCGCAGCCTGGCGCGCCAGGGGCAACGCCATAAATGAAGTCCCGTCCTACAGAGTCGCTGGCTAACCGGGAGAGCATTATGACGCAACTTGTAAATTATCTGCACCAGGTACGCCACCATCTGCATCGATTCCCTGAACTTTCGGGTCAGGAAGTCGCCACCACGGCTTATCTGCGCGAGCAGCTGGCTAACCACGATATTACCGTGCTGGATCTGCCGCTGGCGACAGGCCTGGTTGCGGAAATTCGCGGCGATCGGCCAGGCCCGCTGGTGGTGGTACGCGGCGATATCGATGCTTTGCCGATTGAGGAACAGACCGACCTGGCTTTCCGCTCGCAAACGCCGGGCGTGATGCATGCCTGCGGCCATGATTTCCACGCTTCGGCAGTGCTGGGCGCGGCGATCCTGCTGCAGCAACAGTGCGACCAGCTGGCAGGAAGCGTGCGTATTCTGTTTCAGCCCGCCGAGGAAACCGGCCAGGGCGCGCCAGCCGTACTGGCGAGCGGCGCGCTGGATAAAGCCAGCGTCATTTTCGGCCTGCACAACGACCCAGGCCTGCCGGTCGGCGTGGTGGGTTGCAAAGCGGGCGCGCTGACCGCAGGCGTTGACCGTTTCGCCATCCGCATTACCGGCACGGGCAGCCACGCCGCGCGCCCGCATGAAGGCAACGATCCGATCGTGATTGCCGGCCAGCTGATTACCGCTCTGCAAACGCTGATCGCCCGCAATCTCCCCTCCGAGCAAAACGCCGTGGTTTCCGTAACGCAGATCCACAGCGGCACGACCTGGAACGTGATCCCGGCAGAGGCATGGCTGGAGGGCACGGTGCGCACCTTTAACGCCGAAAGCCGCGCCCTGCTCGAACGCCGCTTGCGCCAGCTGCTTAGCGGCCTGGCCGTCTCGTTTAATGCAGAACTCAGCCTGGACTGGCAGCCGGGGCCGCCTTCGGTTAGCAACGACGCGCGCTGGGCGGCTTTCGCGCTTGAACAGGCCAGCGCCAGCGGGCTGGAAGCGCGTACCGTTGCGGCCAGCCCGATAGGCGAAGATTTTGCTTTCTATCAGCAGCGGATCCCTGGCGCCTTTGTGATGGTCGGCTCCGGCGGCCCCTGGCCACTGCATCATCCTGAATTTCGCGTTGATGATAACGCCCTCTTTCCGGCGGCTCGTTATCTGGCCAGGCTGGCGTTTACGGCCGGCAAAACGCTGGCGGCAGAAGCGGGAGTGACAGCCTGAGAATTCAGCTCAGCCTGTCAAACAAAGAGGATGGCCGATGCTTAGCTTTTTCTTTCTGAAGCAGCCTGGTGGATCACCATTTTTCCTGCCTGGCGAGCTAACGCAATGTTTTCGGCCTGTTGTAACACCTGCTGTAGATCCTCTTCATCTATATCAAGGAACTCCCCTTTCATTAACGCTTCGTGCAGATCCTGCCGTGAAATGGCCACATCCATCTGTACGGGTTTTGGCAAGGTTTCAGCGGCAGAAAGCGTATGCGGGTAACGACGACCGATCAGATTATTGAAAAGGATGGCCACAAACGTCAGCGAGACTGAATTAAGCAGCACCGGGACAAAAGCGAAATGGTAGCCACTCATTCCTGCCGCGTGGCTGCCCATCACTGCAGTCAACGCTATTGCGCCGCCCGGGGGATGAAGACAGCGCAGCTTAAACATCAGCACCACGGACAGGCCAGCAGCGAGTGCAGCCCCAATCACGGGCTGTTCAATATAGTGCGCGACGGTCAGGCCGGTTAATGCTGATACAAAATTACCACCTATTACTGACCATGGCTGAGCCAGCGGGCTGTTAGATGCAGCAAACAGCAGAACGGCGGAGGCACCCATTGGCGCAATAAACCAGACGTTAACTTCGCCCAGCGTCCAGTGGCTGAACAGGCTGGCGAACAGCAAACCGGTGAAAGCCCCCAGGCTGGAAAGGATTATCTGGCGGGGTGCCACTACCACCGGGCGCGGCCAGAATCTTTTTATAAAATGCTTTATTTGAGAAATAGTTATCATGCAGGCGATATCTTATCTGATAAAAACGGCGCGCGAATAGTCTCTGAATTTACGGCGAAACACAATGCCCGATCTTTTGCCAATCCTCTGGCGTTCAGGGCCCTTGCTGGCCGCAGCGTAGGCGTCGCTGGGATCGACACTGGTCCCAAAACGATAACGATGTAATCAGAATTTGGCCTTATACTCCCAGCCTGGCCGGTTATTGATTAGCCTGATTGATAAAATTCCCTTTTTCCTTGGTTATTGTACGCATCTGCTATGCCTGACTTAGCGTGCCCTAAGGCCTGCCGGATGTACCCACAAAAAATAGAAAAATTACCCAGCCGGAGTCGCGGTGTTAAAAATGAATTTTATTGCCGGTAATGTTAAAACCACGGTAATTCTGGCATTTCCCAGAGCAAAAGCGCCTGCCTCAGATTTTAAATCAAACGGCATCTCTTTTTTTTCAATTGCCCGAGAAAAAAAGGAAAAGACACCTGTGATTCAATTGTTATATCGATAAGGCGTGATTTTTTCATTAAAGAAATTAAAAGTGACACACACCCCCTGTCAGGGCTATGATTTAAAGTAGATCTATTTTTTTTGCGGCAATATACTTCTAAGTCGTTATATTTTCCCCGCTTTATTTTAATGCTTAATTTGCACCAGAGTCAGGCTGGCGCTGAGGCCCCAATGATTATAAACAGTGACAGCAATAACGGCCCTCGTCTCCGTGCATTACAGGCTCTCCTTAGCGCTGATGAAAGCAGGGATGAGGTGCTCAGGAAATTTGTTCAGCTTTCCAGCCAGACGCTGGGCATTCCGGGTAGCTTTATCTCCGTACTGGATGATGATACTCAGTACGTTCGCGCTTCCCACAATTTTTCCCTGTCACACTCTTCTCGCGAAGAGTCGCTGTGTCGTCACGTGGTAGACAGCGATAATCCGGTTGTGGTGCCTGATACCCTGCTCGATATTCGGTTTGCCACTCATTCTCTGGTCATCGGGGCGCCGTATATCCGCTTTTACGCTGGCGTGCCGCTAAAAAATAGCGAAGGGATTGTGGTAGGCACGCTGTGCGTAACCGACACGAAGCCCCATCCTTTTAGCGCCAGCCAAATTACCACGCTCAGAATGCTGGCTGCCCTGGTGATCTCTTTCCTTGAAGCATTAAATTCCGCCAGTTTTACCGATCCGGTTACCGCTCTGCCTAATCGTCAGCGCCTTATCCAGGATCTGCAAAACCTGACCGCAGCAGAGAATCAGACGTCGCGTCGGTTAATCATTATTGACTGTATTGATATGCCTCGCGCCTGCGAACTTGCACGCTCAATGGGCATGGGGCCGGTAGAAAATCTGCTTAAAGATGTGGCGACGCTGCTGCCACTCCGTCTGAGGCTGGCAGCAGGTGACAGGCTTTATACGGTTGCCACCGGCCGTATTGCCCTGTTGACACGTCAGGGCAGCCACCTCAGCGCTGAGCGGGTCGTCGAAAAGCTGGAGGGAATTAGCGTCGATCTGGGCGACGGTCTTGCTATCGCGCTAACAATTTTTACGGGCGAGACGGACTTTATTCCAGGGGAGGTCGCTGCCCAGGAGATACTCCGCCGCGCAGTCAGCGCGCTGCATGAAGCTATCGCACGCGGTTTGTCATCGCTCCATTTTGTTGAGGTGGTCAATGAACGGCATACGCAGGATCCTGCGCTGATCAGCGATCTGGCTTCTGCGCTGCGGGAAGGCCAGGGGCTATGGCTGGCCTGGCAGCCCAGAATTTGTCTGCACAGCGGTAAGCCTGTCGGGCTGGAGGCGCTTATCCGCTGGCGCCACCCCACTCGGGGCGAGCTCTCTCCTGCTTTTTTTGTCCCACAGGCTGAACAGGGGCAGTTATTATCCGTCCTGACGAACTGGATGACAGATCGCGTGATTAGCCGGCTGGCAAGACTGAAAAACAGCCATATTCAGTTACCGATAATCATTAATGTCAGCGCACGCGACTTCTCGCATAAAGGCTTTGCTACCATGCTGGAAAATAAAATGCTGAAAGAGAAACTGCCTAATGCCCTGCTCGGGATTGAATGCCTCGAAACCGAACGTATGCTTGAGAACCCGGCGGCACTGAGTGGGATGGAAATGTTAAAACTCAGGGGGTTTGGTATTTCACTGGATGATTTTGTCACAGGCTACCGCAATATCAGCTATCTGCGACGTATGCCACGTGATGCAATAAAAATCGATCGATCTTTGATCCGAAATATTTCCTCGGATACCTCTTCACGGATCATTTCCCGCAGTATTGTAACCATGCTGAAGGAGCTGGATTACACCGTACTGGTGGAGAATGGGGAGGCGGATACGGCGTTAACAGAATATGGCAGTAACCAGGAACAGGACTATTTTTATGCCAGGCCGTTGCCAGAGGCAGAGCTGGATCAGTGGCTGGAATGGCGGCTACGCGATCTGGGTAAGTCGTCTTAACCGGTAAAAGCGGATGAAAAAATGAAAGTATTTAAAGGCAATAAAAAAACGTTGCCGGTGCGTTTCTGCAAATATTGTAATAAGCCAATGACATGGCGTAAAAAATGGGAGAAGTGCTGGGACGAGGTGCAATATTGTTCTGAACGCTGCCGCCAACACGCGAAGCGCCCCCTCTCCCGCAAAGATGAACATTCCTGAACTCAGCTCAGCGGCTGCGAACGCGCTGACCGACTTCGTATCACCCGCTGGTTTTTTCCGTTTTCGCCCGATCGTTTAACACGCCGTTTTGCCTGGTGTATTTCGACAGTACCAGGCCGCGTTTGTCGCATGCTCTGTGCACTTATGCCCGAATTGTTCAAAACGGCCTTATCCCTCACCGTCCTTCCGGCCCTTCTCCTTCAGATTATTCCTAAGAAAAACCGTCTTTTACCGCCGCTTAATGTGATTTGCATCACACTTTTAGCATCAGATAGTGAGACGGGTGATTTGTACCACCAAAAATGTTGAATGATAATGATTGTTATTTATAATCGCATTCAAACAAAAGCTGTTAACAGTAATTTAACCTATGGGTTGCACGCGGGATATTGTCTTTACAACGAGTAAGCATGACTCCCTGTTTTTTAAGGTGTTTCTCCTTTTTGCATCTCTTGATTTTTATTGGAATTTTCGAGCTGGTAATCCTGCCTGGTTAACGTAGGCAGAGTCTTTGCGTCTTAAAGTACAGGAACTAAATATGGTCTTACGCTCATTCGCTCAATCAGTCCCCTCTTCTGCTGTCGGTGATGTTAGCAGCCCTGAAAAATACATTTTCAATAACCAGCAGCTGCCTGCCTGGAATCAGCAAACCCAGGACGTGCTGGCGCTAATGTCCAGAACACTGGAGGCCGTTGAGAAGCCATTTAGCGGCATCCTTCCCCATGAGCTGGCCACAGCGTTCAGCGAGGTCGATTTGGATCGCCCGCTGGGCAGTAACGAAGAGGCGCTGGCAGAGCTTAGCCAGCTCTACCTCCGTGACGCTGTCTGGTTCCATCATCCTAAATACCTGGCGCATCTCAACTGTCCGCTGGTCATGCCTTCTCTTATGGCTGAGCAGATCATGGCCGCCGTAAACAGCTCGGTAGATACCTGGGATCAAAGCGCAGGCGGCACGCTGATTGAGCAAAAAGTTATTGACTGGACCCTGGGCCGTATTGGCCTGCCTGCTGAATCGGATGGGATTTTTACCAGCGGCGGCACCCAGTCTAATTTGATGGCCATGCTTCTGGCACGAGACAGCTGGTGTGAAGCCCATCATCCCGGCCACCTTATTAAACAGCGGGGGCTGCCTGAAGATGCTGCTAAGTGGCGAGTATTCACTTCAAAACTCAGCCATTTCAGCATTCAAAAGTCGATGGCGATCCTTGGATTGGGTTATGACGCCGTTATCCCCGTTGATTACGATGCACATTACCGCATGGACGCGAAACAGCTTGAACAGGAGATCCTGCGCTGCCATGAACAGGGATTAATCCCGATCGCCGTTGTTGCCACCAGCGGCACCACCGATTTTGGCAGTATCGATCCGCTTCAGCAGATAGCGGGCCTTTGCCAACATCACGGCTTATGGATGCATGTTGACGCTGCCTATGGCTGCGGCCTGCTGGTATCAGAAAATCATCGCCACCGCCTGAACGGTATTGAACAGGCCGACTCGGTGACCGTCGACTATCACAAATCGTTCTTTCAAAGCGTCAGCTGCGGCGCTTTCTTCGTGCGTAACCGCAAACATCTGAAGCACGTTACCCACCATGCTGACTACCTTAATCCGTTAAGCGCCCAGCAGGAAGGCACGCCAAACCTGGTCAATAAAAGCATTCAGACTACGCGTCGTTTCGATGCCCTGAAGATGTGGCTGACGCTGCGCATCATGGGGCCGCGCATGCTGGGCGAAGCTTTCGACAGCATTATCAACCTGACGCAAATCGCCCATCAGCTGCTGAACCAACATCCCGCTATCGAGGTGCTCCATGCGCCCGAGTTGACCACGCAGATTTTCCGCTACGTTCCCGAGTCAGCGATGAGCGAGGCACAAATTGATGACATTAATGTAGCGATTCGTAAGGCGCTGTTCCGTTCCGGAAATGCCGTCGTTGCCGGTACCAAAGTAGAAGGACGTCAGTATCTGAAATTTACCCTGTTAAATCCCACCACCACCCCTGCTGACCTCGAAGACGTGGTCAGCCTGATTGCGTATTACGGGCGGGAGCAGATGCGGCTTTCTCTATTGACCCCGGCAAACCAGTGAGAGCGTTAAAATGAATAAGACTGTTTACGATTTTATCGGTATTGGTATTGGCCCTTTCAACCTGGGGCTGGCCTGTCTTAGTGAACCGGTTGAAGGCCTGAACGGCTTCTTCCTCGATCGGAATCCGGGATTTGACTGGCACACCGGCATGATGCTGGAAAACGCGCATTTGCAAACGCCCTTTATGGCCGATCTGGTGACCCTGGCCGATCCTACCAGCCCTTACAGTTTGCTTAACTACATGAAGGAAAAAGGAAAGATATACTCATTCTATATTCGGGAAGACTTCTTCCTGATGCGCAAAGAGTATAATCAGTACTGCCAGTGGGCCTGTTCGCGACTCAGCAATCTGCGCTGGAATACGCATGTTGATTATGTCAGCTACGACGAAGAAACGGGCGCCTACCGTATTTCCGCCACCGATACCCGCAGCGGCACACGGCATGAATGGTTCGCGCGCCGTCTGATCCTTGGCACGGGCCCTACCGCCTGGTTACCCGAATGTAGTATTCCGCACCGCCAGCGCCTTACGCATTCCAGCGAATATCTGCTGAACAAAGCAGAGCTGCAGAAAAAACGTTCGATAACCGTGTTGGGCAGCGGACAGAGCGCCGCAGAAATTTATTACGATCTGCTCACTGAAATCGATCGCTTTGGTTACCAGCTCAACTGGATCACCCGCGCGCCGCGTTTTTATCCGCTGGAATATACCAAACTGACGCTGGAGATGACCTCGCCTGAATGGGTGGACTATTTCCATGATTTGCCGCCGGGCAAGCGCGACGAACTGAATGCCCGCCATAAGAACCTCTATAAAGGTATCAACAGCAGTCTTATCAACGACATTTACGATCTGCTGTACATCAAGCAGCTTGACGGCGAACTGGACGTGAATCTGTTTACCCACTCGGCGCTGACGGATATGCGCTGGCTGCCGCAGGGAGAATTCGAACTATCGCTGCATCAGCAGGAGCAGGATTGCACATTTACCCGGCGCACCGAAGGGTTGGTTGTGGCTACCGGCTATCAGTATCGTCCGCCGGCGTTTCTTGAAGGCGTGACTCAGCGTCTGCGCTGGGATGAAAAGGGTCGTTATGATGTTCAGCGCAACTACAGTATCGATAAGCATAACCAGATCTTTGTGCAGAACGCCGAGCTTCATACCCATGGGTTCGTAACGCCCGATCTGGGTATGGCCTGCTATCGCAACTCGGTTTTGCTGCGTGAGCTGACCGGGCGAGAAGTCTATCCGATCGAACGGCAAATTGCCTTCCAGACCTTTCCTGCACAAACGGAGCGATAACATGTCATCGCCTACAATTTTTAGCGCCGACCGTCCGGCCGGCACGTTCAGCCTCCGGCCTATGCGCGCAGAAGACGCTGTGTTGATCCATAGCTGGGTTACGCGTGAATATGCGCGCTTCTGGGGGATGCAGACACATAGCCCTGAGCAGGTTGCCGCTTTTTACCAGGATTTAACGTCCTCCGATCCGCACGCAGCGCTGATCGGCTGTTGCGACGATCGGCCTGTGTTCCTGATCGAATGCTACCGCGCCAGCGACGATGAGGTAGGTAAGTTTTATCCTGCCGCGCCGGACGACTATGGCATGCATATTTTGATCGCCCCTGCCAGCCAGCCGGTCAGGGATTTCAGCTGGCAGGTTTTCACCCTGGTGATGGATTACATGTTCAGCCGACCGGAAGTGAACCGCGTAGTGGTTGAGCCAGACGTACGTAACGACAAAATTCATGTGCTAAACAAGCGTGCGGGTTTTCGTTATCAGCAAACCATTGATATGGGACACAAAACGGCCTGGCTGGCCTTTTGCCAGCGGGAAGATTACCAACACGCTCTACTGCAGGAACAGCTGAATATGACCACTGAAACGACCTCACTGCTGAACGGCGCTCATCTGACGTGCGATAACTGGACCCAGGCTAACCGTTTGCTGATCCGCAAAGCTATTGCCGAATTTGCTCATGAAAAAATCGTAACGCCTGTTGAAACGGGTGATTGCCGCTATATGTTGTCCGTACCGGGAAGCGAATTAACTTATCATTTCCGGGCGATGCGCCTTGCGCTGGATCATTGGGAAATTGAGGTTGAGTCGCTGAGCAAACAGGAGAATGGTCGTGCTCTGCCGCTGGATGCGCTGCAGTTTATCGTTGAGTTTAACCAACAGATTGGCATCCCACAGGCGCTGCTGGCAACGTATATGGAAGAGATTAGCAGCACGCTGTGCAGCAGCGTTTTCAAGCTACAAAAAAACCAGCCTGACAGTCAGGCGCTGGTAAAAGCGGATTTCCAGACTGTTGAAGCCTCCATGACCGAAGGTCATCCCTGCTTTGTTGCCAACAATGGCCGTATTGGCTTTGATGCCCGTGACTATCTTGCTTTTGCGCCAGAGGCCGCTACGCCTGTCAGGCTTACCTGGGTAGCGGTTCACCAACGCAATGCCCATTTCTCCAGCCTGAGCAACCTGAGCTACGAGCAGCTGATGCGCGATGAGCTGGGGGAAAAAACCGTGGAGCACTTTACCCAGCAACTGATTAAAAAAGGGCTGTCGGCTGATGAATACATTTTCATGCCCGTTCATCCATGGCAGTGGCAAAACAAGTTGCTGACCGTTTTTGCGGCAGATATTGCGAATAACGATATTGTCTATCTGGGCAGCGGCGACGATAGCTATCAGGCCCAGCAGTCTATTCGCACTTTCTTTAATCGCAGCCAGCCCGGCAAACGTTATGTTAAAACGGCTTTGTCCGTGCTTAATATGGGTTTTATGCGCGGCCTGTCGCCTTACTATATGGCTACCACGCCAGCGATTAACGAGTGGCTGGAAAAGCTGGTTGTCGGTGATGCATGGCTGCAACGCTGCGATTTTCGCATCCTGCGTGAAGTGGCGGCAGTGGGTTATCACAACCGCTATTACGAGCAGGCTATCAAGGGCGATTCCGCTTATAAAAAGATGTTTGCCGCGCTGTGGAGGGATAACCCGGCCGCCAGCCTGAAGCCCGGCCAGCGTCTGATGACTATGGCGTCTTTCCTGCACAGAGACCATCATCAGCAAGCCCTGCTGCCGGCACTGATAGCCGATTCCGGTTTACCGGCTAAAGAGTGGGTATCACGCTATCTGACCTGCTATCTCAGCCCCCTTCTGCACTGCTTTTATCAGTACGATTTGGTATTTATGCCGCACGGCGAAAACCTGATTATGCTGTTAGAAAACAATGTTCCGGTTAGCGCCTGTATGAAAGATATCGGCGAAGAAATTGCCGTAATGGATCCCGATGCGGTTCTCCCTGACAAGGTACAGCGACTGGCGGTGGACGTGCCGGAAAACCTCAAACTGTTATCGATCTTTACGGATGTTTTTGACTGCATCTTCCGCTTTATCAGTGCGATCCTGCATGAATCGGGCACCTTGCCGGAGGAAGAATTCTGGCAGGCAGTGGCACAGTGCGTTAAAGACTATCAACAGGCACATCCTCAATTCGCAGAGAAATTTTCTCGCTACGATATGTTTGCGCCGGAGTTTACCCGCTCCTGTCTGAATCGTCTGCAGCTGGCAAATAATCAACAGATGATCAATCTCTCCGATCCGGCTGAAAATCTTAAATTTGCCGGAACGCTGATCAACCCGATAGCGCGCTGGCGTTAACGACCCCGTTGTTTGCCTTAACAAAAGCTTTACTGACGCGACCGCTCTGGCGGCCGCGTTTTCCTTTTTTTATTCCGGGACAGTATACAGATGGCTCTTTATCACCCCCTATCGCAGTTGACTCGCCGACACCTGATTTTCCCGCTGTCGCTGGTGTTATTTGAGTTTGCAACCTATATAGCCCACGACATGATCCAGCCCGGCATGCTGCTGGTCACCCAGGAATTTGCCGTCGGCCCTGAGTGGGTCTCCACCTCACTGACTGCCTATCTTATCGGAGGCCTGATGCTGCAATGGCTGCTCGGGCCGCTTTCCGATCGGGTTGGGCGCCGTCCGGTATTACTCTCCGGCGTGGCTTTTTTTATGCTCACCTGTGTGGCTACGCATTGGGTACAAAGCATTGAACAATTTGTGTTACTGCGCTTTCTGCAGGGAATTAGCCTGTGTTTTATCGGCTCGGTCGGCTACGCCGCCGTACAGGAAGCGTTTAATGAATCACTCAGCGTGAAGATAATGGCATTGATGGCAAACGTCGCTTTACTGGCGCCGTTAGCCGGGCCGCTGGCAGGCGCTGCTTTTCTCTCGGTGGGCGACTGGCGCACTATGTTCTGGCTGTTTGGCGGCCTGTCGGCGATTGCGCTGGTCGGACTGTGGCAGGCTATGCCTGAAACCGCTGGCGACAAAGGAACACCGCTCTCGCTGAAGTCGATTGGTAAAGGCTATTTTGCGCTTCTGCAAGATCGTCAGGTGATGAGCGGATCCCTGGCAATAGGGTTAGTGACTATCCCTTGTCTTTCGTGGGTGGCTTTATCACCAGTGATCCTTATTCATGATAGCGGGCTTAGCCGCATGGGGTATGCGCTGCTGCAACTGCCGGTCTTTATGGCCATGATTGCCGGCAATTTCACGCTAAGCCGACTTGCCAGCCGTGTATCTATTACGCAGCCGCTGCGCCTGGGTGCCTGGCCTGTCGTCAGCGGGTTAGCCATGGCGGCGGTCGCCACCACCCTTAACGAGCACAGCTACCTGTGGCTGACGGCCGGGCTAAGCATTTACGGTTTCGGGACTGGTCTGGTCAGCGCCGGGCTTTACCGCATGACGCTGTTTTCCAGCAGCGCCGGAAAAGGGAGCGTGGCGGCAATGGTCGGCATGGTCACTATCCTGGTTTTTGCTCTGGGAATTGAAGCCGCAAAGGCCTCTTACTTCAGCGTCGGCAGCCGAGGATTCAGTCTGGTAAACCTTACCTGCGGCCTGCTGTGGCTGGGGCTGGTACTGGCATTTCTCCGCGAAAATCAGCGTCGACAGTCGGTGGTTCGCCCGTAATAAATACCGGCAACGGCGCGGCTTTCTCAACCTTCCCGCCGGTTGCCAGGACGAATCGATCGGCGCTTTGTTCGGGATCGACCAGAGCAAAGTGCCGATCGACTGGGCATCGCCGCATAAAATAAAATCGCTTTTCACGTGTAGCCAAAGCGCTGCGATATTCGTTAACGGCGTCATTCTGAACACATACAGCTGCGATCCTTTCTTACTAAATTCATATAATGGGCATTATATGAATCCAGAAAAAGCAGGCGATCCGCCTGAAGAAGAACAATGGGATCCAGGACGATCGGGATCGGGCTATTTTATAAACATCAGGATCGATAAAAACGATCGCGCTATGTAAATTCTGCAGCATATTACCCCTGCACATCCCACAGAATTCACGTAGCGCAACCAGATTAGAATTGCCGGAAAAATGTACGGTTCAGGACAGATCCGTCATCGAAACGCCGATAATTTAATCAGGGCAACAAAGCTTCCCCGCCGGTGTCGTTTGAACAGGACGGCTGGGAAAGCATTTTCAGGAAGGCGATTTTTGATGAGCCGTTCGCGAGTACGGCCTGACAGAGGAAAATAAATGAGGCTCAGCCGGGCAAAAATGCTGGGGGAACGCGATGCGCCCTGTCGCCTGGATTTGGCGGAAAGGCGCAATCACGCTTCCCTCACCCACGCCGCTATATCTGTTCCCATTCAGGCAGGTGATTAGCTTTCTTTCGCCACAGCTGAAAAACGGACATCACAAGGCTAAACAACAGGCCTGCGCTCAGTATGGTTATAGAAGCAGAGAGTAAATCCACATACTGTGCTTTCCAGAACACAAACCACATCACGATCCCCCAGAATGGCGTATAGACAATCGTAAAGCTGAATAAATTAGTCATGAAAGGCGATAAAGGCGGCGGCGCCACCTCGAAGCCAAGGTTCCACAAAAGACGATGGCACGGCGGAGCGTAAGTGCTGTGCCACATCCCTTTCGCCCTCATCATTGCAAAGGCACGCCTTTTTTTTCCATCGAAAATCGGGGAGCTTTTCATAATAAATCCCTGGAATTTTTGTTGTTATTAGAGTGTAACAGTTTCCGAAAGGAATGATTTCTTATTAGCACCGTTTTACTGAAACAGACAGTTAAACCATGTCAAAAGGCATAACGCCGGAGAATATCGCGTACTCAGCGGGCTGGCAGCCGACACAATGTGCATCAGGGAGGATGATTTACCGCGGATGACAGGAATTTATCAGTATAAGCGTGAAACCATTAAAGCGCCCGTTCAGGCACTATGATTATTACGCTGTTTACTGCTCCGCACCATGCCACGGCAGAAGTAAGCACCGGCCGAAAAATATCGGCAAGCTTAACGCTGACCGGCCTCTACGGTTATGCCCCGATAAAAGGTCGGCTCAACCCGTAGCGGCCTGGCGATCAGCCCCTGCTGCTGATAAAAATCGGCCGTTGCCTGCTGCTGAGCCACCGTTTGGGGATCGATAGCCTGCCAGTGTGCTTTCCTGCGGCTGAATGAGAGTTTTACCGCCTGCTGAGGAAAACCGATAATATGGGCCAGCGTTGCCGAATAGCCGTCAATATTGTTGTAGGCCAGCTGCTCAGCATGGGCCAGAAGATTCACATACTGCTGTAATGCCTGGCGTTTTTCCGCATTGCCGAGCGCGCTGTCGGTAGCAGCCAGAAAACTGTTACCTGCGATCAATCCCTGGCCATTAACCAGTACGCGGCCGATGCCGGAGGTTTCCGCCAGCGCGGTATAAGGATCCCACGTTGCCCAGGCATCTATCGCGCCGCTGGCCAGGGCGATTTTCGCGTCGCCAGGCGTAAGATAACGAAAGCGCACGTCTTCTGCCTTAATCCCTGCCTGTGCCAGCGCTTTCAACGCCACGAAATGGCCAATAGAGCCTCGCCCCGTTCCGATACTTTTTCCTTTAAGATCGGCCGCGCTGTGCAGCGTAGAATCCTTATTAACCACGATAGCTGTTCCAATTGGGTCAGATTTATCTACGGCGATAGCCTTTACCTGCGAGCCAGCCGCTATGGAAAATAACAGCGGCGCGTCGCCGATAATACCTGCATCTACCGCGCCGGCATTAAGCGCTTCCGCCAGCGGCGCGGCGGCCGGGAATTCCGCCCATTCAATATGGAAAGGCAGGTTTTTAAGCAAGCCGGAGGCCTCAAGCTGCGCGCGCATATTGCCTTTCTGATCGGCAATTCTTAATGTAGTCACGCCATCAGCATAAACCGACCCGCTTACGGCCAATGCCAGCAATACTATTAAATTTTTCATCTCATCTTTTTCCCTGTCAGAAATCGTTCTAAGTATTTACCTAAGCCAAAATAAGATTAATCCCGCAGAGTACCGATACGCCGCGCAAAAAATCTTATTCTCACTGCCAGATTCAGATGAAAGCATCTTATTGTTTTTTGCCTGATAAATCCGACCGAAACTTATAACAATACTTCCATTACATTACTGAATAATAACTTTTATCAAAATTTACCTACGATAAGGTGCCGCTCCCCAGGCTTATCCTGGGCGTATGCACAAATCGTAAAAAGTCAGCCATAGCTATTTTATCCATATACGGGGTGTTTTGGAGTAGTAAAGCTTTCTCAAGAAGGCTTTAAGCGTATTTAGCCATTAAATTCAAAAAGATACTATAAGCCTGGCCATACTTATCAACTGGTCGAATTTTCGACCACACCATACGCTTGCTGGCCACTTTTATCCACAGAAAATGGGGATTACCTGTGCATAAAAAAGTATAAATCGCTCTGAAAAGCGCTACCGTTGCGGTGAAACGCCCTAATTCTGTTGATAATTTTTGCGAAACGCCGCCTCAGGCGTAAAAAATGAGCATCGCCAGGCAGCAAAAGTTCAGGGAGAAAGAGAAAGCGGCCATGCAGGCGCTGTGCCTGACGCTCGGGCGATTTATCTACAGCAATAAAAAACGCTGTAGCCAGCGGCCATCCAGTAGTTCGTCTTGAAGTTGTCCCTGGCTCAGCCTGATAAAAACGCAGCATACGGCTAAAAATGGCCCCCTTTGTTTTATTAGCCAACCGGCCGCAGGCTGTAAAACTACCATTACTTACCAATAAATGATCATTCCGTTTTTTTACGGACTATGTTACAGCAAGAATTATCTTTAAATAAAAGGTGTTAATATTTTATTTTACTGAGAAAGGCTAATGAAAATAAAATTTGAAAAGTCTCTTATAAACCCAGATAAAATAAGCGCAGCAGGGAAATTCTTTTGATTTTAATCAAATGCAACGCTGTTTCTTATTTACCACCTACGTGGCGATCTTCATTGCAGCGTCTTTAAATTCCACCGCTTTATCAATCAGCATGGTTTATGCATGAGGTGATATGTTTTTCACTACGAAAATTTTTCTCATAATTAAAATACTCCGCTAAGATAGTTTTCTTTTACGGTAGCCGCTCTTTTTCTTATAGAAATTATTTCCCGTGAATGACGCTAAATGATTTTTCCGATGATTTACGATCCCCTGTCAGACAGCCTCTTTTGCTGGATGGCATCCCCTCCGATCACCTACCTAAACCTGGTTAACATCTCGCTGTCGCGCGCGTTCTCTCCCCTGCCCTGTCCTTAAGGATCCTTCAGGCTTGTCTGCCAGGAAGGCTTATGGGTAAGCAAAAGAAGCGCATTAAGCCTCTGCTAAGCGCCAGCTGCTCGGTGTCTATTTGGGGTTATTGATATTGAAAATAAATGTATGTTGTAACTATTTTAGGTAACTCAGCCAGCTTACAAACCATAAGATGAACCGGCAAAGCAGAAAGGCACGCTCTGTAGCGGCTAAAAGCCGTACGACGGGATTGCCAGTTTTCGATGGAAAAAAGCGTGCCTTTGCAAGGATGAGAGCGAAAAGGATGCGGCACAGCACTTAGCAACAAGGTTGTATTGCGCGTAATAAGGTAGAGAAGTGCCATACAGGCGAGACAAAAGGGAAAACGTTATGGCCCATCGTTTACTGAGAAAGTTCGGCATTGGGTTGATTTTATTTTGCCCGGCTCATGTGCCACCGGCTATTTATTATTCTTTGGATATCTGTCTTTAACTATTACCTTCCCTGCCAGGTTTAAGCGAAAAATTTTTGTGATACAGCCATTGGCATAGCTGAAATACGTTTAAATGGAGGTGCTGACCGTCGCCACAGCCAGCACCTTTTCTGCGCTTAAAAGGATTACTTTTCCGTCGCTAACAGCGCTGCCTTTAACCGGCCAGGTTGCCCTGGCTCAGTGCTACCGCCAACCCAGCTCCGGGGCGACATATTTAAGGATTGCTTCCAGCACGTGCGTGCAATATGCCACGCCAAGCTGATTAGGGATGGTCAGCAGCAACGTATCCGCCTCGGCAATCGCTTCATCCTTCGCCAGCTGGGCAATCAGCTTCTCCGGTTCGGCGGCATAGCTGCGCCCGAAGATGGCACGCGTTTTTTCATCCAGGTAGCCAATCTGATCGCCACCCTGCCCGCTGCTGCCAAACCAGGCACGATCCTGTTCGCTGATCAACGCAAAAATACTGCGGCTGACCGAAACGCGCGGTTCGCGCTGATGACCCGCTTCCCGCCAGGCGGCGCGATAGGCACGGATCTGTTTTGCCTGCTGAATATGGAAAGGCTCGCCGGTTTCGTCATCTTTTAGCGTCGAGCTTTGCAGGTTCATCCCCAGCTTCGCGGCCCAAACCGCCGTGGCGTCCGAACCCGACCCCCACCAGATCCGTTCACGCAGCCCGGAGGAAAAAGGTTCAGGCCGCAGCAGTCCCGGCGGATTAGGAAACATCGGCTGCGGATTAGGTTTTGCAAACCCTTCGCCCTTCAACACTTCCAGCAGCGCCTCGGTATGGCGCCGCCCCATATCAGCATCGCTTTCGCCCTCCTGCGGGCCATAGCCAAAGTAGCGCCAGCCTTCAATGACCTGTTCCGGCGAGCCGCGGCTGAGGCCCAACTGCAAACGCCCGCCGCTGATTAAATCGGCCACGCCGGCGTCTTCCGCCATATAAAGCGGGTTCTCGTAGCGCATATCAATAACGCCGGTACCAATTTCAATTTTATTGGTACGGGCCGCAACGGCCGCCAGCAGCGGAAACGGCGCGCTAAGCTGGCGGGCAAAGTGGTGCACGCGAAAATAGGCGCCGTCGGCGCCCAGCTCTTCTGCGGCTACCGCCAGATCGATAGATTGCAGCAGCGCATCTGCTGCCGATCGGGTGGCCGACTGTGCAGAGGGCGTCCAGTGACCGAAAGAGAGAAACCCAATTTTTTTCATAGCATAATGACCTTTAGCGGCGCGCATCTGGCGCGTTGAAACCGTCATACTAACGCTGAAGCCTGGGCTTGTCTGCCGTCAACCGGTTAAAACTCCGCAGGCTCGCCGGGCAACGGCTCCGACAGCGGCTGTCCCTCTGCGCCCGCGTAGAAGATCACCAGCTCAGCGGCTTCGTCGGTGGTATAGCCGCGATGAATATCGCCCGTTGCCTCATTCAGCGCTTCGCCAGCCTTTACCTGATGCGTTCTGCCGCTCTCTTTATCTTCAATGGTCAGCTGGCCAGAGAGCAAATAAGCCATATTTGGCATCGGATGCGAATGCCAGGGCAGCGACGTATGCGGCGGAATAGTCATCTTCATTACCGTAAGCTGGGGTTTACCGGCGGGATAAGCGGTATAGGGCGTACCGTTCCAGGCTTCGCTGGTTTGAAGCAGTTCGGTCGTCTGGATCGTTGCTGAATCATTCTTTTGGTCAGTCAAGGTGGCCTCCTTTATAAAATAGCGTCCTCCTGTTTAACTTAGTAGAAGATCGGCCGCCGTGTCACAAAGGAGATGCCGCGCGCTGATTTCAGGCAGAAAAGTGGCGGGTAAAGGACGCCGGTCATCACGCTGGTGAAGAAACATTGCCGGAACAACGACGTTGCGAAATGACCGTTACCTGCCAGGCTTTTACTGACATTTTGTATCAGCATTAAACAATTTCAGACACTTTCAAGTTACGGAGACAAAATGAAAGGAACCCTGCCTCTGATCGCCCTACTGCTGTGCGGCTGCGGCGCGCACAATTCGCCCTCGCAAGTTACCAGCCCTGGCGCCCCGACCTCGACGGAAAAAAAGCTGCTGGATACCGGCGCGGCAGCGATGCAGTCCCGCCCGCCCATTGACGCTATTAACGCTTATCTGGACGGCTTTCATTTCTATAACGGCGACCACAATGGACAGATGGAGGCGCACCATTACGTCACCATTCTCAACGACGACGTGATGCAGGCGGTAATTTACGACGGCAACACGCGCGACGCCAAGCTGATGGGCGTGGAATATATTATCAGCGAAAGACTGTTTAAAACGCTGCCGCCGGAAGAGAAAAAGTATTGGCACAGCCATCAGTATGAGGTGAAATCCGGCACGCTGATCGCGCCTGGCCTGCCGCCGCTGGCGGAAAAAGCGCTGATGTCGCGTATCGTTAACACCTACGGCAAAACCTGGCATACCTGGCATACCGATCGTGATAAAACGCTGCCGTTGGGCATTCCGGCGCTGATGATGGGCTTTACCGCCGACGGCCAGATGGATCCGCGTTTGCTGATCGATCGCGACAAAAGATTCGACGTGGACACGAAGAAAATCAGAGAGTCACGCAAAGATATCATTGCGCATCCGGCAGCGGCAGGCGCCAACGCCTGGGAACATGGCGATACCGTCCAGCTGAAAAGCGTCAAGGGCGGCGGCGATATTGCTCATGGCGAAACCCATTTTACCACCTCAGAGCAGACCCGCAGCGGCAAGCTCTAGGCAAGGCGGGAAACGGAACATGTGCGCCATCGCGCATGTTCCGCGCTCGCTAATCCTGTTCTTTGTCCTGCCCTGCGTAGTTAAACAGCCGATCCCTCGCCAGGTTCTTCATTTTTACTTCGCACATGATATCGAACTCTTTGAACGATAAAGCCCAGTCGTTCAGCGTATCGTTAAAATAATAGTCGGAGTGCGCCCGCAGCTTAGTTCTTGCCACGCCTAACTCTTCCTGATTTGGCCAGCCGTGTGGCGGAATGATACCTTCCTGCGAAATCGAATAGTGCAGCACCGGCCTGACGCCGCGCCAGGAGGCTTTAATCTGCGCGATACGCGGATCGTCGGGCTGGATAAATTCGTTCTCTTTTACCCAATGGTGATGAATATCCAGCACGATGGGACAGAGCTCTTTCGCCTGAAGCACGTCATCCAGCGAACAGGAAATCTCATCGTTTTCCACCGTCAGCATGTTTTTCGCTTCCGGGCTGAGGCGGTGAAACGCGGTTTGAAATCCCTCAAAACCGCCCTTGCCGTTCATATGGATATTGATTTTAAAATCCTGGAAGGTTTTGCCATAGCCCATCAGCTTCGCGCACAGCGTGTGATATTCCACGTCTTCAATGGCGCGTTCCACCACCAGTGGATTATCTGACGCCAGCACGGAATATTGTCCCGGATGAAAAGAGAGGCGGATATGATGGGCCCGGGCGAAATCGCCGCATTTCGCCAGCGCCGAATGCAGTTCCGGTAAATAGTCCTGATACAGCTCGTTCGCTTCCGGCACCGTAAACAGAGGCAGCAGATCGCTTCCCAGCCGCATCATACGTAGCGCTTCCGGCTCTTTCGCCAGCGCTTCCAGCGTCAGGTAAAGATTGCTGAGATTATGCTGCGATATTTCGCTGATTAGCGCCAGCCGCGCTGCTTTATCCAGGCTCAAAAATCGGGTGCGCGTGGTGGCTCTTAATGGAAAAGGCTGTTTTGCCTCAGCATTAAAATATTTACAAGCAAAGCCCAGTTTCATGATTACTCCTGTTGAGACACCAGAACTGAGTGTAACAACTCAGGAAGAATTGTGGGGCGGCAGGCTGCCAGCCGCGCGGTTTTTCAACAATATTAGGAAAGCAGGAACGCCAGAAGGAGCATTAATAAGCAAGTCGCTGCCCAACCTGCCGTCTGATTCACTGTTACGGCATTCTGAAACCGACTGTCAGCCGGATCTCGACCGCAATGGCAAGCAGCATTAAAAATTATCAAGGCGGAGAACAGGCAATAGTAGCGGCCCGGCCAGGCAGATGGCGAACACCAGGAATAGTCTTAAATGAAATTTAATGCTGTTAAATCAGAATGTTATTATATAGATTCAGGATGGATCCCAGCCTGAATTTGCCGGAGAAAACACTTTGCATGACGGTCTGTTAATTAGCGTCGGCGAACGGGTACGTCTGTTCCGCAAACGCAAGCAGCTAAGTCAGATTGCCCTGAGCGAGCGTAGCGGCATCGATCGTACTTATCTTAGCGATATTGAAAACGGCAAGCGTAATATCAGTTTGCTTACCCTGAATAATCTGGCTCTGGCGCTCGATGTGCCGATTGAAATGCTGGTTTCTCGCCCGCCAGTGACGCTTTAATAACCAACACGCCTGCGCCATGCTATTTGCGGCCGCGCTTATTACGCTATTTTCCCCAATGTTGCCGCCCGGGCGCCGTCATGCCGGGCGCTTTGCCTGCGCAAGCTGAAAACTTATCTATACTTTTCAATCCAGAGCCTGATGTCATTCGGTGAGCCATCATCGTTTTATGGCTCAGGCCGTCTATATATTCTGAACAAGGGACGTCGAGTGAAAAATAAAACCTACCGCTCTCCCGTGCGTAAAGAGGGTTTTGCCGGTCTCGGCGACTATGCGGCTATCGGCGAGGGGCGCTCCGTGGCGCTGATCGCGCCCGATGGCGCCATCGACTGGTGGTGCGCGCCCAATCTGGACTCGCCGCCGCTGTTCGATCGCATCCTCGATCCCGGTATCGGCGGTTTTTTCCAGCTGGAGCCTGAAGGCAGCTACCGCGTCGAGCGGCGCTATCGCGAGGAGAGCAACGTCCTTGAAACGCTATACAGCACAGAAAGCGGATCGGTTCGCCTTACCGAATCGCTGAACAGCTCGCTGGCGGGCCGTCTGCCGTGGAGCGAGCTGGCGCGACGTGTGGAAGGCATTGAAGGCGAAGTCGTGCTGAACCTGCGCCTTAAGCTGGGCACGATGGCGGAAAGCCGCTCGCCGTGGGTAGCGGATACCCATCACGGCGCGGTTTTTCATATCGGCGATCTGATGACCATGCTGCGCACCAGCGAAGACGTAACGATTAGCTGGCTGTGCGATGAAGCGGTCGAAGGACGCCTGGTCACCTCTCCCGGTTCGCATTCGCTGATAGCGCTGCTGGCGAGTGAAAAAGAGCCGTTAGCCGTGCCGGATCTCGCGGCGATCGACGACAGGATTGAAACCAGTCATACCGCCTGGCGCGACTGGGTCAACCACCTTTCTTATCAGGGGCTGTTCTCACCGCACGTTAAGCGTTCCGCGCTGTCGCTAAAATTTCTCTGGTACTCGCCAACTGGCGCGCTGGCGGCTGCGGCGACGTCATCCTTACCCGAAGGCTTTGGCGGCGAGAAGAACTACGACTATCGCTACGCCTGGGTGCGCGACGCCTGCCTGATCATTAAATCCTTCGTCTACCTGGGGGCGCTGGAAGATTGTAAGGCCGCTTTCTCCTGGCTGACGCACACCATTATTCGCCACGGCGTTAAGCTGCGCGCCTGCTATACCCTGGACGGTAGTCTGGTGCCGGAAGAGCGTTACCTGCCGCTCAGGGGCTATGAAGATTCACAACCCGTGCGCGTGGGTAATAATGCCCGCGATCAGGTACAGCTCAGCATGTATGGCGATATGCTCTCTACCGCCCGGCTGTTTATCCAGGCGGGCCACGTGCTGGATATTGCTACCTCACGAATGCTTGGCGAACTGGCCAACTGCTGTGCCGACAGCTGGCGGCAAAAGGATTCGGGGATCTGGGAGCTGCCCGACGAACAGCACTACACCCACTCCAAAATGGCCTGCTGGCTGGCGCTGGATCAGGCCGTCGCGATGGCCGAAGGCAAACATATCGAACCTACCTGGGTCGGCCGCTGGGAGCGCGAGCGCGATCGTATTCGCGACTGGATCGAAGAGCACTGCTGGTCGGAGAGCCGCCAGGCCTATATGTTCTATGTCGGCTGCGAAGACAGGCTGGACGCCTCGCTGGCGCTGATGCACCATTATGGCAACAGCGTCAATCCCGAACGCATGCTGAAAACTTATGACGCCATCCGCCGTGAGCTGGGCCACAACAGCGCCATGCTGTATCGCTACAGCGGCGTGGAGCAGGAAGAAAGCACCTTTGTGGCCTGCTCTTTCTGGCTGGTGGAAGCCTGCGCTTCAATGGGGGATACAAAACGCGCGGAGGCTTCCATGCATGAAATTCTGGAAAGCCTGTGCGACAGAGGCAACGTAGAAATCTTTAACGAGATGTTTGACGTCAGAACCGCCAGCTGGCGCGGCAACCTGCCGCAGGGTCTGAGCCATCTGGCGCTGGTCTGCGCGGCCCAGGCATTAACCGAAGCCAAAGGCGAATAAAAAAAGGTTAAGGCAAGGATGGCTCGCCCGTGGCCATCCTTGCCGCCATGCGCTGGCTTACCTGATTGACGCAGCGCTAAGGCCTCCCTTCATAGCCATCCCGATAGGTTGCTGCCAGCGCATCGGCCAGGATCTTACGCTCTTTTTCTGGCCGATCGGCCAGGTACGTCTGACCCAGAAAAGTATGGGTAACGGCCTCATCCGGCAGGTTTTCAGGCTTAAGCAGACAGGCGGCTTTTTCTTCCATTTGCGCTTTACTTAAGCCGGCAGCCCTGTCCTTTACGCCTGCCTGATAAACAGCCTGAAAGCCGGGCCGCATCACGCGGATGGAGTCGGCCAGCAGCATACGCGTATTAGGATCGAAATTGGCGTCCGCAATTTGATGGACGGCATGGGTGGTATGGCGTTCTACGCTGCCCTGAGGCGCGCAGGCACAAAGCAGCAGCGCCAGCGCGCTGACTAATCTTTTCATCTTTTTCATCCCTGTTTTAACTGATTGCTATTTCCCTGAATATTGCCGGGTAAATTTTGCACAATCCGTGTCTGGCATGCAAGCCATCACGATCGAAAGCTGTGACCTGTTTCCATTTTTTACCCCAGCCGCCTTCAATGCCAATATGTTTTTTCATGCTAAGGACAGCAGATTTACTCGCTAAGCGCTGCGTAACCAATTTGCTATGGTGCGCTGATGACTTTTACGGGGAAAACCATGAAAAATTATCTTGTTAGCAGCCTTGCCGCGCTGGTTCTGGCGGCCACTTCACAGCAGGCGCTGGCGGCAAGCCAGCCGGAAACGGTCAATATCGGCTATCAGAAAGCGAATATTTTCGCGCTGCTGAAATATCGCGGCACGCTGGACGACGAATTTAAAAAACAGGGCATTCAGGTACGCTGGGTGGAATTTCCGGCCGGGCCGCAAATGCTGGAAGGACTGAACGTCGGCAGCATCGATCTGGCCGCAACGGGCGACGCGCCGCCCGCCTTTGCTCAGGCCGCACAGGCCGAACTGGTCTATCTGGGCCACTCGCTCGCTAACCCTAAAACCGAAGCCATTGTGGTGCCGCAGGCTTCTTCCATTAAAAATGTCGCCGATCTGAAAGGCAAACGCGTGGCGCTGAACAAGGGCTCGGACGTTAACTATCTGCTGATTACCGCGCTGGAAAAAGCCGGGCTGAGCTATAAGGATATCAAGCCGGTTTACCTGCCGCCTGCCGATGCCCGCGCCGCCTTCCAGCGTGGCGCAGTGGACGCCTGGGTTATCTGGGATCCTTACCTGGCGGAAGTAGAGACTAACGCCAGCGCCAGAATAGTGCAAAACGCGGAAGGACTGGTGCCGCATTACACCTTCTATCTGGCCAGCCGTAAATTTGCGGAAGCGCAACCGCAAACGGCGGAAAAAGTGCTGGGCGAATTGGGCAAGCTCAGCGACTGGGCTAACGGCCATCCCGAAGAAACGGCGAAGATCCTCTCATCCTCAACCGGCCTGCCGCAGCCGATCTGGCAAAAAGCCCTCGCCAGAATGCCTTTTGGCGCGCAAAGGATGACGCCGGAAGTGTTCAGCCAGCAGCAGGCGCTGGCCGATAAATTCACGCAGATTGGCCTGCTGCCGGTGAAGGTGGAAGTCAGCAGCGCCACCTGGACGCTGGATAAGAAACCACAGTAGGCCCGGACACGGGCGGCACGACGCCGCCCGTCATCAATCTTATTGGTTTTCAACCAGCTCCGGCACCGGCTCAGCGTAACGATTGACTTTAAACGGCAGCCCCAGCCTGCCGCGCAGCGTGGTTTCGTCAGAAGGCTGCCAGTAGCCGCGTGCCGCCAGTATCGGCAGCACATCACGCGTGATATCGCGTAGCGACTCCACCAGCACCGGGCCGCTGAGGATAAAACCGCTCGCGCCGCCCTTTTCTACCCATGCAATCAGCGCGTCGGCCACCTGCTGCGGCGTACCGAAGAATTCGCCGCGCGGCAGCGTGGTTTCATAAGCTACCTGACGCAGCGTCAGTTGCTCTTCCCGCGCCCGATGCTTGATGCTGTCGGTAGTGGACCGGAAGCTGTTCTGCCCCAGCTCGCCAACGTCCGGGAAAGGTCCGTCCGGATCGTACTGGCTGAAATCATGATGCTCGAAGAAGCGCCCCAGATAGGCCAGCGCATCGTCAAGGGAAAGCAGCAACAGCAAATGCTGATATTTCGCTTCGGCCTCTTCCGGCGTTTTGCCAATAATGGGGCTGATGCCGGGAAAGATAGCTACCGGATCGCGCCCGTTAGCGGCAACGCTGGCCTGTAGCTTCCGCGAATAGCTCTGCGCTTCCGCAAGCGTGCGCGCGTTGGTGAATACCGCATCGGCGGATTTTCCGGCCAGGCCGATGCCGGTATCGGACGCGCCCGCCTGGAAAATCACCGGCTGCCCCTGCGGCGAACGCTGAATATTCAGCGGCCCGGCTACCGAGAAAAATTTGCCCTGGTGATTCAGCCTGTGCAGTTTGGCCGCGTCAAAAAAAACGCCGCTGTCGCGATCGCGCACGAAGGCGTCGTCCTCCCAGGAATCCCATAATCCCTGCACCACGTTAATATATTCCTCGGCAATCTCGTAGCGCAGCGAGTGCGCCGGATGCGCTTTACCGAAGTTCTGCGCCGAGCCTTCCAGCGGCGAGGTCACCACGTTCCAGCCGGCCCGGCCGCCGCTGATATTATCCAGCGTCGCCAGCTGACGGGCAACGGTGAAAGGATCGCTGTACGAAGTAGAAATCGTGCCCGCCAGCCCAATTCGCTGCGTGACCGCGGCCAGCGCCGACAGCAGCGCCACGGGCTCGAAGCGATTAAGGAAATGCGGCAGCGACTTCTCGTTGATGTGCAGCCCGTCGGCGACGAAAAGGAAATCGAACCCTGCCGCCTCCGCCTGCTGTGCCAGATCGGTAAAGTAGCGGAAGTTTACGCTGGCATCGGCCGGCGCGCTGGCATGACGCCATGCATTCATATGGCCGCCCGCGCCGTGCAGCATCAGGCCGAATTTGATGTGGGTGCTCATACGATCTCCTTAATGCTGGCCCGCCAGCAGAGTAATGGAACGCAGACGCCGCGCGGGATTGCTTAGCGGCGTATGCAGAATAAATTCGTCGACCTTAAGGCTTTGCTGTAACGCGGCCAGCCGCTGGTGGATAACGTCGGCGGTGCCGTGCAGCACGTTCAGCGCCTGCTTTTCAATACGGTAATCCGCCGCGCCCGCCTGCTGGACAAAAGCCAGCGCCTGCGCTTCGCTGCCGACGGTCACGTGCCGTTCGCCAAGCGTGACGCGATAGTTATGCTGTTCGGCCAGTAGCGAAGCCGCTTCCTCAGTGGTGTCGGCCGCCAGCGCCGCCAGGCTGATCAGCGCCTTACCCTGCTGCGCGTACTCGTGAAAGGTCAGCACCGCTTCCCGCATCGCCTGCTCAGAGGCGTTAATAAAACCGGCATAGACAAAGTTCCATCCCAGATGCGCGGCCAGCCGGGCGCTTTCCGCACTGGCACCCAGCAGAAAGCGCGACGGCGAGTGTGATGGCGCCGGCAGCGCTCTGGCGGCTTCACCGCTGGCCGGTTCGGTCACGGCGTCAAGATAGCGGGTTAACTGCGCCAGCAGCGCGGGAAAATCCTTTTGCCCTGCCAGTTCACCCTGCAAAGCTTTGGTAGAAAGCGGCAACCCGCCCGGCGCTTTGCCAACGCCTAAATCGACGCGCCCGGTTGCCAGCGAAGCCAGCAAATGAAAATTTTCCGCCACCTTGTAAGGACTGTAGTGTTGCAGCATCACGCCGCCGGAGCCGATGCGTAACCGGCTGGTGTGGGCCAGAAGCCAGGCTATCAGCACTTCCGGCGAGCTGCCCGCCAGGCGCTCGTTGTCGTGATGTTCAGACACCCACAGCCGGTGGTAGCCCAGCCGCTCCGCCGTGCGGGCAAAGGCAAGCGTCGCCGCCAGCGCGGCCTGCGGCGTTTGCCCTTCGTCCACCGGGCTTTGATCTAAAAGACTTAACTGATAAGACATAATTTATTCTCTCTTAATACTTTCAGCGAGAATTCCATATAAAAACGGCGACGCTAAATATTAATTACAGCTTAGCTTTTGCATAACAATGAAATTATTACGGCTCACGGGAAAAGATTATTTCCCGCTATCTTTATTTGTTTTTGTTGTTTTACTTGCCCTGCCGCATCCTGAATAGTGCAGAAAAACAAAACGCAGGGATAAAATGATGAATAGCAACCGCTTAAGCGCGCTGGCGCTGCTGCTGGGCCTGAGCCTGAGCGCCCAGGCCGCGCCGGGAATAGATTTAATCGCTAATGAAAAGCCGGTGCATACGCCGTTAAACCCTCAGGCGGCTTCGCTGATCCCGGCTAATTATAAATTTGTTACGCCCGGCACATTGACGGTGGCTACGGCAGTGTTGGGCAGCGCGCCGCCGTTCGGCCTGTTTGCCCGCGATAATAAAACGGTTATCGGCAGCGAAGCGGATATAGCACGTCTGGTTGCCGATGGGCTGGGATTAAAATTAAAAATCGTTCCGGCTTCCTGGGAAGACTGGCCGCTGGGCGTCGCCTCCGGGAAATATGACGCGGCGATTTACAATATAACCGTGACTAAAGAACGCAAAGCGCGGTTTGACTTCGCGACCTATCGTCAGGACACGCTGGGCTTCTACGTCAAAAGCAGCAGTAAAATCAGCAAAATTGACGCCGCGCCGGATATTGCCGGCAAACGTATTATCGTGGGCTCCGGCACCAATCAGGAAGCCATCCTGCTGCAGTGGGATAAAGAAAATCAGGCGAAAGGCTTGCCCGCTATGCAGCCGCTTTACGTGACCGACGATGCCGCCGCCACGCTGGCGATCCAGTCCGGCCGCGCCGACGCCACTTTCGGCCCTAACGTTACCGGCGCCTATAAAGCCAAACTGACCGGCACCACCAGGCTGGTCGGCGTGGTGGCCGGCGGCTGGCCTAAAACCGCCAATATCGCCGTGACGCTGAAAAAAGGCAGCGGGCTGGTGGAAGCCGTACAGGCTTCACTCAACGGCGCCATCGCCAGCGGCAGCTATTTACAGGTGCTGGATCGCTGGGGCGAGAGCATCGAAAAAATCGACCATTCCGAGATTAACCCGCCGGGTTTAGGCGACTGAGTACGGGAGCACGCCATGATTGAAGAAACCTTTATCCATACCACGCCGGACGATCCGCGAATTGAGCCGATTATCGACGGGCTGTTCGCCGAATACCGCGCCCGCTACGGCGACTATTTTGGCGAGCAGGAAGAAGAGCCGCCGGGAATTTATGCACCGCCCGACGGGGCGTTTATCGTACTGCTGCGCCATGAAACGCCGATAGCGATGGGGGCCTTCAAGCGTTACAACGTCACGACTGCAGAGCTGAAGCGTATCTGGACGCACAGCAGTATGCGGCGTCAGGGCCTGGCGCAGAAGGTTCTGCTGGAGCTGGAGCGGCTGGCGGCGCTGCAGGGATATGACGCGCTGTATCTGACCACCGGCTTTCGCCAGCCGGAAGCGGTAAGGCTCTATCTGTCGCAGGGTTATCAGCCGCAGTTCGATCCGGCGGTCGATCCCGAACGCTATGCGCTGCCGCCCTTTGACGGCCGCCTGCCCTTTACCAAAACGCTGCTCAGCCAGCCTGTCCGACGCAGCGCCTGAGGAGTTACCATGAAAAACCCGGATGCTGGCTGGCGTGACAACGCCGACGCGCCGAACGATGTCGTCCTGAAAGTTGTGCCTGCCCGCTACCCGTGGCGCATGGCGGGCGCAGCGTTCGCGCTCTTTATTATTACCGGCGTGGTGCAGTCCATTGCCACCAATCCGCGCTGGGAGTGGGGAGTATTTGCGCAGTGGTTTTTCGATCCGGCCATTTTAAACGGGCTGGGGAAAACGCTGCTGCTGACCCTGCTGGGCACGCTGTTCGGCTCGATTCTCGGCACCGGCCTGGCGCTGGCGCGGCTCGCCAGGTCCTGGCTGCTGAACGCGCTGGCGTGGAGCTATATCTGGCTGTTCCGCTCGCTGCCCCTGCTGCTGGTGCTGATTATTCTTTATAACTTCGCTTATTTGTATGACAGCCTGTCGCTGGGCGTGCCTTTCACCTCCATCACCTTCTTTACCCACGCCACCACCGATCTGCTGGATCAGTTTTCGGTAGCGGTGCTGGGGCTGTCGCTGGTGCAGGCCGCCTATACCGCCGAGATCATTCGCGGCGGCATCGTCGGCGTCGATCAGGGCCAGCACGAAGCCGCCGCCGCGCTGGGCCTGCCGCCGTATCGCCGCACCTTTCGTATTATTTTGCCACAGGCGCTGCGCGCTATTCTGCCAACCGGCTTCAACGAGGTGATTAGCCTGGCGAAAGGCACCTCTATCGTTTACGTGCTGTCGATGCCGGAACTGTTTTATACCGTGCAGGTTATTTATAACCGCACGCAGCAGGTCATCCCGCTGCTAATGGTGGCGAGCGTCTGGTATCTGTGCATCACCACCGTCCTGTCGGTGCTGCAACACTTTGTCGAAAACTATTTTGCGCGCGGCGTGGTGCGGCAGAGGCGCCCCGCCCGCTTAACGCTGTTCCGTCGTTCGGCAACGCTTAAGGAGAGTTCTGATGTCAGAAGCGCTTGAACTAAATCGCGACGAGAACGCCGCCAGCTGGCGCGATCGCCCGCAAACCCAGGCCGGAAAAATTGAGATCGCCAATATCAGTAAAAGCTACGGCGCCTTTAAAGCGTTGGATGATGTCAGCCTGACTATCGAACCCGGCACCGTCACCGTGATCCTCGGGCCATCCGGCTCCGGTAAGTCGACGCTTTTGCGCACCATTAACCATCTGGAACGCGTCGATAAAGGCTTTATTCAGATCGACGGCGACTACGTAGGCTATCGCCGCAGGGGCGATAAGCTGTACGAGCTGAAGGAAAAAGCGATTCTGAAACAACGCATTCAGGTCGGTTACGTATTCCAGAACTTTAACCTGTTTCCGCATATGACCGTGCTGGACAACATTATTGAAGCGCCCATCGTGCATGGTTTGCTGAAGCGCCGCGAGGCAATTGAGCGGGCTTACGAGCTGCTGGATACGGTCGGCCTGCGCGAAAAGGCGCACGCCTGGCCCCGACAGCTTTCCGGCGGCCAGCAGCAGCGCATCGCCATTGCCCGCGCGCTGGCGCTGAACCCAAAGGTGATGCTGTTTGACGAGCCGACTTCCGCGCTGGATCCTGAGCTGGTGGGCGAAGTGCTGGAAGTGATTAACAGGCTGGCACGCTCGGGCGTTACCCTGGTAGTGGTAACGCATGAGATAGGCTTTGCGCGGCAGGTCGCCGATCGCGTGGTGTTTATGGTGGACGGCAAAATTGTCGAAAGCGGCAGCGCCGAGCGGGTGCTGAATCGCCCTGTTCATCAGCGTACCCGCCGCTTTCTGGAAAAAGTACTGTAGGCGAAAGGCAAATATCCTTTTTCTTTTAGCCCCGATGCAGCTCGGCCACGGTCATCGTAAAGATCAGCAGGTTCTGAGTCTCGTTGGCATAGCGGTGCGCCATATCCGTTCTGGCGACGGCCGAGCAGCCCGCGTTAACCGTCAGCGCGGCGCTTTCGGTTTGCAGGTTTAGCGTGCCTTCTTCGACATGCAGCAGCTCCAGCGTGCCCGCCGGATGCCCCGTAGAGGAAAAGCTTTCGCCCGGATGCATTTCCCAGCGCCACAGCTCAATCATATCCGGCCCACGCGTGCCGGCCAGCAGTCGCGCGGAACCGCCCTTTTCACCTTGCCATAGCGTAGGGATCTCCTCGCGAGTGATAAGCCATGCAGAAGGCGAATCGGTAACGTTGACGATATCCGCCACCGACAAGCCAAGCGCGGCGGCGATTTTACATAAAATACCGATACTGGGGTTCGCCGTGCCCTTTTCGGTTTCCACCAGCATCCCTTTACTGACCCCCGCGCGGCGGGCGAGCTCGTCCAGCGAAAGCTTTTGCGCCTTGCGATGGGTTTTAATACTGCGCGAGACGGCAGCGCTGACGCTGTCGATATCGGCCCCTGCCTCGGTCGTTTTATTGACTTTTTTGGTCATCGGTCATTACTATAGGATAAATTAGTCACCGAAGGATTATGGAATGATTTCAGTCACCCCGTCAATCGCCCCGGCTATTGCCGACCTTGCACCGGGCTTTCGCGCCCTGAGTATCACCGTAAAAGCCGCGCCGCTGGCCGATCCCTCGATCGCACAAGCGTTTCTTACCCAGGCCTGCGAGGCGGTGCTTGCCGATTCGCCTGCCTGGGCGGCAGCGCACCTGGCCGACTGGGCGGAAACGTTTAAAAAGTTCGGCGCCAAACCCAAGCGCACGCCCTGTTCGGCGGAAGCGCTGAGGAAACGCGTGCAGCGCGACGGCACGCTGCCGGGCATCGATCCGGTGGTCGATCTGTATAACGCTATCAGCCTTCGCTACGCCATTCCGGTCGGCGGCGAGAATATTGCCGCCTATGTGGGCCAGCCGCGCCTGGTAATAGCCGACGGCAGCGAGCTGTTTGATACAGTTAAAGAAGGCAGCGCGGCCGTGGAATCACCGGAGGTCGGTGAAGTTATCTGGCGTGACGACCAGGGCGTGACCTGTCGCCGCTGGAACTGGCGTCAGGGCGTGCGTACCCGGCTGAATGCCCAGGCCACGCAAATGTGGTTTGTACTGGAAAGCCTGCCGTCAATGCCGTATGAGGCGCTGCTGGAAGCGGGTGATGAGCTGATCCGCGGCCTGACGCTGATGATGCCGGGCGTGCAGACGGAGGTAAAAACGATTGGGTCGGGCTGTTTAAATAGCGGCATCTGATTTTGTTGCCGGCAGCGCCAGATTATTATGGCGCTGCGCTTTCATATAAAAGCCGCCGACGATACTTTTCATAATTATCAAAAAATAAGTCGTAAACCAGTGCATAAAAAAGAGAGATCGCCCTCCCGAAAAGAAAGATTCTGCTTTTGCTGTAAAAGCAGGGAATGATAGAGTTCTTCAGCTTATATCAGATACTGGATCCCCATCGACAGTGACACTGGCGCATCAAATTCCGGCCAGAAGCCGTCCGAGTTCGGCCGAGCCAGAACCCGCCGCCGGTTTCTTAATTGCTCTCTTTGCCGCCCACGCTGCACCCTTGTAAGAACTGTTTTTATACACAGCAGTTTTGCCATCGCAATCTGACAAGCAAAACAGTAATGCCGCTGAGTTCCATGTTTACATAATGACCAAAAAACCACATAGTAACTGAGGCATTCAAAGGAGATAACGCACAGGAGTGAGCATGAGTTATAACGCAGCAATAATAAATAAACTGGAAGCCGAGAACTATCTGGCTTTAGTTCTGGAAAAAGGAGTCAAGGAAGTAGGTAGAGAAGCGTTAAAACAAGGCGAATTGATATACAACGGAGTCGAACGTCTAAGTTGGTATTCATCATGTTTAACAGAAAATTATCAGGATGTTTGTGAGAAAATCAGAAAAGAAGATGTAAGGTTTATTAGGTCCATCTTGAAAATTATTCCGACCTTTCATTTTAAATTACCGCATATTGGCTTTGAATTCGGAGAAAAGAAAAATAATTACTCCGACGTACAGGTCAAAGATAATGTTATAAAATATATGCTAAAAATATTTACTGAAGACGTATTTAGCGAGATTCATTATGAGAGGAGATTAAATTTAAACAGAATCCTGACAAAGCTTAGCGCCGATTATGCAACTGTGAATTTCACAAATCGCTCTATTGCTTACTCTATTGCGTCTGCAATTTATATGAGCGCAGGACTAAGGGCAACGCTGGAAAGCACATTGACCAGCATATCCAGGAAAAGCATCACCGTTTTAGGTGGTTATGGTTACGTAAAAATTGCTATTGACGCTGCAGACCGGCTAAAATTAATCAACCCTATCCTGTACACAAAATTTTATAATGCTGAAGTAGAAATGCTCTATTTTCTGATAGAGCCCGTTGTCACAAAAATAGATCATAAATTTCGGCACGCATTAACTGACGAACAAATCGCATCGGATATAGTGAGGCTCATAAAATGAAAAAGGCATTTAAATTCCTATGGAAGGATATTTTATGGGATATTTTCTGCTTTCGCTTACCGTTACTTTTGACTTTTATATTTTCATTTATCGCTTTTAATTTTTGGGATGGTTATGAACTAATTAAAATAATTATTTTCTTCATCACCTCAAATATAATATGTGATGTATTTTTTAATAAAATCATAAAATAAATCCCGTCGTTTGCCGGATCTGGTGTAGTCGCAAACGCTATAACCCCATCAGAAAAAAGGAGATAAAAGAAAAAGCAGTGACATCCAAAAAATCAATACAGACCACAAAACTGCTCGCCCCAGGTTGCGAGTATTTTGCCTGAAACGGTGTTTTTATGCTGTTCCTTTATTCTTGCCTCGCCACCGCCAATACTCTTGAGTTCAGGTTAGAAGCTCAGGCCTGCATCATTGCCGACTATTTCTGGCTAATAACATTTGGCCGATCGAATTTTGAAGCGGTAGCTAACTTCGAGGGTCTTATCGGGCCCGATCTTCTTGCTAAGTATGAATGGGTAATGCGGGGATTTCTGAGCGATCCTTCAGCTAAAAGGAATTTACAATGATAAAAATAACGCTAGCCTGCGTGCTGCTGGTAAGCGGCTGTCACCTTGAAAAGCCTTACTTTTACCCGCTGGATGTCGCGCTAAAAGAAAACATGCCTTGCTTTTCCGCGCCTTATAATATTCAAAAAAAAAGCCGCCTGCTCCAAAACAGAGGCGTATCCGTAACAAAAATCACCGGAAAAAAAGGGCAAATCTTCTGGCAATCTGAACCTCAGTCTACCTTGCCTGTGATTCCGGCAGGCGAATGCGTTTCTTATCCTGACATTAACTGGCAGGAGGGCGATTACGCCATACTTATGGGAATATCCACGAATAACGATGCTGAAAGATACAGGTTAAGCAAGACTATCCGACTGCAAAAAGATAAAGCAGGCAATTTTATGCTGCAGGAGATCCGGCAGCCTGATTTATAATATCGTCGTTCCTTTAGCCATATACAACAAAGGCACTGCCCGTTTTCTGTGCTGACTGATGGAGGTTCTGTAAGTGTGCGAGCGCCAAAAAAAGGCCGGTTTCCCGGCCTTTTTTATTAAACAGCAATCAGTTATTAACAGGAATAACCGCGCCTTTATATTTGGTGCGGATCCAGTCCTGGATTTGCTTAGAATGCAGCACCGTCACCAGCGCTTTAATATCCGGCTTGTTTTCGTCGCCGCGATGCACGGTAATAATATTGGCGTAAGGGTTATTTTCGCCGCTCTCAACTGCAATCGGATCTTTTACCGGATCCAGGCCTGCGTCGATAGCGTAGTTAGCGTTAATTACTACCGCATCGCCTTCGTCGTTATTATACATTTGCGGCAGCAGTGCGCCTTCCACGTTAGCCAGGAACTTCAGATGTTTCGGGTTTTCCACGATATCGCTGATGCGCGCGTCAACTTTGCTCACGCCCGGCTTCAGTTTGATGACGCCTTCTTTCTCAAAGATAGAAAGGATACGCCCTTCTTCCGATACCGCGTCGCGCATAATAACTTTGCCGTTCTGCGGCAGGTCTTTCAGCGATTTGTACTTTTTAGAGTAGATGCCAATCGGCTCGATATGGATTGCGCCCGCGCTGACAAAATCATAGCTCTTGTCGTCGGCATGATCTTTCAGCACGCTGTTCAGATAAGGTACGTGCTGGAAATAGTTCGCATCGATATCGCGGCTGGCCAGCGCGGTGTTCGGCAGGATGTAGTCCTGGAAAGGTTTGATTTCCAGATCGATGCCCTGCTTCGCCAGAATCGGCTTAGCCTGCTCCAGGATTTCCGCGTGCGGCACGTTGGATGCGCCGATGGTCAGGGTGTCTGCCCATGCGCTCAGGCTCAGCGCCCCCAGGGTTGCCGCAGCCAGCAGCGTCAGTGTCTTTTTCATTATTACTTCCTTCGTGAGTTAGCGTTTGTCGAGCCGTGTTGTGATGAAATCGCCAATAAACTGAATAATAAAAACGATAATCAGGATCATAACCGTCGCCACCAGCGTGACATCGCTGTGGTTGCGCTGGAAGCCCTCCAGATAGGCCAGGTTACCTAAACCGCCCGCGCCGATCACCCCGGCCATCGCGCTGTAGCTGACCAGCGCAATCAGCGTTACCGTCATACCGGAAACCAGCGCCGGTGAAGATTCCGGCAGCAGTACGCGAAAGATCAGCGTGCTCAGCCGCGCGCCCATTGAGCGGGAAGCCTCAATCACGCCTTTATCCACTTCGCGCAGGCCAATTTCGACCAGTCGTGCATAGAACGGTGCCGCCCCAACAATCAGCGCGGGCAAAGCCGCATCCGCGCCCAGAATGGTGCCGATTAACGTTTTGGTGAACGGGATCAGCAAAACAATCAGGATAATAAAAGGAATGGAGCGGAAGACGTTAACCAGTACCGAAATCACCGAATAAACGGCGCGGTTCTGAAACAGGCCGCCGCGCGCGGTCAGAAACAGCGCCAGACCGAACAAAATGCCCAGCACAAAGGTCGCCACGCCGGACAGCGAGGTCATATACAGGGTTTCACAGGTTGCCGCCCAAAGCTGATCAAGCTTCAGATGGGGGAAAAGAGTCTCAGTCATGAACCACCTCGGTCGTAATGGCGTGGGCGTGTAAATCGGCCAGGATGTTTTCCAGCGCGCTGCCGGTGGCGGCAACCTGTAACCACAGCTCGCCGAAAGTGCCGTTGGTGGTTTGCGTCATCTTGCCGTGCAAAATATTAAAAGGCGTGCCGTATTTCAGCGTCAGTTCGCCTACGATCGGCTGCTGCGTGTTCTGGCCGACAAAGGTCAGCTTCAGCACGCTGCCCACCGTGCGGTCAATCAGTTCAGGGTTAAACGGCGTCTCGGCGCTGCTGTACTCTGCCGTTTGCTTGACGAACTGTCGGGTAATCGGCTGCTGCGGATGAGTAAATACCGACAGCACTTCGCCTTCTTCCACGATTCTGCCCGCTTCCATCACCGCCACGCGGTGACAGATTTTACGCACTACGTGCATTTCATGCGTAATCAGCACGATAGTCAGCTTTAGCTTGCGGTTGATATCCAGCAGCAGATCGAGAATGGCGTCGGTTGTCTGTGGATCCAGCGCCGAAGTCGCCTCATCGCACAGCAACACTTCCGGATTATTGGCCAGTGCGCGAGCGATACCTACGCGCTGCTTCTGCCCGCCGCTCAGCTGAGCAGGATAGGCGTGCTCTTTACCCTTCAGGCCGACCAGTTCGATCAGCTCCTGCACGCGCGTTTTGATGGCGGCTTTGGGCGCGCCGGCGATTTGCAGCGAAAAGGCAATATTTTCGCTGACGGTACGCGACCAGAGCAGGTTGAAGTGCTGAAACACCATGCTGATTTTCAGACGCGCCTGACGCAGCGCCTCGCCCTTCACCTGCGCGATATCTTTACCTGCAATAGTGACGCTGCCGGAAGTCGGTTTTTCCAGTCCGTTCAGCAGGCGGATCAGCGTACTTTTCCCCGCGCCGCTGTAGCCGATAATGCCGTAAATCTGCCCCTGTTCGACGTTGAGATTCACATCATCAACCGCCGTCACCGGGCCAGCCGCGGCGTGAAAGGTTTTGGAAACATTACGCAAAACTATCATTTGTCGCCTGTTTTATCCCGTGTTGTGCAGCCCGCAGGCTGGTCAATAAACTGACTATTTTTAATATGTTATTGGTGATGCTTATGATACGGGATAGCGTCAGGCCGGTCGCGGGTCAGCAAAGACCCAAATACCATGATATATAGCCAAAAGGCATAACGTGGCGGCCTGCCCGTTTCATCATCATTGTTACAGCTACTTTACCGTCAGGGCGTTTTCCAGCGGTTTTATTCAACAAACGAGCCGGTTATTAACAGTATTAACTGGAGCGTAATGTTACCAGCTATTAATGCAATTTGCCGGTATTGCCGTCTGGATGGCTATCAACCGCGCAATAAACAACCACCTCTTGAGGGAAACGCAGATCAAAAAGCAGCCTCCCTGGCTGCCAATAGCCAACGGTAAGATTTTGAGACAATAATCTTTACATGCTAATCAATTGAAAAATAGAACTATTAAAGACAAGCACGCCGCTCTCTCCACCCGCTATCTTTGCAAAACTTTGCATCCTCTATGCTTGCCTTACCTGTTACTCACTTATCAAGACCTTATGCAGAAAAAATTTTGGTTCACCCTACCTGCCATCACTGGGATCGTCGTTAGCCTGTTCGGCCTGGCTTTCCTGGTGCTCGGCGGCTGGCTGGCAACGCTGGGCGGCACGCCCTGGTACCTGATTTTCGGCGCCGGTTTCTTCCTTAGCGGCATTTTTATCGTTAAACGCCGTCCGGCCGGTCTTTGGCTTTACCTGCTCTCCTTTCTGATTTGCGTAGCCTGGTCGCTGTATGAAGTCGGTCTGGACGGCTGGAAGCTGATGCCGCGCCTTTTCGCGCTGGCCGTACTGGGCGTCTGGTGCAGCCTGCCGTGGATCGTCCGACCGGTGATGCACACGCAGCGCCGCGCGGGCACGCTGGTTGGCGTGGTCTATCTGGCCGCTATCGTGCTGGTCTTCTGGTCAGGCTGGCACGTAACGGCAACGCGCTTTGTGCATCATCAGCCCGTGCCGGCAGCTCAGGCCGCGATCGCAACCGATAACGATAATGACTGGCAGCATTATGGCCGTACGCGCGATGGCCAGCGCTTTTCGCCACTGACGCAGATTACGCCCGCCAATGTCAGCCAGCTGCAGCCCGCCTGGCAGTTCCATACCGGCGATACCCTGCGTAAAGGGGAAGATAAAGCGGGACGCGAGTTCAGCTTTGAAGTGACGCCGATTAAGGTTGGCAACACGCTCTTTATCTGTACGCCGCATCGCCAGGTGATTGCGCTTGACGCCACCAGCGGCAAACAGCGCTGGAAGTTTGATCCCAAAGTAGACACCTCGGCCAATGAATATCTGGCCTGCCGCGGCGTGGCTTACAGCAAGGCGGTGGATGACAGCACCTGCCCGGAAAAAATCATCACCACCACCAGCGATGCCCGCATGGTGGCGCTGAATGCGCAAACCGGCGAACCTTGCGCCTCGTTTGGCAACAAGGGCTATGTCAGCCTGACCGACCATATGGGCCAGGTGCCGCCGGGCTTCCATTTTATTACCTCGCAGCCGATGGTGATGGAAGGCCGCATCGTGCTGGGCGGCTGGATATACGATAACCAGACCACCGGCGAACCTTCCGGCGTGGTACGCGCTTATGACGTAAAAACCGGCCAGCTCTCCTGGGCCTGGGACCTGGGCAGAACGCCGCAGAACGCGCCGCTGAAGCCTGGCGAAGAGTATACGCACGGCACGCCTAACGGCTGGGGAACCTATACGGCGGACGAAAAGCTGGGCCTGATTTATATTCCGCTGGGCAACGCGACGCCGGATTATTACGGCGGCAAACGGCGACCTTTTGACGAGAAGTATTCCAGCGCGCTGGTGGCACTGGATATTCATACGGGTGAAGAGCGCTGGCATTTCCAGACCGTGCATCATGACGTCTGGGATTTCGACGTGCCGGTTGGCCCAACGCTGGTTGACCTGCCGGGCAAAAATGGCGAAACCGTGCCTGCGCTGGTGCAGACCACCAAAATGGGCAAGCTGTTCCTGCTGGATCGCCGCAACGGCAAACCGCTGGCGCAGGTGGATGAGAAGCCGGTGCCGACCTCGCCCTCGCTGCCGGGCGAGCATTTGTCGCCTACGCAGCCGGATCCGGTCGGCATGCCGAGCCTTGCACCGCCGAATCTGAAAGAAACCGATATGTGGGGCGCGACGCCGATCGATCAGCTGATCTGCCGCATTCAGTTCCACCGCTATCGCTATCAGGGCCAGTACACGCCGCCTGCGGAAGGCACCTCTATCGCCTATCCTGCGTTTGACGGCGTGATGGACTGGTACGGCGCTTCGGTGGATCCGCAGCGGCATTTACTGATTGCCAACACCAGCTACATCCCTTTCACCATGGAGCTGATGAAGCATGACGAGGCGATCAAACAGGGCCTGATGAAGCCGTGGACAGGCTGGGCCAGCGGGCAATCCTATCCGAAACCGAAAGAGTTCGCCGTAGGGCCGCAGTATGGCACCGGCTGGGCGGCCGTGGTGAAACCCTGGCTGACGGCGCTGGGCGCACCTTGCAGCGCGCCGCCGTGGGGCAAGCTGATCGCCATCGATCTTAACACCCGTAAAATCGCCTGGGAAAGACCGGCGGGCACCACGCGTAATATGAATATTTTCGGCACTCATACCAACGCGCCGTTGCCAACCGGCATTTTTATGATGGGCGGCAACATCATTACCCGCAGCGGGCTGATATTTATGGGCGCTACGGCGGATAACTACCTGCGCGCTTTTGACGAAGCCACGGGCCACGAGCTGTGGAAAGCCAAACTGCCAGCGGGCGGCCAGGCGACGCCAATGACCTATACCGGTAAGGACGGTCGTCAGTATGTGGTGATTGCGGCAGGCGGGCACGGTGGACTGGGTACCACTTCCGGCGATGCGCTGGTCGCGTACGCGCTACCGAAAGAGTAAGCATAAAAAACCCCACGGCATCGTGGGGTTTCTTTCAGTTCGTCCCTGCATCCAGGCGCTTTAGCGGTCAGGATATCTCTTCCGGAAGCAGCACATGTCTTTGCTTTTTCTTGCGTTCTTCCTCGTCCGGCGGCGTTTTGCGCGTGTGTTTGAGCATGGCAACGTGGCGGGCGAAATCCTCATGAACCTCTTTGCTTTGTAAATTCACCGACGCCGCACCGTCTTCATCGATCAAAATACGTTCGCCGTCATCTTTAGCTTCCTGCATATCATTGCGGGACATGGCGTTAAGCAACCTTTCCGGGCTGGTAAATACGCTGGCGATCATTTTTAACACGGGCTCTCCTTTTCTGAGCGGGCATCTGCAGATAGCGCTTATTGCAAGCTTACTGCCGATAGCGGTTATTCTTCTTCTTTAACCAGTATAGAGGAATATTCAGGGCTGAGTTATCAGGAGACGGAAGTATCAGAGGGAGTGAAACAGAGGGGAAGCACAACCGCCACCGCCCGGAGGGCCGATGGCGGCGAGCCTGCGCGCGGCAGGCGCATTACTTTTTAGCTGCGGCGGCTCTTCTCGCCACCTTTTTTACCGGCTTCAGAGGCTTTTTCACGGTCGTTTTTAAAGCTGCCGCTGCCGCTACTGCTCTGTCCGCCTTTTTTGCCTGCTTCTGACGCCTTTTCACGATCTTCTGCGAAATTACCCGAATTTGAATTACCACGATGCTGAGTCATACAAATGTCCTCTTCGTGTTAAATAATACTCAATGGTTTTTTCTCAATTATTTAATCCCGGGGGGAATTAAAAATCAGTGAAGGTGCTACGTAGTTAAATCTAGCAGCCACGCTTATAATTGCAAGGAAACGGAGGCATAAAAATAAGTAAAAATTATGGCTGGTTATCTCATTGATTAATAACAACAATCAGGAAAAATCTTAATCAATTTTAATTTTATATTTAAAAAATACTTATCCCGTTTCAGGAATTATTAGCTTACCCACTGAGCAAATAAATAAATATTAATCGTTCATCAATTTCTGCCGCTTCGTTATAAGCCACTGCCGCTTCGTTCTTTTTTTACTTTCTTCTGCGTAACAGCTTTGCTGATGCTTCTGCCTGGATACTGACCAGGCGCATTCCTGATAATGCCAATAACCACACAAAGAGATGGACTTAATTAACGAATTTTTACAAAATCGGTTGAACCGCCAGTGGCTCCGCGCCAGTAAAGAGCGGACACCATTTTTTTCTTCGGCCACGGCCGGACGGCTTCAGGGAATAGCGATTCTGGTTCAGCGCGCAGCACGACTGCCGCACAATCAGCCCCTTAACTGTGCATAGTACGGTGGAGCATGGAAAAACAACATTTTCTGACCCGTTTGGGACAATGGCCGAAGATCCAGTTTTCCGAAGTGTGTATCACCGCCTGCGGCGGCAGCATCCAGCCTGAACTCTACGTGCGTGACCGCGCCGATCCACCACGCTGGCTGTTTATCCGCCGCCTTGGCGGCAGCGAGAACCATGACGGCTTACTGACCATTTACAGCCAATGGCTGGCGGAATTTCATCAACAGCGTGGCACCGATTTCTGTTTGCCGCCGCCCTTTGACAGGGCTTTTGAGAACGAGCTGCCAGCGGAAATTTCGGACGCGCCGCATAGCGCTGCATTACGGCCATCGCTTATCGCCGAACGTTAAACGCCTGTGGCCGCCTTCTTCCCGTAAAAATTTATCTATACTTTTCAGCGGACGCCTGACGCTCAGGCCCGGTAGATAAAAAAGGGAGAGCCTATGAAAGCACTAGTCTGGCATGCTGTCGGCGACATTCGTCTTGATGACGTCCCGGAGCCAGCGATAGAAAAACCAACCGATGCGGTGATCCGCCTGACGGCTTCCGCTATCTGCGGCACCGATCTGCATTTTGTTCGCGGCACCTTCAGTAAAATGCAGCCCGGCACCATTCTGGGACACGAAGGCGTCGGCGTGATTGAAGCGCTCGGCGACGATGTTCGCAATTTCGCTGTCGGCGACCGCGTGGTGGTTTGCTCGACCGTTTCCTGCGGCACCTGTCCGCCCTGTCGGGAAGGCAATACCGCCCAGTGCGACAACGCCAACCCCAACGGGCCTGCCGCCGGCACCTGCTTTTTCGGCGGCCCGGCCGCAACCGGCCCGGTAAACGGGCTTCAGGCGGAAAAAGCGCGCATTCCCTATGCCGCCAATACGCTGGTAAAAATTCCCGATAACGTCAGCGACGAGCAGGCGCTGATGGTTAGCGATATTTTCCCCACCGCCTGGTTTGGCGCGGAAGCGGGCGAAATCAAAAAAGGCGACGTTGTGGCGGTCTTCGGCTGCGGGCCGGTCGGCCAGTTCGCTATCGCCAGCGCTTTCCTCAAGGGCGCCGCCCGCGTGATTGCGGTGGACGGCCATGTCGATCGCCTGGCTATGGCGCGTTGTCAGGGTGCATTCACGGTAAATTTTGAAGAAGAAGATCCGGTAGAAACCCTTAATCGCCTGACGGGCGGCGTCGGCGCGGACTGCGCTATTGATGCAGTCGGCGTAGACAGCCAACATGCGCACCACGGCCCGGCAGCGGAAGAGGCGCAGCAAAAAGCAGAAAAATTTGCGGCGGAAGTGGATCAGGTGGCACCGGAAACGCACCCGCAGGCAGGCAACTGGGTGCCGGGCGACGCGCCCACTCAGGCGCTGGAATGGGCTATCGCCACGCTGAAAAAGGCCGGTCGTTTAAGCATTATCGGCGTTTATCCGCCGGAAGCGGAAACTTTCCCTATCGGCAAGGCGATGAATAAGAATCTGACCCTTAAGATGGGCAACTGCAACCATCACACTATTATTCCGGGCTTGCTGGAACTGGTACGCACCGGCGCCATCGATCCGGTCAAGGTATTAACGAAAGTAGAGCCGCTTAGCGACGTACTTGACGCTTATAAAGCCTTCGACAAGCGCCAGCCAGGCTGGATTAAAACCGAACTCGTGCCACAAAGCTGACAACTCTGCCCCGTCATCGCGGCGGGGCCACCAGCAACTGGAGTCTCACAATGGATAAGGAATTACTTAATACCGCCGAAAGACTCGGCAAAGTTTTACTACAGGCCGGGGCCAAAGTGGCTGCCGCCGAATCCTGCACGTCAGGTCTGGTCAGCTCTGCACTGGGCGCGGCAAGCGACAGCAGCAGCTATTTCACCAGCGGGTTTGTAACCTATACCGACAGCGCCAAACACCGCATTCTGCACGTCAGTGAAAAAACGCTCCAGGAACACACGGCGGTAAGCGAGGCGACCGCGCGCGAAATGGCAGCCGGCGCGAAAGAAGTATCGGGCGAAAAAGCCAGCATTGCGGTTACCGGCTATGCCGGGCCGGACGGCGGCGAGGATGGCACGCCTGCGGGTACGGTGTGGTTTGGCTGGGGCCTGCCAAATGGCGAGGTACGCGCGCTGAAGCAGCATTTTTCAGGGGATTGCGAAGAGGTAGTAAGAAAAGCCGCCCTGTTTGCTCTGCAGCACCTTACTGAACTGCTGCAAAGCCAACGCTGAACGGCATTGGGCGAACCTTAGCGTTCGCCCTTGAGAGTGTTACGGATCGCCAATCTGTTTTACTGCGATTTCCGTTTGCTTATTTTTATGTTTTACAAAACCGCTCACCCGTACCAGATCTTTGGCATCGTACTTCTCTCCGCCCCAGGCAGATTCGGGAATAACCAGATTAATATTGCCTGATTTATCCTGGAAGGTATAAATATTGCCAGAAACCTTTTTGATGATATTCCCTTCCATCGTCACCCAGGAACCTTCCTTCAGCGTACGGACCGACTTCACCTGGCTCTCGTTGGTATCTTCCGAGCCTTTGTAGCCTGCATCCTGCTTGTGCGGCGGTGGCGGCGTTTCTCCCGCTTTAAATCCCCCTTTGTCCTCGGCCATCACGTTCAGGCTAAGGGCAAGCAGCGCGGCCAGCGTAAGCACTTTTTTCATAAACACTCCTTTCGTTTAAAAAGTCCGATCTTGGTTCTGCATAACTTAAGCCTGGCAGAAAGCCGCTACTTTTCAGGTACAAAGTGTAAAAAAACCTGAATTAATCAGGTTTTATCAGACGAATCGCGTGTTCCAGCACCTTCTGCTCGTCCCGATCCGCATCCGTTCGCTCATGGCGCGTTCTGACCAGCAGGTTTGCCAGGATATCCCGGCTGGTATTGTGTCCGCTTTCAGCCAGCACAATGGCCGCGTCGCCAATCACCCGACAGACTTCGTCATAATATTCTTCGCTCAATACATCACGTTTCATAAGACCTCACTTTTTAAACCGGCTTGAAGGAAAAGCCGACCAAAAGTATTAATCCTGAAACGTTGTATCGCCATTGGGCCGCCTGGCGCGGGCGACTTATTGTGATACCGATCACAATAAATCGCCGACGTGCCCGGAGGGTTAGCGGCTGTAGAACGGGAAGGCGCCAAACAGCAGGCCGCCTACCAGCAGCGCCATACTGACCAGGATCCCCCACTTAATGGCAAAGCGCTGATGGTCGCCGATATCCACTTTCGCCAGTCCAACCAGCAGATACACCGAAGGCACCAACGGGCTGAGCAGATGGAAAGGCTGGCCGATGATTGACGCCCTGGCGATTTCTTCTGCGCTGATACCATAGTTCAGGGCCGTCTGGGCAATCACCGGCAGGATGCCGAAATAGAACGCATCGTTAGACATAAAGAAAGTGAATGGCAGGCTGACCAGCGCGGTAAAGATCGCCAGATAAGGCCCAAAGCTATGCGGGATCACCGCCAGCAGGCTTTTCGCCATTGCATCGACCATGCCGGTGCCGGACAGAATGCCGGTAAACACCCCGGCGGCGAAAATCAGCGAGGTGACCGCCAGCACGTTGCCTGCATGGGTATTGATACGCGCTTTTTGCTGTTCCAGCGAAGGGTAATTCAGCATTACCGCAATGGCAAAAGCCAGCATAAACAGGATCTGGATAGGCATCAGCCCGGTCACCAGCAGCACCAGCAGCACGGTGGTCAGAATAAAGTTAGGCCAGAACATTTTTGGCCGCCGGTTCGCTGCGCACTCCTGCGCGTCGCCCAGACCCAGCTCGATATTATCCAGATGATCGTTATCGAGCTTCATCACGCCCAGCCTTCTGCGCTCGCGGATGCCGAACAGCACCGCCATACCAACGAGTGTGACGCAACCCAGAAACATGGCGGGCAGCATAGGAATAAAGATGTCCAGCGCATCGATATGCAAGGCCGCCGCCGCGCGCGCCGTTGGGCCGCCCCACGGCGACAGATTCATAATGCCGCTGGCAAGGTTGACCAGACAGGTCATTGCCAGCACGTTCATGCCCAGCTTGCGGTAGAGCGGCAAAAACGCCGCCACGGCAATCATATAGGTGGTGGAGCTGTCGCCGTCCAGTGAAACCAGCAGCGTCAGTACCGCCGTGCCTACCAGCACCTTAAGCGGGTCGCCGCGCACGATTTTCAGGATAAAGCGTACCAGCGGGTCAAACAGCCCGGCGTCGATCATCAGGCCAAAATAGAGAATGGAAAAGGTCAGCATTACGCCCGTCGGCGCCAGCGCTTTTACGCCATTCAACATCATTTCGCCAAGCCCATGATAATAACCCGCCGCCAGCGCAAAGACCGTCGGCACGATAATCAGCGCGATCAGCGCCGACATCCTTTTGGTCATAATCAGGTACATGAAACAGGTCACCATCGAAAAACCCAGTATGGTCAGCACATTACTTCCCCTCTTTCGGATGCATATCGCAGGCTGCGGCACGACGGCCATCAGCAAAAGTTATCGTTCAGGTCCGGGCGGGTATAAAAAGTAAGACGGGCGTTTCCGCCTGTCGCGTTAAGCTATTGTTTTATGGCTGTACCACCCGAATATTGATAATAATATGTAATAAAAAATCATCATTTTTTTAACAAAGAAGAGTGACGGCGATCGGCTTTACCGGCCGTGAAAACGGGTTATTGTGATTGCGATCAAACTAACCGTGGCCCTGAAAGAGTGGAAGAGAAGAAAGGGTAAACCGTTGGTGTTGCGTAGCGCCTGGATGCCTGTTCCTTTTTTGTGACAACGTAACAGATGGCTGTGAATATAGCATTGCATCCAAACCTGAAAGGTGACAACGTAACGAGCAGCATTAGCACTAATTTTTAATGTTGTCCTGTAATAACCCTGCTTTTTGAAGGCTATAGATGCCCCCCCTACGAATACGAAAGCCTCGCGTTACAGCGTCACGCATAGATAAATCCTTGATTTGCATAATAGCCGACATATTCCTCTACCCTACCGGCCATAAAACTAAATCTTTACCGCAATTTGCCGATACAGAAAGCATCCTATTTCCTTTAAGGCTAATCAGATGTCCCTGAAAAGATCGTCGCTTTTGGTTCTGCTGTTCCTGTTTATTATTTTTTTCACCAGCATGATCGCTAACGTCTGGCTGCTGACCCGCAGCAATACGTCGCTGGATGCGGTGAATAGAGAGATCCGTGTAGTGCTGTCTATTATCGATCCTATTAACCACAGCCGTACCCTGCGCGTGCGCCTGATGGAATATATGAAAACGATGGAAAACAGCGGCGGCCTGCAGACGATTAGCGGGCTGAATGAAGTGCTGGGCAAAGCGGACAAGGCTTTCCAGGCCTATCTGGCCGCGCCGAAGCTGGATGGCGAAGCCAGCCTGGCCGATGAGTATCGCACCACCTATGAAACTTACCGCCGTCAGGGTATCGACCCGCTGCTGGACGCGGCTAAAACCAATGACCAGGCGCGCTTTAAGGCGCAGCTGCCGACCGTCATCAGTCTGGATCACCAGTACGAAGTGGTGCTGGACAAAGTGCTTGCGCTGCACGAGCAGTACGCGAAACGCCTGAACAGCGACGCGCAGGATCACTTCACCTTTGGTATCGGCCTGATTGTCGCCTTCGGCGTGCTGTTCCTGGTTGTTATCGCAGGCGTGTTGATGTTCCTGAAGCGCTACGTGCTTAGCCCGCTGGACAGCGCCAAAGCGCATTGCAGCCAGATTGCTCAGGGTATTCTGGATACGCCGGTGCCGGTGGTGGCCTCTTCCCGCAGCGAAATACAGGATCTGATGGGCACCATGGAGCAGATGCGCCGCTCGCTGACCGATATCATCAGCCAGGTGCGTAACTCCACGCAAACCGTGTCGCACGCCTCGCAGGAAATTGCCGCCGGTAACGTCGACCTGGCTTCGCGTACCGAACAGCAGGCCGCCGCGCTGACGCAGACTGCCGCCAGCATGGAAGAGCTGGGCGCCACGGTGAAACAGAATACCGAAAACGTCTTTGAAGCCAGCCGTCTGACCAGCGAAGCGGTGAAGAACGCGAAAACCGGCGAAAAAGTCTCGCAGGAAGTCATCGTCACCATGGGCAAAATCAACAGCAGCTCGAAGAAGATTGAAGACATTACCGGCGTGATTAACAGCATCGCTTTCCAGACCAATATCCTGGCGCTGAACGCCGCGGTGGAAGCGGCGCGCGCGGGTGAACAGGGACGCGGCTTCGCGGTCGTGGCGGGCGAAGTTCGCAACCTGGCGCAGCGCAGCGCGGTAGCGGCAAAAGAGATTGAAAGCCTGATTGCCGAATCGGTCGCCAATATCAAAGCCGGTTCCGATCAGGTCAGCCGTACCGGCGACGCTATCGGCGCGATTATCGCCTCGGTCAGCCAGGTCGATGTACTGATGGATCATATCTCGACCGCGTCTGACGAGCAGAGCCGCGGCATCAGCCAGATTGAACAGGCGGTAACCGAGATGGACAGCGTGACCCAGCAGAACTCCGCGCTGGTGCAGGAGTCGGCAGCGGCTTCCGCCTCGCTGGAAGAGCAGGTGCACTTCCTTAACCACTCCGTTTCTACCTTCCGCCTGTCCGACGCGTAATTTTCTTACCCCCGGCATCCCGCCGGGGTTTCACTATAACAATAAGCATTAATGCGCCCACGCAGGCGCTCTACTTTTATGAGAACACCATGGCAAAATTATCTGCATTCTGGAACGCACTGATTCCAAAAAAACTTAATCCGCTGGCCGGTCGTCCGGTCAGCAACACTTATGACTGTCGCGCCCTGCCGACCGCTTTCGGCAGCCTGGGTACCGGCGGCGGCAAAGGCCTGCTGATGGTTTTTGTCCCGCCGGAAGCTGATTTCGCCCGCGTGAACGACGCGTGGCAAAAGATGAGCGCGCCGGGCCGTACCGTCTTCGCTATCTCCTCTACCGGCGCGCTGTGCGCGCAGAAAGGCCGCTCCGCCTACTGTGCCACCAACGGCCCTCAGGGCAGCTGGCTGTGGCTGCCCGAGCAGACGGTCGCCCGTCATGAGGTGCACACTATCGATCTGCAGGTGCCACGCGGCGCTACCGTTGCCGATCGTATCGACAGCATTCGCGCCCAGCTTGATCGCCTTCAGGTCAATATGTCGCTCTCTGCCGAAGAAACCTTCGCGATGATCTACTGCGACGGCCTCTCCTCTGCCGAAGGCTTTATGATGCAGGCCTGGTATGACAGCGGACGCTTCCCCTGCCTGGCTATCGGCGGCTCGGCGGGCGGCCGCACCGATTTTCAGAACACCTGGATGGCCACCAGCGGCCAGCTGCTGCAAAACAAAGCGGTGATCGTGTTCTGCCGCATGGCGAAAGGGAAATCCTTTGCGCCGTTTAAAAGCCAGAACTTCCAGCCCACGCAGCAAAGCTGGCTGGTGGCGGAAGCCGATCCCGTCGCGCGCACCGTAAGTTCGCTGTTTGACGCAACGGGTCGCCAGCAGCCTGCGGTAAAAGTGCTGGCCGACGCGCTGCACTGTAAGCCTGAGCAGCTGGAGCAAAAGCTGAAGGGCAAAACGTTCGGCGTGAAGGTGGCGGATGAGTACTTTATTCGCTCCGTAGCCAAAATCGACGCGGAAAGCCTGACGTTCTTCTGCGATCTGGAGTTTGGCGACCGTCTTTATCTGCTGGAGGCGGGCGATTTCGTTTCCGCCACGCGTAAGGACTGGGACAGATTCGTCGCCACGCATGGCAAACCGGCCGGGCTGCTGCTGAACGACTGCCTGCTGCGCCGCCTTAACAACCCGGAAAGCCTGCCTGCGGCGGAGCTGTTCGACGGCGTGCCGGCCGCTGGCTTCTCCAGCTTTGGCGAAATATTCGGCGTGCCGATCAACCAGACGCTGTCCGCCCTCGCCTTTTTCGATCGCGACGTCAAAGCCATGAGCCGCTTCCCGATTGAATATGCCGACTACGCTGGCCACTATGCCCAGCGCTCGCTGCGTCGTTGGGAAGCGCTGCACACGCTGCAAACGGACGTTATTGATAAAGTGATCGACTATCAGCAGCAGATCGGGCCGGTAGTACAAACTTTCCCGCTGCTGGAAAAAGCCACCAGCCGCCAGAGCGCAGCGCTGGATGTGGCTGGCGTGAATATCGGCGAGATCGGCGAGGCGGCAACCGTCACGCTGCAGGCGCAGGATGAGCTGGGCCTTGAAATCGGCGAGCTGGAAAGAATTTCGCAGGGCATTACGCAAATCACCAGCGGCATCAGCACCATTGCCGACCAGACCAACCTGCTGGCGCTGAATGCCGCGGTGGAAGCCGCCCGCGCCGGATCGGCCGGTCGCGGCTTTGCCGTGGTAGCAGAAGAGGTACGCCGCCTGGCCCGCTCTTCTAAAGAACAGGCCGACGCCACGCGTGAAAGCATCAACGAGACGGTAGCGACCATCGCGCGGATTAAAAAGACGGCTTCTAAAACCGTTGCCACCACGGAAGATATGGCGCAAAAAAGCCACGCGGCACGTGGGCAGATCGCCAGCCTCAGCGAGCAAAACAGCGCCGAGCGCAGCGGGATGGTCGAGAATATCGACCGGCTGAAAAACGCTGCCGACGGTCTGGACGCCATGCATAAAGCGGTGGCGCAGCTGACGGTGCTCCAGGAACTGGTGCGTTCCTGATCCTGTGCGCGAGGCCCGCTGCGGCCTCGCGCATTTTTATACTTTTTTTATATTTTCCCGCCGCATTTTTGCAAAATCTTTGCGGCCCACTTTTTACACTCATGGCGAAATGACTCTCTTAATGAGGTGAACCGTGAGTGTTGCAGTAATAACCGGCGTGCTGCTGGTAGCTTTGTTGCTGGGCTATCTGATTTATGCCCTGATTAACGCGGAGGCCTTCTGATGGCGGCTTCCGCATTGTTAATAGCGAGCTATCTGGCGGCGCTGCTGCTGCTGGCCTGGCCGCTGGGTCGGCTGATAGCCCGCCTGATCGATCCCCGTCCCTTACCTTTTGTCGGCGGTGTTGAAACCGCCCTCTGGCGCCTGGCCGGTCTGCGCGGTGAAATGCGCTGGCAAACCTATCTGCTGGCTATATTGCTGTTTAATGCGATGGGCTTTGCCCTGCTGCTGGCGATCCTGCTGTTACAAGGCTCGCTGCCTTTAAATCCGCAGCATTTTCCCGGCCTGAGCTGGGATTTGGCGTTAAACACCGCCGTCTCTTTTGTTACCAATACCGACTGGCAGGCTTACGCTGGCGAATCGTCGCTGAGCTATTTCAGCCAGATGGCCGGGCTGACGGTGCAAAACTTTCTCTCGGCCGCCAGCGGCCTGGCCGTCGCTTTCGCTCTAATCCGTGCGTTTGCACGTCGCTCCTCGGCCACGTTGGGCAACGCCTGGCAGGATCTCGGCCGTATCGTCCTCTGGCTGCTGCTGCCGCTTTCGCTGCTGTTTGCGCTGCTGCTGATCCAACAGGGCGTGGTGCAAAGCTTCTCCGCCTATCTGCCTTTCACCAGCCTTGAAGGCGCGAAGCAGCTGCTGCCGATGGGGCCGGTCGCCTCGCAGGAAGCGATCAAGCTGCTGGGCACCAACGGCGGCGGTTTCTTTAACGCCAACTCGGCACATCCGTTTGAAAACCCTACCGATATCAGCAATTTTGCGCAGATGCTGGCTATTTTCCTGATCCCGGCGGCGCTCTGTTTCGCCTTTGGCGAAGCGGTCGGCGACGCCCGTCAGGGACGGGTGATCCTGGCAGCGATGACGCTGATTTTTGTGCTCTGCGCCAGCGCGATGTTCTGGGCGGAGCTACAGGGCAACCCGACGCTGCGGGCGCTGGGCGTTGACGGAACCAACCTGGAAGGTAAAGAGAGCCGTTTCGGCGTGTTGGCAAGCGGCCTGTATGCGGTGGTCACCACGGCGGCCTCATGCGGCGCGGTCAACGCCATGCACGACTCTTTCACCGCGCTGGGCGGCATGATCCCGATGTGGCTGATGCAGATTGGCGAAGTAATCTTCGGCGGCGTGGGTTCGGGGCTTTACGGCATGCTGCTGTTCGTGCTGCTGGCGGTGTTTATCGCCGGGCTGATGATTGGCCGCACGCCGGAATACCTGGGCAAAAAGATCGACGTGCGCGAAATGAAAATGACGGCGCTGGCGATCCTGGTAACGCCCGCGCTGGTACTGCTCGGCAGCGCGCTGGCGATGATGAGCGACGCCGGACGCGCGGCGATGCTGAACCCCGGCGCGCACGGCTTCAGCGAAGTGCTTTACGCCCTTTCGTCCGCCGCCAACAACAACGGCAGCGCCTTTGCCGGTCTGTCAGCCAATACGCCGTTCTGGAACCTGCTGCTGGCCTTCTGCATGTTGGCGGGCCGCTTTCTGGTGATTGTGCCGGTCATGGCCATTGCCGGATCGCTGGTAGCTAAAAAAATCCAGCCGGTCAGCAGCGGCACCCTGCCCACGCACGGCCCGCTGTTTGTCGGCCTGCTGATCGGCACCGTGCTGCTGACCGGCGCGCTTACCTTTATCCCCGCTCTGGCTTCCGGCCCGATAGCGGACCACCTGATGCACATGGAGCGTACCCGATGAACCGTAAACAATTGGCTCTGTTTGAGCCTTCGCTGCTGCGCCAGGCGCTGGTTGACGCGGTGAAAAAACTGTCGCCGCAGGCTCAGTGGCGCAATCCGGTGATGTTTGTGGTCTGGATCGGCAGCGTGCTGACCACGCTGCTGGCGATAGCGATGGCCTGCGGCCTGGCGGGCGACGCCAGATTTACCGCCGCCGTCAGCCTGTGGCTCTGGTTTACCGTGCTGTTCGCCTGTTTTGCCGAGGCGCTGGCGGAAGGCCGCAGCAAGGCGCAGGCCAGCAGCCTGAAAAGCGTGCAGAAAACCGCTTTTGCTCTGCGGCTGAAAGAGGCCCGCCACGATGCGCCAACGGAAAAAATCGCCGCCAGCGAACTGCGCAAAGGCGACATCGTGCTGGCCAGCGCGGGCGATATCATCCCCTGCGATGGCGAAGTTATCGAGGGCGGCGCGTCGGTGGATGAAAGCGCCATTACCGGCGAGTCGGCGCCGGTTATCCGTGAGTCGGGCGGCGATTTCGCTTCGGTCACCGGCGGCACCCGTCTGCTTTCCGACTGGCTGGTGATCCGCTGTACCGCCAATCCCGGCGAAACCTTTCTCGACAGCATGATCGCCATGGTCGAAGGCGCCAGCCGCCGCAAAACGCCTAACGAGGTCGCGCTGACCATTCTGCTGATTGCGCTGACGCTGGTCTTTCTGCTGGCGACCGCTACCCTTTGGCCCTTCTCGGCCTGGAGCGGCACGCCGGTCAGCGTGACCGTGCTGATTGCGCTGCTGGTCTGCCTGATCCCCACCACCATCGGCGGCCTGCTCTCCGCCATTGGCGTTGCCGGGATGAGCCGAATGCTGGCGGCCAACGTGATCGCCACCAGCGGCCGCGCCGTAGAGGCAGCGGGCGACGTCGATATCCTGCTGCTGGACAAAACCGGCACTATTACGCTCGGCAACCGTCAGGCTTCCGACTTTCTGCCCGCCAGCGGCATTGCGGAGCAGCGGCTGGCGGATGCGGCGCAGCTGGCTTCGCTGGCCGATGAAACGCCGGAAGGCCGCAGCATCGTGGTGCTCGCCAAGCAGCGTTTTAACCTGCGTGAACGCGATTTGCAGCAGCTACAGGCGACGTTTATCCCCTTTACCGCCCAGACGCGAATGAGCGGTATTAACCTGCCGGAACGCAGCATTCGCAAAGGCTCGGCCGACGCGATCCGTCGCCATGTGGTCGCCAGCGGCGGTCAGTTCCCGGCGGAGATGGATGAAAAGGTCAACGAAGTCGCGCGCCAGGGCGGCACGCCGCTGGTAGTGGCGGAAAACCTTGAGGTGCTGGGCGTGATCGCGCTGCGGGATATCGTTAAAGGCGGCATCAAAGAGCGCTTCGGCGAGTTACGCAAAATGGGCATCCGCACCGTGATGATCACCGGCGATAACCCGCTGACCGCCGCCGCTATCGCCGCTGAGGCGGGCGTGGACGACTTTCTTGCCGAAGCGACGCCGGAAGCGAAGCTGGCGCTGATCCGCCAGTATCAGGCCGAGGGCAGACTGGTGGCGATGACCGGCGACGGCACCAACGACGCGCCCGCGCTGGCGCAGGCCGACGTGGCGGTGGCGATGAACTCCGGCACCCAGGCGGCGAAAGAGGCGGGCAACATGGTGGATCTGGATTCCAGCCCGACCAAGCTGATTGAGGTCGTGCATATCGGCAAACAGATGCTGATGACGCGCGGCTCGCTGACTACCTTCAGCCTCGCCAACGACGTGGCGAAATACTTTGCCATTATCCCGGCGGCGTTTGCGGCCAGCTACCCGCAGTTCGGCGCGCTGAACGTGATGCATCTGCATTCGCCTTCGTCGGCCATTTTAAGCGCGGTGATCTTTAACGCACTGATCATTATCTTCCTGATCCCGCTGGCCCTGCGCGGCGTCAGCTATAAGCCGCTCAGCGCCGCCGCGCTGCTGCGCCGCAACCTGGGGCTGTATGGCCTGGGCGGGCTGGCTCTGCCGTTTATCGGCATCAAACTTATCGATTTGCTTCTTCAGCTGTAGGAGGTTTACCGTGTCGCAACTGCGTCCCGCGCTTTTTATGATGGCTTTTTTACTGCTGCTGACCGGCGGCGTTTACCCGATGGTCACCACCCTGCTGGGCCAGTGGCTCTTTCCGCAGCAGGCGGGCGGCTCGCTGCTGTTGCTTGACGGCGAGGTTCGCGGCTCACGGCTGCTGGGCCAGGCGTTCAGCCAGGCAAAATATTTTCAGGGACGACCGTCGGCGACGGCGGAAACCCCTTATAATCCGCTGGCGAGCGGCGGCAGCAACCTCGCGCCCGGCAATCCCGCGCTGGATAAGCTGTTTGCCGATCGGCTGGCGGCTGCCCGCGCAGAAAACCCGGACGCCAGCGGTCGGGTGCCGGTCGATCTGCTGACCGCCTCCGCCAGCGGACTGGATAACGGCATCTCACCGGAGGCGGCGCGCTGGCAGACGCCGCGCGTGGCGAAAGCGCGCCAGCTGTCGCCCGAAACGATTAGCCGCCTTATCGCCGCGCACACCCGCTATCCGCTGTTCAGCTTCAGCGGCCAGCCGTATGTTAACGTGCCCGAACTGAATCTTGCTCTGGATGCGCTCCGCACAAAATAAGGAACCGGCATGGCCGATATGCTTCGCCCCGATCCCGATCGCTTACTGCAACAGACCCGCGAGCGGCCGCGCGGCAAACTGAAAATTTTCTTCGGCGCCTGCGCGGGGGTAGGCAAAACCTGGGCGATGCTTCAGGAGGCGCGGCGGCTGCATGCGCGCCAGCTGGACGTGCTGATAGGCGTGGTGGAAACGCACGGCAGGCAGGAGACGGCGGCGCTGCTGCAGGGCCTGCCGCGCCTGCCGCCGCAGCAGCGCCAGCATCGGGGCCGTCAGGTTGAAGAGTTCGATCTGGACGCCGCGCTTGCGCGTCATCCCGCCGTGATTTTGATTGACGAGCTGGCGCACAGTAACGCGCCCGGCTCCCGTCATCCCAAACGCTGGCAGGATGTGAAAGAGCTGCTGGCGGCCGGGATCGACGTGCTGACCACCGTCAACGTGCAGCATCTGGAAAGCCTGAACGACGTGGTCAACGGCGTTACCGGCATTCAGGTGCGCGAGACGCTGCCCGACCCGTTTTTCGACGCCGCCGATGAGATAATCCTGGTGGATTTGCCGCCGGACGATCTGCTGCTGCGCCTTAAACAGGGCAAGGTGTATACCGGCGACCGCGCTGACCGGGCGGCCGAGCACTTTTTCCGCAAGGGCAACCTGATTGCTTTACGCGAGCTGGCGCTGCGGCGCACCGCCGATCGGGTAGATAACCAGATGCAGGCCTGGCGGGACGGGCGCGGGCGGGACAAAGTGTGGCACACGCGGGATGCGGTGCTGCTTTGCGTGGGCTACGACGAAGGCAGCGAAAAGCTGGTGCGCACCGCCGCGCGGCTGGCGGCCAGGCTGGGCAGCGAATGGCACGCGGTCTGCGTGGAAACGCCTGGCTGGCTGCGGCTGACGCAGCAGCAGCGCCGCACCGCGCTGGCTTCGCTGCGGCTGGCGCGTCAGCTCGGTGCGGAAAGCGCCGTATTGGCCGACGCCTCTGCGGATAAGGCGATTGCGCGCTACGCTCGCGATCACGATCTGGGCAAAGTGGTGCTGGGACGCGGCAGGGGTCGTCATCTGTTCCGCTCGTCTTCGCTGGCCGATCGCCTTGCCGCCCGCGCGCCAGAACTCGACCTGGTGATCGTTGCGCCCGGCGACAGGCCAGCCGCCGCCGCGCCGCCGCAAAGACAGGCTCGACGCTGGCGTCAGGGCATACGCGGCTGTCTGCTCGCCACGGCGCTCTGCGCGCTGATCACTTTTATCGCCAGCCACTGGCTGCTGGCTTTCGATCCCGCCAACCTGGTGATGCTCTATCTGCTGGGGGTAGTGGTAGTGGCGCTCCAGGCCGGACGCTGGCCCTCGGTGTTCGCCACAATAATCAACGTTGTCAGCTTCGATCTCTTTTTTGTCGCGCCGCGCGGTACGCTGGCGGTTTCTGATGCGCAATATCTGTTAACCTTTGGCGTGATGCTCAGTGTCGGGCTGCTGGTTGGCAACCTGACGGCGGGCGTGCGCTATCAGGCGCGCATTGCTCGCTATCGTGAAAGACGCACCGGCCAGCTTTACGCCCTTTCCAGCACGCTGGCGAAGGCCCGCAGCGCGCAGGAAGTAGCGGCGGCAAGCCAGCACGCCGTTTATACTATTTTTCATGCCGACAGCGCGCTGCTGCTGCCTGACGAAAACGACAGGCTGGTGCGGCAGCTGCCCGCACCTAACGTAATGAGCTGGGACGAAGGCATTGCCCGCTGGAGTTTCGTGCAGGGTGAACCGGCGGGCGCCGGAACCGATACGCTGCCCGGCGTGCCTTATCAGATCCTGCCGCTGCGCGCCGCAGAGAAAAGTCTTGGCGTGATGGTAATCGCGCAGCAAACGCCGCCCGCGCTGCCTGAACAGCAGCAGCTGCTGGAAACGGTGCTGCTACTGACCGCCAGCGCGCTGGAGCGTTTACAGCTGACGGCCAGCGAAGAGCAGGCGCGCGTAATCGGCGAGCGTGAGCAGCTGCGCCATTCGCTGCTGGCCGCCCTTTCTCACGATCTGCGCACGCCGCTTACCGTGCTTTTCGGCCAGGTGGAGATCCTGACGCTGGATCTGGCCTCGGCCAGGCTGCCTCAGGCTCGCCAGGCAAGCGAAATCCGCCAGCATGTGCTGCGGCTGACGCGGCTGGTGAATAATCTGCTGGATATGGCCCGTCTACAGACCGGCGGCTTTCATCTGAAGCGTGAATGGCTGACGCTGGAAGAGGTAATCGGCAGCGCGCTGGCGACGCTGGATCCGGGCGGCAGGCAGCCCGTTACGCTGGAGATGGCCGATCCGCTGGCACTGGTTCACGTTGACGGCCCGCTGTTTGAACGGGTGCTGATCAACCTGCTGGAAAACGCCATGAAATATGCAGGCGCAGCGGCGCAAATCGGCATCAGGGCGCAGACGCGTCCGGGCGAGCTGACGATCGAAGTCTGGGACAGCGGCCCCGGCTTGCCCGCTGGTCAGGAGCAGGCGCTTTTTGCTAAATTCACTCGTGGCGATCGGGAATCGGCCATTCCCGGCGTGGGGCTGGGTCTGGCAATCTGTCAGGCGATCGTCGAGGTGCATAACGGCGTGATTACCGCCCATCAACGTCCGCAGGGCGGCGCGAGCTTCAGGATTAGCCTGCCGCAGGCGCCGCTGCCGGACATAGCAGAAACAGGTGAAGCGCTGTGACAACCGTATTGATTATTGAAGATGAAAAAGAGATAAGCCGCTTTCTGCGCATCGCGCTGGAAGGCAGCGCCCTGCGCGTCTTCGATGCCGGCACGCTACAGCGCGGCCTGCTGGAGGCCGCTACCCGCAAACCGGATCTGGTGATCCTGGATTTAGGGCTGCCGGACGGCGACGGCCTGACCTTTCTTAAAGAGTTCCGCCAGTGGAGTCAGAAGCCGGTAATTGTGCTCTCCGCCCGCAGCGAAGAGGAAGATAAAATTGCCGCGCTGGATGCGGGAGCCGATGACTATCTTACCAAGCCTTTCGGCATCGGCGAGCTGGAGGCGCGCCTGCGGGTAGCGCTGCGACGCACGACGCACGATACGCAAAGCGATCCGGTTTTCGCCTTTTCCGATGTGCAGGTCGACCTGGCAGCAAGGCGCATTACGCGTGCGGGCGAGGAACTCCATCTGACGCCAACCGAATTCAGGCTACTTGCCGTACTGCTTAACAATCACGGCAAGGTGATGACGCAGCGGCAGCTGCTGGTACAGGTTTGGGGGCCTAACGCCTCGGAGCACAGTCACTATCTGCGCATCTATATGGGCCACCTTCGGCAGAAGCTGGAAGAAGATCCGGCCCGGCCTCGCCATCTGCGCACGGAAACCGGCGTCGGCTACCGATTTATGCTCTGAGCATAATTTGTTACATTCCTTTATGCGGCGGAAAATTAATATCCGTCCTGCCTCACAGTTTATTATCCGTAGGAAGGTTAGCCTGCAAAAGCAATTCGCTTAAATGATGTTATGCATTGTTAAGGATAATGATGAAAAAGATATTTACTACGGCAGTTACCCTCGCCGGATGGCTGGCTGCTTTTATGCTTCCGGCCGACGCGGCACTTTCTGTGACCCAGCGCACCGATATCAGGCCCGCAAAATTTAAATCCGCCCGCATTATTTTTAACGGCGATATTACGGCAAATAAATCGCTGGAGTTTATCGACGCTCTGGACAAGCTGCATTACGCCTCGCCAGGGCTGAAAGAGATTACGCTGTATATCAACAGCTATGGCGGTGATATGGACAGCGGCTACCTGCTTTATCAGGCGATAAAAAATGCGGCCATTCCCATTACGGCCGTTAATATTTCGATGACCGCTTCTTCGGCTACGCTGATGTATTGCGCAGCAAAAAAAAGGCTGGCTATGCCTTTAGCGACTTTCCTGTTACATCCGGCTGCGGTAGAAAACCTGAATCGCCAGTATATCAAGCCTGACGAGCTGGCATCGTTAAAACAGTTAAGCAACAAGGGCAATGTTATTTTTGAGCAAATTTATCGTCAATGTACCAATTTAAACGACGATGAAATCGCTTCTTTGCTGGCCAGTGAATCTACAAGGCTGCTACTGAATGCCGGCCAGGCGATCGAGCGCAAAATGGCGGAAGGCATAAGCGAAGGACTGGCTCAGGCCGATATTTCTGTAATCGTCACTGATGACAAAGCGTAAAATTAAACAGGGAATGGTAAATGAGAAAGCTATTAATATCGTTGACACTGGTTACTCTTTTTATTTCTGGCTGCGCCATCGAAAACTTAAATCCTGACGGGGTAAACCCCTCGTCTGCACCGACTATGCCTTCACCACTGGCGAAACCGACTAAACAACAGCGTGGCGCGATTATGTCGGGTGAAAACCCGGACTGGCGTGAAGCACCCGGCCCGGTTGTACCCCGTAGTCAAAAAAACAGGCATGGTTTTTAGCAGCAAAAGAAGCACAGGTCGTGCTGGTTTTGCTCGCTTTTTGGCGCTTATATCGGCAATTTCATTTTTGGGCAGGTCATCAGCTTACGCTGCGCCACAGGTCGTCAGAGCATTTCAGGGACACTGGCCGCAGCGTCGCTGGCTTGCCTGTTACCATTGAACAGACTGACGCTGAGCGGAGTATTTTCATTGGCCTGTGCGTTTTTATTGGGCAGACTGCTGCCAGTGGCTTATTCGTTTTCGTTGCACGGGTTATTGACGCTGGCCCGATGGCTGGCGTTGGATGGGCCATTCACCGTTGGCGTTACATATTGCACCCTGCTCTTGCCTGCATGTAAATACTTTAATTTTGAAAACTCAGCGCAACTATAGCCAATGATTCCGAATATCCAGCGACGCTATCGGTAATTTTATATTCAGCACGATGAAATAATATATATGCACATCAAATTAAAAAATTACCATCCTACAAAAAAACTCACCCGCCACAGCTAACATTGTTCAGTAAAATATAATATTAGACTGACCCCTGGCGTGTAATAAAATAAAAATAGTAACCACCAGCACGGAAGGCGTAGCTGCAAGGATAATCCTCCGTAGCTTTACCGGCCGCTGTAGATTGGTCAGAAAAAATACCAGCCGCATTAGCGCAACAGCGACCGTAATCTTAATGATGGCAAATGGCAGGATAAAGCATTCGGTTTCCCTGCGATATTTGTAAAAATCAAAGGAAAAATAAACGCACCTGAATTCACCTACTTTACTCCAATATTCAGCTGAGGAGATGAAGTAAAATTAAACATACAATGATAAATTTTATTAAAGGATAATCCTCTCATTTGACAGCAGGCGTACTTCTGACAACGGGCCTGACAACCCATCCGCGCAGATTTCAATGCAATTAAAAATAAAATTTTGTTTTTAATTCATACAACATCATGCCTTACCAAAAAAGATGACTTACTGTCGTAAACCCTCTTAATCAAACCCGAAAATCGCGCGCCTTTACCATTATTTTTGCAGCTGAACGTGACAACCATCACGTTTGTGCCAGGCTTATGTTTTCGAATCAACACCGATGAAGGAGTACATCATGAGCGAACAAACTAAAAAGTCCTTGCTGACCGTTGACTATCCGACCCCGCCATTCCCGGAACAGCCTCAGCAGGCGCCAGGCCTTGCCAGCAAAATGATCCCACAACCCGATCACGGTGAAAAAACCTATCGCGGCTCTGGCCGTTTGCAGGGACGTAAAGCGCTTATTACCGGCGGTGATTCCGGTATCGGTCGTGCCGTTGCTATTGCCTATGCCCGTGAAGGCGCAGACGTGGCCATCGGTTACCTGCCGGAAGAAGAATCCGACGCGGCGGAAGTGATTAAGCTTATCGAGGCGGAAGGCCGTAAAGCGGTTGCACTGCCGGGCGATATTCGTTCCGAAGAGTTTTGTAAAAAGCTGGTCAGCGACGCGGTAAGCCAGCTGGGCGGCCTGGATATTCTGGTGAACAATGCCGGACGCCAGCAGTATAACGAGTCTATCCGCACGCTGAGCACCGAAGATTTTGATGCGACGTTCAAAACCAACGTCTACGCCATGTTCTGGATCACCAAAGCGGCGGTGGATCATATTCCACGCGGTGGCGCCATTATTAACACCTCTTCCGTGCAGGCCTATAGCCCAAGCGCTATCCTGCTGGACTATGCGCAGACCAAAGCCTCTATCGCCGCCTTTACCAAAGCGCTGGCGCAGCAGCTGGGCGAAGAAGGCATCCGCGTTAATGCGGTTGCGCCTGGTCCATACTGGACGCCGTTGCAGTCCAGCGGCGGTCAGCCGCAGGAAAAAGTGAAGCAGTTTGGCGGCAGCGCGCCGCTGGGCCGTCCGGGACAGCCTGCGGAGATCGCCCCGCTTTACGTGACGCTGGCCTCAACGGAAACCAGCTATACGTCCGGCCAGGTCTGGTGCTCCGACGGCGGTACCGGCACGCTGTAATAGTCACAGCTGATATAATGGCCGCCTGCGGGCGGCTTTTTTGTGCGTGGCGACCGCTGATTAGGCCAGCTACGGCCCCCGTACAGATATCGCCATCGGCCTCTTCGCCAGCGCCAGAATCATCCGCCAATATTTACATAGCAAATCTGTCTCTAATCATCGCCCCGCAGCGCATCGACGGCTCGGGCAAAGAAGTCTCTGCCGCCAAAATTACCCGACTTCAGCACCAGCGCTACAGGCTGCCTGCCGCGCGACACCATTGATGGAACGCCGGTATCTATTTCTGCGCCGATAGTCAACGCGCCCAGCCCTAATGCGCTGACCACCGCCCCGGACGTCTCGCCGCCGCCGACCACAATCCGTCGCGTGCCGGCCGCCACCAGCTGCTGCGCGGTTTCGCCGAACAGGCTGTCCAGCGCGGCCGCTACCCGCTCGCGACCATACTGCTCCTGCACGCGTTTTACGGCCTCGGGATCGCCGGAGGAATAGACCAACGGCGCGCGGCCCTGATGCTCGGTGATAAAGGCCACCAGCTGCGCCGGTCCCGTTTCGCCGCTCAGCACGTCTTTGACCTCAATCATCATTACAGGATGGTTTTTCTGATGTTCGGCTATCTGTAAACGCGTCGCGCCGGAACAGCTGCCGACCAGGATAGCTTCCGGCCCGTCGATAAGGGGAGCCTGCGCCTGTTTCCCTTTTGCCCGCCCCTGAGCGATGAAATTATGCGGCAAGGCCAGCGCAATCCCCGATCCGCCCGTAACGAGTTTCGCGCCCTGGCAGGCGCGGCCGAGGGTAGTCAGATCGTGCTCGCTAATCGCGTCCACAATCAGTAGGGTGCGCGTCTGCGGCTCGTTGATAGCCTGCTGTAAAACCTGGCTGCCCTGCACTACGGTCTGCCACGCAATATGTGCAACCGGGTTGGCGCTTTGCCGCCGCAGCACGCGCCGCAGATCCGCATCCGTCATCGGCGTCAGCGGATGATGCTCCATGCCGGACTCGTTCAGCAGCTTATCCTGTACAAAAAGATGCCCCTGATAAACCGTACGTCCCAGCGCCGGGAAAGCCGGGCACATTACCACGCTGCGGACTTCCAGCAGCGCCGCCAGCGCGTCCGTGACCGGCCCGATGTTGCCGCTATCCGTAGAATCGAAAGTAGAGCAATATTTGAAAACGATCTGTTCGCAGCCCTGATCCAGCAGCCAGCGACAGGCCGCCAGCGACTGCTCCACGGCCTCGTTGGCGGCAACGGAGCGGCTTTTTAACGCCACCACGCCCGCTTCTACATCCGCGTCGGCGGGCATCGTCGGTACGCCGGAATACTGCGTGGTGTTAAGTCCGCCCTCGCCGACCAGCCCTTTCGCCAGCGTTACCGCGATATCGCTGGCGCCGGTAAAATCATCTGCAATTACGCCGATTAGCATCCTTTACCCCTTAGCCGCAGCAAGTACGCTGGCCTTCATGCGTTTAACGGCGGCGTGCGGTGCGGTCAGCACCGGGATCGTGACCTGCTGACGCACGCTCTCGGCCGCGCGGGAAGTGGAAAAATGCGCCAGTATAATCACGTCGCAGTGCGCCAGCTCTTTCGCTCGCGCCGCCACCAGGCGGTTATGACTCTCCGCATCGCCTCTTTTCAGCAGGTCGATGGCGTCCTCCACCAGCACCGTGGTCAACTTCGCTTTCGAGCCCTGCTGCGCCACGTAGTCGGTAAATTCATCGGTCATGGTTTTCACCGCCGGGCCAAAAGTCGCCAGCATGCCGATATGGTTACCCTGCGCCACCGCCTCCATAAACATTGCTTCATTAGGTTTATGCACCGGCACCGGCAGTTCTTCGCTTAAGCGGTCGATGGCCGGGCCAAACGCGGAACAGGTAATTAAAATGCCCTGCGCCTGCTGGGCAAAGCCATATTTTCCCAGCTGCACAAAGCGGTCGATCATCCCGGCGGAAAGCTCGCTTTCTCTGGCGCGATCGAGAGAAAGCCCGTCATCAAGCAGGTTGACCGTTTCCGCCTCCGGCCAGACCTCGCTGAATGCGGTATGAATAGGCGCCATCGCTACCGGTGTGGCGTGCAGTAAAACAATTCTGTTCATGAGCTTCTCCTGGAAGGCGTCGGCCGAGCGCACGGCGATGACTTAATGTAAGGGCTTACAAATGTCGCTGTAAAGTGAACTCCGTCACATAAATCGGCGATGATGCAGCCAGACTGTTATTGAAATGTTAGAGATGATTAGCCAGAATTGAAAGCGCTTACAAAATAAATTGCCTTTATCCGTTTATGACGCTGTGCGTCTAACCCCTGGATCCGAGAACGCTTATGACTTCATCTGCTAATACTCCTTCTGCCGCCGTCGTCCCGCCAGGTGCGGCGCCTACCGTCGGCAATCCGGCGCTGAAGAAGGTGCCCCGTCATTTTCGCGATTTGCTGGCGCTGGATGATTTTGAACGACACGCCCGGCGCCGCCTGCCGGATATGATTTATCAATACGTGGCGGGCGGTGTCGAAACGGGCCGTGGAATTGCCGGTAATTTCGAGGCCTACCGTCAATACACTTTTGTGCCGCGCATGTTCCGTGATGTCTCCGGCCGCGATCAGCGCACCACCCTGTTTGGCCACACCTACCACCATCCTTTCGGCGTTGCGCCCCTTGGCGGCGCCTCTTTTGTCGCTTACCAGGCGGATATCGCGCTGGCGAAAGCGGCCAGGGCGATGAACGTGCCGATGATCCTTAGCGCCTCGTCGCTAGTCAAACTGGAGGATGTCCACGCTGCCAACCCGGACGCCTGGTTTCAGGCCTATCTGGCGGGCGATCAGCCACGTATCGACAGGCTGCTGGATCGCGTCGCCGCGGCGGGCTACCAGACACTGGTGGTCACCGGCGATACGCCGATGCTGGGCAATCGCGAGCACAACACGCGCAGCGGCTTCAGTATGCCGATTAAAATTACGCCGAAGGTCGCGCTGCAAAGCGCCATGAACCCACGCTGGCTGCTGGGCACGGTTGCGCAAACCTTTCTGCGCCACGGCGCGCCGCATTTTGAAAATACCGATGCCGAGCGCGGGCCGCCGATGATGTCCAGCAAGGTACGCAATACACACGCCCGCGACAAACTCAACTGGAAAAACGTCGAGGCAATACGCAAAAAATGGCGCGGCAACCTGGTAATCAAAGGCCTGATGTCGCCGGAAGACGCCTTTATCGCCCGCGATCTGGGCGCGGATGCGGTGATCCTGTCCAATCACGGCGGTCGCCAGCTGGATCATACCGTGCCGCCGCTGCTGACTCTGCCGGAGATTGCGGCGAAAAAAGGCGCGATGAAGGTCATTATCGACAGCGGGATCCGGCGCGGCACCGACGTAATGAAAGCGATGGCGCTGGGCGCGGATTTTGTCTTCCTGGGCAGACCGTTCCTTTACGGCGCCGTCATCGGCGGCCAGGCGGGCGTGGAGCACGCCATGCATATTCTGCGTGATGAAATTGATCGCGATCTGGCGCTGATCGGCGTTCGCACGCCCGGCGAGCTGGACAGCAGCTATCTGCGTAAAACAGGCTAAGGAACAGGTTATGAGCAACGGAACACTTCGTCTTTTCAGCGTGCTGGCTATTCGCGCGCCCTTCGCCGCCGTGGAACAGGCCTGGCTGCGTAGCCACGGCGACCCGCTGACTATTGACTGGAAGCCAACCTCGGTTATTGAAAAAAATATTGCCGACGGCGCAACGGCGGACGCGGTCATCGTGACCAAAGAGGCGATGGACAGGCTTATCGACCAGGGCGTGGTGGCGGCCGACAGCCGGGTGGAGCTGGTGGATTCGCCGCTTGGCCTGGCGATGCTGCCCGATGCCGTTGCGCCCGATATCAGCAGCGTGGCGTCGTTTACCCGGGCGCTGCTGGCGGCGAAATCGGTGGCTTATTCGCTGGGCGGCGCAAGCGGCATCTATTTTCAGGCGCTGTTAAAACAATTAGGGATTGAAGAGGCGATCAACGCGCGCGCCACCACTATCGCAGAAGGTTTTACCGCCGCGCAGCTGCTGGAGGGCACGGCGGATATCGCCGTTCAGCAAATCAGCGAGCTGCTGATGGTGAAAGGGATCAAGGTCATTGGCCCGCTGCCGCCGGGTGCGCAGAAGGTGCTCTCCTTTTCCGGCGGCGTTTTTAACCGGGCGGCCAGGCCAGAGGCCGCCGCCGCCCTGCTCAATTTTTTACGAGAAAAAGAGGCAATGCAGGCCTTTGCGGACTATGGGCTGACGGCGCGGAACTAAGCGGCGCCTGGCAGTCTTTAGCGGTCTACGCACTAACGGCACGAGGCTGAGCGGCGCCTGGCAGACTTTTTCGGCCTGCGCACCGACGGCGCGGAACTAAGCGGCGCACGGTTTAGCCTTTGGCGGCGCGCGGTGCGGAGCCGGTGCTGCCGCGCACGATCAGCTCGGGTTTAAGCAGAGTCTGCACGGGCGCGGTTTCGCCATTCAGCGTGGCGAGCAGATAGTCTGCCGCGACCTCACCGATGCGATCCAGCTCCACGCGCATGGTGGTCAGCGGATGCTCCAGATGCTCGGCATATTCATAGTCATTGAAGCCGGTAATCGAAATATCGTTCGGGATGCGCAGATAGCGCTCGCTGGCCGCCCGCATCGCGCCAAAGGCCAGCAGATCGTTACCGCAGATCACCGCCGTCGGCGGATTTGGCCCGTCCAGCAGGCGGAACATCGCCTCGCGCGCTTCGTTCATGGTAAAGGCACTGTTGATCAGATTGGCCTCGTCCAGCGTCAGCCCCGCCGCTGCCAGCGCCTGCCGCGTGCCGGTAATACGATCGGAAACGCGATCGTTGGACGGCGGCGTCCCGACGATCACGGCAAAGACTTTATGCCCCAGCGCCAGCAGGTGCGCGGTCAGCTCGCCTGCCGCCAGCTCGTTGTCGTAGCCCACGCTGGGATAGCGCGCGTCCACGGAAAAGGTCTGGATACAGGGAATATTCTGTTGAGTGATGCGCTCCCACAGGCGCGGGTGGTGGCTGTTGCCCACCAGCATCAGCGCATCGATGCCGTATTCCACCAGCTTATTGACCTCTTTCAGCTCGGTATCGGGATCGAAATCGGAGCTGGCCAGCAACATGGTATAGCCGGACTGGTGGATCTGCTGCTGGAAAGCCGCCAGCGGCCGGGAAAAGGTTTCCGTCGCCAGCGTCGGCACTACCGCACCAATGGTCATGCTGCGGCGAGAAGCCAGCGTGCGGGCGGCGCGGTTAATGACATAGCCCAGCTCTTCGCAGGCGCGCTCAACCGCCTCCCGGCGCGACGGACGGACGGAGGCGCTGCCGTTCAGCACTCGTGAAACGGTAGCGGTGGATACCCCCGCACGCAGGGCGACATCGTCCAGCGAAACGCGGGCGGATGGCGATGGCTTATCGGACATCTTCAGACTCCAGAGCGAAATTAGTGACGTTGCCCACAAAATTTACAGACAACCAATACCTCTATTTGAAAGCGCTTACTTTTTGCTTGACTGAATTTTGTAATCGCTTACTTTTAACATCATATTATCAAATACTGAAAGAACTTTACTTAACCATAACATTCAGGCGGGCGCGCTCGTTCATTACGGCCCCGAAATCATAAAGGAATTCACCATGCGTAGATACCCGCGGATCCGCTGGCTGATGATCGCGTTCTGCTTTTTCGCCATCGCCATCAACTACATAGATCGCATTAATTTAGCCATCGCCGCCCCACATATCAAAAAAGATCTCGGGCTGGACGACACCAGCATGGGGCTGATCCTTGGCGCTTTTTTCTGGACCTATGCGCTGATGCAGATCCCGGCTGGTCGACTGATTGACCGCCTGGGCGCGCGCACCGGCCTGGCTATCGCCGTAGGCTGGTGGTCGCTGTTTACCGTGTTTACCGCTTTTGGCCGCGGCTTTACCTCCATTTTCGCCTCGCGTCTGATGCTGGGCCTGGGCGAATCGGGCGGCTATCCGGGCTGCGCCAAGGTGGTTTACTCCTGGTTCGCCAAAAAGGAGCGCGCCACCGCCAGCGGTATCTTCGATGCTGGCCCGCGCGCGGGCAGCGCCATCGCCCTGCCGCTGGTCGCCTGGCTGATCAGCACCTGGGACTGGGAAACCTCGTTTATCGTCACCGGCGCGCTGGGGCTGATCTGGGTAGCTATCTGGCTGGTTTTCTACCGTGAACCGGAGGAGATGAAAGGCCTGAAGGAGCAGGAGCGCCAGAATCTGCTGGCCGACCGCAGCGTACAGACGCTGGGGAAAAACGAAAAAGTGCATATCGCCGGTCTGTTCCGCTACCGCACCGTCTGGGGAATGATGATCGGTTTCTTCTGCATGAACTTTGCTACCTACTTCTTCGTCACCTGGTTTCCGACCTACCTGACCATGGCGCACGGCTTTTCGCTGAAGGAGCTGGGCACGCTGGGCGCGATCCCGGCGCTGATGGGCATCCCCGGCAGCCTGCTGGGCGGCCTGACCTCCGACTGGCTCTATCGCCGGGGCTTTTCGCTGACCACCGCCCGTAAATCCTGCCTGATTGGCGGCATGCTGCTTTCTTCGGTGATCGCCTTCGCCGCTTTCACCAACAGTATCCCTGTGATTTTGACGCTGTTCTCACTGACCTACGCAGGCCTGGCCTTTACCGCCGCCAATATCTGGACCCTGCCCGCCGACGTCGCGCCCAGCGCGGGCTATGTCGGCACCCTGGGCGGCATTCAAAACTTTGCCGGCAATCTGGCCGGGATCGTCACCGCCTCCTTTACCGGACTGATGCTGACCCTCAGCCACGGCTCTTTCGTGGTGCCGCTGCTGGTGGCGGGCGGTATCTGCCTGTTCGGCGCGCTTAACTTTATGTTCATCATGGGCAAAGTGGAGCCGCTGGCGATAAAAAAAGACGAAACGGCCGGTAAGGTAATGACGGCCGATCACAAAATTTAACCCGGATGCGGAGAGAAGCAATGACTACTGAACAGCAGCTGCGCGAAGAGATCTGCCAGGCAGGCAGAAGCCTTTACGAGCGCGGCTATACCGTCGGCACCGCAGGAAATATCAGCGCTCGTCTGGAAGATGGCTGGCTGATCACCCCTACCGATGCCTGCCTGGGTCGCCTGGTGCCGCAGCAGATCGCTAAGGTCAGCCGTGAAGGCGAATGGCTGTCAGGCGATAAGCCTTCGAAAACGCTGCTGCTGCACCGTCAGGTTTACGACCGTAACCCGGAGGTGCAGGGCGTGGTGCATACGCATTCCACTAACCTGGTCGGGCTGACGCTGGAAGGGGTCTGGCAGCCGGAATGCATTCTGCCGCCGATCACGCCTTACCAGGTGATGAAGGTCGGCCGCATTCCGCTGATCCGCTACTGCCGTCCCGGCGCGCCGCAGGTGGCGGAACAGGTGGCTCAACTCGCCTGCGAAGTGCGCGGCGTGATGCTGGAACGGCTTGGCCCGGTCGTCTGGGGCCGTTCGGTGCTCTCCGCCTGTTTCGCGCTGGAAGAGCTGGAAGAAACCGCCCGCCTGTGGCGGCAGGCAGCGGTGAAACCCCAGCCGCTCGGCGACAGCGACGTCGCGGAACTGTGCGAAGTTTTCGCCGCGCGCTGGTAAGGCTTTTTACCCTACAAGGAAATAATAATGAAAAAAATTTACGCAGGCGTGCTGCTTTCTCTGGCAGCCCTGACGGGCGCGGCTCAGGCGCAAAGCCTGGTGTATGTTTCCAATGCCGAAAGCGGCACCGTTACCGGCTACCAGCTGGATAAAGCGAAAAAAGCGCTGGTACCGATCGGCAGTTTCCCGGCGGGCGCAAAGGCGATGTCTTCCGTTGTCTCACCCGATAAGAAAATGCTTTATGTCTCGGTACGCAGCAAGCCTTACAGCGTGGTGGCTTATCATATCCAGCCCGATGGCCAGCTGGTTAAGGCCAGCCAGTCGCCGCTGCCGGAGAGCATGGCCTATATCTCGCTGGATAAGCAGGGGCGCTTTTTGCTGAGCGCCTCTTACGGCGGCGACTTGTTCAGCATTAATCGCATCGACAGCAACGGTCAGGTGCAGGCGCAGCCGGTACAGGTCGTGCACACCGGCAAGCGCGCGCACGCTATTCAGGTCGATCCCGGCAACCATTTCCTGTTCGTCACGCTGCTGGGTGCCGATCAGCTGTTGCAATACCGCTTTGACGCCGCCAGCGGCAAGGTAACGCCCAACGATCCGCCCTTCGTCAATATTCAGAGCGAGGCGGCAACCGGCCCAAGGCATTTTGTTATTGCGCCCAACGTGGACAAACAGGGCAAGCGCAGCCTCTACGTGCTGACCGAAATGGCGGGCAATATCAGCCAGCTGACGCTGAACGCCGACGGCACCACGACGCCGGTTGCAACGGTAAATTCCGTCTCGCCCAAAGAAGATATGCAGCGCGGTGAAGCGCGACCGCTAACGGGTGACGACGATCTGCCGCCTTCGCATAAGCCACGCATCTGGCAGGCGGATATCCATATCACGCCGGACGGTCGCTTTCTTTATTCCACCGAGCGCACCAGCAGCACCCTGTCCTCTTTTTCCGTCGATCCCCATGACGGGCATCTGACTTACCTCACCAGCATTAAAACCGAGCAGCAGCCGCGCGGCTTCGCTATCGACAGCAGCGGGCGCTTTCTGATCGAGTCCGGACAAAAATCGACCCAGCTTTCGCTCTACTCTATCGATCCGACCTCCGGCGCGCTGACGCTGAACGGCCGTTATGCCACGGGCAAAGGCGCCAACTGGGTATCGCTGGTCGAAGAGTAATTACTACGGGCCCGGACGGGCCTGAATGGCAGTCATAACAGGAGAGAGTATGAAACGCAGACATCCCTTCTTTTCCGCCCTGTGCGCTACGGGCCTGTTCGCCCTGACGGTACCAGCCGGACACGCTGCGGAAAAAGTGGTCGCCACCGATCTGGAGCCGCTGCATCACGTGATCCTGGAAAATCAGTACGTCACCGTGATGCGCGTCATGATCCGCCCCGGCCAGTCCACGCTGTTTCATGAACAGCACCTGGATTATGTGAACACCCATATCAACGGCAGCCTGGTGCATATTTCCTATCCCAACGAGCCGGCTAAAGATACCGAGATGAAAACCGGCAATGTGAAGTTCGGCGCGCATCAGGGCAAATCCGATACCGATAAGGTGACCAACACCGGCACCACGCTGAACCATCAGGTGGCTTTTGAGATTAAACAGAACGGCCCGCAAAACTTTGGCGGCGCGACCCGGCCTGAGCTGCCCGAATTCCAGCAGGTGCTGGATAAAAAAACGGTCAGGGGCTGGAAAGTCACTCTGCAACCGGGCGAAAGCACCACGCTCTATAGCCAACACGGGCCGGGCGTCCGCGTCTTTTTTACCGAAGGCCGCCTGCTGGAGTCGGTACCCGGTCAGCCTAACCACAATAAAGAGGTCTGGCTGCATCGCGGCGACGCCATCCTGACCCAGCCAGGCCAGGTAGAACTGATCAACGGCGGAGAAACGCCGCTGATCTTTAACGATTACGAGCTGCTTTAACCCGATTGAGGGCATGCGGCATGGCCGTTTGCCCCTGTCCATGATGACGAACCGCCCGGCTACAGGGCGGCAGCATTTTTCTTTTTACAGGAGCATGTCAGGTGAGACGATTAAGTCTGCCTTTGGCGATGAGCCTGATCCTTTTCACCGGGATAACGCCTGCCGCCGTGCAGCCTTCGGGTGATCAAGATCTTATCGCTAAGGGAAAATATCTTGCGCTGGCCGCCGACTGCGGCGCCTGCCACACGTCGCCACAGCAGGGCGCGCCGATGGCGGGCGGCTATGCGATCCACTCACCGCTGGGTGATATCTATGCCAGTAATATTACGCCTTCAACCCGTTACGGCATCGGCGAATACAGCGAGGCGGAGTTTGCGCGGGCAGTGCGTGAAGGCATCGATAAACAGGGGCGCCATCTCTATCCCGCTATGCCTTATACCGCCTACAACAAAATCAGCGACGAGGATATCCACGCGCTGTATCACTATTTTATGCACGGCGTTGCGCCGGTAGATCGCGCCGCGCCGCAGACGCACCTGCCTTTTCCCTTCAGCATCCGCGCGTCAATGCTGGTCTGGAACTGGCTGTTTGCGGAGAACCAACGCTTTGTGCCGCAGCCGGATAAGTCGCCGGAGATCAATCGCGGCGACTATCTGGTCAACGCGCTGGCCCACTGCGATACCTGCCATACGCCGCGTAATTTTTTGCTGGCGCAGGACAACGATCGCGCCTTTTCCGGCAGCAGCCTGGGTAGCTGGTATGCGCCCAATATCACGCCTGATGCGCAGTCCGGCATCGGCAGCTGGAGCCACGACGAGCTGGCGCGCTACCTGAAAACCGGCCATATCGCCAAAGCCCAGGCCGCCGGGCCAATGGCGGAAGCGGTTGAGCACGGTCTGGCGCATCTTAGCGATGGGGACATCCAGGCGATTACCGCCTGGTTGCGCCAGGTTCCGGCGGTCAACAGCGGCACCGGCCGCGCGCGCGACAGCTATGGTCAGGCTTCGGATGCCGAACAGCGGCTGCGCGGCCAGAGCGGGCAAAGTGATGCCGGCTGGCAGGTTTTCAGCGGCAGCTGTGCCAACTGTCATCAGGCCCAGGGTCAGGGTAACGATCGCTACCCTTCCCTGTTTCACAACACGGCCACCGGCGCGCCTCAGCCCGATAATCTGGTTTCCGCCATCCTGTTTGGCGTTCGGCGGGATGATATCGCTATGCCCGCTTTCGGCCCTGATGCCGAATTTACCAATCGCCTCAGCGATCGGCAGATTGCTGACGTCAGCAACTACGTACTGAAAAACTTCGGCAATCCGGCGGTAGTCGTTACGCCTGAACGGGTGAAGCAGCTGCGTGAAGGCGGCGATACGCCTTTACTGGTCAAATTAACCCGTCCCGCCGCGTTACTGGGGTTACTGCTTGTGGTGGTACTTATCGTCGCGGGCCTTGTATTACGTCGTCGAAACAGGAGGCAACATGCAGCCCACTAATCCCGGCCGCCGCCGGCTGCTGAAAGGCATGGCCGCGCTCTCCCTCAGCGCCTGCTGCGCCACTCTTTTTCCGCGTCAGCTTGCCGCGCAGCCCGCTGCCGCCGATTTTAACGCGCTGTCCGCTTTTCTGGTCAGCCGCCCGGTCAGCGCCATTCTCAGCCAGCGTTATTATGCCGCGTTGGAGCGTCACTATGCGGATTTCCCGTCCCGCTTCGCCGCGCTGGCGGATTATCTCGCCGAACGGCGCTTTGCCCACGTTGATGACTTTTTGCAGGCCACGGCCAGCGATACGCCGCTTTTTCGCACCGCCTCGCTGATTATTGGCAGCTGGTACACCGGCGTGGTCGGCGAAGGTGCGAAAAGCGAACTTATCGCCTACGCCGACGCCATGATGTATCAGCCAACGCAGGGCATTCTGGTGGTGCCGACCTATGGCAGCGGCCCGGATTCCTGGGGCAGCAATCCCGAAACGGTTAAAATGGAAGGTCAGCAATGAAAAATATCGATGCCGATGTGATCGTCATTGGCTCCGGCGTCATGGGCGGTCTGGTCGCGACCCAACTGGCAAAGGCGGGAAAATCGGTGATTATCGTCGAAGCCGGCCCGCGCGTTAAGCGTCAGGAAATCGTCGAGCGCTTTCGCAATTCGCCTTTTAAGATGTCCCTCACCAATATGAAACTCCAGGGCGTGGGTTCACCCTATCCCGATTTGCCCCACGTCCCTTCAACCTATGGCGACTACTTACAGCAGGCCGGCCCGGTAAAATACCCGACCAAATACCTGCGCGTGGTTGGCGGCACCACCTGGCATTTTGGCTCCGCGCTGTGGCGCATGATCCCGAACGATTTCAAACTGCAAAGCCTGTATGGCCGCGGTCGCGACTGGCCCATCGCCTATCAGGATCTGGAGCCCTGGTACGGCGAGGCCGAACGAGAGCTGGGCGTGTCGGGCATGGACGGCCAGGATGAGAGCGGACACGGCGGCGAAGCCTGGCCGCCGCGCTCCACGCCTTTTCCGATGAAGGGGCTGGAGCCCAGCTATCTTTTTAAACGGCTTTCCGTCCTGCTGGGCAAAGGCGGCTATCATCCGGTGATGGAGCCGAACGGTCGCGCCACGCGGCCTTATGGTCAGCGCCCGGCCTGCGCGGGCAACAATAACTGCAATCCGGTTTGCCCAATCGCGGCAAAATATGACGGCTCAATGCATATTGATGAGGCGGAGCGTCACGGCGCGAAGCTGCTGGATAACTCGGTCGTTTATAAAATAGAAGCCGATGAGCAAGGTAACATCAGCGGCATCTGGTATCGCCGTCCCGATGGCAGCAACCATCACCTGACCGCTAACTACTTTGTGCTGGCCGCCTACGGGATTGAGTCGCCCAAGCTGCTGCTGATGTCCGCTTCCGAACGCTATCCGCACGGCATTGCCAACAGCTCCGACCAGGTGGGTCGCAATTTGATGGGCCATACCGGCATCAGCATGAACGTAATGATGAATGAGGATGTCTGGCCAGGCCAGGGGCCAACGGAACTGCTGGTTTACCTCAACAATCGCGACGGTGATTTTCGCAAGGATTTCCCCAGCTATAAAATAAAAGTGCGTAATACGGTGCCAACGGCGGACTATGCGGCCTCGCTGATTAAGAAAGGCGTGCTCGGCTCAAAGCTGGATGAGGAATTAAAAAGGATGTCGGCGCGTTCGCTTAATTTCGCTATCGACTTTGAGACGCTGCCGCTGGCGGAAAATCGTATCGTCCCCAGCAAAACCAAAAAGGACGCAATAGGGATACCTGTACCAGAAATATATTACAGCGTCACCGACTACTGGCACGCAGGAAAAGAACAGGGCCTGAAGGATTTTGATAAATTTGCTCAGCTACTAAATGCGGATATATCAAAAATTGATACGGGTTATCAGGATCGCCAGCATATTATGGGCACCACAATTATGGGCGATAATCCGGCTGACTCCGTGGTTAACAGACAGTGCCAGAGCCACGACCACCCTAACCTGTTTATCGCCGGCACCAGCGTGATGCCTTCTGCCTCCTGCATGAACCCGACGCTGACCGGCGCCGCGCTGAGTCTGCGCCTGGCCGACTATATGCTGAATACCGTTAAGGTTTAAATTAACGGGTTAGCGTTATTATACGGGCAGCATTAATACCGGCTGCCCGTTATTTCCTGTGCGGCCCATTTGAGCATTTGGGCGTTTGGGCATTTGGGCATTAATATGAAGCTGCTTCAGAAAAAAATGTAAATCTCATGGCAGTGTTGCAAAAAGCTGAAGCCATCTCGAATATCCAGTGTTAAACTCCGTGGCAGCAGTAAATTCCTTTTTCATTCTCCTCTCGCCGCAATAATATAGCGGCGGGACAGAAAAAGGAGTTCTGCTATGTTTTACGATCGCGTTGCGTTAAGGAAATCGCCGCTCGTGTCCGGGAAGGAAAAACGAGCGCGCAAGGGCAAAATCACAGGGAGGAGAGCCGATGAGCAGGCAGGTTAACCGTTTTGACCGGCTGGAACAGGATACGCATCAGATAAAGCTCAATTTAGCGATATTAACCGAGCGGGCCGAAACTTTCGTTACTAAAAACGATTTTAACGCGCTGGCCTCGCGTGCTGATACCTTCGCCACTAAAAGCGATATTCACGAGCTGGCTTCGCAAGCCGAAACGAATACGATTAAAAGCGACCTACAGACGCTGATTGCGCGTGCCGACACCTTTGCGACTAAAAGCGATATTCGCGAGCTGGCTACGCGAGCCGAAATGCACGCTGTCAAAAGCGATCTGCAGGTACTGGCTAAACGCGCCGACACCTTTGCTACCAAGAGCGATCTGCAGGTGCTGGCTGAACGCGCCGACACCTTTGCCACTAAAAGCGATCTGCAGGTGCTGGCTGAACGCGCCGACACCTTCGCCACCAAAAGCGATCTGCAGGTGCTGGCTAAACGCGCCGACACCTTTGCTACCAAGAGCGATCTGCAGGTGCTGGCTGAACGTATGGAGACCTTTGCCACTAAAAGCGATATCCTCGGACTGGCTACGCGTGAAGAGCTGGCTGAGGTCAGGAACGATCTGAACCTGTTGCGGGTCGAGATGTATAAAGCGCTAACCGGACAGACTAAGTGGCTGACGGCCTGCATGTTTACGGTAGCGATCCTGAGCCTGACTGCTGCAAAGCTGATTTTTGTCTGACGGAGCGGACGTAAAGCTGCGGTTTTTTGCTGGTGTGACGGTGATGTCGACATCGTTATGAACAAATGAATAACGGACGGCATCCTGCCGTCCGTGTTTTTATTACGCCACTATTGCTTCAGGCGCCAGGCGACAACGCTGTCCCCTGCTTTGGTGCCCAGCGAACCGTGACCGCCTGCGGCGATAATCACATACTGCTTGTTATCCGCGCCCATATAGGTGGCTGGCGTCGCCTGACCACCTGCCGGCAGCTCGGTTTGCCACAGCAGCTCGCCCGTATTGATGTCGTAAGCGCGGAAGAAGTTATCCGCCGTTGCGCCATGGAACACCAGATCGCCCGCCGTAGTCAGCGGCCCGCCGTGCGCCACCATGCCCATCGGGAAGCCAATCGGGAAGCGGCCCGGCAGGAAGGTGGTTTTCAGATTTTTGGTAGTGCCCACGCGGCGCAGCCATTCGGTTTTACCGGTAGTCAGATCGACACCGACCATACGGCCCCAAGGCGGAGCAATGCACGGGATCCCCAGGCTGGAGGCGAACTGCTGAATATGGATCGCGTAATCCCCTTCAAAGTTCTCGTTCCAGTATGGCGTGCCGTCTTTAGTAAACAGACGTTTGTTTTCCGTTTCCGGGGTACGCTTGATCAGGTTGTACTTGTAAGCCAGACGTACCGGCGAAGCGATCAGAATTTGACGTTCCGGATCGATGGCCACCGAGCCCCAGTTAAATACGCCGATATTGCCGGGGAAGACAATGGTGCCCGCTTCGGTAGAAGGCGTCCACGGGTTGCCGTCATAGCGCATAGATTTAAATTCGATGCGGCAGGCCATCTGATCGAACGGCGTCAGCCCCCACATCGACTTCTCTTTCAGCGGATCCGGGATAAAGTTCAGCGCCGAAACGGGCTGAGTCGGCGAAAACTTCTCGCCCTGCACGCCGCCTGTAGTAGAAACATCTACCTGATTAACAGGATAGACGGCCTGACCGGTCAACCGGTTCAGTACAAACAGGTTGCCGGTTTTGGTTGGCAGGATCACCACTGGCTGACGGCTGCCCTGATAGTCGATATCCAGCAGCGAAGGCTGGGAAGGATTATCACGATCCCACAGGTCGTTTTTGGATGACTGGAAGCGCCATTTAAAGGCACCGGTTTTTAAATCCAGCGCTACCAGGGTATCGCGGAACTTCTCTGTATTGCTGTTAGCGTCGCGGCGATTGCCCAGCTCGTCTGGCGATGCGTTGCCGAACGGCACGTACACCAGGCCATTTTTCAAATCGGCGCTCAGCGTAGCCCACGCAACCGGCGTGTCCTGAGGATAGGTCTGGCCTGCCGGCAGCGGCTGCGTCTGCTGCGGATTAGCCGGATCGAAGTTCCAGACCAGGCGACCACTGGTGACGTCATAAGCACGAATAACGCCGGATGGGTTACCGCTGTTAAAGCCGTTATCCATCACCGAGCCACCAACGATCACCAGGTTACCTGCAACCAGCGGTGCAGCGGTCTGCATCAGCGCGTGTGGACGAATGTTGCCCATATTCGCACGCAAATCAACGATGCCGTTTTCGCCAAAGTCAGCGCATGGCTTGCCGCTGTCCGCATCCAGCGCGATCAGCTTAGCGTCGGTCGTCGCGTTAAAAATGCGCTTGCGGCACATGGCCGGCGCTTCTGCTGCTGACGCTGGCTGCGCTTCTGGCGCATAATAGCTGACGCCGCGACAGGTCTGGTGCTGCTGCAGATAAGAACGATCTTTCGCAGGCTGATATTTCCACTTCAGCTCGCCGGTTTCCGGATTCAGCGCGTGAACTTCATTATGCGGCGTACAGAAATAAACGGTGTTGTTCACCTTCAGCGGCGTGGCTTCAAAAGTGTACTCCGTCGCATCCTTTTCGGTGCGCAGATCGCCGGTGTGATAGGTCCAGGCCACTTCCAGATTACTGACGTTATCCTTAGTGATCTGCTTCAGATCGGAGAAGCGCAGGCCGTTGCTGGTGCCGCCGTAGGCCGTCCAGTCATTGCTCGCCACGGCGGTATCAACCGGGGTGCGTTTGTTGGTCAGCTTGCCTGCCTGCGGATAAGGGTCATAGAAAGCCAGACCGATAACGAGAGCGATAATAACGATAACTGTCGTGCCGAGAAAAGGATGGAAGCCGGCAGGTTTAGCTGCGCCCTGCGCTTTTGACAGCGGGCGTACAATCCAGGGTAAAGCCAGCCAGACGCCGAGCAGGCCAATAATGTCGCCGCGCGGGATCCACTGCCACTTATCAAAACCAACCTCATAAATGGTCCAGGCGACCACCAGCCACATTAAAATTGCATAAATCGACAGCGCAATTTTTTTATTTTTGAACAGCGCAATAGCCGTCAGCAACAGGCCAATCGCTATCACCACATAGAATGGCGACCCGCCCAACAGCAGCAATTTCCCACCCATGTAAAGCATAGCAATACCGACGATTGCTATAACAATACTCGTTAGCTTTATCATTTTCGTCTCTCGAATTAACCACAGGGATAGTTGATTTCAAATTACAATTACGCAACGTAAAATTAACCAAATTCAGTCAAAAAGAAAATACCATTTAATTAATGTATTTTAGGTGATAATTCAGGAGCGGAAGGATTATGTCGCGTACGCATTGCTGTCTGCATAAAGCGGGTAGTTCAGTTATGCGTTGTTGAGTGCATAAAGCGGGCATTCCGGGTACGCATTACTCAGTGCATAAAGCAGGCATTTCAGATACGCATCATTGAGTGCATAAAGCAGGCAATTCAGGTATGCGTTGCTGAGTGCATAAAGCAGGCAATTCAGGTATGCGTTGCTGAGTGCATAAAGCAGGCATTCCGGATACGCATTACTGAGTGCATAAAGCAGGCATTTAAAGCGCGGAAATCGTCAGCGTTTGTTTATTGCGCATGCTGAAAAGGGATAAGGCGGCGTTGTACAGACCGGGAGACTGAGCATGCTCCCGGCGTTGTTTAAGCGTGGTGAGGTTATTTGCTGTAAAGCTTCTTCAGCCTGGCCTGATACGCTTCTACGTTATGCTCAGACTGGATCCTGGCGATAGCCGCATTGGCTTTATCGTGGATCTGTTCAGGATGGCGAATAATATCCTCAATAATGTTTTTCATGCGGTCGACCGTTTTACGACGCAGGGCATCGCGGTCTTGCCGAGAAGTAATGGCATAGTCGCAATCGTCGTTCAGCGGATGACTAATCAACCAGCCCGCCTCTTGCGGATTGATTTCCGGCAGCGCACGCACGTTAGTGGTGATCACCGGACAGCCGCAGGACTGCATCTCCAGCACGGAAAACCCATAGGTTTCAGCCCAGGTTGGCAGCAGGCCGACATCCGCTTTTTGCAACAGCTGCATCACTTTATCATTCGGCATGGCGCTGTGATGCTCGAAAAGATCGTAGCGGGCAATGGTCGCTTCCGTCTCACGGGCAAACGCCGGATCGTCCTGATAAGGGCCGAACGCGTAGTTGTTCGTTTTCTCAAGATCGCCTATCAGCGTAACTTTGATTTGTTCCGGCTGGATAGCGTTGGTGGCCAGCAGTTCGCCGAAGGCCTGCACGATTTCGCCGCCGCCTTTGCGATAAAAGTCTTTGCCAATAAAAACAAAATGAACCGGGTCGGCGGCATTACGCGCCGGTCGCTCGGTCATATAGAGCTTTTGCGGCGGATGCATAACCACCATCTTGTCGCGCAGCACGCGCGACAGCTCCGGGCTGTCGTTGAACAGCTTCATTTCCATCTTATAGGCCGCGCCGGAAAGCGCGATCAGCGCTAAACAATTATTGGCTGTCAGCGCTGAAGAGAGCCGTTGCAGCTTTGCGCGATTGTCCTCTTTGCTGCCGTTTTTAGGCGGCAGGATGCGTGGCAGCTCGGTTTCAAACGTCGCCACCCATTTACGGTCGGTTATTGCTATCTCGTTGAAAACGTGAAAGACATCAATGTTTTTTTTCTGCGAACCGACCAGCGGCCGAAACAGGAAAATTTTGTCTTTTTTAAGAAACTTCATGTTCAGAAGATTTATATAAGAATAAATATTCTTGTTTTTGAAGTTCACATATTCCACGTCAGCATCAACAATTATCGTCCGTTTCTCCGGGTAGTTATCGTTAGATACGCCGACTCTCATACCGCCACCTCATAGAAAATAATGCTAACCGCACTGAGTAATGTTATTAGAATTCAAATTTGCCCTGGTATTCATTCCATGACGCCCCGGTACTCCATCACATCGGCCGTCGCAAGTAAATACAGGCATATTCTTAATATCAAAACTGGCAAAATAGTTGCTGCTAAAAGCGGTGATGCTTACGCAGGCAATAGTTAATATTTAGTTAAAATTTGTCGTCAATCTGGCGAAGCACCCCGGTTAATACTGGCTGCAACAATATACACATAAAGACACCAGATGAAATAAAATATTACATTTACCGTCTCATATTTTTTTCTGAAAAGTAAGAAGCCAGGCATCACGGGCCTGTTGGCGCATTGCGGCCTCCTTCTCTGACACAACAACTCTATCCGACACGTAAAATAGAGGCCAGCCTTAATCAGAAAAAAGTAAACAAAAGGTTAACAAAATTGAGTGAGATCAATAAAAATATAACAGCCGCTTATATAAGATTTGGTCGACCCGAACCGGACCAGGACTTTTCTTCTGCCCTACATTTAAAGTATTAGTATTTGTAAAAATGATGTCCGGTTAATATCTGCGCCACTGCCGCTTTTATTTGCTCACCTGAGATAGCTTGTAGCGATTTTGTAATTAAGATAGTTCTGTTTTCATCGAGAGCACTTTCTGGATTGCGCCGAATTTCCCGGGCAAAAAGAGAGGTAAAAAACAAGGTAACTGAATAAGAAATTTCTGATTAAAAAAACGCCGGGCAACATTCAGATTAGCGGAAAAAAGCGCCTGAAAAGTACCAATAATGACCAGAATAAAGCGAAAATGCCGCACGCGCGACGGATTCAAAAACCTGGCCCGCTTTTGCCGTAAAGATAAGCCTGCCTTTTTTGCAGTGCTTTGATTTAATTTAGAATTACTCAGGTGAATGGCAGGAAGCCGTCGCACCCCGGCCCCAGCCAGGTTACACTTGGTTCCCTGCCTTGTTCACCTCTGAGATAGCCATGCTGAAAGAAAATTTTAACGACCTTATCTCGCTGATGGTGATCGCTCGCGAGAGAAGCTTTACCCGCGCGGCGGCCAGGCTGGGCGTTTCCCAGTCCGCTTTAAGCCATGCCATACGCGGGCTGGAGGAGCGGCTGCAGCTGCGTCTGTTAACCCGAACCACGCGCAGCGTCGCCCCTACCGAAGCGGGCGAACGCCTGATAAAAACCATTGGCCCGCACCTTGAAGAGATTGAAAACGAGCTGGCTGCCCTGCATGAACTGCGCGACAGGCCCTCAGGCAATATTCGCCTTAACGTGGGCGAGCACGCCCTTACCTTCGCCCTGTGGCCCGCAGTAGAACAGTTTTTACAGGCGTGGCCGGAAGTGAATATCGAAATTATGTCCGATAATTCCCTGACGGATATCGTCAGCGGCCGTTTTGACGCGGGCGTACGGCTGGGCGAACAGGTTGCAAAGGATATGATTGCCGTCAGGATCGGGCCGGACTGGCGGATGGTTGTAGTGGGCTCGCCCGCTTATTTCGCTCGCTACGGCAGGCCCGCTACGCCACAGGATCTGCAGCAGCACAACTGCATCAATATGCGCCTGCCGACCATGGGCAGCATCTATGCCTGGGAGTTTGCCAAAGCGCAGCGCGAAATCCGCGTGAAGGTGGACGGCCAGCTGACGCTGAATAATCTGCAAACCCGAATTAAAGCTGCCGTGGCAGGGATTGGCCTGGCGATGGTGCCTGAGGATACCGTTGAGGAAGCGGTTAAGGCAGGCCAGCTGGAAAAGGTGCTGGAAGAGTGGTGCGCGCCTTTTCCGGGCTATTACCTGTACTACCCCAGCCGCCGCCAGCATACCTCCGCCTTTGCGAAGTTTGTTGAGGCGGTTCGCTACAGCGAGATCTGACGGCAAACGCAAAGGCCCGAAGACAGATCGGGCCTTTGATTAATAACGTTTAAACGCCGGTCAGAAGGCTTCCCAGTTATCCGTTGAGGCGGTCGCCAGCACCGGCGATTTCAGCGCTGTCACGCCAGAACGACGGGCTACCTCTTTCCTGCCGGCCAGGCGAAACACGGCTACCGCTTCGTTCAGGCGAGCGGCCTGCTCTTCCAGCGAGGCGGCGGCTGAAGAAGATTGCTCTACCAGCGCGGCGTTCTGCTGCGTCACCTGATCGAGTTCCGACACCGCGATGCCGACCTGACTGATGCCGCGGCTCTGCTCCTCAGAGGCGGAGGAAATTTCATCCATGATATCGCGTACCTGCTGTACCGAGCTAAGGATACCGCTCATTGACTCTTCCGCCTGTCCGGCCAGCCGGGAACCGTTGTCAACGCGGGCCGAGGATTCAGCGATCAGCGCGTTGATATCTTTCGCCGCTACGGCGCTGCGCTGCGCCAGGTTGCGCACTTCTCCCGCCACCACCGCAAAGCCACGGCCGTTTTCGCCAGCGCGGGCGGCTTCTACCGCCGCGTTCAGCGCCAGAATATTGGTCTGGAAAGCGATGCTTTCAATTACGCCGGTGATTTCCGCGATTTTTTTAGAGCTTTCCTGTAGCCCAAAGATGCTTTTTATCACACCGTCCACGATAGCGCCGCCCTTCTCCGCCGTTTGCGCGGCAGAAAGCGCCAGCTTCGCCGCCTGATGCGAATTGTCCGCGTTCTGCTTCACCGTGGCGGTGATCTGTTCCATGCTGGCGGCGGTTTGCTCCAGCGAGGCTGCCTGCTCTTCCGTACGGGATGAGAGATCGTTGTTGCCCGCCGCAATTTCGCTGACGCCGGTTAAAATCGTATCCGCGCCGTTGCGCACGTTACCCACGGTTTTCACCAGCGACTGTTGCATTACCGCCAGGCCGGAAAGCAGATGGCCCATCTCGTTACGGGCGCGCGGATCGACCGCTATCTGCTCCGTCAGATCGCCCTGTTCAATAGCGTTGATATGCCCCAGCGCGCGCGCCAGCGGCTGGATCAGCACGCGTTTGATCACCGACCAGCTCACGATCACAGCGCTCAGCACCACCAGCAAAATAGCGCCCATCAGCCACAGCATCTGCGTGAATACCTGCTTGCTTTCAGCGGAGGTGGTCTTCGACAGCTGGCCAACGGCGGCGCGCCAGCGATCGTAATCGCCCTGCATAATCTTCTGGTTGCCCGCAACGTTAATGCTGAACAGGCCGGTTAAATCGCGGCGTGAAGCGATTTCCATCAGCTGATTAAGCTGTCCGGCGTACGCCTGGTAGCTTTGCGCCAGCCTGCTGTTAAGCGTGGCATCGAGTCCGGGAATAACCGGCCCGTTCTGGTAGTTTTTAAAATCGCGATCGGCCAGCGCCAGCTGCGCTTTGCCGTGCGCGACCATACCGCCCACTACGCTGCTGGTCGGCCCCTCTTTTTGCAGCCAGATCACCACGCGGTTAACGTCCGCACGCGCCGCGTTAAGTTCATACCAGGCATTGGTCAGCGCGGTCACCTGATCGCTGGCCGTCGAGGCGGTTTCGAAGCTCTCTTTATTGTGATCCAGCGCGCTGAGGAAGAGGATGCCAGCGACAAGCTGTAGGGTGCCGAAGGCAATGATCGTGCTGAGCAAGAACGAGGAGGTTTTGATTCGGGAAAAAACGGACATAGCCACACCTGATTATTGTTTCAGAAGCGACTTATATCGGCAAAGTTACCGGTAACATTAGAAAAAAAACGTGATTATTTATGTTGATAGCCAAACGGCCCTGTATCAGCTGCGCTCGATTTTACGCGCGGCTTCATCCAGCGCATCAATGATGTCGTGCAGCGTCTGCTGCGGCAACGCCGACTGGGAAAGGCGCATATTCAGCGCCATACGCATATTGTTGATGGCCCGCTCCACTTCCGGAATGCTGCGGTTATTGACGAGGATCGCCATCGAGCTGAGTCGGTTAATGATATCATGCAGCGTTTCCTGCCCTTCTGCCAGCTGGCGCTCTCCTTCCCGGGTCAGGCTATAGGCCTTGCGCGCCGCCTGCGGATCGCGGGATTCAATGCATTCCATTTCCTCCAGCAGCGTCAGGTTGGGATAAATAATGCCGGGGCTGGGGCTGTATTCGCCTTTGGATAGCTCTTCAATCGTCTTGATTAGCTCATAGCCGTGTGCGGCGCCCTGTGCGATAAAGTGCAGAAGCAGCAGGCGAACGTCGCTGGCGTCCAGCATCTTTTCACGCCGTTTTCTCCGTGCGGCGCTGGCCGGGCCGCCGGATAAGTCATATTGAGAACTGCGCTGTGATTTCATCGCCTGCCCGAGCCTGTTTGAAGGGGATTGATAGTAAGTTAGCCCCCTGAAAAATACAACAACCCTACTTATCGTGCCAGTAAGCCACTGCACGGACGAAATCGGCGTCGCGCTCGCGCTTGCCGATAAAGTAGTCGCTGAGCTGCTTCACCGCCGCGCCTTCGCCCGTCAGCCAGATAAAGTAGTCGTCCGTCGGTAAGGCAACCTTATCCAGGTCGGCGATAAGCGATCCGACGCCAGCCTGCATTTTGCCGCTACCCAGCCAGACGATTTCCACGTTTGGCGGATCGCCAAGATAGGCTTTGCCCTGCGCTGCGTCGACAAAGGCATAAAGCCTTACCGGCCTGTCGCCAAGCGAGGTCAGCCGTCGTTTGAACGCGGGCAGCCCTGTTTCATCGCAGACGTAAAGCTGGAAAGCGTAATCCTCCGGCACGATCAGCGAGCCGCGCGGGCCGCCGATGGCCAGCCTGTCGCCAGGGTGCGCCGTAACGGCCCAGTCGCTGGCTACGCCCGACTCGTGCAGATAAAAATCCAGCGTCAGCCTGTTTTTCTGCGCGTTAAAGTACAGCGGCGTGTAGTCGCGCGCCAGCGGACGAATGCCGTCTTTCCAGACGATGCCCTCTTCCGTGACCTGGGGCAGATAAAGCTCGCCGGTGGCGGGATCCGGGAAAAAGACCTTAACGTGATCGTCGAAGCCCGCCGAATTAAAACCGGCCAGCGCTTCGCCGCCGAACTCAATGCGGTAAAAGCTGTTGGCGACGAAAGTTTTCGCAATCACTTCTACCGGACGAAAACGCAGTTCATTTCTTACGCGACGGGGAGCGCGACCTGTTTTTTCGGTCAAAATAATTCTCCTGACGGGGGCTGGCCCGTAATAGTAAACCGTAATTATTCTCAATAGCGGAGGAAAATATATCTATGATATATCTTAACCGCAAGCGGAGATTTGCTCAGCGTCTGACCACCCGCACAAATAGTCCCTGGAAAACCGCGCAAAAAAAGCCGCCGGGCAGAATGCCGGGCGGCTTGATAGTGATGACAAATTTAAAAGGACGCGCCGCCGTTTTTACAGCGCCGCCACGGCGGCAGAGGTTGATAATAAAGTTAAGGCGCAGTCGCGCCGGTGACGCGCCAGACCACGTTTCCGGCATCGTCGGCAATCATCAGGCCGCCCTGTTTATCCATGGTCAGGCCTACCGGCAGGCCGCGAACCGATTTTTGATCGTCAGTGAGGAAGCCGGTGACCACCGGCTCTGGCTGACCCTGCGGCATACCGTTGCGGAAGGCGACCCACACCACCTGATAGCCGTTCAGCGGCTTGCGGTTCCAGCTGCCGTGCTCGCTGACAAAAGCGCCGCCACGGTATTTCTCCGGCAGGTTGGTGCCGGTATAGAACCACAGTCCCAGCGGCGCCACGTGCGAGCTGAGCGCATAGTCAGGCTTAATCGCTTTTTTCACCAGATCCGGGCGCGGCGGCTGCACGCGTTCGTCCACGTGCTGGCCGAAATAGCTGTAAGGCCAGCCGTAAAAGCCACCTTCCTGTACCGAAGTCAGGTAGTCCGGCACCAGATCGGCACCGATTTCATCGCGCTCGTTAACGATGGCCCACAGCTTGCCGGTTTGCGGCTCCCACTGCATCCCGGTGGGGTTGCGCAGCCCGCTGGCGTAGATCCGGCTGGCGCCGCTAGCCGCATCGACTTCCAGGATGTCGGCCCGACGATACTCCGCGCCGATGCCGTTTTCAGTGATATTACTGTTGGAGCCGACGCCAACATAGAGTTTGCTGCCGTCCGGGCTGGCCAGCAGCGACTTGGTCCAGTGATGGTTAATAGGCCCGCCCGGCAGCTCGGTCAGCTCGGTGCCGGGATCGGTAATCTTCGTCGCGCCGCTCTCATACCGATATTTCATCAGCGAGTCGGCATTCGCCACATACAGCGTGTCGCCGATCAGCTGCACGCCAAACGGCGAACGCAGGTTTTCCAGGAAAGGATATTTTTGCCAGCTTTTGCCGTCGCTGCTGCGCAGCAGCGTAATGCGATTGCCGCCGGCGCCGCCCTTGCCGGAGGCCTTTTGAACCAGACCGGTCACCAGCTGCTTCGGCTGGCTGGTCGGCGCTGCCGGAGCGCTGCCTTCCACCACCAGGATATCGCCGTTTGGCAACGTGTAGAGCTGGCGCGGATGCTGAAAACCGTCCGCAACTTTCTCTATCTTCAGGCCATCCGCGACTTTGGGCTTTTCACCCTCTTTCCATGGCGTACCGTTCGGAACCTTCATGGGTGGGACAAGGAAGTTTTTTGCCGCCGGCAGCTCCGGATTTGCACCGGTTTGCTTTGCAGGATCGATTTTAGCGCCGTCGTCACAGCCGGCGAGCAGCAGCGAAACCGATACGGCCAGCAGTGAGAGTGTGGTTGACGTTTTCATAACTCCTCCTTAAGCGGTGCGATCGCGCACGGCGAGCTGCACGTTGGCGAACAGCATCAGAACCACCGCCAGGGTGGAGAGAATAACGCCGGCAGGCACCACGGCCCACGCGTCGCGGCTGTGTATAAAGGCGTTAAAGATTTCCAGGATAATAGCCAGAAGATAAGCCCAAAAATGCACTTTTATCGCCGATCCCTGCGGATAAGAGACGCCCACCCAAACCTGCACAAGGTTAATCAGGCGAGGAATAATCGCGATTATCAACCCGATAGCGATCAGCCAGCTCGCCGCCTGCGTCCAGAAGATTTCGGTACTGTAGAGATAAATAATGTCGAAGATCCAGCCCGCCACAAAAAAGCCGAGCGGGACAGGATGAAACAGCGAATAGACGGCCACCGCAAAAGTCGAATGGCGGGATGTTACCTGGGAAGTCATTTACCGGCTCCTTAAACAGGGAAAATGCGCGCGGCCCGAAAGCAATGCGGCAGCGCAGACTGTAAAAGGTTAGTAAAGTTAATGACTTCTTGTTTAATAATATGAAGAAAATTAGGATTATGCCCGCTGCTGGCGTAAATCGGCCAGCGAATGCCGCTGCACGCCTGCCGCGTCAAAATTGCTGACGTCCAGCCAACGCTCAAAGGCTTCGCGCAGCGCGGGCCATTCTTTATCAATAATGGAAAACCAGGCGGTATCGCGGCTGCGACCCTTATAGACGATGGCCTGACGGAACAGCCCTTCATAGCGAAAGCCGAGGCGCTCCGCTGCCCGCCGCGAAGGCGCGTTGAGGCTGTCGCACTTCCATTCGTATCGACGATAGCCCAGCCGATCGAAGGCGTAACGCATCAACAGAAAATGGCTTTCGGTAGAGAGCGGCGTGCGCTTCAGCGCGGGCGAAAAGGTCACGTACCCCACCTCCATCACGCCGTGCGCTGGCTCAATTCTCATCAGCGCCAGCGTGCCGACCGCGCGGCCGCTTTGTCGATCGATCACGGCGAAATGCAGCGGATCGCGGCTGGCTTCGGCCCGGGCAAGATAGTCACGAAGCTCCTCCGCGTTAAAAGGGCCGGCAGGCAAATAAGTCCAGTCCCGATCGTCTTCGGCGCTGCGCCACGCGGCCAGCAGATCCTCATAGTGACGGGCGCTTTCCAGCGGCTCCAGCACGCAGAAGCGCCCCGCTAGCGCCATGCGTTCAGGCAAAGGGCGCGGCGTCCATTCGGGAAGCGGTTCACCAACCGGCTGTTGAAATTCATTTAATCGCACGGACAATTTTCACCTCAGGCAATAAATACGTTGATTTTCCAGCATAACCTGCCGCACAACGAAAGCCAGTAGCGTTTGTTACCTGTCGATAAACCGGCCCGGATAGTCCGCCGGCGGTTTTTGTCGCTCATTAAATCGGCCAAACAGCCGATAACGGTTTTGTGCGATCAGATTGTAGCAGCGGTCGCTGATGAACTTTGGACAGAAGCGCAGTACCGAAAGCGCTCGCCACGGCCACGGCAGCCCAAGCATAACGCGGAAAATAGCGTCGGCGCGCAGATAAACCTGCCCCCGTTCAAGCAGCACAATGGTATTGATTTCGTCAGGCGACATACCGGCGGCTTTCAGCAGGGATTTGCCTTTTTCAGTCTGAACCGCGGCCAGGCGTACGGTGCGGCGCCTGTCATAGCGCAGCAGAAAATTGACCCAGCCGTTACAGAGTTTGCACACGCCGTCATAGAGCACAATGCGCTCCTGCGACGGCAGAGTTTCAGCAGTATCGGACATAGCATCACCAAAGTCAGATAAAAATAAAAAGCCGCTTGTATGCGACCAGACCTTAAGCCTGGCCTGAAAAGCGGCATACATCCATTTTGAATCGTTTCAGGAACACCAGAATGCCGACTCCTCAAGGCGAAACCCGCTACCAGCTGGCGTTAGAGATGCTGACAGCAGACGACGCGGGACGGGATGAAATTCTCAGCAAGTTCACCCGGCTCACCAGCGAGCTGCTGAATATTCCCGGTAGCTTCGTGTCGATTATGAACGAGCACCAGCAATACATTAAGGCGGCGCGGAATTTCTCGCTACAGCAAAGCTCGCTGGAAGACGCGCTCTGTCGGCACACGCTCGCCAGCGGCGAGGTCATGGTCTGTCCCGACACCCATCTGGACGAACGGTTTAAGGCGCACCCGCTGATTAAAGACTCGCCCTATATCCGTTTTTACGCGGGCGCGCCGCTGAAAATGCGCGACGGCGCCATTGTCGGCACCCTGTGTGTTACGGACGTGCTGCCGCATATTTTCACTGAGGAACAGGTGAAGCTGCTGGAGCTGCTGGCGGAGATCATGACCGCCTGGCTGGACGCCTGGTATCACACCAGCCTGCGTGACGTTGTCACTCTTTTGCCCAATCGTCAGAGCCTGCTGCGTGATTTGGAGCAGCTGGAGGATGGCGGCATTATTCAGCCCTACAGCCTGGTACTGATTGACTGCATTGATATGGCACGCGCCTACGACATCGCCCGCGCGCTGGGGATGTATGCGCTGGAAGCTCTGCTGCAAAACATCGCCGCCCTGCTGCGTACGCGCCTGCAGCTCAGAGACGATGACCGGCTTTATACCGTGTCGAAAGGCCGGTTTGCGCTGCTTTCCGCCGGTAAAACGTCCGGCTGGCCAAAACAGCTGAGCGAAAAGCTGGGTCAGGTACGCGCGCGTATAGGCGAAGAGATTGCTATCGATCTGACTCTTCACCTGGGCGAAGTCTCTTTTGCGCCTGCGCTCTGCCCGCCGGTTGAAGCGCTGCGGCGCGGCGTCAGCGCGCTGCATGAGGCTATCGGCCAGGGCCTGCCCTACGCCGCTTTCGATCTGGAGAGCGATAACCGCCGCAAGCTGGATTTTCTGCTGCTGCACGATCTGGCGGAAGCGCTGCGCAGCGAAGGCGGGCTTTATCTGGTTTATCAGCCGCAGATCTCGTTGCACAGCGGCCTGCCGGTAGGCATGGAGGCGCTGCTGCGCTGGCAGCATCCCCGCCTCGGCAACCTGCCGCCGTTACAGTTTCTGCCGCTGGCGGAGCAAACCAACCTGATGGCTGGCGTCACCGACTGGGTGATCGTCAGCGTGCTGGCGCAGCTTAAGCTCTGGCGGGCAAAAGGCATTAACCTGCCCGTGTCGGTCAACGTCAGCGTCAGCGATCTGGCCCGTGAAGGCTTTGCCGACTGGCTGGAAAGGATGCTGCTGCGGGCGGGCCTCTCCAGCGATTTGCTGAGTATCGAGTGCCTGGAAACGGAAAAGCTGCTGGAAAGCCCGGATGCGATGCGCGGCCTGAATCAGCTCAAGCTGCGCGGCTTCACGCTGGCACTGGACGATTTCGGCAGCGGCTACAGCAATATTAACTATCTGAAGCGCATTCCAATGGACGTCATCAAGCTGGATCGCTCGCTGATCGCGCCGCTTGCTGCCGACGGCGGCAGCCAGATCGTGGCGCGCCACGTGATAACCATGCTTAAGGAGCTGAACTATATTGTGCTGGCGGAGGGCGTGGAGGATGAGGAAACGCTGCTGATGCTGCGCGGATTCGGCTGTGATGAAATTCAGGGCTACTTTTGCAGTAAACCCCTTCCGGCGGAAGGGGTTGAGCAATGGCTTAAGAGCGGGAAAACGCCTTAGATCAGGCGCCTGCGCAGACGATCGGCTCAGGATGCAGCCCAAAGGGTCAAATCAGGAGCCTGCGCAGACGGTCAGCTCAGCATCCTGCTCAAAGGATCCAATCAGGATTCTGCCCAGACGGTCTGCGCGTTGGTAAATTCCCGAATACCAAAGTGGGACAGCTCGCGACCGTAGCCGCTGTGCTTAACGCCGCCAATCGGCACGCGCGGGTCGGAGAAGCTCGGCGTATTGATAAACATGCCGCCGGTTTCCACCTTCGCGGCAAGCTTGCGGGCTTTTGCGACGTCGCGGCTCCACAGGCTGCCGCCCAGGCCGAACTCGGAGTCGTTAGCCAGCGCAATCGCGTCGTCCGCGTCCTTCGCCACAATCAGCGAAGCAACCGGGCCAAACAGCTCCTGCTTAAAGCTGGTCATGCCGGGTTTGACGTTGCTCAGTACGGTAGGCGCATAGAAGTTCGCCTTGCCCTGCATCACGTGGCCACCCAGCAGGCACTCCGCGCCTTCGGCGATGGTAGCCTGAACCTGAGAATCCAGCTCGTCGCGCAGATCGAAACGGGCCATCGGGCCGATATAGGTCGCCTCGTCACGCGGATCGCCCACCACCAGCTCTTTTACCGCCGCCACGAATTTGTCGCGGAACTCGGCAAAAACGGCCTCCTCCACGATAATCCGCTTAGCAGCCATACAGACCTGGCCGCCGTTCATAAAGCGACCCGCCACCGCGCCTTTCACCGCCGCATCGATATCGGCGTCGGCCAGCACGATAAAGGCATCGGAACCGCCCAGCTCCAGCACGCTTTTCTTCACCGCCGCGCCCGCCAGCGCCGCAATAGCCGCGCCTGCGCGCACGCTGCCGGTCAGGGTCACGGCCGCGATGCGTGAGTCTTTGATAATAGTAGCGACGGCATCGTTATCGGCATTCAGGACGCTAAACAGTCCCTGCTGCACACCCGCTTCCGCCAGCACGGATTGCAGCAGCAGCGCGCTGCCCATAATGCTCGGGGCCGGTTTCAGCAGATAGCTGTTGCCCGCCATAATAATCGGCACCGCGCCGCGCAGCACCTGCCATACCGGGAAGTTCCACGGCATCACGGCCAGGATCGGGCCAATCGGCAGATAGTTGACGTGCGCTTTTTCGTTTTCAACCAGCGTGGCTTCCGGCGCCAGGATTGTTGGCCCCTGTTCCGCATACCATTCACACAGGCGCGCGCATTTTTCCACTTCGGCCAGGCTCTGGGTAATCGGCTTGCCCATTTCGTCGGTCATCATTTCCGCCAGCGCGCGAGCATGTTTACGCAGGCTGGCCGCCATGTTCAGCAACAGCTGGCTGCGTTCCGCCACCTCGCTGTGACGCCAGTGCTGAAACGCGCCGTGGGCCTGCGCCAGCGCGGTTTCCACCTCGGCGGCGGTAGCGAAAGGCGTCTGGCGAATGATGTCGCCGGTAAAAGGGTTACGGGATACGGCGCCCGCCTGAACTGCTGATGAAGTCGTCATAAGATCCTCCGTCGGCCTCTCAGGCCGGTTGGTGATAGTGACGCTATCTTAGCCTTGCGCATCCTTCCTGAAAAATGAATAATAATGAAAATATCCTGCTCAAAATGAGAATGTTTATGGATCTGACCCAGCTGGAAGTGTTCCGCGCCATCGCGGAAGAAGGCAGCGTGACGGCGGCAGCGGGTAAACTGCACCGCGTTCCTTCTAATATTTCTACCCGCCTGCGCCAGCTGGAGGACGAGCTGGGCACGGCGCTGTTCAGCCGCGAAAAGCTGCGCCTGCATATTACCGACGCGGGCCGCACGCTGCTGGATTACGCCAACCGCATCCTGGCACTGACTGAGGAGGCGCGCCTTCAGGTTTCCAGCCAGCATCCTGCCGGCGTCTTTACCCTTGGCGCGATTGAGAGCACCGCCGCGGTGCGGCTGCCGCCGCTGATTGCCCGCTATCATCAGGCCTGGCCGGAGGTAGAGCTGGATCTCTCTACCGGGCCGTCCGGCGCGATGACCGACGGGCTGCTGGCGGGCGAGTTCAGCGCGGTGTTTATCGACGGGCCGCCGAAGCATCCGCAGCTGGAAGGGATCCCGGTTTTTAACGAGGAGATGGTGCTGATCTCTTCGCTGAACCATCCGCCGGTCACCTGCGCCAGGGAAATTTCAGGCGCCACTATTTACGCTTTCCGCGCCAACTGCTCCTATCGCCGTCTGTTCGAGAACTGGTTCGCCCGTGAAAACGCGTCGCCCGGCAAGATTTTCGAGATGGAGTCCTATCATGGCATTCTTGCCTGCGTCAGCGCGGGCGCCGGGCTGGCGCTGATCCCGAAAAGTATGCTGGAGAATATGCCCGGCAGAGACAGCGTCAGCGCCTGGCCGCTGAGCGACAGCATGGGCGAGCTGGCGATCTGGCTGGTATGGCGCAAAGGCAGCGGCTCCGCCAATCTGCGGGCGATGGTGAAGATGTTAGAAGCCGTGCAGGAGTAATAGCGCTGAACTACGCTTAACCCACCTGATACCGGATGGAAAAAACTATGTTGTGGCTGTACAACACATTGATTGTGCTGGCGACTATCGCCGCGATGGAGATTATCGCGGCGCTGGCGCACAAATATATTATGCACGGCTGGGGCTGGGGCTGGCACCTTTCCCACCACGAGCCGCGCAAGGGCTGGTTTGAAGTAAACGATCTGTACGCCGTGGTGTTCGCCGTGCTCTCTATCGTGCTGATCTATCTGGGCAGCATCGGCTACTGGCCGCTGCAATGGATCGGCGCAGGCATGACCGCCTATGGCCTGCTCTATTTTATGGTGCACGACGGTCTGGTGCACCAGCGCTGGCCTTTCCGCTACGTGCCCCGCCGTGGCTATCTGAAACGCCTGTATATGGCGCATCGTCTGCATCACGCGGTGCGCGGCCGGGAAGGCTGCGTCTCTTTCGGTTTTCTCTATGCGCCGCCGGTAGATAAACTTCAGGCTACGCTGCGCCAGCGGCACGGTCGCCGCCGCCGCCGGGACGCTGCCACAGGGCCGCAGAACGAGGCGGCGCAGCCTGCTTCCCGCGAGAAGCCAGCGCGCTGACCGCCCCGCCCGCCAGCAGGCCCAGCTTTTCCGCCTTGCTGGTGCCCTGGCGGCGATCCCAGGCTTTGCTGCCGGCGCGATCGACCTTCACGCCAATTTCCCGATAGACGCCGCGCGCGGTGGCGATAGCCCAGGCGGAGCGCAGCGGCAAACCGGCCAGGCCCGCCTCGGCCGACGCATAGTAAGGTTCAGCCGCCGCCACCAGCCGCTGCGCCACTTTCGCCAGCCGGTCGCGACTGGCCGGTTGCGCATAGTTCTCCAGCGTGAGTCCTTCTTCAGCCAGCCAGTTAATTGGCAGATAGCAGCGGCCGTTTCCGGCGTCCTCAACGATATCGCGGGCGATATTGGTCAGCTGAAAAGCCAGCCCCAGATCGCAGGCCCGATCCAGCACCGCTTCATCACGCACGCCCATCACTCGCGCCATCATCAGGCCGACCACGCCCGCTACGTGATAGCAGTAGCGCAGCGTATCGTCCAGCGTGGGGTAAAGATCGCCACGCACGTCCATGGCGTAGCCTTCCAGATGATCGAACGCCTGCTGCTGCGGAATGGCATGGGCCAGCGCCACCTCCTGAAACGCGGCGAAAGCGGGATCGCTCATCGGCTCGCCCGCGCAGGCGCGCAGCGTTAACGCCTTCAGCGTTTCCAGCCTTTGCAGCGGCGTGCTTTGCGCGGCGGCGGCCTGAAAGCCCAGCTGCTGATCGTCGATCACGTCGTCGCAGTGGCGGCACCACGCGTAAAGCATCAGCGCGCTGCGCCGGGTGGCCGGATCGAACAGTTTGGCGGCGGTGTCGAAGCTTTTCGATCCCGCCGCCATGGTTTCCGTGGCATGGCTGAGCAGCGCCTCATTCATCGTGCCCTGTCCTCCAGCATCAGGCTGGCGGTCACTTTCGCAGAAGCGATCACGCCGGGAATGCCCGCGCCGGGATGAGTGCCCGCGCCGACCACATAGAGGTTATCGATTTTGCTGTCGCGATTGTGCGGCCGGAACCAGGCGCTCTGCGTCAGCAGCGGCTCTACGGAGAAGGCGGAGCCCAGATGCGCGTCCAGCTGGTCGCGGAAATCAAACGGCGTAAAGATGCGCTGCGTCACCAGCTGCTCGCGCAGGCCTGGCATGTAGTGCTCCTCCAGATAGGCGAAGATGCGATCGCGCAGGCGCGGCCCCTCCACGTCCCAGTCCAGGTTTGCCGTTCCTAAGTTAGGCACCGGCGCCAGCACATAGAAGCTGCCGCAGCCCGGCGGCGCCAGCGAGGGATCGGTTACGCACGGCGAGTGCAGGTAAAGAGAGAAGTCATCCGCCAGCTTGTCATGATGGAAAATCTCCTCAATCAGCTCTTTGTAGCGCGGCCCGAAGCAGACCGTATGGTGCGCCAGCTGGCTGTGCGGATTGTTCAGGCCAAAATAGATCACAAACAGCGAGTTGCTCATGCTTTTTTTCTTCAGCGCGGCGGCCTGCGCAGCGCCGTGAGGATGATGACCAAGCAGTTTGGCGTAGGTTTGCACCACATCGGCATTGGAAGCGACGGCCGCGACTTCAATCCGTCGACCGTCGGCGGTGATCGCCGCCGTAATATGGTCGCCTTCCGTTTCCAGCTTTTTAACCGGCGTGTTCAGTTCAAGTTGACCGCCCAGCTCGCAAAAAAGTCGGGTCAGGCCCTGGATCATCGCGCCGGTGCCGCCGCGCGCAAACCAGACGCCCCATTCGCGCTCCAGCGCGTGGATCAGCGTATAAATGGACGAGGCCGCAAAAGGATTGCCGCCCACCAGCAGCGAGTGAAAAGAGAACGCCTGGCGCAGATGTTCGTTTTTAATAAACTTCGACACCATGCTGTAAACGCTGCGCCACGCCTGTAAGCGGATTAGCTGCGGCGAGACTTTAACCATGTCGCCGACCGAGAGAAAAGGCACGCTGCCGAGCTTAAGGTAGCCTTCTTTGAAGACCTCGCGCGAGTAGGCATGAAAGCGGCGATAGCCTTCTACGTCATCCGGATTGAACCGTGCGATCGCCTCTTCCAGCTGCTGCTGATCGTTGTCGTAATCCATCACCTCGCCCGACTCCCAGCAGAGGCGGTAAAAAGGCTTGACCGGCAGCATATCGATAAAGTCTGCGGTGCGCCGTCCGGCCAGCGTAAACAGCTCTTCAATCGCCGAAGGATCGGTGATTACCGTTGGCCCGGCGTCAAAAGTAAATCCTTGATCTTCGTAAACATAAGCGCGGCCGCCGGGCTTATCACGCGCTTCCAGCAGCAGCACGGGCACGCCCGCCGCCTGTAAACGGATAGCCAAAGCCAGGCCGCCAATACCGGCGCCAATTACAAGTGTTTTTTTCATCAGAAAGCTCGCAGCCGGGGAGATTTTTTTAACACGGCCAGCAACGCCTCGCCGACCGGTACCGGGGGCTTGCCTGTAAGGATCCGTGCCATATCTAAAGGTTTGAGACGACCGGCGTAAAATCTGGCGATCAGCCCATCGTCTAACTGATAGAAGCGCTGCATAACCTGCCAACGCCGCTCCGGCCGTCCGGCCAGAAACAGCATCCGGTTGAGGATGCGAAAAAAGCGCTGACGCCGCCACTGCCGGGCCATAAACTGCCCGATTAGCGGGTGCAGCCGCTCGTGCGTCGGCCTGCCGTTGTCGGCAATCAGGTCGGCCAGCGTCGCCGCCAGCGGCAGCGAGTAGCCGGTAGTGGCATGAAAGAGGCCCGCGCGCAGACCGCTGCAAAGCTGTTCCCGTTCCTGACGGAAAGCCCGTGGCTGCCCCTGGAGCGTGATCGGCAGAACGCCCTGCTCTTCGCGCTGGAGATGTTGCAGCGTCCAGCCCTGATCCTGCGCATAGTCGGCGATCCGCTGCCGCGCCTCGTTGGCGTCCAGCGCCGTACTGTCCTGATAGTGTGTGTCCTCGATCAGCAGCGTGTCTGCCGACAGCGGCAGCGTATAGACGAAACGGTAGCTCTGCTGCTGATCCACGGTGGCATCCATCAGCACAGGCCGCGTCAGTCCGTGCGGCGCCGCCAGCCGCCATTCCTGTCCCAGAAAGGCCTGTAGCCCTACCGTCAGCCAGGGGCTGGGCTGATAGCCGCGCCCGTCAATCACCGCAGCGGCGTGCAGCGTGCTGCCGTCCGCCAGCGTGACGCCGTGTGGCGTGATGTCGCTTACCTCGCACGACGTTAAGAGATTTTCGCCCAGCGCCGTTTCCAGCGCCTGCGCAAAGCTTTCCGCCGTCACGCTAAGGTAGTCGCCCGGCAGCGTGCGCGTGTAGCGAGGAAAACGCACCTCGTAGCCCTGCCAGCGGTGCGCCACCAGCGGACGCAGCCATTCATGCTGCGCGGGCGTTAAGTCATCTTCATGAAAAGACCAGGTGTGATTGCCGCCCGCGCGCGCGCCCGCCTCCAGCATCAGCACCTTCAGCCCTGGCTGCCGCTGGCGCAGCCGCAAGGCTATCAGCCCGTTGGCCAGCCCGCCGCCCACCAGAATTACATCCCATTTCGTCATCCTGTCGCCTTAATCCTTTCCGAACGCGAACCCAGCGCCTGTTCTACGATATCCGCCGCCCTTTGCGCGCCGCCTGCCTGACTTAGCTGGCGCTGCGCCTCTTTCATCCTGCTGTGACAGCCTTTGTCCTGCAGCAGCGCGGCCAGCTGTTTCGCCATCGTTTTGCTGCTGGCGAAACGGGAAACGCGACGGCCCAGGCCATTCCAGACAACGCGAGACGCAACGCCGGGCTGATCGAAAGCGACAGGCACCGCCAGGATCGGCGTCGAGCTGCTGACGGCGTCCGCCACGGTATTCAGGCCGCCGTGAGTGATCACCGCCTGCGCCTGCTGCAACACGCTCAGCTGATCGGCAAAATCCGTTACCCAGTAGGCGCCGCAGGCTTCCAGCTCCGCCTCCTGGCCGGGCGTCAGGCCGCCGCAGTGGGCGATCAGCAGCTGGACATGCAGACGACGGCAGGCGCGAGCGATGGTCTTGAACAGGCGGAAGCGGTGCCCCTGTAACGTGCCCAGCGAGGCGAAAACAAAGGGGCGCGAAGAGAGCAACGGCCAGAAGCGCCGTTCCGTGGTGGTCGGACGCAGCGGCCCGACCTGGTAAAAATGCGCCGGCAGCGCGTGGCGCGGAAAATCCAGCGCGGGCACGGTCTGGCTAATCTGCGCCAGCGGCGACAGACATTCATGCAGCCCCGTGCGCGGCGCCAGGCCAAAGCGCTCGGCGTGGCGCGCAATCACGCGGCCGTGGCTGCGCATCATCCAGTCATAGATGCGCTGGCTGGTGCGAAACAGCTTTTGCGCCCGCGGGTCGGTGCCGTAGCCAAACGACATTACCGGCAGCGGAATGCCCGGCTCGCGGTTGACCGGCAGCGCGCAGGCGACGGAAACAAAAGGCAGCGCCATGCCTTCCGCTACCAGTCCGCCAGCCGCCTCCATCTGATCGACGATCAGCCCGTCGACCCGCAGCTGCTTTAACACGCGCGGCAGCTCGCGGCACAGCATATCCGTGGCGCGGGACATATCTTTAATCAACGCGAACAGCGACATGCCGGCAGGCGAAGCGGCCAGCCTGAGCGTGCGGGCCAGGCTGCCGGGCGGATGGGAATCCTCACCGACGGGCTGAAAAGCGATGCGCGGATCGTTGAGCAGCGCGCCCGCCTCCGCCTGATGAATAAACGTAACCTGATGACCCCGGTCAATCAGCGCCTGCGCCAGCGCCTGTAAAGCCTGCCAGTGGCTGTACAGCGGCGGCGCAACCACGGCGTAATGACTCATGCTTCGCTCCTGTTGCGGGAAAGCTTTGCCTGCCGCAGTTCGCTCAGGCTGGCGCTGCCGGTGCAGAAGCAGGCGATCCTGAGCTGGGCGATAACGGTCTGGAAGTGCGTGACGGTCGCCTCATAAGAGGCATTGGCGCTGGCGAGCACCGCCGCTGCCTGCCCCACCAGATCGGCGCCCAGCGCCAGCGCTTTTGCGACGTCGATACCGTTGGCGATACCGCCGGAGGCGATCAGCGGCAGGGTCGGCAGCGCGGCGTGAACGCTGCACAGCGCGTCGGCCGTTGGAATGCCCCAGTCGGCAAACGCCATCGCCATGGCGCGCATTTCAGGGCGCGACGCTCTTTCCGCCTCTACCGCTGCCCAGCTGGTGCCGCCAGCGCCCGCGACGTCAATCATCGCGACGCCCGCCTCGCTCAGACGGCGCGCCACCGCGGGTGAAATACCCGCACCGACCTCTTTCACCACGACCGGCACCTCAAGCTGCTTCACCAGCAGCGCGATAGCATCCAGCACGCCGCGCCAGTCGCGGTCGCCGCCTTCCTGTAGGGCTTCCTGCAAGGGGTTAAGATGCACAATCAGCGCATCCGCCTGGATCATATCCACCGCGCGACGGGCATAGTCCAGCCCGCGCTGGCCGTGGATCTGCGCCGCGCCAAGATTAGCCAACAGCGGCACATCCGGCGCTATCGCACGCAGCTCGCTGGTCAGGCCAAAGCTGACGTCGCTTTCCAGCGCCACGCGCTGCGAGCCGACGCCCATCGCCAGGCCCAGCGTCTGCGCGGTACGAGCCAGATTAAGATTGATGTCGCGGGCGCGGGCCGCGCCGCCGGTCATCGAGCTGATCAGCAGCGGCGCGCGCAGCTGACGGCCAAACAGCGTAGTGCTGAGATCGATGTTGTCCAGATCCAGCTCGGGCAGCGCGCAGTGCTCAAAGTGCCAGTGTTCAAATCCGGTGCGGCTTTTACGGGCGTCGGCAGCCGGGTTGAGTACGATATCAAGATGATCGTTCTTACGCTGTATAAGGTTCGCGTCCTTCATTCACGCTCCGTTTGTGAATACTTAGCTAAAGGTCGCCAGCTGCTGGCTGAACCAGCTATGCATAAAACGCCGCGTCGCCAGGCCATGCTGGCAGACGGAGAGATGCTGATCGGCGCTGTGCAGATGCTCGTGCAGGCGTGAGCGCACCGCCTCGGCGCCCAGCAGCGCCACCAGCGTCGATTTTCCGGCGTCCTTGTTAATATCTTTCCCCGTGCCGCTACAGCCGTCCGCCAGATCGTCGAGCAGCTGAAAAGCCTGGCCCAGATCGCGTGCGAAACAGCCCAGCTTCTGGCGCACGGCTGGCGTTGCATCCGCCGCCAGCGCCGCTATTTGCAGCGTGGCGCTAAATAGCATACTGGTTTTCAGGTCGTTGGTATCGGCTATCGCTTCTTCGCTGCGCGCCGTCGCGCCTTCGTTAAGATCGCGGAACTGTCCCTGCACCAGCCCTTGCAGACCCACGGCGGCGGAAAGCTCCGCCACGGCCTGGGCACGACAGGCATCCGACAGCCCTTCGGCGCCAGCCACCACGCCAAAAGCGTTGCTGAGCAGCGCAACTGCCGCGAGGATCGCCACGTCCTGGCCGAACTGACGATGGATAGTGGGCCGTCCGCGCCGCAGCGCCGCGTTATCCATACAGGGAATATCGTCCAGCATCAGCGAAGCGGCATGAACCATCTCCACCGCACAGGCGAGATCGAGCAGTCCCGGATGATTTTTGTCGCAGCCCAGGTCGTATGCCGCCAACAGCAGCAGCAAAGGACGAATACGTTTGCCTGGCGCCAGTGCGCCTTCACGCATCGCCGCGCCAACCCGGTCGCGTTCGCCACCCGCGGGCAGGAGCTGGTCAAGACGCTGATGCAGCGCGTCGCGCAGCGCCCGCAGCTCGCTTTCCTGACTCAGTGATTCTTTCGCGTTGGTTATAGTTGCCGTCACTGGTTTTCCCGTCATAACGAGTGAATTAAGAGACCGTCGTGGCCCGCTCGCCCTTTTTTCGTCGTCGGGGCGACGACGGTCATGCTCATAAGAGCTAACGCTATTTCCGTTAAGCCTGGATGATGCTTAGCGAAAAAACAAAAACATTGCATTAATACTTTTAAAAACAAGTAATTAATCAGCAAGGCCCGCTATTTTTGGCTTTTATGTCTACAAAATAGCTAAACAGACAGCTTCTTTACTGCCTGTTGACATAAAAAAACCCGCCTGGCGGGCTTTTTTAGTGTAGTTCAATTAACAGGATAGCGAAGGCTATTGTTCTTTATGGGTAAAAATTGGAACCCCGTGCTCAGGGCTGGCGGAAAATCCATCGGCACGGAGCTTGTTATATGTGCTGTACGTACAGGTTTAGCGGCAGCCGAGCCGTAAAGTGCTGTTAAGTGCATAGCGGTATGGATCGTGGGCTTGAACCTGCGGGCTATAAATGGGATGAACCGCCGGTTAATACTGGCGGTCGTTTTATTGGCTGTATAAGCCGCTTTAGTGGTCATCACCACCTGATTAAAGCGCGCATGTCATCGTCAGCTTTATATCAATCCCAGGCGCAAGCTTCACACATATGATCCACATCCAGTCCCAGCTGCGTAAGAAATGCCCCCATGATGACTATTTCTGCCACAAATGCTAACCCATCGCTTAAGAAAAGCGCGGCCAGCTGCGCTGAAATAACAGTGCCCATAATGACCCAGTTATACCAGGCGAAATTTGTTTCAAGCGCGCCGAGAAATTGTCGAATACCCGTCAATTTCCAGATAGCGCTGAGCAGGTTGAAAACCGCCTGACCTGTCGCGCGCGCGCCCTGCGCATTACGGAACGCCTGAAGTAACAGCTGCAAGCCATTTAGCTGCGCTGCATTCAACTGACTGGCAATCTGTGCCGCCGCCCGTTGAGCCGGTGCTCCCGCTATGCCGCAATACTGTAGCCCAACAGACAGGACGTCACAGATGACGGTAATTTCCCACATAGTGCATTCACTAACGCCCGTCTTATTTGGTGCAGAGTCAAGTTCCAACTCTGCGGCGGCGGCGGGTTCTGCTGATTCAATGTCATAGCGGCCATTTACCAGATCGTACATGTCATGCACCGCTTTATCCCTGTCAAAAGTCTGCCCTGGGGGAGGCGGATTATCTGCAAGAAGTTGATCGAGATGGGGTAATACGGTTGCCCTGAAAGTATCAAAGTCCTGATTTTTCAATTGATCGGATGCGGTTGGCTCAGTCATGGCTGGCTATCCTCTGATGAGATATAAACAATTGATAAGTATTAAATAATTAATTGTTATACGGAAAATATTTGAATGAAAATTAATCAGACGGATGTACTTTAAAAGGAATCATTAATAATTCTATAGGATGGTCGTTGGTGTGCAAGTCAAGGGGCCGCTTTAAGTGATAGTCGTCCTCACCTGGCCAAGGGTCGCATGAAAGCAGACAAAGAAAACTCGCTATGTCTTTATCAGCAGGCTAACGGGAGCCGCACCGCAAATGCGGCTTCCCGCGAGGCTATATAAGCGCAACGGCTTTCGGCGACATACGCCTGTCAGAGGTCACCGCTATTTCAGCCTTGCGCGAATCTGCCTCTGCCGTTAATCAGTACCAGATCACCTACATCCCCTTCCCTCCGGCGTCATTTTTTTGTCATCACTCCCTCACCCTGATGTCAGCGCCGGTTTCCTATCCTGTAGACGAACTTTCCTAATCAGGAGCACGACCATGAAACTGAAAAAAGTTGTTCTTGCAGTGAGTATGCTGGTGGCAATCGCAGGCGGCACGGCGCAGGCTCAGGCGCAGCCGGTCAAGAATATTGTGCTGGTTCACGGCGCTTTCGTCGGCGGCGCGGGCTGGCGCGCGGTGTACGATCGGCTGACGCATGATGGTTATAACGTGACGCTGGTGCAGGAACCGCTGACCAGCTTTGCGCAAGACGTGGCCGCGACGCGTCGCGTTCTCGATCGGCAAAACGGCCCGGTGATTTTAGTGGGCCACAGCTACGGCGGCGCGATTATCAGTGAAGTGGGCAACGACAATAAAGTGGCTGGTCTTGTGTATATTGCCGCGCACGTGCCGGAAAATGGCGAAACCGAAGCCGATAACGGCAAAAAAATCCCCAATAGCGCGCATCCGTTTGTAAAATCGAGCGATGGCTATCTCTCTATTGCCCCGGAATATTATCATGGCGATTTCGCTGCCGACCTGCCTGCCGCCCAGGCCGATTTCGAAGCCCATGCGCAGATGCCGACCAACGCAGCAGTGTTCACCGCCAACATTCCCCATCCGGCATGGAAAACGCGACCCAGCTGGTACATGGTGGCGAAAGCTGACAAAATTATCAGCCCCGATCTGGAACGTCTGTACGCCAAACGCGCACACAGCCATACGGTGGAAATTGCCGGTGCCAGCCACTCGGTGTATCAGTCGCATCCTGATGAGGTTGCGCGGTTGATCGAGCAAGCCGCGCAGCACGCACTGCCTTAACAGGGTTCACAGGGAGAAGCGCATGAAAATTTTAGTGATTGAAGATGAAGTCAAGGCACGCGAATACATGCGCAAAGGATTGACGGAAGCGGGGTTTATCGTCGACGTGGCGGAAAACGGCCAGGACGGCCTGTTTTACGCGCAGGAGCATCATTACGATTTGATTTTACTCGACGTAATGATGCCCTGTATGGATGGCTGGCAGGTGATGACGGCGCTCGATAAACAGATCCACACGCCGGTGATCTTCCTGACGGCCAAAGGCACGTTGGAAGACCGTATTAAAGGACTGGAGCTGGGCGCGGATGATTATCTGGTCAAGCCCTTTTCGTTCGCCGAGCTGCTGGCGCGCGTCCGCACGCAGCTGCGACGCGGCAGCCTGCAAAAGCTGCCGGATGTGCTGACGCTGGCCGATTTGCAGCTCGATATTGTTAAACGCCGCGTCGAGCGCGGCGGGCAGCGTATCGATCTCACCAACAAGGAGTTCAACCTGCTGCATCTGTTCCTGCTGCATCCTGGCGAAGTGCTGACCCGCACCCTGATTGCTTCCCGCGTGTGGGACATGAATTTTGACAGCGATACCAACGTGGTGGACGTGGCGGTAAAACGCCTCCGGCAGAAAATTGATGGCCCCTTTGCCCAACCGTTGATCCATACCGTGCACGGCGTGGGCTATCGCTGCGAAGCAGAACCGTGAAAAAATACTCTCTCGCGGCGCGTCTGTCGCTTATGTTAAGCGCCACGGTGATGGCGATTTTTGCACTTATTGGCCTTGCGCTTTATCACTCGCTGGCCATACAAATTGGGCTACGCGACGATGGCGCATTGCTGACGCGTATCGATCAGATCCGCACGCTGTTACGCGATGAAGATGCCATTACGCTAATCCAGCAGAAGCCGCGTTTGTTTGCCAATATGCTGGGTAACACCGAGTCTTTACTGGTGCTGCGTTTTCCCGGCCAGCCACCGCTGATTGCGGTCAATCCCGGCCGGCGTCCTCTTCCCGTTATTACGCCTGTCGCCGCTGACCAGCCGCTGACGCTGTCGTCCGTTCATCACTTTGCCAGCGATGACGGCACGCCTTTTATCGCGGCGGCGGCACTCACGCCCACGCGCGACGGCAGCGGACAGATTGAGATCGTCACCGGTCGCCTGATGAGCAATCGTACGCAAACGCTGCACGGCTACCGTAATCAAATTATCCTGGCGACATCGTTGGCTGCTTTACTGGTGGCAGCCATAAGCGTCTGGCTGGTGCGGCGCGGTTTATCCCCACTCCGCCATCTGACAACCGAGGCGAACGCGATCGATGTGCGTCATTTGTCACGCCGTATGCCCGATCAGGCTCAGGCTGAACTGCAGCCGCTTATCGCTGCTTTTAACCAAATGCTCGGTCGCCTTGAAGGCGGCTACCAACAGCTGAGCCAGGTTGCTGCGGATATGGCGCACGAGCTGCGCACGCCGATCGGTACGCTGATCGGCCAGACCGAAGTGGCGCTGAGCCAGACGCGCAGCCTCAGCGATTATCAGGCGTTATTAGGCTCCAATTATGAAGAGCTGGAGCGTCTCGCCAGGATGATCGACAACATGCTGTTTCTTGCCAGGGCGGAGGATGCCAGCCAGTCGATAGCTATTCAGCGCATCGATCTGGCGCAGCCTGGTGAGAAATTGCAGAGCTATTTTGACAATATGGCGGAAGAAAAGGCGATGCGGCTTGAGATAAGGCTGGATGGCGAACTGTCTGCCGACCCGCTGCTGGTGCAGCGCGCGCTGGCGAATCTGATAGCGAATGCGCTGAGCTATGGCGAGCGTAACACCATAATCCACGTCTATAGCAAGGCGCAGCCGCACGCCATCGAACTGGTAGTGGAAAACAATGGCCCGGTGCTGAGCGCCGAGTACCAGTCGCGCATTTTTGACCGTTTCTGGCGCGCTGACACCTCACGTCATCAGGGCAGCAGCGGGCTGGGATTGTCTATCGTGCGCAGCATTATGCGATTACATCAGGGAAGCTGTGAGGTAAACAGCGAGCACGGCGTCAATCGGTTTACGCTGCGCTTTCCCGCTAACGCTGCGAATGCCGTCGTCGACGTTTCTCCCGGCCATAGTGGTAAGAACAGCGAACGGGCAAAAAGCCCGGCTTCAGCTGCATCGGGATCCTGAACGGTGGCGCGTACGTCATGCACAGGCTGCGATAAGCCAAATTCGCCATCGGGTTTCGGGCATTACCCGATGTCAGTTGCAGACCCTGAAGAGCGCTGTTTCCCGGAAAGCGCCGTTCTGAAAGCTGGCCTCCGTCCGTAAAGAGAAGCCCGGACAGGGCCAGCTTTTATCTATCCTGCTTCAGCGCCAGAAGATTTTTTCCGGCTGGCCCGGCGCGCTTCCGTCTGCATCACCAGACTCAGGGCCGCCGGCAAAACGGTGAGCGTCACCAGCGTCGCCACGATCAGCCCGCCGATAATCGCCAGCGCCATTGGCCCCCAAAAAATCTGGCGGGAAATGGGGATCATGCCCAGGATGGCTGCGCTGGCCGTCAGAAGGATTGGGCGGGCGCGGTGAGAGGCAGCGGCCTGAATGGCGGCGTTATAGTGCATACCTGAGCGCCGGTTATTGTCCGCCTCAGTGATGAGTATGACCGCATTGCGGATAATCATGCCCGCAAGCGCAATGATGCCCAGCAGCGCCACAAAGCCCATCGGCGTGCCTGTCGGCAGCATAGCCAGCACGATTCCGGGCAGGCCAAAAGGTGCCATCAGCAGCGCCAGAAGCATACGGGAAACGCGCTGTAGCTGAACCATCAGCAGCACCAGCATACAGAGCAGCGTGACCGGCAGAATAGCAAATACAGAGCTGTTGCCCTTGTCGGACTCGGCTACGGCTCCGTCCTCGCTGAGGCTGTAACCCAGCGGCAGTCCGGCCCTGAAGCGGTCAATAACCGGCTTCAGCCCGGCCGATACCCTTTCGGCGCGCAGACCAGGTGCAAGATCCGTCTGCACGGTGATAAACGGCAGGCGCTGACGCCGCCAGATTACGGGATCCTCAAGCCCCCACTGCGGCGTGGCCACCTGCGCCAGCGGGATTTTCGCGCCCGTTTGCGCTGTCAGAAGCAACCCGGACAGGCTGTCAAGACGGCGCCCTTCATCGTTGCCCTTGAGAACGACATCAACCAGCCTGTTCCTGTCACGCACGGTGGTAATCAGCATTCCCGACCACAGCGTGTTCAGATAACGGGCAATCAGCTCGGAAGAGAGGCCCGCTGCCCGCGCGGCCGACTGATCCACCTTCAGCGTGACAACCCGTTCAGGCTCGCCCGCCGTCTGGTTGACCTCACGCGTCAGCGGAGAGGCGCCAAGCGTTGCTGCCAGTCGCTCTGCCTGCGCCCTGACCTGCTGGTAGTCAGGCCCGCTGACGCGGTAGCGAACGGGCCAGCCTATGGGCGGCCCCAGCTCAAGAGGAGCAACCCGCGTGGTGATGTCGCTAAAATCCCGCGCAAGCACGCCATCAAGATAGCGCCGCAGTCTTTCTCTGGCCGCCAGGCTTTTGGCCACCACCACCAGCTGAGCGGTATTTTCATCATCAAGTAAAACGTCCATCGGCAGATAAAAGCGCACTGCTCCGGTGCCGACGTAAGACGAGTAGTGGTCAACGTCGCGGCTGGCTGATACGGCTTGTTCCAGCCGCTCTGTCTGACGTAGGGTCGCCTCCTGAGAGGCATTCGCTGGCAAAGACAGGCTGACCAGAAGCTCGGGCCGATCCGAGGCCGGGAAAAACTCGCCCTGCATCCGGGTCATACCCGCACCTGCCAGCAGCAGCGCCAGTAGCGCGAGGCCAAGCGTCAGAAGCCGGTGTTGCAGAACGCGGGCGAGCAGGCGGCGATAAAGCCCGCCGAGGCGACCAGGACCGGCGGCGTGTTTCTGCCGGGTGCCCGGCAGCAGCCAGCTGCCGGTCAACGGTGAAAACAGCACGGCCACTATCCATGAGCTGATAAGCGCAATCAGCACCACGGCAAACAGGGTATAGCAGTATTCTCCCGCGCTTGAGGCGGCAAAGCCGACCGGAATAAAACCGGCAATCATGACCAGCGTACCGGTCAGCATCGGAAACGCCGTAGAGGTGAACGCATAGGTTGCCGCGCTGGCGCGTGAATCGCCGGCTTCAAGCCTGGCCACCATGGTTTCCACCGTTATCATTGCATCGTCAACCAGCAGCCCCAGGGCGATAATCAGCGCGCCGAGCGAGATCCGCTGTAGCCCAATACCGGCAAGGTGCATACAGATAAATGTCATAGCCAGCACCAGCGGGATTGCTGCCGCCACCACCAGGCCGGCACGCAGGCCCAGTGAAACAAAAGACACGGCCAGCACGATGATCACTGCCTCTACGAGCACGTGCATAAATCCGCTGACGGCCTCATCCACCACGGCGGACTGATCGGCAATACGCGTCATCTCAATACCGTGCGGCAGCCGTTCGGCCTCGCCTGCCATGCGCGCGCGCAGCGCCTGGCCGAAAGCAAGCATATTCCCGGTCTGCGCCATCGAGACGGCGAGCCCGATCGCAGGCTGTCCGTTGACGCGATAAAGCGGCGCAGGCGGCTCTGTAGGTCTGCGCACGACGGCGGCAATCGCTGTAAGAGGGATATAGCGTCCGTTTACCCGCAGCGTCACCGTGCGCAGGCTCTCTTCGTTTTTGAAAGCCCCGCTGACTCGCAGTGCTATAGTGTCATCGGCCGTACGCACGGTACCCGCTGGCTCTACCACGTTCTGCGCGCGAAGCGCCTCAGCGACCTGCTGTAAATCCAGCCCCATCGATGACAGCTTACGCGGTGAAAAGGCCACCACCAGCTGCTCTTCCTGCTCGCCCAGCAGCTGAATTTTACCCACGTCCGGCAGGCTCATCAGATCCCGGCGAATGTTGTCCACCCGATCTCTTAATTCCCGCATGGAAAAACCCTCTGCGGTAAACCCGTAAATAGTGCCGAAGGTGTCTTCAAAATCATCGTTGACGGCAGGCCCCTGCACGCCCTGCGGTAAAGAAGGGGCGGCATCCTGCATTTTTTTACGTACCTGATACCAGATGTCGGCAACCTGCGCAGGGGGCGTATCATCGCGAAGGTTTATAAAGATAACGCTGCGCCCGGCGTGCGTCTCGCTCTGGACGTAGTCAAGCCGGGGGATCTCCTGCAGTTTTTTCTCCAGCGTGTCGGTCACCAGCCTGACCGTATCGCTGAGGTTCGCGCCCGGCCATTGGGCAGAAACCACCGCCGTTTTGATGGTAAATGCGGGATCTTCAGTCCGCGAAAGCTGCTCATAGCTTATGATGCCCGCAGCCATAATGAGCAGCATCAGGAAGGCAATTAACTGCTGCTGCTTCAGCGCCCAGGCGGAAAGGTTAAAGCTCTGTTTCATCCTGATCCTCCTTGCTCCAGGCCACGCGCTCGCCGTCACGCAGGCTTCTGACGCCCGCCGTAACGACCCGCTCCCCGGGCGCGATCCCGGCGCGTATAAATACGGAATCTGCCGAATAGCCTGCGATATGCACGGCTCTCCGACGGACCCGGTTGTTAACCGCATCCAGCACAAATACGGCGGGATCGCCTGCCTGGCGCGTCAGGGCCGACGCCGGAAGCACCATAACCGCCTCAGCTGCCGTTTCTGCGGCTGGCAGCGTGACCGTGACGCTGGCGCCCATCGCCATATCGGGCGGTGGATTATCCAGCGTGACCCGCACTCGCCAGCTTCGCGTTTGCGGATCGGCCTGCGGACTGATATCGCGCAGATGCCCCAGCGCGCTTACGGTCGGATCCCGCAGCAGCGCAAGGTGAAAAACGGCACCGGGCTGGCGGGATACCATTGCGGGACTGGCAACGTCAAACACGACGTCGCGGCCATTGCCAGCGGCAACGGTAAATACCGTCTCTCCGGCGCTGACAACCTGCCCTGCTGATGCGCTGACGCCCGTCACTACGCCGCTGGCAGGCGCGGTAAGGGCCGTCCAGCGCAGGTTTTCCTTCGCATTTTTCAGCGCCGCCTCGCTGCTCTGCGTGCGCGAAAGCGCCGCCTGCCAGTCAGCCGTGGCCGTATCCAGCTGAGCACGAGCGATAGCACCGGACGGCATCAGAAGACGCATTCGATGCAGATTAAGCAGCGCCACTTTTTCTGCGGCCCGGCTGCTGCTGACATCAGCCTGCGCGCTGATAACCTGGTTCAGCGCCGCCGGACTGTCCAGCACGGCCAGCGTGTCGCCCTGGCTGAACCGGCTCCCGACGTCGGCACTGCGCGTCAGTATGCGGCCCTCCAGCCTGAAACTCAGGGAGGTTTCATCATGCGCGCGGACTTCACCGGTCAGCGTCTGCTGAGCAGGAGCCGTGCGCGGGCCGATCGTCATCCATTCAACCGGACGCGGTGCGGGTGGATTTTGTTGTTTTTGCCGATCGCAGCCGGTCAGCATAACAGCCATCAGCACAAGGCCGAGCAGCAGTAAGACACTATGATGTCGCAGATCCAGCAGTTGCCAGGCCCCCTGTTTTATCAGGCCTGGAAGGTTGTCTGACATGGCGCAGTTCCTCAATTGAGTTTTGCGCCATTAAACCTCGCCATTATCAAGAACCCGGCCACATTCCATCAAGGGAGTGTCAAGACCCTCAGCAACCGTTATGCATCGTGAGGCAGCACGATCCGCATTCTTAATCCGCCCTCAGGCGGCAGCGTGGCGTCCAGCGTTCCGCCGTGCGCCTGACAGATAGCGCGTGCAATTGAAAGGCCCAGCCCGCTCCCGCCAGAATGCCGTGCCCGTGAGGCCTCTCCGCGCGTAAAGCGCTCAAACATGACTTCAAGAAACGCCGGCGGCACGCCGGGCCCTTTGTCCTGAAAAATAATCTCATAATGCCCGTCTGTGCTGCGGCTGCTCAGATACAGGCTGGTGCCGGAACCCGCATAGCGCAGCGCATTTTCCAGCAGGACGGTAAAAACCTGCCCCAGACGAAACGGATCGACGTTAAGCAGCGTTTTTTCAGCCAGTTCGGCAACCGGATAAATGCCTGCTTCATCAAGCTGGGATTTTATCCACTGCAGGCGATAGCGCAGGATCTCGGACGGACAGCAGCGAACCCTTTCCAGGCTAAGCTGCCCGGCGTCCGCCAGTGAAAGCAGCTGCAGTTCATCAATCAGCCTACGCAGGCAGTTCAGCTGGCCCATGATCATGGCAAGCTGTCGCCCATCCGCGCTGAACACGCCGTCAAGCAGCGCCTGTAGCCGAACCATGGCTGCGGTCAGCGGGGAGCGCAGCTCATGCGCCATAGCGACATGTGAGGCGCGAAGCTCTTTTTCATAACGCGCAAGCTGGCGCGTCATGGCGTTGAAGTTTTGTGCGAACTGCACCAGTTCTGCTGGTGCCGACGGCGTCAGCGCAGCCTGCGCACCGAAGTCACCTTCCGTTACCTGTTCAGCTGCGCCTCTGAGCTGGCTGAACTGAGCCGACAACGGGCGGGCATGGCGCAGCCCGAACCAGGCAATGAATGGAATCGTCACCAGCACCAGGACGCCGACGGTGATCCAGTCCGAAGAGGCGATGGAGGGATCGGAATAGCCGATACCCCACCAGCTATCAATGATCTGATGAAAACGCGCCGGATTAAGATTAGGGTTTTCACGCAGAACCAGGAATTCCTGCAGTATCGCGTGGGGCATATGCCAGGTGATCCAGAGATACTGAAGCGTAAAGCGCAGCCACATGCACAGCGCTATCAGGACAACGGTACCGATGGCAAGCGTCAGAATGCGAACGCAGATCCAACGCCACAGGGTTTGCAGCTGTGGATTTTTCATGGCTGCCGGAACCTGTAGCCGACGCCGCGTACGTTAAGAAGAACCTCTTTCATGCCGGCCGCCTCAAGTTTTTTGCGCAAGTTGTAGATATGTGTATCGACCACGCGTTCAAGCGCGTCGCTTTCAGGCAGGCACCGCTCCAGTAAAAACTGACGGCTGAGCGCACGAACCGGGGCGCGCATCATCGTCACCAGTAATAAAAACTCGGTTGGGGTCACGTCCACGTTGATTAGATCATCAATACCGCGCGTAACGGTTACGGTCATGGCCGAAGTATGAACCTCCAGCGCCTGCCAGCGCAGCACCTCCTCTTGCTGAGCCGCTGGCTGACTTCGCCGCAGCACGGCCTGCACGCGCGCCACAACCTCTCCGGGATGGTAGGGCTTGACCACGTAGTCGTCGGCACCGTAGCGCAGCGCGCCGATGCGATCGGGCATGTCGCCGATGGCCGTTACCATAATCACAGGAACGTCACTGCTGCGCCTGATTTTTGCCAATACCTCCGTACCGTTAAGACCCGGCAGCATCACGTCCAGCAGGATCAGATCAGGGTGCCAGCGCCCGGCTATTTCCAGGCCCGACACCCCGTCCCCGGCCGCGCGAACTTCGTAGTTTTCGCGGCGTAAATAGGCTTCAAGCACCTCAACCGCATCTGCGTCGTCCTCAATAATAAGAATTTTTTTGTTTTGCATGGTTCACCTTGACACTTTCTTCACAATTCCCTGGCCGTTTATTGACACACCCACAGGATACTCCGGGTTGTCGATACGGGTGTATCGGCAAAGTGGAATGAACCCATAAGAGGTAAGGTGATGATAACCAGAAAAGCACTGCTGTATATGGCCGGTCTGGCCCTGACAACTTCAGCGACGGCCCGCGCGGACAGCGGTGATGCCCAAAATAGCGTGACCGTCGGCGTCGGCGCACAGTCTGCGCCCCGCTACAGCGGCTCGGATCAAACCCGCCTTCAGCCGGTTCCGGTTTTCCAGGCCCGACACGGTGCCTTCTTTGCGGATGCTCAAAAAGGCATTGGCTACGATTTACAAAGCAACAGTGGACTCTACCTGGAACATACGCTGGGCTACAACCTCGGACGAGATGACAAAAATTCAGACTGGCGTGACGGCGGTAAGAGGCTGAAGGGCATGGGCAAAATCGATCCCACGGTCAATACAGCGCTGGCCATCGGCTGGCAGGTCACGCCATGGCTCAGCGCCGAGGGCAAAGCGGTTCTGCCGTTCAGTGACGATCAGGGCGTCAATTATCAGGCATCCCTGACCCTTCTGCCGGTGCAGAGTGAAAGCGATACCGTCGCGTTGCAAACCGCGGCATTATTTGGCGATGCCCGCTATATGAATACCTGGTACGGCGTCAGTCAGGCGCAGAGCCAGCGCAGCAGGTTTACGCGCTACCGCGCGCCGGGCGGTTTTTACGGTATTGCAACCTCTCTGATCTGGAGCCACCAGTTTGATCCTCACTGGGGAACGCTTATCAGCGCGGGCTATACCTGGCTTGGCGATCGCGTAGCCGACAGCCCTGTTGTTTCCCGGCGCAATGAAGCAACGGGCACGGTCGGCTTTACCTATACATTCTGATGCTTTCTGCGCATAAGCGTTTCCATGCCGTGCCTCATTGCGTACCTGCCCGTGCAGGCTCGTATCGATATTTATCAAACCTGGGCAGCCAGCGGGAATAACAATATGCTGTCGGACGACGTATTTTTTACGGGGCTGGTATGTTGGATAAGAGAAAACTTAACCAGAAAAGTCACCGTTCAGGAGGTGGCGGCCCGCTACGGTTATTCAAAGTGGTATCTGAACCGGTGCTTTGTGCGCTACGCCGGTATCAGCCTGGGTGCTTTTATTCGTCTGGAAAGGATGAAGGCCGCCGCTGATGAGCTTATCAGCGGCGACCAGCGAATTATAACTATCGCCCTGCGCTATGATTTTGAGTCGCAGCAGACGTTTACGCGGGCATTCAGCCGACAGTACGGTATGCCGCCCGGCGCGTTCAGGCAGGTTATGCGCAAAGCGAAGCCTGAACATTCAGAGAACGCTCACGCCCGAACATGCTAGCGGCTGATTATCATTCCCTTTCATCGCTTTCAGTATTGCCCGGACATACCTGCTCTTCCTTCTCTACGGCTGCCACGCTCGTCTGAATTATCGCGAAGGCTGGTTTTGCTTATCGAATCCGGCGGCGATCTGACGCTATGCTTCTGGTGAGCCTCCTTCCGTCAGGCCACCGCTCAAGATCTATACGATACAGGCATGGTCGCCCGGCTTACTGGCTGATAAATAAAAATTATTATAAATTTCAATTAATTAAATAAAAAACTCATCTGAATTATCGGTTTTGTCCGATTTTTTTACGTTTACTGCGTCAGTTAACAGAATTTTTCATAAACTCATCTGCGTAAACCATTTACGCTGCAGATAACCGTGAAGACAGCGGTTACTGGATGTTTATGACTTCGCTGACAGCCTGTGGTTGTTGCTGGATATAAGGGAAAAGAATGCCATTACTATTCGATGAGTTATCTGGCGCGCCATCGTGGGTGCCTGCTTTATTGCTCGTCACGCTCTCTTTCGCTGCGGGGGCCGTTGCGCGATTTATCATTCTCAGGTTCATCCGCTACTGGCAGAATCGTGACAGGAAATTATTTAAATCCCTTGAAAAGCATCTTCGCGGATCAATTTTTCTTTTCATCCCGCTGATGTTAATCAACGTCGGGCTTAATTATATTAATATTCACCCGCACTATCTTGATCTTATTACAACGATTATTAATACCTTCATTATACTTTCGCTTTGTTCTATCCTGATTCGTTTGACTAATGTCGTGCAGGATATGCTTTTTATCCGCTATGACATTAATCTTTCTAATAATCTTCGTGCCCGTAAAATCCGTACGCAGATAATATATGTAAAAAAGGTCGCTATCGTCCTGCTCGTGACGCTGTGTGTTTCACTGATCCTGCTCAGCTTCCCCGGCGTGCGAAAATTCGGCACCACAATTCTGGCCGGTGCCGGGGTGGCCGGAATAATAATTGGCTTTGCCCTGCAAAAGTCGCTCGTTAACCTGTTTGCCGGTATTCAGATAGCCTTCACCCAACCGATTAAAATTGATGATGCTGTAGTGGTTGAAAAAGAATGGGGCTGGATTGAGGAGATAAACCTGACGTATGTGGTGGTGCGTATCTGGGATCTGCGCCGGCTGGTTCTGCCCATCACCTACTTTACAGAAAACGCCTTCCAGAACTGGACGCGTAACAACGCCCAAATATTAGGCACTGTTTTCCTTTACCTTGACTACTCCATGCCGTTAGAACCTCTGCGTCAGCATTTCGAAAAAATCCTCAGTGAAACAAAGCTCTGGGATCAGGAAACTCAGGTGCTGCAGGTAACGGATACTGATGACAGAACCATGACCATCAGATTATTGATGACGGCACAAAACTCCCCCATGGCCTTTGATTTACGCTGCCACGTGCGGGAAAAGATGATTGAGTTTATTCAGCAAAACTATCCGCAGTGCCTGCCTAAAACCAGGGCAACACTGGCCGATCCGCTGCTTGACGGCCCGGGAAGTCGATAACTAATTGCGTTTTTTTCTGAAAACAGAGAGTTGGACGTACAGTGCCCGTCAGGGCGCGGCACAAGCATTCGGGCAGCTGTGCTTCCGCTTCTCGCTTTCAGGCGCCGGCTTTATGCCAGGCAGACACCACAAGAGATCGCAGAACAGAGCCAACGCTATGCTAATGACGTAACGGCTGCGCCGCAGGCTCGAAAAACTGATATGACCCATCCTGTCGTGCTTTCGCCTGGTACATCGCTTTATCGGCATTTTCAAACAGCATGTTGGCCGATGCCGCCCCGAACCGTGCGAGGCTAATGCCAACAGACGCCCCAATGCGTACTTCTGTGCTATTGATAGCAAATGGCTCTTTCAGGCTGTTAATAATGCGCCGGGCGATGGCAGATGCCGCCTTGCGGTTGGTACATTTCGCGGCTACCACAAACTCATCCCCGCCCAGACGCGCCACCGCATCGCCAGGGCGCATACAGCGCCGTAGCCGCTCGCTTACCAGCTGTAGCAAAACATCCCCTACTGCATGCCCCATCGAATCATTGACCGCCTTGAACCCGTTCAAATCGATAAACAGGACGGTGGTATAGGCCAGATCTTTTTCCTGCGCAAGCATGTGGCTCACCCGGTCGTTGATCCAGGCCCGATTAGGCAACCCGGTTAACGTGTCGCGGGTGGCCAGTTTTTCGAGCTTGCGGATCCGCTCTTTATCATGAGTAATATCCCGCGAAACCAGCACGGCACCGATGTTCTTGCCGGTGGAAGGGTCGCTGACGCCGCAGGCCTTGGTGCCAAGCGTAATGTAGTGACCGTCGCGATGCCGCTTACGCACCTCGACCACATCCGACCGCACGCCACCGTTGAAAAGGAATACCAGTGCATCCGTAGCGGATGCCCGGTCATCGGGGTGCAGGAAATCCACCACCGGTTGACCTTTCATCTCATCGGCTGACCAACCGATCATTTTGCTGTAAGAAGGCGAGATTGAAACGTACCTGCCGTCTGCGTCGCAATGGGCGATCAGGTCAGTGCTGTTTTCAATTAACAGACGGTATTCCGCCGCCGTGCGCAGCGCTTCCTCCAGGGCTTTGCGCTGCCCGGTTATATCAAAAATGAAGCCGCTATATTGCAGGCAAGGAACATTGGGTGGACAGTCAGGCAGGCCTGAAACAATCACACAGCGTGTCGTGCCATCCAGACAACGGATTGGCACTTCGATATGAAAAGGCGTGACGCATTCCAACGCCGCAGTCAGCTGCAGCGCGATCTGCGCATCATCATCAGCCTGTGCGAGCCTCAGCCATGCACTTAGCGTTACGCCTTCCAGCGTGGGTATAAGGCCAGCAGGGCTTTCCTGACTGGTGATGCAAATGCCCTGGGCGTCTGTGGACCAAACGGCGGAAAGAGTAGGTTTGATCACAGTGTTCATGGTGGTCGGATCCGTTGTTGGCTGATGCCGCAGTTTCTACGGTGCCATTTCACCTGCCGGAGCGGGAAATTATCTATGGCAAAACTCAAGGTCAGAAGCAGTAGACTGCGTTTATCGGCTAATTCGCCCATAACCTTTAATGAATATTGCTTGATTAAACGGCCATACAGCCTGCAACTGTCGCGTTATGCCTGAATTATACAACGCGTAGGGATTTTCGACTTTTCCCGGCATCGTTACGTTATGTAAGGCAGCCTGAGGTTCTGCGTCACCTGCGAAAACTAATGCGGCAGTACATTAGCTGTTGGGGGGATGGTCAGCACATTCAGATGCTTTTCTGTCTCTGGCGTACTGCCGTTTTCACGGACGAATTTATAGAGGTTGTCGACAGATCCTGGCTCAGTTTTTTCCTTATGGGTTTCGCCGCGCCTGGCGGACAGACACGACGAATGTGGAAGATTGGCTGAGATCAGGAAGCGGCGTGGGTATGGTAAATTTTGCTCACCACCGTCCAGCGTCCGTTGACCTTCAGCAGGTTGAAAAAGTCCGTGAAGCGAAAGCCTGAAATATCGTCGGTATCGATACGCGCGCTTGCCGCCGTGCCCACGATGTCAACGCGTAAGATGGCGGCCTTCGCCTCCGGTGAAGGGCGGAACGCGCTATCGATGGTGTCGAAAAGGCCCTGAATCGGCCCGCCTGTAAGATTTGCATCGCCGTCAACGCCAAAAATCGTGGCCCGCTCGCTGAAGGCGGGCTTCATGATCTCACTTTTTGCCTGCTTTCCGCCTTCGTTGTACTGGCTGAGTACGTCCACAATGGCGTTATATTCCTGCACGTAGGTTGCGTCGGTCATAGCATCTGTCTCCGGTAGTGTTGTGTCGGTCATCCGTACGGATACCCGTGATTCGGTTCAATCGCTTTTTTATGACGAACAGCAGCAATGATAGCCATGCCAGTCAGCACATCGCCGCGCTGTAAAAAGTCTTCGGCGCTGAAGCTGCCCTACTGGTCAGCCGGGAAGCCGGGAAAAAATCAGCGTCGCTGCAAAAGCGAGTTCTGACATGGGCCCTACACAATTATGTAGTGACCACTATATAATATTCCTATTGTATAGTGACCGCTATGTAATATGTCAAGAGAATGGTTATATGCCCGACGTGAAAACGAAAAACGCAGGTGTCAGTGGTGAAAAGCCCAAAGGCCGCCCGCGCAGCTTCGATCGTGACAGGGCCCTGCTCAGGGCGCTGGACATCTTCTGGCGTAAAGGGTTTGAGCCGGCCTCGGTTGCCGAACTCTGCGCTGCCATGGAAATCAATCCGCCCAGCCTTTACTCCGCCTTTGGTAACAAGGCGAAACTTTTTCTGGAGGCCGTAAGCTATTATGAAAAGGTTTACTGGAAGGCAACCTGGGAGCGGCTTGAAGAGGAGCCGGATATCACGCAGGCAATTGATAAATTCTTCAGCGAAGCGGCTGACATTCTGCTTTCGCCTTCCGCTCCCTGCGGCTGCATGGTCGTTCTTGCGGCCATCAACGTCTCTCAGGAATCCTCTGACGTTGTAGAGGCCGTGAGCGTGCTCAGGCAGGAAGGGAAAGACCTGTTTGAAAAGCGACTGCGCCGAGCCGTACGTGAGCAACAGCTGCCGACCGATACCGCCACCGCTGCACTGGCTACTGTCCTGAATACGCTCCTGGAAGGCATGTCGATCGAGGCGAAAGACGGTGCCACACCGGCAAGCCTCAGGGCGACCGGGCAATATGCGTCGCGTTTGTTGCCATGCCAAAAATAGCGATCGCACAAAATGTACCCTGCCGCACTAGACGACCGGTCAATTTTAACGTTATGCTGATCGGACTATGAAAAAACAAGCGACAAACGTGCGTCAGCACATCATTGATGTTGCCCGGACGCTTATCACACATAAAGGCTACAGCGCCGTCGGCCTGGCTGAGATCGTCAAAGCCGCCGGCATTCCTAAAGGCTCGTTCTATTACTACTTCCGGTCCAAGGAAGAGTTTGCTGAAGCCCTGCTGGAACATTACTTCACCCATTATCTCGTTCAGGTTGAAGAGCAGCTACGCGGCAGCGAACCCGCCAGAGAACGGCTGCTGCGCTACTTTGCGTTCTGGAAGGCGACCCAGGGGGCTGACCTGCCGGAAAGCAAATGTCTTGTCGTCAAGCTTGGAGCAGAAGTCTGCGATCAATACGACAGCATGCGAAGCGTTCTGGCAAAAGGAACCCTTGAAATTATCGGCAGGATTACGGCGTGCATACAACAGGGGCAAAACGATGGCTCCCTCTCAGCCAACAGGGATGCAGAGGCCCTTGCTGAAGAGCTTTACCAGCTCTGGCTGGGCGCTTCGCTGATGGCAAAAATTCACGTGCCCGAACAGGCGTTCGACAAAGCAATGAGTGCAACAAAGCGGCTGCTCGCGTAGCCGCCTTTTTTTCTGCCAATTTACTAGACGACCGGTCAATTATTCAGGAGTAACCATGACTGACAACAGTACCCGAACCGATCTTTTCTCTCCCGTGACTATGGGGAAATTTCAGCTGGCTAACCGTATTATTATGGCGCCGGTAACCCGCAGCCGCTACGGTGAAGATGGCGTACCGAATGAGTTACATGCAACCTACTACGCCCAGCGCGCCAGTGCCGGACTGATTATTTCAGAAGCCACAAACATCTCAGCTCAGGGCCGCGGCTATGCAGCAACGCCAGGGATCTGGAGCGAAGAACAGGTGGCTGGCTGGAAAAAAGTCACTGACGCCGTTCATGCAGAAGGTGGAAAAATTGTCTGCCAGCTCTGGCACGTAGGCCGCTTTTCCAGCGTTGAGCTGCAACCCAACGGCGAGCGTCCGGTTGCGCCTTCTGCTATCAAGGCTGAAGGCCAGACGTATACCGTCAATGGCTTCGTGCCGGTTTCGACGCCGCGCGCGCTCGAAACCAGCGAAATTCCGGGCATTATTGAGCAATACAAACACGCCGCAAAAAACGCCCTTCGCGCAGGGTTTGACGGCGTGGAAGTGCATTCTGCAAACAGCTACCTGCTCGATCAGTTCCTGCGTGATTCAACTAATCATCGCACCGACGCCTGGGGCGGCTCGATTGAAAACCGCGCGCGCCTGACGCTGGAAGTCACTGAAGCGATTGTTAATATCTGGGGCAACGATCGCGTGGGCATTCGCCTGTCACCGGTTACCCCTGACGCAGGCAACACGCCGCCGGACAGTAACGTAATGGCAATGTATGGCTATCTGATCCAGCAGCTGAACCGCTTTAAGCTGGCCTATCTGCACTTTGTTGAAGGTGCAACGGCAACCTCCCGCGAGGTGCCTTCTGACGTGGATATGGATGCACTGAGCGCGCAGTTCGACGGTCTGTTTATCGGGAACAATAACTATGACCTGGAGATGGCCATCAGCCGCCGCAATGCCGGGCTTATCGATGCCGTCGCTTTCGGTCGTCTGTTCATTTCTAACCCGGACCTGGTTAAGCGACTGCGTTATGGCGCCGGGCTGACCATCGCGCCAAAAGAAGCCTATTACGGCGGCGGCGCGAAAGGTTACACCGACTGGCCGCAAGGAAATTACTGATCAATAAAAGCGGCGGGATCTTCCCGCTGCCTGTTCCTGACAGGGAAGGATAAGAAAATGAATTATTTGCAGAACAAAACGGCTGTTATTACTGGCGCGTCATCGGGCATTGGCGCCGCAACCGCGATGGAACTTGCGCGTCATGGCGTGAATATTGTTGCGGCCGCGCTGGATCAAAGCGGCCTTGATAAGCTGGTAAAGGATATTGAGTCCGCTGGCGGCCATGCTTCCGGTCTGGTGACGGATGTGACACGTCTGGAAGATACAAAGGCGCTGGTCAAGCATGCTACTGAAACCTTCGGTACTGTTGATATCCTGATTAACAACGCCGGACTGATGCTGTTTTCAGCCTGGAGCGACATCGCGTGGGACGACTGGAACAAGATGGTCGACGTAAACATCAAAGGGTATCTGAACGCGATTGCGTCCGTCCTCCCGGTTATGCTCGACAAAAGTGCCGGACAGATCCTGAACATGGCTTCTGTCGCGGGCCACCAGGTTGACGCCGGCGCGGGCGTGTACAGTTCGACCAAATTCTTTGTCCACGCCATGACGGAATCTATGCGTAAGGATCTGGGCGTGAATAAGGGCATCAGGGTAAATACCATCAGCCCGGGCGTTATTAACACGGGATGGGCTGACAAGGTGAGCGATCCGCAGGGGCGTAAGGCGGCACAGGAACTGACCAAAATTGCTATCAGCCCGCAGGATGTAGCAAATGCGGTTGTCTACGCCCTTAACCAGCCTGAGAATGTCACGGTCAACGATCTTATTGTCTCCCCTACGAAGCAGAACTGGTAAATCAATACTGGCAGCCTGCTGGCTGCCACTTCTGCTCTGTCGTAACCGGGCTTATATTGCCGACAGGCTCTGGCTGAGGGTTCAGCGGGCAGCATGATATCAATGCGGATAGTGTCGCCCAGCGTTCACTATATGCATATCAGATGCGGGCCTTGCGTCCCCTGCGTGGCGGAAACAGACGTGAAAAATATGCCATTCTGCTCGACGGGCAACTATCCTGTCTTACACAAGCCATCTGCAATATGAGTATTCTGAGGATGTCGATATGACCATGTTTTACCAACTTACCGCCACCAGCCTGAGTGGCCAGCCGATCCCTATGGCCGACTACGCTGGCAAGCTGGTGCTCGTGGTCAATACCGCCAGCCATTGTGGCTTTACGCCACAGTACGCGGGCCTTGAATCGCTCTATAAGCGGTACGCCGCCCAAGGGCTGGTGGTGCTGGGTTTTCCCTGCAATCAGTTTGGTAAGCAGGAACCCGGCAGTGCTGACGACATCGCGCAGACCTGCCACATCAACTATGGCGTGAGCTTTCCGATGTTTGAGAAAGTGGCGGTCAACGGCGCCCTGGCGCACCCGGTGTTTCGTTACCTGAAAGCCGAATTGCCCGGCGTGCTGGGTGGGCGAATCAAATGGAACTTTACTAAGTTCCTGATCGGACGCGACGGCAAACCACTTAAGCGTTTTGCACCGATCTCTACCCCAGAGAAAATGGAAGCCGCGATCCTTGCTGCACTGGAATAAGCGCTTCAGTTAAATTATAAAGGCTGTGCGGCAGCCTTTATAAGGTAGCGTAGCGATAATAGAAATGATGAGAGCACTGCGTTATTGACTTGTGTGATGCGCTTGATGGGAAGGTTTGGGCAGGTGCCAACTTGCTTTGTTTTTAATCAGATGCCCGCATCCCTGATATCGTGGGCGTTGATTGCACCATTAACCTCGCCGGTCGCAGAAATTACAGGAGCAGCGGATATTTTACGTTCCTGAAATAAAGCCAGCGCTTCAGCCGCATACTGACCGGCCGATAATGTAAAGCCGGGCGAGGTCATTGCATCCTGAACCGCCGCACTGAGCGTTCCGCCTTTCAGCAGCCATCGACGCAAATCACCGTCAGTAAATATTCCCGACAGCCTGCGGTCTTCGTTTATTATAGCGACAAGGCCCAGCCCGGTACGCGTCAGCTCAAACAGAGCGTCATGAACGGTCGCAGACTTACTTACCAGGGGGATCTTCGCCTCCGTACGCATAATATCGCCGACCCGGCACAGCAGCCGCGTACCAAGACTGCCTGCAGAGTGCCTCGGCGGGATGAACATAAAAGGCCGGCGTGCCCGTGCTGGCCAGCGTAGCCGCAATTTTACGGCCGATATGCCCTGACTTCCCCATCCCGCTGACGATAACTTTCCCGCTGCAGGCATGGATACGCTCACAGGCCTGCAAAAAGTCATCATTCAGTCGCTCTGTCAGGCGGGACGCTTCATGCAGTTCCGTTTCAATCGTCTCGCGGGCAGTATCCAGTATTATGTTATTCATGAACTACTCTTCTCCGGCGATGATAACTTCGATGCCTTTTTCCTGAAGCTGCGCAACGGTGTCATCAGTAATATCGCTGTCGGTGATTAGCACGTCGACAGCGTCAAGGCTGCACACCACGTTCGGGCTGCGGCGGCCAAATTTGGACGAATCCACCAGCAATACGATTTTCTTGGCGGCCCGGCACATGGCCTGGCTGACGGCAAACACCTCATTAAACGTCGTCACGCCAGCAGTCATATCCACGCCGTCAGCGCCTATAAATAGTGTGTCGAAACTGAAGTGACTGAAGGCAGATTCTGCCAGGCTGCCATGGAATGACGCTGACGTGCCGCGATAGGTGCCACCGGGCATAAGAATGACCTGATCGTTATCCAGCTCAACCAGCTCATTCACGATGCTCAGGCTGTTTGTCATCACGGTGATATTGTTGAAGCGCGTAAGATACGGCACCATCTGCAGTACCGTACTGCCGGCATCAAAGATAAGCGAGTCACCTTCGCTGATAAGTGACGCTGCGCACGCGGCGATCCGCTTTTTCTTTTGCGTGTTGATGAGCGTTTTTCTGTCAATAGGCTGATCTCCTTCATCGCGGTTTAGCATCACGCCGCCGTAAGTCCGGATTACTGCCCCTTCCTGCTGGAGCCGCGTGAGATCTTTTCGAATAGTGGTCCCGGTCGTATTGAAGTGGGCAATAAGCGCATCTACAGTGGTACGGCCGTTTTGCTGCAGATATTCAAGGATTTGTGCCTGACGCTGTATCGGTTTCATAAAGAGATCCTTTCAGTTTCTGAACTTCCCCATCATCCCGGACGTCTTAACTCGCGATGCAAAGGAATAAACTTTCAGAATGAAAGCTATCATCTTTTATTTGAAATGGCTAATGCCAGGGCTTCCTGCAGTGATTTATTTGCAGGAAATATGACTTCAGGACGTATATCGTCCAGCATAGCGCCGGTCAGTCGCTCCTCGGAATAAGGATTTGCAAAAACGGTCAATCCCTTTATAACGAAATTACCGGTTATCCTGCCTTCATCACCGATGGCCAGTGCCAGAACAACCCGGGGTTTAAAGCGCCCCGCCGAGCGGCCAATTCGAACGCGGCCGCATTCGGAAAGCAACGCCAGGGCCCGGTTGAACCGATTTATCTGCAGCCAGCCCAATACTATTTGTGTCGTCCACGCCAGCGCGGCCACACATATCAGGGAATTTACAGGATCCATACTTTCTCCTCATGAAGCCGGCAGCCTGCGCCACCGGCTTTTTCTGTCAGAACATTACCTGTCCGCCGGTAACGTTGATGGACTGTCCGGTGCAGTAGGCTGCCTTATCGCTTGCATAGAACAGCATTACGTTGAGCACGTCTTCATAGTCACAACCCCGCTTCAGCGGCACCTTGTCGATATAATGCTGTTCAACTTCGTCAGGACGGATACCCAGCTTTTCTGCATACTGCGGCAGCAGCGACTGAAACATTGGGGACTTCAGCAAATTACCCAGCATCAGCGAATGAACGGTGATGCCGTATTCGGCCAGATCCAGCGCCAGTGACTGCGTTAGCCCTACGCCGCCAAACTTGGCCGCGCTGTAACCGGAATTGTGTTTACTGCCCACTTTGCCAGACTTTGAGTTGATCTGGATAATGCGGCCTTTGATCCCTTCCCTGATCATCAGCTTTGAAAACTCGCGGGCGCAGAGGAAATATCCCACCAGATTCACCTGCAGTGACAGGTCAAAATCACTCAGCCCGAATTCCGTAATCGGTGCGGCTTTGGCAATGCCCGCGCTGTAAAGCAGCAGATCAGCCCGGCCAAAACCTGCATCAACCTGACGGGCCAACGCGATGACGCTCTCTTCGTTTGTAGCATCCACACGAAAGGGCATCGCACAGCCAGCGCCATAACGCTCATTGATTGTGTCCGCAACCTTCTTCGCATTGTCTTCATTGAGGTCGGCAACCGCCACCTTATAGCCGGCTTCAGCCAGCCCTTCGCACAGGTAAGCACCCAGCGTCTGGCCACCACCGATGACTACAGCAACCTGATCCATTTTTATCTCCTGATTATTCACTCAACATACGAAACTTCTGGCCCGGTTCAATTGAGGCCGGCGCGCTGCCTGCAACATGAACCGTGCCGGGAAACTCAGCCTGTCCGGCGCCGTCAAACCGCACGGTGATATGACCGAGATCGCGCAAATTTTCACGAGCCACGCTGCCAACGGCCGTTACCGGGTATTCCTGCTCTCCGATAGCCAGCACGGAGCCGGTATCAAATGCCCCACCGTCGTTCACGTCCGTTCGGTGAATAAAGCAGTATTCCGCCACGTCCTGGGGTGCCCCTTCTCCGAAGGTGATGATGAAGTTGTCATCAAGGGATTCGTTCGCACTGGATCCGACCGAAATAAACGTGGATTCATAAACGGTTTTCATAATTGCTCCACCCTTTACTGATAGATAAACCCGGACACCGCCCAGGCAAGAAGAACCGATGGCGCACCGGTAAGAAAGCGACCAACCAACACTGATGGCACGCCTACGCGAACGGTCTCCTGACGGGCTTCCGCAATCGACAGTCCGACGGGAATAAAGTCACAGGCGGCCTGTGAGTTAATGGCGAACAGTGCCGGCAAAGCCAGATGCGGCGGGATAGTACCCTGCCCAATCTGTACGCCTACCAGCACGCCAATAACCTGCGCAATCACGGCACCGGGGCCGAGGAACGGCGAAAGCAGCGGAAAAGAGCAGATAAGCGCCAGCGTGACCAGTCCGATCGGGCTATTGGCCAGCGGCGTCAGGCCGTGCGCGATAAAATCGCCCAGCCCGGAGGCCATGATGATCCCGATGAGAGCTGAAACAAATGCCATAAAGGGCAGAATGGTTTTCAGTACTGTGTCAATGGTTTCGCGACCGGCCTGAAAGAAAACTGCAACGACCGATCCCATCCCCATGCCGACTTTCGCCAGCAGTCCGTCGCTCTGCTCGGTGATTTTTTTACTGGTGTCATAGTCGCGGCCTTTGCCAGCGGATGCAGGATCAGGCTGCTGTTCAACCACTGATGAAGACGCACCGTTACCGGCCTGAATGTCCTGCGGGCGTACCCCGGATACATAAATATCTTCCGTGATGTACTGCGCCAGCGGGCCGGATTTTCCGGTGGCATGAATGTTGATGGTGGGTATACGTCGCTTGGGATAAAGGCCGCAGCGCAGCGTACCGCCGCAGTCGATGACCGCCACGCCGATTTCTTCTGCCGGTGGCTCGCCTTCTTTAAAGCCGTCAACGGCTTCCCAGCCGGTGACTTCTCTCAGACGGTCAACAATCGCCGGCCGGGTGCCAGCCGTAACGTAAACAATTTTTTTTCCGGGCGTAACGGTGATGGTGAGCGGGCCACCCCAGCCACTTTCGCCTTTTTTAACGGTAATGGTGTCAGTCATCTTTTACTCCGCTCTTATAAACGAACCTGACGTTCGAGTTGCACGCCCATCTTTTTTTCAAAGATGGTCGTGGTGAGGTCGGTGACCCAGCCCCTGAAGAAATTCGTGACCATGCCGACCAGCAAATAACTGACAGCCAGCGGCCCCAGCGGCAGGCCAAGCGTGGTCAGGCCGTTGGCTATGCCCAGATAGACAAAGAGTTCACCCGGGTTGATGTGCGGAAAAAGCCCGTTCATGGAGTGACAGCTGTAGGACGCGGCGGCGTAATAGCTCGGCTTGTATTTTTCCGGCATAAACCTGCCCAGGCTATGCGTCATGGGATTGCAGAAAACAAAGGTGCCGATAACGGGAAGTAACAGATAGCGTGAGACCGGATTACCGGCACAGCGCTGCGCCAGTGATTCAATACGTCGCTGCCCTACGAACACAATCAGCGCATTCATGACGACCAGCAGGCTAATAAGTAGTGGAAGAATACCGGTTACCATGCCGGTAAAGACCTCCCCCCCTTTCTGAAAGAGCCCGATAAACCATTCGGCTCCGTGCGTGATGCTTTCAATCATTTAGAAACCCCTTCGTGTAGAGAACAGATTCACTTTCTTATTCACTGCGACAACAAGGTAGATCGAAAACGAAGCAATAAAAGACGATCGCATCACAAAGTGAATATAAAATCTTTCAAAATAAAAGATAAAATGAAAGGTAAAATCTTTCATTTTCTGCTGCGAGGGCGGGAAATGTGTTGTTTACAGAGATGGAAAAACGGCAGAAAGAAGGGGTTAGAAATGGATTACAATTCAGCTCGGGAACAGATGAAAATCATGGCGGGTATGCTGACTGGGCGCAGTGTCAGAGCAGCCACAGATCATTGCCTTTACTGCGGATTTGCCTGTGAGCTTGCGTTGTTTTTCAGCAAAATCAGGAAAATTTCAGTCAGCAAATCGCCAGAATCGTTAGCCCATAAGGCTGTTTTTAAAATGACATCGTGAACAAACTATTCCTGTCTGTAATCAAGATATTCAATGAATTGCTGCACGGCCCGTGAAGCGCTTTTTCTGTTCCGGAAAGCGAGGCCAATCTCACGACAGGGCGATACGTCAATTTTTCTGGTGATGATACTGTAGGGGATCTTTCTGAGAATAAGTGAAGGCAGAATACCAACGCCAAGGTTTTTCTCCACCATGGTCATAACGGCGTAGTCATCCCACAGGGTAAATTTTACGCGCGGTATGAGACCGGCCACTCTGAATACCTCCGATATTTCATTATTTTTCCCTTTTTCAAGCAGTATGAACGGCTCCTGACATAATGAGGCAAGTGGGATTACATCATGTTCTGATAAGGCATGTCCTTCAGGGAGAACAGCCAGATACTCATCGTTTTCCAGAAAAAGGGTTTCTAATGCGGACGAAGCAGGTAAACGGGTGAAACCGCAGTCAACCCGGCCTTCAGCTATCCAACTTTCTATTTCTGTATAGTCCCCGAGCAGCAGCTCAAAATCGATGTTGGGATAATCTTTCTGAAAGGCCTTTAAGATGCCAGGCAGCCAGTGAGTAGCCACGCTGGAAAAAGTACCGATACGAATAATCCCAGACTGAAGCCCGTTGAGTGCATCGACCTCACCCTGGAGCTTCTGGTACGCCTCACAGACCTTTTTTGCAAACGGCAGAAGTTTGATGCCATCCGAAGTCAGCCGCACACCCGTCCGGCTGCGTTCAAACAGCGTGACGCCCCACTCTTTTTCAAGCTCGCTAATCATCCGACTGATACCGGACTGTGAATAGAAAAGCTTTTCTGCCGCTCTGGTAAAGCTCTCTAGCTCCACTACTTTCAGGAAGGCTTTGTACTTTTGAATATTTATATCCATAGCGGTTTTCATCATCCGGATTCATCATGCTTTGCATGCTAAACATTCGTTTTTGTAATAACAACTAAGGTGATAACTTTTCGGCAAGTGAATGCCATAACCGGCGCTGCCCGGGGTTGATAAAGGACACACAAGTTAATGCAACTGAGTAAATCATCTTTCGCCTCACAAGGTGCAACATCGGGCTTTGTCCTGCTCTGGGGCTGTGCCGCAATATTTACCCGACTGGGGCTGGATAACGCCTCGCCCTTGGCACTGCTTATTTTCCGTTTTGCCATTGCACTGGGCGCGTTGTTGATAATCGGCATTTTTCGCCGCCGTTGGTTGCCGGAAAAGGGCTCCTGTCGGCAGGTCGTTCTGACCGGCCTGATGCTCATTGGCGGCTATTCGGTGTGCTACTTCCAGGCCATGGCGCACGGCGTCACGCCCGGGCTGATTGCGACCATTATGGGTATTCAGCCTATCCTTACGCTTTGCGTCGTTGAGCGCAGGATGCAGGGACTCCGCCTGGCCGGACTGATGCTGGCGCTTTCAGGGCTTATCCTGCTGGTCTGGCGAAGCCTGTCTGCGTCACACCTGCCCGTATCCGGCGTTGTCTTTGCCCTGGCTGCACTGCTGTTCATGACGTTTGGTGCCATCATGCAGAAAAAAATCCGCCAGTCTCCGGCCGACGTGCTTCCCCTGCAGTATGGAGTAAGCCTGGTGTTGTGCGTGTGCCTGCTGCCCACAGATATTTTTCACGTCAGCTTCACGCCAGCCTTTTTCACCTCAGTGCTGTTTTTGGGCGTATTGATTTCCGTGGTTGCGCAGCTGCTGCTTTACCGCCTGCTCAGCGCCGGGAGCATTGTTAACGTCACCAGCCTGTTTTATCTGGTACCTGTCATTACGGCCGTGCTGGATTACCTGCTGCTGGGCAATACTCTGCCGTGGTCTGCCGTAGTGGGCATGGGAGCTATTCTGCTTGGTGTCATGATGGTATTTCGGACACCCCGCCCGCAGATGGCATAACGTTCTTATTCCCCTGCTACTCGCTATCGCCCCTTATGCCGTCATACCGGGCGCTCAAGCCTCGCGAAAGGGGCTAAGCACTCCTGAGTCAGGGCTGATGACGGGGCTGAACTTTGCAGGCGGCTCGGAGTTTGCCGCCATACAGCTCTTGCACAATTTGCTGCCGCAACCGGCCAATACGCCTTTCTGCTGCAAGGCTAAATAGACGCGGAAAATTCACAACCTTTCCACCAGCGTTTTTAATTGGGCAATCACTGCCCCCTTCTCATCCTCGTTTTCTCCGCCGCAGGGCCAGGTTGACTGCCGGACAATCAAACGCGTCGGCAGCAGCTCACGGATGCGCATCTGCGGTGCGGCCATCTTCTGAACTAACAGCTCAACGGCTTTTTTCCCTAACTTATCGAAATCCTGCGCAACGGTTGTTAACGGCGGCTGGAAATAGAGGCTGTCCGCCGTATCGTCATAGCCGGTAACGGAAACCGCCCTGCTGCCGGTGCGATTAAGCTGTGCCAGCGCGCTCAGCACCCCGAGCGCCATTTGATCGTTCGCGACGACGATCGCGCTAATGCGCGGCTGCTGATGCAACAGCTCAAAGGCTTTGTGCCAGCCGCTGGCCGCGCTCCAGTCGCCAAAGACCGTCACCGCGTTGCTCACCCCAAGCCGGTGCAAGGCTTCGCGCCAGCTGCTTAACCGCATTCGCGCCGAGACGGAACTCTCTGGCCCGGCAAGCAGACCGAACTCCCGATGCCCCAGCGTCCAGAGATGGTTGACGCAGGCACCGCAGCCGTCCAGATGATTAAACCGCACCGAGCAGACATCGGTTTCCGGCGAAATATCTAAAAACAGACAGCTAATATCCGGGTTCTCACTGACCAACTTTTCCGCCAGGCTGCTTTCCAGGGGAAGATTGATGATGGCGCCACGGATATTCTGCGCGCGAAACTCATGCAAACGTGCCTGAAGAGAAGCGTAATCGGCCGTTACCGGCATCGCGATAGCAACCTCCAGCTGATGCGCGCCCGCGTGACTCTTTATCGCGGCGGCGATTTGCGAAGGAGCATGCAGCGTTAACGACGCGGTAATCAACCCAATCGACGGCGCCGATTTCCCCGCCAGCAACTGTGCCGAACGGTTAGGCACGTAATGCAACGCCTGCATGGCGTGGATGACTTTGTCACGGGTTCGTTCAGAAACCACATCAGGCCTGTTCAGCACGCGCGAAACCGTCTGTTGTGATACACCGGCCTCACGAGCCACATCTTCCAGAGTTGCCATACGCCGCTGCATCTTCTTCTCCTTTGGTCTCTCTCGTCAATGTCTTACGCTAACATTTATTGTCTAAAATACGACAAAAAATGGCTGTTTCTGTTCTGTTTCGTGATCGCCAATGAGTTTCAATCTCAACAATATTGCGGCTACTAACAAAATATCTGATAACACACTCCATCTTGTCTGGCGAATGACATTTACTTTTAGCTATCAGGTAGACCTATGCGCAATCACGACGGCCATGCCCCCCACAGCGTTTCGTTTCATGACGTGCTTGCACGTGAAGACTGGCAAAACCAGACCATTACGCACCTGAACCGTTTACCGGCCCATGCGCCTTTCTCCAGCTGGCGCGATCTTCGCGCTGCAAGGGAAAACCAGACCTCATCACACCGCCGTCAGCTGGATGGCCAGTGGCAATTCACTTATGCGCGCAGCCCGTTTGAGGTGGACGCCAGCTGGCTGGAAAGCGATCTGGCGGAGAGCCGTCCTACGCCCGTGCCTTCGAACTGGCAAATGGAGGGTTACGACGCGCCAATCTATACCAACGTGCGCTATCCCATCGATACCACGCCGCCGCGCGTGCCGGAAGAGAATCCGACCGGCTGCTACTCGCTGACGTTTAACGTGGAGGAGAGCTGGCGGGACGAAGGTGAAACGCAGATTATCTTCGACGGTGTAAACTCCGCCTTCCATCTTTGGTGCAATGGCAAATGGATCGGTTACTCGCAGGACAGTCGCCTGCCTGCGGCCTTCGATCTCAGCGCCGCGCTTCAGCCGGGCGAGAACCGCCTTTGCGTTATGGTGATGCGCTGGAGCGCGGGCACCTGGCTTGAAGATCAGGATATGTGGCGGATGAGCGGCATCTTCCGTTCAGTATGGTTGCTGAATAAGCCGTCGCTGCACCTGAGCGATGTTCAGCTTACGCCGCAGCTTGATGCGCTTTATCGCGACGCTGAGCTGGAGGTGAATGTCACCGTTGCTGCTCCGGAACGGCTGCTTGAAAAACTGACGGTCAACGTGGAGCTGTGGCATGACGCGCAGCGGGTCGCCAGCCACCAGCAGCAGCCCGGCTCGCCAGCCATTGACGAGCGAGGCAACTATGCGGAACGCGCCATGATGCGCGTTCCCGTGGAGCGTCCGGCCCTGTGGAGCGCGGAAACGCCGAACTGCTATCGGGCCGTCGTCTCGCTGTGGCACGGCGATAAGCTGATCGAGGCCGAGGCCTGGGATATTGGTTTTCGCCGGGTTGAAATCGACAATGGCCTGCTGAAGCTGAACGGTAAACCGCTGTTGATCCGTGGCGTTAACCGTCACGAGCATCACCCTCAGCGCGGCCAGGTCGTTACAGAAGAGGATATGGTGCAGGACATTCTGCTGATGAAGCAGAACAATTTTAACGCCGTTCGCTGCTCGCACTATCCCAACGCGCCGCACTGGTATGAACTCTGTAATCGCTATGGCCTGTATGTGGTCGACGAGGCCAATATCGAAACCCACGGCATGGTGCCGATGAATCGTCTTTCCGACGATCCGGCCTGGCTGCCGGCCTGGAGCGCCCGCGTCACGCGGATGGTGCAAAGCAATCGCCACCACCCGTCGATCGTTATCTGGTCACTGGGCAACGAATCCGGCGGCGGCGGCAATCACGAAGCCATGTATCACTGGCTCAAGCGTAACGATCCGTCACGCCCGGTGCAGTATGAAGGCGGCGGCGCGGACAGCACGACCACCGATATTATCTGCCCGATGTACGCCCGCGTGGAAAACGATCAGCTCATTCCGGCCGTGCCGAAATGGGGCATTAAAAAGTGGATCGGTCTGCCCGGCGAGCAGCGCCCGCTAATCCTTTGTGAATACGCTCATGCCATGGGCAACAGCCTGGGCAACTATGCCGACTACTGGCAGGCGTTTCGTGATTACCCACGCCTGCAGGGCGGCTTTGTCTGGGACTGGGCCGATCAGGCGATTAGCAAAACCTTTGACGACGGCAGCATCGGCTGGGCCTACGGCGGTGATTTTGGCGATAAGCCCAACGATCGCCAGTTTTGCATGAACGGGCTGGTGTTCCCTGACCGCCGCCCTCACCCGTCATTAATCGAGGCCAAACACGCGCAGCAATACTTCCAGTTTGCCCTGCTGTCGCAACATCCGCTGCGCATCAGCATTGTCAGCGAGTATCTGTTCCGTCCGACGGATAACGAGGAGCTGCACTGGCAGGTTCAGGCAGCCGGTGAAACTATTAGCCAGGGCAGCACAACGCTTGCGCTGCGGCCTGAAGGCCAGAGCGAGCTGACGCTGCTGGAGGAACTGACGTTGCCCGCCGGGGCCGAAGAGGTCTGGCTGACGCTGGAGGTTATCCAGCCGCAGGCCACCGCCTGGTCCGCTGCCGGGCATCGCGTTGCCTGGCAGCAGTTTGCGCTCGCCGCCCCGCTGGTGTTGCGTACGCCTCAGCCAGCAGGCGATGCGCCAGAGCTTGCACGCAGCGACAGCGCCTGGACGGTGCGCAGCGGCTTACAGCAGTGGGTGATTGACCGTCAAAGCGGACTGTTGACGCACTGGGAAGTGAACGGCGTGGAGCAGCTGCTGACTCCGCTGCGCGACCAGTTCGTGCGTGCGCCGTTGGATAACGATATTGGCGTAAGCGAAGTGGAGCGTATCGATCCCAACGCCTGGGTTGAACGCTGGAAAAGCGCTGGCCTGTACGATCTCACCGTTCGCTGCGTACAGTGTGACGCGCAGCGTCTGGCCCATGAGGTGGTCATCGACAGCTACTGGCACTACCTGAGCGGGAACGAGGTGGTGATCATCAGCCATTGGCGGATGACTTTTGATGCGCAGGGCAAGCTGCATCTGGCCATTGACGGCGAACGTGCCGCCACCCTGCCGCCGCTGCCGCGCGTCGGGCTGACTTTTCAGGTGTCGGATCAGAATAAACCGGTTTCATGGCTGGGATTCGGCCCGCATGAAAACTACCCGGATCGTCGTACCAGCGCCTGCTTCTCTCGCTGGGAACTGCCGCTGGAGGAGATGAGCACGCCATACATTTTCCCGACCGAAAACGGACTGCGCTGCGACACCCAAGCCCTGGACTGGGGGCGCTGGCATGTGGCGGGCGATTTTCACTTCTCCGTACAGCCCTACAGCACCGCGCAATTAATGAAGACCGATCACTGGCACCGGATGCAGCCGGAAAACGGCGTCTGGATAACCCTTGACGGCCGGCATATGGGCGTTGGCGGCGATGACTCCTGGACGCCCAGCGTATTGCAGCAGTGGCTGTTGCTTGAAACGAAATGGCACTACCAGTTAACGATGCATTTCCAATAATAATCGGGGGCGCAGGCCCCCGGCTTATCGGTATAACCAGATGGAAAAGTCGCCATGAAACTCTCTGCACTCGCCCCAAGAGAACGTCATAATTTTATTTACTTTATGCTGTTCTTTTTCTTTTACTATTTCATTATGTCCGCGTATTTCCCGTTTTTTCCGGTCTGGCTGGCGGAAGTTAACCATCTGACCAAAACAGAAACGGGGATTGTTTTTTCCTCTATTTCACTGTTTTCGATTGTCTTCCAACCGGTATTTGGGCTGATTTCCGATAAGCTGGGGTTACGTAAACACCTGTTGTGGACAATCACGGTCTTACTGGTGTTGTTTGCGCCCTTCTTTATTTTTGTTTTGTCGCCTCTGCTGCAAATGAATATTTTCGTCGGCGCGCTCGCTGGCGGTATCTATTTGGGGGCTGTTTTCTCCAGTGGCTCCGGGGCGGTAGAAGCCTATATTGAACGCGTCAGCCGCGCTAACCGTTTCGAGTACGGCAAAGTTCGCGTTTCCGGCTGTATCGGCTGGGCGCTGTGTGCCTCCATCACCGGCATTCTTTTTGGCATAGATCCTAATATTACTTTCTGGATCGCCTCCGGTTTTGCCCTGGTGCTTGGCGTACTGCTCTGGGTGTCACGCCCGGAAGGCAGTAACAGCGAGCGGGTTATCGAGGCACTGGGCGCCAACCGCCAGGCCTTCTCGCTGCGCACCGCCGCCGAGCTGCTGCGGATGCCGCGCTTCTGGGGTTTTATTGTTTACGTGGTTGGCGTCGCCAGCGTCTATGACGTTTTCGACCAGCAGTTCGCCAATTTTTTCAAAGGCTTTTTCTCCAGCCCACAACGCGGCACCGAAGTGTTTGGCTTCGTGACTACCGGTGGAGAATTGCTCAACGCCTTGATTATGTTCTTCGCCCCCGCCATTGTGAACCGCATTGGCGCGAAGAATGCCCTGCTGATCGCAGGCGTTATTATGTCGGCACGTATTCTGGGGTCGTCTTTTGCTTCATCGGCCGTGGAAGTTGTTATCTTAAAAATGCTGCATATGTTTGAACTGCCGTTCCTGCTGGTGGGCACTTTTAAATATATTTCCTCCGCATTTAACCCAAAGCTTTCGGCAACGTTGTTCCTGATAGGCTTTAATTTATCGAAACAGCTCTCGGGCGTGGTGCTGTCGGCATGGGTAGGCCGGATGTATGACACCGTTGGTTTCCATCAGGCTTACCTTGTGCTGGGCTGTCTCACCTTAAGCTTTACCGTCCTTTCCCTGTTTACGCTGAAAGGAAGTAAAACCCTGCTCCCCTCCACCAGCTATAACAGCGCCGCCTGATAATAAACGCCCGTGTTGTTTAACGGGCTTTTAACTTGTCGATCCGAATAAAGACAGAATCAGATTATGAGAATTTAACTGCAGTGGCTAACCCGCCATGTGGTTCTTCTGACCTGATACTTTTTTTGTATAACCAAAATAACAATTCATTAACCGCAATCAAGGTGGAACAATTAAAAAATTCAGAAAAAGGAGAGATTATGTATACCCGAAATTTATCCCAGGATTTTACAGTCAGCGCTGTCGGCTATGGGGCCATGGGCCTGAGCGAATTTTATGGTCAGACAGATGACAAGGCTTCTCTACAGCTGCTCTATAACCTTATTGACCTGAATATTACGTTAATTGATACCGCTAACCTGTACGGGCGAGGCCACAATGAACGACTTATTGGTCACTTTCTTGCCGGGCTCGATAAGGCCACACGCCAGCAGTTTAAAATTGCCACAAAGTGCGGGATCGATCGCTCCCCTGACGAATCTTATGCCCGCACCATTAACAATCAACCCAATTATATTACCCGCTGCTGTAATGAATCCCTTAAAAGACTTGGCATTGAGCGGATCGATCTGTTTTATCTTCACAGGGTCAGTCAGGCTACACCTGTTGAAGAGAGCATGGAATGCCTGAGCCGTCTCGTCAAAGAAGGTAAGATCAACCATATTGGACTCTGCGAGGTTTCCGCTTTAACCCTGCGCCGCGCCCATGCTGTACATCCTCTCACAGCCCTGCAGACGGAATATTCATTGTGGACACGCGATATTGAAGATGAAATTCTCCCGGCAGTGAAAGAGCTGGGTATTGGTCTGGTTCCTTATTCTCCGCTGGGCAGAGGCTTTCTGACCGGGAAATACCGTAAAAACAGCGATTTTGCGGAAGGTGATTTCCGTAAAAATAATGCGCGATTTATTCAGTCCAGCCTCGATCATAACGCCCAGCTTCTTGACGTTATGCAGCCGCTTGCTGAAAAATACAGCTGCACCACAGGTCAGATTGCGCTAGCCTGGCTGCTCGCGCAGTACGATAAGCTGGTACCGATTCCCGGCACCAGGCACATCAATTATCTGACCGAAAATGCGCTCGCGGCCGACATCGTTCTGGACAACTCAGATATTGCCTTGCTGAACAATATTCACCAGCGTATTGAGATCAAAGGCGAACGGTATTCAGAGGAAGGCATGAAAGGCGTTAACGCCTGAAATCAGCCCTTATAATCAAAAAACCGGATCATGCCGGTTTTTTGTTCTTAACCAGCGCAGCTGCTGTAGAGCTGATATTTTTAGCGATAAACGCTCAGCGCTATGCCTTCACCACCATAAATGCCGTTTTAATTTCTGAGTTAGCAAACACGCCCTGTGAGGCCAGAACCGGCAGTCCTCTTGCCGTAGCAGTAGATCCACAGACCTTCTTTGTTAATGGTCAGGCATTGCGTTGTAACAGGCAGTCCGGCATTCAGTGCGGCCTGACGTGCTGGATTCTGGCCGCAGCCAGCCGTCAGGGCCTGCCCCATAATGACCTGAGAAATTTCACCAATTTTCACGTCCAGGTCTTCAAGAAGCGCACGAATGATGCGGCTTCCAGGCTCGGCGGCGGAATGATCCGACAGGGAGCCCAGGAACGTGCCCGTTGCCGTGCGTTTTGCAGAAACAATGACTACTTCGCTTATGAGTTTTCCTCTTTCAGGCCGGGCAAAGTATGGCCTGTCGCCGCCATAGCAGCGCGGTAGGCCGTCAAACCGTTCATACAGGCCGGTACGCCGGCATAGACGGCCATCTGTATCACAATTTCAAGTAGCTCTTCAGGGCTGACGCCAGTGTTAAGCGCGGCTCTCATGTGTAACTCAAGCTGCGGCATAGCGTTACCCAGCGTCACAAGCGATGCAACGGTCAGCATTTCCCTTGTTCTAAGTTCCAGACCGGGGCGGCCAACCACAGCGCCAAAAGCGTAATCGGTGATCAAAGCCGGTAAGGTGGCGTCAAGTTCATTCAGTCGTCCGGTGACTTTATCGGCAAGACCGGGCTCAAGGCGGTTCATAATATCTCTGCCATAATGTGTCAGATTACTTATTTGACTCATAAGGTTTCTCCATGATGGTTAGTGCTGACGTAGCGCGCGTTGGGATTGCGGCTACGAGCAAAACAGAAAGCCCGATAGCTGCACCTGCTACGATACAAAGTAGCTGGATTGAAAAAGCGGATACCATCCAGGCACTGGCAGACGCTCCGACACCAATGGCGATATTGAAAAATGATACGTAAATTATCTTTATTATCCCTTACGACATTAAAAATGGTTTCATCACGCCACTGCCGATATTTTTGATAATTATGCGCAGGAACTTCAACATGGCGCAGCTGAATATATTTTGTTTCGGGGAGGTCTTTTTTATTATCGAAAGGAGATTCAACAAACTTGAGAAGCTCCCTACGAATATCTGCAGAAAGAACGTCAGCAAAGCGATAAAACATTGACTCCATTTCTTCTTCTGTCCATGAGCTTTCTTTAATATCGTTAAACGAACGGAGTTCCAATAGTTCATTCACACCCTGCTCTTCACAAAGAAAATAGCGCGTACTTTTAGTGCTTTTTAATGATGAGAAAAAATCATCATAAATATTATTTTTTAACGGAAAGCGCGACACCAGCACATAGTTAGATGACATTCTTATCTCCCTGATGATGTTTGATTAATTTAGAGGGGAATCTAACAGCCTTTGACACAAATGGAATTGTTAAATGTGTAATATAGTTTTTGTATTGCTATAAGGCGCGTTTTTGTGATATGAGTTTCGTGTTATATCTGGCTGTATAAAAAGGGTGTAGAATAATTTTTTGACTGACAGGATGGAATCTATGGCCACTGCAGGACACCTAATCAACAACAACCTCCCCAGCGTTAAACAGCTCCAGTGCTTTCTTGCTGTTGCTCATGAGCTGAACTTTCGCAGGGCTGCCGAACGGCTCAAAATGACCCAGCCGCCGTTAACCCGACAGATTAAGCGCCTTGAAGCTGTACTGGACAGGCAGCTATTCAGCCGCAGTACACATGATGTCAGCCTGACGGAAGCTGGCCGTGCATTGGTAATAAAAGCAGAAAGGATCCTTCAGGAACTTAATGAACTGAAAACACATTCCCCTTCTTCGAAGGAGAGCCTGCGCATTGGCCTTACCCGAACGCTCAATTTTGAATTAATTGATCCCGTCAGCAAGCAGCTTATTAAACTGCATGCTAAAGACGACGTTGAAACGCCTAATCTGACATCTGCGCAGCTGCTTCAGTGCCTGTCGAAAAATACGCTTGACCTCGTGCTTACGGGCGAAAAAGGTATCGGTCATGAAGATACCGTCCAGTATCGCTGGGTTTGCCGTGAACCCCTACTGATGGCTATGCCAGCCATGCACTCAGCCAGTATGAAACAAAAAGTATCACTCGAAGACGTCAGTGATTTACCGCTCTTCTGGTTTGCAAGAAGCGCGAACCCATCATTTTACGACAAATGTGAAAGTTATTTTGATCTACTGAAAACTCCATTAAAAAGAGTGAAAGAGCCGGACGATTCACTCGTTATGCTCACTCACATCGCAAGAGGAAAAGGGTTTGCTCTGATGCCGCAGTCCAAATGCACCTTTAATCAGGAAGGGCTTTGCTACCGCGCGCTAACAGACTATGAATCGCGGAAATTGAACATCGATATTTATGCTGCAACCCGGCTAAACGATAAGCGGGAGACCGTACTAAATGCCCAGGATATACTATGTGATAATAATCTTGCCGACTGAAATAATATTCAGCCACCCCGAATTGAAGTTACAGGTAAGTTATTTCAAATAAAGCTTAGTTTATCGCGACTGCTCATATTGCGTACTCAACAATAACGGTTAAGTCATGGGTTAATCACCTTAAGCTTTACCGTCCTTTCCCTGTTTACGCTAAAAGGAAGTAAAACCCTGCCCCCCTCCACCAGCTATAACAGCGCCGCCTGATAATAAACGCCCGTGTTGTTTAACGGGCTTTTATTGGTTTGGCGCTGGCTCGGGCGATCCATTTTCCGACAAAGCGCGTATGCTGAGAAAACCCTGGCGTGCGTAGCGATGGTAATCGGCGCGCCGATCGTTGACGAACAAGGGAGAAGATAAAATGGCTGACCGTCCTGGCATTGCCCTGCTTGGCCCTGGCGCTATCGGTACGACCCTCGCAGCGGTACTACATGAGGCAAACCGCACGCCAGTACTTTGCGGGCGCAGCGCGCATGCGCAATTAATTCTTCGTGATGATGAAAGAGAAACTGTCGTACCGGGGCCGGTATTAACTGATAGCGCCTCCGTCCATCAGCCGTTCGATTTGGTGTTCGTGGCGGTAAAAACTACCCAGGTAGCCGACTGTGCGGACTGGCTGGCCGCACTCTGTGATGAAAACACGGTGGTATGCGCATTGCAAAACGGCGTGGAACAGAAAACCCTTCTGGAGCCCTGGGTCAACGGTGCCACTGTAGTGCCTGCAGTAGTATGGTTCCCGGCCCAGCGAGAGCCGGATTTCTCCGTCTGGCTGCGAGCCAAACCGCGCCTGACGCTGCCGGATAGCCCACAGGCAAAAAGAGTAGCGGCCAGCCTGAGCGCAACCCGCTGCGTCGTTGATCTGTCTAGCGATTTTATTTCCATCGCCTGGCGTAAGCTGCTACAGAACGCGGTAGCCGGTCTGATGGTGCTTGCTAATCGTCGTGCCGGGATGTTCTCGCGCAGAGATATCACCGAGCTGGCGCTGGCTTATCTGCGTGAATGTCTGAAGGTAGCTCGCGCGGAAGGAGCTATTCTGAACGACAGCGTTCCCCAGGAAATTGTGGACGGTTTTCATCATGCTCCTGCGGATTTAGGCACCTCAATCCTTGCGGACCGACAGGCTAACCGCCCGCTGGAATGGGAAATCCGCAACGGCGTGATAATGCGCTATGGCCGCACCCATGGTATTCCTACGCCCATCAGCGACGTGCTGGTGCCGCTATTGGCAGCGGGAAGTGAGGGGCCGGGTTGATTCAGGAACAAGCGCAAGTTTCACGCCTGTTGATATCAGGTAGTCTTTGACGTGAGCTAAAGTGCTTCCTGCACGAGGTGGAGCCCGGAACCAGTATTATGACAAGCTGAAATTATGCTTTCGAAAAGCAGGCTATCGTTGGTTTCCATACGGGGAGGCCTGGAGCATGCCTGAGGGCATTCACTTCACGCAGAACAACCTCCTTTTGAACCATCCGCGTTTAACAGAGTTATTAGCCGGATAAAGGCTCTGAATGCTCATCTCTTTACTCATTGATCGGTTCAGGGGATTATTAACAAATGAATAAAAGACAAGTCCCCTGCCTTTAATAATAAAAATCACCAGATAATTATTTTACGTAAAAATATCGAGGTGTTTTTAAAAGCGCAGCACACTATGAAATATGCATCACTGTAAGTTGAGGTAAGGTTCCTTTATTATTTTATCGGAGCCAGTTATGGACATCATCGGAATCATCATGTCAGCGGGAAGAACTTCCGTTGACGTCGCTTTATATACGTTAATACCTGTCATGGTGGTGATGCTTATCATCATGAAGTATCTGGAGCAGAAGGGAGTACTGGACGCAATTGTTCGCCTGATGACTCCCATACTTAAGCCATTTGGTGTAACAGGGCTGGCAATCTTTGCGCTTATTCAGCTTAACTTTGTGAGTTTCGCTGCCCCTCTGGCCGCCCTGGCTATCATGGAAAAACGCGGTACTTCCGACAGGCATCTTGCTGCCACGCTGGCTATGCTTTTTGCTATGGGACAGGGCAACGTATTTTATCCTCTTATCCCGGCAGGATTACACTGGGGTCAAGCACTGATTATTTCGGTAGTCGGGGGCCTTGCTGCTGCTGCCTTTACCTGGCATCTGACTGCCCGCAGGCTATCAGATAAGGAGGTGAAACGTGAAGATGCTGAAACTCAGCATAGAAAATCATCTCAGGGTTTGATTGGCGTGATTAACAGCGCAGGATCAGATGCTATCAGATTGGCACTGGGCTCTGTACCTATGCTTATTCTGTCTTTGACTGTCGTCGGCATACTGAAAGCAAGTGGTGCTATTGAAGGGTTAACTACGCTGGTAGCGCCGGTACTGGCACTTTTCAACATATCTGACATTTATGTTATGCCTGTGCTAACGAAATTCCTTGCTGGCGGAACGGCGTATTACGGTGTAATGACTGACATTATCCATAAGGGGCTGATGACCACACAGCAAATTAATGCTTCTGCCGGATTTCTTATCCAGACATTTGATTTACCGGGTATCGGTATTTTCCTGGGGATTGCCAGCCGGTTTGTGCGGTTATTCCGCTACGCCTTGCCAGGCGCACTGATTGGCATCATGATCCGTGGTGTGATCCATGTAAGCATCAGTTAAAGTCTGTTGCCGGGGCGGAAAACCTGTACGCCTGCCCTGGCGTTTATTGGTACCAGAATGATAATAAAGTGGTTCCTTTAAAGGCATATTTCTGTCCCGCCTGAATCAATAGAATAAAAATCAAACTGCCCGTTGCTCAGAAAGGCACAGTGGCAGGTAAACCTGATTTACTGCTAATTTCAGACGGTGATTAAATGTCCTTACATACTGCAGCTCATTCTGTTAACTACTCATCCTGCATAGGTTCTGACCTTCTGTATTGTGACCCTGACGCATTTTGTACCACGGGTGGCAGAGAGGGCTTAAAGCCCACCGCCAATCCTCACTCCCTTCGTTCCTCTGCCATAATGCGCGGAGTTGTCTGCGATACGCTGAACTGGATTGAAGCCAATCTTGATAATGACCTTCATATAGTTCAGCTGGCCGATCGCTCGGGCTACACCCGCTGGCATTTTCAGCGTCAGTTTAAAGAGATAACAGGACGCTCTATATCAGAGCATGTCAGGATCCGTCGTTTGGTCCGGGCCGCTGAGGCTATTATGTATACCGCTGGGCGCTTAATGGATATTGCCTGTGACTATGGATATACCAGTCAGCAGGCTATGTCTCGTGTTATACGTTCGGCATTTGGTATGACGCCAACAGAGCTGAGGAACCGCGCTAATGCACATCACTGTACTGAAGAAATCAAAAGCGACCTGGATGCACTGAAGCTCCGGGGCTTACAATAAATTTTAACAGGGAGTCGCAAAGACTCCCTCTGTACTACTCAGTCCTGATCCCTCTGCGCGCGACTTTATATCCATTACTCGTCCCTTTGCCTGTTAATTTTTACCTGGCAATGTCAGTTGCTTTTGATTGACAACTGAGGGTATTCCCTTACCAGCCTTTTATCCTGCGGATAAATCATCAGATATTCAGAAAGTCCGTGCCAGGGGAAACCAGTCCTGCCAAAAAGTCATTGCGGTGGTTTACTGAGGGATTAATAAAATAAAACTTTAATAAAATACCCGTACTCTGCTAAGAGCAGGTTAAGGAGCATTAACTTTCGCCCAGCTAAATATAGCGGAATTATGTTAAGCGCTTACATTATTAAAAAGCCCGGCAGTTGTGCCGGGCCGGAGATGCTATTTGTAAATTATCGCCGTTCCATAATAACGATTTCCGCCGTATGCAGAAGTGACTTTAAGATCCTTAGCGCCTGCTTTCGTCGCTGCCGTTTCAAGGGCGCCAGTCATTTCATCAAGGGTGGTACCCCACGCAGATACATGACCAGCAGGTGAAGTTTTAATGTTTTCTGCTGCATTAGCAGTAGCAAATGCAGATGAGACCAGCAGTGATACAAGTACTGAATTACGGAGTTTCATGGTATTACCTCAATTATTTTTGTTGTTATAATTTTATGAGGTAATGCATATGATATAAACAAGTAAAAAAGAAATTCATAGTTATGGGTTTCAGAAACAATGAATGAAGATAACGGTATTTATAGGCTTTTAAAATTCTTACGGATTGTGTTAGTTATAACCTGGTGTTGATTTGAATGATTTCGGGCGCGAATTTTGATCGATTTTAATATTAAAAAAAAGCCCGTAAGACCTTCTGTCTCCGGGCAATTTATCGCTTGCTTTACTTGTTATAATACGCTTCTTTTTTATGCAGGGTGGAGGAAATTAATTAACAGTTACTACAATTTTGCCTACCTGACCATTTGCTTCCATATAACGCTGTGCATCGGCAATATCTTCAAGAGTAAAAGTTTTATCGATGACAGGTTTAAGTTTGCCTGAGCGCAAACCTTCAGTGACAAATGCTTTAGCACGAGCCATTTTTTCAGGGTTTGTGGTGATCTCAAAAAGTTCGTAACCACGGAGGGTGAGATGTTTGCCCAGAATATCGAAAACAGGTACAAGCATGTCACGGCTATCAAGTGCGCCATACTGGAAGAACATCCCCAATGGTGCCATCACTTGGGTCAGCTTAGCGACGTCCGGGCCACCAACGGGGTCGAAGACGATGTGAGCACCAACGTTATTTGTCTCACGATTAATCTCAGCGACCATATCCTGTTCAGCCGTCGCAATGACGGCTGCAGCGCCCGCCTTAAGAAGCAGATCGCGTTTTTCGCTGGTGCGGGTCAGTGCAATGGGTTTAGCGCCCAACATATTGGCAATCTGAATGGCTGCAAGGCCAACGCTGCTGGAAGCAGCACGAATGATCACGTTTTGACCAGCCTGAAGGTTGCCATATTCTACCAGCGCGCCAAACGCTGTGACATACATCATCCAGCTTGCAGCGGCTTGTTCAAATGACAAATTTTCTGGGTGCTTAACAACCGCATGAACAGGCGCATTCACGATCTCGCCATACATACCGTATTCGTTAAACATAAAGGATGGGATCACGCTGACAGGATCGCCTTTGGCAAAGTCTTTCACATTTTCACCTACGGCCTCAACGGTACCAGCTGCTTCATAACCGAGTCGTGCTGGAAACACGGGTTCGATAACATACTGACCATTGCGATACATGATCTCAGCCCGGTTCAGGCCAATAGCCTTAACGCGGATCTGGACTTCATTGGCTGACGGAGCCGGAACCTGAACATCGACAACTTCCAGAACTTCCGGTCCACCTGTACGGTTAAACGTTACTACTTTTGACATAATCAGGCCTCGTGAGTGGGGGGCGGCTTCAGGCGTGTGTGGTAAAGCACGCCCGTTTCATCTGCCGATAATTTACGCGCTTATAAAACGTATAAAAATAGGTATTCAGGAACTTCAGTATTATCCAATCAGTAACAATCAACCATTGACCTGGCCTGTTGAGAAAACAGTTCGCTGAACCAATCGATGAAGACCCTGACCTTCGGAGAGAGATATTCCCTGTCCGGATACATGACTGAGACAGGCTTGGAGACGGGTGGATACTGAGTCAGTATTTCGACCAACTCACCCGCATCGATATGAGGTTTAAGCGCAGGATAAGTCGCCTGAATGATACCCAGGCCGGACAGGCCACAGCTCAGTAATATGTCTGAGTTGTCTACAAGCATACTGCTGGCAGAACGTTGCGAAACGACGGTATTTTTATCGATGAATTTCCACTCCATAACCTCACGGCTATGGTCACTGAAGAAATTTACTGCCTTATGGTTTTGCAGATCGTCTAATGACTCAGGGTTGCCATGGGCCTCAAGGTAAGCCGGAGAAGCACAGGTCACCATGCGGATCTCTCCGAGTCGTTTCGAGATAAAGCTCGAATCCTGTAACTCGCCCAGCCGTACCACACAATCCACCCCTTCGGTAATGAGGTCCGTTTTCTTGTCGGAGGAAAGCAAAACGACTTCAATATCCGGGTATTTTTCTTTGAACTTTATCAGATGCGGAATCAGGATGGCATGCGCTAATGAAAGAGGCACGTCCAGCCTCAGACGCCCACGAGGAGGCAGTGTCGTTGAAAAACTGGCCATCATGTCATTCACTTCAGAAAGGATAGTTTTTGAACGATGGTAGAATTCTTCGCCTTCTGCGGTAACGCTGAGTTTTCGAGTGGTGCGGTGGATTAACTTAACACCAAGATCGTCTTCAAGATGTTGAATGGCTTTGCTCACCGCAGGGCGATGTAATTGTAGAAATTCAGCCGCTTTGGTGAAGCTCCCTTGCTCAACGACTTGCATAAAAATATTAATATATTCAATCATCTTTGAACGCATATTACCGCCTGAAATTGTTGTTCTTGCGTCAGTCATATTCACTGATCCACGGAATTTTAAACCTGATTATTCCATGAGCGTAGTGTAAGGCATGCGTCAGAGACGGCATGATCTCCTGTGCTTTAATACGACAAGCTGTCAGGCCTTAACATAGTCAGCATTGTTATTTTTAAGGAAAAAGTGAAGTACTCTTTGAGTAATTTTTCCTCTTCATTTGCTGAATTAAAATGCCATTCCTGCCGCCATGCTGCGGTACTCAAAAACCTGAAACAGGTGCTGGCCTCCGGAAACCTTCCGTTTAAAGCCTGTCAGATAAGGAAATGAAAATGCATTACGTCTCCGGTCTTAAATTGAAACCTGAGCTCCAGACACATCCCGGGTTTAGCCGGGTCTTTCAGCCAGACAAGCTCACGTTTGGTTTTATCATGCCTCTTGTGGGATATCCTGACTCACCCTTTCCGCTGCTGGAAGATCATCAGAAAATGGCTCAACTGGCAGATAAACTGGGATTTTCAGCGCTATGGATGCGAGATATTCCTTTCTATGATCCGTCTTTCGGCGATACCGGGCAGGTTTTTGACCCGATGGTATACCTTGGATTTCTTGCCGCTGTCACACGTAATATTGCGTTAGGAACTGCTGGCATAGTCCTTCCGTTGCGCGAGCCTCTGATTGTAGCGAAGCAGGCAGTGTCATTAGACCAATTGAGCCATGGCAGGCTAATCCTGGGGCTATCCAGCGGCGATCGTCCCGCTGAATATCCGGCGTTCGGCGCTGATTTTGACAACAGAGCTGAAAGGTTCAGAGAGGCTGTTAATCTCATACATCGGGTCACGACTGAAAGCTTCCCTCATATCGATACGAAGCATTACGGCAAATTAAAGGGCATGCTTAATCTTGTTCCCTCCCCACGGGCAGGAAGAATTCCTACACTGATTGTTGGTCGTGCACAGCAGGATATAGACTGGCTGGCGGCGAATAGCGATGGATGGATATGGCATCGCGGAAGCTTTAACCAGTTACCTGAAATTGTAAATACATGGCATCAGAACCGTCCGGATGAATATTTCCGGCCCTATGGATATGGTACTTTTTTTGATCTGTCCGAAGATGCAAATGAGCCGGTTCGCCAGAACTGGGGTGGGATCCGTGCGGGCAGAAATGCGTTAATTGCCATGTGGAAAAAGCATGAGTCAGCGGGTGTTAACCACGTTGCACTTAACCTAAAAACATTACAGCGGCCAGCAGAAGAAGTGCTTCAGGAACTGGCTGAATATGTGCTGCCTCACTTTAAAAATGACTAATAACAGCATGCTGATTAACTCTCTTTTCGGGCTGACGCCGCATACTCTCAGATGACAGAGATCCTGCAAATTCCTGACTGTAAAATTATGACTGATTGCAGCCCCAAAGCAACGCTTGAAAAGCCATTATTTAACAGGGAACCTCAGAGTATGAAAACATAACGATTCTACAGGTTTTTAACTTCTTTCAGCACTTGTGGGAAAAATCGTTTCAAAAATCATACAAGAGGAAAATGAAAAATTCACGCCAGTTAATAAAAGACATGACATGTGGTAAGGGATATGAAAGTAATATCACCACTTAAACATTATTATTTATCGACCCTTCCCTTTATTTGACAAATATTCGTAGAGCACTAATGCTTTTTAAGCTTTACCTCAGGCAGGAACCAACCAACCTCTCCTGAAAAAAACCAATTAAATCAAAAAGATATGCACAACCCCATTCCGGGGTTGATTGGTATTAAATTTAATAACTTAGTATAATCAAAATCCTGTCTTCTGACATTCAGGACAAGCGGATATATTTCTCAGCACGGAAATCATTCCGACCCTAAATAAGAGAGACATTATGAGTATCATTAAAAAACCTGCGCGTGATTTTTCTTCCCTTGAGCAGTCGGCTGGATTTCAGCGTCGTATTCTGGGTGATTACACTATTACCGCAGTTTATGACGGCATTGTAGCAATTAATCCTGAAGCATTCGCAGGCGTTACTGATGATAAACGCCAGGCCGCCCTGCAGCGTCAGTTGCACCCTGTAACCGGTGAAATTGATACTTCGGTTAATGCATTTATCGTTGATACCGGTTCAAAAATCGTTCTGATTGACGCGGGCTCAGGTAATAAATTCGGGCCGACCATGGGCCGTCTTGAAAGTAGCATCAGAGCCTCTGGTTATTCTCCTGAAGACATTGATGCGGTTCTGATTACCCATCTGCATCCGGATCACGTTGGCGGCATTTCTGATGATAATGGTAATGCAACCTATCCGAACGCAACTGTCTGGGTGCCTGAAGCTGATGCTGAATTTTGGCTGGATTCAGCAACGACTGCAAAAATTCCGGAAATGCAGCACTGGTTCATCGATGTTGCACAAAACGCTACCGCGCCCTATATCAAAGCTGGCCGTTTCCAGACTTTTGAAAATGGAGACGACCTGCTAAATGGTCTGGTGAAAGTGATTGGCCTGCCGGGTCACACGCCAGGGCATTCCGGCTTCCGTATTGAATCTGCTGGTGAAACTATTTTGTTCTGGGGTGACATCACTCACTTACCAGCAGTGCAGTTGTCTCATGCTGAAGCGACTATTAATCTGGACATTATTCCGGAAAAAGCAGTGAGTTCACGAGAGTGGGCTCTGAAAGAAACGTCGTCAACGGGTATCTGGATCGGCGCGGCGCACCAGGCATTTCCGGGAATTGGTCGTCTGCGCCAGGACGCAGAGGGTTACACCTGGATTGGCAGTGAATATGCCTGGCTGACCGCACGCGGCTAAGTAATTATCAGCCCCAACGATGATTAAGCAAAGGGCCCGTCTGTGTGGAGATGAGGCCCTTTTTGCATAGGGTAATTTTCATTGTTAATACAGTAGCAGCAGTAAAATTCCTGCTGTAAATGGCGATTTACATTCTCTCTGTTTCCTTCAGCTATCCGGCTGGTGCAACACTGTTTTACTCTTCCTGAAGATCAAAGACGCCAACATCCTGAAGGCGCCCTCCGGTTCCCTTGCGCGGCCGGGTTGCCAGCCCTCACCTGATGTGCTGGCGTGGAAGGTGAAGCGGAGGGTCATGTGCTGCAAATCAAGGTTCAGTGTTGTAATGAACTGAAGGACGAGGACGGGCTCACTCTGCTTCGGTGGTGGTAGCTAATCACCACATAATGTCAGATACAAGCAAGAGAGTTTACCCGTAAATCAATTATCTCACTTCGGCAGCGTTGATTTTATCATCGGCTTTCCAGATACGATATTTAACCTCAATATTCTCTGGCGTATAAACCACGACGGGAAGTTTACTGTTATACCTCAACATGCCATCCGCCCCGAGGTTGGCGGGCACAAATTTCTTTTCCTTTTTACCTGCCGGGCAGGCCATTCTGGTCGAGATGTGCATTGCGCCGGAGTCTGGCGATTTCGCTGCCTCATAGACATAATAATCATAGCCCCAACCATCAACTGTCTTGCTGTGCAGCTGGCCGAGGAGAAGATGCTGGTTACAGTCAACTTCCAGTGTCTGACCAATCATCAGTTCCACTTTATATAACTCTTCATGTTTACGTTCTGGCAGCTGTATTATTTGTCGGCTTATGCCTTTTTCCGGTTTGGGATAAGGGGCAAGATTATCTGAAGACTGTTGCTGAGCAAAAGTGCTGGCTGAAAGGCAACCGGCGGTTATCAGCAAACATACAGCCAGCGTAGGGGTTCTGATCATTCTATAAGTCCTTAGTAGTATTTAATCCAGATTAATTCATTGCCATAAATTAATTTAATAGCATTAACTACTGCCATTCTATTAAAGACCAGTCTTTACTGTCACCTCCTGACGAATGATAGACGCTTAACCCCCGTAAAAAATAATTTACACGGCGTGATCCCAGGCGCGAGCGATGGGTGATTGCGCTCAAAACATCCCTGCCCTCAGAGCAAAAGAAGAAAGGGTGCTATATTCCGATAAGCGCTTAATTAACCTATTTCATTTATCCAAATAAGAAACAGCGTTTTTATCCCTCACGCATTTTGTTAACACGGAGTAAGCATGACTGAACCACTGGATACCCTGCTCAAACTGGATCTGACTACCCCTTTGAAAAAGCCCGGCGCCAGTACCGCCCGGACTTTCAAGTCCGCTGAGCTTGTCGAATCGGTGCTGGCCGATCTGGAAGCCAAAGGTCTGATCCGACGCGGTGCGGATTACTTCGACGTGATCGCACCTACAACTGGCGCCACTACCGGCTCCGTGAAGCGCACTCGCACCGAGTTCAAGTTCCCGGCGCCGATCTTCCTGAAGGACTACACCGAACTGCTCATCCGCCTGAAGGGCGAGCTGCTGGCCGTAAACTACGACGGTGACGTAGTAGTGCTGCAACTACACTGTGACGACGGCAATGACCCTACCATCAAGGGCTTCTACGACAATGGCGAGATCAAGGTAGGCGTGCGGGACTATGACGAAACCAAAGACCCCGACAAAGTCAAACTCGTCAACGTCGGCGCAACCCCGGCGCTTCTGGAGCTGGAATACCGCATCAGAGGGAACAAGCTCACCGTGGTTTGTGGACATGGCGAATCTGCCAGCCGTAAAGAGTTTACGCTCACTGCCGGACGATTAGCTCGCCCACACGTTCCGCATGTTGGCGTGTACAATCAGATCGACCAGGGCGCTGACACAGAACCTGCCGGCGACCGCTCCGCACTGCGCATCTATGAGTTCTATGTAGGCGAAGCGCCTGATGCGGCGCAGCCTGACCTGGCTCAACAGCTTGACGTCGAGCTGGACAAGCTGTTGCAGGACTACCGGAGCGGCGCGATCGCTCTGAGTGCTGCCAGGATCGTGCTGAACGATATCTCTACCCGCATCAAAGCGGTAGAAGACGCCGACGCCCGCTATGCCTTAAACGTCAAGACGGCCGCCGTTAAAGCCCAACTTAAGTAGAAAGCCGCCTGCGGCCGCGCGCTGCTTCTGTTTTGCGCCAGAAGCAGACGCCCGCGTCAGGGCGTAGCAGGCTTGCGTGGCGATCAGCCCTGAAAAAGCGCGTTATGCCCTGTGCCTGCCGGTTATGCAGCTCCTCGTACGTTATGACTGCGCCCTGCTCAAAAAGCAGGCGTCATAACTGGCTTGATACATTCCCGCTTTTATAAAGGAAAATGATGCCGAGGCTATAAAGAAACAGGGTCGCCGGCTCTGTTGCGCCGTTCAGGGTTTTTCGATCCGGGTCACTTTCATAAAGGCGTTATCCGCTCTGCCATAAACGCGACCGCTGACGCGAACCTTGTCATCAGCCTGATAGGTTTTGCCGAGAAAAGCATCGGCAGAAGCCTGTAGCCGAACCTCGTCGCTGGCATCACGAAAAAGATAGCTGCCCGGTCTTTGCTCCTTGACAATATATCCCTCAAGCGTTGTATAGCCGCCCTGTCTGAAATCACGGATCAGGTTTGCTTTTGTGGCGCGCGTGTCCTCTGTGCCTTTCTGTGCCGCATCTTCCTTTTCAGGCGGCGGAGCCTTTTCTCCCGCCTTAAATCCGCCTTCAGCGGCCGCGACGCCGCTGCTTAGTGCGGCAAGCAAAGCCGTGAGCATCAATTTTTTCTTCATCTGTTCTCTCCATTCAGGTGGATGGTTTCATCTTAAACGTGAGTTCATCTGGCTTATCAGCACCGCTCAGCGTGCGATAAGGGCAAAACCGGGAAAGATCAACTGTAGCGCGGATATTTTATTCTGCAACTGATTGACTTATATACGCATTATGCGCAAACCCATTTTTAATGGTTAAAACGGCGTCTTCTGTTAACGGCAAACTGCGGGCGTTGCCGGTGTCCGCGTACCCTGCGCTCTCTTCTGCCGGGGCTTACGCCAGCACCAGCACCAGGCGGCCGCGGCGCGCCAGATGACAATATGGTCATCTTTCTGACAGGTAATGACGACAGCCACGCGGGTATAACAGCAGGGTGATTAATACAGGAGAATTAACATGAAAAGGTCTGTCGCTGCCCTGCCTCTCGCTGCCAGTAAAAAACCGTTAAGCGGTATCGGGGGAGCTGAGCACAAATGAAACATTTTATGATTGCCCTTGCGCTCGCTACGACGCCAGGCATGGCTCTGGCTACCGGGCCAGCAGCCGTCTATGACATGACGCAGGAACTCAGCAGTAAGCTGGCCACGGAAGCGCTGTCCGTATGTCACGGTATGAATCGCCAGGGCGTGGTGGCCGTCGTGGATCGTGGCGGAAACCTGGTTTCGCTGATGAGAGATGATAACGTGGGGCCGCATAATACGCAGGCCGCCTGGCGCAAAGCCTTCACGGCGCTGTCTACCAAAACGCCAACGAAAGAGTTTACCCGTAAAGCTCAATCCTCGCCGGATACCGTTAACCTGAACACCGTTAACGAGCTATTGCTGCTGGGCGGCGGCGTACCGATTAAATATCGCGGCCAGTGGATTGGCGCTATCGGCATGGCGGGAACCGGCGGCGCCGAGTCCGACGATCGGTGTGGAACCGAAGCCATTAACAAAGTCATTGGCGAAAGCGAACAGCAAAAATAAAGTAAAGCGCGAGCAGCCAGCAACGGCGGGGGAAAAGTGCTGTCTTCCGTGGTTGCTGGCTATGGTGACTTGCGGGTGGCCGCGCGCCGGGCCTGCCCTGCTTAACTGCACTGCAACATCCGTTTATTGCGCAAAGCAGACCGGCGTCTCGCATAGCGGCTGCCCTGAGCAGGAAGCGGCTATTTCTGGCGCTATTTCTTCTTGTTAAGCAGCGATTTTAAATCGGCGAAAGGGCTATAGGTGGCGGCGCCCACATCGTCTTGCGCGTCTTCCCCCGCCACAACGCTGGTACCGTACTGGTCAGCCTCAGTGTATTTTGAGTGTTCGTGATCGTGACAATACAGGCACAATAATTCCCAGTTGCTGCCGTCTGCCGGATTATTAGTATGGTCATGATCGATATGATGGACGGTGAGTTCACGCAGGTTTGAGTAAACAAACTCTCGCGAGCAGCGTCCACATACCCACGGGTAGATTTTTAATGCTTTCTCGCGGTAGCCGCTTTCCAGCCGCGCGTAGTTTTTGGGGATCAAAGCCATTGCCGATGTTACCTGTCATAAAAAGAGATTTATATTCGATGCAGGCAGGCTACCGCGCTTAACAGGCTACTTCAAGCTGTCTGTTGCGGCCGTTTTTCACTCTGCGCGAACGCTCTCAAAAGCGGGCAAGAAGGCTCAGGAAGTCTGCGGCTCCAGCAAACTTTTCAGCAGCGCTAACACCTGCTGGTTTTCGGCGGGCGTCAGTGCGCCCTCGCGGGCAAAACGCACCCGCCCTTCGCTGTCCAGCACCATGACTGCCGAGCCGCCCGCTTTTAGCTGCCAGGCTCGCCTGACCGCGCCGTTAGCATCAATAATAAACTGCGACCAGGGCGACGCCTCCTTTGCGGATTTCAGGCTGGCACGGACAAATACCGCGCTGCCCGGAATGGCGTCGTCGGTGTTAACAATGGTGGTGGTCTGGTAGCGATCGTGCGGCAGGTTCGCCTTGCTCAACGCGTCAATCAATGCGGCGTTCTGATCTTTAGCCGAAATTCTTCCGGCCATATGCAGCAGCACCCGTACTTTGCCACCAAGCTGGGCGCTGTTCCAGGGCCGTGCAGAAATTTGCTGCTGCTGCCAGATTAGCTCACCCTGTACGGCCACGCCGGCAGCGGGAACGCGCTGATTGATCACTATGTTGCTGGCCGATGCGCTGGCGGTGACGATCGTCAAAAGAGCAAACAGAACTGGCTTCATTTTTTCTCCGCAAAAAAGCGTATAAAGGGACAGATCGGCACGGCCTGCACCTGCGTTCTGTGACCTGCGATCCGGAACCTTAACCATAGTCCGTTCTCAGCCAAGCGATTGTTTTAACACCGCCAGAAAGGCGGTCACTCTGCGCGGCGTATAGCGCCGCGTCGGCAGCAGCGCCCAGACGGCCAGCGCGGGCATCGCCATATCCTCAAGCATCAGCGGTACCAGCTCGCCTCGCGCCGCTTCTTCCCGAATGTCCAGCGCGGTCAGCTGCGCAATGCCCGCCCCGGCCACGCACATTTCCCTCACGCCTTCCACGCTGCTACAGCTGAAACGGGCATCCGGCGTGTAGCTGACCGCGCCGCCCTGATTTTCAAACAGCCACCACGGCAGCGCGGACAGCCGCAGGCAGGCGTGGTTTTTCAGATCCGCCAGCAGCTTTGGCGTACCGTTACGCTGCAAATAGGCCGGAGAGGCGCAAAGGACTCTGGGGTTATCCGCCAGCCTGTGCGCCACCAGCCGGGAATCCCGCAGCGGCGCGATGCGGATGGCGATGTCATAGCCCTGCGCCACGATATCGACGGCATCTTCGCTTAAATTCAGCTCGACCTTCATTTGCGGATTAGCGGCCATCAGTTCAGGCAGCAGTGGCAAAACGTTGCGCCTGCCAAAGCCGGACGGCGCGGTCACGCGCAGCAACCCGAAAGCGCCCGTCGCCCCGGCGCTGAACATATTTTTCGCCGTCTGCTCTGCTTCAACCATCGCCCGCGCATAGGGCAAAAACTCTTCGCCCTCGCTGGTCAACGAGACGGCGCGCGTGGTGCGTTGCAGCAGCCTGACGCCCAGCTCGCTTTCCAGCAGCGCCAGACGGCGGGAAACGGTCATGGCGGTCGATCCCAGCGTTCGGGCGGCCCTGGTCAGGTTGCCCACGGCTACGATCGCGCAGAAAACCTCAACGTCTTTCAGGTTCATTATAACGGTTTCCGTTATTCATCTAGTCAGTTTGCGGCGGTTCTGCCGTTGCATCGCGTTCATTATACTGGATCCTGTATTCATTTATCTTCAGGAACTATTATGCATCCTTTACTGTTTAAAGCGGGTCAGATCGCCCGCATCGCTTTTAAAAACCGGGCGCTCGTCGCGCCGATGACGCGTATCTCCGCTTCTGAAACGGGCGTGCCCGGCGAGATTGTACAGCGCTACTACGCCAGCTTCGCGCAGGGCGGCTTCGGCGGCGTCATCACCGAAGGCCTCTATATCGATAGCGCCTGGTCGCAGACCTATGCTTACCAGCCCGGCATCGTCAGCGACGAGCAGGTAGCCGGATGGCGCAAGGTTACGGATGCGGTAAAAGCAGCGGGTTCGGTGGTTATCGCTCAGCTGATCCACGGCGGTGCGCTTTCCCAGGCGAATATTCACCGCACCACCACCATCGGCCCGTCCGCTATCAAACCGCGCGGCCAGCAGCTGGCTTTTTATCACGGCAAAGGCGATTACGCCGTACCGGAAGCGATGACCGCACAGCAAATTGAGGAGGTCATCGCCAGCTTTGCCAACAGCGCGGAACGTGCCATCACGCGGGCCGGCTTCGACGGCGTGGAAATTCATGCCGCTAACGGCTACCTGCTCGATCAGTTTTTTACCGACTATCAGAATCAGCGTGAAGATGCCTGGGGCGGTTCGATCGAAAATCGCCTGCGCCTGACGCTGGAAGTTATCCGCGCGGTACGCAACAAAATTGGCCGCGAGGCGATGCTGGGCGTGCGTATTTCTCAGGGTAAGGTCAACGACTTCCAGCACAAATGGCAGGAAGGCGAAGCGGGCGCGCTAAAAGTATTTGCCCTGTTGCAGGAAGCTGGCGTCGATTATATCCATATCACCGAATACAAAGCCTGGCTGCCGGCATTTGAAAATAACGATCGCTCGCTGGTTGAGCTGGCACGCGTCGGCGCACCGGATACGGTCATTATCGCCAACGGCGGGCTGGACGACGGCGAACGGGCTGAAGAGCAGCTGCTCGCTAATGCGGATTTTGTCGCCATTGGCAAGGCCGCGCTGGCTAACCACGACTGGCCGCAGCGCGTCCAGCAGGGCCAGGCGCTGCGGCCGCTGGCGGAAACGGTTCTGGCGCCCGTCGCCAATATCAAGGAAGACGAATACTAACGGTCGCCCTTTCCCATCAGGAAAGAGAAAGCTACACTCACCGACACCCTGCGCGTCGGTGAGTCCGGCCTGTCGCGCGCCCTCTTTTTTTGCCGAGCGACAAGCCGCCATGTCAGATAGCCTTCTGCAACACCCCGTTGTCCGCCAGCTGCAGACGCTGGAAGCCACCACCTGGTTTAATCCCCATCTTGCCCGCGTGGAAGAAGGCCTGAAGCAGGTCGGCCTGAGCAGGCAGGATGCGCAAGAGGCCGAAGCCAGGCTCCAGCGCTTTGCGCCGCTTTTAGCGCAGGCCTTTCCGGAAACCGCTACGGCGGGCGGCATTATCGAATCGCCGGTCATCGCTATCCCCGCCATGCAGCAATGGCTGGCGGCCGAAAACGGCGCTATCCCCGGCGCGCTGTGGCTGAAAAAAGACAGCCACCTGCCCGTTTCCGGCTCTATTAAGGCACGCGGCGGTATTTATGAAGTGCTTGCCCACGCGGAACGGCTGGCGATAACCGCAGGCCTGCTGACGACCGAGGCGGATTACCGCATCCTGCTGTCGCCGCGCCTGCGGGCATTCTTCAGCCAGCAGCGTATTGCCGTAGGCTCAACCGGCAACCTCGGCCTTTCTATCGGCATTATCAGCGCCGCGCTGGGTTTTGACGTCACGGTGCATATGTCTGCCGACGCCCGCGCGTGGAAAAAAGAGAAGTTGCGCTCGCACGGCGTAAAAGTGGTGGAATACGCGGAAGACTACGGCGTGGCCGTGGCGCAGGGACGTCGCGAGGCGGAACAGGATCCGCACTGTTTTTTTATCGATGATGAAAATTCCCGCACGCTGTTTCTGGGCTACGCCGTGGCGGGGTTGCGCCTGCGCGCGCAGCTTGAGGCGGCAGGCAGAACGGTGGATGCCGCGCACCCGCTGTTTGTTTATCTGCCCTGCGGCGTGGGCGGCGGGCCGGGCGGCGTGGCCTTTGGCCTGAAGCTTGCCTTTGGCGATGACGTGCACTGCTTCTTTGCCGAACCGACGCATTCGCCCTGCATGCTGCTGGGGATGAGCACCGGGCTGCACGAGGCCGTCGCCGTCGCGGATATCGGGCTTGATAATAAAACGGCGGCGGATGGCCTGGCGGTCGGCCGTCCTTCTGGTTTTGTCGGCCGGGCGATGGCGCAGCTGATCGACGGCTGCTATACGCTCAGCGATAAGAGGATGTACCAGCTGCTGGCCGCGCTGGCCGCCACGGAAAATCTTCGCCTTGAACCTTCCGCGCTGGCCGGAATGGCCGGGCCGCAACGCCTGAGCGCCCACTATCTGGCACAGCATCGCCTTAATGCAGAGACGATGGCCCGCGCCACGCATCTGGTCTGGGCCACGGGCGGCGGCATGGTGCCGGAAGAAGAGATGCAGGCTTATCTGGCGGCGGGCCAACGCGCGCTCAGCGCCGGATAGTTTTCAATAAGGCGATATCGGGCCAGCGCTGACCCGGAAAAAGCGACAGGCGAACGTTAAACAGATAAAACAGCGGCGCAAACACGGCCTCGTCTTTGCCCGCCAACGCTTCCAGCTTCAGCAACAGCAGATCCAGCTCCTCCAGCAAATGCTGATGCGGCTGCGTCTGTAACGATTTCATGCGCCGCTTTAAAAACAGCGCCAGCTCGTGAAACATCTGGCCGCTGTCAATGCGATAGCTTTCCAGCAGCTCGCGATGGCGGGCATAGTAGTCATAGCAGTTAGCGCCCAGCCAGGCTTCCGTCAGCAGATTGCCGCCGGAAACCAGATCGGGATGCGGATCCAGACGCATACGCGGCAGGATAATATTGACCCGATCCAGCATCCGCACCACAAAGTGCTGCCGCGCCAGCAGCGAAGATCCGTTGCGCTCAATCTCTTTCACCAGCCGCAGCAAATCGCTCAGCCCTTTGCGCAGCGTGCGTTTGGCGGTCCATGAAGGCCGCTTGTTGCGGATCAGCGCCGTAATGGTCACCGCCACGATAATGCCGACCATCGATGAGATGGCCGTATTGATCAGGCCGGTGAGATTTGGCGTGAAGTGGTGAGTCATGCCCAAAAACGCCGGGATCTGCGTCGCCACGCTGATGCCGATCAGATTGGTCGAGGGACGGGCAATAACCAGCCCCAGCAGCAGCAGCCCTGGCGTCAGGATCAGCAGCAGCGCCTCGAAGGTGGTTGCCTGCGGGATCAAAAAGGCCACGTAGAACAGGCTGATCGCCAGCGCGATAAACACGCCTTTGATAAACCTTTTCATCGGCACCAGCGGCGTATCCATGCTGGCGAAGAACGACGCCACAATCGCCGCCATCATCGGCGCCGTCGCGCCGTCGGCCCAGCCGCTGCCGATCCAGAACAGGCTGGAAATAAAGGTCGCCAGAAAAGCCGTGGCGGCCGAAAGCAGCAGCAGGCCGTTATCAATATGGCGCTCCGCTCGCGTCTCCTTCGCCAGGCTGGTGTCGCCGGAGAGATCGCTGACCAGCACGCTGACGCTCTGATAGGCGCCTGCGATGCGTACAAAATCCGCCAGCCGTTCCAGCAGGCCCATCAGCAAAATGCTCTCCTCCGTGGCGAGCGCCCCGCTCCGCCACTGCTGTTTCAGCGCCGTCTGGGTCGCGGCAAGCTGCTGCTGCATTTGCGCCGTCTCTACAATCTCGCCACGATTAAGCCAGCCGACAAAATCGGCAAAGACGTCCGTGACCTCCTGCGGAAAGCGGATTTGCTGTTCGGCCAGAATGCTCAGCCGCGCTTCGATAGCGGTCAGCGTAGGGATCAGGTACGACAGGTGCTGGTACTGCACGCTGACCAGCCGGATCAGCTTGCGCGCCGCATCGCCTTCATAGACGCAATGTACAATCAGCGTTTCCACATTGGTCGGATAGTTTGCCATCTGGATCAGAATATCCTCCCGCTCCAGCGACTTATCTTTTGGCCTGACCGTAATCAGCTCGTGGCACAGCTTCTGCGCGTTCAGATACCAGACGCTGACGCTCTGCTCCAGCAGGCTGCGCATGGAAACCGGCAGGATCAGCTGGTGCACCAGGCTGCTACAGATAATCGCCAGCGTAATCTCCTCAATGCGCGAAATAACGATATCGCTGATGGAGAGCGGCGACACCACGCCGGGAAATCCCATAATGGCGGCGCTGTAGCCTGCCAGCATAAAGATATAGCTTTTTGGCGTGCGGTCGTGCAGCGAGAGATAGAGGCAGACGGCGACCCACAGCGAGACGCACAGGCTGAACAGCAGTGGATACTGCACGGTTTCCGGGTAAATCAGGAAAATAAACAGCCCGCCCAGCAGCGTGCCCAACAGGCGAAAGATCGACTTGGAGATAGTGGCAGCGGAATAGAGCTGTGAAGCCACAAAGACCGTCGTTAACGACCAGGCTGGTTTTTCAAAATTAAGTTCAAGCGAAATATAAAGTGCCAGAAAGGCGGCCAGACAGGTTTTAGCGGAGAAGAGTACCGCGTTTTGGGTAAACCACTTCATGGAAATTATTGAACCGGATGCACATTGCGTGGATGCGTATCCTGCCAGAAGGCGGATGCCGCTGCCCGTCAATTAGTACTACAAATTATTAATGACTTAACTAAATGATTTAGCAAGTAAACCTGTTCAAAAACGGCTTAAATCACCTGAAAAAAACGGGAAAATGGCGAAATTTACGCCAGATCAATTATCGCCTTTTGTGCGGTTTTACTTTTTCTGCGGCCACCCGGCAACGGCTTCGATAAGGATTGCGTCTTATTGAGGCCACCTTGCGCCGCGGCTGGCGTGGATGCTAGTTTACTCGCCTGAATTATTTAGCCGCTGAGCGGTGTACAGGCGAAAAAGCATCCATGTCAAACTCTCTTACCGGCGACTGGCTGACTTTGCGCCGGGATAATGAAACCGGCATCGAAAGCGTTCACGCCCATTTTTGCGGGCACGCCTACGATCCGCACGATCATGACGAGATGCTGGTCGGCGTAACGCATATGGGAGTACAGCGTTTTAACTGTCACCGCAGGCTGCATACCAGCACGCCGGGACAGATTATGCTGATTGAGCCGGGCGCGGTACATGACGGCCACGCCCCAAATCCGGAAGGCTTTACCTACAGCATGCTTTATCTGCCGCAAAGCTGGCTGAATACTCAGCTCCAGCGGCGCGGCCTGGGCGAGATTTCCGCGCTGGAAGCGGCTTTTCGCTCAACCCTGATGCAGGACGATCGGCTCAACCTGACGATCCAGCAGGCTTTCAGCACTATTCATGGCGCCGAAGGCAGGCTCGCCCGCGATCAAAATCTCGATCGGCTGGTGGATCTTCTGTCGCGTCATCTGCACGGCCGCCCTTCTGCGGCGCAGGATCTGTGCGGCATGCTGCGCGTCAGGGATTTTCTGCATGAGTCAATGACCAGCGATATTGGACTGGACGATGTAGCGCTTGCCGTTGGCCTGGATCGTTTTCGCCTGACGCGCCAGTTTAAGCAGGCGTTCGGCCAGTCGCCGCACGCTTATCTGGTCAGGCTACGGCTGAAAACCGCACGCGCGCTGCTGGCGCAGGGATGCCACCCGGCGCAGGCGGCCGCGCAGGTGGGCTTCGCCGATCAAAGTCATCTTGGCCGCTGGTTCCGTCGCGCTTACCGCATTACGCCTGCGGCTTACCAGCAGCAGTGCACAAATGTTCTATACCGCCAGTCCTCTCTCCGCTGAAGATAAAAGCTGACTTACTCAGCGGAGAGCAGCATGTTTGACAGTAAAATCGCACTGATTGTGCGCGAGGATCTTGCCATCTGGCAGCGACTGAACGTAACGGCCTTTTTAGCCAGCGGTATCGCTTACGCCGCGCCGGAAATTAGGGGCGAACCTTATATAGACGCCAAAGGCCAGCGCTACGGTTGTATGGCCGGGCAGCCGATGCTGGTGTTTGCCGCCGATCTCGCCGGTTTACAGGCTGCGCATTGCAAAGGACTGGCGCGCGAGCTGACCCTGATCCCTTATGTCCAGGCGATGTTTTCGACCGGTCACGACGAGGCCAACCGACAAGCTTTTCAGGCAGAAGACCCGGACAATCTTAATTTAGTGGGGCTGGCGATTCGCGGCCCTAAGAAAGCGGTCGATAAAGCGATTAAAGGCCTTGCGATGCATAGCTAAACGGCGTTTCTTGTTGGGCGGCACGGGCAGGCTGTTCCGCCCTTGATGCTGCCCTGTTTTAAGAAGAGCCTTTCTGCTTTGGCTTATTTTAAGCGAGGTATTGTTACCTTATAAGCCTCTCATAATAAAGCATTATACGGCATCTCAATTTACGCTTTACCCTACAGACTATAGTAATGACAAAACGCTATAGGCCAGATCGCTGTAACGTACTAAAAAAGCCTCTTAATGGTTCAGCTGATGGAACATTTCTTGCGCTGTAGCAGGTTATTTGCTGCGTAGCGCTGAACACTTTACCCACCGATTTTGATTATTCAGAGCATTTATTTATCCCGTTTTTACCCGTCAGCGTTTTTAAAAAATAATATTCAGGTTGTAAACCATAGTTACCTTTAACTTCTCGTGGCAAATAACTGCAAAAATCAGCATCTGGCTTTACGATAAAGATCAGGACAAGAATAAAGCCTTAATAATTAATTGATTATTTCTATTCATGAGCGCCACTCATTAGCTTATTCGGTTCAGTCAGCTTATTCTCGCCTTCGTTTTGCGCTACGCTTATCGTTAATCTCATTTCGTCCGCCCTCTTCGCTTGTTCTGCGGCGCAGTCGGCCTTTCATCTGCAAGGAAAAAATAATGACTGATATCTATCAATGCGGTTCTCAGGCTTCTTATGCAGGCCCTGAAGATTGGTTTACCGGCACCGTGCGCGTCGATCCGCTTTTTCCTGCCAACGAACCCGCACGCGCCAGCGGCGGCAGCGTCACCTTTGAACCAGGCGCCCGTACCGCCTGGCATACGCACCCGCTGGGCCAGACGCTGATCGTAACCGCAGGCTTTGGCTATGTGCAGACCTGGGGCGAACCGGCGCGTGAAATCCGTCCCGGCGACGTGGTATGGATCCCACCGTTTGAGAAGCACTGGCATGGCGCCAGCGCCAAAACCGCGCTGACCCATATCGCGATCCAGGAAGCGCAGGATGGCAAAGTTGTGGAGTGGCTCGAAAAAGTCACCGATGAGCAATATGGCGGCGAAGCATAGGCAGAGCGCCGGTGGTCACGGAGCGCGCTACTCTTTCAAAAACGCCTGAAAGCGCGCTTTGTTAGCCACCAGCCAGCCCGGCAAATGCTCGTTATCGACCGGCACTATCTTCATTTTGCGCGGGCGGTTCCAGATGTCGATATTGTTCTCGACGCAGCGGCGAATATGGTCGGGATTATTAAATTCCGGCCGATCGTGCTCAATATGAGAAATAGTCGACATCTTTTCGCTGATGCGTTCATCCGTCATCACCCAGGAGAAATGCCAGCCACCCCGCTGAACGATTTTGGTGCGAAATTTCAGCAGGTTCCAGCGTAGCCAGCTGTCCCTAATCGGCGTACCTTTACGCTTCACGTTGCGCAGCAGCTCGGGCTGGCCGTGAAAAAAGCCTTTCAGGTTTTTATAGGTCACCATTTTAGGCAGCTTGCACAGGCGCGGCGTCCCGTCTTCGTTCATGACCTGCAAATTAAATTTAAAATTATAGAAATGCTGATAGAGCGTGGTGCAAAGGTGCCTGTGGCTGAACTGCGCCAGCGCCTGAGAATGGGGGATCTCATCCACATCGGATATGATAATGATATCGTCATCCCGCGCGTCCGTCAGGCCTTGCATAATTGCGTTACGCGCATGGCTTTCGTTTTGCCAGGGATCGGTCTCCCCTGCGTTGACCAGAGAACTGTTGGAATAAAAAGCCTGCTGATAAATAACCGGCACGCGATCGTTAACAACATAAATAATTTGATCCCTGAAGGCCGCAAATTTTTCGATATCAAAATGCAGACGTTCACGTTTCTTGCCCGTAAACGTATAAAGCGACTCAACGACGACAAACTTATCTACGTGTTTATGGAGCGTATTAAGCCGGATTTCCAGCAGCATATCTTCGTCATAGTATAAAAAGCAGTCGTAAATCACGGTAATAATGCCTGTATCGTAAAAAGCAGTGCCACAAATTAACAGAAATTGACACGGCGCTACAGCATTTTGTCAGATTTGCGTAATTACCTGTAAGCAGATGTACGACAGTCTCCTTCCACAATCCGGCCGTCACGGCCCCGTTCGTCAGTCCATCGTTTTCGAGTGCCAGCCGCCTGCCAGCAGAAACGATACGCTGTCGTCAGAAGCGATGGCCGATCCCGTATAAAGTCCCAGCAGCTGCTGTTTTTCGGCGTCATAAAACAAAATTCCGGTGAGCGCCAGGCTGGCGGCCAGGTAAAAATGGGCCGTATCCCGGAACAGCAAGGCATAGTCCGCGCTGCTGAGCGTGCCGGTGCTGGCAAGCTGCAGGGGGAAAATAGCCGGAGCGGCCTTGCCGGTGCAGGTGTTGCTATAGCCTTCAATGATCTGACAGTGAATAAGATGCTCTTCACCCTGCCCTGAAAGCGTGACTTCGGCATTGACCTCCTGAGGCGGCTCGGTAACTAAAATTGCGTTAACGCTGCTCTCCATATCCTCCGGCAGATGCGGAAAATGTTTGCGGAAAAGGGTAAGGATCTCCTCAGCGTTGATATTTAACAGATTGCTCATTTCCGCACTCCCGTTTCAAATTGTAAGCCCGCGTTATTTAATTTGAGTACAGCCTATGATTTAGCTCAGAGCGAGAAAATTGTTTCATTATCGCGCAGGCTTTGCTTGCTCTATAATTAAAAACAGCAGGTTAAGCCGTCTGCTTTTATTTTGTTTAAGATTTTCCTCAGGGCATTTATAAACGAAGCGGCGCGTTACGGCCGCTGCGCTTAATAAGCCCAGGGGTAAGCGGGGTTTTATTGCCGCTGCGCTTATTAAGCACGCGGGTAAATGTCAGCTCGTTGGCCGTTAAAGCGGTTTTTGCCTCGGTAGAGCAACGCCTTGCTCGCCTTTTGCGCGCCACAAAGCGTTCAAAAAGGCCTTTTTTGTGCTTTGTTGTAGAGATGTTAATAACGCATCGGGCTGATAATGGGTCAGAAAACCAACAACATATTGATTACTATAGGAAAAACTTAAAGTAATCTTAACAAAATTAATGATTGAGTCGGGGGCTGAAAAGTCCTATATTGGCCGCGCTTTTTTACAGCGCTCACACTTTTAATTTATTTTTCAACTACGGCGTTATTTATAACCCTGGTTGTAGGAGAGATATGATGACGGATAAAGTCCGTATTGATAATTTTGGTGCGAATTCATCAGGAAACAATGAAGCGTTTTTAGCCCGTCAGGCTGAATATGAATCGAACGTGCGGAGCTACCCGCGCAAGCTGCCGTTCGCCATTGCTAAAGCACAGGGAGTCTGGATTACAGATGTTGAGAATAATCAATATCTTGATTGTCTTGCCGGTGCAGGTACGCTGGCGCTTGGCCACAACCATCCTGATATGCTGCAGAGCATCCAAAATGTCATTACCAGTGGCTTGCCGTTACATACGCTCGATTTGACGACGCCGTTGAAAGATGAATTTTCTGCCTACCTGCTCTCTTTACTGCCGGGCCAGGGCAAAGAATACTGCCTGCAGTTTACCGGCCCTTCCGGCGCTGACGCCGTTGAAGCCGCGCTGAAGCTGGCGAAAAAATACACCGGCCGTACCGGCGTGATCAGCTTCTCCGGCGGCTACCACGGAATGACCCACGGCGCGCTGGCGGTAACGGGCAACCTGTCGCCGAAAGAAGCCGTTAACGGCATGATGCCGGAAGTGCAGTTTATGCCTTATCCGCATCTGTACCGCTGCCCGCTGGGTATCGGCGGCAAGGCGGGCGAGCAGGCGCTGGCTTACTACTTTGAAAACCTGATCAACGACGTGGAAAGCGGCGTGCGCAAACCTGCGGCGGTGATCCTGGAAGCGGTTCAGGGCGAAGGCGGCGTGAACCCGGCTCCGGTCGAGTGGCTGCAGCGCATCCGTAAAGTGACCCAGGAACACGGCATTCTGCTGATCCTGGACGAAGTGCAGGCTGGCTTCGCGCGTACCGGTAAGTTCTTCGCCTTCGAGCACGCGGGCATCGAGCCGGACATCATTGTGATGTCCAAAGCTGTAGGCGGCGGTCTGCCACTGGCCGTGCTGGGCATCAAAAAGCAGTTCGACGCCTGGGCACCTGGCCACCACACCGGCACCTTCCGCGGCAACCAGCTGGCGATGGCAACCGGCCTGACCACCCTGCGTCACCTGAAAGACAACAATATCGCCGATAAAGTTGCCGAACAGGGCGAATGGCTGAAAGCGAAACTGGCAGAGATGCAGAAGCGCTATCCGGTCATCGGCCACGTGCGCGGCCTGGGCCTGATGCTGGGCATTGAGATCGTCAAGCCGAACGAGCCGCAGGATCATATGGGTTGCTACCCAGCCGATGGCGAGCTTTCCGCGCTGTTGCAGAAGAAATGCTTTGAAGCTGGCCTGATCCTGGAGCGCGGCGGCCGTCACGGCTGCGTGCTGCGCCTGCTGCCTTCGCTGCTGATTAGCAATGAAGAGCTGGGTATTTTCCTGGATAAATTTGAAGTCGCCCTGGTTGCTGCCGGCGTTAAACCTGTTTCTGCGGAGTGAAGTTGATGTCCCGGTCCAACCCTATTCTGGCAGCTTCGGCGCAGAGCACCGAAGCCTACCAGCAGGCTATTGCCCAGACCAGCCAGGCCGTTGTGCAGTGGCTGCAACAGCCTGAGATGTATCAGGGCAAAAGCGTAGCCGAGCTGCGTGAGCGTATCGCGCTGGATTTCACCACGGAGGGCCTGGGCAACCAGGCCGCCATTGAGCGTGCGATCGAGTACTTCCTGAAAGACAGTCTGTCTGTGCATCATCCGCAGTGCGTGGCGCACCTGCACTGCCCTAGCCTGGTGATTAGCCAGGCGGCGGAAGTGCTGATCAACGCCACCAACCAGAGCATGGACTCCTGGGATCAAAGCCCTTCAGCCACCATCATTGAGATGAAGCTGATTGAATGGCTGCGCGCTCAGGTCGGCTATCAGGCCGGCGACGCGGGCGTCTTTACCAGCGGCGGCACCCAGAGCAATCTGATGGGGCTGATGCTGGCGCGCGATGCGTTCTTTGCGCGTCAGGGCCACTCTGTCCAGCAGGATGGTCTGCCGGGCGATCTCAGCAAGATCAAAGTGTTCTGCTCTGAAAACGCCCACTTCTCCGTGCAGAAGAATATGGCGCTGATGGGTCTGGGCTACCGCTCCGTGACGCTGGTGAAAACCGATCGCTTTGCGCGTATGGATACGGCGGATCTGGCTGACAAACTGGCGCTGGCAAAAGCCAACGGCGAGAAGGTGCTGGCTATCGTCGCAACGGCGGGCACCACCGATGCGGGCGCTATCGATCCTTTGCGTGAAATCGCGCAGATTGCGGCAGAAAACGAGACCTGGCTGCACGTTGATGCGGCATGGGGCGGCGCGCTGCTGCTTTCTGAAAAGTATCGTCATTATCTGGACGGCATCGAGCTGGTGGATTCCATCACCCTGGACTTCCACAAGCAGTTCTTCCAGACCATCAGCTGCGGCGCGTTTCTGCTGAAAGAAGCGCGTCACTACGAGCTGATGCGTTACCAGGCGGCCTACCTGAACTCTGAGTTCGATGAAGCTCAGGGTGTGCCGAATCTGGTTTCCAAATCCCTGCAAACCACGCGCCGTTTCGACGCGCTGAAAATGTGGATGGGTCTGGAAGCGCTGGGCCAGAAGCAGTATGCCGAGATCATCGATCACGGCGTAACGCTGGCGCAGCAGGTTGCGGCCTGGGTTGCCGAACAGCCTGCGCTGGAGCTGGTGATGGAGCCACAGCTGGCAAGCGTGCTGTTCCGCTTCCGTCCGCAACAGGGCGACGATGCGGCAATCGCCCTGCTTAACCAGAAGATCGGCGATGCGCTGCTGGATTCCGGGCGCGCCAACGTAGGCGTGACCGAACACAACGGCGTAACCTGCCTGAAGATGACGCTGCTGAACCCAACCGTGACGCTGGAAGACATCAAGCTTCTGCTGGCGCTGGTAGAGCGCACGGCGGCTTCTCTCGCATAGTTATCCGTTCTGTACGGATCAAAGCCGGTAACGCCCGTTACCGGCTTTTTTATTAGCCTTTATTCATCCCATCAGACTGTTTTCAACAACAGGACAATGCGCTTCGCGCCATCGGCTCTTTTCAGGCTGTCAGCGTTTCCTGGTTAGCTGTTGCCGCTGGTCGCACCCGTTTCTGCTTTTATATCTTGAGGGCCATATGTCTTCCGGCGGCATTTCCAGAGCCTTTGCTATCAGGCGCTCTCCTTTGGGCCAGGGTCTTCGTAAGGCATTAGCCAAAGTAGAGGCGGCCAGCCCCGCTTCTCGTGATACAGCGGATAGGTTTGTGCCCTTCTTTTTCAATAAGGCAATAATATCTGCCGGGTGGATATCATTTTTGTTCATCGGATCCCCTTATAATGGGCAGGCCGCATTACTTTCCGTAGAGCTAAGTGGATAGCATAATCCGGATGATATACGGCTCAGGCTTTTAATTTTTATCAATTGATATTGTTAATCGTGTCTCTGGTATTGGCACCCCAGCCTGTTTTACGTTATTTATAGCAGGTGAAAAAAGGTCTGTTTGATGTAAGGTTTATCTCATGTAGGGTTCTTTTTATGTAGGGTTACCGCTATGAAAATTCAGTCGCTTCCGAAAAATCTTATTAATATGTTTGAAAACGATCCGATTACTGGATGGGCCGTCAAAGACATTAATTCCAACTTTGTTTACGTAAACAATGCCTTTAAGATATGGCAAACTATTTCAACCCGCTTCGATTATGAAGGGTTAAATATACGTGATGTCCCTGTTCCCGTAGCCGAGTTTGCTGATATATTTGCACAGCAGGAAAGAGAGATTGAGCAAACCGGCAAAGCGGTACGTGCTATTACCACGCATATTCAGGGCAAAGAGAAAATTTTACAGCCCGCTTATAATATCCAGGAGCCGTTATTTAACGAACAGCGCCAGTGCGTCGGCACGGTGATAAGCGTCAGGCATGTCAATATTATCACGCCGGGATCGCTGCTTAACGGCAAACTCTGTCAGCATGTCACTCTTCAGCCGCCTTCGGCTGTCTTTACGGAAAAAGAGTGGGAAGTGGTTTATCTGTTACAGTGTAACTTAAGCCTGAAAGAAGTAGCGCATGTGCTGGGAATTTCTATCCATGCCGTCAGTGGACGCCTGAGAAGCTGCTATCGCAAAGCGGAAGTGAGCTCATCCTCCATGCTAATTGAATTTTGTAGGGAGAAAAATATAGATAACTACGTTCCTGCCTTCTTTTTGAAAAAAGGACACATTATTATTTCTGGATAATAAAAATGGACTATTACTTTAGCTACTCCCTGTTCGGGTGGGTGATAAAAGACGCCTCTTCTCGTTACGTATATGCCAATCAGAAAGCCTGCCGTTATTTCAGCCAGCCTTTCGAAAAAATAAAAGGCTGTACGGATAAAGACCTGTTCCCCGACCTCTGTGATTTTCACGACAGAATCACAAAGGATGACAAAAAAATTATAGCCACAGGCGCTATGAGCATAGTTTTAAGGATATTTAATCAAGAAGGAAATAACAGAAAACAGGCTTATTTGGTTGAAAAGCGGCTCTGGCGATTGCCTGACGGATCACCTGGCATAATTTGTAATTATATTGAAATCACAAACGTCTACTTTTCAACATTTCTGTGTCAGCACTCTCGTAAACCTCTTACTTTTACGGCACCTTCCCCGCTTTTTACCAATCGGGAGTGGGAAGTTATCCTGCTGCTTTTATGTGGGATGAAAAGAGATCGCATGTCAGCTATGCTCAACGTTAGCAAACTTACGTTAAGAAACAGAATAGCCCGCTGCTGTGAAAAAGCTAACGTAATGCACGGAGTCGCGCTTATTCAATATTGCCAGCGTAAAGGATGGGATAATTATATTCCGCCGTTTTTTCTTAAAAAAGGCTATATCACTTTTTCTGGCAAATTCGGCTAAAAATTTAGCAGGCGTGAAAGAAAGGCGTCCCGCAGGACGCCTTTACGCTTACATCTGCACCAGATTTTTGATTTTCACATCCGGGTTGACGTCGGCGTCGTAATCCACGCCGTCCAGGCCAAAGCCGAACAGGTGCATAAACTCTGTTTTGTAGCCAACGAAGTCGGTCAGCTCGTTCAGGTTTTCGTTAGTGACGGTCGGCCACAGCTTCACCACTTCATCCTGCACTTCTGGCTGCAGCTCTTTGTAGTCGGCACGCAGGCGGCCAACATCGTCAAGAATTGGTGAGGCGTTATACAGGCTGTCTTTGAACAGGCCGTAAACCTGCTCGATGCAGCCTTCGTGAGTGCCCTTTTCCTTCATCACTTTAAACAGCAGCGACAGGTAAAGCGGCATCACCGGAATAGCAGAGCTGGCCTGGGTAACCACGGCTTTCAGTACGGAAACACGCGCGTCGCCGCCCTTTTCCGCCAGCGTGTCGCGAATAGTCAGGACGCGCTTGTCCAGGTCTTTCTTGGCTTCGCCGATAGAACCGTTCCAGTAGATATCGTGGGTGATCTGCTCGCCAAGATAGGTAAAGGCGGTGGTTTTCGCGCCTTCAGCCAGCACGCCGGCCGCGTTCAGATCGTCAATCCACATCTGCCAGTCTTCGCCGCCCATCACCGCTACGGTGCCGTCGATCTCTTCCTGAGAAGCCGGTTCCAGCGTGATATCGGTAATGGTTTCTTTATCGGTGTTCAAGCCGCGCGTGTGCAGCGTTTTGCCAACCGGTTTCAGCGTAGAGTTAAAGACTTCGCCGGTTTTTGGATGGGTACGACGCGGCGCAGCCAGGCTGTATACCACCAGATCGACCTGACCCAGATCCTGTTTAATCAGCTCAATGGTCTTTTGCTTTACTTCGTCTGAGTAAGCGTCGCCGTTGATGCTTTTTGCATACAGGCCCTTCGCTTCCGCCAGCTCTTCAAAAGCCGCAGAGTTATACCAGCCAGCGGTAGCCGGTTTGTTTTCTTCGCCCGGACGCTCGAAGAACACGCCCAGCGTATCGGCTTCGCAGCCAAAGGCGGCAGAGATGCGGGCAGCAAGGCCGTAACCCGTAGAAGCGCCAATCACCAGCACCTTTTTAGGGCCGTTGGCAATTTTGCCCTGGCGGGTCACGTAATCAATTTGTTTTTCAACGTTAGCTTTGCAACCCGCCGGATGGGCGGTAACACAGATGAAGCCACGAATGCGTGGTTTAATAATCATGTCGACCTCAATAACCGTCTCAGTAAATATGGCCCGTAGAATACCTGCTTGTGGCGTTTCAGGCAAAGTTGACAGTAGCTTATCGTCTACAGACGCTTTTAACACGAGCGCTTTGCATATTATTTATTCAGTCTTTATACAACCGCTCGCGCCTGAGCGGGTGAAAAGCGGCAGCGGAATCCGAAAACGCCGTGAACCCATCCGTGGCGGCTCGTTGCGCGCGTCCATGCGCGTTTGCTTTCCGCTCGCCCTTTGCCGTAATGAAGCGGTGGTATTGCTGCCAAAAACGGCAGTGCACCGCCAGGCCATTGCGTTTGTCATCAATCTTACGGCAGTCCTGAGTCTGCCTGTTAACAGTCTGACTCAGGGCACGTGACACCAGTTACGCAACTGATTAATACCGCCGTCCGGCGAGGTAAAGCCCGCGCAGCCTAACAGGCTGTCGTACAGCTTTTCGTGGAATACCGGCGTTTTATCCTGCGCCATTTTTTTCAGCTGATTAAAGGCCGCCGCGTGATCGGGGTGCTGTAAAAATTTGTCGGATGCCCAGACCATGATCGGCACGCTGCGCTGCGCCATCGGTGCCTGATTGCGCGGCGTGCCGTGGAAATGCATATTTTGCGAAATCGACTCGCCGTGATCGGAAGCATAAAACACAATAGCGTTACGATCGCGCAGTTGGTTAAAGACCTGCTCCAGCACGTAATCGGTATAAAGCAGGCTGTTATCGTAAGAGTTAACCATCTGCTGCGTGGTGCAGTCGTCGTCAATGCCCAGGCATTCCGGCTGATAGCGCGCAAAGCTACGCGGATAACGCTCGGTATAGAGATAGTGCGACCCTTTGGTATGCAGAATAACCAGGTGTTTGCCCTGCGGATGACGCTCGACAGAATCCTTCAGCTCGCTGACCAGCGCCATATCGTCGATAGGCTTGCCGACGTTGCGCTTTTCGGACTGAATGGTTTCCCGCAGCGCATAGTCGTCCGCCAGCGCTTTGTTATAAAACCAGGCCTCGCTCTGCATGGCAAACAGCTCGGAGGAGAAGCCCTGCTTTTTCAGCACGGAAAACACGTTCATCTCTTTCAATGTGCGCTCTGGCGCTTCCGACGCGCCGCCCTCGCGCACAAACATGCAGCGCAGCGAGAGTTTGGTTGAGGTGTCGCAGGAGTAACCCTGGAGCGCAGCCAGATTAGGCTCTTTATCCAGGTAAGGCGTATTGTCGCGCTGGTAACCGTAAACCCCCATATGATCGCGCCGCGCGCTTTCGCCAATCACAAACACGATATAGAGGCTGTCCGCATCTTTTGGCGGCTTATAGGTAAAGTGCGCGGCGGGATCGAACAGTTTACGACTGTCTTCTGCCTGGCTCCAGCTGCTGTAGGCCAGCAGCCCCATGCCCGACAGCCAGTTTGATGGCGAATAGGTGCCGGCGACCACGCCGCCGTAGCTGGCCATCATGCGGTTATGCTGGCGATCCAGATTATCCTGGTGCTCGCCCATCACCTTCAGCGGCAGCCAGCAGCAGAGGCCTGCGGCCAGCATGACGCCGATGCGCCGGGCGATAGCGCCACCGTTACGCCGCCGCAGGGCCGCTTCCGGCAGCGGCGCGAGCCACAGGATCAGCAGCGGCAGCAGGCTCACCAGGCCCAGCCAGACGCCAAAATCCCAGCCGACCGACTCCCTGGACAGATCGAAACTGTCGGTGGTCATCACCGCCGCGATAATGCCGTAGCCGATATCGACGTTGAAAAAGATCATGTAATAGCTGGCGGCCACGGAAAACACCACCAGCAGCGAAGTCAGAACACGGAACAGCAGCCGGCCGGCCAGCGAGGCCAGCAGCGTGGTAAACAGCACCAGCGCAAAAGCCGCGACCACCTCAATGGCGATCGACAGCAGGGCGTCGTAGTGAAGCTGATGAAAGCGGCGGAGAAAAATCGGCAGGTTTAATAAAATGCCCGTGTAAAAGGCGATAAAGCAGCAGACCCGATACTGCGTCAAAAAAAGCAATCTTTTCATCTGTCCCGTCATTGTTATGGCAGTGAATGGCATGACCAAAGCGGCTTTGGTATTGAAAACGTTATTATTCTAACGATACGGCGTAAGACAAGGTAAACGCAGGTGAGTTTACCGTTGGTACTGAAAAAGTGAGTGTTATAATGTAACAAAAGATGTGGCAGACGTTAACCTTTTCGTGCAGCGCGCGCGCCTGGCAGGCTTTCGGCAAAGTTTGAACCGGCTCAAAGTTCTGATAAATAAAGGCGTACCGAACTACATGCAGTGGATATGCATAATTATTCCCAAAGCCTGATACAAAGGCTGGCTACGGGTCAATGCGGTAATTAATTATTCGCCTGCCCTCAGCCGATCCACCTTTCCGCGCTCTTATTAACATTAATTTAATGAATTAAAAACAACTCATTAATGTTAGATTATGCCGCGTTCAGGTCAGAAGCACTGGCTCCCTCATCATTTCGTAGCATTTATAACTGTCAGGAAAGCATTGTTATGGATAAGCTATCTTACGCGTCAGAAAGCCCCAACACCGCCTGGTCCACCTACCTGCAGCAGATCGATCGCGTCGCGCCCTACCTGGGCGAGCTGAGTCGCTGGGTCGATACGCTACGCCATCCTAAACGCGCGCTGATCGTGGATATTCCTCTTCAGATGGACGATGGCTCCATTCGTCACTTTGAAGGCTTTCGCGTGCAGCACAATCTGTCGCGCGGGCCGGGCAAGGGCGGCGTTCGCTATCATCCCAACGTCGACTTAAATGAGGTCATGGCGCTTTCCGCCTGGATGACCATCAAGTGCGCCGCGGTGAACCTGCCTTACGGCGGTGCCAAAGGCGGCATCCGCGTCGATCCCTTTAAGCTTTCCGAAGGCGAACTGGAGCGACTGACCCGTCGCTACACCAGCGAAATCGGCCTGGTGATCGGCCCGCAAAAGGATATTCCGGCGCCGGACGTGGGCACCAATGCCAAAGTGATGGCCTGGATGATGGATACCTATTCCATGAATCAGGGCACCACCATTACCGGCGTGGTGACCGGCAAGCCGGTGCATCTCGGCGGATCGCTGGGCCGTGAAAAAGCCACCGGTCGGGGCGTATTTGTTACCGGTCGTGAAGTCGCCCGTCGCCTGAATATCGAAACGGACGGCGCGCGCCTTGCCGTTCAGGGCTTCGGCAACGTCGGCAGCGAAGCGGCTCGACTGTTTGTCGCCGCTGGCGCGCGGGTGGTGGCCGTTCAGGATCACTCCGCCACGCTTTACAATGCCGAAGGCATCGATCTGACCGCGCTGACCGACTGGCAGGCGACGCATAAAAATATCGCCGGGTTCAGCGGCGCGCAGACGATTGACGCGGAAGCGTTCTGGCAGCTGCCGATGGATATTCTGATCCCGGCGGCGCTGGAAGGACAAATCACCCGTGAGCGCGCGGAAAAACTGAGCTGCAAGCTGATCCTGGAAGGCGCTAACGGCCCAACCTACCCGGACGCAGACGATATGCTGGCGTCGCGCGGCATTACCGTAGTGCCGGACGTTATCTGTAACGCGGGCGGCGTAACGGTCAGCTACTTCGAGTGGGTGCAGGATATGGCCAGCTTCTTCTGGAGCGAGAGCGAGATCAATGAGCGAATGGACAAAATTATGTCCGAAGCGATGATCCATATCTGGGACAAAGCGCGGGAAAAAGAGTGCAGCCTGCGTACCGCTGCCTATATCGTTGCCTGTGAGCGTATTTTGATGGCAAGGAAAGATCGCGGCATTTATCCGGGCTAGGCAGCCTGCAAAAACAGAACGCCGCCTCTTATGGGCGGCGTTTCTTTTTACTGCTTACCCCAGCGGCTGCGCAGGTAGTTCACCGCCTGCTGCGTTTGCGGCTCGTCAAGAAAAGCGTCGCGAAACAGAATGGTTCCGGCCACGCCGGGCTGCGTCTCGTTGAGCTCAATCTGCCTTTTCAGCTCGGCCACGCCCTGCTCTTCGCCCCACTGCGGCTCGGTAGCCGTAGGCTTGCCCACTTTATACAGCGCCACGCCGATATAGAGTTTGACGGGGCCGCTGCCGACCACGTCAGCCCACCATTTCGCCAGCGTGGGATAACGCACGATTTTCCGCTCGAACGGCCAGTAAAGCTGGGGCGCAATATAATCCAGCAGCCCTTCTTTAACCCACAGTCGGGTATCGGCAAAGGCCTGATCGTAAGCCTCGCCGCCGCGCGTATCGGAACCGCGCTCGTCTTTGTCCGCATTGCGCCAGACGCCTGCCGGACTGATGCCGAACGCCACCTCCGGCTTCAGGGACTTGATCGTCGCCGCCACCTCTTTAACCAGCAGCAGCGTATTGTTGCGCCGCCAGCTGGCCTTATCAGCAAAGCCTGCGCCGTATTGCTGCCAGCTGCGGCTGTCATCCAGCGGCGACGAGGGCGTTTCATAATAGAAATAGTCATCGAACTGCACGCCATCGATCGCATAGTTTTTTACCAGCTCGGCGACCACGCTGTTGATCCACTGGCGAACCTGCGGCAGTCCCGGATCCAGCACGTAGCGATCGCTGGCGACGCGCACCCAGTCGCGATGCAGCACGAAAACGCTGGCCGGTGACTGACGCAGCGTTTTTTGCAGCGCACTGACCGTGGCTGGCGAAGTGTTCATCGTGATCCGGTAAGGATTAAGCCACGCGTGTACCTTGAGGCCTCTTTTATGCGCCTCGGTGAGCAAAAACTGCAGCGGATCGTAACCGGGATGCTGGCCGATTGCCCCGGTCAGCTCGGCAGACCAGGGCAAAATCGCGGAGCGATAAAGCGCGGTGCTGTCAGGCTTCACCTGGAAAAAGACCGTATTGATGCCCAACGCCACATACTTATCCAGCCGCTGAACGAGCGCCTGCTGCTGTCGCGCGATGCGCAGTTCGGGATCGGCAAGCGTTAGAGAAGCAGGCGGCGGCCAGTCGAGGTGGTTCACCGTTGCCAGCCAGACGCCGCGCACAGGCTGAGGCTTTATTACGGGCGTGGGCGGCACATAAGGCGTGACCAGCGATTTGACCTCAGACTTATGGCTACAGCCTGCCATAAGCAGCACCAGCATCGCCCCAAGCCAGCCTGAACCCCTTTTTATTAACATCTTGCCTGCTCCCTGGTTATGGCGTCAGATATTTCTCCACCAGCGCTAAAGCAATGGTTTCCGTCTTTGCGTCGGCGTTGCCGCTGATATCGACCGGGCGGAAATGCATTGGAAAGCGCGGACAGTTATGCGGGTTTCCTCATCCGGAACGCCCGTTAGCGCTATTTTACTATAAGCGTGCGCGCCGCCTGATAATGCGTTTTAAAGGCTTCGTTTTCTTCGCTCAGGCGGATAGCCGCTTCAATCATCTCGTTCTGGTTCAGCGAGGTCGCGCCTTCGCTGGTGCGCCAGTGGATATAGAGCACGCAAAGCGCGGCAACCTGCAACATCTCGTTTTCCGCACTATCGCCGTCAAAGCCATATTCCTCGTCACACCAGCGGTAAACGTCGCCGACAAAAGGCATATCGCCCTGCTCGTCCAGCGGCGGCAGGCTGGCGAACAGCTCGATCATTTCGGGTGTGGCGACGTAGCTGCTGCGGCCGACCGCATCCAGCTGTTTGCCACGCGCGCGGGCGTTGTTGGCCTGTTTGGCTTTGAGTTTGGCGCGCTTGCTGCGCTTGTCCTGCTTGCTCACCGGTTTCTCCTGGCGAAAAAAAAGAGCGTCATCATAGCAGAGAACGCTTTCTGCGGACGGCTACATTTTACCGATAAACAGCGACACCAGCCCGGCGGCGATCAGCGGCCCGACCGGCACGCCGCGAAACAGCGACACGCCGATAATCGTGCCGATCAGCAGGCCGCCGACGATAGTAGGCTGCGATCCCATCAGGCTGACGCCGCGCCCGCCTACCCAGGAGACGAAAATGCCTACCGCGATCGCCAGCAGGGATTTCCAGTTCAGAAAGGAGTGCATCAGCGTGCTGGTCGGCAGCGCGCCGCTGGCAATGGGCGCCATGACGCCAATGGTCAGGATCACAATCCCGACGGTGACGCCCTGCTTTTCAATCCACGGGAACAGCGCGTTCAGCGGCGTCATGCGCACCACGATCAGCACCAGCAAAGCGATAGCGACGGTCAGGTTGTGGCTGAAGTAGCTGAGCCCCGCCAGAAACAGCAGAATAAACAGCGTTAAATCGAACATAGTGGTTTCCTGTCAAAGCGTGGGGCTACACCTTAAAACGCTTTGCCGCTGCGCTCTAGCTCTTTTTAACGCCTTAAAAATTAAAGAATAGCTTCGAGCGCGGCCTGCAGGCTGGTTTCCGGGCCGGTCAGCACCGCCAGCGTGGTATTGATCTGCTTTGCCGCGCCCGCCATCGAACTTTGCGCCAGCACGATACAGCCCAGCGCACACTCGTGGCGATCGCGAATATAGTGCGCGATCTCACGATGGTAGCCATCCATATCCCCCTGGTTGAAAAAGGCCCAGGCGCGCGGGATCAGTTCTACGGCCAGACGGCTGCCGGGAATAAACGCCTCGAACAGCCGCGTGGTGGCCGCAAGCGTAGAATGGGCGGTGCAGAGCACCAGCACCGCGCCGTGATAGTGCGAGGCCGCCTTCGCCAGCGCCGCGTCCACGCGAATAACAGGCTTGCTGAAACGTTTAGGATCCAGTGCCACCACGCCCAGCGTGGTACAGGTGACGATCACCGCATCGGCCTGCTGGCACAGCTCGTCGAGGATATGGCTGACGGCCGCCTCAATGTCGGGAGTCACTTCGCCCGCTTCTGCCGCCTGAGTTAACAGCTCGCTTTGCACGCAGTGCAGCAGCTGAACCTCATCATAATCCAACGCTTGCAGCGCCTCTTCAAACAGCACTATGTTGCTTCTTGCCGCATGCAGACAGGCTATGGTTGCCATCTTGCTTTCTCCTGAAAAAGGTCTTTTGCCACTGTGGCAAATTCTTTAGCGCTTTGCCAACACTTCGGCCCTTTCCGTCACTTTTGTTTCACTGATGGATCACCATGCTGGTGCAATGCGCCAGCCTGAAGCAGGAATTTAACGAAACGATCGTTTCACCCGGCGCGCGGACTGGACGCATTCCGTCGCCATAACGCCTGTATAGTTCAGATTGTTTCACCCCGCGCGAACCGGACGGCGCAACTGGTACAAAAGTTGCAAAGCCTCCAGGGAAGCCTGAAGGAGAAACAGATGAAAGCATTGATTATGGGCGCGGGGATCGGCGGCATGTGCACCGCCATTGCGCTGCAGCGTTTTGGTATCGAAACCGCAGTATTTGAAGCGGTAAAAGAAATTAAGCCCGTCGGCGCGGCCATCTCCATCTGGCCCAACGGCGTGAAGTGCCTGAATTATCTGGGCATGAAAGAGCAGCTGCGGGCGCTGGGCGGCATGATGCAGACCATGGCCTATCATGATGCGCGGACGGGCAATCCTCTGACGCAGTTCAGCCTGGCGCCGCTGATTGCCGAGTCCGGCGAGCGCCCTTACCCGGTCGCGCGCGCGGAATTACAGTCCATGCTGCTGGGACACTATGGCTTTGACCGGGTACGGTTCGGCAAACGCGTGGCGAGCGTGGAACAGCACGATCGGGGCGTGACGGCCTTTTTTACCGACGGCAGCGAGGCGCAGGGCGATTTGCTGATTGCCTGCGACGGCGCGCACTCCGCCGTCCGTCCTTACGTGCTGGGACAAACCGTGCCGCGGCGCTACGCGGGCTATGTTAACTGGAACGGGCTGGTGGCGCTGGACGAAAGCATCGCGCCAGCCCGGCAGTGGACGACCTTTGTCGGCGAAGGCAAGCGCGTTTCGCTGATGCCGGTGGCGAACAACCGCTTTTACTTTTTCTTTGACGTGCCGCTGCCGCCGGGGCTGGCGGAAGATCGCAGCACGCTGCGCGCCGATTTGCAGCGCTATTTTCAAGGCTGGGCCGCGCCGGTGCAGAAGCTGATTGCGCAGATCGATCCGGCCACCACCAACCGTGTGGAAATCCATGATATCGAACCGTTTCCTCAGCTGGTAAAAGGCCGCGTGGCATTGCTGGGCGATGCGGCGCACAGCACCACGCCCGATATTGGTCAGGGCGGCTGCGCGGCAATGGAGGATGCGGTAGTGCTGGCAAACTGCCTGCAAACGCATTCGATGGGTATTGAAGACGCGCTGCTGCGCTATCAGGCCCGGCGCGCCGGACGCGTGAAGGATCTGGTATTGAAAGCCCGCAAACGCTGCGACGTTACGCACGGCAAGGATATGGCCGTCACGGAGCAGTGGTATCGGGAACTGCAAAGCGAAACCGGCGAGCGCATTCTTCAGGGCATGTGCGACACCATTCAGGGCGGGCCTTTCGCCTGACTCACGCCAGCGCGACGGTGGCTGCCGTCGCGCTGAAGACGCCGTCAGCCTTCTTCTTTTAATCCCCGGTTAATCAGCATGGCTTCGATTTCCGGTTCTCTGCCGCGCCACTGTGCATACAGCGCTTTCAGATCCCCGCTGTTGCCGCGCGACAGAACGGCGTCGCGGAACCGCTGGCCGTTTTCCCGCGTCAGGCCGCCGTGCTCGCTGAACCAGACAAAACCGTCGTCGGCCAGCATCTGCGTCCACAGATAGGCGTAGTAGCCTGCCGCATAGCCGCCGCCCCAGATATGCTGAAAATAGCTGGAGCGATAGCGTGGCGGCACGGCGGCGAGCGCGATTTGCTCGGCTTCCAGCGCCTGCTGTTCAAAAGTGGCGACGTCCTGCTCCTGCTGGTCAGCGGCCAGGCTGTGCCAGTGCATATCCAGCAGCGCCGCGGCCAGCAGCTCGGTCATGTCGTAGCCTTTATTGAACTTGCTGGCGTTGATGATTTTCTTATGCAGCGCCGTGGGCATCGGCTCGCCGGTTTGATAGTGGCGGGCGAAATGGCTGAATACCTGCGGATCGCTGGCCCAGTGTTCGTTAAGCTGAGAGGGGAACTCAACGAAATCCCTGGGCGTGGCGGTGCCGGAAAGCGAGGGATAACGCTGTTCGGCGAACAGACCGTGCAGCGTGTGGCCGAACTCGTGGAACAGCGTAATCACGTCGTCCCAGGCGAGCAGCGCGGGCTGCCCTTCAGGCGGTTTGGGATAGTTGCAGACGTTATAAATAACGGGCTTAGTGCCGAGCAGCGTGGACTGTTCAACAAAATTACCCATCCACGCGCCACCACCCTTGTTGTCGCGCTTGAAATAGTCGGTATAGAACAGCGCCATCGGTTCGCCATCGACGTCCAGAATTTCATAGACGCGCACGTCGGGATGGTAAACCGGGATATCGCTGCGCGCCTTAAAGGTAATGCCATAAAGTTGGGTGGCTGCCCAAAATACGCCGTTTTCCAGTACGTTATTCAGCTCAAGGTAAGGTTTGATCTGGTTTTCATCCAGATCGTAATTCGCCTTGCGCACCTGTTCGGCGTAGAACAGCCAGTCCCAGGGCTGAAGGCGGAAACCGCCCTGCTGCTGGTCAATCACCGCCTGAATATCCGCCGCCTCGCGGTTAGCACGCGCGGTGGCGGCAGGCACGATGGCACGCATAAAATCGAGTGCGGCCTGGGGAGTTGAGGCCGTCTGATCCTGAAGCTTCCAGTCGGCATAGCTGGCAAACCCCAACAGCTGCGCCTGACGCGCGCGGATGCTGGCCAGATTAGCGATCGGCGCGCGGGTATCGTTGCCGTCGCCCTTTTCAGCCCGTTGCCAGGCAGCCGAAAACAGCGCCTCCCGCGTGTCGCGGTTGCTGAGGCTTTGCAGAGCCGGCTGCTGCGTGGTGTTTTGCAGCACCAGCAGCCACTGCGGCTGCAGGCCTTTCTCCTGCGCCGCTGCGGCGGCCGCGCTCAGTTCGGCCTCGCTTAACCCTGCCAGCGCTGCCGCATCGTTGACGGCAAGCCCGCCCGCTTTGGTCGCCGCCAGCAGCTTATTGGTGAACTGCGTGGTCAGCGTGGCCGCCTGCTGATTCAGCACCTTCAGCTGCGCTTTTGTGTCGTCACTGAGGCTGGCCCCGGCGAGCTGAAACGCCTGCCAGGTTACTTCCACCAGGCGCAGCGATTCGTCGTCCAGCCCCAGGCTCTGGCGCTGCTGGTAAACGCTGTCGAGACGTGCAAACAGCTGGCTGTTTAGCCGGATATCATCCTCCAGCGCCGTCAGCCGTGGCGACATCTCCTCGTCAAGCTGCTGGAGCAGATCGCTGGTGTTGGCTGACGTCATGGCGTTAAACACGCTCTCCACGCGCCGGAGCATCAGTCCGCACTGCTCCAGCGCCTGATAAGTATTGGCGAAGGTCGGCGGCTCGGCGCTGTTGGCGATGCGCTCTACCTCTTCCCGTTTTTGCCGCATTCCCTCTTCCAGCGCCGGACGATAGTCGGCTTCGGTAATGCGATCGAAAGGCGGCGCCTGAAACGGCAGCGGGCTGGGCTGGCTGAACGGATTAGTGGGCATGGCATGACTCCTTATCGACTCTCCGAATAGGCGAAACGGGCGGCATCAGGCAGGCATGCTGAACAGCCTGGTCAGCGTCTGGATTTGCCGATCGTCCGATGATAAATCTTTAACAATCAGATGTAAGGGTGTAGCACGTCTGCCGCCGTGCGTCATGGGAAGAATTTTCAGCGTGCCGGCAGCCAGCTGCGAGGCGATACGCTCTTCCGGCAGCCAGCCGTAGCCGACCTGCGCGATCACGGCCTCCGCCGCGGCATCAATGGTGGAGAAAGTCCAGCATTCGGCCGCATCGAGGCTGTCGTCCTGGCCGTCGGATTCCCGCTCCGCGATGCGGATAAGCGGGTAAACCGCCAGATCCTCGCCGCTCAGCGGTGCCGCCTGCTGGTGCAACGGATGATCGCGATGCGCCACCGCGACAAAATCAATATTCATCAGCCATTCTCCCCGACCGGTCAGATCCTGACGACGCGTCAGCACCATCACGTCCGCTTCCGGCCTTTCTGCCGCATTGCTTTCCAGCACTTCGGTAAGGTTTACCTGCGTATGCGGATGCTGCTGCTGAAACTGCCGCAGAATGGTAAACAGGCGCCCGCGCGGGAAAATGGCATCCACCACTAAATCCAGGCGCGTCCGCACGCCCGTGGTCAACAGAGCGGCATGGGCTTCCACATACCAGAACGCTTTCAGCAAGGGTCTGACCCGCGCCAGCAGCTGCTCGCCCGCCGCCGTCAGTACGGTCCGCCGCCCTTCAGGCCGCAGCAGCGCCACGCCCAGCCTTTCCTGCAGCAGCGCGAGGTTGTAGCTGACCGAAGACTGGCTGCGGCAGGTCGCCTCCGCTGCTTTCGCAAAGCTGCCCGACTCCACCACTTTCTCCAGCAGCGCCCACTGTTCCAGCGTCGTTTTATGCATGATTGATTTAATTATCAGATGAATTTGACTTAAAATTAGCGTTATTAATTCAGAAAATAAACCGATAAAGTGTCAAAAAAACACAGGAGGATAAGATGAAATTCGATCGAAATGACCTGAGCGGCTTTATCGGTAAACACCTGGTTTATACCTACGACAACGGCTGGAATTACGAAATTTACGTCAAGAACGAGCAGACGCTGGATTATCGTATTCACAGCGGCATGGTCGGCAACCGCTGGGTGAAAGATCAGCGGGCTTATATCGTGCGTGTCGGCGAGGAGAGCTATAAAATTTCCTGGACGGAGCCGACCGGCACCGACGTCAGCCTGATAGCTAACCTGGGCGACCGCCTGTTTCACGGCACCATCTTCTTCCCGCGCTGGGTCATGAATGACCCGCAAAAAACCGTTTGTTTCCAGAACGAGCATATTGCGGAAATGGAACGCTATCGCGAAGCCGGCCCGGCTTATCCAACGGAAATTATCGATGAGTTCGCGACGATCACGTTTATCCGCGACTGCGGACCCGATAACGACAGCGTGATTGACTGTGCGGCCAGCGAGCTGCCTGCGAATTTTCCTGATAACCTCAAATAATCAGTCAATCAGATATTATCGCGTGACCTGACGCGCTTCTCCTTTTCCCGGCCAGCCATGCTGGCCGTTTTATTGCCCATAGCAGGCAATAATCTCACCCGCTACCGCTACCGCAATCTCGGCGGGCAGCTTGCCTTTCACGTCAGGCAGGCCAATCGGGCAGCGCAGGGTATCCAGCTGCTGGCGACTGAAGCCCTTGCCCTCCAGCCGATAATCAAACCGCTGACGTTTGGTCGCCGAGCCAATCACCCCGAAGTAACGATAGTCGCCGCGCGTCAGGATCGCCTCGCAGAGCGCCAGATCGGTGGGATGATGGTGGGTCATCACCACGTAATAGCTTTCCGGCGGCATCTGTTTCACCGCGTCGCGCGGATCTTCCGGGCAGCAGATCGTCACCCCTTCCGGCACCTGAACGAACTGCTCTTTACGCTCGTCTACCCAACAGACATGACAGGGCAGCGTCGCCAGAATGGTGACCAGCGCCCGGCCTACGTGGCCTGCGCCAAACACCGCTATCTGCGGCTGCGGCTGGATCAACGGCTCAAACAGCACGGAGGTCATGCCGCCGCAGCACTGTCCAAGCCGGGCGCCCAGGTTGAAATGCTCGCTACGCGGTTCGCTGCTGCGCGTCGTCAGCATCTCTCTGGCAAGGGCGATGCACTGATATTCCAGATGGCCGCCGCCGATGGTCAGAAAAGATTGCCCGGCGGTGACAATCATTTTGCTGCCGCTGTCGCGCGGCACCGAGCCTTTTTCCTCCAGCACCGTCAGCAGTACGCAGGGCTCACGCTTTTCGTGTAGCGAGGCCAGTATTTTAATCCAGTCGTCAGGTCGCATTATGTTCCCTCATTTTTTCTGCCCCCCAGAAGACCCTTTCCGGCGTGGCGGGCGCATCCAGCAGCGGGTGCTGACGGTAGTCGCCAACGCTGGCTACGGCATCCTGGAGCGCGCACCAGGCGGCAATCCCCAGCATAAACGGCGGCTCGCCCACCGCTTTGGAATGAAACACCGTATCTTTGGGGTTTTTACGGTTTTCCACCAGCGTAACCCGCAGATCCGCAGGCACGTCGCCAATCGCCGGAATTTTGTAGCTGGCGGGGCCGTCGGTCATCAGGCGGCCCTGCTCGTTCCACACCAGCTCCTCGCTGGTCAGCCAGCCCACGCCCTGCACGAAGCCGCCCTCAACCTGGCCAATATCGATCGCCGGGTTCAGCGAGGCGCCGACGTCATGCAGAATATCCGCCCGCAGCAGCCGATATTCGCCGGTCAGCGTATCGACAATGACCTCCACGCAGGCCGCGCCAAAGGCGTAGTAGTAAAAAGGCGTGCCGCGCCCTGCTTCACGATCGTAATGAATGCCGGGCACTTTGTAGTAGCCGGTCGCGGCAAGCGGCACCTGGTTCAGCCAGGCCAGCTGCGCCACGTCCGCAAAGGTGAAATGTTTTTCGCCTGCCCTGACGATGCCGTTGCTGAAGCTGACCTGCTCAGCGCTACAGTTATGCAGGCTGCACAGCATAGCCGTTAATCGGTCGCGCAGGATCTGCGCCGCGTTCTGGGCGGCCTTACCGTTAAGATCGGTGCCGCTTGAGGCGGCCGTCGGCGAGGTATTAGGCACTTTGCCGGTATCCGTTGCGGTGATCTGGATGCGATCGACGTCGATTTGCAGCACTTCCGCCACGATCTGCGCAACTTTGGTATTAAGGCCCTGGCCCATTTCCGTGCCGCCGTGGTTAAGCTGTACGGTGCCGTCGGTGTAGATCAGGATCAGCGCGCCCGCCTGATTAAGGAAGCTGGAGGTAAAAGAGATGCCGAACTTCACCGGCGTCAGCGCCAGGCCACGTTTCAGATAAGCGCTGCCGTGATTAAAGGCGGTGATTTCGCGGCGGCGGGCCGCATAGTCCGCGCTGGCCTCCAGCTGCGCGGTCATCTCCTCCAGCAAATTGCCTTCCACCTGCTGGTGGTAGTGCGTGACGTTACGCGTTTCTTTGCCGTAATAATTGCGTTTGCGTACCTCAAGCGGATCGAGGTTCAGCTCGCGGGCGATATGATCCATGATCTGCTCAATCGCCACCATGCCCTGCGGGCCGCCAAAGCCGCGATAGGCCGTGTTGGACGCCGTATTGGTACGGCAGCGATAGCCGGTGATCAGCGCGTCGCCAAGATAGTAGGCGTTGTCGGCATGAAACATGGCGCGATCGACGATCGAACCAGAGAGATCCAGCGAATAGCCGCAGTTGCCGGCCAGATCGATTTTTACGCCGCAGAAGCGCCCATCGTTATCCACCCCTACGTCATAGCGCACGTAGAAGGGATGCCGCTTGCCGGTTATGTGCATATCGTCACGTCGCGCCAGCCGCATTTTCACCGGTCTGCCCGTCTGCCGCGCCGCTACCGCGCACAGGCAGGCGACGCCGGCGGCCTGCGTCTCTTTACCGCCAAAGCCGCCGCCCATCCGCCGCATATCTATCGTCACCTTGTTCATGGTGATCCCCATCACCGACGCTACCAGCTTCTGCACTTCCGTCGGATTTTGCGTGGAGGAAAAAACCTGGAGCGACTGGTCTTCGCCCGGCACCACCAGCGCAATCTGCGTTTCCAGGTAAAAATGCTCCTGGCCGCCGATGTGGAACTCGCCCTGAAGCCGATGGCTGGCGCGAGCGAGCGCGGCTTCCGCGTCGCCCCGCTGGTGCACATGCGGCTGCTGCACAAAATGCGCTTTCGCCAGCGCCTCTTTGACGTCCAGCACCGGCGTCAGCGGCTCGTACTCAATAATGGCCGCTTCCGCCGCCCGGCGGGCCGCCTGCGGGCTTGACGCCGCTACCGCCAGCACGATCTGTCCGGCATACTCTACGACGTCTTTTGCCAGCAGCGGATCGCCCGGCTCCAGCGGCCCGATATCCCCTTCGCCCGGCACGCTTTGCCAGGTCAGCACGCTGACCACGCCGGGAATGGCGTAGCAGGGATCGGTATCTATGCTGAGGATGCGGGCGTGCGCATGCTCGCTAAGGCGGGGACAGAGATGCAGCATGCCCGGCAGCTCCAGCCTGTCGTCGATGTAGATCGCCTCGCCGGAGACGTGCTTATCCGCGCTCTCGTGCTTATTGCTTTTACCGACGCCGCTCTGAATGCCTGCCTGATACTGCCGGGCGATAACGTCAGCCGCCACTAAGGGACGATTATTGGACATAGTCTGTTACCTCCAGCAGGGTTAGCTCTTCCGTAAGCGAAGCGTGATAGCGACGCAGCAGGTTCTTCGCTACCTGTAACCGGTAGGCCGCGCTGGCGCGGAAGTCGCTCAGCGGCGTAAAGTCCTGCTCCAGCGCGCGGCAGGCCAGCGCCAGCGACTGCTGCGTCAGCGGTTTGCCCACCAGCGCGCTTTCGCAATGGACGGCACGTTTTGGCGTTGCCGCCATGCCGCCGAAGGCGATACGCGCGGCGGTTACCCGGCCGTCGGCGTCGCGCTCCAGCATAAATGCACCGAAAACGGCGGAAATATCATCTTCCAGCCGCTTGGACACCTTCCACGCGCGGAAATGTTGTGACGCCGTCACTTTTGGCACCCTGATTGACAGGATAAATTCGCCGGGCTGTAGCGCAGTTTTGCGATAGTCCACGAAAAATTCATCCAGCGGCAGCGTGCGGATTTGCGAGCCGCGCTGAAGCGTCAGCGTTGCGTTGAGCGCCAGCAGCATCGGCGGGGTATCGCCGATGGGCGAGCCGTTGGCGATATTGCCACCCAGCGTGCCGCGATTGCGGATCTGCAACGAAGCGAAGCGCTCCAGCACCTGCGCGAAGGCAGGAATATGGGGCCGCAACAGCGTGGCGCAGGCTTGAAGGGAAGCGCCCGCCCCCAGCACAATCGCCTGCTCCTCTTCCCGACAGGCTTTCAGCGCTGCTATCTGATCCAGGGCGATAACCAAAGGCAGCGGTTTATAGCTTTGCGTCACCTGGAGCGCTAAATCCGTGCCGCCCGCCAGCAGCTTCGCCTCCGGATGCGCCAGCAGCAGTTCCGCCAGGCGATCGAGGCTTTTCGGCAGCAGGCAGCGGTTGCCGTTGAACGCCAGCTCCTGCTCTTCGCCGTTGTGGATCGCCATCAGTTTTGCCACCGTCTGCGCCTCGCGCTGCGCAAAGCTGTCCGGCTGCGGCCGTTCGCAGACCTGACGCGCCGCATCAATAATCGGCCGATAGCCGGTGCAGCGGCACAGGTTGCCCGCCAGCGCCTGCTCCGCCTCTTGCCGCCGCCAGCCTTCACTGTTTTTTTGCAGCGTAAACAGCGACATCGCAAAACCCGGCGTGCAAAAGCCGCACTGCGAGGCGTGGCACGTCGCCAGCGCTTTTTGCACCTCGTGCAGCTCGTCGCCCTGGCGGAGATCCTCAACGGCGATCAGCTGTTTGCCCTGAAGGCTGCTGACAAAGGTGATGCAGCTGTTGACGGTTTCATACACCATTTTGCCCGCCTCGACGCGCCCCAACGTGACCGTACAGGCACCGCAGTCGCCCGAAGCGCAGCCCTCTTTGGTGCCGCAGCGGCGCTGGTTCTGGCGTAAATAGTTCAGTACGGTGGTTTCAGGATCGAGACTTTGCTCGGTGACCAGCGTCTGGTTCAGTAAAAACTGGATCATGCGGCTTTCTCCTCGCTCTGCGGCTGCCAGACCAGTTTGCCGTTGACCCAGGTACAGGCGATATTGCGATCGTCGCCCAGCGTCATCAGCACAAAAAGTTTCTCCCAGATATCGCGGCTGTTGACGCAGCGCAGCTTTTGCAGCGCCGAGACGGCCGGATCGAGCACCACGAAGTCCGCCTCTTTGCCGGGCTGGAAGTTACCGATCTTATGATGCAGATCCAGCGCCTGCGCGCCGCCGAGCGTGGCGTGGTAGAACGCCTCACAGGCGGCCATTTTATACTGCTGTAGCTGCCCGACCTTGTAGGCTTCGCCCAGCGTTTGCAGCATATTAAAAGTGGTGCCCGCGCCGACATCCGTACCGATGCCCAGCCTGACGTTTTTTTGCCAGCAGGTTTGTAGCTTAAACAGGCCGCTGCCGAGAAACAGGTTAGAAGTAGGACAGAAGGCGACTGCCGAATCAGTCTGATGCAGGCAGTCCCACTCGCTATCCTCCAGATGGATGCAGTGCGCGAAGACGCTGCGGCGGCCCGTCAGCTGATAATGGTGATACACGTCCAGATAGCCGTCGCGCTCGGGGAAAAGCGCGTTGACCCAGGCAACTTCCTGCGGGTTTTCGCTCAGGTGGGTGTGCAGCCAGATATCCGGATAGGCTTCCTTCAGCTGCCTGACCTTTTCCAGCAGCGCTGGCGAAGAGGTTGGCGCAAAGCGCGGCGTCAGCGCATAGCTCAGGCGCCCGCGATTATGCCAGCGCTCAATCAGCTCGCGGGTTTGCCGGTAGCTCTGTTCGGGCGTCTCGGTCAGGTAGTCCGGCGCATGGCGATCCATCATGACTTTCCCGGCGATCAGACGCATTCCCAACCCTTCGGCCGCGCTGAACAGCGCATCCACCGATTCCGGATGCACGGTGCCGAAAACCAGCGCCGTGGTGGTGCCGTTACTCAGCAGCTGGTGCAGAAAAAAGGCCGACATCTTTGCCGCGTGCTGCGGACAGTGATACTGGCTCTCTACCGGGAAAGTGTACTGTTGCAGCCACTCCAGCAGCTGCTCGCCGAAAGCGCCGATCATCTCCGTTTGCGGATAGTGAATATGGCTGTCGACAAAACCCGGCACAATAAGCTTGCCTCGGTAGTCGGTTATCGGCTGCCCGGCGGCGAGCTGATGCTGCCCCGCTTCCCACGTCTGAAGCGAAAGAATTTCGCCTTCGCACAGCAGCAGCAGGCCGTCTTCAATGTAGCGGGCGTGGGCCGGCAGTTCTTCAGGCTGGCTGACCGGTGCGGTGATATCAAAAAAACTGCCGCGAATGGCGGTGATGGATGGCATAGCGCTTCCTTCTGAACAAGTCTTCGGCAATCAGTGAACGGCCTGCGTTCAGAGTTGCAATTGCTGTGCCACATTAATAATCGGAATTTATATGCTATTTATCAGTTACTTAAATATGGATGCATTAAGAAACCCTGAATGAATCGAGGCAATCGTATGCGCAACCGATTGCAGCAATCAGCAAACGATTGCCTGCTTTTTTTCTTGCGCAGCGAGCAGTTTTTCCCTGTGCCATTGCACCGTTTTCTGGCGTTTTTACGCAGAACGCACCTCGATCGTGCAGCCTGTATTATCAACCATAACCAATCCTTCTTATCAGAATCGATCTGAAGTGTTATCGTGTTGAGAATCCAAAATGCGTTGAGGAACAGTGAGATGATCGTATTTGTTACGGGTGCCACTGCCGGATTCGGCGAAAGCATTACCCGACGCTTTATCCGTGAAGGACACAAGGTAATCGCCACCGGCCGTCGTCAGGAGCGTCTGCAAACGTTGAAACAGGAGCTGGGCGACAACCTTTATACGCTACAGCTTGACGTCCGCAACCGTGCGGCCATTGAAGAGGCGCTGGAGCAGCTTCCCGCCGAATGGCGCAATATCGACGTGCTGGTCAATAATGCCGGGCTGGCGTTAGGCATCGAACCCGCGCATAAAGCGAGCCTGGACGATTGGGAAGCGATGATCGACACCAATAATAAAGGGCTGGTCTATATGACCCGCGCCGTGCTGCCGGCGATGGTTGAGCGCAACGTGGGCCATATTATCAATCTGGGATCGATTGCCGGCAGCTGGCCTTACGCGGGCGGCAACGTTTATGGCGCGACTAAAGCCTTCGTGCGGCAGTTCAGCCTGAATCTGCGCACCGATCTGCACGGCACCGCCCTGCGCGTGACCGATATCGAGCCGGGACTGGTGGGCGGCACGGAGTTTTCGAACGTGCGCTTTAAAGGCGATGACGCTAAGGCCGATAGCGTCTACGACGGCACCGAGCCGCTGACTGCCGAAGACGTGACCGAAGCAGTCTGGTGGGTTGCCACGCTGCCGAAGCATGTCAATATCAACACGCTGGAAATGATGCCGGTCGCGCAAACCCTGGCCGGGCTGAAAGTCCATAAGGCGTAATGCGCTATCTGGCCCGGCGGCTACCTTCTGCCGGGCCTGTTCTGATTTGCTACCCTCTTCCCCAACCGGCCACGATAATCAGCATCCCGCCCAGGGCGATTGCCGCGCCCGCCCAGTCGTAATGACTTAGCTTTACGTCATCCACAAAACGCAGCCACAGCAGCGCCGTCGCCACATATACGCCGCCGTAGGCCGCATAGACGCGCCCGCTCGCCGCCGGATGCAGCGTCAGCAGCCAGACAAACAGCCCCAGGCTGGCCGCCGCGGGCAGCAACAGCCAGGCGGAGCCACCCTTGCGTAGCCACAGCCAGGGCAGAAAACAGCCGACGATCTCGGCCAGCGCGGTCAGAAAAAAAAGCAGGACGGTTTTCAGCAGCATGTTTCCTCACTACAGGCTAAACGGATGCGCAAGTCGGCTGGTTAGCCCGCGCGCGCAGATGATATACTATTCGCGGCGTTCGATGCAGCCGCGCGGCTGTAAAACAGGAATAAGGAATTGATGATGAAAAAGATGACTTTCTGGCAATCTACGCTGGTCAGGGCTGCGCTGCCGCTGGTTCTGTTTGGCGCGCTGGCCTCTTTTCAGCAGACCGCCGAAGCAAGAACGGACAGGCTGATCATTCAGGACGGCGACAGTTCGCTGACTAAAGAGCAAGCCCGCCAGGAGAAAGAGCAGTGGGATGAAACCCATCGTCTGCGCAGCAAAGTGAATCAGCGCGTGGAAAAGAATTTTGATAAGGCTGACCGCGCCATTGATACTCGCGACGCCTGTGAGCAGAGCCTGAACGTTAATGCCTACTGGGAGCCGAGCACATTGCGCTGCCTGGATCGCCGCAGCGGACGTCCCGTCGCGCCCTGATAGCGGATAGCTGCTATAGTTAGCGTAATTTTCAGGCAAAAGGAAAGGACGATGAAAGCGATAAAATGGCTGTTACCGGCGTTGATGGTCGCCGCTCCGCTGGCTGTACAGGCTTCCTGCGAGACGGTTAAAGCGGACATTAATCAGAAAATTATCAATAACGGCGTGCCTGCTTCCGGCTTTACGCTGGACGTGGTGCCCAGCGACCAGGCCGATCAGGCTGGCGGTCAGGTGGTAGGCCATTGTGAAAACGATTCGCAAAAAATAGTCTACAAGCGTGAACGCAACGGCGATAGCGACGCAGCCGTACCGGCCAGCGCCGGGACCTCTCAGGATGCCCCCTCTTCCTGATGGATAAGGGCCGCCTGCGCGGCCCTTTCTTTATTCCGGTTTCTTCGCCGGGATAAACCGCGCCACCGCCAGGCTGGCGAAGGCGATGACCAATGAAACGGCAAACACCCAGTGCAGCGAGCTGGCCACCTCGCCAATCACATGCTGCAAACTCCTTTGCGATAAAGCTTCTCTCTGCGCCTGCGCCATAATCTGCTGCACCGGATCGTCGTGCTGCGGCAGCCGCTGCGCCAGGTTATAGTTGAGCACCGCGCCCATGACCGCCGTGCCTGCCGCCGATCCCAGCAGGCGACTGAACATCACCGAGGCGGTACAAATGCCGCGTACTGAAAACTCCGCGCTGTTTTGCACGGCGATCAGGAACGTGGTGCTGGTCATGCCCATACCGGTGCCAATAACGAACGCGGCGACCCCCGCGTAGCTAATGCCGCTGTCCACGTGCAGCGTCAGCAGCAGCGCCGTACCGGCAATCAGCAGCAGCGAGCCAAGCTGGGCGGTGAAACGGTAAGAGGTGCGCAGCATCAGCCTGCCGCTGAGCGTACTGGCCAGCGGCCAGCCGATCGACATCATCGCCAGCGCGCTGCCTGCCTGGAGCGGCGTGCCGCCGTTAACGCCCTGGATCCACGTGGGCAAAAATGCGCTGATGCCCATCATTGCCGCGCCGATAATCAGGTTGCCGAGGTTGCCCGCCACGATTGTCCGGCTACGCCATATCACCAACGGGAACAGCGGCGCGGGCGCCCTTTTTTCATGCCGTACCAGCATAAAAGCCGACAGTATGGCGACGCCAGACAGCACAAATGCCCAGTTACCGAGCAGCTGTGCCTGCAGCAGCGCCGTCAGCAGCGCGCTGACCGTCAGCATCAGCCAGCCGCTGCCCGCCAGGTTAAGCCTCTGTCGCGTTTCACCTCGCGATTCCGGAAACCAGCGCGCCAGCATCAGCATCGAAACGATCCCTACCGGCACGTTAACCCAGAACACCAGCGACCAGCTGAAATGCGCCACTATCCAGGCGCCGGTCAGCGGCCCGACCACCGCCGCCACGCCCCAGACGCTGGAGAGCCAGCCCTGGATACCCGCCCGCTCTTTTGGCGAGTAGACGTCGGCGATAATAGTCGCGGTCAGCGGCATAATTGCGCCCGCCCCCAGCCCCTGAACGGCGCGAAACAGGATCAGCCAGCTCATGGCGGGCGCGAAACCGCACAGTACCGAGCCAAGAAGGAACAACGACGTGCCGATAAAGAAGACGCGTTTCCTTCCCCACAGATCGGCAAGCCTGCCGTAAAGGGGCACGCTGACCGCCTGAGTCAGCAGATAAACGGAAAAAACCCAGCCAAATTGTGAAAATCCGCCCAGCTCCGCCACGATGGTGGGCATGGCCGTGGCGACGATGGTCACCTCAATGGCCGCCATAAACATCGCCAGCATCGCGGCGATCAGTATCCAGTGGCGATGGCTCACCCCGGTGTGTGCTGTTTCAGTCATACCGCTCCTTAGTGTTGTCCGTTCTTATTCTGGCCTGGATTGGCGCCGGATGTTTCCTGTTTGTGCGCTGGCGCGATAAAAAAACCGCTACAGCAGGTGCTGCAGCGGCAGGCAGAAAAGAAAACGTAAGGGGAACGGCGGCAGTTGCTATGGCTGACGCAGCACGCTCAAATCCAGATAGCGGGCCAGCTCACGCTGTTCCGGTTTCGGCAGGTAAGGCAGCTCGCCCAGCAGCGGTGCCTGAATTTTTTGGCTCAGCACGTCGATAATTTCCGCATAATGCGCCAGACCGGGATTAATGCGGTTGGCGACCCAGCCCAACAGCGGCAGGCCGTCGTTGGCTATCGCCTGCGCCGTCAGCAGCGCATGACTGATGCAGCCCAGCTTGATGCCGACCACCATCACTACCGGCAGCCGCTCATCAACCGCCCAGGCGGAAAGCGGACGCAGATCGTTCATCAGGCTGTGCCAGCCGCCAGTGCCTTCCACGACTACGGAATCAACCTGGGCTGACAGCGCGTGCAGGCTCTCGCTCAGCTTCTGGTAGTTGATAACGGCATCGCGGCTGGTGCTGATCTCATCATCCAGCAGGGTCAGCGGATTAATGGCGGAATAAGGAAGCGTAACGGAAGAAGAAGCCTGTAGCACGAGCGCGTCCTTGTTGCGCGGCCCCTCATCGGTTTGCTGGCTGCTTTTGGCGACGGGCTTATAGCCAGCCACCCGCCGCCCCCCTTCGGACAGCGTCTGCAAGAGTGCGCGGCTGACCACTGTTTTACCCACTTCTGTATCGGTGCCAGTGACAAATAAACGCTTTAACATACTCTCTCTACGCTCCGATTCTGTCGATAATTTATAAACAATAATTAACAATTAAGACGCAACATCTTAGGGTAGCGAACAGGAGTGAGGCTTGCGTTAGCGCAATCTTTTGCGTAATAAAGGGCGTGGCGTCAGCCCTGGAGAAGTTTCACCAGCAGCGTGCCGTTATAGAGCGCATCCTTGACCAGCGCGGCCCCTGGCATGGTGCCCTGATTATAAAACTGGGTAGGTTCGATGGCGATATGCTGGCCGTAAACCGGCAGGGACTGACGGCGCACGCAATCGGCGATGGCGGGATAGAGGATTTCGCTGGCGCGATTAAGCGGCGATCCTATAACTATTTTTTCAGGGTTAAAGAGGTTAACCATAATTGCCAGGATACGACCCACGTGATGCCCGACGCCGGTGACAATCCCTTTCGCCAGCGGATCGCCCGCCAGCGCGGCATCGCAAAGCGACGCGGCGGTAAGCGGCTGCTGATGCAGCAGGCAGTCCGGCGCGGCCTGCATTTTTTGCGCGGCCAGCTCCAGCACGCTTTCCAGGCTTGCGACCGTCTCCAGGCAGCCATGATTGCCGCAGTAACACTGTTTTCCCCATGGCTCGACCTGCGTATGGCCTATCTCTACCAGCGTGCTGCTGCCGCTGTGCAGCAGGCGGCCACCGGTAATCACGCCCGCGCCGACGTTGTGATCGATAACGACCTGGATAACGTTATTAAGATCGCGCGAGGCGCCAAACAGCGCTTCCGCCATAGTCCAGGCGCAGATATCGTGCTGGATATAAACCGGCAGGCCGGTACGCGCCGACAGCGCCTCGCCCAGCGGCATATCGCTGACGCGGTAAAAAGGCATGCGATGCACGATGCCTTTTTGCGCATTGAGAATGCCCGGCAGCGTGATGGCAATAGCGGTTAGCCTTTCCAGTTTCTGCTGGTGGCGAATAAAGAAGGCGTCGATTTCATTAATAATGCGCGACAGCAGCGGCTGCGGATCGTCAACGGGCAGCGGTCGCACCTCTTCCACCACCAGCAGGCTGCTTAAATCCCGCAGCGCCAGCGTGAACTCGCCGTTGCCGATGCGGGCGGAAAGATAGTGCCAGGCCGGCGTATCCACCACCAGGCCGACAGCCGGGCGGCCGCGGCTGCCCGCTTCCTGAAACTCCGTTTCCTGCACCAGATGCGCTTCCAGCATCTCGCGCACGATTTTTGTGATGCTTGCCGGGGCCAGCTGTGCTTTTTTCGACAGGGCAATGCGCGATATCGGGCCGTAGCGGTCGATCAGGCGATACACCACGCCCGCATTGGTCTGTTTGATCTGATCGATATGGCCAGGCTGACTATCGGCTATCACTTTATTTTCGCGCCTCAAAATAAATCTCTACTCATGGTGAAACAGTTCCGCTGGCTCGTCAACGCTTTGATTTTTATTGTGATTAACAGCACAGAATAACGCTTAGCTACTTGATCATTACAAATCATCGTTCCTTAACATCAGGCTCAGCATATGCTGGGTAGCGGCGCTGATTTCGCCCTGCTTTTGCCATACCAGCCAGACTTCCGACAGCGCATCTTCTTCCTGCAGCGTCAGCCAGCTGAGCTGCTCCAGCCGCGCCCGACGAAACGACGCGGGCAGGATCGAAACGCCCAGCCCGGTGGCGACCAGCCCGAGGATGGTCATCGCCTCGCCCACTTCCTGGGCAATATTGGGCCGGACGGCATAGCGCTCCAGCAGCGTCAGGGTTTCGCTGTAGAGCGCCGTGCCTACCTGGGGATCGAAAAAAACAAAGGGTTCAGCCGCCAGCTCGCGCAGCGAGACAGAGCCGCGCCCGGCCAGACGATGCGCGCGATGAACCACGGCGCAAAGCGGTTCCCGCAGCAGCAGCCGGTGCTCCAGCGTGTCCGGCAGCGGCGTATTGCGCATCACGCCCAGATCCAGCCGTCCTTCATGCAGCGGAGCCAGCTGCTGGCGTGTATTAATCTCCTGCATCTGTAAATGCACGTCCGGGTAGCGCTGGCGAAAGCTGAACAGCGCGTCGGAAACCGCAGAAATAAACGGCGCGGAGGAGGTAAAGCCGATCCGCAGCGTGCCCTCTTCCCCGCGATGCAGCCTGGCGGCCTTATCGGCCGCTACGGCCACGTTTTGCAGGATTTGCCGGGCGCTGACCAGAAACTGGGCGCCAGCGGGCGTGAGCCGTACGCTACGGTTGGTGCGGGCCAGCAGCCTGGCGCCAATTTGCTGCTCCAGCTGCTGGATCTGCTGGCTGAGCGGCGGCTGGGAAAGGGCAAGACGCTGAGCGGCGCGACCAAAGTGCAGCTCCTCCGCGACGGCAATAAAATAGCGCAGATGACGAAGCTCAATATTCATATCTTAAAAATCTCAATCGAGAGGATTAATAGATTATACAACCTGCTCAATGTTACATAAAATTAACATCAACATTTCTACGTTTAAGGACAGGCAGTGAACGTTACGACCCGACTCGTTACCGCAGAAGAAAGCGTTACCCCACCCGCCGAAATCTACATTAAGCGCGGCACGCCGCAGTTTATGCGCGTGACGCTGGCACTGTTTTCTGCGGGTTTAGCCACCTTTGCGCTGCTGTATTGCGTACAGCCCATTTTGCCCATTCTGTCGCAGGCATTCGGCGTTTCGCCTGCCGCCAGCAGCCTTTCTTTGTCTATCTCTACCGGTCTGCTGGCGCTGGGCCTGCTGGTAACCGGCCCGCTTTCCGATGCGGTCGGCCGTAAAAACGTTATGGTGACGGCGCTGATGCTGGCCGCGCTGTTTACGCTGCTGTCGGCAGGCATGTCCAGCTGGCACGGCATTCTGCTGATGCGGGCGCTGACCGGCCTGGCGCTGAGCGGCGTGGCGGCGGTGGGAATGACTTATCTGAGCGAAGAGATCCACCCCAGCGCCATCGCCTTTTCGATGGGCCTGTATATTAGCGGCAACTCCATCGGCGGCATGAGCGGCCGTCTGTTAAGCGGCGTGATCGCCGATTTTACCAGCTGGCGAGTCGCGGTCGCGGTTATTGGCTGCTTTGCGCTGGCGGGGGCGCTGATGTTCTGGAAAATTCTGCCGCCCTCGCGCCATTTTCGCCCCGCCTCGCTAAGGCCGCGCAGCCTGCTGATCAATTTTCGGCTGCACTGGCGCGACAGCGGCCTGCCGCTGCTGTTTGCAGAAGGTTTTTTGCTGATGGGCGCGTTCGTCACGCTGTTTAACTATATTGGCTACCGGCTGCTGTCACCGCCATGGTCGCTGAGCCAGGCGGTAGTAGGATTGCTTTCCGTGGTCTATCTCACCGGCTCCTGGAGCTCGCCGAAAGCGGGCGCGATGACCGCTAAATACGGCCGGGCGGCGGTGCTGCTGGCGTCGGTGACCCTGATGCTGGCTGGCGTGCTGATCACGCTGGCGAATACGTTATGGCTGATTCTTCCGGGCATGATGCTGTTTACGGCCGGCTTTTTTGCGGCGCATTCCGTTGCCAGCGGCTGGATAGGCCCGCGCGCCAGACGTGCCAAAGGACAGGCCTCTTCGCTTTATCTTTTTAGCTACTATCTGGGATCGAGCCTGGCGGGTACGCTTGGCGGCGTGTTCTGGCATCATTTCGGCTGGCCGGGCATTGCCGGTTTTATTACGCTGCTGCTGCTGCTGGCGCTGATGACCGGTTTCCGCCTGCGCAGTAAAAAGCTGTAAAAAAAGCGGGCTGGCTGCCCGCTTTCAGAAGTAACGCCTTATTTATTCTGGCTGGCGTAGTGCTTGCGCAGCTTCTGCAGTTTTGGCGGGATCACGGCCAGGCAATAACGGTTTTCCTGCCCTTCGCCTTCCCAATAGTTCTGATGATAATCTTCCGCCGGATACCATTCGCTGGCACTTTCGATGGTCGTTACCACCGGCTCCGCCAGCTCCGCCTGCGCGCGCGCGATAGCCGCTTTGGCTTCCACCGCCTGCGTTTCATTCAGCGGGAAAATCGCCGAGCGGTATTGGGTACCGATATCGTTACCCTGACGGTTTAGCTGGGTTGGATCATGGGTAGCGAAGCTGATATCCAGCAGCTCGCCGTAGCTGATTTTTTCCGGATCGAAGCCCAGGCGGATAGCTTCCGCATGGCCGGTTTCGCCCGTGCAGACCTGCTTGTAAGTCGGGTTGGCAACGTGGCCGCCAATGTAGCCGCTCTCTACCGATTCCACGCCGTTAATCTGTTTAAACACGGCTTCGGTACACCAGAAGCAGCCACCCGCGATAATTGCATATTCAGTCATCATAATTCCTTATTTGCTTTTGCAAGCCTCGTTAATCATTGCAGCATAAGTTTTTAATTATTGCTACGCCCTTCCATGCGGTGCTGGTTATTAGAGTAAAAGCCAAAACCAATAACGCACAGAAACTATAAGGTCTGATGCGATGAATTTACCGCTTTGTTATTTTTAATTGAATGCTCAATCAATAAAAACTATCATGTGGAGCTTATTTTTTAACAATTGAAGGAAGGAGACAGAGCAAACAGCTAAATAATCGACAAAGATCAACCTCATAAACTACCTGCCCGAGCGGTTCCCCAGTGTAGTTAGCGGATATGCGGCGGATGTTTCCCAGTATGCGCTAAGGCACGCTTTGTGAAAACCGGGTTTATTCTTGAGCATTTTTTCGGAGAATCTATGCCGACGACTGAAATACCCAGGAAAGATCAGCAAGACCGCATTAATCCCGTGGTCTTTTATACCTCAGCAGCGTTAATTCTGCTGTTCTCGCTTGCCACTATCTTTTTTACCGATTTATCCGATCGCTGGATAAATAATACCCTGCAATGGGTCTCCAATACGTTCGGCTGGTATTACCTGCTGGCGGCCACCGTTTATATCGTCTTTGTGGTGCTGATTGCCGCTTCCCGTTTTGGTTCTATCAAGCTCGGCCCGGAGCAGTCCAAGCCGGAGTTCAGCCTGATGAGCTGGGCGGCGATGCTGTTTGCCGCCGGCATCGGCATCGATCTGATGTTTTTCTCCGTAGCGGAACCCGTCACGCAATATATGATGCCGCCGGAAGGCCAGGGGCAGACGCTGGAGGCAGCGCGACAGGCGATGGTCTGGACGCTGTTCCACTACGGTTTAACCGGCTGGGCGATGTACGCACTGATGGGCATCGCGCTGGGCTACTTCAGCTATCGTTATGGCCTGCCGCTGACTATCCGCTCTGCGCTCTACCCTATCTTCGGCAAGCGGATCAACGGCCCTATCGGCCATTCAGTGGATATCGCGGCGGTTATCGGGACTATTTTCGGTATCGCCACCACGCTGGGGATTGGCGTGGTGCAGCTGAACTACGGTCTGAAGGTGCTGTTTGACGTGCCGGAAGGGCTGACGGCCCAGGCAGCGCTGATTGCGCTGTCGGTAATTATGGCGACTATTTCGGTGACTTCCGGCGTGAATAAAGGGATCCGTCTGCTGTCGGAACTTAACGTGCTGCTGGCGCTGGGTCTGATCCTGTTCGTGCTGTGCATGGGTAACACCAGCTTCCTGCTTAATGCGCTGGTGCTGAACGTTGGCGACTATATCAACCGCTTTATGGGCATGACGCTGAACAGTTTTGCCTTCGACCGCCCTACCGAATGGATGAACAACTGGACGCTGTTCTTCTGGGCGTGGTGGGTTGCCTGGTCGCCGTTTGTCGGCCTGTTCCTGGCGCGAATTTCACGCGGCCGCACCATCCGCCAGTTTGTGGTGGGCACGCTGACCATTCCGTTTATCTTTACCCTGCTGTGGCTGTCGATTTTCGGCAACAGCGCGCTGTATGAAATTATTCACGGCAACACCGCGCTGGCGCAGGAAACGCTGGCTCACCCGGAACGCGGCTTCTACAGCCTGCTGGCGCAGTATCCTGCCTTTACCTTCAGCGCCTCTGTAGCCACTATCACCGGCCTGCTCTTTTACGTCACCTCGGCGGACTCCGGCTCGCTGGTGCTGGGCAACTTTACCTCGAAGCTGAGCGACATCAATAACGATGCGCCTAACTGGCTGCGTATTTTCTGGTCGCTGGCGATTGGCCTGTTGACGCTGGGTATGCTGATGGTTAACGGCGTGACCGCGCTACAGAAAACCACGGTGATTATGGGTCTGCCCTTCAGCTTTGTGATTTTCTTTGTGATGGCCGGTCTCTATAAGTCGCTGCGCGTGGAAGATCACCGCCGCGCCAGTACCATCGTCAGCACGCCGCCAGCGCCGGTTTCCCGCGAGGATCGCCTGAACTGGAAACAGCGTATCTCCCGCGTGATGAACTATCCCGGCAGCACGCATACGAAAAAGATGCTGGATAACGTTTGTCGACCAGCGATGGAAGAAGTCGCGCTGGAGCTGGAGCGACGCGGTGCTAAGGTGCAGGTCAGCGAGCTGCCGCCGCTGGAGGATGAACGCCTCAACCATCTGGAAATGGTGGTCAACCTGGGCGACGAGCAGAGCTTCCTGTATCAGATCTGGCCGCAGCGCTACTCCGTACCGGCGTTTACCTATCGCGCCCGCAGCGGCAAGTCGGACTATTTCCGTCTGGAAACCTTCCTGCTTGAGGGTACGCAGGGCAACGATCTGATGGACTATACCAAAGAGCAGATCATCAATGACATTCTCGATCAGTACGAGCGTCATCTGACCTTCCTGCATATTCATCGGGAAGCGCCGGGCAGCACCATGCCTTTCCCGGAAGCCTGATAAAAAAACAAGGGCCGGACTTTTAGTCCGGCTTTTTATTGCCTGTCAGCTGCCGCGCGCCTGCCCGCTTCGCTAACCATTTAGCTAAAAGCGGCCCGGTAAGCAGCACCACCATAAAACGCCCGGTTTGCATGGCCATAACAAAGGAAAGATCGACATGGCTGGACGCGGCAATAATGGCTACGGAGTCGGCGCCGCCGGGGCTGGTTGCCAGGTAAGCGGTTAAAGGATCGATACCGGCGAAACGTACCAGTAAAAAAGCCAGCCCGCAGCAAACGGCCACCAGGCTAAATATCGCCAGCAGCAAACGCGGCAGCGCCTTTGCCGCATAGATAAGGATAGCGCGATTGAAGCGCAGCCCAATGCTCCAGCCAATCAAAGCATAGGCCGTCATCAGTAAAACAGGCGGTAATTCCAGTTTTACCCAGTGGGTATTTTGCACCAGTAGTCCGCCAGCCAGCGAAATTAATAAAGCGCCCGCAGGCAGCCTTAACAGGCGGCTAATTCCCACGCAGGCCACAATTACTAATAAAGTGGCGCCGAACGCGGGCCATGCCACCGGCTGAATAATGGCAAACGCCGAAGCTGACGAGGCTGTTGGCGAAGGCGCCCAGATACGTGCGATGAAGGTAGCCAGCACCGCGACAATAACCACACGCAGATATTGCATAAAGGCGACCAGCCGCACGTCGGCATCATAATTTTCCGCCATCAGCGTCATTGCTGCAGCGGCACCGGGCGACGATCCCCATATTGCCGTTGAGCCTGGCAACACCTGCCAGCGGGTTAACAACCATCCCGACAGCGCGCTGGCGATAATAACGGAGAAAATAGCCGCGCCGAACAGCGGCCAGTTTGCGGCTATTTCTGTAAATATCGAGGGCGGCATGGCGCGGGCGATCATGCACCCCACCACGCCCTGCGCTAAATAAAAGAGCGGTCTGGCAATGATCACCGGCTTATCGCGAGCGGCAAAGACAATCGCCACCAGCATGGGGCCAAGCAGCAGCGCGGCGGGCAGCCGTAGCTGTTCAAGAAGGCTTACTACAAGCGCAGACAACAGAATGAGAACGGGCCAGCGTAAAAAAGAGGCGTGCATTAATTTATCCTGCTGAAACAGATACGTTTATCCTGGCACATCAAAACAAACCGTACCAGTATCGCTGGTTATTACCTGCCCGAGCTATAAAGCTTTAGTTCTCTGTTTTAAAGCCACAGAGGAGCTGCATGTAATAGCGGACTTAACGCCACCTTTAAAAACCTGACTAAAAGTATGTTGTAACTACAAAGATAAGCCGAACGGATGAATTTGACGATAATTAGTGAAACGGGCAAGGCGAAGCAGGGCAACTTTGTATCCTGATATTTTTATCTTTGCCGCTTTCATTATAAGCGGCGGCTTTACTGATTTTACCTGGCGGCAGAGTTTAAAGCCGTGCAGCATAACAGGCCGATAAACAATCCTGCTGGCAGCTTGCAAAAATTTCTTACGATGCCGTTACAGCAGATTAAATCAGCTCTCTTTACCCGTGCGCTTCGGCGCTGTAATTGTAAAGGTGTTTGATAAGCCTGACGTGCCTTTTTATTGTCACACTTCAGTATGGCGTTAAGAATTTTCCCATTCATAAAAAAATATAGCGTCATTCTGCCGGCGCTATTTTGCAAAAAATATGAAAAAGTCGCGTAATTAAGGATTTTTTTTGAGATTTAGTGTTTTTAACTGCGGCAATTCTATGTACACTGTCCTACGATACATACACTGATTATGTTTTTTAACTAACTTAACGCTACGGATTCCTTTATGAGCGAAACTCTGAAAGTACTAAATAACATTCGAACTCTTCGTGCACAGGCTCGTGAAGTTTCTTTATCTGAACTGGAAGAGATGCTGGAAAAACTCGAAGCAGTCGTTAACGAACGTCGTGATGCAGAAGCGGCTATCGCTTCTGAAATCAAAGAAAAAGAAGAGAAGCTGGCGAAATATCGTCAGATGCTTCTGGACGACGGTATCGATTTAAGCGAGCTGACCGCAGCTGAAACTAATTCAGGTAAATCTCGTGCCAAGCGCGCGCCACGTCCTGCTAAATATCAATATACCGATGAAAATGGCGAAACCAAATCATGGACCGGCCAGGGCCGTACGCCAGCGGTGATTAAGCAGGCGCTGGATCAGGGTAAAAAGCTGGAAGATTTCCTGATTTAAATCTTCAGCCACGCTGGTCATTCAGCGTGGCAGCTTTTATTCCCTTTCTGACCGGTTCCTTTATTCCCTCGCTTGCGTAGTTAATCTTTACTCTCTACCCTCTTATAAGTATGTTGTAACTAAGGACATATGATGAGTCGATACGACGCCGTTGAAAATCTGCACCGCTGCGCCACGGATTTGCAGGCCGCTTTAGGCGAGCTTACGCAGCGGCTTTCCGGGCAGCGCCTGCTGGCCGCCCGCGTGTTTGAACTGCCGCCTGTTCAAAAAGGTCAGGAACACGATCCCGTCACGGAAATCGCCGTCGTGCAGCATCTGGCGCAGCCCGCCTTCGCCATGGCCCTCGCCCACTACGGCCGCCTTTATATGCAGCACCAGTCGGAAACGGTCAGCACCAAGGCCGCTGTTCGCCTGCCCGGCGCCATTTGCCTTGAGGCTTCACCGGAACAGGCCGATGCTTTACGGCAGCAGGTAGAGACCGTTAATAAACTAAAAAAACGGCTGGAGGAAATTATTACGGTAGAGTCGGGCGTGCCCAGCGAAGAGCGTTTTGAATTTGTGCACAGCCATTTGCGGGGGCTAATAACGCTTAACGCTTATCGCTCTATCTCTTTACTCGACGCGCCCGATTCCGTGCGTTTCGGCTGGGCAAATAAACATATAATTAAAAACGTTAGCCGCGAAGAGATAGTAGAAAAACTGAAAAAAAGCCTGCGCTCCGGTCGCGCTATGGCGCCCTGGACGCGCGAACAGTGGGGGGAAAAATTACAGGATGAGATCGCCATGCTTAATTCGCTGCCCGCTACGGCAAAGCTGAAGATAAAAAGGCCGGTCAAGGTGCAGCCGATTGCCCGCGTATGGAATAAGGAACAGCAAAAACAAACGCAGCTCGCCTGCCCTTCTCCCTTGCTGGTGCTCTGCCCCGATGCCTTATCCGTCCCTAAGCTGGGCGAATTATTAAATTACGATGCCGGTAAGATCGTGCATCGATTTAAACCGGAAGCAAAAAAGCTCTTTTCGCTGATCCCTCGTTTACACCTTTACAGTGACCGCCTTGCATAAAAAAAGAGCGGAAACATTTCCGCTCTTATTCAGCTATTACGCTTTCATGCTGCCGACCATCTCTTCCGGCCTGACCCAAAGGTCAAACTCTTCTTCCGTTAGGTAGCCCAGCTTCAGCGCGGACGCTTTCAGCGTCAGGCCTTCTTTGTGCGCTTTTTTGGCAATTTCCGCCGCTTTGTCGTAACCGATATGGGTATTCAACGCCGTTACCAGCATCAGCGATTCATTCAGCAGTTGTGAAATACGATCGCGGTTCGGCTCAATGCCTACGGCGCAATGGTGATTAAAGCTGTCCATACCGTCCGCCAGCATCCGCACCGATTGCAGGAAATTATGAATAATCATTGGACGATAAACGTTAAGCTCAAAATTACCGGACGCGCCGCCCATATTGACCGCAACGTCGTTGCCCATCACCTGACAGCAAAGCATGGTCATCGCTTCACACTGCGTCGGATTCACTTTACCTGGCATGATAGAGCTGCCCGGTTCGTTTTCCGGGATGGCGATCTCGCCGATACCGCAGCGAGGGCCGGAAGAGAGCCAGCGCACGTCGTTAGCGATCTTCATTAACGAGGCCGCCAGTCCTTTCAGCGAACCGTGCGCGTGCACCAGCGCGTCGCAGGTTGCCAGCGCTTCAAATTTGTTTGGCGCGGTGACGAAAGGCTGCTTAGTCAGCTCCGCCAGCTCTTTGGCTACGCGTACCGCATATTCCGGGTGCGTGTTCAGCCCGGTACCAACCGCCGTGCCGCCCAGCGCCAGCTCCGCCACGTGCGGAATGCTCTGCTCAATATGCGTCAGATTGTGCTTCAGCATGGCCACCCAGCCGGAAATCTCCTGGCCCAGCGTCAGCGGCGTGGCGTCCTGAAGATGGGTACGGCCAATCTTCACGATGTCCTTATAGGCCTGTGCTTTTTCATCCAGCGTTTTTTGCAGCACTTTCAGCTGAGGGATCAGGTGCTCTTTCAGCGCGATAACGGCAGCAACGTGCATGGCGGTAGGAAAAACGTCGTTAGAGCTTTGGCTCTTGTTAACGTCGTCGTTAGGGTGCACCAGACGCGACATGCCGCGCTCGCCGCCCAGGATCTCGCTGGCGCGGTTGGCCAGGACTTCATTCATATTCATATTGGTCTGGGTACCGGAACCGGTCTGCCAGATAGCCAGCGGAAACTCGGTTGCGTGCTGGTTGGCCAGAACCTCGTCGGCAGCCTGCACTATCGCCTGCGAGCGTTCTGCGGGCAGCAGGCCCAGATCGCTGTTCACCTTCGCCGCTGCGCGTTTGGTTAACGCCAGCGCGTGCACCAGTTCAACAGGCATCTTTTCGCTGGAGATGCGAAAATGCTCCAGAGAACGCTGCGTTTGCGCGCCCCAAAGTTTATCTGCCGGCACTTCGATGGAACCCATTGAATCTTTTTCAATGCGGTTGGCGGCCATGTCTCTCTCCTTTACTGGTTATGATGAAACCCAACTTGCCCGTCCGGGCGTTTTGCGCGGGCCATAGTATGACATACAATAATTTAACATTTTGCGAGCCGGTCGTCCTTATCGCATTTCGCCGCCGCCGAAAATTTCTTTCATATAACACAGAGTTAATACTTTTTTTTCTTTCTGTCTGGCCCGCATTTATTCTGGCAACCTGCCGCATTCTTTTTACATTACGCACGGAAGCCAGATTGCGGCTGACGCCGCGAGCCACAGTTGCTATCATAATTAACCTGTTATACAGAAACGTTTTTCTTGCCGGATTGCGCCGGATGCGATTGTCGGCATCGGTGACTTAAAAAAGGACGATTTTACAGATGAAAAAAACAAAAGTAGCGGTGGGCGTGATTGTCGCTCTTGGCGTGATTTGGACCGGTACGGCGTGGTTTACCGGTAAACAGCTGGAAAAGAACAGGGATGAACTGGTGCAGGAGGCCAACGCTCGCCTGAATGTGCTGGCACCGAACAGCCGCCTGAAGGTAAGCTATCAGGACTGGCAGCGCGGCGTTTTCAGCAGTTCGCTGCGCCTGGTGGTCCAGTCTGACTCACAGACCGAAGATACTTCGCCGCTGAAGCCGGGCCAGAGCGTGGTGTTTGACGAAAAAATCGATCATGGCCCTTTCCCTTTCGCCCAGCTGAAAAAATTCAATCTGATCCCCAGCATGGCTTCGGTACATACCCAGCTCGAAAATACCGACGCGGTGAAAAAGCTGTTTGAGATGGCTAAAGGCAAGTCGGCGTTGCAGGCGGAAACCCGCGTAGGCTACGGCGGCGCGACCGCTTCCGTTATTAAGCTGCTGCCGCTGGACTATACCAATGCCCAGACCGGTGAGCGCTTTGCCTCTAACGGCGGCACCATCAACCTCAGCGCCGATAAAAAAGGCGATAAGGTCGATTACGACGGCAAGCTGGAAAGCCTGGTGCTGACCATGCGCAATCAGCTTAATATGCCGGTTATGTTTACCCTGAACGGCCTGACCCTGGACGGCAAAACGCACCTTAACGCCCAGGGCCTGCGCATTGGCGATCAGAAAAGCAGCCTGGATAAGCTCAGCTCGACCGTAAACGGCCAGCCCTCTTTCGAACTGCACGGCATTAAGCTGAACTCCGCTTACGATAGCGTGAACAATCAGGTTTCCGGCACCACCGACCTTGCGCTGGACGCGATGAAAATCCGCGATCGGGACTTCGGTCAGGTCAAACTGTCGCTCAAGCTTTCCCAGTTTGACGCCGACGGTCTTAAGGCCTTCAGCGATAACTATCAAAGCCAGGTGCAGGCGCTAATAAACGAACCGGGCGTGAGCGATAACTTTGCGCTTTATCAGCAGCGTATCGGCGAAATCCTCAACGCCAACCTGCCGCTGCTGCTGAAAGGTAACCCGGTCATCACTATTGCGCCGCTGAGCTGGAAAAACGACAAAGGCGAAAGCAACTTTAACCTTTCCGTGCACTTTAAAGATCGCGTTGCCGGTGCGCCGCAGCCGCAAACCCTGAGCCAGGCGCTGGATAACGTGCTGAAAACGCTGGACGGCAAGCTGACTATCTCTATGGATATGGCCACGGAGATGATGACGCAGGTTGCTATGGCGGAAGGCTATAAGCAGGAAGAAGCCGCTAAGCTGGCCGATCAGCAGGTGAAAGGCGTGGCCGCAATGGGCCAGATGTTCCGTCTGACCAAACAGCAGGACAACAATATCGTCACCAGCCTGCAGTATGCGAGCGGCCAGGTTACGATGAACGGCGAGAAAATGACGCTCGACCAGTTCTTTGCCCGCTATATGCTGGGCGGCGAACCGGCGGCAATGCCGCAGCAGTAACCCCATCGTTAAGCTACCAACCGTACCGTGCGCAAGGCCGGTACGGTTTTTTATTGCGCCAGCGGGCAATTAATCGGCAGTTGGCCCGACAATCGCGCAATTCGCTGGTACAGCAGCGCGGAATGTTTTTATACTGTTATGCACTTTTATCACTACAGAGTGCACCGCCATGATTGATTCCCGTATTCCCCTTACCGATATCCATCGCCATCTTGACGGCAATATCCGTGCACAAACCATTCTTGATTTAGGCCGTGAATTTAACCTTACGCTGCCCGCCACCACGCTGGAAACGCTGCGCCCGCACGTGCAGGTAATGAAAAACGAGCCGGATCTGGTCAGCTTTCTGCAAAAGCTGGACTGGGGCGTCAAGGTGCTTGGCTCGCTGGAAGCCTGCCGCCGTATCGCGATGGAGAACGTTGAAGACGCCGCCCGCGCCGGTATCCACTATGCGGAACTGCGTTTTTCTCCCGGCTATATGGCGATGACCCACAACCTGCCGATCGCGGGCGTGGTGGAAGCCGTTATCGATGGCGTACGCGCGGGCTGCGAAAAGCACAACATTACCGTACGCCTGATCGGTATTATGAGCCGCACCTTTGGCGAAGAAGCCTGTCTGCTGGAGCTGGAGGCGCTGCTGGCGCACCGTGACGGCATCACCGCGCTGGATCTGGCTGGCGACGAGCTGGGCTTCCCCGGCAGCCAGTTTTTAAGCCACTTTACCCGCGCGCGCGACGCTGGCCTGCGTATTACCGTTCATGCCGGTGAAGCGGCAGGGCCGGAAAGCATCTGGCAGGCGATCCACGAGCTGGGCGCCGAGCGTATTGGTCACGGCGTGAAAGCGGTAGAAGATGCAAAACTGATGGATTACCTGGCGGAAAAAGGGATCGGCATTGAGTCCTGTCTGACCTCCAATATCCAGACCAGCACCGTCTCTTCGCTGCTGCACCATCCGCTGGCGACGTTCCTGGATCACGGCATTCTGGCGACCATCAATACTGACGATCCTGCCGTGCAGGGTATTGAGATTGGGCACGAATACAAAATCGCCGCGCCGCAGGCAGGCCTGAGCCAGCAGCAGATCCGTACCGCCCAGGAAAACGGCCTGAAAATCGCTTTCTTAAGCGAAGCGGAAAAAGAGGCGATCCGCGCCAGCGTAGCGGCCTGATCGCTAAAACTGCCCGGCAGCGCGCCGGGGCAGTTTTCGCTAAGCCTGCTGCAGTGCCATAAGACTACTTCAGCGACAGGGTCTGACGCTTCTCGGCGGATTGCAGGCCCAGTTCGATCAGCTCCATCACCTGAATCGCTTCCTGCGCCGTCACCGGATTCGCGCCGTCGCCGTTGATGGCGTCGCGAATGCCGGCGTAATAGGCCGGATAGTTGCCCGGCGTGGTCAGCAGCGTCTCTTCCGCCATCATTTCGCCGTTAGCCAGCGTGACCACGCCGTCGCGCATATCGTAGCCCCACTCTTCCTGCGGCGGACGCGCGCCCGCTCTCAGGCTGTCTTCCTGCGGATCCAGACCATATTTTACATAGCTGCCGCGCGTGCCGTGTACCTGATAGCGTGGCGATTCCGCCGCCGCCAGCATGCTGGCATGCAGCACCACCCGGCGCTTTGGATAGGTCAGTACGGCGTGGAAATAGTCGGTAGTCTGCGCGCCCGTGCGTAGCTCCGCCAGATCCACATTAATCGCCACCGGCGAACCGAACAGCTGGAGCGACTGGTCGATCAGGTGCGGCCCTAAATCGTACCAGATGCCGCTGCCCGCGCCCTTCTGCTCGCGCCAGCGGTTACGCACTTCCGGCCGGAAACGGTCAAAATGGGATTCAAAGTAGCGCACTTCGCCCAGCGTGCCTTCTGCCAGCAGCGTTTTCAGGGTCAGAAAATCGCTGTCCCAGCGGCGGTTATGAAAGACCGACAGCAGCAGGCCTTTGGCGGCCGCCAGCGCTTCCAGCTCGCGCGCCTGTGACAGTGTCACGGTAAAGGGCTTGTCCACCACCACGTGCTTGCCTGCGTTAAGCGCGGCTTTGGCCAGCGGGAAATGGGTGTCGTTAGGGGTGGGAATAACAATCAGCTTAATGGATGGGTCATCGAACAGCGCCTGCGGTTCGGCCACGACCGTGGCGGTGGGCCAGTCGACGTGTACTTTAGCAGCGTCGCTGCTGGATACGGCGGCCAGTTCCATGCCGGAAGTGCCGCTGATTAGGGGCGCGTGAAACGTCTTGCTGGCAAAGCCGTAGCCCACCAGGCCAACGCGAATAGTGTCGTTCATGTCAATTCCTCTTGTCGCTTACCCGAATGATTTAAGACTATCGTTCGGGCAAGGACAAGACGGATTAGGCTGAATGTTATAAGAAAGTTACTGACTGGCGCTCAGCAGATCCCAGCTTTCGCGTGTCACCAGCGTGTCGGCGTCCAGCGAGCGACGACGGAAATCGCTGGGGCTGACGCCTACGCGCTTGCGAAACACGCGGGAAAAATAGAGCTGATCGTCATAGCCCACAATGCGCCCTACGGTGGCGATAGGCTCCTGAGTGGTCTGCAACAGCAGCCTGGCGCGAATGATGCGCTGATCCTCTCGCCAGCGCAGCAGATTGATGCCCATCTGCTCGCGGAACAGGTGCGCCAGCCGCGACGGCGACAGGCACACGTGATTGGCGACCTCGTCAATCTTCAGCTCGCCCGCCAGGTTGTTGGTCACGTACTGGCAGGCTTCGATGATACGCGGATCGCGGATCTGCTGATGGCTGCGCGGATCTTCCTCCACCGCGCGCAGCAGCAGCCTTTCCAGCAGGTTCATCGCCAGCTCTTCCGCAAAGCGTTTGCCGGAGGTGTGCGTCTGCTCAATGGTGGTAAACAGCCGTTCGAACTCGCCCCACAGCCGTTCGGGCAGCCGCAGCCTGCCGACGCCGCGCTTCTCATCCTGCCACACCAGCCAACTGCTCCAGTAGGCGCGCGGGCGGAAGTAGATCCAGCGATGGTGCCAGCAGTCGCTCTCCGGCGAGCGGCCGTAGTAGTGCGAGGTTTTAGGCTGAAACAGCAGCAGATCGCCCGGCTCGCACTCAAACGCCTCTTCGCCGCTGAAGACCTGGCCACGGCCCTTGATGGTCAGGTTGATGATATAGCCTTTCATCCCGGAGGGCCGATCGATAAAGAAGTCGAGCGGATCGCCCGCGCCGATTGGCGTCAGGCCCGCCACCAGCCAGGCGTTAAAGGGATAGCCGGGCAGCAGCGGATTGGATTGCGCCACCGGCGCCAGACGATGATACATAACGCCTCCTCAGGCCGTTTTGGCTTTTTGTTTGTAGCGGTCGAAAATCACTGCCGCCAGCAGGATCAGGCCGCGCACTACATACTGCGAGAACGGCGAGATATTCAGCAGGTTCATCGCGTTTTCCACCGTGCCCAGGATCAGCACGCCCGCCACCACGTAGGAGATTTTGCCGATGCCGCCTTTCAGCGAGACGCCGCCCAGCACGCAGGCGGAGATAACGATCAGCTCATAGCCCAGCGAGGTCATCGGCTGGCCGCTGGTCATCCGCGAGGCGAGGATAATGCCCGCCGCGGCGGAAACCAGCCCGGAAAGAATGAAAATGATGATACGCGTACGCACTACCGGTACGCCAGCCAGGCGAGCCGCTTCTTCATTGCCACCGATAGCCAGCGTGTTGCGGCCAAAGGTGGTTTTGTTCAGCAGAAAGCCAAAGACAATCAGCGTGCCGATGGTCAGCCAGACCGGTGCCGGAACGCCCAGCCAGCTGGCGTAGCCCAGCGCGAAGAAACGTTCGTCTTCAATGCCCACGGCCTTGCCGTCAGAGAAAATATAGGCCAGGCCGCGCACGATTTGCATCGTCGCCAGCGTGGTGATCAGCGCGTTGATTTTGAGTTTGGCGATCACGAAGCCGTTGACGAACCCGCAGAGCACGCCCAACAGCAGGCCCGCCGCAATGCCGATCCACAGGCTTTCCGTCATATTGATCACTACGGCGGCGGTGACGCCGGCGCAGGCAATCACCGAGGCGACCGAGAGATCGAAGTCGCCGGATGCCAGGCAGAATAACATGCCGCAGGCCACCATGCCGGACATCGACATCGCCAGGCCCAGCCCTTTCATATTGATCAACGTGCCGAAGTTGGGCACAAAGATCGTGCAGCCGATAAACAGCACGGCAAACACCACCAGCATCCCGAAATTATCCCAGATGCGGCTCAGATTGACGCGCTGCGTTGGCGGCGTGGCGGAAGAGGTAGTTAAAGACATGATTGACTCCTTAAGTCAGGCTACGCGCTGCGTGGTTTTCGGCATGGCAAGCGCCAGCGTCAGGGCTTCGGTGGCTTCCTGATGGCTCAGCTCGCCCGCGATGGCGCCCTCGCGCATCACGAGAATGCGATCGGCCAGCCCCATCACTTCCGGTAAATCGCTGGAGGCGAAGAGCACGGCGATGCCCTCTTCCGCCAGCGCGTAAATCAAACGGTAGATTTCATTTTTCGCGCCGACGTCGATGCCTCGCGTTGGCTCGTCCAGCAGGATCACCTTCATCTCTTCCGACAGCCAGCGCCCCAGGATTGCCTTCTGCTGGTTGCCGCCGGAAAGATTCATGATCAGCTGGTCGGCGCCGGGGGTTTTGATGTTCAGCGAGCGAATATGGCTGGCGGCGTTTTTGCTTTCCCACTGGTTGTCGATCAGGCAGCCTGCGGTGAGGTTATTGCGCCGCGCGCTGATATTGATGTTGTCGCGCACGGAATGCACCGCGATGATGCCGTCCGCCTTGCGATCCTCCGGACAGAGCAGGATCCCGGCGCGGATAGCGTCGGACGGCTCGCGAATGGTTAACGCTTTGCCGTCAAGCTGCACTTCGCCGCCGCTGATGCGCGTGCCGCCGAACAGCCCTTTCAGCAGTTCGCTGCGGCCCGCGCCCACCAGGCCAAACAGGCCGACGATTTCTCCCGCGCGCACCTCCAGCGAGATCGGCGTCCGCACGCCTTTGGCCTGCACGTTATCCAGCTTCAGGCGCACCTCGCCGGTTTTACGCGGCGCGTAGCCGTAAATATCGCCAATTTCGCGGCCAACCATTGCCTGCACCAGTTCATCATGGCTGGTGGCGCCGACATCCTGAAAGGTCCGCACGTAGCGGCCGTCTTTAAAGACGGTAATGGCATCGCTGAGCGCGAAGATTTCTTCCATGCGGTGCGAAACATACAGCACCACTTTGCCCTCGTCGCGCAGCTGGCGGATCACGCGGAACAGCTGCTCGATTTCACGGGCGGAGAGCGAGCTGGTCGGCTCGTCAAAAGCGATGACTTTGGCATTCCTCGCCAGCGCCTTGGCGATTTCCACCATCTGCCACTGGCCAAGCGACAGCGACTTCAGCGGCGTATCGGGATCGATATCCATCCCTAAGTTTTTTAGCTGTAATCCCGCCTCGTAGCGCAGCAGCGAGCGGTTAACAAAGCCCGCGCGCTGCGGCAGCTGGCCCAGATAGATGTTCTCCGCTACCGACATTTCCGGCACCAGGTGCAGTTCCTGATAGATAATCGCCACGCCCGCGTTCAGCGCGTCGAGCGTGTTGGCAAAATTAACCGGCTGGCCTTTCAGGCGGATTTCGCCGCTGGACGGCTGATAGCTGCCGCTCAGGATCTTCAGCAGCGTCGATTTGCCCGCGCCGTTTTCGCCCATCAGGGCGTGCACCTGGCCCGCCGCGCAGTCGAAGCTGATATCCGTCAGCGCCTTAACGCCGGGAAAGGTTTTGCCGATATTGTGAAAGCTCAGATACGGGGATGCCATGGTCATTCCTCGCTATAAGGTGCGCCGGGAGCCGCAGTGCGGCCCCCGTCCGATTACATCAGGCCTTTTTTAGCCAGCTCGGTTTTAAAGTTGTCGCGGGTGATCAGCACCACGTCGGTGACTTCGGTAAACTTCGGCGGCTCGGCGTCTTTGGTCACCCAGTCGTGGAGCATCTGAATGCTTTTATAACCGTGTACGTCCGGGCTTGGCAGCAGCGAACCGAAGAAACCGGTCGCCTTGCCTTTGGAGAGTTCGCTGATGGCGTCCACGCCGTTAATGCCGATGCCGATCACGTCCGGCGCCTTAAAGCCCTGGCCTTCGGTTGCGCGCACGCCGCCGAGGACGGTGTTGTCGTTCATGCCGACAATCAGCCAGTGTTTCACTTCCGGATGCTGCACCAGCAGCGAGTTGCCCGCGTCGAAAGCGCCGGGGATATCGTTGGATTTGGTCGGTACTTTATAAATCTGTGCTTCCGGGAAGCCTTCCGCCTTCAGCGCGTCCACTGACCCACTGGTGCGGCGACGTGCCGTATCCAGCTCGTCCGCCGTAATCGCCATGACGCCCGTTTCTTTCGCGTCCCAGCCGCGCTTTTTCATCTCCTTATAGAGTTCCTGCCCCTGACGCTCGCCAATTTTGGTTGCCGCCATCATCACCAGCGGCACCGTATCCATCGGTTTGCCTTTGGCTGTAACAAACTGATCGTCCACGGCAATCACTTTCAGATCGTAACTGCGGGCCTTCGCCACGATGGCGGAACCGAGTTTGGGATCGGGCGTGCAGATCACAAAGCCCTTCGCGCCGCTTGCGGCCAGGCTGTCGATAGCGTTCAGCGTTTTTTCACCATCGGGCACGGCGATTTTAATTACCTCAAAGCCTAAATCTTTGCCCGCCTTATCGGCGAACTTCCATTCGGTCTGAAACCAGGGTTCTTCCGGCTGCTTGACTAAAAAACCCAGCTTCATGGTGTCAGCGATAGCTGAATGTGACATAACGGCGGCGAGGCCAGCGATGGCTAACGCCTGAGTAAATTTGTGCATGAGGCTCTCCGGCTCAGTGCCCGCTTTTGGCGGTTTAATGTAAACGGTATCATTCGGTCCTGGCACGCTGTAACGCCAGCATATTCGGCATTAGCGCAGACGCCGATAAGCGCTAGTTGTAATGGTAAAGATGCGTAGAAAGGGAGAGCGCTATCACACCCTGAGCTTTTAGCTGTTTAATCCATATATTTAGCAAAATTAACACAAATCAAACATTTGAAGTCGGTCACAAAACGCTGCGCGACGACAGAAAAGTGCATATTTGCAGCGCCCTTTAGACTAACCGCCTGGCGCGCGATTTCTTAGGGTAGTCATATCGTATTCATTGACCGCCCGGAGAGAAAAATGCAGTTGGACGCCATCACAATCGGTCTGGACTTTGGCAGTGATTCCGTACGCGCGCTGGCAGTAGAGTGCGCAAGCGGCAAAGAGCTGCAAACCGGAGTCGTCGCCTATCCGCGCTGGCAGGCGGGTCTGTACAGCCAGAGCCGCATCAATCAGTTCCGTCATCATCCGCAGGACTATATCGACGCCTTTGAGCAGGCCATACGTGACGTTGTCACTAAATTAACGCCCGCTCAGCGCCAAAACATCGTGGGGATCGGCGTCGATTCCACCGGCTCCACGCCAGCGCCCATCGATCGCGACGGCAACGTTCTGGCGCTGCGTCCGGAATTCGCCGAAAACCCCAACGCCATGTTTGTGCTGTGGAAAGATCACACGGCCATTAAAGAAGCGGAAGAAATTACCGCGCTGTGCCACAGCGGGCGTTTCGAGGACTACGCTCGCTTTATTGGCGGCACCTACTCCTCAGAGTGGTTCTGGGCAAAAATCCTGCACGTCAGCCGTGAGGATAAAGCGGTGCGCGAGGCGGCGGTCGCCTGGGTGGAGCTGTGCGACTGGGTGCCCGCCCTGCTCAGCGGCACTACCGCGCCGGAAGCGATCCGCCGTGGACGCTGCGCCGCCGGGCATAAATCGCTGTGGCATCCTGCCTGGGGCGGCCTGCCGGGCGCGGATTTCTTTAACGCGCTGGATCCGCTGCTGACGGAGCATCTGGATACGCCGATGTTCAGCGAAACCTGGACGGCCGAACAGCCCGTTGGGCAGATTACGGCGGAATGGGCGACGCGGCTTGGCGTGCCGTCTGGCGTGATGATTTCCGGCGGCGAGTTCGACTGCCATATGGGCGCCGTTGGCGCGGGCGCCACGCCTTACACGCTGGTAAAAGTGATTGGCACCTCAACCTGCGACATCCTGATCGCCGATGTGGACCGCGTCGGTGAGCGCGCCATTGACGGCATCTGCGGCCAGGTTAACGGCAGCGTGGTGCCGAATATGATCGGCCTGGAAGCGGGCCAGTCGGCGTTTGGCGATATGTACGCCTGGTTCAGCCGCCTGCTCAGCTGGCCGCTAATTCAGGCCGCCGAAAAACACCCGCATCTTCAGGCGGAGCTGGCGGAGATACAGAAAAATCTGCTTAACGAATTAACTCAGGCCTGGGCTGCCGATCCACAGCTGGATCATCTGCCGGTGGTGCTGGACTGGTTTAACGGCCGCCGCACGCCTTTTGCCAATCAGCGCCTGAAAGGCGTCATTACCGATCTTAACCTGGGCACCGACGCGGCCACGCTGTTCGGCGGTTTTATCGCCGCCACCGCCTTTGGCGCACGCGCCATTATGGAATGTTTCGAGCGTCAGGATATTCCGGTAGAAAACATCCTGACCCTGGGCGGTATCGCCCGTAAATCCCCGGCCATTATGCAGGTCTGCTGCGATGTGATGAACCGACCGCTGGATATCGTCGCGTCGGACGAATGCTGTGCGCTGGGCGCGGCGATTTTTGCCGCCGTGGCCGCCGGCGTCTATCCCGACGTGCCTGCCGCCCAGCAGAAAATGGCCAGCCCAATTGCTACCACGCTGCAGCCCGACGCCAGCCGCGTCGATCGCTATCAGCAGCTTTATCAGCGTTACCTTCAATGGTGCGACGTGGCCGAACCCCTGTTCGCCCCGCGCCAGCTCAACAGTTAAGGAGAAAGTATGGCTCAGCTCAATGCGCTCAGCGTCTGGTTTGTTATCGGTACACAGCACCTTTACGGAAGTGAGACGCTGCGTCAGGTGGAGCATCATGCTCAGCAGGTGGTGGACGGGCTTAACCGCGACGGCAATCTGCCGTTTCGTCTTCAGCTCAAGCCGCTGGTGAAAAGCCCTGATGAGGCGCTGGCGCTCTGTCGCGAGGCGAACTATGCCGACGAGTGTTTAGGCATCATCACCTGGCTGCATACCTTTTCGCCCGCCAAAATGTGGATTGGCGGCCTGTCGGTGCTGAACAAGCCGCTGTTGCAGTTCCATACCCAGTTCAACGCGGAGATCCCGTGGGACAGCATGGATATGGACTTTATGAACCTGAACCAGACCGCGCACGGCGGCCGCGAGTTCGGCTTTATCGGCGCGCGGATGCGGTTGCCGCACAGCGTGATCACCGGCCACTGGCAGGATAAAACCGCCCAGGAGCGCATCGGCAAGTGGATGCGCGCCGCTGCCGCTAAGCAGGCCAGCTCGCAGCTTAAGGTCGCTCGCTTTGGCGACAATATGCGCGAAGTAGCGGTAACGGAAGGCGATAAGGTGGCGGCGCAGATCCAGTTCGGCTACTCGGTTAACGGCTGGGGCGTGGGCGACCTGGTGGAGGTGATTAACGGCGTCAGCGAGGGCGACGTCAACGCGCTGATCGATGAATACGAGAGCCTGTATGACTTTACGCCAGCGGCGGCAGCCAACGGCGAGAAGCGACAGAACGTGCTGGATGCGGCCCGCATCGAGCTGGGGATCAAAAGCTTTTTGCAGGCCGAAGGCTGCATGGCGTTCACCACCAACTTCCAGACCCTGCACGGCATGACCCAGCTGCCGGGCCTGGCGGTACAGCGACTGATGGGCCAGGGCTACGGTTTTGCCGGCGAAGGCGACTGGAAAACCGCCGCGCTGCTGCACATCTTTAAAGTGATGGCGACCGGTCTGCCGGGCGGCACCTCCTTTATGGAGGATTACACCTATCACTTCTCGCCGGGCAACGAGCTGGTGCTGGGTTCGCATATGCTGGAAGTCTGCCCTTCCATCGCCAAAGAAAGCCGTCCGCTGATTGACGTGCAGTATCTGGGCATTGGCGGCAAGGCCGATCCGGCGCGCATGATTTTCTCCACGCCAGCCGGACGCGCGGTAAACGCCAGCGTGATCGATATGGGCGACCGCTTCCGCCTGCTGGTGAACGTCGTCGACGCCGTGGAACAGCCCAAGCCGCTGCCGAAACTGCCGGTAGCCCGCGCCCTGTGGCGCGCACAGCCTTCGCTGGCAACGGCCTCGGAAACCTGGATCCTCGGCGGCGGCGCGCACCATACCGTGTTCAGCCAGGCGCTGACGGTGGAGGATATGCGTCAGTACGGCGAAATGCACGGTATCGAGGTGCTGGTGATTGACGAAGAAACCACGCTGCACGGCTTTAAGGACGCGCTGCGCTGGAACGAGGCGTACTATCGGCTGAATCAGCGTTAAGCCTGCCGATCTGGCAAGCATATAAAGCCCCAACGGAGACGTCGGGGCTTTTATTTTATCTGTCGCCGGACGGGCTCCCCGCCGCTATCGGGCTGGCTGCTGGAGCATTTGATGGATCAGCGCCTCCGTTTTTTCAAAAGAGGCGAACACCTGCTCGTCTGCTTTCTCTTTCTGATACTGGTCCGGCAGCACGCCGTCGTATTTGTCCCGGGGATTGTCACCACGCAGCCACTCCGCCGGAAAATCGGCCATTTTCTTTCCGCCTTCCCGATAACGGAACACCACGCCCTGACTGGTGCGCTCGTTGTAGGGAATAATACTGTTGCCCTGATGATCTTTCAGACCGTCAAACAGCTTTTTGCGCAGCGCGATTTTGGTTTCGATCATCGCTTTGGATTTATCGTCGATCAGATTGTGCTTCTCATGCGGATCTTTGGCGATATCGTACAGCTCCTCTTTATCCCAGATACCGTAGTACTGAATGTATTTATACTGCGGCGTGCGAATAGCAAAGGTAGTCGGCGTATAGGGAAAGTTGTATTCCCAGAAATATTCATAGACGAAGTAATCCTTACGCGGCGGCAAATCTTTACGGCCGGTACCCAGCCCGAGAAAGCTGCTGCCGTCGTAGTTCGCCGGTTTCGCAATGCCCGCCGCATCCAGCAGGGTCGGCGCGATATCAATGTTCGCCACCACATCCTCGACCACTTTGCCCTTAGCGAAACCGGGACCGGACGCTATCAGCGGCACGCGCATCGACTCCTCGTAGGCGGCGCGTTTATCGATCAGACCATGCTCGCCGAACATAAAGCCGTTATCGCCCATCACCATCACGATGGTGTTATCGGCCAGGCCGTTTTTCTTCAGCCACGCCTGCACGCGCCCCACGCTGTCGTCCACCGCCATCAGCGTTTCATAGTAGTCGCGCTGGAACTGCTGGAGATCCATTTTCCTGTCATAGGGATAGTCCACGCCGTGCCAGCTGTTACGCTGGTTTTTTACCCACATTGGCTTGCCGACGTAGTTTTCTTGCGTATCGGCCCACGTCTCCGGCAGCGGGAAAGTCACACTGGAAAGTTTGCCCTTATCGCGCACGGCGGGATAAAAATCGGCATGAACGCCCTTGTGCGACAGATAAACCGTAAAGGGTCTGGACTTGTCGGTATGGTCAAGCCAGTCCAGCGTATAGTCGGTCAGCTCGTCGGTAATGTAGCCTTTTTGCGGCGTGAGCTTACCGTCGATATTCAGCATCGCCGGTTCGCCGAACATATTGATGGGATAATAGTCGCCCTGGCCCAGCAGCCCTACCCAACGGTCAAATCCGGCAAAACCCGCTTTCGCCGTGCTGTCCGCGCCGCCGAAGTGCCATTTGCCAAAAAAGGCGGTCTGATAGCCGCTCTTTTGCAGCAGCTCCGGAAAATAGCGTAGCCGCGAAAGATCGGTCGGATTATTGTCCGCTACGCCATGGTTATGCGCGTACATCCCGGTAAGAATAGAAGCCCGGCTGGGCGAAGAGAGCGATGTGGTAACAAAAGCGTTTTTAAACCAGGTGCCGTTGTGGGCGATCTCATCCATATGCGGCGTCTTGATCAGCGGGTTAATAAAACCGAAGGCGTCGTAGCGCTGATCGTCCAGCAGGATATAAACGATATTGGGTTTTGCCGACGCGCCTGCCGCAGGCGGCGGGGCCGCCGTAGCGGGTTGATATAATACCGGGCAGCAGAGCGCCAGCGCGGTTAAGGTTGTTTTCTTCATAACTTTATCCTCCGTGACGGTAACCGGACGGCGACGACCTGCGCGCTCGTCCGTTTGGTTCAGGGGCGCAGCCCCTGGTAATATCGCCGGATGCTTTTTTGCAGCTGCGGCGCGCTTTTTCCCTGCTGCGCCAGCGAGAGTATCTGCTGCATCACCGGCAGCACGTGCCGGTAGTGCAACGCCAGCCCCGCGCAGAAATAGTTTTGCGGCCAGTCTCCTTCGGCATACAGAAAACGATGTTTGGGGCAGCCGCCATGGCAAAGCGATCTGGCGTCGCAGCGCAGGCAGGCCTGATTCAGCTGGGTCAGCTTGCGCTGGCCGAACGCGCGCTGCTTCTCGCCGTTCACCAGCGTGCGTAAATCATCATGGTTGATATTGCCCAGCCGGTGCTGCGGATAAACAAAATGGTCGCAGGAATAGATATCGCCCTGCGCCTCTACCACCAGATTACCGCCGCAGGTTTCGCTCTGTACGCAGATGCCGGGCTGGCCGACCAGCTTCGCCAGCGTCTGTTCAAAGTTCATCACAAAAATTGCGCCGATATCGTGCTGCGCCCAGTGGTCGAAAATCGCGTTAAGAAAGCGGCCGTAAGCCAGCGCGGGTACGGACCAGGGCGCGACCCGGCAGTCACCTTTGAAATCCGGCGTGACCAGCGTCAGGCCGCTGGCGTCTGGCTCGGACGCTCGTCGCTCCACCAGCGGAATAAACTGCATATAGCGGCTGCCTGCGCGGCGCAAAAAATGGTAAATCTCCTTTGGTCTGGCGACGTTATCGGCGTTGACTACCGTTAGCGTGTTAAAGTCGACATGGTGACGTTTCAGGCAGGCCAGCCCGGCCATCACCTCGTTAAAGGTGCCTTTGCCCGCACGCGAACGCCGGTAACGGTCGTGCGTGATGCTGTCGCCATCCAGCGAAAGCCCCACCAGAAAGCGGTGCCGTTTGAAAAAGCGCGCCCAGTCGTCGTTAAGATTGACGCCGTTGGTCTGGAAAAAATTATTGATTTGCCGGCCCTGAGCGTAACGCTGCTGAAGTTCGAGCGCTCGACGGTAGAAATCGATGCCCGCCAGCGTTGGTTCGCCGCCCTGCCAGATAAAGTCGACGACGGGCGCGTGCTGGGCTGCAATGGTCTGACGAATATAGTTTTCCAGCGTCGCGTCATCCATTTTTCTGTGCGCGGTATGCTGCGGATAAAGCTGGATTTTTTCCAGATAAAAGCAGTAATCACAGCGAAGATTGCAGGCCGCGCCGGCAGGCTTGGCCATGAGCTGAAAATTGATGCCGTTCTGCATACCCCCTCCTGGTGCGTTATCACGCGTGCTGCTGCGATGCCTTCCCTGACTAACAGGCGAAAAAAAACCTGAAAAAAAAGCGGAATATTTCACGCTCTTTTTTCAGGTTTCGCCCGCCCTGCGGTTACGCCCTGCCGTGGATGACACTAAGCCCGCGACGGCCGTTCCCACAACTGCCGACGGGGCATACTGTGATTACAATCACGATAAATCAGTGCGGTTTACCTCTTCGGCAAAAAATAGTCGAGTCAGCTCAGACGCTTCACCGGCGCATTCTGCTGGCGATCCCAGACTGCCGTCAGCAGCCTTTGCAGCGCGATAAAAGCGAACAGCAGGATGCCAATGGCGATTTTGGTCCACCATGAGCTGAGCGTACCGTCAAAGTTAATCCAGGTCTGGATTAACCCCTGGATCAGCACGCCAAAGAGCGTGCCGAGCACCGTGCCGACGCCGCCGGAGAGCAGCGTGCCGCCGATCACCACCGACGCGATGGCGTCCAGTTCTACGCCCATGCCCGCCAGCGCGTAACCGGCCGAGGTATAGATCGAAAACACGATGCCCGCCAGCGTCGCCAGCGCAGAAGAGAGCATATAGATACGTACGGTAGCGCTGCGCGTGCCGATGCCCATCAGGCGCGCGGAGGTGATATTACCGCCAATAGCATAGACTTCGTTGCCAAAGCGCGTACGGTGCGCCAGCAGGATCCCCGCCGCGACCACCACCAGCATAATCAGCGCCAGCAGGCTGAGCCGCCCGCCGCCGGGAATTTTCCAGGCCAGCGAAGAGAGCGTGCCGTACAGCGGATGATCGATGGGGATAGAGCTTTCCGACACCAGATAGCTGCTGCCGCGCAGAAAAAACATGCCAGCCAGCGTGATAATAAAAGCAGGCATTTTCAGCGCGTCGATCAGCCAGCCCATCAGCGCGCCGAATGCCGAGCCAAGCACCATCACCAGCGCAAACGCCAGCCAGGGATCGAGATGAAAATCGCCAATGGCCCGCGCCAGAAAAACGCCGGTAAAAGCGATCACCGCGCCCGGCGACAGATCGATGCCGCCGGAGAGGATCACAAAGGTCATGCCAACGGCAATAATCCCTAAAAAGGCGTTATCGGTCAGGATATTGGCGATCACGCGGGTGGAGGCGAAGCCGGGATACTGCGCCAGGCAGAACAGGTAGCCCGCCACAAACACCAGCAGCGTAATCATTAACGGCAAATAGCGTTTAATCACGGCGACCTCGCTTAAACAGTTGCAGAAAGGCGGGCGATTGCAGCAGCAGCACTGCCATCACCACCACGGCCTTGACCACCTGGTTCAGCTCCGGCGGAAAGCCGGAAAGCAGAATACCGGTATTCATGGCCTGAATAGTCAGCGCGCCCAGCAGCGACAGCAGCAGGTTAAACCGGCCGCCCAGCAGCGAAGCGCCGCCGATAACCACGGCGAGGATAGCGTCCAGCTCCAGCCACAGCCCGGCATTGTTGGCGTCCGCGCCGCGAATATCCGCCGCGACAATCAGCCCCGCCACGGCGGCACACAGTCCGCTGATGATATAGGTTGTCATCACCACCGCCCAGCCGTTGACCCCGGCGTTGCGCGCGGCGCGCAGGTTAATCCCCACCGCTTCGATAAACATGCCCAGCGCGGTTTTTCTTGCCAGCAGCCAGACCAGCAGGGCCACGACCAGGGTTATCCATACCGGCACCGGCAGCAGCAACAGCGTGCCGCTGCCCAGCTGCGCCAGCGAGTCGCTGTTAAAGGTGACGATTTGCCCCTGGGTAATCAGCTGGGCAACGCCGCGCCCGGCCACCATTAAAATCAGCGTCGCCACAAAAGGCTGGATTTTTAACAGCGCCACCAGCACGCCGTTCCACAAGCCGCACAGCAGCCCGCTGCCCAGCGAGGCGAGCACGATGACCGGCAGGCTGTGTCCGGAAACGGTCAGCGTGGCCGCCGTGGCACCGGCAATCGCCATCACCGCGCCTACCGACAGGTCGATGCCGCCGGTGGCAATCACTAGCGTCATGCCGATTGAAAGCAGCGCTACCGGCGCGGCCCGATTAAGAATATCAATCGGGCTGCCGAACAGCCGCCCATCCTGAAGATGCACGGCAAAGAAGTTGTTTGCCACCAGGCTGTCCGCCAGCAGCACCAGGATCAGCGCGGCGAGCTGCGGCATCCCCGGCGGAAGTTTCCGTCCCGAAGCGGTTTTTTTCATCAGCCTTGTCTCAAGCATGGGTTCCTCCGGCGGCTATCGCCTTAACCACAGCGGTGACGGAGAGATCCTCCAGCGGGATCTCCGCAACCTGTCGGCGATCCCGCAGGATAATCACCCTGTCCGCATAGCCGACCAGTTCCTCCAGTTCAGAAGAGATAACCAGCAGCGCTAGGCCATCCGCGCAAAGCGTTTCGATTAGCCGGATAATCTCCGCGTGCGCGCCAACGTCAATGCCGCGCGTCGGCTCGTCCAGGATCAGAAACTGCGGTTTGGTCACCAGCCAGCGGGAGAGCAGCACCTTTTGCTGATTGCCGCCGGACAGCAGCTCCACCGGCTGTTCGGCATGCGGCGTCCGAATGCCTAAGCTTTTGATATAGCGTTCGGCTATCTGCTGCTGCTCGCGCCTGGCGATAGGTCTGAGCCAGCCGCGCTGGGCCTGTAGCGCCAGAATGATATTTTCCCGCACGGAGGCCGCGCCGATAATGCCGTCGGTTTTGCGATCTTCGGGACAGAAGCCGATTCCCGCGCGCGAGGCTTGCGCGGGCGTGCGGATAGTGCGGGGTTTTCCCCTGATGAAGGCGCTGCCGCTGTCGGCGCTTTTAATGCCGAACAGCAGTTCTGCGGTTTCCGTGCGTCCGGAGCCCAGCAGACCGGCAAGGCCAACGGCCTCGCCGGGACGAACGCTAAGGCTGAAGGGCTCTATCGTCCCTTTCCTGCCGTAATCTTTGAACTCCACCACCGGCTGATGGCTTTTTAAGGTGCTGCCCGCGCGTTGAAGGGCGGTTTCCAGCAGTTCGCGCCCCAGCATCAGCTTAATCAGCTCGATTTGCGGCAGCGCGTGCGTTTCTCGCGTAGCAACAAACTGGCCGTTGCGCAACACGGTGATGCGATCGCAAATTTTGTATACCTGGTCCAGAAAATGGGTAACGAAAATCAACCCCATGCCGCGCGCGCGCAGCTGGTTCATCAGCGTAAACAGCATCGTCACTTCGCTGGCGTCCAGGCTGGCCGTTGGCTCATCCAGGATCAGCACCTGTGCGGAGAGATCGACCGCGCGGCAGATAGCGATAATCTGCTGCATCGCAACCGAATAGTGTCCAAGCGGGCGCGTCACGTCCAGCTCAAAGCCGTAATTGTGCAGCAGCGTTCGCGCCTCTTTATTCATGCGGCGGCGATCGATCATCCCCAGCCGACGCGGTTCGCGCCCGATAAACAGGTTGTCCGCGACCGACATGTTGGGCAACAGATTGACCTCCTGATAGACGGTACCTATCCCCGCCTGCTGGGCCTCCGCCGTGCTGCGCGGATCGATAGCCTGGCCCGCCAGCGTAACGGTGCCCGCATCGCGCCGGTAAACGCCGGTCAACACTTTAATCAGGGTGGATTTACCCGCGCCGTTCTCGCCCAGCAGCGCCATGATTTCACCGCCCTGTAGATCGAAAGAAACGCCTGCCAGCGCTTTGACGCCGGGAAAACTTTTACTCAGTCCGCTGATGCTGAGCAGCGGCAATGTTTGCGATGAGCTGGTCATGGCTGGCCTCGAAAGCAGCGCCGTCCGACGAGCGGACGGCAAAGGTGTCAGTAACCCATTCCTTTTTTCTTATCCAGCTGGGCCTGGGCGTCGGCTGGCAAAAAGAGCCTCGATTCGGTTTTGATAATTTTTGGCGGCTGGGCGCCGTTCTTGCGGAATTTCTCCAGCGCGTCGAATGCCGGGCCGGCCATATCAGGCGTCAGCTCGACGTTAGCGTTAGCCTCGCCTGCCAGCATCGCCTTGTAAATATCCGGCACGCCATCAATCGAGCCGGTCAGAATATCTTTGCCCGGCTTAAGGCCGGCTTCTTTAATGGCCTGAATGGCACCAATCGCCATATCGTCATTGTGGGCGTAAACCATGCAGATGTTCTTGCCGTTGTTTTCCGCTTTAATAAAGCTCTCCATGACTTCTTTACCTTTGCTGCGGGTAAAGTCTCCGGACTGCGAGCGCACAATTTTAATGCCGGGCGCGTTAGCAATGGCTTCGGCAAAGCCTTTTTTGCGATCTATCGCCACGCTGGCGCCGACGGTGCCCTGTAGCTCCACAACATTACAGGGTTTACCGGCCAGCTCTTTGACCAGCCAGTCGCCAATCAGCTTGCCTTCCAGCACGTTATCCGCCGTGACGACGGACATATAGAGCGATTTATCTTTTACCACGATAGCGCGATCCAGCAGGAACACGGGGATTTTGGCGTCTTTAGCTTCCTCAAGCACCGGTTCCCACCCTGTTTGTACCACGGGCGCGATAAAGATGGCGTCCACGCCCTGCGCGATAAACGAGCGCACCGCTTTGATTTGGTTCTCCTGCTTTTGCTGTCCGTCGGCAATTTTCAGCGTGATGCCGCGTTTTTGCGCTTCGCTTTTGGCCATGCTGGTTTCCGCCGCTCGCCAGCCCGATTCGGAGCCAACCTGAGAAAAGCCAACCGTTAGGTTTTCTGCCAGCGCGTTACCGCTCAGCGCCGCGCCAATCAGCGTGGTTAAAAGTAAACGTTTCCACATAGGTCTGTTCCTCTGACGGGGGTCATTATCCGGGTGTGATTGCCGCTTAAGGGTGGCTCAGCCAGAAAAAAACATTTACGACAATGCTCACAAAATTCAGCAATTAAGGCGGGGCAAAACGGCAGGGATTTTCAGTGAAGAAAGGAATATGGATAAAATATACGTCAAGGCGGAAAAGTCATTGTTAAATAAGTGTAATAAAGATAAGCGCTTATCCGTCTGCTTCATGAAAGCGATTACAAAGAGAAGCACCGTATCTGCCGACTTACGTTAATAGCCTGTAGCAAGAGCAAAACGTTATTTTGTGAGCAATACCACATCCCGTTGGATCCAGTTATTAACACTGATAACATTTATTAACAAGAGTCGGGCAAATGCTAATTAAAGTCGACAATCACGGCGGCAGGATGCGGAAATGCCTTACTCTTTATTCTGAATTTACTGTGAATATGCATTTTCTACTATAGACAGCCCCTTGCCTGGTCATATACTTAAAACTCCTCATTTCTTATCATAACGGCAACCATGACAGTTCAAGACTATCTGTTAAAATTTCGTAAAGTAAGCTCTCCGGATACCCTGGAGAAGCTGTTTGATCATCTCAACTATTCTCTGACCGATAATAAAGAGATTATGGATATGTATCGCGCCGCCGATCATCGTCGTGCTGAACTGGCTTCGGGTGGACGTCTGTTCGATCTCGGCTGCGTACCCAAATCCGTCTGGCATTATGTCGTTTAGGTTTTCCGTTCTGATCCTGTTACCTGCTCCAGTCTGCAGCTCTTCCCCCCGCGGGCGCGCTGTACCATCCTCAGCGTTTTTATAACCTGAACCTGTATCAAGGCGGGCTGCCGTTGCCGCTCGCCTGAGCAACGCCCGGTTTTTTTTATCTCTGACAGGCTACGTTGACGGTCGGCCTGCCACCTTCCGCTATACTGCACGCTTTAATCACGCTTTCTGGCGCATTCGGTGTCGAAAAAACAGGCGATAATTTAATCCTCCGTGCGGTCGTTGCTGCTCTACGGCGCGCTGATGTTGTTGTCCGGCCGCGAATGACCGATAATAAGCCGCTTTTATTTTTTCTCAGGCGTAAAAATGACCGACTACCTGCTTCTTTTTATTGGCACAGTGCTGGTGAATAACTTCGTCCTGGTGAAGTTTCTCGGCCTCTGTCCCTTTATGGGCGTTTCCAAAAAACTGGAAACGGCGATTGGCATGGGACTCGCCACGACTTTTGTGATCACCCTGGCCTCGATCTGCGCATGGCTGGTGAATCATCTGATCCTGCTGCCGCTGGATCTGGTTTATCTGCGCACCATGGCCTATATCCTGGTGATCGCGGTAGTGGTACAGTTCACCGAAATGGTGGTGCGTAAAACCAGCCCGGATCTCTACAGGCTGCTGGGCATTTTTCTGCCGCTGATTACCACTAACTGCGCGGTGCTTGGCGTGCCGCTGCTGAGCGTCAACCTGAACCATACCTTTTTACAGGCCGCGCTGTACGGCTTCAGCGCCTCGATCGGCTTTTCGCTGGTGATGGTGCTGTTTGCCGGTATCCGCGAGCGGCTGGTGCTGGCCGACGTGCCTGCGCCTTTTAAAGGCTCCTCTATCGCGCTGGTGACCGCAGGTCTGATGGCGCTGGCATTTATGGGCTTTAGCGGTCTGGTGAAATTCTGATGAGTGCAGTATGGATTGCGGTGGCGGTATTAAGCGTGCTGGGCCTGATTTTCGGCGGCCTGCTGGGCTATGCCTCGCGCCGATTTAAAGTTGAAGAAGATCCTATCGTCGAGCAGATCGACGCTATTTTGCCGCAAAGCCAGTGCGGACAGTGCGGCTATCCCGGCTGTCGCCCCTATGCGGATGCGGTAGGCAACAACGGCGAACAGATCAACAAGTGCGCGCCCGGCGGCGAACAGACCATGCTCAAGCTGGCCGCGCTGCTGAACGTCGAGCCACAGCCGCTGGGCGACGAAGCGGCGCGGGAACCCGAGCGCAAAGTCGCGTGGATTGACGAAGCAAACTGTATCGGCTGCACCAAATGCATCCAGGCCTGCCCTGTCGATGCCATCGTCGGCGCCACGCGCGCCATGCATACCGTGCTGAGCGATGTCTGCACGGGCTGCGATCTCTGCGTCGCGCCCTGCCCGACTGACTGCATCGAGATGCGTCCGGTCGCCACCACAACGGCAAACTGGAAGTGGGATCTGCAAACTATCCCGGTCAAAGTCATTTCTGTGGAAAGCCATGCGTAACCTGTTCAAGCTGTTTAAAAAAGAGAAGCTGTGGGATTTTCAGGGCGGTATTCATCCGCCAGAAATGAAAACCCAGTCCAGCCGCACACCGCTGCGCCAGCTGCTGCTGCCTTCCCACTTTATTATTCCTCTTAAGCAGCATATCGGCCACGAGGGCGAAATGCTGGTGAAGCCGGGTGATAAAGTGCTGCGCGGTCAGCCGTTGACGTTTGGCCGTGGTCGGATGCTGCCGGTACACGCGCCGACTTCGGGCACCGTGGACGATATTGCGCCTCATATGACGGCGCACCCTTCCGCGCTGGCGGAAATGTGCATTTTTATCACGCCGGACGGCGAAGATCGCTGGATTGAAAAAAATCCACTGGCCGACTATCGCCAGCATGAGCGCGCGGCGATAGTCGAGCGTATTCATCAGGCCGGCGTGGCCGGGCTTGGCGGCGCGGGCTTTCCTACCGCTACCAAGCTGAGAGGCGGGCTGCGCGGCGTAAAAACGTTGATTATCAATGCGGCCGAGTGCGAACCCTACATCACCGCCGATGACCGTCTGATGCAGGACTGCGCGGACGAGGTCATCGAAGGCAGCCGCATCCTGGGCTGGGTCTTGCAGGCCGAGCGCGTGCTGATCGGCATCGAAGACAATAAGCCGGAAGCGATCGCCGCGCTGAAAAAAGCGCTGGGCGGCGCGACGGATATGCAGATCCGGGTTATCCCGACCAAATATCCTTCCGGTGGCGCTAAGCAGCTCACTAAAATTCTGACCGGGCTGGAGGTGCCGCACGGCGGCCGCTCCACCGATATCGGCGTGCTGATGCAGAACGTCGGCACCGCCTGGGCGGTTAAACGCGCCATTATCGACGGCGAACCGCTAACCGAGCGCGTAGTGACCCTGACCGGTGAAGCAGTTAAGCGCCCAGGCAACGTCTGGGGACGCATCGGCACGCCCATCAGTCATCTGTTACAGCAGGCCGACTTTACGCCAGGCCCCGGCCAGATGGTGGTGATGGGCGGCCCGCTGATGGGCTTTACGCTGCCGACGCTGGACGTGCCGGTGGTGAAAATCACCAACTGCATCCTGGCCCCTTCCGCCAGCGAGATGGGCGATAGCGAAGAGGAAAAATCCTGCATTCGCTGTAGCGCCTGTGCGGACGCCTGCCCGGCGGCCCTGCTGCCGCAGCAGCTTTACTGGTACAGCCGGGGCGGCGACCACGATAAGGCGCGCGAGCACAATATTGACGACTGCATTGAGTGCGGCGCCTGCGCCTATGTCTGCCCCAGCAATATTCCGCTGGTGCAGTATTACCGCCAGGAAAAAGCGGAGATCCGCGCTATCGATCTGGAAGCGGAGCGCACCGCGCAGGCAAAAGCGCGCTTTGAAGCACGCCAGGCCCGTCTGGAACGTGAAAAGCTGGCGCGTGAAAACCGTCATCAGCAGGCAAAACGCACCGTTAGCCAGCGGGATCGCGGCGAGGTCGAAGCGGCGCTGGAGCGGGTGAAAGCGAAGCAGACGACAACCAGCGAAGACGCATTGGCTGCGGAAACTGCGGCGGCCGTAGCGCAGCGTGAAGCGCGGAAAGCGCAGGCGCGCGCGCAGCAGGCTGAAAAGCAGTCCGAGACCGAGCCGGCAACGCGTCAGGCAGGCGATCCGCGTAAGGCAGCGGTCGAAGCGGCTATCGCGCGTGCCAAAGCGAAAAAAGCGACGACGGAAGGCGAAGCGGCAGCCCAGGCGCAACCCGTTCAGGCAGCCGCCGCACCGGTCGATCCGCGCAAGGCAGCGGTTGAGGCGGCAGTTGCTCGCGCCAAAGCGAAGAAAGCGGCGGCCGCGAAAGCGTCTGCTGACGACGCCGTGCAGACGACCGAAAGCCAGCCCGTGCAGGCAGCTGAACAGCAATCCGTACAGGTAAGCGAACAGCCGGAAGCCGCACAGGTCGATCCGCGCAAGGCAGCCGTTGAGGCCGCAATTGCCCGCGCCAAAGCGAAGAAAGCGGCGGCCGCGAAAGCAGCCGCTGCGGACGATATCGAGCAGAGAGTCGAAGAGCAGCAGGCGGCCACAACGGCGGAACAGGTCGCGCAGGCGACGACTATCCCTTCGTCAGAACATGACGATCCCCGCAAAGCGGCAGTGGCGGCGGCCATCGCTCGCGTTAAAGCGCGTAAGGCGCAGCATTCTACGCAAGAGGATTAAATGGCTTTTCGCATCGCTAGTTCGCCTTACACCCATAATCGCCGCAGCACCAGCACCATTATGCTGCTGGTGCTGGTGGCTACCCTGCCCGGCATCGCGGCTCAGTGCTGGTTTTTCGGCTGGGGCACCCTCATTCAAATCGCGATTGCCGCGGCGGCGGGCATCGGTGCCGAAGCCGCCATTCTTAAGCTGCGCAAGCAGCCGTTAGGCAAAACGCTGGGCGATAATTCCGCACTGCTGACCGCGCTGCTGCTGGCGATCAGTATTCCGCCGCTGGCGCCGTGGTGGGTGATAATTATCGGCACCCTCTTCGCCGTGGTGATCTCCAAACAGCTGTATGGCGGCCTGGGACAGAATCCTTTCAACCCCGCCATGGTGGGCTATGTGGTGCTGCTGATCTCCTTTCCGGTGCAGATGACCAGCTGGCTACCGCCGGACGCTTTGCAGTCGGTCACGCCCACCTTTTGGGACACGCTGCAGATGATTTTTCACGGGTCGACGCTTGATGGCCACACTATGCAGCAGCTGCAAATCGGCGTAGACGGCGTCAGCCAGGCGACGCCGCTGGATACCTTTAAAACCGGCCTGCGCGCCGGACACAGCGCGGAGCAGCTGCATGCCCTGCCCATTTACAGCGGCGTTATTGCCGGCCTGGGCTGGCAGTGGGTAAATATCGGCTATCTGGTCGGCGGTCTGTTTCTGCTGCTCACCAACAGCATTCGCTGGCATATCCCGGCCAGTATGCTGCTGTCGCTGGCGCTCTTCTCCACCCTCGGCTGGTTCTTTTCGCCTGAAAGCCTGGTATCGCCTGCGATCCACCTTTTCTCCGGTGCAACCATGCTCGGCGCCTTTTTTATCGCCACCGACCCGGTCACGGCCTCGACCACCAATAAAGGCCGCCTGCTTTACGGCGTGCTGATTGGCCTGCTGGTGTGGCTTATCCGCAGCTTTGGCGGCTATCCTGACGGCGTGGCGTTTGCCGTGCTGCTGGCGAATATCACCGTGCCGCTGATCGACTATTACACGCAGCCGCGCGTTTACGGCCATCGTAAGGAAAAGTAATGCTGGATGCGATTCGTAAAAATGGCGTGACGCTGGCGCTGTTCGCCGCTGTCACTACCGGTCTGACCGCAGTGATCAACAGCGTGACCAAACCGACTATTGACCACCAGACCACGCTACAGCAAAAAAGCCTGCTGGATCAGGTGGTGCCGCCGGAGCTGTATAATAATCCGATTCAGCAGGAGTGTTACAGCGTCACTAATCCGGCGCTGGGCAGCGGTGTACACCGCCTGTACCTGGCGCGCAAAGATGACCGGCCGGTGGCGGCAGCGGTTGAGACTACCGCGCCCGACGGTTATTCTGGTGCCATTCAGATGCTGGTCGGCGCGGACTTCAACGGAAAAGTACTGGGCGTGCGCGTGGTGGAACACCATGAAACGCCGGGCCTGGGGGATAAAATAGAGCTGCGCATCTCTAACTGGATTGAAAGCTTCAGCGGCGTCAGGCTGAGTGGTAAAGATGATAAGCATTTTGCGGTGAAAAAAGACGGCGGCGATTTCGATCAGTTTACCGGCGCCACCATCACACCGCGCGCGGTAGTGAATGCGACAAAACGCACTACGCTATTTGTTGAAACGTTGCCGGGGCAGCTTGCCTCGCTGCCAACCTGTGGAGACTCCAATGAGTGAAGCCAAAACCCTGCTGATCGGCGGGCTGTGGAAAAATAACTCGGCGCTGGTTCAGCTGCTGGGCCTGTGTCCGCTGCTGGCGGTCACCTCTACCGCCACCAATGCGCTGGGCCTCGGCCTGGCCACCACGCTGGTGCTGACCTGCACCAACAGCGCGATTTCCGCCTCGCGCCGCTGGGTGCCGTCCGATATCCGTATTCCGATTTACGTGATGATTATCGCTGCCGTGGTGAGCTGCGTGCAGATGCTGATCAACGCCTATGCCTACGGGCTTTATCAGTCGTTAGGCATCTTTATTCCGCTGATCGTCACCAACTGTATCGTGGTGGGCCGCGCCGAAGCGGTCGCCTCGCGCAGCAGCGTGCCGCTGGCCGCGCTGGACGGCATGGCCATTGGCCTGGGCGCCACCAGCGTGATGTTCGTGCTGGGCTCGCTGCGTGAAATCATCGGTAACGGCACCATTTTCAACGGCGCCGATCAGCTGCTTGGCCCGTGGGCGAAAGTGCTGCGCGTGCAGGTTGTGCATTTTGATTCGCCAATGCTGCTGGCGATGCTGCCGCCGGGCGCGTTTATCGGCCTGGGGATGCTGCTGGCCGCGAAATACCTGATTGATAACAAGATGAAGGCCCGTGCGGCCCGCAGGGCGGCAGAAGCCAGCCTGCCGAAAGGAGCACCGAGCACGCTGTGAACAAGGATAAACGTCAGCAAATTTTAGTGCGGCTGCGTGATAACAATCCGCATCCCACTACGGAACTGGTTTTCACTACGCCTTTTGAACTGCTGATCGCCGTGCTGCTCTCGGCGCAGGCCACCGACGTCAGCGTTAACAAGGCGACCGCAAAGCTCTATCCGGTTGCCAATACGCCCGCCGCCATGCTGGAGCTGGGCGTCGACGGCGTCAAAGCCTATATCAAGACCATCGGCCTGTTTAACAGCAAGGCGGAGAACGTCATTAAAACCTGCCGTATTTTGCTGGAGCAGCACGGCGGCGAAGTGCCGGAAAGCCGCGAGGCGCTGGAAGCGCTGCCGGGCGTGGGCCGCAAAACGGCGAACGTGGTGCTGAATACCGCTTTCGGCTGGCCGACCATTGCCGTGGATACCCATATCTTTCGCGTCTGCAACCGCACGAAATTCGCGCCGGGGAAGAACGTTGAGCAGGTAGAAGAAAAGCTGCTAAAAGTGGTGCCAAAAGAGTTCAAAGTAGACTGTCACCACTGGCTGATCCTGCACGGCCGCTACACCTGCATTGCCCGCAAACCGCGCTGCGGCTCCTGCCTGATTGAGGATCTTTGCGAGTACGGCGAGAAAACCGATATCTGATCCTTTTGCCGGATAAAATACCCGGCAATTTACTGAGATTAAGGAGAAAAAGGTATGCTGTTTAAAGTGGAAATGACCATTGCTATCCCCGACTCGCTGCCGGCCGAGCGCGTTACGGAAATCAAAGCGCAGGAAAAAGCCTATGCGCAACAGCTGCAGCGCTCCGGTAAATGGCGTCACGTCTGGCGTGTGGCCGGCCAGTTCAAAAACGTCAGCATTTTCGATGTGGAAAGCCATGACGAGCTGCACGAGCTGCTTACCGGCCTGCCGCTCTACCCTTATATGACCATGGCTATTGAGCCGCTGTGCCGCCATCCGTCCTCCATTCGGGATGACGACAGCTAATCATCCCGCGTCGTCAGGGAAGACGACCGCCAACGCCCCGCTCATAATCCCCTGGCGCCTGTCAGCCAGCACGACCGCAAACGTCCTACATAACCAGGCATCAGCATTCTGCTGCCAGACGAATAAGACGACCGCCAACGACGTGATTTCGTCTCCGGCCATCTTCTTGCCGCCTGCTTTAGCGCTTCTCCTCGTTTGCCCAATTTCCGCTCTCTGACGGTTGGGCAGTTGTTATTATCGCTAAAGCGGTTTAGCTTTAAGCTTACATTCACAGGAGGCGTAATGAACAGAGTCTGGGTTTTAGGCGATGCGGTAGTCGATCTGCTGCCGGAGGAAAATAATCATTTGCAACAGTGCCCTGGCGGCGCGCCCGCCAACGTGGCGGTAGGCGTGGCTCGTCTGGGCGGCGACAGCGGCTTTATCGGCCGCGTAGGCGACGATCCCTTTGGCGCATTTTTGCAGGACGTCCTGCTTCAGGAAAAGGTTAACACGGATTTTATGCGCCAGCTCCCGCAACAGCGTACCTCTACCGTGGTGGTGGGTCTGGATAATCAGGGCGAACGAACCTTCACTTTTATGGTGCGCCCGGCGGCCGATCTTTTCTTAACGCCGGACGACCTGCCCGATTTTGCGGCAGGCCAGGCGCTACACTTCTGCTCAATAGCCCTCAGCGCCGAACCTTCACGCAGCGCGGTGTTCGCCGCCGTTGAGCGTATTCACGCCGCCGGAGGCTGGGTCAGCTTCGATCCCAATCTGCGGGAAGATTTCTGGCACGACCATCAGGAAATGTGTCAGGTGGTCGATCGGGCTTTCGCGCTGGCGGATGTGGTTAAACTGTCGCTGGATGAGCTACAGCTGCTGACCGGCGAGCAGGAAACCGAGGCCGCGCTGGCCTTGTTCACCGCCCGCTTCCGTCCCGCCCTGCTGCTGATTACCCTGGGCGAAGAAGGCGTTATCGTCTGGCATGAAGGCGAACAGCGTCGGTTTAGCGCCTCGAAGGTGCAGCCTGTTGATACCACGGGCGCAGGCGACGCTTTTGTTGCAGGTTTGCTGGCAGGACTGATGCGCGAAGCGGATCCTTTACGCCCTCGCGATCTTGAGGCGGCCGTCGGGCTGGCTCAGCAGTGCGGCGCGCTGGCCACCACCGCTAAAGGGGCAATGACCGCGCTGCCCTATGCGAGCCAGCTGCAAAATGCCAGGCCCGTCACAATAACGAAATCGTAACAACAAAATCCTTTGTCACGCTCGTCGCTGTTCTCTACTCTCCTTATCGAACCGGTTTAGCTAAACGGTAAATTCTCTGGAGAATGGCGGATGTTAAAAATAAACCCTGTTGCGCTGGCGGTCACGGCAGCGCTGTTTCTTCCTCAAACAAGCCAGGCCGACAGCGATCTCAGCGCCGTTGAACGACGCCTTAACCAGCTGGAGGCGAGGCTGCAAAAAGCGGAGCGGCGTGCCGATGAGGCTGAACGCCGCGCCCGCCTGGCCGAACAGCGTCTGGCGCAGACCGCTCCGGCAGCCGCCATTCCCGCGACGGCATCCGATGCGCACACGCCTCAGACCCCACCCGCTATTCGTCAAGGCTCGGCGCAGGCGCCTGCCGTCGTAGCTGGCCCGCAGCCGCCGGTTGCGCCGTCGCCTGCCGACCAGCCGCAGGCGGTCAGACCGGCGGAGAAAACGCTGGCGGACGGTTTCGAGTTTCATGCCTATGCCCGCTCAGGCCTGATTATGAACGATTCAGCTTCTTCGACCAAAAGCGGCCCTTACCTGACGCCAGCAGGCGAAACCGGCGGCGCGGTCGGCCGTCTGGGCAACGAAAACAATACCTATGTTGAAATTAACATGGAGCACAAAACGCAGCTGGCTAACGGCGCGACCACCCGCTTTAAGGTCATGCTGGCGGACGGCCAGAGCGACTATAACGACTGGACGGCGGACAGCAGCGATCTCAATATCCGCCAGGCCTTTGTTGAACTGGGCAGCCTGCCGACCTTTAAAGGCATGTTTGCTGACAGCACGCTGTGGGCCGGGAAACGCTTCGATCGCGACAATTTCGATATTCACTGGCTGGATTCTGACGTGGTGTTTCTGGCCGGAACGGGCGGCGGGATTTATGACGTGCGCTGGGCGGACGGCGTGAAAAGCAACCTTTCCGTCTACGGCCGCAACTTTGGCGATATCGAAACTATCGATAACACCATTCAGAACTACATTGTGACCGCCAACACCTTCAGCGGGCCGCTGCAGTTTATGCTCAGCGGCCTGCGCGCCAAAGATAACGATGAGCGCGTCAACACCGCCGTGCGTAGCGATAACGCAGGCGACAGCGGCGTTCACGCCATGCTCGCCTGGCACGGCGACAGCTTTTACGGCCTGCGCGACGGCCAGTCGAAAACGGCGCTGCTTTACGGGCACGGCTTAGGCGCCGAGGTAAAAGGCATCGGCTCCGACGGCAACCTGACCGACAGCGCCAGCACCTGGCGTCTGGCCTCTTACGGCATGACCCCGCTAAACCAAACCTGGAGCCTGGCCCCGGCCCTGCTCGCGCAGCAGAGCAAAGATCGCTACGTTGCCGGCGACAGCTACCGCTGGGTGACCGCTAACGCCCGCCTGCTTCAGAGCATCAACGAAAACTTTATGCTGGCTTACGAGGGCAGCTATCAGTACATGGATCTCGATCCTCAGGGATTCAAAAGCCGTCAGAACGTCAGCGGCGGCTTCTACAAGCTGACTTTTGCGCCCACCTTTAAGCCTGGCGATATCGGCAACTTCCTCAGCCGTCCGGAAATTCGCTTCTTTGCCAGCTGGATGGACTGGGATAACGCGTTAGATCGCTACGCCAGCGACGACGCTTTTGGTACCAGCGGCTTTACCGCCGGCGGTGAATGGAACTTCGGCGTCCAGATGGAAACCTGGTTCTGATCGACCACTTTCAGGGGAAACACATGAATTTTGAACAGATTGCCCGCCAGCTGCTGCCGCTGCTCGGCGGCCGGGAAAACATCGCTTCTGCCGCCCACTGCGCCACCCGCTTAAGGCTGGTGCTGGTAGACGACAGCCTGGCGGATAAAAAAGCGATCGGCGAGCTGGAAGGCGTAAAAGGCTGCTTCCAGAACGCCGGACAGATGCAGGTGATTTTCGGCAGCGGCATTGTGAATAAGGTGCACGCCGCCTTTATCCAGACCGCCGGGATTGGCGAATCAAGCAAAAGCGAGGCGGCTTCCGTCGCGGCCCGCAAGCTCAATCCCGCCCAGCGCATCGCGCGGCTGCTTTCCAATATTTTTGTGCCGATTATCCCGGCCATCGTCGCCTCCGGCGTGCTGATGGGCCTGCTCGGCATGATGAAAACCTACGGCTGGGTCGATGCAGGCAGCGCGCTGTTCATTATGCTGGATATGTTCAGCTCCGCCGCGTTTATTATTTTGCCGATCCTGATTGGCTTTACCGCCGCCCGCGAATTCGGCGGCAACCCTTACCTGGGCGCGACGCTCGGCGGCATCCTCACCCATCCGGCGCTGACCAACGCCTGGGGAGTGGCGGGCGGCGTACAGACCATGAACTTCTTTGGCCTGGATATCGCGATGGTCGGTTATCAGGGCACGGTGTTCCCGGTGCTGCTGGCGGTATGGTTTATGAGCCTGGTTGAGAAGCGGCTGCGGAAAATCATTCCCAACGCGCTGGATATTATCCTGACGCCGTTTTTAACGGTAATTATCGCCGGTTTCGTCGCCATGCTGGTGATTGGCCCGGCAGGCCGCGCGCTGGGCGACGGCATTTCGCTGGTGCTGAGCACGCTGATCGCCCACACGGGCTGGCTGGCCGGGCTGCTGTTCGGCGGGCTTTACTCAGTGATTGTTATTTCCGGCGTGCATCACAGCTTCCACGCTATCGAAGCGGGCCTGTTGGGCAATCCCGCCATCGGCGTCAACTTTTTGCTGCCGATCTGGTCGATGGCTAACATCGCGCAGGCGGGTGCCTGTCTGGCCGTATGGTTTAAAACCCGCGACGTGAAGATCCGCAGCATCGTGCTTCCCTCCGCGCTCTCCGGGCTGTTAGGCATTACGGAAGCGGCTATTTTTGGCGTGAACCTGCGCTTTATGAAGCCCTTTATCGCCGGGATCGTCGGCGGCGCGGTCGGCGGCGCTTTTGTGGTGCTGATGCACGTGGGCATGACCGCCGTCGGCCTGACCGCGCTGCCTGGCATGGCTATCGTGCAGGCCAGCTCGCTGGTTTCTTATATCATCGGCATGGCGCTGGCCTTCGGCACCGCTTTTATTCTTTCCCTGCTGCTGAAATACAACGTTGAGGACAAAGCATGAGCGAAGCACAGCTGATCAATCGCGCGCTTAAGGCGGTGATGAACAGGAACGCCAGCGAAGATCCGCATCGTCCCGCCTGGCACCTTTCGCCGCAGACCGGCCTGATGAACGATCCCAACGGCTTTATTCAGTTTCAGGGTGAATGGCATCTTTTTTATCAGTGGAATCCGCTGGCCTGCGCGCACGGCGCCAAATATTGGGGCCACTGGCGCTCGGCTAACCTGCTGGACTGGCAGCATGAGCCGCTGGCGCTGGCCCCGGCCGAAACGTATGAAAGCCACGGCTGCTATTCCGGTTCGGCTGTCGATCACGACGGCACGCTGACCCTGTTTTATACCGGCAACGTGAAATTTTCCGGGGGCCGCACCGCCTGGCAGTGCATGGCAACGGTGAACGATGCGGGCGACGTGACCAAAACCGGCCCGGTTATCGGGCTGCCGCCGGGCTACACCGGCCACGTGCGCGACCCGAAAGTCTGGCACCATCAGGATAGCTGGTATATGGTGCTCGGCGCGCAGGATTTGAAAGAACAAGGGAAAGTGCTGCTTTATCGCAGCGAATCGCTGCATGAATGGACGCTGCTGGGTGAAATTGCCGGATCGCAGCTTAATGGCCTGGGCGACTTTGGCTATATGTGGGAATGCCCTGACCTGTTCGCGCTGGGCGATCGCGATGTGCTGCTGGTTTGCCCGCAGGGCCTGCCCGCGCAGCAGAGAAAATGGCTCAACGCCCACCAGAGCGGCTATTTTATCGGCAGGCTGGATTACGCGGCGGCCCGCTTCCCGCACGGCGAGTTCTGCGAGCTGGACCACGGCTTTGAATTTTATGCGCCGCAAACCACGCTCAGCGATGACGGGCGCAGAGTGCTTATCGGCTGGATGGGCGTGCCGGACGCCGAAGAACTGTTGCAGCCGACCGTAGGCCGCGGCTGGATACATATTATGACCTGCCCGCGCGAGCTGACGCTGGAGCAGGATCGGCTGATGCAGCGTCCGGCGCGCGAGCTACAGCAGCTGCGCCAGCAGCGGTCGCGCTATCAGCAGCGGGCCGCCTCTTTGCCGACGCTGCCGGTTGAACGCGCCGAGCTGGTTATTGGTTCGAGGGGTAGCTGGTCGGCCTGCTTCGGCGAGGCGCTGACGCTGGTCTGCAACGAGGACGGCCTGACGCTGAGCCGCCGCAATCTGCGCAGCGGCGAGACAGAACATCGCTACTGGACGGGCGCGGTTTCTCACCTGCAAATTCTCTGCGATCGCTCCAGCATTGAGATTTTTATCAACGATGGCGAAGGCGTGATGTCGGCACGCTATTTCCCGAATGCCGTGCCGGAAGTGGTGTGGCAAGGCGAAGCCAGCCTGACCGTCGATTACTGGCAACTCCGTTCAGGCATGGTAGTATAATGCGCTGACTCCCCTGATACGAATGCCTGTGAATAAGCCGAAACGCGTGACCATCAACGATATCGCCAGCCTGGCTGGCGTGTCCAAATCCACCGCCAGCCTGGTGCTGAACGGCCGTGGCAAAGAGCTGCGCGTGGCCGAAGCGACCCGCCAGCGGGTGATGGAGATCGCGCAGATGACGCACTATCAGCCCAGTATTCACGCGCGGGCGCTGAACAACTCGCGCAGCCATACCATCGGGCTGGTGGTGCCGGAAATGACCAACCACGGCTTCGCCACCTTTTCTCACGCGCTGGAAACGCTGTGCCGCGACGCCGGTTTACAGCTCTTAATCGCCTGCACCGACGAAAACAGCAGCCAGGAAACGCTGGCGGTCAATAATCTGATCCAGCGTCAGGTCGACGGGCTGATCGTCGCCTCCAGCCAGCTGAACGACAGCGAGTATCAGCAGCTCAGCCGCCAGCTGCCGGTGCTGCTGTTTGACCGTCATCTGGGCGACTCCACGCTGCCGCTGGTGATCTCTGAGTCGATTATCTCCACGGCGACGCTGGTCGAGCCGATCGCCAGGGAAGTTGAGGAATTTTACTTTTTTGGCGGCCAGCCGCGCATTTCGCCGACGCGCGATCGCCTGGCCGGTTTTCGTCAGGGGCTGGAACAGGCCGGTCTGGCGGTGCAACCGGAATGGATCCTGCACGGCCATTACAACGCCAGCTCGGGCTACGAGATGTTTGCCGAGCTGGTTATGCGGCTGGGCCGCGTGCCGCAGGCGCTGTTCTGCGCCGCCTGCGGGCTGCAGGAAGGGGTGCTGCGCTACCTGAGCCAGCATCATTTACTGTCGGCGCCCGTCAGGCTGTGCAGCTTTGACGATCACTACCTTTACGACGCGCTGTCGGTAAAAATCGATACCGTGATGCAGGATAACCGCCAGCTGGCCTGGCGCTGTTTTGAAACGCTGACCGGCCTGATTGACGGCAAGCTGACGGAAACGCCGCACATTTATCTGCCCGCCCGGGTAAGAAGGCGAACGCCATAGGTGCTGCTTCGGATGCTCAGGCAAGCTACGGATGCACCAGTGCGATATTTTTTTCCCTGAAGGCCGCCAGCGTATCCGCCGGCAGATCCGCCTCGACCACCAGCTGCGTAAGCGCCTCGCAGGCCACCACGGTATAACGCGCTACGCCGGGAATTTTTTCCCTGGTCATGGCGACGATAATCTCATCGCTGCGGCCCGTTAGCGCTTTTTTAAACTCCACGTCTTCATAATCAAATCCCGTTAAGCCCTCTTCGCTGTCCAGCGCACAGCCGCCCAAAAAAAGCTGGTCGAAACGAATGTCGCGGATCTGGGAGAAGGCGGTGATGCCCAGGCTGCCGCCCGTTGCCGTGTGCAGCCGACCGCCGATAACGATCGTCTCGCAGCGCGGCAGCTTCATCAGCTCCACCGCGATAATGGGCGAATGGGTGACCACCGTCAGCGCCATTTCCGGCGGCAGCGCCCGGGCAAAAGCCAGGTTGGTAGAGCCTGCGTCGATAAATATCACGCTTTGCGGCTTAACCAGACGGCTACACGCCAGCCCTAGGCGCGCTTTTTCTGCACCGTTTTTTTCCGTCCTCGCCAGCAGATCGCCCTGCGAGGCAAGCACGCTGACCGCGCCGCCATACACCTTTTTGCAAATCCCTTCGCGCGCCAGCTCCTGTAGATCACGGCGTACGGTATGTTCGGAAACGCCCAGCTGCTCGGCCAGCGTCGCGCAGACTACCCGTCCCTTCTCTTGCAACTCCTGACGGATCAGGGACTGCCGCTGTTGCGGGAAAGCTGCATAATCGAGCATAAAACCTCTTAAACGAGCTTTAAAAAACGCACAATACGGCATACACTATCATCCGTTCAGAGGTTGTCAACTTTCCCTCGTCCCGAAGGAGTCGCCGCATGAAGCTTCCTGATATCGATTTTCTGCATGAACTGGCCGACACAGCCGACCAGCAAACGCTGCCGCGCTTTCGCAGCAGTGAAAATCTTGCCATCAGCACCAAGCCCAAAGATGGTTTTCGTTTCGATCCGGTCACCCTTGCCGACCGCGAGGCGGAAAAAGCCATGCGGGATCTTATCGCGCAGCGCTATCCCACGCATGCCGTGATGGGTGAAGAATTTGGCCTCAAAGCGGGCGACGAGCGCGCGCCTTGTTGGGTGCTGGATCCCATAGACGGCACGCGGCCTTTTCTTTGTGGTCTGCCGGTATGGGGCACGTTAATTGGCCTGCTGCATCACGACCGCGCGGTGATGGGAATGATGAGCCAGCCCTTTACCGGCGAACGCTTTTATGCCGACGGCTCACAGTCATGGGCTGAAGGCCCTTATGGCAAAGTTCGCCTGCAAACCCGCCGGGATATCCCGCTGGATCAGGCTATTTTACATACCACCTCGCCGGAATCGCTGGGGCAGACGTCGCTGAAGTTTGACGCGCTGGATAAGGCCGTGCTGATGACCCGTTACGGCGGCGAATGTTATGCCATGGCGATGCTGGCCGCCGGTAAAATCGATGTTTGCGTTGAGTTCGCCCTTCAGCCTTATGACATTGTGGCGCTGATCCCGCTGATTGAGCTGGCAGGCGGCGTAGTGACTACCCCGGATGGCGGTCGGCCTGAACAGGGCGGCCAGGTTATCGCCAGCGGCAGCCCTCGCCTGCACTCGCAAATTTTGTCTATCTTAAACTGACGCTTAATTTAACCCGGAGTATCACCGCTCATGCCTGACCATGTCGACACGCTGCACCAGTCCGCCGCAGAAACGCCCGCAAGACGCGAGCAGAACGCCACGCGAGCCATGTTTTTTGTGGCGGGTTTCGCCACCGCTGGCTGGTCCGCGCTGGTGCCCTTCGCCAAAATGAATACCGGCGTCAACGACGGCACGCTGGGAATGCTGCTGCTCTGCCTGGGCGTGGGGGCGCTGGTGGCGATGCCGCTGACAGGCCATCTCACCACGCGTTTTGGCTGCCGGGCGGTGATGACCGTTGCCACGCTGGCCTTCTGCCTGATGCTGCCCTTGCTCTCGGTGATCCCCAGCCCTGTACTGCTGGCGCTGGCGCTGCTGGTGTTCGGCATGGGCGTGGGCACCACCGACTGCGCGATGAACGTGCAGGCGATCCTGGTGGAAAAAGCGGCGCCTAAGCCGATGATGTCCGGCTTCCACGGCTTTTACAGCCTGGGCGGCATTGCGGGCGCGGGTGCGGTCAGCGGCCTGATGGCGAGTGGACTGTCGCCCTTTGCCGCCAGCCTGGCGGCCGCCGTGGTTTCGCTGCTGCTGCTGGGTTACAGCTTTCGCGGCCTGCTGACCTACGCTAACCCGCCGGAAGGCCCGGCCTTCGCCCTGCCGCACGGCGCCGTGCTGACCATTGGCGCGATCTGTTTTGCCGTGTTCCTGGCAGAAGGCACGGTGCTGGACTGGAGTGCGGTATTCCTGACCGAACACCGCGATATGCCGGACACGCTGGGCGGCTTAGGCTTTGCCTGCTTCGCTACCGCGATGACCGTGGGCAGGCTGACCGGCGACCGCATCGTGGCGCGTTTCGGCCGCGAAAAAGTTGTGATCCTGGGCGCGCTGACCGCCGCCGTCGGGCTGGCGCTGCCGGTGATCGTCCCCTCCTGGCACGTTGCGCTGGTGGGCTATATGCTGATCGGCATCGGCTGCGCCAATATCGTGCCGGTGATGTTCACCGCTATCGGCAGGCAAAAAAGCATGCCGCAGGCCGCCGCCGTCCCGGCCGTCACCACGCTGGGCTATATCGGCGTGCTGGCCGGGCCTGCCACCATTGGCTTTGTCGCTCACCTTAGCTCGCTGCCGGTAGCCTTTATCATGGTTACGGTGCTGATGCTGCTGGTGGTGGCGCTTTCCCGCCGCGTGCGCATGTAGCAGCTATGCTGTCGGTGCCTCTCGCTAAGCCCCCGACGGTAAAGCGCAGCCGCGAGTGGAACAGCGTTAACGGTGCCTTCCGTTCAGCCCGCGACGGCGAAACGCAGCCCCGTCACGGCGTTAACGGCGCGGCACCAACCAGCTGACGGGCCACCGCTTCGGCATGTTCCGCCACCTGCGGCAGGCCCATCAGTTCGCCAAAGCGTCCGCGCGCCGCTGGCCCGACCACGTGCAGGTGCGCATTGGCCGTGCCCTGACGATTCAGGGTGCGCGACTGCGCGTCGACCAGGATGCCCAGCGCCAGCGGATCGGCCTGGATTATGCCCTCTTCCGCCAGCTGGCTAAGCAGCCTGTCGCTGGTCAGCAGCGCATTATGTGCCGGGCCGGTGGTGACGATCAGTTTGTCTGCGATAAGACAGACTTCCGCGCCTTTGCGCGGCCCCAGCCTCAGCGCGATTTGTTCTCCCTGCGCCCCAACCCCGGCCAGCCTTGCTGCCAACACGCGCAGCTGGCCGCTGCGTTGCCAGGTTTGCAAGGCCTGGCTGACCTGCGGCGCAATGCGGTAGCGATGCACATCCCACCAGGATCGTAAATGACGCAGAAAGCGGCGCTGCTCCCTTAGCGGCAATTGCTGCCAGATCTGCTGCGCGTGCGCGCGAATGTCGTCCAGCACCAGCTGCCAGGGCTGGCCTTCTGCCGCAGCCTGAGCCACTTCCTGACGCACCCGCCGCAGCCAGCCGCGCGCGGTGGCGGGCGCCTGCCGATAATCAAGCAATCGGGGCGCATAGTCGCCGCTGACGTTGTCGCGCGGCAGCTGGCCCCGCCTTGAAAAGGCCGTGACCGGGCCACGGTGCCCCCGCGCGGCAAGCGAAGCGACCATATCGGCCATGGTCAGGCCCGTGCCCATAATGACCACCCGCTCGTTTACGCCGACCGCTGCCAGCGCCTGCGGATGCCAGGGATTGGCGATCAGCCCCGGATGCCCGCCTAGCGCCTGCTGTACGCTTTGCGGCACGGCGGGCGGCGGATGGCTGATGGCCAGCACCACCTCATCCGCCCGAAATGTTTTGCCGGAAGCCGTAGTAACCAGCCCGTCACGCAGCGCCACGGCCCGGTCCTGACAGTGCGTCAGCCTGACGCAGGATTGGGCCGTCAGGCGAAACTGTTCCGCCACGTAAGCGCCGAACCAGCCACGCTGCGGATAGACTTTGCCGTCATGCCAGTGAGCGGCAGGATCCTGTCGGTCAGCGCTGCACTGCTGATACCAGCGCGCAAAATCCCCTTCTTCCGCTGCGGAGAGCTGCATTCGGGCGGCGGGGACATTGATACGGTGCGCCGGATCCGGGGTGCTGTAGGCGACACCCTGTCCCGGCTGCGCGCGCGGTTCAATCACCGTTACCGCTAAGCCCGCCTCGCCCAGGCGGGCAAGATGGATAGCCAGCGTTGTGCCGGTAAATCCGCCGCCAATAATTACAATATGTCGCTCAGCCATGCGCTGTCCCGGTCAAAGAGGTTTCAGGAGCTGCCTTCGCTAACGTTATGGCTTTGCCTACCAGTACGGGCAGACGTTGCCGATATAAGAAGAAAAGGCCTGCATGAAGCACACTATAGACAGGATAACCAACCACGACCAGAAAGCACGCGGCGCGGCGGTCGTCTGGTTCTATGATGAAAAGCGGAGAGTAAGGCCGTGCAAACAGCTACGTGTTCAGGGCCGTCTGGCGTTCAGGCAGGTACTCAGGTACTCAGGTACTCAGGCAAGCAGGTAATCAGGTAATCAGGTAATCAGGCAATCAGGCAATCAGGCAATCAGGCAATCAGGCAATCAGGCAATCAGGCAATCAGGCAATCAGGCAATCAGGCAATCAGGCAATCAGGCAATCAGGCAATTTTGCGGAAGGCTGGCTGATACAAAAATGCACGCAACGGGCTGCATAGCCGTTACGTGCATTTTTAAGGTACGGCAGACAGCGCCCCGCAGGCTGGTTTGCCAGCTTTCGGGACGCGGCAGCTATCAGGCCACGCCTTCTTCCTGCGCCTGCTCCGCCTCGGCTTTTTCGCGCGCCAGGCGATAGTAATCCGCTTTGGAAGCAGCCAGCGGGGTACGGCCCCGGATCAGATCGGCCATTTTCTCGGCGATCATCACGGTGGGCGCATTCAGGTTGCCGGTGGTGATCTGCGGCATAATCGAAGCATCCACCACGCGCAGCTTCTGCATCCCGTGCACGCGGCCTTCCGCATCCACTACCGCCATCTCGTCATTGCCCATCGCGCAGCTGCCGCAAGGATGATAGGCCGTTTCGGCATGATCGCGGATAAAGGCGTCAATCTGCTCGTCGGTCTGCACCGACGCGCCCGGCTGGATCTCTTCACCACAGTATTCAGCCAGCGCAGGCTGACGCATGATTTCACGCGTGTGGCGCACCGCGCTGCGGAACTCTTCCCAGTCGCGATCTTCCGACATGTAGTTAAAGAAGATCGACGGCGCAGCGTAAGGGTGTTTCGAGGTCAGCCTGACGCGACCACGGCTCATCGAGCGCATCGGGCCAACGTGCGCCTGGAAGCCGTGCTCTTTCACCGGGCTGCTGCCGTTGTAGTTAATGGCGACCGGCAGGAAGTGATACTGCAGATCCGGCCAGTCCGGCTTGTCGTCGCTGCGGATAAAGCCGCCCGCTTCAAACTGGTTGCTGGCGCCGATACCCGTGCCGCTGAACAGCCATTCCGCGCCGATTGCCGGCTGGTTCCACCAGTGCAGCGACGGATAGAGGCTGACCGGCTTTTTGCAGCGGAACTGCATATAAACTTCCAGATGATCCTGCAGGTTGCGGCCTACGCCCGGCAGCGCGTGAACAACCGGGATATCCAGCTCGCGCAGCCACTCTTCCGGACCGACGCCGGAACGCTGCAGGATCTGTGGCGAGGCGATAGCGCCCGCGCACAGCAGCACTTCACGCGTGGCGGTAGCCTGCTCTTGTTTGCCGTTGCGCAGCCAGCAAACGCCGACGGCGGTTTTGCCCTCAAACAGAATACGGTCGGTCTGCGCGTGGGTGACAATCGTCAGGTTTGAACGCTGCTTCGCCACGTCCAGATAGCCGCGCGCGGTGCTGGAGCGACGGCCCTGCGGCGTAACGGTGCGATCCATCGGGCCGAAGCCGTCCTGACGGTAGCCGTTCATATCGTCGGTTTCATGATGACCGGCCTGCACCGCCGCATCGATAAAGGCGCGGAACAGCGGATTATTGCCTTTTTTCGGCGTGGTGACGCTCAGGTAGCCGTCACCGCCGTGGTAATCGTTTTCACCGATATCGCGCTTCTCCGCCTTGCGGAAATAAGGCAGGCAGTTCAGATATGACCAGTTCTCCAGGCCCTTTTTGCTGGCCCAGTTGTCATAATCCATCGCGTTGCCGCGCACATAGCACATGCCGTTGATCAGTGAGGAGCCGCCAAGCCCTTTGCCGCGTCCACACTCCATGCGGCGGTTGTTCATTTTCGGCTCAGGATCGGTTTCATAAGCCCAGTTATAGCGTTTTCCCTGCAGCGGATAAGCCAAAGCGGCTGGCATTTGGGTACGGAAATCCCAGCGGTGATCCTTGCCGCCTGCTTCCAGTAAAAGTACCGATACGTCAGCATCCTCAGTCAGTCGCGTGGCCAGGACGTTGCCAGCCGAGCCGGCGCCGATAATGATATAGTCAAATTTCTGCATTAAACCTCCAAAACGCTGCGGCCTTCGCCGCAGCAAAAAAGTGTTATAAGCGCAAAACCGCCATCAAAACGCGGACGGATAGTCGCCCATTTCAATCAGTACGGATTTGGTGCGGGTATAGTGATGCAGCGTTTCCAGACCGTTCTCACGCCCCACGCCGGACTGCTTATAGCCGCCGACCGGCATTGGCGCAGGCGATTCGCCCCAACTGTTCACCCAGCAGATGCCCGCTTCCAGCTGATGAATAACGCGGTGCGCGCGATTCAACGAGGTGGTGAACACGCCTGCTGCCAGGCCGTATTCGGTGTTGTTGGCGCGATCGATAACTTCCTGCTCGTCATCAAAGACCAGCACGCTCATAACCGGCCCGAAGATCTCTTCCTGCACGATACGCATTTCGTCGGTGCAGTCGGTGAAGACGGTAGGCTCCACGTAACAGCCTTTCGCCATGTCGCCTTCGGTGATACGGGAACCGCCTGCCAGCACCCGCGCGCCTTCCTGCTTGCCGATTTCCATATAGCTAACCACTTTCTGGCAGTGCTCTTCGCTGACCAGCGGGCCGAAGTTGGTTTCCGGCTTAGTCGGATCGCCGCACTTGATGCCGCGCATTTTTTCCAGCAGACGCTTTTCAAACTCCGCCTTTAAAGAGCGATGAATAAACACGCGCGTGCCGTTGGTGCAGACCTGGCCGGTGCTGTAGAAGTTGGCCATCATGGCGCCGTCTACGGCACGTTCCAGCTCGGCGTCTTCAAAGATAATCAGCGGCGATTTACCGCCCAGCTCCATCGTGACCGACTTGAGGTTAGCCAGCGCCGCATCCGCCATTACGCGTTTGCCGGTGTTGACTTCGCCGGTAAAGGAGACTTTGGCAATTTTCGGATGCTGGCTCAGGCCCTGGCCGACGCTTCCGGCGCCCTGCACCACGTTAAAGACGCCGTCCGGCAGACCAGCCTCGGTGAAGATTTTTGCCAGCTCCAGCGCGGTAAGCGGCGTGACTTCGCTGGGTTTGAAAATCATGGCGTTGCCGGTAGCCAGCGCGGGCGCGCTTTTCCACATGGCGATCTGAATCGGATAGTTCCAGGCGCCAATACCGGCGCAAACGCCCAGCGGCTCGCGGCGGGTGTAGACCAGCGCGCTGTCGCGCAGCGGGATGGATTCGCCTTCAACCGCTACGGCCAGGCCCGCGTAGTATTCCAGCACGTCCGCGCCGGTTACGATGTCCACCGCTTCCGTTTCGCTCAGGGGTTTACCGGTGTCGGCCGTTTCCAGCGCGGCCAGCTCATCGTTGCGCTCGCGCAAGAGCGCCACGGCTTTTAACAGTACGCGGCTACGTTCAACCGGCGTATAGCTACGCCAGATACGCTGACCGGCTTCGGCGGAGGCGACCGCGCGATCGATATCCTGCTGGCTGGCCGAGGTGATTTCCGCCAGCACTTCGCCATTAGCGGGGTTGATGGTGGTGAATGTTTCGCCTTGACCCGCTTCTTCGCGGCCATTGATGTAAAGTCCACGGCGTTGCATATCGGCCATGTCTCCTCCTTTAAGGGTTAGGTTGCCGGGCCGGAAAGCCACAGCGCAAGATTTTGATAGCAAAGCTGACGCGCATCGAGCAGGCCCTGCGCCATCGGCTGGGGCGCCAGCGTCATGCGCAGCCACAGGCCGTCGATCAGCGCCGCCATGCTGGCGCCCGCCGCCCGCGCCGCATCTATCGGCAGCGCTCTGGCGAACTGCGCCGTCAGGTTGGAATGCAGTCGCCGGTCGTTGATTCGCTGCAAACGCTGCAAATCGGGCTGATGCAGGCTGCTGCTCCAGAACGCCAGCCAGGTTTTCAGCACCGGCCCGGCAATCTGCGAATCGTCGAAGTTGCCATCGATAATCGCGCGGATCTGCGCCTGCGGATCGTCGGCCGCGACGCTGCGGTGATGCTCGACCGCCCTGTAGAGATCCAGCAGGATCTGACGCATACAGGCATCCAGCAGGCCGTTTTTATCGCCGAAGTAGTGGCTGACGATCCCCGTGGAGACGCCCGCCTCTCTGGCTATCAGCGCCAGGCTGGCATCGGCCAGGCCGACCCGGTCAATCACCGTCAGCGTCGCATGAATTAACTGCGCCTGGCGGATGGCTTTCATTCCAACTTTTGGCATCGCTTAATCGGTTTCAGCTATTGAATAAGAGAGATTATAGACTTTTTATATTGAACGTTCAATCAAGAAAAAAATGACAGGCGTGGAGGCGTGAAAAAAGTTAACGAAACAGCAACGCGTGGAATCAGGTTAACCTTCTGTATTTATGCTATTTATTTGCGGATGGCGTGTTAATAAATGAGCGAGCAACAACGGGCGCAAATGCGTTGTAAAGAAGCCTTTCTGATGACCTTATGCAACGGTCTGGCCAGGATTTAAGCGCGGTCTGGCAGGCTGGTGTACCGGCTTAACGCCTGCCAAACGCAGTCGGGCGGCCTGTGCTGGCGAACCAGCGTCGGTAAACATGCCAACGGAGCTGGTCGCCCGAGCCCCGGCTTTACCGGGGACGAGCTGTCAGCGCGGATTTTTGGCCGTCAGGCCATCCAGCTTTATAGCTAATTGTTCAAGCACAAAGCCCGCCGGATCCTCAAATCCGCCGTTCTGGGCGACCACCTGCAAACCTTCCAGCAGCAGCGTAATCTCTTTTGCCAGCGCCTCTGGCTCGCCCGCGCCTGCCTGGCGACACAAGGCCGCCAGCCGCTGAAACTGTCGCTGTTTGTGGGCAAAAATAAGCGCTCTGACCTCCGCGAATTGCCCGGTGGTTTCCGCCAGGGTATTGGTAAACGGGCAGCCCCGCTGCAGCGTGCCGGTAAGATTATCTGCCAGGAACCGCCCGAACCCCATAATCTGGGCGGCGGAGTCGTCCGGAAACCGTTCGGCAAGCCGATCGAATACCTGACTGTAATCCTCAACCAGTAACTGTATCCATTCCAGCACCAGCGCTTCTTTGGAAGCAAAATGTCGATAAAGCGTCATCTTGGTGGACTGCGCTTTTTCGGCAATAGCGTCCACGGTCACGCGAGTGATGCCGTCCTGATAAAAAAGCGTTTCCGCCGCCTGGAGCAGGCGATCGCGCGGGGGAAGGCGTGGCTGTGAGAGTCTGGGCATAATTCCTCGTTGCAACGATACTGGATAGTATTATACGATACCAATCGGTATCATAAGATACTAACCAGTATACACCTTCAGGGTGTTGTCGTCTTCTCAGCCACGAATCGGATTTTTATGAATCTTTCAGACTATACATCTTGCGACGCTGTGGGCCTCGCAGCGCTGATTACCCAGGGCGAAGTCAGGCCTGAAGAAGTCAAAGAGGCGGCGAATAAAGCCATAGAAAAAGTGAACGGCGAGGTCAGCGCCGTGATTGAACTCTGGCAGGATGAACACAGCAATCTGCAAGGCCCGTTATACGGCGTGCCGATGCTGGTGAAGGATCTCGGCGTGTCCGTTAGCGGCCGCCGTAATGAGCTGGGGAGTCGGCTGGCGGCGGGATACGTCTCCGCGCAGGATTCTGTCCTTACGCAAAAAATGCGCCAGGCCGGGCTGGTAATGCTGGGCCGAACCACCACGCCGGAGCTGGCCACCAGCACCACCACGGAACCCAGCTTTAACGGCGGCACCCGCAATCCCTGGAATAAGCGCTACAGCGCCGGGGGATCGAGCGGCGGCTCTGCGGCGGCGGTGGCGTCAGGAATGGTGCCCGCCGCCCATGCCACCGACGGCGGCGGCTCGATCCGCGTACCGGCTGCAGTCAACGGGCTGTTCGGCCTGAAGCCCAGCCGTGGCCGCATCAGTATGGGCCCGGAAGTGGATGAAGTCTGGTCGGGCCTTGCCGTGCATGGCTTCGTCAGCCGTACGGTGCGCGACAGCGCGGCTCTGCTGGATGCCGTGCAGGGCAATACGCCCGGCGATCCTTTTATCATTGCCGCTGCGCATCAGACGCTGAGGGAGTGCGCCGCGCAGGAGCCGGGCAAGCTCAAAATCGGCGTGATGACGCATCCTTTAAATGGCCAGCGCAGCGAACCGGAAGTGGTTGCCGCGCTGGAACAGACTATTGGACAGCTTATTGCGCTGGGACATCAGGTAGAGGAAGCCGCGCCCGATATCGGCAGCTGGGACGCTTTTGTAGAAATGAATACGCGGTTCTGGGCATCGAATACCGCGGCCTGGATCGACGCGCTGGCCGCCATGATGAACAGGCCGATTAACGCCGACACGCTTGAGCCTGCAAACCTGGCGCTGTGGCGGCTTGGCCACGAGCTGACCGCAGTGGATATGATTGGCGCAATGCATATGCGCAACGCCGTGACCCAAAAAATGGGTCTGTTTTATCAGCAGTACGATATGTTGCTGACGCCTGCCCTGCCCGCTTTGCCCGTAGAACTGGGCCGCTACAATCTTCATCAGGGCAATCTGGACGGGCGCGGCTGGATGCATCAAGTTTTTGACCAGTCTCCTTTTACCGCCCTGGCTAACGTTTGCGGCACCCCGGCCATGTCGGTGCCGCTGGGGTTCAGCCCGGCGAACCATCTGCCGATCGGTATGCAGTTTTTAGCAGGATTTAATCAGGAGCCGGTATTGTTGCAGCTGGCGGGCCAGCTGGAGCGGGCCTGTCCCTGGGGCGATCGCAAACCCGCCGTCTGGGCCGGTCATTAATCTGCACTGACCGCTTTCTGCTTGTGCAATATGAATAAACAATTAAGGAGGCAGGCCCGCTTTTGACAGAGGCGGGCCTATGCGAAGCGCAAGGAATTTAACGCCAGAACGTTTATCTTACAGCACTTCAATCACCTCAAATTCTTCTGCTATCAGCTCCATATCGTCAGAAAAATGCCCTTCGCGGGTGAAAAACCGCTGATGCTCTTTCTGCCAGTATTCAAGGCTTAAATCGCCTTCACCTTCTTTGCGGGCAAACGCCTCCGTAACATCACAAAAACGCACCAGCCGCATTGAAACCAGTCTGGTCACGCAGACCGGGACGTTCTGACCATCAAGGATGATGTTATAGCTCCCAATCTTCGGGGCAGGCTCTTCCTGCTGGTAAGAGGCAAGAGATCCGCAGGAGGCCGTTTTGATCCCTTTTTTAATCAGGTCAGCAAGCTGGCTGGCCAGTTCCGGACTGTCGCCCATTTGCCAGGCATCTGCGCCTGGATACTTCGCTTTTAATACCTCAACTGTAGCTATTTACAGCCCTTTTTAATCGTCGATGAAAAACGTCATACAGGGTTTTAGCATGAACTGTCCGGACATTAACAGTGAGGCTTTCCCTCTGGTATTGTGGTCCGCTGTTCGCTCACAGTAGACTTTAGCCTGCACATGTCCGCTTTGTGCCAAAAGCGGACGTTTGTGAATCGAGATGGTGTGATAGATGTTGTGTTTAATTCCGGGGACAGCTAACCAGTGTTAATGGCAGCGTATGCTGTCAGTTGATAAAAACTTCTGCCACCATGAAAATCCACATCAAAGTACCCACCATCAAAAATAACTTTAATGTATTATCGCTCAAAGGAAAATGATAGGTCGCAGCCACGCCTTTTTTTCGGGCGACAAGAAGTAAAACCGGCGGGAGTAACACTGCCCATATAACAAGTGCTATGCCAGCATAGGAAATGGCAAGCAGAAAACCATCAGGCTTGATAATACAAAACAGAGCCGGAGGTAAATACGTCAAAAGAACAGGTAACATTTCATTTTTCTTTACCATCCGGTTTTTCAATAAGTCACGAAAGTAATCACACAAACCTAACGAAGCTGAGAGCAAAGAAGATAATATGGCAAACATTGCGAAAAAAACCAGTATCACTTCCATTGATGCTACCGCTTTCGCGCCTTCAATCATTCTGATGAAAGGACCTATATTACCGCCGGAACGCTTGATTTCTGCAAAGGTGGCCTTATCAACCACACCCATAGATAGGGTTAACCAGTAATAGTAGATGAATGCCGAAATAAATACGCCTGCACATAAGCTTCCAACAACCTTTTTATAATTAGTCCGACCATAAATTTTGATGAGCGAGGGAATACTTCCATGAAACCCAAAGGATATAATGCAGACTGGAATGATTAAAATAAACGAAGAGACGCCATTTAATTCGGGGTTGTCAGTTAAATATTGAAGTTTGACACTTTCAAGCAAACTACCGGTGGCTAGGAAAAAAGTTATAAATTTTGCTGCAACGAAAAATGAAATAACGTAATTTGCTGTCGACCCACCCATGTAAATCAGAGATGAAACCAGAAAAGTGATTAACAAAACAGACCATGTCGCTCCATTAATGCCAAATAATTTATTAAGCACCCCGGAAAAGGCAGACGATGCGCCAGAGATATAAGCATAAGTGATTACATAGAGAACAAACAGAAAGCTTGCATTAACGATCACGCTGATCCTGTGGCCCAGAAGATCCTTTGTAAAAGTATGAAAGCTTGTCCCGGAAGGAAATCGCAAATTTACATCAACCAGCATTAATCCGGTTAGAAGCATGAAAAATGCTGAGATCGATAACGTGATTACCCCTTTTGTAAACCATACATTTTCAAGAGCCAGAGGAAGCGCAAACATGCCTCCACCCACTATCGTTGCAACCACTAAGGTTGTTCCATGGCTGAGCCCGGCAATATTTTTCATCATATTCCATTTCTCATAATGCCCGGCAAAGGCCGGGCAAAAGACAGACTACATTACTTCGTTATAGGCTAGTTTAAAACAGTTGTGAAAACGATCGATATGTTCTTTTTCATGTAATGCTGAAATAGCACACCTCAGTATGGCATTCCCCTCTGCGACCGTAGGGAACATCGCCACAGTAGTAGCGAATCCATGTTGGTGCATCTTCTTACACATCGTGATTGCGGTATCTTCATTACCGATGAGAATACCTCGTATCGGCATTCTTGTCCCTCTGTTGATGACGTCAGTATCAGCAAATTTTTCATCAAAATATGCGATAACGTCCTGCAACTGCACCTGTCTCCTGGCAACGGTGCCATCAAGGTGTAGGTCAGCAGCGGCCAGGCATGCCGCCATTCCCGGCAAGCTAGGAGGACCGCCAAATGCGTACGTGGTCCCGTAGGTTTTAATGAATTTAATCGTTTCCTCGAAGTTGCATGCAATAAATCCTCCATGCGAACCAAAAGCTTTAGACAGCGATCCCGCAATAATAATCCTGTCGTCCAGCTTATTGTCGAGGCATTCCATTACATAACCGGAGCCGTTTTCACCGAAGATAGAGGTTCCATGAGCGTCATCAATATAAGCATAACCATTATACTGACTAATTAACTTCGTCAGAAACTTAACCGGCGCCACGCCGCCCATAGAGCCTACACTGTCAGAGATAGATATCGGCGTAAGGCCATTATCATAGGCAAACTTAAATGCCTCTTCAATTTTTTTGTGATCCTGGAAATCTATACGCGCCACATCGCCAAATTGCTGCAACAGCCCCCGATTAATTTGCAAGGTAGCGTGCGCTGTTTTTTCAAGTATGAAATAAGGTTTATTGCTAAAAGTGTATTTTGGCAATGCCCCTGATGCCAGTAATGGCAAAACCGCGATATGACATGGCGTCACCGCATTGAAAGTAAGGGTGCATGCACCTTTCATGATGGCGCTTAGTTTACTTTCAATATCCCTAAAAATGTCTGGCTTAATTCGCGTTCTTGCCACCGAAAGTTGTACGCCAAAACGCTCCATTGCTTCATATACAGCCACTTTAAGTTTTTTGTGCGTTTCGATACCAAGATAAGAGCAGGACACAAACTCGATCATTTCCCTTCCATCATCGAGTCTGATTTTTTTTCCCTCTCTTTCAGTGACAATCAACTCATTGATGTTTTCCGAAAAAACACGTGTTTGATATTTTACAGATTTCTCAATTTTGTTTCTTTGCCAGTTCTGCACTTCGCTCTCCTTAAATAGCTAACTACCAGTAATGACAAAATCGCCAGGGATAATCCACTTAACCCCATCACTTTTTCAAATCCAATCCCTAAAGAAGTAGATTTTGTTACACAATAACTAATAACACCTGCACAGACAGTTTGCGTAAATCCGGTCAATGATGAAGCTACTCCCGTTTTATTACCTTTAATCTGCAATGCGGTGAAATGAGCGACTGGGTAATATGCACCTAATGTAAAATTGAACACAATGGCAGAGAGTAAATATAAAACTGGATCAGGATTTCCGATAATCAAAGGAACTAATGACAGTGCATTGATTCCAAAAAGTAAAAATGGATTTGTGAATGCGTTAAGCTTTGAAGCCTGATTTCCTGCTATGAAAAAAAGAACAGAAAGTGAAAAGACCAGTGAGTATTGAAAAGGCGTAAACTTTAAATTTTCAATAAAAATTACAGGCGTCAACGTAATAAAACAAAAAAGCGAACTCAGAATCAAGGAAACCAAAGCTGTCCCCGAAAAAAATTCGGTTGTCATAAAGCTGCCGTTATATTCTTCAGGCTTCTCTCCTGAACCAGGTAAACTTTTCGGAGCAAGAATGACCGTGATTATTCCAAAAATGAACATCGTTAAAAATATGTAGTTCCAGCTTACATAACCCAGCATTGCTCCGCCCGCGAGCGGTGCGAGCAGAGGAACTATAGCACTGGCAGAGGAAATGTCAGATAGGGCTTTTTTTAAGCTTTCAGCTGGAAAACTATCTTTTGCGATAGCTCTGGATAATACCGGTCCTGCGCCAGCACCCACGGCCTGTATAAATCTTCCTGCCATAAGTAAATAGATATTTTCAGCCATATAGCACAGCAGGCTACCTGCTGAAAAAACGATAAAACCTGCCGTTATCGTTTTTATTTTTCCTAACCTTTCACTTACAAAGCCTACACATAACTGGCTGATAGCATAAATGATAAGAAACCCGCTGACCGAAAGCTGAATAAGCGAATAATCAACCTGAAAAACTTTTTGCAGATCTGGCAGAGCCGGAACAATCATGTCGGTAGCCAGAGCTGACACAGATGCAGCCATTACAAGATATAAATACACTCGGTTCATAATCAAAATTAGCTTAAGCTCTAAAGAGCAACCAAGCTATCAAAACAACTTATAAATATCAATTTATCTTATGTAATCATAGTGCTATACAGCGTTCAGCTAAAAAAAACCTCCTTTAAATAAAAATAATATTAAAATCAATAATATATTAATTAACTGTACGATTAATGATCAACTCTTTAAGGTATTCTGTTCACGAAAAAAACAATTTAATTCCGGTTAGAAATCTATTTGTAAAATAATGATTACACAGATAGTGCTACTGAAAGGAAAGAATTAAGAATCATTCACCGCAAACCCAGCAATAACGATAGATGATAAAATCGTGATCGGTTTTTAACCACATGACAGATAGGAATCTGCTAAAAAAGTGATTTGTTAACTTTACACTTTTATGTGACATTTTTATAACAAATGAAGATGGAACTGTTGACTGGTAGCGCCTCATATATTAAATGAGGTTATCTGATGCGGTGCGCCTGAATGATGAGGCAGGTCGTTTCGCCGGCATCGCGCTGGCTATGGTAAGGGTTGACTACTTCCGGCAGTTCTACAGTTACTATACGCTGCATGAACGCGACGTCCTGGCGCTGATACTGGTTGACACCTCCGTGTTGTATATACGCCCTTTTCCGGACACGGCCATTAACCGCAGCCTTTCCTCCAGCCCGCTGTTCACAACGGTCCTGAAAACGTCAGCCAGTGGCAGCGCTACGTGGCGTTCAGCACTGGACGGCGTCGAGCGGGTATATGGCTACGCCCGTCTTGAGCAGTATCCCCTGATAGTCACGGCGGGATATGACCGTGATGCAATCAGGACGGCGTGGTTCTCTGCCAACGCTGCCGACGTTGTGCTGAACCTCGTGTTGCTTGTAATGATTACCGGCATGGGTATGTTTGTGCTCCGGCAGGTAAAGGCTAACGTCAGAAACCAGCTTGAACTTTCTGACGGCCAGGCAGACCAGGCTGACCGTCTTAAGCAGCAGGCTGACAGGGCGCTTTATAAGGCGAAAAGCAACGACCGTAACCGCATTCATGACATGAGTTAAAATGGTTTTCCGGGTAAGGGCATGCTGTCCGGCGCTGGGAAGATTTGTCCCCACTTATTGAGACCTGTCTTTCATTATTGCCGATTCTGTTCGCATATTTATCGCTGGTAAATGCGCTACCGGCACAGAGCTGACTGCTGCATAAGACGATGTCCGCTTTGTGCCAGAAGCGGAAGTAGCGCATGAACTGTTATGGTAAATTTGAACGTCCGGCTTAATCACTTGAGGATAAGCAGAATGCTTCTGGAGAAGCTCAGATTGCTTGAGTGCAGCCTTCACGGCGACAGGCGCAATGATCCGGAGTGGCTGGAACTGATTCTTCATCCTGAATTCCGTGAAATCACCCGGTCAGGTGTGACGGTCGACCGGTCAGAGACCATTGCGTCGCTTCTAAGTGAAAAGGCTGCACCGTATATTCTCAGCAGCGATTTCCGTCTTACGGAGATGGGCTGCGGTTACGCTCTGCTTCGCTATCGGACGTTTTACGCTGATGGCAGCCATCATGCATTACGTTCCTCTTGCTGGATTTGTTCGGATGAGGGCCAGTGGACCCTGTTTTTTCACCAGGGAACGCCAGCTGCAGGCAATGCCGGGGTTCAGGATTGAGTTGCACACTTAGGACAGAGAGAATGTGTTTATGCGGAAGATTATTGTTGTGCCATACGATGATAGATGGCCTGAGATGTTTGAAGCTGAAAGTTTACTGATAAAAACATTGCTCGGTGGAATGGCTAAGGATATCCATCATATTGGAAGCACGTCAGTTCCTGGTCTCTCAGCAAAGCCCGTAATTGATATGCTACTTGAAGTTTCCGACATCAATGAACTGGATAAGTACCATTCAGCAATGGCCCACGCCGGGTATGTTGCTCGCGGTGAGAACGGGATTGCGGGGCGCAGATATTTCATTAAAGGTGGTGATCAGCGTAGTCATCAAGTCCATGCGTTTGCAGTCGGAGATATGCAGGTATTGAGACATCTTGCTTTCCGTGATTATCTTCGAAGAAACAACGACATTGCAGAAGAGTATGCTGAGATAAAACACGCAGCTGTATTACTCAGCAGGACCGATGCTCATCGCTATAGCGCCCTCAAAGCGAAATTTATAGAGCGTCATCAACAACTAGCGCTAGCTGTCTGAGAACGATTGAGATTGAGTTCGTTGCCGGGAGGGTATGTTCAATAACGATGAATTCACTGAGTAGTCATCAGTCAACGTCTGCTGTTCGCTCAAAGCGGACATCAGTCTGCGTGTCAGCCCGCTTTGTGCCAGAAGCGGCCCCTTATAATGCATGCCAGCCATAGCGCGGCGCGAGAATTTTTGTCCCTGTTAAATGGCTAATCAGGACGTTCAGCATCTTCTTCTTGTCGCGCATACACTACCAACCTCAAATGTCGATCTTCATCCACAGTTAGTGACGTAAATTCAAAAGGCACAGGCTGTTCCTCTATCAGCAAATGACGGATTCCATTGCATGGCGCGTGAACCTGATGTTGTCGCCACCAGACTTTGAACTCTGGCGAGACATGTTCCAGCTTATTTACCAGTTCAGGTATATCCGTACTTTGGCTGGCGCGAGTGAAATCACGGCGAAAGCTTGACAGCATCAGGGGAGCCTGTTCATGCCAGGCAACGACTCGTTTCTGAAGAGCGCAATCGGTGAAAAGTAGCCAGAGAAGGTTACGCCACTCGGGTACATGACTGCCAAAATTAAATAGTTCGTCGGCTAATGCATTAAAACCCAGAACGTCCCAGCGCAGATTGAGCACAAAAGCAGGGTGCGGAAGATCGTGCATCAGGCGCCGCACAAGTGGCGGCAGTACGCACCAGGTTTTTCCAGGTTCGGCCGGAGGGCGCTCATGTGCAAGCATAAACAGGTGTCGGCGTTCAGCGGCATCCAGTTTCAGTACCCGCGCCAGATTATCCAGAAAGTTGGACGACACGCCAATATCCCGGCCCTGCTCAAGCCATGTGTACCAGGTAAGGCCGACGCCTGCAAGTGCCGCGACTTCTTCACGTCGAAGGCCTGGCGTCCGACGCCGGGTTCCGCTGGGAAGCCCTGCCTCGGCAGGTGAAAGGCGTTCCCGATGCGCCCGCAGGAAGGCGGCCAGGTCAGTACGTGATCGATTCAGGGTCCGCATCGCTTATCTCATTGCTTAAAGTAATAGTATAAAGTGTTAAATTGTAATGGTTTAAAGAGAAGAAGAGAATCGTTGCATACTTTCTTACACTGGATATGCAATATGAGTTCATCTCCCGGTCTTACCCTATCTTCCAAACATGTTTCTTGTAAAACGCCTCCCTGGGCCGGTTTGTCCGTATTACTCCTTGCAGGATTTGTTACCATCTTTGATCTGTTTGTTGTTAACGTCGCCATCCCCAGTATCCAGACCGGGCTGGGCGCGAATTTTGCGCAGATTGGGCTTATTGTCGCCGGGTATGAACTCGCCTTTGGCGTTTTGTTGATTACCGGTGGTCGACTGGGGGACATGTTTGGCCGCCGTCGATTATTCATTGCTGGTATGGCTGGCTTTACGCTGGCCTCGGCTTTTTGTGGTCTGGCGCCAGGGACTGATTATCTTATCTGCGCCCGGATTTTGCAGGGGCTGGCTGCAGCATTATTGTTCCCGCAGGTTTATGCCTCTATTCGCGTTAACTTTGAGGATAATGACCGGCGCAAAGCCTTTGGCTTGCTGGGGATGACGCTGGGGCTAGCCGCTATTGCCGGTCAGGTGCTGGGCGGATGGCTGGTACAGGCGGACTTGTTCGGTCTTAGCTGGCGCAGCATTTTTCTTATTAATCTGCCAGTTGGAGTCTTCGCCATTCTTGCAGCACGATCAATTCCCGAATCCCGTGCCCCGCAGAGACCGCTACTGGACTGGACAGGCGTACTGTTGGTCAGCTGCGGACTGGTGCTGGTGTTGGTTCCGTTAATAGAAGGACCAGTTCAGGGCTGGCCTGAATGGAGCCGCTGGGCACCAGGTATAGCACTGGCTTTACTGGTGATCTTTTATCGGCAACAGGAGCAACGTCGAATGGCAGGCAAGTGGCCACTGGTAGATATGCGGCTGATGGCGAATGGCTATTTCTCGCTGGGAACGATGCTGGTGCTGTTGGTTTACTCTACCTCAAGTTCATTCTTTCTCTGTTTTGCTTTACTGGTACAGACGGGGCTGGGTCTGGATGCCTTCAAGGCAGGAAGTATCTTTGCGCCCTGTAGCGTCGGTTTTGTTCTTGCATCCCTGGCTGCGCCACGACTGGTTGCCAGATGGGGAACATATACGCTTTTTTTTGGCGCGTTAATCTATGCGGTCTTCATTGCAATAATGATTTTTCAGGTATGGATGTCAGGATCAGAATTGAAACCAGTGCAGTTAATTCCGGCACTTATTATGGTCGGTGCTGGCCAAGGTTATATTATGACGCCATTACTGAACCTGGTATTGGGTTTTGTTGAAGAAGCGAAATCTGGCATGGCAGCTGGAGTTATCTCGACAGTCCAGCAAATCGGGGCTGCTCTGGGCGTAGCCGTCGTTGGCATTCTGTTTAATGGTGCTCTTTCAAAAACGACTGACCTGTCACAAGCTGGGCAGTATGCTTCCGCGTTTGTTGCCGGGATGCTGTACAACCTCGCTGCGGCAGCATTAATCTGCCTGTTATTGCTGATTTTAAAAAAAATGCAACGGACAGAAAATTGACCTGATTTCATCAGCGGCCTCTTGAGGCTGGCAGAAACGGATCGATTGGTCAGGTCTTCATAAGAATGATGTCCGCTTTTCGCTCATAGCAGACCTTTAGCGCCTACCGTCCGCTTTGTGCCAAAAGCGGACATTCACGCAGCAATCCAGCTGTGCCCATCGTTGCGTAATGAAACAGATGACGAATCGTGTGTTTTTTTCGTAAGGTAAATGCTGATTTCACAGCCAAATAAAGGGAGTAAGCGTGGGCAGATTTCAGGGGAAACGGATACTAATTACGGGCGGCACCAGTGGCATGGGGCTCGCAGGCGCTAAGCGTATTGTCAATGAAGGTGGCCATGTAGCCATTACCGGGCTTAATGAAGAAAGGCTGGAGCGTGCACGCAGCCTGCTTCCTGCAGCTTCGCTTATTCTGAAAAGCGATGCTGCAAGCGAGACTGACATACATGAACTGGGAGAGGCTATTAACGGCTGGGGTTCACTTGATGGATTATGGCTAAATGCCGGCTTTGCTGAAGTAGGCTCTCCGGAATCTGTAACGGCGGAGTCTTTCAATCGTATGATGAACGCTAATGTGCGCGGCCCGATGCTGCAGCTGGCAGCCCTCTCGGAATCACTTACTTCAGGCGCGTCCGTTCTGGTTACTTCTTCTTCCTCTGTATATGAAGGTGCGGCGATGACAAGCCTGTATGCAGCGACTAAAGGTGCCGTTATCGCTATGGTCAAAAGTTGGGCATCTGCGCTGGCCGTACGCGGTATCCGCGCTAATACATTGGTGCCGGGCCCGATTGAAACCAACTTCAGGCACTTTATGCCAGAGGCGTCGCGTCAGCAGTTTGAAGATTTTGTTGTAAGCCAGGTTCCTTTGGGCCGTGCAGGAACAGCTGAAGAGGCGGCTGCAGTTGCACTCTTCCTCCTTTCCGATGACGCATCTTATGTTACCGGCAGCCAGTATGCTGTAGATGGCGGGCTGGTTCATAACTGATAGTCAAAAGGATTCAGGAAAGCAGTTAAAATTAATCCAATGATGTCCGCTTCTCGCTCATAGCAGACTTTAAGCCAGCTGCAGGAGTTGACCTTGCCTTGCACCATCAGAATTTGGCGAGCCGGAGGAGTCCAGAAGGATACTTTTCTTTTTTCTGATTACAGTCGGTTTCAGCTGCAGGCAGAGCATCTACAAAAGCCTGATCCTACCCACGTAATGTGGACACGGCCCTAAGCGAGGTTTTGGTTTTCAAACTGTTCCGGGCTAAGACCGCCACAGGCACTGTGACGACGCCAGCGATTGTAATCGCACTCGATATAATTAAACACTGCCGTTCGCATTATTTCCCGGCTGGCAAAGTTCTCTCCGTGGATACATTCCACCTTCAGTGAGTGAAAGAAGCTTTCCGCACAGGCATTGTCGTAACAACAGCCTTTAGCGCTCATACTGCCCTGCAGATTATGCCGTTTCAGTAAGCTCTGGTAATTCGTTGAACAGTACTGACCACCCCGGTCTATGTGCACGATGACATTTTCCGGGCGTTTACGCCGCCATAACGCCATCTGCAGTGCATCGCAGGCAAGCTGTGCCGTCATCCGTGAGGACATCGACCAGCCAATGACTGACCGCGACCACAGGTCAATCACCACCGCCAGATACAGCCAGCCTTCACCGGTGCGCAGATACGTGATGTCACCCACCCACTTCTGATTCGGGCCGCTGGCGTAAAAGTCCTGATTCAACAGATTCTCGGATACTGGCAGACCATGCTCACGGTAACTGACCGGGCTGAACCGGCGCGAGGCTTTCGCCCGCAGCCCCTGACGACGCAGACTGGCGGCGATAGTCTTGATGTTGTACTCCGGCAGTTCATCAGCAAGACGAGGTGCTCCATAACGCTGTTTTGCCCTGGCAAAGGTCTGTCGAACCGCATCATCGCAGACAAGTCGGAACTGTTGACGTCGGTTTATCTGGTGACGACGCTGACGCCAGGCATACCAGCCACTGCGGGCGACCTGCAGTACCCGGCACATGGCTTTAATACTGAACTCAGCCTGATGCTTTTCGATAAAGACATACTTCATTTCAGGCGTCTGGCGAAGTATGTCGCGGCCTTTTGGAGAATGGCCAGCTCCTCGTCCCGTTCAGCCAGTTGGCGTTTGAGGCGGGCATTCTCAGCGGCGAGTTCGCTCTCACGTTCAGAGGACGTTGCCTGTTGCTGCCGCTTGCTACGCCAGGTGTAAATTTGCGACTCATAAAGGCTGAGTTCGCGGGCGGCTGCGGCCACACCAATGCGCTCGGCCAGTTTCATGGCTTCGTTGCGGAATTCAGGTGTATGTTGCTTGCGTGGCTTTTTGGTGGTTGATACTGATTTTGTCATGTGAGTCACCTCTTGCTTGAGAGTTTACTCACTTAGTCGCGTGTCCACTATTGCTGGGTAAGATCATAGCGTTTTTTCATGATGACAAGCACTATTTTTAGTAGGGACGATTCATTTTTTTTCAGCTATCTGTTTGGCCTTAATCTTAAGGTGGACACACTGCAAGTGATGAAAGCTGGTGCCTGGTCAGTTTTTTGTAATAAATTCACCAACTCCATATCTTTTCATTCAGTAAAATTGAACAAAAAGACCAATAATTTACATTATGTTACTTTTATTGACTTAAAATAAACTTAATAATGACATACCTTACAAAGCATTGATGACCGCCGCTTTTCCGGAAAATTAATTATATATCAGAGAGAAAATGATTAACCCTTTTCTTTTGCAGAAAAAAAACCTTAAAAAAGTAATAAAAATTTTTATTTCCGCTAGTAGCATTTTTATAAGTTCGGGCGTTTTACCGGCCAGTCAAAAGATAGACATCCAGGATGAACGGGTTTTGAATAATCCTCCTGAAATAGTTAAGAAAGGGGATGTTCTTTACTTTGACGGCCAAATAACAAATGAGGCCTATGTATTATTCTTAAAAGAAATCGGCAACTCCAGAATCAAAACCGTCTCTGTTAACAGCATTGGTGGAGATGTGGAAAATGCTTTATCCATAGCCAGTTACATTAAAAAAAATAATATGGATATAGAAGTTCGCAGCGTCTGTGCCTCTGCGTGTGCTAACTATCTATTTGTGGCAGGTAACCGTAAATTAATTAATAATGATTCATACATCCTGTGGCACGGTGGCGCCAACGGACCAGAGCAAGAAGTTGAAATTTCTGGGGATATAACCCGCGCAGAATTTTTCAGGCTTGAATCCGTTCAACAGATAAAGAAAAAGGAAGCACTCTTTTACAAGGAGGCAGGGGTAAGAAATGAGATATGTTATTGCCCACAGCTAAAAAATAACTATCACGATACTTTCCCGGAAAAATGGTTTTCATATTCTCCGGAAGATATGAACAGATTTGGCATAAAGAATATCTCTTTTGCCACTACACCTTCTCAATGGCTTATGTCAATGAGAAAAAAACACGTCATCTTTGCCCATTATTGTAATCAGGAGAAGTAACAATGCGTGAACTTTCTTTGAATGAAATGGATGTGGTTGCTGGTGGTTTTTCAATTGGTAGCTGCTCAATTGGCGGTTCCTACTCTTCCACGCATGACGGTCACGGTGGCTCTTCAACATCAGTGAGCGTTCATGCAGGCTGCGGCATTAACGCACCGGATGCAGGCAGAGGTAACAGCGGTAACTCCGGCAAATCACACTCTGGCCGCAACGGCAATAGCAAAAGCGACCGTGGCGGCAAGCATTAATTCTTAGCCTCAGTTTAATGCGGCTTCAGGTACCGGTTGCCGCATAATACGGTTTGTTACTGACAGGAAACCCCTCTGATTTTCGGGGCATGCAGGGTAACATGAACTCATCTCTCTATCGGCAGTCGGCTATTACACACAGAACTAACGTATGGAAAGGAAAAGCCCTGCTGGTGCGTGGACTTCCAGTATGGGTACATCTGCTTATTACCGCCATTTTTCTTATCTCACTTACTCTCCTTCTTACTTTTGGTAGTTATACACATCGTGTAACCGTAAGTGGTGAGCTTGCATCCGTACCTCGCCCTGTTACTGTCGCGTCTCCGGATCAGGGCTTTGTTATAAACAAATTTGTTAGCCCAGGCGATAATGTCAAAAAAGGACAGCCGCTGTATGAGATTGATATTAGTCGTACAACACGTTCGGGTGTGGTCAGCGTGCAACACAGACAAAGTACACAAGAACAACTTAGAATCGTCGATGATATTATAGGGCGCCTTCGTGAAAACCGGCGTATTACTCTTGCCACGCTTGAACAGGAAAAGGCAAGTTATGCTGCGGCATTTGAACATTCCACTAAAATTCTTAAACAGGCAGCTTCAGGCCTGAAAGAGATGAAACAAAACATGGAAAGCTATCGGCGCTATCAGCAGGCAGGATTAATAAATCGCGATCAACTTTCTCAGCAGACCTCTCTTTTTTATCAGCAGCAAAATGATCATCTCACTTTGAGCGGTCAACGTGAGCAGAATGCATTACAGGTTCTTGCGCTTGAGGGTGATATACGCACACGTGCAGCTGATTTTGACAATGAAATATTTCGCATGGAAATGCAGCGGAGTGTACTGGCTCGTCAGAATACAGAAGATGATGCTTCCGGCACGCTTTTAATTACCTCTCCGGTTAATGGTCGGGTAGATACGGTCAGTCTTACATTGGGGCAAAGCACCCGTTCGGGCGATACGCTGGCACAAATTATTCCGGATGTTAAACCACACTGGGAACTGGTGATGTGGATCCCGGACAGTGCCCTGCCCTTTATAAAAACCGACGCGCCGGTCAATATTCGCTATAGCGCTTTTCCATCGGAAAAATTCGGGTTATTTCCCGGCCGCATTGCAGAGGTCTCGGTCACACCTGCCGGTATGCAGGAACGTTCGCACTGGGCCAGCGCACCCGGCGCTGATACAGGTATACCACAAACCTGGTACAGACTAACCATCACACCTGACGTGACACATTTTGTATGGCAGGGGCAACGTCTTAAAGCGGGCAACGGGCTTCGGGCAGACTGCACGCTTTTTTTGGAAAAGCGCCGGCTATGGCAGTGGGTTCTGTCGCCGCTTTATGAAATGCGGGACAGCACGCGCGGAGCAATTAATGGATAACGAAAAACTTGCCTGGCTTCAAAGACGTCTAAATTTTTCTCCTCGTCGTCGGGTGCCCCTCATCCTTCAGACCGAGGCTGCGGAGTGTGGACTTGCCTGTATGGCCATGATCGCAGGCTGGCATGGTCATCATACAGATTTGTTTACATTGCGCAGTGAAAGCGGCCTCTCTTCACGTGGGGCAACGCTGGGCACCCTGCATGCCATTGCTGGCAACCTTGGACTGGCCGGGCGGGCACTGTCACTGGATCTGGAAGAACTTTCAGCACTGCGATTGCCGTGTGTGCTCCACTGGGATTTCAGTCATTTCATCGTGTTGGTCAGTCTCAAAGGTGACAAGGCTGTTATCCATGATCCTGCATATGGCCGACGAACGGTCAGTAGTCAGACACTGTCGCAAAGCTTTACTGGTGCTGCGCTGGAGTTATGGCCCGATCGTAATTTTAGCCGCCAGAAAAAGTCATCACGTGTCAGACCTACAGAGTTGATACGTGGTATTACCGGTTTTGGCCCGGCGTTGATTAAAGTATTTTGTCTGTCTGTTATGACTGAATGTATCAGTCTGCTGTTACCGGTAGGTACCCAGATTGCCCTCGACCATGTTGTTCCCTCTTCCGATCGCGGGCTCCTGGAGCTGGTTTGTTTGTCTTTAGGGATGCTAATTCTGCTGCAAACAGGTCTTAATTTGCTTCGTTCCTGGACTGTGATGATTACGGACACTTTGACAGACATACAGTGGAAAGAAGGATTATTAAGACATTTATTGTCGCTTCCCCTGCCCTGGTTTTCAAAAAGGAGAATGGGGGATATACAGTCCCGTTTTGCCTCACTTGGCATTCTGCGGGACAGCTTTGTTCACGATATTACCGGTAGCATCATTGACGGCATTATGTTGATTGGCTCACTGATCTTGCTGGCGGTTTACGGGGGGCCTCTGCTTTGTTGCGTGGTGGTTGGCTTTGTGCTGATAGCGGTTTTAATGCGTTTAATAACTTTTCCCCGCTATCGCCAGCTGGCTGAGGAACAACTGATAAAAAATGCAACGGCTGCTTCGCATTTTAGCGAGTCGCTTTGGGGCATCGCCACACTCCGGGCACAGGGTCTGGCGTCGCAGCGTGGGCGCAACTGGCTGACGCTGGAAGTTGAAGCTGCAAATGCCGGCGTTAACCGACGCCGCTTTGATATTTTATTTAATGCAGTTAGCGGGCTGACCGGAGCCCTGGATAATATTGTCATCCTCTGGCTGGGTATCAGCGCCGTGATGACGCACAGTCTTTCATTAGGCGCATTTGTAGCGTTTGGCGTCTTCAGAGAAATGTTTACGGGACGGGCGCTTTCCCTCACTGAGATGTTCCTGCGATTAGGAATGCTTTCATTACATGGCGAGCGGATCGCAGATATTGCGCATACTACGCCCGAACCCATATCACCCTTAACGGAACAATTTAAACCTGGAAAAGCTATCGTGCTGGAAGCGAAAGAACTTTTGTTCCGTCATGATGCCCAGTCTTCGCCTGTGCTACAGGATTTAAATCTTACTCTTTGTGCAGGAGAAAGTGTTGCTATTACCGGACCTTCAGGTTGTGGTAAGACCACGCTTATGAAAATATTATGTGGACTTGTGCCACCTTCCGGAGGAAACGTTCTGGCTGATGGTAAAGATATCTATGCAGGCGGTGTGGAAAGCTATCGTCGGGCTGTATCCTGCATTCTCCAGGAGGATCGTTTGTTCGCAGGGTCAATGCGGGAAAATATTACCGGGTTCGGTGACATGCCTGATGAGGCCTGGCTTGAAGCGTGCGCCCGTCTCAGCCACATTCACGATGACATTATGGCATTGCCTATGGGCTACGATACGCTAACCGGGGAGCTTGGCGAAGGATTATCAGGCGGACAACGGCAGCGCATATTTATTGCCCGGGCTTTATATCGACGGCCCGGCATACTGTTTATGGATGAGGCAACAAGTCATCTGGACGAGCATAATGAAGCGCTGATCAATATGGCTATACGTGGCCTGAATATTACCCGTGTCATCATCGCTCATCGGCCTTCCACCATCGCCTCTGCCGATCGGGTAATCAATCTTTCAGTTGTTCATAAACGCATCTAATGCCGGGGCTGCCATAAGCCCGCCTGGCTTCATATACCGGGGCCAGGTTTTGGCTGTTCGCTCCTCACCCTGCTGCGGTGCGCCTCAGCCATAACCCGGCCCCGTTGCTTTGACTATATATGTCCACAAACGTTATTCACTCTGTTTTGAATCGCCACGGGTTTAACAGACACCTCAGAGTCATTTAAGATGGCTGAAAGAGAGGTGCCCATGAGCGGTAAGCGTTATCCAGAAGAGTTTAAAATTGAAGCAGTCAAACAGGTTGTCGATCGTGGCCATTCTGTTTCCAGCGTTGCAACACGTCTCGATATCACTACCCACAGCCTTTACGCATGGATAAAGAAGTACGGTCCGGATTCTTCCACTAATAAAGAACAGTCAGATGCTCAGGCCGAGATCCGCCGTCTCCAGAAAGAGCTGAAGCGGGTTACCGACGAACGGGACATATTAAAAAAAGCCGCGGCGTACTTCGCAAAGCTGTCCGACTGAGGTACGCCTTTATCCGTGACAACACCTGTTGCTGGCCTGTTCGCCTGCTCTGTCGGGTGCTGGATGTTCATCCCAGTGGTTTTTACGCCTGGCTTCAGCAGCCGCATTCACAACGCCATCAGGCAGACCTGGGACTGACAGGACAGATTAAACAGTTCTGGCTGGAATCGGGATGCGTCTATGGTTATCGCAAGATCCATTTGGATCTGCGGGACAGCGGGCAACAGTGCGGAGTGAACAGAGTCTGGCGACTGATGAAACGTGTCGGGATAAAGGCTCAGGTCGGATACCGGAGCCCGCGGGCACGTAAAGGCGAGGCCAGTATCGTGTCGCCCAACAGGCTCCAGCGACAGTTCAATCCGGATGCTCCGGATGAGCGTTGGGTAACGGACATAACCTACATCAGGACCCACGAAGGCTGGCTGTATCTTGCCGTGGTTGTTGATCTGTTCTCACGCAAAATTATCGGCTGGTCCATGCAATCCCGGATGACAAAGGACATTGTCCTGAACGCACTGCTGATGGCTGTATGGCGGCGTAATCCCCAAAAACAGGTGCTGGTTCATTCGGATCAGGGCAGTCAGTACACAAGCCATGAGTGGCAGTCGTTCCTGAAATCACACGGCCTGGAGGGCAGCATGAGCCGTCGCGGTAACTGCCATGATAATGCGGTTGCAGAAAGCTTTTTCCAGTTGTTGAAACGCGAACGGATAAAGAAAAAGATCTACGGAACGCGGGAAGAAGCCCGCAGCGATATTTTTGATTACATCGAAATGTTTTATAACAGTAAGCGTCGGCATGGTTCTAGCGATCAAATGTCACCGATAGAATATGAAAACCAGTATTATCAACGGCTCGGAAGTGTCTAGATTATCCGTGGCGATTCAAAAACTTCGAGTGATCCAGCTACTGTTGGGTCACAAAAAACTCGAAAGCACAGTACGTTACCTTGGCATTGAAGTAGATGATGCTCTGGAGATATCGGAGTCAATTGAAGTCTAACCGGTGAGGGCTGCAACAGCAGCCCTGTGCCAAAAGTCGACATTCATATACAGGCCGGCACAGCAAGACGTTAAGATTCTTATGCCCCCCTTAATTCCGGCCGGCAACGACAAGATCCTCTTTTCAGCAGATCTTTATGCGCTTATTTTTCATCCAGAAGGATTTACATAGAAAACTGATTTTCAGTTACGTTATTTCTGCTGATAAACCAGTTGTTGCTTTTCGAGGTAACAGTCGGGAAACAAGAAGGCCTACAACCTGCCCGGCTGCAGCCAGATAAAAAGCGAGCTGTAAGGCATTTTCGAGACTGCTCACAGACGTTTCCTGCTGCAGATTTTCAGCCCCGCTTCCGGATAGAGCTATCAGCAAAGCAATACCAACAGCATTACCCACATTCAGCGTTGTAGAAGCCATACCCGAAGCGATCCCTTGTTCGTTAAGCTTTACCCCTGAACCAGAAGCTATCCACATTGCCGTCCAGACAATCCCCTGGCCTGTTCCTGAAATAACCAGCCCGGGCATTATGGTCGCATAGGATGCAACTGAAAAGGCTGCTGGTACCAGTGCCAGCGTACCCGCAATTCCTGTGACAAATCCGGTCAGTAATACCGTGCGCACTGGCAGGCCATTTGCAAGTCGGGCTCCAAGTTGCGTTCCGGCAAAAATGGCCAGCGAAGGAATAATAAACGCAAGGCCGGTCTGCAAAGCGCTGTAACCAATAATGCTTTGAAACATAACCGTCAGGAAATAAGGCAGAGCACCAAAGGTTCCCATATAAATAAACGTGATCACCATGCCTGTGACCAGACTGCGGTTTCTGAATAAGCGTACCGGCATCAGGGGATCGTGACTGCGAAATTCAATAGCAATAAACGCCAGCAGGCATGCCGCTGCCAGACCCAGCGATAAAAGAACATGTGCCGTCAACCAGCCCTCTTCCGGCCCCTGAATCAGTGCATAAACCAGCAGGGTTGATCCCACGGTTACTGTTACGGCGCCGGGTAAATCGAAGTTGCGGCGTTCGTTCCGAAAGCTGTCTTTCGGTAAGACAAAAAAAGCGGCAAAAATAGCGACGGCCGCCAGCACAACGTTGACGAAAAATACCGCCGGCCAGCCACAGGTACTGGTGAGTACCCCCCCGGCGAGCGATCCCAGGGTAAGCCCACTTGCGCCTGCGCCGCCCCAGACAGCCAGTGCCCGGTTGCGTGACGGCCCTTCCTCAAAGAGTCTGTTTATAAGCGAAAGTGTGGCTGGAAACAGTAATGCTGCGCCGATGCCCTGTATGGCTCGCGCAATGACGATGACCACAGGACTCCACGCTAACCCACCGGCAAGCGAGGATAGCGCATACAGCCATAACGCACCGATAAACACGCGACGCTGCCCCATAAGATCGGCAGCACGCCCACCGAACAGTAAAAATCCTCCGCAACATACCGTATAAGCACTGACCACCCACTGAAGTGTATGCTCTGAAAAGCCCAGTCCCGCGCCAATTTCCGGCAGAGCGACAAACACAATATTGATATCCAGGGAGTACATAAGCTGGGCAAAAGCAAGCAGCGCAAGGCTCCAGTGCTGTAAGCGAGGGGTATCTGAATCCGGTAAGGCTATAGCCATCTGATAATCTCCATATAGACTAATGTACGAGTACATACGTACAATTAATGTATGTATGTACTCGTACATTAGTCAACAGATAAAATTTAAAGTAGAGTGTTGGTATGTTGCTAACCTGATGAGAAAACTAATGCTTGCTGGGCATCCTGATAAGGAACAAATACGCTTTGAGAATGTGCTGACGGCTTTAGGAAATCCGCTACGTCTGACTGTGGTACGCGTACTGGCTGGGGGGGGTGAGCATGCCTGTAGCGCCGTGCTAAGCGGTATACCCAAATCAACTCTGACTCACCACTGGCGTGTACTACGAGACAGTGGCGTTATCTGGCAGCGTCCCTTTGGCCGCGAAAATTTATTGTCGCTACGTCGGGAAGACCTAGATGCCCGCTTCCCCGGATTGCTTGATGTCCTGTTAGGGGTGGTGAAAAACGATGCACTAACTCAGGAATCAACGACAAAGAATCTGCCGCCGTCATCCCCGGAACAACAGGCACATGCAAAGATGAAGTGAACTGAGTGTATATGTCCGCTTTTCGCTCATAGCGGACATCAGCATACGTGTCAGTCCGCTTCGTGCCATAAGCGGACGTTGGCTTATGCCAGTTAATAGAGCCAGGTCACTTCATCAGCCGGAAAAATACTAATTATCAGTTTCGGTTAGTAACGGATTTTTCAACGAGTACCGTCGTGGCGAACAACCATTGAGTCGTCGAAACGCCGTACTGAACGCAGCTTCTGATTCATAACCTAGTGAGTGCGCGATTGCAGAGACAGATTCAGTGCCACTGGTGAGCCGGTGGCATGCAATCATCATCCGCCATCGTGTCAGATATTCGATTGGCGACGCGCCGGATAGACTTTTAAACCTGAGAGCGAATTTGGATCGAGACATCCCGGCCTCCTGCGCAAGTGCCGGCAAGGTCCATCGCCTGCCCGGGCTGGCATGAATTGCGCCAATGGCAGCCGCGATCCGCTTATCACCAAGTGCAAACAGCCAGCCGACGTCTTTTCCCAAGCCGTGATCCAGATAAAGCCGCAGCGCCTGGACCAGCATCAGATGCGCGAGATGCTGCACGATAAGCCTGGCGCCCGGCTGTGCTCCGAACAGTTCCTGGCGCATACGATCGAGGGCCCATCGCAGACCTGTCTTGTCGTCTTCATCGCGGAGCCGAATGATGGCTGGCATTGAGCCGAGAAGCATATCGACATGGTCACCAGCGAAGCCGAAATGGCCGCCGAGCATTGTCGTTTCTCCCCCGCCGTTCACCGTTGCGATCCCGCCGTTCCAGTCTTCTTCAGGTATGGTAGCAATGCCGATCGGCTCGAAGGCGAGGTCTTGGGCAATCAGGAACCGACGTCCGTTAGGCAGCAGGACGCAATCACCCGCCTTAAGCTTTATCGGATCCTGCCCATCATCGACGGCCAGCCAGGCGCTACCCGATACGAGCGCAAAATACTTGAGGCCAGAATGCTTCCCGAACTGAAGCGCCCATTCCCCCCCGAAGTCAAATCCACCCGCGATGTAGGTTTTCGGCGTCAATAGCGAGATGATATCGGATAAAGGATCAGCAATCATGGGGACAATCTCGAAAGTAATAGGGATATTCAAACATAGTTTGTTTCGACTTCCATGGTTATCCTTATTTCGAAGCAGACGCACCGGCTGCTCCCCGTCAAAGGATATTTTCATGATCAAAGTCGTTATCGCTTTCAGGCGTCGGCAAGGTATGAGCATAGAGGAATTCAGGAATTATCGTCGCGACGTTCATGCTCCACTGCTTTTTGCCATTCCTGAAGCAAAGATGATCCGCCGCTTTGTTATTTCATACCCCATGGATTATGCGTCTTCAGAGCTACCCCGGTTTGACGCTATGGTGGAGGCATGGTTCGACAACGCTGAAGAGATGGATAAACTCTTTCTGTCAGACAACTTTGCCACCCGGGTGGATCCGGACCACGTAAACTTTATCGACCTGAGTTCCGTAGTCCGGCTCGTGACCGAAGAACTCATCGTCGTTGAATAACGACCCCGCCGGGGACGCAGGACGAAAAGCGTGGTCTGGAACGGCGATCGCCCCGGCCTTATCAGGGATAAATCATGTCCGCCTCGTGCCAAAAGCAGCTAGCGGTGCTTTAGGTTAGAACCGAAGTGGAACGCCTCATAGCTGTTTGGTCTTCCACCTCATCGGGCCTGGCTGCCTACCCTTCCTGGCGATCTGCGCCATATGCCACGGCTTTCATTGCTTGCAGCGCGTGCAGACGCATTTTTAACGCGGCTTCAATATTGTCGTAGGCTGTGCTGCCCAGCGGCAGACGTAATGGAGGGCTGGCAGCATCTGCCGCCGCGATCATAGCCGTCACGCATTTTTCAGCATCGCCTTTAATCATAAACTCTCCGGACATCAGTGCCGCCCGCAGTTTCCCCGCTGCCGTATCACGGTAGGCCGGTAAGGCATCAGCAATATCCAGCCCCGCACCAAACCGCGTCGCCGTCGGCCCCGGCTCGACCAGCAAAAAGTCAATGCCAAACGCCGCTACTTCCTGCCGCACCGCTTCGACAAAACCTTCAATTCCCCATTTAGTGGCATGATACAAACTGAAATCAGGATAGGCGACCTGGCCGCCTTCCGACGACACCTGCATAATGCGCCCGCCACCCTGCTGCCGCAAAAAGGGAATTGCCGCGCGGATAAGCTGAATCGACCCGGTAAGATTGGTGGCAATCTGACGCTCAATTTGCCTATCGCTTAGCTCTTCCGCTGCGCCAAACAGGCCGTAAGCCGCGTTGCTGACCACAATATCAATTCTTCCCGCCTGAGCGAACGCCGCCTCAACGGTGGGTTTTATCGTCGCTGCCATACTGAGATCAAGCACCGTTACCTGCAAACGATCGCCGTATATTGCTGACAGACCGTCTAATACTGCTCGATCGCGGACGCTGGCAAATACTCTGTCGCCTCGGGCCAGCAGCGTTTCACACATCAGGCGGCCCAGGCCGCTGGATGCACCGGTTATTAGCCAGGTTTTCATTAGGGTCTTCTCCATTCAGTGAACCGAAGGACAGCATAAACCGAATAATTGGTGGCATAATCTCCGCAAATCAGCATGAGGTGGTGGGAAATATTCAACAATGAAACGACCTTCCTGGAATGAATTGCAGGCGGTGAAAACCATTGCCGGGCAGCGCAGTTTTCGTCGCGCTGCTGAGGTGCTGGGACTTAAACGCTCGACGCTTAGCCATACTGTCAAAGGACTGGAGGCAACACTTGGCGTGCAGCTGTTCCATCGCACAACGCGCAGCGTTGCGCTGACAGAAGCGGGTGAAATACTGATCGCGCGCCTGGCGCCGTTACTGGCGGAAATGGATGACCTGCTGAACGACGTTACCGCCAGCGGTCAGCAGCCTTATGGCACGCTGCGCATCAGTGCCAGCGATGCAGCGATTAGCCTTCTGCTGGAAAAGGTGCTGCCGACATTTATCCAGCAAAAGCCGGGGATTGAAATTGATTTAGTGGCGCAGGGGCAACTCATAGACATCGTGGCGCAAGGGTTTGATGCGGGCATTCGGCTGATTGAAGATGTGCCTAAAGACATGGTTGCCATTGCTCTGAGCGGGCCGCTGCGCTTTATTACCGTGGCCTCGCCCGGTTACTTAGCCGGGCGGCCCAAAATCATGCATCCGCAGGATCTGATGCAGCATACCTGTTTGCGCCAGCGCTTGCCGGGCGGTAAACGGTATCACTGGGAATATCAGCAGCATGAGCAGCAGTTTGCGCTGGATGTGCCGGGCAGCCTGACCCTCGACAGCAGCGCTTTAATGGTGGAAGCGGCTGTCGCCGGGCTGGGTGTGGCCTATGTCCCGGAGCGCTACGCCCGACAGTGGCTGGACACGCAGCGGCTGGTGACGTTGTTGGACGACTGGACCATTGCGTCACAGGGCATCGCGCTCTACTTTCCGCAACATCGCCATATGTCTGTCGCATTACGCCTGTTTATCGACACGGTAAAAGCCGTTATGCGCGACCGGGCATAGCCTAATCGATTTATTTTATTCAGAAAAGAGGCCAGGCACGGGCCAGAGAATAAGAAAGGTGGGTTGAGTAATCGAATTACTCATTTAACAGTCGGTAGAACCACCTTAATTTATGCCTCTGGCCCGTGAATTCAGGGAAATATTTTTTGCCTGTTCAGATATGATTTTTCATATCTGATGAGCTGGAATGCGGGCAATGACCTTAATTTCAAAGTCGAATCCCGCAAGCCATGTCACGCCAACGGCAGTCCAGTTTGGATAAGGGGGATGGGGAAAAATCGATTTCTTCACCTGCATAATTGTCGAAAACTGATTTTCCGGATCGGTATGATAAGTTGTGACATCAATCAGATCGTCAAAAGTACACCCCGCTGCGGCAAGCGTGGCTGCCAAATTATCAAACGCAAGCTGCACCTGCGCGGCGAAATCAGGCTCCGGCGTACCGTCGGCGCGGCTGCCGACCTGGCCGGAAACAAACAGCATATCACCAGAACGGATTGCGGCAGAATAACCATGTTCCTCATAAAGAGCATGTCGATTAGCAGGGAAAACCGGTTCACGATGGGCGATGGCCATACGATTTCCTTTGATTAGGTCGGGTTGGAATGCGGGATGCGCAGCGCACAGGAATGATTTAATATACGCTGCGTATGTACTATTAATCACACATACGCGGCGTATGTCAAATAACATACGCCGCGTATGGCATAAGGATATCGTATGGCCACCAAGAGCCGCGCCGAACTGATGAAAGAAAACCGCATAAAACTGATTGCGGCGGCACGAAAAGCATTTGCTGAAAAAGGGTTCGCAGGCGCATCAATGGATGAGCTTACTGCCAGCGTGGGCCTGACGCGTGGCGCGCTTTACCCCAATTTTGGCGATAAAAAGGGGCTGCTTGCGGCGGTTGTCGAACAGTTAGATGGTGAAATGGCGCAACGTGCTAAAGCTGCGGCGGCTACGGCTGGCAATGACTGGGAAAAGTTAATAGCTGAGGGCATCGCCTATATCGAAATGGCGATGGATGCAGAAGTACGGCGCATCGTGCTGCTTGATGGTCCAGCCTTTCTTGGTAACCCTTCTCAGTGGCCTGGTCAAAATAGCTGCCTGGAATCCACTCGCCAGAGCATTATAAAAATGAGCGCAAGCGGCGTCATAAAACCCGTCGATGCCGATGCCGCCGCACATCTTTTAAATGGTGCCGCGCTCAATGCGGCCTTGTGGATAGCAGCCAGCGACGATCCGCAGCAGGCACTGCCAAAAGTTATTGAGGTATTCAGACTACTGGCAAGCAGCTTACTCACCCGCTCGGGTAAAGAGGGGTCTGATTAGAACGCTACCGCCGGTTCAGGCTTTTGCAAGCAAAAAAATAGCCGCAGGAGCAAAGCGATAATTTCTCCTGCAGCCCAGAGGTGATATTGAAGCAAACTTCCCGCTTCAGACACTCGCACCCAGCGCTTTATCAACGGCAGCTTCGCAGTGGATCAGCGTGGTATCGAACACAGGGACGGAAACGTTATCCCTGTTAAGCAACATGCCGACTTCGGTACAGCCAAGGATCACACAGTCAGCGCCGTTGTCAGCTAAACGCTGTGCGATATCTTCATAAACAGCGCGACTGGCCGGGTTTATAACGTCCTGGCACAGCTCCTGATAAATGATGCGATGAACCTCAGCCCGATCGGCATCATTCGGTATAACGGGCTGAAGTTTTACCGCCCTGAGCCGATCAAGATAAAAAGCTTGTTCCATCGTAAATGCGGTTGCCATCAGGCCTGGCGCTTTAAGGCCCGCTGCAAGGATCCGAGCCGCCGTTGCATCAGCAATGTGCAGCAGCGGAATGGAAACGCCGCTCATCATTTGGTCCGCCAGTTTATGCATGGTATTTGTCGCCAGTACGATAAAGTCGGCCCCGCCGCGCGCCAGCGCCAGCGCCTCCTTATTTAAAAGGGTTGCGGCGTCGTCCCATTTTCCGCTGGCCTGCAAATGTTCAATGTTGGCAAAATCCAGCGAACGGATAAGCAATTCAGGCGAGTGTAAACCGCCCAGACGCTGACGAACCAACTCACACATTTTCCGATAATAAATTTGTGTTGAGGCTGCTGACATCCCTCCCAGGATCCCAATCGTTTGCATTGCGTTTCCTTAAATTTTGTTACCTGTTCAGGGTGGTTACTCCAGCTTATCGCTGATAGCGGGCAGAGTGCGCCAGTTCATATCTGTTTTGGAACTAAAGCAGGCCTGAGCACGTAAGCCCATCGTTTACTGCCATAGCCTTGGAATCCTTATTTTAAGCCGTAATCCGGGTGATACCAAAGCGCAGTAAAGCAATAGCATACTTACCTGAAAATGTATGTCGCCCGGCCTGTGGCAAATAATCATGCAGGTCTGCCAGCGAGCGCCTTTCCCGGCATCCTTTTTAAGTCTCAGGCCTTTTCGCCCGGAGACTGCCCGATATTAAGGGGAAAGTGGCGCACTTTTAGTACGCCACCCGACAGTTATAACAGCGGCAGTTCCAGAAGCTGCCCTCCCTCTTCCGCAAGCCGCGTTAAATAGTGCGACGCTTCCAGAATCTGATAAGGAAAGTAGAGACCCGGCGCCACCGGCGGTTTGCCATCCAGCCCGATCAGTCGTTCAAGAAGCAGGGCAATGCTCATGCCTGTCAACGGTGCGGCTCCCCCCGGATGAACGACCGCATTGCGGGTACGAAGAGCCTGCCCGGCCTGATCCAGGCCTGAAATCTCAATAATGATTTCGGTGGAGAATGTTCCTCCTTTGCGCCGGCTTGAGCTGATACCCATGCCGAGATCGAACAGGACGCTGTGCGCACCCGTAGCAGTTGCCAGCCCAACCACGTCAATCGACGAGAAGCCCGTGGCGGGGATTTTGGTGCCGTCGAGCGCTGAGAAGGTGCCCTTAGCCTCATCGCCCTCGCGCCACAGATAGACGCCGGCCCGGCGCGTGAGCGCTGCGGGCAACAGGTGGTGCAGATGGTCGAAATCAGCGGCGACCGCAGGCCCGCCAACATCCTGTTCATCGACTAACGCCCCAATGCGGATTTCATGAACCTGGCCAAACGCTTTGCTCAGATGAAGCGCAGGCACCGTCGTGGCACCGACCAGCCACTCATAGCCGAGCACCACTGCCGACGCGCCCGGAGCGTGCATAAAGCTTGCGATTTCCGGAGCAATCTCGAACACGCCAGAAGAAATACTCAGATGGGGTACGCCTCGTGACTGAGCAAAGCGGAGTGCAGCAAGCGTATGGTCTTTATAGAGGACGACCACCGCACTGATTTTTCGCTCGCCGAGGCCAAGGTCTGCACGGGTGGTGTCAATCGCTATACCTTCCGCACCTCCCATTTTTGCGGCGGCGTGCTGCGCCCTGGCAAGGTCGCGCCCCCCTATCAGCAAGGGAAGATCGGGATAAGCAGCGCGTATTGCCCGGGCAGTCTGACCACCAATAGATCCGGAGCCGCCCAGCAGTAAGACAGGAGCAAATGACATAAGCGAGGTTCCTTGTGTGTGATAAGCTACTATTGGTAGGAAAGATAGCACTCCACAGCAACATAAGCTACTTTTAGTAGGTTTAATGAGAAAGAGAGAATGAAAGAACACAAGGCTCCGGCTACCGGGTCGCCTGCCCGGCGCCTGTCGAAGGCAGAACGGCGACAACAGCTTCTCGATACCGCGCTTCTGATCGTGCGCGAGGAAAATGCGGATCGCCTCACGCTGGGCCATCTGGCCGTGCGTGCAGGCGTCTCGAAACCTGTGGTTTACGATCATTTCGCGACTCGTTCGACGTTACTGATCCAGCTGTACAGGTGGATAGATATGGAACGGGTAAGGACGTTTACTGAGGCCATGAGCGCGACTCCCCGAAGCCAGCAGGAAACGGTACAGATGCTGGCGAGCGCCTATATACACTGCGCCGCAGACAAAACGGACGAGTTTCACGCAGTGGGAGCGGCGCTGGCGGGGAGTGAAGAAAAGGCGGTCGTTTTCCAGGAACTTCTGGACAATTGTGTCGCAATGTTTGCGTCAATTCTGACACCCCATGTCAATATGACGCCCCAATCACTACAGCAATGCTGCATCGGCCTGGTCGGCGCGGGAGAAGCGCTGTCCGTGGCCCTTACCCGTGGGCGACTGAAGGAAACGGAAGCGGTTACAGCCTTCGCCTCGCTGATTGGCGGACTCATACAGACGGGCGAAGGCTGAAGGTCTGCGCAGATAACAGGCCAGGATATCAGCTTTTCGCCTGTAGCGAACACCGGACGGTCTCGGAACATCATGCAGCGCATTCCGGTTCTGCTGTCCGGGTTCATGCCAGTATCTCTGGACAGGTGCCCGGTTCTCGCCCTGTCCTGCCTCATCAGGTTTGCCGTTTTGGGAAATGATGGCGGCCACGCGCCCCGGATGCGCGACAGCAAGACGCCAGCCTACCCGGGTGCCGTAGTCGTGAACCCTTATAAATTGCTCCGCCTGTCTGTGCTTTTAGCTGCCGGGCGCTCCTCAGTAAGTAGAATTCCTTCTGATTTCCTTATAAATTCTCTATGGAAAAGTAGAACAGTAAATTCTCACGTTGTTTCCTGATAAGCGCACATATCTGTCAAAAGTAAATGAACATAATATAATAGAAAAAATTATTAAATAATGACGTATAATTAATAATGCATTTAAAAGAGCACTAACTCATGAAAAAATGACTCAGCCATTTCGAGGGAATAAGTGTGCATGTTACCCGTCTTGCATGTGCTCGCTGGACAGCTGCGAAAGCAGGAAAAATCAGGAGCGAGGCCGCTGGGACGTTTTGCTCGCGAGGTGTTACTGTACAGTTTAGAATGCAGATGGATTGGTACCAGGCTGACTCTCGCGCTTAATAAGGAAGGAAAAATAAAGACGGAAACACACTGACTTTACCCCTGTTATAAAGGTAACTTTATGAAACCCAGAAAAAATATTTTTTTTGAAGGCAACATTATCGATAACCGGAAGTTAGGTGGGAAAAATCAGCCTTTTTTCATCCACAGGGTTGTGTTTACTAATGGGAAGTATGCGATAGTTCGGGCTGCATCTGGTGTGTGCTTCAGGCCTGGAGAAAATATTCAACGAAACGATTCCGAATGGCTTTACAACCATGAAAAAATCCGTCTACTCTCTTTCGAATATCTCGAAGAAAAGGAGTCCGTCAGGCAACTGCTTGAATATTGTTAATATAATCGCAAATCTTTCGCCAGGGAAGTTTATTTATTTACTACTGCTACCTCAGGCTTTACTGCTTTTACTTTTATTTTCCCTCATCATATAGCCTGCTTTGTTTTTAACACCCCTCCAGAAAAACCACCAATTGCAGCTAAAAAATCTAACGGCCACAGGAGTTTCACGGGAGATTTAACTATAAATATCAATAACCTGCCTGCCGTTAACCAGAAATAAGCACGTTAAGGTAGAGATTTAACCTGCCTCACCAAAGTTAGTAATGCTTAGCCAGGTAACATCACAATCAGGAGATGAATTCAGCGTGGATGTTCTGTTTTAAGGTAAGTCTGCCCTCTTTCAAAGCTGTCATCTCTCCGCGCAATTTTCTGCTCTGTGCCAAAAGTGGACGTTACTCATATTATTGTGTGTCAACCGGTCAATCCGTTCCGAAAATATTTTACTACAAACCCATAAACCTTTATTAGATGTATAAAAAAACCACCAGAGATGGTAGAGTACATCTCATTCATTTTTAAGGACAAACATCATGTCCTACTTCAATCGAATTATGGACCAAATCACCGAAATAACGTCTTCGTCTACATGTCCTGTATGTCAAAGAAAGTCCCAGCAGTCGATTAAAAAAATAGGCAAAAAGCAAACATTGCTCTGCCCACACTGCAAATCGATATTTGTAAACCCTGACTGATTAACCTGATGATAAAGAATTAAGCCAGGTGGCTTGTTAACACTGCCTGAGCCGATTAATAAGCTCCTGGCGGCAGCTTATTGTGATTATATGGGTTAGAAACCTCTTCAGAGTAAACCTGATTTGTCTGAAGACTTGTGACGCCAGCTGAGACGTCTGTGAGGATGTTAATTTACGCCCGGCATCGGCATCCGTTTACTTTGCGCTGCGTTTACGAAATACAGAACGTTATCAATTCCTTCGTAGCGTTAATTAATCAGCATGCAGGCTTCAGTTCACGGAAAAGTTAACGATTCCTCATCAGGCCACAGTCCGGCCAGTCACCATGGAAAAAAACGTCTATAATTTAGCCATTAATGCTGGCGTGAAGCGCATTCCTTGCAAGGTTAATCACCCTGTCTCTTCCTGGCTATGCAAGGAAGTTGATAAGGAGCACGCCCAGGGTCGTCTGTCCTGCCTGTGATTTGAGTTCAGACCAGCCAGCCTCAAAAATGCGTCTGAAACAGGCGATGCTTTGTCCTGGGTGTAAAGCCCTGTTTGTCTCACCACGCCAGCCCCTGACTTTGGATCCTGACGCTGCAGTAGGCTGCAGTGAATACCTTGACCAGCAGCTGAAAAATCCCTGATGCCTTATGCACATCCTGAGAGAACGTTTCTGAACTGATTTCTCGACTGCTCCTGCGCGTTAACGTCGCACCAGAGCAATATTATGAACATGAATCCTATGGCATGGTTTCGCCGCTCCCGTCCCCTGACAAAGGCGCCCGGGTACGCTGCGTTTTCTTCGAATGACCCGGCGGCGGAAAACAGTCCGCGCCTGGAGCTGTTCTCGGCCTCTCAGCTTGAGCGTTACGGTCAAACCCTGGCTCACGCTCATAAATTGTCTGCGGATAAAATGCCGTACTATCTGCTCAGACGACTCGGTGACAACGAGGCCGTAATTACCCAAAACTGTTACGCGCTTAACGAGTATAAGAAGTCGAGCATCATGCCTGCAGGCGAGTGGCTGCTGGACAACTACTACCTGATTGAAGAGCAAATTCGCAACGTACGTCAGCATTTACCCCCAAGCTTTGGTAAGGGCCTTCCCTCACTCACCTCGCCGCACCTTTGTCCGCGTATCTATGATATTGCCACGGAGGTCGTTGTGCATGGCGACGGGCGTTGGGATATCGCCAGTCTTACCAGCTTTATTACTGCCTATCAGCAGGTTACGCCGCTGACGTTAGGCGAAGTCTGGGCATTGCCCGGCATGTTACGCCTGGCGCTGATTGAAAATCTCCGTCAGGTCAGTATTGAGGTGGTAGAGGCTCAGCATGAACGTGACCTTGCTGATATATGGGTAACACGGATGACTGAATGCGCAGAAAATGCGCCAGCTGACCTAATCATGGTTATCGCCGACATGGCGCGCTCCCGGCCGCCATTAAGCAGTGCTTTTGTCGCAGAAATGGTTCGTCGGCTGCAAGGACATGGTAATGCGCTGGCATTACCCCTGAGCTGGGTAGAACAACGCCTTGCCGAACAAGGCCTCACTACCCAGGTGCTAATACATCGCTTTAACCAGCAGCTTGCGACCAGTCAACTTTCCGTCAGCAACAGCATTGCCGGATTACGTTTGCTTAATGAAACCAACTGGCCCGATTTCGCTGAGGATATCAGCGTGGTTGAGCAAACGTTACGTCGCGATCCGGCAGGAATATATTCCTGCATGCATTTTGATACCCGCGATCATTATCGCCATGTGATTGAGATTCTGGCCCGGGAAAGTCAGCTCAGTGAGCCGGAAGTGGCGAACCGCATACTGGCGCTTGCGGAAACAACAGCACCCGGCGTGCCACATCGTCACATTGGTTACTATCTGATGGGAGAAGGACGTCGTCAGCTGGAACGCCATCTGTCAGTGAATATCTCCGGCCTCAAACGTCTGCGACACAATTTCAACAGGTTTCCCCTGTTGTCCTGGCTGGGGAGCATGAGCCTGCTAACCACGGCGACAACGGCTGCAATATTATATGACACAGCGAATCCGGTAATGGCCTGGTGGTTGATACTGCTGGCCCTGCCCCTGATTGTGGCGGTGAGTCAGCTGGTCAGCGATATGTTGAGTGAAGCGACGACCCGCTTTCGTTCTCCCCGGCCGCTGCCAAGAATGGATTTTTCTGACGGTATTCCGGTTGCTTCTTCAACCCTGGTTGCAATCCCCTGCATGCTGACAAGTTGCGAAAGCTTCAGCAAACTCCTTACCAGTCTTGAAGTGTGCTGGCTTGGCAATCAAGATGATAACCTCTGTTTCGCGCTGATTACCGATTTTGCTGACGCAGCGACGGAAAGTACGGAAGAACAACGTACGCTGTTAAGTCAGGCAATGTCGGCAATGCACGTGCTTAACCAGCGCTATCCCTGTCGCCGTCAGCGCTTTTATTTGCTTCACCGGTCGCCTGAATGGAACGCTTCTCAGGGGATCTGGATGGGTTATGAACGTAAACGAGGCAAGCTGGCGCTACTGAACAGTTGGTTACGTCATCCAGAAACGCAGTTTTCCAGCGTTGCAGACATACCCGCCAATTGCTTACCTGCAGACATCAGGTATGTCATCACGCTGGACAGTGACACGCTCCTGCCGCGTGATACCGCGCACAAACTGGTCGCAACAATGGCACATCCACTTAACAGACCTGAATACGATCCGCTGCGTCAGAGGGTAGTCAAAGGCTACGGTATTTTACAGCCGGGGCTGGCTGAAGAGATGCCCCGAGACGGTCAGGGGCGTTATGCGGCCATGCGCAGCAGCGTACCGGGTAATAACCCTTATTCAATGATGTCTTCAGATATCTATCAGGATCTTTTTGAAGAGGGATCCTTTGTCGGAAAGGGAATTTATGACGTTGATATTTTTGTGCAGGCCACCGCCAACACCTGCCCGGAAAATCTGGTTCTCAGTCATGACCTTCTTGAAGGATGCTATGCACGCGCCGGGCTGCTGAGCGAGGTCTTACTCTACGAGCAGTACCCGAACAACTACCTGTCCGACGTCGCGCGCCGTACGCGCTGGATCCGTGGCGACTGGCAACTGCTTAACTGGCTTAAGTTCCGCGTCAGAAAAGCGGATGGCAGACAGGATAAAAACCCGTTATCGGCTCTCTCTCGCTGGAAACTGTTTGATAACCTGCGCCGCAGTCTGGTCGCCCCCGCCTTACTGGTGCTGCTATTTAGCTCACTGTTGTTGGTGCCTAATCCAGGGTACTGGCTGGGCGTGCTAATCCTCATCTGGTTGCTGCCTGCCGCGTTCTGTATCACTCTCGATCTGGTCAACAAACCGCTTCGCCGCCCTCTGAGGCAACACCTGGCGCTGGTTACGGCCGGTGCGCTGAAGCGAATTTCGCGAACCGGACTCAACTTTGTTTTATTGCCGCATGAGGCGAGCTATTCACTGTATGCGATCGCCGTTACGCTCTGGCGCCTTGGCATCAGCCAGCGCAATCTCACCCAATGGACCAGCCACATTCCGGACAGTCTTCAGACCAGCGCTTCTGTGTTTCGTTTTTATCGGGCGATGTGGCTGAATGTAGCTTGTGGTGTGGCCTTCACCGCGCTGACTCTGCTACTGGCACCACAATGGCTGGCGATAGCTCTGATCATTAGCCTGGCGTGGTGCCTGGCACCGCTGTTGCTGAGTTGGTTGAGCCGCCCGCCAGCGAGCAAGACTTTCCTGCCCAGCCCACAACAGAAACAACTACTGCGTCAGACCAGCAGAGAAATCTGGGCTTTTTTTGAGACATTTGTTACAGCCCAGGAAAACTGGCTTCCCCCCGACAATTATCAGGAAATCCCTGAACCGAAAATAGCTCACCGCACGTCACCCACTAACATCGGCCTTTCCCTGCTGGCTAACCTTACGGCATGGGATTTTGGCTACCTTCCTGCCGGGTCAGTATTGCAGCGCATCACACAAACGCTCGATACGCTGGATAAGATGGAGCACTACCGTGGACATTTATATAACTGGTATGACACCCGCACGCTTGCTCCGCTTAGCCCGCGTTATGTTTCCAGCGTCGACAGCGGCAACATGGCTGGTCATTTACTGACGCTACGCGAAGGACTGTCAGCCATGCGTCATCAGCCCGTCGTCAACGTTGCGCACGTACTGGAGGGGCTGAACGATACCCTGCATGTCCTGGAGAAACACTGGGGGTATAACGCGCCAGCCAGTCTGTATCTGCTGCGTATGCAGTTTCTCAGTGCAGCGTCATTACCCTCAGGACAAATGCCGGATGCCCTCCAAAAAATGCAGGCATACTGCAACGATCTGATCCAGCGATCTAAAGATCAAAGCAGTATTGTAGCGTGCTGGACAGCACGTCTGGACAGTCAGCTGCAGCAGCTCAACGATGAATGGTCGACGCTGCTTGGCTGGTTACCCGTGCAGCATAATGCCCAGCTGCTGCCTACCCTGAGTGAGATCGCAGGCGCGCAATGCATTGAGGAAGTTATCCCTCCGCCAGCCGTGATAGCCCAGGCCCGTCTGCGGCTGGCCATTATCAGTGAACTCGAACAACGGCTGGCTGATAATGCGCGAATGGATTTTGCGTTTCTCTACAATGATGCCACCAGCATGCTGAGTGTGGGTTACAACTGCGATACCAACACCCTGGACAAAAGCCACTACGATCTGCTTCCCTCTGAAATCCGTCTGACCAGCTTTGTCGCTATTGCAATGAATCAGCTACCGCTTAAAAGCTGGTATGCACTTGGCCGACTGTTTACCACTATAAATCGTGAAACCGCCCTGATGTCCTGGAGCGGTTCAATGTTTGAATATCTGATGCCGAATTTGGTGATGCCGACCTGGCGCGGCAGTCTGCTGGATGAAATGAGCAAATCCGCGGTAATAAGACAGATACACTGGGGCAAAGAGCGTGGTGTGCCATGGGGCGTGTCCGAGTCTGGCTATTATGCTTTTGATGTTCAAAACAATTATCAGTACCAGGCTTTTGGCGTACCCGGTCTGGGTCTGCGGCGCGGGCTTGCTGACGATATGGTTGTAGCCCCGTATGCCACGCTCCTGGCGCTGCTGGTTTCACCGCAAAAGGCCTGCGAAAATCTGCTCAGGCTGGAGAAGAATGGCGCGCACGGCGAGTATGGTTTTTATGAAGCGCTGGACTATACGCCATCGCGGCTGGCAACCGGGCAGCTTTTTTTGGTGGTGCAATCCTGGATGGCGCACCATCAGGGCATGGGGTTCCAGGCGCTGGGACATCTGCTGCTTGATGCACCTATGACCGGGCGGTTCATGTCGAGCCCCGCATTCAGGTCAGCCAGCCTGCTTTTACAGGAGCGCGTTCCCGATGCGGTCGATCTCTACAGCCCGCGCCGCCATTTTGAGTCCCACGAAGGCAGAGTGAAGCCTGTGCGCTATGAACCGCGAATTTTCACCCATGCGGATAGTCCAACGCCCGAAATACAGTTATTGTCCAACGGACATTACCATCTGATGATAACGCCCGGCGGCGGGGGTTACAGTCGCTGGAAAAACATCGCGCTGACACGCTGGCGCAGCGATACCACCCGGGATAACTGGGGAACATTCTGTTATATCCGCGATCCGCTCACTGACGAAGTGTGGAGTAATACCTGGCAACCTACGGGTGGCGGCAGCGCGGACATCAGCGACGAAATCATCTTTACTGATGCGGGTGCCGAATTCAGACGCGTGCTCGGCTCGCTCAGCGTTAAAACCCAGGTCGTGGTCTCCCCGGAAGATGACATCGAACTACGTCGTGTCACCCTGACGCATCACGGCCGAACACCGCGGGCGTTATCGCTGATGACCTATGCCGAAGTGGTGCTTGCCCCGGATGCGAGCGACCAGTCACATCCGGCGTTCAGCAACCTGTTTATCCAGACTGAAACCGATCCCACGCGAGATGCCATCCTGTGCCACCGGCGTTCACGCTCGCCGGATGAGCAGAGCCCGTACCTGTTTCATATGATGGTAGTTCATGGTGATTATTCAGAGAACGTTTCATTCGAAACCGACAGAGCCAGGTTTATTGGCCGCGGAAAAAGCCCGGCTGACGCCCAGGCGGCCAACACGGACGGGCCGCTTAGCAACACCTCCGGCGCCGTGCTGGATCCGATACTGTCAATACGTCACGCTTTTACACTCCAGCCCGGACAGCCGGTCACCATTGATATCGTTTATGGCATCAGCGAAAACCGTCAGCAAAGCCTCAAACTGATGGAAAAATACCGCGATCATCCTATCGCCGATCGCGTTTTTGAACTTGCCTGGTCCCACAGTCTGGTGGTGTTACGGCAGATGAACGCCAGTGAAGACGACGCGACGCTGTTTAACCGTCTCGCCAGCACCATACTTTATCCCTGCCAGGAATTACGCGGTGACGAACAGGCCATCAGCCGTAACCGGCGCGGTCAGTCTGGCCTGTGGGGCTGGGGTATTTCAGGTGATTTGCCGCTTGTGCTGATCAGCATCACCAGTGAGGAGAGAATCGCCTCTGTGACCACACTGATTCAGGCACATCGATACTGGCGACTGAAAGGGCTGGAGGTGGATCTGGTTATTCTGAATAACAGCCCCGGTGGCTATCAGCATGTGCTGCAGACGCAGATTATGGATTTAATCTATGCGGGTTCAGAAGCCAGCCTGTTAGATGAACCTGGCGGGATTTTTGTCCGTAACGGCGATCATTTGTCCGCCGAAGACAAGCAGTTGCTGATAAGCGTGGCTTGCCTGAGCCTGGACGATCGCGCTGACGGCATCAACGAACAGCTTAACCAGCGTCTTCATACAACAAAAAAAATTGTCAGGCCTTTTGTGCCGTCGGTGACAGCTGAGGAAAGTAACCATACCGACTGGATACCGGATACTGACCTGTTAAGCCATTTCAACGGGTACGGCGGATTTTCTCAGGATGGCCGTGAATATCAGATCCTCTTAAGAGAAAATGCACCGACGCCGGCACCCTGGTCAAATGTGCTGGCAAACGAGGAGTTTGGCAGCGTGATTTCTGAAGCGGGTCAGGCTTACAGCTGGTTTGAAAATGCACACGAATACCGTTTAACGCCCTGGGAAAATGATCCGGTGAGTGACCGAAGCGGTGAAGCTTTCTATCTGCGCGATGAAGAAAGTGGCGCATGCTGGTCACCCATGGCCTTGCCCATGCGCGGTCACGGGGATTATCTCACCCGCCATGGTTTTGGTTACAGCGTGTTTGCCCACCGTGAATATGGCCTGGACAGTGAAATGACGGTACTGGTGGACGGACAGGCTCCGGTTAAGCTGACAATCCTGAAGCTTACTAACCACTCAGGCCGTACACGTAAATTATCTGTCACCGCCTATGTGGAATGGACACTAGGGGCAACGCGCACTCACTCTGCCGCGCATATCATCACGCATTCGCCCAGCCTTCCTGATGGTAGTGCGGTAATGGCAAATAACTTTTACGGTTCTAACGGCGGTGAACGCACTGCCTTTTTTGCCGTTAACGATCCTCAGAGTACGGTAACGGGCGACCGCCGCGAGTTTATAGGGCGTAATGGCTCACTGCGCGCCCCGGCCGCCATGAAGCTTCGTAGACTCTCGGGCAAAACGGGGGCCGGACTTGATCCCTGTGCCGCACTACAGTCGATAACCTCCATTATTGACGGTGACGAGAAAACCTTTGTTTTTGTCCTCGGCGTGGCGGGTAACCCGACACTGGCTCAGGAGAGGGTTGCCCGTTTTCTGAGTGAGCATAACGCGCGCCAGGCGCTGGACCAGGTTCATCATTTCTGGCACAACGTTCTCGATAAAGTCGTGGTGCGGACACCTGACAGCAGCGTTGATTTGCTGGTGAACGGCTGGCTGCTGTACCAGACATTAGCATGCCGTATTATGGCGCGCAGCGGGTATTACCAGTCTGGCGGGGCATTTGGTTTCCGCGACCAGCTGCAGGATACGCTGGCGCTGAGCAACGTTGCACCGGAGCGGCTGCGCAGTCAGATTGTGCTGTGTGCCTCACGACAGTTTATTGAAGGGGATGTTCAGCACTGGTGGCATCCTCCACATGGAAATGGCGTGCGCACCCGCTGTTCGGATGACTACCTGTGGCTCCCGCTTGCGGTCTGTCACTATGTGGACACAACGGGGGATACCGGGGTGCTCGAGCAGCATATTCCCTATCTTGAAGGACGTCCGCTTATGCCCGGCGAAGAATCTGTCTACGATACGCCGGTTATCAGCCACATTGAAGAGACGCTGTGGCAGCACTGTGTAAAAGCTATTAAGCGGGGACTACACTTCGGCCAGCATGGCCTGCCGTTGATGGGGGCTGGCGACTGGAATGACGGGATGAATCTGGTCGGCATTAAAGGCAAGGGTGAAAGCGTCTGGCTCGGTTTTTTCCTCTACGATATTTTGCAGCGTTTCGCAGCGCTGGCTGAACAGCGCCAGGATACATGCGTGGCGACATTATGTCAGTCAGAAGCGCTGCGCCTGAAAGAAAATCTTGCCTCTTCGGCCTGGGATGGTGCGTGGTACCTGCGCGGCTATTTTGACGATGGTACGCCGCTGGGTTCAGAGGCATCGCAGGAGTGCAGGATCGATGCGATTGCACAAAGCTGGTCCGTTCTGTCCGGCGCAGCTGATCCTGTGCGCAGTGCCCAGGCGATGCAGTCACTGGACAGCTATCTGGTGGATAACGATGCGGGACTGATCAAGCTGCTAACGCCCCCGTTTAATGGTCACGGTACTAACCCGGGTTACATACAGGGTTATCTACCAGGCGTGCGGGAAAACGGGGGCCAGTACACGCATGGTGCCATCTGGGCGGTAATGGCGTTTGCCAGGATGGGGCAGAAAGCACGAGCGTGGCAACTGTGGTCAATGATCAATCCGGTAAACCACGCGCTTCAGGCTGAGGGCGTCAATACCTATAAAGCAGAGCCTTATGTCATGAGTGCAGATGTGTACAGCGTTACGCCCCATACCGGACGCGCCGGGTGGAGCTGGTACACCGGGTCCGCTGGCTGGGCCTACCGTCTGGTCACTGAAGAGTTACTCGGGATAAAACGTTACGGTGAAACGCTGGTTATTCGCACACAATTACCTGATGACTGGCCTTCCTTTAGCATGACCTATCAACACGGGCAGAGTCAGTATTGCATCAGTATTGCACGTGGTGAAAGTCCGTATCAGGTCACAATGGATGGTATGCAGTTGCCGGACGACAGAATTCTTTTAGTTGATGACGGACAAAACCACAGGATTGATATTATTCAGCAATAAGAAAAGGAGGCGATGAGCATAAAGTAGAAATAACAGGTGTGGATGACACACTGCAACGTTATGTTGGTAGCCGTGTGCAAAAGATATGTTGTTATGCGAAGTCCGCTTTTCGCTCATAGCGCACCTTGTCCCGCACACATGTCCGCTTTGTGCCAGAAGCGGACGTGCTCATGAGACATCTGCATTTTTGATACTGAGCCACACGAGACATCAACTAGTCGCTGACAATAGTGAATATTTTCTGTTCAAGGCGTTTTGCACTATCACAATCATGGGCGAACTGAGTAATGGTTGGTTTACGTTTACAGAGTTCACGCATTCTGCGGGTTGAGTCGTGATGTAACTTTGCATTAACTGCAACACCATCAATGCGGCCTTCCAGCATATAGCTTTCCTGATACGCAGCATCCCCTGCGATCAACACATAGTGAGTGCCTGTATCTACCACGACTGACTGGTGCCCAAGAGTATGTCCCGGGGTTGGAACAATTCTTACTGCGCCGTCTTTCGTTACTACCATGCTTCTGTCAAAACTCTCGAACGGCCCGTCATCATGTGTAGTGATGGTCGGTTTAAGCCATTTGGGATAATGCATGTTAAGGAAACCCTGCACTGGCCCACTCCATGCAAGGGCGTCATGCGCCTCTTTTTTGCTCAGGATTATCTCACTGTCAGGAAAGTGCCCGATTCCTCCTGCGTGATCGCCGTGCATATGCGTCATTATCACCCATCTTATCTCCCGCAGATTGAATCCAAGTGCCTGAATTCCTGCATTCACTTCTTCTTCAGGTTTGACCCATCTTCTCTCGCACCTCTGCATAAATGGGTGCCACCAGGGTTGATATCCGGGATCGTTTGCGTGTGAGCTTTCGCCCGTATCTACTAAGATAAGCCCTTCCGGATGTTCAATCAGCCAGCATCCGATCGGAAGACGAGGACTCCAGTCTTGGTCTGTCAGGACATCGACTACACGGGCAGGACGAGCCTCGTAACGTGCCAGTTGATGCCGGCTTTTAATCTGGACGTCTCCGGTTTGCAGGCAATGTATTTTCATGTCACCCTCTTAACGCAACAAGTGTTGCAATAAATCTTAGGCTTTAATCATGATGAGAGCAATACCTGAGGAAAAAGGTTCACTCGACGCAGTACAAGAGAGAACGGGTGGGCGCAGTGCGAAAGTCAGAGAGGCTGTATTGCAGGCTGCCCGACAGATACTCATGCAAGAAGGGGCGAATGCCTTAACGCACCGTAAAGTGGCCCATATTGCCGGAGTAAACGCCTCAACGGTCTATCGCCGATGGCCTGACAGAACAAGGTTGATTGCCGATGTGTTCAGAAGTACAGCTGAAAGCATGGTCTCCATTCCAGACAGCGGCAGCTTGCATCTTGATTTGTACGAATTCTTAAAGATGATAACCAGTATGCTTTCTTCATCAGAGGGCAGGAAAATGATACAAGGCGCGATCGATGCCACTTCGTCAGGCGACGAATTGGTTGGATCGGCAATTCGGGACGTATGGGAGCAGAGGTTTCAGCAGGCAGAGATGATGTTCGAACGGGCAATCCGGCGCGGTGAAGCTGGCTTTGAGGGGCAACGCAGAGCCATACTTGAAACGCTTATTGCACCTGTATGGTTCAGAATTTTGATTACTCAAGAGCCTGTAGACGAGGAATATCTGGCTGCAAATGTCACCCGAATTTTAAAGCAGATGTCATGAAACCGGTATTGATTAATGCTCGATCCTGAAGGGATCCCTGGTTGTACTTTCTTAAAAAACGCTTTATGAGATCGGATGCAGGCCCCCTTCTCACGCCTGGCCGCCGGTTGTCCTGCCGGAGGTTCAATGTGAGAAGCGGACACAGGTTCTCAGGGTGCGTGAAACTTAAACTACCTCGCTCAAACTTGTGTCAGCCCCCCATCCACACAAATTTCTGCTCCGGCTATATAGCTGCTTTCATCACTCGCGAGGAATAATGCTGCATTGGCAACTTCTTCAGGCCTGCCCATTCTTGCTAAAGGAATGGCGCTGATTATCCCGTTGCGTAGCTCTTCAGAGGCTGCCTGCATCATCTCCGTATCAACAGGGCCGGGAGCGACAACATTAATGCGAATGCCCCGCTCGGAGAGTTCACGTGTCCATGTGCGGGCAAAAGAACGAAGCGCCGCCTTACTGGCACCGTATACGCCATATCCCTGAGTGCCAAGGACATCGGCGACAGAACCTATCAATACCACGCTGGCGCCCGCTTTCATCAGGGGAAGTGCGGCCTGGAGAGCAAACAGCGGTGAGCGCACGTTCAAACCGAAAGTAGTATCAAAATGCGCTGGGGTGACTTCATCAAGGGTCGAGTATGTCGACATGCCGGCATTGATCACCAGCACATCTATCTGGCCGGACTCCGTCTTAATCAGCTCAGCTATACGCGTTAGTTCGCTTATCTGACTGACATCGGCACGTAGCGGCCTGCCATCGCCGGCTATGGTGTGGCTGGCTGCTGCTAATTCCTCGTTGCGGCGCGAGGTGAACCAGGTTGTTGCCCCTTCACTGGCAAATCGCTGGCTGATAGCAAGACCAATGCCTTTGGCGCCGCCGAGTATCAGGGCAACTTTATTATTTAACCTACTCATCTGCTCACTCCTGTCGGGATGGAAAACAGATGATATAATTTTTATACTTAATAACAATTACGCACTTTGTTTATACCAGGTATTCCGGAGTATATCGCTATGAATCAGACTGACTATAATGACCTGAAAGAAATAGGAAAAACCCGCCCGGTTCTTGAGAATATAACCAATAAATGGTCGATTTTAATTCTTACCGTGCTTTGTAGTGAACCCGTGCGCTTTAATGAACTGCGCCGCCGACTGGACGGCATTACGCACAAGGCTTTGGCTGATGCGCTTAAGCGGCTTGAGCGCAATGGACTGGTTCATCGAAAGGTACTGTCTGGTTCGCCAGTGAGCGTGGAGTACAGTCTTACCGCACTCGCGCAGACGCTCCAGGACCCTTTTAATGCGCTGTACGAATGGGCACTAAAATATGGCCCTGAAATGGCACAGGCTCAGTTGATATATGACGCTAAACATGCGGAAAAACTTTGCTGAATCAGCGAAACGTTGGGTAACCTTGCGATGAGCCGCCTGGCCTTTCGGGTTGTTGCAGGCTTTAAGGAGGCGAAAGCATCCGCTGCTTTCTGTTACGAAGAATTAATCGCGCAGCAGCGTCAGCACGTTTTGCGCCTGCTGGTTGGCCATCTTCGTGACCGCATTTTGCCCCTGCTCTTTGATCTGCGCCATAGCCAGCTTGCTGGCTTCCTGCGCGTAGTCGGCGTCCTGAATGCGGCTCTGTGCCGCCTGCGTCGCGATACTCTGCTGTGACAGCACCGATTTGTTGGACTCGTAACGGTTGATCTTCGAGCCATAATCGGAACGGTAGCTGCTGACTTTGTTCAATGCCGCATCCAGCGCGCCCATCGCCGTACGAATGGCACCATCGGTCAGCAGGCTGGTGTTGTCCAGACCCAGCGTTTTGGTATCGGACGGCGTCGGCCCCAGGGTATCCGACTGGATCGGCTGACCATAGTTGGCGCTGGTGATCACCTCTAAAGGCTGGCTCTGTTTCGGCGGCACCGCTGGCGTGGCGGTCGGCTGCGGCAACGAGCCCCACGTCAGGTTGCTGTTAAACGAACCGTTGCCCACCACCACCACGATAAGATCTTCGCTGACGTTATCAATGCTGACCCGTTCCAGGGTATTGCTGGTTACCGTGCCGTCGTTCGCCGCGCCCGTGGCCGCATCTTCATAGCGATCGCCGTCGCCGCTATAGGTGATGCTCATCCCGTTATAGCTGGAGGTTTCGCTGCCGTTCAACGCCCACGCCGGGCCGCCTTCATTCAGACCTGAAGCGTCGTAGCTGGCGCCGCTGCTGAAACCGTTGCTGACGCTCATCAGCTTGCTGGTCGCGGAGGCGGCATCGGTGACGCCTTTACTGGCCCACGTAAAGTCGGGCGTGCCGCCTTCGATCGGCGTGCCGGCCAGATGCTTGCCGTCGCGCGTGAACAGCTGCACATCGTCATCCATGCTCAAGGAATCAACGGTAATAGAAATATTCGTGGTACCGGCCGGAATATACGCCAGCGAAATCACGCCGGAGTTAAAGGAGTAGTTCTGTCCGGCTATCGGGAATTTAGTGCCGATAGGCGCAACGTTGCCCAACAGCACCGGCGGCAGCTCCGGCTTATCGGTCGCCAGAGGAAACTGCCCAAAAATTTCCGTGCCGCTGGCGATGCCGTTGATGCTTGCCAGCAGCTGTTGATATTCCGCGTTATAGCTCTGGCGGTCGGACACTGACATAGTGCCGTTGGCCGCGCGTACCGCAAGGCTTTTTGCCTTGATCAGCATATCGCCAATGTTGCCCAGCGCGCTTTCCGCCGTCTGCGCGTAGCTGATAGCGTCGTTAAGGCCGCGTGTTACCGCGCTGTCGGCGTTGACGTTCGCCTGCATACGGTTGGCGATAGCCTGCCCCGCCGCGTCGTCGCGCGCGCCATTAATGCGCAAACCAGAGGAAAGCCGCTCAATAGATTGCGCCAGCAGCGAGCTGTTCGCCGCTCGGGCATTGCCCGTGGCCAGCGCAGTTTCATTGTTGTAAATCGTTAACATTATCACTCTGCACAATTATTGAGGTAGTGAAGTTATCGGCTGCGGCCAGGACGGCTTTAGACGGCACGATTAATCTTTACACAACCCAAATAAATCCCGCCTTTCCGCGCCAGAGGCCAACATCGCGCACGATTGGATAAGTTATTTTTCACTCATTAATAACTTATGATGCACTTAACTGCGCAGTTTTAGCTCGTTGAGTCGCGCCAGATGACGGCAGAAACGTGATAATCCTCTATTTTTTGTGAAATGGCGTGCATAAACCACGCATAATATTGCTTAAGTTTGCTGCGGTAAGAGAAATATCCAGCTGTTACAGATAGGTTATTAATAGGGCTTTTTGCGCAACCCTTAACCTTGATACAGAGCAATATGTTTAACATTTATGTAAAAAAAGCAGTTTATAGCAGGCACGGGCTTTTCAAATGTAATAAACACTAATAAAACTGCGCTTGACCTTATTTGAAAAAAGGCTTGCCTGACAGCACGCAATCGGCGAAATTAACCGCCGATTTTCCGAATTTATAACTATGCGGCTAAAGCCCGTCCTGATGAAAACCGACTTAATTTTCGCTTCAAATCAGGCGATTGACTCCAGAGGTATCCGTGTCAACTGCAAACAAACATCCTGAGAACACCAGTCTCAACGCGTTTAAACAGCCCCGATCCTTTTATTTAATTTTTTCGATTGAGCTCTGGGAACGATTTGGTTACTACGGCCTACAGGGCATCATGGCGGTTTATCTCGTCAAGATGCTGGGCATGTCCGAAGAGCAGTCTATTACGCTGTTCGCCTCTTTCAGCGCGCTGGTCTACGGCCTGATAGCCGTTGGCGGCTGGCTGGGCGATAAGGTGCTCGGCACCAAACGCGTTATCGTGCTGGGCACGCTGGTGCTGGCGCTGGGCTACGCGCTGGTGGCCTGGTCAGGCCATGACGTCAGCATGGTCTATATCGGCATGGCAACGATTGCCGTCGGTAACGGCCTGTTTAAAGCGAATCCCTCTTCGCTGCTCTCTACCTGTTATGAAAAAGACGATCCCCGCCTGGACGGCGCCTTCACCATGTATTACATGGCGATCAATATCGGCTCCTTTTTCTCCATGATGGCCACGCCCTGGTTGGCCGCGCACTATGGCTGGAACGTCGCCTTCTCACTCTCTTTTGTCGGCATGCTGATCACCCTGGTGAACTTTATGATTTGCCGCCGCTGGGTGAAAGATCACGGTTCTAAGCCTGACTTCCAGCCGTTGCAGGTAGGCAAGCTGCTGGCAACGATAGTCGGTATCGCGGTGCTGATCGTCATTGCAACCTGGATGCTGCACAATCAGGGCGTCGCGCGTCTGCTGCTGGCAGTGGTCGCTATCGGCATCGTGCTGCTGTTCGCTAAAGAAACTTTTGCCTTACAGGGCGCACCGCGCCGCAAGATGATCGTCGCGTTTCTGCTGATGGTGGAAGCCATCGTGTTCTTCGTGCTCTATATGCAGATGCCGACCTCGCTGAACTTCTTTGCCATCCGCAACGTCGAGCACAGCATCCTGGGCCTGACCTTCCAGCCCGAGCAGTATCAGGCGCTGAATCCTTTCTGGATCATGATTTTCAGCCCGCTGCTGGCGGCAATCTATAACAAGATGGGCGACCGCCTGCCGATGCCGCACAAGTTTGCGCTGGGCATGGTGCTTTGCTCCATCGCTTTCCTTGTGCTGCCGCTGGGCGCGAAATTCGCCAACGATCTGGGTATCGTGTCGGTGGGCTGGCTGATCCTGAGCTATGCGCTGCAAAGCGTGGGCGAGCTGATGATCTCCGGGCTGGGCCTGGCGATGGTCGCCCAGCTGGTGCCGCAGCGTCTGATGGGCTTTATTATGGGCTCCTGGTTCCTGACCACGGCAGGCGCTGCCATGGTGGCCGGTAAAGTTGCCAACATGATGGCGGTGCCGGAAAACATCACCGATCCGCTGCAGTCACTGCACGTTTATGGCGACGTCTTTTTGCAGATCGGTATCGTGACCGGCGTTATTGCTGTTCTGATGATGCTGACCGCGCCTAAACTGAACCGCATGACGCAGAACTGATATCGACTTAGTGCTGAAAAGGGTGACGCCACGTCACCCTTTTTTATTGACGGCCAACGTTGAGGCGGCAAACTCCACCGCCAGCCCGGCGGCGGGCAGCAGCTGGCGAAAACGTACTATTTTTTCCGGCGCGATCAGCAGGCAACGTTCTTCCCCCTCCTTTTGTGGCCAGACAAGCTCCGCCGTTCCCTGAATATGCAGCGCCGCGCCCTGATGAAAATCCATAATCAGCAGCGCGCAGCGAGGCGCCAGCAGCAGATTCCCCAGCGTATTCATATAACGGTTGCCCGCGTAGTCAACGATCGCCAGCTTCCCCTGCGTCATCCCGATAAAACCCGGCGGCCCGCCGCGATGGGAAATATCCGCGCCCTGCTGCGGCGCGCGGCTGGCGATAAAGCAGGTATCCGCGGCGGCGATCAGGTAGCGCGCATCGGCATCCGGCGCGGCCAGCGGCTCCCGCTCCGGCTGTCGCAGCGGCTGGTGCTCAGGCAAGATCCGCCGCTGAATATATTTTGGGCAGTTGCCAAAGCTTTCCTGCACGGCGAGCGTCACAAAATCTGGCGTAACGCTGGCGATCGTGCCGTTGACCCGATTGCGCCGCCGGTTGGAAAAATTGAGGCCCAGGCCGCCCGCCGTCATGCCGGGTCTTAAAGCCGGCAGGCCGGGAAAAGTCCTTAAGGAAGCGGTGGCTATGCGCAGATGGTTCTCATCCGTTGCCTGCACAAATCCCGGCTCGCCCTGCAAAACGGCCGCAACCGGATAGCCAGCGGCATCGATCGTGCTGAAATAAAACTGGCTCAGCCCGGCGTAAAACAGCTGGTGCTGTTGCGGCATTGCCGTATAGATGGCGGCGCTTTCGGGGCTAAAGCCCGCCTTTTGCTGCGCCAGACGTTCGCCGGAGTGGAACATGGTTACGCTTCCTGTGGATGCGGCAGCGGCGGCAGCGCAATAAATCCCGGCAGCGCCTCAACGTTTTGCAGCCATTGGCGAATAGCCGGATAGTCGCGCAGCGAAATGCCGCCTTCCGGCGCGCAGGCGACGTAGGCATAGCAGGCCAAATCGGCAAGCGTCGCGCTGTCGCCCACCAGCCAGTTTTTGCCGCCTAAATGCGCCTCCATCTGCGGTAAAAATTTACGCGCTGTCGCCACTGCCGAGTCATAATTCTCTGGCGTGCCGAACTGTTTAATCAGCCGCGCCGAGGCAACCCCGTAGCGAATTTCGCCTGCGGCCTTGCCCAGCCATTGCTGCACCTGGGCTTGCTGATGCAGATCCTGCGGCAGCCACTGGCTGTCCGGCGCATAGCGTTTTACCAGCCAGATCAGTATCGCGTTGCTGTCGGTAATGACGTGCTCGCCATCCACCAGCACCGGCACCTGTCCCAGCGGATTCAGCGCCAGAAAAGCGGCGCTTTTTCTGACATCGGCACCAGCCTCTTTCAGGGTGGTCGGCAGGTTCAGCATAGCCAGCAGCAGCCGGACGCGATGCACGTGCCCCGAAAGTTCCGTTCCATAAAGCGTTAAGGTAGTCATGACGTTTCTCCTCTGTTTTTTCCAGCATACTCTTGCTGAAAACGGCGTAAACCGGCAAAGATAGCAATTCATAATTTCATAAAGTGAAACGGTGATGGATAAACTCGACGAGCTGGCGGTCTTTGTCGCCGTGGTGCAGCAGGGAAGCCTGGCGGCGGCGGCCCGCATGCTGCGGCGTTCTCCGACGGCGATAACCCGCACGCTGGCCGCGCTGGAGCAGCGCCTGGCCTGTACGCTGATAGAGCGTACCACGCGTCGCCTGGCGCCGACGCCCGCAGGCGTTGCGCTGTTTGAACGGGCAAAAGGCGTGCTGGACGCTTATCAACAGGCGCTTTCCGCCAGCGACGGCAATCCGCTCAGCGGCCAGCTTAGCCTGACCGCGCCGGTGCAGTTTGGCCGCAGGCATGTCGCCCCGCTGGTGCTGACGTTTCTGGAGCGCTATCCGGATATCCAAATCGATTTACAGCTCAACGACGGCTATCAGGATCTGATTGAGCAAGGGCTGGATATGGCGGTGCGCATTGGGCAGCTGCGCGACTCTTCGCTGGTTGCCGTCGAGGTCGGCCGCGTGCGGCGCCTGCTGGTCGCAAGCCCGGACTATCTGGCCCGCATGGGCGAGCCTTTATCGCCTGCCGCGCTGGCGGATCACCATCTGATTGCCGGTGTGACAGCCAGTAAAACGTGGCGCTTTACCGCCGCTGGCTTGCAGGAGCGCGTTCGCATCACGCCCAGGCTAACCGTTAACGAGGTGGAAACCCAGCTGATTGCCGCCCGCGCGGGAAAAGGCATCGCCCGCCTGCTCTCCTATCAGGTTTACGAGGATCTACAGGCGGGAACGCTGTGCGAAGTGCTGCCCGCGTTTCGTTGCGCCGCCGTTCCGGTGCAGCTGGTGACGCAGAATGTCAAATATATGCCCGCCCGCGTGCGGGCATTCTGGGAGCTGGCTCGCGCCGCGCTGCCCGAGCTTGCCTGTTTTCAGACCAATAAGCCGGGCCAGCCCGAAAAAGAGATCGATTAAGCCAGCCGCGTACGCAAAGCCGCTGACTTTTTGAGCAGACGGCACTAAGCTAAGAACATCTTTTCCTCTGAGTCAGGGAGTACGCCATGAAACTGTTCTTTAAACCCGGTGCCTGTTCGCTTTCGCCGCATATCGTGATGCTGGAAACGGGCCTGGATTTCACGCTGGTCAGGGTCGATACCGCCGCCGGGATCACCGAGCAACAGGAAGATTACCGCCGGATAAACCCAAAAGGAAAAGTCCCCGCGCTACAGTTTGACGACGGCACCGTGCTGACCGAAGGCGTAGCGATTGTGCAGTATCTGGCGGATCTGAAACCCGACCGTCAGCTGCTGGCGCCGACCGGCACGCTGGCGCGCTATCAGACGCTGGAATGGCTGAGCTTTATCTCATCGGAGCTGCATAAAGGCTTTTCGCCGCTGTTCAGCGATGCCGCGCCGGACGACTATAAAGCCGTGTTGCGCCAGCTGCTGGAGGAAAAATTCACCTGGATCGATGGCGAGCTGAAAGACAAACAGTGGCTGTCTGGCCTGCATTTCAGCGCCGCAGATGCCTATCTGTTTACCGTAATGCGCTGGGCGAAATTGCTGAAGCTGAATATAGCCAGCCTGTCGGCGCTGGAAGGCTGGTTTCAGCGCGTTGCGGCACGACCATCCGTAATTGAGGCCTTAGAGGCGGAAGGACTGAACTGAAGGCCTGCGGATGAGCCAGCGCATAAGGTGTTAAACCGCGTAGCGGCAATGCCTTATACTCTGCGGCTATTACATCTGGAGGTACTATGAGTTCCGTAATTGATATCCTTACCGCCCATAAAAGCGAGCGCAGCTTTACCGATCGTCCGATTGATGACGCTATCCTCGATCGTCTTGTTGCGTCCGCCTACCGTGCGCCAACCTCGGTGAACTCACAGCAGGTGTCGCTGGTTATTACGCGCAATGCCGAAGCTCGCGGCAAGATTTCCGCTATTGCCGGCGGCCAGCCGTGGATTGCCAAAGCGCCGCTGTTTATCACCTTTGTGCTGGATATGCATAAAAGCCAGCAGGCGATGGCGGCCATCGATAAAGAGCAGATTGCCCAGCAGAGTATTGAAAGCGTGGTCTCCGGCGCGACCGACATCGGCATTGCGCTGGGCGCCGTGATGACGGCCGCGCGGGCTGAAGGCCTGGGCATTGTGCCGATTGGCGGCATCCGTCGCGATCCGCAGGCGATGATTGAGCTGCTGCATCTTCCCGAGCTGACTTTCCCCGTGGTCGGGCTGGCGCTTGGCTATGTGGATGAGCCGGCGCATCAGAAACCGCGCCTGCCGCTGAGCACTTTCCGTCACGAAGAGCGCTACAGCACGGAAGGCCTGCAGGAAAATATCGCGGCTTATAATCAGGAGATGGTGCAGCACTGGCAGAATATCGGCCGCCAGGACGGCGAAAGCTGGAGCGAGAGCGTTTCCGGCTACTATCAAAATATCTATTTCCCGGACGTGCTGTCCGCGCTGCTTAAGCAGGGCTTCGGCAACGAGAAATAATGAGGTTGCCGGGCTGCTTTCAGCCCGGCAATATCAGAGTTTTACCGCATCAAAATGCTGCTGGGGATTGGCGATACTGTCCTGAGCCGCCACTAGCTGAAGCTCGTACTCCCCCATCTCATGGGTTTTCAGCATCACTTCATAGACCGCCGCCGTAATGTGCTCTAACGCCTCTTTCAGCCCCAGACCGTGCAGCAGATCCACCAGCAGCAGCCCGCTGGTCAGATCGCCGACGCCTACCGGCTGACGCACGCCAAAATCCACCAGCGGACGGCTGATATGCCAGGCCTCATCCGCCGTGACCAGCAGCATCTCAAAGCGATCGCTGCGCTGGCCTGCCCGCGCCAGATGCTTCACCAGCACGATTTTCGGCCCTTTGGCGATCAGCTCGCGCGCGGTGGCGATAGCCTGCTCCACACTGTTGACCTCATGACCGCTGAGCAGCTCCAGCTCCAGCAGGTTCGGCGCAATAATATCGCTGGCGGGCAGCGCGCTGCGGGCATGAAACTCCGCCACGCCGGGCGCAACGATACAGCCCTTTTCAGGATGCCCCATCACCGGATCGCAGAAGTACCAGGCGTCGGGATTAGCCGCTTTCACCTGACGAACGATTTCGAGGATCTGCTCGCCCTGCTCTGCGGAGCCAAGATAGCCGCTGAGCACGGCATCACAGGTTTTCAGCCGGTCGATAGCCGCAATGCCGCTGACGATATCGGTCAGGTGGCTGGCAGGCATGACCACGCCGGTCCACTGGCCGTACTGGGTATGATTAGAAAACTGTACGGTATTCAGGGGCCAAACGTTTGCGCCCATGCGGCGCATCGGGAATTCCGAGGCGCTGTTGCCGGCATGGCCGAAAACGGTGTGCGACTGGACGGAGAGAATGTTTTTCATGGAAACCTTGCCGGAAAAAAGGGACGGGATGCTTAAAAGCGGGCTGGCGCGCCCCTGCTTCAGGACGCGCCTTTGTCTGTTCACGCCTGAAGCATTATTTCCAGACGATCAGACAGTAGTTCTTTTTACCACGGCGCAGCAGCGTAAAGCGATTAAACAGGCGATCTGCCGGTGCAAACGCGTATTCCGCGCTGAGCTGCACGTCACCGTTGATACTTACCGCTTTCGATTCGATCAGCTTACGCGCCTGGCCGCGAGACGGCGCTAAATCGCCGTCGACCATCGCCTGTTGCAGATCCTGACCGGCTTCCAGCTCAACAAACGGCATTCCGTCCTGCGCCAGCTGCTCAAAGTCCGCTTCGGTCATTTCCGCCAGGCTGCCGGAAAAGAGGCTTTTGGTAATGCGCTGCGCGGCGGTCAGGCCTTCTTCGCCGTGCACCAGCTTCGTGACCTGCTCCGCCAGCACATACTGGGCGCGAGGCGCTTTACCGCTGTTTTTGTCTTCTTCTTCCAGCGCATTGATCTCTTCAATGCTCATAAAGGTAAAGAACTTCAGGAAGCGGTAAACGTCGGCGTCCGCGGTATTGATCCAGAACTGGTAGAATTTGTACGGGCTGGTTTTCTTCGCGTCCAGCCACACCGCGCCACCTTCGGTTTTACCGAACTTGGTGCCGTCGGATTTAGTGATCAGCGGAACGGTCAGGCCAAACACCTGGTTCTGATGCAGACGACGAGTCAGATCGATACCGGAGGTGATGTTGCCCCACTGATCGGAGCCGCCAATCTGCAACGCCACGCCGTAGCGCTCGTTCAGGCAGGCGAAGTCGTAGCCCTGTAGCAGATTGTAGGAGAACTCGGTAAAGGAGATGCCCTGGTCGTCACGGTTCAGACGCTGCTTCACCGCTTCTTTATTAATCATCTGATTAACGGAGAAGTGCTTACCGATATCGCGCAGGAAAGTCAGCACGTTCATGCTGCCGAACCAGTCGTAGTTATTGGCCGCTACGGCGCTGTTGTCGCCGCAGTCGAAGTTCAGGAAAGGCGCGACCTGGCCGCGGATCTTTTCCACCCACTCGTTAACGGTATCCGCGGTGTTCAGCTTGCGCTCGGCCGCCTTAAAGCTCGGATCGCCGATCAGACCGGTCGCGCCGCCCACCAGCGCCACCGGACGGTGACCGGCATCCTGGAAGCGCTTCAGGCAGAGAAGCGGGACCAGATGGCCCAAATGCAAGCTGTCCGCGGTCGGATCGAAGCCGCAATAGAGCGCGATTGGCCCTTGCGCCAGCCGCTCTGCTAACGCTTCCTCATCCGTTACCTGGGCGACCAGGCCACGCTCTTGCAATTGTTTAATCAGGTTACTGCTGCCCATCTGTGACTCCGTGTAAAAAAAGTCTGCACCTTTGCTGGTACACAGCTCTCCGCTGGCTAGCGGATGAAAAAAAGGGGTATAGAATAAAGCGCCGACGGGCTCTGTGCCAGCGCTTAACGGATTATTTCGCGCAATCAGGGCGCCAGACGATCGATTTTCCACGCCTCGTTGTCGCGCTGGTAGAAAAAGCGGTCATGCAGACGATGTTCGCCGCCCTGCCAGAACTCCATTGAGTCTATGGTAATACGATAGCCGCCCCAAAAGCTCGGCAGCGGCACCTCGCCCTGCTGAAATTTCTGCTTCAGTTCCAGAAACTTGCCTTCCAGCACGCCGCGCGCGGAAATGCGGCTCGACTGTTTCGATACCCATGCGCCTATCTGGCTTTCGCGCGGGCGGCTGTGGAAGTACTTTATCACGTCGATCATTGACAGTTTTTCAACGCGGCCCAGCACCATCACCTGGCGCTCCAGCATATGCCACGGAAACAGCAGGCTGATACGCGGATTTTTTTCCAGATGCTGCGCTTTGCGGCTGCCCAGATTGGTGTAAAACACCATGCCGCGCGAATCAAAATGCTTCAGCAGCACGATGCGCTGGTAAGGCTGCCCGTGCTCGTCCACGGTCGCCACGCTCATGGCAGTAGGATCCGGCAGCTGCGCGGCAACCGCCTGGCTCAGCCACTGTTCAAACAGCACCAGCGGGTCGTCAGGCAGATCCTTGCGGCGCAGGCCGCCACGAGTATATTCACGGCGCAGATGAGCAATCTGCTGTAGGCTGTCGTCATTCATGGGATTTTCCGCTATCAGAGTTGAGGCATTGTGCGCCTCATCACAATCAATTTCAACGAGTTAACGGTTTTCGAGCCGGCAGTCGTCAATGATGATTTTGCCGTTGCGCTCCACAAAAGCGCCGTCGCCTTTTGACCAGAAAACGTAGTTTTCATCGGCATAGCGCGTGCCGGAAGCGGCGGGCTGCTGCTTCAGCGTCAGCGGATTGCCGTCCAGAATCAGATTCACTTCCTCACGATCGTTATCCAGCAGCACCGACAGCGGCAGCGTGCCGCAGCGATAGTGCAGCCGGCTGATTTTTTCAGGCGTCTGATGTAGACACCCGCTCAGCAGCAGCGCGGCCATCAGCAATAAACATTTTTTCATCTTTGCTCCATTCAGATAACTCAGCGGCAGCGCTGAACATTAGCGGGAAAGATTGCACCGATCACGGAGGCTTCGCGCGCGCCGGTCACGGAAGGCAGATTGCCCGGCTGCGATGAGAGCGTACGGCAGGCCAGCCAGGCGAAAGCCAGCGCTTCCATATCGTCACCGCGAATGCCGACCTCATCGGTGGCGTTGACTTCAATGCCCGGCAGCAGTGCTTTCAACCGCGCCATCAGCAGCGGGTTTTTTCCGCCGCCACCGCACACCAGCAGCCGCTCGCAGCCGCCGCTCAGCATCACCTGCTGCGCAATAGTGGATGCGGTCAGCTCGACCAGCGTGGCCTGCACGTCCTGCGGCGGCAGACCGGGGAAGTTAACCAGCTGCCGGTCGATCCAGGCCGGATTGAAATATTCTCTGCCGGTAGACTTGGGCGCGGCCAGCGCAAACCAGGGATCCGCCAGCATTTGCTGCAATAAAGGATACACTACCTGGCCGCTGCTGCCCCAGGCGCCGTCCCGATCGTAGGGCTGACCCTGGTGACGCCAGATCCACGCGTCCAGCAGCATATTGCCCGGCCCGGTATCGTAGCCGCCCACCGGCTGGCCGGGGAGCAGCAGCGAGAGGTTGGCAATGCCGCCGATATTCAGCACCATCCGCCGCTCTTCAGGATGCATCAACACTGCCTGATGAAAAGCGGGCACCAGCGGCGCGCCCTGTCCGCCTAACGCCATATCCCGGCGGCGAAAATCCCCCACCACCGTAATGCCGGTCAGCGCGGCTATCTGGTTATTGTCGCCGATTTGCAGCGTATTAGGCGCGTCGCCCAGCGGCTCGTGCCAGACGGTCTGCCCGTGGCAGCCGATGGCGGCGATATCCTCTTTCTCCAGCCCTTCGCGCTCGATCAATGCCTGTACCGCTTCGGCAAACAGCCGGCCCAGCCGCGTATCCAGCTGCCCCAGCCGGGAAAGCGTCAGCGACTGCCCCTGGCTGACCGCCAGGATCTCCTGGCGCAGCGCCAGCGGCATGGGATGGCAGTAGCTGGCCTGCTGCGCCACCATCTGCGGGTCAATTGCGGCCAGCACCACGTCCACGCCGTCCAGACTGGTTCCTGACATTACGCCTATATAACGTCCCGATCTCATCAAAGTCCCTTACCCGCTGTGGGAATATCAAACCTGGGTACAGCGTCGCAAAAACGGTGCAGCAATTCTATGATTAACTGTGCATTTTTACATGATGACAGACTTTTTACTGCGCTTTCCGCGCCGGCATTGATTTCAGGTTTACCCGCACTGCGCTATGCTTAAAGCAATTTTTTGACGTAACCACACAGCAGGCATTGCCTGTACCATATAATTAGGTTATTGATCGCTGCGCAATTGACTGCAGCACATGGAAAAGAAAGGAGTTTGATGATGTTGAAGCGCATGATGATCGTAGCACTGACCGGTGTGACTTTAGCAGGCTGCGCCAATGACAGCTCGCTTTCCGGCGACGTTTACACCGCCTCGGAAGCGAAACAGGTGCAGAGCGTCACTTACGGCACGCTGGTTGGCGTCCGTCCCGTCCAGATCCAGGGCGGCGACGACAGCAATGTGATCGGCGCGCTCGGCGGCGCGGTGCTCGGCGGCTTCCTGGGTAATACCGTTGGCGGCGGCACGGGCCGCAGCCTGGCGACGGCGGCAGGCGCAATTGCCGGCGGCGTGGCCGGTCAGGGCGTACAGGGATCCATAAACAAAACCCAGGGCGTGGAGCTGGAGATCCGTAAGGATGACGGCAACACCATTATGGTGGTGCAGAAACAGGGCAACAGCCGTTTCGCTGTAGGACAGCGCGTCGCGCTGGCTTCCAACGGCAGCCAGATCACCGTTTCGCCACGCTAACCGAGGAACCGGCAATCGCCGGTTCTTTTATTCGCGGTTTTGCAGATCCAGAATATTCTTTTCCAGCCTGGCGATTAGCGTCACCAGCTGGTCGATCTCCTGCTGGGAGATACCAGCCAAAATATCATCCCGCGTGGCGTCGATAACATGCTCGACTTCGCTAATGATCGGCGCCGCTTCCTCGGTCAGCTTGATGCGCTTGGCGCGACGATCGCTGGCGCAGGTGGTGCGGGTAATCAGCCCTTTTTCTTCCAGCTGATCCAGCGTGCGCACCAGCGAAGGCTGTTCAATGCCGATGGCTTTGGCCAGCTGGATCTGCGACTGCTCCGGCGGCAGCTGATGAATATTGTGCAGCGTGACCCAGTGCGTCTGCGTCAGCTCCAGGGGTTTCAGGCGCTGGTCGATTAGCGATCGCCAGATGCGCACCAGTCTTGCGAGATCCGTTCCTAATGGGGTATCCAATTTCCTCTCCTTATAATTAGCTTGCTAGCTATCAAGCCTCATTCCAGGCTATTCTGCGAGTTTACAGGACAGAATACAAATATCATTCACATTAAGCGTAATGCCAATCTACAGCTATGCTGTGACCTGGGTAACAAGGAGTGCTTTAAGTGAACAATGCTTTTACGGCGGCTGTTTCGCCGCTAACCGACCTGGTTTTCGGCGCGTCGCTCTATTTTCCGCCGCTGTTTAAAGCCGTGCTGGCCGGGTTTTTCCTCTGGCTGCTGATCCACCCCGTGTTGCGCAGCTGGATCTATTCCGGCGAGATTTGGCATCCCACCCTGCTCGACCTTTCCCTGTTTATTCTCTGCGTCAGCGCTTCGCTGTGGCTACTGATGGCATTCGTATGAAATTCAACTCGCTAAAATATTTTTCAACGCTGATCTTCTTCGCCGCCGCGCTTTGCGCAGGCTGGTGGCTATGGAATTTTTATATGCAGTCACCGTGGACGCGGGACGGTAAGGTGCGCGCCGAGCTGGTTAATATCACGCCGCAGGTTTCCGGGCGCATTGAAACGCTGCTGGTAAAAGATAACCAGTTCGTGACCAAAGGCACGCCGCTGCTGACGCTGGACGCCGAGCCTTATCGCATCGCGGTGCTGAACGCCGAGGCGCAGCTGACGAAGGCACAGGCCGATCTGCTGAAGGCTCAGCATGAGTCGCGGCGGCGTCAGAGCCTGCCACGCAACGTGATTTCCGCAGAAGATTTGGATGCGGCCGAGCTGAACGCGAAGTCGCTGGCGGCGGCGGCAAAGGCCGCTCAGGCGCAGCTGGAACAGGCGCGCTGGAACCTGACCCAGACGCAAATCGCCGCGCCAACCGACGGCTGGATCAGCAATCTGGTGGTGCGGCCCGGTAACTATGCCACCAGCGGAACGCCGGTCTTCGCGCTGGTCGACAGCCACTCTTTTTATGTGATGGGCTATTTTGAAGAGACCAAGCTGCGCCATATTCGTCCCGGCTATCGCGCGACCGTGCGGCTTTACAGCGATAACCGCGTGCTGCACGGCGAGGTCGAAAGCATTGGCCGCGCTATTTACGATCAAAGCGTGGAAAGCGACAGCTCACTCATTCCCGATATCAAACCGAACGTGCCCTGGGTGCGCCTTGCGCAGCGCGTGCCGGTGCGTATTCGCCTGGCCGCGTGGCCAAAAGATTTGCCGCTGGTAGCGGGCACCACCTGCACCATCACCGTTGCGCCATGAACTGGCAGTGGCTGGAGTGGCAAAACCTGCCGTGGATCAAAGCGACCCGAGGCCAGTGGCGCTACGCGTTGCGCAATGCCCTCGCGATGTGTCTGGCGCTGAGCATCGCCTATGCGCTGGCGCTGGACGAGCCTTACTGGGCGATGACTTCCGCCGCTGTGGTGAGTTTTCCGACCGTCGGCGGCGTAATCAGCAAAAGTTTGGGCAGGATTGCGGGCAGCCTGCTGGGCGCGGGCGCGGCGCTGCTGATCGCGGGCTATACGCTGAACGAACCCTGGCTGTTTGCGCTGGCTATCGCGGGCTGGCTGGCGCTCTGCACCTGGATCCAGAACCATTATCAAAATAACGTTGCCTATGCGTTTTCCCTGGCGGGCTACACCGCCGCCATTATTGTGTTTACCACGGTTAATATTACGGAAATCGGCGATCTGTGGGAGATTACCCAGGCGCGCGTTTGCGAAGTGATTACCGGCATCCTGTGCGGCGGCCTGATGATGATGATCCTGCCCAGCACCTCGGACGGCGAGACGTTGATTAACTCGCTGAAAGAGATGCATCTTCGCCTGCTGGATCATGGACGACTGCTGCTGCAACGCGAAAGCACCGATAATGTGCGTAGCGCGCATGAAAACGTTATTGGGCAGATCCTCACGCTTAATCTGCTGCGTATTCAGGCGTTCTGGAGCCATTATCGCTTTCGTCGGCAAAACAACGTGCTGAACTATATCCTGCATCAGCAGCTGCGCCTCACCAGCGTGATCTCCAGCCTGCGCCGAATGCTGCTGAACTGGCCCGACGCGCCGGAAGGCCTCTATACCGTTGTACAGCAGCTGCTGGATGAGCTGGCGAGCGCCGACTGCGATAAATATCGTCTGGCGCGACTGCTCGCCAGCGCCGCGCCGCAGGATCAAAGCGACTATCGCTATCAGGCTTTCTGGCATCGTCTGCGCTATTTCTGCTGGCTGTGGCTGAATATCCGCCGCTGGCTGCGGCTGTTTGAACAGGCCGACGACGATACCCGCCTCGCACCGCCCGCCGCCCCGGCGCTCGCCAGGCACAGCGACAGCGCGGAAGCCAGCTGGAGCGCCCTGCGCACCTTTAGCGTGATCGTGCTGGGCTGCGCTTTTACCATCGCCACCCAGTGGGATGCGGGCTCGGCAGCGTTAACGCTGGCCGCCATCAGCTGCGTGCTCTACTCCTCCGTGCCTTCGCCCGTCAGCAGCGTGTCGCTGCTGCTGAAAACGCTGCTGCTGCTTTCCGTGTTCAGCTTTATCATCAAGTTCGGCCTGATGGTGCAAATCAGCGTGCTGTGGCAGTTTTTGCTGCTGCTGTTTCCGCTGCTGGTCACGCTACAGCTTTTCAAGGTGCAGCAGAAAAAGCGCGCCGCGCTGTGGGGCCAGCTGATTGTGTTTGGCGGCTCGTTTCTTGCCGTTACCAATCCGCCCACCTATGACTATCAAAGCTTTATTAACAATAATATCGCCAAGGTGTGCGGCGTGCTGCTTGCGTGGCTGGCTTTTCTTATTTTGCGGCCCAGTTCCGACAAGCGGCGCAGCCGCCGCCATATCCGGGCGCTGCGCCGCGAGTTTCTCGATCAGCTCAGCCGCAGGCCGCACCTTAGCCAGAGCCGCTTTGAGTCGCTGATTTACTATCGGGTCAACCAGCTGAACGCCAGCCGTGACGAGCCGGCCAGGCTGTGGCTGCTGCGCTGGGGCGTGGTGTTGCTGAACTGTTCGCACATTGTCTGGCAGCTGCGCGACTGGCAGTGTGATTCGCCCGCACTGCTGGCGGTGCGGGACGCCATGCTGAGCAATCTGCATCGTATTATCAGCGGTAAAGGCGTACAGCAGCACGCGCTGGAAGAGACGTTAAAGGAACTGCAGGAAAATCTGGATCTGCTGGCGGCGGGCAAAACAAAAAGCGAAACGGAACTGGCGGGTATTGCCTGGCGGCTTTACTGCTCGCTCTCACAGCTGCAGCAGGCTTCGACATTGACATAACACCGAATTTTTCATTTATACTGGGCCACGCTTACATGGAGTTTAACGAATGAGGGATCATGATGAAAAAAATTCTGGCTACCGTTCTTCTGCTCGCCTGTTCTCTGCCGGCTTATGCTCACGCGGCAAAAACCGTCACGGTTAAAGAGGCGAAAACGCTGCGCGATGATACTCGCGTGGTGCTGACAGGCAAAATCACCGGACATGCAGGCGACGACGATCTTTACTGGCTGCAGGACAGCACCGGGAAAATCCGCATCGACATTGATGATGACGAGTGGGAAGACAATCACGTAGCGATTGGCAAAACCGTGCGCGTGGTCGGCGACGTGGATAAAAATGGCGGGCATACCGAAATCGAAGTCGATCATATTAGCGTGGTGCGTTAAGCAATAAACCTGCCGCCGCGACGAGCGGCGGCGGTTTGGTTAGATCACCCCGCAGGCGAAACGGCCGCCTCCGCCGCCCAACGGCGCAGGATGATCGGCATGGTTATCGCCGCCGGCATGCACCATCAGCGCTTTGCCTTTAATATCCGACAGTTTTTTAATGCGCGGCGCCAGCACCGGATAGGTCGCCGTGCCGTCGGCGCTCACATAAAGGGCCGGTAAATCGCCCAGATGGCCATCCTGCCACGGTCCCAGATGCTTGCCGGTTTTTTGCGGATCGAGATGGCCGCCCGCCGCGCCTGCGGCAACCGCTTTCCCGTCGGTGGTTTTTGGATCGCAGCTGCCGTTGGCGTGTACGTGAAAGCCGTGAATACCCGCAGGTAAATCTTTCAGCTGCGGCGTAAAGCTCAGGCCATAGGCCGTTTCTGCTATCGTTACCTGGCCAATACTGTCGCCCGCGCCTTCAGGGGTGGCAAGCCTGATATCGACTTTTTCGCTGGCGGCCTGGGCCAGGCCGCAAAAGGCCAGCGATACCATAAGCAGGTTTATACGTCTCATTACACTTCCTCACATTTTGCTGTGGAAGCTATAAGCCTGGCCGCTATTTGCAGAACTGCATAAGAATCTGTCTACTAAAACAAAGAAGGCTGTTCCGGTTCGTCCGGCTCGGCCGGTTTGCCGACACGATACAGTCGTTGCCAGCGCAGACGACAAAGCCGCAGCACCTCGCGTTTTTGCGCATCGCTGAACTTCATCCAGTTAAAGCGCTCCTCGCGGCTACGCAGGCAGCCACGGCAGTAGCCGCGATCGTCGCTCTGACAGATCCCCCGGCACGGGCTGGGAACGGGGAAAAACTCCAGTTGTTCGGCCAACGTCGCTCCTTATGCAGGATGCAGGGAAAATTTAAATGTAATATTAATGTTAGTCTTTTAACATCGTTTAGCCTCAGTTAATGTTTAATTGTGCTAACAAAGCTATGCTCATTCACCGCTTACTGCTGATGAACCTTTATGAAGCTGACTGCTTTACGCTGCAATGAAATCAGTTTTAACTTTTATGCTGCCTTGTTTTTTACGCTTATCCCGAATGCGCTGTTCTTTTTTCACGCGTGGGAGCGTATCCCTTACAGCGAGCTGAAGGATTATTTTTTCGCTGCCACCATGCCGCTGGTGCTGTTCTGCGGATTTCTGTTTATTTTTAGCGTGGCCGCCCTGCCGTGGATCAGAAAACCCCTGTTAATTTTTCTGGCTATCGTCAGCGCGGCGGCCAACTATTTTATTTACAGCTTTGGCACCGTTATCGACACCAATATGATCCAGAACGTGTTTGAAACGGATCTGCAGGAAGCGACCGCCCTGTTCAGCCTGCGCTATATCCTCTGGCTGCTTCTGCTGGGCCTGCTACCCGCGCTGCTTATCTGGCGAGTCAGGATTGTAACGCGGCGTCCATGGTGGATGAATATCGCTTTTCGCACCGGCACGGCCCTGGCTGCGCTGCTGGCGATCCTGCTGGTCGCCGCGCTGTTTTATAAAGATTACGCCTCGCTTATCCGTAACAATAAAGGCCTGGTGAAGATGATTACGCCGGTCAATATCGTCAGCGGCATTGGCCACTATATTGATAATCGCTGGTTTGACGGCGATCGCACGCTGATTAAAATCGGCCAGGATGCACGTAAAGGCCCGCAGATTTTAGCGCAGCAGAAAAAAACGCTGGTGGTGTTTGTGCTGGGCGAAACGGCGCGGGCGGAAAATTTTTCACTCGGCGGCTATGTGCGCAACACTAATCCGAAGCTGGCAAAAGATAACGTCATCTATTATCCCAACGCCACTTCGTGCGGGACGGAAACGGCCATTTCCGTACCCTGTATGTTTTCCAATATGCCGCGCGAGCATTACGATGCCAGCCTGGCGCGCCATCAGGAAGGGCTACTGGACGTAATGGCCCATGCGGGCGTCAGCGTGCTGTGGCGGGAAAACGACGGCGGCTGTAAGGGCGCCTGTGACCGCGTGCCGCATACCGACATGACGCGCTGGCAGCTGAAGAACTTTTGCCGTGACGATTACTGCCTTGACGACGTGCTGTTGTGGCGGCTGGATCGCTATCTGGACAGCATGAAAAACGACACGGTAGTTGTGCTGCATCAGATGGGCAGCCACGGCCCGGCTTACTACCGGCGCTATCCGGCAGACAAGAGGCCCTTTACTCCGACCTGCGACAGTAACCAGATCCAGGACTGTGACAGCCAGGCGCTGGTCAATACCTATGACAATACGCTCGTCTATACCGATTCAATGCTGGATGACACCATCGGCCTGCTGAAGACCTACAGCAGCCGCTACAACGTCGCGCTGATTTATCTTTCCGATCACGGTGAATCGCTGGGCGAACGCGGGATGTATCTGCACGGCGCGCCTTATCTGATTGCGCCCACTCAGCAGACGCATATTCCCTTTCTGCTGTGGCTTTCTGACGGCTACGCCAGCGCCTTTGGCATCAATAGTACCTGCCTGCGGCAGGCTTCCGGCGCGGCGGTGTCGCAGGACAACGTTTTCCATACGCTGCTGGGAATGATGAATATTGAAACCAAAGAGTACCAGCCCGCGCTGGATATGATCCGATCGTGCCGTACCGTTGCAGGTAGCGGCAATTTCTCTACTACGCTCAATAGTCACTGAAAATTTTGGCTTTGCCACCGCCGTATCGGCGGTTGGCAGCCGGTTTCCCAGGAGCGATAAATGCAGCTGAAAAAACTTTTTACCCCTTTAAAACTTGGCGCGATTGTGGTGCCCAACCGCATCTTTATGGCGCCGCTGACGCGCCTGCGCAGCATCGAACCGGGCGATATTCCTACGCCGCTGATGGGTGAATACTATCGCCAGCGCGCCAGCGCCGGACTGGTCATCACCGAAGCCACGCAGATCTCCTTCCAGGCAAAAGGCTACGCCGGCGCGCCAGGCCTGCATACCGCCGAGCAGATCGCCGCGTGGAAAGCGATTAATGCCGGTATCCATCAGGAAGGCGGCCACAGTTCGGTACAGCTTTGGCATACCGGACGCATCTCCCACAGCAGCCTGCAACCGGAAGGTAAAGCGCCCGTTTCGGCTTCCGCCATTAATGCCGAAACCCGCACCTCTCTGCGCGATGACCAGGGCCGGACGATCCGTGAAGCGACCTCCACGCCGCGCGAGCTGCGTCTGGATGAGATCGACGACGTGATCAACGATTTCCGTCAGGCCACGATCAACGCGCGCGAAGCGGATTTTGACCTGGTGGAGCTGCATTCCGCGCATGGTTACCTGATGCATCAGTTTATTTCGCCCGCGTCTAACCAGCGCACGGATGCCTACGGCGGCAGCATGGAAAATCGCACGCGCTTTGCGCTGGAAGTGGTGGATGCGGCCATTGACGGCTGGCGCGCCGACCGGATCGGCATTCGTATTTCGCCGCTCGGGCCGTTTAACGGTCTGGATAACGGCGAAGATCAGGAAGCCGCCGCGCTTTACTACATCGGCGAGCTGGCGAAGCGCAATCTGGCCTATCTGCATATTTCAGAACCGGACTGGGCGGGCGGCAAGCCTTACAGCGATGCCTTCCGCGAGGCGATCCGCGCCGCTTATCCCGGCGTGATTGTGGGCGCAGGCGGCTACAGCGCTGAGAAAGCGGAAGCGCTGATTGAACAAGGCCTGATCGACGCCGTAGCCTTTGGCCGCGACTACATCGCCAATCCGGATCTGGTCGAGCGCCTGCGGCAGAACGCGCCGCTGAACGAGCAACGCCCAGAACTCTTTTACGGCGGCGGCGCGGAAGGCTACACGGACTATCCGTTCCTGTAAGCGCCTGCGGGTTTTATCGCCGTCCGACGTCTGACGGCGCGAGAAAGCACGCATTTCCTGGTTTCCGCCAGGCTATAGCTGCTATTCTCTCACGCGGGTAAAACGGCCTGAAGGCCGTTTTACCGCCGGGAATGCCTGCTGGTTCCCGTATCAGCAGGAATTCAGGCTATGCTTGTTATCGGATGATAACGTTTGTTCAAAGAGGATGTTATGCGCTTACTTCACACCATGCTGCGCGTTGGCGATCTGCAACGCTCCGTTGATTTCTATACTAAAGTTCTGGGTATGCGCCTGCTGCGCACCAGTGAAAACACCGAATATAAATACACGCTGGCTTTCGTAGGCTATACCGAAGAGAGCGAAGGCGCGGTGATTGAGCTGACCTATAACTGGGGCGTGGATAAATATGACCTGGGCGATGCCTACGGCCATATCGCGCTGGGCGTGGACGACGTGGCGGCTACCTGCGATCGTATCCGCAACGAAGGCGGCAACGTAACTCGTGAAGCCGGCCCGGTTAAAGGCGGCACCACCATTATCGCCTTTGTGGAAGATCCGGACGGCTATAAAATCGAACTGATCGAAAACAAACACGCGGGCCACGGCCTGGGCGCGTAACGCGTCGGGGTGCCTTCCCGGCACCCTTCTTTCCCCTTCCCCTGCTGCAACCCATGCCGAAATTTGCCATAATACGCGCTCAATTTTCGCCTGTGAGATCCTGATGTCCGAATCGAACGAACTTAACGCCCTCAGCAGCCGTTTTCGCGGTTTTTATCCGGTAGTGATCGATGTTGAAACCGCCGGTTTCGACGCCAAAACCAACGCCTTACTGGAAGTGGCCGCCGTCACGCTGAAAATGAACGACGATGGCTGGCTGGAGAAAGACGAAACGCTCCATTTTCACGTTGAGCCGTTCGAAGGGTCTGTTCTGCAACCCGAAGCGCTGGCCTTTAACGGCATCGATCCTGCCAATCCGCTGCGCGGCGCGGTCAGCGAGTACGAAGCGCTGCACGCCATCTTTAAAGCCGTGCGCAAAGGTATCAAAGATCAGGGCTGCAATCGTGCCGTCATGGTGGCTCATAACGCCACTTTCGATCTGAATTTTATGAATGCCGCGGCGGAAAGAGCCGGGCTGAAGCGTAATCCTTTCCACCCGTTTGTCACCTTTGATACCGCCGCGCTGAGCGGCCTGGTGCTGGGGCAAACGGTGCTGGCGAAAGCCTGTACGGCCGCCGGAATGCCTTTCGACAGTTCTCAGGCGCATTCCGCGCTGTATGATACCGTGCAGACGGCCGATCTGTTCTGTGAGCTGGTTAATCGCTGGAAACGTCTGGGCGGCTGGCCGCTGGCGGAAACGGCGAACCTCGACTAAAAAAAACAGGCCTGACGCATTGTCAGGCCTGTCCGATAGTCTCTTCGCTTAGCGCAACGTTTTATTCTGCCGCGTCAGAAGGATATTTCTGCGCCGTCTCTTTGATCAGCTGCTGCAGTTCGCCCGCCTGAAACATCTGAATAATGATGTCGCAGCCGCCGACCAGCTCGCCGTCTACCCACAGCTGTGGAAAAGTCGGCCAGTTGGCGTATTTAGGCAGCTCAGCACGAATTTCCGGATTCTGCAGGATATCGACATAGGCGAAACGCTCGCCGCAGGCGGACAGCGCCTGTACGGCCTGCGCGGAAAAGCCGCAGCTTGGCAGTTTTGGGGAACCTTTCATATACAGCAGAATCGGGTTTTCTGCGATCTGGCGCTCAATCTTCTCAATGGTGCTCATAAATGCCTTCCTCAATCGGCTACTTCGTGTCTGTATAGTGTAGCGAGTCTGCGAGCGTGATGAAAATGTCATTTTCAGTCGCCCGCTGACGCTACGGTCGGAAAACAAAATGTTAAAATACCATTTTCGGTCCGGCGGTGCTGCGTTAACTGTAAATATCAGCGGCAAATTTGCGCAGATAAATGTTTGAACAGGCTAAATTTTACAGCTTTTACCGCTTTGCGACGATTGAAACAAAAAAGGCCTTACTTTTTAGTAAAGAGTTCGATTAGAATCGTCCTGACTGACTGCCCAGGCGCAGATCTCCTTATTTAGCCATGCTCTTGCCACTGGCGGGAGCACAAACTGTTAATGGTAAAGATGCGTTTACTCATCACGTTGCTGATGCTGGCCTTTGCCCAGCTGTTTATGTCTGTGGCGCACGCATCGCCACACGCTGCCGTTAAAGCGGACCACCACAAAGCAGACAGCGCCACGCCTGCTCGTGAAGACGATCGCCGCAAGCGCCGCCCGGTGAAAACCTCTACACGTAAAGTAAAAGAAGCCAGCCCAACCAAAAGCCGTTCGCCCCTTGCTAAAAAGTTTAAGCTGCGCAAAAAAACGCAGACCGTCGCCGCTGCGCTGCCGCCCAAGAAACGCTATGGTCGTCATCGCTTGCGCAACGAAGAGACGGAAGCCTTAACCAGCGGCTCGGCCTCGGCCCCGCTTAAGCTCAGCAAAGCGCATCGCGCCCGCTATCAGAAAGCCCGCGAAACGGCGATGAGCAAGCTGATGAACCAGCTGGGCAAGCCCTATCTCTGGGGCGGCACCTCGCCCAAGACCGGTTTCGACTGTAGCGGTCTGGTCTGGTATGCCTATAAAGATCTGGTGAAGTTTAAGATCCCTCGCACCGCTAACGAAATGTACCATCTGCGGGATGCGGCTTCGATCAAGCGCAACGAGCTGGAAAAAGGCGATCTGGTATTTTTCAGCATCAACGGCCGCGCCTCGGCGGATCACGTTGGCGTTTACCTGGGCAACGGCAAGTTTATCCAGTCGCCGCGTACCGGCAAGGATATCCAGGTGAGTATGCTCAGCGAAGATTACTGGGAGCAGCACTACGTCGGCGCTCGCCGCGTCATGACGCCGAAAACTATCCGCTAGCCCACTCAGCAGGCTGGAGGCCCGAATCGCGCAAACGATCCGGGCCGGTTTACTCTTATTTGCGCAAAATGTTCGCCTGTTGCCCTAAAACCCTCGTGTTCTGCGCCTGCTCTTGTTAGAATCCACGGTTTGTTGCGCAACAGGCATTTAGCCGACATGACGCTCTGCTCAAGTCTGTTTCGCCACCCTGAACTCCCTCCTGGTATAACCATTCCGCAACAAATTATGCGCAACTTATATCAGGATTATCATCATTCCAGGCAATCGTTTAACAAACCGCTTTTCAGTGACTTATTGAACAGCGCAGGAGTCTTTTTCCATGGCAACCATAAAAGATGTGGCCAAACGCGCCGGTGTCTCAACCACCACGGTGTCCCACGTCATTAATAAAACCCGCTTTGTCGCTGAAGACACGCGGGAAGCCGTCTGGGCAGCGATCAAAGCGCTGCACTATTCGCCCAGCGCCGTGGCCCGCAGCCTGAAGGTCAATAACACCAAAACCATTGGCCTGCTGGCGACCTCCAGCGAGGCGCCCTATTTCGCCGAAATTATTGAGGCGGTCGAACACAGCTGTTTTGCCAAAGGCTATACGCTGATTTTGGGCAACGCGCATAACGAACTGGAAAAGCAGCAGGCCTATCTGTCGATGATGGCGCAAAAACGCGTCGATGGCCTGCTGGTCATGTGCGCCGAGTACCCGGATGAGCTGATTAAGATGCTGGAAGATCACCGCAACATCCCGATGGTCGTCATGGACTGGGGCGAGTCGCGCGGCGATTTTACCGACACTATTCTCGATAACGCTTTTGAAGGCGGTTATCTGGCAGGCCGCTATCTGATCGATCGCGGCCACCGCGATATCGGCGTGATCCCGGGCCATATGGAGCGCAATACCGGCGGCGGTCGTCATGCCGGCTTCCTCAAGGCGCTGAACGAAGCGGGGATTACGCTGCGCGAAGAGTGGCTGGTTCAGGGCGATTTTGAGCCGGAATCGGGCTATCGCGCTATGCAGCAGCTGCTGGCGCAAAAACAGCGTCCTACCGCGGTATTCTGCGGCGGCGACGTGATGGCAATGGGCGCGATTTGCGCCGCAGACGAGATGGGCCTGCGCGTACCGCAGGATATTTCGGTGATCGGGTATGATAACGTGCGCAACTCGCGCTACTTTACCCCCGCGCTGACCACCGTCCACCAGCCGAAAGAGCGTCTGGGCGCAACGGCCTTCAATATGCTGCTCGATCGTATTACCAGCAAACGCGAAGAGCCGCAGACGATTGAAGTGCATCCGACGCTGATTGAACGTCGCTCCGTAGCGGACGGCCCTTTCCTCGACTACCGTCGCTAAGCGCACGGGCGGCCATCCGCCGCCCGTCTTTTACGCCTCCCGCAGCCATTCGCTGTTCAGCGTTTCCGTTTCGCCTAAATAATCCAGCAGCCAGCGCAGCGCTGGCGACGCCTGCTGTTCCGACCAGCTGACGCAGCAGGGGCTATCCGGAAAAGGCGGATCCAGCCTCAGTTCGCACAGCGAGCCGTTTTGCAGCAGCGGTTGCGCAAGATGCCCCGGCACCATGCCGACACACAGCCCGGCCAGCAGGCAATCAAACGCGCTCTCCCAGTCCGGCGCGACCAGCCGTCGCTGATTATCCAGCGTCCAGGTGGTTCTTTTCGGCAGCGCGCGCGAGGTATCTTCCAGCACCAGCGAAGGCCACTCCCGGATCGCCTCCTCGCTAACCTTCTCCCGGTGTTGCGCAAGCGGATGATCCGCCTTCACCACGCAGCGCCAGTTGAGCATTCCCATATTGCGAAAGGCGAAGCGTCCGCCGACCGGAATGGCCTGCGTCGCGCCTATCGCCACGTCGACCCGGCCGTCGGCCAGCGCATCCCATACGCCGTTGAATACTTCCGGCGAAAGATGCAGTTCCATATCGGGAAAATGTCGGTAAAAATCCACCACCAGCTGGCGCGTACGCGCGGTTTTAACAATACGATCGACGGCGATATTCAGCTGGCCGCGCCAGCCGTTGGCGACCTGCTGACACTGGCGTCGCGTGGCAAGCATTTTTTTGATAACACTCCGCCCTTCCTGAATAAAGACCTCGCCCGCCGCCGTTAAGACCACGTCCCGGTGACGCCGCTCGAACAGCGGCACCGCCAGCCACTCTTCCAGCTGGCGCACGGTATAGCTGATGGCGGACGGAACGCGATGCAGCTCCGCCGCTGCGGCGGTAAAGCTGCCGGTTCGGGCGACCGCATCAATCACCTCAAGCGAGTGTTCTGACCACATATTCTTCCTGCAAAATTTTTGAACGCAAGACGCAAATATTACCGTTTCACAACCGCTATCGCACTCTTTTACACTGCCGTCCGCTATTCACCTGATAAAAAAGAGCAAAATCTCATGCCGTCGAAAGGATTTTTACTTTACCTCGCGCTGCTCAGCGTTGCGGGTTTTCTTGCCACCGATATGTATCTGCCCGCCTTTACGGCGATGCAGCAGGATTTGCAAACCGAAGCGGGCGTCATCAGCGCCAGCCTCAGTCTGTTCCTGGCCGGGTTTGCCAGCGCGCAGCTGTTCTGGGGGCCGCTTTCCGACCGCATTGGCCGCAAGCCGGTGCTGTTGATGGGGCTGGGGCTGTTTGCCGTCAGCTGCGGCGCAATGTGGTGGGCGGAATCCACCACCATGCTGCTGACGCTGCGCTTTTTACAGGCGGTAGGCATTTGCGCCGCCGCCGTCAGCTGGCAGGCGCTGGTGATCGATCGCTATTCCGGCGCGCAGGCCAACCGCGTGTTTGCCACTATTATGCCGCTGGTGGCGCTGTCGCCGGCGCTGGCCCCGCTGCTGGGTGCCTGGCTGCTGAACCACTTTGCCTGGCGGTCGATTTTCCTGGCGCTGCTGCTGCTGGCCCTGATCCTGCTGGTCGCCACGCTTTTTCTGTCGACGCCTGCTCCAAAAGAGCATAAGGAAGAGGCGAAAGTGGGTTTCTTCACGCTGCTGAAGTCGCCGATCTGGAGCGGCAACGTGCTGATTTACGCCGCCTGCTCCGCCAGCTTTTTCGCCTGGCTGACCGGTTCGCCATTTATTCTGGCCGAACTGGGCATGTCGCCGGGCGATATCGGCCTTAGCTATGTGCCGCAGACGCTGGCCTTTCTCGCCGGCGGCTACGGCTGTCGGGCGCTGCTGAAGCAGACCGAAGGCGCTTCGCTGCTGCCCTGGCTGCTGACGCTGTATGCCCTCAGCGTGGGCGCGTTTTTCATCGCCGCACAGGTGGAAACGCTTTCGACCTGGGCGCTGCTGCTGCCGTTTTGTGGTATGGCGCTGGCCAACGGCGCTATCTATCCGATTGTGGTGGCGAATGCGCTGCTGCCTTTTCCGCAGGCCAGCGGTAAAGCAGCCGCGCTGCAAAACACGCTGCAGCTTGGTCTCTGCTTCGTCGCCAGCATGATTGTTTCCGGTTTTATTGCTAACCCGCTCGCCACGACGTCGCTGGTCATGCTCAGTACTGTGTTTTTGACAATTATTGGCTATATTTTACAAAGGACGACGTTAGCCAACGCTCCCCTGAACCACGCTCAGAGCCGTCGTTAACTGGCTGAATCTATTTAGTTAGCGTCCTAACGATAAGGCGTTGAATATTGCCTGAGGTGAGCATATACTCAATTTCAGGCAATAATTCATAACAACTTTGTATCATTTTTTTGATTCCTGACAGGGTTGTCCGGGTGTTCTCTTTTGTGGCAGGCGTCACCCTCATTCTGTAGGTTTCAGTTCAATCCTCTGTAACGCCGGATATCAGGCGCACGGCTAAGCGTGCGTTTTCTCAAACCCTGTGGAAATTGATGATTCTTTTTCTCAGGTTTCAATCACGAAGGGTGATGGAGAAGCTATGAGTTCATCGTGTATAGAAGAAGTGAGCCTGGAAGAAAATCAGTGGTATCGAATCGCCCAGGAAATGTTACGCAACGCGGATATCGAAATTAACGGCACCCGTCCCTGGGATATTCAGGTGACCCATCCCGATTTTTTTAAACGGGTGATGCAGGAAGGGTCGCTGGGCCTGGGCGAAAGCTATATGGACGGCTGGTGGGAGTGCGAGCAGCTGGATATGTTTTTTCACCGCGTGCTGCTGGCTAAGCTGGATCAGCAGCTTCCTCGCCATTTTAAAGATACGCTGCGCATCGCCGCCGCGCGCCTCACCAACCTGCAATCCCGCAAGCGCGCCTGGATTGTCGGCAAAGAGCATTATGACCTTGGTAATGACCTTTTTACGCTGATGCTTGACCCCTACATGCAATATTCCTGCGGCTACTGGAAAGAGGCGGAAACGCTGGAGCAGGCGCAGCAGGCTAAATTAAAAATGATCTGCGAGAAACTTCAGCTGGAACCCGGGATGTCGCTGCTTGATATCGGCTGCGGCTGGGGCGGGCTGGCGGCTTATGCGGCGCGGCATTACAACGTCAAGGTGACAGGCGTGACGATCTCCGCCGAGCAGCAGAAGCTGGCGCAGCAACGTGGTGAAGGGCTGGACGTCACCATCCTGCTACAGGATTACCGTGACCTCGATCAGCAGTTTGACCGCATCGTTTCCGTTGGTATGTTTGAGCACGTCGGGCCAAAAAATTACGCCACTTATTTTAACGTGGTCGATCGCAATCTGAAGCCGGACGGCATCTTTTTGCTGCATACCATTGGTGCGAACAAAACGGACGATAATGTCGATCCGTGGATCGATAAATATATTTTCCCTAACGGCTGCCTGCCTTCCGTACGCCATATTGCCGAGGCGCACGAACCGCATTTTGTGATGGAAGACTGGCACAACTTTGGGGCGGATTACGATCTGACGCTGATGGCCTGGCACCAGCGCTTTTTAGCGGCGTGGCCGCAGCTGGCGGATAAATATGGCGAACGCTTTAAGCGCATGTTCAGCTACTACCTTAACGCCTGTGCGGGCGCTTTCCGCGCGCGGGATATTCAGCTCTGGCAGGTGGTCTTTACCCACGGTAAAGAGGGCGGATTGCGCGTACCGCACTAGCGGACAAGGTCGGCCACTAAGCCGACCTTGTTTATTACTCTTCCGGCTGAATTTCCGCAGCGGCCGCCGCCAGCAGCGCCGCTTCACGCTGCGCCAGCACGCGCTCAACGGTTTCCACAATCGCCTGGGTATGCGGATCGATTTCAATATTCACTCTGTCGCCCAGCCGCTTGCCGCCCAGCGTGGTTCTTGCCAGCGTTTCCGGGATCAGATGCACGCAGAATTTGCTTTTGGTGACTTCGCCAACCGTCAGGCTGATGCCGTCAATCCCAATAAAGCCTTTATGCAGAATATATTTCATCTGCTCGCTGTCCTGCGGCTTAAACCATATTTCGCGGTTATTTTCAGACGTCAGGATTTTGCAGATTTCGGCGGTAGTCATAATATGACCGGACATTAAATGGCCGCCGATTTCATCGCTGAATTTCGCCGCGCGCTCTACGTTAACAATATCACCGGGCTTTAAATCCCCCAGGTTGGTAATACGCAGCGTCTCTTTTACCAGGTCAAAACTGACGCGGTTGCCGTCAACCCCGGTCACCGTCAGGCAACAGCCATTGTGAGATACGGAAGCGCCCAGCTCCAGTCCCGGCAGCAGCTCGTCCGGCAGGCGGACGATATGCGTGCGAAAATTCGGTTTCTCTTCAATTGCCAACACCTCTGCGGTGCCCTGCACAATACCGGTAAACATAATTATGACCTCGGTGGATTTTTCGCTATTCTTGTCTGATCTTAAAACTATACCAAATAGTCTTTCTCCCTTCAGTTAAAAAACAGGTGTATATGTGCAGAAGTATCTGACCGAGGCGCGTCAATTGCTGGCGCTGGCAATTCCGGTAATTTTTGCGCAGGTTGCGCAAACCGCTATGGGCTTTGTGGATACGGTGATGGCCGGCGACGTCAGCGCAACGGATATGGCTGCCGTTGCGGTCGGCACATCTATCTGGCTGCCCGCCATTCTGTTCGGCCACGGTTTGCTGCTTTCGCTCACGCCGGTTGTGGCGCAGTACAACGGCTCGGGCCGCCGCGATCGTATCGCTTTCCAGGTTCGTCAGGGGTACTGGCTGGCCGCCTTCGCTTCCCTGCTGGTTATGGTTGTGCTGTATAACGCCGGCTATGTTATCCGTTCTATGCAAAATATCGATCCCGTGATGGCGGATAAAGCCGTAGGCTATCTTCATGCGCTGCTGTGGGGAGCGCCGGGTTATCTGTTTTTCCAGACCGCGCGCAACCAGTGCGAAGGCCTCGCCAAAACCAAGCCGGGCATGGTGATGGGTTTTCTCGGGCTGCTGGTGAATATTCCGGTTAACTATATTTTTATCTACGGCCATTTCGGGATGCCCGCGCTTGGCGGCGTCGGCTGCGGCGTGGCGACGGCGTCCGTGTACTGGGTAATGTTTATCGCGATGAAAATATGGGTTTCGCGCGCCTCTTCCATGCGCGATATCCGCCTGGCGGATCGGTTCAGTCCGCCCGATGCGAAAGCGCTTTCCCGCCTCTTTAAACTCGGCCTTCCCGTCGCGCTGGCGCTGTTCTTTGAGGTGACGCTGTTCGCCGTCGTCGCGCTGCTGGTGTCGCCGATGGGCATCGTCGAGGTGGCGGGTCACCAGATAGCGCTGAACTTCAGCTCGCTGATGTTTGTACTGCCGCTTTCTCTTGGCGCAGCCACCACTATCCGCGTGGGTTTCCGGCTTGGTCAGGGCTCGACCGAAGGCGCTCGCGTAGCGGCATGGACGGCGCAGGGCGTGGGCATGTCGCTGTCGCTGCTGACGGCGCTGTTCACGGTGGTGTTTCGCGAGCAAATCGCGCTGCTTTATAATCAGAATCCGGCCGTGGTGGCGCTGGCGGCTCAGCTGATGCTGTTGGCCGCAATTTATCAGTTTTCCGATTCGATTCAGGTTATCGGCAGCGGCATTTTGCGCGGCTATAAAGATACGCGCGCCATCTTTTTTATCACTTTTATCGCTTACTGGGTGCTGGGCCTGCCCAGCGGCTACATTCTGGCGTTGACGGACTGGGTGGTGGCGCCGATGGGCCCGGCGGGCTTCTGGACAGGCTTTATTATTGGCCTGACCTCCAGCGCGATTATGATGGTCTGGCGTATTCTGCGGTTGCAGCGGCAGCCTGAAGCGCAGCTGCTGGCACGCGCGGCCCGCTAACATCTTCATTTAAACCGGATGTTTAAAAATGCTGCGCTTCGCACAGTTGCGCAGCAGTCGCACCGAAAATAGCGATTTCTGCTTGCAAGCCGCCAGGGCTGTCGTTAATATTCGTCCCCGCTGTCACTCAGACAGCATGATGCGTTCTTAGCTCAGTTGGTTAGAGCACCACCTTGACATGGTGGGGGTCGGAGGTTCGAGTCCTCTAGAACGCACCACAGTGCGTCCGTAGCTCAGTTGGTTAGAGCACCACCTTGACATGGTGGGGGTCGGTGGTTCGAGTCCACTCGGACGCACCATCTTGCGTTCTTAGCTCAGTTGGTTAGAGCACCACCTTGACATGGTGGGGGTCGGAGGTTCGAGTCCTCTAGAACGCACCATCTTCTGCTTTCTCCCGTCACGTCTTTCCACGCCGCTGTTTTGTGTAATCACTTGTTTCAACGTGCTATTTATCTTCCATAATGTTTCGCTTCGGTCTGCTGCTTTTTCCCGTAACGCTTTACTTCACCGCGCTGCCCTTTCTCGCCCCCGAATGGCTCTTTCTGCGCCCGGCCACCGCCTTTTTTTGCGCAACAATCTGATCTGGTGCAAGCTTTCCCCCGTTCCGGCCTACTTTTTAATTGGTTTTCAATGGGCTGAGTAGCTATAATACGAAACGTTGTTTCACTTGAATGGTTTCAGCGTATGGTTGGCCCTTTAGCAAAAACGATAGCTGGTTGCGCAACCGATCTTTGCGCCTGCGCCAAAACCGCGTTTAAACTTCCTCTGCACGCTTTTTTTCTGTCACCTATCCTTAAGCTGTATCGCAGTTCGCCGCTCGGGCGGTCGCACCCCCAATCACCGGGATTACGCTTTATTTCATCCATCACAACTTAACAGATGACTCGTCATGAAAAAGACCAAGATTGTTTGTACTATCGGTCCAAAAACCGAATCGGAAGAAATGTTGACCAACCTGCTGGACGCGGGCATGAACGTTATGCGTCTGAATTTCTCTCACGGCGATTACGATGAGCACGGTAAGCGTATCGCTAACCTGCGCGCGGTGATGAGCAAAACCGGCAAGCAGGCCGCTATTCTGCTGGACACCAAAGGGCCAGAAATTCGTACCATGAAGCTGGAAGGCGGCGCGGACGTGTCGTTGAAAGCCGGTCAGACCTTTACCTTCACCACCGACCAGTCCGTTATCGGCAACAGCGAGCGCGTGGCGGTGACCTATTCTGGCTTCACTTCCGATCTCTCTATCGGCAACACCGTCCTGGTGGACGATGGCCTGATCGGCATGGAAGTCACCGAAGTGACCGAAAACCACGTGGTTTGTAAGGTACTGAACAACGGCGATCTGGGCGAAAACAAAGGCGTTAACCTGCCTGGCGTTTCTATCCAGCTGCCAGCGCTGGCCGAAAAAGACAAGCGTGACCTGATTTTTGGTTGCGAACAGGGCGTGGATTTTGTTGCCGCCTCCTTTATCCGCAAGCGTTCTGACGTGCTGGAAATTCGCGAGCACCTGAAGCAGAACGGCGGCGAGCATATTCAGATCATCTCTAAAATTGAAAATCAGGAAGGCCTGAACAATTTTGATGAGATCCTGGACGCTTCCGACGGCATCATGGTGGCGCGCGGCGACCTGGGTGTGGAAATCCCGGTTGAAGAGGTGATTTTCGCGCAGAAGATGATGATCAAGAAATGTAACCGCGCACGCAAAGTGGTAATTACCGCTACGCAGATGCTGGACTCGATGATCAAAAACCCACGCCCTACCCGTGCAGAAGCGGGCGACGTGGCTAACGCCATCCTGGACGGCACCGATGCGGTTATGCTCTCTGGCGAAAGCGCCAAGGGTAAATACCCGCTGGAATCCGTCACCATTATGGCTACCATCTGCGAACGTACCGATCGCGTGATGAAAAGCCGTATCGACTCTCAGCATGACAGCCGCAAAATGCGCATCACGGAAGCCGTGTGCCGTGGCGCAGTAGAAACTGCCGAGAAGCTGGAAGCGCCGCTGATTGTGGTGGCAACCGAAGGCGGTAAGTCAGCCAAGTCCGTACGCAAATATTTCCCGAACGCGACTATCCTGGCGTTAACCACCAACGAACAGACCGCGCGTCAGCTGATCCTGAGCAAAGGCATTGTGGCGTCCGTGGTAAAAGAAATCGCTTCTACCGATGATTTTTACCGTATCGGTAAAGAAGCGGCTATCGCCAGCGGCTACGGTCGTAAAGGCGATGTCGTGGTGATGGTTTCTGGCGCACTGGTGCCAAGCGGAACCACGAATACCGCGTCTGTGCACGTTCTGTAATCAAAGATTACGCCTTGTAGTGAAAAAGCGCCCTGAGTGGCGCTTTTTTTACAGCTTAGCTCAAAGGTTTTTCTAAAAATTCCAATCGAGATTAACTATTCAATTGCGCTGTAAGGCGAGATAAGTCCGATTGAAATCGTCTGTTTTCGCTAAATTTTTTGGGCTTTTTCGTAAAGACGGTGCTTCTTTGAGCGAACGATCAAATTTAAGCACGTTCTAACCAAAAATTTATTCTCATTGGAAAAAACTTTGTGTAATACTTGTAACGCTACATGGAGATTAACTCAATCTAGAGGGTATAAATAATGAATCGTACTAAACTGGTACTGGGCGCGGTAATCCTGGGTTCTACTCTGCTGGCCGGTTGCTCAAGCAACGCTAAAATCGACCAGCTGTCTACCGACGTTCAGACTCTGAACGCTAAAGTTGACCAGCTGAGCAACGACGTGAACGCAATCCGTTCTGACGTTCAGGCTGCTAAAGACGACGCAGCACGCGCTAACCAGCGTCTGGACAACCAGGCTCACTCTTACCGTAAGTAAGAGTTCTGGTTTAAAAATGGCGCACATTGTGCGCCATTTTTTTTGCCTGTCGCCTTCACGGCTGCAGAAAGCGTTCCGGGCCGTTTATAACTGTTCCCCGTCCAGCCTCGCTTCGCGGCTGCAGAATACGTTCCCGCCCATTTTTAACTGCCCCCCATTCCAGCCCCGCTTTGCGGCTGCAGAGTGCGTTCCGGGCCCCGCCCCCAGCTCTGGCCATCGCTTTGCGTTAGCGCTTAAAGCGCGAAGGCTTCAGAATGCGTTGCAGCCCTTTTATGGCTTTCTGCCCACTTCCGCCCTCGCTTCACGAAGATAATCGCTTAAAGCGCTTCTGGGACGCTCTCAGACGCCGACGTTTCGCCCTTATTCACCAGCACCGGCAATCCCGCACGTCTTTTTAATGCTTCCTTAATAACCTGACTATCGCTCAGCGCGCTGCCTACAAATTTTTTGGTTTGCGCGGTCAGCGCAATCGGCATCGTTTGTGGATCGTCCTTCTCGCTGTGGGACAGCGGCTGATGGACTTCGATATAGCGCTTGCCGTCCGGCTCTGTGGCGTACTTAACGGGCTGATTGATAATCTGCACGCGGGTGCCTTCAGGCACGCTGTTAAACAGGTTTTCGATATCGTCAGGCCGCAGGCGGATACAGCCGGAGCTGACCCGCATCCCAATGCCGAAATCCGCGTTGGTGCCGTGGATCAGATAGTGGCCTTTGCCGTAAGCCAGGCGCAGCGCATACAGCCCCATTGGGTTATCCGGCCCGGCGGGTATGGTCGTTGGCAAGGTTTTGCCTTCCGCCGCGTAGCGCTTGCGGATATTCGGCGTGGGCGTCCAGCTGGGGTTAGGGATCTTCTGACTGATGCGCGTCACCATCGCAGGCGTGTTGGCGCCAAGCTGGCCAATGCCTATCGGGTAAACGACCACCTTATTTTCATCTTTTGGATAATAGTAGAGCCGTAGCTCGGCCACGTTGACCACGATCCCTTCCCTTTTGGTATCGGGCAGCAGCATCTGCGTAGGGATAACCAGTTTCGATCCCGCTTTCGGCAGCCAGGGATCGGTGCCGGGGTTGGCTTCCAGCATCCCTAACAGGCCCGTCTGAAAGTGCGCGGCAATGCTTTCCAGCGAGCGCCCGTCATCCGGCACGGTATAAAGCTGGTTTTCGCCAATTAAACGGCTGTCGGCGGCGGGAAGCGGATAATCGGCCGCACGCGCCAGAGAGAAGAAAAAAAATAACGAAGAGAGGAGTAGAGTTTTCATTTTTATTTCTCGCCAGGTAAACAACACTTCCCGTCATCATGACGGGAAGCCTGTCGAGAAGTGTAGCAACTTAGCGGCTGATACTGTCCTGCGCTTTCTGGCGAATAGCACGGATCATCGCTTCCAGACCCTGCGAGCGCGACGGCGTCAGGTGCTGGGTAAGCGCCAGCTCGCTGAACCACGGCCGCACGTCAAAATCGAGAATTTCCGCCGGGGTCATCTGCTGGTAAAGCACAAACACCAAGGCAATCAACCCTTTAACGATAGCGGCGTCGCTGTCGCCCTGCAGCAGCACGCGGCCCTGCTCGTCCAGTTCCATCACGATCCAGACCTGGCTCTGGCAGCCGGAAATGGTATTCTCCGGCTGGTGCAGCGAGTCCGGCAGCGCAGGCAGTTTCGCGCCCAGTTCAATCACATAGAGATACTTCTCTTCCCAGTTGGCGCAGCGGGAAAAGTTGCGAACCAGTCTCTCTTTATCGGGCAGTGTTGCCATGCAGTTCTCCTTTGCCTGGGCGGTTTAACCGCCCAGCAGCATATGTATACGTGTCAGGCCTGCCGCCAGGCGGTCGACCTCTTCCTCGCTATTATACAAAACAAAGGAAGCACGACACATCGCCGGGACGTCGTAGTGATGCATCAGCGGCATGGCGCAGTGGTGACCGGTACGAATGGCGATACCGTAGCGATCCAGGAAGCTGCCCACGTCATAGGCGTGATGCTTGCCCAGATTAAAGGCGATCACGCCTGCGCGATGCTGCGGGCCGTAAATGACCAGATCCGGCACGGAAGCCAGCTTGTCCATCGCGTAGCGCATCAGCGTCTGCTCGCGCTGCGCAATGTTATCCAGCCCCAGCGCTTCCACCCATTTCAGCGCCGCGCCAAGGCCCATGATGCCGCCGGTATTCGGCGAGCCTGCCTCAAAGCGCCACGGCGCGGCGGCGTAGGTGGTGCCGGCGGTCAGGCTGACGGTGGCGATCATCGATCCGCCCCCTTCCCACGGCGGCATTTGATCCAGCATGGCTTTACGCCCGTACAGGATGCCGATGCCGGAAGGCCCGTATATTTTATGGCCGGAGAACAGATAAAAGTCGCAGTCCAGATCCTGCACGTCGACTTTTGCATGCATCACGGCCTGTGCGCCGTCAATCAGCGTAGCGACGCCTGCGGCTTTCGCCTGCGCCACCAGTTCTTTGACCGGATTGATGGTGCCCAGCACGTTGGAAACGTGCGTGACGGCCAGCATACGGGTGCGGCTATCCATCAGTTTTGGCAGCGCGGCCAGATCCAGCTCGCCGTCGGCCGTCAGAGGGATAAAGCGCACTTCCGCGCCGGTGCGCTCGGCCACCATCTGCCACGGCACGATATTGGCGTGGTGTTCCATCTCGGTAATGATGATGTTGTCGCCGGGCTGCAGCTGGCTGCCGCCCCAGCTGCTGGCAACGAGGTTAATCCCCTCGGTTGTGCCCTTAACAAACACGATTTCCTCTGGCGAAGCGGCGTTAAGGAAACGCGCGGCGTGCGCGCGAACCTCTTCCATCTCCGTGGTCGCTTCGGCGCTCAGGGTGTGAATACCCCGATGCACCGCCGCATAGCCGTGCTCGTAGAAATGGCTTTCCGCATCGATCACCGCCTGCGGTTTCTGCGCGCTGGCGGCGCTGTCAAGGTAGGCCAGCGGCTGGCCATTCACTTCTCGCGCCAGAACAGGAAAATCGGCCCTGACGCGCGTCAGGTCAAAACTCATTTGATGCCTCCGGGGAAGCGCTGTGCGATACGCTGCATCACCGCCTCCTTGAGTACCTCGTCCGTGATGGCTTCGGTAAGCTCGGCGGCAAAGGCGTAGATAATCATGCGCTGAGCAGATTCTTCGCTGATGCCGCGAGCGCGCAGATAGAACATCTGTTCGTCGTCGATACGGCCAATGGTTGCGCCGTGGCTGCACTTCACGTCGTCAGCATAGATTTCCAGCTGCGGCTTGGTGTCCACTTCCGCCAGGCGTCCCAACAGCAGGTTGTTGTTGGTCATCTGGCCATCGGTTTTCAGCGCGTGCTTCGCCACTTCGATCTTGCCGTTGAACACCGCGCGGGCTTTGTCACGCACGATGGTTTTATGCAGCTGACGGCTCTGGCAGTAGCCTTTGTTGTGCTCCAGATAGGTTCGGCTGTCGCACACTTCTTTCTCTACCGGCAGCATCAGGCTGTTGATCGACAGCTCGGTACCCTCGCCGTTCAGCTGCGTGCTGGTATTGTGGCGGGCCAGCCCGCTGCCCAGCAGGAAGCTGTGGCTCTGCACGCGCGCATCACGTTCGATCAGCAGATCGTTATGCGCAAAATGGTTGCTGCTTGCGTGCTCGAAAGCCAGCTTGTAGTGCGTCAGTCGCGCATTATTGCCTACGGTCGCGGTAAAGCGAGCGCCGGTAAAGTGCGTGCTTTCATTCAGGCTGACGTAATGCTCGATAATCGTCGCCTCTGCGCCTTCGTCCAGCTGCAGATGGTGACGATAATGCGAGGTGTTCATCTCGTCCTGCGCGCTGCCGCTGCTGATATGCAGCAGGTAAACGGCACGTTCGGCCGATTTGCCGCGCGGCAGATGGATAGTGGTCACCTCTTCCGCCAGGCTTTCCGTCAGGTGCAGGAAAACTTCAGGCTGGATCGGTGCGCTCAGCTCGCGGCGGCCTGCGGCAATCTGAATATCAAACTGATCCCAGCTGCTGTCGCTCAGCTGCGCGTTGAACCGGCCATCGACGAAAACCAGTTTAATCGCGTCGATATTCAGCGCCAGCGCGGCAACGTCCGCTGCGCTCAGCTCGGCGGCCGTCGGCAGCACGAAGTTGTGCGCCAGCAGGCCATCCAGCGGCGTATATTTCCAGTTCTCATGCTTGCGCGTCGGCAGTCCTAAACGCAGCACCTGCTGCCAGTGCTGTTGAGCCTGCAAAGAACGCTGCTCGCCCTGGGTCTCGAACAGGTGATGCCACTGCTGCAGGGCGTTTTCACTATTCCTGTTCGGTAAGCCAGCCATAGCCTTGCTCCTCCAGTTGTTTCACCAGCGAGAAATCGCCTGATTTCACGATTTTTCCCTGATAGAGCACGTGCACAAAGTCAGGCTTGATGTAGTCCAGGATACGCTGGTAGTGCGTGACGATGATAAAAGCGCGCTTGCCGTCACGCAGCGTGTTCACGCCGTTTGAAACGATTTTCAGCGCATCGATATCCAGACCGGAGTCGGTTTCGTCAAGGATGCAAAGCTCCGGCTCCAGCGCCGCCATTTGCAGAATGTCGTTGCGTTTTTTCTCGCCGCCGGAGAAGCCGACGTTGACTGAACGGGTCAGCAGATCTTCCGGCATTTTCAGCAGGTGAATTTTGTCTTCGATAAAGTCCTGGAAGTCGAAACGATCCAGCGATTCCTGGTCGCGATATTTACGCACGGCGTTGACTGCCGTTTGCAGGAAAAACTGGTTGCTGACGCCAGGGATTTCCACAGGGTACTGGAAAGCCATAAAGATGCCTTCGCCCGCGCGATCTTCCGGCGACAGATCCAGCAGATCTTTGCCTTTGAACTCAATGGAGCCGCCGGTGATTTCATACTCTTCGCGGCCCGCCAGCGTCGCGGAAAGCGTACTTTTCCCTGAGCCGTTCGGCCCCATAATCGCGTGGACTTCGCCCGGCTTCACCTCAAGGTTCAGGCCGCGCAGGATCTCTTTGTCTTCGATACTTACCTGTAAATCTTTAATGCTTAACATAATCTTTCCTGGGCAATACCTCTCGGCATTGCGCAAAATGAATAAGCAGCGGGGATCAGCCCACGCTGTGTTCGAGGCTGATCGCCAGCAGTTTTTGCGCTTCCACCGCAAATTCCAGCGGCAGCTCGGAGAAAACGTCCTTGCAGAAGCCGTTGACGATCATGGAGATCGCATCGTCTTCGCTGATGCCGCGCTGCAGGCAGTAGAACAGCTGATCTTCGCCAATGCGCGAGGTCGTCGCCTCGTGTTCCAGCTGCGCGGTGTTGTTGCGCGCTTCCACATATGGGAAGGTGTGCGCGCCACACTCGGCGCCAATCAGCATGGAGTCGCACTGCGTAAAGTTACGGGCATTGGTCGCCGTCGGCATAATTTTTACCAGGCCACGATAGGTGTTCTGGCTTTTACCCGCCGAAATCCCCTTGGAGATAATGGTGGATTTGGTGTTTTTGCCGATATGGATCATCTTGGTGCCGGTATCGGCCTGCTGATGTCCGCTGGTCAGCGCCACCGAGAAGAACTCGCCCACGGAGTTATCGCCGCGCAGGATCACGCTTGGATATTTCCAGGTGATCGCCGAGCCGGTTTCCGACTGCGTCCAGGACATCTTGCTGTTTTCGCCTTCGCACAGCGCGCGCTTGGTCACGAAGTTCAGGATGCCGCCTTCCGCTTCGCCGCCGGCGAACCAGTTCTGCACGGTAGAATATTTCACTTCCGCATCTTTATGGATAATGACTTCCACTACCGCCGCGTGCAGCTGATAGCTGTCGCGCACCGGCGCGGAGCAGCCTTCGATATAGCTGACGTAGCTGCCTTCATCGGCAATCAGAATGGTGCGCTCGAACTGGCCGGTTTTCGCCGCGTTGATGCGGAAATAGGTGGACAGCTCCATCGGGCAGCGCACCCCTTTCGGGATGTAAACGAAGGTGCCGTCTGACGCTACCGCCGAGTTCAGCGCCGCGAAGAAGTTATCGTTGGCCGGCACCACGGTGCCCAGATACTGTTTTACCAGCTCAGGGTGATCGTGGATCGCTTCGCCAAAGGAACAGAAAATAATGCCCTGCTCCGCCAGCTTGCCGCGATAGGTGGTTGACACCGACACGGAGTCGAAAATGGCGTCTACGGCCACTTCCTGCCCTTCGCGTACCGGCACGCCCAGCTGTTTAAAGGCGTTTTCCACTTCTTCCGTCAGGTAGTTCGGCGCCGCAGCGCCGGAGGTCTGCTGTGCGCCAGGCTCTGAGGCGCAGCTGTCATCGCAGCTGCCGCAGGACGGTGCGGAATAGTAGCTGTAATCCTGATAGTTCAGTGACTTATAGTTAGCTTTCAGCCAGTGCGGCTCTTCCATCTCCAGCCAGGCCGCATAGGCTTTCAGGCGAAAATCAAGCATCCACTCCGGCTCATTGCGTTTAGCAGAGATCGCACGCACCACATCCTCATTGATGCCGTTGGCGAACTCCTCGGTTTGCAGCTGAGTGAAGAATCCTTCCTTGTACTTCTGGCGGCTTCCTTCCCAGACCTGCACGTCGTCTGATGTATCAGTATTTCGGGACATAAAATTTACTCAACGCCAAAGCTCTCACCACAGCCACAGGCGTGTTGAGCTTTAGGATTATTAAATTTGAAAATCTGGTTCAGGCCTTCACGAACGAAATCGACTTCGGTTCCGTCGATAAAAGGCATAGCCTGCAGCGGCACATAAAGATTCGCGCCGTTATGGGTAAACACTAAATCATCTGACGCAGGCTCTTTAATCAAATCCATGGTGTAGCCGAATCCGGCGCAGCCGGACGTCTTAACGCCCAGCTTTAAACCCTTAACGTGCGGGTCGCTGGCGGACAGCGCGATGATTTGCTGTGCGGCGCTGTCGGTAAGCGTCAGTCCTTTCCAGACGAAATCGTCCGGCGAAAAAGAAGCGGTCGTTGCTGATGGCATAACATTACCTCGCGAGTCGGTAGCCCTGCGGGCTGATACCCCTATGTTAGTGATAATGATTGTCTCTTCAACCTCTTGTTTTGCAGGGATTAAGGCCAACCGGGCTTTTTTGGGCCTCTTTATTCAGTTTAGACCCTGTGAAGAGGTTTGCGATGTGTGTCACGCAGTGATTTAACGAAATGGTAACACATTGAAAAGCAGCCAGTAAATATCAGCCGCGCTGCGCTAAGCAGGAATAATAGTTATTTTACCCCTTTCATCCTTAACGCGTATTGTTATTACCAATTTATCTGAGAGGCAGCATAAATCGATAAAAATTTTTTGCGCCAGCGTTGAATAATGCGCCAGTTATAATATGATAATGATTATCATTAGCGTGAATGGGTCCCGGAATGAATCTGACGATGAGTGCCTGGCTGCAACATAAAATTGATGAATACAAGTTTTCCATCCGGGATATCACCGTTGATTACACTATGGCGCAGGCCAAAGTGAATCGGCCTGAATGCACCCTGGAACAGCTGCGTAAGTTTAACGATACCTGTCTTGATATGGCCGAGCTCTGCCAGCTAAACGGCGACGACCAGAGCTATCTGCACGCGCTCGGCAGGCTGCATCAACGTCTGTTGCAGGAATTAGGTAATCCCGAGCGGGAACGCCTCTTCCGTATGCAAGCCTGGCAGCTGGCGCGCCACTCGCTTACCCGTCTGTGCCATCAGCTCGCGCTGAGCGGCGAATGGGATAAGGCGACCGCGCTGCAAAATGAGTTTGTGCGCAAAGCCTCGCGAATTATGTAGCTCGCCGCCAGAACAGACCATTATACCCTGGCGGCGTGAAGATATCTGCTCTGGCATTACCGAACGCTGCTTAAAGCAGCTCCAGCAGCGCCTGTAAAGGATGCCGCATGCCGTTACCCTCGAGGCGTTTCACCTGGCTGCGGCACGAATAGCCGGTCGCCAGGCAGCGCTGGCGCGGCAGTTTTTGCAGCGCCTGATGCCATGACAGCTCATAAATACCCAGCGAGTTAGCCAGATTTTTTGTTTCATGCCCGTACGTGCCCGCCATACCGCAGCAGCCTACGCTGACGTTTTCCAGTTTTGCGCCAAAGCGCGCGAATATCCCTGCCCACTGCTGGCTGGATGCGGGTAGCGCAGTGACTTCCGTACAGTGGCCGAACAGATACCAGGCTTCGCCGCTTTGCGGGACGGGCTGGCGCGCCGGCAGCGCATTTTGCAGCCATTCATGCACCAGCTGCACGTGGAAGTCGCCGCGTTTTTCGCCAAGGATCTCTTTGTATTCGTCGCGGTAGCAAAGCACCAGCGCCGGATCGACGCCGACCATCGGCAGCTGGAGTTTCGCCACGCGATTAAGAAAATCCGCCGTTTTCTGCGCGGTTCTGGCGAAGCGCTGTAAAAAGCCTTTGATATGCTGCGCCTTGCCGTTGGGCGAGAAAGGCAGCACCACCGGCCGATAGCCAAGCTTCTCCACCAGCGTCACAAAATCGCTGACCAGCCTGGCTTCGTAATAGCTGGTAAACGGATCCTGCACGATCAGCACATGCTGCGCGCGCTGCGTTTCGCTCATCGCCTCAAGCTGCTCCAGGGTGGTGGTCACCGCCCGCTGCCCGGCCAGCTGCTGCTTCAGATTGGGCGAGGAAAGCAGCGGCAGATCGACCATGCCGATATGATCCTTACTCAGCTTGCGCACCAGCGGCTGGCGTAAAAAGAAGTTAAAGAACGTGGGCGCTTTTGCCATCAGCGGCGCGTAGCTTTCCACGCCGGCGACCAAGTGATCGCTGACCGGACGCAGATAGCGGGTGTGGTAAAGCTGCAGGAAACGGGAACGGAAGCCGGGCACGTCGATTTTTATCGGACACTGGGTGGAACAGGCTTTACAGGCCAGACAGCCCGACATCGCCTCTTTCACCTCGTGCGAGAAATCATATTCGCCGCGCTTCGCGTGCCAGCTGTTGCGGGTGCGCTCGATCATGCCGCGCAGGCTGACTTTCGCCTGGGGCAGCGAGCGTTCCAGCGCCAGCGGATCGACGCCCTGCTCCGCCAGCAGCCGCAGCCATTCGCGGGTCAGCGTGGCGCGGCCTTTCGGCGAGTGAATACGATTGCCGGTGATTTTCATCGACGGACACATCGGGCTGCGCACGTCAAAATTAAAACACAGACCGTTGCCGTTGCACTCCATCGCGCCGCGCCAGTCGCTGCGCACGTTGACCGGAATTTGACGATCGAAGGTGCCGCGCTTTACCGCATCCACTTTCATCATCGGCTCGTCAACGCCCAGGGGCGCACAAATTTTCCCCGGATTAAGCCGGTTATCGGCATCGAAGGCCGCCTTGATGCGGCGCAGGTCGTTGTATAACGCTTCGCCAAAAAACGCCGGGCTGTATTCGGCACGGAAGCCTTTGCCGTGTTCACCCCACAGCAGGCCGCCGTAGCGCGCCGTCAGCGCCACCACCTCGTCGGAGATTTGCTTCATCAGCATTTCCTGCTGTGGATCGCACATATCCAGCGCGGGGCGCACGTGCAGCACGCCCGCATCGACATGGCCAAACATGCCGTAGCTCAGGTTGTGGCTGTCCAGCAGCTGGCGGAACTCGACGATATAGTCCGCCAGATGCTGCGGCGGCACACAGGTATCTTCGACGAAAGGGATCGGTTTGGCGCGGCCTTTGGCGTTGCCGAGCAGCCCGACCGCTTTTTTACGCATGGCGTAAATGCGCTCAATACCGCCAATATCATTGCACAGCTGATAGCCGATAATGCCCGCCTCGCCGGCCGCCATCAGGCTTTCCAGCCGCTGGCAAAGTGAGGCGACCTGACCGTCGATCAGCGCCTTATCGTCTCCGGCGAACTCAACAATATTCAGCCCCAGCATTTCCTGGTCCGGCACGTCGGCGATCAGCTCGCTGACCGAATGCCAGACGATATCTTCCCGTGCCAGGTTCAGCACCTTTGAATCAACCGTTTCAACCGACAGCGCCTGCGCCTCCACCATAAAAGGTGCGCTGCGCAGCGCCGAGTCGAAGGAATCATATTTGATATTGACCAGCCGTCGCACTTTGGGGATCGGCATGATGTTCAGGCGGGCTTCGGTAATAAAAGCCAGCGTGCCTTCTGCGCCGCATAGCAGACGGGTTAAATCCACCTGCTGCAAATCGTCGCTGATGGCGTGGCGCAGATCGTAGCCGGTCAAAAAGCGGTTGAGCTTTGGAAACTTCTCAACAATAAGGTCACGGCGATCGCGGCAGCATTCCAGTACCGTGCGATAGATTTCGCCCTCGCGCGTTTGCTCCGCCGCCAGCTGCTCCGCCACGCCTGTCGGGATCGCCCGCGTATCCAGCAAGTCGCCGCCCAGCAGCACCGCGCGCAGCCCTAAAACGTGATCGGAGGTTTTGCCATAAACCAGCGAGCCTTGCCCTGACGCATCGGTATTAATCATGCCGCCGAGCGTGGCGCGGTTGCTGGTGGAGAGTTCCGGCGAGAAGAAGTAGCCCAGCGGTTTCAGAGCGGCGTTGAGCTGGTCTTTGATCACCCCCGCCTCTACTTTTACCCATCCCTGCTCCACATTAATGTCCAGAATGCGGTTCATATAGCGGGACATATCGACCACGATGCCCTGATTCAGCGCCTGGCCGTTGGTGCCGGTGCCGCCGCCGCGCGGCGTAAAGACCAGGCTTCGATAGCGCTCTTCGCCCGCCAGACGAGCAATCAGCGCAACATCAGCTGTGGATCGGGGGAACAGCGCCGCATCGGGCAACAGCTGATAGATGCTGTTATCGGTGGACAGGGTAAGACGGTCGGCATAGCTGGTAGCGGTATCACCGGTAAAACCCTGCTGCTCTAACGCCTGCAAAAAATTCAGCACCAGTTGAACGAGGCCCGGCGCCTGAGAAATCTGTGGGATCATTATCGTGTGACCAGGTTGTGTTTGAGGTGTAACGTTTGCTCTTTCTTATGGTTTTATCACATTTTTTTATGACCTGTCGCCCTTTCAAAACCCCAGTGAAAAGAATAACGTGCCGTTTGTGTGGAAAATGCGTTTAATACATCAGGAGCGGAATGGCCGCTCCCGCTTTCCGGCCTTTCTGACGACTTTATTACTTGAGGTTAATGGTCATACATGAAGAACACGCAAAACGGATGGGATATGCTGCAAATCATCTTCTCCATCCTGTTTATTACGCTGCTGATCGTCGCCTGTCTGTGGGTGGTTCAGCCCTTTGTGCTGGGATTCGCCTGGGCGAGCATGGTGGTGATCGCCACCTGGCCTTTGATGCTGAAAATCCAGGGCTGGCTGTGGGGGCGCCGTTCACTGGCGGTGATCGCCATGACGCTGCTGCTGGTGCTGCTGTTTGTTATCCCCGTCGCGCTGCTGGTTAACAGCCTGATTGAGAACAGCGGGCCGGTAATCGCCTGGGCGACCTCGGGGCATGTGATGCTGCCGCAGATGCTGTGGCTACACGACATTCCGCTGGTGGGCAAAAAGCTCTATTCCGCCTGGCGTCATCTGGTGGCGGGCGGCGGCACGGCGATGGTGGCCAGCGTTCAGCCCTATATCGGGCGCACCAGCATCTTTTTATTCGCGCAGGCCGGACACTTTGGTCGCTTTATGCTGCATCTGGGACTGATGCTGCTGTTCAGCGTGCTGCTTTACTGGCGCGGTGAGCAGGTGGGTAACGGCATTCGCCACTTTGCCTATCGGCTGGCCCATCGTCGCGGCGACGCGGCGGTGCTGCTTGCCGGTCAGGCCATCCGCGCCGTGGCGCTTGGCGTGGTGGTTACCGCGCTGGTGCAGGGCGTATTAGGCGGTATCGGCCTGGCCATTTCCGGCATTCCTTACGCTACGGTACTGACGGTAGTGATGATCCTCTCCTGCCTGGTGCAGCTGGGGCCGTTGGTCGTGCTGATCCCCGCTATCATCTGGCTCTACTGGAGCGGCGACACCACCTGGGGCACCGTCCTGCTGATCTGGAGCTGCGTGGTGGGCACGCTGGATAACGTGCTGCGGCCAGTGCTTATCAGAATGGGTGCCGATTTGCCGATGATTTTGATCCTTTCCGGCGTGATCGGCGGGCTGGTGGCGTTCGGCATGATCGGCCTCTTTATTGGCCCGGTAGTGCTGGCAGTCTCTTATCGACTGGTATCGGTCTGGATGCATGAAGAACCCGCGCCCAGAGACGATCCTGAAGAGGTCGTTGAAGAACTTGCTGAAATAGAACAGGAAAATTCAGTTAAGCAATAACTTTAAGGCGGTTAGCATGCCTGACCGCCTTAATGCTTTAAAACCACCTATTACTTTAAAAGGCGCATTTGTTAAGCAACTTTTACCATTATCCGCTGGTTTTTCGCCCTTCCCGTCTCACTTACCGACAATTGATTAATATAAGTACACATATCGCCCCTTACGCCTGCAATTTCAGTGATTAAATATTATCGTCTTTAAACTAATAAGAGGATTCTTAAAGACTCACTTCAGCGGGGGGAATAGTATATCGGTTATGTTTAGCAGCAACGCGCTGATTTATAAACAACCTTTTTCCCCAAACACCCTAAAGAATTGCTGTGTGTAGTCTTTGCCCATCCCATGTGATGGGCTTTTTTTTATCCATAGCAAAGCAAAAAGGCCGAACAAGTCGGCCTTTCACTGCATCTGGTAATGAATCGCTACGCTTTAGGCAGTTCTGCCAGGCTTAACCAGGTCTGAACTACCGTGTCCGGATTGAGCGACAGGCTGTCGATGCCCTCTGCCATCAGCCATGCGGCAAAATCTTCGTGATCGGATGGCCCCTGGCCGCAAATGCCCACGTATTTTCCGGCTTTTTTCGCCGAACGGATCGCCATCGACAGCAGCGCCTTCACCGCATCGTTACGCTCATCGAACAGTTCTGATACCACGCCGGAATCCCTGTCCAGCCCCAGCGTCAGCTGCGTCATATCATTTGAGCCGATGGAAAACCCGTCGAAGTATTGCAGGAACTCGTCCGCCAGCAGCGCGTTAGAAGGGATTTCGCACATCATAATGATTTTTAATCCGTTCTCGCCACGCTTCAGGCCCTGACGCCCCAGCTCTTCCACCACCGCTTTCGCCTGCGCGACGGTACGCACGAACGGCACCATCACTTCGACGTTGGTCAGCCCCATTTCGTTGCGCACGCGCTTGACGGCCTCGCACTCAAGCGCAAAGCAGTCGCGGAAGCTGTCGGCCACGTAGCGGCCCGCGCCACGGAAGCCCAGCATCGGGTTTTCCTCTTCCGGCTCATAGTGCTCGCCGCCGACCAGGTTAGCGTACTCATTGGTTTTAAAATCCGACAGGCGCACAATCACCCTTTTCGGCGAGAAAGCGGCGCCCAGCGTGGCGATGCCTTCCGTCAGGCGGGCAATATAGAACTCTACCGGATCGTCAAAGCCTTTCATCATGCTGCGGATCTGCTGCTGCAATTCCGGCGTCTGACGGTCGAACTCAAGCAGCGCCTTAGGATGCACGCCGATCATGCGGTTAATAATAAATTCGAGTCTCGCCAGCCCCACGCCCTCATTAGGCAGACAGGCGAAGTCGAAGGCGCGATCGGGGTTGCCCACGTTCATCATGATTTTCAGCGGCAGCGCGGGCATTTCATCAACCTGTGAGCTTTTTACCTCAAAGTCGAGCAGATCGTCGTAAACATAGCCGGTATCGCCTTCTGCGCAGGAGACGGTGACCTTATGGCCATCCTTCAGAAGCTCGGTAGCGTTACCGCAGCCGACCACGGCAGGAATACCCAGCTCGCGGGCGATAATGGCGGCATGACAGGTACGCCCGCCACGGTTGGTAACGATTGCCGACGCTTTCTTCATAATCGGCTCCCAGTCGGGATCGGTCATATCAGTGACCAGCACGTCACCTTTTTCGATGCGGTTCATCTCGCTGATATCGTGGATCACTTTGACCTCGCCCGCACCGATACGGTGGCCGATAGCGCGTCCCTCCACCACTACGGCACCTTTCCCCTGTAGCGTATAACGCTCCATCACCTGGCCGTTGGAGCGCACGGTTTCCGGACGCGCCTGCACGATAAACAGCTTGCCGGTGTGACCATCCTTCGCCCATTCAATATCCATTGGCCGCTGATAATGTTTTTCAATCTGCACTGCCTGTGCCGCCAGCGCTTCCACTTCTTCGCTGCTGAGGCTGAAACGGTCACGCTCCGCTTCCGGCACGTCTTCGATTTTGACCTGCTCGCCGTGCGCCTGCGAATCGGCGTAGACCATACGGATTTTTTTCGAGCCCATGTTGCGACGCACGATAGCGGGACGACCCGCCGCCAGCGTCGGCTTATGCACATAAAATTCGTCCGGGTTAACCGCGCCCTGAACCACCATCTCGCCCAGACCATAAGCGGAAGTAATAAACACCACCTGATCGAAGCCCGATTCGGTATCAATGGTAAACATTACGCCAGCGGCGCCGGCATCGGAGCGCACCATCCGCTGTACGCCAGCCGACAGGGCGACGCCGCGATGATCGTAGCCCTGATGCACGCGATAAGAGATCGCCCTGTCGTTAAACAGCGAGGCGTAAACATGCTTCACCGCCACCAGCACGGCGTCGAAGCCCTGTACGTTCAGGAAGGTTTCCTGCTGGCCGGCGAAAGAGGCATCCGGCATATCTTCGGCCGTAGCGGACGAGCGCACGGCGAACGAAGCCTCGGCGTCGTCAGCGGAAAGCTGCTGGTAGGCTTCACGGATAGCCTGCTCCAGCTCTGGCTGAAAAGGCGTCTCTACAATCCACTCGCGGATCTGTTTACCCGCTTTTGCCAGTTCGTCCACGTCATCAATATCGGTTTTGTCCAACAGCGTATGGATGCGCTCACTGACGCCGCTCTGATCGAGGAACTGATTGAATGCATCGGCCGTAGTGGCAAAACCGTTGGGAACGGAAACGCCAAGCGATGACAAATTAGTGATCATTTCACCCAGAGAGGCATTTTTGCCGCCCACCCGATCAACATCGTTCATGCCAAGCTGGTTATACCAGAGCACAAACGGCAGTGCGCCTTGATTGGACATTGAAGCAATCCTTTTATGAATGAATTAATGGAAATAGCATCGTGCGTTTTTGAGCCTGGCACATTCTGTGTATGGAAAGAAACTGTTGAATCGTTCAAGCTGACTAAAAGGAAAACTTTAAGACTATTCCGCGAACAGCAATCTTATTTCGGGCGATAAAAATATATTTAAGCTTATGATATATAAGATTATTTTAATTAAAAGGGCTATTTAAAAAAGGAAGAGATGTGGCGAGCTATTTTGATTCCCTTTTAGCATGCTTTTCCGGAAAATAGCGCTTTTTACGCATGACAAACAGGAACGTTATTTCATTAATCCTCTTTTTCAGCCCCGTCTTTCTTTTTATAAAAACAAAAAGTTCATTACAATGAGAAGTGAAATTTTAATTTAATTTCGTCAGCTGGCGCTAATTGCTATAAGACTGTAGTTTAATTTACTCTGCCACTCAGTTTCTTAGGGATCGAAAAATGGACAGCAACGAACGCAGCGTATTTTATATTTCTGACGGAACGGCCATTACCGCTGAAGTGCTCGGCCACGCGGTGCTTTCGCAGTTTCCTGTCAACATTAACAGCGTGACGCTGCCCTTTGTGGAAAACGTGCAGCGGGCGCAGGCGGTCAAAGCGCAGATTAACGCTATCTGGCAGAAAAGCGGCCTGCGCCCGCTGGTGTTTATTTCTGTGGTCACGCCGGAAATCCGGGAAATTATTCTGCAAAGCGAAGGCTTCTGTCAGGACATCGTCCAGTCGCTGGTGGCGCCGCTTCAGCAGGAGCTGGGCATAGCGCCCGCACCGGTCGCCAACCGCACGCACGGTCTGACGGCCAACAACCTGGGCAAGTACGATGCGCGCATCGCCGCCATCGACTACACCCTGGCACATGACGACGGTATCTCGCTGCGCGGGCTGGAGGAGGCGCAGGTGATCCTGCTGGGCGTTTCGCGCTGCGGCAAGACGCCGACCAGCCTCTATCTGGCCATGCAGTTTGGCATTCGCGCCGCCAATTATCCTTTTATCGCCGACGATATGGATAACCTGAAGCTGCCGCCCGCGCTGCGGCCTTTCCAGAACAAGCTGTTTGGCTTAACTATCGATCCCGAGCGGCTGGCCGCGATCCGCCAGGAGCGGGCGGAAAATACCCGCTACGCGTCCATGCGGCAATGTCGGCTGGAAGTCGGCGAGGTGGAAGCCCTGTTTCGTACCCATCAGATCCGTTACCTCAACAGTACCAATTACTCCGTTGAGGAAATCGCCACGAAAATTTTAGATATCATGGGCCTGACGCGTCGAATGTACTGAGGCGCAGCCGTTTTTTGATTCCGCGCCAGAAAAAGTGATATTTATCCCGTTGCGCCGTTCTGTCCGGCGTTTCGGGTTGAAATCCACGCCGTGTCGGGTTTATTGTGATCGCCATCACTTCCCGGTATTTCCGCCGCTGCGAAGAAAAAAATTTTTGGACAACTATGAACAAGACAGATGAACTGCGGACCGCGCGCATCGAGAGCCTGATTACGCCTGACGAACTGGCGCAGCGTTTCCCGATCACGCCTGATATCGCCGCGAACGTGACCGCTTCCCGCCAGCGTATTGCCCGGATTTTGTCCGGCGAAGATCGCCGCCTGCTGGTGGTGATAGGCCCCTGCTCGCTCCACGATCCCGACGCCGCGCTGGCCTATGCGGCGAAGCTTAACGCGCTGCGCCAGCGCCATGCCGCCGAGCTGGAAATCGTGATGCGCGCCTATTTTGAGAAACCGCGCACCGTGGTGGGCTGGAAAGGCCTGATTTCCGATCCCGATCTTGACGGCAGTTTCCGGGTGAATCACGGCCTGGCCGTAGCGCGCGAGCTGCTGCTGGAGATCAACCGGTTGGGCATGCCTACGGCCACCGAATTCCTGGATATGGTGGTGGGTCAGTTCCTGGCAGATCTCATCAGCTGGGGAGCCATCGGCGCCCGTACCACAGAAAGCCAAATCCACCGCGAAATGGCTTCCGCGCTTTCCTGTCCCGTTGGCTTTAAAAACGGCACGGACGGTAATATTCAGATTGCGGTCGATGCGATACGCGCTGCCCGCGCCAGCCACATGTTCCTGTCGCCGGACAAGCATGGACAGATGACCATTTATCAGACCAGCGGCAACCCGTCCGGCCACATCATTATGCGCGGCGGCAAGCGGCCAAACTATCATGCGGAAGACGTCGCCGCCGCTGCCGCCAACCTGCGCGAACACAGGCTGCCGGAACGGCTGGTTATTGATTTCAGCCACGGCAACTGTCTGAAACAGCACCGCCTGCAAAAAGAGGTCGCCGCGTCCGTAGCGCAGCAGATCCGTGACGGTTCGTCGTCGATTGCCGGCGTAATGATTGAAAGTTTCCTGAAGGAAGGCACCCAGAAAGTGCAGGCCGGTACGCCGCTGGTATACGGCCAGTCGATTACCGACCCCTGCCTGGGCTGGAGTGACAGCGAAGAGGTGTTAGCGCAGCTGGCCGAGGCGATTAAAGCGAGGCGCTAAGACAGGCCTGAAAGCAGGCAGGACACCGTGCGCATGGACGCGCTGGCGTACCCTGCCTGCCGCTTTATCATCTTTGTTGAAGCCTGCATCACGTCCGTTTAATTACCCTCGTTAAAGCCTGCATCACGCCCGTTTAATCACCCTGGTTCAAGCCTGCATCACGTCCGTTTAATCACCCTTGTTCAAGCCTGCATCGCGCCCGTTTAATCACCCTCGTTCAAGCCTGCATCACGCCCGCTTTAGCTCGAACAGCTGACCTCCAGCTTTTTACCCCAGTCTGGCGGACGCCGCATCAAATCGGCAAACTCCGGCGCGTCATCAAAAGGCCTGATCAGCGCCTGGTGTAGCCTGGCCAGCACGCTGACGTCATCCTGCTCGGCCTGTTCAATCGCCTGCTGGGCCAGATAGTTCCTTAACACCACGGCCGGATTGACCTGCTTCATCTTTTGCTGACGCGTAGCGTCGTCGCTCTCTTCCTGCAGTAACCGCTGACGGTAAATGTTGTACCAGCTGTCAAAGGCTTCACGATCGATAAACTCATCCCGCAGCGGCGAACGCGACTGCTGCTGCTCGGTATCGCACAGCATGCGGAAAGTCAGCGTATAGTCGCTGCCCTCTTTAGTCATCAGCGACAACAGCCCGGTCAGAATGTTGTTATCGTCTTTATCCTGCGTCAGCAGCCCCAGCTTCGCGCGCATCCTGTCGCCCCAACACTGCATCAGCTCCGGCTCGTATTCCGCCAGCGCCTGCTTCAGCTGGGCGGTATCCAGCAGCCCGGAAAGCGCGTGCGCCAGCCTGTTCAGGTTCCACAGCCCCACCACCGGTTGATTATCGAAGCTGTAGCGCCCCTGATAGTCAGAATGATTGCAGATAAAATCCGGTTTGTAGTCGTCCAGGAAACCGTACGGGCCGTAATCCAGCGTTATCCCTAATACCGACATATTATCGGTATTCATTACGCCATGCGCAAAACCGACGCTCTGCCACTGGGCGATTAGCCTGGCCGTGCGCCTGACCACATCACGGAACCAGAGCAGATAGCGATCCTGCTCCTCCTGCAAATGCGGCCAGTGATGACGGATTAAATAGTCAGCCAGCTGGCGGACTTTTTCCGGCTGCTGCGCGTAAAAGAAATGCTCGAAGTGGCCGAAACGGGCGTGGCTTTCCGCAACGCGCAACAGCATGGCGCCGCGCTCGGTGGTCTCCCGCTGCACAGGCTCGTCGCTGGTGACAACCGTCAGCGCGCGGGATGTGGGAATACCGAGGTGATGCATCGCTTCGGAGGCAAGAAATTCGCGCAGTGAAGAGCGCAGCACGGCGCGTCCGTCGCCCATACGTGAATAGGGCGTCAGGCCCGCGCCTTTCAGGTGCCAGTCCATTTTACGGCCGTCGTCCAGCTGCTGTTCGCCCAGCAGGATGCCGCGCCCGTCGCCCAGCTGTCCCGCCCAGACGCCAAACTGATGTCCGCTGTACACCTGCGCCAGCGGCTGCATGCCCGGTAGCAGCTGCGCGCCGCTCCAGATAGCGGTTTTATCGGCGGTGAACCAGCTTTCGTCCAGCCCCAGCTCCCGCGCAAGCGGCGCGCTATGATAAAGCAGACGTGGGTTTTTCAGCGGCGTAGGATTGAGGGCGGTATAAAATCCCGCCAGCTCGTCATGCCAGCTATTGTTAAAATGCATACGCTCCCCTTACTGTTTACCGACGCCCTGATGCGCTTTCGGTACCGGCTTTAAGTGTAAACCTCATACGCTGCGGTAAACACAGAGAGAGTAAAGGGATATTACATCGCTTCGCCTGTCAGCTCTTTCGGCGGCACAATCAGCGAGGAAAGCGACTCTCCCGTTACCGGAGAAAACAGCGCGCTTTGAATACCGTCGAACTGATAGCGGCTGACTTTTTCCAGGCCGGTAATATCGTCCACGCCCTGGACAATAACCTGCTGGCAATGGGGCTTAATATGCTCCAGCAGCGTACTGATAAACGGCTGAAAAGAGATCCGATTAATATTATGCTGAATAAAGCCTTTATCGAGCTTAATACGGGAAAAGAGATTGTCGTATACTGCTTTTGACGGCGCTTTTCCTGCGCCGTAATTCGCCAGGCTTAAATCAAACCTTTCACTGAGCGCCATCAGGCCGGGGTGATCTTTCCCCAACTTTAAGTCGGTGAAACTTTCGCTAATTTCCAGCTCCAGCCACGCCAGCGCGTCCAGTTTGCGGCTCAGAAACTCGCTATCAAGGATGGTTTGTGCCAGCAGTTCGTCTATTTTCAGCGTGACCTTCACTCTTTCCTGACTAAAAAAATCGGCGTGTCGTTCAATGCAGTTGATCTGATTCTGTAATAAAAGAATACGCTGATCTGTATTGAGCTGTGGTAGTAAAAGTTCCTGAGGGATGGCGACGTTAGCGGTACTGTGGGAAAAATGCGTGAGCAATTCGACGGCGATAAGCTGCCCGCCGAAACGGTAGATCGGGTTAAAAGCTGTGTGACTTTTATAATCCGCTTCCAGATGGATATTCATTTTTATTCAGCCATGATGCAGCCGCCGTACGGCGCATTAATACGCCTGTTGTACACCGACCAGGATAAAAACCCATAGCGGGTTAAGCTATCACATATTCAGCAAGAAAAAATGCTTTACTATTAAAGCATAGTTTCGTGCTGAGATATCCCCGTGGCGCATTTCTTTAAACTATCTTTACAAAATCCGACACGGGAAATCACTTTTAACGGGCTGGTTAAAGCCTGATGCAATAAGCTGCTAAACCGGCCCGCCGGGTTTATTATAGCCACAAAAGTTAACCGGCGGATAGATAAGCCTTTTCTGAAATTCGTTAGCAGGCTATATTAATTAAATACGCCTCGCCTGCCAGAAAACTTTTTTCCAGTACACGTTATTCAGCGACGATCGGATTACGCCCTGGCTGGTAGAAGCATGGATAAACTGGTCGTCAGTATCATAAATGCCGACGTGCAAACCGTTTTCTCCCGCGCCGGTTTTAAAAAACAGTAAATCGCCAGGCAACAGATCCTTTTTACCGATGCGCGTTCCCGTTTTCGTTTGCGCAAGCGTCGTACGCGGCAGCTGCAAATCAAAGCGATCGCGAAAGGTCAGATAAACGAACCCGGAGCAGTCAACGCCTCTGCGTCCCATGCCGCCGTAGCGATAGGGCGTGCCGCGCCACTCGCTGAGCTGTTCGTTCAGCCGGGCGATAACCATAATGGAATCGGAAAGATGGCCGTTCGGCGGCGGCGCATGGCTGCTACAGCCCGCCAGCAGCATAGCCAGTAATAAGACCAGGTAGCGCATAACAGATTCCCTTTATTCTTTGCCGCTGGTTTAAAACAGCGTGGTCAACAGCGATTGTCCTTCTACATCTATTTTTCTGAAAGGCACGTGATACACCGCCGACAGCGTTTCCGGCCGTAACACCTCTTCCGTGGCGCCCTGCCTCACTAAAACCCCCTCTTGCAGCAGCCAGATGCGCCGGGCGTGATGCAATGAATGATTGATGTCGTGTCCGCTCATGATAATCGTCAGGCCTTCTGCGACCCTGGCGGCCACACAGCGATCGAACGCGGCCTGCTGTGCCAGATCCAAACCGGTTAACGGCTCATCCAGCAGCAGCAGCTGCCCTTCCGGCTGCGCAGTCTGACAGAGCACCGCCACCAGACGCACCCGCTGCCATTCCCCGCCGGAGAGGCGGTTAAGCGAGCGAGCCAGTTTATCCGCCAGCTGAAAAGTTTCGCAAAGGGTTATCAGTATCCGATCGCCCTCGTCCACCAGCTGATGCTGCTTAAGGTAATGCCAGACCGGCATACTGCCAGGTGGTCGCTGCTGCTGGGCCAGATAAGCGCGATGGCGGGCCAGCGCATAGCCGTTCCAGGCCGACAGCGACGTGCCGTTGAAAACGATACGCCCTTCCGCCGGCAACAATCCCGCCAGCGCCGCCAGTAAGGCGCTTTTACCTGCCCCGTTAGGGCCAAGCAAATGGATCAGCTCGCCCTTATCAACGCTGGCGGTAAAGGGCGCGAGGCGCTGCGCGACCGCAACGCCCTCACACTGCAACAGCATCTATTTTGCCAGCGCCGCTTTGATACTTTCCATCACAATAGGATCTTCCGGCGTCATATCTGGCGAGAAGCGCTGTACCACCGTGCCGTCGCGACCAACCAGGAACTTTTCGAAGTTCCATAAAATGTCGCCCGGCTCTTTTGGCGCGCGTCCTTTACTGCTCATACGCGCCAGGAAACCGCTATTTTCCGGCGCTACCGCTTCCGGTCTTGCCGCAATCAGCTGGCGATAGAGCGGATGCCGATGCGGGCCGTTGACCTCGATTTTACTGAACATCGGGAAGGTTACGCCATAGGTGGTGCTGCAAAACGTTTTAATCTCTTCGTTGCTGCCCGGCTCCTGCTCCAGAAACGCGTTGCAGGGGAAGCCAAGCACGGCAAAACCCCGATCCTGCCAGGCTTTGTGAATATTTTCCAACTGCTCATACTGCGGCGTCAGGCCGCACTTAGAGGCGACATTAACGATCAGCAGTACGTTGCCCTGCCACTGCGCCAGCGTCGTCGGTTCGCCATCCAGCGTCACCAGTTCTGTATCGTAAATACTCATTGGTTTTTCCTGTTTCAGTAGAGAAAAAAGCGGGCCGCAGGTCAGGCCCGGTTACGTAACAACAGCCAGATAAAAACCGGCGCGCCCAGCGTGGCCGTCACCACGCCAATCGGCAGCTCCGCCGAAGCGATGGCGATACGGGCCAGGATATCGGCCGCCAGCAGTACGCCGCCGCCCGCCAGCGCGCAGGCCGGCAACAGCATACGATGATCGCTCAGGTTGTTCAGCCGCAAAATATGCGGAATGACCAGGCCGACAAAGCCGATCGCCCCGGCCAGCGCCACGCTGACGCCAATCAGCCAGCCTGTCGCCAGCACCAGCAAATTGCGCCACAGCAGCAGCGGCAGGCCGAGCTGGCGGGCGGAAACCTCGCCCAGCGCCAGCAAATTCAGCACGCGCCACTGGCGGCATAGCCACAGCAGCACCGGCAGCAGCGCCAGCATCAGCCCGCCGTAGCGCCAGTCCACGCCGCTAAAGCCGCCCATCATCCAGTACATTAGCTGGCGCAGATCCAGGCTGGCGCTGAAATAGACCAGCCACGTCATGCCCGCGCTACAGATAATGCCTAAGGCCACGCCCGCCAGCAACAGGCGGCTGGTGGAAAGCGAGCGGCGGGAAAAACGCAGCAGGATAAAGGTAATCAACAGCGCGCCTGCAATGGCGAAAAAGCTTAGCGGCCACAGCCCGGTCACGCCGCTAAAAATCCCCAGCACCAGCCCAAGGCCTGAGCCGTTGGCGACGCCAAGCAGGCCCGGCTCCGCCAGCGGATTTTCAAACAGCGCCTGCATCACCGCGCCGGATACGGCCAGCGCCGCGCCGACCAGCAGCACCGCCAGCGAACGCGGCAGCCGCAGCTGCCAGACAAACAGCCGGTTTTCACCGCTGAACCAGCTTTGCGGAAAAAGCCAGCGGTCGCCGGCGCAGAGGCTAAGCAGAAAAACCAACACGCAGAAAATGCTCAGGATGCAGAGCCAGCGTCGCTGATGCCGACGGGCCAGCGCGATCCGTTGAGAAAGCAGAGTCATAAATCCAGGCCTGGCTAATGGAAACGGGCAGGGTTAGCGGAAATTCAGCGATAAAAAAGGCCGCGTAAGCGGCCTTTTGCAGAGCACTGGTCAGTCTTCTTTCGGCGTAGCGTTCTCAACCCGGCTTTTGAGCTTCTGCCCCGGCCGGAAAGTCACCACGCGACGCGCCGTAATCGGAATATCCTCGCCCGTTTTAGGATTACGTCCCGGACGTTGATTTTTGTCGCGAAGGTCGAAGTTACCAAATCCTGACAGTTTTACCTGCTCGCCGTTTTCTAAAGCGCGACGTACCTCTTCAAAAAACAGCTCTACCAGCTCTTTGGCATCCCGTTTGCTAAGCCCCAGCTTTTCAAACAGGTATTCAGACATCTCAGCTTTTGTAAGCGCCATAGGTTCAATCCCTCAAGGTTGCCTGGAATCGCTCTTTTAACGCCGCAACACATTTGGCGACGGTTGCAGCGATCTCCTCTTCTTCGAGTGTCCGGCCGGTATCTTGCAAAATCAGGCTGATAGCAAGGCTCTTAAAACCTTCATTAACACCCTTACCGCGGTACACATCAAACAAGTTTACGCCAACTACCTGATTTACGCCAACTTTCTTACATTCGGCGATAATATCTGCTGCGGGCACGTTTTCCGCCACCAGAACGGCGATATCACGACGATTTGCCGGGAAACGTGAAATCTCGCTCGCCTCAGGCAGGACGCGGTCTGACACCTTATCCCACTCCAGTTCGAAGACCACGGTACGGCCGTTAAGATCCAGTTTCCGCTCAAGTTCCGGATGAACCACGCCCAGATAACCGATGCGCTGTTCCTGCAAATAAATGCCGGCGCTCTGTCCCGGGTGCAGGGCCGGATGCGCTTCGGCCCGGAACTGGATGTCGGCCAGTTTACCGGTCAAATCGAGGACGGACTCCAAATCACCTTTTAAATCATAGAAGTCAACTGCCTGACGCGCCAGATCCCAGTGTTCTTCATAACGCGCGCCGCTGATAACGCCCGCCAGCATAACGTCCTGCCGGATCCCCAGGTTTGCCTGTGTATCAGGCACAAAGCGCAGGCCGCTTTCAAACAGGCGTACGCGGCTCTGCTGGCGATTCTGGTTGTAGACCACGGCAGAGAGCAGGCCCGTCCACAGCGAGAGCCGCATTGCCGACATCTCAACTGAAATCGGGCTTGGCAGTACCAGGTTTTCCTCGCCCGGATGCAGCAACGCCTGCACTTTAGGATCGACAAAGCTGTAGGTAATCGCTTCCTGATAGCCTTTATCCACCAGCATCGCTTTTACCCGCTTCAGCGACAGGTTCGCTTCACGGTGCGAGGTCATTACCAGACCCGCCTGCACCGGCACGTCAGGAATATTGTTGTAGCCGTAAACGCGCGCCACTTCTTCGACCAGATCTTCCTCAATCTGCATATCGAAACGCCAGCCCGGCGCCACGGCCTGCCAGACGCCTTCGCCTTCCGTGACGTCACAGCCTAAACGACGCAGAATATCGCTGACCTCGTTGTCGGCAATCACGTGACCAATCAGGCGATCCAGCTTTTCACGGCGCAGCGTGATAGTCGCGCGCGCAGGCAGCGTCGCCTCGTTGGTTTGATCGATAACCGGCCCGGCCTCGCCGCCGCAAATATCGAGCAGCAGACGCGTTGCGCGCTCCAGCGCTTTATATTGCAGCTGCGGATCGACGCCGCGCTCGTAGCGATGGGAAGCATCGGTGTGCAGTCCATGACGACGCGCACGGCCAGTGACAGAAAGCGGGCTGAAGAAAGCGCACTCGAACAGAACGTTAGTGGTTTCTTCGTTCACGCCGGAGTGTTCGCCGCCAAAGATACCGCCCATCGCCAGCGCTTTGTGGTGATCGGCAATAACTAACGTATCCGCGCTTAGCTTCACTTCCGCGCCGTCCAGCAGCGTCAGCGCTTCGCCCTCTTCCGCCATGCGCACCACAATCCCGCCGTCTACGCGGTCAAGATCGAAAGCGTGCATCGGCTGGCCCAGCTCAAGCAGCACATAGTTGGTGATATCCACCACCGGATCGATAGAGCGAATGCCGCAGCGACGCAGCTTTTCTTTCATCCATAGCGGCGTGGCGGCTTTGACGTTGATGCCCTTGATCACGCGTCCCAGATAGCGCGGACAGGCGTCAACCGCATCCACGCGGATCGGGAAGGTTTCTGCAATCGTAGCGGCAACCGGCTCAATAGCTGGCTCGTTTAACGGCAGCTTGTTCAGCACGGCAACGTCGCGCGCAATGCCGATAATGCCCAGGCAGTCCGCACGGTTTGGCGTCACGCTGATTTCAATGGTGTTGTCGTCAAGCTTGAGGTAGTCACGAATATCGGTGCCGACGGTCGCGTCCAGCGGCAGTTCGATAATGCCGTTGTGATCGTCGGAAATTCCCAGTTCGGAATAAGAGCAAAGCATCCCTTCCGACGGCTCGCCGCGCAGTTTGGCCGCTTTGATTTTAAAATCGCCCGGCAGCACCGCGCCCACCGTTGCCACAGCCACCTTCAGGCCCTGACGGCAGTTTGGCGCGCCGCAGACGATATCCAGCAGGCGGTCGCCGCCCACGTTAATTTTGGTGACGCGCAGTTTGTCAGCGTTCGGGTGCTGTCCGCACTCTACTACTTCGCCCACCACCACGCCGTGAAAAGCACCGGCTACCGCTTCCACGCCGTCCACTTCCAGACCGGCCATGGTGATCTGTTCGCTGAGCGCTGCGCTGTCGATGGCTGGGTTAACCCACTCACGTAACCAGAGTTCGCTGAATTTCATAGGTTTTACCCGCTCTTATTTAAACTGTTTGAGGAAACGTAAATCATTTTCGAAGAAGGCACGCAGATCGGTTACGCCATAGCGCAACATGGTCAGACGCTCCATACCCATCCCGAAGGCGAAGCCGGAATAGATTTCCGGATCGATGCCAACGTTGCGCAATACGTTCGGATGCACCATGCCGCAGCCCAGCACTTCCAGCCACTTGCCGTTTTTGCCCATCACGTCCACTTCCGCAGAAGGCTCGGTAAACGGGAAGTAGGAAGGACGGAAGCGGATCTGGAGATCTTCTTCAAAGAAGTTGCGCAGGAAATCGTGCAGCGTGCCTTTCAGGTTGGTAAAGCTGATGTTTTTATCCACGATCAGGCCTTCCATCTGGTGGAACATCGGCGTATGGGTCTGATCGTAATCGTTACGGTAGACGCGACCCGGCGCGATAACGCGGATCGGCGGCTGCTGGTTTTTCATGGTGCGGATCTGCACGCCGGAAGTCTGGGTACGCAGCAGGCGCGTGGCGTCGAACCAGAAGGTGTCGTGATCGGCGCGCGCCGGGTGGTGTCCCGGAATATTCAGCGCGTCAAAGTTATGGTAATCATCTTCGATCTCCGGGCCGGTTTCCACGGCAAAACCCAGCTCGCCAAAGAATGTCTCGATACGATCGATCGTGCGGGTCACAGGATGCAGACCGCCGTTTTCGATGCGGCGTCCCGGCAGCGAAACATCAATGGTCTCCTGCGCCAGGCGAGCGTTCAGCTCTGCCGACTCCAGCTCGTTTTTACGCGCGGTCAGCGCTTCCTGCACCTGCTGTTTGGCCTCGTTGATCACCGCGCCCGCTGCCGGACGATCTTCGGCAGGCAGGTCGCGCAGCGTGGTCATCTGCAGCGTCAGCTGCCCTTTTTTGCCCAGATATTCAACGCGTACCGTATCTAACGCGGCAACATCGTGTGCATTCTTAATGGCCGCTTGCGCGTTCGCCACCAGTTCTGCGAGATGTGACATGCTTTCCTCTTCTTCCAGCCGCCGTGGCCGGTCTGTTTTTTTATGGGGACGACAAGGCGCCCTGGATCTGCCGCGCCAGAAACAAAAAAGCCTCCACGAGGGAGGCTTTCAGCGCGATTTTTCGTTTCTTTTCTTTGCGCACAAGCCCCCGATGTTCAGGTGCTAAAGTAAAAAAAGAAACGGAAATTCGCGGTCATAATGCGTTGCCTGGTCGTCAAAAGAGGCTCTATTGAAAAACGCATGGACAAAAATGTCAATCTTTTGCTGCGGTTACAAAATAAAAGAGGGAGCAAGCTCCCTCTTTCACCTGACTTACGCCAGAGCTGATTTCGCTTTTTCGACCAGGGCAGTAAATGCCACTTTGTCGAATACGGCGATGTCAGCCAGGATCTTACGGTCGATTTCAATCGAAGCCTTTTTCAGGCCATTGATGAAACGGCTGTAAGAAATACCGTTAGTGCGTGCCGCTGCGTTGATACGCGCGATCCACAGCTGACGGAACTGACGCTTACGCTGACGACGGTCACGGTAAGCATACTGACCAGCTTTGATAACAGCCTGGAAAGCAACGCGGTAAACACGTGAACGTGCACCGTAGTAGCCTTTAGCTTGTTTTAAGATTTTTTTGTGACGTGCGCGAGCAACTACACCACGTTTTACACGAGCCATTTAGCTCTCCTGTTTAATATTCTGAATTAAAAAAAATAGACTTATGCGTACGGCAGGCAGGCAATAACCAGACCCAGATCGCCTTTAGACACCAGGCCTTTCGGACGCAGGTGACGCTTACGCTTAGTAGATTTTTTGGTCAGAATATGACGCAGGTTTGCGTGCTTACGCTTGAAGCCGCCAGAGGCGGTCTTCTTGAAGCGCTTAGCCGCGCCACGTACAGTTTTAATCTTTGGCATTTAAAAACATCCACTTCGCATTGTTAATAAAATAAAACAGGCAGGCGAACAGCGATCGGCGGCGAACCGCCGAACCGCTGCTACTTTATGGCCTACTGTTTCTTCTTAGGAGCGAGCACCATGATCATCTGACGACCTTCGATCTTCGAAGGGAAGGATTCGACAATCGCCAGATCCATGTCTTCACACAGATCTTTACGGACGCGGTTAAGCATTTCCATACCGATCTGCTGGTGCGCCATCTCACGACCGCGGAAACGCAGCGTGATTTTAGCTTTATCACCCTCTTCCAGAAAGCGAATCAGGTTGCGTAGTTTTACCTGATAGTCGCCATCATCGGTACCAGGACGGAATTTAATTTCCTTAACCTGGATAATCTTTTGCTTTTTCTTCTGTTCTTTAGAAGATTTGCTTTTCTCGTAAAGGAATTTGCCGTAATCCATGATACGGCAAACGGGCGGCTCGGCGTTAGGGCTGATTTCTACTAAATCAACGCCTGCTTCCTCTGCTTTTTCTAAAGCCTCATTCAGACTGACAATACCAATCTGCTCGCCATCGACGCCAGTCAGACGAACCTCGGTGGCGCGGATTTCTTTGTTAATGCGATTAGGACGCGCCGGTTGAACTCGTTTTCCGCCTTTAATACCTTATTCCTCCAGTTGATGAAGATTGCGACTGCGGATTTCATCCTGCAGCTTCGCGATCGCTTCGTTTACGTCCATGCTGCCCAGGTCTTTACCACGGCGGGTGCGAACGGCAACCTTGCCTGCTTCCACCTCTTTATCACCACAGACCAACATATAGGGGACACGACGTAACGTGTGCTCGCGGATTTTAAAGCCAATCTTCTCGTTTCTCAAGTCCGCTTTTACACGAATGCCCGCATTCTGAAGTTTTTGGGTCAATTCTGCAACATATTCGGACTGGCCATCGGTGATATTCATCACCACTACTTGTACAGGAGCCAGCCAGGTCGGGAAGAAACCGGCGTACTCTTCGGTCAAAATACCGATAAAGCGCTCCACAGAACCCAGGATAGCGCGGTGGATCATCACCGGCACCTGACGTTCATTATTTTCACCCACGTAGGAGGCGCTCAGGCGGCCCGGCAGCGAGAAGTCCAGCTGAACGGTGCCACACTGCCATGCGCGATCCAGACAGTCATGCAGGGTGAACTCAATTTTAGGGCCGTAAAATGCGCCCTCGCCCGGCTGATACTCGAACGGAATAGCGTTCTCTTTCAGCGCGGCAGCCAGATCGGCCTCTGCACGATCCCACTGTTCGTCATTACCGATGCGCTTAACCGGACGGGTTGACAGTTTCACCACGATTTTTTCAAAACCGAAGGTGCTGTACATGTCGTACACCATACGGATGCAGCTATTCACTTCAGCGCGCACCTGCTCTTCCGTACAGAAGATATGGGCGTCGTCCTGAGTGAAGCCGCGTACGCGCATCAGGCCATGCAGCGCGCCAGACGGCTCGTTGCGATGGCAGCTACCAAATTCCGCCATACGTAGCGGCAGGTCGCGGTAAGATTTTAGACCCTGATTGAAAATTTGCACGTGGCCAGGGCAATTCATTGGCTTGATGCAGTATTCACGGTTCTCCGAAGAGGTCGTGAACATCGCTTCTTTATAGTTTTCCCAGTGGCCGGTTTTCTCCCACAGCACACGGTCCATCATCAGCGGACCTTTCACTTCCTGATAGTTATACTCAGTTAGTTTGCTGCGGACAAAAACTTCCAGCTCGCGGAAAATTGTCCAGCCGTCATTGTGCCAGAACACCATGCCCGGCGCTTCTTCCTGCATATGATACAGGTCAAGCTGTTTACCGATTTTACGGTGGTCACGCTTGGCCGCTTCTTCCAGGCGTTGCAGATAGGCAGACAGCTGCTTTTTATCCGCCCAGGCGGTACCGTAGATACGCTGCAGCATTTTGTTGTTGCTGTCGCCGCGCCAGTAAGCGCCGGAAATTTTCTGCAGCTTAAAGTGATGGCAGAAGCGCATGTTAGGCACGTGCGGGCCACGGCACATATCCACGTACTCTTCGTGATGATAGAGGCCCGGACGGTCGTCGTGACTGATATTTTCGTCAAGAATAGTCATTTTATAGGTTTCGCCACGGGCAGCAAAAGCGTCACGCGCCTCCTGCCAGCTTACCTTTTTCTTGACGACGTCATAATTCGTTTCGGCCAGCTGGTGCATACGCTTTTCCAGCAGCTCGATATCTTCCTGGGTCAGGGTATGATCCATATCGACATCGTAGTAAAAACCGTTGTCGATAACCGGGCCGATTGCCATTTTGGTATCTGGCCACAGCTGCTTGATCGCGTGTCCCAACAGGTGCGCGCAGGAGTGGCGAATAATTTCCAGTCCGGCTTCATCTTTAGCGGTAATGATGGCGACGTTCGCGTCTTCCGCGATCGGATCGACCGCATCCACCAGCTCGCCGTTTACGCGGCCTGCGATACAGGCTTTCGCCAGGCCCGGACCGATGTCCTGGGCAATCTCCATCACGCTAACGGCGTGATCGAAGGTACGCTGACTTCCATCAGGAAGTGTAATTACGGGCATGATACATCCTTAGCTGCAGTGGTAACCCATACGCAAGGCTACATACAAAATTCAGGTTTAGTATATATATCAGGCTGGTGTCTCTTAAAATCAACTCACAGTTGTCAATTTGGAACAGCGCCTGATACACAGAGTCAAAAGCCTGCCGTCGGCAAAAACCTTTGAAGGAGTAATATCTTACACGTCATAGCGCCGAAATGCACGGCGGGATGCAGAATCAGGAATCCGCGCCGCAAAATCCGCTGCCGATGGCTTTACGTTAAACGGGATATCTGACCGCAAGCTGTAAGGTGGTTTTCCCCTATAGCCACAGCTCCGCTGAGGAGCGCCATAAGCTTGTGGTGAGAGTATCGTGCCGGGGCGGCTTTAAAAATGGTGAAAAGCAAGCATGAAGCGCTGGACGGAACAACCAGGTGGGCCACAGAAACGTGGCCCGGCAGGCTTTTTACATGGCGTAAGAAAGCTGAATAGTGGTTTTGGTATCGGTTTTATCCGGCGCGGATGACGGTGGGTTCTGGTTCCAGGTCACGTTATAGGCCATCTTCAGCGAGAAGTGGGCGTTAATCGCCACCTGCAAACCGGTTTCGGAGTTCACCGTGGTGTCATCGCTACCCAGCACGGAAACGCCCTGGACAAATTTAGTGGTGTCGGTCAGCTGCCACTGATAGCTGGCCGCGCCGTAAGCCAGCGCCTGCGTCTCATGACCGCCATCGTGGTAATCGTCATAGCGTACGCCAGGACCGGCTTCCAGACGCAGCGAGTGCACCGGACCGTTCAGGATCTGGCGACCGTAACCGGCAGCCAGAATAGAGCGGCCGTCGTAGCCGTTGAAACGATCGCTTAACCAGCTGGCCTGACCAAACAGGTAATCGGAAGGGTTCAGGTTATAACGTGAACGGCCGCCAACCTGATAGGTTTCAGAAGAACGCTCATCGTTGGAAGAAGTGTTGCTGGCGTTGCCCCACAGGCTGTAGGCCATCTGGTTCTGATACCAGGTCATGTTGGTGCTGGCCGTCAGCGAGGAGCTGGTGGTGTTGCCGGTCTGAGCCAGGTAACCCGCCGCCGCATTGCCTTCAAAGTTCTTTTTGGCCGTAGAAGGATCGTCCATGACGGTAAAGACATTATTGTCCGCCAGTGCCTGGTGACAAAAAACTCCGCCGGAAAGTAAAAGAACTGCCGACAACTTGTTAAGCGCTTTCATTAAATAAGATCCATACCACTGAGAATTGAAAAGAGGTGAGTCTGAAGAGTTTTACCGGGCGTTCAATCTCTTTTATTGAAAGAATAGTAACATTTTGTTAAATGCTTCCGGATGCTTATGAATCAGGCTCACCCTACTCTAAATGGGACTATTCTTATCAGCGCGACCCGGCGCAGCCTGCTTTTCCTCGTATGTTCTTCGGCAATCTGGCTTTCGGCAGACATAAATATGTCAAAGCATTGCCTGTTACGTAATAATGTAACTTCACTGATTTACTTCTGAATATAAAATTCTGTCGGGATTTTTCGACCGCCTGAAGCTTTGCCCCCTTGCTATAACGGCTTCCACAGGCGTTAAGCCCGATAGCTGGCTGATAAAAGGCGATGATGAACTATGCTAAAAAAAGAAGAAGGTAAACAAAGGAGTTCATCATGGTTTCGTCTGATATTGAGCAATATGTCGTCACTTTCCGTTTTAAAGATGAAGGGCTTAGCGATGTCCTTGAGCTGAACAGCACCCTGACCAACGGCGGATTTACCACCTCGCTGCACGACAAGGAAGGCCACCCGCACGAGCTGGGCACAAACAGTTTCGGCATCGTCAGCGCGCTGAGCGCAGAGCAGATACGCGAACAGGCAATCAACCTGGGTGAAATCGTGCTGGGCGAAAAGCCGGAGGTGGAGGTGGAGCGCTGGCAAGCATTTCAGCAGAAAAGCGAAAACTGACGTTTTGTAAAAATGTGTTGTTCACTACGTAAACACTGGTTTTGTCTATTATTTAAGCGTTAGTATCAGCATGTCCCGCAGCAAGTCACAGCGAAAAAGAGGAAACCGCTATGTGGTCAGCCATTGGTCGTCTGTTGAGTGAGCAGTCAGGTGATGCTGAAATCAGCCAGCGTACAGCGTTGCCAGGAGGCGATGTGCATCCGGCGTGGCGCCTCCGCTACGGCGATCGCGACGTTTTTGTTAAATGTAACGGCCGTGAAATGCTCGATCTTTTTACCTGGGAAGCCGATCAGCTGCAGCTTTTGAAGCGCACCGGCACCATCCGCGTGCCGGATGTCTACGGCGTAGGTTACGATCGGGACGTCAGCTTTTTACTGCTGGAGTATCTTCCCCTTTCGCCGCTCCATGCGCAAAGCGCCCATCAGCTTGGCCAACAGCTGGCGCGCCTTCACCAGTGGAGCGATCAGCCGCAGTTCGGCCTGGATTTCGATAACAATATCAAAACGTCGCCGCAGCCTAACAGCTGGCTCAAGCGCTGGTCGGTCTTTTTTGCCGAGCAGCGTATCGGCTGGCAGCTTCAGCTCGCGGCGGAAAAAGGCGTACAGTATGGCGATATCGATCTGATTGTGCGCTGCGCCAGGGAGCTGCTCGACTCGCATCACCCTCAGCCTTCGCTGCTGCACGGCGATCTCTGGCCGGCAAACTGCGCGACGGCGGCTGAAGGGCCCTGCGTGTTCGATCCGGCCTGTTACTGGGGCGACAGAGAGTGCGATCTGGCGATGCTTCCCTGGTTTCCGGCGCTGCCGCAGGAGATTATGGAAGGCTATGAGTCGGTATGGCCGCTGCCTCGCGATTACCAGCAGCGCCAGCCGGTTTATCAGCTCTACTATCTGCTTAATCGGGCAAACGTCTTCGGCGGCGAATGGCTGAAGGAAGCCCAGCGGGCGGTCGGCGCCCTGCTGGACCAGGCGGAGGCGGGCAAACAATTTGCCCGTCCGGCGTAGGGCCGTCAGCTGATAAAGCCTGCCAGCTTAAGCACAAAATAGCCCGCAACGGCTATCAGGATGGGCAACACGTACAGCGGAAAAAACTGCAGAAAAATGGTGTGGCGCGGCACCACGATTTTTTCTTCCAGCTGCTGGCGGCTGCGCCCTTCTTCACCTTTCGCTTTTTCCAGGATCATCTGATCCTCAATGCCTTCACGCAGATGCCGGGACTGTCGCCACATTCTGGCGCCGGAGGCCTGTAGCGCCAGCCCGACGAAAATCAGTATATAGATTAGCCAGAACAGCCAGTTGCCGCCCTGGTTAAAATCCGGCACCGGTGAATTATGCCAAAAGGCGTTTAAAAAGCCAGTATTGAAGCGGATCATATCGATCATCACGTGAGAAAAATCCTGCATTACCGCATTGATCCCTTCGCGCTTTTCACGACTCACTTCCAAAAAACGCATCAGTGAAACCAGCGTGGAAATCAGCGCCGGAATAAAGATAATCCAGCCGGCGATCCGCTTTAGTATCGCGACTCTTCCAGCCTGTTGATAAGTCATGCTTTCTCCTGTCCTTATGCTGTGAGGGCTGTAAGTTTACCCTCGCCCGGCAAAATGTGCCTGAAAAAAGTGTGCCCGTAAGCGGAAAGGCAAATTAACGCGCGCAATGCTCTGGCTGTTAACTTCATGTTAAGGTGTCAGAAAACTGCTAACGGAGCCGCATTATGTCTTATTCACGTCCAGTGCTAGCCGCAATTTTTGATATGGATGGATTACTAATTGATTCCGAGCCGCTATGGGAACGCGCGGAGCTGGACGTTTTCGCTACGCTGGATGTCGATCTTTCCCGCAGAAGCGAGATGCCGGATACGGTAGGCCTGCGCATCGATCAGGTTGTGCGCATGTGGTATGAAACGCTGCCCTGGATCGGGCCATCGCAGGAGGAAGTCACGCAGCGTATTCTTACCCGCGCGCTGACGTTAATCGAGGAGACGCGGCCGCTGCTGCCCGGCGTGGAGCTGGCGCTGAAACTGTGCCAGGCGGAAGGGCTGAAAATTGGGCTGGCTTCCGCCTCGCCACTTTTTATGCAGGAAAAGGTGCTGGCGATGTTCGGCCTGCGTCACTATTTCGAAGTGCTGGCCTCGGCAGAATCGCTGCCGTACAGCAAACCGCATCCGCAGGTCTATCTGGACGCGGCCACCCGTCTCGGCATCGATCCGCTTAACTGCGTTACGCTGGAAGACTCCGTTAACGGTATGATTGCGACCAAAGCCGCAAGGATGCGCTCAATCGTGGTGCCTGCGGCCGTTTATGCCGACGATGCGCGCTGGGCGCTGGCCGACGTCAAACTGACCTCGCTCACCGAGCTGGGCAGCAAGCATCTGCTTGGCAAGTAACATCAGTGCCCGCTTTCCGCCCTGCCGTAAACTGGCCGGGCGGTACGGCTTCTTTACGCAGAATGAAATGCTGACCCTGCTGCTTCCCGTCAGCTGAATGTTAACAGGCAGATACAGCCTTTCGCTATTTTCTACCCGGCAATGAAATCCGGTGAAAGACCTTTGCGCGTCCAGCCCCTTAATCAATAGTATTGATGCCATTACGGCGCTTAACCGCTTATACTAATTGGAACCGCTACGTTTTTTTACCCATGCTCGACGCACAGACGTAAAGGAAATATTAACCTTTCGTTACAGCGTCACATATTTATTCTACTGTATATATCCCCTATACTGGATGCATTGACAGTTCAGTTACCGAGCGTTTTCCATGACGGCCGAAGGCCACGTTATTTTTGCTATCGCCAGCGCGATTTTTGCCAAGCGCGCCGACCTGACGCCTGTTCTTGGTGATGGCGACTGGTGGCACGTTATTCCCGCCACGCTGCTTACCTGCCTGCTGCCGGATATCGATCACCCGCGCTCTACCCTTGGTCAGCGTTTTCGCTGGCTGTCGCAGCCCATTGCGCGCGCCTTTGGGCATCGGGGCTTTACCCACAGCCTGCTGGCCGTAATCGGTGGCGTGGCGCTGCTTCAGCTAAAACTGCCGCAGGAATGGGTGCTGCCTGCCGATGTCTTTCAGGGCATGGTGCTGGGCTACCTCAGCCATATTGTCGCCGATATGCTTACGCCTGCCGGCGTGCCGCTGCTGTGGCCCTGCCGCTGGCGTTTTCGCCTGCCGCTGCTGCACAGCCGCAACGGCAACCAGATGGAGCGAATGCTCTGCCTGACGCTGGTTGCGCTGGCGCTATGGTTCCCGGCCGGGTCGCCCTCTTTTGGTGCGGCAAGCTGGCCCCTGCAGATGATCGATCAGGTGCAAAACAGCGTTACGCGTTTTATAAATCACCAGGTAGCGCAATAAGTCACCGATTTCGTTCAATAAATTATAAACTATTCCTTTTGATTATATGGGCGTCTCTCCGCGAGCTGCTACCATCGCCCCCAACGCGTATCTGATGCGCAATAAAAATAGCTCACTGACGAGGCCGCTGATGCCTCGTCAAAAAAGGAGATCTGGGGATGAATTTTCCATTAATTGCAAATCTGGCGGCGTTTATTCTGCTGCTGGGGCTACTGGCTAAAAGCGGCAACGCCAGCTGGAGCCTGGCGAAAAAAGTGCTGCTGGGCCTGGTTGTAGGCGTGCTGTTTGGGCTGATCCTGCACACTATTTACGGTGCCGATAACCCGGTGTTGAAAGAATCCATTAGCTGGTTCAACGTTGTCGGCAACGGCTACGTACAGCTGTTGCAGATGATCGTCATGCCGCTGGTGTTCGCTTCGATTCTCAGCGCCGTAGCCCGTCTGCATAACGCGTCGTCGCTGGGCAAAATCAGCGTGCTGACTATCGGCGTGCTGCTGTTCACTACGGCGATTTCCGCGCTGGTGGGCGTTTTTGTTACCTGGCTGTTTGGGCTCAACGCCAGCGGCCTGGTGCAGGGCGTGCAGGAAACCGCGCGCCTGTCTGCGCTACAGTCTAACTATATCGGTAAAGTGGCCGACCTTTCCGCGCCGCAGCTGCTGCTCTCTTTCGTGCCGAAAAATCCTTTCGCCGATCTGACCGGGGCCAATCCGACCTCTATTATCAGCGTGGTGATTTTTGCCGCTTTCCTGGGCGTCGCCGCCCTGCATTTACTGCGTGACGACAAACCGAAAGGCGAGCGTGTGCTGGCCGCCATCGACGTGCTTCAGGCATGGGTGATGAAGCTGGTGCGTCTGATTATGAAGCTGACGCCTTACGGCGTAATGGCGCTGATGACCAAAGTGGTCGCCAGCTCTAACCTGGCGGATATCGTTAAGCTGGGCAGTTTTGTCATTGCATCTTATCTGGGCCTGGCGATTATGTTTGCGGTGCACGCGCTGCTGCTTTCCGTTAACGGCGTCAATCCCAGGCGTTTCTTCCGCAAGGTCTGGCCGGTTATCACTTTTGCTTTTACCAGCCGCTCCAGCGCGGCGACCATTCCGCTGAGCGTGGAAGCGCAAACCCGCCGCCTTGGCATTCCGGAATCGATCGCCAGCTTCTCAGCCTCTTTCGGCGCCACTATCGGCCAGAACGGCTGTGCCGGGCTGTACCCCACCATGTTGGCGGTGATGGTTGCGCCAACGGTAGGCATTAACCCGTTCGATCCGGTCTGGATCGCCACGCTGGTTGGCATCGTTACGCTAAGCTCTGCCGGCGTAGCGGGCGTGGGCGGCGGCGCAACCTTTGCCGCGCTGATCGTTCTGCCAACGCTGGGCCTGCCGGTCACGCTGGTGGCGCTGCTGATTTCGATTGAACCGCTGATCGATATGGGCCGCACCGCGCTTAACGTTAATGGTTCGATGACGGCGGGAATGCTGACCAGCCAGTGGCTGAAACAAACCGATAAATCTCTGCTGGACGCGGAAGCGGACAACGAAGCCGAACTGGCGCATCGTTAAGCAAAACGTTGTTTATGCAACCTGTTCAGGGGCCGCTCAGCGGCCCTTTTTATTGTCTGCTAAACATAACCCTTCGGTTTCCGGGCGTACCTCGCGCACTGTTCTATAGTTAATGGTTAGAAACACACATCACAGGAGCAAGTGAGCATGTCGAAAGAAACCGATAACAAGGAAATCACCCATAATGCCCCGTTAACCGGGCCTGATTCCGCAAAGCCGGGAATGGATTCGCTGGCACCCGCCGATGGCTCGCATAAGCCGCTTTCTGAGCCAACGCCGCCCGGCAAGCAGCCTACTGCGCCCGGCAGCCTGAAAGCGCCCGAGACCAGTAACGCCAAGCTGGACGCGCTGGAAACCTTCCGTAAAGGCGGCGAGAACTTCCCGCTGACGACCAATCAGGGTACGCGCATCGCTGACGACCAGAACTCGCTGCGCGCCGGTACTCGTGGCCCAACGCTGCTGGAAGATTTTATCCTGCGCGAAAAGATTACCCATTTTGACCACGAGCGTATTCCTGAACGCATCGTCCATGCCCGTGGTTCAGCGGCGCACGGCTATTTCCAGCCCTATCGCGATATGAGCGATATCACCAAGGCGGATTTCCTGCGCGATCCTGAAAAGCAGACGCCGGTTTTCGTGCGTTTCTCTACCGTTCAGGGCGGCGCAGGCTCGGCGGATACCGTACGCGATATTCGCGGCTGGGCCACCAAGTTCTATACCGATGAAGGCGTTTTCGATTTAGTCGGCAACAATACGCCGGTGTTCTTTATTCAGGACGCGCATAAATTCCCGGACTTCGTGCATGCGGTAAAACCTGAGCCGCACAATGAAATTCCACAGGGCCAGAGCGCGCACGATACTTTCTGGGATTACGTCTCGCTACAGCCGGAAACGCTGCATAACGTGATTTGGGCAATGTCCGATCGCGGCATTCCGCGCAGCTACCGCACGATGGAAGGCTTCGGCATTCACACCTTCCGCTTTATTAACGCCGAGGGCAAAGCGACCTTTGTGCGCTTCCACTGGAAACCGGTCGCGGGCAAAGCTTCGCTGCTGTGGGACGAATCACAAAAACTCACCGGCCGCGATCCCGATTTCCATCGCCGCGATCTGTGGGAAGCCATTGAGGCGGGCGACTATCCGGAATATGAGCTGGGCGTACAGCTGATCCCGGAAGAAGATGAATTCAAATTCGATTTTGACCTGCTGGATGCCACCAAGCTGATCCCGGAAGAGCTGGTGCCGGTGCAGCTGGTCGGTAAGATGGTGCTGAACCGCAATCCGGACAACTTCTTTGCCGAAACCGAGCAGGTTGCTTTCCATCCCGGCCACATCGTTCCCGGCCTGGATTTCACCAACGATCCGCTGTTACAGGGCCGTCTGTTCTCCTATACCGATACGCAGATCAGCCGTCTTGGCGGGCCTAACTTCCATGAAATTCCGATTAACCGTCCGACCTGCCCTTACCATAATTTCCAGCGTCAGGGGATGCACCGTACGGATATCGATACCAACCCGGCCAACTACGAGCCGAATTCCATCAACGATAACTGGCCGCGCGAAACGCCGCCGGCTCCGCATCGCGGTGGATTTGAAAGCTATCAGGAGCGTATTGAAGGCCATAAGGTGCGCGAGCGCAGCCCTTCCTTCGGCGAATACTACTCGCAGCCACGCCTGTTCTGGAACAGCCAGACGCCTGTTGAGCAGCAGCACATTATTGACGCCTTCTCTTTTGAGCTGAGCAAGGTGGCTCGCGCCTATATCCGCGAGCGCGTCGTGGATCATCTGGTGCGTATCGACGTGTCGCTGGCTAACGGCGTGGCGGAGAATCTGGGCATCGCGCTGTCCGATGAGAAGATGCATACCGCGCCGCCGAAAGACGTTAACGGCCTGAAAAAAGATGCCAGCCTGAGCCTTTATGCCGTGCCAAGTGGCTCGATCAAAGGCCGCCAGGTGGCGCTGCTGATCAGCGACGGTGTGGTAGCGGCAGACGTGCTGGCAATCTTGCAGGAGCTGAAGGCGCAGGGCGTGCACGCCAAGCTGCTGGCGCGTCATATGGGCCAGGTTCGTGCCGACGACGGTTCTAATCTGCCTATCGACGCTACCTTTAGCGGCCTGCCGTCGTTGACCTTTGATGCGGTGATCGTGCCGGATGGCAATATCGACGCGCTGCTGCTCAGCGGCGACGCCCGTTACTTCCTGCTGGAAGCCTACAAGCATCTGAAGGTGATTGGCCTGAGCGGCGACGCCCGCCGCTTCAAATCGCAGTTCGGTCTGGGCGACAGCGAGCGTGAGGAAGGCGTCATCGAAGATGATAAAGCCGAAGGCGTGCTGATGAGCGAGTTCCTGGCCGCGATGGCCGCGCACCGCGTCTGGTCGCGCAGCCAGAAGGCGCTAAGCGTTCCGGCTTAATCCGCCGTTCGTTTGTTCACTGAAGGTGCAGCCGGTAGCGGCTGCGCCTTTTTATTTGGCATCTCCTGCCGATTAGCGCGCATAAAGCGCCTTTCACCCGCGCCTTATCCGATCTCTACACTGTGGCACTGAACTTGCTTCTTCCTGATACCACTCGTTGTTCAGGAGAAGATCCATGAGAGTTGACACCCGCTATCGTTACCGCATTTTCGCCATGCTGTTTTTTATCGCGCTGATCAACTATATCGATCGCGGCGCCCTCTCCTTCGCGGCAAACGCCATTTCTGCGGAATTTCATTTCAGCAAAACGGAGCTGGGCGTGGTGCTGAGCTATTTCGGCTTTGGCTATCTGTTCGGCTCGCTCTGCGGCGGGTTTCTGGCCGATCGGCTGGGCACAAAAAAAGTCTGGCTGCTGGCGGGCGTGCTCTGGTCGCTGTTGGAGATCGCTACCGCCTGGGCGGGAGAGCTGGGCGTGGCGCTGTTTGGCGGCTCGGCCATTATGGGCTTTGCCGTAATGCGCATCCTGTTCGGCTTTGCCGAAGGCCCGGCCTATGCGCTGATGAACAAAGCTATCGCGCACTGGGCGCCCGATAACGAGCGCGGCATGGCGCTGGGCATCGGCTTACTCAGCACCCAGGTAGGCGCGCTGCTGACGGCACCGATCGCCGTGGGCCTGCTGCTGTTGACCAACGACTGGCGGCTGATGTTTATCCTGCTCGGCGTTTTCTCGCTGATCGCTATGGTGATTTTCGCGCGAATTTTCACCGACAGCCCGATGCAGCAGCCGCGCGCCAGCCAGGCGGAGCGCGAGTTGATTATGCAGGGCCAGCAGCAAAGCACCGCCGGGCCGCGCCTGCCGTGGTGGCGCTTTTTCACCAGCCGCACGCTGGTCTGCAACGCGCTGGGCTATTTTTCTTTCCTGTATGTCACCTTTACCCTGGTCACCTGGGGGCCGAAATATTTGCAGGACAGCTTTCACTACGATCTGCATTCGCTCTGGTATGTGGCGATGATCCCGTGGAGCGGCGCCTGCATTACCGTGCTACTCGGCGGCAAGATTGCCGACACGCTGCTGAAGCGCTCCGGTAATCTGCGGCTGGCGCGTAATCTTTTTGCCGTTGTCGGGCTGCTCTGTACCGGACTCTGCTTTATGGCAATCCCGTGGATGGCTTCCGCCGCCGGGATTATCCTGCTGATGACGCTGGGCAACGCCCTGAACGCGCTGGTAAATAACGTTTACTGGTCGGTGGTGATTGACGTCACGCCGAAATCCACGGTCGGCACCTATAGCGGGATGACGCTGGCCATCGCCAACCTGGCATCGATCCTGTCGCCAATGCTGAGCGGCTGGCTGGCTGAGCATTTCGGCTACAACGCCATGTTCAGCGCGACGGCGGCCATTGCCTTCGGCAGCATGCTGGCGATGACGCTGCTGCAACCGGAGAAAAAGCTGACGGCAACGCCCCCTGTCAGTCCCGATCTGGCAGCCAACATGGAGGCGGAGTTAAGAATACGTTAAGCAGTGTAAGCAACCCGCAATAGCCGCAGCCGCCGCTTGCGTTTTCACTGGCCCGGAGTAATGTTAGCGGCAGTGAGGACCAGGAGAAACTGTATGAAAAAGGTGATAAGCGCTCTGTTCGCCTTAACGCTGTTGTCGCCAACGCTGGTGGCAGCGCATCCTGGCGGCTGGGGACCGGGGCCAGGCTGGGATCGCGGTCCGGGTTGGGATCGCGGTCACGGCTGGGATCGCGGCCACGGTTGGGATCGCGGCCGTGGGCCGGGCAGGCTCTCTTTTTTACCGGGAGCGGCAGCGGCGGTGATTATCGGCGGTCTGACCTATTACGCGCTCAACGGCAACTACTACCAGCGCCAGCACGATAACACCTATGTAGTGGTGCAGCCGCCGGTAGAGCGCTTCAGCAGCGATATGCGCGCGCTTGATTACAACGGCGAACGCTTCTACGTGCAGGAAGGCCACTACTATCGCCGCGATATCGACGGACGCTATCTGGAAGTGCCGCGACCGCCAGGCCTGTAGGCAACAGGCATAAAAAAACCGGCTAAGGCCGGTTTTTTCTTTACTCCGTCAGGCGATTACTGATTAACCTGCGGATCGGTATCGTACTCTTTGCAGCTCTGGAAGCCGTAGTTCATTACGCGGCCTGTGTCGCTGTAGCTGACAAAGTAGGTCTGCTGCTTGCCGTCACGCTGGCCCAGCACATAGGTCTGGCAGGTGCCGCGAGCGTGAACCATGGTGATTTCAGTTGAAGGCGGACCGGCGATATCGCGAACCTGCTGGCGGGTCATGCCTTTTTTCACGTCCTGTACCACAGGCTTAGTGACATAGCTTTCCGCGCGGTCATAAGCTGAACAGCCGGATAATACAGCAAGCGCCACTGCCGCACCGATAAGTCCTGTTACCTTGTTCATGTTTTTTATTCCTCATTTATTGTCCATGTCGCTTTAAGCCTGGAACATAAATGCAGAGTTATCAACTTTATGGCAGAAAAAAACGCTTACCCCGGCCGGATAAAGACGCTTATAATGCCGCCCCCGAGAATGAACGTTCATTCTCAAACGGCGCCTGCGCCTTTTGTCATTGCCCAGCGCGAGGGAGTATGAGCCAACCCAATCCAACCCGCGACGCCCGCCATCGGCAGCGTCAGGACGAAATTATCGCTGCCGGTCGTCGCTGCTTCCGCCAGTCCGGCTTTCACGGGGCCAGCATGGCGCAGCTGGCCGCCGAGGCGCGGCTTAGCGTAGGTCAGATCTATCGCTATTTTGCCAGCAAAGACGCGATTATCGAGGAGATGGTCAGGCGCATTATCGATGCCCGCCTGCAACATATCAAAGAGACCGCTACCGCCGATCTGCCTCGCCTGCTTGCCTGGCGTCACGCGCTTAACGAAGACGACGAGGCGCTGATGAAGGAAGTTGCAGCGGAAGCGACCCGCAATCCGGTCGTGGCCCGCATGATGGCGGAGGCCGACCACCGCATGTTTACCCAGGCCTGCCTTAACGTAAAGCGCGACCATCCCGCTATGAGCGATGAACAAGTGCGCGCCTGCGTAGAGGTCATGGCCGTCCTGACGGAAGGCACGGCCTGGCGACGCCTGACGCCGCAGAAAGCGTCGGCGGAGCGCCTTTACCAGCTTTACCAACACATCAACGCACTACTTTTCACCACAGAGGATCCATGATATCTGCACACCCCAACCGGTTTGGCTATGCCATTACGCTCGGCCTGCTGGCAGCGCTCGGGCCGCTTTGTATCGACCTGTATTTACCTGCCCTGCCCGCGCTTGCCCGCGACCTGGCCGCGCCTACCGCCACCGCCCAGCTTAGTCTGACCGCCGGCCTGATTGGCCTCGGCGCCGGCCAGCTGATATTCGGCCCGATGAGCGATAAATATGGCCGCATCAAGCCGCTGCTGCTGTCGCTGGCGCTGCTGCTGATCGCCTCCGTCGGCTGCGCGATGGCACAGACTATCCACCAGCTGCTGCTGGCGCGCCTGTTTGAAGGGCTTTCCGGCGCAGGCGGCGCGGTGCTTTCCCGCGCTATCGCCAGAGATATGTACAGCGGCCACGACCTGACGCGTTTCTTTGCTTTGCTGATGCTGGTCAACGGCCTGGCGCCCGTCGCCGCGCCGGTGCTGGGCGGCGCGCTGATGACGCTGCTGAGCTGGCGCGGCCTGTTTATGGTGATTGCCGTTATCGCGCTGCTGCTGTTTATTCTGGCGCGCGTAAAACTGCGCGAAACCTTAACGCCGGAACGCCGCAGCCAGGGCAGCCTGTTTTCCGCGTGGGCCGCGCTGGGTCAGGTGGTTATCCACCGTCCCTTTATGGGTTTTTGCCTGACCCAGGGCTTTATGATGGCCGGGATGTTTGCCTATATCGGCGCTTCGCCTTTTGTTTTACAGCAGATTTATGGCCTCTCGCCGCAGGCGTTCAGCTTCTGCTTCGCCGCCAACGGTATCGGCCTGATTATCGCTTCGCAAACCAGCGCGCGCCTCAGCCCGCTGTGGGGTGAATATCGCGTGGTGAAAGGCGCGCTGGTGCTGGCCTTCGTCTCCTCCGCCAGCCTGCTGCTCGCCGGTCTGAGCGGCGCGGCGCTGCCTTTCGTGCTGGTCGCCCTGTTCTTCAGCGTGGCGAGCAACGGCGCGGTCGGCGTGGCTGCCGCCTCGCTGGCGATGCAGAGTCAGGGCCATCGCGCCGGCAGCGCTTCCGCCGTGCTGGGCGTAGTGATGTTTACCCTGGGCGGTATCGCCGTGCCGGTGACGGGTATCGGCGGCACCTCGGTGTTGACCATGACCGCCACCATCTTCGGCTGCTATATGCTGGCCATCGCCATGTTCGTTTTGGTAGCGCAAAAACCGAAAAAGCCTGATTAATCAATAAAAGGCGCGTAAATAGCGGGTTCAACCTTGTTGTTTCGCGCCTGGCACGTTAATTTTAAGACAGAGGTTTTCGGCAACTGCCCTGACACTAAATCTGAGGAGAGGTAAATGGCTCTGCAACAGGAAATTATCGAAGCGCTGGGGGTTAAACCCACTATTGATGCACAGCAGGAAATTCGCACCAGCGTCGACTTTCTGAAAGCGTACCTGAAGGCTTACCCGTTTATTAAGTCGCTGGTGCTGGGTATCAGCGGCGGTCAGGACTCCACGCTGGCCGGCAAGCTTAGTCAGCTCGCCATCAGCGAGCTGCGTGAAGAGACCGGCAATCAGGACTATCAGTTTATCGCCGTGCGTCTGCCCTACGGCAACCAGGCGGACGAACAGGACTGCCAGGACGCGCTGCAGTTTATTCAGGCCGATCGCGTGCTGACGGTTAACATCAAAGAAGCGGTGCTGGCCAGCGAAAAAGCGCTGCGCGATACGGGTATCAACCTCTCTGATTTCGTGCGCGGCAATGAAAAAGCGCGTGAAAGGATGAAGGCGCAGTACAGCATTGCCGGTATGACTTCCGGCGTGGTAGTGGGAACGGATCACGCCGCGGAAGCGGTGACGGGCTTCTTTACCAAATACGGCGACGGCGGCACGGATATCAACCCGCTGTTCCGCCTGAACAAAGGCCAGGGCAAACAGCTGCTGAAAGCGCTGGGCTGCCCGGAGCACCTCTACCTTAAACAGCCGACCGCCGATCTGGAGGACGATCGTCCCGGTTTGCAGGATGAAGTGGCGCTGGGCGTGACCTATGAGATGATCGACCAGTATCTGGAAGGCAAGAAGATTGCCGACGACGCGGCGAAAATTATTGAGGGCTGGTATCTGAAAACCGAGCACAAACGCCGTCCGCCGATTACCGTATTTGATGACTTCTGGAAAAAATAAACCCGCCGGGCGGCTTTCCGGTCGCCCGCTTTTTTACGTTATTTTCCCTCTTTTCGTCGCTTGCCGTCAGCGGCATGTTGATTACCAGCGCGATCCGACTCTTTTTTATCCAGCAAACGCCTGATACACTGTATAAGCAAACAGTAAGCGGAGTGCAATGTGGTCAGACGTCAAGCCAGCCATCGCCTGTCTTTTGAACCGGCGGCAATTTATCAGTATCCCGAACACCTGCGGCCTTCGCTGGAAGGTCTGCCTTCCCTGCCCGGCGTGTATACCTTTCATGGCGACAGCGAATCCCTGCCGCTGTATATCGGTAAAAGCGTCAATTTGCGCAGCCGGGTAATGTCCCATTTTCGTACGCCGGACGAGGCGAAAATGCTGCGCCAGGCGCGTTACGTCAGCTATATCACCACGGCGGGCGAACTGGGCGCGCTGTTACTGGAAGCGCAGATGATCAAGGTGCAGCAGCCTTTGTTCAATAAGCGCCTGCGCAAAAACCGCCAGCTTTGCTCGCTGCTGATAAGCGATCTGAAGCCCAGCGTGGTTTACGCCAAAGAAGTCGATTTTTCCCATACTTCCGATCTGTTTGGCCTTTACTCCAGCCGCCGATCGGCGCTGGAAACGCTACAGAAAATCGCCGACGAACAGCGGCTTTGCCTGGGCCTGCTGGGGCTGGAGAACGTCAGCAAAGGCCGCGCCTGTTTTCGCGCCAGCCTGGGCCGCTGTGCGGGCGCCTGCTGCGGTAAAGAGACGCCGGAAGCCCATCACGAGAGGCTGCTGGCCGCGCTGGAACGCGTGCGCGTGCAGTGCTGGCCCTGGGAGGGCGCTGTCGGCGTGGTGGAGGAAGGCCCGCTGAAAACGCAGATCCACGTGATCAATAACTGGTTTTACCTTGGCTCGGTGGATGATATCAGCCAGGCGGGCAAGCTGACCTCCACGCCACAGGGTTTCGACAGCGACGGCTATAAAATCCTCTGCAAGCCCATCGTCAGCGGCAAGTTCCCGATCGTTCCGCTTGGCTGACGCCACGTCAGCGCCGACAGCCAGATAAACGAAACCGCCGACGCTGCTCCCTGGTTCAGGAAACAACGTCGGCGGTCTCAGGCGTGGCCTGCCAGGCGATCGCACCCGGCGGCTAAGGCTTATTCAGCGGCCGGTGCGGCTGGCGCAGGCTCGCCGTGGTGCGGCTTCTCGGTCAGACGTTTTTCGAAGTTCGCATTGAACTGTTTTTTCTGCTCCGGCGTCAGCACGTTATACATTTTGTTCTGCGTTTCCAGCATGGAAAGCGCACGGGCTTTGCCGTTAGCCGACATTTTCTCCGCCTGCGCTTCCGCTTTGGCCTTGTCGAAGCTGTCAGCCGCGATGATGCTGTGCAGCGTGCGGCGCTCTTCCAGGGAAGGACGCGGCATCTCTTTATGCGCCTCTTTCATGATGCTGCGCATCTGCTCTTTCTGCGCATCCGTCAGATTCAGGCCTTTGAACATCTCGTGCGGCCCACCGTGGCGAGGCGGCTTGTGCATCATTGGTTTATCTGCGCCAGCCGGTGCCGGCGTGATGTTATCTGCTGCGGCATGAACAATATTCGCCGCGCCCATTGCCAGTGTCATAGCTACAACCAGAGAAGTTAATTTACGCATACTATTTTCCTTTTGCATTTCTGTGACGACAGCGTTGTCGTAATGTCGGGATTCAGTTTATTGCGCTGAACGTCAAGTAGTCAGAACGTGGGTAAAGCCTTGAAAGCATAAAAGATAAAAAAGCGGCAATCATGGAGAGAATGCGAAGATTATGGTGAGGAATTGCAAAAGGATATGTATTTAGCGCGTTTAATGCAGAAATTGTGGAGGAGTGTAATACAGCCGACAGGAACGAGAAAGGAAAAAGTAAGGCGGGACGACCACCGACGGGCTGGCATGAAGCGTCCCGGTCGGCGTCGTTGCGTTATCAGCTGCTGCCGCTGGTTTCATTATGGGCGTTATCTTCCACCAGCATCAATCCGGCGCGCTGCCCTTTCGCCACGTCGGGATTGGGGAAAAGAACATATTCCCGCGCCTGCTGCACGTAGCAGCGTTTGTCACCATCCTCCGCCAGCAGCGTGCCCTGCGGGAAAGCGGTAAAGTTCAGCGTTTCCGCGCCCATATGCAGCACGAAAGCCTCGGTAAAACGGGTGATCTGCTGCGAAACCCGATAGCGCTGCGGCGGCTCGCCCACGGGCGGTAAAGGTTCACCGGAGAGCAAAGCGGCCAGCGCGTCGCGCGCGGCGCTAAAAAGCGTTAAATCGTTGCGGCCAAAAGGCAGCGCTTTACCTAACTCCAGCGTGCAGCTGGCGGCGTTAAAGTGCTGCGAACTGTAATGCGTAAAGGTGCCGCCCGGTGAGCGATGGAACACCAGCGCCTCAAGTCCGGCCGCGCTCAGCCAGTGCAGGAAGGCGTCCGGCCAGGGCGTTTCACGCAGCGGCATGACGCCGAAGCGGCTGTGCCAGGAGCCGCGAATGGCGGTATGCAAATCCAGATGCCAGCGGCTCTCTTCGGTGCAGCTCACCTGCCAGAACGTCTCCAGCGCCTGTTCCAGTCGCCAGGCGCGCCGCGCTTCGGGATGGTCATCGTACTGCTGCCAGCGGCCGCCGAACAGCCGGTTGAGATCGCAATGGCGATAGCGTTTGCCGCTGGCGATCGCTTCCGGGTTGCCCAGAATAACCAGCACGCGCGCCTTGAGCGGCCGCTTGCCCGCCAGCAGCTCGCCGACCAGCTGGTTCAGGATTTCAATGGGCGCGGTTTCGTTGCCGTGGATCCCGGCGGAGATCACCAGCGCCTGCGTACAGGGCTGATGCGGATTAAGTTCAAGAATGCCGTGGTCCAGCCACTGCCAGCTTAGCTGGTCGTTGCGGCCGGAAACTTGTGCAGGCGGCTCTGTGCTTAACGTCTGCTGAAGAAAGTCCTGCATAGGTTCTCCTTATTATAGTTCTCCCTGCGACTGCCAGCGCGCGCCCGGGGTCAGCCCGACGCGCCCTGTTCCTCCCTGATTAGCGTTGGAAAGAGTAGATACTTCCTAAGTCTAGCATCTTAGTCAGCTCATCCAGCGCTTCGCGGTTTTCCGTGAGCAGCTGCGGGTCAGCCAGATCCGCCTGGCAAAGCCTGTCGCGGTAGTGGCGATCCACCCACGCATTGAGCAAGGTAAACAGCGTATCGGTCAGCATCACCGCCGGATTGACCGCCGCCAGCTCCGCCTCGTTCATCACCACGCGCAGCCGCAGGCAGGCTGGCCCACCGCCGTTGCCCATGCTTTCCCGCAGGTCGAAGACGTGCAGCTCGTCGATCGCGCCGCCTTCCGTGAGTTCGTTCAGCCAGCGCCAGACGCCGTCGTGCCGACGCGCCTCTTCCGGCAGCGCCAGCAGCATTTTGCCGTCCGGCTTGCTTAACAGCTGGCTGTTAAACAGATAGGTGGCGACGGCGTCGCTGACGCTGACCCGCGCATCCGGCACCACCACCGGCGTAAAGCCCGGCAGCCTTTCACGCAGCCGATCGAACAGCGCCTGCTGCTCCAGAAAAGCCAGCTCGTGACAGAACAGCACCTGCTGATTGCTGACGGCGATCACATCGTTGTGGAATACGCCCTGGTCAATCACCGCCGGATTCTGCTGCGCAAACAGCGTCCGGTTCGGATCAAGCTGATGCAGCCGCGCCACCGCCTGGCTTGCCTCCAGCGTTTGCCGCGCCGGATAGCGTGCCGGGATTAGGCCGCCGCCGCCCTCTTCGCGTCCATAAACGAACAGCTGTACGCCCGGCTCGCCGTAGCCCGCGCTGAAACGATTATGGTTGGCCGCGCCTTCATCGCCAAACATCGCAACCTGCGGCAAGGCGTCATGGACGCAGAAGTGGCGCACGTCGCGGAACATCGCGCGCAGTATCGCGCCCGTGGTGGGCGCTTCCAGCGAGCGGTGAAATTTGTTGTTCAGGTTCGCCACGGTCAAATGCACGCGGCTGTCGGCGCTGTCGGCGGAAGGCGAGACGGTAGCGGCGTTAGCGACCCACATTGCCGAAGCGGAACTGACCGCCGACAGCAGCATCGGGGCCTGCGCGGCCGCTTTCGCCAGCACCTGCGGCTCGGTGCCGCTGAAGCCCAGCTGGCGCAGTGCCGCCATGTTCGGCCTTTCGTGCGGTGGGATCACGCCCTGCGCAAAGCCCCTGTCGGCCAGCGCCTTCATTTTCAACAGGCCCTGCTTTGCCGCCAGTTTGGGGTCAGAGAGCTGATGCTGATGCCGGGAGGAGGCTTCATTGCCAAACGACAGCCCGGCATAGTGATGGGTTAAACCGGGCAGGCCGTCAAAATTGACTTCGCGGGCGCTCATGATGCTTCTCCTGTGGGGCTGAAATCCAGGCCGGGCGACAGCGCGGCGGGCAGCGAAAGATCGGCCGAGGCCAGCGAAGCCAGCGGCCACGCACAGTAGTCCGCCGCGTAAAACGCACCGGGACGATGGTTGCCGGACGCGCCGATGCCGCCGAAAGGTGCGGTGCTGGCCGCGCCGGTCAGCGGTTTGTTCCAGTTGACGATCCCGGCTCGCGCCTCGATCAGCAGCCGATCAAACAGCTCGCGATGCGGCGAAATCAACCCGCAGGAAAGACCGTAGCGGGTGGCGTTGGCAATGCGGATCGCCTGGCTGAAGTCGTCATAGCGGATCACCGCCAGCAGCGGCCCGAACACTTCTTCGTCCGGCAGCGTCAGCGCCGTCACGTCGATGATGCCCGGCGTCAGGATAGCGCTCGTTTTCGACGGCCAGCGCATCGGCAGCAGCACTTCGCCGCCCGCCGCCACGCGCGATTGCCATTCCCCGTAAATGTGCTCCGCCGCCTGCGGCGAAATCACGCTGCCCATAAAAGGCTGCGGATCGGCGTCCCAGCGTCCCGGCTCGATTTTTGCCGCCACCGCCGCCAGGCGGGCAAGAAACGCATCGCCCTGCGCGCCACGCTTCACCAACAGCCGACGCGCGCAGGTGCAGCGCTGTCCCGCCGTGATAAAGGCCGACTGAATAGTAAGATGAACAGCGGCGTCGATCGACTGCGGATCCTCGACGATCAGCGCGTTGTTGCCGCCCATCTCCAGCGCCAGCATTTTTTCCGGCTGGCCGGCGAACTGCCTGTGCAGCTGATAGCCGGTCGCCGCGCTGCCGGTAAAAAGCACGCCGTCCAGCGAGGACTGCGTCAGCGTCCTGCCACAGTCGCCGCCGCCCTGCAGCAGATTCAGCACGCCGTCCGGCAGCCCCGCCTGCTGCCAAAGCCTGACCGTCTGCTCGGCGGTCATCGGCGTCAGCTCGCTGGGTTTGAACACGACGGTATTTCCGGCCAGCAGCGCGGGCACGATATGCCCGTTCGGCAGATGGCCGGGGAAGTTATACGGGCCTAAAACCGCCAGCACGCCGTGCGGCCGGTGCCGCAGCTCGCTGTCGCCCTGCTGCGCTTCTCCGGTGCGGGCGTGATAAGCGCTGACGGAGATGGCGATTTTATTGATCATCGCCTGCACTTCCGTGGCGGCTTCCCAGCGCGGCTTGCCGGTTTCCCGGGCGATAGTGGCGGCCAGCTCTGTCTGATGTTGCAAAAGCAGCGTGGCAAAGCGTTCCGCCAGCGCGACGCGTTCCGCAAAGGGACGTTTCGCCCAGCCGGGAAAGGCGGCGCGGGCCGCCTCGACCGCCGTCGTTATTTGTGCCTGACTGGCGGCCCGGCCCTGCCACAGCGGCCGCGCGTCGATCGGATCCTGCTTGCTGAGCGCTTCGCCGTCGCCGGTCAACCACGCTCCGTTAATAAAATGGGTCATGCTTTTTTCTCCTCGCAGCCCAGAGTGACCACGCGCAGGCTGTCGCCCTGCCCGCAACGTAAAACAGCCGCCTGTTCCGGCGTCAGCGCCAGCGTGTCCGCATGCGGGTCGGCGTTGAGCAACACGACGCGAAAATCTTCGTAGCGCTCGTTACCCACCAGGCAAAGCGGCAGCCTGTCGCTCCCTGCCGGCCCGATCGCCGCGCGCAGCTGCCGACTTTTGCGGATCGCCCGCACGCGATCGATATCGCATTCCAGCGTTGGGCCGCCGTCAAAAATATCCACATAGTTTTGATAGCGAAACCCTTCTGCCTCCAGCACCGCGCGCGCCGGTGCGGTTTGCGGATGGGTCTGCCCGATGGTGGCCTGCGCTTCGGCAGAGAGATAGTCGATATAAAGCGGATGCTTGGGCATCAGCTCGGCAATAAAGGTTTTTTTGCCGGTGCCGCTCAGGTAGTCGGCGGTGGTAAAAGAGATGGAAAAAAAGCGGCTGCCTACGCTCTCCCAGAAAGGTGAATGCCCGTTTTCGTCGCTGACGCCGCGCATCTCCGCCACGACTTTTTGCATAAAGCGGTGGCGGAAGGCGGCCATAAACAGAAAGCGGGATTTCGAGAGCAGATAGCCGTTTTTACCGCTGCGGTAATCGGGATCGAGAAACAGTGTGCAGAGTTCGCTGCTGCCGGTGTGATCGTTACTGAGCGACAGCGTAGGCAGCACTTTGTAGACGTTCAGTTCGCGCGAGGCGTGCACCTGGGTGCCGACGCGAAAGTTATACCAGGGATCCTGCATACCAACCGCCACCTCGATGGCGCAAATCCCGATTACGCGGCGCGTCGCCAGCTCTTCCAGCACAAAGACATAGCCCTGATCGGCCTGCGGCAGCTGGCCGCGCCAGGTTTGTATTGAGCGCTCAATCCTTGCGCTCAGCGTGGCGCTGTCGGCAGGCAGCGACGTCAGCCCGCCGCCGGTTTTACCGGCCAGCGTCATTAACTGCGCCAGGTCGTCGTGCTCTACGGGACGGATGACCATCATGATAACGCTCCTCGCGCGCGGCAGGTAAATTAAAAGTTTCAATAATGTTAATTTGGTGTACCACACTGTATGTTGCAGACTTTATGCCAGCCAGTACAAAAATGAATAAAAAAAGTGATAAAAAGAAAAATCAAAGAGATAGGATATGTCGCTATTCACTTTAATTGCATATAAAGTGAATAACGCTCAGGCGGTGCGGGCTGGCGAGACGGTAAAACAGCACGGTTATGCAACTGAACCAGTAAATAATGTTTTTGTGATCGCGAACGTCAATTATCAATCGCCCGGCACAAAGCGCGCACCTCGGGCGTGCAGTACGCACCAGAAAACAGCGCGGCTGAACGCCTGCGTCAGGTAACAGAAAATAGCGCGGCTGGACGCCTGCGTCAGGTAACAAAAAATAGCGTGGGCCTGGTGCCTGTAGCAAACATGCAGCACGCATCAGAAAACAGCGTGGGTCAGGTGCCTATGTCAGGCGATAGTACCGATCGGGAACCGGCGCTTCGGGGAGTTCGCGCTGGTTGTTCATCTCCAGCAGATTGATTTCTATATTGGTGCACATCGCATCCATCGGCAGATGGTTGTTGGCGTAGCCGAAAGGCATTTCCAGCTCCTCCGCCAGCGTATCCAGCGAAAGAAAGCTATAGGCGATAAAAACCGACACCAGCGGCGTCATATAGTGCAGATCCGGCACCAGCGCGAAAGGCAGCAGCGTACAGAACAGGTAAACGGTGCGGTGCAGCAGCAGGCCATAGGCGAACGGCACCGGCACGCTGGCCAGCCGCTCGCAGCCGCCCAGCACCAGCGAAAGCTGATGGATGCTGTTATCCAGCTGCGCGTAAACGATATCCGAGATCGCTCCGCTGCGGCGCTGGTCGGCCAGCCACTGGGATATTTTCAGTTCAATCGCATTGGTACGCGCGCGTCGCCGCAGGATGTCTTCGGCTTCGTCGCCCAGAAAACGGTTGAGATCCTCCCGCGCATCGGTGCGCCTGAGCTGGTGCTTGAGGCTATAGCAAAAGGCCATCAGCAAAGCGGCGATACGCGGCGCATCGGCCGGCGAGATCGCCAGCACCTGGCGCTGAATATCGCGGCAGGTAATCAGCAGGCTGCCCCAGAGCTGCCGCGCCTCGGAAAAGCGCGCATAGCAGACGCTGTTGCGAAAACCCAGGAAGATAGCGATGGAGACGCCGAGCAGGCTGAAAGGCGCCAGCGTCAGCTTTACGCCCAGGGTTTCGTACCAGTCCAGGCAGAAAATGGCGATAATCGACATCAGCAGATTCAGGCCAAGCCGGAACAGGATGCCGGGCAGCACGGAGCCGTGCCAGGAAAAAAGGCGAACAAACCAGTGGCGATGAGGACGGACGATCATAATAAGCAGCCGTAATTTTTTTAGAAAGAGTGGCAAATTCCGGCCGCTCTGCCCAGCTATTTCTGTGATAACTGTCACATCAGGCGCTGGTCAGGGCGCCATCAAATTGAACGAGTCCGCGCCGGAAGACTGTAAGGTTACCGGCGGCGTCAGCTTCAGGGTGATCCAGTTCGAGGTCACCCGCTGCTGCCTGCTGTCCTCGACGGTCACCGACAGATGGTATTCGTTGGTCGCTTCCGGCGAGCTGTCCCAGGCCGGAACAATGATGCTCCAGCCGTCCGGGCTGACGTTGTTGGCAGGCGGCGTCAGGCTCAGCGCCTGGGTGTCGCCCTGCCAGCTAATCGCCTTCAGCGGATTCGCCTGGCGAATCTGTAGCTTCAGGGGCAGCGTTTCGCCCGGCTGCACCTGCCACGGCGGCGTTGCCAGAAACACCGACAGCGTTTTCCGCTGGCGGAACTCCATCACCGGCAGATTACTGCGCGTTACCGCGTCGTAGCGGCTGCCGCTGAGCGAACGCGCGGCGGCCACGTTATCCGCCGACAGCTGCTTGCTCAGCGCCACACCGATCTGATAGTTCATTTTTAGCCCAAGCTGATCCTGCGTTTCGCCGCTGTCCGCCGTCTTATGCGAGGCGGTCAGCGTAAACAGCGGCACCGGCGTATAGCTAACGCCCACTTTAATTGCGGCAGGGTTGCTGCTCTGCGTGCCGCTGTTGAACAGATCGACATTGTCGCCCAGATAGCGTTCGTAGCTGAGCGAGACGCCGAGCTGCTGATAGAAAGGCAAATAGCCCTGCGTGGTGATGTCGTAGCCGCGCGCCATCCGCATCTCCTGCGTTGACGAACGCTGCCGCCAGCCGGAAAGCGGCTGATAGTAGTTGGCGGAAAAGCGCAGATAGTGGCTCCAGGCCTCTGCGCCCAGCGATCCACGCCGCTGGTTTTCGGTAAACAGCTCGTCGACAAAGGCGTTGTAGCCCAGCCGCCAGCTACCGGTCAGCCAGCGCTGGCCAAGCCCCGCGTTGCCGACCAGCCCGTCATCCGTCTGCTCAACGCCCAGCTGGCTGAACGTCAGATACTGATAGTTATCCTGCCATGGCGTAAGCAGCTGCGCGGACGAGCCGTCGAAATTGCCGTTGCTGTCCACCAGCAGCGATAAGTTGGCCTGACCGTAGGGAGAAAGAAGCTGTTGCCCTTCGTTTTCAACGCGCTTTGCCGCCTCGTCGCGGAAATGATTAAAGGCCCAGGCGCCCGCCTCGCTGCTCAGCGATTTATCTTCATCGCTGTTCATACTGGCTTCGCCGATGCTTTTCATCGCCTGCGCGATACGCTTTTCCAGCGCCTGATCCGAACCGGTGCTGCTGCTGCCGAGATCGGGCAGCTCACGGGCGAAGCGGGCAGGATCGGCAAAAGGCGCGTCGGCGACGCGGGTCTGCGTCATCAGCGCCTGAGCAAGCGGCGACAGGGCCAGCAGCCCGGCTGTAACCAGCGCTCTGGCGGGAATGGGAAAGGCAGTTATTTTTTTCATCACGTTATCAGCGGTCGTAAAGCCTTTTTCTGAATAAGAAACCTGGATGTAGATCACAAAAAACTAGCTTAACACTTTTATTTTGTCAGCGGCACCCGCCGTGCCTGCTGGCAGAGCGGCGAATTATCAACCAGACTTTGCGCTAACCTCTTAACCCGGAAACCTCTGATGAAAAAAAGTCTGCTCGCAGCGCTGCTGCTGACGGCCGCGTCCGCGTCTGCCGCCCCGGTTTTTACGCTCAGCTCCCCCGATTTTAACGATAACGCGCTGATGGCGAAAAAATTCGCCGGCGCCGCCAAAGGCAACGCCAGCTGTACGGGAGAAAACATTTCGCCGGCGCTGAGCTGGAATAACCCGCCTGAAGGCACCAAAAGCTTTGCGCTGGTGGTGACCGATCCTGTAGGCGCTAAGGGGCTGGGCGTCGATCATCTGGTGGCCTACAACATTCCTTTTCAGCGCACCAGCTTTGCCCAGGGCGAGCTGACCAGCGGCAAAGGCTATACGGGCGGGAAAAATTCGCCGGGCACTCTGCGCTATCACGGCCCGTGCCCGCCGGTCGGCAGCGGCGAGCATCATTATAACTTCACGCTGATCGCCACCGATTTACCGGCAAACGGACTGGAGCAGGGCTTAACGCGCGAGGCGCTGTTTAGCCGACTGAAGGGCCATACGCTGGGCGCCGCTGGCCTGATTGGACGTTTTGGCAACGGTTAACCGTGAGCGTTGAGCGCGTACGCTCCGGTATGCTTTTCCCGTAAGGATTGCCATTGCGAGCCAGGCACTCCGGCGCGGTTAGTATGATGCGCCAGGCGTGCCGGCACGGTCAGCCGCCGTTGTGCCATGGCGACCCAAAGTGACAGCGTCACTTATAGCCTGCGGATCGGCAGCCTTTAATGCAGTAACCAGGCAGGAAGGATTTAGCCCGATGAGAGAGGAATAAAGGCGCCGCTAACGCGCATTCGATTCACCTGTTTGAAAAAGAGGAACAGGCAATATCCGGGCACTTTATTCCGCTAAACGGGTCAATATCGCCGGGCGGCTGTCAATAACATGTTACGCCCCCGTTCGCAATTGTTCCCATTCTCAAAAGCGTCATGTAGACTAAATACAAATTTATCTTTCTGTAAAACAGAATGATTTTCACGTGGCGGCCCTGCCGTCCGTGAAGAGTGGATTGTAGCCGTAACCACTGACGATATTCACGAGGATCAATGTGAAAATAAGCATCGCGTTAACTCTGCTGGCAGCGCTCGCCCTGTCGGCCTGTAAGGCTCCTGCTCCTGCCGTCACGGACGATACGCTGGTCACTTCCAGCGTTGACGGCGTGACCCTGACGCATCGTCATGCGATCCAGGCTCCTCAATCCTTTACGCCAGTCAATGAAACCTATCGGGCGCTGTACAACGCTTCCGTTATGAACCGTCCTGATTTCGGCGGCAGCCTGGTTCGCTACCTGGAAAACGGCAAGCCTTTCACCGTGCTGGGCGAGGTGGAAAACCACTGGCTGGCTATCGCCGAACCGGATCAGCAGGAGCTGATCGGCTACGTACCTTTCAAAGCCGGCGTGAAAAGCGAACTTTATGACGCCACGCTGCGTAGCGATCGGCCACGCCCGCGCAAAACCAAAAAAGTGTGCGTTGACGTCGGCGGACAAAGCAAAGCCTGTCGCAATAACGACACGGCCACCTGGATCCTGGAATAGGCGCGGTCCGCAGGGATCGCCCACTCAGAGAAAGCAAAAGGCGCCTTGCCCGCCACCTGGATGAGAAAGTAAAGCCTGATGACCCCGGAACACCATGCTGACGCGCCTGCCACCGTCAGCCAGGAAAACCCGCTACTCGCCGCCGCCGCGCCTTTGCTGAACGCAATTGTGCAGATCCGCCTGGCGGCAACCCATGACGATCCCGCTGGCCTGCGCCAACAGCTGGTGGATGAGATCCGCCAGTTTGAGACGCGCTGTAAACAGGCTGGCCTGCCGTTCGATATGATTATAGGCGCCCGCTACTGCCTGTGCAGCGCGCTGGACGAGGCCGCGGCCCAGACGCCCTGGGGCACGCGCGGCGTCTGGTCAGGCAATGGCCTGCTGGTGACGTTTCATAATGAAAGCTGGGGCGGCGAAAAAGTGTTTCAGCTGCTGTCCCGCATCTCGCAGACGCCGGCGCAGCACCTGTGGCTGCTTGAAACCATCCACTATTGCCTGCTGCTGGGCTATGAAGGCCGCTACCGCGCGGTAGAGCAAGGCCGGTTGCAGCGCGACGCTATCCGCACCCGTCTGGCCCAGCTGATTACCGACACGCGCGGCGCGCTGCCGCCGCCCATGCAGCCGCAGCCGCAGCAACCCGTCGGGCAAAATACGCTGTGGCGTCCGCCGGTTCCGCTTTGGGCCAGCGTGGCGCTGGCCGCTTTTCTCGCCGGTCTGATCTACTCGGGGCTTAACTGGCGGCTGGGCAATGCCGCTGAACCGCTGCTGCGTGCCATTTGGGAAACGCCGCTGCCCAGTAACGAAATTGCCCGTAGCAGTTCGGCTCAGGCGCTGCTGGATCTGCGGCAACGGCTGGACGACCTGATTGCGGCACGGCAGCTCGACGTGGCCGACGGCACTAACGGCAGCAAGGTCATTATCGCCTCTGATAAGCTTTTCCGCCCAGCGGGCAGCGATCTGCTGCCTGAAGGCCGCGCGCTGATCACTCGCGTTTCGGCCGCAATGGACAATATCAAAGGCACCGTGCTGGTCAGCGTCTATACCGATAATCAGCCCGTGCGCTCCGCCCATTTCGCCTCTAACTATGAATATTCGCTTGCGCAGGCCCACACCGTCAGCGCGCTGATGCGTCAGCAGATGCTGGAGCCGAATCATCTTATCCGCAGCGAAGGCCGTGGCGACAGCAATCCGCTGCTGCCCAACGACAGCAGCGAAAACCGGGCGCGCAATCGTCGGGTAGAAATCGTGCTGTTACCGGCACCTGAAGTCCAATCCAGTCAGGCGGAGAAATACTGATGCCTTCCCTTCTCTTTTCTCTTTTTTCCAGCCGCTTGCTGTGGGGCTTTTTCGGCATTACGGCGCTTTGTGCGCTGATCTGGATGACCGGGCCGCTGCTGTCGCTGAACGATATTCACTGGCTGGAAAGCAGCATTAACCGCCAGATAGCCATTGGCCTGTGCTATTTTTTGTGGATCCTTTTCCAGCTGATCCCCCAGCTTTATCGCGCCTGGTTTAACAGCAAGCTGCTGAACAATCTGCAAAAATATAACCTTGACCACGCCGAGCAGGCGGCGGCGGAAGAGCTGCTCAGCGCGCTGTTCAGCGAGGCGGCGACTCTGCTGAAGAAAAAGCATTTTCCCGGCCGCAATCGTCATCGCGGCTGGCTGCAACGGTTTAGCGCGCAGTATCTCTATCAGCTGCCCTGGTACATCATCGTCGGCGCGCCGGGCGCGGGTAAGACCACGGCGCTGCTGAATTCCGGACTGGAGTTCCCGCTGGGCGACACGCTGGGCAGAAGCGCGCTGCGCGGCGTAGGCGGCACCCGCCACTGCGACTGGTGGTTTACCGAAGAAGCCGTGCTGCTGGATACCGCCGGACGCTATACGCTACAGGAGAGTCAGCGCGCCAGAGACGCCAGCGAATGGCAAACCTTTATCTCGCTGCTGAAGCGCTACCGCGCCCGCCAGCCTATTAACGGCGTGATCATGACCATCAGCGTGGCCGATCTGCTTAGCGATTCGGCCGACGCGCGCTACGTGCAGGCAACCGCGCTGCGCAGCCGCATGAAAGAGCTGCACCAGCAGACCGGCATTCACTTTCCGGTGTATGTCATGGTGACCAAAACCGATCTGCTGAAAGGATTTATGAGCTACAACGGCTCTCTGGATAAAAGCCAGCGCGACGGGATCTGGGGCTTTACCTTCCCGTGGGAGCCCGATCGCCTCAGCGAACCGACCATTGGCGCCCAGTTTGACCGGCAGTTCCGCGAGCTGACGGCACGCCTTCAGGCCGATTTGGCCGGAAAGATGGCAAAAGAGAGCGATTTGACCCAGCGCGCGGACTGCTTTTTGTTTCCGCAGGAGTTTGCCTCGCTGCGGCCCCTGCTGGCGGAGTATCTGGAGATCGTCTTTGCGCCGGAAAAAGACGGCCTGCCCTGGGCGCCGCGCGGCCTGTTTTTCACCAGCGGCACGCAGGAGGGTCTGCCTTTCGACCGCATTATGGGCGAGCTGACGCGCAAGCTACAGCTGCCGCAGGCCACCAGCCACTCTATCGCCAGCTGGGATACGGTGCACCGCAACGCGCCGATCCCGGCTAATAAAGGGCAAAGCTATTTTATCCATTCCCTGCTCAGGGATCTGATTTTCCAGGAGAGCGGCCTTGCCGGCAGCGATCGCACCTGGGAACACCGTAATCGGCTGCTGCACTGGGCCAGCTACGCCTCGCTGGCGCTGGCGCTGCTGATCGCTACGCTGTTCTGGACCACCAGTTATTATAAAAATCAGCGCTATCTGCAGCAGGTGGAGGCCCGCCTTGAGCCGGTTGATAAGCAGGCGCAGCGGCTGGTGAACAATAACACCGGCGATATCCTGGATCTGCTACCCTTCTTAAATAGCCTGGTTGCCCTGCCGCAAAGCGACAGCTTCTCGCTGGACGATCCGCCGTTGAGTATGCGGGCGGGGCTTTACCGTGGTGACCAGATCGGCACGGCCGCGCTGGGCTTTTATCAAAATGCGCTAAAGACGCTGTTGCTGCCGCGAGTGGCGCAGAATATTACCGAGGCGCTGCGTAATGATAAGGGCGACGACAGCGATTTCAGCCGCAACGCCCTGCGCGCTTACCAGATGCTTTATCAGCCGCGCAGCTACGATGGCGAGTTCTTACGCGGCTGGGTGATGCAGAATTTGCAGCGAACGCTACCCGCCAGCGTAACGACCCGGCAGCTTCAGCAGCTGGACTGGCATTTAAGCCAGCTGTTGGATCGCCAGATCCAGACCTCGCCGTTTGTCAGAGACAACGCGCTGATTATGCGCAAGCTGGCCGTGAGTATTGACAGCGCGGGCAAGCAGGACGCCGGCACCGCGGCAACCTCTGGTTCGTCGGTTCAGGCCACGAACCCTTAGCGGGAAAGGGGATAACCATGACGGAAAAAAGCGAGCTGGGTTGGTACGGCAAGCTGCCGGGCACCGGCGATTTTTTACAGCGTCGTCTGCCTGAACCCATCGTGGCCAGCTGGTCAAACTGGTTCCAGCTCGGCTTATCGCACTGGTATCAGCATGGCGAAGCCGTAGGCGAACTCTTTAGCCGCGCGCCCGTCTGGAATTTCGCCCTGCCCGCCACGCTTGGCGTACAGCGGGTACAGATTGGCTGCCTGTTACCTTCGCGCGATCGCGTTGGCCGCAGCTGGCCCCTGCTGGCGCTACAGAGCGTGCCGGTCAGCCACTGGCATCCGGCGCAGCTTGCCGTTTCCGGCGACTGGTTTCGGGCGCTGGGCGAAGCGCTTCATCACGCGGTTTCGCAAACCTGTACGCCGGCCCAGCTTGAGCAGGCGCTGTTGAGCCTGCCGCCGCTGTCGCTGCCCGATACCAGCCGCTCCGATATTATGGACGTGATCGGCTATCAGGATCTGCCCTGCACGCTGGCCTGGCATGAGGTAGCCAACCGTTTTGACCCTATGCGCTATACCAGTTACTGGTGGACTAACCAAAGCGACGGCTATCCGTTAGCCAGCCATAAACACAGCGGTAATCTTACCGCCCGGCTCTTTACACAACTTTTTGACCCGGCCGCCGTAGCGCAGCCGGGTCGTCATGGACTCTATCCACCGATGTTTGAATAGGGTGACCGAATGACCCAGGTTTCAGGAAAAGCGCATGCGATTTACCCTTGTTGAGAGCAAAACCGAGGCGCCCGTTAACGTTTGTGATTTTGCTCCGCCCGGCGGCACAATAGGCCGAAGCGTAGATAACGATTTGGTTTTGCCAGACAGCGAACGCGCGATTTCACGTCTTCAGGCCGTGGTGCACGTTGCCGGGAACGGCGAGTGCAGGCTGACCAATCATGGCAGCGTGATTGCGATTTTACATAACCATGTCCCGCTGGCGCGCGGTAAGCAGATCCTGCTGCAGCACGGCGATCTGCTGGGGATCGGTGACTATCAGATTGCGGTGAGCGATCCTACCCGCATTGAAGAAAAGCCCTTCAGCGACGTTGACCCGCTGACGCTGTTTACCGAGGATCGGGCGCTGCCGGAAGATCCCCTGGGGATCCTGAACGAACAGGTGCCGATTGTCGTCCCGGTGGAGCGCGAACCTTCGCCCGTGCGGCAGCAGCACCGTCCCGGCGATGCCCGCCTGGGTATCGATCCTGTCGCTCACGAGCCTGCCCAGGCCGAACGCGCCGCCGGCGCAAGCAACGAGCAGCGTCTGCTGGCCGCGCTGATGGAAGGGATGGGGCTGGAAAGCGGGCCGGGAAAACCGCCTTTTACCGAAGAACAGATGCGTACTACGGGCAGAATGCTGAGCCTGTTTTCGCAAGGCACCGTCGCCCTGCTCTCTTCCCGCTCGATCCTTAAGCGCGGCGTGAAGGCGGAAATGACCATGATCCTGAACGAGGCCAATAACCCGTTCAAGATCCTGCCGTCGGGCAAAACGGTGCTGATGCAGATCTATCAGAGCCAGATGCCGGGTTTTATGCCACCTGAGCAGGCGGTACGCGATGCGCTGGTCGATTTGCAGGCCCACCAGCTGGGCATGATTGCCGGGATCCGGGCGATTATCGCCGCCATGCTGCAATCGTTTAATCCGCAGCGGCTGGAGGATCATGCCCGCCGCGACGGCAATCTGCCGCGCATTGGCCTCAGCGCCATAAAAAAAGCCGCCCTGTGGGACTATTTTTTGCGTCACTATCAAAATACCTCTGGCGAAATTGAGGATGATTTTCATACCCTTTTTGGCGACGCTTTCCTACAGGCCTATGATATGGAAGTGAATCAGTACAAAGATTCGCAAATCAGACCGGAACAAGAATGAAAATAAATCATGCCTCCACGTCGCAAACGGGCGCGCGTGAGAGTAATCAGGATGAAACCGGCGCGCGCGTAGGCGAGCACTCAGCGTGTTTTCTGGTCTGCGACGGCGTTGCCGGCACGGCTGGCGGCGAACAGGCTGCCCGCATCGCCCGCGACGTATTGCTGACGCACGCTGACGATCGTCCTTTTACCGCCTGCGACAGCAAAGCATGGGTGGAGGATGCGGAAGAAGCGATCCGCCTGGCGCAGAGGAAAAATCTGAATTTTGAGCGGATGAGCACCACGCTGGCGGCCCTGTTTATCGACCGCGATCGGCAGCTGGCCTGGTGGGCGCACGCGGGCGACAGCCGGGTTTACCACTTTCGCCGCGGGTTTATCCATTCTGTGACGCGCGACCATAGCCTGGCCCAGCAGCTAAAGGATGCTGGTGTAGATAATACCGGCATTAACAGTAACTTACTTTATAATGCTCTTGGCGCAGAAGGGACACAGCCCGTCAGCTACAGTGAAGTGATGCCGCTGGAGGATGGCGACGTCTTTCTGGTCTGCACCGACGGCTTCTGGTGCAATTTGCAGCCCGGCGAGATGGAGCAAGCTTTGCGCATGGTCAGCTCGCCCCATGAATGGCTGGCACTGATGCATAAAGCGATCAATCGCAGCGAGAAAAAAGATAATTTAAGCGCGGTAGCTGTCTGGGTTGGCTCGCCGCAGGATACCACCCTGTTACAATCGATGGCGGATTCCGCTCGCTTTCTTCCGTCGCGTGATTAACCAAGGAACGCTATGAAATTCTGGTTGCCGGCTGTCACACTGTTGTTTGCAACTACCGCTCAGGCGGAAGACTACCGCGTGGTCTATTCTCCCAGCCTGGCGCTGGAAGTCTTTATCGATAACGTGGAAAGTAATGCGCCGAAGGACTGGTGTCAGGAGAATATCCCTCTGCGCATCGTCTCGGGCAAAAGCAAAGAGTCGAACGTGCTCAACACTTTTTTGCCGCGCGTAGGCAAGCTGCTGAATAACCAATGCGGCAAGCTGAGCGAACTGCCGTGGCAGATGACCAACGAGGCGGGCTCGGTGCTCGCTTCCGGCACCGCCGCAAAAGTGCAAAACTGGCGGCCGATCGTTATTGCCGACGGCACCGCTGCGGCCACCGCCAGCAACGCGGAACCGCTGGATTTGTCGCAGCCTGCCAACAGCGCGCCGCTGCAGCATTTCGATCTGCCGGGCGGCTGCCACTTCCGCACCTGGTGGGACGAACGAGGCCAGTCGCTGTTTATTCCGGATGCCCGCCATCTTAGCTGCTCTACGGAAGGCTGGCTGGAAGGCAAAAGCGAACTGACGCTGGCCAGCAACGGCAAGACCCAGGCGATCCCCGTACAGTTTTATCAGGGCTTCCCTTTACGTAACCTGCACCCGTCGCCGGGCGAGCTGAGTATCGTCGCCGCGAATAACCAGCGCCTGGTCGTGGCCAAAAAGAGCGCGCCGGACAGCTGGCTGCTGCTGACGTTTAATCCGCAGCTGCACGTCTGGTCTTTTGAAGGCGCGCTGCTGGTGAAAATGAGCAAAAGCCAGGCGAACGATGCCGCGCTGCTGAAAAATCGCGTTGAGGCGCTGCGCAAAACGTGGGGCGCGTTGACCAATCCGCAAGTGAAAATAAATGTGCTGCTGGTGAACGACCTGCATGCAGATCTGGCCGATCCGGCTATTGGCGCCTGGCGCACCGTTAACTGACTGCATTTTCCCGCAGGGTGAAAAGTCGCTAACGCTTAGAGAGTGTTTACTATGTCGGCAAACGATAAGAAAAACGTGCCCAATGCCCTTCCGGCCGGGCACCGTTTTAACGAATTTGAAATCAAAGAGGTTATCGGCGGCGGCGGCTTCGGCATTGTTTATCGCGCCTGGGATCATCTGCTGGAACGCACCATCGCTATTAAAGAGTATCTGCCGGTATCGCTGGTTTCGCGCGATGAGAACCTGACTATCGCGCTGCGCGGCGAACGCTATCAGAAACTGTTTACCGCCGGGCTGAACAGCTTTATCCAGGAAGCCCGCCTGCTGGCCCGGTTTAACCATCCCGGCCTGCTGCACGTGCTGCGCTTCTGGGAAGAAAACGGCACCGCCTATATGGGCACGCTGTACTACAGCGGCATGACGCTAAAGGAGTGGCAGCTGGGCAGCCCTGAAACGCTGACCGATGCCTGGATCCGCCAGCTGCTGCCGCCGCTGTTCGGCGCTATCGACACCATCCATCAGGCGGGCTATCTGCATCGCGATATCTCGCTGGACAATATTCAGATCCAGGATAACCAGCTGCCTGTGCTGCTGGACTTCGGCTCCGCCCGCAAGACCATCGGCAACCTTTCCGACCAGACGGAAATCATGCTTAAGCCAGGCTATGCGCCTATCGAGCAGTACAGCGAAGAGAGCGACAGCGATCAGGGGCCGTGGACGGATATTTATGCGCTGGGCGCGGTGCTGCATACGCTGGTGACCGGCAGTCCGCCGCCGGTCAGCGTGGTTCGCTGTATCGAGGATCGCTACCAGCCGCTGACCCAGCTGCGCCCTGAAGGATTTTCGCTGCCTTTGCTGAATGCGATTGACCGCGCGCTGGCGATGAAACCGCAGGATCGTCCGCAGACTGTCGATGAGTTTGCCGCGCTGATTGCGCTGCCGGTGAGTACGGTAGAAGAGCTGGTGACCAGCGTGACCAGGGTGCCTGAAGAGATCGTGACGCCAATCGTGACGCCGGAAGTGCAGCCGGAACCGCCAGCTATTACCGTGGCGCCCGCCTCGGCCAGTGCGGAGTATGCCTCGCTACGCCACCACAAACTGGCGAAACCGCTGATGATTGCCGCTGGCGTCGCGCTACTGGCGCTGATCGGGCTGCTCGTCGCGCTTAACCATGGCGATGACGCTTCCGCGCCGGAACAGTCTGCTGCGGCCGATAATGCCGGAGGCGCGACGCCATCGACCGCCGTCACGCCTGCGGACAAGCCGACCATCGCCACGGTCTATCTCAAGCTGACCAGCGGCGAAACGGTAATGCTGAACGGCAAACCTGTCGAGGCGAAGCCGAATACCAGCGGTTACGCCGCGCTTAATCTGTCTGCGGGACATTATACTATTGAGGTCCACGCTGCCGATTCTGCCGTGCATACTCAGCAGCTGGATATTGATAAACCGGGCACCTGGCTGATCAATCCCGGCTCCTGAGGACGCGGCTCAGCCGGCCAGGTCGTTGTGGTAGACCTGAAGATCGCGGACGCGCTGAACCAGATCGGTCAGGCAGTCATCATAAAGCCCGCGCCTTTTCAGCTCCTGCTCCAGCGAGAAAAGATATTGCGCGTTGGTGCCCAGCGGCCCGCTGGCCTGAGCAATCAGCGGCGCGATAGTCTGCGGGCAGGAGTCGGCCTCATACAACGCGTGACGCGGATCCATAACAAAGGCCAGTGCCGTCACGCTGCGACCGTCGGCCAGCTTCAGCTCGCACCAGGTCGGCAGGTAGCAGCCGGTAACCATCTCGCGTTTCCACAGCAGCTCCAGCTCCTCGGCCAGCTTCGCTTCCGGCAGGCGGAAGGCCAGCCCGGTGGTGCTGCCGCCCTCTTTCAATGCCAGCATCCGCCCCGGCTGCTGGGCGGTGCCGCGTCCGGCGGTAAGCCGCAGGCAAAACGCGCGATGCCAGCCGTTTAGCGTGCCTTCCGCTACCTCATCGGACTCGAATACCGGGTTCCACATCAACGAACCGTAGCCAAAAATCCACACCGGACTGTGATCGGGACGGCAGGCCAGGGTAGCCGCCAGCGAGGCTGCTCGCTGCTCGCAGGTCCACAGCAGCGATTCCTCAATGGCGCCAAAGGCCGTTTTACAATCTGCTTTGGCCAGGAAGTCTCTTGTTAACATTCGCCCTCTCCGCTACTGCCCGTTCCCTGCTGCATTTGTTGTGACATAAATGTGTCGTTACGCTTACCTGACCTTAAGTCATTTCAGGCGTGCCGATCAAGTTTGAAGCGCGTCACAAAAGAATAAATTTACCTTAGGTTTATCATCGGCGGCATAACGGGGAACTTCAGGGTGACGGCGGAGAAAAATCAGGGGTGACGGCGAGGACAGACGAGGCTGCCCGCGACGAGCAGCCCGACGGCATTCAATGCTTCTTATGCCACTTATCATCGTCGCCCTTTTCATACTGGTTTTTAACGGCTGCCCACGCCACCTTGTGCGCTACTTCTTCGCGCGACTCATCGCCCCGACGATCTTTCTTCTCTTTGTATTCATCCCAGGCACTGTTAAACGCCTCCTGATAAATGTCCTGCGCGTGAGCGGGCAGCACGTTTTTGACGCTGTCAGGCAGGGATTCTCTTGAACGGTATGGCATTATCGATCTCCTTGTTATCAGACGTTTTAAGCCTGGAACAAAATCGCCGCGGATGCCACTTACCTCTTTTCATTGAGGTCATATAATAACTATTACGTAACAGTCTTTTATCTCGGTAAAATTGATGAATATCCGCTTTAATCGTCATGATAAAAAGCAAAGAGTGATAAAAAAAACTTTGCGAATCAAGATAATTAAAGGGAGATGCAGAGTTAAGCCCAGCCCGGATAATTATCAGGTTATTCAGGTAAAATCATGTAAAGTTTACCATCAGTTAACCTTACTGCCGTTACACTGCGGGCGGTTGTTATATAATCAATGCACACAGCAATGGTTGCGTCTGTTTCGCAGTTGGACGGTCAGAAAAGGAAATATTGCCTATGAGCGCGCAAGAAAGCGTCAGAACACGTCATAAAGAATCATCCCTGGTCCTGCCGCTCGCGGCCCTGGTTATCCTGTGGTTTTGGGGCGCCTCAGAATCTTTACCGGCCATCATCGGCATTAATTTGCTGGCGCTGGTGGCTATCCTTAGCAGCGCGTTCAGCGTGGTGCGACACGCGGACGTGCTTGCGCACCGCCTCGGCGAGCCTTACGGTTCGCTGATCCTTAGCCTCTCCGTAGTGATCCTGGAAGTCAGTCTGATTTCCGCGCTGATGGCGACGGGCGATGCGGCGCCGATGCTGATGCGCGATACGCTTTACTCTATCGTGATGATCGTAACCGGCGGGCTGGTGGGCTTCGCGCTGCTGCTGGGCGGGCGCAAGTTTGCCACCCAGTACGTTAATCTGGCGGGCGTAAAGCAGTATCTGATCGCTATTTTCCCGCTGGCCGTGCTGGTGCTGGTTTTCCCCAACGCGCTGCCGGAAGGCAATTTCAGCGCTGGCCAGGCACTGCTGATTTCCGCCATTTCTGCCGCGATGTACGGCGTGTTTCTGCTGATCCAGACCAAAACGCACCAAAGCCTGTTCGTTTATGAGCATGAGGACGAGGGCGACGACCCGCATCACGGCAAGCCGTCCGCCCATTCCAGCGTCTGGCATACCTGCTGGCTGCTGGTGCACCTGGTGGCCGTGATTGCCGTCACCAAAATGGATTCCAATACGCTGGGCGCTCTGCTGACCGAACTGAACGCGCCTGAGCAGTTCACCGGTTTCCTGGTGGCGCTGCTGATCCTCTCGCCGGAAGGCCTGGGCGCTATTAAAGCCGTGCTGGCGAATCAGGTGCAGCGTGCGATGAACCTCTTTTTCGGCTCGGTGCTGGCCACCATCTCGCTGACCGTGCCTACGGTAACCATTATCGCCACGCTCACCGGCCAGGAACTGATTTTCGGCCTGGAGCCGCCGCACATGGTGATTATGCTGGCCTCGCTGCTGCTGTGTCAGATCTCTTTTTCGACCGGCAGAACCAACGTGCTGAACGGCGCGGCGCATCTGGCGCTGTTTATCGGCTATCTGATGACGGTGATGCTGTAGGCGTTACGGCGCAAGATATCGCGGCCTGAGGGAAAGGCGGATAACGACTCTGCGGTTAAGGTATGAGATACGGCGTGACTCGCAGATCTGCGGTGACAGGATGTGAGGCGAATTGATTAACAGGTTAGCTGTTCAGGCCGGCGCCCTCGGGGCAGCCGGCCTGATTTTTATCAGCTGCTGGTATCCAGCGCCGGGAAGTTTTTCACCAGATCGTCAATCGCTTTAATCTGCATCAGGAAAGGCTCCAGCTTGTCCAGCGGCAGCGCGGACGGGCCGTCGCATTTCGCATTGGCCGGATCCGGATGCGCTTCGATAAACAGCCCGGCCAGGCCGACAGCCATACCGGCACGCGCCAGCTCGGTAACCTGACCACGGCGACCGCTGGAAGCGGCACCAAACGGGTCGCGGCACTGCAGCGCGTGCGTCACGTCGAAAATGACCGGGCTACCGTTGGAAACCTGCTTCATGACGTTAAAGCCCAGCATGTCCACCACCAGGTTATCGTAGCCGAAGTTCGCGCCGCGATCGCACAGGATAACCTTCTCGTTGCCGCCTTCCGCGAACTTCTCAACGATGTTGCCCATCTGACCAGGGCTGACGAACTGCGGCTTCTTGACGTTGATGACCGCGCCGGTTTTCGCCATCGCTTCCACCAGATCGGTCTGACGCGCCAGGAAAGCAGGCAGCTGGATCACGTCAACCACGTCGGCCACCGGCTGCGCCTGGCTGGCTTCGTGCACGTCGGTGATAATTTTCACGCCGAAGGTCTGCTTCAGCTCCTGAAAAATCTTCATGCCCTCTTCCAGACCCGGCCCACGATAGGAGCGAATCGAAGAACGGTTAGCCTTGTCGAACGAGGCCTTAAACACGTAAGGGATGCCCAGCTTCTGGGTCACGGTGACGTAGTGCTCACAGATACGCATAGCGAGATCGCGCGATTCCAGTACGTTCATACCGCCAAACAGCACGAACGGCAGATCGTTTGCAACCTTAACATCACCAATGCTAACGACTTTTTGTTTCATCTCTTCGCCTTATTCTTTGTTTAACAGATTAGTGCAGCGTGATCTGTTTCTGTTCAATCGAATGGATCTGTAATTTAATCATTTCGCTGACCGGATCTTCCGGGCACTGTTCAACAAAATAGGTCAGATCGCTTACCGCCACATGCTCGCAGTCCAGCTGCGCGAAAATCAGCCCGCGATCGCGGATTTCATAAGGATCGTCCGGGTCCATATTGACCAGCACTTGGCTGACCTGCAGCGCCAGCTCCATCTGCTTTTCTTCCATCAGCGCGGCTTTCAGCGTATCCAGCATCTTGTTCAGCACCAGCTGCGGCTCGGCCTCCTGTAGATCGTCGTCGTACAGTTCAGCGACCGGGCCGATATTGCCCTTCAGCCACACTTCCAGCGTGTGCTCATCCAGCGTTTCGCCGTTAAAGGGATTGATCAGCCACATCTCTTCGTCAATCCAGTCGGCCCGCAGAATCAGCTGCGTGGGAAAAATCACCGGCATCAGCGGCAGCGAGAGTTCGTGAGCGATATGCAAAAAGATCACGCCCAGCGAGACGGCGGTGCCCTGACGGGTTTTCAGCACGTTATCCAGCCACAGCGTGTCGGACAGGCGGTAAACGCCGCTCGCGCCGCCGAAGCCCCAACGCTGCCAGAACAGCTCAATCAGTTTCTCCAGCTGCAAATCCTGCTCCAGCTGTAATGGAATGGTGGCGCGCGCCTCTTTAACCAGCTCCGCCAGCTGCTTCTTCACGTCTTCAGCAGGAAACTCAGGACGGATGGCCAGCGTGGCCGCAATTACCGCCTCGCACAGCGGGGTCGCTGTGTCTTCTTCAGTTGCTATCGACGTCATACATTCCCCAACAATGGCATTTTTGTGGTGGCCAGATGGTAAATCATTACCAGCATCGCGGCCGCCACGATAAAAGCTATCCAGCGCGTTTTTTGCGCGCGTGGTTTGCGCCCAAGGGCAATAAAGCCAAGCGCGATATAGATAATAACGCCAAACAGCTTTTCAGTCAGCCATGCGCCCTGAGGCGTAAAGGGATAAAAGTGCGTTATCGCCACCAGCATCGCGCCCGAAAGCAGCAGCAGCGTGTCGTTAAGATGGGGCACGATGCGTACCCAGCGCTTTTGCAGCATCCCTGAGCCGGTCTGAAGCCAAAAGAAACGCAGCAGAAACAGCGTGGCGGTAAGGATTACCGTCAGCAGATGCAAATTTTTTACAGCACTGTACCAGTCAGCCATTTATTTTCCCTCGTTCAGGGTTTTTGCGCATAAGTTACGCGGTCATTGCCGCCATAATCCCGGGCGGTGGCGACGTTAACAAAACCGGCCGCCCGCAGGATCGCCTGCACGGCCTGCGCCTGTTGCCAGCCATGCTCTAACAGCAGCCAGCCGCCGGGCAGCAGCGCCTCTCCCGCCTGAGCGGCGATAATCCGGATATCAGCCAGGCCGCCATCCGCCGCCACCAGCGCGCTTTGCGGCTCAAAACGCACGTCGCCCTGCCGCAGATGTTCGTCGGCTTCATCAATATAGGGAGGATTGCTGACGATAACGGCAAAGCGTTCGCCCGCCAGCGCGCTGAACCAGTTGCTGAGGCGAAAAGCGGCGTTATGGATGCCAAGACGTTGCGCGTTGCGCTGCGCCAGCTCAACGGCGCCCTGGATGCGATCGACGCCGGTGACGCGACAGTCGGGCCGTTCACTGGCGATAGCCAGCGCAACCGCGCCGGTGCCGGTGCCCAGATCCAGTACCGCCGCCGGTTCGGCAGGAAGATGTGCCAGCGCCTGCTCCACCAGCAGCTCGGTGTCCGGCCGGGGGATAAGCGTATCGGGGGAAACGCTGAGCGGTAGCGACCAGAATTCACGCTCGCCGATCAGGTAAGCAATTGGCTCGCCATTGACGCGGCGAGCCAGCAGCGCAGCCAGACGATCCTGCTCGCTTTGGGTCAGCGCCGTCTCGTCAAAGGCGATTAGCCAGCTGCGGGAGCGGCCGGTGACAAAGCCCAGCAGGATCTCCGCATCTCTTTTCGGGCTTTCACTGCCCGCCAGTTCGGTAATGGCTCCTTTCAGCCACTGGCGAATCTCCATTACTCCTGCTCGGACAGGGCGGCCAGCTGGTCTGCCTGATACTCCTGCACTACAGGCTCAATCAGCATATCCAGCTTGCCCTGCATCGCTTCGTCCAGACGGTAGATGGTCAGGTTAATGCGGTGATCGGTAATACGACCCTGCGGATAGTTATAGGTGCGGTTGCGGTCGGAGCGATCGCCGCTGCCCAGCAGGTTGCGGCGCGTTGAGGCTTCTTCCTGCTGACGACGGGCGCTTTCGGCCGCGCGAATGCGGGAACCCAGCACCGCCAGCGCCTTGGCTTTGTTTTTGTGCTGCGAACGCTCGTCCTGACACTCCACCACGATGCCGGTCGGCAAGTGGGTAATACGGATAGCGGAGTCGGTGGTGTTAACGTGCTGGCCACCCGCGCCCGATGAGCGGAAGGTATCGATTTTCAGATCGCTCGGGTTGATATCCGGCAGCTCGGCTTCCGGCACTTCCGGCAGCACCGCAACGGTACAGGCGGAAGTGTGGATACGGCCCTGCGATTCCGTTTCCGGCACGCGCTGCACGCGATGGCCGCCGGACTCGAACTTCAGGCGGCCGTAGGCGCCTTCGCCGACGATTTTGGCGATCACTTCTTTATAACCGCCGTGCTCGCCCTCGTTGGCGCTCATCACTTCCACTTTCCAGCGGCGCGATTCCGCATAGCGGCTGTACATGCGGAAGAGATCGCCAGCGAAAATGGCCGCTTCGTCGCCGCCGGTGCCGGCACGCACTTCCAGATAGCAGTTGCGCTCGTCGTCCGGATCTTTCGGCAGCAGCAGCACCTGTAGCTCCTGCTCCAGCTGCTCGCTGGCCTCACGCGCCTCTTTCAGCTCTTCCTGCGCCATATCGCGCATTTCCGCATCGTTAAGCATCTCTTCGGCGGCGGCGATATCTTCCTGATTCTGCTGCCAACGACGGAAACACTGGCTGACATCGGTCAACTGCGCATACTCGCGCGACAGCGCGCGAAATCGCTCCTGATCGGCAATCACGCCAGCATCGCCCAGCATCGCCTCGACTTCCTCGTGGCGTTCCTGCAAGGCTTCCAGTTTGGCAACAATAGAAGGCTTCATGAATATTCCCTGTATATAAAGAGGTAAAAACGCTACAGCCCCAGGCCGTCGCGTAAAATCTGCAGGCGTTCGTCATCGCCGTCGCGGGCGGCCTGCTGAAGGGATTTGGTTGGGGCGTGGATCAATTTGTTGGTGAGCTTATGGGCCAGCTCACGCAGCACGGCCTGCGCATCTGCGCCCTGAGCCAGCGCCGCCAGGGCGCGCTCTTCCAGCTCGGCGCGCACCTGCTCGGCCTGCGAGCGATACTCGCGGATGGTCTGGCTGGCGCTCTGCGCGCGCAGCCATGACATAAACTCATCGCTTTCCTGCACAACGATAGTTTCCGCCTGCACGGCGGCCGCTTTACGCTGCGCCATGTTGCTTTCGATAATCGCCTGGAGATCGTCCACGCTGTAGAGATAGGCGTTAGGCAGCTTGCCCACTTCCGGCTCGACGTCGCGCGGCACGGCGATATCCACCAGCAGCATCGGCTGATTGCGGCGCTGTTTCAGCGCGCGCTCCACCATTCCTTTACCGATAATCGGCAGCGGGCTGGCGGTAGAACTGATGATAATGTCGGCTTCTGCCAGACGCGAGTCGATCTCCGCCAGGCTGATGACTTCGGCATCAACCTCGTCGGCCAGCTTCTGGGCGCGTTCACGGGTGCGGTTAGCGATAATCAGCTTCTGCACTTTATGCTCGCGCAGATGGCGCGCGGCCAGCTCGATGGTTTCGCCCGCGCCGACCAGCAGCACGTTGACGGTGGACAGCGACTCAAAGATCTGCCGCGCCAGCGTACAGGCGGCAAAGGCCACGGAAACGGCGCTGGCGCCGATATCGGTTTCCGTGCGCACGCGCTTGGCGACAGAGAAGGATTTCTGGAACATTCTCTCCAGCTCGCTGGAGATAGTGTGGCCGCGATGCGAATCGGCGTAGGCTTTTTTCACCTGGCCCAGGATCTGCGGCTCGCCGAGCACCAGCGAATCCAGCCCGCTGGCGACGCGCATCAGGTGGCTGACGGCTTCGTTATCGTGGTGCCAGTACAGGCTTTTACGCACTTCATCGGCGCTGAGCTGATGATAGTCGCACAGCCATTTCACCAGCTGTTCCTGCAGGTTTTCCTGTTGTTCAACGCTAAGGTATAACTCGGTCCTGTTACAGGTAGACAGCACGACGCCGCCCTGTACCAGCGGCTGAGCAAGCAGGCTGTCGAGAGCCTGATCCAGCGTATCCGGCGAGAACGTCACGCGTTCGCGCAGAGCCACAGGAGCCGTTTTATGATTTATTCCGAGTGCCAGCAACGTCATGAGTCAGGTCTGGGAGATCCCACTGTTGATAGGGTTTTGTGAGGCGCATTCTACAAGATGCGCGAGATCAAGAAAAGCCACATTCGCCGTTCGCTGCGATTGATATAGCTATTCAGCACGAAACAGGACAAATTGAGTATTGACGCGGCCCCTGGCGGTCGATAGTTTGAACGGTTACTTTGCGCGTCAGCGCCTGAACGGAGTCTGAGGAGTCCCCATGTTTATGTCGAATCGCCGCCTGCTGCGGCTTCTTCCGCTTGCCAGCGTGCTGCTGGCTGCCTGTAGCGTTAATAAACCCCAGGGGCCAGGACAAAGCGTCACCTCGCCACAGTGGCAGCAGCATCAGCAGGCTGTCGAAAAAATCACCCAGTACCAGACGCGCGGCGCTTTTGCCTATCTGTCCGACAAGCAAAAGGTCTACGCCCGTTTCAACTGGCAGCAAACCGCGCCGGATCGCTATCGTCTGCTGCTGACCAACCCGCTGGGCAGCACCGAACTCCAGCTGGACGCACAGGGCAGCGTGGTACAGCTGGTCGACAATAAAGGCAAGCGCTATACCAGCAACGACGCCGAGAAGATGATTTCGCAGCTGACCGGTATGGATATTCCGCTCAACAGCCTGCGTCAGTGGATGATGGGCCTGCCGGGCGACTCAACCGACTATACGCTGGACGATAAATATCGCCTGCGTGAAGTCAACTACAGCCGTAACGGCCAGCAGTGGACGGTGACCTATCAGGCCTATGACAACAAGCAGCAGCCTGCCCTGCCGGCCAATATGGAGCTGCGCGAAGGCGATCAGCGCATCAAGCTGAAAATGGATGGCTGGACGGTAAAATGACGGCAGTCGCTAAGTCGGTGGTCGCTAAGTGGCCCGCGCCCGCTAAACTTAATTTATTCCTCTACATTACCGGCCGTCGTCCTGACGGCTATCATGAGCTGCAAACGCTGTTCCAGTTTCTGGATTATGGCGATACGTTAAGCATCCAGCCGGACAGCAGCGGCCAGATTACGCTGCTGACGCCGGTCGACGGCGTGCCGGACGAAGAGAACCTGATCGTTCGCGCGGCCAGGCTGTTGCAGACGCGCGCCAGGCAGCAGGGCGTCCTGCCGGAAAACGCAGGCGCATCGATCGCTATAGAAAAACGGCTGCCGATGGGCGGCGGACTGGGCGGCGGCTCTTCGGACGCCGCTACCGTGCTGGTGGCGCTGAATCATTACTGGCGAACCGGCTTCAGTTTTGCCGAGCTGGCGGCGCTGGGCCTGCGGCTGGGCGCGGACGTGCCGGTCTTTGTGCATGGCTTTGCCGCCTTTGCTGAAGGCGTTGGCGAAACGCTGACGCCGGTTAACCCGGCAGAAAAATGGTATCTGGTGATCCACCCTGGCGTTCACATCTCGACGCCGGTGGTGTTTAACGATCCTGAACTGATCCGCAACACGCCGGTAAGGGAAATCAGCCAGTTATTAGCGGATAATTACCGCAATGATTGTGAGCCAGTAGTAAGAAAACGTTTTCGCGAGGTTGAACAGCTTGTTTCCTGGCTGCTAGAATACGCGCCGTCGCGCCTGACCGGAACCGGCGCTTGCGTGTTCGCTGAATTTGACACCGAGCCCGCTGCCCGTCAGGTGGCTGAGCTTGCTTTGAAAAAGTGGCAGGGCTTTGTTGCGCGAGGCGTTAACGTCTCGCCGCTGCACCGCTACCTTTCCGAGCAATAAGAGCCGCGGCGACCGCTTCACCCTGTTCCTGAAGCGGCGCGGCGCTCGATTACACCCGTATGGACCCGTCAGCGGTATACCGCCCAGTGCCGCTGACGCAGATGTTCATTCTCTGGACGCAAAGCCTGAGGTTCTTCTCGTGCCTGATATGAAGCTTTTTGCTGGTAACGCCACCCCGGAACTAGCACAACGTATTGCCAACCGCCTTTACACTAGCCTGGGCGACGCCGCCGTCGGTCGTTTCAGTGATGGTGAAGTGAGCGTACAAATCAATGAAAATGTACGCGGTGGTGATATTTTCATCATCCAGTCCACCTGTGCACCTACCAACGATAACCTGATGGAACTGGTTGTTATGGTGGATGCCCTGCGCCGCGCTTCCGCTGGTCGTATTACCGCTGTTATCCCCTATTTTGGCTATGCCCGTCAGGACCGTCGCGTGCGTTCTGCTCGTGTGCCTATCACGGCTAAAGTAGTCGCGGATTTCCTTTCCAGCGTCGGCGTTGACCGCGTTCTGACTGTGGATCTGCATGCTGAACAGATTCAGGGCTTCTTTGACGTCCCGGTTGATAACGTTTTCGGCAGCCCAATCCTGCTGGAAGACATGCTGCAAATCGGTCTGGAAAACCCTATTGTGGTTTCGCCGGACATCGGCGGCGTGGTGCGCGCCCGCGCAATCGCCAAGCTGCTGAACGATACCGATATGGCTATCATCGATAAGCGTCGTCCGCGCGCCAACGTTTCGCAGGTGATGCACATCATCGGTGACGTGGCGGGCCGCGACTGCGTGCTGGTTGATGACATGATTGATACCGGCGGCACGCTGTGTAAAGCCGCCGAGGCGCTGAAGGAGCGTGGCGCGAAGCGTGTCTTCGCTTACGCCACTCACCCTATTTTCTCCGGCAATGCCGTAGAAAACCTGCGTCATTCCGTGATTGACGAAGTGGTGGTTTGCGACACCATTCCGCTGCCGGAAGAGATCAAAGCCCTGCCGAACGTGCGTACGCTAACGCTCTCCGGCATGCTGGCGGAGGCTATTCGCCGTATCAGCAACGAAGAGTCTATCTCTGCGATGTTTGAGCACTAATCGGATAGCTGCGGCTAAACGAAAAGCGGGACAGATTATCTGTCCCGCTTTTTTTATGGCGTAGCCGGCTATCAGTGATGGCCGTGTCCCGAAGCGCGACGGCAGCGCTTGTCGCCATAGTGGCGCACCCAGTAGTAATGATCGGTGATTTTTTCGCGGCCGCTAAGGCGGGCGCCGACCAACCACATCAGCGCGCCGATAAAGATGGCGAAAATAGAGCCGTTAACCAGCATTTGCGGCAGCTGTAGCTGCGGCAGTTGATTCAGTACGGCATAGCCTATGCCGGTTACCATGACGGCCAGGCCGATCACCATCAGGGCGTTGCCGGTTAAATTAGCGTGTCTGCGTTTCATTTGTCACCTCCAGATGCCAGTGCATTCCTGTGCGGTTAGTGCCATAAGTTTATGCAATGGCTGGCGGATGCGTTGCGGGCCAGATCACATTTGTTGCTAAAAGTTTGACAAAACTTTACGCGCACTTCGCTGATTTTTCTATAGAAAACGCATTATCACCCTGATCAACTATTGTGATATAGCGCGCACTTTTGAGTTCTGTCGCCGCTCTTAGTACACTAGCGCCCTTCCCTGATGCAGCCTTTTAGGAAAACAGACAAGTGAGCAGCATTAAACTGATTGTCGGCCTTGCCAATCCCGGTGCGGAATATGCCGCCACGCGCCATAACGCGGGCGCCTGGTATGTGGATTTACTGGCTCAACGACACAATCAGTCGTTAAAAGAAGAGAGTAAGTTTTACGGCTACACGGCCCGGCTCAATATCGGTGGCGAAGACGTCAGGCTGCTGGTGCCGACGACCTTTATGAACCTGAGCGGCAAGGCCGTTGCGGCAATGGCCACCTTCTACCGTATCGCGCCGGAAGAGATCCTGGTAGCGCATGACGAGCTGGATTTGCCGCCGGGCGTGGCAAAATTCAAACAGGGCGGCGGCCACGGCGGCCATAACGGCCTGAAAGATATTATCAGCAGGCTGGGCAATAACCTGAACTTCCACCGTCTGCGCATCGGTATCGGCCATCCGGGCGATCGCAACAAGGTCGTGGGTTTTGTCTTGGGCAAGCCGCAGGCGGCGGAACAGACGCTGATCGACAACGCCATTGACGAAGCGGCGCGCTGCACCGAGGTGTGGCTGAAGGAAGACAGGCTAAAGGCGATGAACCGGCTGCACAGTTTTAAAGGTTAAGCCAATGAAGGCTGGCTGAGATAGCTATTATACTACTCAGCCAGGCTAATCCTAAGCAGTGATATGCTTTGTTTGATAACAATAAATACCTCACCGAAAATGACGACTCCTCCGTTAAGCAACATGACTAATAACAATCCTCAATGTTAAAAAACGACGATTAAGTTAACACCCCCCATTATCAAAAAAAACAATAACAATATTTATCCATATAATTAAATATTTAAACCTTAAAATTAAATCCATTCAAAATTTACCTCAAAATAAAAAACCATTGATTCATGTCAATTATTAAAAAACCATTAAGTATAATTTGAACTGTGATTCTTATGTACATAGCCGCAGATAAATAATTTAAGGATTAAATTATGGCAAAAGACTTAGGTGGATACGGAGATACCGCTGGTCAATCCGTTGGAGGAACTGGCGCAAATCTTAATGAACGGCCTGACCATTCTACTCCAGGCGGCGGATTTCAAGGCCATGCTGGCGATCGTGATGGCAGGCACAGTAACACAGGTGCGATAAATCCGAATATGAAATATCTTCAGCCTGGAGAAAACTATGCGACTCCCTGGGGGAATGTCACCATCAACCAGGATGGGCATCCTGAGATGAATGCAGATTTGACCAGCAACCTCAAACTCCTGACCCGCTGGAAATTAAAATTAGAACATATACGCAAGAAAAGATATTTAATATTGACATGGCCATTTTTTTGTTGGATTTTTTAAAAGGCAAGATCATTGCGGTTCCCAATACTGTAAGAATTGGATAATGGGAAATTTATTGATACTGGTATATGTAATAAAACTTGCGTAAATCATTGGTGCTAAGTTAACAGGAAAGGAACCACCTCTTAGTGTTATATATTTTGTATTTATATCAATGATTTATATGGAATATATTATAAGGATATATCATGAAAGAATTAGAATACAATAACGGCACCCCACCATCGCCGGGCTTGATATGGTCTGGCAGTTCCTGGGCTTATCCGACAACTGGATATATCACCGGGAATGGTTCTGATACAACTATGGTGGTTTGGCCGCAGAAAAAAGACGACCATGTAAATTGGGAGTCATTTTCCCCTCAAGGGGTTAATGGTTTTCAAGGATTGGATACTATCTGGCAACAAGTTGCAGATCCAGTTAGGCCAGCAATAATTACAGCAATTAATAAAGCTTCCCAATGCTTTAATGTTCCACAGCCTCAGAACTATATGCTTTCCAGTTTTAAAAAAATAACTCCTCCTCGGGATTACCCATCAACAGATAATACAATTGACCCAATCATCACTATAATTCCTGCAAAATTTTTGAGTGATACACCTTTAACATTTCAGTCCGGGGTTCCTGACTCTGTTACACTTCATTCCCGTGTAACCGATGATGTTTATAATGGTTCCCAACATTTAGCAATTGTAACCGATAAACAGAGGTCATTTAAAGTACCGGTGCGTCAGGCCATACCTCGCGGTGCTGATAAAATTTATAAAATGGGTCTTCTACCTGGCCCATGTGGGTTTGTTGATATGAATCTTAATTTAGATGGTAATGAAGAGGCTGTGCAGAAAGCGCGTAATGCGTCAGGTGATGAATCAGGTGAGTTACGTCCTGTAGGAGCAACTGTCGGTGCCGCTACTCATGACTACGTTGCAGTTTTTCCTGACGGTCATGAGCCACTCTATATAGCTTTTACTATTGCCATGCCCTCTGCCCCTTTGCAGGATCGTCTGGAACAGCAAGCAGCGGCTGATGCTGCAAATAGAGCCAGAGCAGAAGCTGAAGCAAGGGCCAGGGCGGAAGCTGAGGCAAGAGCCAGGGCGGAAGCTGAGGCAAGAGCCAGGGCGGAAGCTGAGGCAAGGGCCAGGGCGGAAGCTGAGGCAAGGGCCAGGGCGGAAGCTGAAGCGAGAGCCAGAGCAGAAGCTGAAGCTGAAGCAAGAGAAAGATCGGAAGCTGAGGAAAAATACAGGCCGCACGCTGACCCACGCGATTCAGTAGAAGCCTCATTCAGAGTCATACAGCGTAGTTCGGATATAATGAAAGCTCAACAGGATGCATTAAATGCCTATTTTATAGAGCTTTATAAAAGCCAGGCCAATGAACAAGTCCGTAATAAATCATTAAAGTCAGTTGGGCTTGAACCTCAATATGACAGGCCATATCGTGCTCAGTATTATATTGATAAAGTCCTGAGCGCTGCCAACACGCTGGCTATTAGCCGTGCGGCCTATGGCGGTATGCAGCTGGCCGGAGAAGGTCTGGGCACTTTAATTACCGATGCGGCAACTACAGCTGCCGTAAAAAAATCCATTCAGGCGGGCGTCAGCCTGCTTACAACAGGCAGCGTCCCGGGCGTGTTGGTTGCTGGTTTCTGGCCGAAAGAAGCAGGCAAAGGCAGCGACAGAGTTGGACTTGATGTCGCCGCGCTTTTTTCTGTGCAGGCGCAATTGCTGACGGAACAAGGTGCTATCCAGCCAGGAATGGAAACGGCGGATATGTCGGTACGCGGCGTATTGTCAGAAGAAGACGGTCATCTGACGTTAAAACTTATCAAAACCGGCATAAACGGTATTTCTCCTGCCGTACCAATACTAAAATCGGAACGCGACCCGGATTCCAGCCTGGATTACATTACGGTTCCGCCAACAGCAAGCCGCCCGTCTCGTACTGTTGTGGTAAACCCGTACCTTAAAGAATCTGTAGAAGCGTCACAGTTGGTGCACGAACCCATATTAATGCCGGGCGGCGATCCGATTAATCCCGCTGATTATGCCGTACCGCCTTATTATATGCCCATCCCGGCTACGCCGCCGCATACCGGGACAGAGATAAAAGCAGTCACACCAGTCACGACAACCACTACGCCTGCCGAGGAAGAGCTAAATGATTTCATCTACTGGCAGCTGGATGAAAAGGCTACTGGCGTTGAGCCTGTTTATGTCATGCTTAATGACCCCTATGGCAAAACAAATGCCAAAGGCAAGTACAGCGGTCGGGATTATAACAGTGATAAAGCCGGTGGCCCTATTAAGGATTTAAACTGGCATGATGCTAAAATCGATCGGGAGGGCGTAGATAAGGTTAAACTGCATACTGGCCGGTTTGAAGAATCAGATGCTAATAAGGTTATGATCGATCGTCTGGAAAAAATACTCGGAGGTGAGTTTGAAGCAACGGACATTGACAGGCGATTTTATACACACGAAGTGCGTGAGCTTGAACGATACCGGGCGCTCGGGGTGCCGGATGGTGTAGAAGATAAGAAGGTCTGGAACGATGCACATACAGCTACGCTTGAAGATTACAAAATAAATGTAAAAACACAGCCATTATATACGCCAGAAGCTGAGGCAGCAGATGAAGCTCAAAGCATGAGGGAGAATCAATGATTGATTACAAAAGCTTAATTGAAAATGAAAACGTCGAAGATATTGTGATTTTTCTTATACCGGCATTTTCTTATCAACACGTTGATCGCTGGTTTGAACGCTATAATTTTGACGTCATTGCGAACGGTTTACTATTGCGTACTACTGAAAAGTTGATAAGAGAAGGGAAGCTTAGTGAGGATGAAAAAGGACATATAAGCAGAGGCCCCAACTGGCAGGCCCCGCAGTTTGTCAAAGATAAAAAATACGGTATTGAATAGGTACCTTATTATATGCCCGTCCCGGCTACGCCTCCGCATACCGGGACTTAGGTGAAAACAGTTACACCAGTAATGATGACTACTAAAGAAACATCAAAAACTAGCTTTAAGCGAGGATTCTATTATGGGTTTACAGTTAAAACTGAACTGGTTTGATAAAAAAACAGATGTTTTTGTAGGGGAGGAATACTCAAAAGACCTGGGCGATGATGTATCAGTCATTGAACGGCTGGGTTTATCTGTCGAAGAAGATATAAATAACGGTGAGTTCGACGTATTGAAAGATTTTTCACCTATATTGCAACCTTACTTTGAAAATAAAATAATGACTGATGAGTTTGATTATTTTATAGCCTTTAACTACAAAAAGGGTTCGCGCTGATTACTTTCAAAAAGAACAGGTGAGATAAAGGATGTATCTTCCTGTTTTAAATATAAAATCGACCCTTTTTTAACGCTATCTGGATTGAGCGCCCGTACATTTTAGAGTACGGGCGCTTTTCTGCGCCCCTAAGCTAACTTTAATGCTTAGATTTAGGCTCCATATAATTAATCTCAGGATATAAACAGGCCCTGGCGAGCAAGCCACCGTTCATCAAAAAATATGGCATCAGATAGCTTTATTGACCAACCGTAAACCAGCCCCTATCTTTACCGGCCACGGGCGTGCTTTTTATCCTCCATCCGTGCCATCAAGCGCGTCCAGCGCCATCGTCTGCGCATAGTAGCCCTGCACGCCCCAGACTTTGTTGGCGGCCAGCTTCTCCAGCTGCCCCTCGTTCTCTACGCCCTCCACCAGCACGCGGTTGGTGTAGCGGCGAATATGGGCGATCAGCACGTTAAAAAACGGCTTGCTGATATTATCGAGATAAAACTGCCGATCCAGCTTAACCACTTCAAACATCTTCGACTGTAACGCGTTCAGATTGGCATCGCCTGCCCCTAAATCATCCAGCCATAAGATGTTCAGCCGATCGGTCAGCGCCCGCAGCAGGGGATTGTTTGGCCCGTCGTGCAGGTTGGGGAAATTTTCAGAAAGCTTCAGCCGCAAAAAAGGCAGCTGGCTGAGGATTTGCTGGATAAAAGGCGATTCGGTTACCGCGCAAGCCAGCGGAAAATCGATGGTCAGGCAGCACAGCAGCCCGTGCAGCTGAAAATAGTCCGCGTAGCGTTCTACCGTCAACAGCTGATCCAACAATCGGCTCTCGGCGTCCCCGGTTTGCGGCGCGGTCTGGTGTGGTAAAACGGTGAGCTCAAGCGCAATCAGCTCGCCGCTAAGAGAGTGAATCGGAACGTAACAGTAATTATTAGTCATGCTTTATAGCCAGCTCAGGACGCCCTGCCAGTGATTATATTCGTCATATCGTCAAAAACCAGTGATTTAATCTAAACCACTGGGCAATATAACGATTTTTATATATATCGGCAGGGCCAGCCTTAGCTTTACGCTTTTAGTCGCTATCGGCCGCAACTTTATAATCAGGCGCATCCAGCTCGTGGCTACAGAAAGGCCCTGCCTGTTTTAACAGACTGATGCAATCTTCACTAAGATGCCGCAGCCTGACGCTTTTTCCTTCCGCTATATAGCGGGCGGTCAATTTATCGATGGCCTCGACGCCGCTGGAATCCATTACCCGTGTACGGGCGAAGTCGATCACCACTTCCTGTGGATCCCTGGCTGGCGTAAACAGTTCCTGGAAGCTGGCGGCAGAGGCAAAAAACAGCGGCCCTTCCAGCCGATAGGTCTTTTGCTCGTCGCGCTCTTCCTGTGCCACGATGCTGATGCGGGCATGTTGCCAGGCAAAAACCAGCGCAGAGATGATCACGCCAAAAATCACCGCCATGGCCAGATCGGTATAGATGGTGACCACCGTGACCGCAATCATGATAACCGCATCGGGCTTTGGCATACGTTTCAGACGGCGCAGCGAGCTCCACTCAAAGGTATTAATACAGACCACAAACATAATACCGGCCAGCGCCGCCACCGGCAGCAGGGCAATATATTTCGACAGGCTGACCACAAACAGGATCAGCAATACTGCGCCGACCAGGTTAGAGATGCGTCCACGCCCGCCGGAGGTAAAGTTGATGATCGACTGGCCAATCATCGCGCAGCCCGCAAAGCTGCCAAAGAAGCCGCACAGCGTGTTGCCGATGCCCTGCGCCACGCACTCTTTGTTGCCGTTGCCTTTTTTACTGCCCATTTCATCCAGTACTGCCAGCGTTAACAGCGATTCTATCAGCCCAACCAGCGCGATAATCACCGAATAAGGCAGCACAATTTTCATTGTGGCCCAGCTTAACGGCGCTTCCGGCAGATGGAAGAACGGCAGCGTGCCGGAGATATCGGCCAAATCCCCTACCCGTTTGGTATCCAGTCCAAAGCCGATGGCAATGGCGCTGATGGCGATTAGCGCCGCCAGCGAGCCGGGAATGACTTTGGTAAATTTAGGAAACAGCCAGACGATCAGCATCGCCAGCGCCACCAGGCCATACATGACCGGCCCCTGGTTTTTAATCATCGGGATCTGCGCCAGCGCGATAACGATAGCCAGTCCGTTTACAAAACCGTAGATAGCCGGCTGCGGCACAAGGCGGATAAATTTCCCCAGGCGGAACAGGCCAATAGCCAGCTGGATCAGCCCGGCGAAAATCGTCGCCAGCAGCACGTATTCATAGCCGTGAGTCTGAATAAGACTGACCAGCACCACCACAATCGAGCCGGCCGCGCCGGAGATCATCCCCGGTTTGCCGCCGAACAGCGCGGTGATCAGGCCCAGGATAAAGGCGGTGTGCAGACCGATAGTCGGCGACAGGCCGGCTAGCAGAGAAAAGGCCGTGGCTTCCGGAATAAGGGCCACAGAGACGACAGCGCCGGCCAGAACGTCATTTTTGACGTCGGCAGCCCTGAGGTTGCTCAGTTTGAACATGCTGATTTCCGTTTTTTATCAAATGCAGGTGATTACCGCGCCGCCAGTTTGGGACACAGTTTGAACTCGCCAGAAAGACGAGAAGCGCAACAGGCGTGGAAGGGAGATTTCAGGGTGGCGTAAGCAGGGAGCAGTGCATCCGCGGCGTTCTCCGTCTGTTGTCAAAGATTGTCAGTATGTGAAAACGTGAGCAAGATCTCAACCCCCTTCTCCCATGCGCGGGTAGAAATCCCCGCCATCCAGGCGATAATTACGTGTATAATGCGCAAAAACTTGTGCTAACCAGCTTACCGGGGAAGATTTCTTCTCCTGCAATTAATTAAGGTGATTCAAACATGGGATTCAAATGCGGTATTGTGGGCCTGCCTAACGTCGGGAAATCCACACTGTTCAATGCGTTAACCAAAGCGGGTATCGAAGCGGCAAACTTCCCGTTCTGTACCATTGAGCCGAATACCGGCGTGGTGCCAATGCCCGATTCCCGTCTCGACAAACTGGCGGAGATCGTCAAGCCACAGCGCATTTTGCCAACCACCATGGAATTTGTGGATATCGCGGGCCTGGTAAAAGGCGCGTCGAAAGGCGAAGGCCTGGGCAACCAGTTCCTGACCAACATTCGCGAAACCGAAGCTATCGGCCACGTTGTCCGCTGCTTTGAGAACGACAACATCATCCACGTTAACAATAAAGTTGACCCGGCTGACGATATTGAAGTGATCAACACCGAACTGGCGCTTTCTGACCTGGATACCTGCGAACGCGCGCTGCAACGCGTACAGAAGCGTGCAAAAGGCGGCGATAAAGACGCTAAAGCTGAACAGGCCGCGCTGGAAAAATGCCTGCCGCACCTGTCCAACGCCGGCATGCTGCGCTCGCTGGATCTGAGCGAAGAAGACAAAGCGGCCATCCGCTATCTGAGCTTCCTGACGCTGAAGCCAACGATGTATATCGCCAACGTTAACGAAGACGGTTTTGAAAACAACCCGTACCTGGATCAGGTGCGTGAAATCGCGGCTAAAGAAGGTTCCATCGTAGTGCCGGTTTGTGCTGCCGTTGAATCCGACATCGCCGAGCTGGAAGATGCCGATCGCGAAGAGTTTATGGCCGAGCTGGGTATCGAAGAGCCGGGCCTGAACCGCGTCATTCGCGCCGGTTATTCTCTGCTGAACCTGCAAACTTACTTCACCGCTGGCGTGAAAGAAGTGCGCGCCTGGACTATTCCGGTTGGCGCTACCGCTCCGCAGGCCGCCGGTAAAATTCATACCGACTTTGAGAAAGGCTTTATCCGTGCCCAGACCATCGCCTATGAAGATTTCATTACCTATAAAGGTGAACAGGGCGCGAAAGAAGCCGGTAAAATGCGTTCAGAAGGCAAAGAGTACATCGTGAAAGATGGCGACGTGATGAACTTCTTGTTTAACGTCTAATCTACCGCTGATACCTGTCAGCCGCAGAGAAAAGTAAATTTTATAAAAAAGCCATCTGTATAGCAGATGGCTTTTTATTTATGAAGCAGTGGTTTTCTCCCACAGGCCTCAACTGAGGATAACAGTGAGCTTTTCTTCATTTTTTTTATCGCTTCCTGACAGGCATTATTATTTTTAATAATATATTGCAGATAGATGTATCCCTGGTCCTCGCTCTTACAATCACTACCGATAAATTACGTCCGTTCAGGTTTAACAGCCGGTATAAGCTATAACTGCCTGCCAGGAGTAAAGAAGCCGCCGCCCGGCTGATTTTTTTCCAGCGCGGTTCGTCGGTCGAAGAGATATCGGGTGCAGTAGAGGCAGGGTGCAACCATAACGGGGAAAATAATATGTTGTGGCATTCCTTCGCCACCTGTTGTTAGCGATGGTGCGCCGTTTCTTTCGCTTTCCACACGGCAAACAGCGTTATCGCCAGCGCCAGACAAACATATAGCGACACCCACAGCGTGTTGCCCATCTCTTTATACAGCGTAGTGATAATTAAAGGTGCGAAACCGCCGCCAACAATTCCGGCAAGCGTATAGGCGAGCGAAGAGCCAGCGTAACGTACATGACCGGGAAACTGCTCGGTGACAAACGCCGCCTGCGGGCCGTACATCATGGCATGGATCAGCAAGCCGCCAATCACCGCCAGCACGATCAATACCGGCTGGGTGCTGTCGAGCAGTACAAAAAACACGAACGACCAGACAACGGCCAGCAGCGCGCCGGTAATGTAAACCGGGCGCCTTCCCCACTTATCCGACAAGGCGCCAAACATCGGCACGGTAACGGCATTGCCAATGGCGCCCAGCATCGTCGCCAGCAGCGCCAGCGGGCGCGGCATATGCAGGACGGTAGTCACATAGGTCAGCGTGAACACCACCACCAGCGCGTACAGCACATCCGACCCGATACGTGCGCCACCGGCAATCAGCAGCTGTTTAGGGTAGTTAAGAAAAACCTCTTTTAGCGGCGTATGCGTGGTTTTCTCCGCCGCCTGCATCGCCACAAAGGTCGGCGTCTCCTCTACGCCACGGCGCAGCCACAGGCCAAACATCACCAGCAGCAGGCTCAGCAGGAAAGGAATGCGCCAGCCCCACGCCTGAAACTGTCCGGCGCTCATGGCTACCGTCACCAGAGTGATAAAGCCGGTGCCGATCAGCGTTCCGCAGGAAGGCCCCACCTGCGCGAAAGAAGCATTGCGGCCGCGCTTGTCGGCATCGCCATGTTCCATCGACAGCAGTACCGCGCCGGCCCATTCGCCGCCAAGTGCGATGCCCTGCACAAAGCGCAGCGCCACCAGCAGGATGGGGCTCCAGATCCCCCAAACGGCATAGCCCGGCAGCAGGCCCATCAGGGCGGTCGTGACGCCCATAATCACCAGCGTAATAATCAGCACCGCCTTACGACCGGCGACGTCGCCAAGATGGCCGAAGACAAAGCCGCCCAGCGGCCGGGAAATATAGCCGACCGCATAGGTAGAGAACGCCAGGATCGTTCCGACCAGCGGATCGAAGCTGGGGAAGAACACGTGGTTAAACACCAGCGCGGCCATAATGTTGTAAACAGTAAAGTCATACCATTCCAGAGCCGTGCCAATCGAGCTGGCCGCCGCCAGGCGACCCGTTTTTGATTTGCTTCGCTTCGGGCGTACCGCCTGATGCAGCGTGGAGTGCGTATCAGCCATGAGTCATCTCCTGTCGGGTTAGTGTCCAGCTAAGGGCATAGCGCTGCACCTCGCCCGTCAGCAGTTCTGCCGCAACGGAAGCCAGCCGATCGCAGCATGGCGCATCGCTACAGCTGATAAGTAGCATCGGCAGCATCTGGCGGTTCTCTTTCCCTTCCATCGGCAGCGGCGTGCTCAGATCCGCATCGGGCGTCAGCAGGCTGGAAGAGATATAGCCCGGCGTCTGGCCGATTTTCTGCTGCCAGGCGCTCAGCGCCGCGCTGTCGACCGCTTGTGCAAGCGTGACCACCGCCAGCTGGCTGCCGGTGCCTTTGCCGTGGGTATGGGTAACCGCGCTGACCCGGCGCATCGGGTTGACCATCTTTTGCAGATTTTTCACCGACCACTCGGTCTGGCGCGTGAACGCCGCGTGATAGTCCACGCTGGTAAAAGCCTCCAGCGATTCGGTTTCGTACAGGCCCAGATATTTACGTTCGGCGTTAATCGCCTGGTAGCGCGTGCCGCTTAAAAAGCCGCTGATGGCCACGCGCTCCTCAACGTGTTCATGGTCATACCACTGGTTAAAATCCGCTTCGTCATCCGCACCAATATTGGTGGCGACAAACAGCATGCCGTGAGGTTGCTTCATTTTCAGGATCTCCGGGTAAGGGCAGTTTCCACGGCAACAGCCCAGCTGATTAAGCGGGCATCGTCGCCATGAACGGCAGCAAGACTGAGGCCAACCGGCGCATGACCGGCCGGGTGACAGGGTAAGGAAATGGCGCAGCCATCCAGCATGTTGATAACGCTGGTGTTACGCAGCATCAGGGCATTGATCTCCATATAACGCTGCGGCTCGTCCAGCGAAGCGATAGTCGGCGCGATCTGCGGCACGGTGGGCATCAGCAGCGCGTCGAAGCCTTCCAGCGCCGTGTTGATACGCCGCTGCCAGGCTGCGCGCTGCTGATAAAGTTCAGCGGCATCCTGTTCAGTCAGCTGGCTGCCGCGCTGCAGGCGCATCAGCACCTGCGGATCGTAAGCTTCGGGCCGGGCCAAAGCCGTACGCTGATGCCACTGCCAGGCTTCATAAGCCGTAATACCGCCGCGCGCGTTCAGGCTGTTCAGCTCATCCAGCTCGGTAAGCGGCAAGGCCACCAGCGTGGCCCCGGCTTCCCGGAGAAGATCAAGCGCGTACTGCCATGCCTGCGCTACGTCCCGATCAAGATCGTCCAGAACGCGAGTTTGCGGTACGGCAAAGCGGGCGTGGCGCAGATCCGACTCCCGCATCTCAAGAGGCTTTTCGGCAATGATGCTGTCAAGCAGCCAGCAGCTGCGAACGTCATGCGCAATAACGCCAATGCTGTCCAGCGAAGGCGCAAGCGGCAACGTGCCCGCCTGATCGATTCGGCTGGCTCCAGGTTTAAAGCCGGTCAGGCCGCAGAGCGCGGCCGGAATACGTACGGAACCGCCGGTATCGGTACCAATAGCGCCCAGACACAGCCCATCCGCTACGGCCACCGCCGCGCCGGAAGAGGAGCCGCCGGGAATACGTTTCTCCTCGCGCCGCCACGGGTTGGCAGGCGTGCCGTAGTGCGGATTGATGCCCAGCCCGGAGAAGGCGAACTCGGTCATATTGGTCTTACCGACTATCGCGGCGCCAGCCCGATTGAGCTTCTCTACCACGCTCGCGTTCGCCGTGGCGACCGGCGCATCGCTTAACAGGCGTGAACCCGCCGTCGTCGCCTCGCCTTTTACATCGAACAGATCCTTAATGCTGATGGGAAGCCCATCGATCGGGCTACGTGATTGCCGGGCTTGCCAGCGTTCTCCCGCCTCAATAGCCTGCTGCGTGGCCTGCGCCTCATAACGAGTGATGAAAACGCGCGCGCCTTCTTTTTCAGGATCGCGTGCGGCAGCCAATGCCGCCTGCGTGAAAGTTTCAGGCTGAACGTTCCCCGCCTGTAGCTGCTGACTTGCCTGCCAGAGTGTCGTCATAGCCGCGCTCCTTATGCAACGACCGGCAGTGCGCCGGTGCGGTAAGTGTGCTCCAGCGTGCGGCCCAGCACCGGATCGTGCAGCGCCATCCGAAACTCGCTGGCCGGACGGATGCCGCCGATAGTGCTCAGCGTGCCGCAGGACATGGCCAGGCCGTCAGCGGCCGTTTCGCCCTCCAGATAGCGCGTAAGCAGCTCCTGTGGAGTCAGCAGCGACGACAGCGAACCTTGTTGATAAACCACCCATTCGCCCTGCTCTTTTATCCAGGAAGTCAGCTCCAGCGCATCCCAGTGCTCCGCCACTTCGCGCATACGCCACGCGCCGCTTGCCACCGGTTTGATGCAGGCCTGCTTGGAAAGCGCCACGCTGAAGGTTTCCAGATAGCGATCGGTGTGATCGGAGGTAAGAGAAACCCAGCACTCTCCGCGATGAAAAAAGACGAAAGGTTCGGCTTCACCGGATGTTTCGTTGCCCACGACTTCCAGCAAAGCGTTCTGGCTGAGCTGATTAGTGGCGACGCGGTAAAAAAGCGGCACTGCACCAGGAGCAGGCACGCCTAACGCTTCAAGCTCCCGAATATGGTGCAGGACGGCATCCCGATCGCGCCCTGCCCAGCCCGCAATAACAAACCGGGTTACGTCGACATCGAGTCTGGCAGCGGCTTCGTCGCCGGTAATGAACTGTAGGTGCATGGCAAAACCCTCATTTGAAATTAGAGTGAAATTTCACTCGCATTTCAAACTAGCGATTTTCATGCCAGCTTTTTGTGTAATATGTCGCAAAGGCTTAAACAGGAACGGCATCATGAATGAGTCAGCTGGTGAAAATGTGAACCCGATCGAGCGGAAAAAATATCTGTCGCTGAACGAACAGGCCTACCTGGCGTTCAGGCACAGGCTGATCACGCTGCGTTACAAGCCCGGCGATTATCTTAATACCGCCCAGGTAATGGACGATCTGGAAATGGGGCGCACGCCGATCAATCAGGCGATCCACCGCCTGGCTACCGAAGGGCTGCTACAAATCATTCCCCGCAAGGGCGTTATGGTCGCCCCGTTGTCGATCGATGATGCGCTGGAATTGATTGAGGTGCGGCTGGTTAACGAAACGCTGTGCGCGCAGCTTGCCAGCCAGAAAGTAAATAAGGCGCACCTTAACCAGCTGCGCGAGCTGAATCAGCAGATCGGGCTTGCCGGCGGCTCGCGCAACAGAGAGAAAATGATGTTACTGGATCGCGAGTTTCACCAGGTGCTGGCGGATATTGCGGGCAACCGACGGCTTGCGGATATCCTGAGCGTTATTCACGCGCAGGCGCAGCGCTTCTGGGCGACAACGCTGTCGAGCGTCAGCCATATGGATGAGGTTATCGCTGAGCATAATGAAATTATTGCGGCGCTGGCCTCCGGGGATATTCAGCGCGTGACGGCAGCAACCCGCGCGCATATTGACTCTTTTAGACGCGCGCTGCTCTCTACCTGAAAAGCTGACCGCAGCCTGCAACCGGGGCTGTCGGGCCTGAGTGGTTTAGCGCAGCGATCGGTTTGCGGGGCCGGGATTTATAATCAAAGGAAGATACGCTTCAGCGCCAGAAGACCACTCTGCACGGCGTAATTGATATATTGCTCTTAAAGAGCCGTAAGGCAAAATAAGGCAGCCTTGACGTTCTGCCTTATTGGCCTGATATCCGATCGATTAGATCAGGAAATCGTGCAGCGACTGACCGTTTGCAATGGCATTCTTAACAGGTGTCGGCGTGCGGCCCTGCCCGGTCCAGTATCTGACTTCATTATTGCCGTCGAGGTACTTATATTTTGCGGGACGAGGCGCGCGCTTCTTTTTTGCACGGGCGACGGGCGGCAAATTATTGACCAGTTCTGTCGGTAAAATGCCGTCTTCAAGCATCAGTTCACGGTACATTGCCAGCTTTTCCGCTTTTTCGCGGGCTTCGGCTGCCTGCGCGCTGGCGGCTTCACGACGTTCATTCACGATAATTTTCAGCTTTGATAGTATCTCTTCAAGATCCTCTGTAGCCATATTGCGCGCCTGTGCACGTAGCGAACGGATATTTTTCAGGCTGCTCAGGGTAAAACTCATACATCATTTCCTTAAATCTACTGATTAATAAAACGGCGATCGTTCGCCGTCAGCGGCAAGGGTACCATTTATTGCGTTGTGATTTAAGTTGATGGGCGATAATCAGACGAGTCTGCGGGAATTATATGCAATTAATGTCCTGAAGAAAGGATATAACTTATGAATCCTGCCAGAATCGACATTTATCCGAAAAATGTATTCACTTTCAAAACTACTTGCCTGATTTATACTGATTGTGGAAGTAATTTCCGGCTTCCCGAATATCGTTACTTTTTTAAAAATACCAAAATCGGGCCTGGTAGTATAAAATTTCCACCGGAAAGATCAAAGGTAGTTGATATTTTTATGCTGCCAGCAGGATGGTTATTAGCAACCAGCCTGAAAACCATATTGGGAATTTATAAAAAAACTATAAAAGATAGCTGAATTACCTGTCCGACAGATTCTCCGCCAGGCCATTATTTCACTGAGCAGTTCTGCCGCATAACCTCTGGTAATTATATTAACAATTTCAACCTTTTAAAGGAGGTTTCGAAAAATGCAGCCTCAGAACGTTTGCCGGGAAGACAAGCGGTATCAGCTAACTGCTACGCTGAAAGCGCAAATAGCGGAGCAGCGGCTACACAGCAGCCTGTGGCGGAGGTTACTTAACCTGTTTATCAGCACTGACGAGCAACAAGCATACTCACAGTTGATAAGCAGTCAGGCCGGAATGAATGAGGAAAATGTCGACCAGCTTAAGGAACCTGAGAACCAAAGGATGCTTTGCGACGTGCGCACTAAAGAATGGCTTCAGTTGCAAATTGTGCAGAACGCACGGCTGACGGAACTCAACGCGCGGGCAGATGGTGAGATTATCGGCACTGGCGTTTCCGATTTCACTCTGGACACCATGCTCTACCCTTTTGAAGCGAATCGGCAACAGTTTGCGCCTTGCCTTCCCGCAGTCATCTGCGCCGGGATCATACATCGACAAAGCTGGCTGGAGGTAAGCGCCAGGCAAATACTTAGTGCCCTAATAAAGATCATCCAATTAATTAATAACAACTTCCAGGTCAACTTACTGGCTAATAATTTATTTTTACCGACGCATAAAGCGCAGACACCCTCTTTGGGGAGATAAATTAACCTGCTGGATTATAACTACTTTTTTCCCGTTCCGATGATGTTTCCAGAATTTTCTAAAAAATCTTAAAAAAAGTATATTTTTTGACCCTTCCGTTATAATTAGACAAAAGAAAAACAAGAGGGGGGTATGCAAATGACCGGGGACTCAGTTTTCGAAAAAAGAAAAAATCGTGCCATGGCGATTATGGAAGGCAGGGGGATGTGGCCCAGCATCTACGCCCCTCCGTGCCATATATTTCTGTGGCGGTTGGGGATCCATGTGCCTCCACCGCCCTTCTCAACATTCTGGACGAACTTTTTCAGCTTTGCCGTCGTCTATACGCCGTTCTGGGGGATAGTAATGTGGTTTATTTTCTGGAAATCTCAAGGAGCCACGCTGCTTTATGCCGCTACCTCGACGCTGATAGCCGGTCTGGTTTTCGGGGTGATTATGGCGGCATTCCAGGAATGGCGAAAACGAGCTAATCACCTGCCAGCGTGGGAAAAGCTATAAAAACGCGGCTGCCGGGCCTGAATCCGGCAGCCGATTTCTCGTGGCCTTTCATACTGCTGCATCATCAGGCTATTAACAGGCGGCCGTCTTTACGCATGCCGTTTCCGGCATGCGGACATCTTCCGCTGAGGTTCCCTATAGCTTTCTTACCCCCTGTTATGTTGTTCCATCATGCCGAACCGCAGCAGCAGCGCTTATCAAAGGCAACTGGCCAATGCGCCTGTGGAGCGCATCTTTCTCAACAGTGCTCAGTGAAGTCTGCATAGAAGCGCTGCGCCACGTCGGGATGCGAGCGCAGCCGCCCTTTTAAATAGTTCCAGCCGACCTCCCGCAGCAGCGGATTTTGCGGATCGCTGTCCGGCCCCTGCGCCAGGTTCGCCAGCGCTTCCGGCAGCTGATATACCGGCACCACGGCGTCAAGCTGGGCGCCAAGAAAAAAGGCGACAGATAAACGCTCCTGTTCCGTCTGCGGCGATACTACTCGGTGCACGGTGGCACGCAGATAGCCGTTGGTCGCCAGCTCAAGCAGCTCCCCAATATTGACTACAAACGAACCGGGTAAAGGCGTCGCCGCTGTCCATTCGCCAGGACGAACCTCAACCTCCAGACCTGGCTTATCATCCTGCAGCAGCAGCGTCAAAAAACCGGAATCCTTATGCGCGCCCACGCCCTGACGCGATTCGCTGTCGGTGCGCCCCGGATAACGGATCAGTTTGATATGTTCATTGGGGAAAGCGCCGTAAAGGCCGTCGAAAGCGTCCTGCGGCAGTTGCAGCGCCTCGGCGAAAGCGCGCAGCAGTTTCAATGCAACCTCAGTCATTTCCTGCTGCCAGCGCGTTAGCACAAGTTGCAGTTCCGGCAGCGCCTGCGGCCACTGGTTAGGCCCCTGCATTCTTTGCCATGCCGGAATATTTGGCGAGACGGGTAGCGCCTCTCGTTCCGCGCCGATATCGAACTGTTCGCGATAGTCAGGCTGATTACGGGTTATCTCTACGCCAGCAAGGTTATAGCCGCGAAAATGCGGCGAATTCGCCATTTTGACCCTGAGCTTTTCTTCCGACGGTAAAGCAAAGAACGCGCGAGCAACCTGCTGCACTCTGTCGATCAATGGCTGGTTGATCCCATGATTGATCAGATAGAAAAACCCGACTTCACGTGCCGCCCGGGCAAGCGAGTCGAGCAAGGCTGAACGCTGCTGCGCCGATGCGGTTAATTGAGCGAAATCGATAACCGGAAGCGTTAACGGACTTTGTTGGCTCATGACTTTTATCCTGGCTGAAAGAGGCTTAGTTCCACATTGCCACTCCGCCTGTACTATCTCTACGAACTATTCCTGCTATCTATATGCAAATGTCAGAAGTCATTTTGCCTCGTTTATTACCTGCTCTTTACGTTAAATTACGTTAAAACCCGACCAACTCCATCAGCAGAAACGGCTAAAACTTCCTGATAAGAATATAACTATCAGCCAGAAAATAAATACTCAGCCTGGCCCACCAAATTAATTATTAATTTTTATAGCAACTCAATGGAAAATCTTATTATTACCCAGCCACCTGAAGCTGAAATAATAACCACAAAAACACGATACAGCCTTTTATAACAACAAGTTAGATTAAAAAATCCCCACAAATATTTAAGTACAGCTTCATTTTAACTGTAAATCTAAATTAGAAATCAAAAAACAGCTATCCCTTTGAATTTTCTACTACACTTACTCTCTTACCCATTCAGAATAAAGGAGGCCGTGTGAAAGAAATCTTTCATACAAACTATTTGAAGTTGATTACGTCAGTGACCTTCTGGGGTAACATTCTGCTGGTAGTGGTGATCACCGCTGTGACTTTCTTCCTGATCCGCAAAGTTATCTCGCTGCTGGAAAAACGGATAGGCTCGTGGGCGGAAGATCATGAAAATCGCGTGGCGCACCGCGTCTTTCTGGACGTGCTGAAAAGAACCCGGGTCACGCTGATCTTTATCGCTTCTTTTCTGTTCAGCCTGCAGTTTATCGTGCTGCCCGGCCAGGTCAGCGGTACCATCCCGCACGCCTGGTTCCTGGTGCTGGCGCTGCAAATCGCGCTGTGGCTGGATCAGGCCGTCCAGTCCTGGCTGCGCTATTCGCTGACGAACTTCGGCCCGGACTCGCACCGCAATCCCGTCACTACCATCATTCTTGGGCTGCTGTTCCGGGCGCTGGTCTGGTCGGTGATGATCCTGTCGATACTCGCCAATGCGGGCGTCAATATTACCGCGCTGGTGGCAAGCCTGGGCGTCGGCGGTATCGCCATCGCGCTCGCGGTACAGACGGTGCTGAGCGACCTTTTCGCCTCTCTTTCAATCGGTATTGATAAGCCTTTTGAGATCGGCGACTTTGTGGTGTTTAACGACGTGGCGGGCACTATCGAACATATCGGGCTGAAAACCACGCGCATCCGCAGCCTGAGCGGCGAGCAGATTGTCTGCGCCAACGCCATCCTGTTGCAGCAAACCATCCACAACTATAAAAGGATGCAGACGCGCCGTATCGTCTTCAGCTTTGGCGTGCCGCTGGCGACATCGGCCGAGCAGCTGCGCAAGATTGGCCCCATGATTGAAGAGGTAATCGGCCGCATTGATAAAACCCGCTTTGACCGCGCGCATCTGGCCTCTTTCGAGTCCGATCGCATTATGTTTGAGGTGGTGCATATCCTGAAGTTTTCCGACTATAACCAGTACATGGATATTCAGCAGGAGATTAACCTACGGATCAAAGAGTATCTGGAAAAGACAGGTATTGGCCTGGCCGGGCCGCACCGTTTTGTGACCTTTGAAAATTCGCTGCCGCAGGAGGAACAGCCTGCCTGAGGAAATAGCCGGGAGCGAATGCTTCCGGCTTTTCTTTTTACGCCAGGCGCGTCGCTTAGCCCACTATTTCAGCAGCGGCAGCCGGGCCAGCATCTGCTGCATTTGCAGCGCCGCCCATGGCATATGCTCGGTAATGCCAACACCGACAATATTGGTGGCCGCCTCGGCTTCGCTGAACAGCGCCAGCACCTCCTCAATGGTGAGTTTTCCCTGCGCAATATCCGTGAACTCTCCGGCGTCCGCATCCGGTTTGGCGAACAATACGGCGCTGAATTTCGCCGGATCCAGCACGTCCAGATCGAAATGGATAAGCAGGTTGGTAATGCCCTGCGTCTGTATCCAGTCGGTAATCAGCCTGTTTCCCTCACGCAGCGCCGCTGGGGAAGCGGTGCGCACCGGCCACTCCGCCAGGAATTTTTGCTCGTAATCCGTTGGCGAATGGAGACCGGCAATCATCACGTTTTCCGGCCTGATCGGCTGTTGAACCTGATCGGTCAGCATTGCGTCGCCATTGCCCAGCAGCGCGCCCAGCACGTGCGCATGAGCGTTAGTGAACTCTTTTGGTGTCATCACGTCGGGATGGGTATCTATCCACAGAATACCGGTATTCTTGCCGTAGCGCTGGCTCAGATAAGCAAAAGGCACCAGATCGACAAGGCAATCGCCGCCCAGCATGACGATTTTTTCCGGGCGGTTATCGTTAACGATTTGCCAGACCGCCTCAATTTGTTTTTTCAACTCGCTGCGGCCTGCCATGCCCTCTTCCACCACCAGCTCCCGATCCGGCTCGGGCACGGCAACGGTAAAGGTGGGGGACGCGGTTTCAGGCGCAAGCCAGGCGAGCAGTTCTGCGCCAAGCTTGTAGATGGGAAAAGTGCCGCCCTGCCACTGCGGCATTACGATCCTTATCGTGTCAGTCTGCCGATGCATAAATCTTCCTCAGTAAAATCAACCACGGCGGTTGCTTCCAATTAGTGAATGTCATTAAACTTAGCACTCTTTAAAGCCGCCAGGATGCAATAGCTTTCCATGCAGCATTGAATCTGGCTCATCTATTGGATGCCCCATGCCCGTTAAACCCACAGCCGCGCTGTCACGCAGCGATCTCGCCGATCTGAACGCTTTTCGCATGGTAGAACGCCTGCGCAGCTTTACCAAAGCCGCCGTAGAGCTGGGCATTACTACCTCCGCGCTCAGCCACGCTATTCGCAATCTGGAAACGCGGCTGGGCGTGCGGCTGCTGAACCGCACCAGCCGCACCGTTGCCCCTACCGAAGCGGGCGCCAGCCTGGCGCGGCGGCTGAACGTCGGTTTTCAGGAGATCGGCGACGCGCTGGATGAGGTAAATCGCCTGCGCGATCGTCCGGCAGGCCGTCTGCGCCTGAATGTGCTGAGCGACGGTGCGCGACTGATTGTGGGCCGCTATCTGCCAAAGTTCCTCAGCAAGTATCCGGAGGTTGAGGTGGAAGTCTGCGTGGACGATCGCATGGTGGATATCGTGGCGGAAGGCTTCGACGCCGGTATCCGTTTTGGCGGCACCGTGCCGGAAGACTTAGTCGCCGTAAAGCTGGGCGCGGATCTGAAATGGGTTGCCGTCGCTGCGCCGCGCTATCTTTATCACCGCCCGCCGCTGCTGGAGCCTGAAGATCTTCGCGCGCATTCCTGTATCCGTATGCGCACCGGCCAGGGCGTGATCTATAAGTGGGAGTTTCGTCAGGGCAACGACTACCGCGTGATCGACGTGCCGGGACAAATTTGCGTCAGCGAAACCACGCTGGCGCTGGAGCTGGCGCTTGCCGGAACGGGTATCGCTTACTGTCTGGAAGACCGCGTAAAAGAGCCGTTGCTGAACGGCGCTCTGCACGTGGTATTGCCCGACTGGTCGCCCGTCGAACCTGCGCTATGCCTCTACTATCCGGGCCATCGGCGCGTGCCGCAGGGCCTGCGCGAACTGATTGCCCTGCTGCGCGAAGAAATAGCGGCAGAAGCACGGCGGGCGCCGCGCCAGATGACCTCAGGCGCTGTCGCCTGATGGCGCTCCGGCGACGGGCCGTCCGCTTTTTCCTGCCGGCGTCGTCCGCTATAGTAATCCTTCGCCAGCCCGTTTCGTCCCGCCAGTCATGGAGCGATCATGAGTAACCCGTCCCGTAAACGTCCGCTGAAGCTCAGCACCTCCGTCAGCCTGATGGTCGGCGCGGTGCTCGCCGTGGTTTTGCTGATCGTTCATCTGTTCTATTTTTTCCAGATAAGCCATATCACCCGCACCGGCGTTAAGGATAAAGCGCTGGCGGTGGCGCGTACCCTGGCCGATTCTGCCGAAGTACAGCGCGGCCTGCTGCTGCCCGCCGATCGCAACATTATTCAGCCGCTTACTCAGGCGGTACAGGAAAGCAACCATTTGCTGTTTGTCGTGGTCACCGATATGCGCGGTATCCGCTATTCTCACCCTGATAAAACCGCCATCAACCGCCCTTTCATCGGCGAGGATTTGCAGCCGGCGCTGGCGGGTAAGGAAAACGTGTCGATCAATCGCGGCCAGCTGGCGCAGGCGCTACGCGTATTTACGCCGATTTACGACGCCCGGCAGCGGCAGATTGGCGTGGTGGCGGTAGGTATCTCGTTGAGCGAGGTCGCGCAGCAGATCGCGCGTACCCGCTGGTCGGTACTGTGGACGGCACTGTTCGGCGTGCTGGCGGGCGCTATCGGCACCTGGTGCCTGGTGCGGGCCTCCCGCCGCGTGCTCTCCGGTCTGGAGCCTTACGAGATTTCGATGCTGTATGAGCAGCGCCAGGCGATGCTGCAATCGATTAAGGAAGGCGTTATTGCGGTGGACGATCGCGTACAGGTCACGCTGATCAACCGCGCCGCGCAGCAGCTTTTTACCGAAGCGCGCCATCCGCAGGACGAAGCGCCCGGCCCGCTCATCGCCAACCTGCGCGAAGTGGTGCAAAGCGGCGTGCCGCAGCGCGACAGAGAGCTGCATTTCAAGGGGCGCGTGCTGCTCAGCAATACCATGCCGGTGCGCAGCAAGGGCATGATTATCGGCGCGGTCTGTACCTTCAGGGATAAAACCGAGGTCAGCCAGCTGGTGCAGCGGCTGGACGGCCTGGTCAACTATGTTGACGCGCTACGCGAGCGCTCGCATGAATTTATGAACAAGCTGCATGTGATCCTCGGCCTGCTGCATATGAAAAACTACCAGCAGCTGGAAAGCTATATCCTGAAAACCGCCAACGGCTATCAGACAGAGATTGGCTCGCTGCTGATGAAAATTAAATCGCCGGTGATTGCGGGCTTTCTGTTAAGCAAGATCGAACGCGCGACCGATCGCGGCCACCGGCTGATCGTCAGCGAGGACAGCCTGCTGCCGGACTGCGGCAGCGAAACGCAGTCCGCCGCGCTGATCACCATTCTGGGCAACCTGATTGAGAACGCGCTGGAGGCCGCAGACGGCCAGCCCGGCGGCGAAATCAGCGTGCTGCTGCACTATCAGAACGGCTGGCTGGCCTGCGAGGTCAGCGATGACGGGCCGGGCATCCCGGAACCAGATGCTATCTTTGAGAAAGGCGTTTCCAGCAAAGGAGACGATCGGGGCATGGGCTTGTTCCTCGTCAAACAACAAACCGAAAGCCTTGGCGGAAAAATTATTGTAGAGTCCGAACCCGGCGTTTATACGCAATTTTTAGTCCAACTGCCCTGGGATAGAGGAAACAAAAGCGCATGATTAACGTGTTAGTCGTCGATGATGACGCCATGGTCGCCGAGTTGAACCGCTGCTATATCGGCCAGCTGGAAGGATTTCACTGCGTGGGCATAGCCTCGACCCTGCAACAGGCAAAGGAGATGGCGCTGCATGGCGGCATTGATTTGATTCTGCTGGATATCTATTTGCAGCAGGAGAGCGGGCTGGATCTGCTGCCCGCGCTGCGCCAGGCGAAGCAGGCGGTGGATGTAATTGTGATCTCTTCCGCCGCCGATGCCGATACCGTCAGGCAATCGCTGCACTACGGCGTGGTGGACTATCTGATCAAGCCTTTCCAGTTCTCGCGTTTTGAAGAGGCGCTGACCGGCTGGCGTCGCCGCAAGACGCTGATGGACAGCCAGCCCTGGTATCAGCAGGCCGATGTGGATCGGCTGCTCCACGGCGACAGGGATGCGCCAGCCGAAGGCAAACGCCTGCCGAAAGGCCTGACGCCGCAGACGCTGCGCACGCTCTGCCAGTGGATTGACGCGCATCCGGCGGAAGAGTTCTCTACCGACGAGCTGGCCGCAGCGGTCAACATCTCCCGCGTCTCCTGCCGCAAATACCTGATCTGGCTGGCGCAGTGCCATATACTCTTTACCAGCATCCACTATGGCGCAACCGGCAGGCCGGTCTACCGCTATCGGCTACAGGCCGAATACAGCGAGCTGCTTAAACAGTACTGTCAATAACCCGCCAGCGCTCGTCCAGCAGCCGGAAAGGCTGTTGGGTTGCCAGCACTACCTGCTGCTCTCGCGTCACGAAAATGGCCTCGATCTGCGGATAATCCTTCAGGAAAACAAGGCTCTGTTCTACGCCCAAGCCATACAGCAGCGTGGTAAAAATATCGCCGTCGAGCGAACGGTCAGAAATGACCGTTACGCCGAGCAGCTCGTTGTCCAGCGGATAACCGGTTTGCGGATTGAGGATATGGTGATAGAGGCGGCCGTTCAGCTCGAAGTAGCGCTCATACACGCCCGACGTCACCACCGATTTATTGCTGACGGCGACGCTGCCGATCAGCGCGCCCGGCTCGCCAAAAGGCAGCTGCACGCCTATCGCCCATGCCGTTTCGCCTGCGGGTGCATCAAGCGTTTGCAGGTTGCCGCCAAGATTGATCAGCCCGCAGAAGCAGCCGCGCTGATGCAGAAAATCCCTGACCACGTCGGCGATATAGCCTTTGGCTATCGCGCCCAGATCGATCTCCATGCCGGGCTGCGGCAGAAACACCGTCTGCTGCTGCTCGTCCAGCTGCACGCGGGCGGGATCGGTTAATGCCAGCAGCGCCTGTAGCTCGTGCGCGGGCGGCACGCTGTCGCCCTGAAAACCGATTTTCCAGCGCTTGACCAGCGGCCCGATAGCGAAGTTGAAACAGCTTCCGGCCAGGAGGCTCACTTCCCTGGCGCGTTTGATCAGCGCAAACACCGGCGCGCTGACCGCAACGGGATGGCTGCCCGCCGCCGCGTTCATCGCCATCAGCTGCGAACCGGCACGATTCACGGTAAACAGATTTTCCTGCTGGCGGATCAGGCGGAACACGTCGCCCGCCAGCTTTTCGTCGTGCTCCGCCAGCTTCAGCAGGATGGGCGAGCCCATCAGCACCGCAGAGTAAGCGTAAAGTCGCGCGTCAGCTGGCATCGTGGCTCTCCGGTGTGTTAATGATGCAGGGCGAAATCAGCCGCGTGACGTCCGGCCAGCGTGCCGAAGATAATGATATCGGCAATAGCGTTGCCGCCGATACGGTTACCGCCGTGAATGCCGCCGACGACTTCACCCGCCGCCCATGCCCCGGCAATAACCTGCTGCTGCTCATCCAGCACGGCGGTATCGCTGTTGATGGTGACGCCGCCCATCGTATGGTGCACGCCGGGCGCGATGCGGATGGCGTAAAACGGCCCCTGGCTCAGCGGATGGCGCATCGCGGTCTGACGACCGAAATCCTCATCCTGCTGGCGCTCGACAAACAGGTTGTAGCGCTCCAGCGTCGCCAGCAGCGCGTGCAGATCCATATTGAGCTTGATCGCCAGCTCCTGCGGCGAAGACGCGCTGACCACAAAGCCTTTGGCAAGGTATTCGTCGGCCGCCTTGTTGTTCAGCCTGACCTGTTCGTCAAAAATCACCCAGGCGCTTTTCTCCGGCAGCGCGATAATATCCGCCGACACTTTATCGCGGGTCGCCATCTCGTTGCAGAAACGGTGTCCGGCCTGGCTGACCAGAATGGCGCCGCCGCCGCGAATCGATTCGGAGATCAGATAGGAGGTGGTTTGCTCTACCGTTGGATGGATTTGGATTTCGCCCATATCCACCGTGCCCGCGCCAAGTTTTTGCAGCAGCGCGATACCGCTGCCGGTCGCGCCCTTATGGTTAGTGGTGACAAAGCCGTCCAGCTCCGGCCGGTAATGGGTGACCATCTCGCGGTTGGCGCTGAAGCCGCCGGTGGCAACGATGACGCTGCGGGCGTTAAGAATGCGGCTGTCATAATATTCATCGACCACCTTCACGCCGCTGACCCTGCCGTCGGTATAAATGATCTCTTCCACCGAGGTTTCCAGCAGCACCTCGATATTGCGCTGGTTAATGTTTTTCACCAGGCCGCTGATCAGAAAGCCCCCTACTGCCGAGCGGTCTGCCGGACGATGGGTGCGGTCGATGCTCATGCCGCCGGTGATGGTGATATCGTTCAGCTCAATGCCTTTCGCCGCCAGCCATTCGATAGCCTCAGGCGCCAGCTCCACAAACTCTTTCAACAGCACGGGATTGTTTTTGAAATGGCCGCCTTTCAGGGTTTCTTCATAGAACAGCGTTTTGCTGTCCTTGATGCCTTTCAGCTTCTGGAAGCGCGTTTCCGCCGCGTTCATGCCTACCGAGGCCTTGATGGTATTGCCGCCGATGGTCGGCATTTTTTCGATAATGGCCACGCGCGCGCCTTCGTCATGCGCCTGGATAGCCGCCGCCAGGCCCGCGCCGCCGCTGCCGATAACCACCACGTCGTAGTTTTGCGGCGCCTGCGGATTGCCGCCCTCTTCTATTACATGCTCTTTGCTGGAGGTAGCGAGCGCCCGCGAAACCGCTTTTTTCAGGGCTTCACTTTGGGTGGTGGCGCCGGTAATCGCATCCACATTCGGGCTGTTAGCAACCAGAATGCGGTTGCGCAGGCTTTCGAAAGTGGTGGTGAAATCGACGTCGAGCGTATCGTCCGGCACCAGCGTGATATCGGTTATGCGATCGGTATCCAGCGCGACGTTGATTTTTAGCTTCAGCGCCTCCGCCTCGACTTTTTCCTGATAAACGCCCGCTTTATATTTGCGGCCGGCCGCGCTCATATCGCGGATCATCGCATCCACCAGCGAGAAGCGCCATAGCGGCTCAGGGATTTTCAGCGCCTCGCGCCGGTTGCTGTCGATATAGAGTTCCAGATGGTCGTTGTGAATAATGCGATCGGCCCAGTCAGGATAGGCGATGCAGGCTTTGCCGATTGCCACCAGATCGAAACCGTGCTCCAGCCCGCTTTCGGCATCGGCTTTATTCACCACGCCGCCGACGCCGATCACCGGAATTTTTGCCAGCGTTTCGGAGCGCATAGCGCGGAATTTGGTAATCAGCGGCGTGGGATCCTGGGTGTCGACGATAGAAGGCCGCAGCAGCTGCCCTACGGAAAAATGCACGTAGTCCAGCCCGCGCTCGGCGAGTTTTTCCAGCAGATACATCGTGTCGTCAAAGCGAATACCGGGGACTTCCAGCTCTTCCGGCGAGAAACGATAGCCGATGATAAAGGTATCGTCCGCGAAGCGTTCGGCCATTTTATGCGTGATATCCAGCACCGCCAGCGGGAAGCGCGTGCGGTTATCGCGGCTGCCGCCCCACTGGTCGTCGCGCTGGTTGGAATTGGGCGAATAGAACTGCTGGATCAGGTAGGTGTTCGCGCCGTGCAGCTCCACGCCGTCGAAGCCGGCCTTGATGGCGCGGTTCACCGCGTCACCGAATTTGGTGATCATCACCTCAACTTCTTCGCCGGTCAGCGCCTGCGGCGTGGTGGCGCCTTCACGCGGCGCGGCGATGGCGCTGGGCGCAACCGGCGTTCTGCCGCCGATCAGCTCCGGCTCCACCATCCTGCCGCCGTGATAAATTTGCAGAATAGCCTGCGAGCCTTTGGATTTGATCGCGCTTGCTATCCGCGCCAGGCCCGCGATTTTGTTATCGCTGTCAATGCCTATCGCGCCGGGAAATGCCGGCCCTTTGGGATCGATAAAACAGCACTCCACGATCACCGCGCCCAGGCTGCCGGCACGTTCGCGATAATACTCTACCAGTTCACTGGTGACGGTGCCGTCGTAGAATCCCGTACAGGTGGTCATTGGCGCCATTACCAGACGGTTTTTTAATACGGCGCCATTCGGCAGCGTCAGCGGATTAAGGATCGGGGTGAGCGTGTTCATTATTATCGACTCCAAAATTTAAATTTTTGAACCGTGTTACATAAGAAACGTTTTCGCTTAATTAACGGGCTCTGCTTTATGCAATAAATATATCAATTCTGGATTTATTAAATCGGTTAATTTAGTTATTAAACTTTTTAAATTACCAGAAACAATTACCGCATTATGTCACGCCGTCACCGCTCTGATTGTTACTTATTAGTTAACTAAAAGCAAATTCCAATTGCCACCTAAAAATAAAAACAATAAAATCAATACGATAAAAATAGTACCAGCTATTTCAGGAAATAAAAACGTAACAGTAAACTGCTCTACACGTAACAATTTTGGGAAGGCAACCAGGGAAAATGCATTTTCCAAAAAAAAGAACAAAATGGCTGGAAATATTTATTGATCCAGATCAATATTATTATTCAGGGCGACCTGCATTATCTTCACAGTTCCTTAATAGTATGTTAAAAACATGTTTAAAAAGGTCATCCTGTCACCAGGGTCGCGGTAAATAAGCCCGTTTAAAAAGGGCGTAGCCATTAACCGGGACATATCTCTTTTATTACTGTTAACTTGCAGATCAACACTATGAAAACAAAATCAACGTCGAGTGGATCGCCCGCCTCACCGGGAACCAAAAAACGTCTTGTTATGCTTTTTCTGCCCGTGCTGGTCACGGTGCTGCTGCTGCTGACGCCGGTCCCCGGCGGGCTGGAGCCTTACGCCTGGCGCTTCTTCGCGGTGTTCGTCGGCGTCATCGTTGGCCTGATCTTCGAACCGTTGCCCGGTGCGGTGATCGGCCTGACCGGGGTGGTGGTCATTGCCCTGTTCAGCCACTGGCTGCTGTTCAGTCCGGCCGAGCTGGCCGACCCCAAATTCCAGGCCGCCACGCAGTCCTTTAAATGGGCGGTCAGCGGGTTCGGCAACTCTACGGTCTGGCTGATTTTCGGCGCGTTTATGTTCGCCGCGGGTTATGACAAGACGCAGTTTGGCCGCCGTCTGGCGCTGATCCTGGTGAAGTATCTGGGGCGACGCAGCCTGACGCTGGGCTACGCCATTACCTTCGCCGATCTGCTGCTGGCGCCTTTCACCCCGTCCAACACGGCGCGCAGCGGCGGGACTATCTACCCGATTATCGCTAACCTGCCGCCGCTGTACGGTTCCAAACCCAACGATCCCAGCGCGCGTAAAATTGGTTCTTATTTAATGTGGGTGGCGATCACCGCAGCCTGTATTACCAGCTCGATGTTCCTGTCGGCGCTCGCGCCTAACCTGCTGGCGCTGGCGCTGGTGAAAAGCATCGTGGGCTTCGATATCTCCTGGGGGAACTGGTTCCTCGCCTTCCTGCCACTGGGCCTGCTGCTGATCTTAACCATGCCTTTACTGGCCTACTGGTTCTATCCGCCGGAAGTGAAGATCAACGACGAGGTGCCGCGCTGGGCAAAAAGCGAGCTGGAAAAACTGGGCAAGCTGTCGCGCAACGAAATGCTGCTGCTGCTGTTTGTCTGCTGCGCGCTGCTGATGTGGATTTTCGCCACCAGCTGGATTGAACCGGCCATGGCGGCGCTGCTGGTCGTGGTGCTGATGTTGTGGACGGGCGTACTGAACTGGAACGATATCACCAGCAATAAACCGGCCTGGAACACCTTCGCCTGGTTCGCCACGCTGGTGGCGCTGGCGGATGGCCTGGCGCGCGTCGGCTTTATCGCCTGGCTGGGCAAAGAAGGCGGCCAGCTGCTGACCGGCATCGATCCGCAAGTGGCGGCCGTGATGCTGCTGGTGGCCTTCTTCCTGCTGCACTACCTTTTTGCCAGCACCACCGCTCATACCACCGCGCTGCTGCCGGCCATGCTGACCATCGCTGCCGCCATTCCGGGCATCAATATGCCGGTCTACTGCCTGATGATGGTGACCTCGCTCGGCGTGATGGGGATTATCACCCCATACGGCACCGGCCCCAGCCCAATCTACTACGGCAGCGGCTATCTGCCGACCAAAGACTACTGGCGGCTTGGCACTATTTTCGGCGCGATTTTCCTCGGCGGCATGATGCTGATTGCCTATCCGTGGATGGTCATGATGTTCTGACCGTAAAAAAACCAGGCTGACGGGCCTTTTCCGGCCCCGGCCTCTTTCCTTGCCGTGGCGCACGCTACGGCTTACCAGGTGAGCAAAATGTCAAACAAACCTTTCGTCTATCAGAACCCTTTTCCTCTCGCCCCTGACGAAACCGAATACTATCTGCTGAGCAGCGATCACGTTTCCGTCAGCGAATTCGCCGGTCAGGAAGTGCTGAAAGTCGAGCCGGAAGCGCTGACTTTGCTGGCGCAGCAGGCGTTTCACGATGCCGCTTTTATGCTGCGTCCCGCACATCAGCGCCAGGTCGCCGCCATTCTGAGCGATCCGGAGGCCAGCGAGAACGACAAGTATGTGGCGCTGCAATTTTTAAGAAACTCCGAGATCGCGGCGAAAGGCGTGCTGCCAACCTGCCAGGATACCGGCACGGCCATTATTATGGGCAAAAAAGGCCAGCGCGTCTGGACCGGCGGCGGCGATGAAGCGGCGCTGTCGCAGGGCGTTTACAACACCTACAGCCAGGATAATCTGCGCTACTCGCAGAACGTCGCGCTGGATATGTATCGCGAGATTAATACCGGTACTAACCTGCCTGCGCAGATCGACCTCTACAGCGTGGACGGCGATGAGTATAAATTTCTCTGCATGGCTAAAGGCGGCGGCTCCGCCAACAAAACCTACCTGTGGCAGGAGACGCGCGCCCTGCTCAACCCCGGCAGGCTGGAGGCCTGGCTGACCGAGAAAATGCGCACGCTGGGCACGGCGGCCTGCCCGCCTTACCATATCGCCTTTGTGATCGGCGGCACCTCGGCCGAAAGCACCCTGAAAACCGTTAAGCTGGCCTCAACGCACTACTATGACGGCCTGCCGTTTGAAGGCAATGAGCATGGCCAGGCGTTCCGCGATCGCGAGCTGGAGCAGGCGCTGCTGGCGGCCGCGCAGAAGCTTGGGCTGGGCGCCCAGTTCGGCGGCAAATACTTCGCCCACGATATTCGGGTGATCCGCCTGCCGCGCCACGGCGCTTCCTGCCCGGTCGGCATGGGCGTTTCCTGCTCCGCCGACCGCAATATCAAAGCGAAAATCAACCGTGACGGCATCTGGATTGAAAAGCTGGAGGATAATCCGGGACGCTATATTCCGGCCGAACTGCGCCAGCAGGGCGAAGGCGAGGTGCATCAGATTAACCTCAACCGGCCGATGGAAGAGGTGCTGGCGCAGCTGTCGCGCTTCCCGGTTTCCACCCGGCTTTCGCTGAGCGGTACCATTATCGTAGCGCGCGATATCGCCCATGCGAAGTTCGCCGAACGGCTGGAAAGAGGCGAAGGTTTACCGCAGTACCTGAAAGATCACCCCGTTTACTACGCCGGCCCGGCCAAAACCCCCGAAGGCTATGCTTCCGGCTCGCTTGGCCCGACAACCGCCGGACGAATGGATTCTTATGTCGATCGTTTACAGGCCAACGGCGGCAGCCTGATTATGCTGGCGAAAGGCAACCGCAGCCAGCAGGTGACCGACGCCTGTCGCGAACACGGTGGCTTTTACCTGGGCAGTATCGGCGGCCCGGCGGCGGTGCTGGCGCAGCAGAGTATCAAGAGCCTGGAGTGCGTGGAATACCCGGAGCTGGGTATGGAAGCGGTATGGAAGATTGAGGTGGAAAACTTCCCGGCGTTTATCCTGGTCGATGATAAAGGCAACGACTTTTTCACGCTGATTGCGCAAAATCAGTGCGGTAAATGCGCTAAATAATCAGCGGCCCCTTTATCGAATAAAGGAGCCAGCCATGAGCGCGCCAGATAAAGGCTGCTGGCGCGCTAATACAACGACAGTGCCCTGCCCGTTACATGCCCTGTAAATTCGCTTCTTATCCACCCTGTTTATTTGCTGGCGCTACTTATCCCCTGTAAAAAATAACCTACACCCCATCTCTGGGGGAAACAGAAGCGCGCAGTAAAAATGAACCTGATAAAATACCACAGGGTTATTTTTGAAAAACGACTGGTAAAACAAGCGGGTCTTTTTACGAGCCTGGCTATAACGATGAAAAGCTCCGTTAAGAAACAGAACACATATTCCGCCCATCTTCTTTATACTATTTCAGGAAAACGTCATTCGTTTAAAAAGAAGCGCGCAGGCTATTATTTATTATTCTCCGAAGCGTCTTTACTGGCAGACTGAAGAATAAGCGCGTAGCGCGCCAGCAGCTGTTTTAAGCGATTCTCTATTTTCCCTCTTAATACCGGCGATAGCGGATTCGACTCAAGCTGACGCAACAGCTCCTCTGCGGGCTGCATCGCTTCCAGAGGCTGCCGAAGAGTGACCAGCTGAGCCTCGAATTCCGTATAGGTAAGACAGCCAGCGCGCTGCTCCTCCGGCACCTTCACCAGCGCCAGCATTTTTTTTAATCTCAACCGCGCCGTATGCCACAGCACCAGCTGCTCCCTGGGCAGCGCGGCCAGCATAACGGCCTCCTGCCAGTTTTTATCCTGGCCGCCCAGCTCTGGCGTAACCTGGCGGGCCAGCAGAGCAATCCGCTGCGCTTTATCCGGCTCGGGCTGCATCAGCTGCAAAGCCCACGAGCCTAAAGCGCACAGCAGGCAGGCGACAACCATGCCGGCAAAAAAGCCCCGGCTACGCTCCCAAAAACTAAAACTGACCGTGAGCGCGCCAGAGCTGGTCATATCACCCGGCACGTAAACCAGCGGCGTGAACTCATCGCTACGGCCGGCCCGCGCCAGGGTCGCCCTCGTCAGCATGGTCCGGTCAGTTTTGAGCTGGCGTTCCGGCACGGTAAGCTGCGCTATAAGCTCGCTGATTTGGATATTCAGGCGATCAAGCTGGCTCAGATGCTTGTAGGCCAGCACCTCAAGCGTGTTGACATTTTGTTCCAGCTGCGCCTGCAGTCGGTAAAGCAGATCGAGATCGCTCGCTTCCGGCTGAAGCTCCTTAAGCCGTTGTTGCATCCCGGCGCTCAGCCAGGTCACAATCGCCAGCCGGGCGGAAAGCGGCTGCGGCCAGAGCGTCGGCCACTGATGTTTCATCATTGCCGTAATGATTTCAAACCCTTCGCACAATCCCGGCAGCCCGGCGCTGTGCGCCCTGGCCAGCGTATACCAGGCCACGCTTTGCAAATCCATGCCGTTCGCCCGAAAAAGCGCGATCGCGAGCGCCTCCACGCGCTGCCAGTCCGGGCCTGACTCGCCAGGCTGATTGAGCAAGGCGATTTCCTGCCGCAGGGCGGAAAATTCCGCCAGCGCGCGAGGATCGCCGCCTGTCTGCAAAATATTGTCGCCGTGTGTTGTCATGCCGGTTGTTCCTTTTTTCCAATAATTCTGTCAATCCCTGAATGGACCTCAAGCGTTTGCGTCAATATACTTTCCCACGTCACGATAAAAAATTTTCCTCAGGACAGAGGATAAAACCGTGATGTCACCCTAAAGTCACCTGTAATATATTAACCATAATAGTGATTTGCAAAAGTAATTTATCGTTCCTCGTTGCAATGAGGATGCTTCTTCACAAAACAGGCGGCTTTTATTTTCATTATTTCACCATCCGATCTTTTTCAGTAACATAAAGCGGCGGCTTGTTGGCAAGCGTAGCAAACAGCCCGCTAAACAATTATCGAAAAAAGATCCTTCATAAAACCACCGTTCCAGTTAGCGGGTTGTTTTTTACGGACGGCCGCTGATATCAGATGGCTTTCAGGAAGCTATTAGCCGCCGCATCCTGAATAAGCCATTTTTACTTTATTTGCTTAATAGATTTGATTAAATATTTCCAGTTTGTACCCCTTTTCTTTCACGCGCCGTTGATAAAAAGCCTGGCGCATCACATTTCGCGGCACCGGTCCGGGCGAACTCCGGAATTTCGTCTAAAGTTTGTTTCAGGGTCAATAACTTACAGCTATTCGATTGGGATAGGGAGAACGACTAATGCAGAAAGTTGAAAAACGTCAATGGAAAACCGTGCTGTCGCTGCCGTTGCTGATTGCCGCGCTGACGCAGGCCGGCTTCGCCGCTGCCGCCGATGGGCAGCCGCAGCCGCCTGATATGACGCTGGGGCCGCTGTTTAAGGCGGTGCAGGCCGCTAAACTGTTTCCCGATCAAAAGACCTTCGCAGACGCCCTGCCGAAAACCAGTCCCAGCCTGATCCTGGCAGACTGGCAGATGCAGAGAAAACAGCGCAATTTCGACCTGCGCCGATTTGTGAATACCAACTTCACGCTGCCCACCAACGGCCCGGCCTACGTGCCGCCTGCCGGACAGAGCCTGCGTGAACATATCGACGGGCTGTGGCCGGTACTGACCCGTAACGCCACGCCGGTTAACCAGTGGGATTCTCTGCTGGCGTTGCCCAAGCCTTATGTCGTGCCGGGCGGCCGCTTCCGGGAGATTTACTATTGGGACAGCTATTTCACGATGCTTGGCCTGGCGGAAAGCGGCCACTGGGATCGCGTGCAGGATATGGTGGATAACTTCGCCTCGCTGCTGGATAAATATGGCCATATCCCTAACGGCAACCGCAGCTATTATCTCAGCCGCTCGCAGCCGCCTTTCTTCAGCCTGATGGTCGACCTGCTGGCGACGCATAAAGGCGACAGCGTCTATCGTCAGTACCTGCCGGAGCTGCAGAAAGAGTATGACTACTGGATGAACGGCGCTGACCACCTCAAAGCGGGCGAAGCCAGCAAGCGGCTGGTGAAGCTGAAAGACGGCGCGCTGCTGAACCGCTATTGGGACGCCCGTGACGTGCCGCGTACCGAATCTTATATGGACGACATCGCGACGGTGGAAAAAGCTAAAGGACGCGATAAGGGCGAGCTTTATCGCGATCTTCGCTCGGGCGCGGCCTCCGGCTGGGATTTCAGCTCACGCTGGTTCGCTAAGCCGGACGATATCTCCTCGATTCAAACCACCGCTATTTTGCCGGTCGATCTGAACTCGCTGATGTTTCATCTGGAAAAAACGCTGGCGCGCGCCAATAAAGAGGCCGGTCAGGCGGACGCCAGCGAGCGCTTTGCGCAGCGGGCCGAACAGCGCCAGCAGGCGATTAACCGCTATTTCTGGGATGAAAAACAGGGCTGGTACGCCGACTATGACTGGAAGATGGCGCAAGTCCGTCCGCAGCTGACGGCCGCGACGCTGTTCCCGCTTTATCTCAAGGCGGCAACGGCGGATCAGGCCAACCGCACGGCGACGGCGGTCCAGGCGCAGCTGGTGAAGGAAGGCGGCCTGGTAACAACCAACGTCAACAACGGCCAGCAGTGGGATGCGCCAAACGGCTGGGCGCCGTTGCAGTGGGCAGCCGTGGAAGGGCTGAACAACTACGGCAAGCAGACGCTGGCGAAAGATATCGGCATGCGCTTTTTGAAAAACGTGCAGACCACCTATGACAAAGAGCACAAGCTGGTCGAAAAATATGTGGTGGAAGGCAATAACCTGGGCGGCGGCGGCGGCGGCGAATACCCGCTACAGGACGGCTTCGGCTGGACCAACGGCGTCACGCTGAAGTTAATGGATCTCTACTGCCCGAAAGGGGTGGTATGTAATAACGTCGGCGATATCACTAAAGGCCAGTAAGCCTTTCTTCAGGCGGTCCAGGATCGCCTGATTTCCCCCTGCTTGTTTCTCTCCCTTCGTTGCTTACCAGAAAATCACGCACGCTTGCCTGATTCCTCCTGCTTATTTTTCCCCTTCACGCCGTTTATCAGAAAAATCACGGATTGTACGCCGTAGTTGTAAAGATAATAATTATCATTAAGATTGTCATACTCTTTACACTTTTGCTGCCAGCCGTTAACAAGTCCGGCAGCGCTTTCTGTTTGAACTCTGAAAGGGAAGAAGCATGGTTTTCGCTCAAAAACGCCTGCTGTTCTGTACTACGCTGTTTGTCTCGCCCGTTGCCCTTTGCGCCGCCGATACGCTGGTCGTTACCGCCGCTCCTGCCGAAACGGCCACTACGCCGACCTCCGGCTATAACGCCACCACCAGCCAGGGCGCAATGAAAACCGACCGGCCGCTGGCGCTTACCGCGCAGGCCGTTTCCGTTGTCACCCGACAGCAGATGGAGGATCAGGGCGCAACCGACGTCAACCAGGCGCTGAGCTATACCGCCGGTGCTTTTACGAATTTTGCCGGCGCAGCCAGCCGCTACGATACCGTTTCGCTGCGCGGCTTCCACGGCGGCGACGTGGATAATATCTTCCTGGACGGCTTGCGGCTGATGAGCGATCCCGGCAGCTACAATATACTGCAGGTCGATCCCTGGTTTCTGGAACGTATCGACGTAATTAAAGGCCCCTCATCGGCGCTTTATGGTCAAACGGTGCCCGGCGGGCTGGTGATGGAAAGTTCGAAGCGTCCGCAGTTCAGCCAGCAGGGCCATTTCCGCGCCTCGGCGGGCAACCATAACAGCACCAGCACCGCCTTTGATTATACCGACGCCATTAACGAACAGTGGGCATTCCGGCTGACCGGCCTTAGCCGCCACAGCGATACGCAATACGATCATACGCGCGAAGAGAAATACGCCCTTTCCCCTTCCCTGCTCTGGCAGCCGGATGAAGATACTTCTCTGCTGCTGCGCGCTTATCTACAGAAGGATCCTTCCGGTGGCTATCACGGCGCGGTGCCCGGCGACGGCAGTATTACTGAACATAACGGACGCAAGCTGAGTACCGGCTTTTACGATGGCGACAGCTCTCTGGATCAATTTAAACGGCGCGAGCAGATTTACAGCTATGAATTTGCCCATCGCTTTAACGATACCTGGGCTTTCCGCTCCAACGCCAGCTACGCCCATTCCAATGTCGATCTCGATCAGGTTTACCAAATTGGCTGGGATACGGCTGACGCGGATCGGCTGAACCGCTATTACTCCGGCTCCCGCTCGTCACTCGATGCCTTTGCGCTGGATAATCAGCTGGAGGCGGATTTCGCCACGGGCGAGCTGGCACACAAAGTCGTGCTGGGCGCGGAGTACCATCAGTATAAAAACGATCTTTATGAAGCCAGCGGCAACGCCAGCCAGCTGAACGCGCGCACGGGTGAAGCGCTGGGGCCGCAGCCGGATTACGATTTTTCCCGCTCGCAGCGCCGCTACTATCAGACCGGCGTTTATTTGCAGGACGAGATGAGCTGGCAGCAGTGGCATCTGGATCTGTCCGGGCGCTATGACCGTATCGTATCGCAAACGGAGAACGATGCGACGGCAGACAAGCATCGCCGCCAGGACGATCATCTCAGCGGGCGCGCCGCGCTGCTTTACGCCTTTGCCAACGGCGTTTCGCCTTACGTCAGCTACAGCCAGGCGATTACGCCGCAGTCCCTTTCCGACATTAACGGCAATCTGCTGCAGCCGACGACCTCGGAGCAGTATGAAACCGGCGTGAAATATCAGCCGCCGGGCACCTCGGATCTCTATAGCGCGGCAGTGTACGATTTAACGCAGAAAGATGTGGGCAACCGCGTGGTTAAGGAATCCTATTACGACCCGGCAGGCAAAGTGCATTCGCAGGGGCTGGAGCTGGAAGCCCATCACCAGTGGACGCCGCGCCTGAGCACGCTGGCCAGCTACACGCTTAATCACGTCCGTTATAAGGATGCCGTGGACGGCAACGACGGCCACACGCCTTATGTGACGCCAAATTCGATGGCTTCTTTCTGGGGTAAATATCAGTTTGCGTGGGGCGTCAGCGCGGGCGCGGGCGTACGCTATATCGGCAAGCAGTGGGCAGACAATGAAAACACCACGCGCCTGCCCTCCGTCACGCTGTTTGACGCTTCGGTACGGGCCGATCTTGGCGTCTGGAACCCCAGCCTGAAAGGCGCGTTTGTGCAGCTTAACGCGACTAACCTCACCGACCGTCACTACGTCGCGGCCTGCTACGGCACGGGCTACTGCTACTGGGGAGCGGAACGTTCGGTGATGGCCACCGTCGGCTACGATTTCTGAGGCAGATAAGAAAAACCCCACGCCGGAGCGTGGGGTTTCTCAGTAAGCTTTACCGCTGCGCGATTAGCTTCTGACTTTACGGTAGATCCACAGCACAACGATGGCGCCAATGACCGCCACGATAAAGCTGCCGAAGTTGAAGCCGTCTACCTTGCCGAAACCGAACAGCGTACTGATCCAGCCGCCGACCACGGCGCCGACTACGCCCAGGATCACGGTGATAATAATACCGCCACCATCTTTACCCGGCATAACCCACTTAGCGATGATACCGGCAATCAGACCGAAAATGATCCATGACAAAATTCCCATTTACTGCTCCTTTGCTTGTACTGATTAGACGGCATAAGTATAGGCAAGATTTCTAACTCTGTGATTTAAAGCCAAACTTTTTGCAATTTTTTTTTCGGACCGGCTAAAGCGTCACGCGCCGATGCCGATAATTTGACGTAACACCGCCAGGTGCGGGTTTGCTGACACCCAATCGGAGTAGGACGTGAAAGAAGAAGAAAAAGAACAATATCTCAAGCGTGGCCCGCTCGCCGTGCTTGCCGTATTAAAAAATCTGCTGAAAAATCAGACGCCTGTTCTGGTTTCCCATGCAAGGGGCCAGTTTATTACGCGGCTGCTGTATGCGGATAAAGAGCGTCTGATCGTCGACTACGGCAGCAATGAGTATGAAAACCAGCTGGCGCTGGAAATGAATGAACTGCATCTGGCCGCGGAAACCTACGGCGCAAAAGTCGAGTTTACGCTTAACGCCCTTGAAAACGACAGTCATGAAGGCCTGCCTGCCTTTGGCGCCGGGCTGCCCGACGAGCTGTTGATGATCCAACGACGTGAGTTCTTTCGCGTGGCCGTCCCGCTTGACCCCATTTTTTACTGCTATGTCAAATGGCCGGACGGCAGCGGCCAGGGCCGGATGCGAGTCCAGGATCTCTCGCTGGGCGGTATCGGCGTGTTAAGCGATTCTCCCATTCCGGAAAGCCTGGAGGGTGGCGAAATCTTTAAGAAAGTGTGTGTTGAACTGGGCGAATATGGTCGCCTTGAGGCGGACGCCACGCTGATTAACGTCGGCGAGCGCAGCGTGGTAGGCAATAAAAATGAAACCGTGGTCACGCCGCGCCTGAGCTTTCGCTTCGCCTCGCTGGATTTCAGCCAGGAGCGCCTGTTACAGAACGTGATTTTCTCGCTGGAACGTCTGGCGCGCGAAAAAGCCACCCGCTTTCAGTAGCCGTAAGCCATCCTGCTGACGCAGCAAGCTTTATCAGATCGCGCGCCCACTAAATTGTCCGGTAGGCCGTGGTCACTTTCCACAAATAGCGCGGCGCCTGCGCTGCCGGATGCTTGTTCTGTACATGCTGATAAAACTCTTCCGGCGTCATGGCGTTGATCATGGCGATAGCCCGATCCCTGTCGCGTGAGAACGTTCTCAGCAGCGCGCCTGCGCCATTAGCGTAGGAAACAATAGTGGCGTAGCGCAGCGTTTTCGGATCGCGGATCCCCGACAGCGAACTATCCTGCAAAATTTTCAGATAAGCCGTACCAATATCGATATTTTTCACCGGATCGCGCAGTTCCGAGGTGCTTGGCTGCCCGCGACGGCCCTGTACCCGATAGACTTCCCGGCCCGCCGTAGAGGCTTTTATCTGCATCAATCCAATGGCATTCGACTTGCTGACTACCGTTGGATTGCCGCCCGATTCCACGGAAATGATCGCTTCAACCAGCTTCTGATCGACGCCGTAGTTATGCGCGGCGTTTTCCGTAAACAGCGACCAGGCCTGAGCAACCTTCCCCGGCGGCGCCTTGGTGAGCGGGGTTTGCCGCTGATGTTCATTCGGTTTATGCGGCTGGCTGGCGCACCCTGCCAGCAGGAGCATACTCACGATCGCCACTGTTTTTATGCTCTTCACGCTATTTTATTCCTCTCAGCTTTAGCTTCGCGTTTTATCATAGCGGCGATTTGCCGGGATAATATTACCGAAACTCTTAATTTAGCGCAGCGGTGGATGACTTCAGCTGCGCTTTTCGTCATTATCAGCCGTATTGGACCCTGGGTTGCGTAAAATGATTCATTAACCCTGCGCAGAAAACAGATGTCCCGCCTGAAAGTACAAGGCTAACAGCTTTACCGCGACGAAAAACCGTTGAATAAGGGCCAAAATTTAGCCAATTAAGGATAAAAGTGAAGATTATGTCCGTTACTCCACGCACTTTTCATTTGATCGCGCCTTCCGGCTATTGCCAGAATCAGGCGGCCGCGCAGCTCGCCGTGCGGCGTTTGCAGGAGCAGGGTCATCAGGTGACTAACCTGCAAACGATCGCCCGTCGCAGCCAACGTTTTGCCGGTAGCGACGAGCAGCGGCTACAGGATTTGGATTTACGACAGGTCGAAGCGGATATTGTGCTGACGGTTCGCGGCGGCTACGGCGCCACCAGGCTGCTTCCCGGTTTCGATGCCGCCGCGCTGGCGGCGCGTCTGCGCGAGCGCCCGCTGGCAATTTGCGGCCACAGCGACTTTACCGTGATCCAGATGGCGCTGCTGAAGGCGGGCGGACAAACCTTCAGCGGCCCGATGCTGGCAGGCAATTTTGGCGCGGAGGTCGTTTCTGATTTCACCCTCGATCATTTCTGGCGGGCGCTGACCTCGCCCGAATTCACGCTGGAATGGCCCACCGCGCCGCAGGATGTAGACGTTTCGGGCACGGTTTGGGGCGGAAATCTGGCGATGCTGACTTCGCTGATCGGTACGCCGTGGCTGCCGGAGATCGACGGCGGCATCCTGGTGATTGAGGATATTAACGAGCACCCTTTCCGCGTGGAGAGAATGCTGCTGCAGCTGGCGCAGCACGGCGTGCTGGCACGGCAGAAAGCCATTGTCACCGGCAGTTTTACCGGCGTAAAACTCAGCGAGTACGACAACGGCTATGACTTTGACAGCGTGTGGACGCTAATACGCGAGCTGACCGGCCTGCCGGTGGTGACCGGGCTGGAATTTGGCCATCACTGGAACACCGTCACGCTGCCGCTTGGCGCGCATGGCCAGCTGCGGGTCGCAGGCGATGTCGCCAGGCTGACTCTGTCAGGGCATGCGGTACTGCGGGAGCATTCATGAAGCAGCTGTATGAAGATCTGTGGATCTCAACGCCGGAGTTTCCGCCGGGCGAACGCGATCCGGAAGTGATGATGCACGGTTTTCTGCTGAAGCTTTCACGCGGCAACGTGCTGATTTCACGCGTTGAGGATCATGAAGACCATAATATTATCAGCGATCTCGGCGGGATTTTTCGCCACTATCTGACCCACTGGCACGAGGCTGGCCCGGGCGCGCGACTGCTGCAGCAACGTTTTAATTCGGCGCTCTATTGCCACAACCGCGCGCTTGGCCCCGTCAGCTCGTTCGCCGAAGCGGACGACACCTTTAATCAGGCGGAAGTGCACTGCGGCAGCCTGCACGTGGTGCCCACGCCGGGCCATACGCCGGGCAGCACCACCTACCTTTATGCTTCGCCCTATGGCAAAACCTATCTGTTTGTCGGCGATACTATCAGCCTCAGCCACCAGCGCTGGGTAACCGTGCTGGTGCCGGAAAGCAACGAGGCCGATCTGAAAAAAACGCTGGAGTTTTATCGGGCGCTGCGCCCGGACGTGGTGCTGATGGGAACCACAAAAGGCCACCTTTCCTGGCAGGAAGTGACGATGCGGGAGTGGCTGGCGCTGCTGGATGAGGCGGAGAACTCGCCGCTGGATCTGCGTCAGCGGCCAGGAGAATAATCGTCGTCTTCCTGCTACAGCGTTTTCGTCAGGTAAAACCGCTGGTGCACGCGCGGATAGTTATCCAGCACCAGCCGGACGACGTAGCCCTGTTTTTCATAGAAGGGCCGGGCCTGGAAGCTGGCGGTATCGACCTGAGCGTAGAGGCAGCCGCGTCGACGGGCCTCTTCTTCCACCGCCTGCATCAGCGCCGTGCCTGTACCCTGCCCACGCAATGCTTCGCTTACCCAAAGCATATTAATGCGCAACCAGTTGCCCACCGTTGAACCCGTCAGGCCGGCAAGTTTTTTGCCGCTGGCGTCTTCAATAAATGCCCCGATACTTTTTAACTCGCCGATAGCCATAAACTGCGAGTTATAAGCCAGCAGGCCGGCTTCAATTTCCGCCAGTTCGTCCGTGCCAGGCTGGTGCGTTATTCTGATAGTCATAGACTCCTCTTTTATACGTAAAAGTTTGCGGCCCGCGCCGGCCTCCCGGCAAGATTGCCCGACTGACTACTCAGGATTCGACCTTTCCCGACGCATCGGTTCGTTGCAATGTTACCGTGCTGTTTTCGCGTTCGCCGGTGCGGCTACAGGAAACCAGGTTTTTCTTACCGTCATACGAGAAAAAGGTCTCATTGGTGCTTTTGTTCATCACCATCTGGTCTCCGTTGCGAAACAGCACGATAGCCACTTTATCGCCGTTATCGGTACGGGACTGCTGGCTGCCGGACGCAATCTGGAAGTTATCGCCCGCCCACAATACCGTGGTCAGGCCATACTGTGCGTTGGTCACGGTCATGGTTGGCCTGCCCGGACAGGTAATCTGATACTCGCTGTTTTGTAACGGCGCAGTGCCTTCAGAGGAGTGAGCAAAAAAGGAACAGGCGCAAAGGCCGCCGAGGGCAAGTAAACGAAGCATGAGTATTCTCCGGGCAAGTGTCTGACAGGTCTGGCACAGTATCCTGCCCGCGTCGTGGTTGGGCCGCAATCGGAAGTGGCCTGGTCTGCGTTACAGGCTGCTCATCTCTTTAATATCCGCCTGGTTTACCGCCTGCTGCCTGCCGGATTCATCGGTGTAGATAACCATACCGGTCGCCTTATCAATTTCCGGCTTCCCTTCAACCACCTTTGTGCTGCCGTCGCGCATATGAATGATATGGTCATTTGCGCAGCCGCTCAGCAAAGTGGCCACGGCAATCAGTGGAAAAAGTAACAATTTTTTCATCTTTTCTCTCCTTAAGTTAACCGAGGAAAGTGTAGTCTATGTGCACAGCAATTTTTGATGATTGCTGCGCAGCGGGAGGGGCCGCAAGTGTCGACCAGATAAGGAAAGTTATCGCCGCCATCAACAAATTTCAGTTGAAGCCAGGCAGATTTAACTGTATTTTTATCCAGCATTGATAACCAGGATCCCTCTCATGTTTGTTGAACTGATTTACGATAAGCGCAACGTTGCGGGCTTACCAAACGCGCAGCAGCTGATTTTAGATGAACTGGAAAAGCGCATTAAGCGAGTTTTCCCCGATGCCGACGTCAAAGTAAAACCTATGCAGGCAAACGGCGTGAAAACGGACGCCAGCAAAAGCGACAAATCGGTAATGTTGAGAATTATTGAAGAAATGTTCGATGAAGCGGACCAGTGGCTGATTGCAGAAGAATTTTGATAACCCTCGCACTTCAGGCGTTATTATAACGATTTTTGCCCGTGGACGGTTGCGTTTTACCGTCTTCATGCCACTATTCTTCTATCAAGTTTCCCTGGTGTTGGCCCGTGATTATCCTCTTTGCGGGCATTTTTTTATCTGAAAACTGAAACCGCACTGATACATCCCCCTCTTTATTACTTTAATGAGTTGTTAAAATTTATTTAAATAAATTTAAATTTCGTAACAACCTAAAGTTTTCTCCGGACGAGCCGACGATCTGAGCAGGCAATTAATTGAGACGCAACTATGGCGGTTATATCTGTTCCTGCGCTGGGAGGGCTACTGGCGAAGGCTGAATGGCGTAAAGGCTCGCCGTTAACGAAGGAAGAAGTGGAAAAGATTCGGGATATCACCACGCAGGTTTTAGTACCGGATAATATAGCCCGCACGCTGGATCCTTTTTGCGGATACGCTAATGTCGATCCGCAAAAATGCTGGGAAACCTGGCAACGCTATCGGGCCGACGCGCTGGCCCGAAGGTAATCAGCGGTTTTCCTGCGTTTTTTGATGCTCAGCGATTTCGGCGTAAAGCAGATCGTAAACCTGTGCAGCGTAGGCCGAGCTGTCTCGCAACATTTGAATAGCATCCTCAAGCGTTTGCGGCTCCATCTGGCCTACAATTCGCCACCCCAAAGCGATGTTCTTCGCTTCTTCCAGTCGTTCCGGATGATAGACATACGCAGCTTCTGACACGAAATTCTCCTGATTTGAGTTTTGGCCCTATTTTACTGAGCAATGGCTGAGCATCTCAACCCTTGATTTAAACAGATTTAACTTTTTTGCCATTTTTACCCATCTTTTACCGGAAAATGTTTCTTTATCCGGCAAATCTACAGGGGATTAAAGAGAAAAACAGACTAATCCTGGCAGAAGAAAGTTGTAAACCCAATGAAGATTAACTACCGCTGGTAAATAATGTAAGGAAATCGTTCGTTTTACCATTATTAATGAAACTTTCCCGTAACAGAACATTTCTGGCGGATTTGGCCTTATTCGCATCGTGAAAGAAAGCGATTTATTAATAGCGGGAGCGGGGATTGACTGCCTTTTAATACAGCAGGTTATGTCTGAAAAGAACGCGCAACAGATTGATGGATAAGCGGCAGAGTGAACATGTATTTATTACGCTAATTTAGCTTAGGTAAGAATAATATATTAATACGGCGTATGACCTTAACAGTACCGTTCAAAAAAAGAACTCCTGCCAGTGAGACAAGCCGACCGGCAGGCGAAAATTTCATCTACCGGGGCGCAGCACGGCAAGGATCTCCGCTACGTTGCCTTTTGAGCGAAATACCGCCGCGCAGAACACCAGATTGATGAGGATAGAAGCCCAGCTGCTATGACTGTAATCATCAAAGAAATAACGAAACGGAACCGAACCATAGGCCAGCACCAGCAGATAGGCCAGCCATGATGCCCACCATTGATGGTGCGCGCCGGGCTTACGGAAAAACATCAGCCGCAGGGCAATTGCCGAGCAGGTGATCACATTGGTAATCACCATAGGATCATTTGTGACCATGAAAGCCTCCTTTGATGCGGGCCAGCCAGGCGGCCGGATCCTGCTGATTAAAGAATGTTAAGGTTTTAATGGCCAGCGCCGAGAGCAGTACCGCTCCAAGCCCATCCAGCGGCCTGTCGCTATATCCCAACAGGCCAGCCAGTTTGGCGCCTACAACATCGGCGCCGAACACGCCCACGATCCATGAGACAACAAAATAAGCAGCCCGCACGCGCAAAGCGATGTCAGCTGCGCCGGCAACATAAAACACCGCTCCGGCAAAAGAGCCAAACAACACGCTGTAGTTCATGCCACCTAACTGACTCGCCACACTCGCTCCGGCTGAAGATACAACACCAATCCTCACTACCATTTCATGAATGAACATAGAGCCCCCTTTCTGCTTCAGCGTCTTCTCAAATGGACGAGAAAAAAATCCCGGCCTGCGCCAGGAATAAGAAAATTCGATTTAGCACAGCTGGAGTAGTTGATATTTTTACATTAGTGCGGGAAATGCGTACGCGTGAGGGCGCTGTAAATTTATTTGGTGCTGATTCTGAAAAGCCACGCAGCTAACCAGACGAGCTGTCAGTCCTGATAAGGGAACCGTGCGGTTCGACGCTATGACGCTGCCTGAAGGGTCATGAGGTCGTAAAGGAAAGGTAGACGGCGCGGCATTTATTCGGCGAAAGGCATCGCTTCTGCTGTGACCAGCAGTTTATCAAGTTTTTTTCGCTTTCAGTCTCAGAAATGACGCCACAGGGTGCGTCAACCTGTTTTATGCGTTCAGGATCCCGCGATAAAGACAAGAAATGATGGTAGACAAAGTTTCCGGTAAGCAGGATTGCTACCCTACCGGCCCGTAACCGCCTGCCTGCCGGGCGCAACCGTTGAGATTATCGGAAACTTTAATGGAAACAGTGTTAAACAAAACGTTGAAAGAAAGGGTTTTTCACTCAATACTTTTTGAGGTGGTGGCTAATGTCCTGATTGCGCTCATGCTGGCGGCGATATTAGCCGTGCCCGTAACGCAATCTGCCGTGCTGGCAGCGCTGTCCGCCGTCACGGCGATGCTGTGGAATGTTATTTTTAATCGCCTGTTTGATGCTGTTCAGATAAGAATGGGTTTCAGGCGGAGCCTGCCTGTCAGGATCCTCCACGCCGTCCTTTTTGAAGCCGGACTGCTTGCCGTCCTGATCCCGGTAACCGCCTGGTGGTTTACCGTCTCATTGTTGAAAGCCTTTATGTTGCAAATTGCGCTGGTCGCCTTTTTTCTGCCTTATACCGTTGTGTTTAACTATGTTTACGACTTTTTCCGGTTTCATTGGGTTTGCCGCTCCAGGGGCGCAGAGAGGTGATAATGCCGCGTATTATAACAAGCTGCCTGATTTTACTGGTTTTAGCCGTGCTGATTATCAATTATTCGGTGCCCATCAGGTTCGCTGTAGAGGATCTGCTTTACCATCTGGCGCTGTTTCTAATGCGCCTTCGCTCGCCCTGAACGGTTTGCTGTAAAAAGGGTATTGTCGTTAACGAGGAATGTTATGGTCGATTCTGCTGCTTCTCCACCTTTGCTGCATCTGCTGTGCGGTAAAATTGCTTCCGGTAAATCCACCCTGGCGCAGCAGCTTGCCAGTGCTCCCCGCACGCTTATCCTGTCTGAAGACAGCTGGCTGTCCGGGCTTTATGGCCCGGAAATGAAAAACGTCACGGATTACGTCAAATACGCTGCAAGGCTGCGCGATACGCTGACGCCTCATCTTGTGGCCCTCTTGACAACGGGCACTTCCGTAGTGCTTGATTTTCCGGCAAATACGCTTGCGCAACGCCAGTGGATGAAACAAATTGTGGACCAGGCCCGCTGTATGCACATCCTGCATTTCCTGGATGAGCCAGACAGTTTGTGTAAAACCCGGCTGGCGTTAAGAAACCAGGCCAAAAACCATGATTTTGCTGCTACAGAGGCCGAATATGAGCTTATCAGCCGCTATTTTGTTGCGCCGGTAAAAGAAGAAGGTTTTAACATCAAACGTTATTCCAGCCACGCTGGCTAAGGTCAAGCCGATGATCAGACGGGCACGCCCGGAAGAAGCGCGGGCGCTATGGCAACTACGCAATCTGGCTATCCGCGCCGGTTGTAGAGCGTCCTACGGTGAAGAGAAGGTCATGGCCTGGACGCCGGACAAAATGCCTGGTGGCTATCTTCAGGCCATTGTTCAGCACCCTTTTTTTGTGGCAGACGCGCCGGGTTTTCCCGTAGCGACAGGCTTTCTTGACAGCGAAAAGCACAGCGTGGAGGCCATTTTTACCCTGCCGGACCATATGGGAAAAGGGTACGCCACGCAAATTTTGACGGCCATAAAAAATGAGGCCCTCTCCAGGGGCATCACTACGCTTACCCTTTCCTCCACGCCGGACGCCATGACATTTTACCAGCGTCACGGCTTTACGCTGCTCAGACAATCGGTTTACCACTCTGCGCTGGCGGGCGATCTGCTCTGCATGGAGATGCAGGCCGGGCTGTTACATTCAGAAAAAGTTACATTCTGAAACCCCTGAAAAACCAGCTAAATAACAATAAGTTAATTGCCTCCCCTTTTTGCCGGGCTTGCGATCCGTCACAGGCCTGCCAGGGTTAACGGAGCGTTTTAACAAGAGATTTATTCCAACAGGAGGTTAATATGGCCCGTTTTCAGCAAAAAGTCGTGGTGGTAACCGGTGCAGGTTCCGGTATTGGTCAGGCTGCGGCAGAACGCTTCGCCAGCGAAGGCGCTTCCGTGGTGCTGGTAGGCCGCACGAAAGAAAAGCTGGATAAGACGCTGGCGAAACTGGCTCAGGGTGAGCATCTGGTTGCAACTTGCGACGTGGGTGAGGCGGAACAGGTAGAACGGCTTGCCAAAAACGTACTGGATAAATATGGTCGGGTGGACGTGCTGGTAAATAATGCCGGCCAGATCGTGCAGGGCCGCATTCATGAGATCGCGCTGGACGACTGGAAACAGCTGATGAAGGTTGACCTGGACGGCGTGTTCTACTGCGTGTACTACTTTATGCTCGCGCTGCTGAAAAGCAAAGGCAACGTGGTTAACGTTTCTTCCGTTTCCGGGCTGGGTGGCGACTGGGGAATGAGCGTTTACAACGCCGCCAAGGGCGCGGTCACCAATTTTACCCGCTCGCTGGCGCTGGATTATGGCGAAGACGGCGTACGCGTAAACGCCATCTGTCCCGGCTTTACCTTTACCGATCTGACGGAAGAGATGAAAGATAACCAGCAGCTGCTGAATAAGTTCTATGAGCGTATTCCGCTGGCGCGTGCAGGTGAACCGGAAGATATCGCCAGCGCGATTGCCTTTATTGCCAGCGATGACGCCCGCTATATCACCGGCGTTAATCTGCCGGTCGATGGCGGTATCATGGCATCCAACGGTCAGCCTAAACAGGCCTGATGTTTCCGGCGGCACGGCGTGCCGCCTAATCCTCGTTATTGGCCGCTCGCCATTGATTAATCATTTCCGCCGTCACTTCTTTTACATAGCAAATCGGCGCTTCACCGCCCTGCCTGCTCCATGCGCTTCGTCCACCGCAGCGGCTGCCGTTTCTGGCTGAATTAAACGGGCAGGCGCAGCTACCCGAATAGTCTGCGATGGACTCGGCTACAATCCGCTGCTGCACTTCCTCGTCCGACAGCCGGGCAGCCAGCGCCGGGTCTGCATAAAAAAATATTATCGCCAGGCTTAATACCCATTTTAATCTCATAGCGCCTGTCCTTACGATCTTCTTGCTGTTTGCAGCGGAAAGGGATGTTTTTGTGTGCGACCTCAGGCCGTTTCAACCTCATCAATCAGATCGGGACGCTGATTTTTGACATTGCCCACGGCCTTACTAACCGGATGCCAGGCAAATTCATCAATCGGGACGGCCCCCTCTTTTACTATTTCGCTCGCCTGCTCCGGGGTGGTTTTTTCACTTATCCAGGCAAGCGCGGCCTCGGGCGTCAGCACCAGCGGCCGACGATCGTGAATATCCAGGAGTCCTTTATCGCTGGCGGCCGTTACGATCAAGAAGCCCTCATGGTCGTCCTCTTTGTTAAAAGGCGCTTTACCGATGGCCGCAAAAAAAAGCGGCCCGCCGCTCTGATGATAAATAAAGTAAGGCTGCTTGTTACTGCCGTCGCGTTTCCATTCGTACCAGCCGTCGGCCATGACTATCGCCCGCCCGCTGCGCCAGAGCGGCTTAAACATTTTGCCCGTCGCCGCCGTTTCCGATTTAGCGTTAATCAGCGGCTGCTTGTGCCACCATTCCGGGCTGTATCCCCAATGGACAGGATCGAGATGAAGCGTCGCGTCACGTTCATTGAGCAACAGTACGCGCGTACCTGGCGCCACGTTATAGCGGCCAAGCGGCTCTGGATCGTAAGCGATATCCCGCTCGATACTGTTGCTCAAGGCTTCCAGATAAGCCTCACGGGATCGGTATTGAGTAAAACGTCCGCACATAATCTCCTCCTTTTCGATAAGCGTAGCAGCGAAAAACGGCAGGCCGCCCATGCCGTTCCCTTTTTTTCACGCGCTCGTAGCAGGCATAACTCGCCCTTTTGTAACGAAAGTTTATTAGTTACTGTCGCTTACCTTACCGCCGCAGGCTGAGCTGGACAGCCTGGCGGAAACAGCGTGATAGTACTGTTTTTTTATCAGGATCCTTATTGAGATTTATAAGCGTATATTATCTTTGCTTCGTCACTTACAGAGAACAGAGATGAAAAAAACGACCTTGCTTTTGCTGGCGTCCCTGATGGCTGTGCTGTCTGCTTCAGCATTCGCCTGTCCTAAGGGACAACATCCCCATGGCGGTACCGGTTCCCATCATAAAGGCGGCTATTGCTCTTACTGAGTCTTATTTTCAGAGCACCGCCCCCGAGTGATTTTTTATCAAGGCGCAAGCATTTATCAGCATGGCAAAGACCTGACACAGCAACATTGCGCCTTTTATAACGGCTTTAGATGAACAGGTTCAGCGCTCATCATCGCCGACCGCAAACAGCACTCCCCCCACCACAGATCGCCAGGCTCCCCCTGTCAGCAGTAAACTTAAAAAAGAACAGCATGCTGGCCGTCAGAAATCAGAGGGCAATGAACGGATAGCGCGCTAAAAACCTGTAACGGCGCTGAATAAAGTGTTTATCAGCCTCCGACAAGAAGGTTTCTTTACGCCTTTAAGCAGGTATGGCATCACCTTATTTTTTAAAAAAGGATAGCGATGGCATCAGGAAGATATCAGGTATACAGGCTGCCGCCCGACACGGGCGGCAGGTGCTGGCCGTCAGGCATGCGCTTCGCGGTCCGCCAACAGCTGGTCGACAAACGCGACGATTTCCGGCTTATCCCGCTCTATTTGCGCTATTTTTTCGGCAAATTTCGGCAGATACGCCTTATGGGCATACAGTAGCGCATCCAGCACTTTGATGGCCGTATCGCCAGCCGGGATCAGCGGATTGATGGTAAACGCATGCAGCGCCGCGCCATAATCGCCGGTCACGGCCGCTTCGATAGTGGTTTCCTCCATCGCCTTCATCAGCTGGATCATGCCTCGCGCCGCAGGCGGCAGCGCTCCCCAACGCAGCGGCTCCGGGCCATGCGCGGTAATAGCTGCCGTCACTTCCACAATACAGTCGAAAGGCAGATCGGCAATGGCGCCGTTATTGCGCGTTGACACCACCATCTGTTTACCGGTGTTGTTCTGGATAGCGGCGATCAGATCGCAGGCCGCATCGCTGTAGTGTGCGCCGCCGCGCTGGCTCAGCTCTTCCGGTTTGTAGTTAAGGTTGACGTCCTTGTAGAGTTCAAACAGCCGCTTTTCGGTTTTTTTCACCACCTCGGCGCGCGTTTCATACTGCCTGAATTCTTCAACAGCGTGCGCCAGCATCGGCTCCTGTAAATAGTAATAGCGATGATAGCCGCACGGCAGAATGCCAAGGTGTTTGACCTGCTCATAGTGGAAAGGGATCTGGTGAATATTTTTCAGGCCTTCATCAGAGCGATCGCGCTGTTCCGGCGCATAGATTTTATCGATCAGTTCGGCGGTGCGTTCATTTCCTTTGTTGTCCCAGACGCGGTGCCAGTGAAAATGGTTAAGCCCGGCGAACTTGAAGTTTAGTTCGGCCTCGGGGGTCTCCAGCAGCTCACAGGCCTGGGTGATATGGCTGAAAGGCACGTTGCACAGCCCCACCGTTTTTTCCCATTGACCATATTTTATCGCGGCTTCCGTCACCATCCCGGCCGGATTGGTAAAGTCGACCAGCCACGCGTTGGGACAAAGCACGCGCATATCGTCAATAATTTCCAGAATAACGGGAATGGTGCGGAACGCTTTAAACAGCCCGCCCGCACCGTTGGTTTCCTGCCCCAACAGGCCGTTAGCCAGCGGGATAACCTCATCTTTCAGGCGAGCATCCAGCAGCCCTACGCGAAACTGCGTGGTCACGTAGTCGGCATCTTTCAGCGCCGCTTTACGATCGAGCGTCAGATGAACCTGCCAGTCCAGTCCGGCTGCCGCAATCATACGCTTCGCCATATTGCCGACGATTTCCATTTTTTCGGCGCCGTCCGCAATATCCACCAGCCAGAGTTCCGCAATGGGTAACCGATCCTTGCGCAGGATCAGCCCTTCGATCAGTTCCGGGGTATAGCTGGATCCGCCGCCGATGGTGACAATCTTTATTTTGTTTTGCATACAAAAAGCTCCTTGAATGAGCGGACAGACAGAGAGTGGGCTGAAAGCAGGTAGCCCTGCCCCTCACCGCATGGATGATGAATGACTGAATAAAACCCGCTGGGCTTTATTTATGCCGGCTGTTCAGGTAGTGATACACCGCGCCCGTCAGCCCCGCGCTGTTGCCATGGCTGGCTCTGGCGACAGACACCGTCAGGCCATACCAGGCCAGATGCGCTTTGATCTCGTCGATAAAGCCTGGCCGTTCGGTTATGCCTCCCCCCAGGAAGACACATTCCGGATCGAACAGATGCGCCAGGTTATAAATGCCCGAGCAAAGATCCTGATAAAATTGCGTAACCAGCCGGACGCAAATTTTATTTCCCTGGTCATAGCCGGCGAATATCTCTTCGCCCGTGACCGTTTCCAGCGGCCTGTCGCTTATCAGCGAATAGCGCCTGCGCAGGACCGCCAGCGTGCAGTTTTCATTCATGGTGTAGCTGTTCAGCCGTCCCGCGCCCGGCCGTTCGCTGAGCAGGTAGCCGAATTCGCCCGCCCTGAAACGATGCCCGCGCACCAGCTCGCCGTTGCAAAAGAGCGCGCCGCCAATGCCCGTGCCGATAGTCATCATCAGAAAATCCCGCATCGTCTGCGCGTTGCCCAGCCAGCGTTCGGCCAGCAACGCGCAGTTGGCGTCGTTTTCTACGCTAACGGGCAGGCCAGTTTTATTTTGTAGCCACGCCTGTAAAGCAAAGCCGTCAAAATCGCGCAGGGAGCCGCCCATCGTAATAAAGCCCGTCCAGGGATCGACGTAGCCGGGAACGCTCAGGGCTATTCCTTCACATTCGGAATGGCTCGCCAGCCATGCCTGAATCGACGCCAGTATGTGCTCGCCGGAAAAATTCGGGACCGCCGTTTTTTCCTGCGCCAGGATCTCGCCCTTCTCGTTCAGCACGCCCATTTTTAAGGCGGTTCCGCCAATATCGTAAGCTGCAATTCTCATCATTCACTCCGGCTTGTTGGCGGGCGGCATGGCACCGCCCGTCAGGCCTTTCCGGTCAGCCGGATTTAAAGGGATGCACCGTCAGAGGCGATAACCTCTTTATACCAGTCGAAGCTTTTCTTTTTGGCGCGGGAGAAATCGCCGCTGCCGTCATCGCTGCGGTTAACGTAAATAAAACCGTAGCGCTTATCGTACTGTCCCGTGCCGAAAGAGACGCAGTCCAGGCAGCCCCAGGGCGTAAAGCCCATCAGATCGACGCCATCCTCCAGCACGGCTTTTTTCATCTGCACAATATGCTCGCGCAGGTAGCTGATACGGTAGTCGTCGTTGATCTCGCCGTTCTCCTCAACCTTATCGAACGCGCCGAAGCCGTTTTCCACGATAAACAGCGGTTTCTGGTAGCGTTCATAGAGCACGTTAAGCGTGTAGCGCAGGCCGACCGGATCGATCTGCCAGCCCCAGTCGGAAGCTTTCACGTGCGGATTTTTACGGCTGCCGGGGAACGCCTCCAGCGGCGTATCGTCAGTTTGCCGGGCGGTCGCGTACTCTACGGCGTTGCTCATGTAGTAGCTGAAGCCAAGGTAGTCGGTGCAGCCTTCGCGCAGCGTCTGCTCGTCTTCCGGCGCCATATTGATAGTAAATCCGCGCTGCGCCCACTCTTTGCGAACCCAGGCAGGGTAAGCTCCGCGCATATGCACATCGCCAAACAGATAGCGCTGCTGCATCGCTTTGTGCGCGTACATTACGTCGTCCGGATGACAGGACCACGGATAGAGCGGCACCATCGCCAGCATGCAGCCAATTTTAAAATCCGGATTGATGGCGTGGCCCAGCTTCACCACTCTGGCGCTGGCAACAAACTGGTGGTGCAGCACCTGGTACATCACTTCTTCAGGGTTTTCGTGATCGGTAAAAATGACGCCGGAGTTGCTGTAGCCATACAGCGGCTTGCGCCAGTTGCGCTGATTGTTGATCTCGTTAAAGGTCATCCAGTATTTCACTTTGTGCTTATAGCGCTTTAGCACCACTTCGCTGTAGCGCACAAAGAGGTCAATCAGCTCCCGGTTAAGCCAGCCGCCATACTGTTTAACCAGATGCAGCGGCATTTCAAAGTGCGACAGCGTGATCACTGGCTCAATGCCGTGCTTTAACAGCTCGTCAAAAACGTCATCATAAAACTTCAGCCCCGCCTCGTTAGGCTCGACCTCGTCACCCTGCGGAAAAATACGCGTCCAGGCGACAGAGGTGCGGAAACACTTAAAGCCCATTTCCGCAAACAGCGCGATATCTTCCTTGTAACGATGATAAAAATCCGTGGCGAGGTGATTAGGATAATTTTTACCGGCAATCACGCCGTCGGTGATTTCTCTGTCCACACCGTGCGAACCGCCCGTCAGCACGTCGACAATGCTCGGGCCTTTGCCGCCCTCCTGCCAGCCGCCCTCAACCTGATGAGCAGCGACGGCGCCGCCCCATAAAAAATCAGCGGGTAATTTGTCAGACATAAATGGTTCCTTTTTAAAAACTACTGCGTACGGGTTTTGGTCAGCTCCTGCACTTCACGATGCAGGTAGATAATCTCTTCCACCAGCTCACGGCACAGCATGGCGTTCATCAGGTGATCCTGTGCATGCACCAGAATCAGGTTGACCGGGATTTTGCCGCAGCCTTCGTCCGCGCCGATCAGCTCAGTCTGGATCCTGTGTGCTTCACGCACGGCTTTTGTCGCCTCCAGCAGCGAGGCGTCTGCCTCTTCCCAGCTATGCTTTCGCGCCGCCTGGAGCGCCTGCATGGCAGCAGAGCGCGCTTCACCGGCATGGATAATCAGCTCCATCACCGTCGTTTCCATATCCTGTGGTGCATCCATTATTTGGTCTCCTCAGCCAGAACCATGCCGTCAGCCATTTCCGCTTCCTGTTGCAGCAGCTGGCGTTCATACATTTTGAAGAACGGGTAATAAATTAACGCCGACAGGCCAATCAGAAACGCGACCAGCACCACCGCGCGCCAGTCCCAGCCCGTAGACCAGGCAGCGCCAATCGGGCCGGGCGTAGTCCACGGCGCCAGGGAAATGGCATGGTTAATCAGGTTGGTGCGCGTCGCTGTCCAGGCGATAACCGCGTTGATCAGCGGCGTGGTCACAAAGGGAATAAACAGCAGCGGATTCATTACTACCGGCGAACCGAAAATGATGGGCTCGTTGATATTGAACATGCCGGGAACCAGGCCCAGACGACCGATCGAGCGCAGATGGGCAGACTTGCTGCGCAGATAAAGGATCACCAGTCCCATAGTCGCGCCGGAGCCACCCACCGTAATAAAGAACTGCCAGAACGGCTCAACAAAGACTTTGGTGACCTCCTGCCCCGCGTTAAGCGCTTCCTGGTTAATACCCAGGTTAGCCAGCCAGAACGCCTGGAGCAGGCCGCCGACGATTGCCGCGCCGTGGATGCCGGCAAACCAGAGCAGATGGCACAGCAGCACGGCTATCAGCACGGCGGGCAATGAGTCCGCAGCGGACAGGATTGGCGCAAACAGAGACATAATTGCCTGCGGCAGGATCAGCCCGAAATGGCTCTCCATAAGCAGATTCAGCGGATAAAGCGTGAGGAAAATAACCAGGATCGGGATCAGCAGATCGAAAGACTGCCGGATTTTGGGCGGCACCTGTTCGGGAAGCTTAAAGCCGATATTGTATTTCGTCAGCAGATGCATGATTTCGGTACAGTACAGGCTGATAAGAATGGCGGTGAAGATGCCCTCACCGCCCAGAGAGGCAACCGACAGCGCACCATCTTTTTGCGGCGCGGCGACCACCAGAAAGGTCATCAGCGAGAGCAGCGCGGCCATCAGGCCGTTGAGCTTATAGCTCTGCGCCAGGTTATAGGCGATAGCGCTGGTGATGAAGACGGCCATAATCCCCATCGTCATATTGTAAGGCATCATCAGCTGGTCGTTATATTGCCTGACGATGCCCAGCCACCATTTTGCAAAAGCCCACTGGCTGTTTTCACTGAACGGCGGATGAGAAAACAACAGCATAAAGGAACCTACAATTAAAAACGGCATGGAAGCAATAAAGCCATCTTTAATAGCGACAACATGTCTTTGTGAAGATAAGCGCGCGGCTACCGGACTGATACGATTTTCAATCACCCCAAACAGCGAATCGGCCAGTGTGCTCATTATGCCCCCTGATGAGATTCAATAAGCGACAGGGCGGATTGCAGAATTTTTTCGCCGTTAAGCATCCCATAATCCATGGTGTTAATAACGGCAACCGGTTTATGGTATTCGGCCGCGCATTTCTGAAAATCATTGAGCTTGTATTTGATTTGCGGGCCCAGCAGGCAGCAGTCAAAATCAGCGATCTTTTCGCTGAACTCTTCCATGCCAACTGCCTGAATTTTCGTATCAATCGCGAGCTTTACGGCGGCCTTTTCCATCCGCTGCACCACCATGCTTGTGGACATGCCTGCAGAGCAACATAATAATATCTTGATCATAACATCCCCCTTTGTTTCCTGAATTTTTACGCGCCATTCGATCAGCCTGCAACCGGTTACAGATCCTCTTTTTGCTTTTTGTGATCCATCACCCACTCATTCAGTAATTTATTTATCGCTAAACATAAAATAATGTGAGACCGGTTACAGATTATTTATTTATGACGCACCTGAATATATTTACCGTGCATCATTTAATCTTTTCTGGCGTGGCGAGAAAAAAATGCGGGTTTTAACCGCTGCGTTTTTGGTTACAATAAGCGGCCGATACAGAAAGGAAACTCTCCATGATTACGATGCTGGATGTGGCCAGGCGTGCTGGCGTCTCAAAAGCGACCGTTTCTCGCGTGCTGGCCGGGCATGGCTACGTGTCGAAAACGGTGCGGGACAAGGTCATGAGCGCCGTGGAGGAGATGGGCTACCGGCCTAACTTACTGGCGCGTAATCTGGCGACCAACCGCAGCCAGAGCATTGGCCTGATGGTGCCCAATACCCTTTATAACGGCCCCTTTTTTAGCGAGCTGCTCTATCAGGTAGCGACGCTGACCGAACAGCTGGGGTCGCAGCTGGTGCTGGCCGACGGCAAACACACGGCGGACCAGGAGCGGCAGGCCATCAATTTTTTGATCGACAGCCGCTGCGATGCCCTGATCATTTATCCAAGATCGTTGAGCGTAGAAGAGATCGACGCGCTGATCCCGACGATCAGTAAGCCAATGCTGATCCTGAACCGCAGTTTAAAAACGTTCCCACACTATGCCGTCTGCGCCGATCATGAAAACGATACGTTCCAGGCGGTAGATTATCTGATTGGCCAGGGACATCGGGAAATCGCGTTTATCAAAGGCATGGCGGGATCACACACCGGTCTCAGTCGACTGAACGGCTATTTATCCGCGCTAAAACGGCATGAGATTACGCCACATCCGGCGCTGATGCTGGAAGGCGGCTGGACTAACGAGAGCGGCAGGCTGGCGGCCTGCGAGCTGCTGCGGCGCAACGTCAGGTTTTCCGCTATTGTCGCCAGTAATGACGATATGGCGATCGGCGCCGCCTGCGCGCTGAGCGCCGTGGGGCTGAAAGTGCCGGACGATGTCTCCCTGCTCAGCTTTGATGATATCCCCGTCGCCGCCTATGTGACGCCAGCGCTGACTACCGTACGCGTGCCGGTTGCAAAGATGGTGTCCAGCGCGATGATGCAGCTGGCGAAAATGCTGGATGGCGGGCAGGTCGAGCCGCTGGCGCTGATGCCGGGCGAACTGATCCGCCGACAGTCGGTGGGGATCGGGCCTTATGGTAAGGCACAGGAGAGATGAAGCCTGCCAGGGATCGGCAAGCCGTTATCTTACTTTTCCCGTTACAAACCCGGCGATCTCACGGTTTCCTGAGGTATAGCCTGGGGATTCTCTCTCCCGTCAGATGTGCTGTTATAACTCTGTAGCGATCACACCACTTTTGCATGAAACAGTAGAATTATTTATATTATCTGCAAATTTTTCAAAGGCGATGGCATTGCCACGCTTAGAGCAATCACTAGGCACGTCATGTAGCCCAGGATATTGTGTGGTGAAGAGATCCGGACATCTTAATAATCAGGTGTGGAAACGGTTCAGGGATGCCCCTTTTAAGAGTGGGTTATAACCTGTTTCCATTGCGAGACGGGGCGTTAGCACTATTTAAACTGCGCTTATTATGTACCGTTTTAAAAGGATTTGGATAAAGGCCTGGAATATAAAAAGCCAACATAAAATTTACATCCTATGTTGGCTACATATTGCAAAGCTCAGCTTACATGTGCTGAATCATAGCATCGCCAAACTCTGAAGATTTCAGCAGTTTAGCGCCGTCCATCAGACGTTCGAAGTCGTAGGTTACGGTTTTGGCCGCGATGGCGCCTTCCATACCTTTAACAATCAGGTCTGCGGCTTCAAACCAGCCCATGTGGCGCAGCATCATTTCTGCGGACAGAATAACGGAACCCGGGTTCACTTTATCCTGACCTGCATATTTAGGCGCCGTACCGTGGGTGGCTTCAAACAGCGCGCATTCGTCGCCGATGTTTGCGCCAGGTGCGATACCGATACCGCCAACCTGCGCCGCCAGGGCGTCGGAGATGTAATCGCCGTTCAGGTTCATACAGGCGATAACGTCATATTCTGCCGGACGCAGCAGGATCTGCTGCAGGAACGCATCGGCGATCACGTCTTTGATAACGATCTCTTTGCCGGTGTTCGGGTTTTTGATCTTCATCCACGGGCCGCCGTCAATCAGCTCGCCGCCGAACTCGTCTTTCGCCAGCTGGTAACCCCAGTCTTTGAATGCGCCTTCGGTGAACTTCATGATGTTGCCTTTGTGCACCAGGGTCACAGAATCGCGATCGTTGGTGATGGCGTATTCAATCGCCGCGCGTACCAGGCGCTTGGTGCCTGCTTCTGAACATGGCTTCACGCCGATGCCGCACTGCTCAGGGAAGCGAATTTTCTTCACGCCCATTTCGTCGCGCAGGAATTTGATCACCTTATCCGCTTCCGGCGTACCGGCTTTCCACTCGATACCGGCATAGATATCTTCGGAGTTTTCGCGGAAGATCACCATATCGGTCTCTTCAGGACGTTTAACCGGGCTTGGCGTGCCGGTATAGTAACGGACCGGGCGCAGACAGATATAGAGATCCAGCTGCTGGCGCAGGGCCACGTTCAGGGAACGAATACCGCCGCCAACTGGCGTGGTCAGTGGGCCTTTAATCGCCACACGGTACTCTTTGATTAAATCGAGGGTTTCCTGCGGTAACCAGACGTCCTGGCCGTACAGCTCTACTGATTTCTCACCGGTATAAATTTCCATCCAGGAAATTTTACGCTCACCGTTATAAGCTTTCTGCACGGCGGCATCGACCACCTTGATCATCACGGGAGAAACGTCGACCCCAATACCGTCACCTTCAATAAAAGGGATGATTGGATTGTTTGGGACGTTCAGCTTGCCCTGATCCAGGGTGATTTTCTGACCTTCCGCCGGAACAACTACTTTGCTTTCCATTAACCTCTCCTTCGAGCGCTTTTTTGTTAATGATTTGTAAGATGCGCGTCAATACTACTCGAATATTCACGCCGCGCCAATCTTCACCGCTTTGCGTTATAATGCGCCCATTGTGAACAAGTGCAAAGACTATGCGTAAATCTTCTGTTAATAATCACCGCCTTAAACGATTCAGCCCGGCCCGCAGCGCGAAAGCCGCCGACAAGGGGCCAAGGCGTGTTATCGTTTTTAACAAACCCTTTGACGTCCTGCCGCAGTTCAGCGACGAGGCAGGCCGCAGCACGTTAAAAGATTTTATTCCCGTTAGCGGCGTTTATGCTGCCGGCCGTCTGGACCGCGACAGCGAAGGCCTGATGGTGCTGACCAACGACGGCGCGCTGCAGGCTAAGCTGACGCAGCCGGGCAAACGCACCGGAAAAATCTATTATGTTCAGGTGGAAGGCGCACCGGGCGAGCGTGATATTCAGCCGCTGCGCGATGGCGTTAATCTGAAAGATGGCCCTACGCTGCCCGCTGGCGTAGAAATCGTCGAGGAGCCGGAGTGGATTTGGCCGCGCAACCCGCCGGTACGCGAGCGCAAGGCTATTCCCACCAGCTGGCTGAAAATCACTTTATTCGAGGGTCGGAACCGTCAGGTGCGGCGCATGACCGCCCATATCGGCTTCCCTACCCTGCGTCTGATCCGCTTTGCTATGGGCAATACGGAGCTGCAAAACTTATCGCCCGGCGAATGGCGCGACGTCACCGGCGACTTTCCCCTCTAAGCCTGCAAGGAGTCAGCATGTTTAAACCGCACGTTACCGTAGCCACCGTCGTTCAGGCGGAAGGCCAGTTTTTGGTGGTTGAGGAAATGGTGCGCGGCCGCGCCACCTGGAACCAGCCCGCAGGCCACCTGGAAGCCAACGAGACCCTGCTGCAGGCCGCCGCGCGCGAGCTGTACGAGGAGACGGGCCTGGAGGCCGTTCCTCAGGTTTTTCTGCGGCTTCATCAATGGATCGCGCCCGACAATACGCCGTTTCTGCGTTTTTTGTTCGCGCTGGATTTACCGAAAATGCTGCCGACCAGCCCTCAGGATCGCGATATCGATCGCGCATTATGGTTGCCGCCGGAGGCGATTATCGGTGCGAAAAAGCTCCGTTCGCCGCTGGTTGCCGAAAGTTTGCGGATTTATCAGCAGGGCGTACGCTATCCGCTTGAGGTGCTGAGCGCGTTCCAGTGGCCCTTTAGCGAGGATGCGCCCGCCGCCGACGCGTGGTAGAATATGCCGCAATTTTAAAGTGCAGCCTTTAACTGCAACTCAAAGTCGGGTATTTCTCATGTCATTAGGTAAAAAAGTGATCGTCGGTATGTCCGGCGGCGTGGACTCCTCCGTTTCCGCCTGGTTACTGCAACAGCAGGGCTATCAGGTTGAAGGCCTGTTTATGAAAAACTGGGAAGAGGACGACGGTGAGGAATACTGTACCGCAGCGGAAGACCTGGCGGATGCGCAGGCGGTCTGCGACAAGCTGGGCATCCACCTGCATACGGTGAACTTTGCGGCGGAATACTGGGACAACGTGTTCGAGCATTTCCTCGAAGAGTATAAGGCTGGCCGCACGCCTAACCCGGATATTCTCTGCAACAGAGAGATCAAATTCAAAGCCTTCCTGGAGTTCGCGGCCGAAGATCTGGGTGCGGATTTTATCGCTACCGGTCACTACGTGCGTCGCCGCGACGTTGACGGCAAAAGCCAGCTTTTGCGCGGTCTGGACGACAACAAAGACCAAAGCTACTTCCTCTACACGCTGGGCCATGAGCAAATTGCGCAGAGCCTCTTTCCGGTTGGTGAACTGACCAAGCCAGAAGTGCGCCGCATTGCCGAAGATCTGGAACTGGTGACGGCGAAGAAGAAAGACTCTACCGGCATCTGCTTTATCGGCGAACGCAAGTTCCGCGATTTCCTGGGGCGCTATCTGCCCGCTCAGCCCGGCGCTATCGTCAGTACGGAAGGCGACGTGGTGGGCGAGCATCAGGGGCTGATGTATCACACGCTGGGCCAGCGCAAAGGACTGGGGATCGGCGGCACCAAAGAAGGCAGCGAAGAGCCGTGGTACGTGGTGGATAAAGACGTGGCGAACAATCTGCTGGTGGTTGCGCAGGGTCACGACCATCCGCGCCTGATGTCGGTCGGGCTGATCGCCCAGCAGCTGCATCTGGTCGACCGCGAAATTATCGCCGCGCCAATGCGCTGCACGGTGAAAACCCGCTATCGCCAGAGCGATATTCCCTGTACGGTAACGCCGCTGGGTGCCGATCGGCTGGAAGTGCGTTTTGACGAGCCGGTCGCGGCGGTCACGCCGGGCCAGTCCGCCGTGTTCTATCAGGGTGAAATCTGTCTGGGCGGCGGCATTATCGAAGAGCGTCTGCCTCTTTAAAAAGGTTATGCCGGGCGGGCCTCTGTCCGGCGGCGCATACAGGAGTTACCGTGGCGAAAAATTATTACGACATTACGCTGGCCCTCGCGGGCATCTGCCAGGGCGCGCACCTGGTGCAGCAGCTGGCGCATCAGGGACACTGCCCGCCCGAGTCGCTAAAGGTGTCGCTGTCGAGCGTGGTCGATCTCAACCCCTCCTCGACGCTCGCCGTTTACGGTGGCAAAGAAGAGAACCTGCGCTTCGGGCTGGAGACGCTGATTGCCGTGCTGAACAGCAGCAGCCGTCACGGCGCGGGCGCGGAGCTGACGCGCTACACCCTGAGCATGATGGTGCTGGAGCGCAAGCTGAGCGCCAGTAAAACCGCGCTGGACGAACTCTCAAAACGCATTGCGCAGCTGGATCGCCAGCTGGCGCATTACGACCTGGAATCCGATACGCTGCTGAGCGCTATGGCCGCCATCTATGTGGATGTGATTAGCCCGCTTGGCCCGCGTATCCAGGTCACCGGCTCGCCCGCCGTGCTGCAAAACTCGCAAATTCAGAGCAAAGTCCGCGCCGCGCTGCTGGCCGGTATTCGCTCCGCCGTACTCTGGCATCAGGTAGGCGGCGGCCGCCTGCAGCTGATGTTTTCACGCAATCGCCTTGTGAAAGAGGCGAAACAAATTTTATCCCGTTGTCCCCAACCTCTTTAATCTTCAGGAGTTACACTGATGGAATTATCCTCTCTGACTGCCGTCTCCCCTATTGATGGCCGTTATGGCGACAAAGTCAGCCCGCTGCGCGCTATTTTCAGCGAATTTGGCCTGCTGAAATTCCGCGTTGAGGTTGAAGTACGCTGGTTACAGAAACTGGCCGCCTGCGCAGAGATCAAGGAAGTTCCTGCATTTGACGCTGACGCAAACGCTTACCTTGATGCAATTGTCGCTAATTTCAACGAAGAAGATGCCGCGCGTATTAAAACCATCGAGCGTACCACCAACCATGATGTCAAAGCGGTTGAGTATTTCCTGAAAGAGAAAGTAGAGCCGGTTGCCGCGCTGCACGCCGTATCTGAATTTATTCACTTCGCTTGTACTTCTGAAGATATCAACAACCTCTCGCATGCGCTGATGCTTAACACTGCGCGTCGTGAAGTCATCGTGCCCTACTGGAACAAAATTATTGCGGCGGTTAAAGACCTGGCGGTACAGTATCGCGATATTCCGCTGCTTTCCCGTACGCACGGCCAGCCCGCCACGCCTTCCACGCTCGGCAAGGAGATGGCGAACGTCGCCTACCGCTTTGAGCGCCAGCTGCGTCAGCTGGAGCGCATCGAGGTGCTGGGTAAACTCAACGGCGCGGTCGGCAACTACAACGCCCACATCGCCGCCTACCCGGAAGTGGACTGGCACCAGATGAGCGAAAGCTTCGTCACCTCGCTGGGCATTACCTGGAACCCCTACACCACCCAGATCGAGCCGCACGACTACATTGCCGAAATGTTTGACTGCATCGCGCGCTTCAATACCATTCTGATCGACTTCGATCGCGACGTGTGGGGCTATATCGCGCTGAATCATTTCAAACAGAAAACCATTGCGGGCGAAATTGGTTCCTCCACCATGCCGCACAAGGTCAACCCGATCGACTTTGAAAACTCCGAGGGCAACCTGGGTCTGGCTAACGCCGTGATGCAGCACCTGGCAAGCAAGCTGCCGGTTTCCCGCTGGCAGCGCGATCTGACCGACTCCACGGTGTTGCGTAATCTGGGCGTCGGCATGGGCTATGCGCTGATCGCCTATCAGGCGACGCTGAAAGGCGTGTCCAAACTGGAAGTGAACCGCGATCGCCTTCTGGACGAGCTGGATCACAACTGGGAAGTGCTGGCGGAACCAATCCAGACCGTGATGCGCCGTTACGGTATTGAAAAGCCTTACGAAAAACTGAAAGAGCTGACTCGCGGCAAGCGCGTGGATGCCGCAGGCATGAAAGCCTTTATCGATGGTCTGGCGCTGCCGGAAGAAGAGAAAACCCGCCTGAAGCTTATGACGCCCGCCAACTATCTGGGCCGCGCGGTGCAGATGGTCGACGAGCTGCCGTAATTTTCCGCGCGCCGTCTGGTTCGCGCTACATCAGAAGGCCGACGCAAGTCGGCCTGTGTTAATCTATTGTTTATCTGCTTTAACCTATACTTTCCTCAGATCGTAATCGGCCCCGGTCTTTGACCGAATCTACTGAAAGGATAATGTTATGCGCGTATTGATTGTGGAAGATAATCCCTTACTGCGTCATCATCTGGCCGTGCAGCTGCGCGAAATGGGCCATCAGGTAGATGCGGCGGAAGATGCCAAAGAAGCTGACTATTTTCTTACCGAACATACCCCCGATATTACCCTGGTCGATTTAGGCCTGCCGGATGAAGACGGCATGACGATGATCCGCCGCTGGCGCGGTCTGGAAGTCAAACAGCCGATCCTGGTGCTGACGGCTCGCGAAGGCTGGCAGGCTAAGGTAGAAGCGCTGGAAGCCGGTGCCGACGACTACGTGACCAAGCCTTTTCATATTGAAGAAGTGGTGGCCCGTATGCAGGCGCTGATGCGGCGCAACAGCGGCCTGGCTTCACAAATCATCTCGCTGGCGCCTTTTCAGGTCGATCTGTCGCGGCGCGAGCTGAGCGTCAACGAGCAACAAATTAAGCTGACCGCTTTTGAATACACCATTATCGAAACGCTGATCCGCAATGCCGGTAAGGTCGTCAGCAAAGATTCGCTAATGCTCCAGCTTTATCCCGACGCTGAACTGCGTGAGAGCCACACCATCGACGTATTGATGGGGCGCCTGCGTAAAAAAATTCAGGCCGTCTGGCCGCAGGATGTGATCACCACCGTCCGCGGGCAGGGTTATCGGTTCGATCTTTAATGACGTTACTTCGTCCTGATACGCCTTTTTCACTGCGCGCCCGCTTTCTGTTAGCTACGGCGGCGGTCGTGCTGATCCTGTCGCTCTCTTATGGCATGGTGGCCGTTGTCGGCTACGTGGTCAGTTTTGATAAAAACACCTACCGGGTAATGCGCGCGGAGAGCAATCTCTTTTTTACGCTGGCGCAGTGGCAGAATAACCAGTTAACCATTGCCCAGCCCGAGCGGGTATCGCTTAACTTCCCTACTCTGGTTTTTATCTATAACGAGGACGGCAAGCTGCTGTGGCAGCTGCGCGACGTGCCGGAGATCCGTTCTCGCATCAAGCAAGAATGGCTTAAACGCGCTGATTTCTATGAAATTGACGCCGATAACAACATCAGTCGCCAGGCGCTGGGCGATAATAAGGAAGCGCAAAATAAGCTGACCGCCTATGACGACGATAACAACGACACTTTTACCCACTCGGTAGCGGTAAACCGCTACGCGGCGACGCCGACCCTTCCGGCGTTGACCGTGGTCGTGGTGGATTCTATTCCTCAGGAGCTGCAGCATTCCGACGTGGTATGGTCGTGGTTCAGCTATGTGCTGCTGGTCAACCTGCTGCTGGTCATTCCTTTGCTGTGGCTGGCCGCGCACTGGAGCCTGCGGCCGATAGGCCTGCTGGCCGCACAGCTGCGCGAGCTGGAGCACGGCACGCGCGAAACCCTGGCCGACGAAACGCCGCAGGAGCTGCAAAGCCTGGTGCGCAACCTGAATTTTCTGCTGGATAACGAGCGTCAGCGCTACACCCGCTATCGCACCACGCTCAGCGATCTGACCCACAGCCTGAAAACACCGCTGGCGGTGCTGCAAACCACGCTGCGTTCGCTGCGCGGCGGCCGCAACCTTTCCGTCGAGCAGGCCGAACCTATTATGCTGGAGCAGATCAGCCGTATCTCGCAGCAGATCGGCTACTATCTGCACCGTGCCAGCATGCAGGCCGATCACAACGTGCTGAAGCGCGAGCTGCATTCCGTGCCGGCGCTGCTGGACAGCCTCTGTTCGGCACTGAACAAGGTTTATCAGCTGAAAGGCGTGGAGCTGACGCTGGATATCTCGCCGGAAATTACCTTTGTCGGCGAGCAAAATGACTTTATGGAAGTGCTGGGTAACGTGCTGGATAATGCCTGCAAGTACTGCCTGGAATTTGTGGAAATCCGGGGTCGCCAGACCGACGATGAGCTGCATTTGATCGTGGAAGACGACGGGCCGGGCATTCCGGAAAGCAAACGCGATATGATTTTTATTCGCGGTCAGCGCGCCGACACGTTGCGTCCCGGCCAGGGCATTGGTCTGGCCGTGGCGCGCGATATCGTGGAGCAGTATGCCGGCGATATCATCGCCACCACCAGCGAACTGGGCGGCGCCCGAATGGAAGTCATCTTCCGCCGTCAGGAAGTGGTCGGCGAAAAACCCTGAAGGCGGCTATTTGCGGCGGCGGCCGCAAATGCTTTTCCCTGCCATCCTTTCCGACTGTTATAATCGATGAAATTCAGCGTTTCAGGAAGACCCATTATGGATTATCAGCTCGATCTCAACTGGCCCGATTTTATCCAGCGCTATTGGCAAAAGCGTCCCGTCGTGCTCAAGCGCGGCTTTAAAAATTTTGTCGATCCTATTTCGCCGGACGAGCTGGCCGGTCTTGCGATGGAAAACGAGGTCGACAGCCGCCTGGTCAGTCATGACAACGACAAGTGGCAGGTCGCGCACGGGCCGTTTGAAAGCTTTGACCACCTTGGCGAAAACAACTGGTCGCTGCTGGTGCAGGCGGTCGACCACTGGCACGAGCCTTCGGCCGCGCTGATGCGCCCTTTCCGCTTTCTGCCGGACTGGCGCACTGACGATCTGATGATCTCCTTCTCCGTGCCCGGCGGCGGTGTTGGTCCGCATCTGGATCAGTACGATGTCTTTATCATTCAGGGCACCGGCCGTCGCCGCTGGCGCGTGGGCGAAAAAGTGGCCATGAAGCAGCACTGTCCGCATCCGGACCTGCTACAGGTCGAGCCGTTCGACGCGATTATTGATGAGGAAATGGAACCGGGCGATATCCTTTATATTCCGCCAGGATTCCCACACGAAGGCTACTCGCTGGAAAGCGCGATTAACTATTCCGTTGGCTTCCGCGCGCCAAGCGGCCGCGAGCTGATTAGCGGCTTTGCGGACTATGTGCTGTCGCGCGAGCTGGGCAGCCGTCGCTTTACCGATCCGGACGTGCCAGCGCGTGAAAATACCGCAGAAATTCTGCCGCAGGAGCTGGACGGTATCCGCGAAATGATGCTGGAAGTGATTAACCAGCCGGAACACTTTAACCAGTGGTTTGGCGAGTTTATCTCCCAGTCCCGCCACGAACTGGATGTGGCGCCGCCGGAACCCCCTTACCAGCCGGATGAGATTTACGACGCGCTGCAACAGGGCGACAGCCTGCAGCGTCTGGGCGGCCTGCGCGTGCTGTCTATTGGCGATGCCGTGTTCGTTAACGGCGAGCAGCTTGAATCGCAGCGGCCGGACGCATTGCGGGTGTTAGCGAATCAGCATTCCGTGCACGCGGCGGATCTGGGCGAGGCGCTGGACGATCCGTCTTTCCTGGCGCAGCTGGCGGCATTGGTTAACAGCGGCTACTGGTACTTCAGCGAAGAAGAATAACCGTAACGGCCCTGATTTCAGGGCCGTTTTTACTTGCTCAGGATTTTTTCGCTTTTTCCGCCGTCAGCGCCGCGATGCGCATAATCACCGTCACCGTTTTTTCCATAATATCCAGCGAGGCGAACTCGTGCTTGCCGTGATAGTTATAGCCGCCGGTAAAAATGCTCGGGCAAGGCAGTCCCTTAAACGACAGCGCCGCGCCGTCGGTCCCGCCGCGTATCGGCTTCGTCACCGGCTCCACGCCGCTTTCCCGCATCGCCTGTAGCGCCAGCTCAATAATATGCGCATGCACTTCGACCTTTTCGCGCATGTTGTAATAGCTGTCTTCCGTCTGCACCTCAATGCTGACGCCCGGCTGTTTGCCCTCGCTCAGCGTGGCGGCGATATCTTTCATCACCTGTTTTCTGGCTTCAAAGCTGTCGCGGTCGAAATCGCGGATGATGTAGTGCAGCTCCGCTTTATCCACGCTGCCTTTGATACCGTGCAGATGGTAAAAGCCCTCATAGCCTTCAGTCTGCTCCGGCACCTCTTTTTCCGGCATGGCGGCGTGAAAACGCATCGCCAGATCCAGCGCGTTGACCATTACGCCTTTAGCGCTGCCGGGATGCACGTTGTTGCCGACAATCTTCACGGTAGCGGAAGCGGCATTGAAATTCTCATATTCAAACTCGCCCAGATCGCTGCCGTCGATGGTATAGGCCCACTCGGCGCCAAAAGCCGCCACGTCGAAACAGCTGGTGCCTTTGCCTATTTCTTCGTCCGGGGTAAAAGCGATGCGGATATCACCATGCGGCACGTTCTCGCTTTTCAGCCGGGCGATAGCCGTCATGATCTCCGCCACGCCCGCTTTATCATCCGCGCCCAGCAGCGTTTTACCATCGGTGGTGATCAGCGTGTGGCCCGTCAGGCGGTGCAGCACGGGGAACATCACCGGCGACAGCACCTCATCGCCAATGCCCAGCGCGATGTCGCCGCCGCGATAGTTCTCAACGATCTGCGGATTAACATTTTTACCGGTAAAGTCCGGCGACGTGTCCATATGGGCGATAAACCCGATGGTTGGTACAGGCCAGGCAACGTTTGCAGGCAGGGTCGCCATAACGATGGCGTGCCCGCTCAGCGTGACGTCGCTCAGCCCCAGCGCTTCCAGCTCCTGTTTTAACTCACGAGCCAGCCGCCATTGCCCTTCCGTACTGGGAACCTGCCGAACATGTGCTTTGGACTGCGTGTCGAATGAAACATAGTGCAAGAAGCGTTCGAGTAAATTTGTCATCTGCCTTCCCTCTGAGTGCGGACGGTTATTATCTGTTATTTTGCCCGACGTTTATTGCGTCAGGTCAGTTACCTGCTCGGATCCTGCGGCTTCGGCGCGCCCCCGCCCGGAAGGCTAAAGGCGCACGGATAGTGGATCAGACTGTAAAAACGCACCGGCGCTGTGCCGTCATTGCGGTAGCTGTGCGGCGTATCGGCCTGAAAACGCAGCCCTTCGCCTGCTTTAAGCGTATGCCATTGCGCGCCGGTCGCCAGCCGGAGTTCGCCTTCAATAACGACAACGTGTTCAATTACGCCGCGCTCATGGGCGGAAGACTCGCTGAGCGCGCCGGCGGCCAGCTCAACCACCAGCATGTCAAAACCCAACTGGCGATCGAAGGGAAACAGCGGGCTGGCCTGCATGGTCGTATGCTGCTGTCGCCAGCCATCGGTTCCTACGCTGCGAAGAAAGGCGCTCTCAGGGGCGGGGTCGGCAATAAAATGCGAGAAAGGCACGTTAAAACCGGTCGCTATCTTCCATAGCGTCGCCACGGTTGGGCTGGATTCGCCGCGTTCTACCTGGCCAAGCATCGCTTTGCTGACGCCTGTCTGCACGGCGGCTTCCGTCAGGCTCCAGCCGCGCGCCAGGCGCAGCGCTCTCAGAATACGACCAGGTTCCGGTAGTGTTTGTGGCATCAAAACTCCCCCGTTTTTTTCCTTAGCATAACACTTGTGCGTTATAGCGCACAGTGCTAGCTTGTGCGTTATAACGGTCAATCGGGAGAGGATTATGCGTCCTGCCTTTTCTTTACGTCACCTGGCTTTTCCTGCCGTGGTGGCGGGATTTGTCGCGGTGCTGGTGGGCTACACCAGCTCTGCCGCCATTATTTTCCAGGCCGCCGGGGCCGCCGGCGCAACGGCGGCGCAGACTGGCGGCTGGCTAAGCATGTTGGGTCTGGCAATGGGCGTGACCTCAATTGGGCTGTCGATCTATTATCGCGCGCCCGTGCTGACGGCCTGGTCCACGCCGGGCGCGGCGCTGCTGGTCACCAGCCTGCCCGGCACGCCGATGCCGGAAACCATCGGCGTATTTATCTTTGCTTCCGGGCTGATTTTTCTCTGCGGCGTGACCGGCCTGTTTGCACGCCTGATGAACCATATTCCGCAGGCGATTTCCGCCGCCATGCTGGCGGGTATTTTATTGCGTTTTGGTCTGGATGCTTTCGCCTCGCTGCAGCCTGATTTTACGCTGACGGCCAGCATGTGCCTGGCTTACCTGTTAGCGCGCCGTTTTCTGCCGCGCTACGCCATTGTGCTGACGCTGCTGGTGGGTCTGGCCGTCGCGGCGATAAAAGGAGAGATCCACCTTTCGCAGCAGCCGCTGACCTTTGCCGTGCCGGCATTTATCGCGCCGCATTTTAGCTGGTCATCGCTGCTCGGCATTGGCGTTCCCTTTTTTATAGTGACGATGGCCTCACAGAATGCACCCGGCATCGCCACGCTGAAAGCGGCAGGCTATCCGGTGCCCGTTTCGCCGCTGATGAGCTGGACCGGGCTGGCTTCGCTGCTGCTCTCTCCTTTCGGCGGTTTTTCCGTCTGTATCGCGGCCATTACGGCGGCAATCTGTATGGGGCCGGACGTGCATCCCGATCCGCAGCGTCGCTACTGGGGCGCGGTCTGCGCAGGCTTTTTCTATCTGCTGGCGGGCCTGTTTGGCGGCGCGATTGGTCAGCTGTTCAGCGCGCTGCCGCCTGCGCTTATTCATACCCTCGCCGGGCTGGCGCTGCTGGGAACAATAGCGGGCAGCCTGCAGCGCGCGCTGGCGAAGGATAAACAACGTGACGCGGCGGTGATTACCTTTCTGATCACGGCGTCGGGCCTGTCGCTACTGGGGATTGGCGCGGCGTTCTGGGGGCTGGTGGGTGGGATAGTGGCGCATCTGATTTTTTGTTTGCCACGCCGCTAAGACGGGTTGCCGATTTGAACGCTATTTTACCGGCTGGCGTGACTGCCGTTGCGCCAGAGACTATGCGCGCGGCCTGCTGTATCAGCCACGCTGCCAAAGGCAAAGCACAGATACAGTCGTGACTCAGAGCGCTAATCACCTTGCGTGCCTCCTCGCTATAATGAGGATTACCCGGCGCGCTGCGTGCCGGGCGCAACCAAAGAGGTGAAATTTGATTAAATATAGCGTGTTATACCCGAACGTTGAAAACGGTGAGTTCGATCATGACTACTATCGCGATGTGCATCTGCCGCTGATCCAGGCAAGGATGGGCGACTATCTGGTGTCCTTCTCCATCGACAAAATCATTGGCACACCTGAAGGTACGCCAGCACCTTATGTTGCCGCCTGCCATCTGGTTTGCCGCTCTGTCGAGGATCTGCAAAAAGGCATGGAAGGCCATATCGATGAGATTGTGGGTGATGTGGCAAACTTCACCAATATCACGTCAGTGAAGTGGATTTCTGAAGTCGTGGCGTAACACGAGCGAAAAAAGGCGGGGAGAAATCCCGCCTGAGCCTTATTTCTGCCTGAGAAACGTAACGGCAATCATATACACAATCGCAAAAGCCATGCAGAAAAAGGACGGCAGGTTGCCGTCCCATATGGCATGGGTTACTTGATCTTCGCCAGCAGACGCTGCACAAATTCCGGCACCACCTCGCTTGCCAGTCCGTACTCTTTCTCTTCGAATTCGCTGCCGACCTGGCTTGGCTCCAGGTTCAGCTCGACGGTGTGGGCGCCCTGCAGTTTCGCCTCATGCACAAAGCCCGCCGCCGGATAGACGTGGCCGGAGGTGCCGATAGCGATAAAGTAGTCCGCCTGCGCCAGCGCCTGATAGATCTCATCCATCTGTAGCGGCATTTCGCCAAACCACACCACGTGCGGCCGCAGCACCGACGGGAACTGACAGCAGTGGCAGCGATCGTCTTCCTTAACGTCTTCCTGCCAGTGCAGCACCTGGCCGCTGGAGACGCAGCGTACCTTCAGCAGCTCGCCGTGCATATGGATAACGTTACGGCTGCCCGCGCGTTCGTGCAGGTTATCAATATTTTGCGTTACCAGCAGAAAGTGGTCGCCCAGCGCGGCCTCCAGCTCGGCCAACGCTGTATGCGCCGCATTGGGCTGGATATCACCGCTGGTCAGCTGGCGACGGCGGGCGTTATAAAACGCCTGCACTTTTTGCGGATCGCGCGCGAAGCCTTCAGGCGTCGCCACGTCTTCCACCTTGTGCTCCTCCCACAGGCCGTCGGCAGCCCGGAAAGTGCGGATCCCCGACTCGGCAGAGATACCTGCGCCGGTCAGGACAACAACTCGCGGTAAAGGATGCATGGCGATCTCCAGATTGCGGTCGCGTTCGAAAATGCGCTGACGCAAACGCTGCTGCACCTTGCGTCGGGTTTTCTTGTAGCGAGCCAGTCTCAGCCGGCGACGGGGTGTACGCATGTTAAATCCTCTAATCCTTAATGTGCAAAAAAGCGGCGCCGCGCGTGCCGCCTGCATCGCCATGGCGGGCTTTGGCAAAACGCGGCGGCTTTGCTCGCGGCAGCAGATGCGTTGCCACCTGCTGCTCCAGCCCGTCGTAAAGCGCGCCAAAACCAGACAGCCCGCCGCCCAGCACCACCAGATGCGGATCCACCAGCGTCAGCCAGTTTGCCAGGCAAACGGCCAACAGCGCCTGATAGCGGGCGGTATGGGCTATGGCCTGCTCGTCCCGTTGATAATAACGGCTGGCGATTTCCGGCGCACTGAGATCTGACTGATTATGCAGCCGCCACAGGCGGGCAAAGCCCGGCCCGGAAAGCCACGGCTCGATACAGCCGCGCTTGCCGCAGCCGCAGAGAGGCTGCGCCACGTCGCGGCCCAGCACTTCCAGCGCATCCAGCGGCAGCCGCATATGGCCAAACTCGCCTGCGACGAAGTTGCGTCCGGTCAGCGGTTTGCCTTCCACTATCAGCCCGCCGCCCACGCCGGTGCCCAGGATCAGCCCCAGCACCACCGGATAGGCTTTGAACTCGTCGTCCCAGGCTTCCGACAGCGCAAAACAGTTGGCGTCATTATCAATACGCACTTCCCGCCCCAGCCGCTGGCTCAGATCCGCCTGCAGGCGCTGTCCCTGCGCCGCCGGCACGTTGGCGGTAAAGACCGTGCCGTCATCCGGCACGGGCAGCCCAGGGATGCCCATACCGACGCTGCCCCGCGTGCCGCAGAACTTATCGGCTTCGTCCGTCATCGCCGCCAGCCTGTCGAGCAGCTGCGCGTAATCATGCGTGGGCGTGGCGGCGCGCTGGCTCCAGATAAGCTGGCGCTGCTCGTCATAGACGCCAAGCGCGATTTTGCTGCCGCCGACGTCAAAGCCGTAATACATGCTACTGCCCACTCAGCACGCGCGCCGGATCGATGCGGCTGGCGCGTCTGGCCGGATACCAGCTGGCGATCAGGCTCAGCAGCAGCGAGGTAAGCAGCACGATGCCCACATCCTGCCAGTGCACTTCTGACGGCAGAAAATCGATAAAATAGATATCGCCGGACAGGAAGTGGTAGCCGGTTAAGGTTTCGATACCGTGGATAATCGGCGTCAGGTTAAAGGCCGCCAGCACGCCGACCACCACGCCGCTGACGCTGCCCAGCAGGCCAGCCATCAGCCCGTACCAGACAAAAATAGCGCGGATCAGTCCGTCCCTGGCGCCCAGCGTGCGCAGCACCGCAATATCGCCGCTCTTGTCCTTCACCGCCATGACCAGCGTGGAGACAATGTTAAAACAGGCCACGCCGATCACCAGCACCATTGCCAGATACATAATGGCGCGGATCATCTGGATGTCGCGGTACATATAGCCGTAGGTGCCAATCCAGCTGCGGATATAGACATAGGCGTGCGTCACTTCGCCCGCGTCCCGCACCAGCTTCTGCGCGGCAAACGGATTGGTCATCTTCAGCGCGATGCCCGTGACACTGTCACGCATCGCCAGATAATTTTGCGCATCCTGCAACGGCACCAGCGCCAGGCTGTGATCCAACATCCCGCTCAGCGCCAGAATGCCGCTGACCTGAAGGCGCACGCGTTTCGGCTGGAGCAGCTTATGTTCGGGATCGCTGTTGGGGATCATAATAGTCAGCCAGTCGCCCTGCTTTACCTTCAGGCTGTTGGCGACGCCCTGACCTAAAATAATCTGCTGCTTGCCCGCGCCGAAGCTTTGCCAGGCATTATTCTGCACATAGGCAGGCAGCGCGCTCAGTTTGGTTTCCTGCTGCGGATCGACGCCTTTAACCTGGATCGCCTGAAGCTTTGCGCCGCTTTCAATCAGGCCGGTGAAATTGATATAGGGTGCAGCCGCCGCAATGCCCGGAACCTGCTCCACCTTTGGCAGCAGCGACTGCCAGCCGGTAAAGGGCTGGTTGACCGGTTCGATTTCGCCGTGCGGTACTACGGCCAGGATGCGGTTATTCAGCTCGCGTTCAAAGCCGTTCATGGCGCTGAGGCCGATAATCAGCACCGCCACGCCCAGCGCGATGCCAACCGTAGAAATCGCTGAAATCAGCGATACCATGCCGCCGCGACGGCGCCCACGGCTGAAGCGCAGGCCCAGGAGCAGAGAAAGAGAACTTGCCATTACGCCATGCCCGCCAGCGTCAGTTCTTCGCTGAGCACGCCGTCACGCATTTCCATCTGGCGGTTAAGCCGCTTCGCCAGATGCAGATCGTGCGTCACCACCAGAAAAGCGGTGCCCTGACGCACGTTCAGTTCGCCCAGCAGATCGAAAATGGCGTCGGCGTTGCGCGCGTCCAGGTTGCCGGTCGGCTCATCCGCCAGCACCAGACGCGGATTGTTTACCAGCGCGCGGGCAATCGCCACGCGTTGCCGTTCCCCGCCCGAAAGCTCGGAAGGCCGGTGCGCCGCCCGCTTCTCCAGACCTACCGCACGCAGCATATCAATGGCTTTCGCCTCGGCCTGTGCCTTGCTGGCCTTGCCAATCAGCAGCGGCATGGCGACGTTTTCCAGCGCGCTGAAATCGGGCAGCAGATGATGGAACTGATAGATAAAGCCCAGCTCGCGGTTGCGCAGCTCCGCCTTTGCCGACGAAGACATGCCGTTCAGCGATTTGCCGTTAAATACCACGTCGCCGGAGGTTGGCGTATCCAGCCCGCCCAGCAGATGCATCAGGGTGCTTTTGCCGGAGCCGGAGCTGCCGACAATCGCCATCATTTCGCCAGGCGCCACGCTGAAAGAAACATTACGCAAGACGTCCGTCTGGACGCTGCCTTCCTGGTAGCGTTTGCACAGGTTGTCGCACTGCAACAGAATCGGGTTACTCATAACGTAAAGCCTCAGCGGGTTGAACGGCGGCGGCGCGCCAGGAGGGATAGAGCGTGGAAAGCAACGCCACGGCCATCGCGATAACAACAATGGTGGCCACCTGAATGGCGGAAATCTCGACGGGCAGCGCCGCACCATCCAGGAAGATGCCGATCAGCGGCATCAGATTATTCAGCTGGCTGGCAAGCAGCACGCCCAGCAGCGCGCCGACCAGCGAGCCAACGATGCCGGCGGTTGCGCCCTGCACCATAAATACCAGCACAATTTGCCGGCGGGTCAGCCCCTGAGTTTGCAGGATCGCCACTTCGCCCTGCTTTTCCATAATCAGCAGGCCCAGCGAGGTGATGATATTAAACGCGGCGACGGCGACAATCAGGCTGAGCAGCAGCCCCATCATGTTTTTCTCCATCTTCACCGCCTGGAACAGCTCGCCCTTGCGCTCGCGCCAGTCTTTCCAGACCAGGCCGTCCGGCAGCTTCTGCTCGCTGAGCGTATCCACCTGGAGAGGTTTGTCCAGCCACAGCCGCCAGCCGGTGATATGGCCAGCCGGATAGCGCATCAGGCGCGAGGCGTCCTGCTGGTTGACCAGGATCTGATAGCCGTCCACCTCGCTGTTGGCGGCGAACGTGCCGATAACGGTAAACAGGCGCTGGCTGGGCAGCCGCCCCATCGGCGTAAACTGGCTGGCGGACGGCACCATCAGCCGCAGCTGGTCGCCGCGCTTCAGCCCAAGCTGTTCCGCCAGCTGTTCGCCGACGATAATGCGGTACTGATTGGGCTGTAGGTCGCTCTGCTTCACATTGGCGAGATAGGGCGTCAGCGGATCCGGCTCGTCAGGGTTGATGCCCAGCATAACGCCGACGCCGACGCTGCGGGCGCTTTGCAGCACCACGTCGCCGGTGGTCAGCGGCGTGACGCGACTGACGCCTTTCAGCTGCAGCGAATCCGCCGGCACCTGCTGCGGGTCGATCGAGCCTTTCTCGCTGCTAATCATCGCCTGGGGCATCAGGTTTAAGGTGCTTTTTTCCAGCTCGTGTTCAAAGCCGTTCATCACCGACAGCACGGTGACCAGCGCCAGCACCCCCAGCGTGATGCCGATGGCGGAAAGCCAGGATACAAACCGCCCGAAGCGGTCTGATGCTCGCCCGCGCATATAACGCAGGCCGATAAATAACGCGACAGGTTGATACATGTAATCCGTCTTCTGGCGGTAATAAGGCAAAAAGTGATCGAAGATGATAAAGGTTAGCCCGGCGTTATGGAACCTCTAAGCCGCTGACTCTTTTGCTAAGTTTTGTTATCTCTTGCGACACGCGCTTTTATTGGCGAAATATCACACTAAAAACGACCGTTAATTACTCAATTATTACGCAAAAAAGGGCATAGACTTAATTATCCCTTAAAGGGAGCAGCGTAGAGTAAAGGCGGGAGTGGTCATAATGTCAAAGTATGAAAAAGGCAGTATTGTCCGGCATAAAACGGGCGAAATTAAAGGACTGGTCGTCAACGTGTTTGAACAGGGCGATGCGCCGGCGGGCTATTACGTGAAGTGGGACGATGGCAATCACAGCTATCACGGCGAAAAAGAACTCATTTGGGCAAACATTGACCGACCCAGAATGCACTACACCCAACAATCGCCGAAATAGAGGTATACTCGGTTAGCCGAACAGGAAACGCGTCGTTTTCTGCTCTCCCTTTATGTGAAGAGACCGACTAACTGACTATGCCTGAACAAGCCCGATATACCCTGCCAGCAAAAGCAGGCGACCAGCGCCAGCTGGGACAATTAACCGGTGCCGCCTGTGCGGTGGAATGTGCTGAAATCCTGGCGCGACACGGCGGCCCCGTGATGCTTATCGCACCGGATATGCAAACCTCGCTGCGGCTGCAGGATGAAATCCGCCAGTTTACCGATGAGCCGGTATTAACGCTGGCCGACTGGGAAACGCTGCCTTTCGACAGCTTTTCGCCGCATCAGGAAATCATCTCTTCCCGTCTCTCCACGCTTTATAATCTGCCCTCGCTGGAAAAAGGCGTGCTGATCCTGCCGGTTAACACGCTGATGCAGCGCGTCTGTCCGCACAGCTTTCTGCATGGTCATGCGCTGGTGATGCGCAAGGGCCAGCGCCTGTCGCGGGATACGCTGCGTTCCCAGCTGGAGCAGGCAGGCTACCGTCACGTCGATCAGGTGATGGAGCACGGCGAATACGCCACGCGCGGCGCGCTGCTGGATCTCTATCCGATGGGCAGCGAGCAGCCTTACCGCATCGACTTTTTCGATGATGAAATCGACAGCCTGCGCCTGTTCGACGTCGACAGCCAGCGCACGCTGGAAGAGGTCGAGGCGATCAATCTTTTGCCCGCGCACGAGTTTCCTACGGACAAAGCGGCCATTGAGCTGTTCCGCACCCAGTGGCGCGAGCACTTTGACGTCCGGCGCGAGGCCGAGCACATTTACCAGCAGGTCAGCAAAGGCACGCTGCCGTCCGGTATCGAATACTGGCAGCCGCTCTTTTTTGAGCAGTCGCTGCCCGCACTGTTCAGCTATCTTCCGGCCAATACGCTGCTGATTAACACCGGCGATCTGGAAGGCGCTGCGGAACGCTTCTGGCAGGAAGTGATGGCGCGCTTTGAAAACCGTCGCGTCGATCCGATGCGTCCGCTGCTGCCGCCGGAAAAGCTGTGGCTGCGCACCAACGAACTGTTCAGCGAGCTGAAAAACTGGCCGCGCGTGCAGCTGAAAAACGAGGCGCTGCCGGAAAAAGCCGTCAACACTAACCTGGGCTATCAGCCGCTGCCCGACCTGGCCGTCCAGGCGCAGGCGAAAGCGCCGCTGGATGCGCTGCGTCGTTTTCTGGAATCGTTCAGCGGCCCGGTGATTTTTTCGGTAGAGAGCGAAGGCCGTCGCGAGGCGCTTCAGGAGCTGCTGGCCCGCATCAAGCTGGTGCCGAAGACCATTCACGCGCTGCATGAGGCGGAGCAGCCCGGCGCTTACCTGATCGTCGGCGCCAGCGAGCACGGCTTTATCGACAGCCTGCGCAACCGCGCGCTGATTTGCGAAAGCGATCTGCTGGGTGAGCGCGTCAGCCGCCGCCGTCAGGACACGCGCCGCTCTATCAACCCGGACGTGCTGATCCGCAACCTGGCCGAGCTGCATCCCGGCCAGCCGGTGGTGCATCTGGAGCACGGCGTCGGCCGCTATATTGGCCTGACCACGCTGGAAACCGGCGGCATCACGGCGGAATACCTGATGCTGACCTATGCCGGCGACGCCAAACTCTACGTGCCGGTCTCCTCGCTGCATCTGATTAGCCGCTATGCCGGCGGCGCAGACGAAAACGCGCCGCTGCACAAGCTCGGCAGCGATGCCTGGTCGCGCGCGCGGCAGAAAGCAGCGGAAAAAGTCCGCGATGTGGCGGCCGAGCTGCTGGATATCTATGCTCAGCGAGCGGCCAAAGCGGGCTTTGCCTTTAAGCACGATCGCGAGCAGTATCAGCTGTTTTGCGACAGTTTCCCGTTTGAAACCACGCCGGATCAGGCGCAGGCGATTAACGCGGTGCTCAGCGATATGTGCCAGCCGCTGGCGATGGATCGCCTGGTGTGCGGCGACGTCGGCTTTGGTAAAACCGAAGTGGCGATGCGCGCCGCTTTCCTCGCGGTAGAGAACCACAAGCAGGTTGCGGTGCTGGTGCCGACCACCCTGCTCGCCCAGCAGCACTACGATAACTTCCGCGATCGCTTCGCCAACTGGCCGGTGCGCATTGAAATGCTCTCCCGTTTCCGCAGCGCGAAAGAGCAGGCGCAGATCCTGGAAGAAGCGCGTGAAGGCAAAATTGATATTCTGATCGGCACCCATAAGCTGCTGCAAAGCGAAATCAAATGGCGCGATCTGGGGCTGCTGATTGTGGATGAAGAGCACCGCTTCGGCGTGCGCCATAAAGAGCGCATCAAGGCGATGCGGGCCGATGTTGATATTCTGACGCTGACCGCGACGCCTATCCCTCGCACGCTGAATATGGCAATGAGCGGCATGCGCGACCTGTCGATTATCGCCACGCCGCCTGCCCGTCGTCTGGCGGTGAAAACCTTTGTCCGCGAGTTCGATAATCTGGTGGTACGCGAAGCTATCCTGCGTGAAGTGCTGCGCGGCGGCCAGGTTTATTACCTCTATAACGACGTGGAGAACATCGAAAAAGCCGCCCATCGCATTGCGGAGCTGGTGCCGGAAGCGCGCGTCGCCGTGGGGCATGGCCAGATGCGCGAGCGCGATCTGGAACGGGTGATGAACGATTTCCATCATCAGCGCTTTAACGTGCTGGTCTGCACCACGATTATTGAAACCGGCATCGATATCCCGACCGCGAATACCATTATTATCGAGCGCGCCGACCATTTTGGCCTGGCGCAGCTGCATCAGCTACGCGGCCGCGTGGGCCGTTCGCATCATCAGGCCTATGCGTGGCTGCTGACGCCGCATCCAAAAGCGATGACCACCGACGCGCACAAGCGTCTGGAGGCGATCGCCTCGCTGGAGGATCTGGGCGCCGGTTTTGCGCTGGCAACGCACGATCTGGAAATTCGCGGCGCGGGCGAGCTGCTGGGCGAGGATCAGAGCGGCCAGATGGAGACGATTGGCTTCTCGCTGTATATGGAGCTGCTGGAAAACGCCGTGGACGCGCTGAAGGAAGGCCGCGAGCCGTCGCTGGAAGATCTGACCAACAGCCAGACCGATATCGAACTGCGGATGCCGTCGCTGCTGCCGGACGATTATATTCCGGATGTGAATACCCGCCTGTCGTTCTATAAGCGCATCGCCAGCGCGCAGCAGGAAGGCGAGCTGGACGATTTGAAAGTGGAGCTTATTGACCGCTTCGGCCAGCTGCCGGACCCGGCGCGCAACCTGCTGGATATCGCCACGCTGCGCCTGCTGGCGAAGAAAATTGGCATCCGGCGCGTTGAAGCGAGCGAGAAAGGCGGTTTTATCGAGTTTGCGGAGAAAAACAAAGCCGACCCGTCCTGGCTGATTGGCCTGTTGCAAAAAGAGCCGCAGAACTGGCGGCTTGATGGCCCAACGAAGCTGAAGTTTGTGCGCGACCTCGCCGAGCGCAAGCTGCGGGTGAAATGGGTGCGCGACTTTATGACGCAGGTGCTGGAAAACGCCGCCTGATGCGTCTGCTGCCGTTGCCGCCTGCCCTCAGCAGGCTGCAACGGCGTGCTTTACCGAACAGGTGCACGGTTAGCCTGAGCATAACAGGCTAACACGATTATTCTCCGCTAAAACTCTGCACGCCGCGCTATTCTTCGTTCGACGAAATGCCCAACATAAAGCCATCTATCTCTTCTATTTTAATCCTTAACAGCCCGTTTTTATGATGCGAGAACTTTTCCGATCCTAACCGGAAGGCGACATCTTTCAGATGCAAAAAGTTAAGCGGCACTGACGCGTCGTCATCTTCCGGCGTGTAGTACGCCTCGCCGGTGCGTTTAAAATAATTCGCTATCGCCTGCTCTACCGTGCCTTCCTGCGCGTCGCCAAAAAACTCGACGATTTTCTCGTAATATTCCTTACCGGAAATGGTGTTGCCCGTTACCAGCGCGCCTTTTACAAACAGCGTAACGCCCAGGCCGACGCCCAATTTACTGGCGATATTAGCGATAAAGTTTAGATCGGCGTCGCGCATTTTACTGGCGAACACGTTAGTCATTTCACTTTGTTCAGACATGCCGTTCTCCTTGCCGTTATAAAGGGGATCTATCAACTACCTTAATGAGTTTAGTGGAGAACGGGTCGCTGACCAGTCGGACGCCGATCGCCGATTTTCCGCCGCTGGCCGTCTGGCGAGGATTGCCTGTCCGCCCCGACTTGCCGTTATTTATCGTTGAATAGCCTGTCGTCCGGCACAGAAATCGGTTTCAGCAATGGTAAAAAAAGATATTAACCAGGCGAGGTACGTCAGAGAAAAACATTAATGCAGTTTGTGGAACTGCCTCGCATTTTATCGTTGCGTTTTCAGCGAGTTTGCACAGGAGAAGGCGTATATTTAAGCAATGAGGGAAGACAGGAAGAAGGAGAAGAGAGGTGTTTTTAGCGCGGTAATAACGGGGTGGAGCCCGCTATCACCGCTAACCACAAATAACTGTTTGGGAGTTAATCATGGCTAAGAAGGATTGTAAGTCAGAACCGCGCGTAACTGAAGCGCCGCAGCCGACCACTCGCTGCGAGTTTTACAGCCGCGCCGCGCACCGAGCAATATTTTTACGCGGCGAGTGGATAGAGCAGGCAGGCTTTGCCGAAGGGATGCCGCTGAAAGTACGCGTGATGCCGGAATGTATTGTGATCACGGCGCAAAACGGCCGCGAGCTGTGGGGCTGTGTTGAGGGATTGAGCGTAGCGCATATCAATCATAAAAAGGTGAAGCAGTGGATAAAGGATTTCCCCGGCGCGTTGCAGGATAGCGACGATGCACCAGTGTTCAGGCGGAGTAACGGGGGCTTTGTGTAAGCCATCCTGGCTTGCTGGCTTGCTGGCTTGCTGGCTTGCTGGCTTGCTGGCTTGCTGGCTTGCTGGCTTGCTGGCTTGCTGGCTTGCTGGCTTGCTGGCTTGCTGGCTTGCTGGCTTGCTGGCTTGCTGGCTTGTCAGGACAAGCTTATTCAGGTAATGGCGTAAGGGAAGAATAATAATTTTTTATTTTATCCAGAATTGCCGCTATTTCACTGCTGGCAAGGGTGATTTCAGCAATGTTCAGTGCCTTTTTATCGACCCATTCATAGCGGTCGCTATCCTTTTTTTGCACAAGGCGCTGCATTCTGGCTGCCAGGATCCTTACCATCTTGCCATCGGAAACAGCAAAAACAGAGGCGCCGCTTTCGGAAATATTTTCTGTATCTGCACGGTAAACAGGATCCCCTTCCGGGTACTCCTCCTCTGCCGTGCTTTCTGGCCAGGTCAGACTATATAAATATTTGAAAGCGTCAGGCGCGGGCATAGCGAACACCTCTGCATTTATCGGCGGCGTGTACAGGGCATTAGCGGGATCCAGGAGTGTATTAACATCCACACAGAGCGTTGCCGTCCTTAAATCCTGCGGGAAAAAGTTGCCGTCAATACTGTAGTAGAAAAGCCCATTGTAGAAAGAGCCTGAAGGAGGATTCCAGTCAGGAATACATTCAGCAAAAATGGCAAAACGATAAGGATCACCAAAAAACATTTTCTACGCTCATTGTTAATTGAATCATTTCGTTTCAATAGCTATTCGAGGTAATAAACCCCGACAGTTTAGCCGGGGTTCATACAGGGAGAAATCAGAAACGATACCCAAGACCGATATTAAAACCGTTTATCGCTACGTCATCATTGAATTTAACGCGCGTGCCTTCATAACCGATATTTACGGAAAGATAGTCTGTCGGATTAATAGCCACGCCAGCACCATAAGCAAACGACGTTTTGCTTGCATTATCCTCTTCTGAATACGCAGAAAGATAGGTTGTTTTGTCTTCTACTTTTGTATGCGCCATACCGGCAAGGGCATAGAGGCTGACGTAGTCGTTAATACGCCAGGCCGGGCCAGCCATAAACGAGTAATATTTCACATCCGTTTTGCCATCATAACCGCTAATATCGTCAAAAGCCTCAACCCTTTCAGAATAGCTGTCATCGCCTTTCATATAGCTAAAGGAACCGATAATGCTGACGGGTGAATCCCATTCATAGCGGTACTGAACGTTGACGCCGCGAATATTTTTAAAATCTTCGACCTTGCTCTGTGCATAGCCAACCGACAAAGTATGGCTGTCAGCCAATACGCCGGTGCTGACCAACAGGCCACTACAAACTAATGCCAATGCGGTAATTTTTACTTTCATTACTCATTCCCTTTTTTACTGAGTTGATTAAATCCCTGTATTTGAGATGGGATTGTACTAAATATCTTGCCGATACGTCATTAAAAAATAGTTTTATCACTCGCCGTGAAGATGAGGCTGCCGCCCGCGCTGGTTATCTGCTGGCACAGCGGTCGTTGTCCTTTGAAACTTGCTTCAGTTTATAGCTTATATCTATCCACACATCATCGCCCTTACGGCTTTTTCCCTGTCGGTGCGTTCGCTATTATGTACGAATAGTTCATTGCATTTCCCTATAGATATAAACATGGCTAAAAAACCAAGGCTGACAACCATGTTTTACTTACTCTTTAAGGCTGTTGTAAAAATCAAAGACACTTTTTAAATCAGTGCTCCACTCTGATATTTTACGTCCATCTTCAACTACCGCCTGGTTTTCCCGGACAGGTTATTCAATGCTTGCGGGCAGTAGCCGTTACCCGTTGCACACGAAGCCAGCGCCATTGCCGCATCGGCAACATAATCCGCTGAACCTGTTGCCGTATCGCCGCTATCCGCAATAGCATTAATAATTGCTGTTTGCTGTAGCTGATGCCGTGCCTTCACCCAGCTTGCCGCGTGCCTGTTTCTTCCACCATTCCGAACTTTCTTTGACTGGCTGACGGGCGTTATCTCCACTCAGCGAGTTATTCTCAACCGCATTCTTCCCGGCCTGCGCCCCGGTCACCGCGCTGCCCGGATAGAGCTGCTGCGCAATATAATTGCCCGCCGCGCCCAGCACCGCGTGCGCTGTCAGGTTCGTCTCGACGTTCCCCACCTCTTTGCCTTCCAGGCCTTTCGTGGGTGCCATATCGTGAATGACTTTCGCCCGATAAGGTACAGCCGCCCCTCTGGCTGACGCTGGCCCATCTCTGCACTATTGCCTTCTCAACCCGTTATCTCTAAACGACTTGTCACAAAGGGCTGGCAGGCCTGCAACTAACCAAGGAGCAATCATCAATCATCAGTTAAAAAACATCCCGTATTGATTGGCCAGCATTAGCATATTTTACTTGTGGTCTGTTGGTGAGGCTGATTTCTCTTTCGACATGAGAAACTGCCCCACACCAATAATAACCCCGCATCCGATTGATATTTCCAATCCTCTAATCAAGTCATTTCTATCAAAATCAAAATCATCAACTAAACAATAGGATACTAAAGATATAAGCAATCGGCCACCTACAAGGAAAGTAAAAAGGCCAACCACCCATAAAACCACTAACAATAATAAAATTTTAATTTTATTATTTTGCATTACTACTTTTCTCCAGTTTTCTTTGAACTTTTTCAGCAAGATTTTGTGCGGAACTTCCGAGATATTCAGAACCTGCAGATTCAGCGACTGCCCCTGTTATTTTAGGTATTGTAAACTGAGGGATTGTGGCCTGCACCTTCTCCACTCCTTTACCTATCGCTGCGCCCCCCAGTGTCCCTAAACCTGCTCCAATCATCGGTGCTAAAGTATTTTTACCCTGCAGCCTGGCTCCCGCATACGCACCGGCAACGCTCGCTGCTTCAGTGAACCAGAATCCTTTACCCTGCGTTAAAGAACTGACACCGGTTGCAATCAGTGCATCCGTGGCGCTTAACGGCTCTCCACTACTTAGTTGGTTAAACACGTTAGCTGTGCCGCCTATCGCACCTGCGCCCATCACCGCCTCAGCTGTCGCAGTGGCTGGCAGTAACACCGGCGCCACAAACGTCGTCACCCCTGCCCCCCAGGCCGTTAACAATCCTGTTGCCGGATTCTGACCGGCAGGCAGGTTGCCTTTAGCCATATCTGCCGAAAGAACTGCTTTATCTTACAATGTCATGCCCGGGAGTGCTTTCCCATTTTCATCGACCTGATTATCTGTATTTGTCATTAAGCTACCCTGTGCAAGGCCGTAATTATTCAGGCCTGAGGGCAAATTAAACAATTCATTATTCTCAACCGCATTCTTCCCGGCCTGCGCACCCGTTACCGCAGCACCCGCACTGTCCCCGGCAAGCCCGCCCGCCAGCCCCGCCGCCAGCGTGCCCAGCGCGCTGATGGTCTGACGCTGCTCATCGCCCGGCGCTGCGTAAACCGCACCGCAGCCGATTAGCCCAATAACAGCCAGCGCCGACTTCAGGCGCTTTTCCATTTTTCCCTGCATGACTATTCTGCCCGCCAAATATGTAACAAAATGTGTATTACGTATTTTTATGCGCACATTATGCACCTGCCGGGCGAAAGCTCAAGGAAAAACAGAGAAAAACTTACAAAAAGCTTACATTAATAAGTGAGCGGGATTAATGAAACCAGTTAAGCGTTACACTAATAGAAAGGAATTTCAGGGAAATTAAGACACGATTATTGAGAGGTTCAAAGGGGGATATGAATCAGCTAATTATAATTAATTAATTAAAAATCATACATTAACACAAGAAAACCTCGTATTACTTGCTTTAAAAGCCCCGGACATGATGGATGGTTACAACCGCATTTCTGACAATGATCGGAGGCTAATATTTATGTAACGTCCCTCAACCACATAAATTTAGCTTAAGTCATGCAGTTGATAATAAATTTCCTTAACCAACCGCTATAACAAGGTCAATGCTTCTACGGATCAATTCGGAAAGCGCCTGGTCTTTTTGTATAAGAATACGGTTGACCGCTTGCAGGAGGGACTTATAAAGGAGGTTGCAGGTGAGCAAATTCAAGTATCGTGATGAAAGGCATTACAGGTGAGCAAATACGAGCATAGTGATAAAGGGCGCTGCAGGTGAGCAAATTCAAGCATCATGATAAAGGGCGCTGCAGGTGAGCAAATACGAGCACAGTGCTAAAGGGCGCTGCAGGTAAGCAAATTCGAGCATAGTGCTAAAAAAAACCCCCTCCGTTAAGAGGGGGCCGAGCGTCATGCTTTAGCAGAGGCCGGGCAACTTATGCCTGGTTCTGGCTGTTCAGGATCAGCTGACCGTTGCTGTTTAAAGGGATGCGTGTCCCCGGGTCGTTATCCATGCGGATTTTGCCCTGCTGGTCGCCAATTTTATAGGTGACGTCATAGCCCAGCGTTTTTTCCTGCTTATCGTAAACGGTTTTGCAGCGCTGTTCGGTGGTCGTGTAGGTATCGCGATCCTGCAGAGCGCCCTGCACCTGATTACCGCCGTATCCGCCTGCCAGCGCGCCCGCTACGGTAGCCACATCGCGTCCGCGTCCGCCGCCAAACTGATGACCCAGCACGCCGCCCGCCACCGCGCCCAGTACGGAACCGGCGATACGGTTCTCATCCTGCACGGCACGCCGGTGAGTCAGCGTGACGTTACGGCACTCCTGACGCGGATTTTTCGTCGTCTCTTTGATTGGCGTGGCGGAGAGCACCTGAGCAAACTGCGGCTCACGCTCGAATACATTCATGCCTGCTACAGCGGCAACGCCCAGCGCGGCCGCTACGCCAATTCCGATACCTGCCAACATTGATTTATTCACAGGGCTGTCTCCTGAAACGGTTATTACGCATCGTCGCCAGCCGCAGAGTCCGGGCCATACGCGACGCGCTTTGTCCGGTAAAGTGTGCTTATCAGGACCAGTTATGACAATAAGAATTCAGGACGAAATAAATGTTTAAAGTCAAATGCAAAAGCTTTTAAGAGAGTTCTTAGGAGGGATGTGGCAGAAGAAGGGCTTATAACGACGGTATCGTTATAAGCCCTGTTACTATAGATCAGGCGGTCCTGATTTTACTTAGTGCAGCTTAAGGCGCGGACGGATAACCCGGTTAATGCTGCCCACCAGCATCATCAGGCCGGTTTTAAAGTAGCCGTGCAGCGCGACCTGGTGCATACGATAAAGCGAGATATAGACAAAGCGCGCGATGCGTCCTTCAACCATCATTGAACCGCGCATCAGGTTGCCCATCAGGCTGCCGACCGTGCTGAAACGCGAGAGCGAAACCAGCGAGCCGTGATCCTTATAAACATAGGCTTTCTGCTCGCGTCCTTTCATCTGTGCCAGAATGTTATCCAGCACGCGCGACGCCATCTGATGCGCTGACTGCGCGCGAGGAGGCACAAAGCCGCCAGACGGCAGCGCACACGAAGCGCAGTCGCCAATCGCGTAGATATCCGGATCGCGGGTCGTTTGCAGCGTTGGCTCTACCACCAGCTGGTTAATACGGTTGGTTTCCAGCCCGCCAATTTCTTTCATAAAGTCCGGCGCTTTGATACCCGCCGCCCAGACCATCAGATCGGCATTGATAAATTCACCCGATTTGGTATGCAGGCCATTTTCATCGGCGCTGGTCACCATCGTCTGCGTCAGCACGCGTACGCCCAGCTTAGTCAGCTCCTGATGCGCAGCGGTGGAAATGCGCGGCGGCAGCGCAGGCAGAATACGCTCGCCCGCCTCTACCAGCGTGACGTTCAGCGCGCTGTTGTTCAGACCTTTATAGCCATAGCTGTGCAGCTGTTTCACCGCGTTATGCAGCTCGGCGGAAAGCTCTACGCCGGTCGCGCCGCCGCCGACGATAGCAATATTCACCTGCTCCTGGCGCCCTTCGCTGGCGGAGAATTTCAGGAACAGGTTCAGCATTTCATTATGAAAACGGCGCGCCTGGTGCGGGTTATCCAGGAAAATGCAGTGATCCTTAACGCCCGGCGTGCCGAAGTCGTTGGAGGTGCTGCCCAGCGCCATGACCAGCGTGTCGTACGCCACTTCGCGTTCCGGCACCAGCAGCTCGCCCTGCTCGTTGCGGATTTCCGCCAGCTGTAATTTTTTATTGTCCCGATCGATTTCGGTCAGCGTGCCCAGCTGGAACTGGAAGTGATGATTGCGGGCGTGGGCCAGATAGCTCAGCGCGTCAATCCCTTCATCCAGCGATCCGGTCGCGACTTCGTGCAGCAGCGGCTTCCAGAGATGGCTGTGATTACGGTCCACCAGGGTTATTTCCGCCTTTTTTTTCCGTCCCAGTTTCTGACCAAGCTGTGTCGCCAGCTCAAGCCCGCCGGCTCCTCCGCCGACAATAACAATCTTCTTCATTGGTGTAGTCAAACGACCCCCTTAAATTGTGAACCAGTCGTTAATTAAAGGTTAAATAATATCCTTAATTAACATAGGGTTGGCGATTTATTCGCTATCTGCAGGCAGAATAGCACGCGGGAAATCGGCCGTCCTGTAAAAATTGATACAGGTCAATTTTTTTCAACCATTTCTTATTAGCACGCTGTTTTTGCTGAATAATTTTCCGTGTTTCGGGGAGGATAAGGTGCGTTCGCAAGGCGTTTATTTCACCACCTGAGTGATTTTTTATCTCTGATAATGCGACTCAACAGGAATAATTGACCGATACCCGCTCCGATTGGGTGGAGTAAATATGACGTTCTTTTTCAGTTTATTTTATTGTCCTGCAATCACCTGTGGCAATCGTATTTAAATATATACTAAAAAAACCAAATCAGGCTCCAATAAAAAACCCGACATATTTAATAATAATTACCCTGAAAAACTTGCAGCAGGCTTAGTTATTAATATCCTCTTAAGCTATTCCGGCTATTCTGCCGAAAAAGGAAGAGGGAAAAGGAATGAAAACACTGAACAGACTGCTGGCACAAAACCGCAGCTGGGCGCAGCAGCAGGCAAACCGCGATCCAAATTATTTTTTAAATCTGATGGCCGCCAAGCCGCCGCAGGCGCTATGGATAGGCTGCTCGGACAGCCGGGTACCCGCCGAGGTATTAACTAACGCTCATCCCGGCGAGCTTTTTGTGCACCGTAATATCGCCAATATGGTGCTGGAAGAGGATGAGAGCCTGATGAGCGTGCTGCAATACGCGCTCGGGCATTTGCAGATTGATACCCTGATCCTGTGCGGCCACTACGACTGCGACGGTATCCAGGCCGCGCTGGCGTTGCAGCAGGTCAACGCGCCGCTTTTTTCCGATCCGTTAACCCGCTATCTGCAAAAACTGTACGACTCGCTTAACGACTGGATGGCTGTTTTCCAGCCTGAAATGAAAATAGCCACGACAGGGAAGGGAAAATTAACCGAATACCACCTTATGGCGCAGGCGGTGAATTTAATTAATGCCTGGCCTGTTAAATCAGCAATCAAAGCGGGAAGAGACATCGCTATTTACGGGTGCGTACATGAGCTACACAGCGGCTATTTAAAAAGGCTGGTTTGAAAGGATGCTGATATAAACAGTCAATTACGTGGTCATAGCCAGGCAGGCGCGGTAGCCTTTCTGCTGGCTGACATGCCGAATAACAGCGTGGTGATTGTGGAACATGAAAGCGCGGCGTATCCGGACAGGGATATCAGCGACGTTAGCAACATTCGGCCAGGCCGCCGCCGCGAGTAATATTATGCCGGGGCAGTGACCGATGAAGAAAAGCTTGTGAACGTTTGCTGCCCGCCGGGATAAGGCGGGCGAGCGTTAGCGGCTAGCCCAGCGTTTTAAATGCTTTGATCCGCTGCAGGTGCGAGGAGATGTTTTTGAATTTATGCGGCTGGTGGTCATCCCAGACGATTTCATAATAGTCACCCAACGTTGACGCGCTACGCTGGCTGTCCAGCGCCTCGTCGCGTCGGGAGAGGATCACCAGGCAGCGATCGCGGTTTTTTTCCCGAAAGTTGCTGACGCACTTGGTGGCAATATCCACATACTCTTCAGGCCTGTCGATTTTGCCCGGCATGTTTTCTTCTGGCCACAGGTTGGGATTGAACATTACCTGACGGATATCGTTCAGAAAGCCGATGCGCTCGGCCCAATAACCGCCTAACCCTACGCCGCAGATCAGCACGCGTTCATCGTCGCTGCTGCTCAGAAGCTTATGGGTTTCATTCAGCAAATACTGCATATCATGTTTAGGATGCAGCGTGCTGTAGCTCAACAGCCGTACATCGGGATCGATAAACTGCAGCTGCAGCACTTTTTCATGATTGCCGGGACTGGTTGAATCAAACCCGTGCAGATAGATGATCATCGCCCTTCTCCTGTGGTGTATGCGTCAGCCTCGCTGCTCCAGCCAGCGGGTTTGCAGCTTGCTTAACGCCTGGCTGCTCTCTTTCCAGCGCGGCGAAGCCAGCAGCTGCTGGCGGGTAAACGTGCCACGATGGTACAGCTGCGTGGCGCGTTCGGCATTGATCGGCGACAGATTATCCAGCACGCTGACGGCGCCCTGACGGTTGTTGCAGACCAGGATCATATCGCAGCCGGCGTCCAGCGAAGCCTGACCGCGTTCGGCATAGCTGCCCATAATCGCTGCGCCTTCCATCGACAGATCGTCGGAAAAAATCACGCCGTCGAAACCCAGCTCTTTGCGCAGCACTTTTTTCAGCCAGTGCGAGGAACCGCTGGCCGGATGCGGGTCTACCTGAGTATAGATAACGTGCGCAGGCATCACCGCATCCAGCCTGTTTTCGTCAATCAGCTGCTTAAAGATCTGCATATCGTGCTGACGAATCATCGCTTCGGGACGATCGTCGCGCGGCGTTTCTTTATGCGAGTCCGCGCTTACCGCACCGTGACCGGGAAAATGCTTGCCGGTGGTTTTCATACCCGCTTCATGCATGCCATCAATAAAACGGCGCGCCATCGCCAGCGCCACGGCAGGATCGTCATGGAAACTGCGTTCGCCGATTGCCGCGCTGCCGTGTCCTATATCCAGTACGGGCGCGAAGCTGATATCAATATCCATCGCGATCATTTCGGCAGCCATCAGCCAGCCCGCTTCCTGCGCCAGCCTTGCCGCTTCGGCTTCGCTGTTCAGCGCGGCAAAAGATTGCATCGCAGGCAGGCGCGTAAAGCCTTCGCGGAAGCGCTGCACGCGCCCGCCCTCCTGATCGACCGCGATCGCCAGGCGGTGACGCGAGGCCGCGCGGATCTGCCTGATCAGCTCCTGAAGCTGCTCAGGATCGTGGTAGTTGCGGGTAAACAGGATTAGCCCGCCCACCAGCGGATGCTGTAAAATTTCCCGCTCTTCCGCGTCCAGCTCGTAACCGAGCACATCTAACATTACCGGTCCCACAGATTACCTCTTATGATCGAACTCGCTGCCAGGCCTGTGCCGCCAGCGTATAAAACGTCTGTTCGCCGCTCTGCTGCCAGCGCAGCTCGTACCAGCTTGCCGCCAGCAGCGTCAGCCAGGGCTGCCAGCGCGCCATCTGCTGCCGTAGCCTTGCCGCATCCAGCCGTTGCAGCGCGGCATAGCGCTCGGTTAGCGCGCGCTGCTGCTCAGCATCCAGCGCGTTTCCTGCTACCAGCGCGGCCAGCTCCAGCGCGACATCGCCATCGCTGGCATACTCCCAGTCAATCAGCCGCAGGCTATTTTGCTGACGGATCAGATTGCCCGGATGCACATCCATATGCAGCAGCGCCCGCCGCAGCGGTTTTGGCTCGCCGCGCCGCTGTAGCCGCTGCAATGCCCGCAGCCAGCCGCAGTGCCGCCGTGCAGGCCGACTGAGCTGCCAGTAGCGCTCCAGCAGCTTTTGCAGCTGCAAAGGATAGCCACTGAGCGGCTGTTGGTGCAGCCTTGCCAGCTCGCTGACAACCGCGTCCAGCGCGCCGGGAAAGGCCGCCTCGCTCAGCGCCTCGCCCGGCTGCCAGCCCAGCAGCAGCCAGTTATCAGCATAGCCGCAGGCGGCAGGCGCGAGATCGCAGCCGGAAAGCTTGCGTAAAATACGATACTCACGCTGGCGATCCACACCCGGCACGGGATTATCCTGTCGCTGATGGCGGGCCAGCAGCGTTGCCCTTTCCAGCTCCACCTTTGCCGTCAGCCCCGTCAGGCCGTGCAGCGGAAAAAAAGAACCGGCGGATCGCTCCGCCGGAAATCGTTGTTTAATCAGCCTGCTCAGTGCGAGATCAATGCTGTACGACACCGTTACCCGACCAGATGATTTCGCCAGTCTGCACCAGCATCAGCTGCATTTGCAGTTCCGGCGATTTTACGTCGCCCTTAGCGTTGGTATAGAGCACATACTGTGCGCCAACGTAGCGAGCCAGGCCGACGGCTTTACTGCGCGAGCTCAGGCTGTCTTCGGCTGACAGTCCCAGCGTCTGTTTAGCGGTAGCAAGCTGTTCAGGCGTCACCAGCTTGAACTGGGTGTTATTTTGCAGCGCGCTTTGCAGCGAAGCGGTGGCTTTGGCGCGTTGCAGGCTGCCGTTGGTGCTGTTTTTCACGCCGTCGATCAGCAATACGCTACCGGGCGTGATGCCGTCCGCTTTCAGCATTTGCGCCACCAGCGGCGTTACGCTGGCATCCCAATTAATCGACTGCATTTTAGGCGGCTGCGGCACCGTTTCCGGCGGCGGCGGCTGGGTCGGCACGGGCTGCGGCTGTTCGGGAACCGGCTGCACCGGCTCGACGGGCGCGGGCTGTTGCTGCTGTTGCACCACACAGCCGCTAAGAATAAGCGCCAGCAACATGACGCCCGAGAGTTTAGCTATCTTCCTTTCCACGCAATAATCTCCTACAGATACAGGTAAAGGCGAACCTTACTGGCCGTCAGGTTACCCGTTTGCGACGATATTTCAACACTGCTATGCGGCGCGACCGTAATCTTGCGAGGCGCTTCGAAGGGCAGAATTTCCAGCCCTTTATCGTCATACCAGTAAAAGCGATAGTAGAGCGTAACGGGTTTTTCCTGCTGGTTATAGAGCTGCGAAGCGCCTCGCTGCTGCCCTTCATGCTCCGATATCACCGGCTCGCCGGTAAGGATCCCCGCCGACAGTACCGATGATTCCATAACCAGCGACTGCGAAGTATCAATGGTCGTGCGATCGCTGGCGCAGCCGCTCAGCAACGCCAGCATGGCGCCCAGGACGATAATCCGCATCATAGTGCCTCCGGCACGTTATTCAGCCAGCATCGGGCCCAGCGGACGACCGCCAACCAGATGCAAATGGATATGATAGACTTCCTGTCCGCCATGCTGATTGCAGTTCATGATCAGACGATAGCCGTCCTCGGCGATCCCTTCCTGTTTAGCGATTTTCGCGGCCACCACAATCATCCGGCCCAGCGCGGCTTCATGCCCCGCCACCGCATCGTTGGCGGTAGGGATCAGGATATTCGGCACGACCAGAATGTGCGTCGGCGCTTTTGGCGAGATATCGCGAAAGGCCGTGACCAGCTCGTCCTGATAAACAATATCGGCCGGGATTTCGCGGCGGATAATTTTACTGAAAATCGTTTCTTCAGCCATGATGCATGTCCTTAAGCTATGAGATGAGTTACGGCAGTATGAGCGAGATATTTGTTTTCTTTCAACCTTCCGCTGGCTTTTCTTTACTGTCTGCCGCTTTTCGCGGCGCTGACCGCAGATTTATCGCCTTACGTGACGCTTTGCGCGAGTAACGTTTGCCTGTTTGAGGTGTTACAGAGAGGGGATTCACTTTTCCTGACGGACTGCTGTTGATGAAAAGGTGCAGGACAGTGCTTTGTATCTGGCAGTGACTACCGACTGTGACAGATATAAATCGGGTAACATATTCCGTCACCTTTATGGCTTACTGCTTTTGATCTACTGATTTATTTGCCACGAGAAGCAACGGCGCACCCCCTCTTTTTATTGCACACCAGGCTAAAGCTCAAACCGCCTTAAATTGGCCATAATATCGCTATACGTATTATCGGCAGCAGATAACTACCCTTTAAAAAATAAATAAGTTTTATTGATAAATTAAGTTAACAGCAGAGATAATACTTGTGGAATAAACACCTGAATCAAGTAAGAAGTTATGACTCTTTGTCATGCCATAGTTTCAGCAATACCCACCTGGCCTACGTTTATCCACGAAAAAATGAACATGGCCTTGTTAAAAGGATATTTACATGTCTACTTTTCCAGCTGCTGAGGCTGAGAGTAATCAGAGCGGTAACACAAGACCCGCTTTACGTGAACAGCGCCTGCAGGAGCTGTTGGAAAGCTGTCAAAGCCATATATTGCAGCAGCTAATTGGTCCATTTGGACTGAATAGTACGATGTTTACTGACAGCGATGGCGGCAACGTAACGACTACCCATAATTTCGAAAAAGGCGTGGTGGCGACGAACAGCGATAAAGCACGTTACGAGGCCTGGTCCGAGACAAACAGCGGTGGCTACAACCGCAAGCCTTACGACAAAGAGCTGTCTGGCAAACGCAAAGACATGTTCATGAAAGACGAACCCGTTATTTCTGCTTATACCGGCAATGAACTTAAAAGAGATGGTACAACTCATCTCGACCATGTCGTTTCCGCTAATCGCATTGAAACAGACAGCCGTAATAATCTATTTATGACGCAGGCGCAACGGGTAGCAATGGCTAACGATCCTAAAAACCTCGTTGCGGCAGAGAGTAATATCAATCAGTCCATGCAGGAAATGGAGAAAAATGAATGGGCTGATAAGGTGCGTAAAAATAATAAAGGGCAAGGCCTGAGCAATACAGAATATTTTGGCATAGACAGGGAAAAGCTCGCACAGACGGCCAGTACGGCAGAGGCACATGTCAAAAAAGATGTACTGATAGCTCAGGTAAAAAAACAGGGTGCGGAACTGGCGAAAACCGGGGCGCAACAGGCGATAAGATCTGCACTCCGTCAGGCGCTGGGCATAGCATTGCACACGCTTGTTAATCATACCTTTATCGAGCTTAAGCGGCTGTTTAACGACCCTGATAAAAGCAATCTGATCGACAGACTGACGGCGGCGCTCAAACGCGTAGTCAATCAAGTCTTATCTAAACTGCGCGCCATGTGGGATGCGGCTGTAAACGGCCTGCTGCAGGGATTTATCAGCAACCTGCTGACCTTTCTGATCAATAACTTTATTACCACAGCAGCAAAAGTTGTCTCTGTGATCCGTGAAGGGATGGCAGGCCTGTGGAAAGCGGTAAAAATGTTGATCAATCCGCCACCCGGCCAGACCGGTATTGAAACCGCGCGCGCCGTGACAAAAATTTTAGCCGGTGTAGTAACAACCTCTTTGGGGCTCATGTTTGAAGAGGCTATCAAAGGCTTTCTGTCCGGCATTCCGCTGCTGCTGCCAATGGTGGGGATCCTTTCTCCCGCCATCACCGCTATCCTCACAGGGATTGTTTCGTCGCTAGTTGTCTACGGCCTGGATCGTTTTTTCGACTGGCTTTCTCAAACCGGCACCGAACGCCTGAAGGCGATGGAAGTCGGTCTGGATGCGGGTAAAGAGAACATGGGGAAAATGGCACAGTGGCTGGAACTCCAGTTTCAGAATTCTGCAAGCTATCGCATGATCGGTGCAGACTACCAGCTTATCGAATCCCACCTGAAGAGCGCTCGCAACAGCCAAAGTGACGCCGCAGCCAGCCAACGCACACGAATACAGGCGAATCAGCAATTCAATCAACAACTGGACGCTAACATCGACTCGCTCGGCGCTGCAGAGGCTGATGTCATGCTGCTTCTGGAAAATTATCTGCCAAAGGATCCTTTGTAATGGATGTCATTAAAGATTTGGCGCAGGTTCGCGTATCAGAAGCCATGCTCCGACAGGTAGATGTGCCCGGTCTGTTGAAGAGTTTCAAGGAAGATTACGACAAGCTGGATAATCTTAAAAAAGACAGGGAAAAGCATGAGGCTCGTCATGCGGTCTCTCGCTGGTGGAATTCTGACGAGCTGGAAACGGCGCAGCTGAACGCCGCCGAACTGCAGGCCAGCTTCGCTAAAAAGCTGGGCCAGCTGATGATGATTTCCATCGCCCAGGCCCAGATGCTGAATGAGCAACAGCAGCAGCTGCAAAATCAACAAACCCGCATCAAAAAACAGACCAATGAGATAGCTGAAACAAATGAGGTCATTAAAGGACAGCAGGAGACGCTGGCAGTACAGCAGCAGTCGTTGGAAAAGTTGATTAATGACTATTTTGAATTAAAAGGCTTAACGGCCAAAGGCGCTAAACAGCTTATCCTTATTGCTCATGAAGTTAAGCAGACTAAAGAGCAATTGTTGGAAGCCTTTGACGAAAAGCTTTTGGAAGCACAAAGGCTTCATCAACAAACTGAACTAAGCCTGCAACATTACGACATCGCCTGGCAGCGCCAGCGTCAGCAGATACAGGATGAATCGCAGGCGCTGGCTCGTTGCGTGGAAGATCAGCTTGCCAATCAGCAAAAAGACGTGAGCGAGGCGCTTAAGGTAGCGCAACAGCAAACGGAAGCCTTTTGCCAGAAGCTCCACCAACAGTATGAGCAGCAAACTATAGCTTTAAAACAATGGAGCGAGGATGCATTAGCCATGCAGCAGAGCAGGCTGGCGCGCGTGCAAATGCTGGCTGTCGGCAGCCTTTCAGCTGCTGCTGGCGCGCTTGTCTGGATTGGATGGATGAATCGCGGCCTTTTTGGCGGCTGACATTTACGCCGGATAAAAAAAGCCCCACTCGAAGGTGGGGCTTTTTGTTTTATCTTACCGATTGATTACTGCTTGCGGATGTACTCATCCATCTCGGTTTTCAGGTTATCGGATTTGGTGCCGAAAATGGCCTGAACGCCGGAACCCGCCACGACCACGCCCGCTGCGCCAAGCTGTTTCAGACCGGACTGATCCACTTTGGATACGTCCGCCACGCTGACGCGTAAACGCGTGATGCAGGCATCAAGGTTAGTGATGTTCTCTTTACCACCGAAAGCGGCAACCAGGTTAGCAGCCATTTCACTGGAATTACCTGCCGTTTGCGTCGTTGAAGTTTCTTCACGGCCCGGCGTTTTCAGATTCAATTTAACAATCAGCACGCGGAACACGGTGTAGTAAACCAGACCGTACAGGATACCGATAATCGGGAACAGCCAGATACGGCTGCTGTTGCCGCTCAGCACCACAAAGTCAATCAGGCCGTGCGAGAAGCTGGTGCCGTCGCGCATCCCCAGCAGGATACAGATAGGGAAAGCCAGACCGGCCAGGATAGCGTGGATCGCATACAGGACTGGCGCCACGAACATAAAGGAGAATTCGATTGGCTCGGTGATGCCGGTCAGGAACGAGGTCAGCGCGGCGGAAATCATGATGCCGCCCACTTTCGCACGGTTTTCTGGTTTAGCGGAGTGCCAGATAGCAATCGCTGCCGCAGGCAGGCCGTACATTTTAAACAGGAAGCCGCCGGAGAGTTTGCCCGCGGTCGGGTCGCCTGCCATATAGCGCGGGATATCGCCGTGGAAAACCTGACCAGCCGCATTGGTGAACTCGCCGATCTGCATCTGGAAAGGCACGTTCCAGATATGGTGCAGACCAAACGGCACCAGAGAACGCTCAATTACGCCGTAGATACCGAAAGCGACTACCGGGTTCTGATAGGCGGCCCACTGTGAGAATTCCTGAATGGCGGTACCAACTGGCGGCCAGATAAAGGAAAGCAGGATACCGATAAAGATCGCCGTGAAACCGGAGATAATTGGAACAAAGCGCTTACCCGCAAAGAAGCCGAGATATTCCGGCAGCTTGATACGGTAGAAGCGGTTAAACATATAGGCTGCTATCGAACCGGCGATAATACCGCCCAATACGCCCGTATCGGCGAGATGCTTCGCTTCGATCTCCCCGGCTGGCATATGCAGCACCAGCGGTGCTACGACCGCCATCGTTTTCACCATGATGCCGTAGGCCACCACCGCCGCCAGCGCAGAAACGCCATCATTGTTGGTAAAGCCCAGCGCCACGCCGATGGCGAAAATCAGCGGCATATTGGCAAAGACGGATCCACCTGCTTCCGCCATAACGTGAGAGACAACGGCGGGCAGCCAGCTGAAGTTGGCGGAGCCTACGCCAAGCAGAATACCGGCAATCGGCAGCACCGATACCGGCAACATCAGCGATTTACCGACCTTTTGCAGGTTTGCAAATGCGTTTTTGAACATAGTGTGAAACTCCTGAGTATGGGTGCTTTACGCGCTTTTCAACGCGATATAACGGGGGGAGGACCCGCTATGGGTGGAGCGCTTTGCGCCCTCGTGATTTATTACGAACTGTAAAATAATTCCGAAAGCATTTGTTTGACGGTTATCACGTTTCACTGAACAACCGCCTGCTATGTAGTTTAATTCCCGGAAATTTGCCAGTTTTTGCCCATTGAAAAGCCGTATCGCCCACAAACAGGCGATACGAACTACTTTTTTTACAAATTTATTACGAGCAATAAAATAAAGCGCTTAGTCGGTAAGACGGCTCATCGGCACGTGGAAAAGGCGGGAGAAATTCGCGGTGGTGGCTTCGGCCAGCGTTTCAATACTGACGCCTTTCACTACGGCCATATAGTCCGCTACATCGCGCGTGTAGGCGGGCTGATTCTCTTTGCCGCGGTAAGGCACGGGCGCCAGATAAGGCGAATCGGTTTCCACCAGCATGCGATCGAGCGGAACATAGCGTGCCGCCTCGCGGATCGTTTCCGCATTGCGGAAAGTGGCAATGCCGGAAAACGAAATATAAAAGCCCATATCCAGCAGCTTTTCCGCCGTTTCCCGATCTTCCGTGAAGCAGTGCAGTACGCCGCCGCACCCTTCCACCTTCTCTTCTTTCAGGATCGCCAGCGTATCCTCGCGCGCATCGCGCGTATGCACAATAACCGGTTTATTCAGATCGCGGCCGATGCGAATATGCTCGCGGAAAGAGGCCTGCTGCTGCGCCATGGTTTCTTTCTGATAGTAGTAGTCCAGCCCGGTTTCGCCCATGGCGATAACACGCTCGTCGGCGGCCAGCTGGCGCAGCTCGGCAAAATCATAAGGTTCATCCTGATTGAGCGGATGCACGCCGCAGGAGTACGCCACGTTGGGACGATCGCCAATCAGGTCGGTCATCGCTTTATAGCCGGGCAGCGTGGTCGCTACCGCCAGCATAAACTTCACGTCGCGTGCGGCGGCTTTCGCCAGCACGTCATCCACATCGCGGTGCAGGCTTTCATAATTCAGGCCGTCAAGATGACAGTGGGAATCTACTAAAAACATAATTATTCTCTGGTTCGTTAGCCGACCACGGAAGCATGGAGCATTTGCTCCCACGCCAGCAGCTGGTCGGTCAATAAGAGTTCACGGTTTACGGCCACCACGTTCAGCAGGCGATCGCGGCACAGGAACCATTGGCGAATGCTCTCATCCAGCGCGCTGGCCGGTAGCTGACGGGCAACCTCCGCCACCAGCGTCTGGCTGTCGGCATTGGCGATAAAGCGCCCGCCGCCCTGCTGCCATTTCAGCGCATCCACCAGCAGCGCGCAAAGCCAGCCGGTACGCGCCGCCGCGTCGTCGTGGTTCAGAACGGGCAGCAAGGATAGCATATCTTTTTGCAGCGCCCCCGGCAGCGCCTCGCACAGCGCCTGCCGCGCCGCCCAGCTTTTTTCCAGCAGCGTTTGCGCCGCTGCAGGCGCGCCGCCGCTTAGCCGCAGCGCGGTCAGGCAATCCTGCTGTGATGCGCCAGCCTGCTTTTGCAGCCAGCTCAGGCTTTGCGTCTCGTCCGGCGCGGCCAGGTGAACGCTTTGACAGCGGCTGCGCAGCGTGGCCAGCAGCTGTGACGGCTGCTGGCAGCAGAGCAAAAACCAGGTGTTCACCGGCGGCTCTTCCAGCGTTTTCAGCAGCGCGTTGGCGGCGGCCTCCGTCAGCTGAGCGGCATCGGGTAGCCAGACCACTTTCGCCCCGCCCTGCTGGGCATGATGGAAGAGCTTCTCCGTAACGCCGCGCACCGCATCAATACCCAGCGAGCTTTTGCCCTTTTCCGCCGACAGTTCGTACCAGTCCGGATGCGTATGGGCCTGCATCAAACGACAGGCGTGGCACTCTCCGCAGCTTTTCAGCCCGTCTCTGCGCTGGCACATCAGCCAGCGGCTTATCCCCCAGACCAGCGAGGCATCGCCCATGCCCGGCAGCGCCTGGAGCAGCAGCGCGTGGTGTCCGCGTCCGGCCTGATGCTGGCCGACGATCTGCCGGTAAGGCTGGTTAAGCCACGGATACCAGATCATGACCGTACCTGTAGCCACTGCGCCAGCGTCTGTCGGATAGCGGCGGAGACGCCCTCTATATCCTGCGTGGCGTCGATGGTTTTAATGCTTTCGTCCGCGGCGGCCAGCGTCAGATAGCGTTCACGCGTGCGGGTAAAGAAGTTCAGCGACTCCTGTTCGATCCGATCTAATGCGCCTCGCGAGCGGGCGCGTTGCAGACCGATTTCTGGCGTCACGTCCAGATAGAGGGTCAAATCAGGCGCGAAATCACCCAGTACGCTCTGTTTCAGCTGCGCCATCAGACGGATATCCATGCCTCGCCCGCCGCCCTGATAGGCCTGAGAAGAGAGATCGTGGCGATCGCCAACCACCCAGGCGCCGCGCGCCAACGCCGGTTTAATGACATTCTCCACCAGCTGCACTCGCGCCGCGTAAAGCATCAGCAGCTCCGCGCGGTCGGTGATCTGCTCGCCTTCAATCCCCTGCTTGATCAACTCGCGGAGTTTTTCCGCCAGCGGCGTGCCGCCCGGTTCGCGGGTAAAGACGATATCCTCAATGCCGTGCTGTTTAAGCGTCGCAACGATGGTATCCCGAGCGGTCGTTTTGCCCGCGCCTTCCAGCCCTTCGATAACGATAAAATTACTTTTCATTTTTTTCCTTGAGCAGCAGGCGCCACGCCTGGACCGCGCGATTGTGGCTCGCCAGGTTAGTGGTAAAAGTGTGTCCGCCTTTGCCGTCCGCAACAAAATAAAGGAAGTCCGTTTTTTCCGGATGCGCCGCGGCTTCCAGCGAGGCTTTGCCCGGCGTGGCGATAGGCCCCGGCGGCATGCCGGCAATCACATAGGTGTTATAGGCCGTCGGCGTTTCCAGATCCTTGCGCGTCAGCGTGCCTTTATAGCTGTCGCCCATACCGTAAATCACGGTCGGATCGGTCTGCAAACGCATTCCCAGCCGCAGACGATTGATAAATACCGAAGCGACCTTGCTGCGCTCTTCGCCCAACGCCGTCTCTTTTTCCACAATCGACGCCATGGTTAACAAATCATTTTTATCTTTATAGGGCAGCCCGTCCGCTTTGTTCTGCCACAGCGTATCGACGATTTTTACCATCTGGCCGTGAGCCCGCTCCAGGATCGCCACGTCCGTGGTATTGGCGGTGTAGGAATAGGTATCGGGATAGAACCAGCCTTCGACGTTTTGCTCCGACATTTTCAGCGTCTGACCCAGCGTGGTCAGTTTATCGTCAGCCAGCGTGTGTTTGATATAGGGCGCTGTGCGCAGCTGCGCCAGCCACTCCTGCATCCGCGACCCTTCGATAAACCGGATCGGGAACTGCGCCTCTTTACCGCTGGAGAGCAGCGCCAGCATCTGGCGTACCGTCATACCCTGCGTGAAGCGATAGGTACCGGCTTTAAAATTCGCCAGCTCCGGCTCCAGCTTGAGCAGCCAGCCAAACCAGATGGAATGCGGAATAATTTTTTGCCTGTTCAGCTCGGCTTCCAGCACCACGCGGCCCGATCCGGCCGGAAGCGTGAAAATCGTCTCATGGTTAATCGAGAGCGGCGAACCGGCCAGCTGCTTAATTTGCCAGTAGCTGAAAGCCAAACCGGCGATAACAAGCGCGACGATCCCGCCGACTAGTTTGCGTTTTACTGTCATAAATTTCCCTGAAAATCGTGCTCATTGATCCGATTAAACAACGTTCTTGAGCGATAAAACCGGTTGTCTATCTCCACTACCGGCAGCACTGGCATCAGCGCATTGGTGATAAAAATTTCGTCCGCTTGTTCGAGGATCTGTGGCGGTACGCTGACTTCCCTGACTCTGACACCCTGCGCGGCCAGCAGCCGCATCACCCGCTGACGCTGGATACCGTTTACGCCGGCCTGCGTCACGTCGGGGGTAAAAACTTCCTCGCCTTTACGCCAGAATAAATTTGCCGCACAGCATTCCACCAGCAGCCCCTGAGTGTCAAGGACCAGCGCTTCGTCAGCGCCGGTCTGCTCAAGCTCTGTGCGAATGAGTACCTGTTCCAGGCGATTAAGATGCTTGATACCGGCTAACTGCGGATTGCGGCCCAAACGGATGGTGCTTAGCGCCAGCCTTACGCCCGTCTGGCGCAGCTGATGATAATGCGTCGGATAGTCCGACAGCATAATGATGCGTGAAGCCTGCTGGCAGCCGCTGGCGCTGTAGCCCCGGCCGCCGACACCGCGAGAAACAATAACTTTAAGCACGCCGGTTGTACGCGTCGCGGCGGCTATCTTCATCTCTTGCCGCAAGGCTTGCCAGTCAACATCACGGATTAGCAGGCGCTCGCAGGCCTGCTGTAATCGTTCAAGATGCGCGCGCAGGTCAAAGACTTTACCCTGCTCTATACGGGCCGTAGTAAAACAGCCATCGCCAAACTGTACGGCGCGATCCCTGACGGACAAATGCTCCTGAGGCTGGCCGTTTATCCAGATCATCTGCTCTCCTTATTTGCTACGCGCAAGCTTACCTGCATCCTTACGCAGATCCACGCCCTTTTGAATCCTCAAAGCAGCGAGACGTTAAAACAAAAAAGGCCCGCTTTTGCGGGCCTGAAAATAAAACTAACCTACTAAAACATAAATAATTTTACTTCATAGATTATGTTTCTTTCCATACTCATTTTCAGGCCAGCAGGCTAACATTATGTAAAATTGTAAACAACCTGCACAATGACGGTTTTTTCCCCTCTCAATACTCCGACATAAATTATTTCCAGAGGATCTGAGCCACGCCAGCACACTGACTCTGCATCACATTCATTTTGTTGCTTATAACCGGCTGAAGCCAGATAATTATTAATTATATGAGTATCCGCAGTATCATAAAATTTTATTGCATAGACGTGCGTTGCCGGGCCGGTAATGTTGGCAAAATCGAAGTCATAGCGACAGGAAATACGCGGCATTTTTTTGAGGATATCAGGCGTATAAAAATTGTATTCACGTTTATCCTGTTCGGTATAGTGTGCGCTACCAGCAAACTCCATCCTTATGTAAGGCCAGGTACAGGCAAGTGCGGCAATAGCTACTATAAAAATGGGACAAAGTATCTTCAACGATTTACGCATAGGGTAATGTGCCTCCCTTTGCTTTATCAATGTACGAACCATCAGCGGAAGCGATACTGACCTTCCCGGAATGAAAGTCATCCCACGGCCTGACCCGGTTCATAAAATCAGGTAATACACCTTTATGCGGCCTGGCATTAGGGGATTTTTCAGGATCGGGGAAAAGAAGTGGTGAAAATGAATCGTTTTTAAAGGATCCTATTGGGCCGTAATGATCCCAACGCCTGAGCGCCTCTTTCTTACTAACAGGTCGTAATGCTGAAAAAACATCGTGGCTGGAAATGACGCGGTAGAACCCCAGTAAATCTGAAACCAAATCTTCCCCGCTAAATCCACTATCCGTCATAAGATTAAACGGAAACGAGGCCTGCAAACCTTCAAATTTCCGTGCCAGCGACATCATCATTGCCAGTGCAATACTTTGCCGTTCAGAATTAGAACGCCCTTTTTTAATGCGCCAGGTTATAAATTTACCTGTCTTGTAAGAGTGAGTCGGGTCAACCATAGCCTGCGAATAAGAAACGTCATAGCACGCCTGACCTGAGTGTTCTCCGTTATCGATTTTTCTCAACAGGCTTTTAATATCGCTACCCTGCGCATGACCGAGATCGACCCATCCAAGTACTTCAGTATAAATCAATCCATATCTTAAATGACTTTGGCGACCGTCAATTATATTTTGCCGTTTACTCATTTATGGAGCTCCTTTCCATCAAGGTAGCCCAAATAATAACCAGGAAATCACATCCCTTCCATCGACTATTTTTCCTTTCAGAATCAAGCCCACTGTAGAAAATTTTGGCTGGAATTACGCAAGCACACCCGGCGCGGTGCTGGTTTGTCTGCAAACTATTTATTCTGTCAAATTACAGGGGTGCGTACGCTGCAATGGCGGCCAGGTCTGAACGACTCAGTAAGCAACAGGCGACACTTTAATAGGCGTATAAAAACCCGCGCGCGAGTGACAATTTAGTCGATTAGAAGACTGGACTTCTGTTTAAGTGCGCTCACCTGCTGGCCGGGTTAATACAGAGTGCATCGGACGCGCATCAACAAACGAATGCAGAGGACTACATCTGTGGATTCCAGAGGAGCCGTGATGTACCAGAAAACATCTAAGATGCTGAATTGATAATAAAACAGGCGTGAATACTATACAAAAAAGGCCCGCATTTGCGGGCCTTTTTTCACAACAGACAATCAGATTTTCCGGAAGATCAGCGAGCCATTAGTGCCGCCAAACCCGAAGGAGTTGCACAGAGCGTACTCCAGTCCTTTAACCTGACGCGCCGTATGCGGCACAAAATCCAGATCGCAACCTTCATCCGGGTTATCCAGATTGATGGTAGGCGGAATGACCTGATCGCGCAGTGCAAGGATAGAGTAGATGGATTCTACTGCTCCCGCCGCGCCTAACAGATGACCGGTCATGGATTTTGTGGAGCTGACCATTACGTCATACGCCGCAGCGCCAAATACGGATTTCACAGCCTGCGCTTCTGCCACATCGCCCGCAGACGTCGAGGTGCCGTGTGCGTTGATATAGCCGATTTTTTCCGGCGACAGCTGTGCATCGCGCAGGGCGTTTTCCATTGCCAGCGCCGCGCCCGCGCCGTTTTCCGGCGGCGAGGTCATGTGGTAAGCATCACTGCTCATGCCGAAGCCAACCAGCTCGGCGTAAATCTTCGCGCCGCGCTTTTTAGCATGTTCGTATTCTTCCAGCACGACGATACCTGCCCCGTCGCCCAGCACGAAGCCGTCACGGTCTTTATCCCACGGACGGCTTGCCGCCTGAGGATTGTCGTTACGGGTAGAAAGCGCACGTGCCGCGCCAAAGCCGCCAATGCCCAGTGGCGTACTGCCTTTCTCTGCGCCGCCAGCAATCATGACGTCGGCGTCGTTGTAAGCAATCATACGCGCAGCCTGACCAATGTTATGCACACCGGTTGTACAGGCGGTAGAAATGGCAATGCTCGGCCCTTTCATGCCGTACATGATAGTCAGATGACCGGCAATCATGTTCACAATAGTGGAAGGCACAAAGAAAGGACTGATTTTACGCGGACCGCCGTTCACCAGCGAGGTATGGTTTTCTTCTATCAGACCAAGACCGCCGATGCCGGAGCCGATAGCGGCGCCGATACGGTGCGCGTTCTCGTCAGTAATGACCAGACCGGCATCCTGCATAGCCTGCATACCAGCAACAACGCCGTATTGAATGAAGGCGTCCATCTTGCGCTGATCTTTACGCGAGATAAACTCCTCGCAGTTGAAATCCTTTACTAAGCCAGCAAAACGCGTTGCGTAGGCACTGGTTTCAAAATGGTCGATCGGGCTGATGCCACTCTGACCGGCAACAAGAGCATTCCAGGTAGACTCTACGGTATTGCCGACAGGAGACAACATGCCAAGACCGGTCACAACTACACGACGCTTAGACACGTTCGTCCTCCAGGGAGGGGATAAAAGAGAATCAGTGGGACCTACAGATAAAACTCAGGCGGTCGAGCGACCGCCTGGAGATGCTCACTTACGCCTGGTGACCATTGATGTAATCAATAGCAGCCTGAACGGTAGTGATTTTCTCAGCTTCTTCGTCCGGAATCTCGGTATCAAACTCTTCTTCCAGAGCCATTACCAGCTCAACGGTATCAAGAGAATCAGCGCCCAGATCTTCTACAAAAGAGGCAGTGTTAACAACTTCTTCCTGCTTAACGCCAAGCTGCTCGCCAATGATTTTCTTAACGCGTTCTTCGATAGTGCTCATACTATTAAATTTCCTATCAAAACTCGCTTTCGCGATGGTTTTCGTAGTGTATAAAATGTTGAAAAAGATGCAACTAAATCCCGGCTGGTCAAACCACGAATTTACGCTATTTTGCGGGCATTACCGCAAATAACGCAAATAGTTTTCGCGATTATCAGACCATATACATTCCGCCGTTGACGTGCAGCGTCTCACCAGTGATGTACGCCGCCTCGTCAGAGGCTAAAAATGCAACGGCACTGGCGATTTCCTGCGCGCCGCCTAAGCGACCCGCCGGCACTTCCGCCAGGATGCCCGCACGCTGCTCTTCAGTCAGCGCACGCGTCATGTCGGTTTCAATGAAACCGGGAGCCACAACGTTAACGGTAATACCACGTGACGCGACTTCACGCGCCAGTGACTTGCTGAAGCCGATCAAACCCGCTTTTGCTGCCGCGTAGTTTGCCTGACCCGCATTACCCATTGTTCCAACAACGGAGCCAATGGTAATAATTCGGCCCACGCGTTTTTTCATCATAGCGCGCATTACCGCTTTTGACAGGCGGAATACGGAAGTCAGATTAGTGTCCAGGATATCCTGCCACTCGTCGTCCTTCATACGCATCAGAAGATTATCACGCGTAATGCCAGCATTATTGACTAAAATGTCCACTTCGCCAAATTCTGCGCGAATATTTCCCAACACTTCGTCAATAGACGCGCTGTCGGTAACATTCAGCAGCAGGCCTTTGCCATTGCTGCCCAGATAAGCGCTGATTGCATCCGCACCGCTCTGGCTGGTAGCGGTACCAATCACCTTCGCGCCACGCGCGACCAGGGTTTCTGCAATCGCACGGCCAATGCCGCGGCTCGCGCCGGTCACCAGCGCAATTTTTCCTTCGAAGCTCATCTTCATCCTCTTTTTACTGCTCGATCGCCGCTGACAGGCTGGCCGCATCGCCGATCGCCGTTGCCGTCAGGGTGTCTACAATTCGTTTTGTCAGGCCGGTCAGCACTTTGCCAGGCCCTGCTTCCAGCAGCGACGTAACGCCCTGCTGCGCCATGAACTCTACGCATTCAGTCCAGCGAACCGGGCTGTAGAGCTGGCGAACCAGCGCGCTGCGGATCGCTTCAGGCGACGTTTCGCACTTAACATCCACGTTGTTGACGACCGGCACGGTTGGCGCGCTAAAGACAATCGCCTCCAGCGCGACGGCCAGCTTGTCCGCAGCGGGCTTCATCAGCGCGCAGTGCGACGGGACGCTAACCGGCAGCGGCAGCGCACGTTTTGCGCCAGCGGCTTTACAGGCTGCGCCAGCGCGTTCTACCGCCGCTTTGTTGCCCGCGATAACAACCTGACCCGGCGAGTTAAAGTTCACCGGAGAAACAACTTCTCCCTGCGCCGACTCTTCGCAGGCTTTAGCGATAGCCGCGTCGTCCAGACCGATAATCGCCTGCATGGCGCCCGTGCCTGCCGGCACCGCTTCCTGCATCAGTTTGCCGCGCAGTTCGACAAGTTTGATCGCTTCTTTGAAGTCGATCACGCCTGCGCAAACCAGCGCACTATACTCGCCCAGGCTGTGTCCTGCCAGCATTGCAGGCTGAGATCCGCCTTTTTCCTGCCAAACGCGGAAAATAGCAACAGATGCAGCCAGCAGAGCGGGCTGCGTCTGCCAGGTTTTGTTCAGTTCTTCAGCAGGGCCGTTTTGCACCAGCGCCCACAGATCGTAACCCAGCGCGTCGGAAGCTTCGCGAAACGTCTGTTCTACCAGCGCGTTTTCTGCCGCCAGTTCGGCCAGCATACCCACGGTCTGCGAACCCTGACCTGGAAAAACCATAGCAAATTGCGTCATTGTTATATCCTGTTAATCAAAAACGAACCAGCGCCGAGCCCCAGGTGAAACCGCCGCCAAAGGCTTCCAGCAGAATAAGCTGACCTGGCTTGATGCGGCCATCGCGCACCGCTTCATCCAGCGCGGTCGGCACAGAGGCGGCAGACGTGTTGCCGTGACGATCGAGCGTGACCACGACCTTATCCATTTCCATACCCAGCTTGCGCGCGGTAGCGCTGATAATACGCAGGTTGGCCTGATGCGGCACCAGCCAGTCAATCGCTTCGCGCTCAAGGTTATTGGCCTGCAGCGTTTCTTCAACGATATGCGCCAGCTCCGTCACGGCAACTTTGAAGACTTCGTTGCCGGCCATGGTGACGTAAGAAGGCTGTGCCTGATTCTCACGATCCTGGTTAGCCAGCGTCAGCAGCTGCCCGTAGCGGCCGTCTGCGTGCAGATGGGTGGAAATGATGCCCTGCTCTTCGCTGGCGCCAAGCACCACGGCGCCCGCGCCATCGCCGAACAGAATGATCGTGCCGCGATCCTCAGGATCGAGCATACGCGCCAGCACGTCAGAACCAATCACCAGCGCATTTTTTACCGCACCGTTTTTAATGTACTGATCGGCGACGCTCAGGCCGTAGGTGAAGCCCGCACAGGCCGCCGCCAGATCGAAAGACGCGGCGTCTTTAATATCCAGCATTTGCTGGATCATGCAGGCGGAGCTTGGGAAGGCGTGGCTGGAGGAGGTCGTTGCCACCACAATCAGGCCGATATCGTCTTTATCGATACCCGCCATTTCCAGCGCGCGCTCGGCGGCATGAAAGCCCATCGTCGCCACGGTCTCGTCGGGCGCAGCGATGCGACGTTCACGGATACCGGTACGGGTGACAATCCACTCGTCCGACGTATCCACCATTTTTTCCAGATCGGCGTTAGTCCGCACCTGTTCAGGCAAATAGCTGCCCGTACCGATAATCTTTGTATACATGTCCGCTCAGTCACTCTTAGGTAATACAGTTTCAAGGCGGGCGGCAATCCTTTCCGGAAGTTGCCGCCGCACCGCCTGCTCTGCCTGTTCTATCGCCGCAACAAATGCGCGCTGGCTGGCGCCGCCGTGGCTTTTTACCACGGTTTTGCGTAGCCCTAACAGGCAGGCGCCATTGTACTGGTCGGGGTTAAGATGACCGAAGCGCTTAGCCAGGCGTTTTTCCAGCAAACGCCCCAGCAGCGACAGCCACCAGGCCCTTTTTTTACCTTCTGGCGATTGCAACAGCGAAAGAAACACTCTGACCACGCCTTCCATTGTCTTTAACGTGACGTTGCCGATGAAGCCATCGCACACAAGGACGTCCGTTTTCCCGGTAAGGAGTTCGTTGCCTTCGAGGTATCCAATATAGTTAATTTCCGGCGCGTCACGCAGAATACCTGCGGCGTCCCGAATCGTTTCCAGACCTTTGGTTTCTTCCTGCCCAATATTCAGCAGCGCAACGCGCGGTCGGCTGATGGCCAGCACTTCTTCCGCCATGACCGCACCCATTATCGCGAATTGCACCAGCATAGCGCTATCGGAATTCACGTTAGCGCCTAAATCCAGCAGCACCGTTTTGCCAGCCCGTACGTTGGGCAGCACGGTCATTAGCGCCGGACGCTCGATACCGTTTAACGATCCGAGCATGAGCTTGGCCAGCCCCATCAGCGCGCCGGTATTGCCTGCGCTGACGCAGGCGTCGGCCTGTCCTTCTTTTACCAGCTCAAGCGCCACGCGCATTGAGGAACCCCGGCTATGACGAATAGCCTGTGCCGGTCTGGCATCACTGGCAATAACCGACTCGGCAGGAATAATCTGTAGACGTTCCCGGAGCGCGGAATCAGCTTTTGCGAGTAATGACGTGAGTGTGTCGGGATCGCCGACCAGAAGAAGATGTAGCTGCGGATCGGACGCCAGTGCCTGCATTGCCGCAGGCACTGTCACGCAGGGACCGAAGTCCCCGCCCATGGCATCAATCGCCAGGGTCAAACGTGTCAAAGTATCGCCGGCTGGGCCGTGAGTTACTTAACGATGACCTTGCGACCGCGGTAGTAACCATCCGCAGTGATGTGGTGACGCAGATGCGTTTCGCCAGAAACTTTATCTACGGAAAGAGTGGCAGTGGTCAGCGCATCGTGTGAACGACGCATGCCACGTTTGGAACGGGTTGGTTTATTCTGTTGTACGGCCATGGACCTTACTCCTATTACTTACGCTTTAAACTGGCTAATACGGCAAATGGGTTTGGTTTTTCCGCCTCTGCAGGCAACTTGCCAAAGACCATGTCCGCCTCGGACACTTCACAGTGTTCAGAATCATGCACCGGAACGACCGGCAGGGCGAGGATAACTTCATCTTCCACCACCGCCAGCAGGTCGATTTCGCCAAACTCGTTGACTTCGACCGGCTCGTACGCTTCCGGCAGTGCCTCCGCCTGCTCGTCATTGACGATCGGGCTGAAGCAATACGTTACGTGGACAGAATGCGGAAAGTTCTGGCCGCAGCGTTGACAACACAGCGTAACGGAGACCGCCGCAGTGCCTTTCAGCACCGCTAAACGCTGATTGTCGATTGCGAACGACATCGAACATTCTACATCGCTATCCACACTCACTACCGATTCGGCAAGACGCTCCACCTGTTCAGGGGTGTAAACGCCCTGGTAGTCCAGGCGTTTCTGAGCGGTGCGAACCGGATCGAGAGTCAGGGGTAATTTTACCTTTTGCATAGGGCGCGCATATTAACTTTGTAACGAGTTAGAGTCAAAGAAAAAGGCCGTTTAACAGCATCTTTCACCCATTATTCGCAACCAGTGCGGCGCATAGTTTAAAATGTCCTGCACTCCTGCGCTATCTATTCCGGAAAAAATTATGACACAGCTGGTTCTGGCTTCAACCTCCCCTTTCAGAAAAGCCTTGCTTGAGAAACTGGGCCTCGCTTTTATTACCGCAGCGCCGGAGGTGGATGAAACGCCGCAGACCGGCGAATCTGCGATAGATCTGGTGCAGCGCCTTGCCGGCCAGAAGGCCCGCGCGCTGGCGGCAAGCTATCCTGACCATCTGATTATAGGCTCCGACCAGGTTTGCGTAATAGACGGTAAAATAACCGGAAAACCGCATACGGAAGAGAAAGCCTGCGAGCAGTTACGCCAGGCCAGCGGCCATAGCGTGATTTTTTATACCGGCCTTGCGCTTTTTAATAGCCGGACGAAAAGCATAAAGGCGATCTGCGAACCTTTCAGCGTGGATTTCAGATTATTAACGGAGCAGGAGATTATTAATTATGTTCGCAAAGAGCAGCCTCTGGGCTGTGCAGGCAGCTTTAAGAGCGAAGGATTAGGTATTACGCTGTTCGACAGATTAACGGGCCGCGATCCTAATACGCTGGTCGGGCTGCCGCTAATCGCGCTTTGCGAAATGCTGCGCGAGGCGGGAATGGATCCGCTGGCAGGTTAGGATCCTGTCGGCTCGGCAGCTTCTGGCTGGTCAGAAATTTTGAGGCTGGCAGGTCGTTTCTGGCTTGTCAGGAGGTTCAAGGCTATACGTAAGTCCCCATGGGCTAAGTCGCTTTAGCCTGTAAGAAAGCGGGAGGGGCCATCCGGAACCGGGACACGCAAAAAACGTCATCCCTGACACGCTCGGTTCGCTTATCCGGACAGCGCCTCCCGCCATTAGCCTTAGCGTAGCGCCAGGGAGGAATCGCTTAAAAACAGGGCCTGCAATTTATCACTGATTTATTGAAGGCATATTATTTAAGACATACGATCGTCCGTTATCTCTCACTGGCGAACCGTCTTTACCGCTGACGATTGCCAGAACCGGTTATGACCTGCCTTTACTGACGCTGAGCATCCATGCCCAATGTCGAATAACGCTGCACTAAAGATCACTTCGCCGGAGAGGTTTTTCGCAATACGGCCAGGCAGTGCTTCAGCTCATCATCCAGCGGCGCTTCCACTCGCATCACTTCTCCGCTGTTCGGATGGGTGAACTTAAGCGCGGCGGCGTGCAGAAACAGCCTTTTCAGACCCGTTCCCGCCAGCTGAGCATCGAAATCTCTTTCGCCATAGCGATCGTCAAAGGCAATCGGATGCCCCGCATGCAGCGTGTGTACGCGGATCTGGTGCGTCCGCCCGGTAATGGGGCTGGCTTTGACCAGCGTCGCCTTTTCATAACGCTCTTCAACTTTGAAACGCGTTTCGGAAGGCTTGCCTTCGCTACTTACCCGCACCACGCGCTCGCCGCTTTGCAAAATGTTTTTCAGCAGCGGCGCCTGCACCGCTTTTACATGGGAAGGCCACGAGCCGCGCACCAGCGCCAGGTAGTCTTTCTGCATCCCCTTTTCACGCAGCTGTTCATGCAGCGAACGCAGCGCGGAGCGTTTTTTTGCTACCAGCAGGATGCCAGAGGTATCGCGATCCAGACGGTGCACCAGCTCCAGGAAACGCGCCTCCGGACGCAGCGCCCGCAGGCCCTCGATTACGCCGAAGCTTAGCCCGCTGCCGCCGTGAACGGCGGTGCCTGAGGGCTTATTCATCACCAGGATATAATCGTCTTCATAAACGATAGCGTTCGCCAGCGCGGCCACCTTATCCAGCTTTGGCGAAACGGCCGCTTCTTCGCGTTCTGCGACCCGAACCGGTGGAATACGCACTTCATCCCCGGCTTCCAGCTTGTATTCCGGCTTAATGCGTCCTTTATTTACCCGCACTTCGCCCTTGCGCAAAATGCGATAAATCATGCTTTTCGGCACGCCTTTTAGCTGCGTGCGTAAAAAATTATCGATGCGCTGCCCCGCGTCATCGGCGGCGATAGTCACAATTTGAACTGCTGGAGTATTGGTTTTCATGGTTGGCGATTCTAAATAGAGCGTCAGCATAGCGCCACTTCTTTTTCTGTGCTTAACTGACAGTGACCTCTGCCGCAGAAGGTTTATGCCTGTTTTTTCGGCAATTTGCTGAAAAGCGCTGCAAATCGTTTTAAAAGCTGGAATAAACTTCGCAGAGCGGGAAAAGTCACCTTGCTATCACAAGCTTAGCAGTGGAATAATGATTCCGTTTTACTGGCTCAACGCATGTGAAACAAGAGAATAGCGTTATAAGAATTTTGCCGGATCGTACATACACGCAGCAATGGCGTAAGACGTATTGTGCAATCAGGCATTTAGCGGGCTGCGGGTTGCAGCCTGGACGACAAGACGGGACAGGTTCACTCTGGTACCACTGGTGGTTATCCCTCTTTATAAACGCGCTGTTTTTCCAGTTGAAAAGCAGGCTACCGAGATTTGCGCCCCTTGAGCTGGCGACAACCGGGAGGTTGACGGCTTTGCGATGAGACACGGGGCCATCGGTTTAGACGCGTCCAGCGTTACTATGCCCGTAGCTTTGTCACTAATGTAAGAATAATGAGTAAGTTACGATGAAAAGAATGTTGATCAACGCAACTCAACAGGAGGAGTTGCGTGTCGCCCTTGTAGACGGACAGCGTCTGTACGATCTGGATATCGAAAGCCCAGGACACGAACAGAAGAAAGCCAATATCTATAAAGGTAAAATTACCCGCATCGAACCCAGCCTTGAAGCCGCCTTCGTTGACTACGGCGCTGAGAGACACGGTTTTCTCCCTCTGAAAGAAATCTCCCGCGAAAACTTTCCTGCCAACTATTCCTCTCATGGCCGTCCTAATATCAAAGACGTGCTGCGTGAAGGTCAGGAAGTTATTGTTCAGATTGATAAAGAAGAGCGCGGCAATAAAGGCGCGGCGCTGACTACCTTTATTAGTCTGGCCGGCAGCTACCTGGTGCTGATGCCGAACAATCCGCGCGCGGGCGGCATTTCCCGCCGTATCGAAGGCGATGACCGCACCGAGCTGAAAGAAGCGCTTTCCGCGCTGGATCTCCCGGAAGGCATGGGACTGATCGTGCGTACCGCAGGCGTCGGCAAATCCGCCGAGGCGCTGCAGTGGGATTTAAGCTTCCGTATGAAGCACTGGGAAGCGATTAAAAAGGCTGCCGACAGCCGCCCTGCTCCCTTCCTGATCCATCAGGAAAGCAACGTTATCGTTCGCGCCTTCCGCGACTATCTGCGTCAGGATATCGGCGAAATCCTTATTGATAACCCGAAAGTGCTGGAGCTGGCTCGCCAGCATATCGCCGCGCTGGGCCGTCCCGATTTCAGCAGCAAAATCAAGCTGTACACCGGCGAAATCCCGCTGTTCAGCCATTACCAAATCGAATCGCAAATCGAGTCGGCCTTCCAGCGTGAAGTGCGTCTGCCTTCCGGCGGCTCTATCGTTATCGATTCCACCGAAGCGCTGACCGCTATCGACATCAACTCCGCGCGCGCTACCCGCGGCGGCGATATCGAAGAAACCGCCTTTAATACCAATCTGGAAGCGGCGGATGAAATTGCCCGCCAGCTGCGCCTGCGTGACCTGGGCGGCCTGATTGTTATCGACTTTATCGATATGACGCCGGTTCGCCACCAGCGCGCGGTAGAAAACCGCCTGCGTGAAGCCGTGCGCCAGGATCGTGCCCGTATCCAGATTAGCCATATCTCGCGTTTCGGCCTGCTGGAGATGTCGCGTCAGCGCCTCAGCCCGTCGCTGGGCGAATCCAGTCATCACGTCTGCCCTCGCTGTAGCGGCACCGGCACCATCCGTGATAACGAATCGCTGTCGCTTTCTATTCTGCGTCTGATTGAAGAAGAAGCGCTGAAAGAGAACACCAAAGAAGTCCACGCTATTGTTCCGGTACAGATCGCATCCTATCTGCTGAATGAGAAACGTGAAGCGGTAAGCGCCATTGAAAAACGCCAGGGCGGCGTGCGCGCGATTATCGTGCCTAACGATCAGATGGAGACACCGCACTACTCCGTGCTGCGCGTGCGCAGCGGCGAAGAAACGCAGACCCTCAGCTATCATCTGCCAAAGCTGCATGAAGCCGAAATGGCGCTGCCTTCGGAAGAAGAGCACGCCGAGCGCAAACGTCCTGAGCAACCAGCTCTGGCCGCGTTTGTAATGCCGGATGCGCCGCCTGTGCCGCACGAGCCGGAACCAGAAGCGCCTGTCGAGCCTGCTGCTGTCGCTCAGCCTGCCGCCGCGCCTGCTGCTAACGAGCCGGGCCTGGTCGGCCGCTTCCTGCGTGGCCTGAAGAAGATGTTCGCTGCCGAAGAGAAGCCAGCCGAACAGCCTCAGCCTGCCGCCGTGGTGGAAGAAGAAGAGAAAGCGCCGGAAGCTACCCCGCCGCGCAGCGAGCGTCGTAACAACCGCCGTCAGAATAACCGTCGCGACCGCAACAATGGCGATCGTTACGGTGACCGTAGCGAGCGTAACGACCGCAACGGTGAACGCAACGACCGTAACGGCGAGCGTAACGATCGCAACGGCGAACGTAACGACCGCAACGGTGAACGTAACGACCGCAACGGCGAGCGTAATGACCGCAATGGCGAACGTAACGACCGCAACGGCGAGCGTAATGACCGCAACGGCGAGCGTAATGACCGCAATGGCGAACGTAACGACCGCAACGGCGAGCGTAACAACAATCGCAACAGCAATCGTAACGAGCGCATGGTGCGCGACAGCGATCCGCAGGCGGAAGCACGCGAAGAGAATCGTCGCAACAAACGCAACGTCACGCCGCAGGATGATGCGCCGGTCAGTGAAGAAGTTCGCAACCAGCAGCGTGAAGAGCAGCAGCAGCAACGCCGCGAACAGCGCGCCGAGCGCAAACGTCGTCAGGAAGAAAAACGCCTGGCCGCTCAGGAAGAAAAAGTTGAAAGCGCACTGCCAGAAGAAGAAGCGGCTGTCGCTGTTGAACAGGGTGAAGAGCAGGTTCAGGTAATGTCGCGTCGTAAGCCGCGCCAGCTGAGCCAGAAAGTGCGTATCGAGACGGCTGAGCAAACCGCAGCCCGCTCTTTCGCGCCGGAAGAAGCCGCGCCAGCTGAAGAACAGCAGCCAGCCCTGACCGAAGCGGTGGATATCGTGGAAGCTGATGAGGAAGAGCGCGACACCAACAGCATGCCTCGTCGTTCACGTCGTTCGCCACGTCATCTGCGCGTTAGCGGCCAGCGTCGTCGTCGCTATCGTGACGAGCGTTACCCGAACCAGTCGCCGATGCCGCTGACCTTTGCCGCCGCTTCCCCGGAAATGGCTTCAGGTAAAGTGTGGGTCTCCTATCCGGTAGCCCATATCTCTGATAACCATGAGATTGAGCAGTCGGTAGTGCCGGATTACGGTCACGAAGAGACGGCCGCACCCGTTGCCGTGGCGGCCGCTGAAAGCCTGCCGCAGGATGTACAGGACGAAGTGCAGCCGGTACATATCGCTGAGCCAGACTCTGTCGAGCCAACAACATCGGCTGAAATCGCTGCTGCCGTAGCGCCAACAGCCGTAACCGACAACGCTGCGATTGCTGCGCCGGTGAATGAAGAACCTGCCGTTATCTCCGCCGCTGACGAAGAAGTCGCGCAAGAGGTTGCACAGGCCGCCTTCCCGGCTGCGGAACCCGCAGAAAGCGAAGCTGCCGATCGGGCTTTCGCCGCCGACGTCAGCGAGCAAACAGAGCAGCAGGTAGCCGAAGTGCTTAACGCGCCAGAAGTCAAAGCACCCGTAGTGGCTTCCGAGCCGCACACGCCGGTTGCCGGTCGCGACGAGCCTGCTTCTGCGTCCGCACAGGCTGAAGCCGCAGCGCCAGCAGCGCAGACTGAGGCTCCGGCCCAGGCTGAAGCCGCAGCGCCAGCAGCACAGACTGAGGCCCAGGCTGAAGCAGCAGCGCCAGCAGCGCAGGCCGAGGCTCCGGCTCAGGCTGAAGCAGCAGCGCCAGCAGCACAGGCTGAAGCACCGCGTGTTGCTTCCGCTGCGCCAGCGCGTCCTCAGGCACCTGCTGAAGCTGCTCCACAGGCTCAGGCAGCACCAGCGTCAACAACAGCCGTTGCTGAAAAAGCGCAGCCTGAAGTTGCCGCGCCGGCCTTTAAACATCATGCCACGGCACCGATGACCAAAGCGCCAGCGCCTGAGTACCAGGCAGAACCTGCTCGCAACAGCGACTGGGTGCGTCCTTCCTTCAACTTTGAAGGCAAAGGTTCCGCAGGTGGTCATGCCGCCACTCATCAGGCGACGGCTCCGGCTACCCGCCCTGAGTAAGCAGCAAGGCTGATAAAAAGCCCCGGTCACTGACCGGGGTTTTTTTTTGCCTGAGCTGGCGCAATACTATGCTGGCTGCACGATATGCGCCGCTTCTCCGCTATTAATCATTATTTTTGATAGTAATTATCCGCGCCAAACGCTCGATTTCCGGCCTTGGTCGGGATCAGGCCAGCCAGGCGGCTACGCGATGGCGTTGCCGATTATTTTTCACGCTATGACGTGCTGATTACGTAAGTGCTGCCAGTTCCTGCTCATAAACATGGCGTTGAACAGTTTACTATTGCGGGGCAAAGCGTTGACGCAACCTGTCTGCAAGGGGCGACGGTGCCGCTTAACATAACCGGTTTACCCGGCGTGTCGCTTCCTTTTGGTACGGGCAGTGCAGATTGTCAGCAAATGACATGCAGAAGCGACTGTTTTACACGTGGTTTCGTTACCGGAAGCGGTTACTCCGGTGAAGGGATGCCATCCGGCATTGTCATATCCCGCCGCCACGCTTAGCTTTATTTATCCATTTCAAAGGAGGCTATTTATGGATGCTTTTTTTCAACCTGTTGAACTCGAAAAAGCTTATCGGCTGATCAATCACGGCCCAACAATCCTGGTGTCGGCAACACATGAAGGCGTCGAAAACGTGATGTCCGCCGCCTGGGCGTGCGGACTGGATTTCAAACCGGCAAAATTAACGGTGGTGCTTGATAAAAGCGCCTTTACCCGCCGCCTGATTGAAGCCAGCGGTCAGTTTGTTATCCAGGTTCCCACCGCCGCGCAGGCCGACCTTGTGCATTACCTGGGCACCCATTCACGCCATCAAGAGCAGGATAAACTGTTGAAATCGGGCGTGGATCTTTTCTCCGTGCCGGAAGTTGCGCCGCCGCTGGTGGCAGGCTGTGCCGCCTGGCTTTTTTGTCATCTTATCCCGCTTGAACAAAATCAGCAGGATCATGATTTATTTATCGGGGAAATTAAAAGCGCGTGGGCTGACAGCCGGGTGTTCAGAGAAGGTCACTGGCACTTTGAAGAAGCGGGCGATGAGTGGCGCAGCCTGCACTATATTGCCGGCAAACATTTCTATACTACCGGCACGTCGCTGGTGGTGGAATAAGCAAACAACAGGCAAAAAAAACCCGTCGTCAGGAGGTTAATCTGAAGACGGGGAAAAAACGGACGCACCCGGTTTAAGCGCGTCCAAAATGGGTAAACCTAAGAATTCATTTTAAACAGCGACATCTGCGACATGGAGCTGAACACTTTATAAGACGCCTGTAGCGCAGCCTGCTTCATGGTGTAAGACGAAATCGTGCTGGTGTAATCGGCATCTACCAGATTACTCATCTGGGTCGCCTGGCTCAGCGCGGTATCGTCAGATTTCGCTTCAATGCTGTCCAGCTCGCTCAGCTGCGTACCCACTTCGGACTGAACTTTCAGCACGTTGTTCATGGAGTTACGCAGGCCACGGTTGGCCTTAGCCATATCCGCTGCCGCCGCATCTTTGGTCGCGCCGTCCGCATTCGCCAGCGGCTGCTTCAGCGAGTTAATCGCCGTGTTCAGCGTGGTGAAGATGTTGCTTTCACTGGCGCTGCCGTCCGGCTCCGCCACCGCATTGCTGGTCAGCGAAGTAAAGACCTGGCTGCCGGTATGGCTGGTGGTCATGGTGCGGCTGGCATCCACTTTCTGGCTGATGGCGGTATCGCCGCCGCTGTAGGCGACGTTGCCGCTGGCATCCTGAGTGAAAGGTGCCGTATCGGACTTGTAACCAGCGAAAATATAGCGGCCGTTACCGTCCGTAGAGTTCGCCAGGTTCATCAGCTGATCGCGCAGGCTGGTGAGCGTGGTTGCATAAGTCGAGCGGTCTTCGTCCGACAGCGTGCCGGTTGAAGCCGCCACTACCGCCGTTTGCGCTTGGGTGATCACGCTGGTCACCTGAGACAGATTGGTGGCTTCCTGCGACAGGCTGCTGGTGGCGAAGTTACGCGCCGTTTTGTACTGGCTGGTCTCGGCCTGAGCCTGAGACAGCACAACGGCCTGGGCCGCCGCGACCGGATCGTCCGAGGGCCTGACCACGCGTTTGCCGGTCGATAACTGTTCGCCTGACTTCAGCCAGCTGGCCTGCGAATCAGAAATGCCGCGCATTTGCTGGTCATAAATCATTGTGGTGCTTAAACGCATGATTTTATCCTTCTGAGGAATCAGCTTACGGCGCCAATCAGCGCGTTAAATATGGTCGTGGCGGTCTGCAAAATCTGCGCATTGGCCGTGTAATACTGCTGATAGCGCGTCAGGTTGCCGTATTCTTCATCCAGGTTCACACCGGAAACGGACTGCTGCTGATTGGTCAGCTGCGTCACCACGTTGCCCTGCGTGGTGCTGGTCGTTTGCAGGTTGCTGGTTTTGTTACCGATAGAGGCAACCATGCTGGCGTAGCCCTGCGTCACCGTGCTGCTGCCGCCGATCACTTTTTTGGTCTGCAAATCCAGCAGCGACTGAGCATTTTTGTTGTTGCTCACACCATTATCGGCATCGCCAGCGGCGACTTTAGCTTCGTCGGTGATATTGACGCTCATATTGGTGATAACGTTGGCAACCGGCTTCACCAGGAAGCTGTCCTTCGCCGTTGGCGTACCGGACACCGTCAGCTGCAGGCCATCAAAGTTCAGCGTGGTGTTGCCGCTGGCGTCCGTAGACGGGTTCGCGGACACGCTGGCATTGTCGGAAAGACGCTTTACGCTCCAGCCGTTGGTGTCGTAGCTCACCTTATAATCAGACGCTTTTACCGCGCTGGTATCGGTCCAGGCTGCCGAAAGCGAAGCCGTCTTGCTGTTATTGGTGTTGGACGTCACCGACGGGCCGCCGAGGTTAAAGAAGGCCTCGCCCGCGTCGCCGTTGCTGTCATAGCCCGCTTTGTGCTGGGTATTGAAGCTGTCGCCCAGCGCCATCGCCATCTGGCCAAGCTGGTTACGGGTATTATCCAGATCGGTGCGGAAAGCCAGCAGGCCGCCCAGCGAGCCGGTGGTCACCAGGCTTTCCGGGATTTCCGTCGCCTTACCGCTGGTATTATCCACCATAGCGATAGTTTTACGGCTCGGATCGCTGCTGGCAGAAACGGAGGCCAGCTTACTGTAGCTGTCGCCCTGCACCAGCGAAATACCGTTGCCGATGCTGATGTTATAGCTGCCGCCGTCCTGCTGGCTGACGGTTACGCCGACAATTTTGTTCAGATCGCTGACCAGCTGATCGCGCTGATCCATCAGATCGTTAGGCTCGTTGCCCGCGCCCGCGCCTTTCAGCTTGGTGATCTGCTGGTTGATATTGGCGATCTGCTTAGCGTAGCCGTTGATCTGATCGACGCTGGAGGTGATCGAGGTGCTCAGGCTGCTGTCTACGTTACGTAAATAAGTATCCGTAACCCTGAACTGGTTAACCAGACCGTCGGCCTTACCCAATACCGCCTGACGCGAAGACGAGTCGGAGGCGTTGCTGACCAGCGTTTGCAGCGAAGAGAAGAAATCCTGCACGGTGGTCGACAGCGTATTGGTGGTGCTGGAAAACATATCGTCAATGTTGGACAGCTGGCTGTACTGCGTGGTCAGCGCGCTGGACTGGGTGCTGGCGCTGCGCAGCTGATTGGTAATAAAGGCATCGTATTCGCGGTTGACGCTGGCCACCGCCACGCCGTTGCCATAATACTGCGTGCCGTTCAGCGTGCTGCTTGCCTGGGCAAGAACCGTAGTCTGACGTGAATAGCCAGCAACGTTGTAATTGCTGATGTTGTTACTGGTGGTGCTCAGCGCGGCCGAAGCGGCGTTGATACCGGTCATAGCGGTGTTAATTAAGTTAGACATGTCGGTTCCTTATTGCTCCAGCACGGGCCGGCATTACAATCGGTTGCCGGCATGCGCTGATGCGGAACCGGCTTTTAAACGTTATCGGCAAAAATAAGGCAAACTTGAGCGGAAAATCAGAACAAATCGCCGATATCCTGGCTATAGGCTTTCACTACTTTCTCGCCCATGTTCTTGAATTGTTGGATCATTCCCACCAGCTTCTGCGCATACTTCGGATCGGTGGCGTAGCCTGCCGCCTGAAGCGCCTGCGCGCCCTGCTCCGGCGTTGCCGCCGTGGTCACCGCCTGGTAGCGCGGGTTGTTGGCAATCAGCTTCACGTAGTCGCTCAGCGCATCGAAATAGGAGTCATAAACGCGGAATTTGGCTTTCACCTTTTTCGCTTCGCCGTGCTCATATTCGGTGGTGGTGATTTCGGTAGTTTTGCCCTGCCAGCTGCCCGTCGCCTTAATGCCGAAAAGGTTAAAGCTTGGCTTGCCTTCTGCGGTCATGATCTGCCGCTGGCCCCAGCCAGACTCCAGCGCGGCCTGCGCCAGGATCAGGTGATGAGGAATACCGGTACCGGCGCTGACTTCTTTCGCCGGCTGCGACAGTTTGGCAATAAAGTCAGCGCTGTCGCCGCTGAGCGGTCTGTCCGGCGAAGCAGGCAGGCGCGGTACGGCCTGACGAACGATCCGCTCCTGCTCTGTTTCCATCGCCATCGCCAGCGGCGGCAGCGTGTTGATAAAGTCTTTATCCAGCCTCATCGGCACGGTGCCCGCTTTCTCATCGGGCGCCTGCGCCTGCTCCATCTGCTTGACCATCATGTCGGCCAGGCCAAGCCCTTTCGAGGCGATTTCCTGCCCAATCTGCTGATCGTACATTGAGGTATAAAGACGCGTCTGTTCGGTGCTCAGCAGACCATCCTGCGGCAGCGCCTGGCGCATACTTTTCAACATCATTTGCACGAACATCCCTTCTACCTGTTTGGCGACTTCCCGTGCGTGCGCTTTCGGGTCGTTGCTGGCCTGGCGTTTCAGGTTGTTCAGTGAGCCGCTGTCGTAGGCGGCTCCCATCAGAGACTGGGCGTTGCTCATCAGATAATTTCCAGTTTGGCGTGCAGACAGCCCGCGCTCTGCATTGATTGCAGGATGGACATCAGGTCGATCGGCGTGGCGCCTAAGGCGTTCAGGGCACGAACAACGCTGTTCAGGTTGGCACTGGCGTTTACGCTTTGCAGCGCGCCACCGCTCTGGCGCAGGTCGATCTGCGTTTGTGGCGTGACCGTGGTCTGGCCGCCTGCGAACGGCGTGTTCGGCTGGCTGACGTTCTGCTGCTGGTTAACCGTGACCGACAGGTTGCCCTGAGCGATAGCGCAGGAGCTGAGCATCACTTCGCGATTCATTACCACCGAGCCGGTGCGCGAGTTGATAATCACTTTTGCATCCTGAATCGGCACGGAAACATCGATGTTCTGGATATCAGCCAGCAGGCGAACCTGAGAGGTGCCGTTAGCGGAAACCTGTACCTGCACGGTACGGCCATCCAGCGCCTGAGCAGAGCCGTAGCGACCGTTAATCGCGTCAGCGATACGCTGCGCCATGCTGAAGTCTTCTTCGTTCAGGAACAGGTTGATCACGTTAGACGCGCCGAAGCTGTTCGGCAGTTCACGTTCGATAGTCGCACCGCCGGTGATGCGGCCGCCGTTTACCTGGTTAACCGTGACGCTGCTGCCGCCGGCAGAAGCGCCCGCACCGCCCACCAGAATGTTGCCCTGCGCCAGCGCATAAACCTGGTTATCCACGCCTTTCAGCGGGGTCATCAGCAGCGTGCCGCCGCGCAGGCTTTTGGCGTTACCCATAGAAGAAACCACCACGTCAATCACCTGGCCCTGACGGCCAAAGGCAGGCAGCTTGCCGGTGACCATCACCGCCGCGACGTTTTTCAGCTGCATGTTGGTGCCGCTGGGCACGGTAATGCCCAGCTGCGACAGCATGTTGTTCAGACTTTGCGTGGTAAACGGCGTCTGGGTAGTCTGGTCACCGGATCCATCCAGCCCGACAACCAGACCGTAACCGATCAGGGAGTTGTCGCGCACGCCGCCAACCGTGGTCAAATCGCGAATGCGATCGGCGTGGGCAAAAGCGCTGACCGCAGTCAGCAGCAGCAGGGTGAATCGAATAATCTTACGCATTTTAACCTCTTAGAATGGTGACAGGTTCAGGAAGAACCGTTGCAGCCAGCCCATCGTCTGTGCCTCATTGATATAGCCGTTGCCGACGTACTCAATGCGGGCATCCGCCACCTGGGTCGAAACTACGCTGTTGCTGCCGCTGATGGTGCGTGGGTTAACCACGCCCGAGAAGCGGATAAATTCCGTACCCTGGTTAATCTCAATCTGTTTCTCACCAACCACTTTCAGGTTGCCGTTCGGCAGCACCTGATTCACGGTCACGGTGATGACGCCGATAAAGGTGTTGTTCGCCGTTGCGCCGCCTTTACCTGCAAAGTCGCTCTTGCCGTTGGCGTCGATATTGGTTTTTTCGCCGCCCAGCAGGCCGGTCAGCGCGGAAGGCAGCGCCGTCAGACCAAGGGATGCGCTACCGTCACGTCCTGCGGAGGCCGTGGAGCTTTTGCTCGCACTGACGTTTTCCTGCAGGGTAATGGTCAGCGTATCGCCGATATTACGTGGACGACGATCCTCGAACAGCGGCTGGTAGCCGTAGTTCATCGGCATCACGCCCTGAAAAATGGAGCCGTTAACCACAGGCGGCGAAGCGGCCAGCGGCTGGGCCGTTGTCGAACCTTCAACCAGGGGCTGACGTGGAACTAAAGCACAACCGTTAAGCGTCAGAAGCGCTAAGGCTACTAACAAGCGTCCAGGCACTGAAATTTGCTTCGCCATGGAATTAACCTTTAATCATTAGAGAAAGCTTTTATTAAGCGCCGGGCGAACCCGGCACGGTCTTACTTACAGCTGAGTCAGTTTGGCCAGCATCTGATCGGACGTGCTGATTGCCTTACTGTTGATCTCATAGGCGCGCTGAGTCTGGATCATGCTGACCAGCTCCTCGGCAACGTTTACGTTGGAGGTTTCAACGTAGCCCTGATAGAGCAGGCCCGCACCGTTGTTGCCCGGCGTGCTGTCGGTCGGCGCGCCCGATGACTGCGTTTCCTGGTACAGGTTTTCACCTTTGCTTTCCAGGCCAGCATCGTTAATAAAGGTGCTCAGCGTCAGCTGGCCGACCTGCGTAGGCTGGGTCTGACCCTGCACCGTCACGCTGACCACGCCGTCACGGCCGATAGTCATGTTCAGGGCGTTGGCCGGGATAGTGATCGCCGGCTGCACCGGGAAACCGGCGTTGGTCACCAGCTGGCCGTTCTGGTCAGTCTGGAAAGAGCCGTCACGGGTATAGGCCAGCGTGCCGTCCGGCATCTGTACCTGGAAATAACCCTGCCCGCTGATCGCCACATCTTTCGATGAGTCGGTTTTGTTCAGGTTGCCCTGAGTGTGCAGACGCTCGGTCGCTACCGGACGAGTACCGGTACCCAGCTGCATCCCGGAAGGCAGAGAAGTCTGTTCAGAAGACTGCGCGCCAGGCTGACGAATGGTCTGATACATCAGATCTTCAAACACGGCACGCTGGCGTTTAAAGCCGTTGGTGCTGACGTTCGCCAGGTTGTTCGAGATAACGTCCATATTGGTCTGCTGAGCATCAAGACCGGTTTTGGCAATCCATAAAGAGTTAATCATGTTAGTTCCTCTGCTCTTAGCTCATTGACAGCAGCTGGTTAGCGCGTTGTTCGTTTTCATCGACGCTGGAGATGACTTTCATTTGCATCTCAAAGCGGCGTGCGTTGGCGATCATATCGACCATGGTCTGGCTGGAGCTGACGTTGCTGCCCTCCAGTACGCCAGGCATCACCTGAATGGTCGCATCGGCCTGCAGGGTTTGCGCTGCGCCGGTCGGACGGAACAGGCCGTCGTCGCCGCGAGTGACTTCCGAGCTGGTGGCTTTTACCAGCTTCAGACGTCCCAGCTGGACAGTGGCGTTCGGCGGATCGCCAGGGTTCAGCGCGGTAATCGTACCGTCAGCGGCAATGGTGATTTCCGAGCCTTGCGGTACGGCAATCGGTCCGCCGTCGCCCATCACCAGTTTGCCCTGGATGGTGAGCTGTCCGGCCGGGTTCAGCTCCATGTTGCCGTTGCGGGTGTAGGCCTCAGCGCCATCCTGAGCCTGCACGGCCAGCCAGCCATCCTGACGAACGGCGACGTCCAGCGAACGTCCCGTGTAGTCCATCGCGCCCGGGGTCATATCTGAGCCCGGCGTCGAAGCCGTCACCAGCGTACGGGTCGGCAGTGACTCGCCCTGCACCGGCACGGCGCGCAGCGCGTTCAGCTGCGCACGGAAGCCAGGCGTGGAGGCGTTGGCCAGGTTGTTCGCCGTGACTGCCTGCTGTTGGAGGGTCTGACTGGCAGCCCCCATTGCGGTATATATCGCGTGATCCATTTGACTCCCCTGTTAGCCGAATTAACGCAGGTTGACCAGGGTGTTGAGGATCTGGTCCTGTGTTTTAATGGTCTGGGCGTTAGACTGATAGTTACGCTGTGCCACAATCATGTTGACCAGTTCTTTACTCAGGTCGACGTTGGAAGACTCCAGCGCGCCTGCGGTCAGCGTACCCAGGTTACCGGTGCCCGCCAGGCCAACCAGCGCCTGACCAGAAGAAGCCGTTGCTGACCACACGTTGTTGCCTTCAGACTTCAGGCCTTCCGGGTTAGCAAAGTTAGCCAGGGCGATCTGACCCAGGGTCTGGGTTTTCTCGTTGGAGTAGTTACCTACTACCGTGCCGTCGTTGTTGATCTGGTAGCTGGTCAGTTCGCCCGGCTTGTAACCATCCTGCGTTGGGTTGCCGAAGGTGCTGGTGCCGGTGTTCTGCTGCTGGCTGCCCGCCATGTTCAGCGTGAAGTTAGTGGCAGCAGAACCGTTCAGGCCCGCCAGCGTAATCGCCTGCGTCGCGGTGGATGTCATCTGGCCGCTGGTATCAAAAGTCATGTTGAACGTGCCCACGTCAGCGGTTGGGTTCGCCGAGCTGCCGTCCTTCACGTTCACCGTCCAGGCGTTGTCAGCCGTTTTGGTGAAGTACAGGTTCAGGTTGTGCTCGTTACCCAGCGAGTCATAGGTGGTCATTGACGCTTTGCTGTTGTAAGAGCTGGTGTTGTTAATATCCAGCGGCGTGGTCGTCGGCACGCTGTCGGTTGAGTTCAGGTTAGCTACCAGTGCCGCTGCGCTGGTGGATTTCGCCGCCATCGCCGTGGTTGGTACGCTCAGCGCAACCGGGTTAGCACCGGTCTGCACGGTTGGCGGCGTGCCGGTTGCCGGATAACCGGTCAGCTGCAGGCCGTTGGCGTTAACGATGTTACGGTTAGCGTCCAGCGTGAACTGGCCGTTACGGCTGTAGTAAACCGCGCCGCTGGCGTCAGCCATACGGAAGAAGCCGGCCTGGCTGATTGCCACGTCCAGGCCACGGCTGGTAGAAGTGGTCGTACCGTCGTTAAAGTCCTGGGTTACCGCAGCTACTTTTACGCCCAGACCGACTTTAGAATCGGCGAACATATCAGCGAAGGAAACGGTAGCGGATTTAAAACCCACCGTTGCGGAGTTGGCGATGTTGTTGCCGATAACGTCCAGGTTGCTGGATGCTGCGTTTAAACCGCTGACTGCCTGAGAAAATGCCATGTGTGTATTCCTGAATCGGGGTTAAGTTAAATAATCTGACGAACATTCGCGATGGTGGTCTTACCCATCGTGCCGAGGTCGAGAACGGCACCGCTGGTGTCGTTAGTAACCCCATTGACTAATGCATAATTCAGCGGCTGCGCGACCAGCTGTCCGGTAGCGTTGCTGGCGCTGATGGCCACGTTATATTTGCCGTCGCCTGCGGTGGTGCCGTCTGCTGACGAACCATCCCAGGAGAAGGTGTGGACGCCGGCGCTGAGCGCACCCAGGTTAATGGTTTGCACTACCTTGCCAGAAGGATCGGTAATGGTGGCGGTGGTCGCCGTTGAAGCCTGTTCCAGGCTAACGCCAAACGGCGTGGTCTGACCGCTGCCGACCAGCACCTGCGAGCCGTTAACCATCACGCCTTTGCCGATCAGGGTGGAAGCCTGCAAAGACTGTCCGCTGTTGATCTGGCCGGAAATCGATCCCAGCGTGGTGTTCAGTTTTTCAATGCCGCTCAGGGTATTGATCTGTGCCAGCTGTGTAGTCAGCTGGCCGTTATCCATTGGGTTCGTCGGATCCTGGTTTTTTAACTGCGTGACCAGCAGGGTCAGGAAGTTACTTTGCAGGTCGGCTGCCGTTTTATCGGTAGTCGACGACGAAGAAGTAATAGCTGTGTTGTCAAGTGACTCATTAACGCCAACGGTAATGCCCATCTGTCTGTTCCTTATTGACCCATCGTCAGGGTTTTCATCATCATTTGTTTAACGGTGTTCAGCACTTCAACGTTGGCCTGGTAACTGCGCGACGCCGACATGGTGTTAACCGTTTCCCCGACCACGTCCACGTTTGGCATCTTGACGTAACCTTTCGCGTCGGCCATTGGGTTGCCCGGTTCGTAAACCAGCTTCGCTGGCGTAGGATCGTCCACTACCTGCGCGACGCGTACGCCGCCGGTCGCAGCGCCTGGCGCCGCATCGGTCTGGAAAACCACCTGCTTCGCCACGTAAGGCTGACCGTCCGGCCCGGTTACGCTGTCGGCGTTGGCCAGGTTACTGGCGCTGACGTTCAGGCGCTGCGACTGGGCAGCCATTGCCGATCCGGCGATATTAAAAATGTTCAGTAAAGCCATTTATTATTGCCCCTGTAATACGGACATCATGCCTTTGATCTGGCCGCTGATAAGAGTCAGATCCGTTTGATACTTCAGGCTGTTATCCGCAAATTCGGTACGTTCGCGGTCCATATCCACCGTGTTGCCATCCAGCGAGGGCTGGGACGGCACGCGGTACATCAGATCCATCGATGCCGGTGCAGAAGACTGCGCAGCAATATGGCGTGACGAGGTGACCGCCAGCGACATGCCCGTTCCCTGCGCTCGCCCCTGCTCCATCACTTTGCTCAGCTGGCTGGCGAAATCGATATCGCGCGCCTGATAGCCTGGCGTGTCCGCGTTAGCGATATTGGATGCCAGGATTTCCTGCCGCTGTGCACGCAGGTTAAGTGCTTCAGTGTTAAACCGTAGGGCTGCGTCGAGTTTGTCGAGCATGTTTCCTCCGCAATTGAAAATTCAGTGGGGAGAGAATAAGCGGGTTAGGATTAATCCGATCGGCAGAATAGCGCTAAAAAGCGTCGTTAATTTGCGCCTTGACTTTGCGGCCCCGTGCGTAGAATCGTCGCCATGTTGCAGCGAGGATGAAAAATATGCGTGTGTTGACTCTCTTCCTGATGAGTCTGAGTCTGGCAACGGTTAGCGCCAGCGCCGCCGACCTGACGGCCCAGCTCAATCAATTTTTTAAAGCCCGCTATGGGGAAACCGGCCAGGGTGCCGATACCCTGAGCGTGGTAGTGAAAACGCCGCAGGGGCAGTGGCCCGCCTGTGATGCACCGCAATTTTCCTTACCGGGCAATAGCCGGATGTGGGGCAACATGAGCGTGGCCGCCAACTGTGGCCAGAACCGGCGCTATCTACAGGTACAGGTGCAGGTTGAAGGCGATTATCTGGTGGCGGCTCGCCAGGTCGTGCGCGGTACCGCGCTGACCGCGGACGATTTAAAAGTGGTGCATGGCCGTCTGGATACGCTGCCGGCGCGTGCGGTAATCAATATGGCCGACGTGGCCGACGCTGTCGCGCTGCGGGACATCGTGCCCGGCCAGCCGCTGACGATGATGATGGTGCGCCAGCCGTGGCGCGTGAAGGCCGGCGACAACGTCAATGTTATCGCCAGCGGAGACGGTTTTAACGTCGCCAGCGAGGGCCGCGCCATGAACAACGCCACGGCGGCGCAGCCGGTCAGAGTACGCATGAATTCAGGGCAGATTGTGAGCGGGAAAGTCGGCTCCGATGGGAATATTCTTATATCGTTGTAAAGCGTTAAAGATGGCTTCATCTCTGCCGATAGTGTAAATAACAGACGTAATACACTTGAGCAATTCAGGCCGCTATTTGCCTGAGCAAACTGGAGCCAGATTATGAGCATTGACAGAACTCAACCTATGAAGCCGGCCAGTACCGTGCAGCCTCGCGATCTTCCTGAAATGGCTACGCCGAAGGCGCAGAAGGTAGAGACAAAAACAACCGAATCAGGTACCCAGGTGGTACTGAGCGGCGCACAGTCACAGCTGACCAAATCCAGCTCGCAGGATATTAATACCGCGCGCGTTGAGCAGCTGAAGACCGCCATCCGTAACGGCGAACTGAAAATGGACACCGGCAAAATCGCCGACGCCCTGATCCAGCAAGCCAAAGACTCTTTAAAAGGTTAATCAGGTAAATGACTAAACTGTTGAACGCGCTCGATAAAATGCTGGAAGTCCTGAAAAGTCTGTCTGACGTAATGGCGGCAGAGCAACAACAGCTCTCGAGCGGTCAGATCAACAGCAGCCTGCTGCAACGTATTACGGAAGATAAAAGTTCGCTGCTGGCCACGCTCAATTTCCTTGAGCAGCTGCGCCGCGATGCGGAGAAAGAAGCGGGCTTCCACGCGCCCTACAGCGGTCAGCCGGAAATGGCTCGTCGCTGGGCTGCGCTACAGGAGCAGACGGTAAAACTGCGCGATACTAATTTGCATAACGGGATGTTGCTTAACCATCAAATCACCTTTACGGAAAAGGCGATTGAGGTATTAAAGCCCTATCAGACCCAGAAGTTTTATGGCCCGAACGGCCAGGCAACTTCAAGCGGCTTTATCAGCCGTAAGGTATAAAGCGCCGTCACTACCCCGGCCTGCGCCGGGGTTTGCGTTTTAGTGAGTGCAGAAGCTAAAAACCCCGTTTTGCAACGGGGTTTTGCTTTATATGGCCGTAGTGCGGGCGAAATCCTTAACGCGGAATCCCAGCAGCGCCAGCACCGCAAAGTAGACGCCGCCGCCAACGGCGCAGACCGCCGCCAGACGCAGCAAACGCATCAGCATATTGCCCTGCGCCCATTCCGGCATGACCCACATCATCCCTGTCAGCGCGGCCGCCATAGCGATAACCGCGATAACCAAACGCAGCAAAAAGCTGAACCAGCCAGGCTGTGGCAGAAATATTTTCTGTTTGCGCAGCTGCCAGTAAAGCAGCGCGGCGTTCAGACAGGCCGCCAGACCAATCGACAGCGACAAACCGGCATGTTTCAGCGGGCCGATAAAGGCCAGGTTCATTACCTGCGTCATAATCAGCGTCACGATGGCGATTTTGACCGGCGTTTTGATGTCCTGCCGCGAATAAAAGCCCGGCGCCAGGATTTTCACCACGATCAGCCCCATCAGGCCGACCGAATAGGCGACCAGCGCGCGCTGGGTCATGGCCGCGTCAAACGCGGAGAATTTCCCATACTGAAACAGCGCGACGGTCAGCGGCTTAGCGAGGATCCCCAGTGCAACCGCGCTTGGCAGCGCCAGCACGAAGCAGAGGCGCAGTCCCCAGTCCATCAGACGGTTATATTCATCGTGATTATTGCTGGCGAAGCTTTTGGCCAGCGAGGGCAGCAAAATGGTGCCCAGCGCCACGCCCAGCACCCCGGAAGGAAACTCCATCAGGCGGTCGGCGTAGTACATCCAGGAAACGGAACCGGAAACCAGAAATGAAGCGAAAATAGTGTTGATAATCAAAGAAATCTGGCTGACGGACACGCCCAGGATCGCTGGTCCCATCTGGCGCATCACCCGCCAGACGCCCGCATCCTTCAGGTTAAGGCGCGGCAGCACCAGCATGCCAATTTTCTTTAAATGCGGCAGCTGATAGCCCAGCTGTAAGACGCCGCCGACCACCACGGCCCAGGCCAGCGCCATCACCGGCGGATGGAAATGCGGGGCCGCGAACAGCGCAAAGCCGATCATGCTGATGTTCAGCAGCGTCGGCGCAAAGGCCGGCACGGAAAAGCGGTTCCAGGTATTCAGGATCGCGCCCGTCAGCGAGGCCAGCGAAATCAGCATGATATAGGGAAAGGTGACGCGCAGCAGCGCTGAAGTCAGCGCAAACTTGTCGGCCGTATCGGCAAAGCCGGGCGCGGTCACTAAAATCACCCAGGGCGCGGCAAACATCCCGGCCACGGTAATAATCGCCAGCGCCAGCGTTAACAGCCCCGAGACGTAGGCGATAAACACCCGCGTCGCCTCCTCGCCCTGCTTGCTTTTGTACTCCGCGAGGATCGGCACAAAGGCCTGAGAAAAGGCGCCTTCGGCAAAGATGCGGCGCAGCAGGTTCGGCAGTTTAAAGGCGACAAAGAAGGCGTCGGTTGCCATTCCCGCGCCGAACACTCTTGCCACGATGGCATCGCGCGCAAAGCCCAGCACGCGAGAAAACAGGGTCATCGAGCTGACCGCTGCCAGGGATTTCAACAGGTTCATGATCTTCGATTCTTTTAAAGGAGGTGGCGCGCCACGGTTATCATCCGGCCGCTTCAGACGGCGCGAAAGCTGGCATAGTCTACTGATATGCCGTGAAATAACCACATCCTATTGTTACAGCATTATTCCCTGTCGCTGTCGCGCCAGAGCTTTTCAATGACGCGCTGCGCCGCCAGCGCCTGCTCGCCGGAGGTTTGCGGCATAGTCTGATTTTGCGCGCAGTCGATAAAATGGCGCGCCACGCCGACGAAACCACGCTGTTCCAGCGTGCTCTGCCAGCCGGGAACGGGATCGATAACGAGGCGACCGGCCGTTTCCTGCCGTAGCTCCCGCATATCGTCAACCTGCCAGACGCTGCCGTCCGCTATCGCCATCACCGATTCGCGCTGGGTGCCCGCCCGACGGTGCATACTGGTGGTGATTTGCAGCTTGTCGACCTGAAAATGGTGCTCGGCATAGAGCATTTCGCCGTCGTCATTGGTCAGCAGCGTACCGCTTTGCAGTGTCGCCCCGCCGCCACCGAGCCACAGCGCGGTATCCACGACGTGCAGATAATCGTCCAGCAGCGTAAAAAAGAGATCGCGCGGGCCGACGCTGTCGCTGCGGTGTTTGTCCATGCGCAGCGAGGCCAGCCCGCCCAGCGCTTTTAGCTGCAGATAGCGAGGCGCAAAGCGGCGGTTGAACGCCACCATCAGCTTGCGGCCACGCTGCTGCGCCAGCGCCACCAGCTGTTCGGCTTCGGCAAGCGTAGCCGCCAGCGGTTTATCGACGCAGACATCCTTGCCCGCCAGCAGCAGCTGTTTAACGATGCTGAAGTGCGTGGCGGTTGAGGTATGCACAAAGATCGCGTCACAGTCGTTAATCAATCCATCCAGCGTGGCATAAAGAGGAATACGCCAGCTGTCGCAAATCGGGCGGGCCTTCTGCTGATTAGGGGAAAACGCGCCCGCCAGCTGCCAGCCCTGCGCGTCAGCCAACACCGGAAGCCAGGCTTTCTGCGCAATATTGCCCAGCCCCACCATACCTATACGCAACGTCATATCAGGATCCTTTCAGCAATTGAGCCAGCTGCCGCTGCATTTCCGCCATCTGGCGCTCGAGTTCCGCCACTCTTTCTGTCAAATCGCCGCTTTCTGGTGCGTCTGAAGAGGCGGGCAACGCGGCCTCATCCACCTCGCCGCTGAACAGATGCATATAGCGGCTTTCCCGCTTGCCTGGCTCACGCGCCAGCCGGACGACAAAGGGGCCGTCCTCGCGCGCGGCAAGATTTTCCAGCGTCCGCTCAAGCTCAGCCATATCGGCAAATTCATGCAGCCGTGCGCTGCGCGTGCGCAGTTCGCCCGGCGTTTGCGGGCCGCGCAGCAGCAAAGTAGCCACCAGCGCCAGCTCTGCGGCAGAAAATTTGAGCTGGCCGAACTCGCTGTTGCAGAAGCGGTGCTCATATTTCACCACTCTCTGGCCGGATCCGCTAAACGAGGTAACCAAATGCTTTTTCGCCAGCATGTCCAGCGCATCCTGCACGCCGGTTTCAGCCAGCGTCATCACGGGTTCGCGGTTCGATTTCTGGTTACAGGCCGTGACCACGCCGTTCAACGACATGGGATACTGATCGGGCGTCGTCACCTGCTTTTCCAGCAGGCAGCCAATAATGCGCGCCTCAACGGGCGAAAGAAGAATTTTCATCAAAGAGGTCCACGTCGTTCGGGTGTCCATTCTCTGGCGGTCAGCGCGGTCAGCACGTGATCCTGCCAGCGTCCGTCTATCAGCAGATAGTCTTTGGCATAGCCCTCTTTTTCAAAGCCGAGCCGGGCCAGTAAGTTGCCGCTGCGCTGATTATGCGGCATGTAGTTCGCCATAATTCTGTGCATATGTTGCTGGCGCTGCATATAACGAATAGCCGACTGGAGCGCCTCGAACATCATGCCCTGTCCCTGCCATTTCTGCCCCAGCGAATAGCCCAGATAGCAGGCGTGAAACGAGCCGCGCACCACGTTACTGAAGTTGGCCACGCCGCGCACTTCGTTTTCGTCCGGATCCATCACCGCAAAATAGTAGGCGTTGCCCTGCTTATGCATATCGGTGATCAGCCCCAGCCGCGCCTGCCAGCCGGAAGGATAGCAGTGGCTTTCATCCCGAATCGGCTCCCAGGGCTTAAGAAACGCCCGGTTTTCCGCATAGTAATCCGCCAGACGCCAGGCGTCTCTCTCGTGTACCAGGCGCACGACCAGCCTGTCGGTAGTCAGGCGCACTTTAGGGGCTGCGGAACGATAGCCAAACATCTTCTCTCCTGAATTCAGCCGATCATAAATAAAAGCGCCGCGTTGCGTCGACGGCACGTCTTTTTACTATAACCGCCTGATTGCAGTCGGGTAAAATAATGCCGGGAAATATTCCCGTTGTGAATGGCGGAAACGGCTGAAACGCACGATAGCTGGCGCACCGGTTTGCCCTGTCAGCCGTTCTCTTCCATACTCCCTGCATACATTAAGAAGGTTAATGGTATTTGCCGTTACCTTTATCGCTGTAAGGAGGCACTTTTGAAACTGTTTATTTACGAACACTGTCCGTTCTGCGTAAAGGCACGCATGATCTTTGGCCTGAAAAACCTGCCGGTCGAACTGGTGGTGATGCTGAATGACGATGAAGAAACGCCGAAGAAGCTGATCGGACAAAAAATGGCGCCGATCCTGATGAAAGAAGACGGCAGCTGCATGCCGGAAAGCCTGGATATCGTCGCCTTTGTTGATAAAAGCGACGGCGAGCCGCTGCTGACGGGCCGTCCTAATCCCGCGATCAGCGACTGGCTGCGTCACGTTAACAGCTATCTGAACAAGCTGCTGCTGCCTCGCATCGCCACGGCATCCTTTGCCGAGTTCGCCACGCCCGAAGCGCGCCGCTACTTCACGGAGAAAAAAGAAGCCAGCGTCGGCAGCTTTGACGAGCTGAGGCAGCATTCCGCAGGCTTTATTAAAAATATCAATGACGATCTGCGCAAGCTCGACAAGCTGATTGTGAAGCCCAACGCGGTGAACGGCGAGCTGTCGCTGGATGATATCCACCTTTTCCCGGTGCTGCGTTCCCTGACCCTGGTCGCGGGCGTTGACTATCCCAGCCGCGTGGCTGACTATCGCGACAATATGGCGAAACAGACGCAGATCAATCTGCTTTCTTCCGTGGCTGCCTGATCTTCCGGGGCCGTTTTCACGGCCCCGCCTTATTTCGTCACAACTTTTCCCACCTGCCGGGTGACTCTTTGTCATTTGTCGGGCAAGCTATCGCTGCGCGTCAGAAGGGGTAACTGACGTCATAACGTGACGAGGAGCACTATGAACAATCTTATGCGGGGCGCGATGGCCCTGATGCTGGCGCTGAGCCTGGCGGGCTGCAACAAGCTGACTCAATATTCCGTCAGCGAGCAGGAAGTAAACCAGGCGCTGCAAAAGCATAATAATTATGAAAAGCAGATTGGCGTGGCCGGGCTGATCGATGCCCATATTGTCCTGACCGATCTCAACAGCAAAATCGGGCGCGAAGAGGCGGACAAAGTCACGCTGACCGGTAAAGCTACCGTGGACATCAGCTCGCTGTTCGGCCCACAGCACGCGGAAATGCTGCTGACCATGAAGGCGCAGCCTGTTTTCGATAAGGAAAAGGGGGCAATCTTCCTGAAAGATATGCAGCTGACCGACGTCCAGGCGCAGCCCGCGAAAATGCAGGGCGTGCTGAATACGCTGACGCCCTACCTGAATCAGTCGCTGAAAGAGTATTTCAATCAGAAGCCGGCTTACCTGCTCAGCACCGATCGCAGCAAGGCGGAGTCGATGGCGAAGCGTTTCGCTAAAGGTCTGGTAGTGAAGCCTGGCGAGCTGGTGATCCCATTTACTGATTAACACCTCAGGGTTTCCCGACTGCTGCGGGAAACCCTGACGCACTAGCCTGAATATATGAGGCCTGGGGGCAAAGCAACGTTTGAGTTTCATTTTCAGGATTGTATATGCTCTGAGCGACAATAGCTCTTCATCACTAAGGCATTCGCTACGGTATAGAAAATATAACCGAAAAAATTCACAGCGTAGCAAGATCAATACATTAGCCACTTTCATGTAAAGATACTGAATTTGCTTTTAATCATACACATTTGATCTATACTAAATCCCGATGTGTAAACCAACTTTCGCCAGGAAGGCAGGAGGCATTATGGATAACCGAATCAGAGTGGCGTTTCATAACACAACGATGAAAAGCCCGGCAGAACACCTCGCTCAAAAACTCATTGATAACAGGGGACGTTATCATATTGATAAATATGGCGTTATTACCGTTGACTTTGAACACCCGGAAGTCAAAAAGAATATACTTAAACACATTGAACAGCTTAAATATTTTAAAATCTCGTCAAGGGACTGAAGAGAGAAGAAGTAGTGGGTACATTACAGCTAGCGGTCATTTTGCTTTGTGGTTATATCTTTGTTAATAATTCACTCAATCATAGGTATAGCTTTAAGCGAACTACCGGGTGGGACGCTTATTTTTACATAGCTGTGTATGGCGTCTTCTTTTCCAGTATGGGCTGGGCGCTTTGCTCTACTCTGAGTATAGGCGGTATCTTCCGCTGGGCAGAGCGCGAATTGGTATCTGTGGACACATTGCGGCGCTTATTCCCCGTTGTTTCAGGCTCGGACGTGATTCAGCTTAAAGAAATAAAAATGCTAATCTGGTCTGCTTGTTCGGTCCTCATATCTGCTATAGCCGCTTTTATTCGAAAAATGTATCTAAAAAAAGAGGTTCGACGTCTTAATGTTCTTGCCCGCACAGCCAGCTACAATGCTTTAGAAACACTTCTTATTGACGCCTCTGTTAGGCAATTTCCAGTTATTGTTACGCTAAAATCCCGCAAAGTTTATGTCGGTGTTGTTTATTGCCCCCAGCTTGAACATGGCGACTGTGAATTTTTTAGCCTGTTGCCCTTGCTAAGTGGTTACAGAGACAAAAATTTTCTGAACGTGGTTTTTAGTGTCAACTACCAGTCGTTATATATCCAGCAAGGAATAGTAAACGGTATTAATTTGTCTGGGTTAGGCCTGGATGATTTTCAAACCCTTCTACCTAAACGCGAAATTGATAATATCTCTTTTTTTGACTTGCCTACTTTCCAAAAATTCGCATCTGCCGAGAACGACGGAGCGCCTCCATCCTGAAAAGCCAGCCGATTATAAGTAAATTTGCTTTAATATCAGTTTTAAAGCCGCCTTCACCATGCCTTTTTATGCCCACTTTCCCTTTAATTTGCCAAAACATAGAGAACATCCAGTTGACCCTTTGCCAATGGTTACTTCTCAACGTAGGCGCATTAATGCGGCTAACTAAGTTGTTACAATACTGGCCTTTTCCGGCAAGGGGGAAAAAAGCTCAGCAGATATCAACATTATCGCTGCCGCCCTCACAAAGCAGGTGCAAACGTTTGGCTTTCCCTTTATCCTTGATACCCGGCCAAATCGCGCCATACGATTTCACTTCTGCCGGAGCCTGTTCATGACTGCACACCCTCAGCAACTTATTATCCGCCGCCCTGACGACTGGCATATCCATCTGCGAGACGATGAGATGCTGAAAACCGTGCTGCCCTTCACCAGCGAGGTCAACGGTCGGGCAATCGTTATGCCTAATCTGGTGCCGCCCATTGTCAGCGTAGCCGCCGCCGTGGCCTATCGCGATCGCATCCTGGCTGCCGTGCCGGAAGGCCACCGTTTTACGCCGCTGATGACCTGTTATCTGACCGATTCGCTGGCTGCGGACGAGGTCGAGAAAGGCTTTAGCGAAGGCGTGTTTACCGCTGCCAAACTTTATCCCGCCCATGCGACCACCAATTCCAGTCACGGCGTGACCAATATCGATGCCATCGCCACCGTGCTGGAGCGGATGCAGAAAATCGGCATGCCGCTGTTGATCCACGGCGAAGTGACCGATGCGCACATCGATATTTTCGATCGCGAGGCACGCTTTATCGAAACCGTGATGGAGCCGTTGCGCAACCGCTATCCGGCGCTGAAAGTGGTTTTTGAGCATATCACCACCAAAGAGGCCGCTGAGTACGTGCAGGAAGGCAATCATCTGCTTGGCGCCACCATCACCCCGCAGCACCTGATGTTCAACCGTAACCATATGCTGGTGGGCGGCGTGCGTCCGCATCTTTACTGTCTGCCCATCCTGAAGCGCAACGTGCATCAGGAAGCACTGCGCAAAGTGGTCGCCAGCGGCCACGAACGCTTCTTTTTGGGAACGGACACCGCGCCGCACCTGCGTCATCGTAAGGAGGCCAGCTGCGGCTGTGCAGGCGTCTTTAATGCCCCTTCTTCCCTGCCCGCCTACGCCACCGTGTTTGAAGAGCTGGGCGCGCTGGCGCATTTCGCCGCGTTCTGTTCCGAGAACGGCCCGCGCTTCTACGGCCTGCCGCTGAATGAAGGCACGCTGAAGCTGGTGCGTCAGCCGTGGACGGTGCCGGAGAGCGTCACGCTGGGCGAAGACACGCTGGTGCCGTTCCTGGCTGGCGAAACGCTGAACTGGCGCGTCGAGCTGTAATTCAGACAAAATGATTGCTTCCGCCGATCTTACTGTATATATTCACAGTGAATTCATCGGAGGCTTTTATGCGTATTGAAGTCACTGTAGCAAGAACCACCTCGCTGCCCGCTGGCGCCATCGATGCGCTGAGCGCCGAGCTGAGCAAGCGAATCGACAAACAATTTCCTGAATCCGCCCACAGCGTTTCGGTACGCTACGCCGCAGCCAATAATCTGACGGTGATGGGCGGCGGTAAAGAGGCAAAAGACCAGATTACCGATATCCTGCAGGAAACCTGGGAAAGCGCCGACGACTGGTTTATCACCGACTGATCGACGTCCCGTGGTCTTTCCGTTTTTTGCCGGGCTTCGCCGTCCGGCTTTTTTCTTTTCTCCCCTCTTTGCTCCTGACGGAATCTGGCTATAGTAGAGTGACCAAATATGCGTTGCTGCCGCTGGCTAAGAGGTCTGCCATGAATGTTGAAAATCCTGAAGAAGCGATGACGTTTGGCGAGCTGCTGGCGCTGATCGCCGATCAACAGCGCCGCCTGAGCGTGCTGGAAGTTGCTTTCTCCTCTCTCTCTTTGTGCCTGGATGAACAGGCCGCGCTGCGGCTGGTCGACAAGCTTCGTCTGGAAGCGACCCGTTCAGATTATGATGAAAATAAGCGGCAGCACTTCGCCGCGCTGGCCGATGAGTTAGCCAAACGAGCCGGGTGAATAATATTTACTCAAGTATTGTTATTTCGCTGCCGATATTTATTATATCGGGAGCACCCGCTCTTAGTTTCTGCGTACGCAATCCCGTAACAATTAAAGGCAATCGGCTCAGATCGACATTTCATTCTGCGAACATTGGAATTTCTGTTATAATTTTCCTGTTCTATGAAAAAAAGCCGCATTGAACCTCGATAAATCACTTCGTTGTCATTGTTAACACGAGTAATAAGGGGGTTATAATGGACAGAAACAAAGAGGTTATCCAGACACATCCCCTCGTTGGGTGGGATATCAGTACCGTAGACAGCTACGATGCTATGATGATCCGTCTGCATTCACTTTCATCAAATGAACAGCCAGACGATGAAGCTGAAGTGGGCCAGACCTACTGGCTGACCACCGATGTTGCCAGACAATTTATCTCCATTCTCGAAGCTGGCATAGCGAAGATAGAAGCTACTGAATATCAGGATCGCGACTACAAAAAGCACTAATTTCGTCCGCGTTGGCCTGAAGGCACCCAAATGGGTGCCTTTTTCATTTCTGCCGCATTTTTTTTCATTCCAGCCGCATTTTGCTATTCTGCCTGCCTGTATAACCGATGGAGCCAGGTACTGATGGTTTATGACTTAATTGTGGTGGGCAGCGGCTCGGTAGGTGCAGCGGCCGGCTGGTACGCCACCCAGGCGGGACTGAATGTCCTGATGATCGATCGGGCGCATCCGCCCCATCGCGAAGGCAGCCATCATGGAGACACGCGTTTAATTCGCCACGCTTACGGCGAAGGCGCCCGCTACGTGCCGATGGTATTGCGCGCTCAGCAGCTGTGGGACGAGCTGGAGCAGCAGTGCGGCGAGCGAATTATGCAGCGCAGCGGCGTGCTGAATCTTGCGCCTGATCGTTCCGAATTTATCCGCAACGTGCGGCAGAGCGCCGAAACCTATAGCCTGCCGGTGGAGATCTTCAGCGGTGAAGATGCCATGCGGCGCTGGCCGCAGCTGGCCGTCCCTGAAAACTATACGGGGATTTACGAGCCGCAGTCCGGCTATCTGAAATCCGAACTGGCTATTCGTCACCTGATCCGCCTGTGCAAAGAAGCGGGCTGCGCGCAGCTGTTTAACTGCGCGGTCACCGGGCTGGAGGAGCGTGACGGCCTGCAAGTCGTCCAGACCCCGGAAGGCGCCTTCCGGGGCAAAAAGCTGCTGCTGAGCGCCGGAACCTGGATCAAAACGCTGCTGCCGGAACTGCCTGTCACCCCTGTCAGAAAAGTCTTTGCCTGGCATCAGGCGGACGGCCGCTACAGTGAAAATAATAAGTTTCCCGCGTTTGCCGTGGAAATGCCGGACGGCACCCATTTTTATGGATTTCCTGCTGAAAACAACGCGATCAAAATCGGCAAGCACAACGGCGGTCAGCCGATTAGCGCGCCGGAACAACGTAAGCCTTTTGGCGCCGTTGCTGAAGACGGCAGCGAACTCTTCGGATTTTTACGGCAGTTTTTACCTGGTGTAGGCGTTTGCCTGCGTGGTGAAGCCTGTACCTACGATAATACGGCGGACGAAGATTTTATTATCGATACGCTGGGAGCAGACAGGTTGATTATTAGCGGGCTAAGCGGACACGGATTTAAATTCGCCACGGTATTGGGTGAAATCGCCGCGCAATTTGCTCAGGGAAAAACCGCAGAATTTGATTTAACGCCCTTCTCACTTTCCCGCTTATAAATAAAAAAGGCGGCATCGTTAAATGCCGCCTTTCCATAACGCTAATTATTTCCAGCCGTCATCTGATAACGGCGAGAAATATTATTTAACCGACGCCGCCGCATCTTTCTTTTGCTGACGCAGACGGAGTTTTTTCACCAGCTTGTGCGCTTCCGCTTCGCTGCCAACCGCAGGCGCTGAACCGGTCAGCGGCTTACGTGCCGTTTCACGCATGGTAAAGACGGTGATCACGCCGATTGCGCCAGCGCCCATCAGATAGTAAGCCGGCATCATCAGGTTATGCGTCGTTTCCACCAGCCAGGTAGTAATCAGCGGCGTGGTGCCGCCAAACAGCGAAACGGACAGGTTAAAGCCGATCGCCAGCGCGCTATAGCGAATATCCGTGGCAAACAGCGCAGGCAGCGTGGCCGGCATCGAGCCGCTAAAGCAGGTGTGCAGCACGCCAAGGATGATCAGCCCGGCAAACACCAGCCACATATTACCGGAACCAATCAGCATCATGCTTGGGATAGCCAGCACAATCAGGCCGATAGCGCCGCTTAAAATAACCGGACGACGGCCCAGGCGATCGTTCCAGTGCCCGGAAAACAGCGTCAGCGGCATCATCACAAACATCACCACCAGGATCAGCAGCAGGCTGCTCATCTCGCTCAGGCCGAGGATACCGGTCAGGTAGCTTGGCATATAGGAGGTCAGCATGTAGTTGGAGACGTTAAACAGCAGCACCAGGCCAATACATTTCAGCATCTGGGCGCGATATTTGCTCAGCATTTGCAGCAGCGTCAGACGTGGCTTGCTGTGTTCCAGCGCGTCCTGCTTTTCCATATGCTTCTGGAACGCCGGAGTTTCTTCCAGCTTCAGACGGACATAAAGACCAAACAGCCCCAGCGGCGCGGCGATAAAGAACGGAATACGCCAGCCCCAGTCCAGTAGCGTCGCCTCCGGCATCGCCGCCGTCAGGCCGGTGACCAGCCCTGCGCCGAGCAGATAGCCGCCTAACGTGCCGAACTCCAGGAAGCTACCCATAAAGCCGCGACGGTTATCGGTAGAGTATTCGGCGATAAAAGTCGCCGCGCCGCCATATTCACCGCCGGTGGAGAAGCCCTGCACCAGGCGAGCGACCAGCAGCAGAATTGGCGCAAGAATACCGATGCTGTCATAGCTGGGGATCAGGCCGATACAGAAGGTACCGATAGCCATCATAATCATGGTGACGGCCAGCACTTTCTGCCGTCCAACTTTATCGCCCAGCGGCCCGAACACCAGCCCGCCGATAGGACGCACCACAAAGGCTGCCGCAAAGGCACCAAAGGCGGCAAGCAGCTGGGCCGCCGAACTGCCGCCGGGGAAGAAGACCTTACCAATAGTCACGGCCAGATAGCTGTAGACGCCGAAGTCGAACCATTCCATCGCGTTACCGAGCGCGGCTGCGCCGACGGCACGCTTCAGCATGTCGTTATCCACGATGGTGATATCGTCTACGGTGAGTTCTTTCTGTTTTTTCTGCCAGAAGTGCTTTTTATGTCTGTTTTCTGAGTGCGTGCTCATGCAGTCCCCTTAATGAGAATGACTGGCAGCATCATAGCTTTCGTTGCCGGTGGAGCCTGTAGAGAAAGAAGGGAATGAAAGCTATAAAGCAGCGAAGATTAAAAGTACGGCGCTTAAAAACGTTTCTTTACGGGAATTTACTCTATACGACAGTCTTCTTTTTATCAAGTTTGTGACAGAAATCGCTGTAATAGCCATTTTAATACTGTGCGTATCGCGTTGTGGGGCCGGAAGGCAGCAGGACGCCCTGCCTGAAAAAGCCGTGCTGATGCGCTACTGACTGCTGAGATTGACATTCTTTACGGGCTTTCAGTATGTTGTAACTATATGTAGACGACAAAACGTTAGCGCAATGTTAGCGAGGCAAAAAAGTGAGAAAACGGGGAATTGCCGCCGTTACCGGCTGAAAGAGCAAAAAAGGCCGGTAAAACCGGCCCTGAATGCTGCCTGACGGTCACTCAGTTATCGGGCGTTGGGATTTTTAGCGTCATATTCAGCAAGCCGCGCGACTTGTTGAAAATTTTATTGCCGTTTTCCCGACCGGCGCGACGCGCCCGCTGTTCTTCCGGCGCCAGCGCCAGCTCTTCCATACAGATTGGGCTACAGCAGTCGTGATACTTTTCCGCACAGCTGGCGCACTGAATAAACAGCAGATGGCAGCCGTCGTTTTTGCAGTTAACGTGCGTATCGCAGGCCGTGCCGCACTGATGGCAATGCGCAATAACATCATCGGAAATACGTTCGCCCATGCGCTCATCAAAAACAAAGTTTTTGCCCTTGAAGCGTACCGGCAGCCCCTGCTCGCGTGCGCGACGCGCGTATTCGATAATGCCGCCTTCAATGTGATAGACGTTCTCAAAACCGTTGTGCCGCATCCAGGCGCTCGCCTTTTCACAGCGGATCCCGCCGGTGCAGTACATCACGATTTTTTTATCTTTGCTGTCCTGCAGCATATCCACGGCCATCGGCAGCTGGTCGCGGAAGGTATCCGCCGGGATTTCCAGCGCGTTGTCAAAGTGCCCGACTTCATACTCGTAGTGGTTGCGCATATCGACAAAGACCGCATCCGGATCGTCCAGCATGGCGTTGACCTCGCCCGCTTTCAGGTAGCCGCCGACGTCGCTGGCGTCGAAGGTTTCGTCTGCGATGCCGTCAGCAACGATGCGCTCGCGCACTTTCAGACGCAGCACCCAGAACGATTTTCCGTCATCGTCGAGCGCGATATTCATTCGCAGGTTGTCCAGCGCCGGGTCGAAAGCGTAAAGCATCGTCTTCATCGCTTCATAATTGCTGGCCGGCACGCTGATTTGCGCATTGATCCCTTCTGCGGCGACGTAAACGCGACCAAACACTTTCAGTTTGGTTAAGGCGATATAGAGCGCGTCACGAAACGCTTTGGGATCGGTAATGGTGAAATACTTGTAAAAAGAGACTGTGGTACGCGGCTCGGTCTCGGCCAGCATCCGCGCTTTCAGCTCTTCATTAGAAACAAGGTTATGTAACACTGGCATGGTGTACGTTCCTGCGACTTTTGAGAAATTTTGCGGGCGATATCATACCTGAATAGCGCCAGAAGCAAACCAAAATCGGGCCGCAGCGTAAAAAATTCGTCTCAGGAAAGTTAGAGCCTTGCAACAGGTGGAAAAGCATATCCGGACCAACATCACAAAAAAATCCGCCTATAGTTAGCCTGTTCCGACTTAATTTTTTACGGAGATATTGCATGAGTCAGCTATTTACCCCAATCGAGCTGGGCAAGTTAACGCTTAAGAACCGTATCGCCATCGCACCGATGTGCCAGTACTCCGCCGAGCACGGCAAAGCCACCGCCTGGCACCGCATTCATCTGGGTCATCTGGCGCTCTCCGGCGCCGGCCTGCTGATTGTCGAAGCGGCGGCCATTGAAGCCGCCGGCCGCATTACGCCGCAGGATTTAGGCCTGTGGGATGACGAAACCGAACAGGCGCTGGGCAGCGTGCTGCAGGATGTACGCAGCTATTCCACGATGCCGATTGGTATCCAGCTGGCCCATGCCGGCCGCAAAGCCTCTACCGATGTGCCATGGCGCGGCGGCGGTTTCCTGCAGCCGGAACAGGGCGGTTGGCAGACCTCCGCGCCTTCTGCGGTGCCTTTCAGCGATGACGATAACGCGCCGGTTGCGCTCACGCTCGAACGTATTGAAGAGATCAAACAGGCCTTCGTCGACAGCGCTGTTCGTGCCGATCGCCTTGGTCTGGATCTGGTGGAAGTTCACGCCGCGCATGGCTATCTGCTGCATCAGTTCCTGTCTCCGCTTTCCAACAAGCGCGAAGACCAGTACGGCGGCTCGCTGGAAAATCGTATGCGCCTGACGCTGGAAGTGTTCCGCGAGGTGCGTCGCGTATTCCCGGCAGACAAGCCGGTTGGCGTGCGTATTTCCGCTACCGACTGGGTAGACGGCGGCTGGGATCTGGCGCAGTCCATCGCGCTGAGCAAAGCGCTGGAGGCGGAAGGCTGTGCCTATATCCACGTGTCCAGCGGCGGCCTGGCACCGCAGCAGAAAATCACCGTCGGCCCGAACTATCAGGTGCCTTTCGCTGCGGCGATTAAAAAAGAAGTCGCCATCCCGGTGATTGCGGTCGGGCTGATTACCGAACCGCGCCAGGCGGAAGCGGTGCTGGTGGAAGGCGAAGCGGATATGGTCGCGCTGGCTCGCGGTATGCTTTATAACCCGCGCTGGCCGTGGCATGCCGCCGCCGAGCTGGGTGCGAAGGTGGACGCGCCAGAGCAATACTGGCGTTGCGAACCCCATGAAGTCAAAGGGCTGTTTAATTCGTAGTCCCTGTTAACCAGCGCGCGCCCGCGCGCTGGTGTTTAAACCTTCTGAATCTCAACGCATTATTTCAGTTCGCTGTCAAAAAATGGCACAATAGGTCATAAATAATAAATCCCGGGCAGCATAATGGTGCCCCTTTTTTACGATCTGGAAACTCATGACTCAGCTGCCTCAGTTTTCGCGCGCTTTGTTGCATCCCCGTTATTGGTTTACCTGGTTGGGTATTGGTCTGCTCTACGTGCTGGTGCTGTTGCCCTATCCCGTGCTCTATCGCCTCGGTTGCGGCCTGGGTCGTCTTTCCATGCGTTTTATCACTCGCCGCGTGGCGGTAGCCCGACGCAATCTGGAACTTTGCTTCCCTGAAATGCCGGAAGCGGAGCGCGAGGCGATGGTGGTTCGCAACTTCGAATCCGTCGGCATGGGCTTAATCGAAACCGGCATGGCCTGGTTCTGGCCTGACTGGCGCATCAGCAAATGGTTTCAGGTCAGCGGTCTGGAGCATATCGACAAAGCGCATCAGGAAGGCAAAGGCGTGCTGCTGATCGGGATGCATTTTCTGACCCTGGAACTGGGCGCCCGCATCTTCGGCATCCATAATCCCGGTATCGGCGTTTATCGTCCTAACGACAACGCGCTGCTGGACTGGCTGCAAACCTGGGGCAGAATGCGATCCAATAAAAGCATGTTGGATCGCAAGGATCTGAAAGGCATGATCCGCGCGCTGAAAAACGGCGATATTATCTGGTACGCGCCCGATCATGACTACGGCCCAAAAAGCAGCGTGTTCGTGCCCTTTTTCGGCGTGGAAAAAGCGGCTTCCACCAAAGGCAGCTATCTGCTGATCCGCAGCGGCCAGCCCGCCGTGATCCCTTTTGTGCCGCGTCGCTTACCGCACGGCAGAGGCTATGAGATGGTGATCCTGCCGGCGGAAGAGAATATGCCGCTGGATGATGAAGCTGCTACCGCCGCGCGAATGAATAAAGTCGTCGAGCACGGCGTGCTGATGGCGCCGGAGCAGTATATGTGGCTGCACCGCCGCTTTAAAACGCGCCCCGCAGGCGAACCCTCTCTGTACTGATGCTCCGGGCGGAACCGACCCCGCCCGTTTCTCAACCACGGCTCAATCCTCCCGCGTTTTCCCCGGCGGGTGCTATTAAGTCGTGCGCTTTAGGCGCATACTTAGTCTGCTAACAAACTGACCAGGCTGCGCTTATGGCTGTGACCGATGCTTCCCCTTCCCCGATTAACTGGCAAAAAAACCTCTTTGTCGCCTGGTGCGGCTGTTTTCTGACCGGCGTCGCCTTCAGCCTCGTGATGCCCTTTCTGCCGCTTTACGTCGAGCAGCTTGGCGTAACCGATCCGCAGTCGCTGAATCTTTGGTCGGGGGTGGTATTCAGCATTACCTTTTTGTTTTCCGCTGTCGCGTCGCCATTCTGGGGCGGGCTGGCCGATCGTAAAGGCCGCAAAATCATGCTGTTGCGGTCGGCGCTTGGCATGGCGATAGTGATGGTGCTGATGGGGATGGCCACCTCCATCTGGCAGTTTCTGGCGCTGCGGGCGTTGTTAGGTCTGCTGGGCGGTTTTGTGCCCAATGCCAACGCGCTGATAGCGACTCAGGTGCCGCGGAAGCGAAGCGGCTGGGCGCTGGGCTGGCTGTCGACGGGCGCGGTTAGCGGCGCATTGATCGGCCCACTGATTGGCGGATTGCTGGCCGACAGCTTTGGCCTGCGCCCGGTGTTCTTTATTACCGCCGCCGTGCTGTTTCTCTGTTTCCTGATGACGCTGTTTGCTATCCGCGAAACCTTCGTGCCGGTACAGAAGAAAGATATGCTGCACGCCCGTGACGTTTTTAGCTCTTTAAAACGGCCGAAGCTGGTGCTGGCGCTGTTTGTCACCACGCTGATTATTCAGGTTGCTACCGGATCTATCGCGCCTATTCTGACGCTCTACGTGCGGGATCTGGCTGGCGATATCCAGAATCTGGCGTTTGTCAGCGGAATGATTGCCTCGGTGCCCGGCGTCGCTGCGCTGCTCAGCGCGCCCCGGCTGGGTAAACTGGGCGACCGTATCGGGCCTGAGCGTATTCTTATCGCCATGCTGGTGGTTTCCGTGCTGCTACTGATCCCGATGTCGCTGGTGCAGACCCCTTTGCAACTGGGGATCCTGCGTTTTCTGCTGGGCGCGGCCGACGGCGCGCTGCTGCCCGCGGTACAGACGCTGCTGATCTATAACGTCAGCAATAGCGTCGCCGGACGTATCTTTAGCTATAACCAGTCATTTCGCGATATTGGCAACGTTACCGGGCCGCTGATGGGCGCGGTGGTTTCGGCTCACTGGGGGTTTCGTGCGGTGTTTATCGTAACGGCCGCCATCGTGCTTTTCAATGCGGTTTACTCATGGCGGACGCTGCGCCGCCGCGTGACGAGACCGGACGCGTAAACTATAACGCGCCCAGGAAATTACCTATCGTGTCGGCAAGCTCGCGGATACGCGGCTCGCAGCGGCGATAGTAGGTCCACTTGCCGACTTTGCTCGCCTCCAGCAGGCCCGCTTCCTGAAGCACCTTCAGGCAGAGCGAGGTGGCGGGCTGCGATAAGCCCGCCTTGTCCTGAATCAGGCTGGCGCACACCCCGTAACGGTCGAAGTCATACAGCTGGCTATAGCCGGCAAAGGCTTCATCAGGGTTTTTCAGCCAGGCCAGCACGGCCATGCGTGTCGGATTGGCCAGCAGCTTCATCGCGTTTTCAGGGGTCATCCAGCCTCACAAAATCAGGAACCGTAAAAAGGATAGTCAGTATACCCTTTACGCGTGCCGCCATATAGCGAAGCGGCATCCACGGCGTTCAGCGGATAGCCGTGGCGAAAGCGTTCCGGCAGATCCGGGTTGGCGATAAAGGTTCTGCCAAAGCCAAACAGATCGCCCCAGCCCTGTTGCAGCACGTGTTCTGCCTTTTCCTGGGTGTAGCGGCCGGAATAGATAATTGGCCCGCGCCAGGCTTTACGCAGCGCAATGCGGAAGGTTTCCGGCAGATCGGGGCTGTTATCCCAGTCGGCTTCTGCGATTGACAGATAACCGATCTCAAGCGTATTCAGCATCTCTGCCGCTACGGTGTAGGTAGTCTGCGGATCGCTTTCCACCAGGCCCAGGTAAACCCGCTCTTCATCCGTACTGGTAAACAGCGGTGCAAAGCGTACCCCGACGCGATGGCTGCCAAACACGGAACTGACCGCTTCGGTAACTTCTTTCAGGAAGCGCAGCCTGTTTTCCAGCGAGCCGCCATATTCATCGGTGCGGAAATTGCTGTGTTCGGAAATAAACTGATTGATCAGGTAGCCGTTGGCTGAATGCAGCTCAACGCCGTCAAACCCGGCTTCCTTCGCGTTTTGCGCCGCCGTGCGGTACAGCTCGACAATCTCTTTGACTTCGGCGGTGGTCAGTTCGCGCGGCGCATCCGGCGCGGTCAGGATGCCTTCGCCCGGTCCGGTTTCGATAAAGACGCGTACGCCCGTTGCAGGCACGGCAGACGGCGCCACCGGCGGCTGCTTGCCCGGTTGCAGTTCGCTATGTGAAACGCGTCCCACATGCCACAGCTGGCAAAAAATTGTTCCGCCTTCCTGATGGACGGCTGCGGTGACCTTTTTCCAGCCCGCAATCTGCTCCGCGCTGTGGATACCTGGCGTCCAGGCGTAGCCCTGCCCGCGCGGTTCAATCTGCGTGCCTTCCGTGATCATAAAACCGGCGCTGGCGCGCTGGCGGTAGTAGTCCACCATCATCTCGCCCGGCACGTTGCCCGGCTGGTCGCTGCGGCAACGCGTCAGCGGCGGCAGCACGATACGGTTACGTAAGGTCAGATCGCCAATTTGCAAAGGCGTAAACAGGGTTTGCTTGCTCATAATTCCACTCGCTCAGGTAATAAGAGCCGCTATTATATTTAAACATTTAAATGTGTAAATTCATTTTGTGCTGTTGATGAAATATTAGCGATGCTTCAGCCAATCATCCGGGTAACCCATTGATATCGTTCGTATGTGGAGGAATAAGCCGTTTTGTGCAGGTTTTATGCTAAAACTGTTTAAAGTTTTTTCAGGGTGTGACGATAAATAATACAGACGGTGACGGGCATCCTGGCGCCGTATCCGAACCCTGGTTAAACTTTAAGGAAACGATTATGTCCGTTATCAATACTAACATCATGTCCCTGACCACTCAGAACAACCTGAACAAATCACAGGCTTCTCTGAGCACCGCTATCGAGCGTCTTTCTTCCGGTCTGCGTATCAACAGCGCAAAAGACGACGCAGCAGGCGAAGCGATTGCTAACCGCATGAACTCGCAGATCAAAGGTCTGACTCAGGCTTCACGTAACGCCAACGACGGTATCTCTCTGACTCAGACGGCTGAAGGCTCTCTGAACGAGATGAACACCAACTTACAGCGTATCCGTGAACTGACTGTGCAGGCGAAAAACGGCACCAACAGCGCCGACGACATCGACTCAATCCAGAAAGAAGTTGACGCGCGTCTGTCTGAAATCAACCGTATCGGTACGGCTACCACCTTCAACGGCACGGCGATCTTCAACAGCACCGGCAGCGTAAAAATCCAGGTTGGCGCCAACGACGCAACCGACGCTAACGTCATCAATATCGACCTGTCAGGCGCAGGCTTCCAGTCTTCTGGCCTGGGCGCAACCTTCAGCGTGACCGGCGGTAACCTGTCAGACCTCGACGCGCGTATCAAAGACGTTGATACCGCACGTAGCGGCCTGGGTGCGATTCAGAACCGTTTTGAATCCACCATCAACAACCTGAACACCTCTGTGACCAACCTGACCGCGTCACAGTCACGTATCCAGGATGCTGACTACGCAACTGAAGTTTCTAACATGTCGAAGGCGCAGATCCTTCAGCAGGCTGGTACCTCCGTGCTGTCAAAAGCCAACCAGGTTCCACAGGGCGTGCTGTCTCTGCTGCAGTAAGCCTCAGCTTTATCGGCAAAACTCCGCCCCGGCGGAGTTTTTTTTTGCCCTCTCCGCCTGCCCCGCCTTTATTTTCTGCGGCGGCTTCAAATCAAAACCCGCTTTAATGTGAATTCACTCACAAATCCCGCAACAACTTGTTTCTGACGCTATTCGGCGCGAGCGAGATTTAGCTCACAAAAATTAATCCATTAATAAACATATAGTTATATAAAAATCCCGAACTAACGCTGTTTTTCATGGTGATGTCCATCACAAAAATAAGTCATTTTTATTGCTGTCAATGACCGGCACTGGGCTATTTCATCCTTAAAGTGTGACCGGCTTCGAAAAATATAATTCAGGCATCTTTAACATCGATTCTCAGATTAACGATAAAAATTTAATTTGAGGTCGGCGATGAAAATAGGGCTGGTCATTAGCGGCGGTGATGTCAGCGGTATAAACAACGTCCTGTTTCAGATAAACAGAATGACGGATTATGAAATCGTTATTTTTGATGGTGGAATTAACGGCCTGCTTAAAAACAGCGCGAAGGATATAGCACGCCGCGATCTTGTTGATTTTTCCCTGTCGCCGGTACCGCTTATCGCCTCCGGTCGAAGAGAAGAAAAATGTAAAAAAGCTGAGTATGAAAAAATTGTAAAAAACATCCGTAAAAAGAAAATTGATTGTCTGGTTATGGGCGGCGGCGATGGTTCTTTCCAGTTTTTAAAAACCCTTAGCGGCTACGGTATTAACTGCTATGGCATAGGCATGACGATCGATAATGATATTATCGGCAATAGCTACACTATCGGCTTTTCCACCGCCTGCGAACAGGTTATCAGTGAGGTTGCCAAACTGCGCAATACCGGCCGCGGGCTTCCCGGCAGAATATTTATGATCGAATTACTGGGCGGCTACTGCGGTGAATTAACCCTACAGGCTGCCCTGAAAAGCAATGCGGATATTGCGCTTATTCCTGAATCGGTTTGGGATATCGATTTACTGGCAGAAACCATCAGGCAGAAAGCAGCGCAGCAGAACAGCGTTATTATCCTTTGCTCCGAAGGCTATACTAAAGAGTATACGCCCGGTTTCCAGGGTGCGATTGATACCATGATCGGCAAACTTGAGCACAAGGTTGGTATCAGGATCAGAAAAACCATTATGGGTTATGGTTTACGCAACGGTTTTCCAACAGGGGAGGAAATTATCCAGGGCGCGATCCTGGCTGAAGAAGTGGTCAGATGTATTAATAGCGGCCTGACCAATAAAATTATCGTCATCAACAACAATAACAAAGCCATCCCTATTGATCTGAATGACTCTGACAAACGTTTGCTAGATAAAGAGAGTAACTTCTACAAACTGGCTAAAGTAAATAATCTTATCTGAGGGTAATAACATGCTTAAAGTACTCTGCGTATGTGGCTGCGGCCTCGGCTCAAGCTTTGCTATTGAAATGAGCGCGAAGTCTGTTCTTCATAAATTATCTATTGATGCTGATATCGATCACACCACGGTATCGGAAGCTTCGTCATTTAAGTATGACATTATCCTCACACAAAAAATATTTGCTGACATTCTGAATTCCGACGCCAGTGAGGAAGAAAAAAAACGGGTCATCATCCTGAATAAGCTGACCGATAAAAAAGAACTGGAAGAGAAAATCCTGGCCTGGTTAGGCACCCAAAAAAAGTGAGGTGTTAAATGGACGCAATCATTCATTTTATTATTAAAGATTTTTTAGGCCAGGCTGCCATCTTAATCGCTTTAATTGCTATGACTGGCCTTATCCTGCAAAAAAAATCCTTCGGGAAAACGCTTGAGGGGACATTTAAAACCCTGCTCGGTTTTCTGATTATGATGGCGGGTATTAATATCATTGTAGAAACGCTGACCTTTCTCAATGATATCTTTACCAGCGGCTTTGGCATGAAAGGCTACATTACCGACGTGGCGGCCATCGCCGGCGTGGCTAACCGCGAATTGGGATCGGAAGTGGCGCTGACGCTGCTGGTCATTTTTGCCGTCAATATCCTGATTGCACGCCTTACGCCGTTTAAATATATCTTCCTTACCGGCCAGGCGCTGCTGTGGATGGCCACGATCGGCACGGTCATCGGCTACAAAGCCGGGCTGACCGGCCTCACGCTTATCCTTACCGGCGGCATATTTGGCGGCGTGATGGCCGTCCTGATGCCTGCTATCGCTCAGCCCGTAGTGCGGAAAATCACCGACTCGGACGATATTGCCCTTGGCCACTTTTGTACGCTTGGCTATCTGGTTCAGGCCGCCGTAGCGCGCGCTATCGGTAAGAACTCCCGTTCCACGGAAGATTTAGAGCTGCCCGATCACTTCAAATTTTTACAGGACACCTACCTGTCGATGGCCGTGGTGATGGTGCCGATGTACCTCATCCCCGCGTTTGTCGCCGGGCCGGAGTATATTGCCCGGTTCGCCGGGGGCACCAACTACCTTATGTATGCCTTTATGCAATCGATGCAGTTTGTCGCCGGGGTATTTGTGCTTTATAGCGGCGTACGCCTGCTGCTGAACGAGCTGGTTCCGGCATTCAGAGGTATTGCCATGCGCCTGGTGCCCGATGCCAAACCCGCGCTGGATTGTCCGGTGCTGTTCCCCTACGCGCCCAACGCGGTCATCGTCGGCTTTCTTGCCACTACCGTTGGTTCCCTTATTGGTATGATTGTTTTTCCCCTGTTTGGTCTGGCGATGATTTTGCCCGGCCTATTGACGAATTTCTTTGCCGGAGGAACGGCCGGCGTATTTGGCAACGCGCTGGGCGGCAGAAAAGGTGCCATTATTGGCGGCGTGGTGCATGGTTTATTTATCACTTTATTACCCGCCATTCTGGTGCCGCTGCTGGAAAACTTTGGTTTTCAAGGCGTCACCTTCAGTGATTCAGATGTTATCGGCGCAGGTCTGGTATTAGGGCACGCTCTGCAACATGACTGGCTGTTCGTGGCTGGCTTTATCGCCTTTGCCATTTTCATTACCTGGTTCGTTAATCGCAAACTGACCGGGCATTCCCTTCCTGACGTTGTTAAAACCGAAACGGATTAATAAAAAATGTGGAGAGGCTGATGTTTGCAAAATTGAAGAATATTTTTACATCATCGCACCAGCAGCAAAATAGTGAAGATGACGAAGAGGCATTAAGAACAGAAGACGAATTATCTCTACTGGAATCGACGCTATCGAAAAACCCGACGGATAGCGACACGCAGAAAAAGCTAATGGTTAAATATAATCAGGCCATTAAGATTTTCTCTTCCAGAAAAAACTATCGTCACCGCGTCGATGATCTGTTTATAAGAATGGATGAACTGAGAAATACTATCCGCAGAAATATATGAGGTGATATGAGCATCCGACAGTTTCTTGCACAGAACCAGTATATTCAGATCGGCATAAACGCCGAAGCCTGGGAAGATTTAATAGCAATCGCCGCCGCGCCATTAATTAAAGGAGGATTCGTCACTGCTGAATATCCCCAGGCCGTTATCGATAACACCAGAAAATACGGCGCCTATTATGTGTTTGAAGAAGGCATAGCCATTCCTCATGCGCGACCGGAGTGTGGCGTTATTAAAAACGGTTTTAGTCTGCTCACTCTGGCGCGCCCTGTCTCAATCAGCGACAGCGAGCCAGTTGATATTATCGTGATGTTCAGCGGTATGGACAGCGACACGCATATTACGCAAGGGATTGCCTCTATTGTAGAACTTCTGGACAAAGCGGAGACGCTGGCACAAATAAGACAAGCCACCACGGTTGATGAAATTATCAGGTTATTATGAAGAAAATAATTTTAGTCAATGGTATCCCGGCATCCGGGAAAAGCCGCATCGCGCAAATGCTTGCCGAACGCCTTAATGCGCCGGTATTAAGTATAGATGGGATTAAAGAACCCTTTATGCTTCAGTTTGCGGACATTATCGACAGACCATTAAACCGCAAGCTGGGCTATGCCGCCTATGAGGCCATGTTTAATATTGTGCGGATGGCACCGGAAAAAACGCTTTTCATTATGGACGCCTGGTTTGGCTTTCGTGAAAAAGAAATTTTAAAGCATTATCTGGCCGTCTCCGGCTGTCAGCACACTGTTGAAATATGGAATCAGATATCGCCGCAACTGGTCGCTCAACGTTATAAATCGCGCTGCGCCTGTCGGGTTAAAGGCCACCCGGGCGAAGACTATATTCCTGAATTAATGGATCTTGCAGGTAAAGCCCGGCCAATGCAATTGGGACATACCTTTATCGCCGATCAGGATAAAGGCATTAACGATAGCGAAATTATTTCCTGGATCGAATGTTTCCTCAGCCGCGTTTAGTTTATTTCCGATAATCAGCTCTATAAGGATCAGACTTATGAATAAAATGACAACAGCAGAACGTCGTGGTTATCAAATGATTTGTGATGCCACCGGTTCAATGATGGTCATCGCCTGCGATCAGCGGGGAGGAATGAGAACGCTGTTAGCCGCCACGCCCGAAGAGCAGGCAAAAATCAGCAACGAAACCTTAGGCAAAACTAAATATGACATTACCCGCTATCTGGCGGCAGAGGCAGGCTGCGTATTAGTCGATCCCATTTGTGCCGTGCCGGGAATTGTTGATGAAAACGTGGTGCCGCGTGATACCGCGCTGCTGGTTGGGCTGGATGCTTCCGGCTGGGATCTCTCCCCGCAGGGCTACCGTATTTCCAGAATGGTTGAAGGCATTAACGCGCGTAAGGTGCGTGAGCTGGGCGCCACGGGTGGAAAAATTATGATTTATTTACGTACGGATACGCCTGAGGCTAATACCGATAACCTTGCCACGCTGCGTGAGGTTATTGCCGACTTCGCGCGTGAAGATCTGCTTCTGGTAGTGGAGTTCCTGACTTATCAACTGGAAAATGAGAACAAGGAGACTTATCAGAATAAAATTCCTCAGCTTATTCAGGATGGCTGCCGTGCCTGTATTGACTGCGGCGCTAAGGTGCTGAAAATACCCTATCCGGGGACAGAAGCCGCCTGCGCCAGCGTCACCGAAATTTGCGGTTCCATTCCCTGGGCGGTGCTGTCTGCCGGCGTCGACCACCAGACCTTTCTGCAACAGGTGGAGATCTCCCTGCGCAACGGCGCTTCTGGCGTGATTGCCGGACGTTCACTCTGGAAAGACTGCATTTCCCTTGACCGCAACGTTTCCAGAGAGAAACTCACTTCGGTTGCGGTAGGCCGACTGCACGATATCCAGCAGCTTCTGCGTAAATATAAAAGGGCGATGGCTGACGCCTGACCGGAGGTGCCCTGGCCGCCGGATGCGATAAAAGGTAGCCAAATGTCCCCTGGCCACCGGATACGATAAACGGTGGCCAGGCGCCTCGGGACAGATTGCCCTCTGACTTGAGACTTTTCGTCAGCCGCCTGTCCGATTTTTATGTAACTAACTAATACTAATAGATAAATTATCTCATCTTTTTTTCCTTCGCCGGGTTTACCGCAGCCGATCTTCTACTATCCTTCTTTAAAACCTGCATTTTTCGTTATGGAGATACCCAATGAGCATGTATGCAACCCTGGAAGAGGCTATCGACGCTGCGCGTGAAGAGTTTCTGGCCGCTAATCCGGAGATGGAAGAGGACGATGCCGCGGTCAGCCAGTTCAACCTGCAAAAATATGTGATGCAGGATGGCGATATCATGTGGCAGGCGGAGTTCCTGGCGGATGATATCGAAGAGGGAGAGGTGCTGGCGCTGCGCAGCGGTGAAGCGGCACAGGCCATTTTCGACGGTGATTTTGACGAGATCGAACTGCGTCAGGAGTGGCTGCCGGAAAATACGCTGCATGAGTGGGATGAAGGCGAATTTCAGCTGGAGCCGCCGGGCGATACCGAAGAAGGCAAAGCAGCGGCGGACGAGTGGGAAGACGATAACAGCGATTCCGACCGCGCAGACCGCTGGGAGTAATTTTACTCGTAGGGTCCGTGGTGCGCATCCACCGGCAGCAGCAACGTATCGAGAACCAGCGACAGCGGCAAATCGATAATCGTCAGAAAGCGCCAGGGCGTATCACGGACATCCCACTGCACGCCAGGATAGTATTGATTGCCGTGCCCCTGTCCGGGCAGGGTTCGACTGATGATGCTGCCGCAGCCGGTCAGCATCATCAGGCAGCATGCCAGCAATAAAGCACGTAACAGTGTGGTCATTACCTTTCCCGATCCGTATAAAAAACGCGCCATTGTACAGCAACGGCTAAGGGCAGTAAGCCTGCGCAGCGCAAAATATCCGTAAAATCTTCCTTAATTTTAGCCTTCTCTTTGTCCGATGTTTGACCTTTCGGCTCGCCGCGCGCCCTGCGTTCGTTTTTCATGTTCTATGCTTGGTAAACGCAAATTTTTTTGCCTTGACGTGAGACTGAAAAAAATACCGGAGCAGAGACTATGAGAGCCCTTACCTACCACGGCCCGCATCGGGTCAGCGTTGATAACATGCCCGACCCGACGATTGAAGCCGCAGACGATATTATTCTGCGCGTAACGGCCACCGCTATCTGTGGTTCCGATCTGCATCTTTACCGCGGAAAAATTCCCAGCACGGAGCATGGCGACATTTTTGGCCACGAGTTTATGGGCGAAGTGGTGGAAGCAGGCAGTGGCGTGACCAAAGTCGCAAAAGGCGATCGGGTGGTTATTCCCTTTGTGATTGCCTGCGGCGATTGTTTTTTCTGTCATCTGCATCAGTATGCCGCCTGTGAAACCACTAACAGCGGCCGCGGTGCCATTCTGAACCCGAAAAAAATCACGCCGCCCGCCGCGCTGTTCGGCTTCAGCCACCTTTATGGCGGTATTCCCGGCGGACAGGCGGAATACGTGCGCGTGCCGAAAGCCAACGCCGGCCCTTTTAAAGTGCCGGACACGCTGTCGGATGAGAAAGTACTGTTTCTTTCCGATATTCTGCCCACGGCCTGGCAGGCGGTACAGAACGCTGAAGTCAAACAGGGTTCCAGCGTGGCTATCTTTGGCGCCGGCCCGGTTGGCTTACTCAGCGCCGCCTGCGCCAGACTGGCGGGCGCCGAGCAGATTTTTATGATTGACCATCATAACTACCGACTGGCCTTTGCGCGCGAGCGCTATGGCGTTATCCCGATCAATTTTGATGAAAATGACGATCCGGCCGCCTGGATTATTGAAAATACCAAAGGCCATCGCGGTGTGGATGCGGTGATCGATGCGGTAGGGTTTGAGGCCAAAGGCAGCCTGACGGAAACCGTGCTCAGCAACCTGAAGCTGGAAGGCAGCAGCGGCAAAGCGCTACGCCAGTGCATTGCGGCCGTGCGCCGTGGCGGCATTGTCAGCGTACCGGGCGTTTATGCGGGCTTTATTCATGGCTTCCTGTTCGGCGATGCCTTTGATAAAGGGCTGACCTTTAAAATGGGTCAGACTCACGTTCACGCTTACCTTCCCGATCTGCTGAAACTGATCGAGCAGGGCCACCTGAAACCCGAAGAGATCGTTACCCACCATATGCCGCTGGAAGAGGCGGCACGTGGCTATGAGATCTTTGAAAAGCGTCAGGAAGACTGTCGCAAGATTATCCTGGTGCCGGGAATGGCAAGCGCCCAGGCAACGGTTTAATTAATCTTAAGCCCGCCACAGTATCTGTTGGCGGGCAAAACGAACTGTTTTTCCGTAAAGTACCGCCGCTATTTTTGGAAGTCTGACGTTTCCAGATGCTTTACCTCCGGCGACTTTTTAACAGCTCGCCAGCGTGGGTCGTTGATAACGTTCATAAGTTAACTATTTGTTAATTATACTTTTTCCCCTCTGTCTGTGACCGCTGTCTCAGAATATTCCTTGAAAAGGATATTCTCCCCTTCTTGCCTTCCGAAATGCTCAGACCAGGCTAACCTTATTCCTGTAGCTTTACAGAGTGTGAATTTGCACTTTCTTTCCTGTTATTGAAATGGAGTGAAATATGACCATCAAGACGCTGGAAGATTTATTTATTCATGACCTGTCGGATGTGTATAGCGCAGAAAAACAAATCTCTCGCGCCCTGCCTAAAATGGCGCGTGCCGCTACCGATGAAAAACTGGTAGCCGCTTTCAAACAGCATCTTGAAGAGACTCAGGGCCAGATAGAGCGTCTGGACCAGCTGGTGGAAAGCACCGACGGCGTGCGCATTAAGCGAATGAAATGCCACGCGCTTGAAGGCCTGGTAGAAGAAGCCCAGGAAATTATTGATTCCGTGGAGGCTGGCCCGGTTCGTGACGCTGGCCTGATCGGCGCGGCGCAAAAAGTCGAGCACTATGAGATTGCCACTTACGGCACGCTGCGCGCGCTGGCTTTAAAGCTGGGCTATAAAGAGGCTGCTCGCCTGCTGGGCGAAACGCTGGAAGAAGAGAAGGCCACTGACGAGAAGCTTACCGTCATCGCTGAGCAGCAGTAACGCCAGAAGCTGGCCCCCGGAAAATAATTCAATCAAGAGGTACACCATGACAACGCATGAAGAGAACTATTTAGCCTGGGTGAAAGATGCGCACGCGATGGAAAAACAGGCGGAAAGCATGCTGGAAAAACAGGCAGAACGTCTTGAGCATTATCCCGATCTGAAAGCCCGTATCGTGCAGCATATTGAAGAAACTCGTCAGCAGCAGGCGCTGGTACAGTCGGTTATCGACCGCTACGATACTTCAAATTCCGTCTTTAAAGATACCATGGGTAAACTGACCGCTTTTGGTCAGGCGATGGGCGGCATGATGGCGGATGATGAAGTCGTGAAAGGCGCTATCAGCAGCTATGTGTTTGAGAACCTGGAAATTGCCAGCTACACCTCGCTGATTGCGGCGGCTGAACTGGTTGGCGATACCGAAGGCGCAAGAATTTTCGCGCAGATCCGCGAGCAGGAAGTGGCAATGGCCGACTGGGCGCTGAATCATCTGCCGGACGTTACCGAGCAGTTTATGACGCGCGACGCCGCGCCGGGCGTAGAAGCGAAAAAGTAACGCCTCTTCCTTAAGGCAAAAAAAATCCGGGAACCTGCGTTCCCGGATTTTTTATTTATGCCTGCATCAGATTTTCGTCGGCTGAATAGCCAGCGGATTCATGCGCAGCGACTGATAGTAATCGAACCAGTCGTGATACTTATCGGCGTTCTGCCACAGACGATAGTGCATTCTGGAAAGCGTCACCGGGTCGCTAATCAGCGCCAGACGACGATCGCGATCCAGTTTCGCCGGTGACTCGCTCAGCGCCTGCTCGACACGGCGATCGCGGGCGAATTCCAGAATATCGCTTTTCAGGTGGCGCGAAGTGGCCATCGCGCTGGCCAGTGCGTTGAACGACGGATTGAACAGCGCGTGCATAAAGCCATCTTTCAGCGCACGTTCACGGTTCAGCGCGTTGTAGCGATCGGTGTCGACCAGCTCTCTCGGCGGCTCAAACTCTTCCGGGATCAGGAACAGATTAGCGCGTTTCGACGCCATTCCGGTCGTGGAGCGGCTTGAATACACCGACACGAAAGGCGAGAGGATCAGCGAGAAGACGATCGGTGCCAGCCACCACAGGAAGTTCAGATCCAGCCAGCCCATGCCTGCCGCCCAGACGATGCCAAGCGCCATCTGGGAACCGTGACGTTTAAACGCCTCGCTCCATGGGGTCGCATCGTCATCGCGCTGCGGCGAGTTCCAGACCACTTCCCAGCCCAGGAAGGCGCTGACCACGAACACCGTATGGAACAGCATACGCACCGGCGCCAGCAGGACGGAGAACAGCACTTCCAGGAACAGCGAAACGGTTACGCGCACCACGCCACCATAAGGCTTCGCTCCCTTAAACCACACCAGGATGATACTGAGCAGTTTAGGCAGGAACAAGAGCACCATAGTGGTGGAGAAGAGCGCTATCGCCAGTTCGGGACGCCACTGCGGCCAGACCGGGAAAAGCTGTCTTGGCTGCAGGAAGTACTGCGGCTCCATCAGCGTATGCACTACCTGAAGCGCCGTTGACAGCGCCAGGAACAGGAACCACAGCGGCGCCGACAGATAGGACATCACGCCGGTCAGGAACACCGCACGGTGTACCGGATGCATCCCTTTAACCAGGAACAGGCGGAAGTTCATCAGGTTGCCGTGACACCAGCGGCGGTCGCGTTTCAGCTCGTCCAGCAGGTTTGGCGGCAGCTCCTCATAGGAGCCGGGCAGATCGTAAGCGATCCACACGCCCCAGCCCGCACGGCGCATCAGCGCGGCTTCCACAAAGTCATGCGACAGGATAGAACCGGCGAATGAGCCTTCGCCCGGCAGCGGTGCCAGCGCGCAATGCTCGATAAACGGCTTCACGCGGATAATGGCGTTATGGCCCCAGTAGTGCGACTCGCCCAGCTGCCAGAAGTGCAGACCGGCAGTGAACAGCGGCCCGTAGACGCGCGTGGCGAACTGCTGGCAGCGCGCATAGAGCGTGTCCATACCGGAAGCTTTCGGCGAAGACTGGATGATACCCGCGTTCGGGTTAGCTTCCATCATACGCACCAGGCCGGTCAGACATTCGCCGCTCATGACGCTGTCCGCATCCAGTACCACCATGTAGCTGTACTGGCTGCCCCAGCGGCGGCAGAAGTCATCGATGTTGCCGCTTTTACGCTTCACGCGGCGGCGGCGGCGGCGATAGAAAATGCGCCCTTCCCCGCCCACGTCACGTACCAGCTCCATCCACGCTTTCTGCTCGGCCATCGCGATGTCCGGGTTGTAGCTGTCGCTGAGGATATAAACATCGAAATGCTGCTGCTCGCCCGTTCTGACCACGGACTCCCAGGTAGCCCGCAGGCCAGCGAAAACGCGTTCCACATCCTCATTACAGATCGGCATAATCAGCGCGGTACGATGTTCCGGGTTAATGGGATCGTTATCGTTACTGTTGTACGAGATACTGTATTTGTCTTTGCCGATCAGCAGCTGTAAAAAGCCCATCAGCGCCGTCCAGAAGCCGGCGGAAACCCAGCAGAACAGCACGGCAAACAGGAACAGGATCCCGGTTTGCAGCACGTACGGCAGAATTTGCAGCACCGACTGCTGCCAGTTCTGGTTGATCATCTCCATAGGATCGATCAGCGCCCAGCCCTGATAAGGCAGAATGGTTTTCATGTACCAGGTGGCGATCACCGTTTGCGCGATGGTCAGCAGCAGCAGGATATAGCGGCGAATCGATCCGACGTGACGCCATTTATCTTCTGCACGCTGCTCTTCGGCATTGGCATAGCGCGGTTTGGTTTTATGCCCGCGCAGAGAATCCCACGCGCGTGACACCGGGTTAGTACGCCAGGCTTCCGGGTACATAGAAGAACGCGTGTGGGGCGGCATCGCCTTCAGCGTGGTGCGATGCAGCGCATCTTCGGCAAACTGTTCGCCTTTACCCACGGCATCCGGCCACGTCATCTCAATCCGCGATTTCACCGAAGCCAGCGGCGCGTCGTCCGCGCGCTCCGGCATTGGCGGCTCGCCCAGCGTCTGATGCAGCTGGCTAAAAGCCGCCTCAGACTGGTCAGGCAGCGCGTTCAGCAGCGCCTCTTTCCGCTCCGCGGGCAGAGGCAGCGCATCAATATAATCAGCGTTAGTCTTATTCATTGGCAGGCAACTGATAGCTCCAGGTTTCGGTCAGCGTTTTGTCGCCGTTAACCAGCGCAGCACGCATCTCTGTAGGCTGTTTGTTGTCCTTAACGCGTAGACGGATCACCAGACGCCAGCCTTTGGTGACCGGATTGTAGCGAACGCTGTTTTCCACCAGCTCGCCGTTATTACCGATGCTGACCTGAGGCGCAACCGGCGTATCGGCCGGCAGCTTGCTCATATCCTGACCGGCGAAGTCGACGATAAAGGCGACCGTGCCGTCCGGTTGACGAACAAGGTTAGACTGTTTCACATCGCCGGTTGAGCGCAGCGTATCTTTTACAAACGCCATATCCGGCGAGTGCAGCTGGCTTTCGTCGCGGGTAAAGTGCAGACGATACTTAAAGTTCATCTCTTTGCCCGGCTCCGGCAGACTTTCCGGCGTCCAGTAGGCCACGACGTTGTCGTTGGTTTCATCAGCCGTCGGGATCTCTACCAGTTCCACCCGTCCTTTGCCCCAGTCGCCCTGCGGTTCAATCCAGCCGCTTGGGCGCAGATCGTAACGGTCGTCCAGATCCTGATACTGAGAGAAATCGCGGCCGCGCTGCAGCAGGCCGAAGCCTTTTGGATTCTCTACGGTAAAGGTGCTGACCGCGAGGTGTTTAGGGTTATTCAGCGGACGCCAGATCCATTCGCCGTTGCCGGCATGGATCGACAGGCCGTCGGAATCATGCAGAGCAGGACGATAGTTAACCTGCGAGGAAGGCTGGTTAGCGCCGAACAGGTACATGCTGGTCAGCGGCGCTACGCCCAGTTTGCCGACTTTATCGCGCAGGTAGACTTTCGACTGTACGTCGACAGTGGTCTCTTTACCTGGCGTGATAAGGAAGCGATAGGCGCCGGTCGCGCGTGGCGAATCAAGCAGCGCGTAGATCACCAGATGCTTGTCGGCCGGTTTTGGTCGTTCTACCCAAAACGTTTTAAAACGCGGGAATTCCTCGCCGGAAGGCAGCGCGGTATCAATAGCCAGCCCGCGCGACGAAAGACCGTAAACCTGACCAGCCCCGATAACGCGGAAATAGCTGGCGCCCAGGAAACTGGTGATCTCATCGTCTTTTTTATTTTTACTGTTAAGCGGATAAAGCACTTTAAATCCGGCAAACCCAAGGTTTTTGACGGTCTCAGGATCGTGCTTAACATTGCCGAAATTAAAATAGTCCGGTGAATATTTAATCTCATGAACGGTAGACGCCGTCACTTCATTAATTTGCACCGGCGTGTCGAAGTACATGCCCTGGTGATAGAACTCCAGCTTGAACGGGGTTTTCAGCTTGCTCCACCAGGCTTTATCGCGATTGAACTGGATCTGCTGATAGTCAGCATATTTCATCTCGCGCAGTTGGGAAGGTAAATTGCTTTTGGGCGCTTCATACCCTTTCCCGGCCAAATCTTTCGCCTGTTTTGCTACATCATCAATGCTGAAAGCCCAGCCGGAGCTGGCATACATTGACAGCAAAACCGTTGCGCCAATCAGACGCAATTTCATCAGTTTTGGCTTATTTTTCATTTTAATCAGCACATCCCCCCCTTTCGTGTGCTTAAATCAATCCCATCCATCTTAATGGATAATTCGCAATTCCGACAGCTCAACAACATTTTTGTTCCTCGCATTTGTTGCTTTTAGCGCCCTGTTCTCAACTGCTTAGCGGATACGGATTCCCCTGATAGTATACCTGTGTTTTCTCCACTAGAGTAAGCGGTAAGCTTTAGCGTGGCTCAGGGTGAGCAAACGCTGTAACGTGTTGAATATGGGACGAATATGACAAAACAATCCGGGCAGCGAGAATATTTTTTTGACTCGATCAGAGCCTACCTGATGCTTTTAGGCGTACCTTTTCACGTCTCGTTGATTTATTCCAGCCAAAGCTGGTCAGTAAATAGTCCGCACGCTTCCGAATGGCTTACGCTGCTGAATGATTTTATTCACGCATTCAGGATGCAGGTATTCTTCGTTATTTCAGGTTATTTCTCTTATATGCTCTTTTTACGCTACAGCCCGCAGTACTGGCTGAAGGTGCGTCTGGAGCGTGTAGGCATTCCGATGCTGGCGGCCGTGCCGCTGCTGACGCTGCCGCAGTTTTTTATGCTAAAGGCCTGGACCGCGAGAATTGGCGACTGGAGCCAGCTAACGCTTTATCAGAAATTTAATGCGCTTAGTTGGGATCTTATCTCGCACCTGTGGTTTTTGCTGGTGTTGGTTATGCTGACCCTGACCGGCGCATGGCTGTTTAAAAAACTGCGTGACGGCAGACAATTAACGGACTATTCCGAGCTGAACTGGACACGTCTTAGCCTGGCTATCCTGCTTTGCAGCGTGATTTGGGGAGCGATTCGGCGATTGCTGTTTATTTTCGAGCCGCAGCTGTTAAGCAATGCCCTGTTTAATTTTGTGGTTATGCAAACCTTGTTCTTCCTGCCCTTCTTTATACTGGGCGCGATGGCGTGGAAATATCCGGCGATTAAGGCCCTTTTAATTAAACCTGTGCCCTGGACGTTTATCGGTTCCGCGCTCGCGTTTGTCGCCTATATTGCTAATCAGACATGGAGTAAAGGCGAAGGCTGGCTCTATGAGATTGACGCCGTGGTATCAATGATGATGGGGCTGTGGATGGTTAACGTGGTGTTTTCATTGGGACATCGCCTGCTGAACAGCCATTCGCCTCGCGTGACCTATCTGGTCAACGCCTCCCTGTTTATCTACCTGGTGCACCACCCGCTGACTATCCTTTACGGTATTTTCCTGGTGCCGCATATCGGCAGCAATACGCTGGGCTTTTTCGCCGGTCTGGTGTTCGTCTTCGGTATCGCGTTTATGCTTTACGAGATCCATTTGCGGATCCCACTGCTGCGCTTTCTCTTTTCGGGCAAGCTGCCGCAAAAATAGTGCCTGAAAACTGGCCCGGCGACGCCGGGCCTTTTATAACAGCCACTCTATAGGCAAACGCCAGACCAGCCGCACCAGCAGCCGCTGAATAAAACGCGTGCCCGGCTCGTGACGATGAACGATCTCCTTATCGCCTTCTCCGGGATATTCCACCCAGTTTACCCTGCCCCATTTATCCAGCCGCAGCGTCCAGGCGCGGTCGCGGATCCGGCTGATAAAACGCTGATGGATGCTGGTGGCTAACGGTTCGCTTTCAATCACAAAACCCATTTCGGTATTGAGCATGGCCGAGCGGGGATCGAAATTAAACGAGCCGATAAACACCTTTTCACTGTCGACGCTAAAAGTTTTGGCGTGCAGACTGGAACCGGAGTTCCCGGTCAGGCCGCGATCGTGCGGCTTTTCACGTAGCCCGGTGTTAGGTTTCAGCTCGTAAAGCGTGATGCCGTGCCGCAGCAGCTTTTTGCGCCACTTGGCATAGCCTGCATGAACCACCGACACATCGTTTGCCGCCAGCGAATTGGTCAAAATCGCTATTTTTACGCCTTTTCTGACCAGCCCTAACAGCTGTGCCACGCCCGCGCGAGTAGGTACAAAGTAAGCGGAGATAATATCGAACTGCCGCTGGGGCTGGCCAATCACTTCCAACATACGCTGTGGCAGCAGCGTCGACGCTTTGGCACGGCCCAATCCCTTACGAGGATCGTCGCTGAGCAGGCGCGTTTTAGCCCAGGTAAGCGGCAGATCGCCCGCGGCCAGCTGCGTAGTAAAGGAGGAGGCTTCAATACGTTGCAGATAGCGTTTCACCTGCGGGTTATTCAGCCACTCGGCGGGCAGCGACGCCGCTGCGCGTTCAGCTTCATGCTCAATATCCACCACTTTACTGAAGGGCTGCACGGCATGGCTTTCCCAGTAACGTTCAAAGTCATCCGTCACCTCGTTCACTACCGGGCCGATAGCCATCACATCCAGATCGGAAAAGAGCGGTTCGTCGCCGGCGCCAAAGTATTCATCGCCTACGTTACGGCCACCCACGATGGTGACTTCCCGATCGACGGTAAAACTCTTGTTGTGCATACGGCGGTTAAGCCGGGCGAAATCGGTGAGATAGCCCAGCGCGCGCAGCGTACGAAACGAGAAGGCATTAAACAGCCGAACCTGAATATTTTTATGGCGGCTCAGCTCGCTTAGCGTGTGGTCCAGCCCCATCGTATTGTTGTCATCCAGCAGCAGCCGCACCTGCACGCCGCGATCTGCTGCCGCCAACACGGCGCTGAACAGCAGACGGCCGGACATATCGTCCTGCCAGATATAGTACTGAATATCCAGCGTGCGTTCGGCGTTAGCCATCAGCTGATAGCGGGCGGCAAAGGCGTCCAGGCCCTCTTCCAGCGGATAAATGCCGCTGTGTTCAGGGTGACTCTCTACCAGAGAGGAAACGGCGCTCGTCAGCGACGCGCGCGCGGCTGGCTCATCTTCTGGCGCAAAAGCTTCAACCACGGTTCTTCCTTATTTTAACTTCCCGATATACAGGCGGTGAGGAACAATTCAGGCACTCTCTATTATTGTTCCAGTTATGGCAGATTGTCATGCGACTGTTCTGATAGCGGTGCGGCAGCAGTGATAAACATAGTCGTTAATACCAATTGGTCTAGACTTAGCGCATATCGCGCAGGTTTTGCTATGAGGAAAACGTCATGAGAGTAACGCATCCGCTGCCGTCTCAGAGGCGCGACCAGCCGCTGTTCAAAAGCTTTTTCCAGGGCAGTTTCGCCTGCTCCACCGCCTGTCGGGGCGAGGGAAAAAGAGTGGATCTGGTGATCAACAGCGGCCACGATATGCTGCTGGAGAAGGATTATGCACAGCTGGCGGCTAACCAGCTGCTCACCGCGCGCGACAGCGCCCGCTGGTATTTGATTGAAAAAACGCCGGGCAACTACGACTGGTCGACCTTTCTGCCTATGCTGCACGCCGCGGAAAACAACGGGCTGGAAATTATCTGGGAGCTGGCGCACTTTGGCTGGCCCGACGGCCTGGATATCTGGCAGCCGGCCTTTGTCGATCGCTTTGCCGCCTTTGCGCGTGCTATGGCTTGTCTGATGCGGGACGAAGGCTACGAGACGCCTTTTTTCACCCCGGTTAATCAGATTTCGTTCTGGGCATGGGCAGGCGCCGAAGCCGCGCTGTTTAATCCCGGCGTGACGGGCCGTGGCAAGGCGCTGAAGCAGCAGCTGGTCAGGGCTTCGCTTGCCGCGATGCGCGCTATTCGCGAAGAGCTGCCGGGCGCAAGATTTGTGCTGACCGATCCGCTGGTACATATCGCCACCCACGAAGCGTCAGCGGCCGCTCGCGAAGAGGCTCAGCGCCAGCACGACGCGCAGTTTGAGGCCTGGGATATGCTAAGCGGGCGGCTGATGCCCGAGCTGGGCGGCGATCCTTCGCTGCTGGATATTATCGGCCTTAATTACTATCCCGATAACCAATGGTATTTAAACGGCGATCCGCTTACGCCCGAACAGGCTGAATATCGCGAGCTGTCCAGCCTGCTGCTGGAGGTCTGGCAGCGCTATCAACGACCGCTGCTGATAGCGGAAACGGGCGCGGAAGGCGATAAGCGCGCGCCGTGGCTGCGAAACGTCGTAGCACAGGTCATGCAGGCCAGGGATCAGGGTGCAGATGTGGAAGGCGTTTCGATTTTTCCGGTGGTGGACTACCCTTCATGGGCCGACGATCGCCGCTCGCCGGGCGGGCTGTTTGGCCTGCCTGATGCCAACGGCAACCGCACGATTTGCGAGCCCTATGCGCTGGAGCTGCGCAGCCAGCATATCAGGATGAAGTCTTTAGGGGGATAACGGACGAGGGCGGCGCGCACTCCTGCAGTGGGTAAGGCACCGGCGTGCGCCGCACGTCTGACAGCCAGGTCAGCACAAAGATAACCGCCACGGCAATCAGCCCGGCGGCCAGCAATCCTGTGAGCGCCAGCAGGCGATCTTCGCGAGTGTCCATGCTCTTTTACCTCCATCCTGACAACCATTACGTCATTAATAACGTAACCAGTAGCACAAAGATTATCAGCGTAAAGGAAGCGACTGCAAGCACCACAATAGCAAAATGGGCATCGTCAAGCTGGTGACGCGACTCGCCGGAAAGGCTTTCTTGCGTTGGTTCTGTCATGTTAATCACTGTCGGCTGGCCTGACACGCTGCCAGCTCTGCTCTGTTAAATACGCAAGGCACTCCGGGCAAAGCGTTATCATTCTGACAAGGCAGCGCATAAATAAAATTTACGCTTTAGCGTCGCTGATTCCTTCAGGTGTCGTACATCTGCCGCGCATAAAAAAGGGAGTGTATCATAATCCCTGCCTGGGGACGCAAAGATAAATAGCCTTATTTAATGCTACTATCGTCTCAATTTTGAACCCCGATTTTTATTTATCGATAATTAAGCTCACTTATAATGCAATCCGCACGATAGTTTCATATTCGTTTAATAATAACAGACATGCGCAATACGCCCCTCACCAGCATTGAGACCTGAGTTTATTTTCAATGAAAATTAATAGCAGCAACAATAAATATCAACAGAGAAAGAAAGTCTTTATTTTCCCTGAGCGGCAACAGCGCCAGAAAAGCAAACGCATAAAGCATACGTAGTTATTATTGCAAATTCATTACTACTGGAATAATTTATAGATGGCAAAGATAGTGATAAAGCTCAGCGTCCTTTTTATCCAGGGTAAATTTGTTACACAGCCAGCTCTGATGGCAGGTTTTCTTGTATTCGGCCAGCAGGCCCAGCTCGTGTAATATCCTTATCCAGCCTCGGGTACCGTATTGCGGCTTTTCGTAAATTTTTTCCCGGATGGCCTTAACATCAACCCGTAGAAGACAGGTATGTATATTGCCGTAATCAGGATGGATTTTGGTTGCGCCAATCTGTTCAAACAGCAAGTTTCTGATATAAAAAGCAGCCACTTTTTCTCTGACCTGCACCACGATGTCGTCCACTTTATCCACAAAAATGGCGTACATCATCGTCTTCAGATAAAGCATAAACACCAGGTTTTCCGTGCCCGCATCGCTCTTAATGGAGAGCGCGCCGATTTCCGTCACCTGTCGATGCTGGAGATTAAGCGTCTGCAGCTCTTCGGCAAAAAGCTTACTGCACGGCAGTTTATTATTTTTCTCTCTGATAACGCCTATCGTGCCTAACACCCGATCGCCTTTACGAGCCAGCAACAGCGTACTGTTTTTATCGACCAGTCCTTCATTATAAAGAAACAGAGCGCGATTTTTTTTAACGAATCCTTTCTTTGCATACTCTTCTTTTATTACATCCATACCCTTAAGAAAATCAATAAAGCCGCCCGCAGGCGAGACATCAATGTCGTTATCCAGTGATTTACTAAAGTTACAGATCCTTAGCGTACCGCGATGGAGCACCCCATCGCGCACGGCCTTTTTCAGGATGGAATCCCTTATTAAAGTCATGTCTTACCTCTCAGAGCAGCAGCGTGTACTCATAAAATATAATAAAGTATTGGCGCATGAAAAGCTAAGAATAATCTGAAGTAAAACAGGAAGGAAATAAGACGGGCGTTTAAAAAAAGTGGAGAGTCGGCTTCCCTGCCGGCCAGATAATAAAGCTTTAAGACAGACGTATCTTATTTAGTCCGTAAACGTTTTTTTTAGCTCTGTGCAGCGTGACGGCGATTGCCCAAAGCGCCACGACCGCCAGGAACACGCCCAGCCCCAGCATCGCCACAAAGCCGGCGAATCTGAACAGCAGCAGGCCCACGATACAGCCGGTCAAAAAGGAAAAGACGGTGGTCAGATGGGTATAAAGCTGTTTCTGCTGAAAGCGGCGCTCGCTGTAAGAAACATGGCTGATAAAGGAAGAGACGAACGAGCCTAAGGCGATACCCGCATCCGTCAGCGTGCCGGTGATGTGCGTTGCCCTGACCCGCCCGTTGGAAAGCTGCGTGGACGTCGAGTTATGGATGCCCATCAGGAAACCCAGCAGCACCGATATTTCCTTGTTATTGCCCGGCGAATAGAAAGCCAGCTCAAAAACGGAGATCAGAGAGAGTACCACGCTTTCTGCGAGGATAATCAGGCAGAAAATGGTTCTGAAATTCTTTTTTAGTCCCGCCAGCACCATAAATCTTGCACAGACGGAGCCAATGACAAAAGCCGCGATCAGCACCGCCAGAAAAACCAGGCCTTGCATATCGGCGCTGAAAACTTCTGAGGAGATCTGCGAGGTGTTTCCTGTCATATGCGAGGGGAAAAAGCCAAACGCGCCCAGCGCCATAGCGTTCAAAATCCCTGCCGTGGTGGCCAATACTAACGCCAGGTAACGATCTTCCGTGTGGGACCTGACCTTCTTTTTCTTAATCAGCACATTGTTCACCATTGAGTTGCGTGGAAGGAAAAGAGATAACGTAGGGTCCTGACAGTAAAACAGAACAAGCTTTAGCTTTATATGGCGCTAAAAGTCATTACGGAGCCTGATAATTGTTCAGCCTCACTAAAGCTTAACGTACCTTTGTTAGACAAATGTAAATGTAGAGTAATGTTTCTTAATATTACCAGTAAGAACAATAAATTACAGATTAATCTGGAAAATTCAGCCGGGCTGCCGGTGAAAATTGAGACGGTTTAAAGCGAGACGCTCGTCCCTTTTTTGCAACGAACGCCTCGCTGATTTAGCAGGAAATAATCAGAAATCGTAGGCCATTGAAAGCTTAAGCTGGCGAGGGTTTCCCTGATAGATATAAGAGCCATAGCTTTCCACGCCCGACCAGTACTTCCTGTTGGTGACGTTTTCCACGCCCAGACGCCAGGTCATCTCGTTTTGCTGCACGCTTATGCGGTAGCGCAGCCCTAAGTCCAGCGTGGTGTAGCTGTTCAGCTTTTTGCTATTGGCGGCGTTGGCGTACTGCGAACCGGAATGCGTCACCCGCGCCAGCGCCGTCAGCCCTTCAACCAATTTGATATCATATTCCGCGCCCAGCACCGTATAGAAGTTCGCCACGCCGATAGCGTTTTTCCCTTCGTAGAGGCCATCTTCCGTTTTGGTCATTTTTGGATCCAGCCAGGTGGCGCTACCGTTCAGCCGCACGCCGTAAACCGGTTCGCCGAAGAGATTCAGCTCCACGCCACGGTTGCGCTGCTCGCCGTAAAGCCCAAACATCTGCGTTTGCTGGTTAATAATGCCGGTTGGTTTTTTGATTTCAAACAGCGCCAGCGACCCGCCGAGACGACCGCTATCAAGCTTCACGCCCACTTCATTCTGTTTGGAAAGTGAAATACCGGTGACCTGTCCCGCGTTCTTTGCGTCGCTGGTGGCCGTGTCGCCCGGCTGCAGCGCTTCAATATGGTTAGCGTAAAGCGAAACCGTTTCCCAGGGTTTCACCACCAGCCCGTAGCCCGGCGTCCAGCGCGATTGGGTAAAGCGCGAGTCGGTATCTTCGATCGCCGTGCCGTAAGCATAGTTACGCACCACCACCTTCTGATGCCGTACGCCTGCCGTCAGCAAAATCTTATCATCCAGAAAGCCGAGCGTATCGGCCAGCAGAACGCCCTGCGTACGGATCCGACTGGTGGGGCGAGGATCGTCAAGATCGCCGCCGAAATAGGTGTTGGCTGGCGCCGGTACGGCGGAGGTCTGATAGATATTGGTCGCCTGCGGCGTCAGCGCCATGCCATAGGCGGTTTTTTCACGTTTGGTCTGTGCCGAATAGCCGATGTTGACGCTGTGGCTGACGAAACCGGTGTGGAAATTACCGCGAACGCCGCCCATGCCGCTGAAGGCGTCGCCATATTTATTGGTATCCATACGGCTGATGGTCGCCGATCCGTCTTCATCAAGCAGTTTCGGCGTACCGTAAGCGCCCATTTCGTGAGAGTGCTGGCCGCCCACGGCACCGTAAGCTGTCCAGCTGTCGGTGAGATCGTATTCCGCGCGCGCCATGCCAAATTCGCTTTCCAGGTTGCTGTAAACCCAGTTCTGGCTGTAGTTGCTGGTTGCGCGCGGCACGGCGGGAATAAAATCGACGCCGCTGACGTTAACGCCAATGCGCCCGCCGTGGAACGCCTGCTTCTGATAGCCAAGATCCAGCGAAGTGCGCAGCCTGTCGCCGCGATAGTCCAGTCCCAGCGAGGCTAATGTGGTGCGGCGCTTTTCGTTATCAATCGCCGTTTCACCTTCACGATGCAACACGTTGGCGCGCACGCCCCACTGGTTGCTGTCACCGAAGCGGCGTCCTACGTCCAGCGACGTCCCTGCCTGGGAAGAAGAGGTATAATCCACGCCCAGTTGAGTCAACGGCGCGTCTTCGGCATGTTTAGGCTCCAGGTTAATCATGCCGCCGACGCCGCTGGTGGCGGCACCATTAATCAGCGCGTTAGATCCCTTAAAGATTTCCACGCGATCCACCATCTGGGTAGAAACGACCTGACGCGGCATCACGCCAGGCAGCCCGCCGGAGGTCATATCGTCGCCGTCCAGATCGAAACCGCGAATGCGATAAGTTTCCGCAAAGTTGCCGTAGCCCTGCACGTTCTGTACCGAGGCGTCATTAGCAACCACATCCTTCAGCGTTTGCGCCTGCCGATCCTGGATCATCTTGCTGGTGTAGCCGATAACGTTGAAAGGCACATCATGCGCATTCTGCTCGCCAAGCATGCCCAGGCGGCCGCCGTTGGCGACCTGCCCTTCCAGATACGCGGGCACCAGCTGGTCGCCGCCCGATTTGAAATTATCCGCGCCTGTGGCAATAACGGTCATGGTCTTGTCGGCCGGGACGTTGGCGGCGGCCGTTTTTGCGGCGGCAGGCGTTTCTGCCGACAGAGCTGGCGTACCGGCGGACGCGATAAACGTCGCCAGCAGCGTAAAATTGAAGCGGCGGTGAAACAGGCGTGTATGGGCCATGGCGGTTCCCTGATAGCAAGCTGAGTGATAATCATTATTATTCGGATTGCGATTATCTTTATAGCTGCCGGGAATGCAAGCGGTAAACCCCACTTTTACCGCCACTTTAAGAGAAGTAATCCATTAGTAGCGCAGGGTTTTATCCGCTGCCAGCGTCTCCCGCCTGCCAGCCGCCGCCCAGCGCCCGATACAGATCTATCTGCGCCTGCAGCAAATTATTTTTTACCTGCACCAGGTTCAGCTGGGTGCTGAACAGCGTTCGCTGCGCGTCCAGCGCCTCAAGATAAGATGCGTAACCGTTCTGATAACGATTATTGGCAATATGCAGCGCTTCGCTCACTACCTGCTCCTGGGTTTGCAGCTCCGCGAGCTGCTCTTTATAGCGAGCAATAGCATCCAGATCGTTGTTCACCTCGCTGAAAGCGTTGCGCACCACCTTCTCATAGTTAAACAGCGCCTGATTGCGGCCCGCCATAGAGACATCGACCTGCGCCGTCAGCGCCTCGCGGTTGAGGATGGGCGCCAGCACGCTGCCGCCGATGCTCCAGAGCCGGAACGGATTATCCGCCAGCTGATGCAGCGCGGCGCTTTGCAGCGTGCCGCTGGCCGTCAAATTCAGCGAAGGCAGCAGGCGCGCTTTCGAGGAGGCCAGCGTGGCGTCCGCCGCCAGCAGCAGGCGCTGGGCCTGAACGATGTCCGGACGCCGCTGCAAAAGTTCGGAAGGCAGCAGAGAAGGCAGCTGCTGTGGAGCGACCTGCTTAAAACGGCCCTGTCGGGCGATTTCGCGAGGATTCATCCCCACCAGGATGCTGAGCGCATTTTCCTGCTGCGCAATCTGATGCCGCAGCACCGGGATCTGCGCTTTTGCCGTCTGGTATTCCGACTGCGACTGCACCCATTCCAGCCTGGAGGTATAGCCGGTTTCAAACTGCCGTTGCGCCAGCCGCAGCGAATTCTCACGCGTGGCGAGCGTCGCCTCCGTTACGCGCAGCTGCTCGTCCAGCGCCAGCAGCGTCATATAGCCAGAGGCCACCGAGCTGGCTACGGTCAACTCTGCGGCGGAAGACGCGGCCTGGATTGCCGCCAGCGAGGACTCAGCGGCCGCAATGTTGCTGCTGCGTGCGCCCCATAAATCCACCTCATAATTGGCCTGGAGCAACCCTTGAAATACGGCAGATTCATGGGGCTGGCCGCTGACCGACGAGAGCGCTCTGGCGTGGCTGGCGGAGCCGCCTGCGCTCAGCGTGGGAAAGTTATCACCCTCGGCCGCCCGCAGCTCAGCACGGTACTGATCGACGCGGGAGCGAGCGGTAAGGATATCCAGATTATGCTTCAGCGCCTGCTCAACCAGCACGTTCAGATCGCGATCGCCAAAGGCGCGCCACCATCCGGCTTCTACGGGCGAGGAAGGCCCGGCCTGATGGCGCCACTGCGCCGGAACGGGCAGCGATCCCGGCGCCTTTTCGACTTTGGTGGCGCAGCCGACGGGCAGCAGGATAACGATCAGCAGCGCCAGCGCCCGAGGCCTCATTTCGACTCTCCGGCGGCGGTATCGATATTCACCTCAACGGACATGCCGGGTCGCAGACGCTCTACTTTTTCGCTGGTAATGGCTATCCGCACCGGAATACGCTGGGCGATTTTGACAAAGTTGCCGGTGGCGTTATCCGGCGAAATCGCGCTGAACTCCGAACCGGCCGCAGGCGAAATATATTCAACTTTGCCCTGATACGCTTCGCCGTTCAGCGCGTCGACGGTAAAGGTCACGGGCAGGCCAGGCCGGATATGCGCCATCTGCGTCTCTTTCATATTGGCAACGACCCACTTCTGCGGCGGCACCAGCGAGGTAAGCCGGGTGCCTGCCGCCACGTAAGCGCCCAGGCGAACGGCAATCTGCCCCAGCTGGCCGTCGCGCGGTGCGATAATGCGGGTATTGTCCAGATCGATTTGCGCCAGCTCCAGCGCGGCCTGCGCATTCGCCACGTCCGCCTCCATTGAGGCATGGTTAACAATCGCGGTTTGCAGATCCTGACGGGAAACTTCCAGCGTGGCTTTCGCCTGCTGCACTTCGGCCAGCGTCTGGGCATTGCTGGCGCGGGAGGCGTCGCGCTCGCGCACGGACAGCGAGCCGTCAGACACCAGATTCTCGACGCGCTTTAAATCCAGCCCGCTTTTAAGCGCCTGAGCTTTGGCATTTTCCAGCACGGCCTGGTTGCGGGCGATCACCGCCTGCGCGCTGCGCCGCTGCTGGACGTTGTTCTCCAGCGCCGCCTTTTTGATCGCCAGCTGCGCCTGCGCCTGATGCACCCGCTGCCGGTAAATACGATCGTCAATGGTCATCATCACCTCGCCCTTACGCACCGGCTGGTAATCCAGCACGTTGACGGCGGTGACGTAGCCGCTGACCTGCGGACTGATAAACGTGACCTGGCCGCGCACGTAGGCGTTTTCCGTAGACTGAACTGAACTGGTGAAAGGCGGCAGCTGCCAGGCATAAAGGATCACCAGCACCCCGACCAGGGCAATGCCTGCGCCCGTCACTATAGAGATGATCCGTAGCCTGTTATTGCGTTCACGCTCGGCGAGCTGGCTCTGTTCCTGCTGACTCATTCATTCCTCATTATTTTATTCGCCTGCAGCATCTGCCTTTCCGCTTCCGCTTCGCGTTTGGCCTGCTGCCAGTTGAGATAGCGCAGCCGCGACAGACGCCACAGTACCCAGATTAATGTGACAAAGGCCATGCCGGCCGTAAGAAGATAGGTATCGTTGTAAGCCAGCACGTTTGCCTGCAGCGTAGCTACCGTCTGTAGCTGCGCCGTACTCTGCGCGCTGAGCTGAGCGGGATCGCCGATCAGGCTGTTGAACAGCCCTGAATATTGCGACAGCCGCTCGGTGACGTTGGGATCCAGCAGGGAGAGCTGGTCGCCCAGCAGGCTGGAGTGATATTTTTCCCGCCACACCTGAAACGTTCCCAGCAGCGCCGATCCGATCAGGCCGCCCAGATTCTGGCTCATGCCGAACAGCACCACCAGGCTGACCAGGTTTTTCGGCTGGGTCACTACGCTGCCGATATTCAGCAGCAGCGCGGGCGCAATAAAGAAGGTGCTGCTGAAACCCAGCAGGAACTGGCTGAAATACATATTGTTGCCGCGGGTCAAAGGGCTGGACTGTGCGTCCATCAACGAGGCTACGATAATCAACAGCAGCGACACCACGATTGGCCAGCTAAGATGTTTAACATTGATGGTCAGCGCGCTGGTGGCGATGCCGGCAATCACCCCCAGCAGGATAGCCAGCGCCAGGCCCTGCATCTGATCGTTCAGCAGCCCGACCTGCTGTAAATAGCCAATAGCGCCGGTATTCTGCTCGGCCAGCGTGACGCGCAGCATCACCATCACGATGCCAAGACGGAAAATGGCACCGGTACGCAGCCAGCGCGTATTGATTAAGGGATTGCTGCGGTTATGTTCAAGCACCACGGCGGCAATCACCAGCACCAGCCCGAGCGCCAGACATACGCCCAGCCACGGCGTGCTGGTCCACCACTCAATGCGGCCCAGCGACAGCACGGCGCAAAACAGCGCCATACCCGGCGCCATCAGCATAAAGGTCAGAAAATCCTTCTTTTCAAACACCTTCATACGATCGCCCGGCGGCAGCTTCAGGATCAGCACTGCCCCCAGGCAGATCATCGCCAGTCCCAGCTCAAACAGGTAAAGACCACGCCACTGCTCCAGCTGCAACAGCTCGCTGGAAAAGAGGCGCGCCAGCGGGATAGCCAGCTGTGAAGCGCCCAGGCCGATAGCCATCGCTTTTAAGCGATGCTTTGCCGGCCAGGCCTGCACCTGATAATAAATGCCCAGCGAGCTAAGGGCCGCGCCTACCATGCCGTGGGCGGCGCGCACGATAATCGCCGAGCTAAGATCGTTAACCAGCAGATGAAAGAAAGACACCAGCGCGTAAAGCACCAGGAAGGCTTCGGTAAAGGCGCGCAGACCATACTGCTGGCGGAATTTCACCAGCAGCAGGTTAATAGAAATGTTGCCCATCACGTAAACCGAAGGCAGCCAGGCTATTTCATTGCTGTAGGCGCCAAACACGCCCTGTAAATTGCTCAGGTTCGCCGTGACCAGCGCATTACTCAGCGCGCCGGTAACGGAAATCAGCAGTCCGATCAGACCAAAGGCGATGCGTTTTGGCGTGGGATGGAGAGGTGTTGAGGGCGATCCGGGCAGCATCGGCTTTTCGCCTGGCGCCCATTCGCGCGGCGCGAAAGGATCGGGACGGTTAGCGCGCACGCTATTTCGCCTCGGTCGCTTTCAACAGTTTTTGCAGCACTCGCTGTGCGACGATTAATTCGTCGCGGCTGATGGTCGCCAGCAGCTCGTTACGCAGCTTTTCTATCTCGCCCGCCAGCTGCTGATGCAGGGCCGTTCCCGCTGGCGTAATGGCGACCAGACGTTTGCGGCGATCTTCCGGCGGCTGCGTTCGCACCACCAGCTGCTGTTTAACCAGCCGATCCACCAGCGGCACTATCGTCGCCTCTTCCAGGCCCAGCGCCAGCGCCAGCTCTTTTTGGCTGACGGGCGCGGTTTGCGTTGCCAGCGTCGCTATCGCCATCCAGCTGCTGGTGGTTAAACCATCTTCTTTCACACGACGATCGATCGCCTGCCGCCAGGCCTGAGCAGTCAGGTGAAGCAGCCGGGAAAAGGTGAGATCCTGAATATTCAATATATAGAAGCCTGATAATTAGGTTGCTAACAAAAAACAGAGCATGATTATAATCAAGGATCATAGTCGACAGAAAGCGGTTTGCCGTGGTCCTGGGAAAATTATCGCAAAACAGGCTCTGCGCCTGCACGGCAAGCCAGCAGCCCGCGATAAAGGTTTTTTGTTTCTGAAGAGCATTGACAGAATATAAAGCGAGGCGGCAGCGCCCCACCATACCAGAGCGGTTTGAATAGTTGCGGTGCCGGATAGTCAGGAAAAAGGGGTAACCATGTACGCATCATGATTTCAGGCGGAGAATTTCAGGCACAAAATATCGAACAAACTATGCGCTATGACAGAAAGGTTAAAATAGTTCCAGTGCCAGGTAATCAGGAAAAATGAATAGTCATGCACACACAAAAAAATGATGTCAGGCGGCATGTCAGGCGGGTATTTTCAGGCACAAAAAAACCGCCTTGCGGCGGCTTCACGACATTGCACAAAGTGCTTGTTTTTATTTGTTTTAATCGGTAGTCAAAGCGTGGTGCCCGGGGCGGGACTTGAACCCGCACAGCCATAAGCCGAGGGATTTTAAATCCCTTGTGTCTACCGATTTCACCACCCGGGCATGGGTGTAAAGTGGAGGCGCGTCCCGGAGTCGAACCGAGGTAGGCGGATTTGCAATCCGCTGCATGGCCACTCTGCCAACGCGCCTTTATTCTGCTTTGCTGCCAGCGCTACGCTGACCGCTAAATCTGGAGCGGGAAACGAGACTCGAACTCGCGACCCCGACCTTGGCAAGGTCGTGCTCTACCAACTGAGCTATTCCCGCATTTTTCAGCGTTCTTAACAGAACTTGCTGATTTACTTTATCTTCTGGCGACTCAGCTGCCTTTCGATGCGTTGCATTCTACTGACTGGACGAAATGAGTCAACACAAATATCCGCACTTTTTTCTCGTTTGCTGCTTTTTAAATCGCATTGATCATCGTTCGAGCAGATCGCCGCGTGCCGCGCTCAAATACTGATACATCGACCAGAAAGTGAGGACGGCGGCCACGTAGAGCGCCGCCACGCCGATGCCTTCTACCAGGCGATCCGGACGCCACAGCAGCGCAAACAGCGCCAGCATCTGTGCCGTGGTTTTCACTTTGCCGATCCAGGAGACGGCCACGCTGCTGCGCTTGCCGATTTCCGCCATCCACTCACGCAGCGCCGAGATAATAATTTCCCGCGCGATCATCGTAGCCGCCGGTAGCGTAATCCACCATTCGTGGTAATGCCCGGCCACCAGAACCAGCGCAATAGCCACCATCACTTTGTCCGCAACCGGATCGAGAAACGCGCCAAAACGCGTAGTTTGTTTCCAGCGACGCGCCAGCCAGCCGTCGAACCAGTCGGTGATCGCCGCCACGATAAAGATCAGTGCGCAAACCAGCGGCGCCCATTCAAACGGCAGATAAAAAGCCAATACAAAGAAAGGGATCAACACGACACGAAGCAGAGTAAGTAAGGTCGGAATATTAAAATGCATAGGTACGCTAACTGTCTGGGCAGAGTAGAATTTGTCCCTATGTTCCTACAATGCCTTAGCCAACGCAATGCTTAGTGTTTCAGCGAATAAAAGATTTTCTCCGCCAGCGCCTGCGAAATGCCGGGCACCCGAGCAATCTCCTCGACCGAAGCGTTCATCAGCGGCTGCAGGCCGCCCATATATTTAAGCAGCATTTGACGACGTTTAGGCCCTATGCCTTCGATGCTTTCCAGCGCGCTGGTATTTTTAACTTTCGCCCGTTTATTGCGATGGCCGGTAATTGCATGATTGTGAGAGTCGTCACGAATATGCTGGATGACATGCAGCGCTGGCGAGTCGGACGGCAGAGAGAATCCCTCCCCTTCCGGCTCGAAGAACAGCGTTTCCAGCCCGGCTTTGCGATCGCTGCCTTTGGCCACGCCCAGCAGGATCGGCCGATCTTTATCCCAGCCGACATCCAGTTCCGCAAACACGGCTTTCGCCTGCGCCAGCTGGCCTTTGCCGCCGTCGATCAGGATCAGGTCTGGAATTTTACTCTCTTCCAGCTCTTTGCCATAGCGACGGCGCAGCACCTGATTCATGGCCGCATAGTCATCGCCCGGCGTAATGCCGGTAATGTTATAGCGCCGATATTCAGAACGCAGTGGGCCATTGCTGTCGAAAACCACACAGGAAGCCACCGTCTGCTCGCCCATCGTATGGCTGATATCAAAGCATTCCATCCGTTTGATTTCCGGCAGATCCAGCACTTCACTTAACGCCTGTAAGCGTTGGTGAATAGTGGACTGCTGCGAAAGACGGCTAACCAGCGCGGTGCTGGCATTCGTTCTTGCCAGCTTCAGGTAGCGAGCGCGATCGCCGCGCGGATTGCTCTGAATGGAAACTTTTCTGCCGGCCATTTCGCTCAGCGACGCGGCTAACAGATCTTTTTCCGGCAGCGCGAAGTCCAGCAGAATATCAGCAGGCAGCGTGCGCGCCTGGCTGCCCTGTAGGTAGAACTGCCCGACAAACGTCTGCACCACTTCGGCGATATCGGTGCCGCCCGGCACTTTAGGGAAGTAGCTGCGGCTGCCCAGCACTTTGCCCTGACGGATAAACAGCACGTGCAGGCAGGCCATCCCGGCATCGAAAGCGACGCCGATAACATCCAGATCGTCGCCATTATTGGAAACGAACTGCCGTTCGGTTACGCGCCGTACCGCCTGGATCTGGTCGCGCAGCCGCCCTGCTTCCTCAAACTTCAGCGCCTGGCTGGCTTCCTCCATACGGCTAATCAGCTGCTTCAGCACCTGATCGTCTTTGCCGGACAGGAACAGCCGTACATAGTCCGTCTGTTGCGCATACTCTTCTTCGCTGACTAACCCCGCCACGCACGGCCCAAGGCAGCGCCCGATCTGATATTGCAGGCACGGGCGGGAGCGGTTGCGGTATACGCTGTTTTCGCACTGGCGGATCGGGAATATTTTCTGCAACAGCGACAGCGTTTCCCGCACCGCATAGCCGTTAGGGAAAGGCCCGAAATATTCGCCTTTGGCATGCTTGGAGCCGCGATGGCTGGCCAGACGAGGATGCTCATCCGCGCTGAGGAATATATAGGGATAGGATTTGTCGTCGCGCAGCAGGACGTTATAGCGCGGCTGATACAGCTTGATGTAGTTATGCTCAAGCAGCAGCGCTTCGGTTTCGGTATGGGTGACCGTCACGTCTATCTGATGAATGCTGGCGACCAGCGCTTCGGTTTTTCGGCTGCCCAGATTGCCACGAAAGTAGCTGGACAGGCGTTTTTTTAAATCTTTGGCTTTACCGACGTAGATAACCGTGCCGCCAGCATCATACATGCGATAGACGCCTGGCTGGCTGGTGACCGTTTTCAGGAAAGATTTGGCATCAAAAACATCATTCACTACTGGTTAACGACTCCGCATTGAACAGCCCGTGCCGGATAGCCAGATGCGTTAACTCGACGTCGCCGCTAATGTTCAGCTTGCTGAACATACGGTAGCGATAGCTGTTAACGGTCTTCGGACTCAGGCTAAGCTGTTCGGAAATATCTGCCACTTTCTGGCCCCTGGTGATCATCAGCATAATCTGTAATTCGCGTTCCGACAAACAATCAAAAGGCGACTCCGTTTTTTGCGGCTCGATCTGGCTGAGGGCCATCTGCTGGGCGATATCCGAGGCAATGTAGCGTTGTCCGGCGTTAACCTGGCGAATCGCGCTGACCACTTCCTGCGGCGCGGCGCCCTTGCTGAGATAGCCGGCCGCCCCCGCCTGCATTACCCTGGCGGGCAGCGGATTTTCAGTGTGGATGGTCAGCATAATGATTTTCACATCCGGGCTGTAGCGCACGATTTTCCGCGTTGCCTCAAGCCCGCCGATGCCGGGCATGTTCATATCCATCAGCACGACGTCGACATCATTGCTGCGGCACCACTTCACTGCGTCTTCGCCGCAGCAGGCTTCACCGACAACCTGAAAGCCTTTGATGTCTTCCAGAATGCGTCGAATGCCGGCCCGCACCAGTTCATGGTCGTCAACAAGAAGAACGCGTATCAAAAGGCCTCTCCAAATGGGTATTAACGGGGGGAAGGATCATTAACAGACCGTCGATTTTACCTCTTTTTGATTGCCGTTAGAACATAAATAAACGCCTGTTCCGCCGGGTGTTATTGCACGCCGTGCGCGCCAGGTGCCTGTATAGATGGGGTAAATATGATATACTCGTTACTTAATTGTATTATCAGCACCAAAAATCGCGCAGCCGATCCGTTAATAAAAAAACCAGGAGAAAACATGAGCGACACTGATTTTTCAACCAGTAAAGATACGCAAACTTTGGCCGAAGAGATGGCCTGCATGAAAGCGCTGGTTACATTTATGTTGAAAGGTATGGGCCAGGCCGATGCCGGTAAGGTAATTATTAACATGGAAAAATATATTGCTCAGCTGACGGATCGCCAGCAGGCGGACGTGTTCAGTAGCACGATTAGTCAAATTAAGCAGGCTTACCGCCAGTAATTGCCCGCAGCAAAGTAGCCCATTGTCTGCCGGTCAGCGTGGGGCTCGCTTAACTCACCAATGACTTAAGGGAACAATGGGCTTAATTTTTAAAGCTGTTTTGGGTGCGCTGGTTGTCGTTTTGATTGGTATTTTATCTAAAACGCGCAGCTATTATCTGGCTGGCCTGCTGCCGCTCTTCCCTACCTTCGCGCTGATTGCCCACTATATCGTAGCCAGCGAACGCGGCATTGAGGCCCTCCGCACCACCATCATCTTTGGTATGTGGGCCATCATCCCCTATTTTATCTATCTGCTGACGCTCTGGTATTTTGTCGGCATGATGCGGCTCCCCCTGGCGCTTGGTGGCGCCGTGGGGTGCTGGTGTCTGGCCGCATGGCTGTTGATTACGCTGTGGGCGCGCAGTCAGGCTTAAGCCTGACGTCCTCTGCCGCTCCAGCTGACGGAAACACCCAGCGTCGGCAGCACCTCTTCAGGGCTGAAACGGCGCGCGCCACGGAATTTTTCCGCCAGATTAGGCTGGTTAACCGGGATCCTGACGGCGAAAAGATTATCTTCAGACTGAATGACGCCTGCCGTTAACGGTTCATAGACCACCAGATGCTGTTCGAACATTCTTTCCAGCATTGGCGTAGCCGCGCTATAAAGGTATTCCACGCCCGACTGTTCGGCCAGCTGCACGCTGTGCCAGAGAATGCTAAGCGGTAGCTCGGGGTCAACATCCAGACGGGCAGAAAAACGCGACATTTCCCAGATAGCCTGCTGGCGCTTCTCTCCGCTTTCCCTGTCGTTCCACTCCATCAGGCGAGCGCAGCCGCAAATGCCCTGCTGTGCGGTCCAGGCGATTAACCAGACCACGTCCGAGCGGTCAAAGCGATCGTACTCCTGGCCAGGCGTACTTAACCGCGATGGAATCGACCATCCTTCGCCCCGCGCGAAAACGCTGTAGCGATAACTTCCTAATTCTGCCAGCAAAGACGAGGGCATGTCCCTTAGCTTGGTCTGGATAATCTTCATCATTAATCCTCTGTTGCATTCACCGCTGAATGCCTTTCCATGTGGCTCAGGCCTGGCAACCCCAGGCGCAGGGTAGACAACCGACCGGCAATACGAAACTACTAAAATTGGTAGCTATGATTCGTTTAAAGTAGCCCAATCGCAGCGGCATAAGAGGCCACCTGCGTTTTATTTGGCGCGTTGAACTTTCTTTGCATATTTTTCTGATGAAAATTCACAGTATGTGTTGAAATGGACAGGATCAGTGAGATTTCCGCTGCGGTTTTGCCTTCTGCTGTCCATTTGAGTATTTCTCGTTCCCGCTGGCTTAAAGGCATCGTCATTACGCTGAGCGAACGATCCTTTACGCGCTGTAAAGCATCAAGTATCCGGTCCGACAAAAACTGGAGTTTAAGTTGTTTTTCAGCGCATAACGCTGTCTTTTCAAAAGATTTACCCGAGGCCATCGACAAAATGCCCACAACGCGGTTGCTGGCTATCCTGGAGCAGGAAAACCCGGAACGAATACCAAACTCTTTAGCGGCATCGAACACTTTTCGTCCTTCCTTGACCACCGGATCGTTCCACAGCAGCAAAGTGCCCGGTACCTGGCAATAGCGAATGATCGGATCAACTTCCGAAAAATTTTCTTCCTGCCATTTTCGCACCCACCTTTCAGGATAGTTGGAAAAAACAAATATTTTAGGGCGAGTAAAAGGAACAGGATGGCGTATATATAGCGCATAGAAATTTAGCCCCAGATCCAGCGTGTGTTGGGCAAGCAATCGCATTATTTCAGTCGTATCTGTGACCTCAAGGAAAGCCGCCTCGGTTTCCTTACACCAGCTGAAATAGTTTCCAGTAGCCATTGCCGCCTCGGATGGATGAGGCATCAGCCCGCATCCTGCTGTAAATTTAGGGTCAATTCTGAATACCAGGTAATATAGGGGGAGAATTAACGCCCACTACTTATCCTTATGTCGCGGGATAATAACAAGAAAAGGTGCTCCTGATTGTCCGAAAATCGCAGGCATAGCAGTAACCTTTTAAATTAACAGAAAAATGCTGCGTGATTGCGCCTGGTGACGCCGGTAGCCGTAGCTATCCACTATCCACTATCCACTATCCACTATCAGCCATCAGCCATCAGCCATCAGCCATCAGCCATCAGCCAAAAGGTTACCTTGTACCCGCCCGATGCCTCTTTTAAGAAACAAGAATAAGATTTTTCCTGGAAATATTCAATCATGCGCTTTTAAGGGTCGATTTTAAAGCCTGCTAAAAATTTATTGCTTAAAAGGAGGCACTTGCGGAAAATCAATTTGATACGACAGTATCAAATATTATAACCATCTGATTTACAGCAAATTAAAGCATTAAAGACAGAAATTTGTCTTTAGGATAATTATTAATTACGGCTGTAGTACGCCTTTTCTCCGCCCTCAATTGGCGACGACGCGCTTTTACCCGATCTGGAAATATGGCGCCGGCAGGTTACCGACAGACGCCAAATCCTCGCATGCCCAGATGAAAGTGCGAGGCGTGGGCGCGGTTGTAATCCGGGCCCAGTGAATTACCATACCAGGCGCAGCTTTGCTGGAAAACTTGCCGTAGCCAGAGCGCCTCGGGGCGCTGCTGTCCCCACGTCTTCTGCACGGTAATTTGTCTGCCATCCTGTAAGCGGAAACCCGCCACGTCCAGCGCTTCCGCCGTGGCATGTTCGCTTAGCCTGCCTGTGGCACGGTGATAAATATTTCTACAGGCGTAGCTGCCGACATGATCGATACGTGCCAGCGGTGAGCCGAGCTGCGCAGCCGCCAGTGGTTTTGCCGCCGTGATAAACATCGTGGTTGAGAGCGCCAGCGAGCAGCTGGCCAGAAACGAGGCGCTGAGACGCACATCGCCGAACCCCTGTACGCGCACCGGATCGGCAAGCGGACAATTTCCCCCAACGGGCCGGACGCGGCTGAAGCGGATATAGCCGCCTTCCTGCGCTCGCCGTAGTGCCGCCATACAGGCTTCGGGATCGTTTTGCAGCCGCTTTAGCTTATAGCGGGTGATCCAGCCCGGCGCGTCGGTGACGTTCAGCGGCGTAAAGGGGTTCCAGGCCGACGGCAGGTTTTTTTGCAGCCACGGCGTTATCAGCAACGTCAGCAGAATAATGATGCCTGCGCCAATCAGTGCTTTCATCATCTCCTCCCGTTCATGCCGCTCCGCCGGCCCGTTTTGTCGAATAATGAGTGTAGCGGCGTTTTTGTGCGATCGAACCAACTGTGAATAACTTTACCTGCCAGCCACGCGCTTTTACGTTAAGATTTGCGCCCTTAAGCGGAAAAACGATGTCGGCCTTATGCCGTTTTTTCCCGGAGAGCGCGGTAATACAACGAGTTGCCGACGCGCATTAACTAAATAACAGCCCTCAGAGCTGACACAACATCTACAGGATAACTTCTCGTTATGGTTGACCAATTGAAAAAGCCTCTTCAGGAGGAGGCGCCCGGCGAGCTGCGGCGCAACTTACATAACCGGCATATCCAGCTTATTGCAATCGGCGGCGCTATCGGCACCGGCCTGTTTATGGGGTCCGGGAAAACTATCAGTCTTGCCGGCCCGTCGATTGTTTTCGTCTATATGATCATCGGCTTTATGCTGTTCTTCGTGATGAGGGCGATGGGCGAACTGCTGCTCTCCAACCTTGAATATAAATCTTTCGGCGATTTTGCCGCCGATCTGCTGGGCCCCTGGGCGGGTTACTTTACCGGCTGGACCTACTGGTTCTGCTGGGTGGTCACCGGTATTGCGGACGTGGTCGCCATCAGCTCTTATTTCCAGTTATGGTTCCCCAGCTTCTCGGTCGGCATGAGCGCCCTGCTCTGCATCGCCGTTTTCCTGACGCTGAATATCGCCACGGTGAAACTGTTCGGCGAGCTGGAGTTCTGGTTCGCCATCATCAAGATAGTGGCCATTGTCGCGCTGATCGTTACCGGCATTGTGCTGGTCGCTATGCACTACCCTTCACCGGGCGGCGGCACGGCGGCGCTGAGCAATATCTGGGATCATGGCGGCCTGTTTCCAAAAGGAATGAGCGGCTTTTTTGCCGGCTTCCAGATTGCGGTGTTCGCCTTTGTCGGTATTGAGCTGGTAGGCACGGCGGCTGCGGAAACGCACGATCCGAAGAAAGTCCTGCCGCGCGCTATTAACGCTATCCCGCTGCGCATCATTATGTTTTATGTTTTTGCGCTGCTGGTGATCATGGCCGTTACGCCGTGGACGCAGGTCGTGGCCGACCGCAGTCCTTTTGTGGAAATGTTTATGCTGATTGGCCTGCCGGCGGCCGCCAGCATCGTTAACTTTGTGGTGCTGACCTCCGCCGCCTCTTCGGCCAACAGCGGTATTTTCTCCACCAGCCGTATGCTCTACGGCCTGGCGCAGCAGGGCGTCGCCCATCCACGCTTCGGCAAGCTGTCGCGGCGCGCGGTGCCGACTACCGGCCTTTTCTTCTCCTGCTTCTGCCTGCTGGGCGGCGTAGCGCTGATTTACCTGATCCCGAACGTGATGAAGGTCTTTACGCTGGTGACCACCGTCTCCGCGATCCTGTTTATGTTCGTCTGGTCAATTATCCTTTGCTCTTATCTGGCCTACCGCAAGCAGCGCCCGCAGCTGCATGCCGAATCCGTCTATAAGATGCCGCTGGGCAAGGTGATGTGCTGGATATGTCTGGCCTTCTTCGCCTTTGTGCTGGTGCTGCTCTCGCTACAGGAAGATACCCGCCAGGCGCTGATGGTGACGCCGCTGTGGTTTGTGATGCTCGGCATCGGCTGGTGGCTACGCCAGCGCAAACAGCGTTAATACCAAGAACGGGCCTTTACGGCCCGTTCTGACTGCTGACAAATCTAAATAGCGCATGCATCCTGGTGTTTTTTTACAGCAATCTGGCTGTTTCACAGCGGCAGAGGCTGAGCGGATAAGCGGACCGTTTTGGCGCATGGACGCGCCAAACGAGCCTACAGGGACGTATCTACGGCGTGTCCGTGTTCCGATCTGCCTCTGCCGCTTTTCACCAATCTGCAAGCGACCTGTTAGTTAAGGATAAGTTTGTCAACAATCTCAACGGGCCTTTACGGCCCGTTTTTTTTAGCGGACGCGGATACCTTCAATCACCATTCGCTGCACGTTTTCTACCGTTTCCAGGAAAAAAGCCTCGTCGTTGAGCGTACGTCCCGTGACGGCCTCGACCTGGCTGGCGAAATCCGCATAGTGCTGCGTGGTTGCCCACAGCATAAAAATCAGATGATGCGGCTCTACCGCCGCCAGCCTGCCCGCTTCTATCCAGCCTTTCACGATTTGTGATTTCTCATCCACCAGCGCTTTCAGATCGCCTTCCAGCTCCGCTTTCAGCAGCGGCGCGCCCTGTAGCATCTCCAGACAGAACAGCCGCGAGGCCTGCGGATGGTCCCGCGAGACTTCCAGCTTCAGCCGGATATAGTCACGTATAGCCACCAGCGGCTCCTGATCGCTGCGCAGCGCGCGCAGCGGCGCCAGCCAGACGTCCAGGATCTCCTTAAGCACGGCAATATAGAGCGCTTCTTTTGAAGGAAAGTAGTAAAGCAGATTGGTTTTTGAAACGTCTGCCCCTTCCGCCACCTTGTCCAGACTGGTGCCGTGCAGACCATAAAGAGAAAACAGCTCAAGCGCCGCCGCCAGGATAGCCGTTCGCTTGGCGGCAACGGCTTTAGAACGCCGGGTCGGCGCGGGGGATTTTGCAGAATTCACCGTAACTCCATCCTTTAACCGGCGGGCGTCTTGCCACCGTGCACTTTTTTCGCTCACGTCCGCCTGCTTTTTGTGCATGAATTTTTACCAAATGGTCTGTTTCGGACCATATGCTCCACAACATTTTAACACAAATATCTCAACTGATTGAATCATAGCCTTTTTTATAAAGTGGCACAGCCTTTGCAATCCTTCTTTTGCGCCGCTCAACAGGGAGCAGGGAAGCAACGCAGCGCGGACCGTCACCGTTAACTATGAGGTATTCCCATGAAAGTTGGTGTTTTTATCCCTATCGGCAACAACGGCTGGTTGATCTCTACCACGGCTCCGCAGTACAAGCCGACTTTTGAACTGAACAAGGCTATCGTTCTCAAGGCGGAGCATTATCAGTTTGATTTCGCGCTGTCGATGATCAAACTGCGCGGCTTTGGCGGCAAAACCGAGTTCTGGGACCATAACATGGAGTCCTTCACCCTGATGGCCGGCCTGGCCGCCGTGACTTCCCGCATCGAAATTTATGCTACGGCCGCCACCCTGACGCTGCCGCCCGCCATAGTAGCAAGAATGGCTGCGACCGTGGATTCGATTTCCGGCGGCCGCTTCGGCGTCAACCTGGTGACCGGCTGGCAGAAGCCTGAATATGAGCAGATGGGCATCTGGCCTGGCGACGACTACTTCGCGCGCCGCTACGACTACCTGACCGAATACGTCACCGTGCTGCGCGATTTATGGGGCACCGGCAAATCCGACCTGAAAGGCGAATTCTTTACCATGAACGACTGCCGTGTCAGCCCGCAGCCGCAAAGCCCGATGAAGGTGATTTGCGCAGGCCAGAGCGACGCCGGCATGGCTTTCTCCGCGCAGCATGCCGATTACAACTTCTGCTTCGGTAAAGGCGTCAACACGCCGACTGCCTTTGCCCCAACCGCCGCCCGTATGAAAAGCGCAGCGGACCTTGCCGGTCGCGACGTCGGCTCCTACGTGCTGTTTATGGTCATAGCCGATGAAACCGACGAGGCTGCCCGCGAGAAATGGGAGCGCTACAAAGACGGCGCAGATGAAGAGGCGCTGGCCTGGCTTACCACGCAAAGCCAGCAGGACAAGCGCTCCGGCAGCGATACCAACGTGCGGCAGATGGCCGATCCTACCTCGGCGGTCAATATCAATATGGGCACGCTGGTTGGTTCTTACGCCAACGTGGCCCGCATGTTGGATGAAGTGGCTACCGTACCCGGCACCCAGGGCGTGCTGCTGACCTTCGATGATTTCCTGCAGGGAATTGAGAATTTCGGCGAGCGTATTCAGCCGCTGATGTCCTGCCGCAGCCATATTGCCCTGTCCGCTAAAGAGGTAGCCTGATGAGCCTGCAAGAAACCGTGATCTGCACCACCGCCGCCACTAAAAACAGCGTTACCCTGCCCGCGCGCCCGGAAGCCATCGCTTTCCCGCCGGAGCAAACCGCGCTGATCGTGGTGGATATGCAAAATGCCTATGCCACCACCGGCGGCTATCTGGATCTGGCCGGGTTTGACGTTTCCGCCACCGCGCCGGTTATTGAAAAAATCGCCGTCGCCGTGAAGGCGGCGCGGGATGCCGGGATCCAGATTATCTGGTTTCAGAACGGCTGGGACGACCAGTACGTCGAGGCGGGCGGCCCCGGCTCGCCAAACTGGCATAAATCCAACGCGCTGAAAACGATGCGCAACCGGCCCGAGCTGGCGGGCACGCTGCTGGCGAAAGGCGGCTGGGACTATGAGCTGGTTGACCAGCTTCAGCCGCAGCCCGGCGATATCGTGCTGCCGAAACCGCGCTACAGCGGCTTCTTTAATACGCCGCTGGACAGCATGTTGCGCAGCCGCGGCATTCGCCATCTGATCTTTACCGGCATTGCCACCAACGTCTGCGTGGAATCGACGCTGCGCGACGGGTTTTTCCTGGAATATTTCGGCGTGGTGCTGGAAGACGCCACCTATCAGGCCGGCCCGCTTTTCGCCCAGCAGGCCGCCATTTTTAACATCGAAACCTTTTTTGGCTGGGTAAGCAACGTAGAAACTTTCTGCACCGCGCTGCAAACCGCCAGCGTTGCGCAAACACAAACGGCCTGAGGCAGGAGAAAACGATGCCAAAAACGATTATTACTCCGCCGGGCACCGGCGTGCCCATTGCGCCTTTTGTGCCCGGCACGCTGGCCGATGGCGTGGTCTATGTCTCCGGCACCTTGCCTTTCGATCGGGACAACAACGTGGTGCACGTCGGCGATGCGGCGGCACAAACGCGGCACGTGCTGGAGACGATCAAAAGCGTTATCGAAACCGCAGGCGGCACCATGGCTGACGTCACGTTTAACTCCATCTTCCTGACCGACTGGAGCAACTATGGCGAGATCAACCGGGTTTACGCCGACTATTTCCCCGGCGAAAAACCCGCACGCTTCTGTATTCAGTGCGGGCTGGTAAAGCCGGACGCGCTGGTGGAAATCGCGTCAATCGCGCATATCGGCAGCTAACGGAGGCGCCATGCATCTTGACATTTCCGGCCTGGCGCAGCCTTCTGCGCCCACGCTGGTGCTCTCTGCCGGTTTGGGCGGGCTGGGCAGCTTCTGGCAGCCGCAGCTCGCCGAACTGCGCAAGGCGTACCGCGTGGTAACTTACGATCAGCGCGGCACCGGACGCAGCCCGGATACGCTGCCCGCTGGCTACAGCATGCGCGATATGGCCGAAGAGCTGACCTCGGCGCTGGCGGCGCGCGACATCGTCCGCTTCGACATTATAGGCCACGCGCTGGGCGGCATGGTGGCGATGCAGCTGGCGCTCGACTACCCCGAACGCGTGGCGCGGCTGGCGATCGTTAACGGCTGGCTGCGGCTTGACGCCCATACCCGCCGCTGCTTTCAGGTTCGTCAGGATCTGCTGCTGAACGTCGGCGTGGAAGCTTACGTTCGCGCGCAGCCGCTGTTTCTCTATCCTGCCGACTGGCTGGCGGAAAACGAAGCGCGTATCGAAGCGGAAGACGCGCTGCATAACGCGCATTTTCAGGGTACTGAAAATTTGCTTCGCCGCCTGCACGCGCTGATGAGCTGCGACTTTACGCAACAGGCCGGGCAGATTACCCAGCCAGCGCTGCTGATCTGTTCGCAGGACGATCTGCTGGTGCCGTCGATCTGCTCGCAAAAACTGTACGAGGCGCTGCCAAACGCCACGCTGGAGGCGATGCCTCGCGGCGGTCATGCCATGAGCGTGACGGAAAGCGCCGCCTTTAACGCCCTTTTACTGACCTGGCTGGACGAAACCGCGCCCGCCCACTTTTCCCCGGAGCCGCTATGGCAGAAGCCCTGAATTCCACCGCGCTGGCGACGCTGTTCACCGCCGCGCGCACCTACAATGGCTGGCAGGATCGTCCCGTCAGCGACCAGCAGCTTGCTGAACTTTATGATTTGATCAAGATGGGGCCGACCTCGGCCAACTGTAGCCCGGCCCGCTTCTGTTTTGTGCGTAGTGCGGAAGGCAAAGCGAAGCTGAAGCCTGCCCTTTCCAGCGGCAATCTGGAAAAAACCCTGACCGCGCCGGTGACGGCTATCGTCGCCTGGGATCCGGCTTTTTACGAGCAGCTGCCCACGCTATTTCCTCATGCCGACGCCAAAGCCTGGTTTACCAGCAGCCCGGCGCTGGCGGAGGAGACGGCCTTTCGCAACAGTTCGCTTCAGGCGGCTTATCTGATTAGCGCCTGCCGCGCGCTCGGTCTGGATACCGGCCCGATGTCCGGCTTTGACCGGGCGATGGTCGATACCACCTTCTTCGCCGACAGCGGCTGGAAAAGTAATTTATTAGTCAATATCGGCTATGGCGACGCGAGCAAAGTCTATGCGCGGCTGCCAAGACTGGCTTTTGCCGATGCCTGCACGCTTGTATAAGGGGAAAATTATGTCTGTGGATACGTTAATGCCTGAAGTCGTGTCGGGCGTGGAAAAACAGTCGTTTCGCAACGCAATGGCGCGCCTGGGCGCGGCGGTCAACATCATTACTACCGACGGCCCTGCGGGACGCGCCGGTTTTACCGCTTCCGCCGTTTGCAGCGTGACCGATTCGCCGCCAACGCTGCTGGTGTGCCTGAATCGCTCCGCCTCCGTTTATGAGGTTTTCAACGCTAACCGCCAGCTTTGCGTTAATACGCTGGCCGCCGGACATGAGGAACTCTCCGGCCTGTTTGGCGGCAAAACGCCGATGGAGGCGCGCTTCCAGGCCGCAGAGTGGTCAACCCTGACCACAGGTTCGCCGGTGCTTGCGGGCGCGGTAGCCTCGTTTGACTGTCACGTTACGCAAATCGCCAGCGTCGGTACGCACGACGTGTTGATCTGTGAAATCCACGCGCTGGTCTGCAACGACCAGACTCACGGCCTGATCTGGTTCGATCGCGGCTACCACCACCTGGCGCGGCGGGATGCCTGATCCCCGCTCCGGCGGCTACTGATTCACTTCTCTGGAGAAGACGATGGCTGATTCCTGGTTCCCCCAATGGCGGCAGTCGGTGTCCGCCACGGGCCTTGTGGCCCCTGATGAAACGCTGCCGCCGGGCCAGACAATTATTATGGGACTACAGCACGCGGTCGCGATGTTTGGCGCCACGGTGCTGATGCCGCTGCTGATGGGGCTCGATCCCAACCTTTCGGTGATGATGTCCGGCATCGGCACCCTGCTGTTCTTTCTGATTACCGGCGGGCGTGTGCCCAGCTATCTTGGCTCCAGCGCCGCTTTTGTCGGCGTGGTGATCGCGGTCACCGGCTTTAACGGCCAGGGCGTCAATCAGCATCTTGGCGTCGCGCTGGGCGGCATTATCGTTTGTGGCCTGCTGTATACGCTTATCGGTGTGGTAGTGATGAAGGTCGGTACGCGCTGGATTGAGAAACTCATGCCGCCGGTGGTGACGGGCGCTGTGGTGATGGCGATCGGCCTGAACCTGGCGCCGATTGCGGTTCGCAGCGTCTCCTCTTCCATGTTCGACAGCTGGATAGCCGTGATGACCGTGATCTGCATTGGTCTGACGGCCGTCTTTACGCGCGGCATGGTGCAGCGGCTGCTGCTGCTGGTTGGGCTGATAGCGGCCTGGGCGATTTATGCGCTGCTGACCAACGGTTTCGGCCTGGGTAAACCGGTGGACTTCGGCCTTATCGCCAGCGCGCCCTGGTTTGGTCTGCCGACCACGACCGCGCCGATTTTTAACAGCCAGGCAATGTTTACCATCGCGCCGGTGGCGATCATTCTGGTAGCGGAAAACCTGGGGCATCTTAAAGCGGTTGCGGGCATGACAGGTAAAAACCTCGATCCGTGGATGGGCAGAGCCTTTGTCGGCGACGGGCTGGCGACCATGTTGTCAGGCGGCCTGGGCGGCAGCGGCGTGACCACCTATGCAGAAAATATCGGCGTGATGGCGGTGACGAAAGTCTATTCGACGCTGGTGTTTGTGGCGGCGGCGGTTATCGCCATTCTGCTGGGCTTTTCGCCCAAGTTCGGCGCGCTGATCCATACCATTCCCGCACCCGTGATCGGCGGCGCGTCTATCGTAGTATTCGGCCTGATTGCCGTGGCCGGCGCGCGTATCTGGGTGCAGAATAACGTCGATTTGGGCCAGAACGGCAATCTGATTATGGTTGCCGTTACGCTGGTGCTGGGCGCAGGCGATTTTGCGCTGAAAATTGGCAGCTTTACCATGGGCGGGATCGGCACGGCGACCTTCGGCGCCATCATCCTTAACGCTATTCTCAGCCGACGCCGCGCCGCCGCGCTGAACGATGTGGCAAGGCAGCAAAGCTAGCTTTGTCTCTCAGCGGGCGAAGGCCGCTTCGCCCGCTTTTTCAGCTTGAGCTCGCTAATCAGCACGCCAGCGACAATCAGCGCGCCGCCGAGTAGCGCAACGCCAGGCAACCGCTCGCCCGCCACCCTTCCAACAATGCCCGCCCAAACCGGTTCACCCGCGTAGATAACCGTCGCGCGAGTAGGCGACACGCTGCGCTGCGCCCAGTTCATGGTGACCTGAATCAATGCGCTGGCCGCGCCCAGCCCCAGCGCGCTATACCATAAATAAGGGGAAGAAGCCGGTACGGCTTCGCCGTTGGGCACCATCAGCATAAACGAGCAAAGCGAGGCCGCTGCCAGCTGCACAACGGTGACTCTTTTGACGTCCACTTTGCCCGCGCTGGCGCTGATTAAAATAATTTCGCCTGCGATAGCCAGCGTGCTGAGCAGCGTCGCCGTTTCCCCGGCGCTGAACGAAAGCGAGCCGCTTTTCGGCCCGGCAAGCAGCATCAGGCCGCTAAACGCCAGCACGATACCGACCCAGGCCATCACGCCCGGCATGCGCCGCAGAAAAAGCCACTGCAGCAGCGGCACCAGCGGCACATACAGGGCGGTGATAAAGGCTGACTGGCTGCTCTCGATGGTTTGCATTCCCCAGGTTTGCAGGCCGTAGCCGCCGCTGATAGCGACGCCGATAGCCGCTCCGGCCCTGCATTCCGCCAGCGTCAGGCCGCGCAGCGACTTCCGCGCAACCAGGGCCAACAGCAGCGCCGCCGTGGCAAAACGCAGGCCAACGAAAAAGAAAGGGCCGCTGACGGTCATGGCATGGTGCACGGCCAAAAAGGTGCCGCCCCAGACCATGGTAATCAGCATCAGCACCAGCTCCTGCGAGCTGAGGGAAAATTTGTAGCGGGAAAGGAAAGACATAGCGCGCTCGTATAAATTTTTGGCGCAGTGTGGCAAGGGTTGTTGTGGGAATCAATCAGAAAAAGTTAAACGACGATCACGCCGCCGGGTGGCCCCGGCGGCGTAAGGATGGACTAACCGGATGTCTTGTCACGACTGCCCCGGCTATTGCGTCCTCCTTTTTCCCCGGCCTGTGAAGCGCGCTGCGGGTCATTTTTAAAATTACCGCCGCTGGCCTTGCCGCCTTTACGGCCTGCTTCTGATGCTCTTTTACGGTCTTCAGCGAAATTTCCAGATCCACCACGATGTTCTGCCATTTCTTACCTCCGAATAGTTAAGCCATCATACTGCATTCATACGGTGAGCCTGTGGCTTCACCCTGGCGACGGTGGCCGCTCTTTCTGTGCACCGTCCCGTTATTAAGCATAGATTATCGACGCGAAGCGCGAATTATTTTATCAAAAAGCAGGTTTGCCAGGCGCTTTTACGGCTAAAAATTGCTGAAAATCATATTATTAAATCTAATATTTATTTTAAACATTTTCTGGAATGTATCCGTTTTTATCCCTCGCTTTTTGCGTTTCTGCAAGCTGGAGCAGCCTCATCTATACTTTTCTATCGAACGCTGTTTAAAACCACCTACTCAGGGAGTGAACGATGGCTAAAATTTTAGTGCTTTACTATTCGATGTACGGACATGTGGAAACCATGGCGAAGGCGGTAGCAGAAGGCGCACGACGCGTCAGCGGCGCGGAAGTGACCCTGAAACGCGTGCCTGAAACCATGAACGCTGAGCGTTTTGCTCAGGTCGGCGGCAAAACCGATCAGGATGCGGCCGAAGCCACGCCGGATGAACTGCCGCAGTACGACGCTATTCTGTTCGGCACGCCGACGCGCTTTGGCAATATGTCCGGACAAATGCGCACCTTCCTTGACCGCACCGGCGGCCTCTGGGCATCCGGCGCCCTGTTCGGCAAAATCGCCAGCGTTTTCGCTTCTACCGGCACCGGCGGCGGCCAGGAACAGACGATTACCTCAACCTGGACTACACTTGCTCATCACGGCATGGTTATCGTACCTATTGGGTACGGTGCGAAAGAGCTGTTTGATATTTCACAGGTTCGTGGCGGCACGCCCTACGGCGCCACGACGTTCGCTGGCGGTGACGGCTCGCGTCAGCCCAGCGAAGATGAACTGAATATTGCCCGCTATCAGGGTGAATATGTCGCCGGACTGGCGGTAAAACTGAACGGATAACCTCAACTCACAGGAGAACAGTATGGCTACGCAACAATCTAAAGAACATCGAGTGGGAGAATGGGCAAGTATTCGTTCCACCTCGCCTGAAATTGCCGAAGCCATTTTTGAAGTGGCGAACTACGATGAGAAGCTCGCCGAGGGGATTTGGGAGCAACAGGGTAATGATGAAGTTCTGATCCGCGCGTTTGAAAAAACCGATCAGGACGTGCTGACCTGGGATAACGTCCCGGTCGAGCGTAAAAACGTCTAACCTCCACTGCGACGAAACAGCAGTGCATTCTGCTGTTTCGTCGCGTTGCACAGCACAAACTGACACCCTTCCGCCTTGTTAAATCAATAAATCCTCTACTACGCTTATTCTCACCATTTAGCCTGACGGCCTTGAGAAGGAGCCACCATGTCCTATAAAACCATCAATCCTGCCAATAACGAACTGATTAAATCCTGGCCGGAGCATGACGATCGGCAGGTGGAAGCCGCGCTGAAAACCGCCGACGACCTTTATCATTCTTCCTGGTCCAAAGGTCCAATCCAGCCGCGCCTTCAGGTGCTGGCGAAGCTGGCCGATCTGATCGACAGCCGCGTGGACGAACTGGCAAAAACCGCCAGTATTGAAATGGGTAAACTGATTGAGCAGAGCCGTGGCGAAGTGCAGCTTTGTGCGAAGATTGCTCGCTACTATGCGGAAAACGCTGAGCGTTTCCTTGCCCCAACCTCTTATCCCACCGATCTGGGCGAAGCCTGGGTGGAAAATCACCCAATCGGCGTGCTGGTAGCCGTAGAGCCGTGGAACTTCCCTTACTATCAGCTGATGCGCGTGCTGGCGCCGAATCTTGCTGCCGGTAACCCGGTGCTGGCGAAACATGCCGCCAACGTGCCGCATTGCGCCACGCTGTTTGAAGAGCTGGTAACGGAAGCCGGCGCGCCAAAAGGCGCCTGGACTAACCTTTTCGTCAGCAACGATCAGATCGCCTCGCTGATTGCTGACGATCGCGTTCAGGGTGCGGCCCTGACCGGTTCCGAGCGCGCAGGCAGCGCCGTAGCGCAGCAGGCCGGTAAATACCTGAAAAAAACCACCCTGGAGCTGGGCGGCAACGACGTCTTCGTAGTGCTGGACGACTGCGATTTGGATAAAGCCGTGAAGGCTGGCGTTGGCGCGCGTCTGAGCAACTGCGGCCAGGTTTGCACCGCCGCTAAACGCTTTATCGTGCAGGAAAAAGTGGCCGATGCCTTTATCGAAAAATTCACTCAGGCCTTCCGCGAAGTGAAGATCGGCGATCCGCTGGATAAAAGCACCACGCTTGGCCCACTCTCTTCCGCCAGCGCGCGCGATACGCTGGTTAAGCAGGTAGAGAACGCGGTAGCCAAAGGCGCGAAGCTGCATCTGGGCGGCAAGGCGGTAGAAGGCGAAGGCTGTTTCTATGAGCCGACAATCCTTTCCGGCATTACCCGCGACAACCCGGCTTACTTTGAAGAGTTTTTCGGCCCGGTTGCGCAAATCTATGTGGTAAAAGATGACGAGGAAGTGGTGAAACTGGCCAACGATTCGCATTACGGCCTTGGCGGCTCGGTCTTTACCAGCAATATCGAGCGCGGCAAAACCCTGGCCTCGCGCATTGAAACCGGTATGGTTTATATCAACTCCGCCAGCGATACCGCACCAGAACTGCCGTTTGGCGGCGTGAAACGCTCAGGCTACGGCCGCGAGCTTTCCGATCTGGGGATCAAAGAGTTTGTAAACCAGAAACTGGTTGTGGTCAGCAAAGGCTGATCGCCAGACGTAAAAAAGGCCGACAGCGTCGGCCTGAAATCAGGTTCTGACAGAGCATGATAAGACCGGCAATCAGCCGGTCTTTTTTTCGCCCGCCGTCAGGAAGATTTGTTTTCCGTCTGCGCTGCCGGAGCCGCTTTGTCGTCCGCAGGCTTGCTGGCGGTATCGGCCGCGTTGTTATCCACCGGCGCGGCATTAGCTGACGCCTTTTCGGCATCAGCTTTATCAGCAGCGGCTTTATTGGCCGCAGCTTTCTCCTCAGCGGCCTGTTTTGCCGCGGCGTTGTCCGCTGCGGCTTTGTCAGACGCCTGCTTTGCTGCCGCTTTATCAGCAGCCGCTTTATCGGCGGCGGCCTTATCCGCTGCGGCTTTCTCCGCCGAGGCTTTCGCTTTCGCGGCTTTGTCCGCTGCAGCTTTATCAGCAGCGGCCTTATCGGCGGCCGCTTTGTCGCTGGCGGCTTTCTCCTGCGCGGCTTTTTCATTCGCTACTTTTTCGGCCGCGGCTTTATCCGCCTCGGCTTTGTCCGCTGCCGCTTTATCCGCAGAGACTTTGGCCTGCGCCGCTTTTTCGGCCGCCGCTTTATCCGCTGCTGCTTTATCGGCTGCGGCCTTATCGCTGGCGGCGGTTGCCTGGGCTGCCGCCATCGGCGTACCGGCAATGGCTTTATTCAATACCTGAGTAAACTGATCCCACGGGCAAAAGCCGTTGGCATCGGTCTTACAGCCGTTCATCTCAAGCGTCACGCGTTTTGGCGGCGTATCCAGAGAAAGCGGCGTCGCGTCGCGCAGCTGATCGCTGCTCTGGTAAACGTATTCCACCTTCACCAGCTCCTGATTGTTTTTCTTGTCGTGCCAGCGCTGGAACTGGATCATACCGCCGATTGGCGTACGTTCAAACTGGCCGGGCAGCGTGTAGGCTTTAAAATCCAGCGCGCTCAGCAGCGAGGCGATATTGGAATCGTGCCCCACCATTAGGGTCACCTTTGGCGCGCTGGCTTTATCTTCATCCACCAACAGGCTGCGGATATAGTCGACCAGCGGCGCCGCTACGTCGCGCGCCACTTGCGGCGAGGTAAACAGCGTATCCTGATAGCCATTTTTGATCGCCGACAGCTCTTTCCACTGCTCAGGGGTTTTAATCTGTCCCCAGGCGACCTGGTCGGTCGGCAGACCTTCATAATATTGCAGGGTAAAGGCGTCAACCAGCGAGTTGCCCACCTTCAACGGGCCGCTTACCGTTGGCTCTTTACCGTTTTCCGCAAAGAATTTGTTCTGGTTAGTGCTGCTCAGGTCGCACTGTTTTTTGCCATCGCAGGCCGGCGAGTTTTTATAATCAATGATTTTTTCCAGCCGCTGGAACGCTGGCTTCAGCGTCAGCTTTTCGGCGGTGCTGTTCATCGCGGTCAGCGCCTGCTGGTTAAAGGCTTCACTGCCGTCGGTAATAATCGGATTAAAGACGGGATCCATGGTTCCCATTTCATCCTGATGGGAAACCGCGACGTCGCAGCCGGGGAAAGCGCCGGTAATAAAGTACTGTGCCGTAGCAACGGTACGCTGCAGGCTATTGGCATAAGCGTAAATTTCATCGCTGCCCGGACACTGGTCCTGTTTGATCAACCCTTGCTGCGCCAGCCACTCGCGGGTATAGCGTCCCATATAAACTTCCAGCACGCCGCCTTTCGTCGTGAGCTGGCCGCCCGGTACGTCCCACTGCGGCCACTTCTTCTTCGTCGACTGCGCCAGCACGCTGCCGTTGTCGGCCAGCGGCGCCCGAAGATTATGGCGGCTCATCATTAACACCTGTTCAAGCTGATAGTTATCGTCGGCGGCGAAAGCGGAGAGGCTGGTCAGAGCCGAGCAGACCGCCAGCGCGCAAAGACTATACTTTTTAATCATGTGTTTTTTCCATTGATCCAAGGGTAAATCACCCGGCCAGCAAAGCGATACGTCCGGCAAAAGGCGGGCGTCGGAAAAGCTCGCCGCCGCACGGCAAAATGGGGCCGGGACCGGGCATTATTTGTGTTGAGAATATAGCAGACTATCGCCTTTGCCGTTACGGCGCATCAGGAGATTGAAAAGAAACGGGATGTTTTTCGTAAGCAGGATAATCGTCCGGCAGAACAGGGCCAGTGAGCAGGTAGAAAATAAAAAGCAGAACGCAGAAAGCAGAAAGCAGAAAGCAGAAAGCAAAACGGGCCGGCAATTGCCGACCCGTTAAATTTGATGGCGGAGGAGGAGAGATTCGAACTCTCGAACGGTTTCCCGTCGCCGGTTTTCAAGACCGGTGCCTTCAGCCACTCGGCCACCCCTCCGCACTTTTACCATCTGCACCTGAAGTGCATCTGATGGCGCGCAGTATAGGGGAAAGCCCAAAGGCTGCCAAGCATTTTTTAGCTATTTTGTTGAATTTATGCGCTTTTATACATCTTTTTTTTGGTTGCTCAGGAAATGCGCCGCAGTGGTTCAAAAAGCCGCCAACAACGGGCCTGGAATAGCTAACAGCGATGCCGTAATAAGATAAGGTAGTTGAGAGTGGTTGAGTAGTTGAGTGGTTGAGTAGTTGAGTGGTTGAGTAGTTGGGCTGTTGGGCTGTTGGGCTGTTGGGCTGTTGGGCTGTTGGGCTGTTGGGCTGTTGGGCTGTTGGGCTGTTGGGCTGTTGGGCTGTTGGGCTGTTGGGGAAGCAGGGATCCTAAATCAGGCAGCTATGCCATATCACGCGCAAAGCAAAACGGGCCAGCTTTCGCTGACCCGTTGAATTTGATGGCGGAGGAGGAGAGATTCGAACTCTCGAACGGTTTCCCGTCGCCGGTTTTCAAGACCGGTGCCTTCAGCCACTCGGCCACCCCTCCGCAATGACCCGAACTATAAACATCCTCCGCGCCGATGTAAAGCAGGGCCTGATTCAACTGCCGCAAAAACAGCCAGTTTTGGTTTTTTTGTTGTTATTAGCGCCAGCCTGCTCACAGAAACGCCGCCTTAACGAGTAAAGAAGGGTAAAACGTCTTCCCCCCTTCAGGCGCGGTCCTTATTCTCACTGCAATCTAATGACCTTAAGAGGCATTTCTATGGATCGCATCGTTACTCATACCAGGCAAAGCTCGCTGCTTGCCACGCATAAAGTTTTGCGTAACACCTATTTTCTGCTGGGGCTGACGCTGGCTTTTTCAGCGGTCACCGCCACGCTCAGCACCGTCTTCGCCCTGCCCGCGCCGGGCTTAATCATTATGCTGGCTGGCTTTTATGGCCTGATGTTTCTGACCTACCGCCTGGCGGACAGCCCAACCGGCATTCTGGCTGCCTTCGCTTTTACCGGCTTTCTCGGCTACTGCCTGGGGCCGATGCTGAATACCCTGCTGTCGGCGGGCATGGGCGATGTTATCGGCCTGGCGCTCGGCGGCACCGCGCTGGTGTTCTTCTGCTGTTCAGCCTACGTGCTGACCACACGCAAAGATATGTCGTTCCTGGGCGGCATGATGATGGCCGGTTTTGTGGTGCTGCTGGTGGCCGTTCTGGCTAATCTGTTTTTGCAGATCCCTGCCCTGCATCTGGCGATTAGCGTGATGTTCGTACTGTTTTCTTCAGGCGCTATCCTGTGGGAAACCAGCAATATTATCCACGGCGGCGAAACCAACTATATTCGCGCCACCGTCAGCCTGTATGTTTCCATCTACAACATTTTTGTCAGCCTGCTGAGTATCCTTGGTATGTCCCGCAGCAACTGATGCGCTGAACAAAGACAACAAGCCCCGCAGCGCGGGGCTTTTTTTTGCTCATCCGCGCCGGAAAATTTTTGGTAAACTGCATCCCGGTTATCAATACAGAGGCAAAACGGTGTTTTTTGACGGTAAAGAAATTTCGCGCGACGCGCAGGGGTATCTGACTAAAATTTCGGACTGGAGCGAGGCGCTGGCTCCGTTGCTGGCAGAGGAAGAAGGCATCGAGCTGAGCGAAGCCCACTGGGAAGTCGTGCGCTTTGTACGGGAGTTCTATCTGGAATTTAATACTTCTCCAGCCGTGCGCATGCTTGTTAAAGCCATGGCGAAAAAATATGGCGAAGAGAAAGGCAACAGCCGCTACCTGTTCCGTCTTTTCCCTAAGGGCCCGGCAAAACAGGCAACTAAAATTGCCGGCCTGCCTAAACCGGCTAAATGCCTGTAGCGGCGGTCTTTATCCGGTGGTGAAACCCGCAGGCTGCTCCTGAAGCGCACAGGGTTCCGTCAGCACTTTGTCGACCCTGGCCGAACGCGGCCCGCCCGCCTTCAGCCAGGCAATCAGCGCCTCGACCTCTTTTTCCTCCCCACAGGCCAGTACCTCCACGCTGCCATCGTCAAGATTGCGGGCATAGCCATTCAGCCCGCGCGCGCGGGCTTCGTGCTGGGTTGTATAGCGAAATCCCACGCCCTGTACGCTGCCGTGGACCCACGCTCGTTTACAGATTGCCGTCATATTTCCCCCTGAAGAGACAGTTTGCTTTTTGTGGCCAGGCACCGGACAATGACGCCTGTTTTTCTGACTGTAAGCATAGCAAATATGACCGTTCGTTTGATTCTCGCTAAAGGACGTGAAAAGTCCTTACTCCGCCGCCATCCCTGGGTTTTCTCCGGTGCCGTAGCCCGTATGGAAGGCAAAGCCCAGTCGGGCGAAACCATTGACGTTTGTGACAGCCAGGGTAAGTGGCTGGCCCGCGCCGCCTGGTCGCCCGCTTCGCAAATCCGCGCCCGCGTCTGGAGCTGGGAACAGGATGAAGCGATCGATATCGCTTTCTTTACCCGCCGTTTGCAGGCAGCTCAGCAGCTGCGCGACTGGCTGGCGGAGCGCGACGATCTCGACAGCTATCGCCTGATAGCCGGCGAGTCTGACGGCCTGCCGGGCATCACCATCGATCGCTTTGGCAATTTCCTGGTGCTGCAGCTGCTTTCCGCCGGTGCCGAATACCAGCGCGCCGCCCTGATTACCGCACTACAGCACTGCTATCCGCAATGCGCCATCTACGATCGCTCTGACGTATCGGTACGTAAAAAAGAGGGTCTTGAGCTGACGCAGGGCGTGGTGCTGGGCGAAACGCCGCCTGAACTGCTGCCGATTACCGAACACGGTATGAAACTGCTGGTCGATATTCAGACCGGCCATAAAACCGGCTACTACCTCGACCAGCGCGACAGCCGGCTGGCTACGCGCCGCTATGCAAAAGATCGCCGCGTGCTGAACTGCTTCTCCTATACCGGCGGCTTTGCCGTTTCGGCACTGATGGGCGGCTGCCAGCAGGTGATCAGCGTGGATACCTCACAGGCGGCGCTGGATGTGGCTCGCCAGAACGTAGAGCTGAACGGTCTGGATCTCAGCAAAGCGGAGTTTCTGCGCGATGACGTATTTAAATTGCTGCGTCGCTATCGCGAAAGCGGAGAAAAATTCGATCTGATCGTGATGGATCCGCCAAAGTTTGTTGAGAATAAAAACCAGCTGGCCGGCGCCTGCCGTGGCTATAAAGATATCAACATGCTGGCAATGCAGCTGCTAAATCCTGGCGGGATGTTGATGACGTTCTCCTGCTCCGGCCTGATGCCTACCGAGCTGTTCCAGAAAATTATTGCTGATGCTGCGCTCGATGCACAGCGTGATGTACAATTTATAGAACAGTTCAGGCAGGCAGCCGATCACCCGGTGATCGCCAGCTATCCGGAAGGTCTCTATCTGAAAGGATTTGCCTGCCGCGTGCTGTGACTTGAAAACGCTAACGCTGCCCCCATAAAGGATGACAGGGTTATGTTTCTCGGGAGGTCACGATGATTGCCAGCAAATTTGGACTTGGCCAGCAGGTACGACACAAGCTGCTGGGTTTTTTAGGGGTGGTGGTTGATGTGGATCCGGAATACTCGTTAGAGGATCCTAAAATTGACGATATCGCCGACGGCGCGCTGCGTAATGCCCCGTGGTATCACGTTGTGATGGAAGACGATAACGGCGAAACGGTGCACACCTATCTGGCGGAAGCGCAGCTGGGCTGGGAGATACCGGGCGAGCACCCCGAGCATCCTTCAATGGATGAACTCGCCGCTTCCATTCGCAAACAGCTGCAGGCGCCACGCCTCAGAAACTGACAAAGACCCCGCTTGCGGGGTTTTTTATTATCTGCCCAATCCCAGACGAGGAATTTCTATCATTGGGCAACGATCCATCACCACTTTCAAACCCGCATCGGCAGCCAGCACCGCAGCCTGCTCATTGATGACGCCCTGCTGCAGCCACAGCGATTTGGCACCTATCGCTATCGCCTCCTGCGCCACGCCCCAGGCCGCTTCCGAATTACGGAACACATCAACCATATCCACCGGCTCGGGGATCTCTTCCAGCTTTGCATAAACCCGCTGTCCCAGCAGCGTTTGCCCGGCCAGTTTAGGGCTGACCGGCGTCACCTTGTAACCCTGCCCAAGCAGATACGCCATCACGTAATGGCTGGCCCTGGTGGGTTTCTCGCTGGCGCCTACCAGCGCGATATGGCGAGTCGTTGTCAAAACTTCATTAATAATGTTGTCGTCCATAGCGGCTCCGTTAACTATTTCTGTTTTGCAAGACGATCGTATTTTGCGCTTATAATCATAGCCGCAAAAGATTTAGCATGAATAAATATGTAAAAATGTTAATATGCTGTCATACTGAAAGACTTTGATACATTCGCTCTTTTTTATATTTCGGGCATCTGGAGAAACAATGAAGCTGGGTCTGCTCCTGACAGGGTTGATGGCAATGTGGGTTGCGGCTGCGGCCCATGCAACCACCTTAAAACTCGCGCCTGAGATCGATCTGCTGGTGCTCGACGGTCATAAAATTTCCGGTTCACTGCTGAAAGGCGCCGATGGGCTTGAACTGGAGCAAGGACAGCACCAGCTGCTGTTCCGCGTAGAAAAAAGGCTGGAAAACAGCCATACCTCGTCCTGGCGTTCGCCGCCGCTGATCGTGACTTTTACTACCAACGTTAAATCAATTGCTATCGCGTTGCCCGCTATCCGCACGTCTGCCCAGGCACGTGCGTTTGCCCATCACCCCGATTTTCAGCTGCATGACGAGCACGGCAAGGTTGTGCAGAGCGAGCAGGACACACTGACCGGCACCGCTGGCGAAAATTATGAACGGGAAATGGCGGCTTATAATATGCAGGGCCATTCGGCTTCGGTGCCTCGCTTTGCGCAGCCGCATACTACCGGCAGCCCGACCGACGATACGCTGACTTTCGCCAGCAGCCATTATCCGGCTGGCCGGGTACTGCAGTTATGGTATCAACAGGTTGACGCCGCTACCCGCCAACGTTTTGTTTTGCTGATGAAAGCCTTCCGCACAGGTTAAGCCTGCCCTGCTGGCATCCCGGGATCGGAAGCCGTATAGTTTGCTTTTCAACGAAACAGGATATCGCCATGGAGCAGACTACCCGCACCCTCGGGGAAAAAAAACATATTGCGCTGGTCGCGCACGATCACTGTAAAGCCTCAATGATGGCGTGGGTCGACAGCCATAAAGCGCTGTTGCAGCACCATACGCTGTACGCAACCGGCACCACCGGCAATCTGATCCAGCGCGCCACCGGCCTGCCGGTTACCGCTATGCTAAGCGGCCCAATGGGCGGCGACCAGCAGGTAGGCGCGTTGATTTCGGAAGGCAAAATCGACGTGCTGATTTTCTTCTGGGATCCGCTGAACGCGGTACCGCACGATCCTGACGTCAAAGCGCTGCTGCGCCTGGCAACGGTCTGGAATATCCCTGTTGCGACCAATCGCACCACCGCCGACTTTATTATTCATTCTCCGCTGTTCGCACAGCCGCTTGATATTTCTATTCCTGACTATCAACGTTATTTGCAGGCGCGCCTGCAGTAGACGCCACGGGCGTGCCGGATTACGGCTTGCGTAACAGCGGCACGCCCATGCGTTTAAATTCTGCTACAAAGCCTGACGGCGCATCGCTGTCAAACAGCAGCCAAACCTGTTTTTTCGCCCGCGTAATGGCGACATAGGCCAAACGCCGCTCTTCGGCGTCGGGAAAATCTTCCGGCTGCGGCAGCAGCGCCTGCTCGATAACCGACTCTCTGGCAGCGGCCGGAAACCCATCCTCGCCGCTTTTTAATCCCAGCACCAGTACGTAATCTGCTTCCTGCCCCTTGCTGGCGTGTATCGTTGCAAAAGAAATATTCAGGCCCGGCCAGCGCGTCTTCGCTTTAGCCAGCAGCGTCGGTTGCTGGTAGTGGTAGCGCGCGAGGATCAGGATTTCTTCTTCCTGCGTGACGTAGCCGCTGAGCTTATTCAGCAGCGCTTCCAGCTGTGACTCAGGCAGCAACGAGAGCGCTTTTTTAGTGGCTTTGCTCAGGCTGTTCAGCGGCTTTTTCAGCTGGGACGGGTTGCGCTGGATAAAGTCATTGGCTATTTCGCCAATACGCTCGTTGAATCGCCAGGTCGTGTCCAGCACGCAGCGTTCGCCTTCGCCAAAATAATGATGAAAGGCGGTAGTGAGCGCCATTTCCGCGCCGCTAAAGCGATAAATCGCCTGCCAGTCATCGCCCACGGCGAACAGCGAAGTCTGACTGTTTTGCCTGCGCAGCGCCGCCAGCAGAGCCGCTCGCTGCGGCGACATATCCTGAAATTCATCGACCAGAATGTGCTTCCACGGGCTGATAAAGCGTCCTTTTTCCAACACGGCGATCGCCTGATGGATCAGCCCGGCGAAATCTACCGCGCCTTCTTCTTTCAGTGCGCTTTTCCAGGCTTTTAACAGCGGCGCCATCAGTTTAACTCGTTTGCTGAACAGCTCGCGAACCGCTTCCGGCGCGGATTCGATCATCGCGGCCTGCGCGCCGCCGTGCATCCGCATGAGCTCCAGCCAGCGCTCCAGACGCTCGCCGACTCTGTTGGCCAACGTCTCATCCTGCCAGTAAGCGCCTTCGTCCAGCTCCCAGCCCAAATCCTCATGAAGCCACTGCCGCCAGCCGCTGGCCTGCGCTTTTTTCTCGCTGCACTGTTGCTGCCAGGTTTCTGTCAGCAGCCTGCGCCTAAGCGCGCCGTCGGTTTCCAGCTTGCTAATCACTGGCGACCTGTTGCTGCCCTGCTGAATAATGTGCAGCGCCAGGGAATGAAAAGTGCGCGCTTCAACGTCATCACTACCGAGGCGCGTTTTAAGCCGGTGGTTCATTTCTTCCGCGGCCCGACGGCCAAATGACAACAGCAGAATTTGCTCTGCGGCAGCCGCTTTACGCATCAGCAGCCAGCCTGCACGCGCCACCAGCACCGAGGTTTTCCCGCTGCCCGCCCCGGCCAGCACCAGCACCGCTTCCTCGCCGTTGACTACTGCGCTGGCCTGGGAGGCGCTAAGCGGTGAACTTTCGACGCCGGCAAAAAAATCGGCATACTGCGCCAGCATTTTTTCCGTCCAGCGCCTGTTGCGCTGCTGACGCTGCGCCTCGCTGTTTTCCAGCCAGCGCTGACAGAAAAGGTATGCTTCGCGACAGGATTCAAACTCTTCAAGACGGCTGACGGGCAAAGGCTGAGAGGAGAAAGCATCCCGGATTTTTTCGCCCCAGTTCGCCACTTCCTGACGTTTCAGCCAGCGATCCTGCTGCTCAAACTCGCTCAGGCTGGCAACCTGCTGCTGTAAAACTTCGGCGGCGATCGGGCTCATCTGCTGGCTCCACGCCTGCCACGCCTGATTAAGGTAGTGATAAAAACGCTGCGTTTCCTGCCACTCCGTGCCGTGCAAACGCACCACTTTATTATCGGGCAGCGAAAACTCCAGCTCTCCCCAGACCAGTCCGCGCTTGCAGCGGATCGCCAACAGCTGGTTAAAAGGGATCAGGTATTCATGCTTCTGACCACTGACTTCGACGCCGGCTGCGAGCAGACGCACCCGATTATAGGGATGCTGCGCCAGATGCTTACCCAGCGAGGTTGCTTTCAGTTCCATAGAGGCTCTCGGGCTGCGGTTAATCTGCCGGACAGTTTACCCGGCAAGGATGTACCGCTCCAGCGTTAAAACACGGTATAATCAACGTATTGAATTTTCTTTTTTCGCGCAGCGCGAGGACCCTATCTGATGCGTACCGTTTTAAATATTTTAAATTTCTTTCTGGGCGGTTTTGTCACGACTTTCGGCTGGCTTGTTGCCACGCTGCTCAGCATCGTTTTCATTATTACGCTACCGTTAACCCGTTCCTGCTGGGAAATCACCAAGCTTTCGCTACTGCCGTTTGGCAACGAAGCGGTGCATGTGGATGAGCTTAATCCCGGCAAAAAAAATGTTTTGCTGAACTCCGGCGGCACCGTATTAAATATCGTCTGGTTTATTTTCTGCGGCTGGTGGCTTTGCGTCACCCATATCCTGGTAGGCATCGCGCAGTGTATTACGCTTATCGGTATCCCTACGGGCATCGCACACTTTAAGATCGCCGCTATCGCACTCTGGCCGGTCGGACGCCGCGTAGTCAGCGTTGAAGTCGCCAAAGCCGCCCGTGAAGCCAACGCCCGCAGCCGGTATAACTAACTATGCGTCTGTCGCTGTCGCCACGCCTGCGCCGCTATGCCTATAACAGCGCCCTGCTCTACAACCTGCGCATCTTTTTTGCGCTGGCCGGCACGGCGGGCGTGCCTTTATGGCTGGGCCAGATAACCTGGACTATCCCGCTAACGCTGGGCGTTGTGGCGGCAGCGCTGGCCGATCTTGACGATCGCCTCAGCGGCAGGCTGCGCAATTTATTGATCACCCTGGTTTGCTTTTGCGTGGCCTCCGTCTCGGTGGAGCTGCTTTCTCCTTTTCCCTGGCTGTTTACCCTTGGGCTGGCGCTGTCTACCTGGGGGTTTATCCTGCTCGGCGCGCTGGGTCAGCGTTACGCGACGATTGCTTTCGGCGCGCTGCTGATCGCTGTCTATACGCTGCTGGGGCTTGGTCTGTTTCCCCAGTGGTATTTGCAGCCCTCGCTGCTGTTGACGGGAGCTATCTGGTACAACCTGCTGACGCTGATCGGTCATCTGATTTTTCCCGTACGTCCGTTACAGGAGAATATTGCGCGCTGCTTTGAAGGCCTGGCGCGCTACCTGGAGGCGAAAGCAGGTCTCTTCGATCCAGACATCGAAGAGAATGACGACGCTTCGCTGATTGAAGCGGCAATGACCAATAGCCAGCTGGTCGCCACGCTGAATCAAACCAAGATTTCCATCCAGTCCCGGCTGCGTGGCGATCGCGGGCAGCGCAGCACGCGCCGCACACTGCACTATTATTTTGTGGCGCAGGATATTCACGAGCGCGCCAGCTCTTCCCACGCGCAATATCACGCCTTACGCAAAGAGTATCGCTACAGCGATATTCTGTTCCGCTTTCAGCGGCTGTTAACCATGCAGGCGCGCGCCTGCCAGCAGCTCTCCAACGCTATCTTGCTGCGCGAACCCTGGCAGCACGATCCGCGTTTTGAGCGCGCTTTTGTGCACCTTCAGGCCGCGCTGGAGCGCCTGAGTGCAAACCAACCCGCCAGCAGCGAACTTAAGGCTATGCACTACCTGCTGCATAACCTTAAGGCTATCGACGCCCAGCTGGCGACCATCGAGTCCGGGCAGGTTTTGCAGGACAACAGCGACGGACGTCTTTCCAGTGAAGGCCTGACCGGCTGGGCAGATATCCGTCTGCGCCTGAGTCGCCATCTTTCGCCGCAGTCGCCGCTTTTCCGGCACGCCGTGCGCATGTCGCTGCTGCTCTGTACCGGCTACGCTTTTATCCAGATCACCGGGCTGGAACACGGCTACTGGATCCTGCTGACCAGCCTGTTTGTCTGCCAGCCCAACTATAACGCGACGAAAAGGCGCCTGGCGCTGCGTATTGTCGGCACGCTGGCCGGTATAGCGATTGGTCTGCCGCTACTCTGGCTGATCCCCTCTGTTGAAGGACAGCTGATACTCATTGTGCTCACCGGCGTGCTGTTTTTCGCCTTCCGACAGTCGCAATATGCCTACGCCACGCTTTTTATCACCCTGCTGGTACTTTGCTGCTTTAACCTGCTTGGTGAGGGGTTCGAGATCGCGCTGCCGCGTATTATCGATACGCTGCTGGGCTGCGGCATAGCCTGGATCGCCGTGGCCTTTATCTGGCCCGACTGGCGTTTCCGCCAGCTTTCCGCCGTCGCGGATCGCACGCTTAATGCCAACTGCCGCTATCTGGACGCCATTCTGGTGCAGTATCACCAGGGCAAAGATAATCGCCTGGATTACCGCATTGCCCGGCGCGATGCGCACAACTGCGACGCCGAGCTGGCCTCAGTAGTGTCTAATATTTCGGCCGAAAAAAACGCCAGCGCGGGCCTGCGTGAAGACGCTTTCCGACTACTGTGCCTGAACCACTCTTTTCTCAGCTATATTTCCGCGCTGGGCGCCCATCGCGAGAAAATCACCAACCCGGCCATGCTGCAATTGATGGATGATGCGGTCTGCTACGTCGACGACGTGCTGCATATTGATATTGTTGATGAAGACAAAGCGGCCAGGCTGCTGGGCAATCTTTCTGCCCGCCTGGCAGCGGCGGAAGCGGCGCCGGACACAAAGGAGCCGCTGGTCTTACAGCAGGTTGGCCTGCTGGTTGCGCTGCTGCCGGAAATTGTTCGGTTGAAAAAAAAGGGGCTGGCCTAAGACTTTTGCTGCCTGGCCCGACGCCGCAGCGTTTCCTTATGCCACTGCCGAAGCTCGGTTTTGACGCTTTCCGGCAGCGCTTCGTAATGGCGGCCCGCGATCGCGCCTTCCAGCGCGAAAAGGACGTTGATGCCCAAATTATTGTTGCTGGCGTACAGCTTGAGCCAACAGCGTCTGGCGCCCTGCTCTTTGAGCATGGCGATAGTGCTGATGCCGACCTGACGTAGCAGCGTCTCGATGCGGATAGTCAAATTGGGCAAATCTTTCAGGCGCTGATTTTGCTGCTTTTGCGTTCGCTGCTGGCGTGCGCCCTGCAGGCAAAGCCGGGAGAGCGCCACCAGCTGCCCGTGCTCTTTCCACAGCGGGTCGTCCACCCGATAATAATCCAGCGCGACCGGCATCCCTCTTTTAGTAAAATGCAGAGGCTGCATCTTCCGCTCCACGATATAGGGCTTTACCTGCTCGCAGGCCCGCAGATAAAGCTCCCCTTCCGCTACCAGCGCGAACACCACGTTCTCTATCGACAGGCTGTAGCCGCCGAACTGGCTGCGGCATTCGATTTCGCCCAGTTCGGCAAGCTGGCGTCTGGCTTTTTCAATCTGTTTTTTTGACTGGCTCATCCTTTTCTCCCTGTATACAGAACACCCTCGTCCCTGTGAGAAATGAAAAGTATGCAATCGTGGTAACAGGTTCAATTACTAATTGCCGTTACAGCCGGTTTCATTGTGATTTTGCGAGACGTTATCAAAATTTAGGGTTGATCTTTGTTCACCGCCCTTATACTGTATATCCATACAGTGACCTGCGAGCAAAGCCGATATGCGTACTCATTCCATGAAATCTCATTCTGTTAACAGCCGTTTTCCTCAGCCCCGCTCTTCATCCCATAGCGAAGCGACTGGCCTGATCAGCGAACTGATCTACAGCGAGAATCAGCCGGGCATGACGCAAATGCTACTGCTCCCTTTGCTGCAACAGCTGGGCACGCAGTCCCGCTGGCAGCTATGGCTGACGCCGCAGCAAAAGCTGAGCCGCAGCTGGCTTGCGCGTTCCGGGCTGCCGCTTAATAAAGTGATGCAGGTCCAGGGGCAGGCCATTAATACGCTGGAGGCCATGATTAAAGCGCTGCAAACGGGGAACTACAGCGTGGTGCTGGGTTGGCTGCCTGAGGAACTGACCGAGGAAGATCGTCGTCGGCTCCATGACGCAGCGTTAAGCGGCCAGGCTTTAGGTCTGATTATGCGACCGGATCCGGTCGAAATTGTCGCGTGCAGACCCTTTAATGGGTTAAAAATTCAGTCGAGTTTGTATCATTAAGTAAAAATAAGAGTTTTCTCATCATAAACTTCTTCGCCGGGCATGATAAGCGTCTGATTATGCTATGACCCGGCGTGACAATGGTTTAGCCGCGTTTTTCCCGGAAGTTATCTCCCGCCGTCCTGTACGCAAATGTGTAAAAATGTGTACAAAACGCCGTTTTTTTTCAGACCGCCTTCACATCTTACTTGTAAGTTTGCTGGTACGTTGTAGACTTTACGTCGCCAGGGTGCTCAATAATCTCCCTTTTTTGGATGAGTCATAATCGAGCGTCATAACCCGGCGAAGGATTAAATCAAAGAGCTAATGAAAGCTCATTGCCTATTTGGATGATAACGAGGCGCAAAAATGAAAAAGACAGCTATCGCAATTGCAGTGGCACTGGCTGGCTTCGCTACCGTAGCGCAGGCCGCTCCTAAAGATGACACCTGGTATACCGGTGCGAAACTGGGCTGGTCTCAGTACCACGACACTGGTTACTACGGTAACGATTATGCGAACAACGACGGCCCAACTCACGAAAGCCAGCTGGGCGCAGGTGCCTTCGGTGGTTACCAGGCTAATCAGTACCTGGGCTTCGAACTGGGTTATGACTGGCTGGGTCGTATGCCTAACAAAGGCAATGTCGTAAACGGCGCATTCAAAGCACAGGGCATTCAGCTGGCTGCGAAACTGAGCTACCCAATCTATGACGATCTGGACGTGTACACCCGTCTGGGCGGCATGGTATGGCGCGCTGACTCCACGCAGAACAACAACGGTACTCGCATCAGCGATCACGACACCGGTGTTTCTCCGCTGGCAGCTGTAGGTGTTGAATACGCTGTAACCAAAAACTGGGCTACCCGTCTGGACTACCAGTGGGTTAACAACATCGGTGATGCAAACACCGTTGGTACCCGTCCAGATAACGCCATGCTGAGCGTAGGTGTTTCCTACCGTTTCGGCCAGGATGAAGCAGCGCCAGCACCGGCTCCGGCTCCAGCGCCAGCGCCAGTTGTTGAAACCAAGCGTTTCACCCTGAAATCAGACGTGCTGTTCACCTTCAACAAGGCGACTCTGAAGCCAGAAGGTCAGCAGGCTCTGGATCAGCTGTACACCCAGCTGAGCTCTCTGGATCCTAAAGACGGCAACGTCGTGGTTCTGGGCTTCACCGACCGTATCGGTTCTGACCAGTACAACCAGAAACTGTCTGAGAAACGTGCACAGTCCGTTGTTGACTACCTCGTGTCTAAAGGCATCCCTTCTAACAAGATCTCTGCACGTGGCATGGGTGAAACTAACCCAGTTACCGGCAACACCTGTGACAGCGTGAAAGGCCGTAACGCCCTGATCGAATGTCTGGGTCCAGACCGTCGCGTAGAAATCCAGGTTAAAGGCATCAAAGACGTGGTAACTCAGCCTCAGGGCTAAGTTTACGCTTTGATAAAAACCCCGCTTCGGCGGGGTTTTTTGTGGGCGCTATTTCGCGCTGCTGCTTATTGTCCCGCCGGCCGTAATTGCAGACCGTCGACAGGTCTAATCCGGCTTGCCCAGGATCGCCTGCAAATCCTGCCTGAGTGAAGACATCTGGCTGGCATATTTTTCTTTATGCTCTGCATCTTCTATCAGCTGCACAATGGTGTCCGAAAGCGTGACGTTTCGCCGCTGCGCCAGCGCGGCCAGCCGCTGCCAGACCAGATACTCCAGATCGATAGATTTCTTCCGCGTATGCTGATGTTCTGCATTAAAGTGACGCTTGCGGCGCGCGCGTATACTTTGCTTCATGCGGTTTTCCAGCGCCGGATTGATATGACGGGCAATCCATGTCGTTACCTCGCCAGGGCTGTGTTCTATCTCCAGCAGCTCACCGACGGCAGCCTGGGCCGCGCTTCGCTCCAGATAACGCGTGATCGCTTCACCTTCCCGGTGTTTTTTCACCAGGTATGTCCACTTCCATCCGCTTTCAAGGTTTTCCAGTTGCTGGTATTTCATCGGGATCTCATGCTAAACCTGTAACCTATTTAGAATAACAGCTTTTTTAACATAGCCGCACGGAAAACCAGAGCGAACTCGCAATTGCGGCCCGTAAGGGTGCAAAGAAGAACTCAGCGATGCTTAACAGGCTGAAATCTTGTATAATGGCGTATTACTCATTTTAAGAAAAAAACGATAACTTTGATCAACAACCAACTTGAATGGCGCGCCCTGCAGCCCGATACCGACAGCGTTCAGTCGCTTTTCTCCGAGCTTCCTGATGATCCCTGTTACTTTTCCGAAGTACAGTCACGCCTGTTCAATACGCTGAGCCTGCTGCTGGACAGCCAGGCAAAACTGCCGCTGATGCTGATCAAAACGCCGGAGCACCCGGAGTATCAGGCTCTGCTGCAGACCGTGATTTCAGGTTTTGATGATGAAAGCGTGACGCTGTACGGCGGTCATTATCATATTGACGGCGCGGCGGTCAGCTGGCGTCCGGCCGAGTCGGAGCAGGATAATTTTGCCTCGACGGGCGGCGTGCACAGCGCAGACTGGATTGAGGCGGAACAGCTGTTCGGCTGTTTCCGTCAGTACAATAATACGTTAACGCTTGAACCCGGACTGGTGCACAAGGCTAACGGTGGGACGCTGCTGCTTTCTTTACGCGCCCTGCTGGCCCAGCCGCTGCTCTGGCTACGTCTGAAGCAAATCCTCAGCACCCGCCAGTTTAGCTGGCATTCGCCCGATGAGTCCCGGCCGCTGCCGGTTGCCGTGCCGCCAATGCCGCTGCATTTTCGCCTTATCCTGACCGGTGAACGCGACGCGCTGGCTGATTTCCAGGAGATGGAGCCGGAGCTGGCGGCGCTGGCGTTCTATTCTGAATTTGAGGATAACATTCAGATCGTCGACGAGCAGTCGTTCGCTTTGTGGATCAAGTGGGCGCGTTCGGTCGCTGCTGATGAAGATCTGCTGATTGCAGACGATCTTTGGCCGGTGCTGATGCGTGAAGCGGTACGCTATACCGGCGACCAGGAAACGCTGCCGCTGTGTCCCGTCTGGCTGGCTCGCCAGTTCCAGGAGGCGGCGGCCAACAGCGATGAAAACCTGATCAACGGCGAACACCTTCAGGCGGCGCTGGATAATCGCGAGTGGCGCGAAGGCTTCCTTGCCGAGCGAATTCGTGACGAGATCCTGCTGGATCAGATCCTGATCGAAACCGAAGGCGAGGCGATTGGTCAAATCAACGCCCTTTCCGTTATCGAATTTCCCGGCCATCCCCGCGCCTTCGGCGAGCCTTCCCGCATCAGCTGTGTCGTACACGTGGGCGACGGCGAGTTCCATGACGTGGAGCGTAAAGCGGAGCTGGGCGGCAACATCCATGCCAAAGGCATGATGATTATGCAGGCATGGCTGATTGCGGAGCTGGAGCTTGATCAGCAGCTGCCTTTCTCCGCCTCGGTCGTGTTTGAACAATCCTATTCAGAAGTCGATGGCGACAGCGCATCGCTGGCCGAACTCTGCGCCCTGATCAGCGCGCTGTCCAGCCAGCCGATTACGCAACAGATTGCCGTGACCGGCTCGGTCGATCAGTTCGGTCGCGTGCAGCCAGTCGGCGGCCTGAACGAAAAGATCGAAGGCTTTTTCCATATCTGCCAGCAGCGCACGCTGAACGGCAGCCAGGGCGTTATCATTCCTGCGGCGAACGTGCGTCACCTTTGCCTGCAGCAGGAAGTGGTGGATGCCGTGCGGGAAGGAAAATTTCACGTCTGGGCGGTGGAAAGCGTGGAGGAAGCCCTTCCTCTCCTGACCAAAACCGAATGGGACAAAGAAGACGCGCCTTGTCTGCTAAGATCGATTCAGGAGCGCATTGCGCAAATAAACCAACAGGAAGGTCGGCAACGTCCGTGGCCGCTGCGCTGGCTGAACTGGTTTAACCAGAGCTAATCGGGCTTGCTCAGCTTACAGCTGTAAGCTAACCTTCGTGCTTCAATAAAATAAGGCTTATTAAGAACATGGTAGATAAACGCAAATCCTACTCAAAAGAAGACCTGATTGCCTCTGGTCGCGGTGAACTTTTCGGTGCCGAAGGCCCGCCGTTGCCGTCTGGCAACATGCTGATGATGGATCGCGTCATCGAGATGAATGAAGATGGCGGCAACTACGGTAAAGGCTTTGTGGAAGCGGAGCTGGATATCAATCCCGATCTGTGGTTCTTCGGCTGCCACTTTATCGGCGATCCGGTGATGCCAGGCTGTCTGGGTCTTGATGCGATGTGGCAGCTGGTAGGCTTCTATCTGGGCTGGCTGGGCGCGGAAGGTAAAGGCCGTGCGCTGGGCGTAGGCGAAGTTAAATTTACCGGCCAGGTTCTGCCAACGGCGAAAAAAGTCTCTTACCGTATTCACTTTAAGCGTGTTATTAACCGCAAGCTGGTGATGGGCGTAGCCGATGGCGAAGTGCTGGTGGATGGCAACGTTATCTATACCGCTACCGATCTGAAAGTGGGTCTGTTCAAGGACACCACCGCTTTTTAAGCGCGTTTAAAAGACGAAACCTCCGCCCGGGCGGAGGTTTTCCTTTTCAATAACAGAGCGGATTACGCGGTAACCGTCCTGTCCTCCATGGCCTGTCGCCAACCTCCCAACCAGTGAGATCTTGCATCTATCATTTGATAGGGACACATCTCTTTAGGGCGTCCGGTAATACCGGCCTGATAACCTCTGGAATGTGCCCGTTCGAGCCGATCTCGTTTCTGTCTCTTCATCATGCCTGTAATCCCCTCTTCAGGTCAGGTGGAATCTGGTGGAAAGAAATCAGTGAGTGCATACGCAGTCACAATTTAGTTCTAACGCCATTTTCGCTGAAGATCAACGCGCAAATTTCACGCCAATGTCATAAACCTGTGCGAGGATAGTGGAAACTTATCGCCTGAAAACTCTCCTGAAAACCAGATAACCTCCTGTATGGCAATAAAAAAAGCCCCGATTGTGCAATCTTCTGATTGTCGACAAACCGGGGCTTAGCGCCAGTGATTAATTTTTCTAATTAAGGCTGCGGATACCGTTAGCTATATCCTGCGCCTCCTGCTGCCAGCCTTCTGCCAGCGTTCTGACCAGCGCGTCGTAGCCATCCTCTTTCTGCGGCAGGGCCAGCGTAAACGAGCGCTTCACGATTTGCCCCTGATGCTCCAGCACCCAGTCGCCGCTGATCACCGCATGGCCGTCGTAACGACCGTGGAAGCCGGTCACCGTTACGTTGAGCGTATCCTGCTGCTGGCCCAGCGGTGAAGCCGAGACCAGCGAGCCGGGCAGCGCCTGGCTCAGGTTCGCCACCAGCGTTTGCTGTAGCTGCTGGTCGAGCGGGCTGGCCCAGAGGTTATTGGCAGCAATCGTATATTTCACGTCGCTGGTTTGGTAAACCAGCCCGTTACCGGACAAATAGTCCGGAACGGAAACATGCTGGACAAAAACCGCTGGCCGCGTGGCGTCAATGCTGCTGACGGCCGCGCCCTTCGCCGCCACAGGCAGCTGGTAATAGGTGGTATCGGACGTGCTGCTGCAGGCGCTCAGCGCCAGGGCCAAAGCCACAGGTAGCCATTTTTTCATTATTTCGCCCTCTTCGGCTGGGGATCCTGGCCGGGTTTTGCTTCAAACACCAGCGCATTGCTCTTGCTGTTCAACGTTTTCAGCACCGGCTGCAGTTCACGCAGCACCTGATTGAGCTGCTGCATATCGCCGACCAGTTTGCTGTAGGCCGGCGCGCCAGGCTGGAAGCCTTTCATGCTGGCGTTCAGCTCGCGCAGCGTTTTCTGCATATCGGCCGGTAGCTCTTTCATCGACTGGCTGCCGGTGATCTGGTTGATGTTATCCAGCGTTTTTTGCAGCTCGCGAATAGTGCGCTGGCTCTCTTTCAGCGTGCCCGTGGCCTGATTAATCATCGGGTTCAGCGGTAGCGAATTGATTTTATCCAGCGTATCCATCAGTTTCTGTTGGATCTGCGCCAGTCCGCCGCTGGTCGTTGGGATCAGCTCATAGCCCGCAAAAGAGGCCGGTCCTTTGAACGGTTTGGCATTGCTGTCAAAATCCAGATCGATATAGAGCGAGCCGGTCAGCAGGTTGGCCGACTTCAGCGAGGCGCGAAGACCCGCCTTTATACCGTCCTTCAGGTGCTGCTCAATATCAAAGTCCTTGCCCAGCATACTCTGGAAGCGGTCCGGCTCGATGCGGATCAGTACCGGAATGCGATAGTCGTTGCCCAGCTGCTGCGCGACTTTAGTGGATTTAAACGGCACTTCCGCGACCGTTCCCAGCCTTATGCCCCGGAACTCTACAGGCGCGCCCGGCTGCAGGCCGCGAATAGAATCGCTGAAGAACATCAGGAAGTCTTTATGCACGGTGTAGAGCGAATCCTGAATGCTGCGCTGATCGTCAAACAGCTTATATTCCGCTTTATTCGCCGCCGCCTGTCCCAGATCCCAGCCGTCCGGCACGTCAAAGCTGACGCCGCCGCTGAACAGCGTGGTCAGCGAGCCCATTTCAACCCGCATACCTGAAGCGGACATATCTACCGCGATGCCGCTATCCTTCCAGAAGCGCACGTTTGTCGTGACCAGCCGGTCATAAGGGGCGGCGATAAACAGCTGATAGGTCATCATACGTTTGTCGGCGTCGAACTGGCTGGTTTCCACCGAGCCTACGCGATAGCCACGGAACAGCACCGGATCGCCAGGGTTCAGCTGGCCCGCTTTTGCGCTGTCCAGCGTAATGCGTACCCCTTTGGCATCCGGCGGCGCCAGCGGCGGCGCATCCAGCAGCTTATACTGTTCGGGCTGTTCGCCTTTGCTGCCCGGCTGCAGCTCAATATAGGAGCCGGAAAGCAGCGTCCCCAGACCGGTAACGCCTTCGCGGCCGATGGTCGGTTTAACCACCCAGAACGCGCTGTCGCCTTTCAGCAGTTTTTCCATGCCGGCGTTAAGGCGCGCGGTAATTTTCACGTGCAGCAGATCGTCAGTCAGTACGGCGCTTTCTACCGTGCCGACATCAACGCTGCGGCTTTTAATCGCCGTTTTACCGCCTTCGATGCCTTCCGCGTTGGTGGTGATCAGCGTGACCAGCGGCCCCTGATGGGTGAAATGATAAACAAGGATCCACGCACCGATTAATACGGTGACAATGGGGATGATCCAGACTGGTGACCAACGTTTGATTCGATCAACCGTCGCCACGCCATGATTATTTTCCTGCAATGCCTGGCTCCTCTTTAGTTTGGGTACTGACACGATCCCAGGTCAGACGGGGGTCAAACGTCATGGCGGCGAACATCGTCAGGATCACCACCAGCGCAAACAGCAACGCCCCCGTCGCGGGATAAATATTCATTAGCTGGCCCATGCGCACCAGCGCGGAGAGCACAGCTATCACAAAGACATCAATCATTGACCAGCGGCCGACAAACTCCACCACCTCGTAGATTTTATGCATCCTTTCGCTGTCCTGATGCGGCTTGCTTCTGCCGTTGGCATCCCAGCAAAGCCAGCCGATAGCCAGCATTTTTAGCGAAGGCACCATGATACTGGCGATAAAAATCACCAGCGCAACCGGATAGGATCCTTCTCCCCACAGCAATACCACGCCCGCCATAATGGTAGACGTCGTTTTGCTGCCAAGGGATTCCGTGATCATAATTGGCAGCAGGTTAGCGGGAATATATAAAAGCAGTGAGGTCAGCAGCAGCGCCATTGTCCATTGCAGGCTGTGCCTGCGCCGGGCGTGACCGCGCGTGCCGCAGCGTGAACAGGAGAGTTGTCCGACCGGCAGTATCGCTGTACAGCAGCTACAGGAACGCAGATCCTGCGCCAGGCCGCTGATGGCAGGCACCGGTTTCGCCGGCAACGCAGGCAGAGGCGCAATGCGCTGCCACATCCAGCGGCGATCGACGCACTGAAAAGCGCGCAGCTGCAGCACGCAGAACAAACACCAGGGAATAAAACTGGTGCCGATGCCGATATCGCCGTAGGCCATCAGTTTGACAAAGCTGACCAGCACGCCGGCCAGGAAAATTTCCGCCATGCCCCAGGTTTTGATCTGAAACAGCGCGCGCGCCATCGCTTTTTTTAACGGCGTGGGCAGATTAACCGGGTTCACCAGCAGCAGGATAATAAGCATACAGAGCGCGGGCACGGCCTGCACGAACAGCAGAAACAGCGTCGCCAGGCTGCTGTAATCCACCGAAACCATGACCTGCGGGATACGCATCAGCGTAATTTCGCTGCTCATCCCCGCCACGTGCATATTGACGAACGGAAACAGGTTCGCCAGAAGCAGCATAAACAGCGCCGCCAGCGCATAGCCGGTTGGCCGCTTGCGCGGCTCATCCCAGTTCATGACCAGCGTGGTATCACAGCGCGGGCAGCTGGCTTTGCTGCCCGGCGTGAGAGGCGGCAACTGTGTCATCAGGTCGCACTGCGGGCAAAGCATCCACTGGTCGGCCTGGTGCGATGAACACATAGATTACCTCGGGGTTATTGGTTTTTCAGCGATTCCAGGTATTCCCAGCGCTCGAAAGCCTTTTCCAGCGCCTGTTCGGCTTCGGCAAGCGCATCCAGTACCGGCTGGGTCACGTCGTGCGGCTGGCCAAAGAAGCTGGCGTCGGCCACCTTCGCCTGCAGCGAGGCCAGCTCGTTCTCCAGCTGCTCCATCTTCTGCGGCATCTGCTCCAGCTCGCGCTGCAGGTTATAACTCATCTTAGCCGCCGGACGCTTTGCCGGATCGCTTTTTACGGTTTCCTGACGCGTGGCCGGCGCGCTTTGCGCCGCGCTGCGGGTTTGCTTGTAGGCGGTGCGCTGCAGCTGAGCATCATGATAGCCGCCGACAAAGGCGCCGATCTCGCCCTGGCCTTCAAAAATCCAGCACTCGGTAACAGTATTATCGACAAACTGACGATCGTGGCTGACCAGCAGCACCGTGCCCTGATAGCCGTCGATCAGCTCTTCCAGCAGTTCCAGCGTTTCCACGTCCAGATCGTTGGTCGGTTCATCGAGGATCAGCAGGTTGCTGGGCTTCAGGAACAGGCGCGCCAGCAGCAGGCGGTTACGCTCTCCGCCCGACAGCGCACGTACTGGCGTCATGGCACGCTTAGGGTGGAACAGGAAGTCCTGCAGATAGCCCAGCACGTGGCGCGGCTTGCCGTTCACCATCACTTCCTGCTTGCCTTCCGCCAGGTTATCCATCACCGTGCGATCGGGGTCGAGTTCCGTCCGGTGCTGATCGAAATAGGCCACTTCAAGCTTGGTGCCGATATGCACGCGACCGCTGTCCGGTTTCAGCTGATCGAGCATCAGCTTCAGCAGCGTAGACTTGCCGCAGCCGTTCGGGCCGATCAGCGCAATTTTGTCGCCGCGCTGCACCTGGCGGGAGAAATCCTTCACCAGCTGTTTGCCCGCCACGCCGTAGCTGACGTTTTCCAGTTCAAAGACGATTTTGCCGGAGCGGCTCGCCTCTTCCACCTGCATATTGGCTTTGCCCATCACTTCGCGGCGTTCGGCGCGCTCGTTGCGCAATGCTTTCAGCGCGCGGACGCGTCCTTCGTTACGGGTACGACGGGCTTTGATGCCCTGACGGATCCAGACTTCTTCCTGCGCCAGCTTGCGGTCGAATTCGGCGTTCTGCATCTCTTCCACGCGCAGCGCTTCTTCTTTGCCCAGCAGGAACTGATCGTAGTCGCCCGGCCAGGAAACCAGCTTGCCGCGATCGAGGTCAACGATACGCGTCGCCATATTGCGGATAAACGAACGGTCGTGCGAGATAAAGATAATGCTGCCCTGGAAAGTTTTCAGGAAGGTTTCCAGCCAGTCGATGGTTTCGATATCCAGGTGGTTGGTCGGCTCGTCCAGCATCAGCACGCGCGGATTGCTGACCAGCGCGCGGCCCAGCGCCGCTTTACGCAGCCAGCCGCCGGACAGCGAGGAGAGCGGCGCATCGCCGTCCAGGCCGATCTGCTTCAGCACGTCCTGAATACGCGTTTCCAGCTGCCACAGGTTCTGGTGATCGAGAATGCTTTGCAGCCTGCCCATTTCGTTCAGGTTTTTCTCGCTGGGATCGCTCATTACCAGATGCGAAATCGCATGATAGGCCTTCAGGTACTCGGCCTGTTCATTCACGCCTTCGGCAACGAAGTCATACACCGAGCCTTTTACGTTACGCGGCGGATCCTGTTGCAGGCGCGCGATAACCAGGTCCTGCTCATAAATGATGCGCCCATCGTCCAGCGGCTGCTCGCGGTTGATGATTTTCATCAGCGTTGACTTGCCCGCGCCGTTGCGCCCTACCAGACAGACGCGCTCGTTCTCTTCAATATGCAGCTCGGTGTTATCCAACAGCGGCGCGTCGCTGAATGAGAGGTAAGCGCCATGAATACTGATCAGTGACATAAAACTTATTCCTTACCGGCGTGAGTAATCAGCCAGCAGTTATGAATTTGACGGTTGCGGGCGAAGTCCTGCGACTGCGTTTTCGCGGTAATTTCTTCAGCGTGCAGCTGAAGATCGGCCAGGCCTTCCAGATCCATTTTGAAGCCGCGCTTGTTGTTGGAGAACATGACGGTGCCGTTTTTGCGCAGCAGCCTTTTCAGATCTTTCATCAACAGCAGATGATCGCGCTGCACGTCAAAACTCTCTTCCATTCTTTTCGAGTTCGAGAAGGTTGGCGGATCGATAAAGATCAGATCGAACTGCTCGTCGGACTCGCGCAGCCAGCTCAGGCAATCTGCCTGCATCAGGCGGTGCTGGCGGCCGGTCAGGCCGTTCAGACGCAGGTTGCGTTCTGCCCATTCCAGATAGGTGCGCGACATATCCACCGTGGTGGTGCTTTTGGCGCCGCCCAGTCCGGCATGCACGCTGGCGCTGCCGGTATAGGCAAACAGGTTCAGGAAGTCTTTGCCCTTGCTCATCTGCCCAAGCATTTTACGCGCGATGCGGTGATCCAGGAACAGGCCGGTATCCAGATAGTCGGTGAGATTTACCCACAGCTTCGCGTTAAACTCGGAAACCTCGAAGAAGTCGCCCTTTTCGCCCAGCTTCTGATACTGGCTTTTGCCTTTCTGCCGCTCGCGGGTTTTCAGCACCAGACGGTTTGCCGGCAGATCCAGCACGCTGAGCGTGGCGGCAATAACGTCAAACAGGCGCTGACGGGCTTTAGACGGCTCGATGGTCTTCGGCGGCGCATACTCCTGCACCACCACCCACTCGCCATAGCGATCGACAGCGACGTTGTAGTCCGGCAGATCGGCATCGTAAATGCGGTAGCACTCAATGCCTTCCTGACGCGCCCATTTTTCCAGCTTCTTCAGGTTTTTACGCAGGCGGTTAGCGTAGTCTTCCGCAATCTGCGCCACGCCGGAGGTATTCACTCCCAGCTGATAGTTTTTCTGTACGCAGTCCAGCGGGCCGTTTTTCGCCTTGAACTGGCGTTCAGCACGCAGCTGCAGGCAGCTCAGCAGCTCCGGCGACGCGCTGAACAGCGACAGGTTCCAGCCGCCGAAATGCTGTTTCATCAGGCGTCCCAGCTGGCTGTGCAGCGCAATCAGGGCCGGTTCGCTTTCCAGACGTTCGCCGTAAGGCGGGTTGCTCAGCACGGTGCCGGTTGGCCCTTCCGCCAGCGGATTGGTCAGCTTCAGCACGTCCTGGGTGGTAAAGCTGATAAGCTCCGCCAGGCCTGCACGACGGGCGTTAACGCGCGCGCGTTCAATGACGCGGGAGTCGTTATCGTAACCATAAAAACGGGACGTCGTTTCCTGAAGCCCGCGACGAGCGCGCACTTTCGCTTCGCTGGTCACTTCACGCCACAGCGCCTCGTCGAATTTGTTCCAGCCGGTAAAGCCCCAGTGGGTGCGATGCAGGCCAGGCGCGCGATCGCTGGCGATCATCGCCGCTTCAATCAGCAGCGTGCCCGAGCCGCACATAGGATCGACCATCGGCGTGCCCGCCTGCCAGCCGGAGCGCTGCACGATAGCCGCCGCCAGGTTTTCCTTGAGCGGCGCCATGCCGGTTTGCTGGCGATAGCCGCGCTGGTGCAGGCCTTCGCCGCTCAGATCCAGCGCAATGCTGGCATTGTCTTTGTTCAGCCAGACGTTAACGCGGATATCCGGCTGCTCGCGATCCACATCCGGTCGCGCCAGGTTTTTGCGGGTAAAGCTGTCCACGATGGCGTCTTTGACTTTAAGCGCGCCGTACTGGCTGTTGCGGATCACTTCATTCAGCCCGCTGAAATGCACGGCAAAGGTTTTATCGCTGCCGAACAGCGCCGGCCAGTCGATAGCCTGTACGCCCAGATAGAGATCCAGGTCGCTGTATACGCCGCATTCGGTCAGCGGCAGCAGGATGCGGGAAGCCAGGCGGCTCCACATCAGGCTCTGATACATCAGACGATCGTCGCCCTGAAAATGTACGCCGCCCTGGACAATCTGGCAGGCCTCGGCCCCCAGCGCTTCCAGTTCACTTTTTAACAGCTCTTCGAGCCCACGCGCCGTACTGGCAAACAGAGAATTCATAACATCACTTATCATCTGGAAAATTGCTGCGCATTATAGCTAATCCGGGGCGCATGTCATAAAGTTAGCTTCTTTTCGTCAGCCGCTCCCGGCTCTTTTTTTGCGCTGGCGTTTTCTTCCCTGCTGGAGAGCACCATGATTAGCCTGTCCCGTCTGTTTATTCATCCCGTAAAATCCATGCGTGGCACGCAGGTTTCTCATGCTCAGGCGCTTGCCAGCGGCCTGGCCTTCGATCGTATTTTTATGCTTACCGAGGCGGACGGCACCTTTATTACAGCGCGTCAGTATCCTGAAATGGTGCTTTTTACGCCCGCACTGCTGCCGGACGGTCTGCTGCTGGCGGCGCCGGACGGCAGCAGCGCCACCGTGCGCTTTGCGGATTTCGCCGCCGAGCCTGCGCCGGTGGAAGTCTGGGGCAACCATTTCACCGCGCTGATTGCGCCTGCGCCAATCAACAGCTGGCTGAGCGGCTTTTTTCCGCGTCCCGTACAGCTTCGCTGGGTAGGACCGGAGATGACCCGGCGCGTGCAGCGATTTAGCGAGGTGCCGCTGGGCTTTGCCGACGGCTATCCTTATTTGCTGATTAATGAGGCCTCGCTGCACGATTTACGTAAGCGTTGCCCGGCCGGCGTAAAGCTGGAGCAGTTCCGTCCAAACCTGGTGGTAACGGGCACGACGGCATGGGCGGAAGATCGCTGGGCAACGGTGCGCATCGGCGGCATCCTTTTTGACGCACCGAAACCTTGCAGCCGCTGCATTTTTACCACTGTCAGCACGGAGCGCGGCCGCAGGCATCCCACCGGCGAGCCGCTGACTACCCTGCAAAAATTCCGTACCGCGATGGATGGCAGCGGCGATGTCGATTTTGGTATCAACCTGGTGGCACGCACCAGCGGCATCGTGCGGGTGGGTGACGAGCTGGAGGTGGTTGCCGATAAACCGGCACGCCTGTATGGCGCGGGTGAAGTGGCGGAATCGCTGGAAGCGGTTGCCGCAGCGCAGGAAAGCGTCACCCTCAGCTGGGAAGGCGAGCGCTTCAGCGGCAACAATCAGCAGGTTTTACTGGAGCAGCTGGAGATGCAGGGTTATCGCATCCCCTACTCCTGCCGTGCGGGCGTTTGCGGCAGCTGCCGCGTCCGGCTGGCGTCCGGCCAGGTTCGCGCGCTGAAGAAAGGCGCGCTGCGCGAGGACGGCACGCTGTTAAGCTGTAGCTGCGTCCCGGACGGCGACCTGGTGCTGTTGGCGCGTTAAACGGCGCGGGCGAAGGTGAAAATATGCTGGCTGATGGCGGGCAGCAGGCGATCGTGCATCACCTTGATAGCATCGCCCAGCACCATCGTTTTGCCGCCCAGCTGCAGCTCCGGCTGCGCCAGCAGGCACAGCGCGGCATTTTCGCCCGCTTCCACCACCAGCAGCGTGGCTTCTTCGCCCGTTTCGCACAGGCGCACCGCTACCAGCTCGCCATCCTGCGGCGTACAGTGACGCGGATGCGCGGAAAAGTGCCAGCTTTTTGGCATCTGCGGCTTCAGAAAACGCAGGGCAACCAGCGCGTTCAGCACCAGCTCGGTACGCTGCCATTCGGTCAGGTCGCACGTCAGGCATTTTTCTGCGAAGGTGGAAAACAGGGCGGCGTCGTCGACGGAGAATTGTGCGGCGTTAAAGGCATCGGGCGTCAGCATTTTACGAGGGAAGCGTGAGCGGAACAGCGCGCCTTCCGCCATAGCCAACATCATGCGTTCCTGTTCGTCATCGAAGAACCAGCGCCAGCTGTCGTCAGGTTTAATCCTCATGAAGTATCCCGTAATGATCGTCAGGTCGGCTATTTATCGCGAGGTCAGCGAACACGCGATCCGCCCCGTGCCAAAATAGTCTGAATAATGCATAAACAGGAGAAAATATAAACGAGCCAGAGGGGAAAATAAACCCCCTGGCCCCGTTAAGCCTGCATTTAATCAAATATGACTGACAATTTCTTTAATCAGCGGCGGCCCTTTGTAAATAAAACCGGAATATATCTGCACCAGCGAGGCGCCCGCCGCCATTTTTTCTTTGGCTGCCACCAGCGAATCTATGCCGCCTACGCCGATAATCGGCAGCCGGCCCTGCAGTTCCTGCGAGAGACGGCGAATGATTTCCGTACTTTTCAGCTGTACCGGACGCCCGCTCAGGCCGCCCGTTTCTTCGCTGTATTTCAGGCCGCTAACCAGCGAACGATCCAGCGTGGTATTGGTAGCGATCACGCCATCAATATTATGCCGCACCAGGCTGTCGGCAATTTGGATAAGTTCTTCTTCAGCTAAATCCGGCGCAATTTTGACCGCTACCGGCACATATTTTTGATGCTGATTTTCCAGCGCCTGTTGTTTGTGCTTAATCGCCTGCAAAAGATCGTCCAGCGCTTCACCATATTGCAGCGTGCGTAACCCTGGCGTATTCGGCGATGAGATGTTGATCGCAATATAACCTGCATAAGGATAAACTTTCTCCATACAGATTAAATAATCTTCTTTACCCATTTCGACCGGCGTATCTTTATTTTTGCCGATATTGATGCCCAGAATGCCGTCGAAGCGAGCCTGCCTGACATTATTGACCAGCTGGTCCACGCCCAGATTATTGAATCCCATACGATTAATAATGCCTTCCGCCTCTCTGATGCGGAACATACGCGGCTTATCGTTCCCCGCCTGCGGTCGTGGCGTCACGGTGCCGACTTCAATAAAGCCAAAGCCCATTGCGCCGAAGGCGTCAATACATTCACCGTTCTTATCCAGCCCCGCCGCCAGGCCCAGCGGGTTTTTGAACGTCAGCCCCATGCAGTTAACGGGCTTAAAAGGAAGAGTTTGTCGAACCAGATGAATAAGCGGCGTTCCGGTTATCCGGTGCAGCTGCTGAAGGGTCAATTCGTGCGCACGCTCGGCGTCGAGCTGAAAAAGCGCGTTACGAACCAGGTTATACATGATCGCTCCTGAGTAGCCCATAATGCCGGGCCGGAAAAGGACTAACGGTTGCCTCAGCAACCCTGAAAACTGTGCGGTCGACACGCCTTCTTCGCTTTTATACGTTATCAGATACAAAGAACAGCGGCCTTCGACATGCGCAGCAACGCTGCAGGCGCGGGGGAAAATGGTAAAGTCCTTTGCCGGGAAAGTAAAACGTTTGCGTGCCCCCATCCCTCTCTTTTTCCGCGCTTTCCTGTTATCTGTTTTTCGCTTAGTCAAAAAGTAACTTAAATATGCCGGATAAATCATTTAAGGCGTCCGTCACACTCTGCCAGGATAGTTCCATAAGTTCAGGAATTATTTTAATCAATAACTTTTGGTTATAAGGAGAGATGATGCGCGTTATTACTCTGGCAGGCAGTCCTCGCTATCCTTCGCGGTCAACCGCGCTGCTGACCCTGTGCCAGCACGCGCTGGAGCAACGAGGCGCCGAGGTGATCCCCTGGAACCTGCATAACTTTCCTCCAGAGGATTTGCTTTACGCCCGCTTCGACTCGCCTGCGCTGCTGGCTTTAAAAGAGGATCTGGCTAATGCCGATGGGCTGATCGTCGCCACGCCTGTTTATAAAGCCTCTTTTTCCGGCGCGTTAAAAACCCTGCTCGACTTACTGCCGGAACGCGCACTGGAGCATAAAGTGGTGCTGCCGCTGGCGACCGGCGGCACCATCGCGCATATGCTGGCCGTGGACTATGCGCTAAAACCGGTGCTTAACGCGCTGAAGGCGCAGGAGGTGCTGCACGGCGTGTTTGCCGACGACAGCCAGATTAGCCATTACGATCGCCAGCCCGAACTTTCTCCCCTGCTTGCCGAACGCATTGCGGAATCACTCGACACCTTCTGGTATGCGCTGTCGCGTCGTCATCAGCGGCTGGCCGCAGCGGTATAAGGAAGCGCCCATGAGCCTGTTTACACGTTTTGTCTCGGCGCTGGCCTTCAGCGCGCTGTTCACTGGCGGCGCGCTGGCGGACGAGGCCGCGCCTGCCGCTTTCCGTATTGGCTATCAAAAAGGGTCGGTGAGCATGGCGCTGGCCCGCTCGCATCAGCTGCTGGAAAAGCGTTTCCCTCATACGCAGATTAAATGGATTGAGTTTCCGGCCGGCCCGCAAATGCTGGAAGCGCTGAATGTTAACAGCATCGATTTGGGCAGCACGGGCGACATTCCGCCAATCTTCGCCCAGGCGGCCGGTGCCGATCTGCTTTATGTCGGCTCAGAGCCGCCCAAGCCGCAATCTGAAGTGATCCTGGTAGCCAAAGACAGCCCGATTAGAAGCGTCGCCGAACTGAAAGGCCATAAGGTGGCTTTCCAGAAGGGCTCCAGCTCGCATAATTTACTGCTGCGCGCGCTGACCAAAGCCGGGCTGAAATTCAGTGATATTCAGCCTGCCTATCTGACGCCTGCCGATGCCCGCGCGGCTTTCCAGCAGGGCGATGTCGATGCCTGGGCTATCTGGGATCCCTACTATTCCGCCGCGCTGTTGCAGGGCGGCGTGCGGGTGCTGGCCGATGGCGACGGGCTGAACCTGACCGGTTCGTTTTATCTGGCGACCCGCCCCTTTGCTGAAGCCAACGGCGCTTTCGTGCAGCAGGTGCTGGAGACGTTCAGCAAGGCCGACGAGCTGACCCGCAGCGATCGCGAGCAGAGCATTGCCCTGCTTTCGCAAACTATCGGCCTGCCGAAACCGGTTATCGCCAGCTATCTCGATCACCGTCCGCCGACCGTTATCGGCCCGGTCAGCGAGAAAACCGTACAGGCCCAGCAGCATACCGCCGATCTCTTTTACGCTAACCATTTAATGCCGGTGAAAGTCGATATCGCCAGCCGTGTCTGGCATGTCGCCGCCGCTACGCAAGGAGTCCCACAATGAGCCTTTCCGTTTTCTGGTTTCTGCCCACGCATGGCGATGGTCACTATTTAGGCACGACGGAGGGCGCGCGTCCTGTCGACCACGCTTATCTGCAGCAAATTGCTCAGGCTGCCGATCGTCTGGGTTTTGGTGGTGTGCTGATCCCAACAGGGCGTTCCTGTGAGGATGCCTGGCTGGTGGCCGCGTCGCTGATCCCCGTGACGCAGCGCCTGCGTTTTCTGGTTGCGCTGCGTCCCGGCGTAATCTCCCCTACGCAGGCCGCGCGCCAGGCCGCCACGCTGGATAGGCTGTCAAACGGCCGTGCGCTGTTTAACCTGGTGACCGGCGGCGATGCGGAAGAGCTGGCGGGCGACGGCGTCTTTCTGGATCACCGTGAGCGCTATGTTGAGTCGGCGGAATTTACCCGCGTCTGGCGTCGCGTGCTGGAAGGCGAAACGGTGGATTACGAAGGCAAGCACGTGCACGTTCGCGGCGCCCGGCTGATGTTTCGGCCCGTGCAGCAGCCGCGTCCGCCGTTATGGTTTGGCGGCTCTTCCGAACCTGCTCAGGATCTGGCAGCGGAACAGGTCGATGTCTACCTGACATGGGGCGAACCGCCAGCGCAGGTCAAAGAGAAGATTGAGCAGGTGCGGGCGAAAGCGGCGGCCCAGGGCAGAACGGTGAAGTTCGGCATCCGCCTGCACGTTATCGTGCGGGAGACCAATGAAGAGGCCTGGAAAGCGGCAGATCGTCTGATTTCGCATCTGGATGACGCCACTATTGCTAAGGCGCAGGCCGCGCTGGCAAAAACCGATTCGGTCGGTCAGCACCGCATGGCCGCCCTGCACGGCGGACGTCGCGATAAGCTGGAGATTTCACCCAACCTGTGGGCGGGCGTCGGACTGGTACGCGGCGGCGCGGGCACCGCGCTGGTCGGCGATGGCGCTACCGTAGCGGCCAGGATGCAGGAGTATGCCGATCTGGGCATCGAGACGTTTATTTTGTCCGGCTATCCACATCTGGAAGAGGCCTATCGCGTCGGCGAGCTGCTGTTCCCGCATCTCGATTTGAACGTGCCGGAAGTGCCGCAGCCGAACAACATTACCGCGCACGGCGAAGCCGTAGCGCATGATTTCGCTCCACAAAAAGTGTCGCAGAGCTGAGGTGGCTATGAGCAAACCGCTTAATCGTATCGGCAATCAGCTGATCCCATGGGCACTGCCCATTGCGCTGGTGATCGTGTGGCAAATCGCCTCACAGACCGGCTGGCTTTCTACCCGTATTTTGCCTTCGCCAGAAGCCATAGTGATTACGTTCTGGAAGCTGTCGGCCAGTGGCGAGCTGTGGCAGCACCTGGCGATCAGCAGCTGGCGTGCGGCGGTCGGCTTCAGCATTGGCGGTTCCATCGGCCTGATCCTCGGCCTGATTACCGGCATGTCGCGCCTGGGCGAACGGCTGCTGGACACGTCGGTGCAAATGCTGCGTAACGTGCCGCACCTGGCGCTGATCCCGCTGGTGATCCTGTGGTTTGGCATTGACGAATCCGCCAAGATTTTTCTGGTGGCGCTGGGTACGCTGTTCCCTATTTATCTCAATACCTATCACGGCATCCGCAATATCGATCGCGGCCTGGTAGAGATGGCCCGCAGCTATGGCCTCTCCGGCTGGAGCCTGTTTATTCAGGTGGTGCTGCCGGGCGCGCTGCCCTCCATTATGGTCGGCGTGCGCTTTGCCCTGGGCCTGATGTGGCTGACGCTGATCGTGGCGGAAACCATTTCCGCCAACTCCGGCATCGGCTATCTGGCAATGAACGCGCGCGAATTTTTGCAGACCGATATCGTGGTGGTTGCCATTATCCTGTATGCCCTGCTCGGTAAACTGGCTGACGTCAGCGCGCTGTTACTGGAACGCGTCTGGTTGCGCTGGCATCCGGCTTATCAACTTAAAGAGGAAAACGCATGAGCGAGTTAACGTCTTCTCCAGCGCGTCTTAACGCCGGTACGCCTCTGATCGTTAACCGCGTCAGCAAGCAGTATCACGGCCGCTCCGTGCTGAATAACATCGATTTGCATATTCCTTCCGGCCAGTTTGTGGCGGTGGTCGGACGCAGCGGCTGCGGTAAAAGCACCCTGCTTCGCCTGCTGGCCGGGCTGGAAAAAAGCAGCGCCGGCGAGCTGCTGGCCGGTAGCGCGCCGCTGAGCGAAGCCAGAGACGATACCCGCCTGATGTTTCAGGATGCGCGCCTGCTGCCGTGGAAAAGCATTATCGATAACGTTGGCCTGGGATTGAAAGGCCGTGCCTGGAAAAGCGACGCGCTGGAGGCGCTGGCAGCCGTCGGCCTGGCGGAACGCGCCAACGAATGGCCTGCGGCGCTGTCCGGCGGGCAAAAGCAGCGTGTGGCGCTGGCCCGCGCGCTGATCCACCGGCCGGGTTTGCTGCTGCTGGATGAGCCTTTAGGCGCGCTGGATGCGCTGACGCGTATTGAAATGCAGGATCTGATCGAGTCGCTGTGGCAGCAGCATCATTTCACCGTGCTGCTGGTCACCCATGACGTCAGCGAAGCCGTGGCGATGGCTGACCGGGTGCTGCTGATTGAAGAAGGCAATATCGGGCTGGATTTGGTAATCGACCTGCCGCGCCCGCGCCGTAAAGGCTCCGTGCGGCTGGCAGAGCTGGAAGCGAAAGTGCTGGATCGCGTCATGAAACGCTCGCCGGTGGAAGAAGAAAAACGCTACGCGCAACGCTGATTTACGCCGTTGCTAAAAGAAAAAGCCCCGACTGTCGGGGCTTTTTGTCATTTACGCCGGACGATTAGTCCTGAAGCGCCTTGCTGATTTTTTCGTAAAGGTCGCCGGAAAGGTTCTCCAGTGCCTTTAACTTCTCAAGCGCGCCGCGCATCAGCGCCTGACGGGCTTCGTCGTAGCGTTTAAAGCGGATCAGCGGCTCAATGATGCGCGAGGCAACCTGAGGATTGCGCGTATTCAGATCGGTCAGGATCTCCACCAGGAACTGGTAACCGCTACCGTCAGCAGCGTGGAAGGCGGAAGGGTTAGCCGAGGCGAACGCGCCGATTAGCGAACGGATACGGTTTGGATTGCTTAGCGTAAAGGAACGATGGCTGAGCAGCGCGCGAACGCGGCTAAGTACGTCCGCAGCCGGGCTGGTGGCCTGCAAAGTAAACCACTTGTCCATCACCAGGCCATCTTTATGCCAGCGCTCGTCGAATTCGGCCAGCAGCGTTTCCCGGCACGGCAGCTGCGCGGCAACCGAGGCCGTCATCGCCGCCAGCGAGTCGGTCATATTGTTCGCCTGACGGAACTGGGCGGTAACCAGTTTCTCGGCCAGCCCTGTTTCGCCGAAGGCCAGGTAGTTGAGACAGGTATTTTTCAGCGCGCGCTTGCCGATATCGGCATGATCGATACGATATTCGTCCACACGATGCGCGTTGTAAACCGCCAGCCACTCATCCGCCAGCTCCGTAGCCAGCGTGCTCAGCAGCGCACGGCGCACTTCCGCAATGGCTACCGGATCGATTACCTCAAACAGCTCGGCAATTTCGTTTTCGCCAGGCAGCGTCAGGATCAGCGCCATCAATGCCGGATCGCTGTTTTCCTCCAGCAGCACGGCGCGGAAAGCATCGGCAACGTGCAGCGGCAGCGAAAGCGGCTGGCCCTGCTGGAAGCGGGCGACGTTCAGCCTGATATGGGTCGCCAGCAGACTTTGCGCGGCATCCCAACGTGAGAAATCGTTACGGGCATGGCGCATCAGGAAAGTCAGCTGCGCATCGCTCCAGTTGTAGTCCAGCTTCACCGGCGCGGAGAATTCACGCAGCAACGAGGGGATCGGCTGCTGATAAACCTCGTCGAACACAAAGCTCTGGAATTCTTCCGTCACGTTCAGCACATGATGAACCGGATGACCATTGTGCTGCAAAGGAATGACGTTGCCTTCACTGTCGTAAAGCTCGATATCCAGCGGAATATGCAGCGGCAGCTTGTTTTTCTGATCGGCCGTTGGCGGCGTCATTTGGGTAACGTGCAGCGTGTACTGTTGTAGCTCGGCGTTATAGTCATCGCGTACGGAAAGCACCGGCGTGCCGGACTGGCTGTACCAGCGGCGGAACTGGGAAAGATCGACGTTGGAAGCATCCTCCATCGCCTGCACAAAATCGTCGCAGGTCGCTGCGCTGCCGTCGTGGCGCTCGAAGTAAAGCTGCATGCCTTTCTGGAAATTCGCCTCGCCCAGCAGGGTGTGCAGCATACGAATAACTTCAGACCCTTTTTCATACACGGTCAGCGTATAGAAGTTGTTCATCTCGATCACCTGCTCAGGGCGGATCGGATGCGCCATTGGGCTGGCGTCTTCGGCAAACTGCGCGCCGCGCATCACGCGCACGTTATCGATACGATTGACCGCGCGAGAGCCGAGATCGGAACTGAATTCCTGATCGCGGAATACGGTCAGGCCCTCTTTCAGGCTAAGCTGGAACCAGTCGCGGCAGGTGACGCGGTTGCCCGTCCAGTTGTGGAAATATTCGTGGCCGATCACCGCCTCAATGCCCAGATAGTCTTTATCCGTCGCCGTTTCCGCTTTCGCCAGCACGTACTTAGAGTTAAAGACGTTCAGGCCTTTATTTTCCATCGCGCCCATGTTGAAGAAGTCGACGGCGACGATCATAAAGATATCCAGATCGTATTCCAGGCCGAAACGCTGCTCGTCCCACTTCATGCTGTTTTTCAGCGAGGTCATTGCCCAGTCGGCGCGATCGAGGTTGCCGCGATCCACGAAGATCTCCAGCGCAACATCCCGGCCGGAGCGCGTTTTAAAGCTGTCGCGCAGCACGTCAAAGTCGCCTGCCACCAGCGCAAACAGGTAGCACGGCTTTGGAAAAGGATCTTCCCATTTTACCCAGTGACGTCCGTTTTCCGCTTCGCCGCCGGCTATCCGGTTGCCGTTTGACAGCAGATACGGATAAAGCTGTTGTTCCGCGATGATGGTCGTGGTGAAGCGAGCCAGCACGTCAGGCCGATCCAGATACCAGGTGATATGGCGGAAGCCTTCGGCCTCGCACTGGGTACAAAGCGCCTCGCCCGATTTATACAGGCCTTCCAGCGCGCTGTTTTTATCCGGATGAATATCGTTGACAATTTTCATCGTGAATGACTCCGGCAGGCCGGAAACTATCAGCGCGCCCTCTTCCAGCGCGTAATCCGTCCAGGGCCGATCGTCAATCTCCAGCGAGACCAGCGTCAGATCTTCCCCATCCAGACGCAGCGACGCATCAGCCTGGCCCAAACGCTTTACGCGGCTGACGGCCGTCACACGGGTGGTTGCGGCATCCAGTTCAAACGTCAGATCGATGTCGGTAATGGTGTAATCCGGCGCACGATAATCATGGCGATTTTTGGCTTGTGGCAGTTGCGTCATAAGTGCTTCTCATGTCGATAATTAGTTAACTTTGCAAGTCTATTCCGCTTCCTGCAATGTTGCCATGGAGAATCGCGTCGGGCGGTCGGAATTGCTGTTAAAAGCTACATCCTCTTAACAATCGCACGGATTGCCCTCGACCTGCCGGATCGAATTGTGCTGTGATCGGGTTCAATAAATGAGTATTCAAGTTATACTCCTGCGTCATTACTATTTTTTAAACCAGGGATAACGCTCTTCGCCAGAGGATGCTGAAACGCACCATGACACGACATGCTTCCCCGATACTGACCACGCTGCTGGATACGGACGCCTATAAGCTGCATATGCAGCAGGCGGTATTTCATCGCTATCAGAACGTTTCCGTAGTGGCTGAGTTTCGCTGCCGTGGCGACGATCTGCTTGGCATCTACGCTGAGGAAATCGCTCAACAGGTGACCCTGATGCAGTCGCTGGCGCTCAGCGACGAAGAGAGCCGCTATCTTGCCGGACTGCCGTTTTTCAGCGCGGATTATCTGCAGTGGCTGAAACAATTCCGCTATGACCCTGCTCAGGTGCGCATCCGCAATCATCAGGGCAAGCTGGATATCCGCATCGCCGGCCCGTGGCGGGAGGTGATTATGTGGGAGGTGCCGCTGCTGGCGCTGATCAGCGAAGTGGTGCACCGCCACCGCTCGCCGCTGGTCGTCCCCGCGATGGCCGTCGAGCGTCTGCAAAGCAAGCTGCTTGACTTCGGCAAGCTGACGGCAGATTTGGATATGTCCCGCTTTAAGCTGATGGACTTCGGTACGCGCCGCCGTTTCTCCCGCGATGTGCAGCTGGCGATTGTCAGCACGCTAAAAGCCGATTTCCCCTGGCTGGTCGGCTCCAGCAACTACGATGTTGCCCGGCAGCTACAGCTCGCGCCGGTGGGCACACAGGCGCATGAATGGTTCCAGGCACATCAGCAGATCAGCCCTGTTCTGGCCAACAGCCAGCGCGCCGCCTTGCAGGCCTGGCTGGAGGAGTATCCGAACCGTCTGGGTATCGCGCTGACCGACTGCATCACCATGGACGCTTTCCTGCGTGATTTCGGCCTGAATTTCGCCAGCAGCTATCAGGGACTGCGCCATGACTCCGGCGATCCCGTGGAATGGGGTGAAAAAGCCATCGCGCATTACGAAAAGCTCGGCATCGATCCGCAGGAAAAAACGCTGGTCTTTTCAGACAATCTCGATTTGCCAAAAGCGGTGGAGCTTTATCGCCACTTTGGCCAGCGCATCGAGGTTATTTTCGGTATCGGCACGCGGCTGACCTGCGATATCCCTCAGGTAAAACCGCTGAATATCGTCATTAAGCTGGTGGAGTGCAACGGCAAACCGGTCGCCAAACTCTCCGACAGCCCCGGCAAAACCATTTGCCAGGATAAAGCTTTTGTTCGCGCCCTGCGCAAGGCGTTCGATCTGCCGCTGGTGAAAAAAGCCAGCTAGGCTGCCTACAGAGAGAAAGGCGCCCTGCCTTTCCCTCTTTCTGATTGCCTTTCGTTAAGAAATCTCCTGCCTCGCAACGAATTCTTCTTGTGTCTCATCTTCTGGCAAGTAACATAGCATTGCCCCGGTTTCGGGTAATTTTAATTCTGATGAAAAGAGAGACTTATATGAGCGTTGTGCCTGTAGCGGATGTACTGCAAGGCCGGATCGCGGTTGACAGCGAAGTCACCGTTCGCGGCTGGGTGCGTACCCGAAGAGATTCAAAAGCCGGTATTTCCTTTATCGCCGTCTACGACGGTTCCTGCTTTAATCCTGTCCAGGCCGTCGTTAATAATTCTCTGAATAATTACCAGGAAGAAGTGCTGCGCCTGACCACCGGCTGTTCCGTGGCAATCACCGGAAAAGTCGTGGCCTCGCCAGGCCAGGGCCAGAGCTTTGAGATCCAGGCCAGCGCGGTGGAAGTCGTGGGCTGGGTCGACGATCCGGACACCTATCCGATGGCGGCCAAGCGTCACAGCATCGAGTATCTGCGTGAAGTGGCGCATTTGCGTCCGCGCACTAACCTGATCGGCGCCGTCGCGCGCGTTCGCCATACGCTGGCGCAGGCGCTGCATCGCTTCTTTGACGAGCAGGGGTTTTTCTGGGTCTCCACCCCGCTGATCACCGCTTCCGATACGGAAGGCGCTGGTGAAATGTTCCGCGTCTCCACGCTCGATATGGAAAACCTGCCGCGTACGCCGGAAGGCAAAGTCAATTACGATGAAGATTTCTTCGGTAAAGAGGCGTTCCTGACCGTTTCCGGCCAGCTTAACGGTGAAACCTACGCCAGCGCGATTTCCAAAATCTACACCTTCGGCCCGACTTTCCGCGCTGAAAACTCCAATACCAGCCGTCACCTGGCGGAATTCTGGATGCTGGAGCCGGAAGTGGCCTTCGCCGATCTGGAAGATAACGCCGCGCTGGCTGAAGCCATGCTGAAGTACGTCTTTAAGGCCGTCCTGGCCGAACGTGCCGACGATATGGCTTTCTTTGCCGAACGCGTAGACAAAGAAGCGATTACTCGCCTGGAGCAATTTGTTACTACCGATTTTGCGCAGGTGGATTACACCGATGCTATCGAGATCCTGAAAGCCTGCGGCGAGAAGTTTGAAAACGCCGTCTCCTGGGGTATCGATCTCTCGTCCGAGCACGAGCGCTACCTGGCGGAGAAACATTTTAAAGCGCCGGTCGTAGTGAAAAACTACCCGAAAGACATCAAGGCGTTCTATATGCGCCTGAACGACGATGGCAAAACCGTGGCGGCGATGGACGTTCTGGCGCCGGGCATTGGTGAAATCATCGGCGGTTCGCAGCGTGAAGAGCGTCTGGACGTGCTGGACGCGCGTCTGGCGGAGATGGGGCTGAACAAAGAAGACTACTGGTGGTATCGCGATCTGCGCCGCTACGGCACCGTGCCTCATTCCGGCTTCGGCTTAGGTTTTGAGCGCCTGATCGCCTACGTTACCGGCGTGCAAAATGTCAGGGACGTCATCGCCTTCCCAAGGACGCCGCGCAACGCCAGCTTCTGATTTTTGCATTAAATATAAGAAATTCATATATATAACTAAGGCCAGCCTCGCTGGCCTTTTTTTATTTTTGTAAATTTAGATATAGTTCACAAAGTTCCGTTTTATTTACATATAGAAACACAAATTTTCTTCCTGTAACCAGAATAGGATATTAGTAGCATTTTCGAGGTAGATTAACCGCACCGCGAATGGAAAGATGCGTGCAGATACAGGAAGACACCAAACTCTCATCGTAGTTCTGTAAAGAATTATTGACGGCAGTGGCAGGTGTCCAGATAACTCCAATGAGGGTAATAAATAATGATGAAGCGCAATATTCTGGCACTGGTTATCCCAGCCCTGTTAGCCGCTGGTGCAGCCAATGCAGCAGAAATCTATAACAAAGACGGCAATAAGCTGGACCTCTATGGGAAAGCAGTTGGTTTGCACTATTTCTCTGATAACGACGGCAACGATGGCGACCAGAGCTACGTGCGTTTTGGTTTCAAAGGTGAAACCCAGATTAACGATATGCTCACCGGCTACGGCCAGTGGGAATACAACATCCAGGCAAACAATTCTGAAGGCGGCTCCGACGCGCAGGACGGCAACAAAACCCGTCTGGGCTTCGCTGGTCTGAAATTCGCTGAGTACGGCTCTATCGATTACGGCCGTAACTACAGCCTGCTGTACGATCCAATGGGCTGGACCGATATGCTGCCAGAGTTCGGCGGCGACTCTGCCTATAGCGACCTGGGCATCCTGGGCGGCCGTACGACTGGCGTGCTGACCTACCGCAACACCAACTTCTTTGGTCTGGTTGACGGCTGGAACTTTGCCGTACAGTATCAGGGTAAAAACGAGCGTGAAGACGACATTCGCCGCGCTAACGGAGACGGTTACGCAGTCTCTACCAGCTATACCGCGCCAATCGGTGTAGGCGTGTCTGCAGCTTATGGTTCTTATGACCGTACCGATGCGCAGGCAGCTGGCGTGCGTACCGTGACTAACCCGAATAACTCCGCTGAATCCGTCACCATCAATAGCGGCGCGGGTAAACGTGCTGAAGCATGGGCTACCGCGCTGAAATATGACGCTAACAGCGTTTACCTGGCAGCGATGTACGGTGAAACCCGTAACGCCACGCCAATTTCTTACAGCGGCAATTTTAGCGACGCTGACAGCACTTCCTGGTCTGCTAACTCTTTCGCTAACAAGGCTCAGAACATTGAGCTGGTTGCGCAGTATCAGTTTGACTTCGGTCTGCGTCCATCCCTGGCCTACGTGCAGTCTAAAGGCAAGGATATCGAAGGCGTTGGCGATGCTGACCTGATCAAATATGTTGATGTGGGCGCAACCTACTACTTCAACAAAAACATGTCTACTTACGTTGACTACCAGATCAACCTGCTGGATGACAACAATCCACTGGGTCTGAACACCGACGACACCGTGGCTGTAGGTCTGGTTTACCAGTTCTAATCAAGCAACAAATCGTCTGGCGGGGCTTCGGCCCCGCTTTTTTATTGTCTGCACCTTCGCTTTTCTCTGCCTGCCCTTATTCCCTTCCTGACTTGCCCGTGCTGCTAAATAAAACCTGTCGCTTCCCTATGTAATTTCTTTTTCCGTTTCATAAAAATTCGAGCCATGCCGCAGCGTTCCTGAAAAATTTCCAAAAGTGTTTGTTAGCCACGCGTGAACATGAAAAAATCAGTCTGGATTTAGCTTAAGGAGAGCCAATATGGATATGGACAGCCCTCTTCTGCTAACGCTGTCAAACCACAGCAACCAGCAGGAAAAAAAAGAAACCGAGACGGAAGCGCGCTTTACCCGTATCGAAATGCATATCGCCTGGCTCAGACATGACGTTAACGATATCAGAAACGAGCTCCATGATATTCGTGGGGAAATAAAGGATGTACGCGGCGAGATAAAGGACGTGCGCGGTGAGATACAGGACGTACGCGGTGAGATACAGGACGTACGCGGTGAGATGAAAGATATCCGCAAAGATATGCAGACTGATTTTCGCCTGATGTTTAGCGCGCTGATCGGCGTTGCGCTGGGCCTGGCCTACATTATGGCCAGAGGTTTTCATTGGCTATAGGCCCCGTACGCCAGGAAAGCGGCCGCGCTTATTTTACCTTTACAGGTGTTTATAGCAGCTGGCTGCCGCTACCTTTATCCAGGGCATTCTTTCACTGTTTTTAGCGCAAACGGTTGGCATTTTTATCATAGTGGCGGTACCCTGAATTCTCATTTCGTTTCAGGTTATAACGGACTTTCATTATGTTTGAACGCATTGCAGCTGCACCCGCAGATCCTATCCTTGGCTTAGCCGACCTTTATCGTGCGGACGACCGTCCTGACAAAATTAACCTTGGCATTGGCGTTTATAAGGACGAAACCGGCAAAACGCCGGTGCTGACCAGCGTGAAAAAAGCCGAGCAGTATCTGCTGGAAAATGAAACGACCAAAAATTATTTGAGCATTGATGGCCTGGCCGATTTTGGCAAATGTACGCAGGCGCTGCTGTTTGGCAAAGATAACGCCATCCTGCGTGACAAACGTGCGCGTACAGCGCAAACGCCTGGCGGTACGGGCGCGCTGCGCGTAGCGGCGGATTTTATTGCCGCGCAAACCGGCGCCAGGCGCGTTTGGGTCAGCAATCCTAGCTGGCCTAATCATAAAAATGTGTTTCAGTCCGCCGGACTGGAAGTCTGTGAATATCAGTATTACGATGCGGCCAGCCATTCGCTGGATTTCGACGGAATGCTGAACGCGCTGCGTGAAGCGCAGGCGGGCGATATTGTGCTGTTCCACGGCTGCTGCCATAACCCTACCGGCATCGATCCTACGGCCGCACAGTGGCAGGAGCTTGCCGAGATGTCGCTGGCGAAAGGCTGGCTGCCGCTGTTCGACTTTGCCTATCAGGGCTTTGCGCGTGGGCTGGAAGAAGATGCAGAGGGCCTGCGCATTTTTGCTGCCGGACACCAGGAGCTGATTGTCGCCAGTTCTTATTCGAAGAACTTCGGGCTTTATAATGAGCGCGTAGGCGCGTTCACGCTGGTCGCCAGCGCGGCCGATATTGCCGACACGGCCTTTAGCCAGGTTAAAGCTACCATCCGCGCAAACTACTCTAATCCGCCTGCGCATGGCGCGGCGGTCGTCGCCACTATCCTGGGCAACGATGCGCTGCGTACCCTATGGGAGCAGGAGTTGACCGATATGCGCCAGCGCATCCACCGTATGCGTCAGCTGTTTGTTAATACCCTGCAGGAAAAAGGGGCGAAAGGCGACTTCAGCTTTATTATCAACCAGAACGGTATGTTCTCTTTTAGCGGCCTGACCAAAGATCAGGTGATTAGACTGCGGGAAGAGTTTGGCGTTTATGCGGTCAATTCAGGCCGGGTTAACGTAGCGGGAATGACGCCGGACAATATGGCGCCGCTGTGCGAAGCGATTGCCGCCGTGCTGTAAGTGCACATAAAGCGGATGCGAAATATTTTATCCGTCACGCAATAAAAAAGCCTGCATTACGCAGGCTTTTTTATACGGCAGCTTTATTGCAGAAAAGGATTGGAAATCCGCTCTCTGCCCAGCGTCGAGCTGGGGCCGTGGCCGGGTAAAAAGGTGACGTCATCGCCAAGCGGCAGCAGCTTGTTTTTGATCGCGGCAATCAGGTCGCTATGGCTGCCCTGAGGGAAATCGGTACGTCCCACGCCGCCGCTGAAGATCACATCGCCGGAGATCAGCAGGCGAGAAGCCCGATCAAAAAATACGATATGACCCGGCGTATGGCCCGGACAGAGCAGAACCTCAAGCGAGATATCGCCCACGTGCACAACCTCACCCTCTTCCAGCCAGCGATCGGGCGTTAACGGCGCACATTCAGGAAAACCAAACATCTGGCTCTGCATCGGCAGCCCTTCCAGCCAGAACGCATCTGCTTTATGCGGCCCAACAACCGGTACGGCATAAAAAGCAGCCAGTTCAGCCGCCGCGCCTACGTGGTCCAGATGGCCATGCGTCAGCAGAATTTGCGTAACTGTTACGCCCTTTGCCGTCGTCTGCGCTTTAATTTTTTCCGCGTCGCCGCCAGGATCGACAATGGCGGCCTGCAGCGTCACCGGACACCAGATCAAAGAGCAGTTCTGCGAAAAGGCCGTTACCGGAATAGTTTGATAATTCATAAGGCTCCATTAATTCCGGTCAGCCCGGATTTTCTTACCAGTGCCTTGCCGGCCCGGTATCAATATGCACAAAGTTGCTTTTAGGATAGTATCCTACACCCCCTGCCCGCATGGAAAGAGCCGCTTTGCGTATATTGCTGAGGGCGATCCCCTCAATATGAAAATCCATTGCCTGGCCCAGCGTATGATAGCTGTGCTTAGCTACGCCGGTGCTGCTGCCGCGTTCGCGCAGCGAGTTGTTGGTCGCCAGCGTACGGTAACCGGAAATCAGCTGTACGGGCTTGCGCGTATCCAACAGCGCCTGGAGCCGATACAGCTGATCGAAAAGATGTGGATCGATGCTTTTGATCCTGTTGGCGCGATAATCACGAAAAAAATGGTTAAGGCGCGTTAACTCATCCTTGTCATAGCTTTTCCCGTTGAAAAACTCGGTTTTAAGGCTTTCTCCGGTATGTAAATTATTCAGCGTCAGAATGCGAGGACGTGAGGTGGAAAGCGAAGCGAAAGCCTGTCCAGGAAGCAGCGACAGGCCTAGTGCCGCGCCGCCCAGGGCCAGTAATTGTCGGCGATGAGAGTCGAATTTATCCATTAATCTGTGTTACCCGGCTAAAAAAGTTCTGAAACGGTGGAAACGTTCACCGCCCGGAACCATAACCGGGTAGAAATGTGGCGTCAACCGACGAAACGTGACGGATACGGCAATTCCTGGAGAGGCTGCCGTACCCGTCAGGCAGGCTGGCCGCAGGCCAACATCAGAAAACCTGAAGAATCAACCACTAGAGTAATAATTGACCAGCTTTCGCCAATACCTGCGCCCCGGAGCGCGCCGTCAGGTCATAATTGTAAATATCTGTACGATATTGCGTACGTCCGTCGTCAGCGACCCAGGCGGTCAGGTAATACAGATTGACCGGAATGTGATGACGCACCGGCACATAACGGGTATCACCCTGCTTCAGCGTGCTGGAGATACGCGAATCATTCCAGCCCGCATCCTGTAACAGCAGATTAGCCAAATCAGACGCCTTGTTTACCCTGACGCAGCCGGAACTCAGCGCCCTGATATCCTTCTGGAAAAGATTGTGGTTAGGCGTATCGTGCAGATAGATAGCGTCCGAGCTTGGCATATTAAATTTATAACGACCCAGCGAGTTCGTTGCCCCTGGCGCCTGACGGATACGATACGGGAACGAAGCTGCCGAAACCATCCGCCAGTCAATCATGGAAGGATCGATCACTTCAGCATCGCTGCTCCAGCCGGAAAGCAGCGTGTAGTTGTGCTTGTACAGGTAGCTCGGATCCTGCTTCACCTTCGGGATAATATCTTTGCGCACCAGCGTGGTGGGTACATTCCATGGCGGATTAAGCACCACGTTGTTTAAGGCACTGCGCATGAGCGGCGTTTTACGATCCGGACGGCCTACGATAACGCGGGAATCCAGGATCTGATTGCCATTCAGATAATATTTCAGCGAGTAGTTAGCAATATTCACCATGATGCCGTTATGCATATCATCCGGCAGCAGCCTTAGCCGCTGAATGTTCAGCGCCAGCAGCGAGGCCCGCAGCTGCGGAGAAACGTTTAGCCATTCACGCGTTCTTGGCCCGATAACGCCATCGGCCTCCAGGCCCTGCCAGCGCTGAAAGCGTTTCACACCCGCCACCAAATCTTCAGAATAGATATGGGCAGGATTACTGAGCGTACCACTTTCTACGTGGCCGGCCTGCTCCGGCGTATTCGCCTGCGGAGTTTGCTCAGCGGGAGAGGCCGAAGGGCTAACCGCGATTTCTTCATCTACGAAGGAAGCCGGGACCGGCGTGGTCGGCACCGCATCGTCATCAGGTTTTGGCGTATCGCTGCCGGGCGTCAGCATATTGGTGCGCTGCAAAATTTCTCTCAGCGCAGGCACATCGTCGCTCAGCTGCCCAGGGCGCAGGCTTTGTCTGTCGGTCAGCTGCGGCCAGGCGCGGTTGTCCGCCAGCAAATCTTTTAACGCCTGGTGCATTAAAGGATACTGTGGATGCTGCGGCGCCAAAGAGGCGACAAAAGCATGCGTGGCGCCATGCTCAATTGCCCGCTGCCACTGGTTAATCACCGATAAGGCAGGAACTTCCAGCTTGTAGGGGACATTGCTGTAAAGCCAGGTTTCGCCTTTAGCCGGCACCGTCGAAGCGAATTGCAGATAGCCAAGCATAGCGTCGGAAAGCACGACGTCTCGTTCCAAACCTGTTACCGCAGGATCGGTTAATAATTTAACCCACTGCGTGAACTGCGGCTGTACGCCGGAAATCGCGACTTCCGCCAGCTGCTGCTGAAACTGCTGCACGGCCTGGCGATCCTGCCACAGAGGCTGCATATGCTGCGTAGCATATAACGATGCCAGCGTTTTAAGATAAAAAGGCCGGTAGCCGTTAGTAAACAGCGATTGTAGCTTTACCTGCGCCTGCGAAGCGGAAACGGCGGCCGAATGCGGCATGGCCGCAGCGGCGGGTACGGCTTGCCCCAGCGCTAACGCCAGGCAGCAGGCCAGGCTAAGCTTTGCAAAATGAGTTCCTGTCAGCAACATCCCTTGCCTCCTGTAGCGGGTCTGAACGATCGACGCCTGAATAATGTTATTAGTATAGAAAAGAAAACGGCGCGCGTATGCAGCGGCGCGCCTGAGAGAGTAATTCGGCGGCACGGATTTTGCTATACGTGCCGCCGATTATTTTGTGCTGTTCGACTCAGGAGGAGAGTTCGGCAGGCTCTGCCGAAATATTGGCAGGCTCGGCCGCGAAGCCGCGCAGGCCAACCACGTGAACGTGCTCGCTGTTGTTGATAACCTTACGCACCAGCTTATAGGTCGTGCCTTTCTCCGGGCTGATATTCTCCGGCGCGGCAATAATCAGCTGCATTTCAAGGCGATCGCACAGTTCAAAAAGCGTGGCGATAGATTTGGCATCCAGACGCGCCGCCTCATCCAGGAACAGCAGGCGGCAAGGCGATATATCTTTACCGCGCAGGCGGCGAGACTCTTCTTCCCAGCTTTGCACTACCATCACCAGAATCGACATCCCGGTGCCGATCGCCTCGCCCGTCGACAGCGCCCCGCTTTCCGCGCGCAGCCAGCCATCGGAACCGCGGTTAACCTCCACTTCCATAGAAAGGTAGTTGCGGTAGTCCAGCAGCTCTTCGCCGATAGTTTGCGGCGTGCGCTGTCCCATATCGATCTGCGGATTCAGGCGCTGATAGAGCTTCGCCAGCGCTTCGGAGAAGGTCAGACGCTGGCTCTTGAACAGATCCTGATGCTGTTCGTGCTGCTCTGAAAGCACGTCCAGCAGCGTGGCGTGCGTTTCCCGCACGTTGACGTTCAGCCGCACGCTGTGTACCTGACCAAAGCTGACGCTCTGCAAGCCCTGGTTCAGCTGGCGGATACGGTTCTGCTCGCGCTGGATGGTTTTGCGAATGATGTTCGCCACGCTGCGCGAGCTGATAGCCAGCATCTGCTCACGAGCGGTCAGCTCTTCGCTCAGACGGCTCAGCTCAATTTCCATCTGCTCGATCGCTTCTACCGGATCGTCCGTGCGGATAATATCCTGACGGATACGCTCGCGCAGATGCTGATAAACGGCGATAAAGAACTCAATTTTACGCTCAGGCCGCTTAGGATCTTCCGACTGGCGCAGGATATCACGCAGGTGCTCGTTATCGGCGACCGCCAGACGCAGCGCGCCCAGCGCCTTATCCGACATGGAGCGCAGCTCGTCGCCGCCCAGATAGGCCAGCTCGCGGCGATGCAGACGACGTTCGACGCCGTTATCTTTCACCATGCGCAGAACGGCGACCCAACCGGCTTTGGCGCTGACCACCTGTTCGCGGCTCTGGTGATAATCACGCTCGACGCGCTTCAGTTTTTTCTGCAGCGCGTCCATTTCCGCTTCACAGAAGGTCAGCTGTTTTTCCAGCTGGTTGCGGCGGCTGCGGTTATTGCTCAGCGCCGTATAAAGCTCGTCGCGACGCAGCCGCGCGCGCTCTTCCGCGCTGGCATCCGCCTGCACGCCGATAGCCTGCATTTCCTGCTGTAGCTCCTTCAGCATATCTCGCTTGGCATCATACGAGCTTTTCAGCGAGGCGAGCACCTGGCTGTATTGCGTCAGCTGCGCCTGATGGTTTCTCAGCTGCTCGCGCGCACGCGCACGTTCGGCCTCTGCCTGCTCAAGACGACGACGCAGCTTCTCGTTGAGGTCGCTGTTGCCGTCAAGCATTCCGGCCGAGTCCGCATAGTTGAAATGCGCGCGTCGCTGCACCACTTCGGTGATGGCGAAAGCCTGCTGACGCGCATCGCGCTGCGCCTGCTGCGCCTGCTGATAATCCAGCTTGAGCTGCTCATGCTGTTCCGGGTCGCTTTGCAGCACCGCCACCAGCGGCTCCAGCTTAGCGAGGGCGGCACCGTGCTGCTGCAGGAAGCGTGCGGCTTCCTGCGCTTCGTCCAGGCGCGCCAGCAGCTCTTCGTGACGATCCTGGAGCGTTTCGTCCAGCAGCAGGCTAACGCGCGGCATCAGTCGGTTAAGCTGAGCGACACCCTCTTTCGCCTGGTCAAACTGCTGGCGCTGCTGCTGGTTTTCGCTTTCATGTGAGCTGATGGCGCGCTCAAGCTCGCCGCGGCGGCCATTCAGCTGACGAATTTCCGCTTCCGGATCCGGCTCGAAGGCCACGCCCAGATGGCCGCCGATAAAGCGGCTGAACGCCTGATGCAGGCGCTGCGTTTTCTGCACGTCGAAGGAGAGCGTGGCGTAGCGTTCCGCCAGCGTTTCGCGCTCGGCACGCAGCAGCTCCAGCTGGTTTTCACGGGCGGCGCGGCCAAACAGCGGGACTTTCGGAAAGCGGGAATAGCGCCACTGACGATCGCCCGCTTTGACCACGACCGCTTTTTGTAACTCTTCAACATTGAAGACGCTGTCGTCGAACGACTGCGGATCCCCTTCGATCAGATACAGATCTTCCGGGCACTCTTCCAGCCCGTCCAGCTGTTCACGCACCAGCGACAGATCCGGCACCACGATAGCGTGGCGCGCAGGGCCGTACAGCGCGGAGAAGTAAGGCGCGTCCTCAATGGTGACGTCATCATAAATTTCAGAAAGCAGCACGCCGCCGAAACGCTCGGCCAGCTGGTTCAGTCGCGCATCTTCCGATCCGCCCGGCTGGCTCAGCCGATCGATCTGGCTTTCCACCTCGCGTTTGCGGCTGGCGACTTCATCACGCTCAACGGTGGTTTCACGCTCGCGCTCCAGCAGGCGCTGCATATGCTCGGTTACCTGCTGGCCGTTTTCCAGCGCCTCGCCGGTCTGCTCGCGCAGCTGGGTTAAAATTTCCTGCGCGTTCAGCCACTGCGGCGCCTGTCGCGTCAGGCGGGCGATACGTTCACGCACCTGCTCCAGCTCCTGGCGCATCGCCAGACGTCGTTCGCCAGCGTCGGCAACGCTCTCGCCAAGCTGCTCAATGCGCGCTTCCAGCTCATACTGCAATGCTTCCAGCTCTTCTGGCGCGTACTGCTGACCGTGCTTTTTGCAGAACTCGTTCAGCAACCGCTCGGCTTCCTGCTGCTCGCGCAGCCGCTGCTCCATCTCTGAAAGACGCGAGCGCAGCGACTGGAGCTGATCGGCGTGATAGCGCTGATTGCCGGCGTCGCGCAGCAGCTCGCGGCCGGTCTGCCAGGCTTCGCTGCGGCTCACCGGCCCGGCAATACGCGTCACCAGCTCAAACGCCTGCTCGAACTGGCTGTGCGCGGCCTGCGCCACGCTCATTTTCTGCTCCAGCATCAGCAGCCTGTCCGTGGCTTCCTGCTCTTTCGCCCGGAAGGTTTCCTGCCATTCCTGAGCGTTCTCAATAGTCAGCTCGCGGATCTGGCAAATTTCCTGAGCGCGCTGTAAGGCCGCCAGCGCCTGCTGGTATTGAATAGCGCGCGTTTGCTGTACATCCAGCGCCTGCTGATAGTCGGCCAGCTGGCTTTTCAGCTCGTCCACTTCCAGCTCGGCGGCTTCCGCCCGCGCTTCGTTTTCTTCATGGACTTCGCGCGCTTCAGCAACGACCTCGTTCTGCTCTTCCAGACGATAGGTCAGCTCATCGATATCGCCTTCGTAACGCTCGATTTTTTCCTGCTGGCGCATGGCGGTCTGCACCAGGTTAAGGTGATCGCTGGCGCTCTGGTAATCCGTTTCCAGATCGCTTTCCGCCCCGCTATGCTCCGCCAGCTCGCGCGCCATTTCTACATGGCGATACTGCTCGGCGGCCAGCTGTTTACGGCTGCCGAAAAGCTCGCTGCGCTGCAGCATGGCGCCGTCCAGATGAACGCGGCGCTCGTTGGCGTGGCGCATATAGTCGGCGGCCACGTAGCTGGTCGCTTCTGAGATAAGATGCTTAAAGAGATCGCGATCGGACTGCGTTACGCGGATCGCTTCCAGCGTCATCCGGTTTTCACGCAGCGCCGCTTCCATATCCTGGAAAGCCTTACGCACGCCGCCGTTTTCCGGCAGCAGGTAGTCACGCAGTGAGCGCGTAATGGCGCTGGAGATGCCGCCGTACAGCGACGCCTCGATCAGGCGGTAGTATTTGCTGCGATCCGCCGCAGAGCGCAGACGACGCGCCACAATGCCCAGATCGAACATCATCGAGTGGTATTCAGTAATGGAGTTGTACTGCTTGAACTGCACGCTCTCCATCGCTTCGAACTTCTCTTTCAGCTCGCTGAGCGGCAGCACGCGAGCCTGACGAGCGTTAACCGTTTCGGTCAGGATCTCCGTCGGGTTAATGGACGTCGGCAGGCCGTGAATACTGAACGGTCTGATATCCACTTTGCGGTCGCGGCCGGCGATTTGCTGCAGGCGCACGCCGACGATAACGCGCTGGTGCACCGAGTTAACCACGTCCAGCGCCGCATAGCAGACGCCCGGCTTGAGCTTGCCGTGCAGGCCTTTGTCGCGCGAGCCGGAGGTCGCGCCCGCTTCCGTAGTGTTACGAAAGTGCAGCAGCGTCAGATCGGGGATCAGCGCGGTAACGAAAGCGGCCATCGTGGTCGATTTCCCCGCGCCGTTACCGCCGGACAGCGTGGTAACCAGTTCGTCAAGATCGAAGGTTCGGGCAAAAAAGCCGTTCCAGTTAACCAGCGTTAGCGAGCGAAATTTTCCGCGTTCAATCATTCTTCTTCCTCCGCCTGGCCGGCGTCGTTACCCTGCTCTTCTTCGTTCTGGCGGGCCTGGCCGCTTTCCGTAAACATTGCCTCGCCGTCTCTGATCATTCTCAGCTGCGCTTCGCGAGGATCGTCCCCGCTACGCACGTCGGCGCCAAAGCGGAACACGGATTCGGTGATGCGGAACTTGCTGCTGTCATGGCCCATAAACCACACCATGCCCAGACGACGCAGGCGGCTTAAGGAGGCGCGCATTTTTTCATGCAGCTTCTGACGGTCCAGATCCGAACCGGTTGAGCGCTGGTTTACCAGCTTAAGCAGCTTGCTTTCATCCGCCAGCGTCAGCAGTTCGTCGTACAGCTCCTGCTGGGTGAAGATGCCTTCATTGGCCAGCCGCTCGGGGCTGAGGTAAAGCCAGCACAGGACTTTGCCCACCATCATATCCAGTTCGGAAAGCACCGAACGCGCAATCAGCGTGGTAGAGCGCGGACGCAGATAGAAAAAGCCTTCCGGCGCGCGGATCAGCTCCACGTTATAGCGCAGATAAAACTCTTCCAGATATTCCTGGTAATCCATCAGAAAAGCGTGGTTGTCCAGCTCCTCAATACCGATATGGCGGCCCGCGCGCAGCTGGCTGTCGAGCGCAGGAAATAACGGATTAGCCAGCGCCATCGCCAGCTTAACCGGCATCACTTGTTCAATATTTATCGATGACATGCGCCTGTACCTTGGCTCCGTAATCATTAATGGCCTGCCACTCGGCGGGCAGACCGGAAAAATCAGCTTCGGCGACGCCTAAACGCACGGCCTGGTCGACCACGATCCTTGCCACGTCAAAATGGCGGGCGCGGGGATATTGCGCCAGATAGTCGCGCATCACCACGCCCAGATTCAGCGGTTTTTGCTGGGCTTTATAGATGGCCAATGCCTCTTCGATCATGGCGGCCAGCTGCTCGCGAATTTCGCTCAGCTCTTCGTATTCCAGTTCGGCAGGCAGTTCGCCCATCACCTCTTCGTTACGCAGCGTCAGCTCTTCGTCACGCACGTCAAACAGGCGTTCGGCATTGGCATAGGTCAGCGCCCACGGCGCGTCGAAATAGTTTTGCAGCGACTGACGCAGGCGCTGAGCGAAGACGCGGTTTTTATCCATATCAATCGCGGTACGGATAAATTTATGCACGTGGCGGTCGTAGCCAATCCAGAGATCGATGGCCTGCTGGCCCCAGCTGATAATGCGGTCAAGCTTGTTTTGCAGATCGAACACCAGCTTGTCGATAAAGCCGAGGTCGGGACTGCCCAGAGTGGCGTCCTGGATCCGCAGCAGGTTGGCCTGCAGCTTGTCGCCTGCGGCTTCCAGCGTATCCTGCAGTTCGCGCAGCGTGCCGGAGGTTTCATTCAGCAGCATCTCGCAGCTTTCAATCGCCGCGCGCCAGTCTTTGTTGAGCAGCTGCGCGATATCGTCTTTCACCGCCTGCTGCTGCTCATCCATAATGCGCTGGGTGATATCGATGCTGTCAAAAATCTCGGCGACGGAATATTTTAGCGGCGCGAAGACGTTGCGGTGCCAGTGAAAGTCATCGCCGTCTTCATCCGCCGCATCCGCCGCGCGCTTCAGTTCGCTTGCCACGATAGAAAGCTGCATGGAGAGCCGCAGCGTAGAAAACTCACGCTGGCGAATGTAGTAATCGGTGATGCCGATCGCGAGCGGCGTCAGGCGGTAAATGGCCTGCCCTTCAGCCTGTTCGCTGGTAAAGCGATTAAGCAAACGCTGCCGCACCATGTCGTTGATAGCGTTGTTGGCGCGGACGCTGACGGTTTCGCTGGTCTGTTCAAATCCTTCGCTGACGTGACGGAAGGCGTCCGTAAGTTCGCCTTCGCTCATCTCGCCATCCATGCGCTCGCCGTTAAGCGTGGCGACCGCCAGCAAAAAAGCCAGACGTTCGGTAGGCAACGAGACGGAAAAATCATTTTTTCGCGCCCAGGCAACCAGCTCCGGTACTGTCTGGGAAAATTCACTCATGCTTCGTCCTTTATGGGCTTCCGCGCTGTTACGTGGATATAGCGACCCAAACTTAAAAATGGCTCCTGGCGGCAAAAGCGCTTTTCCAGCGCCAGGATCTCGTCAAATCGTTCTGTTTGCTTGTGCTTATCGCGCATATAGTCGTGAAAAACGCGCACGCCGGCTTTGCTTTCGACGGTGAAGCCGATCTCCGCCAGCCAGCGATAGACCTGCTCCGGGTCGCGCGGATAGTCCGGCGACAGGGTTTTACGTTTGCGCTTGCGCAAATCGGCCTGCATATAGCCAAAGTTGCCCAGCACCAGCGTCTGCATCATCAGCCCGTTGAGGTTGTAAAACATCAGCGAGAGCACGCCGCCGGGCGCCAGCGTATCGTAAAGCGCGGCCAGCACCGCTTCCGGCTCGGCAACCCATTCAAGCACAGCGTGAAACAATACCAGATCGACAGGCTGAACCAAATGCTGACCGACTTCCTGCGCGCTGATTTGTCTGAATTCCATGTGGTCGCTCACACCTTGCTGGCTGGCGTTAAGGCGCGCGCGCTGCAGCATTTCTTCGGATAAATCGCATAGCAGAACCTGATGGCCAAGGCTCGCCAGCCCACAGCTGATTTGGCCTTCGCCGCCGCCCGCATCCAGCACGCTCAGCGGCCTTTGCGGCAGCGTCGCCAGAATCGCCTCCAGCTCCTGCCAGGCGATGGCCTGGCGAATGCGGCCTTTGGTGGTGCCGTAGATATTCTGCGAAAATTTTTCCGCGATATCATCAAAGTTGCGATCCTGCATAAGCGGGCTCCGGGCTGGGCAAAAGGGTGAATCCGGCGGCTATTTTGGCATACACTGAGGGAGAATGAACCTTTCCGTCACTGCTTCGCTTTCGGGTGGCGTTTTTTCGGACAAAAGGAAGCTGTTTTTATGCTTTTTACGCTTAAAAAAGCGATTGGCGGCCTGCTGATGCCCTTGCCGCTGCTGCTGTTAGTGATGGCGGTCGGACTTTTTCTGCTCTGGCGCAGCCGCTGGCAAAAAACCGGGAAAATTATACTCTCTTCTGCCTGGCTAATCTTGTTATTGATCAGCCTTCAGCCTGTTGCTGATAGCCTGCTGTCCCCTGTTGAGAACCGTTTCGCTACGTGGCAGGAGAGCCGGAAGGTGGACTACGTTGTGGTGCTGGGCGGCGGCTATACGTGGAATTCGCAGTGGGCGCCGGGATCGAATATGATCGGCAACAGTTTGCCAAGGCTGGTGGAAGGGATCCGTTTGTGGCGTGAAAATCCAGGATCGACGCTGATCTTTACCGGCGCGGCCGCGCAGAACAATCCCGTCAGCTCGGCGGAAGTCACGGCCAGAGTGGCGCAGTCATTGGGCGTACCGCGCAGCGCCATTATTACGCTGGATAAGCCGCGCGATACGAGCCAGGAAGCGCGGGAGGTGGCTAAAGTGGTTGGCCGCCGCCCTTTCCTGCTGGTGACCTCCGCCTCGCATCTGCCGCGCGCCATGCTGTTTTTTCAGCAGCAGGGGCTGGATCCGCTGCCCGCGCCGGCTAATCAGCTGGCTATCGCTTCGCCGCTGAACGCGTGGGAGAAAGCCATTCCCTCCTCGCTGTGGCTTGGTCACAGCGAGCGCGCCATCTATGAGACGCTGGGACGACTCTGGCAAAAGATAACGTCGCCTTCACTCAAGCCAGGGCAGCAGGGAGCGAGCGGCTAAATCGAAGCGGGCGCGGTTGAAACGGCCGGTATGGATCAGCCGATCCGCTTCTTCCCACAGCATATAGAGCCAGCGTCTGGCGATAAATCCTTCCGCGACGGGCGCCTGTTGCAGATAGCGGAACAGCAGCGCTTCCGCCGGGCCTTCCTCACTCAGGCGAAACAGCTCGTATTCACGCGGCGCCCAGAGCGTTCTGCCGGGATTGATCATTGACAGCAGCTGGTCGCTCCAGGCTTCCTTCAGCATATTGCTGAGCGACAGGTTGCCGTGCACCAGCACGCAGGGATCGTCGAAGTCGTCAAAAAGCGCGCAGAGGTTCTGGCGACAGCGAAAGAGAAAACGGTGATCTTCCATCGTCAGCCGCTCCGGGCGCATATAGCTCAGCGTTGACCACCACACCTCAACCCGCTGTTTATACCAGGCGGGCCAGTTATTCTCCTGCGTGCTGTCTACCGTACCGACCAGACCGTGGCTGTCGATGCGATGCCAGGCCAGCAGCGCGGCGACGATCTGATCCTGCAGCTGCTGCCAGCGAGCCGGCGTGCGGGTGGGCGCTTCGACCGAAACGCCGCCCATGCGCTCAATCAGCAGGATCTCATGCTGCGGCGGCAGCTGGCTGACGATCAGCCCGTATACCGTCGGCATACGCACGGTGCTTTCGCGCGCCAGCATCGACAGCTTATAGGCTTCCTGCGAGGCGATTCCTTTGGTATTGAAGTATTTTGCCATCAGCGGCAGAGAGTGGCCTTTCCCATCGTAAAGCGAGTAGAGGCTGGCATAAGGCTGTTCGCTGATGCATTCGAGACGGCTTAGCGTCTCACCCAGCACTATCGAAAGTTCTGAACGAAGATGTTCCATCTGCTGCTCCTGATCGCAAGCGAAGTCGGATTGCCGTTTTTTTCCTGGTAATAGCAAGAAGCAGAGAACCAGGGCCGCTGCCGGCCCTGAAAATAGTTACTGCATGGCTGCCCGCACACGTTCCAGATCTTCCGGTGTATCAACACCCGCGCCCGGAACGGCCTGCGCCACGTCAACATGGATTTTTTCGCCGTACCACAGTACCCGCAGCTGTTCGAGCAGCTCAATCTGCTCCAGCGGGCTGGTCTGCCAGCTGACATAGCGGCGGATAAAGCCGGCACGATAGCCGTAAATGCCGATATGGCGCAGAAAATGATCGCCAATCGCCTGCTGAGAAACGGCAAACCGCTCGCGGTCCCACGGGATGGTCGCGCGCGAAAAATAGAGCGCGTTGCCCTGCGCATCCCTGACCACCTTCACGGCGTTAGGGTTAAACGCTTCTTCCGCTGACTCGATTGGTACCGCCAGCGTCGCCATACCTACGCTGCTTTTCGCCAGATTATCCGCTACCTGCCGGATGATGACCGGCGGGATCATCGGCTCATCGCCCTGCACGTTGACGATCACCGTCTCGTCAGGGAAACGGTATTTCTCAATCACCTCGGCCAGCCTTTCCGTGCCGGACTGATGATCGGCTCGCGTCATGCAAACTTCGCCGCCCGCTGCTTCTACAGCACGCGCGACGTCATTATTATCCGTAGCGACAATCACGCGCTCGGCTCCTGATTCACGCGCGCGTTCCATAACATGCACGATCATCGGCTTGCCGTGGATATCGACCAGCGGTTTTCCGGGCAGCCTGGTGGAAGCGTAGCGCGCCGGAATAATTGCGACGAAACTCATGGATGCGTCTCTTCCAGCGTCAGCGAGCGCGCTTCCGTTTCAAGCAGAACGGGGATGCCGTCACGCACCGGATAAGCCAGCCCGTCAGGCTTGCAGATAAGTTCCTGACGATCTTTATTGTAATACAGCTTACCGTGACAAACCGGGCAAGCAACGATTTCAAGCAAACGATGATCCATGGTGTCTCCCTGGTGGATCCGATCAGACAGAACGTTAGAATATCATAGCTCGCGGTTGAGCGGTTAACCTCCCCGTCGGCTTAAAGCGCCCATTCTTTTGGCCAGATCGCGGCCAGTTCCGCAGGCAGGTTTAGCAGATGTACTTTTTGCGCGCCCTGCCAGCGGGCAAAACGGCTGATGGCCTGCTGAAGATCGGTCAGCAGCCCGGCGGTGATCCTCACGCCCGGCTCCAGCCACAGTTGCCTGATCAGCAAAACTTTTTCTTTGCGCTGCATTTTGGCATCCAGCCGCCCTTTTAGCGCGCCGCGATGCAGTATCGGCAAAACAAAGTAGCCATACTGCCGCTTCGCTTCCGGCGTATAGCACTCCAGACGATAGGCGAAGTTAAACAGTTCCAGCGCCCGCTTGCGATCCCACACCACCGGATCGAAAGGCGACAGCAGCGCAGTATGCGTGGCCTGGCTTTTTTGCTCCAGCATCGGCAGCTGTGAGTGATGGAGATAGCACTGCCCTAACGTTTCGACCTCCACCGGCACTACCGTGCCCGCCTCAATCCACTCTGCCAGCTGCTCTTTTACCGGCGCACGCTTCAGCCGATAGTAATCTGCCAGCCACTCGGCCCGGAAAAGCCCCAGACTTTGCGCGCTGTTGTACAACATTTGCCTGACCGCCTCTTTCTCTTCCAGCGCGTGCAGCGCATCATCCCATTCCGGCAGCACCCGCTGACGAAGGTCATAAACCCGCTGGAAATTACGCCGTTCGACCACCATCAATTCCCCGGCGGTAAATAAGTTTTCCAGATGGCGCTTGTGCGGTTTCCACGCCCACCAGCCGGACTGCTGGCCCGGCGGCGCGGCGAAGTCGGCCGATCTTACCGGCCCGTGATCTTTGATATGCGCCAGCAGCTGCGCGACCTCCTGCTGCCGCGTCTCTGCCCATGCGCCGTTATATTTCCAGCCCATAGCCTGCGGCGAAAGCATACGGTGGCGCAGCAGCGGATAATCCTCAGCAGGAATAAAACAGGCCTCATGCGCCCAGTATTCAAACAGCCTGCCGGTAGCCAACGCCTCTTCCAGCCACGCGGACGGATAGTCGCCAAGTCGGCTGAACAGCACCAGATAAGGGCTGCGGGCGACTACATGGATAGTGTCGATTTGCAGCAGAGACATTTGCCGCACGCAATTAAGCAGATCGGTAAATCGTGCTTTGCGCTGCGACGGACGAAGCAGCCCCTGAGCGGCAAGATGAATATGGCGGGCCTGAATTAGTGAGAGAGAAATCGACATAATGCACCTGTATTCACATAGTGCATTCAGTTTAGCGAGTTATTTTTGCGTAAGGGCAATAATGCGGTTCAGCAGCGCGTCAGCCCGATCCGTCGGCAGCGCCGCGTCCACCGGCAGATACCACCAGTTAGCCGCGGCAAAGCGGCTGGCTTTAACCGCATCCTTCTCCGTCATCAGCAGCGCCTGGTGTGCAGTCGCCAGCGGGGCCAGCTGCGCCTCGCTGTAGGCCTGGTGATCGGCGAAAGAGACTTCCTTAATCGGGATAACGCCCAGCTGACGCAGCGTGGCAAAAAAACGCGGCGGATGACCGATACCTGCCATAGCGATCACGTCGCCAAGCGATGCCGCAGGGCGGGTTTCGCCGGTTTGCAGATTGACAGCAAGGCCGGGCGTCAGGCGCATCGCTGTTTCATCAGCCAGCGCCGCGCCGCCGTTAGTAATGACCGCGTCCACCGTTTGCAGGCGTGATGCCCGCTCGCGCATTGGACCGGCCGGCAGCCACCAGCCGTTGCCAAATCGACGCTGACCATCAATAACGACTATTTCAAAATCTCTGGCCAGCGCGTAATGCTGCAGGCCGTCGTCGGTGATAATAATATCCACCTCGCCCTGCGCCAGCAGCGCCTGCACGGCGTCTTTACGGCGGGGTGAAACGGCCACCGCCGCGCCGGTGCGGCGATAGATCAGTACCGGTTCATCACCCGCCTCGCTAGTGGTCGTATTGCCATCAAGCACCAGCGGATAAGCTTCCGCTTTACCGCCGTAGCCTCTGGATACCACGCCGGGGCGCAGACCACGCTGCTGCAGTGCCTGCACCAGCCAAATCACCACCGGCGTTTTGCCGTTGCCGCCAGCCGTCAGATTCCCGACCACGACCACGGGCACCGGCGCGCGCCAGGCCTTTCGCCAGCCCTGACGATAGCTAAAGCGGATCAGGCTGGTGATCAGCCCGTACAGCCAGCTGAACGGCAGCAGCAGCCGCCAGAGGCCGGACCGACCGCTCCAGAGGCGCTCAATCATTGACCAAACTGCATTTTATGAAGCTGAGCATAGGCACCCTGGCGCGCTAACAGCTCGGTATGGCTGCCGCGCTCCACGATATGGCCATCCTCAACCACAACGATTTCATCTGCCTTTTCAATAGTGGAAAGGCGATGCGCAATAACCAGCGAGGTACGGTTTTTTTGCAGCTCATCCAGCGCTGACTGAATAGCGCGCTCCGACTCGGTATCCAGCGCGGAAGTAGCCTCATCCAGGATCAGGATCGGACAGTCACGCAGCAGCGCGCGGGCAATGGCAATACGCTGGCGCTGGCCGCCGGAAAGCAGCACGCCATTTTCACCGATGACCGTATCCAGGCCGTTATCCATTTTACTGATAAAGTCCATAGCGTGCGCCATCGTTGCCGCTTTTTCGATATCTTCCCGGCTGTACTGCTCGTTGCGGGCGTAGGCGATATTATTGGCTACCGTGTCGTTAAACAGATGCACGTTTTGCGAGACTAAAGCGACCTGATTTCGCAGCGAGCTGAGCGTATATTCACGCAGATCGTGACCATCCATCAGAATTTCGCCCTGCTGGATATCGTAAAAACGCGTCATCAGGCTGGCAATCGTGGATTTACCCGATCCAGACCGTCCCACCAGCGCAACGGTTTTGCCCTCCGGGATCGCCAGGTTGATATTATGCAGCGCAGGCGTTTCGCGTCCCGGATAGGTAAAGGTCACATTGCGGAACTCCACATCGCCGCGAGCGCGCTCAATCACGCGCGTGCCCGTATCAACTTCCTGCTCGCTGTCGAGAATGGAGAAAAGCGTCTGGCAGGCGGCCATGCCGCGCTGGAACTGGGCGTTAACGTTCGTCAGCGATTTCAGCGGGCGCATCAAACCAAACATAGAGGTAAAGACGACGGTAATCGTGCCCGGTGTCAGCGTTGCCATTACGCTTGGGAAGCTGGCAGCATACAGAACAAAAGCCAGCGCCAGCGAAGCGATAAGCTGAATAATAGGATCGGACACGGAAGAAGCGGAAACCAGTTTCATCCCCTGCTGACGCATCCGATTGCTGACGCGGTCAAAACGCTGGGTTTCGATTTGCTGTCCGCCAAAGATCAGCACTTCTTTATGCCCTTTCAGCATCTGTTCTGCGCTGGTGGTCACCTGGCCCATGGTGTTTTGCATGCTTTTGCTGATATTACGAAAGCGTTTTGACACCATACGGATTGCAAAGGAGACGACCGGCGCCAGCAGGATCAGGATTAGCGACAGCTGCCAGCTGTAGTAAAACATCATAATAAACAGGCCGATAATGGATGCGCCTTCGCGCACTACCGTTACCAGCGCGCTGGAAGACGATGAGGCGACCTGTTCGGAATCATAAGTAATGCGCGACAGCAACGTGCCGGTAGATTGCTGATCGAAGAAAGCGACCGGCATCCCCATCATATGGCTGAAAAGACGCCGACGCATCGACATCACCACATTGCCCGATACCCAGGAGATGCAGTAGCTTGAGATATAGCTTGATATGCCGCGTACCAGCATCAGGCCGATAACGGCGAGGGGCATCCAGACCAGTACGGAGGAGTCCGCTTTACCAAAACCATCGTCCAGCAGCGGCTTAAGTAAGGACATCATCAGCACGTCGCCCGCTGCGTTAATAATAAGAGCAACGGAGGAGACGGCCAGCCCCGGTTTAAAGGGTTTGATCATCGGCCAGAGGCGTCGAAAGGTCTGCCAGGTGGAGAGATCTTTGTCCTGATGCATGTGTTAACCAGCTTCCAATTGAAATAGCCGCTCATTCTAACTGGAATAACGTGTTACGCCAAACCACTGATGGTACCAACGGGGCATTATTTGCGCTCTTAAGCTTAAAACACGCCAGTTATCCTTAGAAAATTCTACGCTGATTTGCCCTGCCACAGCCGTGTCGTACCAGCTGTAATTGTTCTTCAGATAGCGGGTAATTATCCTTTCCGCCGGTAGCTTCCAGGCGCTATAGCGGGCAGCGGAAGCCAGCGCGGCCTGGCCAGCCACCCTTCGCAGCAGGGGCGGCGAAGACGACGTTCCGCTACCGTGATGCGGCACCTGTAATAGATCCGCCCGTAACGCTTCGCCATAGCGCCTGACAAGCTGTAGCTCTGCGGGCGTCTCAATATCCCCGGTCAGCAAAACCCGCCATTTACCATCCGTCACCATTACGACGCAGGACTGATTATTACCGTGCTCTTTCTGCGGTCGCTCCGGCCAGAGAACCTGAAAATTTAACGTCTGCCAGCGCCAGTTTTGGCCCTGATAGCAGGGTAAATGTCCCGATACGCCCAAATCGCTGTGGATTTTCGCTGCGGGAAACGCCTTGTGCAGGCTTTCCAGGCCGCCGATATGGTCGAGATGGCCGTGGCTTAAGATAATGTGTTGTAGGCTTATGCCCTGCCAGCGAAGCCAGGGAATAATCTGGCTTGAGGCCGCGTCGCCCCCTGCCCATCTGTTGCCGGTATCATACACAACCGCATTTCCCCGCTGCGAAATTACTACGGCCAGTCCATGACCGATATCCAGCATATCCATACGCCACTCTGGCTGCCTGACGTGCAGCCGCCAGCACAGCAGCGCCAGACATAAGCTGGCCAGCGTAAAAGGGGAACTTCGCCACCAGTGAAAGCGCCAGGCAAAGAGCAGCAGCAGGCACACGGGACTGAGCCATAATGCCTGCTGGCTGACGGTAAGCCAGCCGTCGGGCAGCTGCCGTAAGGGATAAAAAACCAGCGCCAATGAGCGATCCGCCGCCCACCAGAGCAGCTGGCTTAGCGATGCGACAGGCAGCGATAAAACGGCGCCAAGGATCAGCGGTACCGTAAGCAACGTGACCAGCGGCACTGCCCACAGGTTAGCCAGCAGCGCGCTGACGCTCACGCCGTGAAAAATAAAGATCTGTAGCGGCATCAATAATAAAAACAGCCCGGTCTGTAAGTGCAGCAGCTGTAACGGCAGCCAGCGTTTTTTCCCGATAAAGCGTCCGGAAAGCGGAAACCATTGATACCAGAGAAGTAACCCGGCGACGGCAACAGCTGACAACCATAAGCTGTCCGACAAAATGCTTAAGGGATCGAAAAACAAAATAGCACCGATACACAGCCGCCAAACCTGCCAGCCGCTACAGTTACGCCCCTTCAGGCGCAGCAGGCTCCAGCTAAGCAGCGCCACTATCGCCCGCAGCGCCGGAGGGCTTCCGCCGGAAAGCCAGCAGTAGATCAGCGCCAGCGCGATGCCGCTAAACAGGGGAAAACGATACTCTATCCAGCTGGCGCGGAAGCAAGGCTGGAAAATTCGCGCTATCAGCCAGCCTACGCTCGCAGCCAGGCCTATATGCATGCCTGAAATCGCCATCAAATGCGCCGTCCCGGTCTCCCTCAGCAACGCTTTTGTCTCGCTGCTTAGTTCGCTACGTTCACCAAACGTCAACGCCAGGATAACGCTATGCCAGGGCAAGGCGGCGAAATAGTCACGACTTTTCTGCATGACTTTTTCACGCCAGCCACAGCGGCTGTCGACAATCTGCCATGTCAGCGCCCTGCCCGTCAGCGGCGTGCTGACAGCCAGCGCGAAACGTTGCGCATCGAAGCCGCCCTCGTTAAGGCGCGCATGCACGGGCCGCAGCCTGAGCTTCATACGCCAATGCTGGCCCGGACAAAACGTTTGGGTACCCGGTATAGCGATCAGGGCGTAAACAGGTGGAAAAAGACGTTTCTCCGCCACGCTTTCAATGCGTATTTTGACGCGTTGCGACTGCGGCTGTAGCTGTTCAATGCCCACTACGGCTTCAACAGGAGCCGCTGAGAGAAAGGCGGTTTGTTGTAGAAGCGTTTTTGCCGGGATAACGGCCCAGATAAAAAGCAGCAGAACCAGGGCACTTTCTCTTAACCAGCGCTGTCGGGTTATCAACAGGAGCGCAATCAGCCCCAGCAAAAGCTGGATGGCGGCTGTATCAGGCAGCGCCCGCAACCAACAAAGCGGCAGCGCTGCGATAATCATCCACAGCGAGAGTCGGCTAAGGCTATAGGACATAATGCTACCTCCGTTACGCATGACGGAAGTCTGACGGGGTTTCGTTACGGGCGCAGCCAGCATTTCTCAGTCTTCAGAAACGTAGCGCAACATTTTTATCAGGTTGCAGAAAGCAATACAGGGTTTGCGAGGAGGCTCTGGTTAATCCACTATCGGACTGGATCCAGCTATGCTGCAGGCAAAAAAAAACGACACCGAAGTGTCGTTTTATTGCGTGGTAATGCGAAACCTTAGCCGTAGATATTCGCGCGATCGCGTAATTCCTTGCCCGGTTTGAAGTGCGGAACGTATTTACCTTCCAGCTCAACCTTGTCACCCGTTTTAGGGTTACGACCGGTACGGGGAGCGCGATAGTGCAAAGAAAAACTGCCGAAGCCCCGGATTTCGATGCGTTCGCCCTGGGCCAGCGTAGTGGCCATGTGCTCAAGCATCTCTTTTACCGCATCCTCAACGACTTTCGCCGGAATATGAGAGTGCTGGCCAGCAAGTCTTTCAATCAGTTCTGACTTGGTCATAAATCCTCCGGTTAATCCCTGTTGGAAAAAGCTTTGGCAATCACGGCTGGTTCAGGGCAGCTTAAGCCGCCCTGATGCAAACGCAATTACTCGCCTTTAGCTGCTTTAAATGCTTCAGCCATAGCGTTAGAGAAGTTGCCTTCTTCCTGTTTGGTGTTAACAGTATTGATAGCTTCTTTCTCGTCAGCCTGGTCTTTAGCACGAACAGACAGGCTCACTACGCGGTTTTTGCGATCCACGCCAGTGAACTTAGCTTCAACGTCGTCGCCAACGTTCAGAACCAGCGTAGCGTCTTCTACACGGTCGATTGAAGCTTCAGAAGCGCGCAGGTAACCCTCAACGCCGTCTGCCAGTTCAACTGTAGCACCTTTAGCGTCAACTGCAGTTACTTTACCGTTAACAATGGCACCTTTCTTGTTCAGAGAGATGTAGTTGTTGAACGGATCTTCTGCCAGCTGCTTAACGCCCAGGGAGATACGCTCGCGCTCTGCGTCAACCTGCAGAACCACAGCAGCGATTTCGTCGCCTTTCTTGTATTCACGAACTGCCTCTTCTCCGGTAGCGTTCCAGGAGATGTCAGACAGGTGAACCAGGCCGTCGATGCCGCCGTCCAGGCCGATGAAGATACCGAAGTCAGTGATTGACTTGATTTTACCTTCAACGCGGTCGCCCTTGTTGTGGGTTTCTGCGAACTGCTGCCATGGGTTAGATTTGCACTGCTTCAGACCCAGGGAGATACGACGACGTTCTTCGTCGATGTCCAGAACCATAACTTCAACAACATCGCCCACGTTAACAACTTTAGACGGATGAATGTTTTTGTTGGTCCAGTCCATTTCTGAAACGTGCACCAGGCCTTCAACGCCTTCTTCGATTTCAACGAAGCAGCCGTAGTCGGTCAGGTTAGTTACACGACCAGTCAGGCGGGTGCCTTCCGGGTAACGCTTAGCGATTGCGACCCATGGATCTTCGCCCAGCTGTTTCAGACCCAGAGAAACACGGGTACGTTCGCGGTCGAACTTCAGCACTTTAACAGTGATTTCGTCGCCAACGTTGACAATTTCGCTTGGGTGCTTAACGCGTTTCCAGGCCATGTCAGTGATGTGCAGCAGGCCGTCAACGCCGCCCAGATCAACGAATGCACCGTAGTCAGTGAGGTTCTTAACGATACCTTTAACTTCCATGCCTTCCTGCAGGTTTTCCAGCAGCTGATCGCGCTCTGCGCTGTTTTCGGATTCGATAACCGCACGACGTGAAACCACCACGTTGTTACGTTTCTGATCCAGCTTGATTACTTTGAATTCAAGCTCTTTGCCTTCCAGGTGCAGCGTGTCGCGTACTGGACGAACATCAACCAGGGAACCTGGCAGGAACGCACGAATACCGTTCAGCTCAACTGTGAAGCCACCTTTCACTTTGCCGTTGATAACACCGGTAACAGTTTCAGCATCTTCGTAAGCTTTTTCCAGCGTGATCCAGGCTTCATGACGCTTAGCTTTCTCACGGGACAGCAGGGTTTCACCGAAGCCGTCTTCCACTGCGTCCAGAGCAACGTCAACTTCGTCGCCTACCTGGATTTCCAGTTCGCCGGCTGCGTTCTTGAACTGCTCTGCAGGAATTGCAGATTCAGATTTCAGACCCGCATCAACCAGAACTACGTCTTTGTCGATAGAGACAACAACGCCACGAACGATGGAACCCGGGCGGGTTTCGATTGTTTTTAAGGATTCTTCAAATAGTTGAGCAAAAGATTCAGTCATATTGATAATCTTCAGGATTCTTCAATTTAACGTCCACCTGACATCCTGCCGGGTGGGGTTGTTTCACATGCCCTGTGATATCCATATCAAAGGGTTAAAAAAATCGGTTCTGCGATGCTACTGCGGCAGAGAAAGTTTTTCGCGCGCATAATTCAGAGCAGTTTCAATCACCTGCTCGATTGACATGCTGGTTGAATCCAGCACTAACGCGTCTTCTGCCGGTCTTAACGGTGCGATAGCACGGTTGCGATCGCGATCGTCACGCTCTTTTATCTCAGATAAAAGGCGTTCAAAGTTAACACTAAAGCCCTTCTCCTGCAACTGTAGCATACGGCGATGCGCACGCTCTTCAGGGCTGGCATCCAGAAAAATCTTTACCTGGGCGTCCGGAAAAACCACCGTACCCATATCTCTTCCGTCCGCAATAAGGCCTGGTGCTTCCCGGAATCCCCGCTGACGGCGCAGCAGCGCTTCACGTACGCGCGGGAAAGCGGCGACTTTCGAAGCCGTATTGCTGACATCCTGAGTGCGAATTTCGCTTGAGACGTTTTCGCCCTCAAGGATGACTTCCATCTCGCCATCGCTGGGCACAAAGCGAACATCCAGATGCGCCGCGATAGGGACCAGCGCCTCTTCAGAAGTCATGTCTACCTGATGGTGTAACGCGGCCAGCGCCAGCACGCGATAAATAGCGCCTGAATCCAACAGATGCCAGTTTAATGCCTCAGCCATTGCCTTGCACAAGGTCCCTTTACCGGCTCCGCCTGGACCATCAATGGTGATCACCTGGGCTATAGGCGTCATGTCGTTCTCCTGTTGGTGGAATGCCTGCTTAACCTGCTCAGGCAAATAACGCCGCATATTATACGCTGCTCTACTGACGATCGTTACCCCTTAAGCGTAGACGGGCTGAAATTAATCGAGAGCCGCAAAAGGATTTCCCAGGAAACCAATGCCAGGAGCGTGAAGCAGATCGCAACCCGCTGCACAGCTATGCAGCGGGGGCGTTCGTTATGCCGGCTGGCTGAGACGTGCAAACTGCTCGAAATAATCCGGGAAGGTCTTGGCCGTGCATTTCGGATCGAGAATGGTCACTGGCGTAGCAGACAAGGCCACCAGCGAGAAGCACATCGCCATACGGTGATCGTTGTAGGTGCCGATTTCAGCATACTGAATAGTTTCAGGCGGCGTGATGCGAATATAGTCATGCCCTTCTTCGACTTCAGCACCAACTTTACGCAGCTCGGTCGCCATTGCCGCAAGACGATCGGTTTCTTTCACGCGCCAGTTGTAGATATTACGCATTACCGTAGTGCCTTTGGCAAACAGCGCCGCTGTGGCGATAGTCATCGCCGCGTCCGGAATATGGTTCATATCCAGATCGATAGCGTTCAGTTCGCCGCGCGTGCAGGCGATATAGTCGTCGCCCCATTCAATAACCGCGCCCATTTTTTCCAGCACGTCGGCAAAATGAATGTCGCCCTGCATACTTTTTCGACCGATACCGGTGACTTTAACCGTACCGCCTTTGACTGCGGCCGCTGCGAGGAAATAGGAGGCGGAAGAGGCATCGCCTTCCACCAGATAATCGCCTGGCGAGGTATAGTTCTGGTTGCCCCTGATACGAAATACAGCGTAATTATCGTTTTCTACCGTGACGCCAAAGGTCTGCATCAGGTTCAGGGTAATATCGATATAAGGTTTTGAAACCAGCTCGCCCTTAATGGCAATGGTCGTGTTTTGTGGAGCCAGCGGCGCGGTCATCAGCAGCGCGGTCAGGAACTGGCTGGAGACGCTACCGTCGACGGCCACTTCGCCCCCGCTGAAGCCGCCTTTGATATGCAGCGGCGGATAATCCGTCTGTTCAAGATAGTCGATCTGCGCGCCGCCCTGGCGCAACGCATCGACCAGATGACCAATCGGACGCTCTTTCATCCGCGGCTCTCCGGTCAGCACAATATCGTTAGAACCCAGGCAAAGCGCGGCGGCCAGCGGGCGCATCGCCGTCCCGGCATTGCCTAAAAAAAGCTCCAGCGGCTGCGTCGACTGCAGAGGGCCGCCCTGACCAGTCACTTCACACTCTGTGCGGTCTTCAGAAAGCGTAAAGCTTACGCCCAGCGCTTTTAGCGCGTTCAGCATATGACGCACGTCATCACTGTCCAGAAGGTTGGTCAGACGAGTAGTGCCTTTTGCCAGCGCAGCGAGCAGCAAAGCGCGATTTGAGACGCTTTTGGAACCAGGTAGGTTAATGGTACCTTCTACTCGCGCGACGGGTTGTAAAGTCAGGGATTCCTGCATGTGAGACTTCTTCTCCAGATAAAATGCAACAAAACCCCGCACCGGGCGAGGTTTTACTATCAAAACCGTACCGGCTAATTAACCGTGACGACGTTCAAAATCAGTCATAAATTCGGTTAGCGCTTTAACGCCTGCCAGCGGCATAGCATTGTAAATTGAAGCGCGCATTCCGCCTACGGCACGATGACCTTTTAACGCATGCAGGCCAGCCGCGAATGATTCTTCGAGGAAAACCTTATCCAACGCTGCATCAGCCAGCTGGAAAGGCACATTCATGCGCGAGCGATTAACGTGAGCCACATCGTTACGGTAAAAATCACTGTTATCAATGATACCGTAAAGCAGATCGGCTTTAGCCTGATTCCGCTTGTCCATCTCCGCTACGCCGCCCTGTTCTTTCAGCCATTTAAAGACCAGGCCGGAAAGATACCATGCAAAAGTCGGCGGCGTGTTAAACATGGAGTCGTTTTCGTTTAATACCGTGTAATCCAGGATTGACGGCAGCGCTTTCTGGGCTTTGCCCAGCAGATCTTCACGTACGACCACCAGCGTCAGGCCAGCCGGCCCAATGTTCTTCTGCGCACCGGCATAAAGGACGCCATAGCGGTTAATATCCAACGGACGGGAAAGAATAGTGGAAGAGAGATCGGCCACAGCAATCTTATCGCCGAAGTCCGGCTCTTCATTAATAGCAACACCGTCAATGGTTTCATTTGGACAATAGTGAACATAGGCTGCTTCATCTGAAAGCGCCCATTGGCTCATAGGCGTAATAGCGCGCAGCCCGTCAACGGTTGTTTTCACGTCGATGACGTTAGGCGTACAGTATTTTTCCGCCTCTTTAATCGCGCTGTGCGCCCAGTAGCCGCCGTCGGCATAGTCTGCCGTACTCTGGCTGCCCAACAGGTTCATCGGAACGGCAGCAAACTGCGCGCGCGCGCCGCCGTGACAGAATAATACTTTGTAATTTGAGGGGATTTTCAGCAGATCGCGAAAATCTTTTTCCGCTTCCACGGCCACCTGCGTAAATTCCTTGCTGCGGTGGCTGATCTCCATCACGGAAGTTCCTGAACCCTGCCAGTTGCAGAGTTCCTGTTCGGCACGACGTAGCACTTCTACCGGCAGCATTGCTGGACCGGAGCTAAAATTGAAAACCTGGCTCATTTCCCCTCACCACTTTCAGATCAATCGATTTCGAGTCTGCTACCGGTTTTATCATTGCCACCCTGGCGCTGCAATGTTTAATCGGGTCAGCCGACCAGTTATGCGGCCTGCGCCGCAACAGCTTGTAGCGTGAAATATAGTGACCACGATATTTTGTGAGGCGTCTTCCGGTTAGCTTTTTTTATGGCCGATCTGCGCAGGCAAAAATGCCACAATAGCCGGGTAAAACAGTTCGTCGGATAGCGAATGGTCGGGAAACCCCGTATCATGGCGCGTTTTCGGCACAACCCAAAAACGAGTGGGCACTATGACGCAAACTTATATTCCAGGCAAAGACGCCGCACTGGAAGATTCCATCGCACGCTTTCAGCAAAAATTACAGGATTTTGGCTTCCATATTGAAGAGGCCTCCTGGCTGAATCCGGTTCCTCATGTATGGTCGGTCCATATTCGCGACCGCGACTGCCCGCTCTGCTTCACCAACGGTAAAGGCGCCAGCAAAAAAGCGGCGCTGGCTTCGGCATTGGGTGAATATTTTGAGCGTCTGTCGACCAACTATTTCTTTGCTGATTTTTGGTTAGGTAACGCGATCGCCAACGGCGATTTCGTGCATTATCCTGACGAAAAATGGTTTCCGCTGCCGGATGACGACAGCCTGCCGGAAGGCATTCTTGATGCGCGACTGAAGGCGTTTTACGATCCTGAGCAGGCACTTAGCGCCAGCGATTTGATCGATCTGCAGTCCGGCAATGCCGCACGCGGCATCTGCGGCCTGCCGTTCACGCGTCAGTCCGATGGGCAAACGGTTTATATTCCGATGAACATCATCGGTAACCTCTACGTCTCTAACGGCATGTCGGCAGGCAACACGGCCAACGAAGCGCGCGTTCAGGGCCTTTCTGAAGTCTTCGAGCGCTATATCAAAAACCGCATTATCGCCGAATCTATCAGTCTGCCGGCCATCCCGCAGGAGGTGCTTAACCGCTATCCGGGCGTAGTGGAGTCCATTGCTAAACTGGAAGCTGAAGGCTTCCCAATCTTTGCTTACGACGCTTCACTGGGCGGCAACTATCCGGTTATTTGCGTGGTGCTCTTCAACCCGCAAAACGGTACCTGTTTTGCTTCATTCGGCGCGCATCCTGATTTTGGCGTGGCGCTGGAGCGTACCGTGACAGAACTGCTGCAGGGACGCGGGCTGAAAGATTTGGATGTCTTTACGCCGCCAACCTTTGATGATGAAGAAGTCGCCGAGCACGCTAATCTGGAAACGCACTTTATCGATTCCAGCGGTCTGATCTCCTGGGATATGTTCAAGGACGAGGCGGATTATCCTTTTGTCGACTGGAGCTTTGCCGGCACCACGCAGGAAGAATTCGCCACGCTGATGGCCATCTTTAAAGCGGAAGATAAAGAAGTCTATATTGCTGACTATCAGCATCTGGACGTGTATGCCTGCCGTATCATCGTGCCAGGCATGTCAGATATCTATCCTGCGGAAGATTTGCTGCTGGCTAATAACAGCATGGGCGCTTACCTGCGCGATACGCTGTTATCACTGCCCGACAGCCAGTGGGAAAAAGAGGATTACCTGGCGCTGATTGAACGCCTGGACGAAGACGGCCATGACGACTTTACCCGCGTACGCGAGCTGCTGGGCCTGGCGACAGGCAAAGACAACGGCTGGTACACGCTGCGTATCGGCGAGCTGAAAGCGATGCTGGCCCTGGCAGGCGGCGATATCGATCAGGCGCTGATCTGGACGGAATGGACTATGGAGTTTAATGCCTCCCTGTTTTCACCCGCCCGCGCCAACTACTATCGCTGTCTGCAAACGCTGCTGCTGTTGAGCCTTGAGGATGAACGCGATCCTGTGCAGTATCATACTGCTTTCGTACGTATGTATGGACAGGAAGCCGTAGACGCGGCATCTGCCGCCATTAGCGGTGAAGCGCCTTTCTACGGGTTGCAGAGCGTGGATGAAGAGCTGCTGGCCTTCCCGGCTCATCAGTCGCTGCTGGCTGCCTATGAAAAGCTGCAGCAGGCGAAACGCCGTTACTGGAAATAATATTTTTGGCCCGCTCGACAAAAGCGGGCCTTTTATCAGGGCCAGTTTTAACGCCAATTAATCCATTAATTTTTCTTAAGGTTAATAAAAAGTAGTTTATTTATTTCCAGGTATTAAAAAATTTATTTATTCGGGATCTATTTTATTGCAGTTGTTAACCAGAAAAGCAGATGCTATTTAAAAAATAATAGATAAATTAAAATAAATTTTAAATAATAAAATCAATAAATTAACCCACCTTACACGCCTTTTTTTTAACTCGTTCCGACAATGTCCGGCGTCAATATGATCCACATCAATTTCTCACCTATACTGCTTTGTTAGTATTTCGTTGTTGATAAACTTCAGGAGACGTTAGTGTGAAAGCTGGCAATCCGTTCGATTTACTTTTACCGTCTGAAATGGCTAAAGTCGCTGAGGAAGCCGGTGTCTATAAAGCTCAAAAGCACCCCTTCACCACGTTTTTTTTGGCGATTACCGCAGGCGTTTTTATTTCCATCGCGTTTGTTTTTTATATCACGGCCACAACAGGGACTGAAACTATCCCTTATGGCGTAGCGAAGCTTATTGGCGGCATCTGCTTTTCGCTGGGGCTGATGCTGGTCGTGGTCTGCGGTGCCGACCTTTTCACCTCGACCGTGTTAACCATGGTGGCTAAAGCCAGCGGACGGATTACCTGGGGTCAGCTGGCGCGCAACTGGCTCAATGTCTATATAGGGAATTTCTTCGGCGCGATGTTTTTTGTCGGGCTGATCTGGTTTGCCGGCCAGTATATGGTGGCAAATGGTGCATGGGGGTTAAATGTTCTGCAAACGGCTGACCATAAGATGCACCATACTTTTATTGAAGCTGTCTGCCTCGGCACCCTCGCTAACCTGATGGTTTGCATGGCGGTCTGGATGAGCTATTCCGGCCGCAGCCTGACGGACAAAATGCTGTCGATGGTGCTGCCCGTAGCGATGTTTGTCGCCAGTGGTTTTGAGCACAGTATCGCCAACATGTTCCTTATCCCCATGGCGATCGTTATTAAAGATTTCGCCGCACCGGAGTTCTGGCAGGCCACGGGAACCACGGCAGCACACTTTTCCAGTCTGACAGTAGGCAACTTCATTGTTGACAATCTTATCCCCGTGACGCTTGGCAACATTATTGGCGGTGGATTGCTGGTCGGCCTGACCTACTGGGTTATCTATTTGCGGGACGGCGATCATCACTGATTGCCGACAACAGGATTAAGCCCTGCTGTGCTGCAGCAGGAACGAAAGAACTTCATTGAAAAGGTGATCACATGAGCGAGCAAAATGTAAACCAGGCTGCTGCCTGGGCAGGCTTTGCAGAGGGCGAATGGCAGAACAGCATCAACGTCCGTGACTTCATTCAGAAAAACTATACGCCTTATGAAGGTGATGAATCCTTCCTGAGCGGCGCAACTGAAGCGACCACTAAGCTGTGGGATAAGGTAATGGAGGGCATCAAGCTCGAAAACCGCACCCACGCGCCGGTCGATTTCGATACCGATTTAGCCTCTACTATTACCTCCCATGACGCTGGCTATATTGACCGCAAACTGGAAACCATTGTCGGCTTACAGACTGAAGCGCCGCTGAAACGCGCGCTGATCCCTTTTGGCGGCATTAAGATGGTGGAAGGCTCCTGTAAAGTTTACGGACGCGAGCTGGACGCCGGCCTGAAAAAAGTCTTTACCGAGTACCGCAAAACGCATAACCAGGGCGTATTCGATGTTTATACGCCGGATATTCTGCGCTGCCGTAAGTCCGGCGTGCTTACCGGTTTGCCAGATGCCTACGGCCGCGGCCGCATCATTGGCGACTACCGTCGCGTTGCGCTTTACGGCATTGATGCGCTGATGAAAGATAAATTCGCCCAGTTTGCCTCGCTGCAAAGCGATCTTGAAAATGGCGTCAATCTTGAAGCGACAATCCGTCTGCGTGAAGAGATCGCCGACCAGCATCGCGCGCTGCAGCAGATTAAAGAAATGGCTGCCAAATACGGCTGTGATATTTCCGGCCCGGCCACAACGGCGCAGGAAGCCGTGCAGTGGACCTACTTTGGCTACCTGGCCGCCGTTAAATCGCAAAATGGCGCGGCAATGTCTTTTGGTCGCGTATCCACCTTCCTGGATATCTACATTGAACGCGATCTGCAGGCGGGCAAAATCACCGAGCAGGATGCACAGGAACTGATTGACCACCTGGTGATGAAGCTGCGTATGGTGCGCTTCCTGCGTACGCCTGAATACGATGAGCTGTTCTCCGGCGACCCAATCTGGGCAACGGAATCGCTGGCCGGTATGGGCGTTGACGGCCGTACGCTGGTAACCAAAAACAGCTTCCGCTTCCTGAATACCCTGTACACTATGGGTCCTTCGCCAGAGCCAAACATGACCATCCTGTGGTCTGAAAAACTGCCGCTGAACTTCAAGAAATTTGCGGCCAAGGTTTCAATCGATACTTCATCCGTTCAGTACGAAAACGACGATCTGATGCGTCCTGACTTCAACAACGACGATTATGCTATCGCCTGTTGCGTCAGCCCGATGATCGTCGGCAAGCAGATGCAGTTCTTCGGTGCCCGCGCCAACCTCGCTAAAACCATGCTTTACGCTATCAACGGCGGCATGGATGAAAAACTTAAAATGCAGGTAGGCCCAAAAGATCCGCCGATGATGGACGACGTGCTGGAATATGAAAAAGTGCTGGATCGCATGGATCACTTCATGGACTGGCTGGCGAAACAGTACGTTACCGCGCTGAATATCATTCACTATATGCACGACAAATATAGCTACGAAGCTTCGCTGATGGCGCTGCACGATCGCGATGTTTATCGCACCATGGCCTGCGGTATTGCCGGTCTGTCCGTCGCTGCTGATTCACTTTCCGCGATCAAATATGCCAAAGTTTCCCCTATTCGCGACGAAGATGGGCTGGCCGTTGATTTCAAAATTGAAGGTGAATATCCGCAGTTCGGCAACAATGACTCACGCGTAGATAATATTGCCTGTGACCTTGTTGAACGCTTTATGAAGAAAATTCAGCAGCTGCAAACTTATCGCGATGCTGTCCCGACTCAGTCAGTGCTGACTATCACCTCTAACGTGGTATACGGTAAGAAAACCGGCAACACGCCAGACGGTCGCCGTGCCGGTGCACCTTTTGGCCCAGGCGCTAACCCAATGCACGGCCGCGATCAGAAAGGCGCTGTGGCTTCGCTTACCTCCGTTGCGAAGCTGCCATTTGCCTACGCTAAAGACGGCATCTCCTACACTTTCTCTATCGTGCCAAACGCGTTAGGTAAAGATGACGATGTACGTAAAGCCAACCTTGCCGGTCTGATGGATGGTTATTTCCATCATGAATCCAGCATTGAGGGCGGTCAGCACCTGAACGTTAACGTGATGAATCGCGAAATGCTGCTGGAAGCGATGGATAATCCTGAGAAATATCCTCAGCTGACCATTCGCGTTTCGGGTTATGCGGTGCGTTTTAACTCGCTGACCAAAGAGCAGCAGCAGGATGTGATTACCCGTACCTTTACGCAAACGATGTAAGCCTCAGGGCTCCGGTTCGCCGGAGCCCAGCCTGCTTTGCCAGCCCTCTTCTTCGCAGGCGGCTGGCAAAACAGACTTAACGCAGCTTCAGACTGCGCAGCCGCTACAAGCGGCATGACTATGGAGAATTCACCGCAATGTCAGTTAAAGGTCGTATCCACTCGTTCGAATCCTGCGGGACCGTTGACGGCCCCGGCATCCGCTTTATCACCTTTTTTCAGGGCTGCCTGATGCGCTGCCTCTACTGCCATAACCGGGATACCTGGGATACGCACGGCGGTAAAGAGGTTACGGTGGAAGAGCTGATGAAAGAAGTTGTCACCTATCGTCATTTTATGAACGCATCAGGCGGCGGCGTTACCGCTTCGGGCGGTGAAGCTATCCTGCAGGCTGAGTTTGTCCGCGACTGGTTTCGCGCCTGTCATGCAGAAGGCATTCATACCTGTCTGGATACCAACGGCTTTGTTCGCCGCTACGATCCGGTTATTGATGAACTGCTGGAAGTAACCGATCTGGTGATGCTGGATCTCAAGCAAATCAATGATGATGTTCACCAAATCCTCGTCGGCGTCTCTAACCATCGCACGCTGGATTTTGCCCGATATCTGGCCAAAAAGAATATCCGTACCTGGATACGCTATGTGGTTGTCCCCGGTTATTCCGATGATGATGACTCCGCACACAGGCTGGGCGAATTTACCCGCGACATGGGCAACGTCGAGAAAATAGAGCTGTTACCCTATCACGAGCTGGGTAAACACAAGTGGCTGGCAATGGGTGAGGAGTATAAGCTGGACGGCGTCCATCCTCCCAAAAAAGAGACGATGGAGCGGGTCAAACATATCCTCGAAGGATACGGGCATAAAGTGATGTATTAACGAGCGGAGACCCGCTCGTTATTTTACTTTTCGCCCATCAGGCATGTGCGATCGGCGTGGCATGACGATCGGCCTTGCGCAGCAGCATCATCAGATAAACCAACGCCACGCCCGCAATCATTACAAACAGTACACGGTCAGAATAGCTCTGCATCAACATTGAGGTCAGCGCCGGTCCTGCAAGGCTACCGGTGGTATAGCTCAGCAGCAGCGCCTGATTCATCGCCACCAGCTCATGATGCGCCACTTTTTCGCAGGCCCAGGACATCGCGACAGGGTAAAGCGTAAAGCCTGAACAACCCAGCACAAAGAGCGCGGGTGCCATAGCCGCATTGCTGAGCATCGCTACCGCGCCCAGGATGACGCCAAACACCAGCACGCGCAGCACCAGCAGCCGCCCATAGCGATCGGCCAGGCGCCCTACCGGCCACTGTCCGATAATGCCGGCGCTGACCAACAGCGCCATCCAGTAGCCGACGGCGGAGTCGTTCATTCCCTGATGGGAAAGATACAGCGGCATCAGGCCGTACAGCGATCCCAGCAGGATCCCGGAAATAATGCAGCCGTTGATCCCCAGGCGTGCGCTGCGTCGACGCAGCATAGACCACATGCGCCCGGCAGGAGCTTCTTCTCCCTCGCCGCTGGCGGTAATCCGGGTAAAGACCAGCGGCAGAATAGCCGCTACGATAAAACCGGTTACCCAGGGCAGAGTATGCAGCAGTTCCGTTGACACCTTGCTGACCAGCAGCTGACCAATCACCGTCGCCACATAATAGACAATCATATAGGCCGCCAGCAGCTGACCACGATTACGCAAGGTGCCGCTGCACAATAAGGCGCTTTCAACCACTACCCATATCAGAGCGCAGCCGATACCCGCGACGAAACGCCAGACGGACCATGCCCAGAAACCGTGTTCGAAGCCCAGCGCGGCCGTAGCCAGGGCAAACAGCGCGGTAGCAATGTAGTAAGCGCGATTAAAGCCCAGTCGCTTGATTAGCCAGCCAGCTATCAGGGTGCCGATCAGGTTTCCCGTAAAATAAGCGGAGCTGACCGTGCCGACCTGCCAGGTAGGCAGAGCCTCATGAGTAAGCCAGAGCGGCACCAATGTGTTGAGCACGGCGATGGCGATAGTCAGCAGCAGCAGGCCGCAAAGCAGCACAATAACGGGACGGGACCAGGTAGACATAGTCAGAAATGACCAAAATAAAGGAAGATTTTGCGCGCATAATGCCACTGGCCGAATTATTGTCAACGGGGCGTTTTGGGGCACCGCACAATTTGCCGTGCGGTGATTTAAATTTTTTATCCGCAGCTCTGTAAGCACTGATTAAAAGGCAACCCATACCTGTTTAACCCTTTGATAATGAATAGCTAATAACGAAAACGGGTTTATTTATCGATGATATTTATTGCTGGATAGCCTGCATGGTTAAGGGCTGCTAAAACCGCAGGCAAAAAAAACCTGTGGGTATGAACCACAGGTTTTTTAGCTGTCCCGAAGATTAGCCGATAAACTCAAGGCCTTTCATATAAGGACGCAGCGCTTCCGGCACCTGAATTCGGCCGTCTGCCTGCTGATAGTTTTCCAGAACGGCAACCAGGGTGCGGCCTACCGCCAGGCCAGAGCCATTGAGCGTGTGCACCAGACGCGGTTTTTTCTCCGTTTTGCTACGGCAGCGCGCCTGCATACGACGAGCCTGGAAATCGCCCATATTGGAACAGGAAGAGATTTCACGGTAGGTATCCTGCGCGGGCAGCCAAACTTCCAGATCGTAAGTTTTGCATGAACCGAAGCCCATATCGCCGGTGCACAGCAGCACCTTGCGGTAAGGCAGCTCCAACAGCTGCAGCACCTTCTCCGCATGGCCTACCAGCTCTTCAAGCGCCTGCATGGAGTCTTCCGGCCGCGTGATCTGCACCATTTCAACCTTGTCGAACTGGTGCATGCGGATCAGCCCGCGCGTATCACGACCGTAGGCGCCAGCTTCAGAGCGGAAGCAAGGCGTATGCGCGGTCAGTTTCAACGGCAGCGACTCTTCTTCCAGAATTTCATCACGGACCAGGTTGGTCAGCGGCACTTCTGCGGTAGGGATCAGCGCATAATCGCTGGCCGAGGCTTCCTCATCCAGCGGACGAGTATGGAAAAGATCTTCGCCGAACTTCGGCAGCTGGCCCGTTCCGTAAAGCGTGGCGTGGTTAACCAGATAAGGGACGTAAGTTTCCAGATAGCCATGCTGTTCGGTATGCAGATCGAGCATGAACTGGCTGAGCGCACGATGCATCAGCGCAATTTGCCCTTTCATTACCACAAAGCGCGAACCGGTCAGTTTGGCAGCGGCGGCAAAATCCAGACCGGCGGCCATTTCGCCCAGCTCGACGTGGTCACGCACGGCAAAATCATATTTGCGCGGCTCGCCCCAGCGGCTGACTTCCTGATTCTCGCTGTCGTCTTTGCCCAGCGGCACTTCGTCAACGGGAATATTGGGGATCGCTAAAGCGACATCACGAATTTCGTTCTGTAACGCATCCAGTTCCGCTTTGGCCGCATCCAGGCGTTCGCCCAGCGCGTTCACTTCCTGACGTAACGGCTCGATATCTTCCCCACGCGCTTTGGCCTGCCCGATAGATTTGGATCGGGAGTTACGTTCAGCCTGCAGCGTTTCGGTTTCGACCTGCAGAACTTTGCGGCGCTCTTCCTGCGAGCGCAGCGTTTCAACGTCCAGCTTATAGCCCCGGCGTGCCAGTTTTTCAGCGACTGCGTCTGGCTCATTACGCAGCAGATTGGGATCGAGCATGCTTGTCCTGTGATCAGTAAAAAAAGTGGGCGCATTCGCCAGGCGAATGCATTGAATTCCTTGCTAACCTTACCGCAACGCCCGGATCAACGATAGCGTTTTGTCGGGCTATTTTGATCCTGTTCAGCAAGCCAGGCCAGCTTTTCGCCAATCTTTCCTTCCAGCCCGCGCGAGGTCGGCTGATAATAGCGCGTCTGCGCCATTTCCCCCGGGAAATAGTTCTCCCCCGCAGCGTAGGCGCCGGGTTCGTCATGCGCATAGCGGTATTCGGCGCCCAACCCCATCTCTTTCATCAGCTTTGTAGGCGCGTTACGCAGATGGTCAGGCACATCGTAATCTGGCCGATCGCGCGCGTCGCGCATCGCTGCCTTAAAGGCGGTATAAACGGCATTGCTTTTCGGCGCGCAGGCAAGATAAACAATCGCCTGAGCAATAGCCCTTTCGCCTTCGGCCGGCCCTACACGCGTAAAGCAGTCCCAGGCGGAAATAGCCACCTGCATGCCACGCGGATCGGCGTTGCCCACGTCTTCGGAGGCGATAGCCAGCAGGCGACGGGCCACATAAAGCGGATCGCCGCCTGCCGTAATAATACGGGCATACCAGTAAAGCGCAGCATCGGGCGCAGAGCCGCGCACCGATTTGTGCAGGGCGGAGATCAGATCGTAAAAGCGATCGCCTTTATTATCGAACCTGGCGCTACGTTCACCGGAAACTTCGTTAAGCAGCTGCGGCGTTAGCAGACGCTCGCCTTTGTCGCTGACCTCGGCCATATCGGCCATCATTTCCAGGGTATTTAATGAGCGGCGAGCGTCGCCGTTGACCAGCTCCGCAATCATTCTGCGCGTAGCATCAGGCAGCACGATGTTTTGCTTGCCGTAGCCCCGCTCGCTGTCTTGCATCGCCTGATCCAGCACGCTTTCTATATCTTCAACGGTCAGAGACTTCAACAGGTAGACGCGCGCCCTGGAAAGCAGAGCGGAATTGAGCTCGAAAGAAGGGTTTTCCGTCGTAGCGCCAATAAAGGTAATAGTGCCGTCTTCAATATGCGGGAGAAAGGCGTCCTGCTGGCTTTTATTAAAGCGATGCACTTCATCGACAAACAGGATAGTGCGACGTCCGGCATTGCGGTTCTGCCGCGCACGTTCAATGGCCTCACGGATCTCTTTTACGCCTGAAGTGACGGCAGAAATGCGTTCGACATCCGCCTGACCGTAGCGACCAATGATTTCTGCCAGCGTGGTTTTGCCGGTACCTGGCGGCCCCCAAAGGATCATTGAGTGCAGGTGCCCTGCCTCAATGGCCCGCGGCAGCGGCTTCCCCGCCGCCAGCAGATGCTGCTGACCGATATATTCCGCCAGCGTGCGTGGCCGCATACGCGCGGCCAGAGGCTGAAACTCGTTATGAGAGAAATCCAGAGAGAGTGTGCTCACGCTGACCTCACTGACGTTGATCGTCCACCGTCACGCCCTTGGGCGGCGTAAAACGGAATTTGTCGGGGCTGACCGCGGTGTTCTGCTGGCTTTTCAGCGTATAGCTGCTGCGCTGCCCGTCCTGTTCAACGGCGCTGAACTGATTGATGGTGCCGCTGGCGGAGACGTTAATCGTAAACTGCTTCAGGTTGCCATCGGCTGATTTTGGCGTCAGCTCGAAGTTATCGCCAAGCTGTTTGATGTTGTACTGCTTCCAGTCGCTGCGCTGGTTGCGGGCAATCAGCATAAACGGCGTATTGCTGGTGGCGTCTTTCAGCCATGTCGCGCTGACCTGCTCGACAAAGGGATTATAGAACCACAGCGTTTTGCCATCCGAGATCAGGATGCTTTCGTCCGGCGCGGTCATATGCCAGTTGAAAAGATCGGGACGTTTAACCCACAGCTCGCCTTCGCCATCCTGCACGGACTGGCCGCTGCCGTCGGTGACTTTTTGCTGGAAGCTGGCGTGAAAACTGGTGACTTTATCCAGACGCTGCTGCAGGTCGGAAGAAGCGTCCGCCATAGCGCTGGCAGAGGCAAAAGTAGCAAGCAGACAGCATGTGATAGTGAGTTTTTTCATTTACGACATCCTTATTGAAACTTTTGTATCCCGATTAGCGGGCAGGCTTAACTGTAGCCAGGCAGCAAAGAAAGCAACAGGGGAATAAGCTGATTGCGATAGATCGGAGATGGGGACAAAGCGCTGAAATTCAACGGGTCGGTATAACCGACCCGCTGCTTTTGACAAAATATTACATCTCGTGCGGCGGTGGCGAAAGCACCTCGCGGTTGCCGTTATGGCCAGGCGGCGACACGATACTTTGCGCCTCCATCTGTTCAATGATACGGGCTGCACGGTTGTAACCGATACGGAACTGCCGCTGCACGCCGGAAATAGACGCACGACGCTTTTCTACCACGAAGGCGACCGCCTGGTCGAACAGCGGGTCGAGCTCTTCATCGCCATCCAGCCCCAGCGACGCGCTTTCGCTCTCTTCGCCAGCGGTAATGCTTTCGATATATTGCGGACGACCACGCGCCTTCCAGTCTTGTACCACGGCGTGAACTTCTTCATCCCGCACAAAGGCGCCATGTACGCGCACCGGCATTGAAGAGTTCGGCGGCATATAAAGCATATCGCCCATGCCCAACAGCGATTCCGCGCCACCCTGATCAAGAATGGTGCGCGAGTCGATCTTGCTGGAAACCGTGAACGCGATGCGGGTTGGGATGTTAGCCTTAATCAGGCCGGTGATCACATCCACCGACGGACGCTGCGTCGCCAGCACCAGGTGAATACCGGCGGCACGCGCTTTCTGCGCCAGACGCGCAATCAGCTCCTCCACCTTTTTACCCACGGCCATCATCAGATCGGCGAACTCATCCACCAGCACTACGATGTAAGGTAGTTTTTCGAGCATCGGCGGCGATGTTTCCATACTGTCGCCCGGCTTCCAGAACGGATCGGGAATAGGCCGCCCCATCTCTTCCGCCAGCTTAACTTTTTCGTTATAACCCGCCAGGTTACGCACGCCCAGCGCCGACATCAGCTTATAGCGACGCTCCATTTCGCCGACGCTCCAGCGCAGCGCGTTGGCGGCATCTTTCATATCCGTGACCACTTCGGTCAACAGATGCGGGATGCCTTCATAGACCGACAGCTCAAGCATTTTCGGGTCGATCATAATAAAGCGCACTTCTTCCGGCGTGGCTTTATAAAGCATGCTAATAATCATGGCGTTAACGCCAACGGACTTACCGGAACCAGTTGTACCGGCGACCAGCAGGTGCGGCATTTTCGCCAGATCGGCCACCACCGGCTGGCCTGCGATATCTTTTCCTAACACCACCGATAGCGGCGACGGATTGTCGCGGAACTTATCGCATTCAAGCACTTCACGCATATAAACGGTCTGGCGATGCTTGTTTGGCAGCTCCAGTCCAACGTAAGGCTTGCCGGGGATCACCTCCACCACACGAACCGCTACGGCAGAAAGCGAGCGGGCCAGGTCGCGCGACAGATTGGAAATACGCGCGGCCTTCACGCCAGGCGCAAGATCCAGTTCAAAGCGGGTAATAACCGGCCCTGGAGAGATACCAACCACCTCGGCTTTAACCCGATAGTCGGCCAGGCGGGCTTCCACCAGGCGGGCAGTCTGCTCAAGAGCAAACATATCGACGGGTTCGGCTTCCGCTGGCGGTGCCGTCAGTAGATCCAGGGTAGGCAGCGGCGTGGTTGGTTTCTCAAGCGGCTGCTCATGACGCACCAGGAATGGATGGAACAGGCTATCCTGTGGCTTGACTTCCGGCTGGATTTGTTCAGCCTGGCGTACCGGCTCCTGAGCCGCTGGCTGCCATGCTGGTGCGGCCGGTTGTGCAGGCTCCTGAGCCGCTGGCTGCCACGCTGGCGCAGCCGGTTGTGCAGACTCCTGAGCGGCTGGCTGCCATGCTGGCGCAGCCGGTTGTGCAGGCTCCTGAGCCGCTGGCTGCCACGCTGGCGCCGCCGGTTGTGCAGACTCCTGAGCGGCTGGCTGCCATGCTGGCGTGGCCGGTTGCGCAGGCTCCTGAGCGGCTGGCTGCCACGCTGGCGCGGCCGGTTGTACGGGCTCCTGAGCGGCTGACTGCCATGCTGGCGCGGCCGGTTGTACGGGCTCCTGAGCGGCTGACTGCCATGCTGGCGCGGCAGGTTGTACGGGCTCCTGAGCGGCTGGCTGCCATGCTGGCGCGGCAGGTTGTACGGGCTCCTGAGCGGCTGACTGCCACGTTGGTGCAGCCTGTTTTACAGGTTCCTGAGGCTGGCTGTGCTGCTGCCACTGCGCAGCGGGCCTGCTCTGTTGATTTTCAGGCGGCAGCGTAAACAGCGGTTCGCCTGCGCCATCATCAACCAAATCTTCTTTAGGCGAGAAATCAAATGCGCCACCGGTATCCAACGTGGAGGCAGGTGCGCTTTGCTGCGGCTGTCCATAACGCTGGCTTTGCTGTCCGGCAAACTGACGGGCAAGCTCGGCCTGATGACGCGCTTCCTCTTCATCTTCCTCAGCGCTTTCTGCTACAGGCGCGCTGTTTGCTGCGCTATCAGGCGCAGCGTAACGCGCCTGCTGCTGAGCGGCAAAAGCGTCGCGCAGATGGCTTTCATCCTGGCCCGGCTCTTCCGCCCCTGTTGGCGCAGAAGCCTGAAGACGCTGCTCCTCTTCTTTCGCTTTTTCTTCCGCTATACGCTGCGAAGGCAGCTTAATACCATAGGAAGCCAGCTCGCGACGCGTCGGCAGCTTAACCGGATTCGGCCGCGGCAAAGCGGGGCCAATACCCTGCTTGACCTGCGGATTAGCCGGAGCCGCCTCGCTGGTGGCGCTGAAGCCTGGCATAAACGCTGTGGGGGCGGCGGCAGACTGCGCCGCGCTGGCCAGATCCTGTGCGACCTGCTGCGGCTGAGCCGGCTGCGTCGTAGAGAAATCGAAAGGTGAGGCATCCGCTTCCCGCCAGTTGCCCATGCGGGGAGCATCATCTTCATCAGCGACAGGAACCGATGGCGCAGGCGTTTCCGCCGGCATCTCGAAGCGATAAAGTTCAGGCTCTGCCGCTGCTGACGGCGTGGAAACCTGTGCAGCAGGCTCGGCCTGTTGCTGAGCGCTCCCGGGCGCTACAGTAACTGTGGAAGCCGGCGTTGCGGTAGCTGCGGACGCTACCGGCGCCACAGGTGCTACCGTGGGAACCGTCTGTGCAGCGGCAGCGGCCGCCGTCGGGGCTGCCGCAGGCTTGCTCAGCAGCGGATCGTTGTCGTCCTCTTCGGCCGTTGCCGGCACTGCCAGCAGGATATCGTCTTCATCATCGTAGCGGGCACGCTGCTTCGGAACCGGTTTTTCATCCGGCTCTTCTTCATCGTCATAATCGTCATATCTGTATTCGTCACTGCGCGAACGCCCGCTGGCGAAAGTCAGTACGCCCATGACAGCCGCGCCAATTTTTTCAGCGATGGTCAGCCAGGACCAGCCGGTATAAAGCGTCAGACCGGCCGCCCACACGCACAGCAGCGTCAGGGTGCCGCCTGCGGCGTTAAACCATGGCGCCATCGCATTGCTGAGCAGGCTGCCAATTACGCCGCCGGAAGCAAAATACCAGATATCGTCAGCGTTTAGCGCCGCCAGGCCGCAGGATGTGACCACGAGCGCCAGTACGCCGATCAGGCGCAGCGCCACCGCAAAGTAATCAATGTAATCCTGCGAATGCCGCTGGCGGAAGGTGATCCAGCATAGTCCGAGGATAACCGCAGGAATGGCGTAGGCCATCACGCCAAAAATGAAGAACAGCGTATCTGCCAGCCATGCGCCAATGCCGCCGCCCAAATTATGGATGGGTTCATGCCAGGCGGTTTGCGACCAGCTGGGATCGGAGGGGTTAAAGCTCAACAGCGCCACCATCAAATAGACGGCAAAAAGCGCCACAACAATCAGTAACGCTTCAAGCAGGCGACGACCGCTGCTCAGCGACTGTAGAGAAACATCTTTATCTTCTGTATATTCCTGGCTCAAGAGTACTCTCCAGGTGCCTGTAAACAATGGAGGCAACAGCGTCGGGCAGGCCCGACGCTGAAACTGTATGAATTCACAGGAGTGTACCGAAACCTATCAGGTTTTGCACCTGCCCTGTGTTACCGCGTCTTAATGACTAAGCGGTTACTTTGTTTCACTTCTTCCATGACCACATAGGTCCGCGTATCGTTTACGCCAGGCAGGCGCAGCAGGGTTTCACCCAGCAATTTACGGTAGGCGGACATATCCGGCACGCGCGTTTTCAACAGGTAGTCGAAATCGCCTGAAACGAGGTGACACTCTTGAGTTTCCTCAAGTTTTTGCACTGCGGCGTTAAATTGTTCAAACACGTCGGGCGCGCCACGATTCAGAGTAATCTCAACAAATACCAGCAGCGAGGCATCCAGATAGTGCGGATTCAGCTGGGCGGTATAGCCAAGGATAAACCCCTGTCTTTCAAGACGACGAACGCGCTCAAGGCATGGTGTAGGTGATAAACCTACGCGTTTGGAAAGCTCGACGTTAGAGATACGTCCATCCTTTTGCAGTTCGTTAAGGATATTACGATCGATTCTGTCGAGATCTTTTCCAGGCCGTTTTTTATTGTCTACCATTATTATTGTCTCTCTTAATGCCTTCCCTTTGCCTGCCACACCCTGAACGAAATCATTATCGCAGGGTTGTTCTAAGTGAAGTCTGGAGCCTGTTGCGGTGTTATCACGCCCATCCGTATGACGCATGTTGTCTGTCCACACCATGCGTCATGACCAATGACAGACTGAGTTTATTGAGCCGGATGTCCCAAAACAGGAAAAATCTGTCTTGTAAGCTCAAATGTCCTCTGCTTCCCCCACTGTTTTCGCAAAAGCACAGCCGATTGTCAAAGTAAAACAACCAAAATCAGTACAACATGCCAGATGTTGCGCTGCATGACTGTTTTATAATGAAAAAATTTACTCATTGCACCATTTTACAGCGCGTTTCGCCCTGCTTTGGCGCAGTGGTGCCGTTGCTCCCTAAGGGAAATCGGTTAAACCTTTTGCAACCATCGCTAACAAAATCGCAGAACGCTTTTGTTGCCGACCTAAATTCCCTACAATCGCAACATAGTTGGCAGCTAAATAATGAGGGTCTCATGAGCACGGCCAGACACAGTAAATTACTTATCTTAGGTTCCGGCCCCGCTGGATACACGGCGGCTGTTTACGCAGCGCGCGCTAATCTCAACCCCGTGCTGATCACCGGGCTTGAAAAAGGCGGCCAGCTGACCACCACCACGGATGTGGAAAACTGGCCCGGCGACCCGCACGATCTGACCGGTCCGGGTCTGATGGAACGTATGCATGAACATGCGGTAAAATTTAATACTGAAATTATCTTCGATCATATTCACAGCGTTGATTTACAGCATCGCCCTTTCCGTTTGATCGGCGACAGCGGTGAATACACGGCAGATGCGTTGATTATTGCTACCGGCGCCTCCGCTCGCTACCTTGGCCTGCCTTCTGAAGAAGCGTTTAAAGGCCGCGGCGTTTCAGCCTGCGCAACCTGTGACGGCTTTTTCTACCGTAATCAGAAGGTAGCCGTGATCGGCGGCGGCAATACGGCCGTAGAAGAAGCGCTGTATCTGGCGAATATTGCGTCGGAAGTGCATCTGATCCACCGTCGCGACAGCTTCCGCGCAGAGAAAATCCTTATCGATCGCCTGATGGAAAAAGTGCGTAACGGCAATATCGTGCTGCATACCAACCAGACGCTGGACGAGGTCATGGGCGATCAGATGGGCGTCAGCTCGCTGCGCCTGCGCTCCACGCTGGACGAGTCGCAGCAGGAACTGAGCGTTGCCGGTCTGTTTGTCGCTATCGGCCACAGCCCGAATACGGCGATTTTTAAAGATCAGCTGGATCTGGAAAACGGCTACATCAAAGTGCAGTCAGGCCTGCACGGTAATGCAACGCAAACCAGCATTCCGGGCGTGTTCGCCGCAGGTGACGTTATGGATCATACCTATCGTCAGGCGATTACCTCTGCCGGCACCGGCTGTATGGCCGCGCTGGATGCGGAACGCTATCTGGATGGTTTAGTTAAAGAATCTCAGTAATCGTTACTGCTTTGATGCGATCTCGGTAAAGGCGACCTGTTAAGGTCGCCTTTTTATTTTCTGCGCTGTACCATTGCTCGCGATTACCCTTACTAAGGGCATGGCATTGCAATTTTACCTGCCCCAACGCGCGGCATATTGGTACAGCATGGATAAATTCCGACAGCAACAGCTCCTTTCCTGGCTAAAAAAACAGCGTATCTGCGGCAATTTCTGGTTCAGACTATCGCTGCTAATCGGCATGGTCGGCGCGCTGCTTATTGTTTACCAGGCCTGGGTATTGGCTACCCTGCTGCAAGGGCTGATCGTTGATCATCTTTCTCGCGATGCGCTTCTTCCGCAATTTATTCTGCTGCTTTCCTGTTTTGTGCTGCGCGGCGTATTGCTGTGGCTGCGTGAGCTGGCCGGGTTCGCTTCGGGCCGGGCCATCCGGGAGAAACTGCGCCGCGATATTCTGGACAAGCTGACTAAGGCTGGCCCCGCCGTTATCCAGGGTCAGGCTGTCGGAAGCTGGACCACGCTTTTGCTGGAGCAAATTGATAACCTTCAGGATTACTACGCGCGTTATTTGCCGCAAACGCTGCTGGCCGCGCTCATCCCCTGCCTGATCCTTGCTGTTCTGTTTCCCGTAAACTGGGTGGCAGCGCTGATCCTGCTGCTGACGGCCCCGCTTATTCCGCTGTTTATGGCGCTGGCCGGCATGGGCGCGGCTGACGCTAACCGGCGTAATTTTCAGGCCCTTGCACGGCTCGGCGGCTATTTTCTCGACCGCCTTCAGGGCATGGAAACGCTGCGGTTGTTTAATCAGGCCGACGCGGAAACCGATCGTATTCGCACCGCTTCGGCCAGCTTTCGTCAACGAACCATGGAAGTACTGCGGCTGGCCTTTCTCTCCTCCGCCGTACTGGAGTTTTTTGCTGCCGTTTCTGTAGCAGTGGTGGCGGTCTATTTTGGTTTTTCCTACCTCGGCGAGCTGAACTTCGGCCATTACGGCACCGGCATCACGCTTTTTGCCGGCTTTCTGTCGCTTATCCTTGCGCCGGAATTTTTTCAACCGCTCAGAGAGCTGGGCACGTTTTATCATGCCAAAGCGCAGGCTACAGGCGCCGCTGACGCGCTGGAAAAATTCCTGACAGCGGAACGGCTTCAGGCATCATCCGGCACGCTGACGCCCAACGTTGAGCAAGGTATGACGCTTACCGCCGCTGATTTGCGGATTATGACGCACGAGGGGATAGAGCTTGTCGGGCCGCTCAATTTTACCCTTAGCGCAGGGAAAAGAGTGGCGCTGATTGGGCGAAGCGGCGCGGGCAAAACCTCTTTGCTGAACGTCCTGGCCGGGTATTTGCCCTATCAGGGATCGTTGAAAATAAACGATACGGAGCTGCGTGATATCCTGCCGTCCTGGTGGCAACAGCAGCTTGCCTGGGTGGGACAGAACCCACATTTACCTGCGCAGACCGTACGCGAAAATATTGTTGCGCATGGCGAGGGCGATCCGCTCAGGTTACAGCAGGTTTGCGAGCTGGCTGGCGTGGACGAGTTTCTGGCGCGCCTGCCTGAAGGCCTGGAAAGCGCGGTCGGCGAACAGGCGGCGGCCCTCTCCGTAGGGCAGGCGCAGCGCATCGCTGTGGCGAGAGCGCTTTACAAGCCTTGTCGACTGCTGCTGCTCGACGAGCCTGATGCCAGCCTTGACGGCCCGGCTGGCGAGCACGTAAACCGGGCGCTGCTGGCCGCCTCTTTCAATCAGACCACGTTGTTTATTACCCATCGGCTCGATCGCTTAGCGGAGTGGGATGAAGTCTGGCTGCTCCAGGCGGGAGAAATCGTCCAGCAGGGCAGTAAAGCGCAGCTGCTGCAACGGCCCGGCCCCTTTAAAGCGCTGGTTGAGGAGGCGCAGGCATGAAGCTAATCCGACCCTGGCTTGCGCTTTTGCGCCCGCATGCTCCGCGCCTGATGCTGGGCATTTTGCTGGCGGTCGTGACGCTGCTGGCGAGCATCGCATTGCTGACGCTTTCCGGCTGGTTTCTTGCGGCCTGCTCGCTGGCGGGCGCCGCCGGGCTTTACAGTTTTAACTATATGCTTCCTGCGGCTGGCGTAAGAGGCGCCGCAATTTTACGCACCGTCGCTCGCTATGCGGAAAGGCTGGTCAGCCATGACGGTACTTTTCGTATTCTGGAAGATTTACGCGTGTTCACTTTTAATAAATTGATCCCGCTTTCGCCCGGCGCGCTGGCTCGTTTCCAGCGGGGTGACCTTCTGAATCGGCTGGTAGCCGATGTGGATACGCTCGATCACCTTTATCTGCGCCTGCTCTCTCCCCTACTCGGCGCGCTTGTCGCGATTGTGACGGTAACGCTTCTGCTCGGCTCGCTGAACTGGCCGCTGGCGCTGATGTTGGGCGGTATCATGCTGGCGACGCTGCTGCTGCTGCCGCCAATCTTTTACCGCCTGGGACGGAAAGAAGGCGAAGCGCTGGCGCACCTGCGCGCCCTGTATCGTAGCCAGCTGACGGGATGGCTGCAAAGCCAGGCGGAGATGCGAATTTATGGCGGCGTGCAGCGCTTTCGCGCCCGGCTTGATAACACGGAAGCGCGTTGGCTGGGCGCTCAGCGCTTCCGCGCCCGTCTTACCGGCTTATCGCAGGGATTGCTGACGATTATTACCGGCGCGACGGCCGTTTTACTGCTCTGGTCAGCCTCAGCGCTGTTTCATGACGCCACGCTCGCTCTGTTCCTGTTTTGCGCGCTGGCGGCCTTCGAAGCCCTGGCTCCGGTTGGCGGCGCCTTTCTGCATCTGGGGGAAGTCTTCGCCTCTGCCCGTCGCGTTAATGAAGTGATTCTGCAAAATCCGGCCGTGAACTTTCCGGCTGAGCAGGGCAAAAGCCCTGCCGGTATCCGACTAAAGCTGCATGATGTCAGCTTCAGCTATAACGAAGGTTTTCCCGTGCTGCGCTCGATCTCCCTGGACATTGCACAAGGTGAACACGTTGCGCTGCTGGGCAGCAGCGGCTGCGGTAAATCCACGCTGCTTCAGCTGCTCACCCGCGCATGGGATCCGACAAACGGCGAAATCCGGTTAAACGATCGTCCGCTGGCCGCGTGGGATGAAGCCACATTACGCAGGGCTACCGGCGTTGTGACGCAGCGCGTGTATCTGTTTAACGCCACGTTACGCGATAATTTATTGCTGGCCGCGCCGCATCGCCATGACGACGAGCTGCTCGCCATGCTGCGAAAAGTCGGGCTGACAACGCTGATTAACGCTGAAGGCCTCGATGCCTGGCTGGGCGAAGGCGGCCGTCAGCTGTCGGGTGGCGAGCGGCGTCGGCTGGGGCTGGCCCGCGCGCTGTTGCACGACGGCCCTTTACTGCTGCTCGACGAGCCGACGGAAGGGCTGGACACCCACACCGAACGGCAGATCCTTACCCTGCTGCGGGAAGCCGCCCGCGGCAAAACGATGATCGTGGTCACGCATCGTCCGCAGGGGCTACGCCATTTCGACAAAATTTGCCTTATGGAAAGCGGCACCGTGGTCGAACAGGGAACCCACGTCGAATTAATCTCAAAACGCAGCCGTTACAGCGCTTTCCTGCAGCGGATTACGGTATAGTCATAGCCTTCTCGCATTACTGAGACAGTGACTATGCGCCTGATGCAGCTCTCAAGAGAATCACTTAATTTTCCACCGCCGGAGATGGCGCTGCGTGAACCGAACGGCCTGCTGGCGATGGGCGGCGATTTAAGTCTGCCCCGCCTGCTCAGCGCCTATCAGCGCGGGATTTTTCCCTGGTTTTCGCCAGGCGATCCTATCTTATGGTGGTCGCCGGATCCGCGCGCGGTGCTGTGGCCGGAAAAGTTTCACCTTAGCCGCAGCATGAAGCGTTTTCATCAGCGATCGCCCTATCGCGTGACGCTGAATCAAAGCTTTAGCGAAGTAGTGGAAGGCTGCGCCAGCGATCGTCAGGAAGGCACCTGGATCACGCCCGCCGTGAAGCACGCCTGGCAGCAGCTGTTTGATGCTGGCGAAGCGCAATCCATCGAGGTCTGGCACGACAAAGAACTGGTTGGTGGTATGTACGGCCTGGCGCTGGGGCAGATTTTTTGCGGCGAATCGATGTTCAGCCGCTGTGAAAATGCCTCAAAAACGGCACTGTTGGTTTTCAGCCGCTATTTTCTACAGCAGGGCGGCAGGCTGATCGATTGTCAGGTGCTGAATCCCCATACCGCTTCGCTTGGCGCCGAAGAGATGTCCCGCGCTGACTATCTTAAACAGCTTGATTTGCTGGCCAAACAGCCGCTTCCGCCCGAATGCTGGCGTCAGCAGACCCTTTTTTAAGACCGTACGGTGATGTTTTCCACGCAGACCAGGATAATAATGGTATAATATGAGAGCTTGGTATGCGTGTATAAGCCTTTTTGAAGACCGCACTTTCCCCCCGGTTTTGTACCAACTCTTGATTACGCGTTTCCGTGCGCTGCTTATGCCGCAGGGAGGCCGACGCTGGTGGAATCATCAGCTATTCTTTACATAACGTTCTTAAATCGGCATTATTTGCTGATTCGAGACAAAGGTTATAACACCCAGAGGATTTGATGGCCAAAGAAGATAATATTGAAATGCAGGGTAAGATAGTGGATTCATTACCTAACACTATGTACCGTGTTGAACTGGAAAATGGACACGTCATTACTGCGCATATCTCCGGTAAGATACGCAAAAACTATATCCGTATCTCAACGGGCGACCAGGTTACCGTAGAACTGACCCCATACGATCTGAACAAAGGTCGTATCACCTTCCGTATCCGCTAACCTGATTTACTGCAGATGCTGGCGCCTGATGCGCCGCACGGGTAAAAAAAAGGCCGAAGAATCTTCGGCCTTTAGTTTTTTTACGCCTAATGTACAGAGCCTTCCGTTTTGCGCTTTTCGGCGCTCACGAACTGGTAAGTCAGCTGGTTCTGCTCTTTGTCGAGCGCCACCGAAACCGACCCGCCGTCCACCAGGGAGCCAAACAGCAGCTCGTTCGCCAACGGTTTTTTCAGGTTTTCCTGCACCGTACGCGCCATTGGACGCGCGCCCATCGCTTTATCGTAGCCTTTTTCTGCCAGCCAGTTGCGCGCTTCGTCGCTGACTTCCAGCGAGACGCCTTTCGCATCCAGCTGCGCCTGCAGCTCAACGATAAACTTATCCACTACCTGATGGATAACCTCGCTGTCGAGGTGTTTGAACCAGATAATGTTATCCAGGCGGTTACGAAACTCTGGCGTAAAGATCTTTTTGATCTCTTCCATCGCATCGGTGCTGTTGTCCTGATGGATCAGACCAATAGATTTACGTTCGGTTTCACGTACGCCAGCGTTCGTGGTCATCACCAGCACCACGTTGCGGAAATCGGCTTTACGCCCGTTGTTATCGGTCAGCATCCCGTTATCCATCACCTGCAGCAGCAGGTTGAAGACGTCCGGATGCGCTTTCTCGATCTCATCAAGCAGCACCACGGCGTGCGGATGCTTGATCACCGCGTCCGTCAGCAGCCCGCCCTGATCGAAACCGACATAGCCCGGAGGCGCGCCGATCAGACGGCTGACGGTATGGCGTTCCATATATTCCGACATATCAAAACGCAGCAGCTCAATGCCCAGCGCTTTCGCCAGCTGTACGGTGACCTCTGTTTTACCCACGCCCGTAGGGCCGGCAAACAGGAAGGAACCGACAGGCTTGCGATCCTGCCCCAGACCGGCCCGGCTCATCTTGATCGCTTCGGTTAAGGCTTCGATAGCGTTGTCCTGACCAAACACCAGCATTTTCAGCCGGTCGCCGAGCGTTTTCAAAGTGTCGCGATCCGTGGCGGAAACGCTCTTCTCAGGAATACGCGCGATACGGGCAACCACGGATTCAATATCCGCCACGTTAACCGTTTTCTTGCGCTTGCTGACCGGCAGCAAGCGTGCGCGCGCGCCCGCTTCGTCAATCACGTCAATCGCTTTATCCGGCAGATGACGGTCGTTGATATATTTCACCGCCAGCTCAACCGCTGCACGTACTGCTTTTGCGGTATAGCGGACGTCATGGTGCGCTTCATACTTCGGCTTGAGGCCGTTCAGGATCTGCACCGTTTCATCTACCGTAGGCTCGGTAATATCGATTTTCTGGAAACGACGCGCCAGCGCGCGATCTTTCTCAAAGATATTGCTGAATTCCTGATAGGTGGTGGACCCCATCACGCGAATTTTGCCGCTGGAAAGCAGCGGTTTGATCAGGTTGGCGGCATCTACCTGCCCGCCGGAAGCGGCACCGGCGCCGATGATAGTATGGATCTCATCGATAAACAGAATGCTGCTGTTATCCTGCTCAAGCTGTTTCAGCAGCGCCTTAAAGCGCTTCTCGAAATCGCCGCGGTATTTAGTACCGGCAAGCAGCGACCCGATATCCAGCGAGTAGATAGTGGCGTCTTTCATCACTTCAGGCACGTCGCCCTGCACGATACGCCACGCAAGCCCTTCGGCGATCGCGGTTTTACCCACGCCCGATTCGCCCACCAGCAGCGGATTGTTTTTCCGGCGGCGGCAGAGAACCTGAACGGTACGCTCCAGCTCTTTATCCCGCCCGATCAGCGGATCGATACCGCCTACGCGAGCAAGCTGGTTAAGATTGGTGGTGAAGTTTTCCATACGTTCCTCCCCGCCTGCCTGCTCTTCGTTAACAGGGTTTTCTGCGCCCGAAGCGGGCCCCTGCTCATCTTTGCGCGTGCCGTGAGAAATAAAATTAACCACGTCAAGGCGGCTGACTTCATGCTTGCGCAGCAGATAGGCAGCCTGGGATTCCTGTTCGCTGAAGATAGCGACCAGCACGTTAGCGCCCGCTACTTCACTGCGGCCGGATGACTGCACGTGGAAAACGGCGCGCTGTAGAACGCGCTGAAAGCTGAGCGTAGGCTGTGTGTCGCGCTCTTCTTCGCTGACCGGCAACACCGGGGTTGTTTGTTCGATGAAGGCTTCGAGCTCCTGCCGCAGAGCCACAATATCCACCGTGCAGGCTTCAAGGGCCTCTCTTGCTGATGGGTTACTGAGCAACGCCAACAGCAGATGCTCGACGGTCATAAACTCATGTCGGTGCTCGCGCGCTCTGGCGAAAGCCATATTTAAACTGAGTTCCAGTTCTTGATTGAGCATAGGCACCTCCCCCATTAGATCGCCTTATTCAGGCTTTTTCCAGCGTACACAGCAACGGATGTCCGTTCTCCCTCGCATATTTATTGATATGCGCGACCTTGGTCTCCGCCACTTCGGCGGTAAAGACACCGCAGATTGCCTTTCCCTGGTAGTGAACCGTCAGCATCAGTTGCGTTGCACGTTCAACATCATAAGAAAAGAACTTTTGCAGTACGTCAATAACAAATTCCATAGGTGTATAATCGTCATTATTCAGAATAACTTTATACATCGAAGGCGGCTTGAGACCTTCGCGGAGTTTGTCTTCTGCAAGATGTTCAAAATTAAGCCAATCGTTAGTGTTTCCCATACGTACCCAATATGAAAACGTTGCCTGCCTGCATCAGACTAACACCCTTAAGCGTAAGTTTAGCACGCCCGAAATGCTGTCCGAAGCCGGTGAATTTTTGCACCAACCTGCAACTACGCGACCTTCATCACAAAAATAGCAATAGCGTTAACTGCTTCAAATTTTGATGAATTCATCCCGGCATCTCCTCTTCATTCGCTTGACGCCTGGTACGATTTCTCTACAGTACAGGCGTATGCTGGATGCGTTTTAACCAGCCTGGAGGCCAATGCCTCACTACCTCACCCATTTGAATGTCTTGCGAGGGATCCAAAAGCATGGAGACGGGTACTGTTAAATGGTTCAACAATGCCAAAGGCTTCGGCTTTATCTGTCCGGTCGGTGGCGGCGAAGATATCTTTGCTCATTATTCCACTATCCAGATGGATGGCTACCGAACGCTGAAAGCCGGGCAGCAGGTTCAGTTTGATGTGCACCAGGGGCCAAAAGGCAATCACGCCAGCCTGATTGTCCCCGTTAATGCCGAAGCGGCAGTTGCTGTCAGCGCCTGACCGCTTAGTGATATTCTGACCAACCTTGCAATAAAATGCCAGCCAGCGTCGCTGGCATTTTTATGGGCAACTTTTACCAACCTTAGTAAAGTGGCGCCGTCCTGTCATTTTTCAAGCCCCCTTTTTGCACGAAATTAATTTTCATCCTCGCTTCTTGCCCTCCGCCGCGTTTCAGCGCAGTAAATTTGCGTTAAATCAACCTGGCTGCGTTTTTTCAGGACAGATTATGTCCTGAAGGATTAATGTTGCATTTTAAATGCAACTTTAAAGGATAAGGCTATGTTTTGCGTGCAATGTGAACAAACTCAACGCCGTCTTACGGGTAACGGCTGTACCGGCGTGCGCGGCGCCTGTGGGAAACTGGCACAAACGTCAGATTTGCAGGATCTGCTGATTGCCACGCTTCAGGGGCTTTCCGCCTGGGCGCTGGTGGCGCGACAGCAGGGTATTATTCTGCATGATATCGACAGTTTCATACCAAAGGCGCTGTTTGCCACGCTAACTAACGTCAATTTTGATTCCTCACGCATCGTAGCGCTTGCCCGTCAGGCCACCAGCTACCGGGAACAGCTAAAAGCGTGCTGCAAGCTTCCTTGCAGCGCAGAAAATTATCCTGCGGCGGCAATAGTCCTGGAAAGCGATGACCCTGGGCAGCTACAGCAACAGGCGCTGGCGTGGCGCCCCAATCGCGGCCATGCGCATGAGGATATTATCGGTCTGCGCCTGCTGTGCCTGTATGGCCTGAAAGGCGCGGCGGCCTATATGGAACATGCCCATGTTCACGGCTACTTCGATAACACCATTTACCAACAGTTTCATCAGATCATGGTCTGGCTGGGTGCGCAGCCGGACAGCGCCAGCGATCTGCTGGCGGCGGCGATGGATATCGGCAAAATGAATTTCGCCATCATGGCGATGCTGGATAAGGCGCAGACCACCACTTACGGTTCGCCGCAGCCCGTGGCGGTTAATACCCGGCCGGTGGCGGGAAAAGCGATCCTGATTTCCGGGCACGATCTGCGGGATCTGCAACTGTTGCTGGAACAAACCGCAGGCAGCGGTATCAACATTTACACGCATGGCGAAATGCTGCCGGCACATGGCTATCCGCAACTGAAGCGCTATGCGCATCTGGTCGGCAACTATGGCAGCGGCTGGCAGAACCAGCAAAAAGAGTTCGCCGCCTTTCCCGGCCCGATCGTTATGACCTCCAACTGCATTATCGATCCTTTCAGAGGCGATTATCAGCAGCGTATCTGGACCCGCAGCATTGTCGGCTGGCCCGGCGTGAATCACCTGCACGACGACGACTTTTCTGCCGTTATCGCGCAGGCGCAGCAGATGCCGGGCTTCTCCACCAGCGAGATCCCCCGCACCATTACTACGGGCTTTGGCCGCCAGACGCTGCTTGACGCCGCCGACAGCGTGATTGAGCTGGTGAAACAGCATCAGCTGAGGCATATCTTTCTGGTAGGCGGCTGCGACGGCAATCGCGTGCAGCGCAGCTACTTTACCGATTTGGCCACCGCCATTCCCGATGACTGTCTGATCCTGACGCTGGGCTGCGGTAAATATCGCTTTAACAAACTGGCTTTCGGCACGCTGGGCGGCCTGCCTCGTCTGCTGGATGTGGGCCAGTGCAACGACAGCTATGCGGCTATCGTGCTGGCGGTCAGGCTGGCGGAAAAATTAAACTGCGACATTAACGATCTGCCTTTATCGCTGGTGCTCTCCTGGTTTGAGCAGAAAGCGATTGTCGTGCTGCTGACGCTCTTGTCCCTCGGGGTAAAAAACATTTACACCGGCCCGACGGCGCCGGGTTTTCTCACGGATAATCTTCAGGCGCTGCTGAAAAAAGAGTTTGGTCTGCGGCCGACATCTTCCGTACCCGCAGATCTGGCAACGGCGCTGCATTGATGCCTTGCCGCATTATTTTCGCCTGCGGCGCGCGCCGTATAATGCCCTACCCTTTGCTCAGCCTCGACTATGCTTTTTGCTGAAGATCTCTCCCTTCGGGACACTGATTAAAGCTTTAAAGGAGCAGAAATGAAGCAAACGCTAGCCGCACTGGTGGCGAAAACACTTGAAAACGCCGGCGTAAAACGCATTTGGGGCGTAACCGGGGACTCGCTTAACGGGCTGAGCGACAGCCTGAACCGCATGGGCACCATCGAATGGATGCCGACTCGTCATGAGGAAGTCGCCGCTTTCGCTGCCGGGGCCGAAGCGCAAATCAGCGGTCAGCTTGCCGTCTGCGCCGGTTCGTGCGGGCCGGGCAACCTGCATCTGATCAACGGCCTGTACGACTGCCACCGCAACAACGTGCCGGTGCTGGCGATTGCCGCGCATATTCCCTCCAGCGAGATCGGCAGCGGCTATTTCCAGGAAACGCATCCGCAGGAGCTGTTTAAAGAGTGCAGCCACTACTGCGAGCTGGTTTCCAATCCCGAGCAGCTGCAACAGGTGCTGGGCATCGCGATGCGTAAAGCTATTATCAATCGGGGCGTGTCGGTCGTGGTTATTCCTGGCGACGTGGCGCTACAGCCCGCGCCGGAAAACGCTCGCGCCGAATGGTATCCGCCGCAGTTCCCTATCGTGCAGCCGCCCGCCAGCGAACTGGACAAGCTGGCGCAGCTGCTTAATGAAGCAAAAAATATCACGCTGATGTGCGGCTACGGCTGTGCGGGCGCGCATACGGAAGTGGTGCAGCTGGCGGAAACGCTGAAAGCGCCCATCGTTCACGCGCTGCGCGGCAAAGAACATATTGAGTATGACAACCCTTACGATGTCGGTATGACCGGCCTGATTGGCTTTTCATCCGGCTATCACGCCATGATGAATGCCGATACGGTGATCCTGTTGGGAACGCGTTTCCCTTACCGCGCTTTTTATCCTGAAAAAGCGAAAATTATCCAGATTGATATCGATCCGGGCAGTATCGGGTCGCATTGCCATGTGGATATGGCGCTGGTCGGCGACGTTCGGGCCGCCCTTTGCGCGCTGCTGCCGCGCCTCGAAGTAAAAGAGGATCGCGCGTTTCTGGATAAGGCGCTGAAGCATTACCAGGAAGCCAGAAAGAGTCTGGACGAGCTGGCGACCGCCAATGACAAACAGGCGATCCACCCGCAGTACCTGGCGCAGCAGCTTAGCGAGCTGGCCAGCGAAGACGCGATTTTTACCTGTGACGTCGGCACGCCTACCGTCTGGGCCGCACGCTATCTGAAAATGAACGGCAAACGTCGTCTGCTGGGATCGTTCAACCACGGTTCCATGGCCAACGCCATGCCGCAGGCGCTGGGCGCGCAGGCTATTGACAGGCAGCGCCAGGTGATAGCGATGTGCGGCGACGGCGGCTTCTCTATGCTGATGGGCGATTTCCTGTCGGTAGCACAGCTTAAGCTGCCGGTGAAGCTGGTGGTGTTTAATAACAGCGTGCTGGGCTTTGTGGCGATGGAAATGCAGTCCGGCGGCTATCTGACCGACGGCACCGAACTGCAAAACCCGGCATTTGCCGATATCGCCAACGCCTGCGGCGTGAAGGGCATTCGCGTGGAGCGCGCTTCCGAGCTGACCGGCGCCATCGAAGAGATGCTGGCGCACGACGGCCCGGTGCTGCTGGATGTGGTCACCGCCAGCGAAGAGCTGGTGATGCCGCCGCAGATCAAGATGGAGCAGGCGAAAGGCTTTAGCCTCTATATGCTGCGCGCGCTGATCAACGGTCGCGGCGACGAAGTGGTCGAGCTGGCTAAAACCAACTGGCTGCGGTAAAACATTGGTCTGTCTCACGGACGCTGCGGCGTCCGTTTTGCCCTTTAAGGAGCGCAACGGTGATCGACTTACGCAGTGATACGGTAACCCGCCCTTCCGCCGCGATGTTGTCCGTAATGATGGCGGCGGAAACCGGCGACGATGTTTATGGCGACGACCCTACGGTTAACGCGCTGGAGGCCAAAGCGGCCGCACTCAGCGGGAAAGAGGCCGCGCTTTTTCTGCCGACCGGCACCCAGGCCAACCTGGTGGCGCTGCTCTGCCACTGCCAGCGCGGCGAAGAATACATCGTTGGCCAGCTGGCGCATAACTACAAATATGAGGCTGGCGGCGCGGCGGTACTCGGCAGTATTCAGCCGCAGCCGATCCTTGCAGCAAAAGACGGTACGCTGCCGCTGGACGTGGTCGAACAGTTTATCAAGCCGGATGATTTTCATTTTGCCATCACCCGGCTGCTGAGCCTGGAAAACACCCATAACGGCAAAGTGCTGCCGCTGGCCTATTTGCAGGAAGCCTGGGCATTCACGCGCAGCCATAAGCTGGCGCTGCATGTGGACGGCGCGCGCATTTTCAATGCGGCCGTGGCGCTGGGCGTCACGCTGCGCGATCTTACGCAGTATTGCGATACGCTGACAATCTGTTTGTCGAAAGGTCTGGGTACGCCGGTCGGCTCGCTGCTGTGCGGCAGCAAAGACTATATCGAGCGCGCGAAGCGCTGGCGCAAAATGACCGGCGGCGCCATGCGGCAGTCGGGCATTCTGGCGGCGGCCGGGCTTTACGCGCTGGAGCACAACGTCACGCGGCTCCAGGACGATCACGATAACGCCGCCTGGCTGGCTGCGCAGCTAAAGGCCGCTGGCGTGCAGGTTTCCAGTCAGAACACCAATATGGTGTTTGTGCGTCTGCCGGCACATCAGGCTGAGCCGCTTAAAGCCTGGATGCGTGGCAAAGGCATCGTTCTGCATACCGGCGCGGTGACGCGTTTGGTCACGCATCTGGATGTCGATCGTCCGGCGCTGGAAAAAGTGGTCGCGGAATGGAAAGCGTTTCTGGCCAGCCAGCCGGACTAACCGCCATACTTTTCTAACAGCGCCTCGGCGATAGCCTCGCTTTCCGCGTCCGCCACGCCTGAATAGTCAGCGGGCCGGAAATGCATCTGAAAAGCGGCAATCACCCGCTGTTGCTGCGTGGCCGACATATCAGGCGTCGATTCATAGCCGTAGCGCGCCAGCAGCGACAGCAGATGCCCGCTGTCCGTCAGCTGGCCAGGCGCTCTTCCCGCCAGGTAATAGCTTACGCGAGCCTCGTCCGGCCACGCGCCAATGCCCTGTTGATAAAGCCAGCGCCACGGAAACAGCGGGCCGGGATCCTGCTTGCGCTGCGGCGCGATATCGCTGTGTCCGACGACATCCTGCGGGCGAATACCGTAGCGCCGGGTGATATCCCGCGCCAGCGGCATCAGCGCGGCCATCTGCTCGCGGGAAAAAGGATACCAGGCTCGCCCTTGCGGCGTGCGGCGATAGCCCGGATTTTCCAGTTCGATACCAAGCGAGGTATCATTGAGCCGCGTCGCGCCGCGCCAGAAACTGATGCCCGCGTGCCACGCCAGCTCGGATTCCGGCACAAGCCGCAGCACCACCGGTTGTTTTCCATGCTGGAAGGGTTTGGCCGGAATAAGATAGTGCACGCTGACTTCCCGGTCGGTCAGCGTAGCCAGCGAGCGGGGAAAATCCTCAGCGGTATAGTGAATAACCAGCACCTTAATACGCGGACGAGCCCCGTAAGCGGCGTGGCGCGTATCCACGACGTAGCCATTCTGTTTTTCCAGACCGGATGTACAGGCGCTCAGTACAATGGCCGCCACCAGCGCCGTCAGCAGGCGCATCAACGCCGTGTTTTAACCGCGGTGCCGCTGACGCTGACCATCAGCATACTGCTGTCTTTGCCAACGGTTTCGTAATCGATATCAATCCCGACCACGGCGTCCGCGCCCATGGCCTTCGCCTGCTCTTCCAGTTCGGCAAAGGCTATCTGGCGCGCTTTGCGTAACTCTTTCTCATATGCGCCGGAACGGCCGCCGACGATATCGCGAATGCCGGCAAAGAAATCGCGGAAGATATTGGCGCCCAGTATCGCTTCGCCGGTCACGACGCCGCAGTATTCCGTTATGGGCTGGCCTTCCAGCGTTGGGGTAGTGGAAAATTGCATGATTTTCTCCTTAACTTCAATCCAGGGTTTTAGCTCTTATGGCCAGGCAGACCAGCTATACTTTATGCTAAAAAACGCCATCCAGAAACCATAAGGAAATCAAGATGAAGTTACAGCTTGCCGCTCTGGCTCCGCTGGCGCTGCTGCTCAGCGCCTGTACCACGGTACAACCCGTCTTTAAGGATAATGGCAGCCGCACCTCTCCCTGCGTCGAAGGCGGCCCGGATTCTGTTGCCCAGGCGTTTTACGATCTGCGCCTTGAGCAGCCTGCTCAGGGCCTGCCGAACGCCACCCAGCTGGCTAAATATCGTCCTTACCTCAGCGACAGGCTCTATCAGACGCTGCTGAAGGCCGATAGCGATCCGCAAAAAGAAGCGACCCTGCGCGGGGATATCTTCTCAAGCCAGCCGGCGGGCGCCACCTCGGCGAGCGTAGCGGATTCATCGTCAATCCCTAACCACGACGCGCGCAATATTCCGCTGCGGGTTAAGCTCAGCCGCGACGGTGACAAGCCGCAAAGCTGGCAGGATGAAGTGCTGATGATCCATGAGGGCACCTGCTGGGCGGTGGACGACGTGCGCTATCTTGGCCCCGCGCCGCATATTGAAGGCGGCTCCCTCAGCCAGCGCCTGCTGCGATAGTGTTTTCCGCGCACCGCCGACGAGCGGTGCGCCTCTTTCCTCTGCTGCATTTTCATCCAGCCTCCCTCATTTTGTGCTAGCCTTGTAGTTAACTTGCCTGCATAAGCGAATTTTTCGCCGCGCTGATTGCATAACTATGCCGTCAACGTTAAGATTCGCAGAACTAATCGCTATTCACTTTTTGCGCATGAGTATTCAACTAAACGCTGTAAACTGCTTTTATGGCGCCCATCAGGCGCTTTTTGATATTCAGCTGACCTGCCCGGAAGGCGAGACGCTGGTGCTGCTCGGCCCAAGCGGCGCCGGCAAGAGCTCGCTGCTGCGCGTGCTGAACCTGCTGGAGATGCCGCGCTCCGGCACGCTGGGGATCGCCGGTCACCATTTCGACTTCAGCAAAGCGCCGGGCGACGCGGCTATCCGCGAGCTGCGTCAAAACGTCGGCATGGTGTTCCAGCAGTACAATCTCTGGCCGCACCTGACGGTGATGCAGAACCTGATCGAAGCGCCCTGCCGCGTGCTGGGATTAAGCAAGGATCGGGCGCTGGCTCGTGCCGAAAAACTGCTGGAACGCCTGCGCCTGACCAAATTCGCCGACCGTTTTCCTCTGCACCTGTCCGGTGGACAGCAGCAGCGTGTTGCTATCGCCCGCGCATTAATGATGGAACCGGCCGTGCTGCTGTTTGATGAACCAACGGCGGCGCTGGATCCGGAAATCACGGCGCAGATCGTGGCGATTATTCAGGAACTCTCTGAAACCAATATCACTCAGGTGATCGTTACCCATGAGGTCGAAGTGGCGCGCAAAACGGCCAGCCGCGTCGTCTATATGGAGAATGGTTATATCGTGGAACAGGGTGACGCCAGCCGCTTTACACAGCCGCAAACCGAAGCGTTTGCCAATTATCTTTCGCACTGATGCAGGACATAATGATGAAAAAAATCGTACTTGCCGCGCTGTTAGCCGGTGTAAGCCTGAGCGCCAGCGCCGCGCAGACCATCCGTTTTGCTACTGAAGCCTCTTATCCTCCTTTTGAATTTGTCGATTCCGACAACAAAATTCAGGGTTTTGATGTCGATTTAGCGAACGCGCTGTGTAAAGAGATGGACGCGACCTGCACCTTTACCAATCAGGCTTTCGACAGCCTGATCCCAAGCCTGAAGTTCCGTCGCTTCGACGCCGTGATGGCCGGAATGGATATTACGCCCGAGCGTGAAAAACAGGTGCTGTTTACCAAAGCCTATTACGATAATTCCGCTTTATTTATCGCGCAGAAAGGCAAAGTTGCTGACGTAGCCGCGCTGAAAGGCAAACGCGTCGGCGTGCAGAACGGCACTACGCACCAGAAATACCTGACCGAGAAACTGACGGAGGTAAAAACCGTGCCTTACGACAGCTATCAGAACGCCATTCTGGATCTGAAAAACGGCCGTATTGATGCCGTATTCGGCGACACGGCGGTGGTTAACGAGTGGCTGAAGCAGAACACCTCGCTGGCCGCGGTTGGTGAGAAGGTCACCGATAAAGACTACTTCGGCACCGGACTGGGTATCGCCCTGCGCCAGGGCAACACCCAGCTTCAGGGCAAATTCAACGCCGCGCTGGATAAAGTGAAAGCCGACGGCACCTATAAAACCATCTACAGCAAATGGTTCCAGCAATAACGGAATGAACGAATTTTATCCTCTTGCAAGCGCCGCCGGGATGACCGTCGGCCTTGCCGTTTCTGCGCTGGCCGCAGGCCTGATTCTGGCGATGATTTTCGCCGTCTGGGAATCCGCCCGCTGGCGGCCGGTCGCCTGGATCGGCACCGCGCTGGTGACGCTGTTTCGCGGGCTGCCGGAAATTCTGGTGGTGCTGTTCGTCTATTTTGGCGCCTCGCAGCTGTTACTGACGCTTTCCGACGGCTTTACGCTGCATCTGGGCTTCGCTTCATTGCCGGTGCAGATGACGATTGAGAATTTCGACGTCAGCCCGTTTCTCTGCGGCGTTATCGCGCTGTCGATCCTTTATTCCTCTTACGCTTCGCAGACGCTGCGCGGCGCGCTGAAGGCGGTGCCTCAGGGACAGTGGGAGTCGGGCCAGGCGCTGGGCATGAAAACGCCGGCGATATTCTTCCGTCTGATCCTGCCGCAGATGTGGCGTCACGCGCTGCCGGGCCTGGGCAACCAGTGGCTGGTGCTGCTGAAGGATACGGCGCTGGTATCGCTGATCAGCGTCAACGATATTATGCTGCAAACCAAAAGCATCGCCTCACGCACGCAGGAGCCTTTTACCTGGTACATGGTGGCGGCGGCGATTTATTTAATTATCACGCTGCTCAGCCAGCAGGTTTTAAAGCGTATCGAAGCGCGTACCACCCGTTTTGAGCAGGGGAATAACGGATGCTGAGCTATTTACCCGAGCTGCTGAAAGGGCTGCATACCAGCCTGACGCTGACGGTGGCCTCACTGCTGCTGGCGCTGCTGCTGGCGTTGCTGTTCACGGTGATCCTGTCGCTGAAGATCCCGGTACTGAGCCAGGTCGTGCGCGGCTATATTACGCTGTTCACCGGCACACCGCTGCTGGTGCAAATCTTTTTGATTTACTATGGGCCGGGACAGTTTCCTTCCATTCAGGCGATCCCGTGGCTATGGAACGGGCTGTCGCAGCCCTGGCTTTGCGCCCTGCTCGCGCTTTCGCTTAACAGCGCGGCCTATACCACCCAGCTGTTTTACGGCGCGGTCAGAGCTATTCCTGCCGGTCAGTGGCAATCCTGTGCCGCGCTGGGGATGAACCGTAAAGATACGCTGCGCATTCTGCTGCCCTACGCGTTTAAACGCGCGCTTTCCTCTTATTCCAACGAGGTGGTGCTGGTATTTAAGAGCACCTCGCTGGCTTATACCATTACGCTAATGGAAGTGATGGGCCAGGGACAGCAGCTTTACGGGCGAACCTACGACGTGACGGTTTTTGCCGCAGCAGGCGTCATTTACCTGTGCGTTAACGGCCTGCTGACGCTGATGATGCGCCTGATAGAACGACGAGCGCTGGCTTTCGAGCGCCGTAGCTGAGCCACCATGCCGGCGGCATCGGTCGTCGGCATTCGTCAAATAACAGCGCTTAACCGTCAGTTAATCCGCGCATAACGCCGCGGCGGCAGCCGTCATACTATCCCGATAATATTTACGCAAGGGCCGGAGACATGCTTAAGGTTTGCGTTTTTCTGCTTGTCGCATTTGCTGCCAACGCGCTGGCCAGCGGCCCGCTTCGCTTTGCCACTTCGGCGACCTATCCGCCTTTTGTCTACCTGAATGCCGGGCATCAGCTGGTGGGGTTTGATATCGAGCTGGCAAAAGCCCTGTGCGAAAAAATAGCGCGGCAGTGTCTCTTTACCAATAATGATTTTGACCGCCTGCTGCCTTCGCTAAAATTCAACCGCTATGACGCGGTGATTTCCGGCCTGGATATTACCGAAGAGCGCCGGGAAGAGGCGGATTTCACCCAGCCTTATCTGGAAAGTTCCGGCATGGTGATTGCGGTTAAAGGCCGCTACGCCTCTTTAGCGGAGCTACGCGGCAAGCGCGTTGGCGTCGCCGATGCCACAACCTTACAGGCCTGGCTGCAAAGTTCGTGGCCGGATATCATTCCTGTCGCGTACGACAACTATCAGAATGCGCTTCTGGATATCCGCAGCGCCAGGCTCGACGCCATTTTTGGCGAGACGCCTTCCATGCAGACCATCCTGAGAAGCAATCCCGGCCTGGACGCCGTAGGCAAGCCGATTACGGATAATCGCTATTTCAGTGCAGGCCTGGGTATCGCGGTACGTAAAGGCGATAAGGCGCTGCTGGAGCAGCTGAATGGCGCGCTACAAAGCCTGAGCGATGACGGTACGCTGCACATGCTGAAGCAACGCTGGCTTGGCCCGGCGGCTGACCTGCCCGCCGAGTCAGAGATGCCGTAGCAGCGTCAGCACTTCGCCGTGCGCGGTATGCGGGAACATATCGAACAGCTGGACTTTAACAAGGGTGTATTCGCTCAGGCGGGCGATATCGGTAGCCATGGTCTGCGCGTTGCAGCTGGAATAAAGAATGAACGGCGGCGCCATGCGGCTCAGATACTCGCAGAGCGCGGCGCCAATACCGCGACGCGGCGGATTGACCAGCACCAGATCGGGCGTGCTGCCTTCGCCGGTAGCAAACGCCGTAGAGTCCAGCGCGGCGAAGCTGACTTTCTCCAGCCCCATCTTTTCCGCTGACCGTTTAGCGCAGGCAATGGCCTCCGCGCTGATTTCAATGCCGGTCAGCGACATCTCTGGCGTGGCGCAATGCAGGCCGAAGCCGCCTACGCCGCAGAACAGATCCCACATGCTTTTGACGCCCAGCTCGCTTACCCATGCTCTTGCCGTAGCGTACAGCGAGGCGGCTACCGCCGGGTTGGTCTGAAAAAAACTCTGCGGCCGGATCCACAGCGGCACGTCGTTCAGCTGGTCGGCCAGCGCCTGATTTTCCGTTAGCGGGATCTCTTCTTCGCCTTCCAGAATCGCCATATGCACCGGCTGAATATTGGCTGAAATCACGCTCAGCTGCGGCAGCTGCGCCTGCAGGGCGGGCAGCGCGTTAGTGAGCTGGGCCAGCTTCTCTTTGGATCGCAGCACAAAGCGCAGCATCAGCTCGCCGCTGCGGCTGCTTTCCGTCAGCAGGATAAACTTCAGCTCGCCGCGCCTGCGCGCCACGTTATACGGCGTCAGACCCGCGCGGGCGATAAAGGGTTTCAGCTGCGCAAATACCGCGGCGAAGCTGTCGGGATAAAGCGGACAGCCACAAAGATCGACTGGCGTCCCGTCGCGATGCACAATGCCGAGCAGCGGGCGCTCCACGCTGCCGCTGACCACCATTTTCGCCTTGTTGCGAAAACCCTGCTGCGCCGAAGTGACCGGCGGCAGCCATTCGCTGACCGCCTGCGCGGACAGAAGCTGTTGCAGCTCAGACTGCTTCTGGTTCAGCTGTTGCGAATAGGGGCGATCCAGCCACTGGCAGGAGCGGCAGCGATCGGCATCATAAAGGGCGCAGTGCATGTCAAATCTCGTCAAACAAAAGCGGGCGGGGATTGTACCACTGTGGGATCAGCGCTGCTGAAAAAATTCCCGGCTGCTGGCAGGGAAAAAGAGCAGCCCCAGCACCAGCAGGTCAGGCAGCTTTTGCGAGAGCAGCAGATGCCCCTGCTCGCCGTGTAAAGAAAATATTTCCGGGCCGATCCAGCCCGCCGACGCCATCAGCATATAACCGATCACGATTAGCTGCGAACAGCCGTAGCCCAGACGTCCCCAGCGGCGGCCATGCAATAGCGCAAGCGCACAGCGTAGCTCAATAAAAAAGAGCAGCTGGCTGGCGATAAATATCAGGGTGGCGCTCCAGCTTTGCGCGGCAAGATGGATAACATTCAGCAGCGTATTCAGCCCCATTTCATGCACTTCCAGCGCGACGCTCAGGCAGCGTGTCATAATGATAGCGATTGCCGCCACCACCACCGGGACGGGGATCTCGCAGGCTGGCTCCTGTTTCAGCACCTCTGACATCATTTTCTCCCGTCCATGCTCCGTTTTAGTGCAGGTATGCCCGTGCAGCGTTCCCCTGCCCTCGTTTGCCGTGCTTTCGGCCACGGCTGTCGCTTCGTTAGCGCCAGAGAAAAAGAAAGCGCGAGGCTTTCTTTGCTCGATCCTCTTTCCTGGCACGATAACTGCTTCTCACCTGTTGAATTGGCAGCAATTTATGTTTAGTCCAGTTTACGCACAATTGCCACTGGATAAGATTTTTCGGATCGCTACTCGGGAGACAGAAATGGAGACTGGATCGGCAAAAGCTCGTGAACACTGGACGCCAGGCATTGGCGCTTATCTGGCCCTGATCGTGGCTATTCTCTTTTTTTCCGGCCTGTTTTTAAACGTGGAAGGGGCAAAATGGCTGGGCGCGTTTGACTTCACCACCCTCGGCGGCAAGTTCGGCACCATTAAGGATGCCGCGCGCGCCACCTTTCTCGGTGAGGGCGGCACGGGCGCTAAAGCCGGTTTTCTGTTTGCGCTTTCGCTGGTGCCGACGGTGATGCTGGCGCTGGGCCTGCTGGAAATCTTCACCCACTATGGCGCCATCCGCGCCGCGCATAAACTGCTGACGCCGCTGTTAAAACCTCTGCTCGGCATTCCGGGCCGCTGCGGGCTGGCGCTGATCACCGATTTGCAAAGCACCGACGCGGGCGCGGCGCTGACCAAAGAGCTGCACGATGAGAAACAGATAGGTAAAAAGGACGTGGTGATTATGGCCGCCTGGCAATACTCCGGCGCGGGGCTGATTAACAACTATTTTGCCATTGGCTCGGCGCTGTTCGTCTCGCTTTCCGTCCCGGTGCTGGTGCCGCTGGTGCTGATGTTTGTATTAAAGTTTGTTGGCGCTGCCGTGGTGCGCCTGGTGTTAGCTACTGTTTATAAGCAGGATTTCCAGCATGAAAAATAATCCGCCCGTTGCCGTTTCCCATAATCCTTTTGATGTGTTCGTGGTTGGCGCGCGCAAAGGGTTTCATATCGCTATTCATAATTTAATGCCTAACGTCATTATGGCGTACGTGATTGCCGAGATGCTTAACCTGCTGGGCGTGATGGCCTTTATCGGCAAGGTCTTTGCGCCCGTAATGGGCCTGTTTGGGCTACCGGGCGAAGCCGTGACGGTGCTGCTAACCGCCTGGCTTTCGTCGTCGGCCGGAACCGGCGTGGCGGTAAGCCTGCTGGCGAAAGGCGTGCTGACCGGCACCGATATTACCATCCTGGCGCCGGCCATCTTTCTGATGGGATCGCAGCTGCAATATATGGGTCGCCTGCTGGGCGTGGCCGACGTGCCGAAAAAGCACTGGCCGCTACTGATGCTGACCAGCGTTCTGAATGCCGTTATCGCCATGCTGGTGATGCGTTTTATCGCTTAATGGAGGCTTTATCGTGTTAAAAGTTTTGGAACATTACGCCTTTCTGCATGAAATCCCGGAGCTGGGATTTGAGGAGTTTAAGACTTCCGCTTACCTGGGTCAGCAGCTGAAAGCTGCCGGGTTTCAGGTGACGGAAAACGTCAACGGCACAACCGGTATCGTCGCCCTGCTCGACAGCGGCGTACCCGGCCCAACGCTGGCGCTGCGCGCCGATATGGACGCGCTGGGGCATATCATCGACGGCGAGGCCTGCGCGCGCCATACCTGCGGGCACGACGCGCACTCTTCCGTGGTGCTGACCGCCGCGCAGGAGCTAAAATCAGAGAACGCAGTTAAACGAGGCCGCCTGAAGCTCATTTTCCAGCCAGCGGAAGAGTTGGGCACCGGCGCGCTGGCAATGGTAGCAGGCGGCGCGGTCGAGGATGTGGATATGCTGCTGGGCTTTCATCTTCGTCCGGCGGAGGAGTGCGCCGTCGGCACCGCGATCCCCGCCATGTACTATTCCGCCTGCGTCACTCTTGAAGCCACCATAGGTGGGCAAACCGCTCACGCCGCGCGGCCGCATTTGGGCATCAACGCGCTGGATGCCGCGGTCAGCGCCGTACAGGCTGTTAACGCCGTGCATATGGCGCCGGGTAAAAGCTGGAGCGCCAAGGCCACCCGGTTTTTATGCGATGCGGGCGTCACTAACTCCGTTCCCGACACGGCCCGCGTAGTGTTTGACCTGCGCGCGGCGGAAAACGAGGATATGACGCAGCTGCAAAGTCGGGTGGAGCGAGCGATAACGCAAAGCGCGGCGGCCTACGGCGCTACCGCTAAAATTGCAGTGCTGAAAGCGATGCCCGCCGCTGAGATCGATGCGGAGATGACGGCGCTGGTGGCGGAAGCGATCAAAGAGGTATTGGGTGAAGCGGCGTTAATGCCGGTACGCTCAACGCCGGGCAGTGAAGATTTCTTCCACTATCCCGTGCAGCGTCCGGCAATCAAAGCAGGGTTTTGGGGGCTGGGCACCGGCCTGACGCCGGGTTTGCACCATCCGGATATGCGTTTTGACCTGGATGCGCTGCCGGTCGGGGTGAAAATCTTTAAGGCCTGCGTGATAAAGATTTTAGGCTAGTCGCGCCGCCATTCAGGCTGGCGGCGCCGCCAGGCCGATCGTCCCTGATCGGCCTGCCGTTAGTGACCTTTTTGCGCGCGCTGCGCATCCCGAATGCGCTGTTTCTCTTCGTGCGCCATAAACCGCCAGGCAATAAAGCCAACAATACCCACCACAAACAGGATCAGCGACGCCAGCGCGTTAATCTCCGGATTAACGCCGCGCCGCACGGTGGCGAAAATCTGCATTGGCAGCGTGGTCGCGCCCGGCCCGGTAACGAAGCTGGCAATCACCAGATCGTCCAGCGACAGCGTAAAGGCCAGCAGCCAGCCGGTGACGATCGCGGGCGCGATCATCGGTACGGTGATCACGAAGAAGACCTTCAGCGGCGTGGCACCTAAATCCATTGCCGCTTCCTCAATAGAGCGGTCCAGCTCGCGCAGACGGGCGTTGATCACTACCGCTACATAGGCCGTACAGAAAGTAACGTGCGCCAGCCAGATAGTGAGCATGCCGCGATCGCCAGGCCAGCCAAAGGTATTGCCCATTGCCACAAACAGCAGCAGCAGCGACAGCCCGGTGATCACGTCCGGCATCACCAGCGGTGCGGTAAGCATAAAGGCGAAGCCGGTTGATCCCTTAAAGCGACCGAAGCGGACGATCGCTACCGCCGCCATCGTGCCCAAAATCACCGCGGCCGTTGCCGACAGCGCGGCGATGGTCAGACTCAGCGTGACCGCGCTTATCATCGCGCCATCGTGGAACAGCACGTTGTACCAGTGCAGCGAGAAGCTTTCCCAGGCGGCCAGCTGCGATGAGTTAAAGGAATAGACCACCAGCAGCACCATCGGCGCGTACAGGAAGAAAAAGCAGACTATCAGGATTGCAATACGCCACGGGGAGCGCACGGTCGGCAAAGCACTCATGCTTTTTCTCCCAGCTCTTTGTTCTGATGCTTATGAAACCAGATGATAGGCAGGATCAGGATCAGCAGAATAATTACCGCCAGCGCCGAGGCGACCGGCCAGTCGCGGTTGTTAAAGAACTCCTGCCACAGCACGCGGCCGATCATGATGCTGTCCGGGCCGCCGAGCAGTTCCGGGATAACGTACTCGCCGACTGCCGGAATAAACACCAGCATGGAGCCGGCGATAATGCCGCCTTTGGTCAGCGGCACTATCACGCTAAAGAACGTTTTCAGCGGACGGGCACCTAAATCCAGCGAGGCTTCCACCAGCGAATAGTCGATACGGGTAAGCGCGGTGTAAATAGGCAGCACCATAAAAGGCAGATAACAGTAGACAATGCCGATATAGACCGCGAGATTGGTATAAAGGATTGCCACCGGATGATCGGTAATGCCGCTCCACATCAGAAAACGGTTCAGCACGCCGTTATCGTTCAGAATGCCCATCCAGGCATAAACGCGCACCAAAAAGGAGGTCCAGGAAGGCAGGATCACCAGCAGCAGCAGGATATTGCGGGTAGAAGGCGAACTGTACGCCACGGCCCACGCCAGCGGATAGCCGATAATCAGGCAAGCTACGGTAGAAATTGCCGCCACCTGAAGCGAATGCAGATAGGCATCGATATAGAGCGGATCGTCCGTCAGCGTCAGATAGTTGCCAAAATTGATCACCGCGGTCAGCTGACCATCCGCCCAGCTGAACAGGTCCGTATAGGGTGGGATAGCTCGCGCAATATCGGCGAAGCTTATCTTGAGCACGATCAGAAACGGCAGCAGAAACAGCAGGACCAGCCAGAGATAAGGCAGCGCGATCGCCAGCTTGCGGCTTGAGCGCAGCCTGTTCAGCAATGCCGGACGTCTGGACGCAGTAACTTGAGTCATAAACGCCTCCCCTTATTGCGTCAGCACGACGCAGCTATCCGTATCCCAGCAGAGGCGGACTTCGTCTCCCCAGGTCGGTGCCCCTTTACGGAAGCGATAGCCATTCTGCAACTGCGCGCTGATCATCTGGCCGCTGTGCAGGCGCACATGGTAGATGGAGAGATCGCCCAGATAGGCAATATACACCACTTCGCCCACGGCAAAGTTACAGCCATCGGCGGGCACTTCATCGCTCAGCATGACTTTTTCCGGGCGCAGCGCCACGTGTACAGGCACGCCGTCCACAATGGATGCGTCGGAATCAACCTTCAGCGGATGGATCAGGCCTGGACTGTCGATAATCAGACCGTCTGGCTGGCGCTCGCGCAGCATTCCCTGAAAAATATTTGCTGAACCGATAAACTCGGCGCTGTAACGCGTAGTGGGATGCTCGTAAATCTCTTCCGGCTCGCCGATCTGCACGAACTTGCCGCGATTCATAATGGCGATACGTCCGGCCATCGTCATCGCTTCTTCCTGATCGTGAGTAACCATCACGCAGGTCGCGCCAACGCGCTCCAGAATGTCCACCACCTCCAGCTGCATCCGGTCACGGAGTTTTTTATCCAGCGCGCCCATCGGCTCGTCCAGCAGCAGCAGCTTAGGGCGTTTAGCCAGGCTGCGGGCCAGCGCCACGCGCTGCCGTTGTCCGCCGGAAAGCTGGTGCGGCTTGCGCTTTGCATACTCCTGCATATGCACCAGCGCCAGCATCTCACTGACGCGCTCGGCGATCTCAGCCTTGGGCAGCCGATCCTGTTTCAGGCCGAAGGCGATATTTTGCTCTACCGTCATATGCGGAAAAAGCGCATAGGACTGAAACATCATATTGACCGGGCGTTGATAGGGCGGCACGTGGGAGAGATCCTGGCCATCCAGCATAATCTGCCCGGAGGTAGGCGCTTCAAACCCGGCCAGCATCCGCAGCAGCGTGGATTTGCCGCAGCCGGAAGCGCCCAGCAGAGCGAAGATCTCACCTTTGTAAATTGTCAGATTGACGTCGTCAACCGCGTGCTGTCCGTCAAAGGACTTGGTCAGATTGCGAATTTCCAGCAGCGGCGTAACCGCCCTGCTGACTTTTTTTTGCGGACGAGGGATCGCGTCGTTCACTTCCATTACACTCCGGCGCTTTTAAACGGTCATGCCGTATAAAAAGAAAACAGAGGCGGGGTCGCCTCTGTGATAACTCAGTGAGGCTTCAGCTACTTGCCACTTTTAACTTTAGTCCATGCCCGCGTGCGCACACGATCGAGTTTCGGATCCTGGACTTTCAGCACAAACAATTTAGCCATCGTCTCCGCGTTGGGATAGATGCCCGGATTGTCGCGTACGCTGGCCTCCACTAACGGCACCGACGCTTTATTGCCGCTGGCGTAAAAAATCTTGTTGGAGATATTCGCCATCACGGCTGGCTCCATCAGATAGTTCAGGAACTGATAAGCCTCATCCATGTTCTTCGCATCTTTAGGAATGGCCAGCATATCGAAGAACGCCAGCGCGCCCTCTTTTGGAATGCTATAGGCGATGTTCACGCCGTTTTTCGCGGCGGCAGCGCGATTCTTCGCCTGCAGAACGTCGCCCGCCCAGCCGATAGCCACGCAGGTATTGCCGTTCGCCAGATCGTTAATGTACTGCGAAGAGTGGAAGTAGCGGATACTCGGACGCAGCTTCAGCAGCAGATCGGTCGCCGCGCCGGAATAATCTTTGGCATCACTGCTGTTAGGATCTTTGCCCAGGTAGTTCAGAACGGTAGCAAAAATCTCTTCCGGGGCGTCCAGGAAAGAGACGCCGCAGCTTTTGAGTTTTTCCAGATTCTCCGGCTTCAGCACCAGATCCCAGCTGTTAACCGGCGCATCTTTGCCCAGTGCGGCTTTCACCTTATCGACGTTATAACCAATGCCGGTGGTGGCCCAAAGGTAGGGAATGGCGTATTTGTTGCCCGGATCGTGCTGCTCAACCTTTTTCAGCAAATCAGGATCGAGGTTTTTATAATTTGGCAGCTTGCTCTTATCCAGCGGCTGAAAGACGCCGGACTGTAGCTGGCGCGCCAGAAAACTGGAGGATGGCACCACGATATCGTAGCCGGTGCTGCCGGCCATCAGCTTGCCTTCCAGCACCTCGTTGGAGTCGAACACGTCGTAGACGACTTTAATGCCGCTCTGCTTCTCAAAATCAGGCACGGTATTGGGCGCAATATAGTCGGACCAGTTATAGACGTGCAGCGTCTTATCCGCCGCCGTGGCGCCAGCTGAAACCGCCATCACCATGCCAGCAACCAAGCCTGACAACCATTTTTTACGCTGGTTGAACATGTTTTCCATCCTCCTGAACAGAGATAATTACGGCTAAAAGCGGGCCAACGGCGTTTCGCTTACTGTAAGGATTAGCCGCCGCGCTGTTAAATAGAAAAAACCTATACCTGCTGCGACCTTGCACACAAAATGCAGTTTCGCAAGGATAGTCCCACAATGCAGGCCAGACCAGAGCCGGGCGCAAAAAACGCCTTTTATCGATATTCGCCTGGTTTTACTCTATGCAAGCGAGCCGGGAGCGGTAAAACGGCGCAGAAAATAGGGGAAAAACGGCCCTGAGCCAGCATAAAAGCGGGAAAAGCGCGGGGGAAAAATGAAGGAAACGGCCGGATGCGGCCTTAAACAGGGAGATATGCGTCCGTCAGGGCCGCCAGGCCCTGAAATAGTGACTGAAAATCAGTGCAGCATAGAGTGTGAAGCGATGATTTCGCCGCGATCTTCCTCTTCGCTCATCATCAGCAGATGATTGGCAAAGGCTTCCATCACTACCATTGAGATCTGCTCTTCACTCTGCTTCATAAAATGCACGAACTGCCCATAGGTCAGGCCAGCCGTGATGGTAAGCGACTGGCAGACAATCAGCTTGGGCAGATTATCATCCTGGATATCAACGAAAGCTTTCACCGTCAGTGAACTGGCGTTGATCTGTGACAGATCGCCCACCAGCGGGATCAGTGCGGTGGGTTTGACTTCCGCCAGCGCGGAAAACAGAATAACGTTGTCCACCAGATCCAGCTTGGCATCAAACACCCCGTCGAAATTCTGCATATGCGGCAGGTGAAGCGCCTGACAGGAATCGCACTCAAACCAGGTGATGCTCTGCTGATCCAGCCAACGTCGTAAAAGCTCGATATCGGGAACGACGAGTGAATCCATGTAATTGGTCTCTTACTGCCTTAAAATTGCGCCCTAGCTTACGTAAAAAAGCCCCTGAACACCACGGCTGTGTAGTAAATATCAGGTCAACCGCCGGTTTTCAGACAGAAACCAGGCTTCGCCTGCTGCTCAATCCAGGCGATCATCTGCGTGGCGATATCCCTCCCCGTGGTCTTTTCGATGCCTTCCAGACCCGGTGAGGCATTAACCTCCATCACCAGCGGCCCGCGCTCGGCGCGTAAAATATCCACGCCCGCCACGTCCAGACCCAGCGTCGCCGCCGCGTGCACGGCAATCTCCCGCTCGCTGTCGGTGATCTCCACCCTGCGCGCTTTGCCGCCGCGATGCAGGTTCGAGCGGAACTCGCCTTCTTTGGCCTGCCGCTCAATAGCCGCCACTACCCTGCCGCCGATCACCAGGCAGCGGATATCCTTGCCTCTGGCTTCCTTGATAAATTCCTGCACCAGAATATGCGCGTTAAGGCCGCGGAAAGCGTCAATCACGCTTTCGGCCGCCTGACGCGTCTCCGCCAGCACCACGCCGATGCCCTGCGTGCCCTCCACCAGCTTGACGACCAGCGGCGCGCCACCCACCATCTCGATCAGATCGCTGGTATCGTCCGGCGAATGCGCAAAGCCCGTAATCGGCATGGGAATGCCTTCCCTGGCAAGCAGCTGCAAAGAACGCAGCTTGTCGCGCGCGCGGGTGATAGCGACCGATTCGTTAAGCGGATAGCTGCCGCAAACCTCAAACTGCCGCAAAACGGCCGTGCCGTAAAAGGTGATAGCCGGTCCAATACGCGGGATAACCGCATCATAATGGCTCAGCTGCCTGCCCTGGTAATGAATGGCCGACGATCCGGGATTGATATTCATATAGCAGGACAGCGGATCGATAACTTCAACGCTGTGACCGCGTAGCTGGGCGGCTGCCAGCAGCCGCTTGCAGGAATAGAGCGAGCCGTCCCGGGAAAGAATCGCTATTTTCACCCGATTTCTCCGAAAGGGTTTTAACGGGTTGCCCATCCCTGCTTATGCAGGTAATCAAGCATAAACGGACGACTTTCTTTGATAATGGTTTTCTGGATATGTTCGCTCCAGCTTTCACGCCGCGCGTTGCTTTCACGCGTCAGATAATACGCCTCGTGCTGGGCGTCATAAGCGGCCAGCGTGTCCGGGTCGATCGGCTGATAGCGATTCTCGTGAACCAGCATAGCGGCCGGCATGCGGGGTTTTAACTGCGGGATCTGCTCAGGCCAGCCCAGGCACAGCCCAAACAGCGGCAGCACGAACTTCGGCAGACCCAGCAGCTCGGTGACTTCGGCGATGCTGTTACGGATGCCGCCGATATAAACGCCGCCCAGCCCCAGCGATTCTGCGGCCACCAGCGCGTTTTGCCCCATCAGCGCGGTATCCACGCAGCCCAGCAGCAGCTGCTCCGCCAGGCCCAGCTGCGCTTCCGGACAGATCTGCTGATGACGGTTAAAATCGGCGCAAAAAACCCAAAACTCGGCGGCCTGGCCAACATATTTTTGTCCGCCGGTCAGCTCGACCAGCTTCTCACGCACCGCTTTGTCGGTGATGCGGATAATGGAAGAGCACTGCAAAAAGCTGGAGCTGGAAGCCGCCTGCGCGGCCGCGATAATCGCCGCTCGTTCAGCCTCGCCTATGGGCTGGTCAGTAAAAGATCGGATAGAACGGTGGGAGCAAAGTAGCTCAATGGTCGGCGTCATGCTTCTCTCCTGGTGAGGATTTTTCAGACAAGTTAAACAGCTCCGGCGCCATTGCTTTCGCCGTACGCCACATCATCACAATGGCGGCGGGCAGCATCATCATAAGGCCAACGATAAGCAGGATCGTGGCAGCAAAGGCTCCGGAAAAAGATGCAGGCAAGGGTAGCACCTGATGCAGCGCTAAGTAAGAGAGCAGCAGGATAATTCCGCCCAGCGCCTCGGCAATCAGCACTGGTTTAGGCATGTTACTGAAGGTTAAACCGCCCATACCGCCTCCGTCTCTGGGTGTTAAGCGTTCATACAGCGTAACCGGTTTATCTCTATATAGATGAAACGAATCGAAACGACAGGTAATTCCTTCTTTCTTTCACCTGCGGAAGTGGGCATGATAAGCGCCATTACATGATAAGTTGTGATGTACATCACACTAAATCTGACCTTTGAGGAGAACCCTATGTTTGCCGTAATTTTTGGACGTCCTGGCTGTCCTTATTGTGTCCGCGCTAAAGAACTGGCTGAAAAACTGACCGAAGAGCGTGAAGATTTTAACTTCCGCTACGTGGACATCCACGCTGAAGGCATCACCAAAGCCGATCTGGAAAAAACCGTGGGCAAACCGGTGGAAACCGTACCGCAGATTTTCCTCGACCAGACTCACATTGGCGGCTGCACCGATTTTGAAGCCTATGCCAAAGAAAACCTGGGCCTGTTCCAGTAAGACTTTCTGTTCCTGACTTTTGTTGGGATGATAAAAAAGAGGGCCGCCATGCGGCCCTCTTTTTTTTGCCTGCCGCGCTTAGCTGTGCGAATGCCAGAACAGCGTGCGGCAGAGCATAACGGCCAGCGCGCCGGAACCGCACCAGAATATCGCGCTGGTATCAAAAGCCAGCTCCTGCAACGGTGCGTGATAGTGCAGCGAATAGTAGTGCAGAAAAATCAGGCAAAGCGGCGTAGCCAGTAAAGCGCCCAATAACGCTATCGTCAGCGGGTGCTCTTTTGAGGTCAGCGCCGCGATAGCGCCCGGCAGAGTAAACATCAACAGGCCCGGCCTCGCCTGTGCCCAGGCCGTCCCCTCTATGACCATACCGTAACGTACCGCCAGAAAAACGATGCTGTAGAGAACAAAACTAAACGCTACGCTTGTCCAGGACATACCCTTAAACATAATAGGATCTTCTCTCGGTAATTGATGTTATCACCTGGCCGGAATGACGCCGGACTGATTTTCCCTGTTCTAAATAAACAAAAGCCATGGCTTTTACTGGCTGAAAAAGCGTGAAGCGATTAAAATGACGACCGTTTTATTTGGCTCTGGGCTGTAATTCGCGGAAATTCCTGAATGTTGCCGCTGCTCTGATGGCAGTGCAATAAATTTAGCGTAAAACACCCTTTAATTCAACATGTTACTAGTAAACAAGAAGTTAAACCGTGAATATAAACGTCGCAGATTTGTTAAGTGGAAATGACATTCTGTTATTATTCGTCGTACTGGCGCTCGGGCTCTGTCTGGGTAAATTACGCCTGGGTTCAGTCCAACTGGGTAATTCTATTGGCGTTTTAGTTGTTTCTCTTCTGCTTGGCCAGCAGCATTTTACGATGAATCCCAACGCCCTTAATCTCGGTTTTATGTTATTTATTTTTTGTGTGGGTGTGGAAGCCGGGCCGAATTTTTTCTCTATTTTCTTCCGCGACGGCAAAAATTATCTGATGCTGGCGCTGGTCATGGTTTCCAGCGCGGTGCTGATTGCGCTGGGGCTGGGCAAACTCTTTGGCTGGGATATCGGTCTGACCGCCGGTATGCTGGCAGGCTCCATGACGTCCACGCCGGTATTAGTGGGGGCTGGCGACACGCTGCGCCATACCTATCCCAGCGGTGCGATGCTGAGCCAGGCGCAGAACAACCTCAGCCTGGGCTATGCGCTGACCTACCTGGTCGGGCTGGTCAGCCTGATTTTCGGCGCACGCTATCTTCCCCGGCTTCAGCACCAGGATCTGCCGACCAGCGCGCAGCAGATTGCCCGTGAGCGTGGCCTGGATGCCGAACAGCGCAAGGTTTACCTGCCGGTGATCCGCGCCTATCGCGTAGGGCCGGAGCTGGTCGCCTGGATTGACGGTAAGAACCTGCGCGAGCTGGGCATCTATCGGCAAACCGGCTGCTATATAGAGCGTATCCGCCGCAACGGCATTCTTGCCAATCCTGACGGCGATGCCGTCCTGCAGCAGGGAGACGAGATTTCATTAGTGGGTTACCCGGATGCGCATTCCCGTCTTGACCCCAGCTTCCGCAACGGCAAAGAGGTGTTCGATCGCGATCTGTTGGATATGCGCATCATCACCGAAGAGATCGTGGTCAAAAACAATAACGCCGTGAACAGAAGGCTCAGCCAGCTCAAGCTGACGGATCACGGCTGCTTTCTGAACCGTGTGATCCGTAGCCAGATTGAAATGCCTATTGATGACAGCATTATTTTAAACAAAGGCGACGTGCTGCAAATCAGCGGTGAAGCGCGGCGGGTGAAGTCGGTGGCTGACAAAATCGGCTTTATTTCTATTCACAGCCAGGTTACCGATCTGCTGGCCTTTTGCGCCTTCTTTATTATCGGGCTGATGGTGGGCATGGTCACCTTTCAGTTCAGCCGCTTCAGCTTTAGCGTGGGCAACGCGGCTGGCCTGCTGTTCGCCGGGATCATGCTGGGCTTTCTGCGGGCGAACCATCCGACCTTTGGTTATATCCCGCAGGGCGCCTTAACGATGGTGAAAGAGTTTGGCCTGATGGTATTTATGGCGGGCGTAGGATTAAGCGCGGGCAGCGGTCTTTCGCACGGCATGGGCGATACCGGTCTGCTGATGCTGGCGGCCGGCCTGACGGTCAGCCTGCTGCCGGTGGTGATCAGCTTTGTTTTTGGCGCCTGGGTACTGAAAATGAACCGCGCCTTGCTGTTTGGCGCCATTATGGGCGCTCGCACCTGCGCGCCAGCCATGGAAATTATCAGCGACACGGCCCGCAGCAATATTCCGGCCCTCGGCTATGCGGGAACTTACGCTATCGCTAACGTCCTGCTCACGCTGGCCGGAACGTTAATCGTGCTGATCTGGCCAATGATGGGTGGCTAAAATAATTTCCGATTGTTTGCGAACTTTTGCTGGTGCCCGCAGTCATAATTAATGCCACTGCTTTTCTTTGAAATCCCCAGATTGTGGAGCCCGTTAATCTTATGATTGACGGGTTTTTTTCTTTTTGTTTTCCGCTGTTTCCTGCCCGTTCCCCTTTTTCTGTCCTCAATCCTTAACGAAACCACAACCGCTAACGGAATTAAGAGCGAGCCTATTTAACTTTTATTGGGCCGCTTCTACCTTATGCGGCTGCCTTCAGGGATGCCGTGACGGCCTGGCCGCCGCGCAAACCTCTGAGCAGATTGCGACACTTTAAGGCCTCACCGGCCCGTTTTTACTTTCAGGTACGTCAGGTACCGCTGAACGAGATGAGGAAATAACCATGCTGGAAGCGCTAAACCGGTCGCTGTTTCTCTGGATTAACGCCACGCCCGACACGCCCGCCTGGTTGATATCGCTGGCTACCCTGGTGGCTCGCGATCTGATCACCATTGTGCCCGTACTTATTGTCGCGCTGTGGCTGTGGGGGCCGAGAAGTCAGGTTGGCTCGCAGCGCCGGCTGGTCCTGAAAACCGCTATCGCTTTGGCCTGCGCCTTAACCGTATCCTGGCTGATTGGCAGCCTGTATCCTCATCCACGCCCCTTTGTTATCGGACTGGGCCATCAGTTTCTTGCGCACGACGCGACGGAATCCTATCCCAGCAATCACGGCACCATTATTTTCACTTTTGCCATCGCCTTTTTCTGCTGGCATCGCGCCTGGTCAGGTGTAGTGCTGCTGGCGGCCGGCCTGGCAATTGCCTGGTCACGCATCTTCCTGGGCGTTCACTGGCCAATGGATATGCTGGGCGGCCTGCTGTTGGGGATGCTTTCCTGCCTGGTGGCGCAGGTTACGTGGCATTTTTGCGGCCGTCGCTTATTGCATAATATTTCTTCGCTTTACCGACTCTTGTTTGCTTTCCCTATTCGCAAAGGCTGGGTGCGTGAATAATACTTTGCCAGGTTAAGTGTAATAATCAGGCCGAAGCAACGGCTTACATTATCGACACAATATTGCGCAACAGGCCGAAATAATAAACGCCTTTTATTCGTCCGTTGCGCAAACGAATAAAATTACCCCTACGCATTGAAGCTTAATTTTTAAGTTGTTGATTTATTTATATAAAACTCATAAATACTGTAAATGCTCGTGAGAGAGCATTATTTAACCAATCGCGCAGCGGCCAGATTTAGTTTTAATGACTATAGTAACCGCTTCCACTCAGCACTTCTTATGGTGCTCACCTTTCCATTCAGACGATCGCGCTATAAATACGCAAAGTAATCCCTTTATCTGAGATCTGTGCCTTCTAATTTTCCCTTTCTTCTTCTTTTTCTGGTGATAGAGTGTTGCTCGCCTCAGCCAGAGTAGTTAATTACGCTGACGAGCGCCGTTTTCCTGCTTTACGTTCAGGTTATTTAGCTCACTATTTTCAACCGGGAGATTGTCAATGGAATCCACTAAAACGGCTACGCTGCCGTCAACGGACGCGTCGACAGAGTGGCGCAAAAGCGACACCACGTGGATGCTCGGCCTGTACGGCACGGCTATCGGCGCTGGCGTGCTGTTTTTACCGATCAATGCCGGTATCGGCGGGCTGATTCCTCTGCTTATTATGGCGGCTCTCGCTTTTCCTATGACTTTTTTCGCTCATCGCGGTCTCTGTCGCTTTGTACTCTCCGGACGCGGCGATCGGGATATTACCGGCGTGGTGGAAGAACATTTCGGCGCGGGCGCGGGCACGCTGCTTACCCTGCTCTATTTCTTTGCTATCTATCCTATCCTGCTGGTTTATAGCGTGGCTATCACCAACACCGTCGAGAGCTTTATCACCCATCAGCTTCATTTGTCGCCGCCGCCCAGAGTGCTGCTGTCGCTGATTTTGATTGCGGGTTTGATGGCAATCGTGCGCTTCGGCAAAGAGACCATCGTTAAAACCATGAGCGTGCTGGTTTATCCTTTTGTCCTGGTGCTGATGGCGCTGGCGCTATTTTTGATCCCACACTGGAACAGCACGATTTTTCATCATGCGGAAGGCAGCAGCAAGGGCCTGTGGATGACGCTCTGGCTGGCTATCCCGGTCATGGTGTTTTCTTTTAATCATTCACCGATTATTTCAGCTTTTGCGGTAGCAAAGCGTCAGGAATATGGCGATAACGCGGCAAAAAAGTGCGCGCGCATTCTGGCCCGCAGTCATCTGATGATGGTAGTGACGGTGATGTTTTTCGTCTTCAGCTGTGTGCTTAGCCTGTCGCCGGAAAACCTGGCGGAAGCGAAAGAGCAGAACATCTCTATTCTTTCTTATCTGGCTAACCATTTTAATACCCCGCTGATGGGCTGGCTTGCGCCGCTGATCGCGATGGTCGCTATCACCAAATCGTTTCTGGGCCACTATCTGGGCGCGCGCGAAGGCTTTAACGGCCTGATCGCCAGGACTTTCCGCCAGCCGCCGGCGGAAAACAAACTGAACCGGATAACGGCAGTCTTTATGTTTCTGACCACCTGGCTGGTAGCAACCAAAAACCCCAGCATTCTGGGGATGATTGAAACGCTGGGCGGGCCTGTAATTGCCGTGCTGCTTTTCCTGATGCCGATGTACGCGATTAACAAGGTGCCGTCGATGCGCCAGTACAGCGGGAAAATCAGCAACGTATTTGTGGTGCTGACAGGCCTGATCGCCATTTCGGCTATCGCTTACGACCTGTTCTGATCAGGGATGCGCCACGGATGGCGCCGTAGCATGTCGATATTAAGCGCTTAGCCTAACCATTTGCCGAACCAGCCTTGCAGCTTCATCAGCACAAAGTCCCACATCCGGCCAAACACGCTTCCCTCTTTTACCTCATCCATCGCCACCAGCGGACGTTGCTCAATAGTTTTACCGTTCAGCTGAAAATCAATGGTGCCGACGATCTGATTTTTCTTTAACGGCGCCGTCAGCTGCGGCTCGTTGAGCGTAAAGCTCGCTTTCAGCTCCTTTGCCCGATCTTTTGGCAAGGTTATCGCTGCATCTTCCGCCACGCCCAAACGCACCTCTTTCCGATCCCCGAACCAGACCCGCTGCGAAGCAAAGGGTTTGTCGGCTTTTATCGGCGTGATAGTTTCGTAAAAACGGAAACCCCACGTCAGCAGTTTTTCGCTTTCGCGAAAGCGTATGGCGTCGGTTGCTGCGCCCAGCACCACGGAGATCAGCCGCTGTTCTCCTTGCGTCGCTGAAGCGACCAGGTTGTTTCCCGCCCCGGCGGTATGGCCGGTTTTGATGCCGTCTACCTGCAGATTTGTGCTCCACAGCAGACGGTTACGATTGTGCTGTTTGATATTATTGAACGTGAATTCTTTCTCTTTATGCAGCGCGTATTCCGCCAGCACGTCGCGGATCAAAGCCTGGCCAAGCAGCGCCATATCACGGGCGGTGCTGTACTGGCCGTCTGCATCCAGCCCGTGCACGGTTTTAAAATGCGTGTTTTTTAGCCCCAGCGCCTGGACGTAATTGTTCATCAGCCCCACAAAGGCGTCCTGGCTTCCCGCCACGTAATCCGCCAGCGCGATGCTGGCATCGTTGCCGGACTGGATCACCACGCCTTTGTTCAGTTCGGCGACGGGAATGCGATCGCCCGGCTTTAAAAACATCAGCGAAGAGCCTTTCAGTATAGGGTTACCGGTAGCCCAGGCATCCTGGCCGATGGTGACCAGATCGTCATCGTGAATTTTTCCCGCTTTCATCGCCTGTCCAATAACATAGCTGGCCATGATTTTGGTCAGGCTGGCCGGATCGTGGCGCTCGTCCGCATTGGATGCGGTTAGTACCTTACCGCTGTAGTAGTCCATCAGGATCCAGGCTTTGGCCTCAACCTGTGGCGGCACAGGGGCTTCCGCTGCGCGGCTGCTAAAAGAGGCCACGAGCAACAAAACAGGGAGCGTGGCAGCGTGAATTCCGGCGGAGAGGCGCATCATGGTCATGGCGGTTTCTGGCTATCCTTATGAAAAATAAAAGCTTGTCGCATTTACGGGCGAAGGGTCTTTTACGCTAGCGTTTATGGCCGCTAAAAAGAACCTTGATTCAGTAAAGTTTTTTAAAATTTATTAGAGAAACTCACCGCGCCACAGGGGCGTTAGTCTGATTTTGCAGCAGGCTGTTAAGTCCGTCACAAAACTCCGCTAATCTGAATTCAGTCTCTTGGTGGAGTCAACATGATGGATTTAGCCCTGTTCGATCTTGATGAAACGCTTATTTGCGAAGACAGCGCCAGCCTGTGGTGCCGCTGGCTGGTTTCGCAAGGGTATGCGCCGGCCGTGCTGGTAGAGCAGGAAAGAGCGCTAATGGCTCGTTATCGTGAGGGCCTGCTGTCGGCAGAGGAGTATATGCAGGCGACGCTAACGCCGCTGGCAGGCATGGGTACGCTTACCGTTGCCGGCTGGGTCAGGCGCTTTATTCAGCGCGATATCCTGCCTCGCCTCTATCCTGCCGCGCGCGAAAAGCTGGCATGGCACCAGCAGCGTGGCGATAAAGTGATGGTGATGTCGCCAGGCGGCGACCATCTGGCGACGCCTATCGCGCAGCAGCTTGGCGCAGATGGCGCGCTGGCTGTCGGCGTGGAGATCGTCAACGATCGCTACAGCGGCCGCCCCTGCAGCGTAGGCAATAACGGCAGGGATGCGACGGCCAGACTGACGGACTGGCTGGCGCTAGAGGATGACGCGCGGTTTACGCAAATCTGGGCCTATAGCGATTCCATTAACGATCTGCCGCTGCTGGAACGTGCCGATCGCGCCCACGTTATTAATCCAGCAGAGCCGCTCTATCAGCTGGCGCTACAGCGCGGCTGGGAAGTGTGCCGCTGGATAAAATAGCGGGCTGCCCTCGCTTTCCCTGGTAAACCGGCCCCTCGGCCGGTTTTATTTCGGCGCAATGCGCAGCAGTTTGCCGTCTGTTTCATCCGTTAATACGTACAAATAGCCGTCAGGGCCGGTGCGCACGTCCCGAATGCGCTCGCCGCGATCCTTAAGCAGGCGGGCCTGCTCCGTCACCTTTTCGCCATCCACGGTCAGATGGATAAGACTTTTGTCTTTCAGCGCGCCGATAAAGAGCGAGTTTTTCCATGCCGGAAAGCGATCGCCCTGATAAAACGCCATTCCGCTGAGCGCAGGCGAAACCTTCCAGTAAAGCTGCGGCTGAACCGTATTCGGTGCTTCGCCGCCCTGAGAACCGGGCACTTTGTCGCCGCCATAATCTATGCCCCAGGTCGCCAGCGGCCAGCCGTAGTTTTCTCCCTTACGCAGAAGATTAATCTCATCGCCGCCGCGCGGGCCGTGCTCATTTTCCCACATTTCCCGCGTCGTCGGATTCAGCGCCAGCCCCTGCGGATTGCGCATGCCGTATGTCCAGATTTCAGGCCGTGCGTCCTTTTGCTGCACAAATGGATTATCTTCAGGCACGCTGCCATCCGCTTTCAGCCGCACAATTTTGCCGGTAAGCGTTTTAAGATCCTGCGCCGTCGCGGCCTGGAAATTATCGCCAAAGCTGATGTAGAGATAGCCTTTGTCATCAAAAGCCAGCCGTGAACCTAAGTTGGCGCCGCCTGAGAGTTTCGGTTCCTGACGCAGTACAACGCGAAAACTCTCAAGCCCGGTATGGGCTGTATTCAGCCTGCCATAACCTACAACCGCGCCGGCACGTCCCTCTTTATCTGCTTCCGTATAGCTGAGCCAGACCCGACGGCTTTGCGCAAAATCAGGCGCCAGCGCGATATCCAGCAGGCCGCCCTGTCGTTCGGCCCAGACCTTGGGGACGCCTGTCAGCGGCGCCGACAGCCCCTTTCCCTGCTGCCACAGGCGCAGCTGCCCGCCGCGTTCGGTGATCAGCAATCCCTGCTCCTCCGGCAGGAAGGCGATGCCCCAGGGATGATCTAATCCTTTTTGGAGTTCGGTCACGGTAACTTCTTCGGCCACAGCCGTTCCCATGGTCAAAAGCGAGGCGCTCAGCAGGCAAGTTTGCAGCAGTCGGGACATACTTTTTCTCCAGATAAAAGGGGCTGAAATAACTCTAGTGGAGATGCTTTTCAGGCGGGCTACCTTTACAAAAATTCAAAATTGATAGCAGATTCAATTAACTCGATCGCTTAAAAAAAGTACTGGATATTTAAACAGGCAACTGTATAATATTTCTACTGCCCGCTCGGGTGTCTTTTGAAAAGCTTGGGGGTAAAACCTATGATGATTTCGACAGAAAACCTCAGCTCGCTGAATCAATCGGTCACGATGAGCAGCCGGGAAATCGCTCAGTTAGCTGGTATTCCGCACGGCGAAGTAAAACGGCTGATCAAAACGCTGGAAACCACCCAGCGTCTTTCTCAACCGCTGACGATTGGTGTTTACGAGCGTGACGGCGAAACGCGTCAGGAGTATTGCCTGAACAAGCGCGATTCGTTACTGGCTGTGGCGCGTCTTGCGCCCGCGTTTATCACCCAGGCGCTGGACAGCTGGCAGGAACGCGAGAGAAGTACTCGCCTGCCGGATTTCACCAATCCCGCAGCGGCGGCGCGTGCCTGGGCCGAACAGTTTGAACAGCGCCAGGCAGCCGAGCAGCAGCTTGCCCTTTTCGCCCCAAAGGCGGAGTTTTTTGACCGCTTTGTGCAGGTGGAAGATTCGCTGGGTTTTCGCCAGCTCTGCAAAATGCTGAAGGTGAAAGAACCTGAATTCCGTCAGTTCCTGTTTGAACGCAATATTATGTACCGCGCCAACGGCACGCTGATGCCGCAGCAGCACCATGTGCAGGCGGGCTACTTTACGGTGCGCACCAGCGTAGGCGAGAACCTGCACGCCTTTTCACAGGCGCGCTTTACTGCTAAAGGCGTGAAATGGGTGACTAACCTGTGGGCAGCGCATCTTGCTGCACAGCCAAAAGGCGCAGCGGCATAACAGCAGTAATCGGCCATGGACTGGCTGGGTTATAGCGTGTTGTCACTCTGATCGGGTGGCTGATGTTCCGGCTAAAATAATCCGCAGCACGCCTGCTTTCAGAGCTGTTGTTTATGCGGAGGCTATCCCTTCCGCTTGTCGGTTATTCCGCCTGGAGCCCGGTACAGTTGGGCGGCTTTAAGAGCCGTCTTTTATGCTGAGGCTAACCCTCCTGATTGCCGGTTATGCTATCTGATATCCTGTCTTAAACCCGGTACCGGTAATCGGCTTTCAGAACCATCGTTTATGCTATGACTCTCCCTTCCGCCTGACAGTTTCCTGCCTGAAACCGGCTGCAGTTAGTTATATGGATAAAACTCGTTGCCTGTTGTAGCTGACCGCTGTTAATCATCCCGCCTGAAGATTTGTGACGCGCTGCAGGCTTCAGAAAAGTCTGTTTTTGCGGGGAGGCTTATCTGGAGTATTCCGTTCGGTTTTAAGCGCTTTTCAGCGCCATGCCTGCTTTCCGCCACGTTTTGACGCGCGCTGTATCTGCTTGTTTTCTGGGCATCCGGTGTGGGTAAATGAGAATCTATCGTGTTTGCCTTCCCATTTTTACCAATTTCTACCAGGCTTATTGCGTTGCTTAACTAACGTAATCTACCAGGAGGAAAACATGTTTCATCATTCATCGAAACTGCAATATCCGGTAAAAGTCGACAAGCCCGATCCAGAATTTGCCATGCTGTTGCAGCAGGCCATCGGCGGTGTCGAAGGGGAAATACGCGTTGCTATGCAATATTTTTTCCAGGCGATGGGGACTCGCGGCGATCCACGCATTAAAGATTTGCTGATCTCCACCGCTACCGAAGAGCTGGCTCATATCGAAATGCTTGGTCACGCCGTCGCGCTTAACCTTGAAGGCGCACCGCTCTCCTATCAGGAAGAGTCGGCAAAGGATCCGGTAGTTAACGCTATCCTGGGCGGCATGAATCCGCGTCATATTCTGTCGTCAGGCCTGGCGGCCATGCCCGTCAACGCCAACGGGATGTCTTTTGATATGAGTCACATTTACGCTTCCGGCAACGTCGCTGCGGATATGCTGGCTAACGTTACCGCAGAGGCTACCGGCCGCGTACTGGCAACCCGCCTGTATAACCTGACGGAAGACAAAGGCATGAAGGATTTCCTCTCTTTCCTGATTGCCCGCGATACCATGCACCAGCAGCAGTGGCTGGCGGTAATTGAGGATATGGGCGGTATCGGTGCGTCTATGCCTGTTCCGAACAGCTTCCCGCAGTCGGAGGAGGCGCAGGAGCACTCTTATTACTGTCTGAACACTTCGCTGGATAAACCGCTGCCGAAAGGCCGCTGGAGTGAAGGCCCGGCCTACGACGGCGTAGGGCAGTTTACCGCGAAAGAGAAACCGGACATCCTGGGACAGGAACCTATCCTTGGCCCGGCCAGACCGGGTTCCGGCGCGCAGAAAGAACAGATCCAGCCGGGCGCTCCGCTGGAAAAATAATGCTGTATTCAGGCCGCTTAACTGCGGCCTTTTAACGTTTAACCGCGTTAGCCATATTTCGCCTGATGGGCTTTTTTACGTTTCAGGTAATCTTCGTCCTCACGGATCTTATCCCACCAGACTTTAAAAATAGCCGCCGCTTCCGCTTTCTCTTCATTCACGTGATAAGGCAGTACCTGCCGATCTTCGTCATATTTGCGGCCGCCTTTATGATTGGCGTAGCGCCTGGCTCGCGTATAGCCCATCTGAATAAATTTTCGCGCCATGTCCATACCGACAAAATCATCTTTTGCACGGTACTCTTCGAACAGCGCCATAATTTTTTTAGCCGAGGCTTCCGCAATGGCGGGCGTTCTGAAACGCCAGTGCGGTAATATTTCGCCTTTATAAGGCTCGACCATCAGGACGCCCTGTTCACCGCGCCCAACCTGATAAAGCTCAGGATGCTGACGAAAATCGATGGTTTTAAAATCCTGCTCGTAATCAAATTCCTTCACGGCCCACCTCTGGGTAAAGAGGTAAGCCTGGCACAGGAAAAGAAAAAGACGCCAGCACGGCTCAGTTTTTCAGTTTAGGATCCAGCGCGTCGCGCAGCCCGTCGCCCAGCAGATTAAATGCCAGCACGGTCAAAAAGATGGCGAGACTGGGGAAAATCGCCACGTGCGGCGCCATCACCATATCCGCGCGCGCTTCGTTCAGCATCGCGCCCCATTCCGGCGTCGGCGGCTGCGCGCCCAGCCCCAGAAAAGAGAGGCTGGCGGCGGTAATAATCGAGGTGCCGATACGCATGGTAAAATAGACCACCACAGAGGAGAGCGTACCCGGCAGAATATGGCGCAGGATAATAGTGACATCTGAAGCGCCAATGCTTCTGGCGGATTCAATGTATGTCATCTGTTTCAACACCAGCGTGTTACCGCGCACCAGACGCGCAAAGGCAGGAATACTGAAAATAGCCACGGCGATAACCACGTTCGCCATGCCGCTGCCCATAATAGCGACCACGGCAATCGCCAGTAAAATTCCGGGGAAAGCGAACAGCACGTCGCTGATGCGCATAATAATGCGATCCCACCAGCCTTCATAATAGCCCGCCAGCAACCCCAGCACCGTACCGATGGCCGCGCCGATCGCTACCGAAAAAAAGCCGGAAATCAGCGATAAGCGTGTTCCCAGCAGCACGCGGCTAAAAATATCGCGGCCCAGCGAATCGACGCCGAACCAGTGCATCGCCGATGGCCCTTCCGTCAGGCGATCGTAATCAAAGTAGTTTTCCGCGTCGAAGGGCGCCAGCCAGGGCGCCACAAAGGCAACCGCAATCAGCAGGATAATAAAGAGGCCGGCCGTCATCGCCACCGGCTGGCGACGAAAGCGCCGCCAAAATTCCCGCCACGGCGTGCGTACGCGATGCTGTTTTATCGTTGGCATCGCGGCCAGGGCCGCGCTACGTCGCCAGTTTTTCATCGCCCGTCCTTATTTGTAGCGAATAGTCGGGTTAATCGCCGCGTACAGCATATCGACAACCAGGTTAATAAGAATAAATTCCAGTGAAAACAGCAATACTTCGGCCTGTACCACGGGGTAGTCGCGCATTTCTACCGAATCCACCAGCAGGCGCCCCAGTCCCGGCCAGTTGAACACCACCTCCACCACAATCGATCCGCCCAGCAAAAAGCCGAACTGTAGGCCCATCATGGTGACGACCGGGATCATCGCGTTGCGCAGGCCATGCTTGATCACCACCCACGTTTCGCGCACGCCTTTCGCCCGCGCGGTACGCATGTAATCTTCCTGCATCACCTCCACAAAAGAGGCGCGGGTAAAACGGGCCATCACTGCGGCAACGGCCGCACCCAAAGTGATGGAAGGCAGAATATAGTTGCGCCAGCCATCCGCGCCGACGGTAGGCAGCCAGCCCAGTTCCACGGAGAAGATTTGCATCAGCAGCATGCCCAGCGCGAAGGCGGGAAAAGAGATGCCGGAAACGGCCAGCGTCATGCCGATACGATCCGGCCAGCGATTGCGCCAGACGGCCGAGACGATGCCGATAGTCATGCCGAAAATCACTGACCAGACCATGCTGCTTAGCGTCAGCCACAGCGTGGGCAGAAAACGCTGGGCGATTTCCGCCGAAACAGGCCGACGGGAAACCATCGACTGACCAAAATCGCCCCGTATCGCCTGGCTGATAAAATGCCAGAACTGCTGAATCAGCGGCTGATCCAGGCCCAGCTGCTGGCGTACCAGCGCCACGACGGTGGCGTCCGCTTCCGGCCCGGCCACCAGCCTGGCCGGATCGCCCGGCAGCATATGCACAAACAGAAAGACCAGCACCGCCACGATAAGCAAAGTGGGGATCAGGCCCAGCAGTCGTTTAATAAAATAGTTAAGCATAGGTTTCCTGACACGTTCACGGCGGCGCCCGCCACACCTGGCGCCGCCGGAGCGGTTACTTCAGATCGGCCTCTTCAAAGCTGAACGAAGTATCCGGCATGACATAAAAGCCCGTCAGGTTTTTGGTATTGGCTGAAACCAGCTTTTCCACCACCAGCGGCGCCCACGGGCGATCGTTCCAGATGCGATCCTGCGCGTCTTTATAGAGCGAGGCTTTCTTCTGAGCGTCGGTGGTGTTTAGCGCATCGGCTAAATCTTTATCCACCTGCGGATTGCTGTAGAAAGCGGTATTGAAAATCGTCGGCGGCCAGGACTGCGTGGCGAACAGCGGCGTCAGCGCCCAGTTGGCTTCGCCCGTCGAGGCGCTCCAGCCGGTATAGAACATTTTCACGCCGCTCTCTTTCTGCCCTTTATCCTCAACCTGTGCCGCGCGCTGGCCGGCATCCATGGCGGTGACCGTAACTTTAATGCCTACCTGCGCCAGCTGCTGCTGGGTGAACTGCAACACTTTCTGCGCCGTGCTGTGGTTATGCGAAGACCACAGCGTGGTGCTGAAGCCGTTCGGATAGCCCGCTTCTTTCAGCAGCTCGCGCGCTTTCGCCGGGTTGTACGCCAGCGGCGGATAGCTTTGCGCATACTGAATCGATGGCGGCACGATGCCCGTGGCCGGCGTGGCGTAACCGGCAAAGGCGACCTTCACCAGCGCCTGGCGATTGATGGCGTAGTTGATGGCCTCGCGCACTTTGGGATTATCAAACGGCTTCTGCGTGACGTTAAAACTGATATAGCGCTGCATGATGGAAGGCGTAGCCACCAAATCTAATTTGCTGTTTTTTTCCAGCAGCTTGGCCTGCTCGTAAGGCACCGGGAAAGCCAGATTCGCCTCGCCGGTTTGCAGCATGGCCGCACGGGTATTGTTATCCACTACCGGCCGCCAGGTAATGCTGTCCAGCTTCGGATAGCCAGCCTGCCAGTAGCCCGCAAATTTTTTCACCTTTACAAAATCGGTCTGGTTCCAGGTTTCCAGCTCGTACGGGCCGGTGCCCACCGGGTGGAAGCCGATCTCTTTGCCATATTTTTTCAGCGCAGTTGGTGAAATCATCGCCGCTGCCGGGCTGGCAAGCGTGTTGATAAAAGCGGAGAACGGCTGTTTCAGGGTAATTTTCACGGTAGTGGGATCGATCACTTCCGTGGTCGCCACCGACTTAAACAGGTTGTAGCGCTTGAGGTGATTATCAGGGTTGCTGGCGCGATCCAGATTCACCTTCACCGCTTCAGCGTTGAAATCGGTACCGTCCTGGAACTTGATGCCGCTGCGCAGTTTAATGGTGTAGGTCAGGCCGTCCTTGCTGGCGTCAAAACTCTCCGCCAGCACGTTAATCCGCTTCATCTCTTTATCAAAGCCGAACAGGCCCTGATAGAAAGATTTGGCGACCGCCTGCGACAGCGTGTCGTTGGCGTCATAAGGATCGAGCGTGGTGAAATTAGAGCCAACGGCGATCACCGCATCTTTTGCCGCCCAGGCCGGGATCGCCGTCAGGCTGCTCAGGATCCCGGCAGCCAACAGCAGCTTGCGTTCAATAATCATGCTTTTTCTCCAGTGATTTTGTTATGCAGCATATTCAGACGCCGCCGACGGCATGACGGGCAACATAGTGCCCCGCGCCGACTTCTACCAGCGGCGCGACTTCAGGCTCTTCGCCGATAGCCCGAATCGGGCTGGGTATCTCATCCGCCAGCAGCGCCCGTTCGCGACGGCGATGCTGCGGATCGGCTACCGGCACGGCAGACATTAATTTACGCGTATAGGGATGCTGGGGATTTTCGAATACCGCCTGGCGCGAACCTATCTCAACGATCTGCCCGAGGTACATCACCGCCACGCGGTGGCTGATCCGTTCCACTACCGCCATATCGTGAGAGATAAACAGAAAGGCGATGCCAAACTCCCGTTGCAGATCCATCATCAGATTGACGATTTGCGCTTGTACCGACACGTCCAGCGCCGAGACGGATTCATCAGCAATCACCACTTTAGGATTGAGCGCCAGCGCTCGCGCAATGCAGATACGCTGGCGCTGGCCGCCGGAAAACTCGTGCGGATAGCGCCGGGCATGTTCCGGCAGCAGGCCGACGCGCTCCAGCAGCCAGGCCACGCGCGCCTCGGCCTCTTTGCCTTTCGCCACGCCGTGCACCAGCAGCGGCTCCATAATAGAAAAGCCAACCGTCAGACGTGGATCGAGCGAAGCGTAGGGATCCTGAAAGATAAACTGAATATCGCGCCGCAGATGAGAAAGCGCCGCGCCGGTAAGGTTGTCGATGCGCTGGCCGTTAAAGGTGATGGTGCCGCCCTGGCTGGCGACCAGCCGCAGCAGCGAACGACCGGTGGTGGATTTCCCACAGCCCGATTCGCCAACCAGCGCCAGCGTTTCACCCGCGCGCAGATCGAAACTGACCTTTTCCACGGCATGAACGCGCCGCGTGACGCGATTCAGAATGCCGCTGCGTATATCGAAACGCGTCACTAAATCCCGCACCTGAAGCACCGGAGGCGCGTCGTTCACCACGGTATCCTGTTTTTCCTGCGCCGTTTCGCTGTCGGCCGTTAACAATGGAAAACGAGCCGGGAAAGGCCTGCCCCGCATCGCGCCCAGCTTAGGCACCGCGGCCAGTAGCGCTTTGGTATAATCCTGCTGCGGATGCTGAAAAATGGCCTCAACCGGCCCGGTTTCTACCACGTCGCCGCGATACATCACCTGCACGCGATCGGCCATTTCCGCCACCACGCCCATATCATGGGTGATGAAAATAACGCCCATCTGCATCTCTTTTTGCAGTACGCGGATCAGCTGTAAGATTTGTGCCTGAATGGTGACGTCCAGCGCCGTGGTGGGTTCGTCGGCAATCAGCAGCGCCGGACGGCAGGAGAGCGCCATCGCAATCATCACCCGCTGACGCATGCCGCCGGAAAGCTGATGCGGAAAGCGGCCCAGCACGTTTTTGGCCTCCGGGATGCGCACCAGATCCAGCATCCGTTCGGCTTCCTTCAGCGCCTCGCGGTGGCTTTTACCCTGATGCAGAACAATCGATTCCGCGATCTGATCGCCGACGGGAAAGACCGGGTTAAGCGAGGTCATCGGTTCCTGAAAAATCATCGCCATATCCGCGCCGCGTACTCTGCGCAGCCCCGACTGCGGCGTGCGCAGCAGATCGATCGCTTCGCCGTTGCGGCGCCGGAGCCAGATTTCGCCGCTGTCGATGCGTCCCCCGCCCTGCTCCACCAGCCGCATCAGCGCCAGCGAGGTGACGGATTTTCCCGAGCCGGATTCGCCTACTATCGCCAACGTTTCGCCACGCTGCACCTCAAGCGAAAGGTTTTTCACCGCCTGCACGGTGTCGCCTTCCTGCGCAAAGCTGACGCTCAAGTTTTTGACCGACAAAACCTGTCCGGCGGACAGATCGGATCCACTGGCCATCCTGACTCCCTATTCTTCGCGATAGATTCCCACGTTTGGCGCATCGCCCACGTAGCCAAAACCCCGATACATGCCTTCGCTGTTAAACGGCAGCGCAATGTTGCCTTCGCGATCTATCGCTATCACGCCGCCGCTGCCGCCCAGCACGCTGATTTTTTCCATCACCACGCGCTCGCTGGCCTGCTTAAGCGACAGGCCGCCGTACTCCATCAGGGCAGCGATGTCGTAGGCCGCCAGCGTACGCATAAAAACTTCACCGCTGCCGGTGCAGGAAACCGCTACGTTGGCGTTATTGGCGTAGCAGCCTGCGCCGACAATTGGCGAGTCGCCGACGCGTCCGGCCTGCTTGTTGGTCATGCCGCCTGTTGAGGTAGCCGCCGCCAGATTGCCGTGCCGATCCAGCGCCACCGCGCCTACGGTGCCGAATTTACGATCGGGGTCAAGCGGATCGTCGGACGCCTGCGCCGCGCCGTCATGATCCAGCATGGTTTGCTGCATCTTTAAGGCTCGCTGTAACTGCTCGTAGCGTTCCGGCGTAGAAAAGAAGTCGGGCGGCACCGGCGCGAAGCCTTGCTCAACGGCAAACCGCTCCGCGCCCTCGCCAATAAACAGCACGTGCGGGCTTTTCTCCAGCACGGCACGCGCGACCAGCACCGGATTGCGTACCTGCCTGACCCCCGCGACCGCGCCCGCTTCCAGCGATCTGCCGTCCATCACGCAGGCGTCGAGCTCATGGGTGCCCTGATGGGTAAAGACCGCGCCTTTTCCCGCATTGAACAGCGGGCACTCCTCCAGCAGGCGCACGGCTTCCGTTACCGCATCCAGCGCGCTGCCGTCCTGCGCCAGGATAGCCTGTCCGCTGGCGACGATGTCGGAAAGCGCCTCGATATAAAGCCGTTCTTTTTCCGCGCTCAGGCTGGCGCGGGCAATAGCGCCAGCGCCGCCATGAATGACGATTGCTGCTCTGCTCATAATCCTTTTACCCTGCGTGCCAAATCGGCAAGAAAAACACTGTGTTAGAATGGTTTTGTCAAATTGTGACCGTTTTTGACTATAGGCAGGCTGTAAAGTGATGTAAAGCGGAAAGTGGGTACGGCGGTAATAACGAAAGCTTATGGTTTATAACCTGTTGGTAGCTTTACGTGACCGCGCCAATAATTCACGCCATACTATTTGCCATCTGATTGTATACGCCTGCCCGGCTGTCGGGCATGCCGAGGACGTTATGGAAGCTTTTACTGCGGGACTTATCTCCCTTGACGACGCGCTGTCTACCATGTTGGATCGCGTCACGCCGGTTGCAGAAACCGAAACGGTGCCGCTGACCGCGGCCACGGGCAGAATTACCGCCGCCGCCGTTATCTCTCCTGTTGATGTTCCCCCCTTTGCCAACTCCGCTATGGATGGCTACGCCGTACGCCTGGCCGACCTGGCGACGGGAAATCCGCTGCCCGTCGCCGGGAAAGCCTTTGCCGGAACGCCCTTTAGCGGCGAGTGGCCGGTCGGCAGCTGCATTCGCATTATGACCGGCGCGCCTGTACCGGCAGGTGCGGAGGCCGTGGTGATGCAGGAAGAAACCGAACAGGCTGGCGAAGCGGTGAAGTTCCTGGCCACGGTCAACGCCGGGCAGAATATTCGCCTGGCCGGTGAGGATATTGCTCAGGGCGCCAGCGTGCTGAGCGCCGGTATTCGTCTGGGCACGGCGGAGCTGCCGCTGCTGGCCTCGCTGGGCGTGCCGGAAGTGGCCGTTAAACGTCGGCTGCGCGTGGCGGTATTCTCTACCGGTGATGAGCTTCAGCCGGTCGGCGAACCGCTGGCCGCCGGTCAGATCTACGACACTAACCGTTTTGCCGTGCGCCTGATGCTGGAAAAGCTGGGCTGCGAGGTGATAGATCTTGGCATTATTCGCGATAATCAGGCCGCGCTGCGCGCCGCCTTTATTGAAGCGGACAGCCGGGCCGACGTGGTGATCAGCAGCGGCGGCGTTTCGGTGGGCGAAGCAGACTACACCAAAGCGATGCTGGAAGAGTTGGGCAAAATCGGCTTCTGGAAGCTGGCGATCAAGCCGGGCAAACCTTTTGCTTTCGGCCGGCTACAAAACAGCTGGTTCTGCGGCCTGCCGGGCAATCCCGTTTCCGCGGTGCTGACCTTTTATCAGCTGGTGCAGCCGCTGCTGGCGAAGCTTAGCGGCCTGACCGCTGCCGCGCTGCCGCCGCGCCAGCGAGTGAAAAGCGCCAGTAGCCTGAAAAAAACGCCCGGCAGGCTCGATTTTCAGCGCGGCAAACTGTCGCGCAATGCGCTGGGCGAGCTGGAAGTCAGCAGCACCGGCCCGCAGGGATCGCACGTCTTCAGCTCTTTCAGCCAGGCGAACTGCTTTATCGTGCTGGAGCGCGATCGCGGCAACGTACAGGCCGGGGAATGGGTGGAAGTCGAGCCGTTCAACAGCCTGCTGGAGGGGTAATGAAACCGGAACTGAGCGACGAAGAGATGCTGCGCTACAACCGGCAAATTGTGCTGCGCGGCTTCGATTTCGACGGCCAGGAAGCGCTGAAGGCGGCAAAAGCATTAATCGTTGGGCTGGGCGGTTTAGGCTGCGCCGCCAGCCCCTATCTGGCTTCCGCTGGCGTGGGCCATCTGACGCTGCTCGATTTTGACCACGTCTCCGTTTCTAATTTGCAGCGGCAGATCCTGCATCGCGATGCGCAGGTTGGCCTGCCGAAGGTTGACTCCGCACGCCGTCAGCTAGGTGAAATCAATCCGCATATCGTGCTGGAAAGCATCGATCGCCAGCTTGAAGAGGCAGTACTAGCCGATCTGATCGCCCGGCATGACGTGGTGCTGGACTGTACGGATAACGTGGCGACCCGCGAGCAGCTAAACCGGCTCTGCTTCGCCAGCAAAACGCCGCTGGTTTCCGGCGCGGCTATCCGCATGGAAGGCCAGATTAGCGTCTTTACCTGGCAGGAAGCGGAGCCTTGCTATCGCTGCCTGAGCCGCCTCTTTGGCGATGCCGCGCTCAGCTGTGTGGAAGCGGGCGTGATGGCGCCGCTGGTCGGCGTCATCGGCTCGCTCCAGGCGATGGAAGCCATCCGCCTGCTGAGCAAATATGGCGACAGCGTGGCGGGAAAACTGCTGATGTATGATGCGATGACATTACAGTTCCGCACGCTTAAGCTTGCCAAAGACCCCTGCTGCGAGGTTTGCGGCGGCTGACCTTCTTAGCGCGCCTTTTTTTGCAACGGCGCGCTCATTACTTGCCCGCTTAGTCTGTAAAAACAAGCCATTCTTCCGGCTGCCGCTATAGTTAGATCACTGCGAATGTCGCGCCAGGGAGTATTGCATGAGTGAGGAGCATCACCCGCAACCGGATGTCAGCATGCAGAGTCTGCGTCGCCTGCTGGTTGTATTTTTGCTGGTGATAGGCTGTGCCGTTGTGCTGGTGAACGGATGGGTGGTTTACAGTATTTGGCAGCGCGTTGTGAATGAAACTCAGAATAACGCCCGGAATTTATCACAATCGCTGTCACGACAAGCCGAAGATACGCTGCTGCCGGTCGAGCTGACGCTGCAGGATCTACGCGATCGTATTACGCTGGTCGGTCTGGACGCCGAGCGGCAAAACTACCTGCGCACGCTGTTAATGGAGCGAAAAGCTTCGCTGCCGCAGCTGCACGGCCTGTTTGTCTACGACCGCGCAGGCAACTGGGTGCTGACTTCTCAGGGAATGCTTAACCAGCGCAGCAATAATGCCGATCGCGCCTACTTTAAATATCATCAGCAGCATAGCGATTTGGATCTGCATATCGATGAGGTCATTCGCAGCCGCACCACCGGCGAGCTGGTTATTCCCGTTTCAATGAGGCTGAACAACCGCGACGGCACTTTTCGCGGCGTGCTGCTGGCTACGCTGCGCATCGACTATTTTCGGCAGATTTTTGGCTATTACAGCCTGGGTGACAAAGGCCTGCTGGCGCTGATGACCCATACGGGCAATATTCTTTACGTTCGTCCTTTTGTCGATAATCTGCTTAACCGCAACATAGCCAACAGTCCGCTGTTTACGCATCTGTTAAAAATTTCCCCCAACGGAACGGCAAGCTACAAAGCCGCGCTTGACGGCGTCGAACGTATTTTTGGCTATGCGAGCCTGAAACGCTATCCCCTGGTGATTACCGTCGGCTATGACAAAAAGCAGCTGGTGCAGGCCTGGCTGGCCGAGCTGGTGGTTTATTTGTCGCTGTGCGCGCTGCTGCTGCTGGTGATTGCCGCGCTGGGCTGGCTGCTGCTGCGTAATATTGGCCATACTATCCGCGATCAGGAGGAGCTGGCCACGGCGCGCGACCGGCTGACGGCGATAAACCGTACGCTGCAAACGCTGGCGCTGGTGGACAGCCTTACCGGTCTGGCGAATCGCCGCCAGTTCGACCTCTATCTGGATCGCAGCCTGGAGCGCGCCAATAAGCTGCGTTCGCCGATGGCGCTGCTGATGATAGATGTGGATTCATTTAAGCGGTTCAACGACACCTACGGCCATCTGGCCGGCGACGAGTGTTTGAAATACGTCGGCAACGCCCTGTTGAACATTGGGCTTCGCTCCGATGACCTGATCGCACGCTACGGCGGCGAGGAATTTGCGGTGATCCTTACCGATTGCGGCCAGGAGGCGGCGATGAAAGTGGCGGAAAGGATAAGAGAAGCCGTTGCCGCGCTGGAGATCCCACATCGTAACAGCGAAAGCGCGGCTAAAGTAGTGACTATCAGCATAGGTCTCCATGTGATGCAGAGCAATCAGCCGGAAGATCGCCAGACGCTGATAGGCCAGGCGGATAAAGCGCTTTATCAGGCAAAATTAGCCGGAAGGAATAGAGTGGAAATATTCCAGTAATTTCCAGAAAACATCAAATAGTTGCGCACCTTCACCTTTTTCTGCGCTGTTATCCTTTATTCTTTACGCGCCAAACCAGCCAGCCCTTTGCTTATCTCGCCCCGCTGGCGTAGTTTACAGGACACAAGGAACAGGGATATGGGTAGCTATTTATGCCCGTCTGACATGAGTGATGTCTGGCATAAGGACGAAGGAAACGGAGAAAATATGGATATTCTGGAACAGCGCGTTGAGCGACTTGAAGAAGATACGCGACAGATAAAACTCGATCTTGCCGTGCTTACGGCTCGTTCAGAAAATTTTGCCACCAAAACGGACGTGGCGGAACTCAGAGCCGAGTTGATAAAAGAGATAGCCGCCAGCGAGGCGCGCACTAATATCAGATTTGAAAAGATCGATGAAAAATTCGAGCGAATAGACGAAAAATTCGAGCGAATAGATGAAAAATTCGAGCGAATGTTTGAGAAGTTTAACGATATCAACAGCAGGATCACCTGGACGCTGATGATACCGGCGCTGGTGGCCGTTCTTCTGTGGTTTGTTAAAACCGCGATCCTGAAAATCTGACCCGATAGCTTACCGGGCCAATAAGGCGGAGCAGATGCCCCGCCTTTTTATTTAATTCAGGCGATACCTTTGCTGCGCAGGTAATCTTCGTAATTACCGGTGAAGTCGTGGATTTTGCCCGGCGTCATTTCAATCACGCGGGTCGCCAGCGAGCTGACGAACTCACGGTCGTGCGAAACGAAAATCAGCGTGCCTTCGTACATCTCCAACGCCATGTTCAGCGCCTCGATGGATTCCATATCCAGGTGGTTGGTCGGCTCATCCATAATCAGCACGTTCGGCTTTTCCATCATCAGCTTGCCAAACAGCATACGGCCCTTTTCGCCACCGGAGAGGACTTTCGCTGGCTTTTTGATATCGTCCTGGCTGAACAGCAGGCGACCCAGAATGCTGCGTACTGCCTGCTCGTCATCCCCTTCCTGCATCCACTGGCTCATCCAGTCGAACACCGTCAGGTCGTTGGCAAAATCATGCGCGTGATCCTGCGCATAATAGCCGATGCGGGCGTTTTCTGACCATTTAACCGTGCCGTTATCCGGCTGCTGTTCGCCCACCAGCGTTTTCAGCAGCGTGGATTTACCGATACCGTTCGGCCCGATAATCGCAAGCTTTTCGCCTACTTCCAGCAGCAGGTTAACGTTTTTAAACAGCGGGCCCTGATCGAAGCCTTTGGTCAGTCCTGCCAGCTCCAGCGCATTACGGAACAGCTTTTTATCCTGCTCGAAGCGAATAAACGGGTTCTGACGGCTGGAGGCCTTCACCTCATCCAGCTTGATTTTATCAATCTGCTTGGCGCGGGAAGTTGCCTGACGCGATTTAGAGGCGTTGGCGCTAAAGCGGCTGACGAAAGATTGCAGCTCGTTAATCTGCGCTTTCTTCTTGGCGTTATCGGCAAGCAGACGTTCGCGCGCCTGGGTTGCCGCCGTCATGTATTCGTCATAGTTGCCCGGATAAACGCGCAGCTCGCCGTAATCCAGATCGGCCATATGGGTGCAGACCATATTCAGGAAGTGACGGTCGTGCGAAATAATAATCATGGTGCTGTTACGTTCGTTCAGCACCTGCTCCAGCCAGCGAATAGTATCGATGTCCAGGTTGTTGGTTGGTTCGTCGAGCAGCAGGATCTCTGGATTAGAGAACAGCGCCTGCGCCAGCAGCACGCGCAGCTTCCAGCCCGGCGCAACTTCGCTCATGGGGCCGTAATGCTGCTCCAGCGGAATCCCCACGCCCAGCAGCAGTTCGCCAGCGCGCGATTCTGCGGTGTAACCGTCCATTTCGCCGTATTTTTCTTCCAGATCGGCCACTTTATAGCCGTCTTCTTCGCTCATTTCCGGCAGCGCGTAAATACGGTCACGCTCTTCTTTCACTTCCCACAGCTCGCCGTGGCCCATGATGACCGTATCCAGCACCGAGTACTGCTCAAAGGCGAACTGATCCTGACGGAGTTTACCGATGCGCTCGTTAGGATCGAGCGACACGTTGCCCGCAGACGGCACCAGGTCGCCGCCGAGAATTTTCATAAAGGTGGACTTGCCGCTACCGTTGGCACCGATCAGGCCATAGCGGTTGCCGCCGCCAAATTTGACAGAGATGTTTTCGAACAGCGGCTTACTGCCAAACTGCATGGTGACGTTGCTGGAAACTAGCACAGGATTGCCTTTCATTTACGATGGGGGAATAAATCAGCGCATAGTATGCCAAAAAAAAGGGGCGGCGAATACACCGCCGCCCGCTGAAGCTTCCCGATTTCGCTAATGACTTTCCGCTTTACGTTCCGGCGATCGTACGGCTCGTGTCTCAACGTCGTTACTCAGCCAGTCATGCAGATAATGTTCGATCTGCTCCAGGCTGCGGTTGCGCGTTTCCGGCACGCATTTGATAACAAAGACCGCGCCAAACAGGCCAATAAAGGCGAAGATAAAGAACGCGCCGGAAAGCCCTACCGTGGCCAGCAGCATCGGGAAAACCAGCGAGATAATGAAGTTGGCAATCCACATAGCAAATACCGCGCCGCCCATAAAAATCCCGCGCAGGCGAGTCGGGAAGATTTCCGAAAGCAGCAGCCAGGTGACCGGCGACAGCGCGCCCTGCTGGAAGCTAAGGAACATCAGCATGCCCAGCAATACCAGATAGCTACGCATCATGTCCGGCTGGCCATTGACCGTTTCCGGCATAAAATAGCTGATGCAGCCAATAAACAGCAGGCAGGCGGTGCAGCCGAACTGACCGATCATGGTCAGGGTGCGGCGTCCCAAACGGCCCAGCAGCCAGATCCCCACAAAGGTCATCAGTACTGAAATCACGCCGTTGGCGATAGTGGCAAACAGCGCAGCGTCGGTGCTCATACCCACCGCCTTCAGCATGGTAGGCGCGTAATACATAATGGTGTTTACGCCGGAAAGCTGTTGGATCACCGCTACGCCGATCCCGATAAGAAACAGTTTGAACAGCCAGGGCTTGCGCAGCTCTTTCAGGCTGGGCTTGTTTTTGTTTTCCTCTTCGCTGAGCGTTTCCTCAATTTCCGTCATCTCCCACTCGACGTCACTTTTGGCACGGGTTCTCTCCAGCACCTTGCGCGCCTCCGCCAGACGTCCCTTCATCGCGTACCAGCGCGGCGTATCGGGCATAAACATCATGCCGAACCAGAGCGCTACGGCGGGTACGGTAGCGACCGCCAGCATCCAGCGCCAGGTCTGCTCGCCGCCCCAGGCCGCGTTAAAACCGGCATTGGAAATATAGGCCAGCATCTGACCGGACACGATCATTAGCTCCTGGAGCGTAACCAGCTGTCCGCGCTTGTTGGCAGGCGCGATTTCGGCAATGTAGACCGGCACGGTTGCCGCCGCGCCGCCTACCGCCACGCCTAATACCAGGCGGAAGAAAATCATCCAGTGCACATCAGGTGCCAGTGAGGTTCCCAGTGCGCCGATGGCGAAAATGACGGCGAGAACGATAATGATTTTCTTCCGCCCGGCTGCCGCGGCGAAATGACCGGAAATCAGCGCGCCGAACGCGGCGCCGAACAGCAGCGAACTGGTCACCAGGCCGGTAGTGAATGGCGTAAGATGCAGCTCCGTGCCCATAAACAGCAGCGCACCGGAAATAACCCCGGTGTCGTAACCAAACAGCAGGCCGCCCAGCGTGGCGATAACGGCGATCACTTTGACGAAGGGTTCCGTTCGCGACGTGCTGTTAGGCCCCGAGGCCCGATTGGGCGTGAGATATTGTTCTTTAGGCATTATGTTGACCTCTTCGTTATTCGCAGGTCAGGCCGCCAGAAATAAAGTGGCGCCTGGTGTGTTCTCCAGGCTCTTAACTTAGTGCATTTCTTTCATTTAAAATAACAATGAAAATTAAATTTTGCGGCACAGCTCTCACCGCATCGCTGCTTTTGTGACGCAAGTATCATAAGTGGGGCGCAACCTGTCGCCAAACCTTACCCTGCCTGGGTTAAAACAGAAAAGCGCGCCCTTATCCAACTAAAACTTTTATTTCATTTTAATGAAAAAGTATCGGATAATTTTGCCGTGGGCGGTTTATGACCGTTAAGCATTTCGATCGTGGAGGGAAAAACGGCTGTAACAGGCGAGGCAGATGTTTTCATAAAAGGCGGCACTGGCAGGAACGGGCAAAGCCAGGTAAGGCGACCGGCGGCGACGTTGCGTTACCGCCGGTTGGGAAAGGGTCTCAGCCCGCAGGCGTATCGCCGCTTTCTGCGGGGCCGAAAACGGAGTAGTCCGGCAGCTGCACGTTTTGATAAAGCTCCCAGCCGCCGCCCAGCGCTTTATAGAGCGCGACCAGATCCAGGCTGCTCTGCACCCTGGCAGATGCGGCCTGCTGCTTCGCCTGAGCCAGCTGGCGCTGCGCGGTTAGCGCGTCGATAAACGAAGAAAGCCCCTTGCCATAGCTGTCGTTAGCCAAATCGAAGGCGTTTTGCAGCGCGTCAACCGTTTGATCCAACCCTTCCACCTGCTGCTGATCGGTGCGATAGCTGACTAACGCGTTTTCCACATCCTGCAAGGCGGTCAGAACCGTCTGCCGATAGCCAAGCGCGGCGCTGGCCTGCTCCGCTCTGGCGAGTTTTACGCCAGAAACCAGCCTGCCGCCCTGGAAAATCGGCAGCGAGACCGAGGCGCCGTAGCTGTAGAAATGGCTGCTCCAGTTATCCAGATAGCTGGCGTCGGTATTACGCATTCCGAACTGCCCGGTCAGCGAGAAATCCGGGAACAGCTGTGCGACGGAAACGCCAATACTGGCTGTCGCCTCATGCAGTCTCGCTTCCGCCTGACGCACGTCCGGACGCCGGCGCGCCAGCGTGGACGGCAGACCCACCGATACCGCTTTTGGCAAGGCCGGCATCGCTTTCGGCGCGGCCAGTTCGGCATCCAGCGCCCCCGGCGGCTTGCCGATCAGCACCGCCAGCCCGTTCATCGCCTGATGCATTTGCGATTCATACTGCGGCAGCTGCGCGCGCAGAGAATGCAGCTGGGCGCGAGCGTTTTCCACGTCCATCTGAGGCGCGAGGCCGTTGCGCTGCTGGCTTTGCGTCAGCTCCAGCGTTTGCTGCGCCACTTCAATCTGCGTTTGCAGCGTCTGGCTAATCAGCTGCGCGCCGCGCAGCTGTAAATAGGTGCGGGCCACCTCAGCCTCAAGCGAAACCAGCGCGTCGTTACGGCTTTCCAGCGACTCCTGCTGCTGCGCGCCTGCCGCCTCAACCTGCCGACGGACTTTGCCCCACAGATCCAGCTCCCAGGAGGCGTCGAAGCTACCCTGGTAAAGCCCGACCGGCTTGGTCAGCCCGTTCAGCGCCGAGCGAACGTCGGTATCGCCGCTGACCTCATCCAGCTGGCTGTAGACGCCTTTCGATTCCAGCTCGCCTTTCAGGCCCAGCTGCTGGCGCTGTGCCGAGGCGGCACCGTTGATCGAGGGGAACCATGCGCCGCGAGCCTGATTAAGCTGCTGACGAGAACCGGCGATGCGCAAAACAGCCTGCTGCAGGCTCAGATTGCCGACGATGGCGCGATCGATCAGGCTGTTTAGCTGCGGATCGTTAAACGATTTCCACCAGCCCGGATTGGTGACGGTGGCCTGGGGACGAGACGCGCGATCCGATGCCAGCGAGTTGAAAGCAGCGGGCGTGGACGGTTTCGGCGCCCGGTAGTCCGGCCCGACGCTACAGGCCGACAGCGTAATAGCCGCAACCAGCAGCACGCCGAGCCGCGAACGCGTAAATAAAGGAGAAACGTTCATGTCAGTGTGCTCCTGCACTGCCCTCGCTCTTAATCGGCGCCAGCAGTAAACAAAATGGAATAAGAACCAGGGCGACAATGCTCAGGCCCATAAAAACGTCGATATAGGCCAGAATACGCGCCTGGACGATCATCTCTTTATAGACCTGCCCTGTCGCTATCGTAATCGGATCGCCCACCGCTGAGGTAAAGTCTCTGACCCCCTGCGCCCAGCGTTCTACCGTCAGATTGAACGGCTCGTTAAGCGGCGTCATGTTATGCACCATGTGCGCGCTACGCGCCTGCTCCCGCTCGGTAATCATCGCCGTAGAAAGCGAAATGCCTATCGAACCCGCCACGTTACGACACATGGTGAACAGCGCTGACGCATCCGCATTTAGCTTTTGTGGAATAGTCACGAACGCAATGGTCGTTAACGGCACAAACAGGAAACCCAGCCCGATGGTCTGCGCGCTGCGCATCATCACCAGCGTGGTGAAATCGATATTGGGCGTCAGCTTCGCGGAATAGAGAAAAGAGACAAACAGGCAGGTAAAACCGAAGGCGATAATCCAGCGCGTCTGGACGATCGGCATCAGCTTCAGCACCAGCGGAATGGTCAGCACAATCAGCACCGCACCGGGCGAAAGCACCAGCCCTGACCAGGTGGCGGTATAGCCCAGATCCTGCTGCGCCAGCTGGGGGATCACCACCGAGCTGCCATAGAGGATGGCCGCCATGCCGGACATCAGAATACTGGCGACGGCAAAGTTACGGTCTTTCAGCACGTGCAGATCCACCACCGGCTTTTTGGCGTACAGCAGCCAGTAAACCGCGCCGACCAGCCCGATGGCGCTCAGTATGGCGAAGGTCATAATAAAATTAGAGCTGAACCAGTCGTCATCTTCGCCGCGATCGAGAAAGACCTGCAAACAGCCCAGTCCCAGGGTAATTAAACCGATACCGATATAGTCGATATTCAGTTTTCCTTTCGCCCACTTACGCTCCCACGGCGGATCTTCCAGCAGCTGATAGATAGCCAGCACGCTGAGGATGCCGACCGGAATATTGATAAAGAATACCCAGCGCCAGCTGTAGTTATCGGTGATCCAGCCGCCCAGCGTCGGGCCAAGCACCGGCGCGACGATAATGGCGATAGAGGAAAGACCAAATGCCTTGCCGCGATCTTCCGGCTTAAAGTAGTCCAACAGTACCGATTGCTGTACCGGCTGCAGGCCGCCGCCGAAAAAGCCCTGCAGGATCCTGAACAGAATGATCTGCCACAGCTCGGTAGCGATGCCGCACAGGAAAGAGCAGACGGTAAACATCACAATACAGATCAGAAAGAACTGCTTGCGGCCAAATACGCGGCTGAGGAAGGCGGAGATCGGCAGCACGATGCCGTTCGCCACCAGATAGGAGGTCAGCACCCAGGTTGACTCGTCATAGCTGGATGAGAGCGAACCGGCGACGTGCGGCAGCGCCACGTTGACAATGGTGGTGTCCAGGATCTCCATAAACACCGCCAGCGTCACCGTCATCGCGACCAGCCAGGGGTTACTGGCCGGCTGCCAGCTCTGGCTTTGACTCATTCCACTGTTACCTCAGGCTCCACCGACAGCCCCAGCGGCAGCGGCTTGTTCGGATCCAGTCCCTTATCGATAACGATCTTGACCGGCACGCGCTGGACAATTTTCACATAGTTGCCGGTCGCGTTTTCCGACGGGAAGGTAGAGAAACGGGAGCCTGAACCCATCTGAATGCTTTCCACGTGCCCTTCCAGCTTCATATCCGGCCAGGCATCCACGGAAATATGCACTTTATCGCCAGGGTTCATTCTTTCCAGCTGCGACTCTTTAAAGTTGGCGGTGATCCAGACATCTGGCGAAACCAGCGAAAACAGCGAGGTGCCAGCCTGAACCAGCGTGCCGACCTGCACGTTACGTTTAGTGACGAAGCCATCGTAAGGCGCGCGCACTTCTGTATAGGAAAGGTTGAGGTTAGCCGTGTTCAGCTGCGCTTTGGCCTGTTCGACCTGCTGCTGACGAGCTTCCACGTTGGTTTCCTGCTGGCGAATTTGCAGCTGGATTTGCGAAGCGACTTCTACCTGCGCTTTCGCGCTTTCCAGCTCGGCCTTCGCGCTTCTTAACTGCGCGCTGGCCGCATCAATATTACGCTGCGAGGTTGCACGCGGATCGACGCCGCGCTGGCGTTTGTAATCTTCCTGAGCGTTAAGGAAGTTAGCTTCCGCCTTGGCCTGCTGCGCCAGCGCCTGATCTTTCTGCGCCGGATACTGCACTTTAGACAGCGCCAGAGAAGCCTGCGCCTGATGCAGCTGCGCCACGGCCAGGCCAAGCTGGGCCTGAGCCTGATCGCGCTGCGCCTGGGTATCCTGCGGATCGATAACTACCAGCAGATCGCCCTTTTTCACCCGCTGGTTATCGGTAACCAGCAGCTTAGTGACATAGCCGGAGGCTTTAGGCGCAATAGTCACGGCGTCCGATTCCGTAAAGGCGTCGTCCGTCGTTTCTATATTGCGGCCGGTAAACCAGAAGTAAAAGCCGACAATAATCATGACGATCACCACAATCGCCAGAATAATCAGCGGCTTTTTGCCGGGGCGTTTACGTTCCGCCTGGCCCTCGTCCTGCTGCTGGTCGTCCTGCTGCGGTTTGTCGTTTTGGTCGTCAGACTGCGAATTATTCTGCGGATGACGCTGGTCATCATCTGAGGAAGAATTTGATTGATTAGCCATAGTTCTCATCAGGTTACGGCGGGCTCAAGCCAAGCCCGCAAGATTCACGCTGTTATAAACATAGGGCCTAAATTGACAAATGCCAGTGTTTCTTTACAAAGTCAGAAAAGATTCAGGCTACAGCGCATCAATGCCTAAAAGCAGCACCCAGCCCAGCGCCATCGCCCACAGCAGCATGGGCAGCGAGTAGAAGTGGAAACGCAGCCAGACAGAGCGATCTTTCGCCATCCGCAGCGCGATAAGGTTTGCCAGCGAACCGGGCAGCAGCCCGAAACCGCCGATATTCACCGCCCAGGCCAGCAGCGTGCTGGCTGGCAGATTCGCCAGCAGTAAAATAGTAGCCGGCACGTTGCTGATAATCTGCGACAGGCCGATCGCCAGCAGATATTTCCCGCCCTCCGGCAGCTGCGGAATTTGCTGGAGCAGATGCTGTAAAGCGGGAAGTCGGGTTAACAGAAAAACATCCACGAACATGGCGATAAATACCGCCAGCAGGCTCCAGTCGATCGCCAGCAGCGTGCGGCGTGCCATCAGCAGGAAAACGCCAAATACCAGCAGAACGCCCCAGCCCGCATAGCCCATCTCCAGCGCGATAATAAACAGCAAATAGAGCACGACGCTGGCAATCAGCAACGAGCGCTGCCATTGCGTTTCCGGCGACTGTGACGAGCGCTCGATCCGTTTCGCCGAAAAACTGACGGCGGTAAGCAGCAGCAGGCTGGCCAGCAGCGCCCCGCCCAGCGGCAGCATCTGGCCGATAAAACCGGCGAAGCCGACGTGGCCGTGTTGCCACAGCAGGATATTTTGCGGATTGCCTATGGGCGTGAGCAGCGATCCGGCGTTAACCGCCAGCGCCTCAAAGATGACCAGCCGGGCGATCGGCAGCGAGGAGTAGCGACGCAGCGTCAGCGTCAGCGGCACCAGGATAAAGAGTGCGACATCGTTGGTCAGGAAAGTGGACAGCAGCGCGGCGGCAGCGGTCAGAAACAGCGCCAGCGAACGCTCTGACTGAAAGCGCTGCACCAGGCGACGTCCCAACACGTCGAAATAACCGCTGGCTTCGATGCCTTTGGTCAGCATCAACAGCCCGCCCAGCGTCAGTATGGTCGACCAGTCCACCGCCGCAGGCAGCTGCCGCAGCGAGAAAGGCGCAAAGCAGGCCAGCAGCAGGCCCAGTAAAATTAACAGATGCAGAAAGCGATCGTGCAAAAAAGGCCTGAGCAGCGTTGCCATACGGACTCACCTGAGAGGAAATTACTGACGGCTTTCGTAGAATTGCTGAAAAATAGCCAGGGTTTCGTCACTAACGTGATGTTCCAGCCCTTCCGCATCGCGGCGGGCGGTATCAGGGCTGATGCCCAGCGCCAGCAAAAACGTTTCCACAATATGGTGGCGTTTGCGGCTTTCTTCCGCCAGCGCCTCTCCTTCAGCAGTCAGGAACACGCCGCGATAGGGAACCTGCTCGACCAGTCCAACCGTAGCCAGGCGTTTCAACATTTTGGCAACGGTAGGCTGGGAAACGCCGAGCCGCGCCGCCATATCAACCTGGCGGGCTTCGCCAAATTCACGGATCAGATCGGAAATCAGCTCAACATAGTCATCAATTAATTCACGCCGATGGGCTTCACGGACCTGACGGAAGCCTTCGACATGCTCTTCTATCTCTTTCAGTGGCGCAGGCACTGCGGTTTTAGCGCGACGACTCATTCAGCTTCCTCATTATTATTTCTGGCGCGTGCGGGCGCTCGCATCAGCCTGATGGTGCCACATTGTAAACGAAGCGCACGGAAGCACAAAATCTCGCGCAATAGCGCTGGCTACGAATTATAGCCTGTGCTATACCTGTACATAAAGCGAACGGAGGAGACCATGAAAAAACCACTTTTACTACAGCTGCTCTGTCGTTCGCCTTTTACGCTACGGCTGATGCTGCTGGAGATGCTGACAGCAGAAAAAAATCCCGGCGGCTGATTCAGCCATAAAAAAAATCCGCCACGTGGGCGGATTTTTTATCAACCAACCGAAGCTGGTTTCAGGCAATCTTAGAAGCTGTAGCCAACACCAGCAATCCAGGTGCCAACGTCTACGCTGCGGATGCGGCTCTGCTCGTAACCAACGTCCAGAGCAACGTTTTCGATGCCTGGGTTGAACTGCAGGCCCGCACCGTAGGAAACACCTACGTCGCTTGAGTCAGACTTGTCACGCGCTGGTGCGTTCTGCTGGAATTTACCGTAACCGATACCAACCACGCCATAGATGCTGGCCCAGTCGTTCAGACGGTAAGCAGGACCACCGGTGATGCCGTAGTACTGGCCTTTGTTATAGACGCCAGCGTCGGTACGATCTTTCTCGGTGTAGGTGAAAGAACCGATCCAGCCCAGTGGATCGCTGCCGTTTTCGTAGCGGTATTTCAGGTTGAAACCGTTAGCTTTGTTAGCCACGCCCTGCATATCGCTTTGTGCGTAACCACCGGAAACTGTGCTCTGTGCCATCGCTGAACCAGCAGAAACTGCCAGTACACAAGCCAGTGCTGAAAGACATGCAATTTTTTTCATAACCACCTCAAATGTGAAAGTACTTATCTCCTGACAACGCTGAAAATATAACAAACCTCAGCCAGAAACTCTGCCCCGTTTTTGTTGTCCAAGACAATGTTTGGTGTAACAGGACGTTAATGATTCTTTCTATCTCATTCTTTTTACTTATGTTTCTCTCTTTGCCGCTTCGCCTGACCAGCAATGTAAAAATTTGTTCATTGAGATAAATCTTAATTAAACTGACACTTCTTTACCCGTCTGCGTGCGCTTGACGACGAATTTTCCGAATTTCTTTAACGTTTTCCCAGGCCATTTTTGCCTGGTTTGCACAATCTGTTGGTACACTTCGGGGAACTTTTCTCCCGTTCGATGGACAAATAAGGTTGGTCAAAAGGATGTCTCCCTCTTCACGCGGTTCTTCAATCTGGTTTCCTGTCTTACTGCTCTTGCTCGCCATGACCTCAATTCAGGGCGGGGCCGCGCTGGCAAAAACCCTGTTTCCGGTAGTCGGCGCACCGGGGATCACCGCCCTGCGTCTTGGGCTGGGCACGCTTATTCTTTGCCTTATCTTCAAACCCTGGCGGCTGCGGTTCAGCCGCGATCGCGTAGTACCTCTGGTTTTGTATGGCCTGGCGCTGGGCGGCATGAACTATACGTTTTATCTGGCGCTGCGTACCGTCCCGCTGGGCATTGCCGTTGCGCTGGAATTTGTCGGTCCGCTGACGCTGGCGCTGGTGGGGTCGAGAAAGCCTCGCGATTTTCTCTGGGTGGCGCTGGCGTTGCTTGGGCTGTGGCTTTTGCTGCCTCTTGGCAAGAGCATGTCGGGCATCGATCCCAAAGGCGCATTTTTTGCGCTGCTGGCTGGTGCCTGCTGGGCCATCTATATTCTGAGCGGCCAACGCGCAGGAGCGGAGCACGGCCCTGCTACCGTCGCCATGGGATCGCTGATCGCTTCGCTGGTCTTTGTCCCTGTTGGCTTTACGTTTGCCGAAAGCGGCGTCTGGAACCTGGCAGTTTTACCGGTTGCGCTTATTGTCGCCATTCTTTCCAGCGCGTTCCCCTATACGCTGGAGATGGTCGCGCTGACCCGGCTGCCGGCCAGGACGTTTGGCACACTGATGAGCCTGGAGCCGGCCATGGGCGCGCTTTCCGGCATGATTTTCCTGGGCGAGCTGCTGACGCTGCCGCAATGGCTGGGCCTGCTGTCGATTATTATCGCCTCGGCAGGCGCTACGCTGAGTCTGCGTCCCGCTAAGCAAAAAGTCGTTCCGATTAGCGAGCTGCGTGAATAGCTATATTCAGAAAAGTTTATCCCGGCAGACAAATTTAAAGAGGCGTCTGTTAAAAAAGGAATATGTCATATATGGCTCGGATAATTCTGAGCCAATTTAATAAATCGTGGCTTTTTAACAGGGTTTTTTACGCAATTTGTAACGAAACGATAAATTAAAAATCTATTTTTTATCAGTCATTTATCTTTATCAATCTAAATGAGAATATTTATTAATCGCATTCGATAAATTATTCCTCTTTAATACCAGTCAGTTAAACCCTAAGGCCGCTACTATTTGTGCGATAGGCAGTATCGTGATGGCAATGTTGAAAAGCGCTGCTATACTTATTCGGTACATTCAGGACAACTGACCATTAAGAGGATATTAATGATGAGTACCGCTAAACTGGTAAAAACGACTGCGACCGATCTGCATTACACCCGCAACAACGTGGCCGATGAGGAAAAGAAAGCCACCATTGAGGTGTTGAATCGTCTGGTAACGGAATTCATTGATTTGTCCCTGATTACCAAACAGGCGCACTGGAATATGCGCGGCGCTAACTTTATTGGCGTACACGAAATGCTGGACGGTTTCCGCACTACGATTACCGATCATCAGGACACCATTGCAGAGCGCGTAGTACAGCTGGGCGGCGTGGCGTTGGGCACCACTCAGGTAGTGAACGATCGCACTCCGCTGAAAAGCTATCCGCTGAACATTCATACCGTTCAGGATCACCTTAAAGCGCTGGCAGAACGCTATGCCGTTGTCGCTAACGATACTCGTAAAGCGATTAGTGAAGTTGAAGACGAAGACACCGCAGATATCTTTACCGCCGCTTCCCGCGACCTGGATAAATTCCTGTGGTTTATCGAATCTAACATCGAGTAAGTCGATGCGGGCTGCGCTCAGTAGCCCCACTTTTCATAGCGTGGTTTTGCGAGCAGATGAGGCCTTTCATCTGCTCTTCTTATATGGAGGAAAGCGATGGCCAGTGGTTGGGCACGTGATGATGCCGTACAGGAACAGATCGACTCAACGGTAGAAGATGCCGTTAATCGCGCCCGGCGCGCCATTCATCATGGCGCCAGCGCAAAATATTGCGAAGAGTGCGGGGATGCCATTCCTGAAGCTCGCCGTCTGGCCCTGCCCGGCGTGCAATATTGTATTCAATGCCAGGCACAGCGAGACAAACAGCAGCAGTCGACGCTTTTTAATCGCCGCGGCAGTAAAGACAGCCAGCTGCGTTAATCACGCGAGCGCTCTCGCACCCTTTCCTTTTTTACTTTGTTTTTTATCCTCCGCCAGGTTAAAACTGGATTGCACCATAATGAAACCAGCGCACTGTTTTGGTGCCTCATTATGGTGCATCGCGCTACTTAAGGCGTAATTATCCCTGTTAAATTGACTCAACGTGCTGTTTTCAATATATTTTGAAAACCTGGCATAGTTTTTTCATATGGCTGCTGGCATTCAATCGGACAAGGCGCTTGTCCGACTGCAATAAGGATAAAAAGATGAAGTCACTTGTTAAGTTTTCCCTGGCTGCGCTGACGCTGGCGTTTGCCGTCTCTTCTACCGCCGCAGAAAAAAAGCTGGTTGTCGCCACCGATACCGCCTTTGTTCCTTTTGAGTTCAAACAGGGTAACCAATATGTGGGCTTCGATGTGGAGCTGTGGGCGGCTATCGCGAAGGAACTGAAGCTGGACTATACCCTTAAACCAATGGATTTTAGCGGTATCATTCCGGGTCTGCAGACGCGTAATGTCGATCTGGCGCTGGCCGGTATCACTATCACTGACGCCCGCAAGCAGGCGATTGATTTCTCCGACAGCTACTATAAAAGCGGTCTGCTGGTGATGGTCAAAGCCAATAACGACAAAATTCAGGGTCTGAAAGATCTTGATGGCAAAGTCGTTGCGGTGAAAAGCGGCACCGGCTCCGTGGATTACGCTAAGCAGCACATCAAAACCAAAGATCTGCGCCAGTTCCCTAATATCGATAATGCCTATATGGAGCTGGGCACGGGCCGTGCGGACGCCGTGCTGCACGATACGCCAAACATCCTTTACTTCATTAACACCGCAGGCAAAGGCCAGTTCAAAGCCGTAGGCGAATCGATCGAAGCGCAGGATTACGGTATCGCCTTCCCGAAAGGCAGCGACGAGCTGCGTGAAAAAGTAAACGGCGCGCTGAAAACGCTGCGTGCAAACGGTACCTACAACACAATTTATAAAAAATGGTTCGGTTCCGAGCCTAAATAATCGCTTTTACTTTTCGCAGGCGCGCTGTGCGCCTGCGTTTTCCACACCAACGAAATATGGTTTTGATCCGGAGAAATAAGAATGCAGTTTGACTGGAGCGCCATCTGGCCATCTATTCCGGCCCTGCTCGAGGGCGCCCGCCTGACGCTGTGGATATCCGTCCTCGGCCTGATTGGCGGCCTGATTATCGGCCTTATAGCGGGTTTTGCCCGCGCTTACGGCGGCTGGCTGTCGCGTAATATCGCCCTGGTCTTTATTGAACTGATCCGCGGCACGCCGATTGTCGTGCAGGTGATGTTTATCTATTTTGCGCTGCCGATGGCCTTTAACGATTTGCGCATCGACCCTTTTAGCGCGGCAGTGGTCACCATCATGATTAACTCCGGCGCTTACATCGCTGAAATTACCCGTGGCGCCGTGCTGTCAATCAATAAGGGCTTTCGTGAAGCCGGTCTGGCGCTGGGTCTTTCCAGTCGCGAAACGCTGCGCTACGTTATCATGCCGCTGGCGCTGCGCCGTATGCTGCCGCCGCTGGGTAACCAGTGGATCGTCAGCATCAAGGATACCTCCCTGTTTATCGTTATCGGCGTGGCGGAGCTGACTCGCCAGGGCCAGGAAATCATTGCCGGTAACTTCCGCGCGCTGGAAATCTGGAGCGCCGTAGCCGTTATCTATCTGTTTATTACGCTGGTGCTGAGCTTTGTTCTGCGTCGCATTGAAAAAAGGATGAAGATCCTGTGATTGAATTTAAAAACGTCTCCAAACATTTTGGCGAAACGCAGGTTCTGCATAATATCGATCTGACTATTAAACAGGGCGAGGTCGTGGTGATTATCGGGCCGTCCGGCTCCGGCAAATCCACGCTGCTGCGCTGCATTAACAAGCTGGAAGAGATCACCACCGGCGAGCTGATTGTGGACGGGCTGAAGGTCAACGATCCTAAAGTAGACGATCGCCTGATCCGCCAGGAAGCGGGCATGGTGTTCCAGCAGTTCCATCTGTTCCCGCAGATGAGCGCGCTGGATAACGTCGCTTTTGGCCCAATCCGCGTACGCGGCGCCAGCAAAGCCGATGCGCAGCGTCTGGCAAAAGAGCTGCTGGGCAAGGTCGGCCTGGCCGAACGCGCGCACCATTTCCCGTCGGAGCTTTCCGGCGGCCAACAGCAGCGTGTGGCCATTGCCCGCGCGCTGGCGGTCAAGCCGAAGATGATGCTGTTCGATGAGCCAACCTCCGCGCTGGATCCGGAGCTGCGTCATGAAGTGCTGAAGGTAATGCAGGACCTGGCGGAAGAAGGCATGACCATGGTTATTGTGACGCACGAAGTGGGCTTTGCGAAGAAAGTCGCTTCACGCCTGATCTTTATCGATAAAGGCCGCATTGCGGAAGACGGCGATCCGGCAGAGCTGATTGATAACCCGCCGGGCGCACGCCTGCAGGAATTCTTACAGCACGTCTCCTAATTTTTTGGGGCGGTCAGGCCGCCCCGCTTTCCCGGCCCGCTCTTAAAAAACTCTTCCCCCCCTCTCTCCTTTTCTTTGTCCGGCTATACTTGCTGCTCGACGCTTCTTTGCGCCGTTAAAGGAGAATATGATGTCGGGAACCCCGCCCTTCTGGCGCTGTATGTTCAGATGGCTACCGTTAGTCGCTGCTGTTTTTTGCTGTCAGGCTGAGGCCGTCAGCCTGCCTGTCGCCGCCGTTGCGGCGTCCCGGTCGCAACCCGCGGCCGATGCTTCCGGCGAACCGAGCCTGGAAGAGAAAAAAGCCGCCTACGCCGCGCTGGCCAACATTTTGCAAAATGATCAATCGCGAACCGAGCTGATTAACCAGCTGCGGAGCGCTTCCGAAAGCACTGCTAAAACTGAAGATCCCGTGCTGACGCCGCCGGATGAAGAAGAAGATAAAACGGTGCTGGAAAGCGTCACCGACGTCAGCCGTCAGTTTGGCAGCGAGGTGCTGGGTAAAGTAGAAAAACTCCACCGCAATATCGTTAACGCTCCTCATAAAACCTTTAACCCAAAAACTTTTTATAACGCGCTGAGCCACTTTGCGATGCTGGCCATCGCACTGTTCGCTTTCTACTGGCTGCTCTGCCGGGCGGCGACGCCGCTTTATCGCCGCATGGGGTCATGGGGCCGCCGTAAAAATAGCGAGCGCACCAGCTGGCTGCACCTTCCGGCGATGATCCTGGGCGCGTTTATCATTGATTTGCTGCTGCTGGGCATCGCGCTGTTTGTCGGCCAGATGCTCAGCGATACGCTCAATGCCGGTAGCAGGACGATTGCCCGCCAGCAGGGCCTGTTCTTAAGCGCTTTTGCACTGATTGAATTCTTTAAGGCGATCCTGCGGCTGATTTTCTGCCCGCGCTATCCGCAGCTGCGTTTTTTCCATCTTTCCGACGAGCGCGCTAACTACTGGAATACGCGGCTAAGCTGGCTGAGCAGCGTTATCGGCTACGGACTGCTGGTTATCGTGCCTATTGTTTCTAATCAGGTTAACGTGCAAGCGGCGGCGCTGGTTAACCTGGTTTTGATGTGTCTGATCACCGGGTGGGCGCTTTATCTGATTTTCCGCAACCGCCGCCCCGTGCAGCTGGCGCTGGTTCAGCTGGCCGACCGCTCGATGAGCTTTTTTTCACTGTTTATCCGCGCTTTCGCCGTCATCTGGCACTGGCTTGCCAGCGCCTATTTTATCGCGCTGTTCCTGCTCTCGATCTTTAACCCCGGCGACAGCCTCAGATTTATGATGTCCGCTACCGTGCGTTCGCTGGCAATAATAGGGCTGGGCGCGCTGATTTCCGGCGTTCTCAGCCGCTGGATCTCAAAAACCATTATTCTCTCGCCAGAGCTGCGTCGCAACTATCCCGAGCTACAAAAAAGAGTGAACGGCTGGGTTTCCATGATGTTAAAGCTGGCGCGTACGCTGACGGTGTTTGCCGTCTGCCTACTGCTGCTGAACGCCTGGAATCTTTTCGACCTCTGGCATTGGCTGACGGTCGGCGCAGGCGTGAAGCTGGTAGATGTGATCATCCGTATTGTCATGATCCTGTTTTTCTCGGCGGTGGGCTGGACACTGCTTGCCAGTCTGATCGAGAGCCGTCTCGCTTCCGATTCTCACGGCAGGCCGATGCCCAGCGCCAGAACCCGCACACTGCTGACGCTGTTTCGCAACGCGCTGGCCGTGGTCATCAGTACCATCACTATCATGATCCTGTTGTCGGAAATCGGCGTGAATATCGCGCCGCTGCTGGCGGGCGCAGGCGCGCTGGGCCTGGCGGTATCCTTTGGTTCGCAAACGCTGGTTAAGGATATTATTACCGGTATTTTTATTCAGTTTGAGAACGGAATGAACACGGGCGATTTGGTCACTATCGGCGCCATTACCGGCACGGTGGAGCGCATGTCAATCCGCTCGGTGGGCGTCCGCCAGGATACCGGCGCTTACCATATTATCCCCTGGTCTTCGATCACCACCTTCGCCAATTTCGTGCGCGGCATTGGCTCTTTCGTGGCGAATTACGATGTGGATCGCAGTGAGGACAGCGATAAGGTGAATGCCGCGCTGCGCGAGGCGGTGAACGAACTGATGCAGGACGAAACCATTCGCGGCATGGTTATTGGCGAGCCTAATTTCGCCGGACTGGTCGGGCTGACCAACCAGGCCTTTACCGTGCGCGTCTCCTTTACTACCCAACCGCTGAAGCAGTGGACGGTGCGTTTCGCGCTCGACAATAGGGTGAAGAAGCATTTTGATGCGGCGGGGATCAAAGCGCCGCATCCAACGGTGCAGGTCATGCAAAACGGCAGCGGGCTGGACGCCGCCGCCGCTGTGCCTGCGCTGCCTGCGCCGGAGTAACGGACGGCCGTACTGGCGGTATTAAAGACGGCTCATCTGGCGTTCGCGAGCCGTCTTTTCCATAAAGGTCCAGGCGATAAAACGGCTCTGCTTTTGGCCCTGAGCCATTTCCACGGTGCGTACGGCCACCGCATCGACCTGCTCCAGTGCACGCCACAGCTCGGGCAGGTTTTCGCGGCGGGACACCAGCGAAGTAAACCACACGCACTGTTTCGCAAAATCCACGCTTTCATTAATCATGCGGCTGATAAAGGCTTTTTCGCCGCCTTCACACCACAGCTCCTCCTGCTGGCCGCCGAAATTTAACGGCGCGTTTTTATCCAGACCGAGATTACGCACCTTGCGCTGGGTGCCCTGCTGCGCTTCGCTGGCGGACGCGTGAAACGGCGGGTTGCACAGCACGGCATGATACTGCTCGTTTTTATGAATAACGCCGTGAAAAATCGCCTGCGTATTTTTCTGACGACGCAGGCGAATACCGCGATTCAGGCCCGGATTGGCGGCGATAATGGCGTTAGCGGCGCGCATCGCCTCTTCATTGATTTCGCTGCCGGTAAAGCGCCACTCATATTCCCGATAGCCAATCAGCGGATAAATGCAGTTGGCACCGCAGCCGATATCGAGCACGTTAATATTGCGCGGCGCGACGGCGCGGTTATCTTCCGCCAGCAGGTCGGCCAGATGATGAATATAGTCAGCCCGGCCCGGCACCGGCGGACAAAGAAAACCATCCGGGATCGCCCACTGTTCAACCTGATAGAAATGCTTCAGCAACGCCTGATTTAACATTTTTACCGCGGCCGGATCGGCGAAATTCACCGATTCATCACCGTACTGATTAACCGCCACAAACTCCGCCAGCGGCGGATGGCTGGCAATCAGGGCAGGAAAATCATAGCGGCCACGATGGCGGTTACGGGGATGAAGCTGGGTTTTTTCGACAATCTTTTTCATGAACGGCTCTCTTATCTGCAGGCGCGTAAGATACCTGCTGCGGTAAAGATCGTAAACAATTCCCGCCTTTTTTCCCACGGCGAAGCGGCTACTATGTAATAACTATCCCTTTATCAGGAGTTCAGATGTCCTCTTCCCGCCATACTTATCAACCGCGTCTTGGCCACGGTCTGCCTCATGATCCTTTGAACGCCATTATCGGCCCGCGTCCCATCGGCTGGATCAGTTCCCAAAGCGCCAGCGGCGAGCGCAATCTGGCGCCCTACAGCTTTTTTAACTGCTTTAACTATAAGCCGCCTATTATTGGTTTCTCCAGCCAGGGCTGGAAAGACAGCGTGGCGAACATCGTGGAAACAGGCGAGTTTGTCTGGAACCTGGCTACCCGCGAGCTGGCCGTGGCGATGAATGAAAGTTCGGCTTCGCTGCCGCGCGGCGAGGATGAATTCGCTTTTTCCGGCGTGACGCCCATTCCCGGCACGCAGGTAGCGGTCAGCATGGTAGCCGAAAGCCCGGTGAATTTTGAATGCAAGCTGACGCAGGTTATCCAGCTGCAAGACGCCGACGGCGGCAAGCTGGAGCAGTGGCTGGTGCTGGGCGAAGCGGTGGCGATCCATATCGATCACAAACTGCTGGAAAACGGCATCTATCAGACGGCGAAAGCCAACCCTATATTGCGTGCGGGCGGCCCCAGCGCCTATTACGCCATTAGCGACGATTTACGTTTTGATTTGGTACGGCCGGACGCACGCCAGTCCTGAGCCGTTCTGTGCCGCCTTATACAGGGCGGCTTAGATCGCTTTCTTTTAGCTTATACAGCATTGCTATCAGGCAAGCTCGCCGGGCAGCCTGGCGCAGACATGCTGGCGGCCGCGCCGTAAGCGGCCGCAGCCACGAAAAGCCTGAGTGAACGGCCACGCCCCGCGCTGTTTTTAGACGCGCAGCTCTGCTTTTCAACGCGAGCAGGAAACCCTGCTGCGCACCTTTTTTTGGTATGATGTTATGCATCCCGAAAGCCATCATGGAGTGATAATGAAGAGAATTGCTATTGATATGGATGAGGTCATTGCCGATTTCCATCCTAAAATGGTCGCCACGTTTAACCGCCATTTCTCGCTGGAACTGGCGCACAGCGAATTCAATCTGTTCAGCCTGGCAGAGGAAAAGCCCGAGATGCTGCAGGAGATCTTTAGCCGGGTCAGCGAAGACGCGGAATTTTTTGGCGATCTGGGCGTAATTGCCGACAGCCAGCGCGTGATTGAGGCGCTAAGCCATCGTTACGAGATCTTTATCACCACGGCCGCCATGCAGATGCCCTCTTCGTTTAATGCAAAATTCCGCTGGTTAAATACCCATTTCCCGGCCATCAAACCCAGTAATATTGTGTTCTGCGGCAACAAAAGCATTATCAATGCGGATTATATGATTGATGATAACGCCCATAATTTCACAGGGTTTTGCGGAGAAGGCATCCTTTATAGCGCCCCGCACAACCTGCAGGTAACCGGCTACAGGCGGGTTAAAAACTGGCAGGAAATAGAGAACCTGTTGCTCTGAGCTCCCTCACTTTTGAAAAATACCTGTCAGGCAGCAGTGCCGCGCTCGCCTTCCGGCTTATCGTCCGCAAAGGAGAAGATATGATCCCCGTTTCGCTGATTCAGGAAGCCATTGAATGGCGCAGACAGTTTCACTTAAGGCCGGAGCTGGGCTATCACGAAGATGAGACTTCACAGCGCGTAGCGGCGCTGCTGCGCGAGTTTGGTTTGCAGGTGCATACGGGCCTGGCAGGCACCGGCGTGGTGGGCACGCTGGAGAACGGTCCCGGTCCCGCTATCGGTTTGCGTGCGGATATGGACGCCCTGCCCATCACCGAGCTGGGCGATGCGCCGTGGCGCTCCTCGCAGCCTGGCGTGATGCACGCCTGCGGACACGATGGCCACACGGCCATGCTGCTGGCGGCGGCGAAACATCTCAGCGCCACGCGGCGGTTCAGCGGCACGCTGCATTTTGTTTTCCAGCCGGCGGAAGAAAACCTGGGCGGTGCCAGAAAAATGGTCGCCGACGGCCTGTTTACGCTGTTTCCCATGGACGCTATCTACGGCCTGCATAACTGGCCAGGCCTGCCGGTCGGTCATGTGGCGGTGAACAGCGGCCCCATGATGGCTTCGCTGGACGCTTTCGAAATTACGCTGCGCGGGAAAAGCTGCCACGCGGCGATGCCGGAAAACGGCGCAGATCCGATCGTAGCCGCCGCGCAGCTCATTCTTGCGCTGCAAACTATCCCGGCCCGACGCCTGTCGCCGCTCTCCTCTGCGGTAGTCAGCATCACGCAAATTAATGGCGGCGAAGCCATTAACGTTATCCCGGAAAGCGTGGTGCTTCGCGGCACGCTAAGATGCCTGCAGGCCGATGTGCGTAGCCGGGTGCGCGGCATGATTGACGACTTTGTCACTACTTTTACCGCGCCGCTGGGTATTGACGGCAGCATTGACTACCTGACCGATTACCCGGTGACCTGCAATCACGCCGCCGCCGCACAGCAGGTTCGCGACTGCGCGCTGGCATTACTGCCGACAGAACAGGTGCACTGGGAAACCAGCCCATCAATGGCGTCGGAAGATTTTGCCTGCATGCTGGAAGCCTGCCCCGGTGCCTATTTCTGGATAGGAGCAGACGGCGAGGTGCCTTCTGCTCCGCTGCATAACGCCCGCTACGATTTTAACGATGATGTTATCCCGGAAGGCGTTACGTTCTGGACGGCGCTGGCGGAAAAGCTTCTGCCGCTCGGATAAGCGCCATGCGCTTTCCGGCCCGACGGGAAGGCTGCCTCGCTTTTTAGATCCACTTCAAAAAAGAATGCAAGAAGCAGGCAGGCACGTAAAAAACTTTGCGTGACCTGTTCCGCTTCATGAAAACGTCGCTGACTTCACGGCCAAACCGCTTTATCCTGACGGCAGATTTTTCAGGGAAGGCGGGATTTATGCACAGAACGCGAAGCGTACTGCCGGATGGCAGACACGCCATGTTATATCGGGTTGAGGCAGGCGAAGCGGGCGTTTACCTGGTGCAGTTAACGGAAATTGTTACGGTTGAGGATTCACTTATTAATTTGCCGCAGGGGCTACTGACAGGTAAACGACCGCACAGGCTAACGTTGAAGGGCGGCTGTTATGATATCGCTTTTGACAGCCTGGATAATATCGAAGCCGGCACGCCCTTTTTTAAAAGGCGATTTAGGGGTCAGCGCGCGCAGGCTCTGAACTGCATTATTGATTATATAATCGACAAGCACTACACTGCGTACCGGCCTTATTGCTATACGTTTTTGGCTTTTGACGAACTGCTTTCACGAGCTTATCGCTTGCGAATACTACTGCTCAGCAGAAGCCAGCCGCAGCGGATAGCCGCCGTTTACCCAAACCTTGATCCTCACAGGAGGGGTTATGCCGTTAAACTCAGATAAACCCACCAGGCCGCTGACGCTGGAAGAGGCCATCGCGCTTAAAGCCCGGCGGATGAAAGCTGTTTATGAGCACTTTCAGAAGCAGGACAAAAAGCGCAGCGCATCCGTTATTTTTTTCAGGCCGGATGCGTAACCGCCAGGTAAGGCTTGCAAAGCCTTACCTTTCGAACGCTTACCTGCCCGGCGAAGCCATCCATCCGGCAAAACGTTCAGCATCAGTCTGGCGAGGCCATTCATCTGGTAAAGCGTTCAGCCTCAGCCCGGCAAAATCGTTGCCCCGATAAACAGCTTATCGCCGCCCTGGCTAAAACGCCCGGTCCGCCTCAGTATCCGGCCTTCGCGATTTGCTCCAGCGCGCTCTCTACGTCCACCGCGCGGCCCGTAGCGACGTAACAGCAGGCGATCTGCTGACGCAGCGACTGTGGCACCGCTACTTCGCGGTTGAGGCAACGCCCGATCCATTCAGCCGTTGTTTCAGCCTCTTTACCCGCAGGCAGCGCGTCGCGGGCGATATGGCTTTCCGGCTGGCGTGGTAACAGCACCTCTGGCTCCTCTCCGGCAATCAGGTTCAGCGCCGGGCAGCGCTGCGGATTGGCATAAACCTCGCCTTCCGTACCGTTAAGCAGCAGCGCGCGGCCGCCGATGGCCTGGAAGAATTTGCCCACGCGCGGGATATATTCCGGGTGCGACACGCTGGAAAGCCGCAGCGCCGCATCTTCGCCAAACGGCGTCAGCAGCTTCGCCAGCGTATGTGCGCTGTTGCGTACGCCCAGCAGCCAGCGCAGCGAGAGCTGCCGCGCCAGCGGCGCGCAAAGCGTTTCAACCGACACGAAGACCAGTTTGCCCTCTTCCAGCCGCTGCTGCGCTTCCTGCATGTCCGATACCGCCTTAACGCCCAGCGCGGCAAACACCGCCTCACTGGTAACGCGAGTCGGGTCATCGCTAACGCCGTGCACCACCACAGGAAAACCGAGCAGGGAGAGCAGTAGCGCCAGCAGCGGCGTCAGGTTCGCCTGTTTACGCGCGCCGTTATAGCTTGGGATCACCACCGGCATAGGCAGGCTGGCAGGCGGCTGTAGTTTCAGCACGCGCGCCTGTACGGCCTGATAAAAGCCGAGCATCTCCTCCTCGCCCTCGCCTTTGATTCGCAGCGCAATCAGGATCGCGCCCATCTCAAGCGGCGACACCTCGTCCGCCAGCATCCGGCTGTAAAGCTCGCTGGCGGTAGCGAAATCGAGGTCGCGGGCATGATTTTTCCCTCGGCCGATCTCTTTAATAATTTTTGTATAGTCCATGCTTCTGCTCTGTTGGGTTGTTAGCGACGGCGGCGACGTACGGTTTTCTTACCCGGTACGGCCGCAACGGCTTTTGGCGGCTCCCCCGGCGGCATAGGCGGCTGCTCAATGGGGAAAACCGGTAGCGCGCCCAGCAGGCGCGCGCCATAGCTTTTGGTCAGCAAACGACGATCGTAAATCACTATCTCGCCGAAACAGTCGTGGCTGCGGATCAGCCTGCCCACCTGCTGGATCAGGTTAAAGGAGGCGCTCGGCAGGCTTTGTACTTCAAAAGGATAGCGCTTCAGGCTTTTCAGCCATTCGCCCTCCGTCAAAATAACCGGACTGTCCACCGGCGGAAAGGCAATTTTATGGATATGCACCTGCGACAGCAGGTCACCCTTCAGATCCAGCCCTTCGGCAAAGGATTGCAGGCCCACCAGCACGCTGGTTTCGCCCTGCTCCACCTTTTTACGATGTAGCGCCACCAGCGCCGGACGCGGCCTGTCGCCCTGCACCAGCAGCATCAGCCGCAGCTCCGGCAGGTAAGAGATAAACTGCTGCATCGCCCGCCCGCTGGCAAACAGCACCAGCAGCCCTTTGTGTTTGCCTTCTTTAATCTGCTGGCGGAAAAAGTGCGCCATTTCCGCCAGGTGTTCCACTTCGTTAGCCAGCATCGGCTCGTAGCGCATCTGCGGGATAATCAGCTTGCCCTGCTCAACGTGGTTAAAAGGCGAATCCAGCGCGACAAAGCGATCGCCCGGCTTTTCGCTCAGGCCCGCCATTTCCTGCAGGCGCTGAAAGCTGTTCAGCGAGCGTAACGTGGCCGAGGTCAGCACCACGTGCGGGATTTTACGCCACAGCAGTTTTTCCAGCTGCTCGCTGACGCGAATACCGGCGCAGTGAAACAGCAGGTGCGGGTTACCTTCACGCAGCTCACGCGTCACCCATTTGGACACCGGCGCGCCGGAAGCCTGCGCCATTGAGGCGAGCCGCCACAGCTTGCTGCTGGCCTCGAACCAGCCCAGTGCGCGGTTCATCTGGATCAGCGTACGGTGCAGGCGCACTACGTCGAACTGCCCCGTTTTTTCACTGAGATCGTTCAGCAGCGCCTCTGCCAGCCCGCGCAGCCCGTCGCTGAGTTTGAACAGGCGCGCGCACAGCGTCATCACCTCTTCCGGCAGCTGGCCCATCTCGAAACGGTATTCGCCTTCCTGATTGCCGGGCGGCAACAGCTGCACCAGGATTTGCGACAGCTGTTGCAGCTGCTCGCGCACCTCTTCACAGTGGGCTTTAAGCCGCTCCGGATTGCCAAGATGCGGCGGCTTTTTCGGCCGGAACTGCGCCATACACTGTTCAACCAGACGACAGAAAAGGTCGAGCTGTAACGTGCTCCAGGCGGGCGTGATATCCCCGCTCATTTCCAGCGCGTCGCGCGCCACGTCCGGCAGGTGGTGCCCTTCATCAAGTACCAGCAGCAGATTTTTCGGCGGCGGCAGCACCGATTCCGTTTCCAGGGCCGCCATGACCAGCGCATGGTTAGCCACCACCACGTCGGCGTTTTCGATTTCCCGCCGGGCCAGGTAGAACGGGCATTCACGGAACCAGTGACAGTTGCTGCCCAGACAGTTGGCTTTATCGGTACTGATGCGCTGCCAGAGCGAATCTTCAATCGTCTCTTCGCAGTGGTCGCGCAGGCCGTCCCACTGATGGCGATCGAGGTTTTTCGCCAGCGTAGTACAGAGCGCCCGCTCATCCTTGCTGGCGGTCATTTCATCATCAAGAAACAGCAGCAAATCGCCCTGCTTTTCTTCATCGCCGCCCAGCGCGGACAGGTTGCGCGGGCAGACGTAGCGACCCCGGCCAAACGCGGCGGTAAAACGCAGATCGGGGATGATCTTCTGCAACAGCGGCAGATCTTTCGTGAAGATCTGATCCTGCAGCGCCACGTTGGCGGTGCTGACCACCAGCGGCTTATCTTCCGCACGGCTGACGGCGATACCGGGGATCAGATAGGAGAGCGTTTTGCCGACGCCGGTCGGGGCTTCAATCGCCAGATGGCGCCCTTCGTCGCCCGCCAGCGTTTTCGCCACTTCGGCAATCATCTGCCGCTGCGGCGCTCGGGAAATAAAATCGGGGATTTGCTGCTGGAGAGCCTTATACCAGCCGGCAATTTGCGCTTTTAACGCGGCAGTTAGCGCCATATCAATCACTTTTTATTGAAACGGCCTGTATTTTTACACAGTATTTCGTTCAGCAATAGTCCCTGAAGGTTAATCCTGCGGCGCGGCTCGCAACCTGGTGCTGTCCGCGCCTGCTGACGGGCCGAATTTACTCGCCGCTGTCCGTTTCGATTTTATTGGTGCCCAGCCTGCCGGTAAAAGGCAGCCGCAGCGCCGGATGCTTAAAATCGATGCCGAAATTAAAGGCCAGCACGTTAAATTCCACGCCTTCCTCCGCACCCAGCGTCAGCCCAAGCACGCCCAGCAGTGAAACCTGCAAGCCTTTGCCTGAGGCGGGCAGCCCCACCGGACGGCTCAGCGGGCGGAAATCTTTACCGATGGCGTTCGCAGGCAGATCGAGCTTCAGCTCCGGCACTTCTCTGCCGATATGGGCCAGAAAAGTATTGCTGTTGGGGCCGGGCCAGACCCGATAGCTGTGCGGCCAGGGATAGCTGCCGATAGCGGCTTCGATCGACGGGATCATCGCCGCCGCGCGTTCGCCGCGATGATCGACCAGCAGTCTGGGCTTAGCGCCAAACCAGTAGCCGTCGGGCAAAGCGTAATTATGGCGAATAACGTTGCTGCTGCCCCAGCTGACCACCTCGTAGCGGTGATACTGGCTCTCGCCGGCCTTTTTAAAAATGATCCACGGATGGACGGCGAACAGTCCACGCCAGCCAAAGGTCGGCGCGGTATAAACCTGCACGATGGCCGTATCGATAAACTTCTGCGGATCGGGCGCCATCTCTGCCGAATCACGTCTGGCTGTGGACCAATGTTGGCCATTGATGGCGACGCCGCTGTGGGTCGCCTTAACGTAGCTCTGCGCGAAAGAGAGCAGCAGCATACAGATAAAACTGATACCTATCACTTTTACAAGGAACATAATACCTTTGGCTGCCCGCAGCTGCGGGTCGGATCAGAGAGTGGGATAACATCAGCGAGCAGCATGCTGTCGCTTAAGGTGTGAGCAGAATCACATTACTGAAAACCGGCGCGGCATTCAATCTTTGTCCACCGCATGCCGTCGTGAGTAAAATTCACAAAAACCGGCCGGTTGCCCGGCCTTTTAGTTATTCGTCAGTTAATTGCTCTGGCTGGCAACCGTACAGCTCCGCCAGCTTGTGCAAATTAAAATTGCGTGGTCTCTCGCTTTTTTCCATGGCTGATACAGAAGCCTGAGTAATGTTCAGCGCCTCAGCGACCTGCTTTTGGGTCAGGCCACGATAAAGACGCCACGCCGCATGAAGCGTTACGCCTTTTTGCACAGAAATATCGACTACCTCGCCGGGGATAAAAGCATCATCATTTTTTCCCGCAACATAGGGTACTGATTCCCATAATTCAGCCAGATCGGCGCTTTGCGTTAGTTTTTCAAATAGCGCTATTGGCACTATTGCCGCCTTGCGATTTCCGGCGCTGTCAGTGATGAATTCAATCATATCGTTTCTCATTGTAGTAGACCGGCAATAATGAAGTTATTTAAGACAAATTCGGCAAATCGAATTTTATTCAATAAGTTTTGCTGGTACGCCTCGCAATTTGCTGGATGGCAATGATTTTGGGTTCCCCGTCTTTTACATAGTCGAATAATACCCGATAGTTACCCCATCTTAGCCGGTAATCGGCTTCACCTGCCGTCAAGGGCTTTACGTCCAGATTTGGCGTGTGCAGCGGAAAATTTTTTAACTCATTCACCGCTGCGTTAATCGCTTCTCTGTCGCTTTTGCTTTTGATAGCAAGAAGTTGTTTCCGCGCTGCTTTGCGCCATTTCAGTTCCGGCATTCCTTGCCCACCTTTTAAAGGATACATCCTTATCAAACTCGATAAATATAGATATTATATTCTATGAGAACAACATAAAAATAGAACTACGTCGTGTTTTTATCTATAAAAACTGGCGACGGCTATTGTATCCGGGACTGCGAGGGCTGTAGCTATACACCCGCCGTGACCTGTTTGTACATAACGGTAGTCGCTTCCGGTTCGCCACGGGTCGAGAGAGCAAAATACGGGATCTGCCCGCAAACCTGCCAGCCCTGCGCCAGGTAAAGCTGCTCGGCCGCATCGCCGGAGCGCGTATCAAGCACCAGCAGCGTTTTGCCCTCCTGCTCCGCCAGCCGTTCAGCGCGGCCTAACAGCTCACGAGCGATGCCCTGCCGTCTGGCATCAGGATGTACCAGCAATTTGGCGATTTCTGCACGATGAGAGCCGTTTGGCTTGCCGCAAAATTCTACGATGACCGTGCCGACAATCTCCTGCTGTCGACGTGCAACCAGCAGCCGCTTTTCGCCGCTGGCGAGGCTGGCGATTACCCCTGTCCAGAACTGTTTCATAGGTGCAGGTTCGTTACTGACAAAGCCGATACTGGCGCCCAGCGCAACACAAGCGCTCAATACATTGTATAATTCATCCTGGCCTTTAGCGGCCTCTTCTGCGGTAAGAAGCGAATAAGTGATAGTGGTCATAAGTAGCAGATCGTCCTGTAAATCGTGCTTTGGCGACACGTGGATTAACGGGTAGACTACCGTTATCGTGCGTGACGGAGACTGAGGGTTTCCCGCCGCGTTTCAATAAGATATACGACGTGGCGCCTCGCCCGGCAAGTTGTACAATTAAATAATAGTTGTACAACAATAGAGAGTTGGTTAGGCTCAGGGGAGTCAAACAGGTTTAAGGAAAGGCATGGCTTTATACAGTATTGGTGACGTCGCCGAACGCTGTCGGATAAATCCTGTTACGCTTCGTGCGTGGCAGCGCCGCTACGGTTTGCTGAAACCGCAGCGCACCGAAGGCGGCCATCGTCAGTTTGATGATGAAGATATACAGCGTATTGAAGAGATTAAACGCTGGATAGAGAGCGGCGTACCGGTAGGCAAAGTTAAAGCGCTGCTGGAAGGTGAAAGCGTTAACGCGCACGACGGCTGGATGACGCTACAGGAAGAGATGATGACGGTATTGCGTCACGTCAGGCCCGCTAAGCTCAGAGCAAAAGTGGCAACGGCCGGTCGGGAACATCCGGCGGCGGCGCTGATTGACCATGTTTTTATTCCTATCCGCCAGCGACTGAACCTGGATCAAAATACGGCCAGAACGATGTGCAGCCTGCTTGACGGCATCCTGATCGATTACGTGACCTTCTGCCTTGCAGGCAGCCGCAAGAAGCCCGGCAAGGATGCGCTGATTATCGGCTGGGGCACGGAAGATCGTACGCGCATCTGGCTGGAGGCCTGGCGTCTGTCGCAGCAGGGCTGGCGTATGGAAGTGCTGGCCGAACCGCTGGAGATGCCGCGTCCTGAACTTTTTCCCGGCCAGCAGCTGTTTATTTTCACCGGCAAACCTCTGACGCGCCGCCAGCAGGAGCAGATCGCCCACTGGCAGGAACAGGGCTACGCCGTGGCGCATCAGGCCGCTTAGCTTTATGGTCATCGTCGCCAGCGCCCTGCTGGCCTCGTCCGTTTTCTCCTGCTAAAAACCAGCAAAGGCTTAACGTCCGCTCAGTAAAAGCGATATACTTTGCTCTCTTTTTTACGGCAGGCGGATAACGGTATGAACTGGCAGAAAATCGGCGTAATTTTTATCTTCTTAATGATGGCGCTGGGCGGTATCGGCGGCGTCATGCTGACCGGCTACACCATCCTTATTCGCGCTTAAACCGCCGTAGCAGGCGCTCGAAAAGGCGGTCCGTCACGATCGCCAGCAGCGCTACCAGGCAGGCTCCCTGTAAGATATAGGCGGTATTAAAGCCGCTCAGCCCGATAATCACCGGCGATCCCAGCGTGTTAGCGCCCACCGTTGAAGCGATGGTGGCCGTGCCGATATTAATAATCACCGAAGTGCGGATCCCGGCCAGGATCACCGGCGCGGCCAGCGGCAGCTCTACCTTAAACAGTATTTGACGCGGACTCATACCGACGCCCGCCGCCACCTCGCGCAAAGTCGGCGGCACCGCGTCAATACCGGCCAGCGTGCCCTGTAAGATCGGCAGCAGCCCATACAACAGCAGCGCGACCATCGCAGGCTGTTCGCCAAAGCCGATAACCGGCACCGCCAGCGCCAGCACGGCCACCGGCGGGAAGGTCTGGCCTGCGGCCACCAGCGTTTCTACTACCGAGCGAAACGCCTTTCCCGCCCGGCGCGTTACCGCAATACCGGCGCCCAAACCCACTATCACCGCAGCGAAGCTGGAGAACGCCACCAGCCGGATATGCGCCAGCGCCAGCCGGATAAAGCTTTCCTGCTGGTAAAGCGGCCTGTCGAGCTGGGGAAAAGCGCGCGCGAACAGCGGGCCGCTATAGGGCATCAGCAGCAGCAGCGCTACAAACAGTAAAATCAGCCAGAGGAGCGGATCGCGAAGCAGGCGCATATTATGGCTTCTTCTGCCGCAGTAAATCAGCAAAGTGCAGCACGCCGAGCGGCTGCTGATTGCTGTCCCGTACCGCCAGCCGGTCGGTTCCACGCGCGATAAACAGCGACAGGGCTTCGCGCAGCGTCAGCGTTTCCGCAATGCTTTCCTCCTCCAGCCACTCGCCGCGCCGCGCCGCCTCACCGGCCAGCCCCAGCGAAAGCAGGCGAATACCCCATTCGCTCTGGCCGAAAAAGCGACGCACAAAGTCATTAACGGGTTTTGTCAGCAGCGCCGTCGGCGTGCCCTGCTGCACCACTTTGCCGCCGTCCATTAAGACCAGCCGGTCTGCCAGCGCCAGCGCCTCGTCGATATCGTGCGTTACCAGCACTATCGTCTTGCCGGAAAGGCGATGAATACGGGCAATTTCCTGCTGAAGCGTGGCGCGAGTCACCGGATCGAGCGCGCCGAAAGGCTCATCCATCAGCAGCACTTCCGGATCGGCTGCCAGCGCTCTCGCCACGCCAATACGCTGCTGCTGCCCGCCGGAAAGCTGATGCGGATAGCGATGGCGAAACGTCTCTTCCATATTCAGCAAGGCCAGCAGTTCACTGACGCGCGCGTCGATTTGCGGCTTGCTCCAGCCCAGCAGTTTCGGCACGGTGGCGATATTTTTTTCTACCGTCCAGTGCGGGAAAAGCCCGGTGGACTGGATAACGTAGCCCATTCGCCGCCGCAGCGCCTGCGGGTCGAAGCGACGGATCTCTTCGCCGCCAAAACGTATCGCGCCCTTATCGTGTTCGATCAAACGATTAATCATCTTCAGCGTGGTCGATTTACCGCAGCCGGACGTGCCGATCAGCACGGTAAATTCGCCTTTGGCGATATGCAGCGTCAAATCGCTGACCGCCGCCTTGCCCGCAAAATATTTACTCACCTCTTTGAATTCAATCACTGGCGTTGTATCCCGGAGAGCAACAGCTTAAATAACGTATCCACCGCCACCGCCAGGGCGATAACAGGGATCACCCCCAACATGACCAGATCCAGCGCGCTGCTGAGCAGGCCCTGAAAAATGACGGCCCCGAAGCCGCCCGCCCCGATCAGCGCGGCGATAACCGCCATGCCGATGGTTTGCACCGCCGTGACGCGCAGGCCGGCAAGCAGTACCGGCAGCGCCAGCGGCACCTCGACCTGGCGGAATATCTGGCCGCCGCTCATGCCCATGCCCCGCGCGGTTTCAATCACCGCTTGCGGCACGTTCTGCAATCCGCTCACGACGCTACGCACCAGCGGCAGCAGCGCATAGAGCACCAGCGCGATTAGCGCGGGCGCCATACCGATGCCGCTGATGCCTAACGTGGTCAGTGCCGGAAACTCGCGCGCCAGCCCGCTGAGCGGGGCGATAAGCAGGCCAAACAGCGCGACGGAAGGCACGGTCTGAATGATATTCAGCGTGGCGAAAACCGATGACTGTATGGCCGGACGACGACAGCAGTACCAGCCCAGCGGCACGCCGATCAGCAGCGCCGGCAAAAGCGTGCCGCCCAAAATCAGCAGGTGTCGTGACAGCGCCTGGTCGAAGACATCGCGCCGGTTGGCATACTCTTTCAGCAGGGAAAGCGCGTCGAGCTGGCCGCTCAGCAGCAAAAAGACCGCCGGCAGCCAGATCTGCGCGTTCAGCAGCAAACGCCATAACGCCTGTCGGGTCAAACGGCTGATGGCATCTGTCGCCATCAGCAGCGCCAGCGCGGCTGCCAGCCAGAAGCCGCTGCCCAGAGAGGTTCTTGCCAGCGGATGGCCCTGCTGCGCCAGCGAGGCGGCCGCATAACCGCCAGCGGCGATCAGCGCGATAAACAGCGTTTCGCTACAGAACAGCGTTAAGGCCAGGCTGGTGCGCTTCTGCGGCCAAAAAGCGAGCAGCATCAGTAACAATGCGGGCAGCAACAGCCACCAGCCCAGGCCGTTGGCTACCTGTTGCAGCCCAAGCGGCTGACCGGAAACAAGCCGGTTCGGCGCCCAGTTGAGAAACGGCAGCGCCGTCAGCGCTGCCGTCAGCAGCAGCGCCAGCGTCAATGTGACGCGGTTATGTACCCGAATAGTCATTTTGCCGCGCGTGGCTACAGATTTTTCTGTTGCAGATAGTCGGCGGCCACTTTTTTCGCGTCCATCCCTTCTACCGCAATTTTGGCATTAAGCTGCTGCAGCGTTTTTTCATCCAGCGAGGCGAAAACCGGCTTCAGCCAGTCGCCGATTTGCGGATACGCTTTCAGCACCGCTTCGCGGATAACCGGCGTCGGCGCGTATACGGGCTGCACGCCCTTGGGATCGCTCAGCGTTTGCAGGCCAAGCGCCGCTACCGGGCCGTCGGTGCCGTAAGCCATCGCCGCGTTAACGCCGGAGGTTTGCTGCGCTGCCGCTTTCAGCGTAACGGCCGTATCGCCGCCCGCCAGCGACAGCAGCTGATCCTGATCCAGCTTAAACTGATAGGCACGCTCAAAAGCGGGCAGCGCGTCGGGCCTTTCGATAAACTCCGCCGAGGCCGCCAGCTTAAATTCGCCGCCGCTTTTCAGCCAGGCACTGAGATCGGCCAGCGTGGCGAGCTTGTTTTTCTGCGCCACATCGCCGCGTACCGCGATGGTCCATGTATTGTTAGCGGGCGACGGCGTCAGCCAGATCAGATGATTTTTCTCGCCGTCGAGCTTCTTAACCAGCTGATAGCCTGCCTGGGCATTTTTCCAGGCGGGGTTTTTCTCGTCGTGGAAGAAGAAAGCGCCGTTGCCGGTATATTCCGGATAGATATCCAGTTCGCCCGCCGTGATGGCGCCCCTGACGACCTGCGTATTTCCCAGCTGAATTTTGTTCACGGTTTTTACGCCGTGTTTATCCAGCACCTGTAAAATCAGGTTGCCCAGCAGCGAACCTTCCGTATCAATTTTCGACCCGACCTTTACCGCCTCCGCCGCCTGCGCGCCGCCCGCCATCGCCAGCCAAACCGCCAGCGCCAGCGCGCCGCCCAATCTTATGCTTTTAGCCATTTCGCGTTTCCCTGTTATCGACTCAGCTTCAAGAGTAGCTGAAGAATTAACCACTTAAAACCGCCGCCTTACAACTAAATTACATTGCACCGTTTGGTTGTAACTTATAACGAGCGGGAATTTAACTCTGCCAGCGCCGGGAGTATGCTCACAAACCACACCACTAAAACTGAATATAACCTCATGACTGACTTAACGGCTGAATCGCATGTCGCCACGGCAGGGAGCGAGCCAACGGGCGAAACGTTGTTTATCCGTCAGGCTGCGGACGTTGCAACGCTGGTCAACAACAGTACCCAGGCGCGTAGCAATGCGCATATCGTGATCGCGATTGCGCTGGGCGGCGTGTTTCTGGACGCCTACGATCTGGGCGCGCTGGCGTTTGGCATGAAGGACGTAACCAAAGAGTTTGGCCTGACGCCTGCGGGCGCAGGCATGGTGGCTTCCGCTATTGCCTTTGGCGCTATCGTCGGCGCGCTGATTGGCGGCTATCTCACCGATAAAATTGGCCGCTACCGCGTGTTTATGGCCGATATGTTTTTCTTTGTGGTGGCCGCGCTGGCCTGCGCTTTTGCGCCAAACGAATACGTACTGGCGGGCGCGCGTTTTGTGATGGGGCTGGGCGTGGGCATCGATCTGCCGGTAGCGATGGCTTTTTTAGCGGAGTTCTCGAAGCTGAAAGGACGAGGCAACAAGGCGGCCAGCATTGCCATGTGGTGCCCTACCTGGTATGCCGCTATTTCTGTCTCTTATCTGCTGGTGCTGTTTTTTTACTCGGTGCTACCGGAAGCACAGGCGGGCTGGCTGTGGCGGATTATCCTGGGCTTTGGCGCGGTACCCGCGCTGCTGATTATCGCCGTTCGCAGCCGCTATATGAGCGAATCGCCCGTCTGGGCCGCTAACCAGGGCGATTTGCATGGTGCGGCCGCTATTTTACGGCGCTCTTACGGCATCAATGCACAGGTGGCGAAAGAAGCCGATCTGACGCCCGCCGTGCCGGTTCGTCGCGCCAGCTGGCGCAACTATGGCGAACTGTTTAAGGGCATTTACCTGCGTCGTGCGCTGCTCGCTACCGTTACCGCCGTCGCTTCGGCTTTCGCCTATAACGCCGTTGCGTTTGGATTGCCGGTGATCCTCTCCAGCTTTCTGGCGCAGTCGATGCTGACCACCATCCTGGTCTCGCTGGCGCTGAATCTGCTGTTCGCCTTTGTTGGCGGGCTGCTGGCGGTACGTTTAGTGCCGCGTCTGGGCGCCTGGCGGATGACGGTAGCCGGCTACGGCTGCCAGTTTGTGGCGCTGCTCGGCCTGGCGCTGGTAGGCAGGCCGGACGACGGCACGCAGGCGGCGGTGTCTGTCGCCATGCTGGCGCTGTTTCTGCTGGGCCAGGGCTTTGGGCCAGGCTCGCATACCATGACTTTTGCCTCGCTTAGCTATCCAACCTCGCTACGCGGCGTGGGCGTGGGTATGAACCAGACGCTGATGCGCGGCAGCTCTACCCTGTCGCTGTTTCTGTTTCCGCTGCTGTCGGCGGCGCTGGGTACTAACGTATTCTGGGTTATCGGCTTTGCGCCGCTGGCGGGCCTGCTGGCGCTGCTGCTGGTACGCTGGGAGCCGTCAGGCTACGACGTGGACGCCGAGGATTTTACGGCTGAACCGCCAGCGCGGCCGCAGTAAAGCGGGCAAATTCGGCGGGGATGCGGGCAAAGGTATGCAGAAACCACGGCGTAAAACGCTCGGGGTGCGCCGCCATTTCCTGCTGAATTTCCGGCAGCGAAGCGTAGCGCCAGTCGTCTGCTTCTTCCGGATTAGGCTGCGGCAGCTCATCGCTCAGGGTAAACAGGACGTGACCATATTCATGTTCGATCAGGCCATTTGCCAGCGGCAGGTAATAGCTCAGCTCAAACATGGGCTGTAGCCTCAGCGATAACCCCATTTCTTCATTGAGGCGTCGCTCGGCCGCGTGTCGCGTCGACTCTTCCGGGTAAGGATGGCCGCAGGTGGTGTTGCTCCACAGCCCGCCGCAGTGGTATTTACCGCTGGCGCGCTGTTGCAGCAGCAGCTGATGGTGGGAGTTAAACACGTAAACGGTGACCGCGCGATGCAGCAATCCTTTCTGATGAACCTCAAGCTTTTCCATTCGACCGATGGCGCGATCCTGGTCATCGACCAGGATAACTTCGATTGCAGACATGCACACCTCTTAAGAATTATCTCAGATAATTGTGGCATATCTTTGGCGGCCGTGGCTGGGTAAAATCGTGCGAAAGTATGACGGCTTAGCCAGCCGGCGGATCCACCAGCTCGGGCCGCGCCCGGAAGACAGGATTACACCCCGCCTCGGTTAAGCGTTCCACTAATTGCAGGCCGCCTTGTGGTTTCTGTTCGACGAATTCCTGCTCGGCGGCCGTCACCGGCGTGGCCCATAACAGCGTCACTTTTTCTCCTTCGCGCGGCGGCAGTGTGAAACTGTCGCCCAGCGTGGCCGAAAGCAAAAAGCCTTCAAAACCTATCGGCGCGACGGCGGAAGAGAGCGTGTGCCCTTCGCCCAGCCAACTGAGGCGCGCCCAGGGAAAATGCGCAAAGCTTGCCAGCGCGCTGGCCATCTGCACCGCGTTCTCTTCGCTCATCACCTCGCCGTCGATCGCCATCGCCAGCTCGATACGGCGATGATCGGCAGCGTCTTTATCCTTATAGAGGAAATCGATCCACGGCATGGGCCGGATGCTCATACCCAGCGTCAGAAAATACCAGTTGCCCTGATGATAGTGCTGCGAGATGGCCATTGGCGGCCAGCTGCCCTGGTCGATAGCGTAGTACTTTAGCGACTCACCATATTGCGCCTCGTAGCAGCGCAGCATTTCTCGCTGAATGCCTTCCCACGGCTGGGCATCCTGCCAGTCGCGCCAGAAAAGACGATCTTTCTCCGCCCGCGCGTACCAGCTGTTGGTAGAGGCGGAACCCAGCGGCGCGGTCAGCCGGTTCTCTTTGATGCAGCCAGCGGAAAAGCTGACCTGTTTATCCTGATACAGGCTCCAGCCGGGAATAACCGCCAGCAGCTGCCCCTGATACCAGAGCGCCGCACCGTCATCGCCGGGCGTCCAGATAACCTGCAGGCCTGCCGGATGCAATATCGGCTCCGCTTCCAGCGTGCGGCAGTATTCGGCGCTGAGCAGCGGCGGAATGCCCTGCGCCATCGCCTCGCTGTCTTCCTGCGCGGGCGCAGGCAGCAGGTTTCTCAGCCAACAGCCGCGCACGGCAAACTGGCCGCGAAACGGCTCGGCCGGACGAATGTAAAAATAGGCGGTGCGCTCATCCTGCTCAACCGTGGCAATAAGGGTTTGTTGCTGATTAAAGACTTCAGCCAGCCGGTACGTCTGTGTCATAGCGCCTCGACAAGGGTTCAGGGTCATCCCTTTTCCCGGAATTTCCCGGAGAATAGAGCAGGATGCCCGTGCGCGCCATGTCACAACAAGGGTAATAATCTCAAATTTCGCGCCCCATGCGCTGCATGGCACGATAATAGCCGCCGCGACGCACGCACCAGCGCAGCCCGGCCGCCAGCCATTTCATCCGCTGGCGGATTAGCGCCCGCCGCCAGCCGGAAAAGCGAAAGCCAAACTGCTGCTGCGTCCATTCGGGCAAAAGCTCAATGCCCGCCATCATCATAGTGCGCATGGCCGGACGCGCCTGCCAGCTCGGCGCGGGCATGGTCAGCAGCACGGCGAGCACCGCTCTGGTGCGCTCGTCACAGCGCAGCTGCGGCCGCATCGCCGTCAGATAAGCCTCAACTTCCTGTACCGTTTTCGGCACCTGCTCCGCGCCCAGCGCTTCGGCCACCACGGCGGCCTCCGCATAATAGCGATCCTGATCCTCGCGGCTGAGCTGCGGATTTTTATAGCGTAAATGGGCAGCCAGAAAGCGGCTGGTTTCCGCCACGTGTACCCAGGTCAGCAGCGCCGGATCGCTGGCGGCATAGGGGTTGCCCTGGCCATCAACGCCCGTTACCCGCAGATGGATCCGTTTTACGCGCTCAATTAACGTATGGGCGTCCGCCGTGTTGCCAAAGGTGGTCACGGCGATAAACTGGCTGGTGCGCCGCAGCCTGCCTGACATATCCTCGCGAAAGGTTGAGTGATCCCAGACGCCTGCCAGCGCCTGCGGATGCAGCATCTGCATCAGCAGCGCGGAGATACCGCCGCACAGCATCGACGAGAAATCGCCGTGCACCTGCCAGATAACGCTGTCCGGCCCGTAAAGACCGGGATCGCCAGGCGGCTGGCTGAGGTCGAAGTCGTTCATCGCCAGCCCGTTCAGGCGAAAGACCTGCTGCTGGATCCTGTCTCTGAGTGAAAGCATTATTTTCCTGATTTTGGGGCGTTAATGACGTCTGATACAGCCCAGGCTGCGTTTTCGGGCAGTTCATCTTCGTGCCAACGTGACATCCGGCCTTGCCGATGTAATAAATTATATAATATTCCTTTGTTCTTTTTTAGACTTTGCAAGCAAGATGATACTTCGTTATATTTCTCGAGTAGCTTACTCAGCCTTTAAATCAGATATCAAAAGGATAAGGGAATATGCTTGAACCAGAAAAAGGATTATTAACCTTCAGAGCTGAAGGCAGCAATAATAAAAGTAGCCTTTATTTTTCCAGAAAAATTCATTTCCCGCAGGATGCAGAAAGATGTGATGGCGTTTTGTCAGGCGTCACGCTCGGCAGAGGCTACGACCTGGGTCACCGTAGCCGGTCAGAAATCATCAGTGACCTTACTTATGCGGGCTTGCCGGTCAGTAAAGCGAAAAAGCTTGCTGAAGCATAACGCCTGACAGGGTGTGAAGCACGAAATTTTGTAAAAAAGCATCATCATGAAATTGGCATTATTACTGAAATTCAACAGGTAAAATTGTTTGAAAAAATACATCCTGATTATGAAGTAAGGGCGAAAAACAACTATAACTCCTGGCTAAAAAACAGATCGGATATCGTTCCCTGGGGATCCCTAAGTTTGGCCATCAAAAATGTTTTAATTGATTTCGTTTATCAAGGCTATACCAAAAGCGCGCGCCCTATGCTGGCTGGTGCACATAACAATCCACAGGAACTTATTAATTATATAAGAAATACGCCGGCCCTTCGTGATGATGAGCCTGCCAGACGAAGAGTAAACTATTTACTGGAGTCGCGATGAAAAAATCTCTCGCGTTCGTATTACTTATCTGCCAGGCGAGCTTTGCTCAGGAGAATTGCGCGACGATCACCAATAGCGAGCAGTACTATAACTGCTCATATATCAAAAAGGAGGCCGCTACCAAAAGGCTGGATGCTGTTTACAGTAAGTATTTAACTGAAGTTACTCATAGCTACACTGAGCATAAAAATATTGGTGAGGATCTTCTGGCTAAAATTAAAAAATCTCAGGTAGCATGGCTTAATTATATGCACGCTACTTGTGATATTTATGCCTTTCAGATCGACGAAAATAACCAGCGTCATACCGCGGCAATTAATCAATGTGTTACTGATATGTCGGAAAAAAGAGTCACGGAGCTGGCAGAAATGATAGCCAATATTTAACCAGTACAAGCCACGCCAGCCGGTATGCTCACCGTTAGTTGCCCGGATTTTCTTGCCGCCAGGGGGCAGGAATGTACAAACGCCGTCTACGGTAGCAAATCGGCGGCCATACCACGACGAAATGCACAAATGCCCTCTGCAGCGGCAAGCTGGCGATCGTAGCGGCGGCGAAAGCTTTCCAGCTGTTATCCAGATTATGTAAAAAGGTCACGCGTGGTTCCTGACTGAAAAATCCACCATATCGGTGCGGAAACTTCGCATCACAGGGAGAGTCGGGCGCAGGTAAAAAGTTTGATTGCGCTTAATTCCGCACGCAATAACCTTTATGCTTATCCGCTTTAACCCGCAGGGAAAAGGAAAAGCCATGAGTATCACTATCCGCCAGGCCCGTCCGGCAGACGCGCAAACCATTTACGCGATGATTTATGAACTGGCCGTTTATGAAAAAGCGCCGGAAGAAGTTGTGACCACGCCGGAGGAAATTCGCGAGACGCTGTTTGGCGCAGAAAGCAAAACCGAAGCGCTGATTTGCGAAGTGGACGGCACCGCCGTCGGCTATGCGGTGTTTTTTACCAGCTACTCAACCTGGCTTGGCCGCAACGGCATTTATCTGGAAGATCTCTATATTTCGCCCGATGCGCGCGGCAACGGCGCGGGCAAAGCGCTGATTAAGCATATTGCGCAGCTGGCCGTGCAGCGCCGCTGCGGTCGTCTGGAGTGGAGCGTGCTGGACTGGAATCAGCCCGCTATCGACTTCTATTTAAGCATTGGCGCCGTGGCGCAAAGCGAATGGGTGCGTTATCGCCTGGACGGCGACGCGCTGCTGAAATTTGCCGAAGCAGGAAAGTGAAAAGGAGGCGAATATTCGCCTCCTGATGTCTACAGCCGGGCCTTCACGCCCGGTTTTTACAGGTAATTAAATTCCGCATCGCTGGTGTGAACAGAATCCAGCCCGATCATCACGCTGAATTTACCCGGTTCCGCCACCTGCTGCATTTTGGCGTTCCAGAATTTAAGCGCCTTCACGTCAACAGGGAAGGTCACGGTCTGCGACTCGCCCGCTTTCAGCATAATGCGCTTAAAGCCCTTCAGCTCCTTCACCGGGCGGCTAACGCTGGCGACCTGGTCACGCAGGTAAAGCTGCACCACGGTCGCGCCGTCAAGCTTGCCGGTGTTGGTCACCGTGACCGAAGCCGAAACCTGACCGTTACGCGGCATGGTTTTAGCCGAAAGCGTGACCGGCGATACCGTAAAGCTGGTATAGCTCAGCCCGTAGCCAAACGGATAAAGCGGGCCATTCTCTGCATCATAGTAATGCGAGGTATATTTGTTCGGCCTTGCCGGATCGTAAGGCCGCCCCGTGTTCAGGTGGTTGTAGTAGATTGGGATCTGCCCTACCGAACGAGGGAAAGACATCGGCAGCTTGCCGGACGGATTGTAATCGCCGAACAGCACGTCCGCGATGGCGTTGCCGCCTTCGGTGCCGCTGAACCAGGTTTCCAGCAGCGCATCCGCTTCGCGGCTCTCTTTAACGATAGCCAGCGGGCGCCCGTTCATCAGCACCAGCACCAGCGGCTTGCCGGTCGCCTTCAGCGCGCTAATCAGCGCCTGCTGCGAAGGCGGAATGGTGATATCACTGCGGCTGGACGCTTCATGCGCCATGCCCTGCGCTTCGCCCACCACGGCAACCACCACATCCGCTTTTTTCGCCGTCTCTACCGCTTCGTCCAACAGCTGCTGCGGGGTGCGCGCATCCACCGTGACCGCTTTTTCATAGAGGTTCAGAAAGTCCTGAATGCCCTTGTTGTCGCTGACGTTAGCGCCTTTGGCGTAAAGCAGCGTGGCTTTGCCTGCGGTAGCGTTTTTAATGCCTTGCATGACGGTAACGGACTGCGAGGCAACGCCTGCCGCCGACCAGCTGCCCATAATATCGCGCTGGCTGTCGGCCAGCGGGCCGATCAGCGCAATAGTGCCCGCTTTTTTCAGCGGCAGCGTGTCATTGCGGTTTTTCAGCAACACGATGCTTTTGCGAGCGACATCACGCGCTTCCGGCCGGTGTAAGCGGCTTTCGGCATTGGTGTCTTTGGGATCGCTCTCCGCCGGGCCAAGATGGCTGTAGGGATCGTTAAACAGCCCCATATCATATTTGACGTTAAGCACGTGGCGCGTGGCATCGTCGATATCCGCCATGCTGACCGCGCCGCTTTTTACCAGGTTCGGCAGATACTTGCTGTAGTATTCGTCGCTCATGCTCATATTCACGCCGGACTGGATGGCGACACGTACGGCATCCTGCGGATCGCTGGCCACGCCGTGCTTCATCAGCTCTTTGATCGCGCCGTGATCGCTGATGGTGATGCCTTTGAACTTCCAGTCATCCCGCAGCAAATCTTTCAGCAGCCAGCTATTGGAAGTGGCAGGCACGCCGTTGATTGAATTCAGTGAGACCATCACGCCGCCGCTGCCCGCGTCCAGCGCCGCTTTGTAAGGCGGCAGATAGTCCTGCGCCAGCCGCTGCGGGCTCATATCCACCGTGTTGTAATCGCGACCGCCCTCTACCGCACCATAGGCGGCGAAGTGCTTCACGCTGGTCATCACCGAATAGCGATCCGCCGGGCTTTTGCCCTGCATGGATTCCACCAGCATGCGGCCCATCTCCGAGGTCAGCCAGGTATCCTCGCCGAACCCTTCCGATACCCTGCCCCAGCGCGGTTCGCGCGTGACGTCCACCATCGGCGCCCAGGTCATGTTCAGGCCGTCGTCCGCCGCTTCATAAGCCGACACGCGCCCCACGGTTGCGATAGCATCCAGATCCCAGCTTGCCGCCAGCGCCAGCGGAATAGGGAAAACGGTACGCTGACCGTGTACCACGTCATAGGCAAAGAACAGCGGAATTTTCAGGCGGCTGAGCTGCATCGCCTGATCCTGCATCGCGCGGATATCGTGGCGCGTGACGGTATTAAAGATCGCGCCGACCTGCTCTTGCTTGATCATTTCCCGGATAGCCTCTTTCGGGTTATCCGGGCCGACGCTGATTAACCGGAGCTGGCCGATTTTTTCATCCAGCGTCATTTTCTGCAGGAGGTTGCTCACAAAGGCATCGCGAGCTTCGGGCGTCAGCGGGTGCTGCCCGTGGTTATCGTCGGCAAAGGCAGGCTGTAGCGCCAGCGCAACGGCGAAGCTAACAGAACAAATCCATTTCATCAGGGTAGTTTCTCTCAGGTAAACGACAGAAAATCGTGCGGCGAGTGTGCCATAAGTTGAGGATAGCAGGTAGTTTTCAAGCCGGTTGAGCCTGCTTTAGTTCAGCGGTGCTAAAGTTAGGGCGTGCGATAAAAAAGGACACAAGGATATGAACAGACCCTCATCAACCGGCAGCAGGCTGGTTTCGGAACTGGGCCGCATCGTCGGCCGCGCCCACTTGCTGACCGATCCGCAAAAAACCGAACGCTACCGCAAAGGCTTCCGCTCTGGCGAAGGCGAAGCGCTGGCCGTGGTGTTTCCCGGCACGCTGCTGGAACAGTGGCGCATTTTACAGGCCTGCGTGGCGGCAGACGTCATCGTGCTGATGCAGGCGGCCAATACCGGCCTTACCGAAGGCTCGACGCCAAACGGCAACGATTACGATCGCGACATCGTGATTGTCAGCACCCGCCGGATGGATAAAATTCAGCTGCTGGATGACGGCAAACAGGTGCTGGCGTTTCCCGGCAGCACGCTTTATCAGCTGGAAAAAATCCTTAAGCCGCTGGGGCGCGAACCGCATTCGGTGATTGGCTCCTCCTGCATTGGCGCGTCGGTGCTGGGCGGCATCTGCAACAACTCCGGCGGTTCGCTGATTAAGCGCGGCCCGGCCTACAGCGAAATGGCGCTCTATGCGCAAAAAGATGCCAGCGGCAGGCTGGTGCTGGTAAACCATCTTGGTATTGAGCTGGGCAGCACGCCGGAGCAAATTCTCAGCCGGCTTGATGATGAAACCTGGCGGCCTGAAGATGTGCGCTACGACAGGCGACACGCGTCGGATCACGACTACGCGGAACGCGTGCGCGAAGTCGAGGCGGATACGCCCTCCCGCTTTAACGCCGATGCGCGGCGGCTGTTTGAGGCTTCCGGCTGTGCGGGCAAGCTGGCCGTCTTCGCCGTGCGGCTGGATACCTTCACCAGCGAAAAAGCCCAGCAGGTTTTTTATATCGGCACCAATCAGCCTGCCGTGCTGGACGAGCTGCGCCGCCATATCCTGCAACACTTTAACCAACTGCCGGTGGCAGGCGAATATCTGCACCGCGATATGTTTGATATTGCCGAAACTTACGGTAAAGACACCTTTGTGATGATCGATAAACTCGGCACCGATAAAATGCCGCTGTTTTTCGCGCTGAAAGGCCATACCGACGCGCTGTTGAAGCGCTTCTCGTTTATTAAGCCCAACCTTACCGACCGCGTGATGCAAAAAATCAGCGGCCTGCTGCCTTCACACCTTCCCGCCAGGCTGAAAGCTTACCGCGATCGTTTCGAGCATCATCTGATGTTGAAAATGGCCGGGCCGGGCGTGGAGGAAGCGCGCCAGTACCTGAAAGATTATTTTCAGCAGGCGGACGGCGACTATTTTGAGTGCACGCCGGAAGAAGGCGGCAAGGCCTTTTTGCATCGCTTTGCCGCAGCGGGCGCGGCCGTTCGCTATCATGCGGTGCATCAGCAGGAAGTGGAGGATATTCTGGCGCTGGATATCGCCCTGCGCCGCAACGATCGCGACTGGTTTGAAAAGCTGCCGCCGGAATTTGACGACGCGCTGGTGCATCGTCTCTATTACGGCCACTTTTTCTGCCACGTCTTCCATCAGGATTACATCGTGAAAAAGGGCGTTGACGCGCATGCCCTGAAGGAGAAGATGTTGCAGATCCTCAGCGAGCGCGGCGCGGAATATCCTGCCGAACATAACGTAGGCCATCTTTACCAGGCCAAACCGCAGCTGAAAGCTTTTTATCAGCAGCTCGATCCCACCAACAGTTTTAACCCCGGCATCGGCAAAACCACCCGGGCGAAAAACTGGGCGGAGTGTGGCTGTACAGGGAAAGCGGAACGCTAAGCCAGATAGCGGCATGACCGATAGGCATGCCGCCTCAGACTGCTGACAAAGATAAAGAATACGTGCGAACCGGACTTTTTGCAGCGAAACCGCAGCCCCGCAGCAGCAGAGGCTGAGCGGATAAGCGGACCGTTTTGGCGCATGGACGCGCCAAACGAGCCTGGAGGGACGTGCGCGTCCGTGTTCCGATCTGCCTCTGCTGCTTTTCACCGGCCCGAACGCGACCTGGTGACAGCATATGAGTTTGTCAGTAATCTCCTGCGGCATATGCCGCCTGGCGTTTACGCCTCGCCGTCCTGCACCACCACTTTCTGACCGTTACGCTGCTCGACGATCATCGTCTGCGGCGTGGAAAGCACGATGCCTTCTTTGCGCAGCCGCGTCAGAATATCAAACAGCAGATCGCTCTTCGCGCCGGAAACCTGGCGCGGACTGGTGACGTTGCCGGTCACCGACAGCACAATGCCGGCCGGGGTAAGATCCTTAAAGGTGACGGAAGGCTCCGGCGTATCCAGAATGCGCTCGTTATCGACATAAACGTCCAGCAGCAGCTGGCGCACCTTGACCGGATCGATATCCAGCGGGAACGTCAGCGTAATGGTCGCCACGCCCTGCGCGTTACCCATTGTCGCGTTACGCACGTTCTGCGAGATAAACTGCGAGTTCGGCACGATCACCGTGGATTTATCGCCCAGCTGGATCTCGGTGGCGCGCACGTTAATACGACGGATATCCCCTTCAATGCCGCTGATACTGACCAGATCGCCCACTTTTACCGGCCGTTCGGTCAGCAGGATCAGACCAGAGATAAAGTTTTTAACGATTTCCTGCAGGCCGAAACCGATACCGACCGACAGGGCGCTGACGATCCAGGCCAGCTTGTTCCATTGCAGCCCCATCACCGACAGCGCCAGCAGGATCACCAACACATAGCCCAGGTTACTGAACAGCGTAATCAGCGACACCCGCATCCCGGTGTCCATAGTGGTTTTCGGCAGGAAATCCTGATCCAGCCAGCGGCGAGCCGAACGCAGCACGTAGATGCCGACAATCAGGCACAGCAGCGCGTTCAGCACGTGCGCCGGCACGATGTTCAGCGACTCCAGCCCTTTGCCGCCCCAGAACTCAATGGCTTTTTGCACCAGCTCAATCGGCGTGGCGCTGCTGAATGTGCCGTTCAGCAAGGCTATCGCGGCGATCAGCACCAGCACGGTTTTACCCAGCGCGCCCAGCAGCGCAGCGACCTGGGAAAGGTGGCGCTCGTCGATATTCAGCGAGCGCTGAATGCCTTTGCCGGTGGCGTTGCTGGTAGAAAACAGCGATTCGCTGGCGTCGGCCACCAGGTGGCTGAGAATATAAAACGAGCCGCAGACGATCCCCGCCCAAACCAGCTCGTAGCTCAGAAAGCGCGCCAGCGTGACGTAGCCGATCACCAGCGCCGCCATAATCGCCACGCCGGTCAGCGTGATCGCCATCTGGATCAGGCCAACCAGCGTCGATTTGGCTTCCGGCTGCGCGCCTTCCAGCGCCAGTTTGCGGCGCACGCGATTGGTGCGGAAACTGATAGAGAGCGCCGCCGCGCCGATCAGCAGCGCGGTGATGCCGTTTGCCATCACCGTGGTGGCGACGCTGGTATTGGCGCTGCTGTTAAGGTTTTCCAGCGCCTGAAACACAAACACCAGTCCCGCCATCAGCGGCGGGAAGGGTTTTAACGCCAGCGCTACTTCGTTGGAAATCGTCGGCAGACGCCAGGAAGGCCGACGCGTGGAGAGAAACGCCCGGCCCAGGCCCGCAATCAGACCGCAGAAGATGCTCAGGCCGACCAGCTTATCGGCAAAGGCGCGCACGTCGTCCGTCACGTCAGGATGACGGGTAAAGGCCAGGTTGAGGAAGTTAAAGGCCAGCACCACGGCGGCCAGCGTGGTCAGCGCAATCGCGGCGGCAAGAAAACTGCGGCGCAAACGTCCTTCCGGCAGACGGTGGATACCCACCCACGCAAGAAACTCTTCCATATAGCGGCGTCCGAACGTCGCCACCAGGCCCGCTAACACTATCCACACCACCGTGCCCATGCGCCAGTCCGGCTGCCAGGCCAGCACCGCCGTATCGGCCAGCTCGTCAAGAAAGCCTTTCACTTTCTCATTGTCGTTGCTCTGGCTGTTGTACAGCGGCGACCAGAAGCGCGGCCCGAAAATACTGCCCGCGTTAAGGGCCAGCTGGGTCTTTAACGCATCGCGGCGCAGGCTGACGATCTGCGTAGACAGGTTGGTCGCGCCGCTTTTAATCGCTTCCGCCTGGCTAATCTGATCGTCGATTTTTGCCTTCTGGTTTTGCAGATTTTTACGCTTGCTGGTGACTTCCGAAGTCTCTTTGACACCGCTTTCCGGCTTCGGCGGCGGGCCGAGCACGTCAAGCTGGGCCTGAAGCTGAGCACGCTGCGGCGTAATGGCCTGCACCAGCGTGTCGGCGTCGCCGGACAGCTCCTGCGCCATCTCGTTCAGCGCGCTAAGCTTGCTGTCGTTGGTTTCGCCGGAAACCTGCTGTTTGATTTTATCCAGCACCTTCTGCATTTTAGGCAGCTCAACGGCGGCGTTGAGTTTGGCCGGTGCCTCGGCGGTTTGCTGGCTGGCATCATCGTCAGCGGCCCAGCTCAGCGCGGGCGAAAACGCGATCAGCGCAAACAGACAGGCGCGTAAAAAAGTCACTATGGTAGACATGAAAAGTTCCAGATATCAGACAATCGGACGGGCAAACGCGCGCTATTTTAGGGGTTTGCCCGCCTGAAAACCAGCAGATGCTTAACTATTCAGTAACGTCGCCGTTACCGCCATTGCTGACCATTTCCGCCGCGCGCTGCTTTTTATAGCTCAGGGCGGCGGCGGGAACCGGCGAAACTTTCCCCGTTTCCAGCCAGCTGCGCAGACGATTAGCGTCGGCAAAGTGGGTATATTTTCCAAAAGCGTCCAGTACCACCAGCGCCACCGGACGCTGTTTGATGACGGTGCGCATTACCAGGCAGTGGCCCGCCTGATTGGTGAAGCCGGTTTTGGTCAGCTGGATATTCCAGTCCGGCCGGTAAACCAGATGGTTAGTGTTGCGGAACGGCAGCGTATAGGGTGGATTGGCGAAGGTCGCCATCTCTTCATGGGTGGTGCTCAGCTGCCCAAGCAGCGGATAGCGCTTGCTGGCGATCAGCAGCTTAGTGAGATCGCGCGCGGTCGACACGTTCTGAATCGACAGCCCGGTAGGCTCTACGTAACGGGTATGGGTCATGCCCAGCTCGCGCGCTTTCGCGTTCATCGCCCGGATAAAGGCGTCGTAGCCGCCGGGATAGTGATGCGCCAGGCTGGCGGCCGCCCGGTTTTCCGAGGACATCAGCGCCAGCAGCATCATATCTTTGCGGCTGATTTCGCTGTTTAAACGCACGCGGGAAAAGACGCCGCGCATTTCCGGCGTATGACTGATATCCACTTTCAGCATCTCGTTCATCGGCAGATGCGCATCGAGCGCCACCATCACCGTCATCAGCTTGGTGATAGAGGCCATCGGCCGTACCAGATCGGGATGGCTTTCGTAGATCACTTTATTCGTATTGAGATCGACAATCATCGCGCTGCCGGAGGCAATCTGCGGTTGCGCCAGCGAGACCTCGTGCGGGCTGGCAGCGGCCTGATGCACAGCAACCTGTCCGGAAAAAAGCAGGGCCAAACTTAAAAGAGACAAGCGAATTTTTGCAGGCATTATTGAAAACTTAATCGGGTAGTGATTCAGGTATGGCCAGGCCATACGCCGCCGCCGCACAATGCACGCCACGCGGGGGCTGGCGGCGTCATCATACGATGGTGACTCATCTTTTTCCTAAGGGATATTCGTATCCGGGCGTAACGAATCCGCCGTCGGCGACCCGACGGCGGCGACAGTCAGAACAGGCGATAGCCGTAGCCCCAAAGAACCACGGTCATGGCCAGCAGCACTTCAAAGACCAGCACGCCAATCGCCAGCGTCGAGCCGGAAAAGCGCAGGCTTTCTTCCCGGTCGATATTCAGAAACATAGGGATGCCGAGGTACAGCAGATAGCCGGTATAGGCCAGCGCCAGCGCGCCGACAAAAACGCAAAGCCAGACCAGCGGATAAAGCGCGACCAGCCCGCTGATAAACAGCGGCGTAGCGACATAGCCCGCAAAAACGGTACAGCGTTGCAGGCTGGGACGTTGCGGATAGTTCCGCGCCATCCAGTGGATCACCCGGCCCATCACCGCAACGCCGCCTAAAATCAGGCCATAAAACAGAATGGCGAGGGCAAAAGCAGTCATCAGTGACAGCTGAACGGTACGCTGCGCGCCAAAGTCCCAACCTAATCGGGTGGTGCCGATAAACGCACAAATCACCGGGATCAGCGCCATCAATAAAACGTGATGGGTATAGTGATGCGAAACGGTTTCGTTTTCTTGCCGGATATCGCGCATTTCACGGTCAGGATGCGCAAGAAGTCCCCAGACATGGTTCATATCTTCACTCCTTTAGCTTTGAGAGGCCGCAGCGGACTGGCGGGTCAGGATAAAGTATAAACGATCGTAAACTGTTTATTTTTTAAACGCTGCATCCTCAGGCTAAGCGGTTCTGTTTGTTACGAAAAAAAGTGCGCTTTACGGCAACTTTTGTCCCGCTTTGGTCATCAACGTTTAGACTAAGAGCTTTTAGCGCATTAACCGCAGGAGCAAAGGCAAATGGATATCAATCAACTGATCACGCAGTACGGTTACGTGGCGCTGTTTTTAGGCTGTATTGCCGAAGGGGAAACCTTCACGCTGCTGGGCGGCGTGGCGGCGCATGAAGGCCTGCTGCACTACGGTCTGGTGGTGCTGGTGGCGATGGCGGGCGGCATTCTGGGCGATACCGCGCTCTTTTTCCTGGGCCGTTACTACGGCGCAAATATCCTTAAAAAATTTACAAAACATCAGAAGCAGATCAAAAAAGCCAACTCGTTAATCCGTAAGCGGCCGGTACTGTTTGTGATCGGCGTACGCTTTATGTACGGCCTGAGAATTGTCGGCCCGATTATCATCGGTTCCAGCCGCCTGAAGCCGCAAAAATTTATGCTGCTGAACGTGATTGGCGCGGTGCTGTGGGCGCTGATTTTCGTTTCGCTGGGCTATATCGGCGGCCAGGTTATCGCGCCGTGGCTGCATACGCTGGATCGCCACCTCAAGCAGATTTTCTGGGTGGTGCTGATTGTGGCGCTGGTCTGGGGAGTAAGGATTTGGTTTAAGCGCCGCGCGGCGCACCAGACGGATGAAGAGTAATGCTGACAGACAAAGGGCGAGGTCGCCCTTTGTCATCGGCTACTTCTGAATATAGAACTGCGGGTTCGCCAGCGTAAAGCCGCCGTCTATCACAAAAGACTGCCCGGTAGTGTAGCTGGCCCATTCGGAACAGAGCCAGGCGACCATGCTGGCTATTTCACGCGGATCGCCCGGTCGGCCTGCCGGGATCTCCGGAATAGAAACGTTACGGGCATCATCGTCGCTCATGTCGTTCATCGGCGTGGCGATCGCGCCGGGCGCTACCGAATTTACCAGAATGTTATGCGGCATCAGGCTCAGCGCCATCGATTTGGTCAGGCCGCCCAGCGCATGTTTGGCGGAGGTGTAGGCCGTTGAATCCGGCAACGGCGTGTGCTCGTGTACGGAGGTAATATTGACAATCCTGCCGCCCTCGCCCTGTTCAACCATATGGCGCGCGGCGATTTGCCCACAGACAAAAGCGCCGTCCACGTCCACGGTAAAGACTTTCCGCCACGAATCAAACGAGGTTTCCAGAAAAGGAGATTTATCGTTGGTGCCGGCGTTATTGACCAGGGCGTCAATGCGGCCGAGTTTACTGATTAACGCCTCCAGCGCCTTGCCGCCCTCCTGCGGATCCGCCAGGTCAAGATGCTGAATTTCCGCTCTCCTGCCCAGTGCACGCACCCGTTCCGCCGTATCCTGCGCGCCCTTTTCATCCGAGCGCCAGGTAATGCCGATATCGTACCCCTGCTCCGCTAACATAATCGCGCTGGCCTTGCCTATCCCGGAATCGGAAGCGGTAACAACGGCAACTTTCTGCTCTGCTTTACTCATGGGTTTCTCCTCGGTCGCTGTAAAAAAGCTAAGTATAGATGAGGGAGATTCAGCGGCATTTACACTTGCTTGCGCTTCCTGACGCCCGTCCCGCCGGACGCTGGCTATAGTTAAAAAACAACCGGCTACCCGAGGAAGGGGCATGAGCAAGATAAAAAGAAAGATCGAGGATCATGGCGTTATCGGGGATTTACGCACCTGTGCTTTAGTCGCCAACGATGGCGCAATCGACTACTTTTGCTGGCCGGATCTGGACAGCCCGTCCGTGTTTACCGCGCTGCTGGACGGTGACGAAGCGGGCCTGTTCAGCATTGAGCCTGACTGGCCGGAGGCGCGCCGCCAGCAGCTTTATCTGCCTGATACCAATATTCTGCAAACCCGCTGGCTGGATCGCAAAGGCGTGGCGGAAATTACCGACTATATGCCGCTCTGCCAGCCGGAAGACCGGCAGCCACGCCTGATCCGACGGGTTAAGGTCATTCATGGCGAAGCAACGTTTACGCTGCGCTGCGCGCCGGTTCATGACTATGCCCGCGCGGAAACCACGGCCAGCCTGAGCGAGGGCGACGTACTCTTCAGCGCGGAGAACCAGCCCACGCTGCGGTTGAGCGGTAAAGCTGACTTCCAGCTGGCGCGCAACGCGGCAACTTCTACTTTTACCTTACAGGCTGGCGAACACCGCGAGTTCGTGCTGGGCTGCGCGGACGACGAGAAGGTGGATGAGGAAAAGACCGCCCTGTGTTTCCAGGATACGCTGCGTTTCTGGCGGGACTGGAGCGCGAAAAGCACCTATCGCGGCCGCTGGCAGGAAATGGTGACCCGTTCGGCGCTGACCCTGAAGCTGCTGACCTCGTGGAAGCACGGCTCGATCGCCGCCGCCGCCACCTTCGGCCTGCCGGAGGAGCTGGGCGGTGAACGCAACTGGGACTATCGTGCCTCGTGGCTGCGCGACGCCTCTTTCAGCATGTACGCGCTGATGCGGCTGGGCTACGTCGATGAAGCCCGCCACTTTACGCATTGGGTTGGGCGCTGCGTCGAAAACAGCCATCACGACGTGGAAAAACTTCAGGTAATGTATCGCATCGACAGCGGTACCGAGCTGCACGAAAGCGAGCTGCTTAATCTTTCCGGCTACGCGAACTCCACGCCGGTACGCATCGGCAACGACGCCTGGAATCAGACGCAGCTGGATATCTATGGCGAGCTGATGGACGCCGTTTACCTGGCTAATAAATATGGCGAGGCCATCTCCCATCGCGGCTGGCTACACGTCAGTAAAATGATCGATCACGTCGGCGAAAACTGGAACAAGCCCGATGCGGGGATTTGGGAAATGCGCGGTGAACCGGAGCATTTTCTGCATTCGCGCCTGATGTGCTGGGTGGCGCTGGATCGGGCGATACGGCTGGGCCAGAAGCGCTCGCTGTCGTTTCCCTATGAGCGCTGGCTACGCATCCGCGACGAGATCCGCGAAGATATCTGGACAAACTTCTGGAATGAAGAACAGGGCCATTTCGTTGCCACACGCCACGGCGACTTTGTTGACGCCTCAATGCTGCTGATGCCGCTGGTGAGGTTCGTCGGCGCGACCGATCCTGACTGGCTGGCGACGCTCGACGTCATTAAAGATAAGCTGGTCAGTGACGGCCTGGTTAAACGCTATAACCGAACCGAAACGCCGGCTGACGGGCTGGAAGGCACGGAAGGCTCCTTTACCGCCTGTTCGTTCTGGTACGTAGAGTGCCTTGCGCGCGCCGGGCGGGTTTACGAAGCCCATTTTGAATTTGAAAAACTGCTAAGCTATGCCAATCCGCTCGGGCTTTATGCCGAGGAGTTCGATCACCAGGGCTATGCGTTGGGCAATACGCCGCAGGCGCTCAGCCATCTGGCGCTGATCAGCGCGGCCTTTTTCCTGAACCGCAAGCTGAACGGCGACGATCCGCTATGGCAGCCCTGACGCGGCGTGCCGCAGAGAACGCTCTGCGGCTAAATTTACGTAAAGCTGGCCTTTGGCCGCAAATGCAGGTTTATTCCTGCTGAGTTATGACCATATAATGTGCAGCCGGTCACAGCCGACCTGCACAGGCTCCTTTATCCACAGTTTACATGGCGCAATACCTTGAAGAATATGAAAAAAAGCATCCGCGCGTTAGCCACTTTACTGCTGGCCGCCACCGCTTACAGCCAGTCTGCTTTTGCCGTGGTTTATAATCTGCCCGCCGCCAACAGCCGTCTTATTGGCGAAAACATTGAAATTACCGTGCCTCAGGACAGCAAACTGCCGCTGGAGGCGTTTGCCGCACAGTATCAGATGGGCCTGAGCAACATGCTCGAAGCCAACCCCGGAGTGGATGTCTATCTGCCGAAAGCAGGCTCAAAACTGATCGTGCCTCAGCAGCTGATCCTGCCCGACGCGCCGCGCGAAGGGGTGGTGATCAACAGCGCTGAAATGCGTCTTTATTACTATCCGAAAGGCGGTAAGACCGTGGTCGTGCTGCCGGTCGGCGTGGGCGAACTGGGTAAAGATACGCCGGTAAACTGGACGACAACGGTACAAAGCAAGAAAGACGGCCCAACCTGGACGCCGACGAAAAAGATGCATGAAGACGCCGCGGCGGCCGGTTCGCCGCTGCCGCCGATCTTCCCGGCCGGCCCGGACAACCCGATGGGCCTTTACGCGCTCTATATCGGCCGCCTGTACGCTATCCACGGCACCAACGCTAACTTTGGCATCGGCCTGCGCGTCAGCCACGGCTGCGTGCGTCTGCGCGCCGACGATATCAAATGGCTGTTCGACAACGTGCCTGTGGGTACGCGCGTACAGTTTATCGACCAGCCGGTGAAGGCGAGCGTGGAGCCGGACGGCACCCGCTATATCGAGGTGCACAACCCGCTGTCGCAGACCGAAGAGCAGTTCAACTCACGCGAGCCGGTGCCGCTGACGCTGACCGCCGCCGTGAATAAAGTGGTTGGCGACGCCAGCGTGGACAGCGCGAGCCTCGAAGCCGCGCTGAAAGCCCGTACCGGCATGCCGACCAAGGTCAACGGCGCGTCCGGCAACGGCTATGCGGCCCCGATCCCTGTTCAGGAGAACAACAGCGCGCAGCCAACAGAGCAGCCAACCACGCCAGTTACGCCGCAGGGCGCTAACGTGGGCGGCGAGGCGGCCCCGGCGGCTACGGTAGACGGCCAGCCCGCGCCCGCGACCGTAGACGGTCAGGCCACCGGCGAAGGCGCAACCGACGCGCCGCAGGCACCGGCAGCAGGCGACAACGGCTTTGTCGTGCCGGCGCAGCCTGGCCCGGTTTACGATAAGACTACCAAACCGGCAGCGAAAGTCGCGGTGCCAGCGCAGTCGTAACCGAACTCGCTCACTCACCAGCAAAAACGGGCCTTATGGCCCGTTTTTTATTGCACGCCGTGGGCTTTCTGACCGTTCTCTCCCGCAACTTTCATTTTTTTCTCAACCTGTTCTGTGATCGTTTTCAATAATTACTACATTCCTGCCAGAGATTATTTTTTAAACGGCTACGTTTTAAAAACGCAACGACATCCCATTAAAACAATAATGGCCAGCAAGACTTATCTTTCACCTCTGGAAGGCAAAAATGGCGAAAAAAAGTAATGCTCAGGATATTGATAAACTGATCGAACTGGTGGGCGGAAAAGAAAATATAGCAACGGTGAGCCATTGTATTACGAGGCTCAGATTTGTGCTTAACGATCCGGCGAAAGCCAGGCCCAAAGAGATTGAAACGCTGCCGATGGTGAAAGGCTGTTTTACCAATGCCGGTCAGTTTCAGGTGGTTATCGGCACGGATGTCGATGACTGGTATCAGGTATTGCTCAAACAAACACAGCTTAGCGGCACCGATAAAGAAAGCGCCAAGCGGGTCGCCAGGCAGAATATGAAATGGCACGAAAGCCTGATCTCGCACTTTGCCGAAATCTTTTTCCCGCTGCTGCCGGCGCTTATCAGCGGAGGGTTAATATTAGGCTTCCGTAATCTGATTGGGGATTTACCGCTTTATAACGATGCTCCGCTTACCGCCGCATCGGTAGTATGGAAAAGCGTTTACGATTTCTTGTGGTTAATTGGCGAGGCGATCTTCTTTTATATTCCGGTAGGCCTGTGCTGGTCTGTGGTTAAAAAAATGGGCGGTACCCCGATTTTAGGGATCGTGCTGGGGATCACCCTGGTTTCGCCGCAGCTGATGAATGCTTACCTGTTAGGCCAGCAGGTGCCTGAGTCGTGGAATTTTGGCTGGTTTACTATCGATAAGGTCGGCTATCAGTCTCAGGTTATCCCTTCAATTCTGGCTGGCCTGACGCTGGCATGGATTGAGCTTAAGCTGAAGCGTATCGTGCCGGATTATTTAACGCTGGTGGTGGTGCCGGTGGTATCGCTGCTGATCGCGGTGTTTCTGGCGCATACCCTTATTGGGCCTTTTGGCCGCATTGTCGGTAACGGTATCGCCTGGGGCGTAAGCCACCTGATGACCGGGCCTTTTGCCCCCGTCGGCTCCGCGCTGTTTGGCTTTTTGTATGCCCCGCTGGTTATCACCGGCGTGCATCAGACCACGCTGGCGGTAGATTTACAGCTGATCCAGAATCTTGGCGGCACACCGGTCTGGCCCATTATCGCCCTGTCGAACATGGCGCAGGGGTCAGCGGTGCTCGGCATCATCTTTATGAGCAAAAAAGTGAACGAGCGTGAAATCTCCGTACCAGCGGCTATCTCCGCTTATCTGGGCGTAACCGAACCGGCCATGTACGGGATCAACATGAAATACCGTTTTCCCATGCTGTGCGGCATGGTGGGATCGGCCTGCGCCGGTCTTATCTGCGGGCTTTCCGGCGTGATGGCGAACGGGATTGGCGTTGGCGGGCTGCCGGCTATTTTGTCGGTTAAAACGCAATATTGGGCCGTGTTTGGCATGGCGATGGTCGTCGCTATTGTTATTCCGCTGCTGCTTACGATGGCGATTTACAAACGCAAACAGGCCGCCGGCAAGCTGCTGGTAGTCTGAGAAAAGGCCGCTAAAAATGACGGAGCGTTAGTCCGTCTGCGGCGAAGGCCTCCGGGCGCTACCATTTCAGGCCCAGTCCGGTAGTAAAGTTACGCTCGTTGAGCGTATCGCGCGTGCCGCTGACCAGGTTATGGCCGTAGCTGACGTTCAGCGAAGACCAGCTGGTCAGCTGGTAACGCAGGCCGACCTCTGCATCCAGCGTAAAGATGTTGCCATCCAGCGAATGCCCCGCGTCGCCGTGGCTGAACAGCGCGATCTTTCTGCCCTCAAGAAAGCGCTGATAGTCCCAGCGCAGCGACGCGCCTAAATGACTGTCATAACTGCCGTCGCTATAGCCATAGGTAAACGCGCCGCCCAGCAGGGCCAGCGAGAAAGAACCCAGCTCGTCATCCCAGAACTGATAGCCAGGGCCGGTGCCCAGCAGCGCCTGTTCGGAAAGATCCTCCACCCAGTCGCGCTTGTAGCTGGCCCTGCCCTGCCAGAACAGCCGATCCTGAAACTTATAGTCCAGCGCATAGCGAAGGCTGTAGTTTTCGGTGTTCATGCTGTCGTCTTCTTTTTCGCGCGTATAGGTGCCGCCGAAATCGTTACGCCATTTGCCCACGTTGACCTTGTTGTTGTAAGCGAAATGCGAGTCCTGAGTATGGGTAGAGGCTTTTTTCAGGCTGACGCCCACATCGATATTGCCGGTCCAGGTCAGCGCGTCGGTTTTGGGTTTAGGCTTCATAAATTCGTCGAACTTCGCAACCTGAACGCGCTGCTCGTCATCGCCGCGCCGCACCACAATATAGCCCCGATCGGCGGCTTCCAGCTGCGCTTTAAACACCGTATCGCCGCTGCGCAGATCTATCGCCTTTTCACTGGAAAGCGTGCTGACCGCCCCCCAGTCCAGCGAAAGCGTACCGCCGTAGCTGCTGTCCATCACCAGTTTGCCGTCGCTTAACGAACGGATGGTACCGCTGAGGCGATCGCCATTTTTCATCCAGACCGTATCGGCGCGGGCAGCCCCCGTCGCCAGCACGGGCAGTAATAGCAGGCCGGTAAGCGGCGAGCGAAATAAAGAAAAAGACATAGGCGTGAACAGAATCCTCTGAAACGGCGGGCGAATGTCTTTATACCCTAATTGATAACGCGGGCGCTAAGCACGGGAATATATCTGATAAATGAGGCGATTAACGTTATATGCTGCGTTAGTAGGCGTTATCAGACACTATTTCGGTCATCTTACTGTCATCAAGCCTGCGTACATCTTCAGACAGGTGTCTCTTTTTCGCTGACGGCTGAGAGGATTTATGAGCGACAATAGCGCAGTACCGCACTATCCGGCGGCCAGCAGTCGCCCCGTTTTCCAAAAGAACAGTCGGCTCTCCGTGCTGCTGTTTATTCTGCTGCTGGTGCTGGGCATCGCCTTCGCCGGCGTGAACCTCTTTCGTGACGTCAGCGACGCGGGCGGCGCCAGCACCAGCTACGTTCCCTATCTGCTGCTCGGCATGGCGCTGCTGATTGCGCTGGGCTTTGAGTTCGTCAACGGCTTTCACGATACGGCCAACGCCGTGGCGACGGTGATCTATACCCACTCGCTGACGCCAACCGTGGCGGTGATTTGGTCGGGATTTTTTAACTTCCTGGGCGTGCTGCTTTCCAGCGGCGTGGTCGCCTTCGGCATTATTTCGCTGCTGCCCGTGGAGCTGATTTTACAGGCGAGCAGCGGCGGCGGCTTCGCGATGGTTTATGCGCTGCTGTTTTCCGCTATTCTCTGGAACCTGGGCACCTGGTGGTTTGGCCTGCCCGCCTCCTCTTCCCATACGCTTATCGGCTCTATTATCGGCGTCGGCGTGGCGAACGCGCTGATCCACGGCCGTACCGGCACCAGCGGCGTGGACTGGGATCAGGCGCTGAAAGTGGGCTATGCGCTGCTGCTGTCGCCGGTAGTGGGCTTTGTCTGCGCGGGCCTGCTGCTGCTGGTGATGAAGCGCGTGGTGAAAAATCGTCGCCTGTATAGCGCGCCGCAGGGCAACCGCAAGCCGCCGGTGTGGATACGCGGGCTGCTGATTTTAACCTGTACCGGCGTCTCTTTCGCGCACGGTTCCAACGACGGTCAGAAAGGCATGGGGCTGATAATGCTGATCCTGGTCGGCACCATGCCGATGGCCTACGCGCTGAACCGTTCTATCCCTGCTGAACAAAGCCCGCGCGTGGCGGCGCTGGCTACCGTGACGCAACAGGAGCTGCTGCGCCAGTCGTCCGGCGTGCCGATGCCCGCTTCGCCCTACGACGTGCTGACGGCCTACGTACGCACCACCACGCTGACGCCGCAGGTTCTTCCCGCGCTGGCGCAGCTAACCGGCGCTATCGGCGATCAGATCCGACAATACGGCACCGTGGATAAGATCCCGGCGCAGGCCGTTTCTAATACCCGCAATACTATGTATCTGGCTTCGGAAACCATCAAGCATCTGAAGAGCGACCCGCAGTTCAGGCTGCCCGCGCAGACGCAGCGGGATCTGGATGCGCTGAAGGCAGAGCTGGATAACGCCACGCGCTTTATTCCCTGGTGGGTGAAGGTGGTGGTCGCTATCGCGCTGGGTCTGGGGACGATGGTGGGCTGGCGCAGGATCGTGGTAACGGTGGGTGAAAAAATCGGCAAAACGCACCTGAGTTACGCCCAGGGCGCCAGCGCGGAGCTGGTGGCAATGGCGACTATCGGCGCCGCAGATGGTTTTGGCCTGCCGGTTTCTACCACGCACGTGCTCTCTTCGGGCGTGGCGGGCACCATGGCCGCTAACCGTTCCGGGCTACAGCTTGCCACGCTGCGCAACCTGGCCATGGCCTGGATATTAACGCTGCCGGTGTCGATCCTGCTTTCCGCCTCGCTTTACTGGCTTTTTACCCGCTTTTAACCGCCGCTTCAGGCTGCATCACCTTGATGCAGCCTTAGTTTTCTAACGCTGCGCCCGCCCGCAGGCGTAACCGCATAATCACCACCAGCGCAAAAGCCACCACCACAGCCGCTGCCAGATAAACGGTATCAATACCCCAGCGCCCTATCAGCAGTCCCGCCACCGGCCCGGTGATGCCCAGGCCAAAATCCAGAAAGGCAGAATAGAGGCCGAGCGCCGATCCCTGGTTTTGCGGCGCCACCTGCCTGATAGCCTCCACGCCCAGCGCCGGAAAGATCAGCGAAAAGCCGGAGCCGGTCAGAAACGCGCCGATATCCACCACCAGCGACGAGTGCGCCTGCCAGATAATCAGCAGGCCAACGCACTCGATAGCGAAAGAGCAGGCGGAAACGCGCAGGCCGCCAAACCGGCTGATAAAGTTGCTGAACACCAGACGCATCGCCACAAAACCCGCGCTGAACAGCGTCAGCGAAAAGGCCGCGCCGCGCCAGCCGTGGCTGGCAAAATAGAGCGTGATAAAGGTGGCAATAACGCCGAAGCCGATAGTGCCCAACCCCAGACAGAGTCCGTACGGCCAGATACGGGAAAACACCTGGTTAAACGGAATGCGCTGGCCTGTAGTGACCACCACCGCCGCACGGCGAGACGCCAGCCAGAAACCAAAAACCGCCATCAGCACAATCAATCCGGCAAAACCAGGGATGCCGAAGGCGGCGTTAAGCATCACGCCCAGCGGCGCGCCCATCGCCATCGCCAGATAGGTCGCCACGCCGTTCCAGGAGATTACCCGCGCGCTTTGCGTGGTGCCGACAATATTAATGCCCCAGAGAATGGAGCCGGTGGCGGTCAGGCTTTCGCCCAGTCCTAACATAACGCGCCCGATAGCCAATAAAATCAGGCTGGTTAGCGGCGTGCTAAACATCACCGCCAGGATGCTGAACAAACCGCTGGCGCCGCACAGCACCAGGCCCATCAGCACCACTTTTTTCGGGCCGAGCAGATCGGCATAGCGCCCGGCCTGTGGACGGCTGATCAGGGTAGCGAAGTATTGCAGGCTGATAATTAAGCCAGCGATAAAGGTGCTGTAGCCCAACTGGTTATGCACGTAGCCAGGCAGAACCGCCAGCGGCAGACCGATAGAGAGGTAGCAAAAGAAGGTGAAAATCACCACGGAAATAATGCGCTTGTTGAGCTGAGCGCTGGATAAGGCTGGGATCGCAGACATGTCAGAGCCGGAAAATAAGTGTGATAAGCCTCACATCATACCCTTAGCACAAGGTGAGATCCTGCGGCCAAATGTTACAAATTTGTAATAGGAACGGCGAGTTATCTCACCGTTAACGCATAGCGATCCACCGCCAGCGCGATCTCGCCTGAGGTTTTCAGCGCGCGCACCTGGCTAAACAGATCGCTGGCTTCCTGATAGGCTTTGCGCAGATAGCCCAGCCACTGTTTGATCCTGGCAACATGATAAAGCCCGGTATCGCCCTGTTTTTCCAGCTGCACGTAGCGCTGTAGCAGCGTCACCACCTGCGGCCAGGGCAAAGGCGGTTCGTTATATTTAATCACCCGGCTCAGATTGGGCACGTTAAGCGCGCCGCGCCCGATCATCACGGCGTCGCAGCCCGTTACCCGCAGACAATCCTGCGCGCTTTGCCAGTCCCAGATTTCACCGTTGGCGATAACCGGGATAGTCAGACGCTGGCGGATCTCGCCAATCGCCTGCCAGTTAATCCGCTCCGGCTTGTAACCATCTTCTTTGGTTCGCCCGTGCACCACCAGTTCGCTGGCGCCGGCCTGCTCTACCGCATCCGCGATTTCAAACTGTCGCGCGCCTGACTCCCATCCCAGCCGCACCTTCACCGTCACCGGCAAATGCGCAGGAACGGCTGCGCGCATCGCTTTCGCGCCGCGATAAATCAGCTCGGGATCTTTCAGCAGGGTGGCGCCGCCGCCGCTGCCGTTAACGGTTTTGGAAGGACAGCCGCAGTTCAGATCGACGCCCCAGGAGCCCAGCTCCACCGCGCGCGCCGCGTTTTCCGCCAGCCATTCAGGATACTGACCCAGCAGCTGAATACGCACCAGCGTGCCGGAAGGCGTACGGCTGGCGTGAAGCAGCTCCGGACAGAGCCGGTAAAAGGATTTGGCAGGCAAAAGCTGATCGACCACCCGCAGAAACTCGGTGATACAGAGATCGTAATCGTTGACGTCGGTGAGCAGTTCGCGCACCAGTGAATCAAGCACGCCCTCCATCGGGGCAAGTAAAACGCGCATGTCACAAACCGTTGCTGATAAAGGAAAGAGGAGGCTGGCTTAACCGCCAGCGAAAACAAGGGGATCGGGCGATCCCCCTTATTTACCGTTACGCCGGGTTAGAGCGACGCTGACGGGTTTTGTTGGTGCGCGGTGCGCCAGCGCTTTCGCCCTGACGACGTGGGCCGCTGCCCTGACGCTCCGACTGGCTACGCTCGCCGCTGGCTGCCTGGCCACGGCCACCGCCGTTACCGCTACGACCGCGTTCGCCGCCGCGATTGCCCTGCGGCGCGCCGCGACCACGGCCTGCACCGCCGCCACCGCCGCCACGCTGCTGACGACCGTTCTGAATCGGCTCCGCTTTGATGCTCGGATCCGGCTCGTAGCCTTCAATAGCGATACGCGGGATCTCACGCTTCAGCACGCGCTCGATATCGCGTAGCAGCTTGTGCTCGTCCACGCAGACCAGCGACAGCGCTTCGCCGGTGGCGGCAGCACGGCCCGTACGGCCGATACGGTGCACATAATCTTCCGGCACGTTCGGCAGCTCGTAGTTAACTACGTGCGGCAGTTCGGAAATATCGATACCGCGCGCGGCGATGTCGGTCGCCACCAGTACGCGAATGTTGCCGTCTTTAAAGTCGCTCAGCGCACGGGTACGCGCGCCCTGGCTCTTGTTGCCGTGGATGGCGGCGGCGGTGATGCCATCTTTATTCAGCTGTTCAGCCAGATGGTTAGCGCCGTGCTTGGTGCGGGTAAACACCAGCACCTGCTGCCAGTTGTCGCGACCAATCAGGAAAGAAAGCAGTTCCCGCTTGCGCTTTTTGTCCACAAAGTGCACGTGCTGGGTAATCTGCTCGGAAGCGGTGTTACGGCGAGCCACTTCCACCTGCTCCGGGTTATGCAGCAGTTTTTCCGCCAGGGTTTTGATCTCGTCGGAGAAGGTAGCGGAAAACAGCAGGTTCTGACGCTTAGCCGGCAGCTTGGACAGCACGCGACGGATATCGTGGATAAAGCCCATATCCAGCATACGGTCCGCTTCGTCCAGCACCAGGATTTCAACCTGTGACAGATCCAGCGCGTTCTGATGCTCCAGATCCAGCAGACGGCCCGGTGTTGCCACCAGCACGTCAACGCCGCCGCGCAGCTTCATCATCTGCGGGTTGATGCTGACGCCGCCAAAGACGACCAGCGAGCGCAGATCCAGATATTTACTGTAATCGCGCACGTTTTCGCCAACCTGCGCGGCCAGCTCGCGGGTTGGGGTTAAGATCAGCGCGCGAACGGGGCGGCGACCTTTTGGATGCGGGCTTGAGCTGCTCAGCAGCTGCAGCAGCGGCAGCGTAAAACCAGCGGTTTTACCGGTACCGGTCTGGGCGCTGGCCATCAGGTCGCGCCCGCCCAGTACGACAGGGATCGCCTGACGCTGAATAGGGGTTGGCTCGTTATAGCCCTGTTCGTTAACTGCACGCAAAATATCGGCATTAAGGCCGAGAGAATCAAATGACATAAAGTTGACTGACTCCGGTTCCGCCCTGACCGCGACAAGCGGTGTAGTTTCCAGGGGGAGAATATGACGCCAGGCTCAGCCTGACGCTTGAAAGGGGGCACAAACCACGGTGCGTAAGGGCCGGATTATAACAGATGTTCCACGCCCGGCGCGAAATATTCTTTCACGGTCAAAAAAGCGGCGGGTTTATCACGGGAACAGGGGCCGGGAAGCTGCAGGATGGCGGGAAGCTGCAGGATGGCGGGCCGTCGCGGCCCGCCCGGCGTTAACGGCGAACGCGCACCGGCTCTTTAGCCAGCAGCGAAACCACGGCGGGCCCGGTCAGCATGACCACGCCAACGCAGCCCAGCAGCAGGTTGTTATGCACTACGCGGGACAGCAGATACAGCACCAGCATCGCGGCGCCAAAATAGTAAGTGGTGGTGACGTCTTCCAGGAAGTCGCCCAGGCGACGTAAACGCGGCAGGCGCTGGGCCGGCAGCATGACGATAAAGACGCTGGCGTACATCGCCAGTAACACCGAGCTCACCTGGAACAGCGCATGATGCTGCCAGCCCCAGACAAGGGCGGCAATCAGCAGCAGGTGCAGCGTGATATGGACACAGGTTTGTCCGGTAACAATCTGAACACGATTGGACCATTTCATTATTTTATCTCCCGACAGACCTGACTGAGGTCTGCCCAAGCCTGGCTGTCACAGTAAGTGACAACGCATTTCATCAGACTACCGTAGTTCTTAATTAATGCCGTAAATTTCTGCACTTAGCGGCACACTTTTGTGACAAGGACTACACTTTACTCTTCCTGATCCGAAGAGGAGAGCGCGCACAGTATGTCACAAAAACCGCAAGGATTTTCATTAAAAGTCCTGACGATCAATACGCACATGGGTTTCAGCGCGACCAATAAGCGTTTTATTTTGCCGGAATTAAGGGATGCGGTCAGAGATACCTCGGCCGATATTGTCTTTTTGCAGGAGGTCATGGGCTCTCACGATCTGCACTCTATTAAGGTGCAGAACTGGCCCGACACGCCCCATTACGAATTTCTTGCCGAGATGATGTGGCAAGATTTCGCCTATGGGTGCAACGCCGTCTATCCTGAAGGCCATCATGGCAACGCGCTGCTGTCCCGCTTTCCCATTTTGTCCTATGAAAACCGGGATATCTCCGTAGAGGGCACGGAAAAGCGGGGCCTCCTGTACTGTAAAATAACGCTCCCCGACAGCGACAAGATTTTGCATACCGTCTGCGTGCATCTGGGCCTGCGGGACGCGCATCGCGCCGCTCAGCTAACCATGCTCTGCGAGCTGCTTAATAGTCTGCCGCCGGATGAACCCGTGGTGGTGGCGGGCGACTTCAACGACTGGCAGCAAAAAGCCAATAAAATATTACAACGAGGAGCGGGGATGGAAGAGGTATTCAGCCAGAAAAACGGCCGCCCGGCACGTACCTTCCCTGCCCGCTTTCCTCTGTTACGACTGGATCGAATTTACGTTCGTAATGCCGCCGTCAGTCATCCGCACAAAATACCGCTGCGACCCTGGTCGCACCTGTCCGATCACGCGCCTCTGGCTGTGGAGATACACTTATGAAAACGGAATGGCGTGACGGTAATCGCCTGCGCCTGTTGGCCAATGGCGAACAATATTTTCCCCGCGTCTTCGAGGCGATCCGCCGCGCAAAAGAGAGCGTGCTGCTGGAAACTTTTATTCTTTTTGAGGATGAAGTCGGGAAAGCCCTGCAGGAAGTTATTCTGGATGCCGCCACGCGCGGCGTGAAGGTTGAAATGCTGCTGGACGGCTATGGCTCTAACGACCTTTCGCCGGAATTTATCCGCAGTCTCACCTCCGCTGGCGTGCGCTTTATCTTTTACGATCCGCGCCCGCTGGTGTTTGGCATGAGAACCAACGTTTTCCGCCGCATGCACCGTAAAACCGTGGTTTGCGACGGTGAAATCGCTTTTGTCGGCGGCATTAACTATTCCGCCGAGCATAATTCCAGCTACGGCGAAGAAGCGAAGCAGGACTACACCGTCGAGGTCAAAGGCCCGGTGGTGGAAGATATTGCCCGCTACGTCAAGGAGGCGATCAACAGCGAACAGCCGGTCAGGCGCTGGTGGAACGGACGGTCGCACCGCGCCGTGCGCAACCGTGCGCCGGGCGATGCGCAGGTGCTGTTTGTCTGGCGCGATAACGACGAGCACCGCGACGATATCGAGCAACACTATATCGATATGCTGCGCGAGGCCAAAGAAGAGGTGATTATCGCCAACGCCTATTTCTTCCCCGGCTATCGTCTGCTGCGCGAAATGCGCTCGGCGGCCCAGCGCGGCGTATCGGTGAAATTGATCGTGCAGGGCAAGCCCGATATGCCGATCGTCAAGGTCGGCGCAGAGCTACTGTATAACTATCTGGTCGGCGGCGGCGTGGAGGTGTACGAATATATCCGGCGTCCGCTCCATGCCAAAATTGCCATCCAGGATAACTTCTGGTCAACGGTTGGCTCCAGCAATCTCGATCCGCTTAGCCTGTCGCTGAACCTGGAGGCGAATCTGATCATTCACGATCGCGCATTCAACCAGACCCTGCGCACCGAACTGGCGCGTTTGCTGGCCGAGGATTGCGTACGGGTGGATGAAGATAAGCTCCCTCCTCAAAACTGGTGGCAGCTGGGGAAAAGCATTGTGGTCTTCCACTTCCTGCGGCATTTCCCGGCGATTGCCGGCTGGCTGCCCGCGCATACGCCTAAGCTGGCGCAGATCGCGCCGCCGGTGCAGCCTGAAATGGAAACCCAGGATCGCGTCGAATCTGACAGTGAAAAAGAGAGGGCTAAATCCTGATGTCTCAGTCACATACTCGCTGGAAATGGATAAAAAAAGGGCTGACCGGCCTGTTTTTTATCGCGGTAATCGTGCTGCTGGTGATTTACGCCCGCAAGGTTAACTGGCATGACGTGCTTAACGTTATCACCAACTATAACCGCACGGCTATTCTCGCCTCCGTAGGCCTGGTGGTGGTCAGCTATCTGACCTATGGCCTCTACGATTTAATCGGCCAGGCCTACTGCGGCCACAAGCTGCAAAAGCGGCAGGTGATGCTGGTGTCGTTTATCTGCTACGCCTTTAACCTGACGCTCAGTACCTGGGTAGGCGGCGTGGCGATGCGCTACCGGCTCTATTCGCGGCTCGGCCTGAGCGGCAGCACCATTACGCGTATTTTTTCGCTCAGTATCGCCACCAACTGGCTGGGCTACGTGCTGGTGGCCGGTATCGTCTTCAGCAGCGGCGCGGTGCCGATCCCCAAAGGCTGGTTTATCGGCGAAGGCACGCTGCGCGCGATCGGCGCGGGGCTGCTGGCCTTTGTGGTGTTTTATCTTGCACTCTGCGCCTTCTCCAAACGTCGCCGCTGGACGGTAAAAGGCCACAAGCTGGCTCTGCCCTCTTTCCGTATGGCGATGCTGCAGTTTGCGGTGTCCAGCGCTAACTGGCTGGTGATGGGGATGATTATCTGGCTGCTGTTTGCGCAGCAGGTTGATTATCCTCAGGTGCTGGGCGTGCTGCTGATCAGCAGTATTGCGGGCGTGATTATTCATATCCCTGCCGGAATTGGCGTGCTGGAAGCGGTATTCCTGGCGCTGTTGAGCGGCGAGCATCTGTCGCACGGCGCCATTATCGCCGGGCTATTGGCCTATCGCGTCATCTACTTTATCGCGCCGCTGCTGTTGGCGCTGGTGCTTTATCTGTGGCTGGAGAGCCGGGCGAAAAGCCTGCGGCATAAAAACCAGCAGGATATGCAAAAGCAGGCGTAAAAAAAGGGGCGGTAAACGCCCCTTGTTCATTAACGGCGGTTGCCGAAAATCCGCAGCAGCATCAGGAACAGGTTAATAAAGTCCAGATACAACGTCAGCGCGCCCATAATCGAGTGGCGGCGCAGATTCTCTTTATCCCGCACATCAATATTCTCACCGATATTTTTCAGCTTCTGCGTGTCATACGCGGTCAGCCCGACGAACACCAGCACGCCGATATAGGTAACCGCCCACATCAGCGCGGTGCTTTTCAGCCAGAAGTTGACCAGCGACGCCAGCAAAATGCCGATCAGCGCCATAAACAGGATGCTGCCCATCCGGCTCAGATCGCGCTTAGTGGTATAGCCCCAGAAGCTCATTACGCCGAACATCCCGCCCGTGACCACAAAAGTGCTGGCGATAGACGAATAGGTGTATAGCAAAAAGATGCTGGCCAGCGTCAGCCCGGTCAGCGCCGAATAGAGCATAAACAGACCGGTCGCGACCGCGCCGCTCAGCTTGTGCACCATGCCGGACAGCACAAAGACCACGGCCAGCTGGGCGATAATCAGCCCGTAAAAGGTAATTTTATTGGCAAAAACCAGCTGCATGACCGCAGGGGTGTTGGCGGCAAACCAGGACACGAAAGCGGTCAGCAGCAGACCGCAGGTCATCCAGCCGTAGACCTGCGCCATGTAGGTTTGCAGGCCCGTGGTGGCGCCGGAAACAATAGAACCGTTGGAACGAGGATATCTTTCCATGATGCTCTCCTTTAAGGTGAATTTACTGCTAAGTCTGGCACAGTCCGGCCGGGTTGGGCCAGCAGCGCCTGTAGCTTTTTCGTGACAAAAATTCCCCTTGCACCACAAACCTGGCCTGACGCCCCGCGACTGTATAAAGGTCAACCATTTTTTGCCGATAGAGTGAACACAGGGAGAACGCTTACCGGGAAGTCTGAGAACAATTTAATTCACTCCAGGGGTTCCTGATGAACAAGCCACACCAGAAGCGAAAAATGAGCACGCGCACCATGATGCTCCTGACCGGCGCGTTAACTATCACGCTCGGTTTTACCATCACTATTGGTCTGCTCAGCTGGCAGTCCAGCCAGCAACAGCGCAAAATCGCCGAGCAGTATCTGGGACAAATTGCCCAAAGCAACGCGCTCAGCGTGCAGCAAAGCCTTGATTACGCCCGCACGGTAGCCAGAGATATGGGCCAGAGCATTCTCGCCCTGCCCGCCGCTGGCGTGCCCGATCGCAAAGTCGCGGAAGAGTTAATGAAGGCAGCCATGAAGCAGAATCCGGACTATCTGTCGCTGTCGATCACCTTTGAAGCCAATGCCTTTGACGGCAAAGATGCGGAATTCGCCGCCCGGCCCGGTACGCCGCCGCAGGGACGTTTCGCGCGCTTTGTCGATCGCGACAGCGCGGGCAATTTCGCCATGCATAATCTGGAATCCATCTTCACGCCCGGCCAGGGCGACTACTATCTGATCCCGCAAAAGCTGCAAAAGGATGTGTTGATTGAACCTTACAGCTACGCCTATAACGGCGTGCCGACGCTGCTGACCTCGGTGGCGGCGGTGATTATGGATAACGGCCAGCTGAAAGCGGTCGCCACGTCCGATATCTCGCTCGCCTCGCTGCAAAAAAGCGTGGGCGCGGTGAAGCCCTGGAGCGGCACCGGCTATGCGCTGCTGCTTTCCAACAAAGGCCTGGTGGTGTCCAGCCCTGACAAAGCGGAAGCGGGCAAGGCGTATAAAGGCGAAACCAACGGCTTTACCCAGGATGTGGTGCAGCATTTTGACCGCGTGCTGGGCGAGGATGTGCTGGAAACCTGGCGCCCTGTGACCATCGGCAACAGCCAGCAGCCCTGGTATCTGGGCGTGGTGGCGCCGGTCAGTGCGGTAATGGCTGAGGCCAACCGTCAGCTGATCCATGCGCTGATTATGATGGTGCTGAGCATTGTGATTGTCTGCGCCGTGCTGGGTGTGCTGTTCAGCCGAAAAATCTCCCGGCCGGTGGGCGGCGAACCCTCTCAGGCCGCAGAAATCGCGCTTGGCGTGGCGGAAGGCAACCTCAGCGCGGATATTCCGGTTGGTGCGCAGGACAGGCAAAGCATTTTCTTCGCCATGCAGACCATGCAGCAGCAGCTGCGCACGATGGTTGGCGAGATCATTTCCGCCAGCGATTCCGTCCGCCAGGGCGCAGAAGAGATCGCTTCCGGCAACCTCGATCTGGCATCACGTACCGAACAGCAGGCCGCCGCGCTGGAAGAGACCGCCGCCAGCATGGAACAGCTTACCGCCACGGTGAAGCACAATGCCGATAACGCGCACAGCGCCACCGAGCTGACCGATAACGCCACCGCTATCGCACAGCGAGGCGAGCAGCTGGTGCAGCAGGTGGTGGAAATCATGCAGCAGATTGACGAAAGCTCGCAGAAAATCGGTGCGATCACCAGCATCATTAACGGCATTGCTTTCCAGACCAATATTCTGGCGCTTAACGCCGCGGTGGAAGCCGCTCGGGCTGGCGAACAGGGCCGTGGTTTCGCCGTGGTGGCGTCGGAAGTACGCAGTCTGGCGCAGCGCAGCGCCAACGCGGTAAAAGACATCTCGGCGCTGATTGGCGAATCAACGCAGCGCGTGAATACCGGGGTTTCGCTGGTGCAGGACGCGGGCAGAACCATGCAGGAGATGAATACCGCCGTGAATTCCGTGAAGACGATTATCGGCGAGATCGTGCACGCTTCCGACGAGCAGTCGCAGGGCATTGGCCAGGTGACGGTGGCCGTCAACCAGATGGACGGCGCGACGCAGCAGAACTCCGCGCTGGTTCAGCAAATGTCCGCCGCCGCCGCTTCGCTGGAAGATCAGGCGAAACAGCTGGCGCAAACGGTACAAATTTTCAGGCTGGAATCGGCATAACGGAAGATGGCAGCCTCTTAGTGAGGCTGCCTTAATCGCTCAGGATAACGTCAGGCAAAAGCATCCGGGCCTTTGCGCGCCAGCGTATTCAGTACCCTTAACGCCGCGCCGTTAGGTTTCTTTTCGCCCCGCTCCCATTTGGAAATGGTTACCACCGACATATTGACGTATTCGGCCAGCATCGCCTGGCTGAGATCGAAACGCTCGCGCAGCTGCCGTATCGCCTGGCCGGGCATATCCTGCACCGCCGGAAGACGCTGGCGTAGCTCCTGCAATCGAACACGGGCATCAATGTAGTGCACGGTTTCAGCAGAAACGCCGCCGACTTCATGAAAGTCGTGGGCGATTTCCTGTAAGTCCTTTAAATGGTCAACCATCAAATTTAACCTCTCGCATTTTTCCTGCGGCCAGCGCTTTTTCCACTATTTCAGGCGACATAGTGAACAGCTCCGCCGCAATTTTTCTGTATGCTTCAAGCTCGCTGGCTGAAATTTCCTTACCCGCTTTTTTTGCAGCGGATTTAGGGTAACCGTTAACAAAGAAAAGATGCTGTTGCAATTTAAACACCACCACAGCACGCGCGCCTCCGCTTTTTCCAGCCTCCAGCGGAATGCGCTTTTTATAGACATGGCCGCCCAGACTGGCTTCATAATAACCGGCTATTACTTCTCTGGCGGCCTGCCGAATCTTATCGTTATCAATACCCGTCCCCTTGAGACTTCTGTCGAACGGCTTTAATACAAAAATCGCCATTATCGCTATCCTTGCTATCAATTACCCGGCGCTTCCTGCGCCCTGACAGACCTTACCTTACTATAGTACTAAGGACAGTAGCAAAGCGCAATATTTAACCATACCGACTTAGTTTGCCCGTCCCAGACAGCTTTGATAACGTCCGTCCACGCGCTGCGCGAACCAGGCGGTAGTCAGACTGCGGGTAATTTTCGGGCTTTCCAGCTTAATACCGGGCAGCATCTCGCGCGGCTGACGCCTGCCGGCATTTTTATCCGCCCGGGCAAACACCTGCTGCCATAAGTCGGTTTTTTCAAACGCCAGCGTTTCGCCTTTCTCCAGCGCGCTGCGGATGGCGCCGTCGCTTAACCCTAAGTGCAACGCCCGTACCGCCAGCTCGGTGGAGCCGGCCGCATCCGAACCGTACTGGATCAAATCGCCGTCCAGCGCCAGTTTAATGCCGCTAAGCCGCGCCACAGCAGCCTGAAACGCCGCGTTGCGGCTGGCATACCAGCCCGCGTTGAAATCCGCGAAGCGGTAAAGCGTTTTGCTGTAGTTAGCCGGGTAGCCAAGCAGATGGCGGGTGCCGAACCAGACGCCGCCGCGACGGCTGAACACTTCCCGACGAATAGTGCCATCGATTGGGTAAGGGTAGCCATCGGCATGGGCCTCGGCAAAAGCAATGCTGACCTGCATCGGGCCGCCGGTGTGGATAGGGTTGAGGTTGCCAAACAGCGTCTGCCCCATCGGCACCATATTGATAAAATCATCAAAAATGGCGCTCAGCTCTTTTTCGCTGCGCACCTTGTCCAGCCTGTCGGTATAGCTCTCGCCGTTCGGCGATTTGATCCGCAGCGCGGTACGCACCACGAAGGAGGGAATATGCAGCTTGCCCGCGCGGCGGTCGATTTCGCCCCAGGCGATTTTCGGCAGGCCCGGCACGCTGGCGTTAGCATTAAAGGTAGTTTCCTGATCGGCGACGGCAATAACGGCGCAGACGTTGCTGACGGAAGGATCGAGCTTCTGGCTGGTGAACGCGGCGAAGATGTCGTCAGTCCAGCCCTGACGATCGCTGACTTTGGACGGCAGCAGCCGGGTGATCTGCGCTTTTACATCGGCCGGGCGCCGCTCGGGCAGCTTCTTTTCAGGTTGAGTGCTACAGCCTGCCAGCACCAGCAAGGCCAGCAGCGACAGACGTTTAACGGCGGAGTAAACCATGACTTTCCATGTGTAAAAAAAATTTACCTCAAGGTTACACAGCGAAACATGATTAATCCATCAGAGCGGGCTAAAACAGCCTCCGGAACGGCCCGCCCTTGCCGACCGGCGGCAAAGAACCGCTATGCCCAGCGCGAGGCGGCTTCTTTATCGCTGTCGCGGGCATCAACCCAGCGCTCGCCTTCCGGCGTGGCTTCTCTTTTCCAGAACGGCGCGCGGGTTTTCAGATAATCCATAATAAATTCCGCCGCCGCAAAAGCCGCGCCTCGATGCGCGCCGCTGACGCCAACCAGCACGATTTCATCGCCGGGAAACAGCTCGCCGATACGGTGGATCACCGTCACGCGCTGCATTGGCCAGCGTTCGCGCGCTTCGGCCACGATCTCCGCCAGCGCCTTTTCGGTCATCCCCGGATAATGCTCCAGCGTCAGCGCAGAAACGTTATCGCCCAGGTTGTGATTGCGCACTTTGCCGGTAAAGGTCACCACGGCGCCATCTTCATCACAGGCGGCCAGCCAGCGGTACTCTTCCGCCATCTCAAACGGCGCCTGCCCTACTCTGATCCGGGTTTCCATTTTAACCTCCGGTTACCGGTGGGAAAAACGCGACCTCGTCGCCCGCTTTCAGCGGATGCTGGGCGGAAACCAAAGTCTGATTGACCGCCGCCAGCAGCTTGTCTGACGAGAGCGCCAGCGACCAGCGATCGCCTCGCTGCGCCAGTGCCGCACGCAGCGCTTCCACGGTGGCGTAGTCTTCGGTAACGCTGATGCTGTCGGTGCCGACCAGCTCGCGCACCTGCGCAAAAAAAAGAACGTTAATCATGCTTATCCGCCTTAAAATCGCCGGATTTGCCGCCGCTTTTGCTCAGCAGTCGGCACTGTTCAATGCTGATATCTTTCTGCACCGCTTTGCACATGTCGTAAATGGTCAGCGCGGCCACCGAGGCCGCCGTCAGCGCCTCCATCTCTACGCCGGTTTTGCCGGTCAGACGGCACAGCGATTCGATACGCACGCGGCTGTTGGCGGTATCGGCGCTCAGCGTCACTTCGACCTTGCTTAGCAGCAGCGGATGGCACAGCGGGATCAGCTCCCAGGTACGCTTGGCGGCCTGAATACCCGCAATGCGCGCCGTGGCGAAGACATCGCCCTTGTGATGGCTGCCGTCCAGGATCATCTGGAGCGTATCGGGATGCATCACCACAAAGGCTTCCGCACGCGCTTCACGTACGGTGTCGTTTTTGGCGGAGACATCCACCATGTGCGCCTCGCCGGAGGCGTTAATATGGGTCAGTTGGGACATAGTTCAGGGCTTCTTCAGGTGCGAGACAAAATTACAGGGACGAGTGCGGGCGTCGAGCTGATCGCGGATAATGCTTTCCCAGGCGCTTTGACAGGCGCGGGTGGAGCCGGGAACGGCAAAAATCACCGTCTGGTTGGCCATGCCCGCGACGGCGCGCGACTGAATGGTCGCGCTGCCGACATCTTCCCAGGAAACCATGCGGAACAGCTCGCCAAAGCCGTCGATTTCACGATCGAACAGCGGCAGCAGCGCTTCCGGCGTGCTGTTTTTGCTGTTAAAGCCCGTCCCGCCGTTCACGATCACCACCTGGACATCCGCGCTGGCGATCCAGCTGGAGACCACGGCGCGAATGCGGTAGCGGTTGTCTTTCACCAGCGCGTGATCCAGCACCTGATGCCCGGCTTCCGCCAGCGCTTCACGCAGATAGTCGCCCGAGGTATCTTCCGCCGCGTCGCGGCTGTCGGAGACGGTCAACACCGCCACGTTAAGCGGGATAAATTCCGCCGTCGATTTTGCCATTGTAGACTCCATGCGTTAGCCGCCGATAAAAGAGAGATTCTGCGTGATGCCGGTGTTGCCCTGATGCAGAAAATGCGTCTGCTTTTTGGTTTTCAGGCTGGCGGCAATGCGCGCCTGCAACTCTGCCTGCTGATCGTCGCTTTGCAGCAGATCGCGCAGCGACACGCCACCATCGCCAAACAGACAGAGGTGCAGCTTGCCGACGGCCGACACGCGCAGGCGGTTACAGCTGGCGCAGAAATTTTTCTCGTAGGGCATGATCAGGCCGATTTCACCGGCATAGTCCGGATGGCAGAACACCTGCGCCGGGCCGTCGCTGCGCCCGCGTAGCTGGCGAACCCAGCCCTGCTGGAGCAGCTGGTCGCGGATCACCTCGCCTGATACGTGGTGATTACGGAACAGATCGCCGCCTTCGCCGGTTTCCATCAGCTCAATAAAGCGTAGCTGGATTGGCCGGTCGCGGATCCAGTCAAGGAAGGTTTGCAGGCTGTGATGGTTAACGTCGCGCATCAGCACGGTGTTGACTTTGACCTTGCTGAAGCCTGCGTCAAAGGCCGCGTCAATACCCGCCATGACCTGATGGAATTTGTCCTGACCGGTGATAGCGTGAAACTGACGGGCATCAAGGCTGTCGATGCTGACGTTCAGCGCCGTCAGCCCCGCTTCACGCCAGGACGCCACGTCACGCGCCAGCCGGTAGCCGTTAGTGGTGACCGCCAGCTGACGAATAGCGCTGTTTTCGCGCACCGCGGCGATAATGTCGGTAAAATCGCGACGCAGCGAAGGTTCACCGCCCGTCAGGCGCACCTTTTCCGTGCCCGCCGCCGCAAAGGCACGGGTGACGCGCCGGATTTCATCCAGCGAGAGGAAGCTTTTGTTGGTGACGCCCTGCGGCTTGTAGCCATCCGGCAGGCAATAGGTACAGCGGAAATTACAAACGTCCGTGATCGACAGGCGCAGATAGTAAAAGCTGCGGTCGAAATTATCAGTAAATTGTGACACCAGAACACCTTTCCAAATATCGGGAGATGCAGGCATTTCTTTCTGCACCCTGGCAACGTAAAGTTGCGGCCAAAGCACCCTATCCGAAGACTTAGGCGCCAGGGCTAAGTGTGACTTACCGGTATGGTAAGCCATGGTAGTAAAAGTCTACTGCTAACGAAGCGCGGTTGCCAGTAAGGAATTTCGCTATGTATTTTGATATATAACGTTTTTTTACCGCCGTTTTACGGCACCTTAGCGTAAAATAAGGCAAAAACCACTGACAGGCTGGCTGCACTGTTAACATATTGAAGGAATTTTATGCGTAACCGTACTCTGGCCGATCTCGATCGCGTCGTGGCGCTTGGCGGCGGGCATGGCCTGGGCCGTGTTTTATCCGCGCTGTCGTCGCTCGGCTCACGCCTGACCGGCATTGTCACGACCACCGATAACGGCGGCTCCACGGGACGTATTCGTCATGCGGAAGGCGGCATCGCCTGGGGTGATATGCGCAACTGCCTGAACCAGCTGATTACCGAACCCAGCGTGGCCTCCGCCATGTTCGAGTATCGCTTCGGTGGCCAGGGCGAGCTGGCCGGACATAACCTGGGTAATCTGATGCTGAAAGCGCTGGATCACCTGAGCGTGCGGCCGATCGAGGCGATCAATCTGATCCGCAGTTTGCTGAAGGTGGATGCTTTTCTGATCCCCATGTCCGAACAGCCGGTCGACCTGATAGCCCTTGACGATCGGGGTCAGCAGGTTTACGGCGAAACGGCGATCGACAAGCTTGCCATGCCGCCGCGCGAGCTGCTGCTTTCGGCCAGAGCCAACGCGACCAAAGAAGCGGTTGAGGCAATCCACGAGGCCGACCTGATCCTGATTGGGCCAGGCAGTTTCTATACCAGCCTGATGCCGGTGCTGCTGCTGCCGGATATGGCGCAGGCGCTCAGACGCACGCCCGCGCCGATGGTGTTTATCGGTAATCTGGGCAAAGAGCTTAGCCCGGCGGCGGCACAGCTGACGCTGGCGGATAAGCTGACCGTCATGGAAAAATATATCGGCAGGAAGGTGATTGATGCCGTCGTGGTCGGCCCGCATGTGGATACTACGGGCGTCAGCGAACGCCTGATCGTGCAGGAGCCGCTGGAGGCGGCGGATATCAAATACCGCCACGACCGCCAGCTGCTGCACAGCGCGCTGGAGCACGCGATCCAGCGACTGGGCTAGCGCGCCGAAACCCTTGCTCCCAGGACGAGACGGCGACGGCCTGGTGCCGCGTCTCAGGAAGCGGCAATAAACAGCTCGCGTACCTGATGCAGCTGATCGCGTACGTTGGCGGCCTCTTCGAACTCCAGGTTTTTGGCGTGCTCCTGCATTTTCGTTTCCAGCTCGCGGATACGCTTCTGCAACCCTTTTGGCGATAAATCGACCACCGCCGCATCGTCCTCCACCACATCGCGAGGCGATTTAAGGCGTTTCGGTTTATTTTTGTTGATGCCCTGGCCCAGCTCCAGAATGTCGGCGATCTTCTTGTTGAGCGCCTGCGGCACAATGCCTTTTTCCTTGTTGTAGATCTCCTGCTTCTCGCGGCGACGTTCAGTTTCGCCAATCGCCCTTTCCATCGACGGCGTAATTTTATCGCCGTAGAGAATAGCCTTGCCGTTAACGTTACGCGCGGCGCGACCGATAGTCTGGATCAGCGAGCGTTCGGAACGCAGGAAGCCCTCTTTGTCGGCATCCAGGATCGCCACCAGCGAAACTTCCGGCATATCCAGACCCTCACGCAGCAGGTTGATGCCGACCAGCACGTCAAACTTGCCGAGGCGGAGGTCGCGAATGATCTCCACACGCTCTACGGTGTCGATATCCGAGTGCAGATAGCGCACCCGCTCGCCGTGTTCGGTGAGGTACTCGGTCAGGTCTTCCGCCATACGCTTGGTCAGCACCGTCACCAGCACACGCTCGTCAATCGCCACGCGCTTGCGGATTTCCGACAGCAGATCGTCAACCTGAGTAGCGACCGGACGCACTTCGATCAGCGGATCCAACAGGCCGGTCGGACGCACCACCTGATCCACCACTTCGCCGCCCGATTTTTCCAGCTCGTACTTGCCTGGCGTAGCGGAAACGTAGATGGTCTGCGGCGCCAGCGCCTCGAACTCTTCAAACTTCATCGGACGGTTATCCAGCGCCGACGGTAGGCGGAAGCCGTACTCCACCAGCGTTTCTTTACGCGCCCGGTCGCCGCGATACATGCCGCCGATCTGCGGGATGGTGACGTGCGATTCGTCAATCACCAACAGGCCATCCGCCGGCAGATAGTCAAACAGCGTCGGCGGCGCCTCGCCAGGCCCACGGCCGGAAAGGTAGCGCGAGTAGTTCTCAATGCCCGAGCAGTAGCCCAGCTCGTTCATCATTTCTAAATCGAACTGCGTGCGCTGGGAAATACGCTGTTCTTCCAGCAGCTTATTGTTCGCCAGCAGCGTTTTACGGCGATCGGCCAGCTCGACTTTAATGTCTTCCATCGCCTGTATGATGCGCTCGCGCGGCGTCACGTAGTGCGTCTTTGGATAGATGGTATAGCGCGGGATCACCGAGGTGATCTGGCCCGTCAGCGGGTCGAAAATCGACAGCCGTTCGACCTCTTCGTCAAACAGCTCGACGCGCAGCGCATAGTCGTCCGATTCCGCCGGGAAGATATCGATCACTTCGCCGCGTACGCGGAAAGTCCCGCGCTGAAAAGCCTGGTCGTTGCGGCTGTATTGCAGCTCCGCCAGACGCCGCAGAATGGCGCGCTGATCGATAACCATGCCGCGCGTCAAATGCAGCATCATTTTCAGATAGGAATCCGGATCGCCCAGGCCGTAAATCGCCGACACCGACGCCACCACGATGACATCCCGACGCTCCAGCAGCGCTTTGGTCGCCGACAGACGCATCTGTTCAATATGCTCGTTAACGGAGGCGTCCTTTTCGATAAAGGTATCCGAACTGGGCACGTAGGCTTCCGGCTGATAGTAGTCGTAGTAGGAGACGAAATACTCCACGGCATTTTCCGGAAAGAATTCCTTCATCTCCCCGTAAAGTTGCGCCGCTAAGGTTTTATTCGGCGCCAGCACCATCGTAGGCCGATTGAGATCGGCGATGACGTTGGCAACGGTAAACGTTTTGCCCGACCCCGTTACGCCGAGCAGCGTCTGATGCGCCAGTCCATCCTGCAGCCCTTCTTCAAGGCGGCGAATGGCTTCAGGCTGATCGCCGGAAGGTTGAAAGGCGGAATTAAGTTTAAAGACTTTGCTCATTGCATGGCTACCTGATGATGAAAAGCGCGGACAGGGTGGTAATTTTACTCTGCTATGACGATTTTGCCAGCAAAAAATACTGGATATATCTCCAGTTATCGATTAGAACAAAGGGAAGGCAGCGCGCGTGTGGGCCAACAGCGTTGAACGGATGCTTAAGCGGCAAGAAAGTGAAGGGGTTATCCCCAGCCGGACTGAAACTTTAACATTTGTCAAGACATCCTGACAAAATGGCGCGGGCAAAATATGCTGCGATCCTTCCCCGCTTGATTTTCACTAACGCATTGAAATTTAATGCAATGTTATTTCAGCCGAGTTTAGCACCAACTCAAGCTTAAGCCGCGCCGGCTCTCGCCTTTTACAGGTTTTCAGTCATTCATACACATGGTTATCCACAGGAATGGTGGATAACTGATTTCAACGCCCAACCCGTCTGCTGTGTATAAAACGCAGCGTCCTGTGAGCGCGTACGCAAAAAAAATTTTTTCCTTAAATTTTTTACCTGTCCTGCGCGGTCTTGTCCGACCTGAAGCATACTTCTGCCTTCAGGGCTATCCCCATTAAGGCTTTTTTTTCAGCGGGTCGGGCGGCCGTTCTGCCTTACAGGCAGGCGCCTGCACCATAAATGTTGGGTTTACGGCACCATCAAAGTGCAGTCGGAAATTTCCGTCGGCAATTGTTAACCTTTTCTGACCAATTACCCGCCCTGCTTTCCTGATTTGCCGGTCGTTTTTTTCTGCATTTTAAAACCTGGCCTGCGAATTGCAGTTCCTGTTGACCGCCTCACGCTTTCAACATACTAGAGCGAGAAGCCCAAGCCATGGACGCTGCGTCCATGGTCAATCCTTCGTCACGCTACGAAGGCGCGCTCGAAAACTGTCTGGAGGAGAGTGTCAGATGCTGAGCTTACATGCGATAAATCAGTTTTACGGGCAGGATCATATTTTATGGGATGTGGATCTGGAACTGCCGCCGGGCACCTGTACGGGCGTGCTGGGAAGGCCGGGAATGGGGAAAACCACGCTGGTCAACTGCATTATGGGCCATCTGCCAATTAACAGCGGCACCATTATGTGGCAGGAAGGCAATCTGCCGCCGCAAAATCTGCTGCAGCAGCCGGTAGAAAAACGCGCGGCGCTCGGCATCGGCTATGTGCCTCAGGGGCGGCATATTTTCTCACAGCTCAGCGTCGAGGAGAACTTGCAGATAGCGCTGCTGGCGGGCGCAGGACAACAGCGCCATCCGGCCATTCCGCCGATGGTTTTCGATCTTTTTCCCGCGCTTTATTCGCTTCGTCACCGGCGCAGCGGCGAACTGCCGCTCGATCAGCAGCAGCAGCTGGCGCTGGCCAGAGCGCTGGTGCTCCAGCCGAAGCTGCTGATCCTGGACGAGCCGACGGAGGGCATGTCGCCGTGGCTGGAAGAGGAGATGGGGAATTTGATCCATCGGTTGAATCACGATTTCGGTTTGACCATTCTGCTGCTGGAGCAGCGGATCTCTTTTATCCGTAAGGTGGCGGACTATTTCCTGCTGCTGCATCGTGGGCGCAACGTGGCCCACGGCAGCGTGGCGCAGCTGGATGAGAGAATAGTCAACACCTGGCTGACCGTTTAGTCATGCTCTCCGGCGCGCTGCCTGAGGGCATCGCCTTATTCCGGCAGGCGCACGTAGTGACCAAGCCGGTCAAAATCGGCGCTGTCGGTGAGATAAGGGATTTCACCCAGCAGCGGCGCGGGCAGCCGCTGTTGCAGCGTCGCCATGTATTCCGCATGACGCCTGCCCGGCGGCTGCACCGTATTGGCTATCCAGCCAGCCAGACGCAGACCGCTGGCCGTGACGGCCTGCGCCGTCAGCATGGCGTGATTGATGCAGCCCAGCTTGACGCCGACCACCAGCACCACAGGCAGCTGTTCCAGCGTCACCCACTCCGCGAAGGTCGTCGTGGCTGAAAGCGGCGTAAACCAGCCGCCCGCGCCTTCGGTCAGCACCCACTCCGCCTGCTCGCGCAATGCCGCCAGGCCAGCCGAAAGCTGAGTAAACTCAATGGGCCTGCCCTCTTCCGCGCTGACGATATGCGGAGACGTCGGCTCCAGAAAGGCCAGCGGATTGATCTGCTCATAAGGCAGCGTCAGCACGCTGTTGCGCTGTAAAGCCAGCGCGTCGCTGTTGCGGATACCTTCCGCCGTCATTTCACAGCCGGAAGCAACGGGCTTATAGCCTACGCTGCGCAATCCGGCGGCGCGGGCAGCCTGCAACAGCGCGGTACTGGCGACCGTTTTCCCTACTTCCGTATCCGTTCCGGTAATAAACCAGCTACTCACAATCAATCACTCCATACAGCAGATGATAGCTGAGCAGGAAACCGCGCTCGTCGCGCGGCCAGCTCTGCGCCAGCTGACTCAGATGATGACGGCTCAGCAGGCCGTCACGGCGGCCCTGATGCAGATGCGTGGCGCCGATGCCCTTCAGTGAACGCAGCGCGCCGAGCACGTCCGGGAAAGCCAGCGTCTGCGTCTGCGCCTCCAGCCGAAGCCCGAGCGAGCTTCCTGCGTCCGCTATTTGCGCCTCGCTCAGAAAACGGTTAACGGGCGCGGGCAGATCCAGCGCCTGCCAGGCCTGGTTAAGCTCGTTCAGCGAGCCGGCGGCCAGCGTTGAAAACAGCACCTGGCCGCCAGGCCGGGTCACGCGGCGCATTTCGGCCAGCGCCAGCCGTAAGTCGCTGCACCATTGCACGGCAAGGTTGCTCCAGCACACGTCGAAGGCGGCATCGGTAAAAGGCAGCGCTTCGATATCGCCCAGCTGATAGGCGTCGGCGGTGTCGCCAAGCCGCGCCTCGTTCAGCATGGCCGGAGAAAGATCCAGCGCGGTGACCCTGTTGCCCGCACTGCGCCAGCGCTTGCTGAACCAGCCCGGCCCGCAGCCCGCATCCAGCACCTGCTTTTGCTCACGGCCGCGCGCCAGCGAAAAGAGTGCTTCGCCGCTCAGACGCTGCAGCTCCGCGTGCCGGTTGTAGCTCTGCGCCGCCCGGCCGAAGGCTCTGGCGATCGCCGCTTTATTGACCGTTTGCGTCATGCAGCGCCTCCAGCAGTCGTTGAATATCTTCTTCCTGATGCGCCGCGCTCAGCGTGATGCGCAGCCTCGCCGTTCCCGGCGGCACGGTGGGCGGGCGGATAGCCGTTACCCAGCATCCCCTTTCCCGCAGCCGTTCCGCCAGCCGCAGTGCCGCCTGCTCTTCACCTACCAGCAGCGGCTGAATAGCCGTTGAAGAAGGCAGGATCGCCAGCCCGCCAGCCGCCGCACCTTCGCGAAACAGGCGGATATTCTTTTGCAGCCGCGCGCGCAGGTCGTCGCCCTGCTGTACGGCGCGTAAAGCCGTCTGGAGCGCGAAAGCCTGCGCGGGCGGCATCGCCGTGCTGTAGATCAGATGACGCGCGAACTGCAATAGGTAGTCCGCCGTCTCTTCGCTACAGAGCACTGCGGCGCCGCTCAGCCCAAATGCCTTGCCGAAAGTCACGATCAGCAGTTCCGGACGCACGTTCTGCTGCCAGCAGCTGCCGCGCCCCTGCTCGCCCGTTACGCCGATGCCGTGCGCATCGTCCACCAGCAGCCAGCCGTTGTGCAGAGCGGTAAGCTGATGCAGCTCTTGCAGCGGCGCGCTGTCGCCGTCCATGCTGAAAACGCCTTCCGTCACCACCAGCGTTTCGCCGCCGTCGGCAGGGCTGAAGAGTTTCGCCAGCGCTTCCGGCTGATTGTGCGCAAAGCGGCGCAGCGTAGCCGGACTGAGCGAGGCCGCTTCCAGTAGCGAAGCGTGCGCCAGGCGATCGGCGAAGATGCGATCGTTTTTCTGCAGCATTGCGGCAATGATTGCCTGATTCGCCGCAAAGCCTGAAATAAACAGCAGCGCGCGCGGATAGCCCAGCCAGTCGGCCAGCTGCTGCTCAAACGCCTGATGAGGCGCGCCATAGCCGGTAACGTGACCCGATCCGCCTGCGCCGACGCCGTAGCGTTCGGCCCCCTGCTGCCAGGCGGCGATAACGTTCCGATCCCGGCTCAGCCCCAGATAGTCATTAGCGGAGAAGTTCAGGTAGCGACGGTCGTTCACGCACAGGGTGCGCACGTCGTCGTGCTGGCTGACGCGGCGCTGGCGAAACTGCTGCTTCTCCCGGCGCTCCGCAAGCGCCAGGCTGATGCGTTGTTGCCAGCCCATTTACACGGCCGCGTTATAGAACTGGTCGGTATCGGCATTCAGCAGCTGACCCGCCAGCGCCTGCTGCTGCTCGTTGTCGCCCGCTTCCGTGGTGGTGTGCGCCGGATTCAGGCCCAGCTTGCGGAACAGGATCAGATCCTTGTCCTCTTCCGGGTTCGGCGTGGTCAGCAGCTTGCAGCCGTAGAAAATCGAGTTGGCGCCAGCCATAAAGCACATCGCCTGCGTCTGCTCGCTCATCTGCTCGCGGCCGGCGGAAAGACGCACGTGGGAGGTCGGCATCATAATGCGCGCCACGGCGATGGTGCGGATAAAATCGAAAGGATCGACATCGTCGTTGTCGGCCAGCGGCGTGCCTTTGACCTTGACCAGCATGTTGATCGGCACGCTTTCCGGCGGCACCGGCAGGTTAGCCAGCTGCACCAGCAGACCGGCCCGATCGTTAACGGTTTCGCCCAGGCCGACGATGCCGCCGGAGCAGACTTTAATGCCCGCGTCGCGTACCTTGCCCAGCGTGTCCAGGCGCTCCTGATAGCTGCGGGTGGTGATAATGCTGCCGTAGAATTCCGGCGAGGTATCCAGGTTATGGTTGTAGAAATCCAGCCCGGCGTGCGCCAGCCGCTGCGCCTGCTCATCGCTCAGCGTGCCCAGCGTCATACAGGTTTCCAGCCCCATTGCTTTAACGCCTTTGACCATCTGCTCCAGATAAGGCATATCGCGTTCGTGCGGGTTTTTCCACGCCGCGCCCATGCAGAAGCGGTCAGATCCTGCGGCTTTGGCTTTGCGGGCAGAGGTCAGCACCTCTTCCACTTCCATCAGGCGCTCCGCTTCCAGGCCGGTTTTGTAGCGGGCGCTCTGCGGACAATATTTACAGTCTTCCGGACAGGCGCCGGTTTTGATCGACAGCAGCGTGCTGACCTGCACCTGACGCGGATCGAAATGTTGACGATGCACCTGCTGCGCTTCAAACATCAGCTCCAGAAAAGGCTTGTCGAAAAGGGCCTGGGCCTGGGCGACTGTCCAGCGATTTGCCATTGCTTGCTCCAAAAGAAAAGATCTCATGTTCATTTTACGGTTATACTTGTAAACTAAATTTTTTAATTTTGGTTTACAAGTATTTTATGACCCCTCTCGACCTCGCTTTTGACCGCGACCATATCTGGCATCCCTACACGTCAATGAGCAAACCGCTGCCGGTGTATCCGGTGGTCGCGGCCTCTGGCACCTCGCTGCAGCTGGCTGACGGCCGCGAGCTGGTGGACGGCATGTCTTCCTGGTGGGCAGCTATCCACGGCTATAACCATCCGCGCCTGAACCAGGCGATGCACGCGCAGATCGAGCAGATGTCGCACGTGATGTTTGGCGGGATCACCCATCCTGCGGCCGTGGCGCTCTGTCGTCGTCTGGTAGAGATGACGCCGCAGGGGCTGGAGTGCGTTTTTCTGGCGGATTCGGGCTCGGTAGCCGTTGAGGTTGCCATGAAAATGGCGCTGCAATATTGTCAGGCGCGCGGCGAAAGGCGTCAGCGCTTTCTGACGCTGCGCAACGGCTATCACGGCGATACCTTTGCCGCGATGTCGGTATGCGATCCGCAGAACTCCATGCATTCGCTCTATCAGGGCTATCTGCCGAACCACCTGTTCGCCGCCGCGCCGGGCTGCGGGTTCGACGATGAGTGGCAGGAAAGCGATATCGCCGATTTTGCCCGTCTGATTGGCGAACAGGCGCACGAACTGGCCGCGGTGATCCTGGAACCCATCGTGCAGGGCGCGGGCGGAATGCGCTTCTATCATCCGCGCTATCTGCAAGGCGTGCGCGAGCTGTGCGATCGCCACAACGTGCTGCTGATAGCCGATGAAATCGCAACAGGCTTTGGCCGTACCGGCAAGCTTTTCGCCTGCGATCACGCCGGGATATCGCCTGATATTCTGTGCGTTGGCAAAGCGCTGACCGGCGGCACCATGACGCTTTCCGCCACGCTGACCACGCGCGAGGTTGCCAATACCATCAGCAACGGCGAGGCGGGCTGTTTTATGCACGGCCCGACGTTTATGGGCAATCCGCTGGCCTGCGCGGTGGCCAGCGAAAGCCTGGCGATGCTGCAGGAAAATCGCTGGCAGCAGCAGGTAAGCGCGATTGAAGCGCAGCTGAAAGCCGCGCTGCTGCCGCTAAAAGCGCAGCCGGAAGTGGCGGATGCCAGGGTACTGGGTGCGATTGGCGTTATCGAAACTCGTCGACCGGTGAATATGGCGGCGCTGCAGCGCTTTTTCGTTGAGCGCGGCGTCTGGATCCGTCCTTTCGGCAGGCTTATCTATTTGATGCCGCCTTACGTTATCGAGCCGGAAGCGCTGCAAAAGCTGACGACAGCGATAGCGGCGGCGGTTGCCTGCCCCACGCTGTTTTTATCCTGACGACGGCGATCAGTCATAGTCAAAATAAATAGTCGCGGTGGCAACGACCGACCCTGGACTGAGATTAGCCGGATCGAACACCTTATAGGCAGCGTTCAGGTTAATGGCGCTGGCATGAATGTCGGCGCCTTTGGTAATCGACAGCAGCGAAGTGGCTTCACCTGCCGCCGTCCCGCCTGACAGAGAAACGGCCTTACCGGCGCTGTCGCTCAAGACGATGCCGACGCCCTGCGAGCTGGAGCGGCTGTTACGCATAATCTGCTGGCTGTTCTCCACCAGGTCGGCGCTATAGAGCCAGGCATTAACCGAACGCGTAGCGCCACCCGCCAGGGTTGCAGAGCAGCTGATCGGCAGCGTAAAAGAGGTACTGTCGGTGGCAATGCCGTTACGCAGCATATTCAACGACACCCTGGGTAGCGTCACCTGCTGATCCGGCATTTCACAGGTGGTTTCCGCCGGGTTAAAGGTCACCGTCAGGGACTGATAGCCCAGGTAATCATTGTTCCAGTTGCCCGAAGCCGCCACTTCAGCCGCCTGCTCCACCGTAGGCGTGGAGCCAATAAAGTTGGCGTTATGCATCACCATGGTCACGATCTCCGCGCTCCCGGCGTCGGTCACCTTGTAAAATTTGCTGTCGGTTACGCCCGGATCGCTGTCCAGTAAGGTGGCGGTAAGCTGATAGCTAAAATCCGAGCCTTGCAGCGTTCTGTCGCCGTTTTCATAATCTATCTTTTCGATAAATCCACTGGTCTGAAGTTTTATCCAGCGTGCCGTGCCCGCTGCGTTAACAAACTTCACCCAAAAGCCATTTTGTATCGGGCTGACAAAGTGCACCGCGTTGCTATTGAAAATAAGATAGCATGTTACCGGCACTGACCAGGTTGCCGTTCGGGTTTCGCTGTGGCTATCCTGCGCGGTCAGCAAACCTGAAAGGTTCAGGCTGTCGTTGGCCTTTACCGTCGAACCGCTTATAAGGGTACAGCCCGCCTGCACGCCTGCGGAAACAGCGCACAACCCGAGCAGTAACGCTATCCAGTATTTTTTCATGATGACTCCCTGAAAATGAATGCGGCGCCTTTTCTGCTTAGCGCACGCAAAAAGAGGTCTGCGCCGCGTTGGCTAAATGGATCCGGCACGTTTTACTTTCCTGCCCTTCCGTCAGCTGCACGTGCAGCCATTCGGGGAGCTGCTTCGCTTTGAGATAAATCAGGCTGCCCTGCGCTACGTAGCCCAGCGAGTTGCCTTCTGCATCGGTGACGCCGGCCCCAAAAGGCAAAGGCTGCCCGTTATCAAACAGCGCTTTGAAGGTAAACACGGCACGCGTGTCGGTTTTATATTGCACATAGTTAATGCTGCCTGCCCAGGGCGTCACGCGTCCGATATTGCCCAGCAGTTCGCCCTCGCTTTCACCGCGAGGGTTATCCAACAGATAAGTGTTCATACGGTAAGGCGTGACGGAAGGAACCAGAACCCGGCCTGCGCGGTTGGTTCTCATATTGGGATTGCCGTTGACCGTGGCCTGAGCAATACCCGGCGCGTCCAGGATCACAAAAGTATTGCCCGTGTTGCCTGAAGCCAACACGCCATCGCGCCAGAGTACGGCGCTGCCGCTGGCGCCTATGCCAAGCTGGCGGAAATCGCTCGCCTCGCTGTACTGACCCGTTAACTTTGCATAAGGCGTGCGCTAGGCGCTGTAGGCCCCAAACTTTGCGCTGTGTCCGGTACGGTCATGGCTGAAGTTAAGGCTGTAGTCCAGGCTTTCCAGCGAGCTGTTGACCCCGGCTTCCATACCGCTATATTTACCGTCCTGCGACGAGGTACGCAGCGTGACGCTGTGGCGGTTGCCGGACAGAGAGAGTGGAATAGTAACGGCCAGGTCGATCCGCTGCTCATCGTAGCTTTTGCTGCTGTAACGCCGCTCTTCTTCGCTGCCGTCATATTCATAATGATTGCGGCGAAAGGCCAGGCTCCACGTCGCTTTTTTGTACAGGTTGCTGTAGGTCAGGCTGTATTGCTTTAGCATGCGATCGCTGTTCCAGTACTGACGCCACAAGCCGTCAATCGCAATCCGTCCCCAGCCCGGCGGCAGGGTCTGATCGAGGTTAACGCTGAAGCTCTGTTTGCTTCGCAGGTATTGCTTACCATTCTCCTCACGCGCTAGCGCATTGGTTTGTACCGTGTCATACAGGGAAAGATAGCGCGCCGTATTGTAATAGTAAGTCGCCAGCGTCAGGTTGGTTTTGGTCATAAAGAAGCGGCTGTAAGCTAATTTCCAGCGCTCTCCCTGCATCGATTCCCCACTGTTCAGATGCGCGCGGGCCATGTCCACATTGGTTGAAAATGATCCGACCCGTGGCAAACTGAACGCGCCGCCCAGCAGAAAAGAAGCATAATCCTGGCTTAGCGTGGCGCCGCTATAGAGCGTCAGATAGTTATTAATGCCGTGTGAGCCATTGCCCTGAACAAAGGCCGGGTGTAAATCCACGTCATGCAGCTGAACGTTACCCGCCGTTAACAGCCACTCTGACGAGCCGCTTCTCAACATATCGGAAACGGTAGAGTAAGGGACGGTAAAACGCTCGGTGATGCCGCCAGCGTTGGCAACTTCTACCGTGAGATCGCTGCGCGATCCGCCAGGCATAAGATCGTCAATAACAAAAGGGCCCGGCGGCACGTTTGTTTGATAAATGGCGCTGCCGTTTTGATAAACGCTGACTACGGCGTTCGCCGTGGCGTTACCGCGAATAACCGGCATATAGGTACGATAAGAATCGGGATACATGCGCTGGTCTTGTTTTAAGGTGATGCCGCGAAAACGTACGTTATCGAACCAGGGCGAATTGGTATAGCTGTCCCCTATCCTGAATAACGAATTAATAGCTGGCAGCGCGCGTTCGACATAGCGGGATTGCGTATTCCATTCTCCCTGGCGACTACGCGTACGTTGAAACTGGCTGTTATCGACCAACTGCCAGTGGGCTAAATTAATGCCGCTGCTGAGCGAAAGAAAAACGTTATCCGCATTGCCATCGTTGTTATGCTGTTGGAGGTTATTATAGCTGAGGCTGTAATTGGTAAAAGCGCCATTAATCCCTGCATCCCACAGTTCCGGCGCGATCCAGCGGCGATCTTTTTTATCTATCCTGGCCTGAGGAATAGTCAGATTCAGGCGCAGCATTCCTCTGTTAAGCGTGGCCTGTCCGCCGTAAAGTATTTCGGCTACCGGCACCCACTCTTTTTTAGTTATCGCTTTTTTATCAATATATTTAATTGGCAGAGCTTTAAGCGTTGCGCCTGACAGCCAGAAAGCTTCCCCTGAATCCACTTTCACCGGAAAATTACCGCTCCAGCTGCCGTTAATATAAATATCCAGATCGTAAACTCCGGATAAAATGGTCTGCCCCTGATTATTCCAGTCAGCCTGAGAAGAATCCCCTACCATCAAACTGGTATTGAATGTTTCAGCCGCGTTGACTACAGAGCAGTTCAGAATAATACAGGTGAGATAAAATAGCTTTCCATAGCCTGTTGGGGCAAGCAAATTTACTGTCGCCTTCATTATTTGCTCCTGAATAATTCCTTTTATTTTACTAAATCAATTGTAACAGGGACTCTGCTGCCATAGTCGTCAATATAAGTCAGCTGATACTTGCCGCCTGAAGCGGATACTTTTCCTGCATCAAGAGGCTGACAGGTAAAAGGCGGTACCGAAACGGTTTTACTAATCAGATTATCCTGTTTTTTTCCTTGCTGAACGCGCGTGCTTTTTCCGTCCCATCTCATCAGCTGTATGGCAGTCAGATAAAAAGGCGATGCATTATTGATGCAGACATTCTGGTTTTTCCTTTTCAGGCTCAGGTACCGACCAATATTTTCAGGCGAGATCTTTAGTCCTGCCGGACGCCAAAAAATTTTTATCCGGCTGCGTATAGCGACCTGCATATAGTTAGCCGCCGCATCCAGCTTTTTCGGTACAGGAGGAATATCCAGCACGTTCAGCCAGTACAGCGACTCGCGATCTTTGGCCAGGGTTCTGACCTGATCGTTGTGATTAATCCTTAAAACCTGGCCATCGTTACCCTGAATTTTTACCACCGGGGGAACCACCATAAAGGGCGTTGAGATGTTTTCAGGCTTTTCGTTTTGTCTGCCGTCATCTATCCATGCCTGCACCAGATGCTGTTCTTTACTTTTATTGATTAGCTGCACTGAAACACTTTTAGCGTCGGCAGGAAAGATCACGCGGGTTGAATTAATAATAACATTGGCGCTGGCGGCGCAGCTGAAGACATAACAGACGATAATAAGCAAAAACTTTTTCACAAACACTCCTGAAATGCCGTCCGGAAGAGACAGGAAAGCCGACGCTCTCCTGTCCGGGTGCAAGGTAGATTATTCGTAGCTGAACGTATAAGTTGCGGTAGTCACTACTGAACCAGTAGAAACGTTGCTGCCGCCGTAGTTGTAATAATGCGCGTAAAGATTAATGTCGCCTGCCGCAGCCGTATCGTAATTCCCACTGGCAGCGGATTGGCTTGTAGCCAGTCCTGTTGCCAGAGCCTCGTTCATTTTTACCAGATCGCTACCGTTTTTAGTGATGGCGATACCGACACCTTCGGCTGAACCCGATTCGTTTTTCAGGTAATTCATATCATCAGAAACATTGGCGCCGGTGAAGACAATATTCAACGACTGTGCGGCCGTGCTGGCGTCATCAAAACCGCTACAGCCCGAAACGGTAATCGTAAAAGGCGTGGCGCTGCTGCCGATCACGCCTGGCGTGGTGCCCATGTCTTCTTTAGTGACAGGCGACACGTTAACGGTAAAGTCCGACCCGCTATTCGTGGTGACATTACAGGTTGTGTCGCTGACCGCGCCGTTAAAGGTAATAGTGCCCCCGGCGACAGAGGTGCCGGTTGCTGCATATACGCTGCCAGTAAAAAGGGTACCCGCCATAGCGGTAGCTAATAATAATTTTTTAAATTCTTCCATAAATTCCCTCTACTTCACATGTTTATGTGGCTGACTTTTTAGATATAAATTCATCAGGAACATTCCAGCTCAGGAATATAGCATTCCTTAAGAAGGCCCCGAGCCTTATTATCGCCCTATTTCTAATTTCTTGTAAATAGTTTTTAGGACAAATCTAATTAAACAGTCCCATCAAAAAGCTTAGCTATTGTTTAGATAAATAGTAAATTATGTTAAGGGTAACGATAAAAATAAATATAAATACATTAATTAACTAACAATACTCTTAAGTTAAACTAAGTTTTGTCAGAAGATTCATAATTTATACCTAAAATTCTGAATTTCTCGCCCGGACAATAATTAAAACATTGTTAATGAAACGCACATCTTCATCAGGAAATACGCAATAACTAACCTATTTATATCCCAATACAAGCTCTATTTTTGCGTTAATTATATGAACGCTTTTACATTGATTGCGCGATAAAGCTTTTAAAAATTGTTAATAATAATTGCGTTGCCGCCCCGGTTTTAACCCACAGGCAAGCAGAAAAAGATTAAAAAGCCTCACTAAATTTCAGTGGCGCTGTTTTACCTGTTTTACGGCCCAGAGCAAAGCGAGCACGAGACATATGCACTACGCTTTTTACGGGTTGTATTTTGTAAAGGAGAAAAACTATGCCGCAAGACAAACAGACAAATCGCCGTATCGTGCTCGCCTCGCGCCCGCATGGCGCACCGACTGAAGCTAACTTTCGTCTGGAGTCACAGCACGTACCAACGCCAGGGAAAGGCCAGATTCTACTTCGGACGATCTGGCTCTCGCTGGATCCTTATATGCGTGGCCGGATGAGCGACGCGCCTTCCTATGTGCCGCCGATCGCCGTTAACGACGTCATGGGCGCGGGCACCGTCGCCATCGTTGAACAATCAAATCATGAAGATTACCAGCCTGGCGACTGGGTAGTCAGCCAGAGCGGCTGGCAGGATTTTGCCCTGTCGGACGGCAAAGATCTGTTTAAGCTCAGCGGCCCCGTGCTGAAACACCCTTCGTGGGCGCTCGGCATGCTGGGGATGACCGGTTTTACCGCCTATATGGGCCTGTTGGATATTGGTAATCCGCAGCCGGGCGAAACCGTGGTCGTGGCGGCGGCAACCGGCGCGGTCGGCTCTATGGTAGGCCAGATAGCGAAGCTGAAAGGCTGTTACGTGGTGGGTATTGCCGGTGGCGAAGAAAAATGCCGCTACGCCGAAGATGTGCTGGGCTTTGACCGCTGCCTCAACCATCGGTCAGGCGACTTATCAGAATCGCTTAAACGCTACTGCCGCGACGGTATCGACGTCTATTTTGAAAGCGTCGGCGGCCCGGTATTTGACGCCGTCCTGCCGCTGATGAATACCAAAGGCCGTATCCCGGTCTGCGGCCTGATCGCCGACTACAACAGCAAGGATGCGCCGGAAGGGCCAAATCGCCTGCCGCTTTTCCAGAGCGCCATCCTGCGTAAACGCCTGCACGTTCAGGGCTTTATTATCAATCAGGATTACGGTCATCGCTTTAACGAATTTTTCCAGCAGATGAGTCAGTGGGTCGCGGAAGATCGTTTTGTTTTCCGCGAAGACATAGTAGAGGGTCTGGACAACGCGCCGGAAACCTTTATCGGCATGCTCGAAGGTAAAAACTTCGGTAAAGTGCTGATTAAAGTGGCTGGCGACACGCCAACAGGAGCCTGAAATGAAAATTTTAATGGTGCTGACTTCGCATGACCGACTTGGCGAAACCGGCAAAAAAACCGGTTTCTGGCTGGAGGAGTTCGCAGCGCCTTATTACATTTTCCGCGATGCGGGCATCAACGTGGTGCTGGCGTCGCCCGCTGGCGGACACCCGCCGCTGGATCCCAAAAGCGACGAGCCGGATGCGCAAAGCGCCGATACCGAACGCTTCCGTAAAGATATTGCCGCTCAGCAGGCGCTGGCCAATACCCAGCAGCTGGGCAACATCGACAGCAGCAAATTCGACGCGGTGTTTTATGCCGGCGGCCACGGCCCGCTCTGGGATCTGGCGGAGGATCGGCAGAGCATTGAACTGATTGAGAGTTTTTACGCTAACGGCAAACCGGTCGGCGCGGTCTGCCACGCGCCGGGCGTGCTGAAGCGGGCGAAAAAGCCGGACGGTTCGCCACTGGTGGCCGGAAAACGCGTGACGGGCTTCAGCAACAGTGAAGAAAGCGCCGTCGGGCTGACGAATGTGGTACCTTTCCTGGTTGAGGATGCGCTGAGAGGGCTGGGCGGCAACTATGAAAAAACCCATGACTGGGGCAGTTTCGCCATTACGGACGGTCACCTGGTGACCGGCCAGAATCCCGCATCCTCCGTCGCCGCAGCCGAGGAGCTGCTGAAACTGCTTCATCAATAATGCCAGGAGGGGAAATGAAACTCTTTAGTCAGGATTTTAACGACGGCGACAAGCTACCGGCGCGCCAGGTTTTTAACGGGATGGGCTACGAAGGCGATAACCTGTCGCCGCATCTGACCTGGGATGACGTGCCCGCCGGCACCAAAAGTTTTGTCGTCACCTGTTTTGATCCCGATGCGCCAACCGGCTCCGGCTGGTGGCACTGGGGCGTGGCCAATCTGCCTGCCGACACGCGCGTGCTGCCGCAGGGCGCAGGCTCCGGCGTGGCCGAACTGCCTTCCGGTGCGGTGCAGACCCGCACGGATTTCGGCAAAGCGGGCTATGGCGGCGCGGCACCGCCAAAAGGCGAAAGCCATCGCTACATTTTCACCGTTTATGCGCTGGACGTGGAAAAGCTGGACGTGGACGAGCAGGCGAGCGGCGCGATGCTGGGCTTTAACGTGCATTTCCATCAGCTGGCGAGCGCTTCGCTTACCGCTATCTACAGCTGATAAAAAACAGGCGGCCTTATCGCCGCCTGTCCTTTAAATTTCCGTGATGGTCACCCACATCGGCCCCTGCCCTACCGCATAACGTCCCAGCGGCGTCAGCAGTCCTCTCTCTTCCGCAATGCTATAGACTGCAATATGGTGCGACTTCTGTCCCGCCGCAATCAGGTAGCGACCGCTGGCGTCGATGTTAAAGCCGCGCGGCTGCGTTTCCGTTGGCTGATGGCCCTCAATCGTCAACAGTCCGCCGTCCTCGCTGACGCTGAACGTGGTCAGTACGCTGGCGGTACGGTCGCAGGCGTAAAGGTGACGACCGTTCGGGGTCAGGCGAATATCCGCCGCCCAGCGCGTGTCGCTGAAGCCTGCGGGCATCATATCCAGGCTCTGCACGCGTTCGACTTCGCCATGCGCGTTATTCAGCTGCCAGACGTCAACCGTACTGTCCAGTTCGTTTACGCAGTAGGCGTACTGCTGGTTCGGATGAAACACCATATGGCGCGGGCCAGCGCCCTCAACCGTATTGACCTGAGGCTGCGCGTGCGGCAGCAGCTGACCGTCTTCCTGTAAATCAAACAGACAGATGCGATCCTGTTTTAGCGCCGGGACGAACAGCGTTTCGTTTTTAAGATCGATGTTAGCCGAGTGGCAGCCATCCAGCCCTTTAATCACCTGCAACGGTTCGCCCGGCAGGCCTTGCGCATCGATCGGCGTGACGCTGACGCAGGCGTCGTTATAGGAACCGGTAAAAATAAAGCGTCCCTGAAGATCGGTAGAAATATGGGTCGGGCTGCCCGGCAGCGGCGCTTCTGCCGCTTTGGTCAGCTTGCCTTCGCTGTCGATATGAAAAGCGATAACGCGGAAATCAGGACGGATACCGACATACAGAAAAGCTTTATTCGGGCTGACCACCATTGGCTGAACCTGGCCTGGCAGATCGACCACCTGCAGCAGCGTCAGCGCGCCCTGCGGGTCAAGCTGCCAGGCATGGATCTGCCCGCTTTCCGGGCTGGCGGTATAAACGACTTGTTTCATAAATGCTCCTTTTTCAGGTCAATCGGGTCTGCTTCAGCGTAGCGCGTTTTCGCAGGCCACGCAGGCGGATTTGTGCCGGACGATTTTGTCAGCGCCGCCACAGGGTGTAGACTCAAAAATTCGTTTTCAAACCACATTCGGAACGATTTATGAGTTATCGCGTTATTGCTTTAGATCTGGACGGTACGCTGCTGACGCCGCGTAAGACCATTCTTCCTGAATCGCTGGAAGCGCTGCAAAAGGCCCGGCAGGCTGGCGTAAAAATTGTGATAGTGACCGGCCGCCATCACGTCGCTATCCACCCTTTTTATCAGGCGCTGGCGCTCGACACACCTGCAATCTGCTGTAATGGCACCTATTTGAATAGAGGCTACAGTATACAAACAAAAAGCCTAAAACTACATTGAATTCATTCTGTTGCTTACCCTGCTCACCTACCTTTACCACTACGTGGTAAGTTTGAAGTAGGCATTAAGCGGTGTACTATCGGAAAAACTCATCATTTAATGACGGCGAAACAAGATATGAACTATCAGGTAGTAGCTCTTGATCTAGACGGTACTTTGTTAACCCCAGAGAAAAAAATCCTTCCTGAATCACTAAGTGCAATAAAAAAAGTACGTGAATCTGGAGCAAAAGTTATCATTGTTACTGGACGTCACTTTGTTGCAATTCATCCTTTCTATCAAGCACTTGAGTTAGATACACCTGCAATATGTTGCAATGGTGCATTACTGTACGATTATCAAGGAAAGAAGGTGCTTGCGTCTGATCCATTGCAGCCGAACCAAGCTACTCAATTAATTGATCTGCTTGATAGTTATAATGTTCATAGTTTGATGTACGCCGACGATGCGATGATTTATCAGGAACCAACGGGCCATATTATTCGTACAGAAAATTGGGCGAGATCTTTACCAGAATCACAGCGTCCGGTATTTCGAAAAGTAGATTCGCTAAGAGAATCAGCAAGGGCTGTTGATAAGATTTGGAAGTTTGCACTTACTGGTAATGATATAGTTAAATTGCAAGAATTTACTGAAGTTGTTGAGCGTGAGCTTGGCCTATCTTGTGAATGGTCTTGGCATGATCAAGTTGATATTGCTCAAAGCGGAAACAGCAAAGGAAAAAGATTGGCTCAATGGGTTGAATCTCAAGGCTTGTCAATGAATCAGGTTATTGCCTTTGGTGATAATTATAATGATTTAAGTATGCTAGAGAGTGCAGGTCTTGGTGTAGCGATGGGTAATGCTTCTGACAAGATAAAAGCACGTGCTGATTTAGTTATCGGTAATAATACTGAGCCTAGCATTGCTGATTTTTTAGAAAAAAAATTTAGATAGCGTGCTGGAAATAGTCAATTTGATTTTTATCAAAAGAAGGGCGACATTGGAATCAAAACCAAGATAATCGCCCTCAAATTTCACTGAAAGGATAATCTATGAATATTTTTAAAAAATTAAAAAATAGAGCTGTAGCTTGCACTCTAATATCGATCTTTTTATTAATTATTCTCGCACATCAGTTATTTGCTCACAACTTCGCCTCTTACCTTCAATCAAGTGCTTATATCTCTCTAATACTAGCCACTATATCTAATAGCAATTATTTCAAAAAAGATAATCGTAAACTTAAGATTGGTCAAGGGATTGATGCGATAGCAATTTTTTCTTACGCTATAACTTTAAGTAATATGATTTCTAGCTGTATTGCTTTCTTCCACCCTAGTGAATTAATTCCTTCCCCATCATTGCCTGTCTTTGCTCTTAATCTTTTCCTTACTGTTACTGTAACCGGTCTTCTTTTTGGAGACGCTGCACATGCTCTGGAAGAACATAAAGCAGAAGAAAATCAGCGTAAAGCAAAAGAACTTGAACACAAAGAAAAAGTTATAGAAAGAGCAAGCAAAAGAGCGGATTTATATAATAAATTAAAAGGTTTATTAGCAAATAATAACAATCAACACAATAATCAACGTAACAATAGAATAATTAGAGATATTGAGGAAGTCGCGAAAAAAAAACCGGAGTACATCACTAAATAAAACTCAACAACTCGGAAATTTCGGTATTAACTTCCGCCTATCAATATAATAAGTACTTTCCAAACATCCTGTAATGGGATTGCGGGAAGTACTATCCCGAATAGAGCCAGGATAGGAATCACAACGTAGTTATAAAACACAATGAACGTTAGTACGTATCCTAGTGCTTGCCGCCAGGTAAACCCCTTCTTCGTTTCCTCTAAAGTAATTTCGTTTTGTTGCTCTGAGTTCTTAGCTACTAACTCATCTTTACTTTCTTGCTTCTTAGTAAAGAACGTTGTAGCCGTTTTAAATAAATCGATAAGAATATTTATCATACATCCTCCTGTATCTGACAAACACAGGAATAAACGCGATGACCTTTATAGATGTGATTGTAAGAATATAGTACCTTTACTTCTGTCTTCTCTTTGCTTAGCTCAACAGTTAATACATCGTCTACGTTTACACGAGGTGTATTATCATGATTGAAGCTATACACTACTAATTTACCATGTTCATCATCTACTTTCTTTTTGATAAGCTTATTTCCAGATAGTGCTTTATCATATGGTATGGTAACACTTACTGGCTTGATAGCCTGAAATGAAAAATCTTCTAGTACAGAATGATCGTAACATGGGAATTGTTCTAAGTTATTCATCTTAATTTCTCCATCGGTAATCAAAGATACCGCGTAAATTCCTTAATTGCTGTATTACTTTCTTTTCGGTTTCATCGTAGTAGTCAAACAGTGGTCTTCTTCCTACTGAACCGTAATAGCCAATTACTCTCTTTTCACGTGCCAGTTTTGGATTACGCTTAGCAGATTTCTTTGTAGTATCGATTAAGTACGTGTTACCGCTCTTGCTCTTTACCTTTTTATATTTATTGTTCTTAGACCTGGAACGAAGCTGTGTGATGTTTCCTTGCTTAGTCAGAGGTGCGTTCTTGTATGGAATAATTTTAGATTCTACAGTTGCTGCACTTTGGGGATCTAGGATGTACTTCAGATAGGATGTTTGATTAGATTTTAAGATAATCTGATTAACTGACTCGAATTCACTAATCTTCTTGAAGTTGAAAAACATACTTTTAGTAGTGAATGGAACCGCCCCGCCAGCTACATCTGTATTGGTCTTTGCCTGCATCTGCTGCGTTACTGTACTCATACTTTTACTTAGTTCTTTATTGAATTGCTGTCCTATCTTCGGGCTGTTCCTGTTGATGAACCTTTTCATATCGCCGGGGCTATGCCCTCTTCGCCATGTCATTACTGTAATTCCTGTATTAATTGCTGCACTATTTTGAAAGTCTCACCGTTATCTTTTGGTAGTCTGGATTTACATAGTACTGCTTTGTTCACGCAATCATGCCTTGTACCAAAGAGGCCAATCAAGATTGCTTCTACTAACGCTGTCTGGTTACTTGTAGGGAAACACCATAGTAAGTACTTCTCATAACCTACCCCGTTTTCAATCATATTCTTTACTGAATTAGAACTACTGGTATAACTTTTCCAGTTTGATTCCTTAGATTTATCTTTGATCTTCTTAGCGTCTCTTACCTTCACATAGACATGCTTCATGCCTATATAGAACTCACCTGTTTCAAATACCATTAGATAGAGGAATGCAGCATAGTTACCACTAGTAATATCATCTATCGCCCACTCATTTGAGTTATAAACCTTCCATTCTTTCATAATTAAATACCCTTATTATTGTTATAAAGGTATTTAGTGAATGGAATTAAAAAACAGATTAAAACAATACGAAGGTACTAGAGAGTATCAGGCAAAATTAAAGTACTTTAAAAATGGTAAGTTCTACCCATACAAAGATTCATTGGGATACGAAACTATCGGCTATGGTCATTTGATGGCAAACAGCCTGGATTATTCACAGGGCATTACAGAAGCACAAGCTGATGCTTTGCTAGAACAGGACATACAGACAGCACAAATCCAGTACAGTAAGCTTGGTCTATATCTTCCTAACGATTGGCAAGACTTCATGATCATTATGATTTTCCAACTTGGGTTAGCTGGCGTTCAGAAGTTTAAGAAGATGATTGCTGCGTTGAAAGTGCAGGATTACAAAGAAGCCATTAAACAGGCAAAAGACAGCCGGTGGTATGTACAGACACCAAATCGCTTAAACGATATGTTAGAACAGTTAGTAAACAAATAAAAAAAGGGGCATTACGCCCCTTAATTATTTTTTGGTATCCAGAATTGTTAGAATCCTTTCAATCTTCAGATCTAGTTCATGTAGTCCATTTTCTAGATTCTTCAGAGTACTTTTCATCTGATCCTGTTCTTGTTCTAATGCAACTAATGATTGTTTCATTAGAGCCACCTTAGTTTCAACGCCATTAATCCGTGATTCCAACACTGTGTTATCAGAAGAAGAATCACGGTAGACTGTCCATAGCAGAACAAGTACAGCAACAATTAATGAACCAATCGCACTTATAGTAGCAATCATATCATTCCTTTTATACTTATTATCTTGGCACAACATGTGCCAAAGTATTTATTAGTTATATAAAGGTTGATCGCCTGCACGGTATACGAAAGATTGAAAATCAGTAGGAATGTTTAAGGCTGCATAACTTCTACGATCAGTAGTACACATTATGTATATATAATTCCATCTACCACGGCCAACAGCCGGAATACTGATACCATTTAACCTGTAAGCTGTGCTTGAACCGCCGTTACCTGCATCGTAATAGAATAAGTTTGTTAGGCCAATTCCATCACCACCCATACGTACATAAAAATATTGTCTTTCGCTAGATGCCATTGATATTGTAGCGTTACTATCTAGTATACGATCAAAATCTTCTCCACGAATCCGCAAAGCTACATAGTGTTGATTCGCTACAGGCGGTAGTGCCTGTTGTCCACCTGATACCGTCTTAGAACCCCATAAAAAAGGTATTGAAGAGATACCTGTAGACTGTGGCCTACATATGTCACCTATGATTCTTGTAGCACTTAAAGTACCTAATATATTACAGTTCTCGTTAATGGTAACGTTGTTCAATACACCACTATTTGCATAAATCGTACCGCGAATAGTAGCGTTACCAAAGTTAGCATTACCATTCTTATTGATCATCCAACCGTTAGTACCATCCCAATTACTGGATTGTATCTGCTGACTAATCTTCGCAGAATCAATTTCACCATTCATGATATGTGCATTACGAATTGCAGCATTTGCAATTTTAGTATTATCTATTGCAGCGTTTTGAATCTTGGCGGTAGATACTGCTAAGTTGTTTATCTGAGCGGTATTGATACTTGCATCTGCAATAACTGCTGAGTTGATGTAAGTCTTACCACCCTGTACTACGAACGGATAGACCTTATCACTTTGCTTTGCACTATCTGTACTGATGATGCTGAAACGGTCTGCCATAACCGTAAACACAGATTCTTTCTCATCTGCTGCAAGTGCGATACCTGTTACGTTTCCATTGTTCGATACCTGTACCTGCCAGCGGGAACCAAGCTGATCAACGATCTGTTTCTCAACGATACCTGTTGCTGTATCACTGTTAAGTAGACCATCTACTACATCATCATTCAGCTTGGAGTATGGAACCTTCGTATTCTGGTTAAAGCCGATGGTAGGCGACCATACAAGTTCATCCTGTCCGAACACATCATAAGCCGCAATACGTGCAAACCAGGAACCGTCTTCAACTCCGAAAGATGCACTGTAGCGGTTAGAGCTACTGAAGTAGTGTGCGTCTGAACTGAAACCTTCATCTTTCGCAATCTGCATAACGATACCTGAGTAATCCGGTACGTTAGATTCTGTCCAGTCAATGAACACTGAATCATAGCCACTACGTAATGTGATACCTAATACCTGTGGATGCTGTGGGTTACTTACTTCGATCTGTACTTCTTCACTGTAGATACCAGTACCGTAACCATGTGCGATGATACCGAATACACGATAGCGGCTTAGGCCATCACTGGTATTCATGGCAAAGGTATACGTCCAGTTGCTTACTGTGGTGTAGTACGACTTGATGTAGTTACGGTAGCGGTCATACACACGAATTTCATAGTACTTAAAAAAATCTGCGAATGTCTTACCGTTCACAGCTAAGCCGCTCTGATCATCCCATGTAAAAATAAAATCCTGTGCGTAGGTCTGGTTTAGCCCTACATCATCGTTCACCATGTCCAGGCTGGTGATCTTCGGTAAAGCAAAGATTACCTGCGGTGTTTGGTTGTAGATAGCTATAAGTTCTGAGGTGTAACCCAAGGTGTTGTAGGCTTCAATCGCAAAGTCATACTGAACCCCATGCAGAAGATTTAAAATCTCAAAACTGGTTGTATACGGCCCTACATTACCGATGTTGACCCAAGTACCGGAATCGCTGCGTTTATAGCGAATCTTGTAACCACGTACTGATGTATCCTGACTAAGGTCCCATGTAAGCAATACTGCATTACCTGAAACAGTAGCCCCTAAGCGTTGTGCCTGTAAGTTACTTGGTGGTGATACATATGTTGGTGACGGTAAGTTAGTCAATCCATCCTGTGGGAACTTACCAGGATCTTTCCCCTGATAGATACCATCATCATAACTAATCGCGGTGATCTGAACGATACCTGATTTATCTACTGTCATTGGTACGGTACGAGAAACTACACGGTACTTATTATTACTAAAACCAGCTTCTTTGAAACTAATAGTGAAAACATCGAATACCTTCATATCGGTTATGTAGGTATTGAATGTAATCGTATTGCTGATGTACTTCGATTTAAGAAGTTCGATATTACTCAGAGTTGCCAACTGAGTTTTATCAAGTACCCATAGGTAATTTAAATCTTTCTTGATGATATAACCATCTGCTGCAATAGATTCATTACTGATTGCATCACTAGGGAATCGTATAATATCCTGAGAAAAATCATTATCAGGGTTAGTATAAGTACTATCCATCGTATTGAAGTAGTCAGATTTAGAACCTGTAGTAACGTTCACTGAACCAAGAATATTACTTTCATCGAAATGCTGTACTGGTATATCTGGTGCATCTACTGTAAGGTAAAGCACACCGTTTGATTCATATAGTACACCCCCAAAAGTAGATAGAATTGCTTCAATGTTTTCTTTGAAACTTTTATCGTACTGGATAGAGCCGTTCGAATAGAAATGATTATTAGAACAATACTGTGCCATTTGCCTAAAGCTTGTAATATCAATATCATTTGGATCAAGTCCGAAACCAAACTCTGTATTAGTGATAAAATCATAAAGTTGGCTTGGTGGATTAGAACTAGGTTTTTTAACATTATCTGTTAGGTCATAGATCAACCGCCCTTTCATCTCTACTGATAGCGTATAGTTCTCATTAGTCAAAATACCGTCAATCAAAGAATCATTGGTTTTCTTGATAACACTACAAATCTGTACGAGTCCATCACCCCGCATATCATCAGTCCAGCGATCACCGCCGTACTGACGTGCTAGCGTCATAGAACCACCGTAAGAAGGTTTACCAAAGCGTACTTCTAACTGAAGGTACTTACGGTACTTCTCAATCATCATTGAAGTAGGTATCTGACCTTCAGTAGTGATGTATGCACCATCTATCAGTACAGGGCTGTTATCGATATAGATCTGTTTGATTACGCCGCCAGACTGTGCACCCGGCACCTGACCTACTTCCCCGATACTGATACAGTGCACGGTACAGAGAGTATTGGAGGTTCCCTTGTATACGTTCTGCCATACAACGATAGAGCCTAACTTGTTGTATGCATCCTCTGTTGCGTTACGGTTAGAACCGCCATAACTGATCGGGATACCGGTACTTGGGCTTGTTGATCGTGCGTTAGTACTGCTGGTACTTGGATACGATACCCCCGATTGACCAACGCTCATCATTTGCGATGAACTGATATACGATAGAGCGGCTGCACCAACACCTATTGCTACTACAGCGAGTAATGCAAGTCCTGCGGCATATGCGGCGGCTGCCGCTGATGCACCTGCGATTACTGCTACAGCTACTGCTGCAATTGCCATAAAATATTACTCCCCTTTGAATCTGTATATTTTTTGTTTTTCTTGTGGGTAGTAATATGAAACGATATATTTTGATTTATCTTCTGATAGCGTTATAACTTTCCCACGCCAGTACACCGTACTGTGACCAGAAGCAAGAATAATATCCCCGTCCAATGGTTCAGTTACTGCCTGACCTTTTTCTTTGCACAAGCCCAATAGCGTAGGGAAAGAGCAATTTTCTTTTGCATACTTTCTACCTTCTGTTGGGTTACTGTACTTTTCGTAGATTTCATCACGGTAAGTAGTACCGCAAATCATATCAATTACTGTTAATACCATAATGTGGCAATCATTCACCCCATAAACTAATGGTTGCTCTGAAAGACTGCTAAGGTATTCTGTTATGAATCCGTTCTTCATTGTTACTTACTCTTCCAGTTTTGTTCTGAACTATTTAGTATGCCGATTAGGTCAAAGAACTTATCACCCTTATGTAAGCTTTGATGAATACTGGTACTTGATAGTAAACGTTGGGTTTGATCTAACTTCTTCCAGAGGCTATTAAGGTTAACGGTAGTTTCGTTAGTAGTACTTTGAGTGCTGTTGTTGAAATCAGAACTGAAATAGTCAACATAACCACTAAAGATACGGTAAGCATAAAGGATTGAGCCGTTAGCCGGATTAACAATAGCCATCCAGATATTAACCTTTGCATCATTCCATAGCCCACGCAATGCCATAGAAAGATAGTCCTGACTGACATTACTTACTTTGAAAGTAGTACCGTTATTGTTGATTTGGTTCTTTTCTACATAGTTGGCAAAGCTTGTATCGAGTAAATCAGGTACAGGTTTATATACGATACCGTTATAGTTCTGTTCTACTATCGCGTCAGTAATATAGATGTTACTTCCCTGTGGTGGCAATACATCGATTAGCTTAACCATTATGCCACTTTGATATAGTTCTTTTTCTGTCAATGCTGTTTTATGATCACCCCTGACAAGATTCCAGTACGATACTAATTCAGGGTTGTTTAATACGTTATCAGGTATAGCCATAATTAACCCCTGATATTTTCTGTAGCCTGTACAGTGAATTCAATCACGTTAGTACTAGGAAGTTGATAAGCTGAGTTCTGAGGGGTAAGGATGAATGATCCCTGAAGGTTGTTGTACTTCATAACTTCACTTGTCTGGATACTGTTAACTAATCCAGGAAAAATAGTGATAGTGGTTCCTGTATTGGCTAGTACGCGGTATAGCTTCTTATGTCCATTGAACTGAACAAGGCTACCTACTTCCAGACTATTTGAATTTACAGCAATTGAAGTAGCTCCTGCTGCACGTGCCGCCGTTGCCTGAATCACTGCGTTCTGTGTACCGCTGTAAGTACCCCACCAACCTAGAGACATATCAAAAGGTTTACCATTACCATATAAGGCAAGGAAGTTAGCGAGTTCTGCACGGTCTTTTTTGTTCAGAGTGATTTTAAAGCTGAGACTGAAGTATTGAGTACCTACCATTCGTGTAATAGTTTCCCCTGACCAGGTTTGATTCTGATATTGGGGGATGTTATCTGTTAAAGTGTAATCACTGATTAGTGCATTATTTAACATGTGAATATTCCTTTTCTAAAAAGCCCACTCCTTGTAGGCTTCACGGTATTTATTGAACGTTATTCTTTTTTGATTTAAGCACAACCTTTATAATCTTATCAGTGTGTTCGCCCAGTAATTTTTTAAATTCTTCGTAAGTCATATCTTATCCTTTTATAAGCCCACATAATGCGGGCTTTGAATTATTTATTACACGTTATTCTTTTGAGATTTACGCACTGCCTGTGTGATAGTATCAGCGTGCTTGTCACACATAGCCTGAAAATCAGAATCAGAAATATTACCAGAACTTTGAATAATCAATGGTGCTTCAATTTTAATATCACCTGAGTTATTACCGCCCTGATTAGAAAGATACTTCGTTAAATCCTGGTTCAGTGATTTACCTACAACACGCTCACCTTTTTCTAGATTATAAGTACCTGTACTCGGTAAGCTGTCCCATCCATCATGAGCCTGTCCCTGAATTGAAGTACCTTTGATAGTACTAATAATACTTGCACCTTCTGCGGCAACTTTAAGACCTGCTGCAATACCCATAGGCCAGCCCAAAGACATAGCCTGGCTAATACCCTGCTGAATATTGATAATACTTTGTGCGATAGCGATACCTTTACTGATTGCAAAAGCTGCCTGTGCTGCTGCATTACTTTCACCAAATGCACCTGATAACATAGTACCTAGGTTTTGTGCACCAGTTGCATACATAGATAATGTTTTCTGCTGAGCATCAATGTTTGCCTGTTGCATTTTATTATTAGTTGAAGTGTTGATAGCTGCCATACGGCTTTGATAGTCTTGGAAAGATACTAGCTTTTGTTCGTATAACTGCTGGTTTAATGCAAGTTCTGCCTGTCCGTCAGATTGAACTTTATCTAAAGTACTTTGATCTGCTTGCATCTTAAACGGATCAGTATTGTCAATTCCTAATCGTGTATTCTGTGCATTCTGAATATCTGTTAGCTGTGTACCGTTTACGTTCTGCCCGCCAATTGCTGCAATATTTTGTGCAAGTTTTTTAGGATCAGATTCCTGAAGCATTGAATCCGTCATTTCTTTGAATAGTCGTTTACGGTTCTCGTACTGCTGCTTCAACATTTCAGTAGTTTCAGCTTCAGTTTTACCTAACGTCTTTGCACTATCCCTGATGCGTTTTTCTATATCGTTCTGTGCCTGATTGAACTGCTGTACCTGAGCCATTGCACCAGATCCGGCGATACCAGTTAGAGTTTGCTGTAGTACTTTTGCTGCCTGAATGCGTTTGGCTTCTGCCTTCTTACGTTCGGCTTCTGCTTTCTCCGCTGCGGCTTTGGCCTTAGCTGCTTCAGCGTCCTTATCTACCCAACCACCTTTAGGTGCTTCTACCGTTTTCTTAGTACCGGTATTGTTGTTCACAAAGTCCAGTAGATCTTGTGCCTGGCTGGTTAGCTTGGCGGTTACGTCTATGCTGTACCCAACTTCCCCTACACCATCAAGCTTACGGAAAGCTTTAGCAATCGCCGTTTCACCGCCATACCAGAACTGCTTAGCCCAATCGGTAAACTTGTTAGTAGTCCAGCCATCTCCGTTAAGGATGTTCAGTATGGTATTAAGTTCATCTACAGTAGGTGCAAGAGCATTAGCCTTAAACAGAGAAAATGAAGTAGTTAATGAAGCAACTTTTTTATCAAATTCCTGATATTTTTTCGCATTGTCATCAGTAAGTATTGCGTGCTGAGAATAGATAGCATTCATCAGTTCTGTTTCGTTCTTGTACTGCTTCATCACGTCTACAAGCTTTGATGCATCTGAACCCATCGATTCAAGTAAGAAAGTAGTTTCTGCTGTAGTTTTTCCTGCTTTTTGCATTTCATAGAAACTATGGGCAATAGCTTTAATACCGCCGTCACTTTGATTAAGGTACTTATTCATATCCTGAACATTTACCCCAACGCTTTTCAAGTCATCGGCAATAGAACCGCCATTAGCGAAAGCATCGCCCACGTGATCAAGTACATCACGGTTAATATCACCATACTTTTCAATATCCAACCCTAAGCCCTGAAATGTACTTTGAAGTTGCTGTAGTTCTTTTACTGATAGTCCTGATGCACGTGATACTTCATTCAAAGATTTTACGTACTCATTACTTGATAGTAGTAATCCAGAGATACCGGCTGCAACTAGTCCTACACTACCTGCTACCCCAACTAAACCAGTACTGAACCCTGAGAGCTGACCTGTGATAGTAGTGATATTACTTCCAAGATCACCAAAGATACCGCCAGCCTTATCACCGAATTCTGATAGTCCGTTACCTGCATTTTTCAATGACCTCTGTAAACCGCTTTCATCACCTCTGATTTCAAATATTAATGATTGATTACTTGCCATTAGATTTTATCCCCATCCAGTTAAGCATGTTATTTTTCTGTTGTTCTGCGATCCTCTTCTCCCTTTCATCACTCTGTTCTTTAATTGTTTTCATAGAAATGAGGTTTAAACTATCCAGTTCCGTAATGCTGAATTTATGTATATCTTCTTTTTTGATGTTTCCAGTACTAAGCCAGATAGCTTGAAGTAGCTCTGTATGCCGGATCTGTTCTACTTTCGCAGAAGAAGGATTTACTATCTCTTCATACACATATAAGTGCACGAAAAGATCAAAGGGCATAGTGCAGAGTTCATCCACACTACACCCTTTTTGAATTAACATTTTTAGTGATAGTTTAAGAAAAGGGTCGCTTCTTACTTTGACTCTACATCTTCAATATTCATAGCTTCAACGAATAAGCGGCTAATTTCCTGATTCAATTTTACTTGTACAGTCATATCAACTTTATGTTCAACCTGTTCGGCTGAATCAAAAATCTGCTTGCCCTCTTCATCCACGACACAATAAAAGATTGTTTTATAGGGATCAGAACATTCAGAGTACTTGCTTACTGATGGTAGTTTGATATAAACAGTGATGCCTTGTGCTACTTCAAAAGGCGTCATCTTAACACCAATAGCCTTCATTAGATTTGCAATATCCATATTATTATATTCCTTGATTTATTTTTAGAAGTTGTAGTTTAGAGTTATTAGCTGCCAGATACCTGACCAACGGCTACAGGTGCACCAGTAACCGACACAACAAAATCACGAGTTACCACAGCATCAAAATCACCATTCACAACATCCGAATTCACGTAACCATTTATAATGCTGTAATATGCAGGGCCGTCTTTATCTGCAATGTTCTGATAATAAGTTACTTTGATTTGTACTAGTTTCTGAGAAGAAGCAGCGGTAGCAAGCATTTCCTGACCAGTTGCACCCGGCTTCCAGTTAACAGAAATTGTTAGATCTGGTACAGAACGCGAGCCGATTAGTTTTTTAGCATATTGTTCACCGAACACGTTCACGCTAATTACAGTAGACTCTGCACCTGCTGCCTGTGGGAATGCTGCAAGATCTTCTACTAAGTTATAAGTAGTTGCCTGACCACCATTTGCAGGAGCGTCTGCAACTTCTACCGTTACGTTATTACCAACGAAGTTAGTATTAAAAGCCATATTTAATATTCCTTTATTTTTAGGGTAAAATCCTTTTTACCCTTCCGTATTATTTATATATGTAGGTTGTAGTACTTAGTATATAGTCCTAAACCTCTAAGTAGCTCACCTGTGTAAAAACCAAAATACATCGAATTGTTTTTAGCTGTTGTAGGATCACCACCTCTGATAGCTGAAGACCAGCCACCATTCATTACATGATTAGCAGAAACTACATCATAGTTGTTCTGAATCTCAGTAAAGAGTAAATCCAGTAATTCATGATCTGGATAACCTGCAATAGCCATCAATGAAGCACCCGCTAACCACAATCCAGACATATGACCAGTAAAGCCATCATAGAGTACTTCCCCATCATCTTTGAATCTTGTAGGTGCATGACCATCATTATTCTTCATGAACCATTTCAGATAATTCATCCAGTTCTGGCAATAGGTAATAATATTTTTCGGTATCGTATAATCACCACGTTTGTATAATTCATGTATTACATCGCACCCGGCATAGAAAGCACGAGGTTCATACCCTGACCAGGCTTCTTCATACCAGTGCTGCATAATAAACACATCTGGTTGTTCTCCATCCGGTAAGTACGCTAATGCGTCTTGTCTGTTCCATACAAAAGCCTGAGCACATGGACCAGGTACAGCGGGATGAAATTTATTAGTAAACCAGTTCTGAGCATCACATAAAAATCTAATACTGTTATTTAATCTGGTTTCATCAATAGTAGTACCTTGAAAACACCAGATTGTAGGCAATTGATAGCCAGGGTATGGTAGTCCACGCCATCCAGAGTATAAATTTGCATATGGATCGGTAATTGAACTGAATGGTATAAGTCCAGGAGTATATGCAAGACTATCAAGCATATATTGTTTAATTACACAGTCACCTAACCGTGCCGTATAGCCATTACCAGTACTATCATTAAACGTCAAACTGACCAGTACAGAGTAATCGCCAGTACCGCCATCATCATACAATGCGGGTAAATCATTTACGCAATACCAGTCAATACGGCCTGACACACCATCTACAGGATCAGTATCGAGTAGTAGCGTAAACTCTTCTCGTCCGGTCAGTACTGGTTGTCCCGGCTGTTCATCACCCTCTTCATGATCTGGCTGATAGGAACTTAGTTTGAAGTTCAGTACAGAGAAGGTTTGTGTAACCCATGCACTATTACTTGCAGGTAACATAGCCCACCAACGCCAACCAAGATCATCTGTAATCCTGATGTTGAAATCATCGTTGTAAGTACGATAAGTGAAAGATATTAAATCCTGCTTTTCATTGTCAAATATCCAGAAACCTACTGTAGAACTACCGTCACTGTCCATAGTACTGGTAATGACGTTATCATAATAAGTACCTGCAATGCCGCTTTGGTATTCTAGTTTAGTTACTGTGTTATCACCGTAATCAGAAATCATACGCATATCTGCGGTTAGGTATTGCCCGCCATCAGGTTTATTGATTCGCGTAAAATGATTCATTGGGATATTCATAGCGGTAATGCTTCCATCCGTATTTGTGATTGGAAGACCACAACGATATTTTACTGATCCATTATCTGTTTTTGTTTTATTAACTGTTAGAGCTACTCCTAGACTTAGTGAGGTTCCTGTAGTATCAAAGCCGCCATATTCAACATAGAAATTACTACTATTGTTGAATTTAAACCAAATAGATTGTTGCTCTAAAGTGGTTTGTGCTGAAGCATTCTGATTTATTACTACATATCCATCGCTATCACGCGAATAACTCGCTACTTGATCGCTGGGATAGAAATAATCATATGAGATACCATCAGTAAAAGGGCTAATTGCCTGTGTAGATTTTCTGAAAAACATATCGTACTTGTCTATATCAGAGTATCCGATACAGGTAAGTAGTGAGTTCTGCCAGGCTAACCAGTACTGCCTATCTCCGGTAATGTCCCAAAGTAGTTTACTTGCATGACAGAACCAGAGTTCAGCATCTGAAGCATTGTCTGCAAAGTCCAGTGAACCATAGTTATCAATCGGTACGTGTACCGGGCGATTGTGCCAACGTTCATTACGTCCTAAGAGATAACCGCCTTCTTCTACAGGGTTACGTGTCGCATAGTTAAAGCGGTAATTACCGTTGATTGAAGTATCTTTGAGCTGAACAGTACCTATCTGGTTTGTTAGACCTTCTGCCAGTACATCACCGTTACTGTCTACCTTGCGTCCTGTACGATCTATGATCCAGTCAACATCATAGGTAGGTGCTTTAGTGTCCCAATCAATAGAGTCTTCATCAGCTAACCATGCATATACGGTAGCGTTTACCTGATTCCATCCTAAGCCTGCACGTTCTGGAAAAGCGAACCATACAGCATCGAGATAGTTACCGTAATGTGGTGCACCTGAAGGTATCTGTGTTTGTCCGTTCGTCCAGGTGAACAAAGTACCTTTGAATCCACCATGTGTTGGGTACTCTGGATCTAGGGGATAGTGTGCCAGTACAGGAGCTTTACCGTTACATATCCAGTTGCAACGAAGTGAACCATCCGCTGGATCAGGAAAAGCTACACCTCTATAGAACGCTTTGTGATAACCATTAAACAAATTTTTTGCCAGTTCTAAGTAGTGTGATCCCTTTGTAGCTTGGTATGCATATATTGCACCTAATATCCCTAAAGCCGCACTTTCTGTAGGGCTATCCCCTTCAGGTTGAGCCTCCCAACCAGTTTCAGCAATAAAATGCCTGTTGTTTGCGATAACAAAATCAGGATTGATTACATAATGTTCTGTTTTATTATCTGTAGTTAGTCCAGTATTGCGACTTAAAAATTTTAGATGCCCTTCCATCATCTGAAGGGCATTACTTATATTTCCTTTTCTGATCATTAGTGAAGATCCGCCATTAGTAGAGATCCGTACCAGGTACTGCCCCCATCTACTGACAAGAATTGAAAAACATCAACCGAATCTTTAGTAAAAGTAAGAACAGGAGTACGGCCATAAGACCAAATTACATTTGAAGGCCATTCTATTTTATTTGCACCTGTACCTTGTGTAAGTGCTATCGTGACTGTCTGACTATTCTTCTTATTACCACTGGCGTTAATAATACTTACCTGTGTACTTGCTACTGATAATGTAGCTGTGAATACTCGCTTTCCGTCTGACATATCAAGTTCTAGAGTGTCTGCTACGGTATTTAGTACTAGTAAATCGTCTGTGATTGTTACTTTAGTATCAATGTTAGCTTGTAGTGCTTTGTCTTTTGCATCAACCTGTGCTTTAGAATATGCCCCAACATCATCAAAGTTCAGAGTAACGTTAGAATTTAATGCATAGCCGTTAACGGTAGTAATACGTAATGCGAAGAGATCATTAGCCTGAGTACGCGAGTAAACATCTGCAATATCCGCTGCTACTAACTGAATATTAGTACCTGAAAGCGGTTTGTTGTTTATCAAGAATGACTTAGGGACAAAAGTACTATTACTATAACTTAGGCTTGCCATATCGGTTAGTTGTGCTGCCGTTAGAGTAATATTACCTGATAATGCTACGCCGTTTACTGTAGTGGTCTTTGCAACGAAGTTAGTAATAACCTGCGTCTGCGAATACACATCTAAAATATCTGCTGCGACAAGGTTTAGTGAAGTACCTGATAGAGCATGACCATTTAACTGAAAGACCTTCGGTACATAGTTATTGTCTGTCTGAGTCTTTGAGTACACATCAGTAATGTCTGCTGCAAGCAATGTGATGTTCGCGTTGAGCGGCTTACTGTTGATTGTACGTGTGATCGGTACATAGTTGGCTAGACTCGTCGCGGCTGCTGCACCTAGTTCACTTAGTGTTGGTTTGTCTGCACTGGTGTAGACCTTGTACCATGAACCAGTACTGGAGCTGGAGAAGTTACGCACGTTGATAACTGGTGTACCCGTCTTGCTGATTACAAGCTGAGTACCATTGTTGTTATCAAGGTTCGAGATACCAAGCATATCTGTACCTGTACTGGTACTTGAAGAAGGTACTTTAACGAACGAGTTACCATCACGGCCTTGATAGCTGGGGAACTCTACCCCGTTAGAACCTAAGCCCCAATCACCACGGTTAAGTACTACTATGGACTCGTCCAGAATACCGCTTGATACCATCTGGTTAGGGCTGAATACGTAGGAACGAGTAACAACAGAGTTAGCATCTGAAGAATCAGAGTAAGACGTAAAGTAACCGTTATAGACAACGTAGTTAACCGATGTATCGTTAGCCCCTTCATCAAGCATCTCTACCTTAACCTGTACCAGTGCCTGAGAATTAACCATTGCATCTATCGTTGCGTGCTCTGTAGGTACATAGTTAACTTCAACCGTCATATCTGCATATGAGCTATCTCCGGTTGTCTTCTGCACGTACTCGCTGTTATACGTTTCGGTACTACTTACTGATGTACTTTCACCAAAGCTAGGGAATGCTGCAAGGTTCTGTACTTTCTCAAAAGAACTTGCATTTGGATCAGTATTAATATTGTCTGTAGTAATCCAGACGGAAGTTAGATTACCTAAAAAAGTTTGTGCCATTATAATTACTCCCCATAGCTTAATGAAATTGTCTGTGTATGTGCGTATGAGGGTTTTGTAGCTTCGGCCTGAGTAGTCATAAGACTTTCTTCAATCTTAATATTGAATACAGGCATAGGTAATAGCTTGTCTAAATCATCAAAGAATCCCGGTGTGAAAAGTGCTTCAAGTACCTTTTCAATCTGATCAGAAGCCCCTTTGAAATCTTGTCCGACTGCTACAAATTCAACACGAAATTCACATAAATTACTGACACTATCAGGTACAAACTGACCGTTAAGGATAGTATTAGCTCGTGCAATTTGTGTTCTTACTACATTACTGTCACCAATATGGATAGTAGCTTTATGATCTACTGTTGCTTTCGATGGAAATTGAAGATGAGATAAAGCACTTAGTTTATTGATTAAGTACTTTCTGATTGTATAGTCTGCCGTAAGCATTTTAGATATCCTTTTCTAAATCAAGTTTCTTTATATAGTGATAATTAGAAACTCCGCTCATATCATCATCTATACTATTTACTACATACTCTTCGCCATCAAAGGTAAAAGTACTTTGTAGTTTGATGCCTGACTTAGCACTAAAATACGTTACAGTAGTTTTTGTATCTTCAAAAAAAAGCTCGTCTTGCTCGAAAATAGCGGTTATCTCTGAAGATACACCATCCTGAACAATAACGAGCTTTTCACCAAAAGCATTAAGTAGTGACTCGCTTTGCGAATTACTAAAAAATGCTCTCATTTATTTCACCATTACGCTGATTTAATTTTTAGATTTACAAAGCCTTCTTCGTTAGCAATCGCAGTATCTAGGAACTGGAAAGAACGGAAAACGGTAATTTGTGCAGCACGATGTGTAGTGGTATCTACATCAATCTCTTGTCCATCCGACCAGCTACTAATAATCAAATTACGGTAATCACCAATCAATACTGAATCAACTGCAACGAAAGTACTTTCAATTACACGTACTTCATCATTAAGCCACATTTCATAACGATGACCTTCAACCATAGATACGGCTGCGGTGTTACCAAGAACTGCGGTCTGACGTAGTTTTGCTAAAGTACTTGGATGCATTACAGCAACACATGAACTTACATCAACATTTGCTGTACCTAGTGCTTCGATAGCTTTCTGTACATCTGCTTCAGTTAGAGTACCAGCGGTTGCTGATAGTTGTACTGGAGCTGCTGCCTGTAGCTTACTGAAGATCTGCATTTCAAGACCGTTAGCGGCATACTTGATAAGTGCATCTTGAACGAAGGTAGCAGCGGTATCAGAACTGAGCATTAGTTGCTTAGTTACAGGGATAGAACCTGCAAACATCTTAGGGGTAAGTTTGATTGAATCAAAACTTGCAATGCTGTCTTCTACTGCATCACCTTCTTCATAGAATTTGAAGTTACCTGGTGCTGCTGGAGTTAGACCAGACAAACGAGGAATACTTAGAACACCTTTATAACCTAGACCTGAATAAATGGTTGGGTTTAGTTGACCAAGTACGCTATTCGCTAATAGTGCAGAAATATAAGAATCTGCAAAAACGGTTTTGATTGTGCCTGGTGCAGTACTGGTATCAGTTGCATCACCTAGTGCACGGGCGAAATCCATTTTAAAGCCGCGTTGACCACGTTCAAGTTCAGCTTTAACAGCATCAAATTTATCTTCGTTGATACCACGGATTAGTTCACCAATTAGATTTTTCTTCATTTTAACATCCTTGTTAATTAGATTTTTTTCTTTGTTTAGGGATCTGGTTTGAACTTCCTGTTTAAACTGTTCAACTGATACACCTGATTTAATTGCTTCAGAACTATCTACATTGAATAGTTCCGCGATAGCATTTAGTTCACGAACACGCGTAGATTCCATTTCACGCTTACGTTCATTTTCCACTACCTTATTTAGTTCTTCCTGCACACGCTCAAACGAGTTAATAAGATTGGCTGCACGTTCAAGTACTTCATCAGTAGCGTCTGATTCTTCTTCTGCACCTTCTTGTGATTCAGATTCATCATTTTCTACGGCACGTTCTTCTACCGCTGGTACTTCTTCATTTGAAGTTTCTACTTCAGTAATTTCTTCATTATTTTCTGGTTGGTTTTCAAGTTCCATTTGTTCGCCTTCACTAAGTTGAATTTCATTTGTATTTAGTGAACGCGAAACACCTACTTGATCATCTGCGGGTACAGATACACTACTTAGTTCATAGGGATTCCATGAATCTACGATGAGGTTATTACCTTCAATGTGATATGATTCGATGTTATATCCGACAGATATTTTTGTACGTATACCTTCCTTAATCATTGTGAAAATAGTTTCAGCATCTGGAATAGTAGAAAACTTCACTGTTGCTCTACATACTCCATCTCTATCTACTCTCGCGTCCAGTACTACGCCCACTTGTTTAGTAAAATCGTGTTCTACTAATAGTGGTGCACCATTTAGTAATCTTGATAGATTTACTGATTCTGATGTACAGCGTAGAATTTCATTAAGTACACCAAGACCTTCACCGAAATCACGCTTAACCGGTGTTTCACTAGCAAAGGCAATTTCTACGGTACGGTTTTCTACATCAATAGCATTACTTATCTTCTGTAGGTTTAGTTCCCTCGTTAGTTGGTTCTTCATCCTGAATTACTTCCTGTGTATTATTTATTTTATCCTTTTCCTCTTCATCAATTTCTTTCTGTACCTGATATGGGTCATAACCGAATTCAGAAATAACCATAGAGCGGCTTTTGATCTTGTTATCGATCATCAATACTTGGGTCTGTACATCTTTTAGAGGATCAAGTGATTCGACTGATTCACTGATATATTTAGCGTTTAGTAATTTATCGAAATCACTTGCATTCAATTCGGGGTTTCTAAGTACCTCTGTCTTTAACCAGCGTGAGTAGATAGGTTTAAGTACAAAAGTAGTAAGTGCATTAGTACGTGTTTTGAATGTCTGACGCTGCAACTTATCGGTAAGCTTTGCGGCTGAGAAGCTGGCGTTTGCAGTTGAACCAGATAAGTTCTGTTCTGTGATGCCTAATGACATTGCGATCATCTGCATCTGTGTATCTACGAACTCGGTAATGCCATCGGTCGCCCCATTAGGGTTTACGCTGGTTACGTTCTGTCCGGGTTGTAGCTCAACCAGTGCACCGCTCTGAAGACTATCGTTATCGTAGTACTCAGGCTGATCACTCTTTAGGAAGTCGGTTTCTGCATCGCCCGAATCAGGGTTGGTGATGAATGCCATTGCAGACGCGGATAGCTTCTTACTCACAATTGCCGCTTTGATGAAAGCTTCAAGATCCTTGAGCAAGGTAGTACCGGCTATGATGTCTGGTATGCCCCGTTCTTGCCCTGGGTAGTCCTGAATCATTAGGTGCAGCATCCGCGAAGCAGGTACTACATCATAATCCCCTGTCTGGTATGTGTAGCTGGTAGGGTTTAGACGCGTTACATAGTACTCAATAGGTTTACCGTACTGATCGAACCGGATACCGTTAGATACATAAGAACCATCATCAAACATACGATTGCCGATTACCGGTACTCGCATAGAGTCAATCAGTTCAAACTTCACTATACCGTTCAGTTCATGTACCACAACGAAGGCTTCACCATCGATAGAACGAGTACGCTCTACCAGACGCTGGAACGCGGCCATATCCAACTTACCATTCATAGAGAAGGCTTCAGGATTATCCGCGTACTTATAAAATAATTGCTCTAGTTCTTCATTTACTTTTAGATTCTCTGAGTTGTCATCGTATAGATGAACATCAGGACGGATATAAAGACCTGAAGCCCCTGTTACGCCATCACTGTTAACTTGAAAGTACTTTTTAGCGATACCATTGTTAAGGCTTAGATCGCGTGATTTTGCTACTAATACAGGTAAAGACATATTGATAATACTATTGATATTACCCGCTGCATTACCTGCTGAAAACCCGAAACTAACAATTGGTGATTGTGTACTGGTACGAATCTCTCGTAGTTCACGCTTCAATGCACCATCTGTTAGTGGTTTCTTTTCAAAGATTTTTGGTTGCTGTACTGGTTTATCAGGTACAGTTTCTTTCTTTCGCCAGAACATTAAACACCCCTGTTAAAAGTAGTAATTGATTTGATTGGATTACCAAGGGGAATACCTTTCATACGTGCTTTTTCTTGATTAGCAAGTTTCGTATAATGTGACCGAAGTTTTAGTAGTGCATCCATACTTTCAGTAGTAAGGCTTTTGTTATTGATACTTTGAGTAATAACACCACCGCCCTGTACTTTAGATTCTATAACCTGGTTAATTTCGTTGATAATGTTTAGATATTGATTATATTTATCCGCTGTTGTAGTAGGATTGACAACCTGAAAAGTACGTACTGCAAAACTGGTATCATTAATGATCGCAGTATATGCACCGTCTTCCCATGAGGATGTATCAATAGGCTGGTATGGATACTTATATGATGTTTTGATACCTTTACTATCCACTACCTCTACTACAGAATCTTCGGAAAAATTAAACACAATGGTTTCACCCTGGATAATATCAGTCGTGAAATCTACTTTGCGAATAACTGCCATTTCTGTTAATTTCCTTATTCATTAAACCAGTTCTTACCAGCTACACGCCTACGCCTTTTTCGGGTTGGTACATGTGGTGCTGGTTCTTCCTCGGTTTGTGTATCTTCCTTGTATTTAGTTTTAGCCTGATTAGCGTTATAAGTTCTGAGCGTTTTATATGGATTAGTACCTAGCTTATTTAACATGTACTCAATAGATATTAATGCGTAATTCAATGTATCCAGCATCTCATTACGATCATCTTTAGAACCACTACGTTTTACCCAAACTAATTGACCAGCTTTTACTATTCTCTTTTCACTTGTGTATTGTAAGAATGCATCATCAGGTAATTTATGGCTAAAATAGATACGCTTACCTTCATGTTCTTCTTCGTTAATAGCTGCATTTAAAAGTTTACGAATACGGTTCTTACCCTCGTTAACATTCAAAAGCATAAACTTATAGCCGCCTGAAGTACTTTCTTTGTACAGAGGAATGGTAGTACGTCCATCACCTTTGATTGGTTTGTATATCTCGTTTCCTTTCTTTGAACAGAAGCGGTATATAGTATTAGTGGCTGCACCGTTTGAACTATCTACCCATACCTGTAGAGTACGTAAAGGTGTACCGTTTATGGTTTTAAGCTGCGTATTGTTGATAAAGTTCTGAAGTTCTATATAAGCTGGCGAGTCATATTTATTACAATCAACAGCGTAGAAGCTTCTATGATCGAGAACATAATATGCTTTCTCAGATAGTCCTATGCATGTTACTTCTAATCGGTCTAATTGCTGGTCAACAGAATAGAACGCCCCTACGCAATCGTTAGGTATGTTGTTTATATCTAGGTTAAAGTCTCGAAGCTGTTCTAGTACTGCTAAATCATGTTCTACGTTTTCTTTATCGTAGTACGGTTCACCTAAAGAGTTGTTCACGAACCGCATCAGATCGAAGGTTTTGAAAGCTTCTGCGAAGTCCAGTACTAACTTACGAATGGTTGTTACTGGCGAGTAAAGGCGGGATATGTGATAGCCGCGTACATCCTTCACTTCTGGACAAGTTGCAATCCATCTACCCTGTGATACCGAACGTACACGCTCTGCTTCTGTGTACTGATGTTTGCAGTCAGGGCATTCAAGGTAAGCAGTATCCGCATCAGGGATAGAACGGCGTCCACCGTCGATTACCTTCCATTTGAACTTAACGTTTTCCCATATCAGACGCTGTTCACTACCACACTTCGGACAAGGTACATAAAAGTACCGCTTATCCGACATTTCGAACTCCTGGCAGATCGGATCATCCGGTACTAGTGGAGTACTGCACATCATGATCAGTGAATCACGGAATGATTCACAACGCTGTGAAACTAACGCTATTGGGTTTCCTTCTGCACCTTCTGTATCGCAGCCGCTGATTTCGTCGCAAAATACCCTCTTCGCCGTCAAACCTCGAAGGGTTGAAGGTGATGATAAAGAAACAAAATAGTTAAAAGTACCTAGAGTTGTTTCTTGGGTAGTTGCATCGTTAGTTTTAGTTCTGTCGCTTTTACTTGTAATTAGTTCTGCAAGGCTTGGTGTTAACTGAATGGTAGGATCAAACTTACCATTCTTATACTTCTTAATTGTATTCGCGGTTGTTCCTGCAATAACCATATTGCTAGGATCATGGTGTAGAAAGTAAAGTGATGCACCAGTAACTATTGTCGTCTTGAGAAGTTGTGCACTGCTCATGAGACAAATTTTACGTACGCCTTGTTCTATAATTGCGTCTAGTGGTTCCTTCTGAAACTCATACAACCGCATTGGAGATCCCTGTAATTCTCCATCGCAGAACTTTAAATTTTTCTGTACCCAATCACTCGGTTTTATTTTCTCTGGCGGTAGTATTGCCTTCACTGCTTTGTTCAGTATCTTGATCAGTTTCCTCTGATTCTGAAAATCCATTTTCAGTTTCCTCTTCATATTCGTAACTTCCAATGTCACGAAGTACTTCATCAATTTTATCTTTTAGTTTCTCTCTAAGCTGGTTTGCATCCTCGCTTGAAAATAATTCGATATAGGTAGTATTAGGTATACTACGTAACATACTCTTCAATTGGTTGAAGTAACCTAATAGTGTTTCTGTCACGTAATCTACTTCTACTAAATTCTTTCTTTTTAAATCTGCTTCCATTTCTTCAATGTCTGCTTTCGCTTTAGCAAGCCTTAGCTGCTCTATCTGCGTTTCTGTTTTTAAATCTGTTTGGCCTCTAAGCGGTGTTAGTACATTGTCTGCTACCCACTGGTAGATTTCGTCGTCGCTTAGGGAAATATCTAGTCCTCTCGAATTCCAGTCCCTGCTTACAGTTACTGGATCGTATCCATAGATCTTTGCTAGCTGGCTATATGTCATCTTTTCCTCTGCTGAATGAATAGGCTTCAAAACTTCACATACAAAAAACACATCGAGCGGCGAAACTACGCGATTTTTTGAAATTTCGTCGGAGTACCTTGCTTTATTTGAAGCTACATGAGCGTTCTGCTTGAAGTTAAAAACCAAAATGCTATTATATTTATTTCAATCAGATCCTTTCAATTCCAAGGTAACGAAATGGTTAAAACGGTTTATTTCGATGAATCTGGATTTACTGGCAACAACCTGCTTTCAAGAGACCAGCCTTTTTTCAGTTATGCTGCTGTAGTTAGTGATGAAGAAGAAAGCAAGGCCTTTGTTGAACGTATTATTGATAAGTATAAAATTTCGGCGGGTGAATTAAAAGGAAGCACATTAGTTAACAGTAAAAGGCTTCAGAAAGCTGTTGATGAAATACTCACTCACTATAGAGGCAGAATGCGTGTTGTCGTCAATGAAAAAAAATATGCTCTCTCTGGGAAGTTTTTTGAATATGTTTTTGAACCTGTCCTCGCAGCTAAAAGCTCTATCTTTTATAATTTAAATTTTCACAGATTCATATCTAATATGATGTATTTTTCTATGATAGCTAATGATGGATATTCAAATGAACTTCATAACAGATTTGAAGATTTTTCGCGTAGGAATATTTCAGTAGATCAATTTTTGCAACCGGTAGCTGATTCGAAATATTCTGACTTCATGAAGGATATTCATGATTTTGCGAGAATTCATATTGACATTATTCAAGAGGAATATAATGGATCAGAAGGCACTGGCATTGAAAAATGGATGCTGGATTTAACAACCACATCCCTCTATAATTTATTATGCGATGTAAGCGTTAAGTTTGGGAAAATACGTGCCATCTGTGACGAATCGAAGCCATTAATCTCTAATCAAGAGATGTTTAATAAAATGGTTGGTTCAGAAAAAATTGCTTATCAAAGCTTTGATGGAAAAAATCTACCATTTACATTTATGCTGTCTGAGCCTTTAATTCTTGCAGATTCAAAAAAGGCATATGGAATACAAATAGCTGATATAGTAGCCGCCATGAGTAATTATCTCATGAAGAAAAAAAACCATAGTGAAAGTTTTCATAAAAAATGGATTAATATTTTTGAAAAGGAAGTATTTTACTGGCAGTGTTGTGTTGTGCCCACGCCTGAGCTGTTAGATCCTTCTAACTCAAAAAGCCATCTCAATCGTTATATACTTGAAGAAATCACATCTCGTAGCCGCAATTCATTATCAGTTTTAGATGGTATCGAACAAGAAATATATAGAATATCAAGAGCATTAACTTTTATATGATTTTGAAACCCTCGTTTTCTGAGGGTTTTATCTCTAGTTTAAAGCAATACTTCTAATTTATGAAAAATTACTGAACGGTACAGATAGCCTTGCACGCCCCATACTTCCGCATCATTTAAAATTTTAAGTTCGCCCTTCTCTTCTACGCCTCCAATGATGATGCGATCACAATAACGCTTAATGTTCTTGATCAGAGTACTGAAGGTTGGCTTTTGTACTTCATGACGATAGAAAGCCTTATCAAGTTTTACAGTGTGATAGCAGCCTGTGGTTAGTGCAGCTAAGTTAGCCCGCCCTGCACCTAAATCATCAAGAAAAAGATCATTACCATTGGCAATCAGCTTTCTCAGTAAGGGTTCATTGATACCGTACTCTAAACCTTCAAAGTCTTCTGAGATCTCGATACGTACTACATCACATAATCCCTGTAGCCATTCAACTAACTCACGGTCATACGCACATAACCTTGCCTGATGCCTATCAACGTTCAAGGAACAGAACAATCCGTAGTCCCTGAACCAGGATGCGGCGATCTGAATCTCTGTTAGTTGTTGTATCAGTAGTTGCCGCTTCTGCTCTATCGGCATTACGAGTATGTAGTACTTACTGTCCAGTACAGGCATATCTGCATGATGGAACTTAGTTAGCAGTTCTACCCCTAAAAGCTTTCCGTCGGTGCTTATTACTGGTTCAGCAAAGAAGGTTTTGGTAATCATCCTGATATCTCTAAAAGTAATAATAGATCAATTATTGATCATTTTTAGATATCATTGAAAGAGCCACCTTGATCATTAAGTGCTTGAAAATGATCATTTTTATCAGATTTTTTCCATCTAAGGTATTGCAAAGCCCATTTTTGCATTTTTGACGTACTAACTTGCCACGGTAGCAAACACTGTATAGATTTACAGTATATCCATAACATAGAGGGCTAAAAAGTGGGCAATAAGAATGGGTTTGATCCGGGTATAAGAAAAGGTGTACAGGTGTATTGGGAATTAGGTGAACGTATCGTTGTAGTTCACCCTGGCGGGTACTTACCTTCAGCAGGTATCGGGAATCGACAATGTGTATTGTTCGAAACAAAGCCTAAAGATGATGGTACTCGTATGTACTGGTTTGGTATCGTTTCAAGTACCGCATACTACTTTGTCCTTGAAGAAGCTAAGCCAGTAAACATCTTTGCTGTAGGTAGCTGGTTCAATGCACGTCAGACTATGTTAGATGCACATAACGGTGATCTGGACGAGTTCAGTGATATGCAAGGTGAATTGCCTTTTTGATCTTGATACAATCTTAAGTCTGAAAAATTCAATTAGAACTCAAAATGAAATTTTATAAGTATGTTACACAGGAAGTTGCAAAAATAATTATTAGGGATGGAACCTTGAAGTTCACATCACCAATAAACTTTAACGACCCTTTTGATTATCATCCTGCTGTACTTGAGACAGGGTTTAAAAAATTTGCTAATAGACTCAACACTGAGCTTGGTCAAGGTATTAAACGTTATAAAACTAATCATCGCGAATCCTTGAAACATTTGCAGTCTCTCCGTAGTGAAAGGTTTAGAGAGATTTATACGGGTGAAATGTCAGTTAGTTGTTTTAGCGAATCTCCTTATATACTACCTATGTGGGCACATTATGCTGATAACCATAAAGGGTGTGTGATTGAATTTGAGTTTAATTCCGATGATTACTCATCAAATGACATTTTACTTTTAACGGGGAAGTTGTCTTACATTATTCTCGTTCCCTTTCATGTAAATTATTCTCCTAACCGTCCTCCTCTTTATGATAATCAAGGTAGAACTGATACTGAAACTACCGGTTTCTATGCATCCTTGACAAAATCTAAAGAATGGGAATATGAAAAAGAATTAAGAGTGATAATCAAAAAGCCAGAAGGAATATACTCATTTGAAAGAAATCAAATGACGGGAATATACTTTGGTATGAAAGTTTCTAGTAGTGATAAAAAGGAAATATCTCGCTTAGTTGATAGTTCAAATAATTATACTGGCACGAAAATCAGAAAGCATGATATTGTCATGGCTTATGATAAATTCGAATTGACTAAAATACCATTCAGAATGTGACTTTTAGGATAACTACATGAAACATAATTCAAAGAGTACATTAGTTGCGATTTTATCAACCTTAATGATCATCGAAACCATTATCTTAGTAAAGATATTTTTTATTGACCAAGATAATTTTGAATGGGGGAGTGTATCTGATTGGTTCAGTGCTGCCTCATCAATTATTACAACTATAATTGCTTATCTTGCATATAAAGCAGCTCCTAACTGGCTAAAACAAAAACAAAATGAGACTGGATTTAACCATGTATGCTCTCTCATGTCTGAATATGATGAAATTCAACTGGACTTGCAGAAACTATATTTTGATATCGCAAGCATTAATTACCAAAAATTTCGTAATGAAGAAATAAGCAAACAATTAATTGAACATACATATAGAATAATAGCATTGCGAGAAAAACTTGGGTCTTGCAGGAGATGGAAAATAGGTGTTCCAGTAAAAGTGTATGATGCTTTTGCCCTTCTTCAAGACTTCTGCTCCACATCACTTACAATATTACATTGTTCAGATTTAGGAGATAAAGACAAATTTCATAAAGAACAAGATAAATTGATCAATACTAAAAACCACATCATTAGGGATGCTAAATCTTTCCAATGTGACATAGAAGCGATTTTCTTATTCAAATAATAATTACGCAGAAGCAATTTACGAGCTTAAATATATTTAATTGATTCATTTCGCACATCTCTATAGCTCTCAATTATTGGTTAACGCTTTTTCATCTAGAACAGGATGTTCTTTCTGATATTCTCAAAAGTACTTAGCACTCTGAGCATTCAAACGTTTTTTTGCTTTACAGGTGGAAAGTAGCCTTTTTCCACTTAGCGTTGATTGGATACTATGCAGAATTGGTAGATAGCTGGTTTAAAGCAACTAAAGTGATAGCCCTGAACCACGGAAAGTTTTTGCAGAACACCCGCTGTAGACGGTTCAGGGCCACTAAAATTATCTCAAAATTATCAAAATTGTTAAAGGTTTTTGGTGCATTGCCGATAGTACTTGCATCACTTCTTAGAGGGAATTGCGATGCTATCTACACTTATCAAAATCGTAATGACGATTTTTAACTTTTTCTCTTCACTACCACCTGAAACCAAAGAAAAAATTTATGCTCTGTTCTTAGATATGTTTGAAGCATTATTTAGACAGATGTATAAAAACAAAACAGGAGAAAAGAAAAATGCATAAAAGTGAATTAATTTTGCTGAAAAAAACTTTAACTGCTAATAAGTTAGAGAACTCAAAATTGCAGTTAACTAAATTAACCACCCCAATTGTAGGTAGTAGCAAAGCTGAAGAATTTACTGATGATGTCATGAAGTTTGTACAAAGTGATGAGTTTATTATTAAACTAGATGATAAAGTTGGTGACGTGTTGCCAGGAGAAACAGAAGACCAGTTTGTGAACCGAGCTAAAAGCACCCTTCTCAAGCTATTAAAGAGCAAATTTGACTAAATTAGCATCCAGATTTCATTCATTAAAATTACAATAAGTTAGGGCTTATACGCCCTATTTTAAACTATTCATCCTGAACTCATTACCATACATTACTTTTAGTACTTTTACGGCCTCTATCAGCGTATCAATATGTGGGTTGATCAAGCTTTCGTTAAAGTACTCATCAGGTTCATTTTTTATTGTAAGGTACTTCATGGGATCGGATATTTTGCGTAGGTTGCAATTGCGGTCTTCTATCATTAATCCGTCAATGCCATCAGTTTCAATACGTACTTCATCAGTTACATACAAGAAGTAGTAAGTATCGTCATCGTATATGTTAAATTCAGTCTTCATAAATCCTCCTTTTTAGACTAACTATTTATTACAAACCTAGATTTTCCTTAGGTTTTGTGTTAAAAGCTCTCTTTTTTGGACGGGATTATCTATGCTTAGCAAGGCTTATAACTTATTTGTAAAAGTGGCTATAGCAACGCTTTTAGTACTTTCACTTTGGCTTGTAGTGAACGCATCCTTAAAGCAGGCTAAAGGTCATTTTGAATTCGGAAGTTTAATGGATTTCTTCAATACCTTAGGTACTTTAGGAACCTTAGTAGTCGCTTATCTTGTATATAAAAATGCTCCTAAGTGGCTACATCAAAAGCAAGAAGAAGACGGATATACTCTTCTAAAAGAACTCGTTCTTAATGATTATAATGAATATTATCTGAGTTGGTTTACTGCCAGTCATAAACTATCAATGCTTGGATTCAATCTGCGATTTATCAGTCATAATCCATATGATTTCGTGACATTAAGCGATTGTGATAACTTCATGTCAGCCATCAGAGATCTTGAACTAAAACCTGTTATCCTAAATCACAAGTTTTCAAATTTGAGGAAACTAAAATTTTCTGTCAATGAAGACATTGCTCATATTCATAGTGAAATGCTTGAATATAGTTATTCACTTACCTTACTAAACTTAAGAGCTTGGCGTAAAACCAGATCCTTGATGGTAAATGAAGATGCTTCAGTTGAAGACTATGATAACTATGCAGCAGAGATTATAAAAATCTCTTCAAAAGTAACTGAGCAAATAGCTAATTTAAAAAATCTTAACAAAGTAATGAGTGACTACAGCGACAACCTCAATGATTATTTCACCATAATAACGTAGGTATTATAGGAGGCTTCAACAGCCGACGACCTAAGCAAGCGGAGCAAAGCGAAGTGCGGTAGTTACTCACGAATAGTTTAGGCACGCAGTGCCGCCAAGACAATTGTTGAGTACTTAATGCAAATAAGAGAATTATTTAATTTTAAGTAGCTCGCTTGCGAGGTATACGAAATTAATTAATTCAAGCCGAACGCCTTAGCGTTTGTGCTTCTTTATACATCTCTATGAAGGCAGTTAGACGAGCTAACCGCCTTATCTCGCAATCCTTCGTACAATCGAACGAGCAAAGCCCGTCCTCTTGTACTTGTCTTACTCGTTTCTGTACCTTTTTTACCTATAGATCCTTTAGTAATTTGGGTACATTTCAAAGGGGTTGTGATGGTGAAAAATCAAAGTTTATTGTACTTGTTTCGAAAGTGTTCACGCTCACGTTCCGTTAGATCAGCGTTAGTACTCTTTCCTAGCCACTTTTCAAATTCTTCAATACTAGGATATTTCTCTTTAGTGACTCGTTTTAATCTTTGTTTCTTAGTACCGCTAAGATTCAATGGTACAAACACTTCCTGAGTACTATCTAAACCTACATCTATCAGCTCAATGTTAGTACTCAAAGATAAAGCCTGTTCCTTATCGAACACATACACTTCAACTACCTGTTCACTATCATATGCACGTAATTTACTACGGTTGATAAACTGATAAAGGTTCTCGTGTTCGCGTGCCTGTACTACCTCTTCACGCGTTAGATTGAACATCAGTTCTAACTGTTTGGTTTCGACTGGTGAAGGTTTCATACTCGCAAGCCATACGCACTTTGTATAGTCCTGATAGGTGTTCATCCCCCGGCTAACTGGATCAATGTACTGCCCATTGAGAATGCCCTTACTATCTGAGTTTGTAGTGTAAAAGTACTCAGTGAGGTTTGCGTTTATCCATGCTGATACTTTCGGTAAGGCTTCAGGATTCGCGTTACGGTAGGTACGGCTGAAACGTTCCTCGGAGAAGTAGTAAACCTTCAGGCGATCCTGTACTGGTACTTTACGTTCCCGCATACCTGATAGCTCTACCTCTTCAAACAAGGCTGGTATTCCCTTGTAGATTAGGCTTTCTTCGAACTTATTAGCCATGAAGGTAACATCAAGGTTTGAGTACTTAGCTATGTTCACCCATGCAAGGATAGTAAGTTGCTTGTTCTCGTTTGAGTACACATCAAGATTACCTATTTTGCCGATCTTATCGAAGAAGTTACTATTCATGACGAAGTGATCATAGTCTTGGATGAAGCCAAAACACTTAGCCATTGAAAGTACTAAATCATCATCAAAATCAGTTATGGCTTTAGCGGTTACGTACTTATCAGAAAGATCTTCAAAGTCTTTGAATAGTTGTTGTTGTAGTGGTCAACAAAAACTGGCCACGGCTTTAGAGTTTTTCCAGAACAATCGCTCTGATTCATTTGGCGTCAAACCCCCGTTATATTGATGAGGTCTGAGCTGGCTGTAATATCCCGTGATGTAAT